>CAWFTO010000004.1:0-1116570 GCA_963818845.1 Vulcanimicrobiota bacterium | reverse complement strand
GCGCGAACGTCGACGTGCTCGCCGGTATCGGCGGCTCGCCGGAAGGCGTCATTGCTGCGTGCGCCGCGCGCGCGCTCGGCGGCGAGATGCAGGGACGCCTGTGGCCGCGCGACGAGGCCGACGAGGCGATCGCGGCCGAAGAAGGTCACGACGTGCGCAAGACGCTCACGCTCGACGACTTGTGCGCGAGCGAGAATGCCCTCTTCGCCGCGACGGGCGTCACGGACGGCGAGTTCCTCGACGGCGTGCGCTATCGTCGCGGGTCCGCCTACACGCAGTCCATCGTCATCTCGACGTATACGCGCTCGGTCCGCACGATCGACGCGCGGCACGACCTGCGCCCGCGCGATCTGCGGCTCGGCTCCATCGCGCCGTCGCGCGCGACGACCTAGGCCGCAGCGCGGCCGGGGCTGCCCAGGCCGAGGAAACCGGGCGTCCGACATGAAGCAATCTCCTGCGGCGCTGGACGCCCAGGAGGCTGTCATGGCTCTCGATCGCGGTCGTTTT
Organism: Vulcanimicrobiota bacterium; assembly: GCA_963818845.1. Classification (GTDB taxonomy): domain Bacteria; phylum Vulcanimicrobiota; class Vulcanimicrobiia; order Vulcanimicrobiales; family Vulcanimicrobiaceae; genus Vulcanimicrobium. The sequence continues at coordinate 1,116,063 of CAWFTO010000004.1, read as the reverse complement.
CTCATGGGCGCAGCAGCGGCGGCGGTTGCCGCTGCTGCTCCCGGCGCGGCGCGCGCGCAGTCGCCGCCGATCGTGGAGATGCCGTTCGCGAACGGCGCGCGGCCGTTGGTCGCGTTTCCGCAGAAGCGCGCGCTGATCCTGCTCACGCCACGCCCGCCGCAGCTCGAGACGCCGTTCGCGATCTTCGATCAGGGCGTGTTCACGCCCAACGACGCCTTCTTCGTGCGGTGGCACCTGGCCAACATCCCGCAGTCGGTCGACGCGAGCGCGCACCGGATCGCCGTGACGGGCGCGGTCACGTCGCCGCTCTCCCTTTCGCTCGACGATCTCGCGCGTATGCCCGCGGTCGAGATCGCCGCGGTGAACCAGTGCTCCGGAAACTCGCGCGGGCTCTTCGCGCCGCGCGTCGCGGGCGGCGAGTGGTTCAACGGCGCGATGGGCAACGCGCTGTGGACGGGCGTGCGGCTGCGCGACATCCTGGATCGCGCGGGCCTTCGCGCGACGGCGAAACAAGTGCAGTTCAACGGCCTGGAAGGGCCGGTTCTGCCCACGACGCCCGCATTCAAGAAGTCGCTCGACGTCGACGTCGCGCGCGGCGACGACGTGATCGTCGCCTATGCGATGAACGGCGCGCCGCTGCCCGTGCTCAACGGCTACCCGGTGCGGCTGATCGTTCCCGGCTGGTTCGGCACGTACTGGGTGAAGATGCTCGCCGCGATCACCGTTCTCGACCACACCGACGACAACTTCTGGATGAAGACGGCGTACCGCATCCCGACACGCCGGACGGCGGCGTCGTTCCGGGCGCGACGGGTTATCCGACCGTGCCGATCAACCGCATGAAGGTGCGTTCGTTCATCACGAACGTCGCGGACGGCGCGAAGCTGCCGGCGGGCGTACTGCGCTGCGCGGCATCGCGTTCGACGGTGGCAGCGGGATTCGCAGCGTGGACGTGTCGCGCGACGGCGGCGCAACGTGGGCTCCGGCGACGGTCGAGCAAGACTACGGCAAGTACAGCTTTCGCCGATGGAATGCGACGGTGACGCTGCCTGCGGGTACGTCGACGCTCGCGGTGCGCGCCACCGGGAACGATGGCGGCACACAGATCGCGGCGCCGATCTGGAATCCGAGCGGCTACCTCCGCACGTCGATCGAGACCTACAAGGTGACGGCATCATGACGAAGACGGCAGCAATTGCGCTCGCATGCGTGGCGATGCTGGGAAGCGCCGCGCTCGCAGCAACGAAGGCCGCGCCGCCGAAGGGCGTCGCGTCGATCTCGCTGCCGGGCGATGCCGGCATGGCATTCAAGCCCGGCCCGGGCGCAGCCGCCGCACAAGCGAACTGCCTGACGTGTCATTCCTCGGCGTACGTCTCGACGCAGCCGACGCTCACGCGCGCGCAGTGGCAAGCCGAGGTCGTGAAGATGAAAACCGCGTACGGCGCGCAGTTCGCGGACGATCAGGTTCCGGCGATCGTCGACTACCTTACGGCCAACTACGGCAAGCCGTAGGGCCGTCAATACAAACACAAACCGCCCCGGAGAGGGGCGGTACAGTCCAGGCTTTCCCTGGTGACGCCGTCTATTGTAGCGCATTCGGCGCTTCAGAGCCACCGTCCGACACCATGAACCGCATCGTGCGGAGTTGGCCGTCCGGCGGCGAGTTGTCCCGCGGAATTTCAACTACGGCCGCGTTGGAACATCTCCCGCGGGCCGTGCCTCCAACGCGGCTCAGAACGTAAGGTGCCCCTTCTCATTGATATAGCCGAGCAGCTCGTCACGGTCCCGGACAACCTCAACGTTGGTGGCGGCTAGCCGCGCGTCAACAAACTGCAAGACATCGGCTGAACTCAACACCTCGAAACCATCTTGACCTGGCGACATGGCCGCAAAGAAACGCTCCCCGTGCCGCTCCAGGTAGACGACGGGCCGGCCACATCGCATAATCGTACTGACGTCGCCGGCCGTATACGGATAGAACCTGTATCCGTGATCTTCCGTATGCCATGTTCGTGGAGTGCGATCGTCCGACCGTTCCCACAGATCTTTGTCACAGAGCGGCATCACCTGGTTAACGATCGATCCTCGCATCGCTCCGCTGTTGTCCGCACCGAAACGATATGTTATTTGGCCCAAGAGGTCCGCGACAAACTGCTCGGCGGTGAGACCGGTTCGTGAAACGAAGCCGCGGTCGCCGTCGTCGCGTCCTTCCGCGACGAGATACAGCTTTTCGTTATACACCAGGGTCAAGACGCGAGGTTCATCAGTCATCCAAACGTGCTCCGATCGTCAGGAAGGAAGGACAACTTTGGCGCACGGAGCTCTCGCCGTCGGCCGCATGCCGTGCGGTTTGCTACCTGGCTCACCGCCCATCCTATCGCCCACGGCGTCGAGATGAAGGTTCGGCGCGTGGCCGAACTTCTCTGGGCACATGGCGGCAGACGTGGTAAGTCTGGTCGATGCTCTGAGGTGTACCGGCGGCGAGCCGGTGCCCGGCCTGAGCGATCCGTATGCGATCGTGCTGCACGAAAACGCGGGCTATCTCGTCGATGACGACCGGCGGGATGCACTCTACGCGCGCCTGACCGCCGTCGCGCCGAATGCGGCCGCTCTGCTCGGTGCGCCGCACGCGGCGCTGCTGGAGATCGCACGCGACGGCGGCATGCGTCCCGAGGAACGGACGGAGCGCTGGCGCGCGATCGCATCGATCGTCCTGGACGAGGCGGATGGCGATCTCATCGGCGCGCTGCGTCGCCTGCCGATCGCTCGTGCGCGCAAGCTCTTGGCGCGCTTTCCGTCGATCGGCGCGCCGGGCGTCGACCGTATCCTCCTGTTCGCCGGAATTGCGGCCGTCCCGAGCGTCGAGTCGAACGGATTGCGCGTGCTCGAACGGTACGGCGCGGCACCGCCGGGCGTGCCGTACGCGCGCGGCTATCGTGAAGCGTGCACGGCCCTGGGCGATGCTTTCGGCGACGACGGCGCTGCGCTGCGGACCGCGTATCTCGTGCTGCGACGTCACGGCAAGACGGTGTGCCGCCGCAGCGTGCCGGAGTGCGAACGGTGCGCCGTGCGCGCCACGTGCCCCACCGGCCGCGGCCGCGGGGCGCGCTGATGCTGGGCGCACGGTTCGAGGCGGAAATCCGCGAGCAGCCCGCCGTATGGCGGCGCATCGCGGCATCCGACGGCGCACGCCGATTGGCGGAGGCGACCGCCGGGCGTGACGTGCTGTTTCTCGGCAGCGGAAGCTCGCTGTTCGTCGGCATGCTCGGCGCGCTCGCGTTTCGCCGGCGCGGCATTCGCGCGGCGGCGCTTGCGGCGACCGAAGCACGGTTCGACAACGCCGCATATCGTGGCGCGTGCGTCGTCGCGCTCTCTCAGAGCGGCCGATCGGGCGACCTGCTCGACGCGCTCGACGTCGTCGCGCCGTCGAGCCTCGTCGCCGTGACGAACGACGCCGATTCACCGCTCGCCCGGCGTGCGCACGAGGTCATCGACTGTCTCGCCGGCTCGGAGACGGCGGTGCCCGCAAGCAAGAGCGTCACGTCGATGGCGGCGATCTTGTTGTGGGGCGCGGCGCTGACCGGCGGTTCGAAGAACCGGACGGCAGAGACGCTCGACGAGACCGCGCGCGACGTCGACGCGTGGCTCCGCGGTGACGGCGTCCGCGACGTGCGCGAAGCCGCGAGCCACCTCGCGCGACGGCGTGCGGTGGCCGTCGTGGGCGCGGGCTACGGCGTGCCGGTCGCGTACGAGCTGGCGCTCAAGATCAAAGAGGCGAGCTACGTGCACGCCGAGGGTTTCGCGGCGGGTGAGTTCCGCCACGGGAGCTCAGCGATGATGGACGCCACGAGCGCGATCGTCGGCATCGTCGACGATGCGTCGCGCGATATCGTGTGTCGCCCGCTCGCGGAAGCGGCGGACGCCGGAGCCGCGCGCTACGCGATCGGCGCGGAGTGCGGCGATGCTGCCGTTCTCGGCGCGCCGACGGGCGACGCGTTCAACACGCTCGCGTGGCTGGTTTGCGGGCAGATGCTCGCGCTCGAGGTCGGCCGCGCGAACGGTGTCGATTCCGACGCGCCGCGCGGATTGCGCAAGTGGCTCGGGTAACGGTCGGCGGTTCGAGCCGGAGAAACCGCTAAGATGCGACTGTCCGTTCGCCTCCTTTGTGCAGCGGCATGCGGCGCTTATTTGACCGTTGCTGCATTGTTCGCTATGGTGCGAGAACAGGCCGCGGAATACGTCCGCGGCTCCGACGTACCGGCTGCTTGCCGCTGATCATACAGCGACATCCGTCGCGCGTTCGCTCGCGTCCCCTCCGTCAGCATCTACCGTTCTGCGGGATACGATATTTGAGCTTACTCGCGCGCGCGCCCAGCGGAATTCCCGGCCTTGACGAGGTCTTGCACGGCGGCTACATCGCCGGTCGAACCTATCTGCTGAGCGGTCCGCCGGGTACCGGCAAGACGACGCTCGGCTGGCACTTCCTCACCGCGGACCCCGGGGACTGCGGGCGCTCGATGTTTTTCACATTCGGCGAGCCGATCGACGAGCTGCGAGCCAATGCGAGGTCGATGGGCTTCGACTGCGAGGGCGTTCGCTATCTCGACTTGAGTCCGGCTGCGGGCTTTTTCGCCGACGGGAAGGGCTACGATCTGTTCTCCGCGGCGGAGGTCGAGCGCCAACCGATCACCGAGGGCATCATCGAGGCGATCGAGCGCGAAGCGCCCAGTCGCGTGTTCGTCGACTCGATTACGCATCTGCGCTACCTCGCAACCGACGACCATGACTTCCGCCGCCTCGCGCTGTCCTTCGTTCGATACCTCGCGGACAAAGGGATCACGGTGCTGTTGAGCTCCGAGGCCACGCCGACCGCGCCCGATGACGACTTGCGGTTTCTGTCGGACGGCGTGATCGAGCTCTCATCGGACGACCGGCGCCGGCAAGTACAGATCACGAAGTTTCGCGGCTCGGCGTACCGCCACGGAAAGCACACCCTCACGCTTGATGAGAACGGGGCGCATGTCTTCCCGCGGCTCATCCCGGAAGAACACGGACGCCGGTTCTCGCCCACCGTGCTTCCGTCGGGCATCGCGGCGCTGGACGAACAGCTGCACGGCGGGATCGAGCGTGGAACTATCACCCTCTTGACCGGACCCAGCGGCGTCGGCAAGTCGACGCTCGGTGTGCAGTTCATGAAAGAGGCGGCCTCGCGCGGCCACCGGTCCGTCGTCTATGCGTTCGACGAGCGCGTCGATATCTTGCTGAGCCGATGCGAAGCGGTGAACATCCCCGTCGGCGAGATGATCGAGCAGGGTACGCTCTCCGTCGTGCAGCTCGAAGCGCTACGCTTCGGTGCCGACGAGTTCGCCGCGCTCGTACGGCACGATGCCGAAGAGCGCGGCACGCAGATCGTCATGATCGACAGCATCAGCGGCTACCGGCTCGCGGTTTCCGACGACGAGTTGACCGAACGGCTTCACGCGCTGTGCAAGTACCTCCAGAACGTCGGCGTCACGGTCCTGCTCGTCAACGAAGTGCAGGACTTGGTCCACTTCCGGATCAGCGACGTGGGCATCAGCTACCTTGCAGACAACGTGCTGTTCCTGCGCTACATCGAGCGGCGCGTCAACGACCGCGTGGAGATCCAGCGCGCGATCGGCGTGCTCAAGAAGCGGCTGAGCGACTTCGAGAAGACGCTGCGCCGGTTTGAGCTCACATCGGAAGGGATCGTCATCGGGGAACCTCTGCACCGAATAACCGGCGCGCTCGGCAGCTTGACCGGCGCAGCCGAGCTGGCCTGACATGCCCGACTCGCGAGCTGACGTGCAGCGTATCGTCGTGCTGATCGCGAATCGCGAGAACCGAAGGCTGCTCACCGAGCTGTTGGCGCCCGAGTATGACGTCGAGCACGCGCTGCCGCCGGATGACGCGGACGACGACGGACCCGATCTGTGCATCGTCGACGGGCCGTCGCTCGATGCCCAGTGGCAGCAGATCGGCGCCGCCCGCGAGGCGCAAGAGCCGGTCCTATTGCCCGTGCTGCTGCTGAGTAACCGCAAAGACGTCGGGCTCGTCACGCGCGACCTGTGGCGCGTCGTCGATGACGTGTTGCTGCGGCCGGTAGAACGCGTCGAACTGCACGCGCGCATCGGGACGCTCGCGCGCGCACGGCGGCTCTCGTTGCGGCTGCGAACGACGAACAATCTGTATCAGCAGGAAAGCCGGATCGCTCGACGGTTCCAGGAGACCGCGATGCCGCGCGCGCTCCCGGTCATCCCCGGGGTACGCTTCAGCGCGTACTACGAGCCGGGGACCAGCGAAGCGCACATCGGCGGCGACTGGTACGACGCGATCGCGCTGAGCGACCGCCGCATCATCATCTCGATCGGCGACGTATGCGGAGCCGGGTTGGAAGCGGCTGTCGCGATGGTGAACGTGCGGCACGTGCTGCGCGCGCTCGGTCAGGTGAATCCTGATCCCGCAGCGATGCTCGAAGGCGCGGACCGCGCCCTGCAGGCCGACGAGGACGACCGCATGGTGACGGCGTTCGTCGCGGTGTACGACCCCGTCACGGCGGAGCTCACGTACGCGTCGGCCGGCCATCCGAGCCCGCTGCTTTGTCAGGGCGGCACGGTCGTGCCGCTGCCGGGCGAGTCCGGTCTCCCGCTCGGGGTCATCGCACGCGGGAACCGTTCCGTGCAGACGATGGAGATCGAGTCGCGCTCGCTGCTGCTTCTCTACACCGACGGCTTGACCGAGGCGATGCGCGATCCGGTGGAAGGCGAACGCGCGTTGCGCGAGGCGTTGTCCGACACCACGCTGCTCGGCGAACCGGATCTGGCTCGTGCGCTGAGCGCCGCACTTCTGCCGGAGGGCTCGAGCGACGACGTCGCGATCCTCGCCGTCGACATCACGCCGGCGGACACGCAATCGCAGCTCGCGCGATGGACCGTGGACGCGCGCGACGCGTACGAGGCCAAGAGCGTGCAACGCGCGTTCCTCAGCGAACTCGAGCGCAACGGCGTGCCGGCGGAGGACCGCTTTGCCGCGGAGCTGGTGTTCGCGGAGCTCCTGGGCAACGCGGTGCGCCATGCGCCGAGCACCGTTGAGATCATCCTCGACTGGATCGACCGGAGTCCCGTCCTTCACGTCCTCGACCAAGGACCCGGATTTCATCCGATTCCTCGCCTCCCAGCCGACACACTGAGCGAGCGCGGCCGCGGCGTGTTCATCGTCGCCTCGCTGGCGCACGAATTTCACGTGACGCCGCGCGCAAAGGGTGGCAGCCACGCGCGGGCCGTGCTGGCGGTCCACCGGGGGCGGGGACCGCGCAAGCGGCCCGATGCGTCGCGCTATGCGCGCGCGACCTGACGCGACGGAGCGAGACGACGATCTTCTGATCGTCGGCGGCGGGATCGGCGGCTTGGCGACCGCGCTGGCGCTGGCACGGCACGGTGTGCGGAGTCGCGTTGCCGAGCAGGCGTCGGAGTTCAAGGAGATCGGCGCCGGGCTGCAGCTCGCGCCGAACGCGTCGTGGGCGCTCGACCGCCTCGGTGTGCTGGCTCGCGTGCACGAGACCGCCGTCTTCCCCGCACGCATGGTGTGGATGGACGCGGTGGCGGGTGAGCCGCTGACGTCGCTGGACCTCGGCAGCGCGTTCGTCGAGCGGTACGGCTTTCCGTACTTGGTGATGCACCGCAGCGATCTGCTCGAGGTGCTCGTCGAAGCGTGCCGCGCGAACCCGCTCGTAACGCTGGAAAACGATCGCGGTTTCACATCGCTCGTCGACCGCGGCGATGGCGTCGAGGTGTCGTTCGCGGACGGAGCGGCGATGCGTGCATCGGGCGTCGTCGGCGCGGACGGCTTGTGGTCGCGGGTTCGCGCGACCGTCGTGGAGGACGAGCCGCTCTGTTCCGGCTACGTCGCGTACCGCGGCGCGATTCCGATGGCTGACGTCTCCGCGCATGCCGGGCTCGACAACGTCATGTTGTGGACCGGCCCGGACATGCACTTCGTGCAATATCCGGTGCGGCGCGGGGAGCTCTACAATCAGGTCGCGGTGTTCAAGAGCGACCGGTACGCGCGAGGCGAGGCCGATTGGGGCACGCCCGACGAGCTCGAGGAGCGCTTCGCGGGATGCGCTCCGCTCGTCCGCACGGCGCTGACGCGCATCAAGCGCGACCGCCGGTGGCCGATGTACGACCGGCTTCCCGCGCCGGCGTGGACGCGCGGCCGCGTGACGCTGCTCGGCGACGCGGCGCATCCGATGCTGCAGTATCTGGCGCAGGGCGCATGCCAGGCGCTCGAGGACGCCGTCGTCTTTGCCGACGCGTTCGCCGCGTTGGGGCGCGACGACCCGAGCGCCGCGTTCCGCGCGTTCGAGAAAGCGCGCATCGAACGGACCGGGCGCGTGCAGACCCTCGCGCGCGCGTGGGGTGATTACTGGCACCTTCATCCGGGCGACGAGCTCGATCGCCGCAACGACGCCCTGCGCGGCCGCTCCGCGAGCGACTACGCCGACACCGACTGGTTCTACGGGTACCGCGGCACGTCGACGTTCTAAGCGGAGCGGCCTGATCGACCGCTGCGGTCGCGCCGAACACGACGCGTACGTTCAGCGCGTGGATGCTGCCATCACGGGCACGGCGGCGAAGTGAGCCTCGACCGCTCGAACGAACGGTTCGTGAAACTCGTCTTTCCGTTGCGACCAAACGTCGCGTAATCGGGTGATGATCTCCCGTGCGACGATGAGCGTACGCCGCACCGGGATTTCCGCGCGCCGGGCGAAGCGTTCCAGCGCGGCTTCGTCGACGTTCTCGAAGGCTCGTTCGCCGCCGATCGTCAGCGCGAGCGCTCCGCGGGGATAATATTCCCGGGTGCACACGTAGTCGTAGAGCGGCGCAAGCCGGGCATCGCGTCCGTTGGGATAAAGAACGCTCCAGTTCTTGAGGTGCATGTCGTTGTTACCGATGCACACGCCGAACACGAGCCTGCGCACGACCGACTCGACATCGTCCGGCGGGCAAATCTGCCGCGTGACGTCGGCGATCCAATGGGCTGCCTTGCCGTCGTACTTCTCGTCCGGCTTCGCGTCTGCGATCTGATTGAAGTCTTCGCCGTGAACTCGGCCGTTCGCCGTACGATCGAAACGATCGATCACGTACGCCAAACGCGGTTCGTCCGAACGCAGCGCCGGCAGGTCGGGCGGCAAGCCGTCGATGTCGTCGAGCGAAACGAGGCGCACGTCCGGAACGTCGAGACCCACGGAACGCGCGAGCGACATCACGTTGTACTCGTTTTCCGGTAGACGCGGATAGGCGTTGACCGGCAGCTTCACGATCCACGAACCGCCCAAGCCCTCCGCGGGAATCGTCAGGCGCTGCTGCAGCATCGTCGCGCTGAACTTCGGCTGCACGCCGGCGAGGGAGAATCGCAACGGCCGCTCGCCGTGCGCGAGGTGCTCGACGATCGACTCGCGGGCTTCCGCCGCCGGCACTGCCTCGCGCACGACGACAGCGCCGGGCAGATCGAGACCCAGCACGCGCAGAAACGGAAAATCCCGCGTTGCGTTGATCTGGTACTGGCGGGCGACGATCGTTCTCAAGACGCTGCCGTCCTCCGGTAGGAGGTTGGCGAAGTACGGCGGCGCGACGCGATGCGTTCTTGGGATGCGCGTTATCAGGGCTCCGCCGGGCGCGATGTACGCTTGGCTCAACGTCGGCCGGTTCGGGTCTTCCACGTAGCTCGGGTCGAAGGTGAACAGATTGTCGTCGCCCGTGAGGTTCACCAGCGTCCCGACGCGGCGATTGCCCAGGCTGACGTCGAGGACGCCGGGCATTACGTGAAGCGGCCGCGTTCCGCGGGCGGCGGAGGCGTGCCCGTGAAGTCGTGCAGCAGCGACCGGACCGCGGGCGCTGCGCGCTTCGGCAGAAACATCGGCTCCAAACCGAGCGCTCTCGCAACGTCGAGCAGCGTCGACACTCGCAGGTCCCGGCCGCGTTCGATCCGGGACAGGTTGGCGGCCGAGATGCCGAGCGAGCGGGCAAGCTCGCCCTGGGTGACGTGCTGGCGCTGACGCTCGGCCGCGAGAAGCTGCCCGATGGACTGCTCCCCGGCGCCGAGGTTCCAGAGATTTTGCTCCATACGTTGATTGCTAGCCTATCACACAATGTTTAAGCAAGCAACACGGGCGACCGCAGTTCCGGCAGCGGTTGTCGCGCTCGCCGTGCTCGCGTACGCCGGGCCGGTCGCGCAGCAGATTACCGAGCACGCATATCTCGCTGCCGGCATGCGAACGTGGTAGCCCAAGCCGCCGCCGGTCGTTGCCGCGGCGCCCGCGCCGCCGGCCTTCGTGCCCGAACTGGCACGAGGGCGACACCGTGCCGGACATCCCGCTGATCGACGAGCGCGGGCGGCCGTTCTCATTGCGCGCGCACGGCGCGACGACGGTCGTCTCGTTCATTTACACGCAGTGTCGCGACGCGCGGATGTGCCCGCTCGTGAGCGCAAAGTTCGCGCGCATGCAGAGCGCCGTGCGCGATGCGCCGATCCGTCTCGTGCTGGTCACGCTGGACCCGCAGTACGACACGCCCGCCGTGCTGTCGCGGTACGGCGCGGTGTACGGCGCGGACGCGCGCGTTTGGCGCTTCGCGACGGGATCGGACGACGCGGTGAAGTCGCTCGCGGCGCGATTCGGCGTCGGTCTCGAACGCCCGGAGCCGGGCATCGTGGTGCACACCGAAGCCGTCGCGATTCTGGACGGCGGCGGTCGCGTCGCACGCGTCATCGACGGCGCGGCTTGGCTCCCGGACGACGTCGCAGCGGCCGCGCGGGAGACCGCGTCGCTCGGTGCGGATCCGTTTCACCGCATGCGCCTGTGGCTCGGCACGTCGGCGAGCGCAATCTGCGGCGGGCGTACGAGCGGCGTCACCATCGGCGCGGCGCTGCTGTTGCTCGCGGCCACCGCCTCGGCGTTCGGGGCGTTCGCCCGTCGCGCGTTCTCGTAAGTCGCTGCGTGAACCGGGGAGCCGTGCTGGACCGCCGAACGTTCGTCTGGTGACCACCGGTTCGTCCGCTCATCGCACGGTGCTCGTCGTCGACGACGAGCCCGGGGTCGTCGACGTGCTCGCGCGGTATCTGCGGGACGATGCCTTCACCGTGCTCATCGCATCGGACGGGCCTTCTGCCCTCGACGTCTTCGAGCGGGAGCGACCCGATCTGGTGATCCTGGACGTCAACCTGCCCGGTCTTCCCGGCACCGAGGTGCTCGGGCGCATGCGTGCGGTCCGCGACGTGCCGATCATCTTACTCACCGGGCGCGTCGACGAAGTCGACCGCGTGGTCGGCCTGGAGCTCGGCGCGGACGACTACGTCAGCAAGCCGTTCAGCCCGCGCGAGGTGCTGGCCCGTGTGCGGAGCATCATGCGACGCGTCGAACGGCGCGAAGACGCGGTCCCCCGGAGCCAGCGGCGTATCGGCGGGCTGACGATCGATCTCGGCGCGCATGAGGTGCGAGTCGACGGCAAGCCCGTCACGCTCACGCCGATGCAATTCAAGATTCTCGAGGTTCTCTCGTCGCATCTGGGCCAAACGCTCACCCGCGACCAGTTGCTGGAGCGCGTGAGGGCCGACGGCGATGTCTTCGATCGGACGCTAGATCGGCACATCGCGAACCTGCGGGCCCGCATCGAGCCGAGCGCCGCCGGCCCGAAGTACATCATCACCGTGTTCGGCCTGGGCTACAAGATGGTCGACCCCTCGTGAACGAACTAGTGCACGAGATTCGCAACCACCTGGCCGTCGCCGTGGCAAACGTCGAGGCTGTTCGCGACGGGGTCTTGGCGCCGACGCCGGCGCGGCTCGACGTCGTGCTCGAGGCGCTCGCGCAGATCGAATCCCTGCTCACGCGAATCCCGCGCGATCAGCGACCGCTCTGAAGGGGGCCCCACGTGCATGAACCCGCTGCGGATCCTCAGCGTCAACGCGCGGTCGACTTCACCGATGCGTGCGGCGGACGGCGACGACGGGCACGCGGGCGTGCTCGACCAGGGCGCGCGCGACACTACCGACGAAGAGGGACTCCAGATACGGCCGGCCGTGCGTGCCCATCACGATCATGCAGCACTCGTGCTCATCGGCGAGCGCCGGCACCATCTCCGACGGGTCGCCTAGACGCGTGATGGAATGGACCGCGACGCCTCGCGCCTGCGCACGCTTTTCGGCGCCGGCGACAAGCGCATCGGTTCGCATCCGATCGTCGCCGCGCCCAGCCGCGTGCAGGAGCAGAACGGACATGCCGCGTGCGACGGCGACCTGGATTGCGATATCGAGCGCCGCGTCGGCCGCGGGCGAATCGTCGAGTGCCACGGCGATCGGGCCCGTTCGCGCGACGTCACCCGCATGAACCGCAATGACCGGGACGTTGCTGTGCGAGACGAGACCTTCGGCAACGCTGCCGAGCACTCCGCGCGCAATACCGCTCCGGCCGTGCGTTCCGATGACGACCGCCTGCGATCCGTTCTCGTGCACGAGCGACTCGATCGAGACAACGCACGCTCCGTGGAGCACGGATGTGTCAGCCCGGACGCCGGCACGCGTTGCCTCCTCCTGCGCTCTCCGGCAGAACGTTTCCGCATCATCGTCGAGCGCGGTGAGCATGGGCCCGGGATCAATTGCGACGCCGGCGCTCGTCGGGAGGCAGACGAGCGTCGGGTCAACGACGCTGCAGAACGTAATCGTCCCGCCACCACGCGCGAGCTCGATGGCGAACGCCACGCCACGCTCGGAGGTCGCCGAGCCGTCGACCGGGACGGTCAGGTGCTCAAATGCCGCTGTCATGTCACGATGTTGCGCCGCCGCTGCGAACGGCGTGCGAACGGGCTTCCGCCCACGGATTCACAGCGCGTTCATGATCGTGGCGCACTGCGAACGCTCTCGGCGCGTTGCAGAGACGTGCGACTCGGATCCGCCAGCCAGCGCTCGACCATCGACCGCAGGTCGTTGATGCGTAGCGGCTTCGAGAGGTAGTCGTCCATGCCGGACGCCAAGCAGGCTTCGCGGTCTTCTTTGAAGGCGTTTGCGGTCATCGCGACGATCGGCATATGCGTGCCGCTCGCACGTTCGGCGGCCCGGATGGCGCGCGTCGCCGCGAACCCGTCGACGTTCGGCATGTGAACGTCCATGAAGACCAGTGCGTATCGCTCGCGCGCGAGCGCCTCGATCGCCTGAGCACCGTCTGAGACGATCGACACGGCGACGCCGAGGCGTGCAAACTGTTCCTGGAGGATCTCTTGCAGGCTCGCGTTGTCCTCGGCGACGAGCACCTTCCCGGTCAGTCTCCCGCTCGGTGCCTGCCCCGTCGCGGCCGGCTCACCGTTACCGTGTCCGAGCGTGTGCACAATGCGCTCGAAGAGGACTGCTTGGCGGATCGGCTTCGTGACGTGCTCGTCGCCGCCGAACGGGATGACGGAATTCGGCCCGATCCCGTCGGCGCCTAGCGCCGTCACGACGAGCGGCACATCGGCGCTGTCGACGTCCACGAGCACGATCGAGTCCCCTTGCGTGGCCGGATGCTCGAGCAGCGCATTCGCGATCCCGTCGATGCCGCGCGCTCGCACCGTCGGGATGCCCCACGCTTGGACGTACGTCGCCAGGATCTGCGCCACGTCGTCATCCGACGTGACGACGAGCGCGCGCACGCCGTCTATGCGGCGCACCGGCACGGCCGCCCCGCTGCGCGCGAACCGGGCGGTAAACCAGAACGTCGAGCCCGCGTTGCGAGTGCTCTCGACACCGATCTCCCCGCGCATCAAGTCGACGAGCCGCTTCGAGATCGACAGACCGAGTCCGGTACCGCCATACCGCCGCGACGACGAACTATCGCCCTGCACGAACGGTTCGAACAGCTTGGGGACGACGGCGGGATCCATGCCGATGCCCGTGTCTTCCACCTCGAAGCGCACGGTCGCATGGCGGCGCGAGGTTTCGACCGGGATCACACGCAACGCGATTCGCCCGCGCTCCGTGAACTTGAGCGCATTCGCCAGCAGGTTGAGCAGAATCTGGCGCAGGCGGTCGGCATCGCCGCGCAGGATGGGGGGGATCGACGGATCGACGAAGGTGGAGAGGCGGAGACCCTTTTGGCGGACGTGCTGCGACACGACGCCGGCGGACGCCTCGACGACCGCTTCGAGGTCGAACTCGTTCGCGTCGAGCTCGACCTTGCCGGCTTCGATCTTGGAGAGATCGAGGATGCTGCTGATGTTCGCCAGCAGTGCTTCCGCCGATTCCTCGATCGTCCCGACGTACGTCCGTTGCCGGTCGTCGAGCACGGTCGTTCCCAAAAGCTCTGCGGAGCCGATGATCGCGTTGAGCGGCGTGCGCAGCTCGTGACTCATGGTCGCTAGGAACTGCGATTTGAGCTGCGATGCGTCGACGGCCCGGTCGCGCTGCAGCCGCATTTCTACGGCATTCTTGCGTTCGCTGATGTCCACGACGGACGCGAGAACGAACTCGCCCTTCGGTGTGGTCAGCGCGCTGAGCCCGATTTCGACCGGGATCTGCGCGCCGTCTTTACGGAGCGCGAAGAGATCGCGGCCCGCGCCCATCGGCCGCACAACGGGCTGCTCCGCGTACTCGCGCCGGAGCGCGCCGTGCGCGCCGCGGAAACGAGCCGGGATCAGCATCTCGACCGGGGCGCCGAGGAGCTCGTCCGGCGCGTAGCCGAAGAGCGCCGACGTTTGGGCATTGATGAGCGTGATCGCGCCGTTCGTGTCCACGACGAGCATCGCGCACGGCGCGGCGTCGACAACGCGCCGCAGATGCTCCTCGCTGCGCTTGCGCTCCGTGATGTCGACGATGGCCGCGAGAATGCGGCGGCCTTCGTCCGTCTCCACCGGGTTGAGGCCGATCTCGACCGGAACCTCAGTGCCATCCTTGCGCTGCGCATACAGATCGCGTCCCGCGCCCATGGGCCGCGGCTCGGGCGAGCCCAGGTACGCGCCGCGCAGGCCCGGATGCGTCTCTCGATACCGCTCAGGAACGAGCGATTCGATCGGACGGCCGATCAGCTCGTCGGCTGCATACCCGAAGAGACGTTCGCCCTGCTCGTTCACGAGAACGATCCGGCCGTCCGCGTCCGCGACGACGATTGCGATTGGTGCCGCGGCAACGACTTGCCGTAAGTCTCTCACCGGAAGCCTCCGGATCCGAGTTTTCGGGAGCGCAAGCCCTCGCCCTGTACGCTTACGATGCTCGTATTCGGGGCCGGCTCGACGCGAACCAGACGCTCACGATTGCTAGCGTCCGCGCACGCCGAGCTCACTGCGCCGCGTTTCCATGAGCACCTCTTCACGGAGGCGCTCGACGAACGTGCGCAAGCTGTGCTCCGCCGCGCGTCCGAGGACCGTACGGTCGACGGCGGTGCCGAGGTAGTGCAACGGAAGCCGATACGTTCCGCTCATGCTCAACACCGAGGTGAGGGCATCGTGCGCTTCGATACGGAGAACACCATCGAACGACGGAAACCAGTCGGTGTGCCGGCGTGCAGCGAGCAGAACGCGGACGGATGGGGCGCCCGTGCCCTCCGGCAAGCCGACGCAGACGGGGACGGTCACTTGCCCGCCGGCGATACCGAGTGCGACGCTCAACCTGAAGTCGTCGCGTTCGGCATAGCCGTGCAGCACGGTGGCGAACGGCCGCACGACGACGCTTGCGGATGCCGGAAGCGTCGCGCGCACCGTGAGCTCCGGCATCAGCGTGCGCTCTTTTCCGCCTCGACGCGCTCGTGGTCGGACCGCAGTTCCGCTCGCACGCCTTCGAGAAGCGACCCGAGCGTCGCGTGTGCAAGCCGTCGGCCGACGATGCCGTCGAAGAGAGCACCGACCAGGCCGGCGGGTGGATCGTACTCGCCATCGAGCCGCACTTCGCATTCGTCGTACGTCTCGCCGGCGCTCAGGCGGATGGTTCCCTCGAATCCCGGCGTCGGAAGGCCGTGCTCGGTGGTTCCGGCCGGCCAACCGATACGGTACGAGACCGCGTAGTTGGCCGCGGGCGCAACGAGCGTCACTTCCGCGGAGACTTCGCGAACGACGCCGTGGTCGTCCGGAATCGGTGCGACGAGCGCCAGCGTGCAGCGGCCTTCTGCGGTACCGTGGGCGATGCCCAGGCGGCGCTCGAACGCGCCTGCGGCTTGAACGAACGGCGCTTCGATGAAGACGCGCTCGTGGACGACGGTCATGGTGACTCCCGTGAGGTGTTTGCGGGCTGAGGGCTGACGAGGACCCGCGAGGCGGGCGAGTTCGGCATGTCCTCAGGATGCCACGCGCGTCGGAATGCGCGGTGAAGCGGTCACGCGTGGCGTTCCAACGGCGTTCACGAGGTCCATCGGCGGCGCGAACGCTTCGACATTCGACGCGCCGCGCGGCCTATGCGGGCGGTGTCAGTCCATCGCCGTCTCGAACGCCGCCGGGAGAGTGATCTCGAGCATCTCGAGATCCTCGCTGTGCGCGATCTCCGCGTGCCGCATTCCGGGCGGCTGCACCACCGACGATCCCGCCTCGAGCCGTACGGTCCCGACCCCGGCGTAGTCGAAGTCGACCCAACCGCGCAAGACGTACACGAGTTGAAACTCGAGCGCGTGGTGATGCGTAGGGCCGGCGTCGGACGACGCTCCGCGCGCGCGAATCACGTGCGCGCCGACGCGTCCGCCGGTCGCCTCCGCGACGCCCAGGTCCCGGTAGGCGAAGAACGTGCGCAGACCCTCATCCCAGGCCGCGTCACGCGCATGGCTGAGCGTGAAGCCGCGCGGCAGCGCCGTCATGACGTTTTCTTCTTCGCTGCGGCAGCTGGCGGACGCGCGGGCGCTTTGTTCTTCTTGAGGTTCCGTTGATTGAATTCGATCGCGGCGAGGACCAGCTTCTTGAGAGCCGGCTCGTTCACTTTGTCGCCCTCGAACAGGTCGATCGCCCGACGGGTGTTGCCCTCGAAGCCGGCGTTGAACAGTTTGTCGGGATCGGCGATTTTCGCGCCGTAGGCAAACGTTACTTTCACTTTGCCTTTGTGGGCGTTCGCGACCGCGATCATCCCGTCGCGCGACCACAACGGGGTTCCCATCCACTTGAACTCCTCGACGATCACGGGATCAGCCGCGAGGACCGTCTTGCGGACCGTCGCGAACGTCTTGCCGCGCCAGTCGGTGATCGATGCGATCAGCTCGTCAACCTGTTTCGATCGGCTCATGCGGACCCTTTCGCCTCGACATCGAGGCCCCGCTGCAGCCGTCAGGCCGACTGCCGTGCCGCCGTGAGGATCCGCCGGAACTCGGCGAGCAGCTCGACCGCCGTCGCCTGCGCGATGCGATGGCCGACCGCGGCATCGAAGGCTAAGCCAAGCACGCCGAAAGGCGGCCGATAGGCGCCGTCGATCTCGATGCGGCTCCAATTGATGGCGTCCTGGGCGATGCTCAGCGTGCCCTCGAAGCTCGGGTACGGGCCGCCGTCCTTCGGGACCCAGCCGAGGTCGAAGAGATGATAGCCGGGGTAGCCGGGCTTGGGTGCGAGCCGGATGTCGACGTCGCGCTCGACCCGAAGGTCGGCGATGCGGACGCGAAGCGGTAGCGTCGTGCTCCCGTCTCCGAACCGCGACGACAGATACGTCGCCGTGTCCTCGAAGGGGCATTGGACCGTCGTGAATTCGCGAAGCGTGCTCATTGGGACCCTCCGCGCACAGCATACGCGCGCGCGCGGAAGCGGCGATGAACATCCCAGGCGCGTTCGTTCACGAATCGTTCGCAGATCGGGCCTCGCCGGCCGGCATGCGAACGCCGAATCGTCATCGCATGCCCGGTGAGCGACGGCCCGTCACCTTTGAAACCCGGATCCGGTACACGACCCCATACCGGCCCGAGCGGTCGACGTGAGTACGCTTAGCTTCGTCGCCCGCGGCGTCCGCCGCTGCGACGGTCCTAAGCCGGGCGCTTATGGCACGCAGCGCGTCGCGCGCCCGGTCTCCGTCGAGCGGTTCGAACGATCCCCACGCGACCACGCTGCTCCAATGCGAGGCGTCTTCGATGTCGTCCACCTCGACGCAAACGACGGGGCGCTGCCGCATCGCCGCCAGCTTCATGCCGTCCGCGGTGTACGAATAAAACGCCTCGCCGTCGTACGCAAACGAAACCGGTACGACGTACGGGACGCCGTCCGGCAGCGTGCAGGCGAGGCGCGCCACGGTGGCGCACCGCAGCAACGCGTCGATGGCGCGGTCGTCGAGCGCCTCGGTGGTGCACGTTCGGCTATGCGATGGCGGCATTCGGGCGCCCTCATCTACCGCGCCGCTCACAACGGCCGAGCCTTCGCCACGGGCGTCGTCCACCAGATGAAGACGCGCCATGCCGGCGTTCCGACGCGGTCGACGCCGTTGCCTGGATTCGACCCCGACAGCCCGGCCTCGGTGTAGAGCCGCAGGTATTTCGCAAGTTGGACCGTCAGGTCGATGTTGCCCGTGTGCGTCACGGTCCCCATCCCGTCGTCCGTCATCTCGCGACGGAAGCCCAGCACGACCTTGTCCTTGATGATCGGCTCGTAGACGTTGAGGGTGTATGCACGGCCCGTCGACGGTGCCGTCGCTCCCGCCATGGGATAGCTGTCGTGCGTCGTCTGATAGACGAAGAACGCGCCGGGAACGCCGCGCGTCGGATCGCGCTGCACGTACCCCGCGAGTGCCGTGAAACGGTCCGTCGAGCCGTCCGAGATGGGAAACGTGCCGCTCGCACCGTAGACGCCCACTTCCAATGGGTTTTTGGGGCTCATCAGCGATGCGCGGTACTGCAGCGTCTTGCCCGTCGCCGGAACGAAGTCGGTAGCGCCGTTGAGATCCGCGTCGCTGCCGACGTACGCAACGTCCAGACTGATCGGTTGGTGCACGTATCCGACCTTCGCGCCCCAGCGGTTCGCGTCGAGCTGGTACGTGTGTTCCCCGACGGTCATCTCCGCCGTCGCGTACGGTGCGATCTCGAACCATTGGCTGTACGGCGAAGGAGCGGGCACCTCCAACTTGCCGACCTCGATGTAGCCGTTGCGCTTGAAGAGGTTGTTGTAGCTGACCCATGCGGTGTCCAGCGACCCGCCCTGGTTGTCGTTGAGCAGCCACTGCTGCACGTGGTACGACCAGTTATCGCCCGCGAGGCCATCGGCGTGAAGCGCAATATTGCCCCAGACCGCCCTATGCGTGTCGGGCGCCGGCGCCTGCGAATCGTAGTTCGTTTGATATCCGAGCCACCCCGGCACCGCGCGCTTGAGGATCTGCGCGTCCAGATACGCGTACTGCGTGCGCTGCACGTATCTTCCGTAGGCGTTTAGCGCCGGCACGGCCGTGTGGCACTTGGAGCAGTCGACACCGTACGCCTGCCCGAAGTTCGGCATCGCCGTTGCGGGGGAACCGGAAGCGAAGAGGGCGCCGGCCATTACCGCGATGGAAGCTGAAAGGCGCGACGCCAGTCTCACGGCCTCACGTCCACCGTCAGGAGCATCGAGGCGTGGTTCGGCCCGCACACGACCGTGCACGGAAGCTTATACTCGCCGGCCTTTTTCGGAAGCACCGCGAAAGAAACCGGCTTGTCCGGCGTGATCATGGTCGCCGGGATTCCGAGATCCTTGGACGCGATTCCGTGCACGCCGCCCGCCGACGTGAACCGGATCGTCCGAGGCTGGTTGACCTTCAGAACGATGTGGTCCGGCGAGAAGTGCTGGTCGGCCGTCGCCGTGACGTCGATGATCTTGTCCGCACTGGGCTGCGCCGCCAACGACGGCGCGGCGAACCCCGTAAGCGCGATGACCGCGAAAAGACGTGCGAGTTTGTTCATGCCCGCATCGTCCGCCCGGCGTCGGAAGGACTCGCGAAGCCGCGGTCGTTTCCTGTGCACGGCCCTTTCACATGTGATCGACGGGATATGGATCGACGAGTGTCGCATGCGCCGAACCAGGTCGTCTCCCGGATGGCAGGTGCCCCGTGCTCAACCGTTCGCCGCTTCTCCTCGCGTTGCTCGCGGCCGTCGTGGTCGCGTCCGCGACATACGGTCGCGCGGGGTCGGCCGCCGGCGCACCCTCGACGGACGGCAAATCGATCTACGTCGCGAACTGCGCGGCGTGCCACCAGGTCGGGGGTCTGGGCGGCGGACCGTATCCGCCGCTCGCCGGAAATCCCGACGTCTCGGCCCCGGACACCGCGAACCTGATTTTGACCGTGCTCAACGGCCGAAGCGGCCCGATCAAAGTCGGCGGCAAGACGTTCAGCGGGACGATGCCCGCGTGGAAGGACCGGCTGACCGACGCGGACATCGCCGCGGTGATCACCTACATACGCTCCGCGTGGAACAACGGCGCCGCCACGATCAACTCGGAGCAGGTCGCTGCCGCGCGCAATCCCAACGCGCTGAGCGGGGCGCAGATCTTCGCCGCGAAATGCGCCGCCTGCCACCAAAGCAGCGGCCAGGGGACATCGGCGTATCCTCCGCTGAACGGGAACGCCCACGTCGCCGCCGGCGACCCAAGGGACATGATCGGCACGATCGTCAACGGCAGGTCCGGGGCATTGAGCGTCAACGGCGCAACCTACAACGGCAAGATGCCCGCGTGGAAAGGCCAGCTCTCCAATGCCGACATCGCGGCGGTCGCAACGTACATACGGTCGGCGTGGACGAACAAAGCGCCTGGCGTCACCGAACAGCAGGTCGCCGCAGCCGGGGCGCCCGTTCTGAGCGCCGTCGGCGCGTCGCTGTACGCGTCGAAGTGCTCCGTTTGCCATGGCGCGAGCGGCCAAGGCGGCGGACGCGGGCAATTCCCCGCCCTCGCGGGCGACACGCTGGTGAACGGAAGCGACGCGGCCGGAATGATCTCCGTCATCGAGCACGGCCGCAGCATGATGCCGTCGTGGAAGGGGCAACTCTCCGCGGGCGATCTTGCCGCCGTCGCGACCTACATCCGCGGCGCGTGGGGAAACAAAGGCGGACCCGTGAGCGAGCAGGACGTCACGGCCGTGAAGTAGCGAGGCGGGTGGCGGTCGCGCGGCCTCCGGTATCGACGACGCTCTCGCGTACCGGCCTCCGCGGTGAGCACGGGCTCAAACGACCCTGGCTCTCGTTCGCCCGAGCACCGGTTGCCTCACGACGCCGCTGCGCGGCTCGATAACCGCTTCGAATCCGGTTGGACCAACGTCAAGCTCACGCAACGTCGCACACTTCGCGAAAGCGTTATTATTTCACGACCACGACGGACATCGCGCTTCTGCCGAACTCGTCAGGCCGGTCCACCAGATGCGCTTCGGCGCCCGGCCAGGTGAACGTGCCCGGTGTGACGCTTCGCGCGAGGTAATGCAGCCGGTAGATTCCCGCGTCGAGATAGTCGGCGTAGGCTTCGATCCGGTCGACGCGGACCTGCTGGTCGCCGATTTTCCAGTCCGTGCTCGGCGTTTTCAGCGCTTTCGACGTCGTGTCGAAGGACGTGTCGACCGCTTCGAAGCCCGCCGGTAGCGGGTCCGTGATGAACACGCGCTCGACCGGGTGATCGGCGATGATCTGCAGCTCGACGTCGAACACGTGCGCGGCCGACAGCGACAGCGGGTCCGCCGGCGCGAGCAGACCCATCGTCGCGAGCACCGGAGTCGTATTCGCTTCGCGCACCACACGCGTCACGCGCAGGCCGTTCAGCCGGCCCGGTGCATTTCCGGCGAGGCGATACGTGTACGTCACGGCGTAGTGCAGCGTGCCCGTGCCGGTCTTCGTCAGCGCGACGCTGCTCGTGCCGCTGGGAAGCGCCCGCATCGGCACGGTCGCCGTGCGCTGCGCGGCGCGCGCGCCGGTGAACGTCTCGCGTGCGACCGGCTTGCCCGCGAGCGTCGCCGTCGCCGTGAAGCTCGCCGGATGCTCGCGCGCCGCGAGGTCGACCAGCGCGTTCAGCGCAGCCGCGTTCTCGCAGGCGCATCCGAACGAGCCGTTGCGGCGCATCGCGAGGAGCGAGCGCGTCAGGCGGTCGAGCGTCTCGCCGTCGGCGTTGCGCGCGAGTTCGAGCCGCAGCGTCTCCGCTTGGGCGACGACGGGGCGCTCCCACCACGAGTACCGTCCGGGCAGGTTCACGACGCCGCCGCGACCCGTCTCGTACATCGTGTCCTCGATCGTCTTCGCGGCTGCGGTCGCGGCGCTGCCGTACGCGGGCGCTCGAGCGAGCAGCCGCGCGAGACGCGCCTGGTCGGCGAAGCCGAGCTTCGCGCGCTGCGCATCGACGTCGCTCAGGAACGTCGTGCGACGGTCGCCGGCGTCCGCCAGCGCGACGAGCGCGGCGAGGCGCAGCTCCGACTTGCACGGCTCTTTGTCGCACCACGACGCGTACTTCGTCGGGTCGTTGAGCACGCTCGCGGCATAGGCGCGCGCTCGCGTGAGCAGCGGCGTCGCCGCGTCGAGGCCGGCGTCGTGCGCGCGCGCGATCGCCGACAGCGCCGTCATCGAGTCCCACGGGTCCGACTGCTCGGCGAGGCGGAAGGGCGCGAAGCCGCCGTCGTTGCGCTTGAGCGCGTCGAGGTTCCCGAGCTCGCGCAGCGCGCGGTCGCGGCTCGTTTTCACGTCGCTGCCGGTCCGCGTGCCGAGGATGACGAGGTCGCTCGCGATCGCGAGGCGGCTCGCTGCGGAAAGCGTCAGCGGCTCATCGGACTGCAGCACCTGCTGCGCCGTCACCGTCACTTCCGGGATCAGCGACGAGGCGAGGTCGAGCTGCACGCCGCCGGCGTCGCGCGGCGTGTCGGATGCGACGTTCAGGCCGACGCTCGCGCTCGCGTCGGTCGTGCCGGTCTGCACGACGGACTCGCTCACGTCGAGGATGCGCACCGGCACCGGGATCGCGAACGCGTCGCCCGTCCCCGCGCCGCGCACCTTCACCGTCGCGGTCGCGATGCCGGTGCCGTTCGCTACGACGGGGAATCGATACGCCTTCGTCGTCGCTTCGAGCGGCGTCTCGAGCGACGTCGCCGCCGACGGCTTGTCGTTCACGAGGAACGCGAGCGGTCCGGCGAGCGAGGCGTCGATGCGCACGTTGCCGGTCGCGCCGGTGCCGTTCGTGATCGAGACGCCCGCGTCGAAACGATCGCCCGGGCGCGCGAACTGCGGGACGACCGGGTTCGCGACGAGCGGTTTCGTCGTGCGGAACGTTCCCTCGCCGTTGCCGAATCGGCCGTCCGCCGTTGCGGCGACGGCCATGATGCGCCACGTCGTGAGATCGTCGGGGAGCGTGAACGTGGCGACGGCGTCGCCGTTCGCGTCGGTCCGCAGCGCGCCCGCGAAGTACGCGATGGGCGAGAACGTGTGGCGCACGCGCGGGTCGGCTTCTTCTCCCGAGAGGCCGCCGCCGAAGCCCCAGCCCTTCTCGAGCGCACGCGGGATCGTGCTCAGCTTGATCGCGGCGCGGCCGTCGGCAAAGCGCGTCGAGATCGGCTGGTCGGCGTAGATCGACTTGACGAGGTCGGGCGGCCGGTACCCGGTCAGGCGCAGCACGGCGTCGTTCACGACCATCAGTGTCACGGCGCCGCGCACCGGCCGGTGCGCCGCGTCGGCGACGTGCACGTGCACCGTCTGCTGCGCCGCGGGCTGCAGCACGCCGGTCTGCGCGCTCACCGTCGTCTTCACGTACTTCGCGTCGAGCGCGACCTCGAACGATGCGAACCCGGTGCGCGCGAGCGCGTTGCCGCCGTCGGCGGAATCCTTGGCCGGCGGCGCGCCGCGGCGCACGAGGAACGCCTGCACTGCGGCGTTCGGCAGCATGTCCGGCGTCACGGTGAACGTCACCGTCGGCGCGGCGCTCGTGGTCTGCAGCGTCTTCTCCCACAGCACGCCGTGGCGGATCACGGCGACGTGCAGCTCGGCGCTCGGGAACGGCGATTGCACGAGGACGGTCGCCGTGTCGCCCGGCTTGTACGACGCTTTGTCGAGCTTCACGGTGAGCACGCTGGGATCGCGCGCAAACCAGCCGCCTTCACCGCCGCCGCCGACGTACGTCTCGACGTCGGTCTCGCTCGCGTCGTCTTTCGCGCCGGCCACGTTCGCGCGCACGCGGTACGTGCCGGGCTTGGGCGGCGTGAGCGTGACGGCGACGGCGTTGGCGGCGCTCGTCGCGTCGGCGCTTGCGACCGTCGTGTACGACACGGACTGCACCGATTGCTCGGCGCCTTCGACGATCTGCGTCGCGGTCGCGATGTCCGCGCGCTGCAGGTCGACGTGCACGGCCGTTCCCGGCTTCGCCGCGCCGGACGGGTCGGTGGCGAGCACGTTGACGGTCAGCGGCGTGCCGGCGTCGCCGACGTCGTCGGCCTTCACGCCGATCAGCGTGTCGGACGGCAGCGCGGTGAACGTCTTGCTGTCGGCGACGGCGATGTTCGACGCGTCGGTCGTCTCGGCATCGACCTCGTACGTCATCGCGTACGGCAGATCGCTCCCGACCGGGACGCTGACGCTGCTGTGCCCGGCTGCATCGACCGTCGCCGTCTGCTCGAGCACGTCGGTCGCGGCGTCGGGCTGCTGCTCGGGCCAGAACCACTGCCGGCCGAACGCGTAGCCGTCGCGGCCCTTCGGCGCGAACGACGCGGGCGAGCGCGTGACCGTGAACTTCGTGGACGCGCCGGCGAGCGGCGCGCCGAAGAGGTACGCGTTGTTCGCCGTGCCCGTGACGGCGGCGCCGCGCTGCGCGGTGTCGTGGTCGAGCGCGAGGTCGACCTTGAAGTTCGGCGGCTTGAACTCGGCGACGCGGAATGCGCCGTCGATCGTCTCGCCGTTGCCGGCAATCGCGTGCAGGGTGTAGTATCCGAGCGGCGCGCTCGACGGAATCGCGACCGGCACGGAGAATTCGCCGAACGCGTCGAGCGCGCGGCGGCCGAGGTCGTGCTTCTCGCCGCTCGGGTACTCCAGCGTGAGCGCGTACGACGGCGCAGCGCCGCGGCGCAGCACCCCGTCGACCAGGAACCAGCCGGACGCGGTCATTTGCGCGGTCTCGCCGGGCTGGTACAGCGAACGGTCCGAGAAGATCGTGCCCCGCGCGATCGGCGTCGCCGACGACCAGCCGTTGTAGAAGTCGCCGACGTAGGCGCCGCTGCCGTCGTCGGTGCGCACGTAGGTCCAGTCGGCGCCGTCGCGCACGATCGTGACGAACGCCGGCGCGGCGTTGTTGCCGAGGTCCTTCGCCGCGCACTGCGCGAACGCGGCCTTCGCGAAGCGCGCGACGCCGTTGGCGTCGGTCGCGGTGCTCGCGCACGGCGCGGCGGCCGACTTCGTCTGCGCGTCCGCTTGCGACGGGAAGACGTCGACCCGCGCGCCGGCGAGCGGCGTTCCGCTGGAGATGCGGTGCACGCGCACGACGCCGTCGTCGGGGAAGAACTGCGCGAATACGCCGAGGTCCGTGAGCTGCACGACGCCCGCGGCGACGAACGGCTCCTTCGAGCGCGGCAGCTGCGCGGTGACGCCGTAGGCGAGCACGCCCGCGGGTGCGCCGAGCTTCGCGCGCAGCGGCACCTGGATCGTGCGCTCGACGTCGTGCGGTGCGGTCACGGCGAACGCGGGCCAGGCCGAACGATCGCCGAGGATCGGCGACTGCTGGTACGACGACGGATCCGGGTTGAGCACGACGTCCTGCGGCTGCAGCGCGCGGAACGTCGCCTGCACGGGCGGTGCGTTCACGGCAACGACGTTGAGGCGCACGTCGCGGCTCGACGGGAACAGGTTCGTGCCGTCGGGCGCCCAGACGTCGGGCGTGAAGTCGCCCGTGCGGAACGTTGCGGTCTGCGTCGTGCCGAGTTTCTGGCCGAACGTGTCGGCGAGCTCCGGACCGATCGTCACGGTGTACGACGCCTGTGGCGACAAAAGGCCGGTGTTCACGGCGACGCTGCCGTCGTCGAGCACGGCGAACGGCGTGGAGCCGCGCGGCGGCGCGGGCGAGAGCGTCAGCGCGGCGATCGACTTCACGTCGACCGGCGTCGTGAACGTGAGCGCGGGCTGACCCGTGGTGAAGCGCCCCGCACCCGGCGTTCGGTCGATGCCGTGGAAGCGGAGAACGTCGTACGTGGTGAACGTCCCGCCGGCGACGTACGTCGTCGCGAGGTTGCCGTTGCGCGGGAGGACGCCGGGGTCGATCGCGACGTCGTACTGCGTGCCTTTGGCGAGATCGTGCTCGGGGACGAGCACGTACGCGTACGTCTGCTGCGAAGCGTCGAACTGCTCTTCCGGCGAACCGGTCGAGCCGGGCGTCGGACTCGCGGTGTCCGGCGGGACGACGAGCGCGATCGCCGGCGCGTTCGGCCGGCCGTGGACGCGGACGCTCGCGTGTGACGCGAGCGACGCAAGATCGAGCGCGACGTTCGAGCTGACGGAAATCTTCGGATGCAGGTCGCGCGGGCTCGCGTTCGCGTTGCCGTCGTCGGACGCGTCGGCAGACTTCTGGCCGGGCAGCCCGGTGAGCTGGATGCCGTCGGTCTGGAACGTCCAGGCGAGGTCGTCGGCGAGCGTGCGGCCTTGGACGTCGCGCAAGCCCTTCGTCACGGTGACGCGGACGCGCGTCGCGGGCGGCCACGCGCGGTCCGGCTCGAAGCCGATCATGCGCGGCGTGAGGAAGCGGAAGCGTCCCGGCAGCGCGGGTTCGATCGCGAAATGCGCGAGCACCGCGGCTTCGTCGGGCGATTCCAGGCGTTCGAGCGGGATCAGGTCGCCCGAGAACCGCACGCGGACTTGGGCCAGCGAGCCGGCGTCGCCCGTCGGCGCGACGGACGCCACGATCCCCGACGGGGACGGGCTCGGGAGCGGGGACACCTGCACGAGCGGCTGCGTCGCCGGGACACGAGGAAAACACGCCGTCGCGAAGAGCGCGACGGCACCGGCGGCGAAGGCTGCTGCGCGGCGCGCATGCGTTTGCACTTCAGAAGCGCCCTTCGACAAGCTCAGGATGACATTCCCTTAGATGATGGTGTTTGCGCGCGGTTGGGGGCTCGTGGCGTTCGTCGCGTCGGCGATCGTGCTGGTTCAACTGCGGCCGATCGGGCCGGGCGCGTTCGGCGGCGGCGCGAACGCGCTCGCGTTCGAGGACCGCACCGGCGTGCCGCTCGGGACGGTACTCGCGCGCGACACCGAGCACGCCGTTCGGGTGCCGCTCGAGCGCGTCTCGCCGCGGTTCACGCGCGCCATCGTCGCGGCGGAGGACGCGCGGTTCGCTGCGCACGACGGCGTCGACGCGTTCGCCGTGATGCGGGCCGTCTGGCAGATGGCGCGCGAGCGGCACGTCGTCTCCGGCGGTTCGACGATCACGATGCAGCTCGCGCGGCTGCGCTGGGACGCTGCCGCGCACGCCGCTGGGCAAGCTCGAAGAGATGGTGCTCGCGCAGCGCATCGAGCTCGGCACCTCGAAGCGCGCCATCCTCGAGGCGTACGTGAACCGGCTGCCGATGGGCGGCGATCTCGTCGGCGTCGAGGCGGGCGCGCAGGCGTACTTCGGCGCGCCGGCCGCCGATCTCGATCTCGCGCACGCGGCGTTCCTCGCGGCGCTGCCGAACGCGCCGGTCGACCTCGATCCGTACGAGCATCCGGCGGCGCTGGAAGCGCGGCGGCGCGCGGTGCTCGCGCGCATGGTCGCGACCGGTGCGGCGAGCGCGACCGAGGCGGCGCGCGCGGCGGCGGAGCGCGTCGACGTGCTGCCGCGCAGCGAGGGCATCGGCGCGGCGCCGCAGCTCCTGTTCCGGCTCGCGGGGACGGTGCCGGCGTCGGCGACGCGCGTGCGGACGACGATCGACGGCGACCTGCAGGCGTTCGCGGAAACGGCGACCGCGCAGATCGTCGGCGCTCTGGGCGAGCGCGGCGCGCACGACGGCGCGGCGATCGTGCTCGACAACCGCGACGGCGCGGTGCTCGCGTACGTCGGCTCGGCGAACTACTTCGCGCGCGCCGGTCACGGCAAGAACGACGGCGTGGTCGCGCTGCGGCAGCCGGGCTCCACGCTCAAGCCGTTCCTGTACGAGCTCGCGTTCGAGCGGCGCGTCGCGCGGCCGACCACGATCCTCGCCGACGTGCCGGCGACGTACGCGATTCCCGGCATGGAGTCGTACAGTCCCGGCGATTACAGCGAGCGGTTCGCCGGGCCGGTGCGCGCGCGCATCGCGCTGGCCGATTCGCTGAACGTGCCGGCGGTGCGCGTGCTCAGCGACGTCGGCGTGCCGGCATTCTTGGACCGGCTGCACGAGCTCGGGTTCGTGCATCTGCGCGAGGACGCCGCGCATTACGGGCTCGGGCTCGCGCTCGGCGACGGCGAGGTGACGCTCGAGGAGCTCGCGGGCGCGTACGCCGCGGTCGCGAACGGCGGGCGGCCCGTGCGCGTGCATGCGCTCATGGGGCCTTCGGACCTGCCGGAGGCGTCCAACGCGGCGCGCGGGGGCGGACGCGAGGTCGGCGTGCCGTCGGAATGGGCGCTCGTGACCGACATCCTCGCGGATGCGCATGCGCGCGCGCGAGCGTTCGGCGTGGCGTCGCTGCTGCGGACGCCGTTTCCGAGCGCGGTGAAGACGGGCACGTCGTCGGACTTCCGCGACACGTGGACGGTCGGGTTCACGCGCGACGTCACGGTGGCGACATGGGTCGGCAACTTCGACGGCTCGCCGATGCAGCGCGTCAGCGGCGTGACCGGCGCCGCGCCGCTGTGGAACCGCATCGTGCGGTACGTCGCGGAGCGCCGAACGGCGCGGGCATTCGACGCGCCGCGCGGGTACGTGCGGCGGCCGATGTGCGCGACGACGGGCGTGCGGCCGACGCCGGCGTGCGCGAGCGTCGTCGGCGAGTGGCTCGACGCGCGCGATCTCGTCGCGTGGTCGAGGGAGCCGCGGCCGCTCGACCGCCGCTACGACGCGTGGCTCGCGGCGCAGCCGCCCGCGCGCTCGGATGCGCTACGGATCGTCGCGCCGCACGACGGCGACGTCTTCGTCGGCGCGCGCGGCGCGAGCATCGCCGTCGTGGCGCGCGGCACGCGTCATCCGGCCTGGGTGCTCAATGGGCGGCGCTTGAGCGCGCGCGGCGGCCGCTGGACGCTGCCGCTCGCGCGCGGGCGGTGGACGCTGCGAGCGGTCGACGGCGCGCGAGCCGACGCGGTGACGTTCACCGTCGGCGATCCGTTGCCGCACGAGCGCCGCAGCGGCTTCACCGTGCAGTGAAGGTTACAGCCGCGACGGCAGGATGACGCGGAACGTGAGGTTCACGCGCCCGTTGCGCTCGCGCGGCTGCTTGGGAACCTGGTGCTTCCACACGTGCTGCATCTCGCCCGACATGATGAGCACGCTGCCGTCTTCCAGCGTCACGGCGACGCGATCGCGTTCGGGACCGTTGCTCTTGAGCGCAAACGTGCGCGGCGCGCCGAAGCTGACGGACGCGATGGTAGGACGGTCACCCAGCACCGCCTCGTCGTCGGCGTGCCAGGACATGCTGTCGTTGCCGTCGCGATAGCGGTTGACGAGCACGCTGTTGAACGTGACGCCGGCGAGCGGTTCGACGCGGCGCTTGATCTCGAGCAGCGCCGGCGTCCACGGTGCCGGCTCGTTCGTGATGTTCGAGTAGGTATACGTCGTGCCCGGATCGCCGATCCACGCCGTCTCGCGCGGCATCGGCAGGCGCCGCCCGAACATGCGGATGAACTCGCGTTTCCACGGCGTCGTCGCGACGAGCTCGTCGAGCAGTCGCGCGCTCTCCGCCGCGTCGAAGACGCGCGGCCGGTACAGCGCCGAGCCGCCATGCGGAAGCAGCTCGCGAGGCTGCGCGTCGTCCGGGAACAGCGTCGGCTGACTCACTTCGCGTACCCTCCGCTGCGAACGTATGTTCGGCGCGCATGCAGCGTTCCTGTCCGACTCGTCCGGCCGCGGACGGGGAACACGTGCTCGCGTGAGCAGCCTCTCGACGCCGATCGTGCTCGCGCTCTTCGCGCTCTCCGGCGTCGTGATCTGGTGGGCCGGCGGCATCCTCGCGTTCACGACGGATGCGATCGACGCGCACGTCGGCTGGGGTGAAGGGCTCGGCGGCGCCGTCTTTCTCGCGATCGCGACCAACCTGCCCGAGGTCGCGATCATCTGCGCAGGCGCGTACAGCGGCGACCTCACGCTCGCGGTCGGGAACATCCTCGGCGGCATCGCGATCCAGACGGTCGTGCTCGTGATCCTCGACGGGCCGGGATTGCGGTCGCATCCGCCGCTGACGTCGGTGGTCGGATCGCTGACGATCGTGCTGCAGGGCCTCGCGCTCATCGTGATCCTGATGCTGTGCATGCTCGGCGCGCTCTCGCCGCCGGCGTTGATCTTCGCGCGCATGACGCCGGCGGAGATCGCGATCCTGCTCGCGTGGCTCGCGAGCCTGTGGATCGTGCAGCACAACGAGGACCGGCGCGCGTGGCGCGCCGCGCGCGAAGAGCTGGCCGAGGCGTCGCCCGTCGTCGCGCCCGCGCACCATGCGCGGCCGCTGCCGCACGTGATCGCTCTGTTCGCGCTCGCCGCCGGCGCGACGCTTCTGTGCGGCGTCGTGCTCGCGTTCAGCAGCGAGGTCGTCGCCACTCGCTTCAACATGACGGGGATCCTCTTCGGGGCAACGGCGCTCGCAGCGGTCACCGCGCTCCCCGAGCTGACGACCGGTCTGTACGCCGTGCGCGCGGGCAAGTACGAGCTCGCGATGAGCGACATCGTCGGCGGCAACGCCTTCCTTCCGGTGCTGTTCTTGCTCGGCACGCTGCTCTCGAACAAAGCGCTGCTGCCGGACGCGCAGGGGCCCGATCTGTACCTGACCGCGCTGGGTGCGCTGCTGACCGCGGTGTACTGCGTCGGCGTCATCTTGCGATCGAACAAACTGCTGCTCGGCGCCGGGGTCGATTCGATCCTCGTGCTGATCCTGTACGTCGTTGGCATCGCGGGTTTGGCGTTCATCCGGTGATCGCGCAAGGAACGTCTGCGGCACCCGGCGATAGACGTTCGTCCATGACGATGACTTCGAGACTTGCACGACTGTTCGCCGTCGCGCTCGCGGTTGCCGCGAGCGGGTGCGGCCACAAGAGCGATACGTCGAGCTCGACCACGACGACGACCGCCGTGGCAACGCCGGCCGCCGTGGCGACGCTCTCGAGCGCAAGCTCGGCGAGCGGCATGACGGGCACGACGACCGGCGGCGCGGTTCCCCAAGGCGCCGGACAGCCGCAAGGCTTCGACACCGAGTCTGCGGCGCAGGCGCACTGCGCGAGCGATCAGGTCGTGTGGCTCAACACGAAGAGCAAGGTCTACCACGCGAAGGGCACGCTCTACTACGGTCACACGAAAGTGGGCGCGTACGTCTGCCGCAAGGAAGCGGATGCGGCCGGCGACCACGACGCGAAGAACGAGAAGTAGCGGATGGATGCGGTCACGGCCTCGGCGCTGCACGCCTGGCTGGCGTCGTCGCCCGCGGTCGTGCGCGAGAAGAGCCCGATGCCGGAGCGGACCGACGAGTACGTCGCCCTGCGCGGAACGGACAACGTGTACGGCTACGTCTCACCGCAGACCGCGTCGCGCGGCGTGCTCGCGAACGGCCAGCCCGTGATGCTCGTTCCGCTGGATTCGGGCGGCAGCGGCACCGTGTTCGCCGTCCTCGTGTACACCGTCGTCGGCGGTCGCACGCGGTTCGTCGGCTACGTGCCGAGCCCCGTCGGCCACTTGGGCATGCACGTAAAAAACGGCCGCATCGAAGTTCGCTTCCCCGTCTACGGCGCGAACGAACCGAACTGCTGCCCGTCGCACATCCGCATCGAGCACGACACCCTGCGCGGCATTCGCCTCGTCGAGCTCGACGCGCACACCGAGCGGCTGCGCTAAGCGCCCGACGTTCTGCCCAGGGAACCTCGTTCGGACGCGATCTCCGCGCTGCTGATCGCCGCGACGAACGCGACGCCGCCGACGCAGTTGCCGATGAGCGTCGGCACCAAGAACGCCACGACGTCGCCCCACGTCACGACGCCGCGCCACGCGCCGTAGAAGGCTTCGACGGAGCCCGCGATGATGTGGCTGAAGTCGGCGGCGGCGATCACGTACGTGAGGATGATGATCACGAAGATCCCGGCATTCTCCGCGAGCGGCAGCAGCCACACCATCAGCGCGATGACCCAGCCCGCGAAGACCGCCTTCGCGGCGATCGTGAAGAAGGCGCCGTGCGTGGCGGCGCGGCCGAGCGCGTCGAACTCGCGCAGCGTGTCCGTGTCGAACGCGCCGCCGAACGCGATCAGCGCGGTCGCGACGAGCGCGGCGACGAGATTACCGACGAGGATCACGCTCCACAGGCGCGCCAGCTGGCGCACTCGCCATCCGGTCGGACTGTAGAAGAGCGGCAGCAGCGGCGTGAGCGTGTTCTCCGTGAAGAGCTGCTGGCGGCCGAGGATGACGATCAGGAAGCCGACGGTGTAGCCGAACGACGCGATCAAATGCGCCCACGGCGTACCCGGGAGGTGCGCCTGCAGCACGCCCATCGCGATCATCGAGAACGACATCGAGCCGCCCGCCGCGATCGACGACCACCACAGGGAAAGCGTCGAGCGCTGGTACTCCGACTCGCCCTCCCGCCGGATCGTCTCGAAGATGACGGCGGACCGCGGGCGCTGGCGGCTCTCGACTTGTTCGACCTCGTGCTCGGCGATCGGCGTTCCGGCGCTCATTGCCCGCTCGTACCCCGGATGCGCCGCCACGGCGCGGGCTCGCGCAGCACGAACGCGCGGCGGACTTCTTCGAGCACGCGGCGCTGCGCCGGGAACTCGACCATGCCGGCGGCTTCGTCGAAGCGCACCCAGCGGTGCTCGTCGTGCACGCCGTCCTCGAGCACGACATCGCCCGGCTCGACGTACGCGACGAAGAACGGCACGTGCACGATGCGGTCGCGGACGGGATCGTAGAACGCGTCGAGCTCGCCCGCGGTGAAGAGCGCCGTCAGCGTGAGGCCGGTCTCTTCGCGCAGCTCGCGACGCGCCGTGTCGGTGCCGCGCTCGCCGTCCTCGACGCCGCCCATCACGACGGTCCACGCGCCCGCGAACGCGCCGCCCGAGCGCCGCAGCAACAGGACGCGGGAATCGTCGCTCGCCGGCCCCGAGCCCGCCGGATGGCGGATCACGACGACGGCGACGGCGTCCGGGCGGCTGCCGTCCTTCAGCTGGCTTTGGCTCGCGGCTGCGTCTGCGCGCGGAGCTGGCCGCACGCGGCTGCAATGTCGCGGCCCATCGGCGTGCGCACCGTGACCGGCACGCCGGCCTGCTCGAGGATCTTCGCGAACGCCCAGATGCGCGCGTCGTCGCTTCCGCGCACCGCCGCGTCCGGCGTGCTGTTGTACGGGATCACGTTGACGTGATACAGCGGACCCTTCATCAGGCGGGCGAGATCGCGCGCGTGCTCGTCGCTGTCGTTCACGCCCGCGAGCATGACGTACTCGAAGAACACCTTGCGGTTCGTCTTTGCAATGTAGCGCTGCACCGCGGCCATCAGCTCGGCGGTGGAAAACTTGCGGTTCACCGGCATGATCGTCGAACGCGTCGCGTCGGTGGGGGCGTGCAGCGAAATTGCGAGGTTGACCTGCGTCCCCGCGTCGGCGAAGCGGTCGATCTTGTCGACGAGGCCGACGGTCGAGATCGTGATGTGCCGGTGACCGAGCCCGAAGCCGTGCGGGTCGTTCAGCAGCGCGACCGCGTTCATCACCGCGTCCATGTTGGCCAGCGGTTCGCCTTGCCCCATGAAAACCACGTTCGTGACCTTGCGGCCGTCGCGCGCGAGCTGCTTGGCGAAATAGCGCGCTTGATCGAAGATCTCGGTCGCGGTGAGGTTGCGCGAGAATCCGGCCTGGCCGGTCGCGCAGAACGTGCACGCGTACGCGCACCCCGCCTGCGAGGAGATGCACACGGTGTTGCGCTCGCCGCGGTGCTCCATCAGCACCGCCTCGACCTCGAACCCGTCGTGCAGCCGGAACAAGCCCTTCGTGGTCTGGCGATCGTTCGAGCGCTGGATCACCACCGGCTCGACGGCGTCGAGCGTGAAACCGCGCTCGGCGAGCGCGTCGCGCAGCTCTTTCGGAAGCGTCGTGATCGCGTCGAGGCCGTCGACCAGCTCCTTGGCCGCGGCGCGGTACAGCTGATCCGCGCGGTAGCTTTTCAAACCGTGCGACGAAGCGAGCGCCGCGCCGCTCTCGTAGCCGGCGCGGCGCGCTTTCTCGTCGATCCAGAGGTCCCGCGCGCTGAGCATGACGCGCTATTCTACCACGCCGTGCCCGCGCGAGCGGCTACTGGAGCAGGACCCTGTCGATCTCGTGGACGCATCCGTTGTCCGCTTTGAGATCGGAGCGGACGAGGTAGGCGCCGTTGACGGTCTGGCGGTCGCCGTCGAGCGCGAACGTGATGTCCTTGCCGCCCGCGGTTTCGATGCGACCCGCTCGTGACGGAGCGGTCGCCGTCACGCATGACGACCGTGTCCTTGACGACGAGGCCGAGGATCATCGAACGCAGGCGGGCGGGATCGGCCAAAAGCGCGGCGCGGTCGGCGGGCGGCATCTTGGCAAACGCGTCGTCCGTCGGCGCGTACACGGTGAGCGGGCCGGGCCCGCGCAGCATGTCGTCCAGGCCCGCCGTGTGGACGGCGGCGACGAACGTTCCCAGATTCTTCTGCTGGGCCGCGAGGTCGAGCACGTTCGCAGGTCGTTGTGCGAGCGCGGGCGCGGCGAGGCTGAGGGCGAGCAGGCAGCCGGCGAACGTCCGGCATGCCGCGGCACGGGTAAGGTGCATGGAACCTTCCTCCGGGGCAGAGTCGGTGCGGACGATCGATCGCTCATCCGATTCTACTATTTCCGTAGGAGATTGTTCCGCAGCCAGGATTAAATTTATAGGAGCTGCCGCGAGGCGACGGCGCTCAGTCGAAGAGCGTCGACTGCTCGGGCGCCGCCGCGGGCACGGCGACGGCGAGCCGTGCCTGGACCTGCTTGA
This sequence comes from Vulcanimicrobiota bacterium, assembly GCA_963818845.1. GTDB lineage: Bacteria > Vulcanimicrobiota > Vulcanimicrobiia > Vulcanimicrobiales > Vulcanimicrobiaceae > Vulcanimicrobium. The sequence goes on along the minus strand of CAWFTO010000004.1, from coordinate 1,081,051 downwards.
GGTCGTTCCACACCAGGCGCTTCACTTCGCCCATCGCGCCGCCCGTCTGCCGCAGGATGTACGCGGGGTGGAACGTCGCGATCACCGGGATGCCCGACGGCCCGTCGAACCACGTGCCGCGCTGCTTGGTGATCGAGAACCGCTCGCCCATGAACGACTTCGCGGCCGGCGCGCCCAGCGCGAGGATCACGCGCGGGCGAATCACATCGATCTGCCGGTCGAGGTACGGGCGGCAGTTGCGCATCTCGTCCGGCGTCGGCGCGCGGTTCGCGAGGCGCGTGCCCGTGTCGAGCGTCGGCCGGCACTTCACCGTGTTGGCGATGAACACGTCTTCGCGCGGCAACCCGATCGCCAGGAGCATGCGGTCGAGCAATTCGCCGGCACGTCCGACGAACGGCCGCCCGAGCTTGTCTTCCGTCTCTCCCGGTCCTTCGCCGACGACCATCAGCGCTGCGCACGGATCGCCTTCGCCGAACACGCTGTTGCGGCGCGTCGCGCCGATGCCGCACAACCGGCACTGCGCGACCGCGGCGGTCATCACGTCGAGGTCACGCTGACGCGCCGCGCGCTCTTGGAGGCTCACGTCGCGTTCGCCGGCGGCGCCAGGCGCTCGAGCAGCACCGCTTCGCCGAACGCAAGCACGCGCGTCGCGCCGTCCGGCCCTTCCGATGCCTGGAACTGCAAGGCGATCACGCCGTTCGCGCCGAGGCTCTCCGCTTTGCGCAGCAGCGCGTCGAGCGAGTCCGCGCGCGCGCGCTCGGCGTCGGTGAGGTACTCGACGGGCGCGAGTCCGATGAACGCGCCGATGCTGCGAAACGTCGCCTTGAGCACGTTGCGCGGACGGCTCCCGTGACCGTACGCATAGCCGAACGACCGCACGACGCGGTAGCCCTCCGCGAGGTCGAACGTCGTGACGGCGTCCGGCGCGATCGCCATCAGCGCAGCAGGCGGCGTCCCAGAACGACGGCGCCGGCCACGGCGCCCGCATAGAGCGCGTACCGTCCCGCCAGTGCACCGGCGAGCGCGTAGTACCACGCGCGCCCGTGATGCTTGATCCAGTACTTGCGGCGCGACGTCTGCTTGCGCTTCTCGACGTTGTACTGGCCCGCGCGCTGAGCCCATCCCCTCGTGCACCGCCTCGCTCGCGGGAACGAACCACGTCTCCCAGCCCGCGTCGGCCGCGCGCTTGGCGTAGTCGACCTCTTCGTGGTACAGGAAGAAACGCTCGTCGAACGGGCCGATCGCGTCGATCGTCGCGCGCCGGATCACGAGCGCTGCGCCGATCGCGAGGTCCACGCGGCGCGGCGCGTCGTACGTGAAGTCGCGCAGGCTCGCGCCGTTGGCGTACCGGCGGAACACGGGCCACTCGCCCCACGCGCTCGAGCGCAAGAAGGCGCCGGCCCACGTGTCGAACTCGCCGACCGACTGCTGCACCGTGCCGTCGTAGTTGTAGATGCGCGAGCCCGCGATCGCGGCGCGCGGGTGCGCGTCCATGAAAGCGACGATCGCCCGCAGCGCGCCGTCCTTGAGCTCGGCGTCCGGGTTGAGCAGGAACACGTACTCCGACGACGTCGCGGCGAACGCGCGATTGCACGCCGCTGCGAAACCGAGGTTCGCGCCGTTCTCGACGATCTGCACGCGCCCGCCGTAGCGGCCGGCGATGAACTCGCGCGAGCCGTCCGCCGACCCGTTGTCGGAGACGACGACGTTCGCGAACGTCGGGATCGTCACGCACCTCGCTCAGCGCGAACACGGAGTCGAGCGCGGTGGCGATCTTCTCCTTGTCGTTCCAGCAGACGACGACGACGTCGATCCTCGCCATCACGCAGCGGTGTTGCCGGGGGGTGAGAACTTGTTGCGGTTCTGCAGGTACGGCCAGATGAAACCGTCGAGGTCGCCCTCGAGCACCGCCTGCGCGCTGCCGGTCTCGACGTTCGTGCGCAGGTCCTTGACCATCTGGTACGGGTGCAGCACGTAGTTGCGAATCTGCGAGCCCCACTCGTTCGCCATGCGGTCGCCGCGCAGCTCGTTGAGCTTCGCCTCCTGCTCCTCGCGCGCGCGCTGCACGAGCTTGGCGCGCAGGATGTTCATCGCGACGTCGCGGTTCTGCATCTGCGACCGTTCCTGCTGCGACGCCACGACGATGCCGGTCGGCACGTGGTGCACGCGGATCGCGGACTCCGTCTTGTTGACGTACTGCCCGCCCGCGCCGCTCGCCTTGAACGTCTCGACCTTGATGTCGTCCGGCTTGATCTCCACGTCGCCGGCGTCGCCGTCTTCCATCTCCGGCACGACGTCGACTTCGGCGAACGACGTCTGACGACGCCCTTGGTTGTCGAACGGCGAGATGCGGACGAGCCGGTGCACGCCGCGCTCGCTCTCGAGCATGCCGTACGCGTTTTTTCCGTGCAGGATGAAGGTGATCGAGCGCAGGCCGGCCTCGTCGCCCGGCATCTCTTCGACGACGTGCGTGCCGTAGCCGTGATTCTCGGCCCACCGCAGGTACATGCGTCCGAGCATCTGCGTCCAGTCGGCTGCGTCCGTTCCGCCGGCGCCGGCGCGGATCGTGACGATCGCGCCGTGCGAGTCGTAGGGGCGGTCGAAGTTCGCCGCCATCTCGAGATCGTCGAGCGCTTTCACGGCGCGCGCGATCATCGCGTCGGCCTCCGCCTCGGCGCCCTCTTCGTCGCCGAGGACCTCGAGGATCTCGCTCGCGTCGTCGAGCGCGGCCTGCACCGCATCGACGGCGTCGATGTCCGAGCGCAGGTCGGCGATGCGTTTCATCACGCCTCGCGCGCGCTCGGGATCGTTCCAGAAATCGTCGGCGCGCGAGCGCGCCTCGAGTTCGGCTACGCTCCGGCGTTTGGACGCATCGTCAAAGCCGCACCTTGAGCGCGTTCAAGCGCTCACGGGCTCGTTCGATGGCAGCGTTCTGTGCGTCGGACACGGTGCGTGCGGGGTTCTCCGACCGTGCCGGTCGACCTACCAGCCCTCGCCCTTGCGCACGATGTGGGCTTTGAGCGCAGTGCGCGCATCATCCGAGCCCGGCTGGGCGGCCTCGTCGAGCATCGACTGCTTCACGCCGCGCGCGCGAAGCACGTCGCGCGCAAGCTGGTGCTCGGGATGCGCGGGCGGACGACGCTGCGTTCGTCAGGTTGGTCGCGTGCGCTTCACGGCGCGTTCCGCGCTTGTTCTGGTAGCTCTTGTACAGGTAGCGACCGAGTTTCCACGCCCCGAGCCCCAATCCGACGGCGGCGCCCGCGGCTACCAAGCCCCAGCCCACGGGCGTGAACATGCTCGCTGCGAGCAGGCCGCCTCCGATTGTGGCAGCCACGGCGCCCGCCGTCCCGATACCGGCACGAATCGCGCGCTTCCGCAATTGGCCGCGATGGTAGTGTGCCTCTTCGGCAATCGACGGCGTTCCGTCGGGCGCGCGCGCCGGCAACTGGGCCGGAACGAAGGGACTCAGGTTACTCGCCGCGTTCAGTGCCCGCCCGGTGCGCCACCCGCTCCGCAGCGCAACGCCGCCGGAAACGGCCGGGCCGGCCCAGTGGCCGATCGTGGCCGAAGCGGTGGAGACGGTCGAGCCGAGCGCCTGCGCGGCGTTGATGCCTTGGCCCGTCGCATCGGCCGTGTTCGTGACCGCACCGACCGCAAGACGCTTGCGAGCGCTCGCGATCTCGGCCGACCGCGCTTGCGATTGCCCCGGCAAGGCGTGCGCGCTGAGCAGCGAACCGACGTCGGACGCGACCCCGAGCGCGTCGACGCCGACCTGAGCGGCGCCCAGATACGCGCCCGGCTTGACGGCGACGGCCGTGGCGCCGGGCGGCGACGCGTGCGGTCCGCTGCTGAGCCCGACGGCGGCGGATGCGCCGCCCAAAAGGCCGGTCTGCGGGCCCGGCGTGTTGACGGTGATCGCTTCCTTGGCCTTGTTGTTGCTGAAGCCGCGAAACCAGCCGGCGACGGTCGAACCGGCACGCGAGTACCACGGGCGCTGCGGCGCCCGTCCGAGCAGCGGTTGCCGCTCGTCAGCGACCCGCGCGTCGCCCTGGATGTTGAGCAGGGGCGGCTGCGGGCGAACGCGCGACGGCTGCGGCCGCTCGACGGCGGGCTCTTCCTGCCGGATGCCGATCGCGGGCTCGTGCGCATCGACATGCGACTGCTGCGCGGCGACCCGCAGCGCATTCACATCGACCGCTTGCGGCGGCTCATCGACCGGCTGCGGCTGCGCCTCGAGCGGCAGCGGCTGCGCATTCGCAATCGGCTGCGCATCGACCGGCTGCGGCTGCACGGCGACGGCGTTCGCGTTCGGCATCGGCAGCGCGAGGGGCGCGCGCTCGATCGCGCTCAGCTTCGAGAAGCTGTAGCTCCTCGCGATCGGCGCGGCGCGCGGCGGCGCGACGATGCGCAGGGAGTTCGAGCGCGGACGGCCGCGCCGGTCCTCCTCCTCTTCCTCGACCGCCACGTGCGCCGGTTGCTCGTAGCCGTGCATCGTGCCGCTCTTCGTGCCGGCAAGGCAAGGGTCCCAGGCGTTCGCAGTGTTTCGGCCGCGCTTCGAACAAGGGAGCGTCGTGAACGCGCCGACGCTCATCCGCCCGCACGCCGTGTTCGACGGCGAGTCGCTCCACGAAGGGTGGTCGGTGCTGATCGACGGACCGCGCATCGTCGCGGCCGGACCCGGCATCGGCGCGCCGGACGGCGCGCGCGTCGTCGAGCTCGCCGGCGCGACGCTCCTGCCGGGTCTGATCGACTTGCACACGCATCTGCTGCTGCACCCGTACGACGAGCGGCCGTGGGCCGACCAAGTGCTGCGCGACCCCGAATCCTACCGCGTCGCGCGCGCCGTCGTCGCGGCTCGGCACACGCTCGAAGCGGGCTTCACGACGGTGCGCGATCTCGGCACGGAAGGCGCGGGTGAGGCGGACGTGGGCCTGCGGCGCGCGATCGACGAGGGGATTGTCCCGGGACCGAGGATGGTCTGCGTCACGCGGGCCATCGTCGCGCGCGGCACGTACGGCCCGACCGGTTTCCATTCGGGCTGCTGCGTGCCCCAAGGAGCCGAGGAGGTCGACGGCCCCGAGTCCATCCTCCGGGTCACGCGGGCGCAGATCGCGCGCGGAGCGGACTGGATCAAGGTGTACGCCGACTACCGCTTCGGCCCGGACGGCGAGCCGCACCCGACGTTCTCGAGCGAGGAGCTGAGCCTCATCGTGCGGGTCGCTTCGGACGCCGGTGTCCCGGTCGCGGCGCACGCGACGACGCCGCAGGGGATGCTCCGCGCGGCGCGAGCGGGCGTCCGCACCATCGAGCATGGCAACGCGGGGACGCCCGAAGCGTTCGCCGCGATGGCGGAGCACGACGTCACGTACGTCCCGACCTTGGCCGCGTACGAGGCGCTCGAACGGCTGCGCGGCCTCGCGCCCGACCACCCGACGGTCGTCGCGAAGCGGCGGGCCTTCGGATACGCGCGCGACGAGGGCGTCACGATCGCCAACGGAAGCGACATCGGCGTGTTTCCCCACGGGCAGAACGCGCGCGAGCTGGAACTGCTGGTCGAGCACGGCCTCATGCCGCTCGAAGCGCTCCGGGCCGCGACGTCGACCGCCGGCGCGGTGCTGCGCGACGAACGGCTGGGGACGATCCGCGCGGGTTCGCACGCGGACCTCGTCGCCGTCGACGGCGACGTCACGGCCTCGCTTCGCGCGCTACGATGCGTCCGTACGGTCGTCGTCCGCGGCGCGGAGGTCACCTCGCCGCCTCGGTCCGCATAGCGAAGCGACTCTTCAAACCGAACCACATCATTACGCCGCCGAGCCGGAATCTCGCGCGCGTGGCGAAAGAGAGGGGCGTGGGGCTGAACAGGGCTGCTTCCAAGCGGGCTCGCGCAGCCGTCGCCGCGCTTACGCTGGCGGCGTGCTTTGCCGCGTCAGGCGTGGTCGCGGTTCCCGCGCCGCCTCCGGCCGCGAGGCACATCGACGTGGTCGCGCACGACGAATCCGTGCGCACCGTGCTGCTGCGCATCGGCGACGCCGCGCACCTGAGCATCTCGATGAGCGAAGACGTGCGCGGCAACGTCAACCTCACGCTTCACGACGTGACGGCCGACGAAGCCGTGCACGCGGTCTGCTCGCAGCTGCGGCTACGGTGCGTGCGCGACGGACACACGGTCGCGGTGTCGTCGGAGATGTCCGCCGTCGTGCAGCTCGCGATCGTTCCGGCGGCGCGCGCGGCGCACGTGCTGCAGAGCATCTACCCGTCGCTGCGCATCCGCACGGATGCCGCGTCGAACAGCCTCGTGCTCGAAGGCTCCGCGATCGACATTCAAGCCGCTCGCGCGATCGCAAGCGGACTCGACGTTCGCGACGCGACCAAGCCGACGAGCGAGGCCGTCTCGGTGCGCACGCAGTCGGCGTCGGTCGTTGCGAACCGCTTGCGAGCACTGTATCCGAACGCGAAGATCACCGTCGTCTCGAAGAGCTCGATGCTCGTGAGCGCAACACCGCCGGACCTGCTGCAGATCAAGGCGCTCGTCGCCGGTATCGACGCGGCGACGCCGCCGCCCGCGGTGGTGCCGCAGTCCAGCGACGCGGTCAAGGTGCTGCAGCGCCGTCCGCAGGACGTCGCGCGCGCCGTGCAGGCACAGGTTCCCCACGTGCGTGCCGCGGTGTCGGGCTCGACGGTCGCGCTTTCCGGCGCGCCGGAGGACGTCGCACGCGCGAAGGCGCTCATCGCGCAGATCGATGCCCCCGGCTACGGCGCGCGCTACGTACAGATCTACCGGCTCAAGAACGTCGACGCCGCGTCGGTCGCGGACCTGATCCGCCGCTCGTTCCCGGAAGCGCAAGTCACGGTCGACGCATCGCTCAACGCGCTGTCCGTCACCGCGACGGCGGGCGACCACGCGCGCATCGCGGACGGCATCGGCAAGCTCGACGGAACCGGAGCCTCGAACTCGACCGGCGAGCCCGGCAACGTCGTGGTCGGCGGCGGCGTCGCGACGTCGCACGAGGTCGTCAACCTCCAGTCGATCATCCCGAGCCAGGGATACGGCACGTCGACCGCCGCGAACGACATTGCGCAGGCCGTGCAGCAGTCGCTCGCGGTGCAGGCGCCCGACCTGCGCGTCGTCGTGCCGAACGGCACGCAGCAGATCATTGTCTCCGGTACGCCGCAAAGCGTGCGCGCCGCGAAAGAGCTCATCGCCGAGCTCGACGTCGTACCGCCGTCGCTGGTGCTCGACACCGAGATCCTCGAGCTGGACGAGAACAGCTCGAAGAACCTCGGCTTGCAGCTCGGTACGTCGATCAGCACGACGTTCAGCGAGACGACGCCGCTCCCGGATGCGACGAGCGGCCAGGCCGGGCGGCTCATCCGGCTCCAGCCGATCACGCGCACGGGCCTCTCGCTCCAAGCCGTCCTGAACCTGCTGATCCAGAACGGCAAAGGCCGCGTGCTCGCCGACCCGCGCATCACGACGATCTCGGGCCGCACCGCGACGATCCGCGCCGGCGACTCGATCAGCATCCTCACGACGGTCGGCGGCGGAACGGGCACCGTCGCGACGACGCAGCTGCAGACGTTCCAGACGGGCGTGACGCTCGACATCACACCGATCGTCACGACGAACGGCGAGGTGAGCGTCGCGCTGCATCCCGTTGTCAACTCGCTCAGCGGCTTCTTGAACAACGTGCCGCAGATTTCGACGCGCGACACGCAGACGCAGGTGCACCTGCACGACAACGAGACGCTCGTGATCGGCGGCCTGATCCAAGAGAGCACGACGAGCCAGGAGAACAAAGTGCCGATCCTCGGCGACCTGCCGCTGGTCGGCCGCGTGTTCCGCAACACCAACACCACGAGCACGCGCAATGAGCTCATCATCGTCGTCACGCCGCACCTGCTCAACCCGAACGGCAACGGCCTGACCGTGCCGACCGCGGCGAAGCCCGGGATCGGAATCCCGACGGCGCAGCCGCTACCGACGCTGCCGCCGAGCGCGGTGTTCCCGGCGACGGCTGCGCGCGCGCAGCCGCCCGCGGCACGTTCGAGCGCGAAGCCGTCGGCAACGGGCTCGCCCGTTCCCGCGGCTTCACCGAGCCCGACCGCGTCGAGCGGACCGCTCGCCGCGACCACGCCCGCGGCGTTCGCGCAGGCCAACGTGTACGTCTACGGATCGCCCCCGCCCAGCACGTATGCCGGACCCGCCGATCCGCCGGTGATCTTCTACGCGATGCTCACGCCGACGGTCCTCACGCCGAACGCGACCGTGCGCGTCAGCGCGATCACGACCACGAACGTGCAGAAGCTCAGCATCGGGACGCAAAGCACCAAGATCACGCTCTCGCAGCTCTCGAGCGGCACCTGGCAGGGCGTGTTCACGGCGAACGCGCTGAACCTGCCGCCGACCGCGACGAGCGTGCAGCTCACGCTCACCGCCGCGCGCGGGGACGGCCAGAGCGCGAGCATTCAGCTTCCCATCTCGCTGATGCATCAGGAACAGGTGCTGTAGCGGGCTACCGACCGCCGCCGCTCTTCGCCTCCTCCTCGAGGTTGGGACGGCCTTGGATCAGCCAGACGAGCGCGACGGCGAGCACGCCGCCGGCGAGCGGCGCGAACGCGAACACCCACCAGTTGGCCAAACCGCCCGTCACGAGCGCGGGCCCGAGCGTGCGCGCGGGGTTCATCGAGCCGCCGGAGATCGGATACGAGATCCAGCGGTCGAACACCGTGGTGGCACCGTTCGCGACAGCGGACTGCGCTCCGATGAAGCGACCGCGGTTCGCCGTGGACAGGTTGACGACGATGAGGATTGCGGTCAGCACGATCTCGTACCAGAAGGCCGGCCACGGCCCGAGCAGCATGCGCGTGTGCAGCGCGGCGGGCGCAGGGTGCAGGACGGCGAGCACAATCGCGCCGGCGGCGGCGGCGCCCGCGAACTGGGCCACGACGTAGCGCGGGACGCGCGACCACGGGAAGTCGCCGCGCAGCGCGAACGCGATCGTCGTGATCGGGTTGGTGTGCGCGCCCGAGACCGTGCCGAACGCGTAGATGACCATCATGGTCGCGATCCCGGTGCACGCGGCTCGAACGCCGTAGCCCAGATGGACGCCCAGACCGCGGTCGAGCGCGTCCGGCGCGACGGTACCGAGCGTCACGATGAACGTGCCGACGACTTCCGCGGCGATGCACGCGAGCTCGCGGCGCGGCGCCGCGGCGGCGTAGGCGCGGCGGTTGCGCGCCAGCTTCTCGCGCTGCTCCGGTGTAATCGCTACGCCGCTGCCCCGTGGCAGCGTTTGTACTTCTTGCCGCTGCCGCACGGGCAGAGGTCGTTGCGGCCGACCTTGTCCGCGGCGGCGGTCTTCGGCTTGCGGGGCTCGTCCCCGAGGTTGGTGTGCACGTTCGTCGCCTCGTACCGCGGCGCCGGGCCGAGCAGACGCTCTGCGACGGCCGGGTCCATGCTCGGCGTCGCCGGCGCTTGCGCGGGCGTGCCGCCCGACGGGAACGGCGCATACTCCGGCGCGGGTCCGGCCGAACCGTTGCCGTTGCCGTTCGCGTACGCGCCCGGCGCGACGAACTGGCCGAGCTGCGGCTCGTCGCCGCCTTCCGGCGGCGCGGCCTCGATGCGCACCGAGAACACCGCCTTGACGGCCTCGTCGGCGATGTTGTTCTTGAGGTCCTCGAAGATCTCGTACGCCTCTTTTTCGTACTCGACGCGCGGGTCTTTCTGACCGTAGCCGCGCAGACCGATGCCGCTCTTGAGCGCGTCCATGATGTACAGGTGGTCGACCCACAGGCGGTCGATGATCGGCAGCATGATGTACTGCGACTCGACCATCCGCATGATGTCGGGCGTGACCTCGGCCTCTTTCTCTTCGTAGGCCGCGAGCGCGTGGTTGAAGAGCAGTTCCTTCATGCCGTCGCGGTCGAGCTTCTCGAGCTCCTCGACCGTCACGTCATCCTTGATCGGGAACAGCGCCTCGATCTCATCGAGGATTGCCTGCAGGTTCCACTCCGACGGGTGCTCTTCTTCGGGCGCGCCGGTGTCGACGGCGTAGCTCGTCTTGCGGCGCAGCACGTCGACGAAGTAGTCGCGCAGCGGCTGACCGCGCAGCACGCGACGGCGTTCGCCGTAGATCACCTCGCGCTGCTTGTTCATGACGTCGTCGTACTCGAGAACCTGCTTGCGGATCTCGTAGTTGTGGTTCTCGACCTTGGACTGCGCGTTCTCGATCGAGCGCGACAGGATGCCGGCTTCGATGGGCGTCTCGTCGGTGAACTTGACGAAGTCCATCATCTTCTGCAGCCGCTCTTGACCGAACAGCCGCATGAGCTCGTCTTCGAGCGCGATGTAGAAGCGCGTCGTGCCGGGATCGCCCTGGCGGCCGGAACGGCCGCGGAGCTGGTTGTCGATGCGCCGCGACTCATGCCGCTCGGTGCCGATGATGTGCAGGCCGCCGAGCTGAGGAACGCCGTCGCCGAGCTTGATGTCGACGCCGCGGCCCGCCATATTCGTCGCGATCGTCACGGCCCCGTACAGGCCGGCGTCCTTGATGATCTGCGCTTCCTGCTCGTGGTACTTCGCGTTGAGGACGTTGCACTCGACGCCGCGCCGCCGCAGCATCATCGCGAGCCGCTCGGACTTCTCGATCGACCGCGTGCCGACCAGCACCGGGCGGCCCTTCTCGTGCTCGGCGATGATGTCGTCGATCACCGCGTTGAACTTCGCGTTCTCGCTGCGGTAGACGATGTCGGCGAAATCCTTGCGGCTCACGGGCTTGTTCGTCGGCAGCACGACGACGGCCAGGCCGTAGATCTCGCGGAACTCGCGCTCCTCGGTCTTCGCGGTACCCGTCATGCCGGCGAGCTTGTCGTAGAGCCGGAAATAATTCTGGAAGGTGATCGTCGCGAGCGTCTGGTCCTCGCTGCGGACGTCGAGACCTTCCTTCGCTTCGATCGCCTGGTGGATGCCTTCGGAATAGCGCCGTCCGTACATCAGGCGGCCGGTGAACTCGTCGACGATGATGATCTCGCCGTCCTTGACGATGTACTGCTGGTCCTTGTGGAACAGGTTCCACGCCTTGAGTGCCGCGTTGAGCTGGTGCGTGAGCTCGAGGTTGCGCTGGTCGTATAGGTTCTGAATGCCGAGCATTTTCTCGACCTTCGCGACGCCGGCTTCGGTGATCGGAGCGGCGTGCGACTTCTGGTCGACCGTGAAGTCGACATCCTTGACCAGGCGCGGGATGATCTTCGCGAACTGCGCGTACAGCTCGGTCGCGTCGTGGCCTTGACCGCTGATGATCAGCGGCGTGCGCGCCTCGTCGATCAGGATCGAGTCGACCTCGTCGACGATCGCGAAGTTGAGGTCGCGCTGCACCATCTGGTCGAGCGCCCACGCCATGTTGTCGCGCAGGTAGTCGAACCCGACTTCGTTGTTGGTGACGTACGTGATGTCGCTGTCGTACGCGGCCTTGCGCGACGCGTGATCGAGGTCGTGCTGGATCACGCCGACGCTCATGCCGAGCGCGGTATAGAGCGGACCCATCCACTCGGCGTCGCGCTTGGCGAGATAGTCGTTGACGGTGACGACGTGCACGCCTTTGCCGGTGAGCGCGTTGAGGTACACCGGGAGCGTGGCGACCAGCGTCTTGCCTTCGCCGGTGCGCATCTCGGCAACGTTGCCCTCGTGCAGCGCCTGACCGCCCATGATCTGGACGTCGAAGTGGCGCATCCCCAGAACGCGCTTCCCCGCTTCGCGGACGACGGCGAATGCTTCCGGCAGCAGCGCCTCGAGCAGCTCTTTCTCGGTCTTGCCCTGGGTCCGGCCCTCGGCGATGCGCGCCTTGAACTCATCCGTCTTCGCGGCGAGCTGCTCGTCGGACAGGGCGGAGGTCTCCGGTTCGAGTGCGTTCACGCGCTCGGCGGTACGCCGGAGCTTCACCAGCTCGCGTTCGTTTCCGTCGAACAGGGTCTTGAGAAAGGCCATACAGAGCTAGAACCGTTCGGCGCGAAGGACGGTTCCTCCAGCGTACCCTTCGACGAGCTCAGGGTGACAAGGGGCAGCGCTCAGGGTGACGGCGCGGACAGTGGGGCTTTCTCCGGGCGGTTGATGTCGCCGGGCGGGACCGTGCGCAGGAGCTCGCCGACCGTCACGAACCGGAAGCCGGCCGCGCGGTAGGCGGCGACGATGGCGGGCAGCGCGTCGACCGTCGCCACCCGGCCGGAATGGAGCAGCACGATCTCGGGCGCGACGGCGTGTGCCAGCACGTGGTCGCGCAACGCGGCCGCCGAGACCGCCCGCCAGTCGCCCGGATCGTCGCTCCAGAGAATCGTGTCGAAGCCGTCCGCCTGCGCGGTGCGGATCGTCGCGACCGTGTAGCGCCCGTGCGGCGGCCGGAACGACGTGCGCTCCGACGCCTGGGCCGCGATGCGCTCCAGGGCCGCGGCGCCGTCGCGCAGCTCCTGCGTCACGGCGGCGTCGTCGAGCCGGTCCAGGTCCGGATGGGTGAGGGTGTGGTCGGCGATCTCGTGGCCGGCGGCGGCGATCGCTCGCGCCAGGTCGGGGAACTGCTCGGCGTCGCGCCCGATCAGGAAGAACGTCGCCGGCACGCGCAGGTCGCCGAGAGCCTGCAGCAGCAGCGGCGTGACGATCGGATAGGGGCCGTCGTCGAAGGTCAGGGCGACCAAGCGAGGGCGCGTCCCGTGCGACGCTCGCGCGCCGCCGGTCAGGGCGGCGAGCCGTGCGCCGAGTCCCGGTTCGAGGAGTGCGGCGGCGTCGGCCCCGCGCAGGACCACGGCGGGGCGAAGCAGGTCGTCGGACTTGATCCAGAGCCGCCGCGCGCTGTACGCCGCCACGGCGAGCACGACCAGCGCGACCGCCGCGACGGCGAGACGCCGGCTCACGCCGTCAGTGCACCGGGGCGACCGACGAGGTCGGCACGGCGGCGGCGGGCGACGGAGCGGCGGCGGCCGTCACGGCGCTGTAGTCGCGGCCGACGATCACCGTGACGACGCTCCGGGGGCCCGGCGTCGCGTCGGTGGACGGCGTGACGGTCGCATTGGGAAGGCCGAGGTCGTCGCGAACGCGCTCGCCCACGTACGGCACGAGCGACGCCGGCCGGATCTCCGTCGTGTCGTAGCCGAACGTGGCGGCGTTTCCGACCGAGTCGACGACATAGCCCAGCTTCTCCAGCTTCGCCGAGACGACGCCCGCCAAACCGCGCTCTCCGCTGCCGTTCTCGACCACCACGTGCACCGTGGACGGCTTGACGCGCTGCAGCGCCGTCACCGGCGGCGGCGTGACGTTGCCGTACGTGCCGAACAGCCCGGCAACCAGCTTCGCCTTGAGCGCGGGGTCAGGGATCACGACCTCGCCCGCGTACGGCGTCTCTTTCGTGTCGACGTAGTTGAGCACGTCGGCGTGGCTCAAATCGGCGAGGTTCGCATCCTTGAACGACCACGCGAGCGAACGCTCTTCGTCGAACGTGAGGTTCGTCATGATGTTCTTGTTGAGCGCGCCGATCAGCGAGCCGATGTGCAGCAGGTCGTTGAACTTCTGCGACTTGAGCTTGGTCATCAGGATGTGGATCACTTGCTGCTGCCGCTTCACGCGGCACACGTCGCTGCACGCGTCGTGGCGGAAGCGGGTGTACTCCATCGCCTTCTGGCCGTTCATGTGCTGCAGACCAGGCTTGAAGTGGATGGACAGCTGGCCCCAGTGGTCGTCGTAGTCCATGGTCTCGGTGACCGGCACGTCGATGCCGCCGACCGCGTCGACGAAGTCTTTGAGCCCGTTGGCATTGACCACGACGTACTTGTCGAAGCGGCTCGCGCCGGGATCGGACGGGTTCGGCGGGATACCGATGAAGTCGCCGATGACCTGATCGGCGAGCTTGACGCCGCCCTGCGAGTACGCCTCGTTGATCTTCGTGTCGTGACCGTTGACGATCGCCTCGGTGTCGCGCAGGATGGAGATCAGCTTGACGGACTTCGACGGGAAGTCCACGCCCGCGACCATGATCGTGTCGCTGCGCGCGCCCTTCGAGTACGGCATCCCCTTGTCGTCGCGGTTGAAGTCGATGCCGAGCAGCATCACGTAGATGCGGTCCTTCCCGAACACCGCCGCGGGCGCCGGGATGAAGATCTCGGAGATCGTGTGCGGCACGGGCTGGTGGTCGTGCATGACGCGGTACGCGACCGAACCGAACACGATGCCCGCGACGATCAGCACCAGACCGATCGCGTACGCGAGGATCGCCTTCCAGCGGCTGCGCCGCGGACCGCCGGGAGGCGGCTCGCTGCGGCGGCGCCGGGGACCGTCGCCGGGCGACGCGGGCGGCGGGTCCGCCACGAGATACTTGCTCACGCCGCCACCTCCGCGCGCACGAGGCTGCCGTAAAAATCGAACGCCGTGTTGCCGTCGAGCCGCACCTCGACGAACGTCCCGGGCTCCGCATCACCGCGGAACACGATCGCGCCGTCCACGCCGGGCGCCTCGCCCATCGAGCGGCCGGCGAGCACGTCGCGCGAGCGCAGCGCGACGGCCAGCGGATCGGTCGAGCGCAGCGTGCGGCGCTCCTCGACGAGCACGCGTACCGTCTCGCCGATGCGCTTCGCGCGCGCCCGCTCGGATGCGCGGCGCTGCGCGTCGCGCAGCCGCAGCAGCCGGCGGCGCTTCTCGCGCTCGGAAACCTGGTTCGGCAGGTCGGCGCCCGGCGTGCCGTCCTCGCGCGAGTACGTGAAGAAGCCGACGCGGTCCAGCTCGGCGCGCTCGATCCACGCCTCGAGCTCCGCGACGTCTTCCGCGGTCTCGCCCGGGAAACCGACGATGAACGTCGAGCGCATGGTCACGCCCGGGATACGGCGCCGGAAGTCGTCGATGATCTCGAGATAGCGCGCGCCGTTCGACGGACGCTTCATGCCGCGCAGCACGGGGACGCTCACGTGCTGCAGCGGCATGTCCATGTACTTGCAGACCTTCGGCAAGTCCGCCATCGCGTCGATGAGCTCCGTGTCGACGGTCGCGGGATACAGGTACAGCAACCGGATCCACTCGAGGTCGTCGATCGCGTGCAGCTTGCGCAGCAGCGCGGCGAGCCCGCCGCGGCGGTACCCGCGGTCGCGGCCCCACATCGAGGAGTCCTGCGCGATGAGGATCAGCTCGCGCGTGCCGCCCGCCGCGAGCGCGCGCGCCTCGGCGAGGATCGACTCCTCCGAGCGCGAGCGGAAGGCGCCGCGCAGCTGCGGGATGATGCAGAACGTGCACGGGTGATCGCAGCCTTCGGCGATCTTCAGATACGCGGTCGCTCCGGGCGTGGTGACGAGCCGCGGCAAGAAATCGTGCTCGGGCTCCGCTTCGAACCCGAGGCGCACGGGCTTGTGCCCGGCGCGCGCGTCGTCCAGCAGATCGACGATCGACGCGTAGGCGCCCGTCCCGATCACACCGTCGATCTCGGGGATCAGCGACTGCAGCTCGGTGCCGAAGCGCTGCGAAAGACAGCCCGCGACGATCAGCTGCTGGCCGTCGCGCTTGCGCTCGGCGTGCTCGAGGATCGTCTCGGTCGACTCCGCCTTCGCCGGATCGATGAACGCGCACGTGTTGATGACGACGGCGTCGGCGTCGGCCGCGTCGGGGACGAGCGACCACCCGGCGGCTCCGAGCTTCGCGATCATCACCTCGCTGTCGACGAGGTTCTTCGCGCATCCGAGCGAGACGAACGAGACGGTCTGCCGCCCCCCGGCGGCGTTCACCGGTAGTTCGTGAACTGCAGGGGCAGCTCGAAGTCCAAGGCCTTGAGCATCTGCTGCACTTTTTGCAGATCGTCCTTGGACTTGCCTGAGATGCGGATCTGCTCGTCCTGCACTTGCGCCTGCACCTTGAGCTTCGACCCCTTGATCGCGTCGATCAGCTTCTTGGACTTGTCCTTGGGGATGCCGGCGCGCACGGTGATGCGCTGCCGCAGCGTCGAGCCCGACGCGGGCTCGGGCGCCTTCGACAGGTCGAGCGCCCGCAGATCGATCCCGCGCTTGACGGCCTTGGACTGAATGATGTCGATGACGTTGCGCAGCTTGAGCTCGTCGTCGGCCAGCACGGTGATCGTGGCCTCGTCGTCGCTCTCGATCGACGCGATGGAGTTCTTGAAGTCGAACCGCCCAGCGATCTCTTTGCGCGCCTGGTTGAGCGCATTGTCGAGTTCCTGCGGATCGACTTTGGAGACGACGTCGAAGGACGATTCCGATGCCATGGCAAGCGTGATCCCGAAAGTGTCAGAGGGTGAAGCGCTGCTCGACGACGTCGCCCACGTTTCCCATCGTCGTGAACGGACGGCCGCCGGCCGAGACGGCGACGCCCGCGGCGTTGCCGGCGCGAACGTCGGCGACCTTGCCGCCGAACGTCCGGCTCGTGCCGGCCGGGAAGATGCCCTCGAGCCGCGTCGTTCCATCGACCGTGACACGGACCCAAGAGCGCTGGATGAACTTGATCGCGAGCGAGTGGCGAGCGACGGGAGAGGCGGTCGGGCTCGGAAGCACCGACGGAGCCGCCGTCGCGGACGTCGTCCCGGACCCGCCTGCGGGTACGGCGGGTTGCGCTGCCGGCGTCGCCTCGGCGACGACGGCGTCGGACGTTCCATGGGCGTACTGCCACCATTCGTACCCGACGAAAACGACGAGCAGCAGTGCGACGACCGCTCCTGCAACCGCCCAGATCGAGGGGCCGGACCGGTCGTTCGCGTCCACCGCGGCCGCAGGCGTGGGCCGTTCGGCCGGCGCGGTCTCGTTGAACCGCGCGACGGCGTTCTCGGTGTCCAGGCCGAGGAAGCGCGCGTACGTGCGCAGGAAGCCGCGAACGTAGACCGGCGCGCCGATGGCAGACCAGTCGTCGTTCTCGATGGCGTTCAAGTAGACCGAGCGAATGTGAATCGCTTCGGCAACGTCCGAGAGCGTGAGCCCGCGCGCTTCCCGCGCGCTTCGGAACTCCTCTCCGAGCGCAGGCATGACGTCGAACCTTAGCGGGTGCACCCCGTTCTCCTCGTACGTGGTTACGACGGGAGACGAACGATGAGCGATTCCAAGCGCGTCGTCGCCGCCATGAGCGGCGGCGTCGACTCCGCGGTAGCGGCCGGGTTGTTGAAGGAAGCGGGCTACGACGTCGTCGGCGTGACGATGAAGATGTACGCGCCGACGCGGCCGGCGCACGCGCGCTCGTGCTGCGGCGCCGACGATTTCGACGATGCTCGCCGCAGCGCGGCGGTCCTCGGCATCCCGCACTACGTGCTCGATTTCGAGGAGGCGTTCCGCCGCGGCGTGATCGCGCGGTTCGCCGACGACTACCGCCGCGGGCGCACGCCGAACCCGTGCGTGTCGTGCAACAACACCGTGAAGCTCGGGACCCTGCGGCAATACGCCGACCGCCTCGGCGCGCGCTGGGTCGCGACCGGCCACTACGCGCGCCTCGAGCACGGTCAGGACGGCCCGCGCCTGTTCCGAGGCGATCCGGCCAAGGACCAGTCCTACGCGCTGGCCCAGTTGACGCCCGCACAGCTCGACCGCCTGCTGCTGCCGCTCGGCGCCCAGACCAAGGCGACGACGCGCGCGCACGCCGCGCGGCTCGGCCTGCCGGTGGCCGAGAAGACCGAATCGCAGGACATCTGCTTCGTGGAGGGCGGCGACTACCGCGAGGTCCTGGCGCGCCTCGCGCCCGAGACCGCGCGGCCCGGGAACGTGGTGACGGCGGACGGCGCGCCCGCGGGCTCGCACGCGGGCATCGGCGGCTACACGGTCGGCCAGCGCCGCGGCCTGCCGTCCGGGCCGCAAGCCCGCTACGTGACGCGCATCGACGCCGACACGAACACGATCGTGATCGGCCGCGAGGACGAGCTTGGCGTCAGCGCGCTCATCGCAGACGAAGTCAACCTGATTCGACCCGAGCGAATGGCGCAGCCGGGCGCCCGCGTGCTCGCGATGACGCGCTATCGCGCGCGACCGGCGGCGGCATTGGCCACCGTCGACGGCGACCGGTTGCGCCTGGCCTTCGCGGAGCCGCAGCGCGCGGCCGCTCCAGGGCAGCTCGTTGCGCTCTTCGACGAAGCGAGCGGCGAAGTGCTCGGGGCGGGGACGATCCGGGAGACGGCCAACTAATCGGAATGCACTACCGGGCGTTTCTCGCCGCGGTGGGTGCGGCGTGTCTCGCCGTACCGCCGCTTCCGACCCCTGCGAATGCCGACGACGCGTCGGCGATCATCGCAAAGCACGCGGCCTATGTCGGCCACGCGGACGGGCTGGTGCTCGTCTATCGTCTCGCCGCATCGGGGCCGTCGGCCCCGAAGGACGCCGTCGTGGAGGTCGACACGACATACCGGCGCGGTGCACTCTACCGCACCGTGGCGCAGCATAACGGCGTCTCCGAGCAGGAGGGCTTCACGGGGCGCGCCCTGTGGTCGTCCGACGAGAACGGCTACACCGTTCTCGATCTCGAGGACACCGGCCGCGAACTCTACACGCTCAATCTCATCGACGCGAGTGCTCTCGCGGACGTACCCGCGACGGCGCGACCCGCCGCATCGATCAACGGCGCGGTCGCCGAGGTGGTGCGCATCGCGCCGGAGTCGGGCATGTCCGCCGACATCGCGTTCGATCGCGCGACCGGCGCGTACCTTACGGTGACCATCGATCCCGACCATCGCTATTTCGCGCGGAGTCCCGTGCGGCGCTACGGCAAGTACGCGGAAGTCGCGCCGGGCGTGCGCGTCCCGGAGACGGTCAACACGTCGGGCGGACCGTACACGCTGACCGACCATACCGTGCGCGCGGTGACGAACGACGACTTGCGCGGGCCCGTGCCGAGCGCAACGTGGGACTTCGCTTCGACGGACGCGACGCCGATCGATCTCATCGATCACCCGACGCCGTACGCGTTCCTGCCGCGCGGGCAAGCGGTCCACGTGCACGCGACGATCAACGGCAAAGCCGGGACGTTCTTGCTCGACTCCGGAGCCGGCGGCATCATCGTCTACCGGCCGTTCGCCGACAGCCTCGGTTTGGCGATGCTCGGCGAGACGGGATTCAGCGGTGTGAACGGCGGCGGCGTGCGAGCGCGCTATGCGCGCGCGACGACGCTCAAAGTCGGCGGCAACACGCTCTCCAATGTGATCCTGACGGTCGCGCCTCCCGCGCCGAATCCTGATGCCGGCAGTCCGCAAACCGTCATCGACGGCATTCTCGGCTACGACTTTCTCGCAGGCGCGCTCGTCGACGTCGACTTGGCGCAAAAGACGATCCGCGTCTTGGACCCGAGCGCGATGGAACCGTCCGTGAAGGCAGGGGCGTACGCGTTCCCGGTCAACCTCGCGAGCCGGCAGCCGGAAATCGCGCTGCGGATCAACAACGTTGCGACGCGCGCCTACTTCGATACGGGCGACGACTTTCTCGCGATCCTAAGCGACGACTTGAAGTCGAGCGGCCGCGTCGTCGCGCTGACCGACACGCTCAGCGCCGGCGGTCAGACCGCAGACTACACGATGTCGTTCATGGGCGTCGACGGCCCGAGCCAAGTGCCGGCCAGGTGCTCCCGCCTGAACGAAATCGAAGTCGGACCGTACCGGTATCAAAACGTCGAAACGTGCTTCGGCCCGTCCGCCGTATTCGGCAAGAACGGCGGCCTCATCGGCATCGACTTCCTACGGCACTTCAACTGGACGTTCGACTACGTCGAGTCGAAGCTCGTCCTCACGCCGAACGGGAAGTAGCGCCGGCTACGGTCTGGGCGGCGACGTCCGCGGTGCGGGCGACGTCGCCGGGCCCGACGGCGAGGACATCGCGGGCGCGCTGAGCTTCGCGAGCTCGGCGTCGGCGGCTTTCATGATGTCGGTCGCCTGCGGCTTGTACCGCGACCCGTTGCGGTCGCTGTTGCGCCCGGCGGCGTTGCCCGCGGGGCCGTTCGACATCGTGTACGACTGCGACTGCGGCTGCCATTCGGCGACGTCTTGCGCGAGCGCACGCGCCTGCCGGAGATCCGCGGCCGCGCCGGCCTGATCGCCGGTTGCCGCTCCGACGCGTCCCGCGACGACGAGGAACTGCGCCGCGCGCGTTTTGTCGTAGTTGACGGTCGGCTCCCACGCGACGTTGACCGTCGACTGCGCGTCGGCGGCACAGCGGCGGTAGGCATCCGCGGCGGCCTTCGCCGCGGCGCGAATCTTCACGCCGTCATTGCCGGCGCCGGCCTCGGTGAACGCGACGACCTTCGGCACGGCGGCCGGGCACAGCGTGTCCGAGTAGGCTTCAGCCGCGTTCGCTGTTTGAAGGGATCCGGCGAGCACAACTGCCGCGACGGTCAACCCGATGTACGTCTTGCGCATGGCTGAGTCTTCACGACCGGCCCCGCAGCGCGCCTGCCCCGGCGAAAACAAAAAAGGCGCCGCCGGATTGGCGACGCCTCTTTTGGGGACTGGCGCGAAGCCGCTATTCGGCCCCGGTGAACGCCGGCGAGACCGTGAGGTCTGCCTGGCCCGGGCAGGTCGCCGTCGTTCCGCTGAACGAGCACGCGGTTCCCGCGTTGTTGATGACCGGCGCCTGCGGCGGCGACGACGACATCGGCACCGCTTCCAGGGCCGGATAGTCGAAGCCGACCGCAATGACGCGCACGCCGTTGCCAGGCGGAATCGACGGACCGGCGACCCCGGCGGCGACCGGACCGAGGTTGTCGGCGAGAGTCGCCGTTTGCGGCCCGGTCCCCTTGACCTCGATGCTGTAGTAGTTACCGGCCGTGGTGTCGACGATCTCGACCAGGGTCTCCGTCACGCCGGCCGGAACGGTGAGCGCGACCGTTCCGCCGCCGGCACCGTCGGTCGTGTAGACGGGGGCCGGGTACGCGGGCAGCGTCGCGGTGCTGTTCATCGTCGTGTTCGCCGTATACGTCGGAACCGTCGTGCTCGTTCCCGTGATCGACACGGCGAGCGAGTACGCGCCGGTCGTCGGCGTCAACGCAAACGTCGTGAATCCCGACGGGAACCCCAAGAACGTCGACGGGTAGGTCCCGTCCTTGAAGTTGACCGAGAACGGAGGCCCGATGTAGAACGCGCGCGGCGTGAACGCCGTCGAGTAGTACGGGCTGCGGTTCCCGGCGGGGTAGAACGTCGAGTTGTTGGCGCCCGATGTCGCGGAGTTCGATGCGAGGAAGCCGTACGAGAACGCGCCGACCGCGGTGCCGAACGTGTCGTTCGTCGCCGCGGCTCCGTTCGGCGGCTGCGCCGCTCCGCTGATCACGTGCGTGCCGGCGTCGACGTTCGCCCCGGTCGCACCCGTGTTGACGAACGGCAGCGTGATGACCGGCGTGTCGTCGAGCAGCGCCGACAGACCGTTGGCCTGGCGGAACGTCACGACGGTGTTGAGGTACGTGGTACCGCTGTAGTTCGCGGTGCCGACTTGGAACTGAAGTTGGTTGGCGTTAAGGTTCGCGACCGTGGTCGGGGGCTCGAACGCCGTGTTTCCGGAGGTGCAGGCCGGGAGGGCGATGAGCCCTCCCAGCGCTGCAAGTGCTAACGCACGTTTGTACACGATATGGTCCTTACAGCGTGATCTGGTAGTAAAGCCGATACTGCGTCGGCGAGAGATTCGGCGTCTCCAGATACGCCTGGTTGCCAAACCGGATGGGCGCGTAGTTCGTGTAGCCGTATGCGTACCCGAACGACGCGGCCGGCGATGTCGTACCCGTCCGCGGACCGCTGATGCCGGTGGCGACCGGCTGATAGCGCCCGTTGAGCGACGGGACGCCGTAGACGTTGTTGAAGATGTTCGACACGAGCACGCCGATCGTGTTCCGGCTACCGGGCTTGTTGTATTCGACGCTGAGGTTCGCGACGTTGATGCGCGAGTTGGTCAGCTGTCCACCGGCCGAGTTGTTCTCGGGCGTCCCGCGCGACGCGGCGACGTTCGGTGCGAAGATGCTGCCCGGGTTCGCGGGATCGACGTAGCGCGTCGCGGCGGGCGAGCCGCCGAGCGCCGGCTGGATCGAGACGTTCGTGTTCGGGACGTTCGCCGCGACGCCGTTCACTTCGGCCGCCGTGATGAGCCCGGACCCGTACGGGTAGCCGACGTTGAACCCGAAGATCGGGTTGACGCGCCAGCCGCTGCGCCACTTGTACTGCAGCGCCAGCGTGCCGTTGAACGGCGAGATGAAGCCGACGCGGTACACGTTGCCGAGGGCCAGCGACGGCGGCGGAATCGAGGGGAAGAAGTCTTCGTTCCCAACCGTCGGGATGACGTTGGTGAACTCGTTGATGTACGTGAGCGAGAGCGACCCCGAGAGGCCGTACGCCGCCGTCTTGGTCATGTAGAACTCGACGCCGGTCGTGCGGTTGATGCCCGCGTTCGACGTGACGTTCGGGTTCAGGATCGGGTTGCCGTTGACGTCGAACGCAGGCTGACCGTTGATCAACTTCTGCGTCGCGCTCTGCACGAGCACGTCGTAGCCCCGGCGGTAGAACGGCGTCAGCTTGAGGGAGAGCCCGCGGCCGAAGTCGTGCTGAATCGAGGCGTCGAAGTTGCTGAACGTCTCGGCCTTGGCCGGCGTGTACGGAATGCCGTCCGTGTTCTGGTAGTCCCAGTACAGCTGGTCGGCGTAGTTGCGACACGCACGGTCACCCGTCGGTCCGCACACCATCGCGGGCCCCGTCCCGGTGGCGTTGCCCGTCGGGTTCTGCGGGATACCCGCGAATGTCGCGAACGGCGCCGTCGGGAAGTGGTTATCGACGAAGCTGATCGGCGGAAGCTCAGCCGAGCGGCCGTAGCTGAACGTCAGCGCGTCACGCGGCGTGAACTGATATGCAAACCCGAAGCGCGGCTCGACCACGCTGATGTGCCGATATTGGTTGATGTCGGCGTAGACGTCCTTCGTCGGGTCCGGATTTCCGGCGGCGTCGAAACCGACGGCGATCGGGTAATACGCGGCCGACGTGTATCCGCCCGCGACGTTGTACGCGCCGGCGTTGATGTCCGGATAGTTCATCGTGGTGCCGTCGACGCGAACGCCGGCCGTGATCTTCAGCTTATCGTTCGCCTGGAACTGGTCGCTGAGATAGTACGAGAAATCCTTGCGGTTGATCGTCGGGTTCTGGTCGTACAGCGGCATGCGCGGCACGTTCGCCTGTCCGCCGAAGAACGGCGCAAGGTAACCGGTACCAGGTCCGGCCGGGAAGAAGTCGCCGCACGCAAAGTCGCTGCTGCCGTAGCAGGCGGCCACGATGCCGATGCTCGCGCTCAAGTACGAGTCGATGGGATGGACGAACTCGTACTTCGCACCGAACCCGAGCAGGTGCTGCGTTCCCAGCTGCTTCGTGAAGTCGATGGCTGCGCCGGTGCGTTGACCGCCCTGGTCCACCAGCGCGTCATCGACGCCGCCAAACGCCAGGGTAGCCGCAGACGCGTAGGGCTGATCGAAGATCGCGGCTGCGTTGACCTTGTACAGCTTGAGCGTGAGGAACGTCGACGAGTTCAGCGCGTTGCTGTACTGCAGCTTCATCGTCTCGTTCGGCTGGATCTGCGTGTAGCCCGGCCGGTTGAGCGGCTGCGGGATCGCGCAGTTCGTCGTCGGATCGAGACAGAACGCCGTCTGTCCGGGCTCGAGGGGCGCCACGGGCGCCAAGATCATGCGGTTCGCGGCGTTATTCGGGCCGAGGATGTCCGGGATGAACATCGCGTCGTACACCGGGTCGCCGACGCGGAACGTGTTGCCCGCCGAGAAGTTCTGGATCGCGCCGAACTGCGCGATGCTGTTCTCGTAGAACCCTTGGATCGACTGCGCGTTGTCCTTGCCGAACTTGTAGACGTTGTTCGACACGAGGTCGCGGTTGATGTACGACACGAACTGCTGCTGGCAGCTCAGGTAGTTCGGGTCCGTGCCGGGCCGGCCGCACAGGCCGTCCGAGTTGTTCTCGGCGACGTACGAGTTGTAGCTCGAGAAGCGGCCGTTCGGCGTCGCGAAGCCATATTCGACGGTGCCGTAGTGATCGTACGCGGGGCCGCCGATGTCGGCTTCTGCCGACCCGAAGTGCGGATACGTGCCGCGCTTCGCCGTCGCGTTGATCGCGCCGGTACCGGTGTTGCCGATCGACGCGTCGCCCGCGCCCGGCGTGAGCTGGAAGTTGGCGACGCCGTTGAGGCGCAGGTTGTTGACGAACTGGTTCGTGAAGGCGTCGGTGTAGTCGATGCCCTCGAACTGGAAGCCTTCGTCGTTTTCACGGCCGCCGCGCAGAACGGGGTAGCCGCTCCTGTCGAGCGAGGCGCCGGGCAGCGCGATCAGCAGGTTCGTCTCCGAACTGCCGTGCGGCTTGCCGAGCAGCGTCTGAATCTGGTTCGAGTTGACGCTGTAGGTGTCGACCGGCTGTTGGGGCTGGAACGCGCTCACGCCGTTCGAGCGGCTCGTCGTCGAGCCGATCGTGCGCAGCTGCTGGCTGATCGTCTGGTTGACGGTCGACGTCTGCGACGGGTTGACCGTCACGCCGTTCACGCTGGCTTCGCCGTACCCGGTCTTGGTGAAGCTGACGGTGTAGGTATCGGGGACGACGCCGACGAGGCTGAAAAAGCCCTTGGCGTCGGTGGTTGCCGTGTAGCGAGCCGACGGTGCAACTGCGACGACGGCAACCGCGGCGACCGGTTGGCCGTTGGCCGTGACGGTGCCTTGGATGTTGCCGGTGGTCGTGTCGGCGAGCGCCGGAGCCGCGATGGACGCCACAAAAACGGTCACTAGCGCCATTCCAATGATGCCGCGCCAGGACCGTTCAAGTGCGTGTGCGATTCGATGTAGCACGCGCTTCCTTACATAGAGGTGAATAGAGAGGAGCAGCCTGAAGAGCTGCCGCGCTCTCCTGCTCTCATCGAATTCCCATATCCTTCAAAGACTGGCCCCAGGCGGCTCCATGGCCGGAAGGGCATTGAGCGGGACCGTTCCTATTCGTCAGGCGGTCGCGAGCGCGTAATCCGTCCGCAGGTTCCAATACGTGTCCCGCAGGACCGGCCGGAAACCGGCGCCGCGAACGATGTCTTCGAGCTGCGCGCGAGTCGCCTCGTTCGTGCTGCCGGCGTCGTGGACGACCTGCTCCTCAAGGATGGTCCCGCCCATGTCGTCGCATCCGTAGAACAAGGCGAGCTGGCCCAGCTTGAGCCCCGGCGTGAGCCAGGAGGCCTGCAGGTGCGGGACGTTGTCCAGAAACAGCCGCGCGACGGCCAGCACCCGGAGATACTCCAGGCCCGTGGCCTCGCGGCCGCGGAGCGGCGTCTTGTACGGCACGTAGTACCAGGGGATGAAGGCGGTGAAGCCGCCGGTTTCGTCCTGGAGGTCGCGGATGACGGCCATGTGCTCGACCCGCTCGGCGTCCGTCTCGATGGACCCGAACATCATCGTGGCCGTGGTCGGCATGCCGAGGAGCTGCGCCTCGCGCATCACGCCGATCCAGCCGTCGGGGACGATCTTGCGCGCGCTGATCCGCTTGCGCACCCGCTCGACGAGGATCTCGGCCCCCGCGCCCGGCAGCGATTTGAGCCCGGCGTCCTTGAGGCGCACGAGGACGTCGCGCGCGCTCATGCCTTCGATGGTCGCCAGGCCGGCGATCTCGGAGACCGACAGCGAGTGGATGTCGACGGTGGGGTACTCCGCACCGACCCGGCGGAACAGCCGCTCGAACCAGTCGATCCCGAGCTCCGGGTTCACCCCGCCCTGGATCATGATCTGCGTGGCGCCCTGATCCGCGGCGAAGCGCACCCGGTCGAGCACCTGGTCGTGCGACATCGTGTAACCCTCGCGGTGATGCTCGGGCCGGAAGAACGCGCAGAAGGTGCAGTGCACGTTGCAGACGTTCGTGTAGTTGATCGTCGTGTCGATCACGTACGTCACGTCGGGGCCGGGGTACAGCGCCGAGCGCCGCGCGTGGGCTGCCGCGCCCAGCTCGTGCAGCGGCGCCTCGCGGTACAGGCGAACGCCTTCATCGATGCTTACGCGCCCGCCCGCCGCGGCGCGGTCCAGCACGTCAGCGAGCGACATGGACGCCCTCCCCGGCGGCGTCGCCGCGATCGCGGCGGAGCATCGCGAACCGTTCGAGTCCGGCTTGCGCGCGCGCGTCGAGCCGGTACGAGAGGCGCGTGAAGTAATCTTCGTACAGCGCGCGGTGGTACGGGCGCACGGCGACGGCGGCGTCGATCACCGCGCCGCGATTCGCGTCGCCCCAGGCGCGCGCCGCCACGAGCGCATCGGCGAGCGCGGCGACCTCGGCCGGTCGCGTCTCGAGCGCTTCGCGCCGCACGGCCCAGACGGCGAACACGAACGGCAGCCCGGTCGACGCCTTCCACGCCTCGCCGAGATCGTGCACCTGCGCGGGAGGGAGCTCCGCGCGCGCGACGAGCGCCTCGTCGCCGATGACGAGCGCCGGACGGCCCGCGCGCGCCGCGGCCAGGGCGTCGTCGACGATTTCGTAGCGCGGCCGTACGCCGGGGAACCCGGCGAGCAGCATCGCGAGCAGCGCGCGTCCCGACGCCGAATGCGACGTCACCGCGACCACCGCGTCGCCGAGCAGCGCCGGCGGCGCCGGCGACACGAACAGGACGGTGCGCACCGGTCCGTCGGCCGCGATACAGAGGTCGGCGAGCCGTGCGAAGCGGTCGCGGTGCTCGAGATAGTGCGCGGCGCTGATCGCGCCCGCATCGATGGAACCTTCGGACATCGCCGCGTTGAGCACGGCCGGCACGGCCGGGACGACGTCGACGTCGCGCACGACCGCGCCCGCGTCGAACGCGGATTCGACGGGCGCGACGTTGACATACGCGATGCGGCCGTACCGGAGCCTCGAGCCGCTCACGCCAGAGCCGCTTCCGGCGCGTGCGGCGCCCACTCGAACGGGAACGTGTCGTACGTCGAGTTCCGGCGCACCGGCACGTAGCCGGCTTCTTCGATCAGCCGGCGGAACTCGCGGTCGTCGACGTACTGCCCCGACTGCGTTCCGGCGCTGTGATAGATGCGCTCCTCGTCGGTCGAGCCGTGCGTGCCGTCCATGTCGTCGGCGCCGAACTCGAGCGCGAGCTGGCACACCTTGAGACCTTGGATCATCCAGTACGCCTTGATGTGGTCGAAGTTGTCGAGCATCAGGCGTGCCACCGCGAACATGCGGATGTCGTCGAGTCCCGACGTCCAGCCGTGGTCCGAGAGCGCGTTGCCGTCCGGGTGGAACGCGAGCGGGATGAACGCATTGAAGCCGGGCGAGCGGCGCTGCGACTCGCGCAGCATGATCAGGTGCTCGACGCGCTCCTCGAGCGTTTCGATCGTGCCGTAGAGCATCGTGGCGTTCGACGCGACGCCGTGCCGGTGCAGCGTTTCGTGGATCTCGAGCCAGTGCGCGGCGTCGACCTTGTTCGGACAGACCTCGCGCCGGAAGCGCTCGCTGAAGACCTCCGCACCCCCGCCGTTGACGTTGTCCAGGCCGGCCTCGGCCAGCCGCGCGCAAATCTCGTCGTACGAAAGCCGGTGCCGGCGCGCCATGTAGTCGATCTCGGCAGCCGTGAACAGCGAGAGCTGCACGTGCGGCAGCAGCTCCTTGAACCGGCGCATCAGCGGCAGCCAGTAGTCGAGCGAGAGCTGGCGCGGATCGTGCCCGCCCACGATGTGGATCTGGTTGAAGTTCGTGCCGGTCTCGAGCGCCTTCGCGACGACCTCGTCGGCCGACATGCGCACTTTGTCCGCGTCCTTTTCGCCCCGGGCGAACGAGCAGAACTGGCAGTTCGCGTAGCAGACGTTCGTGGAGTTGATGTACCGGTTGAGGACGTAATAGACGTTCTTGCCGCTCTTACGCTCCTTCGCCGCCTTGGCAAGCCGCCCGACCGTGTGCAGGTCGGCGGTCCGGAACAGCGTCAGCCCGTCCTCGAGGTCGAGGGAGAGCCCGGCGTCGAGCTTCGCTTCGATCGGGGTCAGCGCGGGGTCGGTCGTTCGCACGGGCATCGTATTCGAGTATCGCGTCCCAACCCTGGCTGCGCGATGACAAAAAGAGGATTCGCGGACGACGTCGTGCGGCGGTTCCGGCGGGCGCCCGGCGCCGTGGCCGGCGCCGCGGTCGTCCTTCTCATCGTCCTGCTGGCCCTCGCCGGGCCCCTGATCGTGCCGGCCGACCCGCTCGCGCAGCACGTCGCGCAGGGCGCGCAGCCGCCGTCGGCGGCGCACCCGTTCGGCACCGACAAGCTCGGGCGGGACGAGCTCGCGCGCATCGTCACGGGGGCGCGCATCTCGATCCGCATCGGCTTCGTCGCGGTCGGCCTCGCGATCAGCGCCGGCACGCTGATCGGCACCGTCGCCGGCTACGCGGGCGGCCGCCTCGACGGCGCGCTCATGGGCGCGATGGACGTCATGCTGGCGTTTCCGTCGATCATCCTCGCGATCGCGATCACGACCATCCTGGGGCCGAGCATCACGAACGTGATGATCGCGGTGGGGATCGTCTACGTTCCGCAGTACGCGCGGCTCGCGCGCTCGTCGGTGCTGATCGTGCGCGAAAGCGACTACGTCGAGGCCGCCCGCGCCCTCGGTGCGCGCACTCCCTCGATCCTGCGCAAGCACGTGCTGCCGAACATCCTCGCGCCGCTGCTCGTGCAGGCGACGCTCGGCATCGCGACCGCCGAGCTCGAAGCCGCGGGACTGTCGTATCTGGGGTTGGGCGCGCGACCGCCCGCGCCCGAATGGGGCGCGATGCTGAACGAGGCGCGCGACTACTGGATATCCGCGCCGTGGGCGCTCGTCTTCCCGGGACTCTCGATCACGGTGCTGGTGCTCGGCTTCAACCTGCTCGGCGACGGGCTGCGCGATGCGCTCGACCCCAAGCAGCGCTGATCACTTCGGCGCGACGGGTTCGGCCGAGACGACGAGCATGTAGTCCTCGCCCGCGATCTTCCACGGGTACGCGATCGCGACGCCCGCGTCGAAGTCGTCCTCGATCGACGTCTTCGCGTCCACGAGCTGGACGACGGTGTTGCCGCCCGCGGCGTCGCGCCCCGAGCTGCCATACTCGAAGTCGCCTTTGACGTGCATCTTGGCGCCTTGCTTCACCGTCACGGCGGCGAAGAGCCCGAGCGGCTTGCGCGGCACCTTGTCGTAGTCCCATGTGCCGTCCAGCACTTCGACGCGCTTGCCGTCCGGCACGACCGCTTCCAGCTGCCTGACGGTCCGCTTGTCGCGCACGCTGTCGAGTCGTATGCGAACCCGAAACGTCTGCGCGTCCGCCGCTCGGACGCGGCTCGCGACGATGACCATGCCGAACACACCCGCGACGAACGTCGCTCGATTCATTGCACCCATGCCGTCTTTTTTCGACGGCGAGGCGCGGCGCCCTACAGGCTGGCCCAGATCTCCAGCTTGGTCTTGACCTTGGTGATCACCGCGTCGGTGAACTCGGTCGTCGACGCGTGGCCGCCCAGGTCGCTGGTCGCGACGCCGTCGCGCACGGTCTCGAGCACCGACTCGTAGATCGCGCGCGACGCGCTCGCCGCGCGGCGGTCGTCGACGAACGTGAGCAGCGCGGCTTCGGCGAGGATCATCGCCATCGGATTCGCCACGTTTTTCCCGAACAGGCGCGGCGCGGTGCCGTGCGGCGCCTCCGTCATCACGACGTCGGGCTTGCCGTCCGGATGGAACGACATCACGGTCGACTCCGCGCCGGCGATGGACCCGAACAGCTGCATGACCAGGTCGGAAAGGCAGTCCCCGTCGCGGTTGAGCGAAGGGATCACCATCGGATCGCCGGCGGTCGAGATCAGCAGCGCGTATGTCGCGTCGATGAGCTGCGGGTCGTACTGCACGTCGGGATAGCGCGCTGCCGCCGCGTCCATCTCTTCTTTCAACATGCCTTCGTACACGGGGCTGACCGTGTACTTGGGCCCGCCGAACACCTTGGCGCCGGACCGCCGCGCGTGGAAGAACGCATACTCGGCAACCATGCGGCAGACGGACCGCTCGATGCGCTCGGTGCGATACGCGACTTCGTCGCCGTTCTCGGTTTCGCGCCATTCCTTCGCGCCGTACGCGTCGCCGACGGCCATGCGCACGACGGAGATCGGCGCGTGGATTCCCGCGACGGGCCGCACGCCGGGGATGCGGCGCCCGGTGCGCACGATGACTTTGCCGTCGATCGCGCGCCGCAGGATCGCGTTGGGCGACCCGACGTCGCCTTTGGTCTCCGGCGTGATCGTCGCGGCCTTCAGCCCGAGCTTCGTGCGCTTCATCGCCTCGGCCGCTTCCAGCACGACCGCGTTGTTGGTCTCGCGGCGCCGCTCGAGCGAGAGGTCGTACCGCTCGAACTCGACCTCGAAGCCCACGACGTCCGGTGCGAGGACGCGCATCGCATCAACGAGGAGCTCTTGTCCGGTCTGGTCGCCTTCGAGGACGACGATCGTTGGGCGGGGCACGGCCTGCCTCGTTCTCGGCGTACAGGTGACGAACCCCTCGCAACGGGAAGACGCATGCGATGGCTCGGGTCCGCCGCAAGAGCGGCGCACGGATGCGCTGGAACCTGGAGATCGCCGGCATGGCCGCCTTGGCGTTCGCGTTGCTGCTCGGCATCGCGCTCGTGGCGCCGGCCGGACGCACCGGCGTGGTCGGCGCGGGTGTCGCGTTCGCGCTGCACGGCCTCTTCGGCGGCGCCGCCGCGCTGTTCGCGATCCTGATCGCGCTGGTCGGCGCGATCGTCTTCCTCGAGATCAATGTACCGCGCATGATCGCGACGCTCGGCGGCGCGGCGTGCGCGTATTTCCTGGCGATCGACGCGGGCATCGCGGCGGCGGGACACGACGGCGGCGCGGTCGGACACGCGATCGCCGCGGCGCTGCGCGCGCTGCTCGGCGACGCCGGCACCTGGGTCGTCTTGGTGCTGGCCGTCATCGCCGTGACGGTCGCAATCACCGGCGTGAGCGTCAAAAAGGTCATCGGCTGGTGCGTGACGCGGCTGGCCGCGCTGCGGCCTCCGAAGCGGGCAACCGAAACGTCCGAAACCGCGCTCGCCGTGCGCCCGACGTCGCTGCGCGAGGCGTTCCATCTTCCGGCGCTGCTCCCGCGGGCTCCGCAGCGCGCCGCGGTCGCCGCGGGTGCGCCTGCGCCGGAGATCCCGGCGCCGACGCACACGGTCGTCGAGCCGCAGCCGATGCGCTTTTACGACGAGGCGCCCGACGAGAACGAGATCGAGGCCGACGGCGACGAGCCGTACGACGAGGACGACGACGCGTACGCGGACGAGGACGAGTACGACGACGAACCGGACGACGAGCTTGCGGGCGACGAGGACGACGAAGAAATCGCCGAGGAGCCCGACGATGACGAGACCGACGACGTCGAGTCCGGCGTGCAGGACGCCGCTTCGGCGCCGCTCGCGGTCGCGGGCGAGTACGAAGCGACGCCGTCGCGTCCGGCGTACGCGTTGCCGGACATCACCGAGATTTTCGACGCGCCGCAGGCGCAGAAGACCGACGACGCGAGCCGCGCGCACGTCCTCGAAGACACGCTGGCGTCGTTCGGCGTGGGCGCGAAGGTCACGCACCTCGAGCGCGGTCCCTCGATCACGCGCTACGAGCTGCGGCCCGAGCGCGGCGTCAAGATCTCGCGCATCTCGTCGCTGGCCGACGACCTCGCCCTCGCGCTCGCCGCGACGTCCGTGCGCATCGAGGCGCCGATTCCCGGCAAGTCGGCGGTCGGCATCGAAGTGCCGAACGCGACGGTGTCAATCGTCGCGATCCGCGAGATCCTCGAGCACATTCCGCGCGGCGGCTCGCCGCTGCAGATCGCGCTCGGCAAGGACATCACCGGCCGCCCCGTGTTCGGCGACCTCGGCAAGATGCCGCATCTGCTCGTCGCGGGAGCGACCGGCGCCGGCAAGTCGGTGTGCCTCAACTGCATCATCGCTTCGCTACTGGTCACGTCCACGCCGGACGAGCTGGAGCTGCTGATGATCGACCCCAAGCGCGTCGAGCTGACGGTGTACAACGGCATCCCGCACCTCAAGCACGAGGTGATCACCGATCCGTCGCTGGCAGCGGGCGCGCTGGCGATCATCACGCGCGAGATGGACCAGCGCTACGAACGCTTCGCGAAGGCCGGCGTGCGCAAGATCGAAGAGTACAACGCGAAGTTCCCCGACGAGAAGCTGCCGTACATCGTCGTCATCATCGACGAGCTCGCCGATCTGATGCTGATCGCGCCGGCGAAAGTGGAGATGCTGATCATGCGGCTGGCGCAGCTCGCGCGCGCGACCGGCATCCATCTCGTCGTCGCGACGCAGCGCCCGTCGGTCGACGTCATCACCGGACTCATCAAGGCGAACATTCCTTCGCGCATCGCGTTCGCGGTCAGCTCGCAGGTCGACTCGCGCACCATCCTCGATCAGGGCGGCGCAGAGCGGCTGCTGGGCCGCGGCGACATGCTCTATCTTCCGATCGACGCGCCCAAGCCGATCCGCGCGCAGGGCGCGCTGGTCACGGGGCTGGAGATCGACAAGCTCGTCGCGTTCTGGAAGCGCCAGACGAAGGCCGAAATGATGGCCAAGGCGATGGAGATCACGCCGATCCGCGAGGACGAAGAACGCGGGGGCGACCGCAAGGTCGACGAGCTGTGGTACGACGCGGCGAAGTTCTTGCTCGATGCGCGCGTTGCCAAAGGCGACGCCGGCGTGGGCTCGACGGCGGCGCTGCAGGCGCGGTTCTCGATCGGCCATCCGCGCGCCGTCCGCCTGATGCGCCAGCTCGAAGAGTTCGGCATCGTCGGACCCAACGAAGGCACCAAGCCGCGCAACGTCGTCATCGAGAGCCCGGCCGACCTCGAGCGCATCGCCGACCGCATCGGCCGCCCGGCGCAGCAGGATCTTTTCGCCGGATGATCCTGCGCTCGCTCGCCGTGGCGCTCGTCGCCGCGGTGCTGTATTGGGTGCTCGGCACCTCGGTCTCGCATGTTCCGCCGCACGGCATCGACGCCGCGGGACGCGCGCTCGCCGGCGAAGCGCCGCGGCTCGCGCTCGTCTTCACGGCGTCATGCTGGTGGGAAGCGCTCGTTTCGCTCGGCGTGCTCATCGTCGTGATCGCGATCCGCAACCCCGCGTGGCGCGGCCCGGCGCTCTTCGCGATGCCGACCACGCTGGTGACGTGGCAGGTCAGCGACGCGCTCAAGAACGTCTTCCGCCGCCCGCGCCCGGACTACTGGACGCTCATCCACGAGCCGTCGTTCTCGTACTCGAGCGGCCACGCGATGTTCGCGCTGCTCGTCTACGGTCTGTGGGCGTGGTTCGTGTGGCGCAG
Organism: Vulcanimicrobiota bacterium; assembly: GCA_963818845.1. Classification (GTDB taxonomy): domain Bacteria; phylum Vulcanimicrobiota; class Vulcanimicrobiia; order Vulcanimicrobiales; family Vulcanimicrobiaceae; genus Vulcanimicrobium. Next base: position 1,047,754 of record CAWFTO010000004.1, on the reverse strand, counting down.
CGATCTGCCGCGCACGGCGCGCACGGTGCTGGCGACGGCGCTCGCCCTGTGGGGATGCGGCGTGATCTGGTCGCGACTGGCGCTCGGTGCGCACTTCGTCACGGACCTGATCGGCGGGCTGCTGCTCGCGACGACCGCAATCGCCGTCGCGTCCGCAATCAGCGGCGCAATCCGCCGCAACCAGGCGCGCGCGTAACCGCGCGACCCCGCCGAAGCAGTCTCGCTACCCGGCGGTTGCGTGCTGCGAGAGGGCGCCGCGTATCTCGTCCCAGCTCAGTACGCGGCCCAGCGCGGTTTCGATCAGCGTGAGCGCCATGCGGTGCGCTTCTTCACCGTCCATCGAGTCCACGCAGTCGCGCAGCACGACGAGGTCGAAGTCGCGGTTCACGGTCTCGAACGACGTGCACAGCACGCAGCTGTTCGTGTTGACGCCGGCCAGCAGTACCGTTTTCGCGCCGAGGTCGCGCAGCACGAACTCGAGGTCGGTATGGAGGTACGCGCTGTAGCGCTTTTTCGTCGCGACCACGATGTCGCTCGGCGCGTACAGCTCCGGAACGATCTGCGTGCCGGGCGAACCGGCGAGGTTGTGCTCGTGCGAGCGCGCGCGTGTCGCCGAACGCTTGCCGCCCCAGAACGGATTGGAGTCGGACTCGCGCGGAGTCCGGTAGATCGTCACGACGTGCACGACCGGAATGCCGGCGCGGCGGAGCTCGTGGAAGATCGGCGCGCTGCGCTCGACGAGCGCGCGGCTTCGCTCCGCGGGCAACGGGAGCGTCGCGACCGCGGGGTCGAGATGGCCGCGGTGCAGGTCGACGGCGACGAGGACGGTGCGACTGGGGTCGAGCTCGATCATCCCGTCCTCTACCCGGCCGTCCGCGACGACGCCTTCCGCACGCGCTTACTCAGGCTCGTCGTTCGCATTCGGCGCATCGACGCGGCGGGCGAGCGGCGCGTTACGGCCACGCGTAATACTTGGAACAGCGCGTGTCCCCGTACAGGCAGACCGGGGCCACGCCGACGGTAGAACGCCCCTCGTGCAGTGCAGTCCGTACGAGAACGTACGCATGGCTCTGTTGCGTACCGAGTCGAACGATGACGATTTCAGTATCGGTCAGATCGTTCTCGTCGCGGTAATACACCTGGATGGGCGGCGACGTTCCCAGTTGACGGCGCAGGTCGGACAAGAGCGCTTTTGGCTCGTCGCCGAACGGTTCCGTGGCGAGGAACGCTTTGTACGCCGTATTGACGCGCTCGGCGACCTCGCGCGACGGGACTCGGCCGACGTCGAAAGCGCGCGCGAGCTCGGACGCGAGCGCGGGTGCGCTCGACAACTCGGCCTGTGCCTCTTCGGCGCAGGACGTCCGATGATCGGTGCCCTCGTCTGCTAACAGCTGATTGAGGTACATGTACGCCGCAAATCCTTGCGCAAACACGTATGCCGGGACCGCGTCACCCTCCGTAGCGGGGTTGGTTCGGCGCACGGCCCCGTCGGCATCGATGTCGACGAGCAGGAAACGCTTCCCGGTCGCGCTATCGATCCGAACCAGATCGCGCTCACCGGTGAAACGCCCCGCAATATAGTGTGCCTGGACCGTCAGCACGGTGACGCGTACGGCTCCGGACGACGACGAGAGCGACTGCACCATCCTCGTCCGGGCCGCAATCATTGCGCGTTGTTCATGTCGGATTCGAGCGCGCGCGCGCTCCGCGTTCGATCCTTCGAACTCCCTGCAGAGGCCCGCGTAGGCGGTCGGGTATCCGATAGGCGTCGGCGCGACCACCGGCTCCCCGGCCGTCATGGCCAGCAGCGCCATGCCGGCACAGCACGCCTGCCACATCGCGCGCCGCATCTTCAGCCGGCGCCTACGCGCGTTCGAGCTTGGTTACGAGCGGGGGACGCCGCTCGTGGAACGCCGTCTCGCGCTGGTAGCGCGCACCGATCGCCGTGAGCGTCGCCTCGCCAAACGCGCGGCCGAGCAGTGACACCGACGTCGGCAGCCCGTTCGGACCCACGCCGTTCGGCATCGCGATCGCGGGCAAGCCGGCGAGATTTCCCGGCGAGATCAGCGATGGGCCGCCCGGAAACCTCGGGTACGCCTTGTCGAAGGCGAGCCCAATCGGATACGTCACCGTCGGCAGCGTCGGCGAGACGACGGCGTCGTAGCTCCCGAGCGCCTTTTCGAGCGCAGCGTTTAGGATGGCGCGCTGACGCATCGCGTCGATGTAATCGACGGCGGGCGTCGCGTACGCGACGTAGCCGCCGAGCTTGTCGTCCGCGTTGCGCAGCTCGTGCGCGCGCCCGGACTCGATCAGGTCGCGAAACGCGGCGGCGCCTTCGGCGTCGACGATCGTGCCGACCACCGGCCCCCACGGTCCCTTCGGCAGCGCGACCTCGCCGGCCACGTCCGCGAACGACGACAGCGCCTTGACCGTCGCGCGGAAGTTCGCGGCGACCTCCGGCATCGACGCCTTCGTCGCGTCCTTGAGCACCGCGATGCGCGGACGTCGCCGCGGCGCCCCGAGCGGTGCGTCGACCGCCGTGGGATCGGCGGGATCCGCGCCGGCGATCACGGCGAGCACCGTCTCCGCATCGCGCGCGCTGCGCGCCATCGGCCCGAGCTTGTCGAGCGTCCAGCACAGGGCCATCGCGCCGTGGCGCGAGACGCGCCCGTACGTCGGGCGCAGGCCCGTCACGCCGCACGCGGTCGACGGGAAGAGGATCGAGCCCGACGTCTCGGAGCCGATCGCAAAACCGACCAGGCCCGCCGCGACGGCGATGCCGCTGCCGCTCGACGACCCGCCGCTCCAGTAGTTCGCGTTCCACGGCGTCCGGCCGGGGCCGGTGAAGGACGCGTCAGCGTCGCCGTAGCCGAAGCCGCCTGCGAGCTCGACCATCGCGAGCTTCGCGAGCAGCACGGCGCCGGCGTCGGTCAGCTTCTTCACCACCGTCGCATCGAACGCGAAGCGCTGATTGCGGTACGGCTGCGCGCCCCACGTCGTCGGCGCGTCCGGCGTCGCGAGCAGATCCTTCACGCCGTACGGGATGCCGTGCAGCGGCCCGCGCACCCGGCCGCGCGCGCGCTCGGCGTCGGCACGCTTGGCCTCGCGGCGCGCGCGTTCGTGAAGGACCGTGACGACCGCGTTGTAGACCGGGCCGTACGTCTCGAGCCGCGTCAGGTACAGCTCGGTCAACTCCGCGGACGAGATCGCGCGGGCGGTGAGCAGACGCTGCAGTGTCGCGACGTCGGCAAAGGCGATGTCGTCGTGCGTCATCGCGGCCTCGGCGCGGCGAACCGCACCACCGGCTCGTCCGCGTTCTTCAGCGCGGTCGCCTTGCGCGGGTTCAGCCGCGCAGCGCCGCGCCCGTTGTCGTCGATCGCGTGCGCGATCGTGTCGAGATCGGCATCGCTCAAGCGTGGATCGAAGCGCCGCATCGACGCCGCGATCGCGACCGCCGCGGCCGATGCCGCCTTCGGCGCCGGACTCGGCTTCGGCGAGGGCAGCGGCGTCGACGGCGGCGACGCCTGCGGTGCGGGTGCCTGCGCTTCGGCGGGCGACGCGAGCAGCGCGGCAGCAGCCGCGCCGGAAACCGCGCCGAGGAACGTACGTCGGTCGGCCATATGCGAGACGTAGAAACGCCTCGCGTCCGGCAAAGCCCTTTTCGATCCTCACGCCGCCGACCAAATCGAGACGGCGAGCGTGCGTCCGCGGGGGTAAGACCCGGTCATGGACACCTCGGCCATCGCGAAGCTCGATCACGAGCGCCGCGACCGCACCGGCGTTCCCGAGGTCATCTTCGCCGCCGGCAAGACCCTGGAACAGAACGTCGCGCTTGTCGGCGCTCTGCACGCGCGCACGGGTTTCGCGCTGGCGACGCGCATCCCGGCGGACCAGCGTGAAGCGCTGGCGGCGGCTTACCCCGATGCCGTACTCGATCCGATGTGCGGGTCGCTGCGGCTGGGCTCGCTGCCGCGCACGGGCGCGCGCGTCGCCGTCGTGTGCGCGGGGACGTCCGACCTACCCGTCGCCGCCGAGGCCGCGTTCGCCCTCGACGCGCTCGGCCACGAACCCGTCCGGGCGACGGACGTCGGCGTCGCGGGCATCCACCGCCTGTTCGACGCCCTCGACGACATCCTGCGATGCCGGGCCGTCATCGTGGTGGCCGGCATGGAAGGCGCCCTTCCGAGCGTGGTCGCCGGACTCGTGCGCGCGCCCGTGATCGCGGTGCCGACGAGCATCGGGTACGGCGCCGCATTCGAAGGCGTCGCCGCGCTGCTCGGCATGCTGACCTCGTGCGCGCCGGGCATCGGCGTGGTCAACATCGACAACGGCTTCGGCGCCGCGGCGCTCGCGCACAAGATCGTCTCCGCGCCCGCATCGTGAAGATGCCGGCCGGCAAGCGTATCGCGTACGTCGACATGATCGGCGGTGCCGCGGGCGACATGCTGCTCGCGGCGTTCCTGGACGCCGGGCTCGACGCCGCCGCGCTGGAGCGCGCCCTGCGCACCGTCGTCCCCGACGGCTGGACCCTCGCGCCGACGCGCACGACGAAGCGCGGAATCGCTGCGACGTTCGCGGGCCTCACCGTACCGGGCGAGGACGGCGACGCCGCGCATCGTCATCACGACCACGATCACGATCACGACCACGACGACGGCCACGAGCACGACCAGGAGCACATGCACGGCGGCGAGCGCGGCGAGGGAACGCGCACGCTCGCCGACGTCATCGGCATCGTCCGGGGCAGCGGGCTGACCGAGCGCCAGCGCGAGCGCGCCTGCGCCGTCTACCGGCGTCTCGCCGGCGCCGAAGCGCATACGCACGGCACGAGCGCGGATCGAATCCGCTTCCATGAAGTCGGACAGATCGACGCGATCCTCGACGTCGCCGCGACGTGCGTTGCGCTCGACCTGCTCGAGATCGACGAGCTGCGGTGCTCGCCGTTCCCGATTGGGCACGGCACGGTCTCGATGCACCACGGGCTCTACCCGAACCCGCCGCCCGCGGTCGCGCACCTGTTGATCGGCTGGCCGACGCGCGCGCTCGACGTCGCCGGCGAGCTCGTCACGCCGACGGCGGCCGCGATCCTCACGACGCTGGCCGAGCCGGGCCGCGCGGACATGACGATCGAGCGGATCGGTTACGGCGCCGGACGCAGCGACTTCGCGGTGCCGAACGTTACGCGCGTGCTGATCGGCACCGCGGCGCTGGACGGGACCGGCGCCGCGGACGACGTCGTCGTGCTCGAGGCGAACATCGACGATATGTCGCCGCAGCACTACGAGCTCGCGATGGAGCGGCTGTTCGCGGCGGGTGCGCGCGACGTCTGGCTCACGCCGGTCGTCATGAAGAAAGGCCGTCCCGCGATCACGCTCTCGGCGCTCGCCGCGCCGGGCGACGAGGACGCGCTCGCGCGCGTGATGCTGACGGAGACGACGACGATCGGCGTGCGCGTGCGCACCGAGCGCCGCCACCTGCTGCCGCGCACGCTCGGGTCCGTCGACACGCCGTTCGGTCCGGTGCGGGTCAAGCGCGCCGTCCTTCGACAAGCTCAGGATGACGGACGACAAGCTCAGGATGACGGACGACAAGCTCAGGATGACGGACGACAAGCTCAGGACGACGGACGACAAGCTCAGGACGACGGACGACAGCCTCAGCAGGACGGGGGTGCGGTGCGGGCGCGTCCGGAGTACGACGACCTCGCGCGCATCGCGCGGGAACGTGGCCTCCCGCTGCACGAAGTCGTGCGCATCGTGGAGATGAGCATCACGCAGGGGGCGCGCACGTGATCGAGACGCGGGGAAGCGAGGCGCCGCTCGACGCCAAGGAAGAACGGCTGCGAGCGATCTTCCGCGAGCTCGGCACCTGCATCGTCGCGTTCTCCGGCGGCGTCGATTCGGCACTCGTGCTGCACGTCGCCGCGCAGGAGCTCGGCGAGCGCGCCGTCGGGATCACCGCGCGGAGCGAGTCGCTGGCCGAGCGGGAGTACGCCGGCGCCGTCGCGTTCGCCGGCGCCGTCGACGCACATCACGAGGTCATCGAGACGCGCGAGCTGCACGACCCCGCGTACGCCGCGAATCCCGCGAACCGCTGCTACTACTGCAAGACCGAGCTGTACGGCCGGCTCTCGGAGATCGCGCGTGAACGCGGTATCCCGCACATCGTCGACGGCTACAACCGCGACGACGAAGGCGACTGGCGTCCCGGCCGCGCCGCCGCGCGCGAGCACGGCGTGCGCAGCCCGCTCTTCGAAGCGGAAATGCGCAAGGACGACGTGCGCGCGCTGGCGCGCAAGCTCGGCCTGGCCGTGTGGGACAAGCCCGCGCTCGCGTGCCTGTCGTCCCGCTTCCCGTACGGCACGCCGATCACGCTCGAGCTCTTACGGCAAGTCGACCGCGCGGAGCAGGCCGTGCACGATGCCGGCTTGCGCGCATGCCGCGTCCGGCATCACGGCGACCTCGCACGCATCGAGGTTCCGCCGGCCGACATCGCGGCGGCGGCCGAGCCCGACCGCCGCGCGCGCATCGTCGAAGGCGTCCGCGCCGCCGGCTACCGCTACGTCACGCTCGACCTGGGCGGCTACCTCCAGGGCGGCGCGAACGCGAACGTCAGTGTGACTTGAACGGACTGCTGCCGCCGATGTGCTGCGTCAGATCGACGGCGCGCTCCAGGTGAGACTGAATCGACGGCAGCCATTTTCGCGCGAGCGCCTTGAGCTGCGGATCCGTTCCGTTGTCGGCCTCGGTCTGAAATGCCGTCAGCGACGCGAGATGGTCGCCGATCTGCTGCATCGCGTACACCTGGTCGAAGTCGACGGGCGCGACAACTTCGAGGTGACGGTACGCCAGCAGATCGGCCGCCGCCAAGCGCTGCGGCGGCCCATTCGTACCGAGCACCCGGCGAAGCGCCGGCATCATCTCCTGCATCATGCCGCCGTGGTCGGCGATCATCGTGCCGGCGAACGCCTTCACCTCGTTCGCCGCGCCGCGGCGCAGCGCGAGGTGCGCCATGTCGAGCTCCGCGTCGTTGCCCTGCATGGCGGCGAGCGCGAACGTGCGGTCGACGCCGGCCAGCGCCGGCTCGTGCGCGGGCGCGGGCTGGACCGGAACCGGTGCGCGGTTCTCCGTCGTGGGAGCCTGCGAAGGCGGCGGCCCCGCCTGAGCGACGGCGATCGCCAACGCGAGCAGAGGCGCGATCATGCCGGCAGCTCCGACGCGCTCGGAAAGCCGTGCTGCATGCGGCCGACGGCGGCGTCGTACAGCTTCGTCGCCTTGTAGTGCTCGAGGCGGCCGTCGCCCGCGACCGGCCGCACGCGCGCTTCGAGCGCCGCCATCTCGGCCGCGTTCATCGCGGTGAACGCGCTCGCGACCGCGAGGTTCTGCAAAAAGACGTCGTACGAGTCGATGCCGCTGACGGTGGTCAAAATGCCGGGCACGCTCATCGCGTACCGCAGCAACTCCTGCGGCGTCGCGGCGCCGCGTTTGACCGGCTCGCCGCCGCCGCCCATGGACTTCATGCCGATCACCGCAATGCCTTGGCGCTGCGCCTCGGGCAGCACGCGCTCCTGAAAGCTGCGGTAGTTCTTGTCGAACGGGTTGAGCGGCATCTGCACCGTATCGAACGGATACCGGTGCGAGAGCATCTTGAGGTGGATGTCAGGATCCTTGTGCCCGGTGAACCCGACGAAACGCACCTTGCCCTGCTGCTTCGCCTGCGTGAGCGCCTCGACCGCGCCGTCATGCGCGAAGTGCAGGTCCGGGTCGTTGTCGTAGATCACTTCGTGGATCTGCCACAGGTCCAAATGATCGGTCTTGAGGCGCCGCAGCGAGTCTTCGAGCTGCTGCATCGCGACGGCGCGGCTTCGTCCGTGCGAGCACACTTTCGTCATCAGGAACGCGCGGTCGCGCTTCCCGCCCAGCGCGCGCCCGAGGCGCTCCTCGCTGCGGCCGTCGTGATACTCCCACGCGTTGTCGAAGAAGTTGATTCCGGCGTCCAGCGCTTCGGCGACGATGCGGCCGGCCTCGGAATCGTCCTTGACGTCGCCCAGCGACGAACCGCCGATGCCGATGATCGAGACGGAGAAGCCCTTGAACGAGCGGTGCGGTACCGGCATCACGCGTTCGCTCCCTGCAGCGGCTGCTCGTGCATCTCGCGCGTGACGATGTCGTCGAACGCAAGCGACGTCTTGTAGGTCTCGAACCGTCCGTCGCCCGCCTGCGGTGCGACCGCGGCGACGACCTGCTGCATCTCCGCCGCCGTCATCGGCGTGAAGCTGCGCGCGATCGCGAGATTCTGACGCAGCACCGCGAGGGACTCCATCCCCGTGATCGTCGTCGTCACGCCCGGCACGCTCATCGCGTACCGCAGCGCCTGCTGCGGCGTGAGGTCGACGTCCGCATGGTGGAAGGGGTCTCCCTGGCCTTGGAACGGTTTCATGCCGAGCACCGCGATCCCGCGCCGGACCGCTTCGGGCAGCACGATCTGCGCAAAGCTCCGGAACTGCGCATCGAACGCGTTGATCGGGAACTGCACCGAGTCCCACGCGTAGCCCATGTCGATCATCCGCTTGTGGATGCGCGGGTCCTTGTGGCCGCTGAAGCCCACGTACCGGACTTTGCCCTGCTGCTTGGCGCGGTCGAGCGCCTCGATCACGCCGTTCTTGCGGTACGCGAGGTCGGGGTCGTTGTCGTACACGACCGCGTGGATCTGCCACAGGTCGAGATGGTCCGTGCCGAGCCGCCGCAGCGACTCCTCGAGCATCTGCATCGCGACGGACGCATCGCGGCCGTGCGTGCAGACCTTCGTCATCAGAAAGACTTTTTCGCGATAGCCGCCCCGCAGCGCCGCACCGAGCCACTCCTCGGAGCGATGGTCGTTGTACTCCCACGCGTTGTCGCAGAACGCGATCCCGTTGTCGACCGCCTCGTGGACGATCGCGACCGCATCCTCCTGCGTCGCCGCGTTCCCGAGGTGGTGCCCGCCGATTCCGAGGGCGGACACCATGTCGGGGTGCCGCCCGAACTTCCGGCGCGGTATGCCCTGCGGCGAGGTTTGCGCGGCCCCGGCGGCCGGTGCGATCGAGGCACCCGCCGCCACGCCCGCCGAGACGCCCGCAAGCCGAGCCAAGAAGTCACGGCGAGGATGTCGTGCGCTCATGCGCGTGCCTTACCGAGCGGACAGCCCCGTCTAAGCGGGGAGTGCCCGCTCGCTCGCCGTGACGGTCAGACTTCCATCACCACGGGGATCACGATCGGCCTGCGGCGCGACTTCTCGAACACCGCCTTGGAGAGACCGCTGCGGATGTGCTCCTTGACGTTGCCGATGTCGCGGATGCCCTCGACGCTGCACGCGGCGAGGATCGCCGACAGCTTCTCCTTGAGCTCGTCGAGGACGTCGCCGCTCTCGGGCAGGTAGAACACGCCGCGCGAGATCAGGTCCGGTCCGGCCACGACGCGCGCTTCTTCGGCGTCGACCGTGACGACGACCATCATGATGCCGTCGCCGGCGAGGTGCTTGCGATCGCGCAGCACCGCTTCGCCGACGTCGCCGACGCCCGAGCCGTCGACCATCACGTTGCCGCCGTACGTGCGCCCGATCTTGTCGGCGCCGTCCTTCGTGAACTCGAGCACGTCGCCGTTCTCGGAGACGAACACGTTGTCGCCCGCGACGCCGGTCTGCTGTGCGAGACGCCCGTGCGTCACCAGCATCCGGTACTCGCCGTGCACGGGGATGAAGTACTTCGGGCGCACGAGGTTGAGCATGAGCAGCAGCTCTTCTTGCGAGGCGTGGCCGCTGACGTGCGCGTTCCCGGAACTGCCGTGGATCACGTTCGCGCCGATCCGGTAGAGGTTGTTGATCGTGCGCGAGACCGCTTTCTCGTTGCCCGGGATCGGCGTTGCGGAGATCACGACCGTGTCGCCGGGGACGATCTTGAAGTGCTTGTGGTCGCGCACGGACAGCCGCGTGAGCGCCGACATGGGCTCGCCCTGGGAGCCGGTCGTCATGACGCACACTTCGTGCGGCGCATGCTCGTCGACGTCTTCGAGCCGGATGATGAGGCCTTCGGGGATGTCGAGGTAGCCGAGCTGGCGCGCGAACTGCACGACGTTCTGCAGCGAGCGCCCCAGGAACGCGAGCTTGCGCCCGTGGCGCTTGGACTGGTCGACGACCTGCTGGATGCGCGGCACGTTCGACGCGAACGACGTGACGATCAGCCGCCCCTTGGCGCGCGCGAAGATGTTCGAGAACGCCTCGCCGACGATGCGCTCGGAGAGCGTATGGCCCGGACGCTCGGCGTTCGTCGAGTCCGAGAGCATCACGAGGACGCCCTCGTCGCCGACCTTCGCGATCGACGCGAAGTCCGCCGGATCGCCGTCGATCGGCGTCTGATCGAACTTGAAGTCGCCGGTATGGAAAACCGTGCCGAGCGGCGTGCGGATCGCGAGCGCGCACGCGCCCGCGAGCGAGTGGTTGATGTGGATGAACTGGGCTTCGATCTTGCCGTACGCGACGCGGTCGCCCGGCTCGACCTCCCGCGCGTTCCACTCGCCCGGTTTGTGCTCTTTGAGCTTCGCGCGGATGAGCGCCAGCGAGAGCGGCGTGCCGACCACGGGAATCTGCGGGAATTCGCGCAGCAGGTACGGGATGCCGCCGATGTGGTCTTCGTGACCGTGCGTGACGAGCAGCGCGCGGAACTTGTCGCGGCGCTCGCGCAGGTACGTGAAGTCGTTGATGACGATGTCGACCCCGAACATCTCCTCGTCGGGGAACATGAGGCCGCAGTCGACGACGATCAGGTCGTCGTTGGTCTCGATGACCGTCATGTTGCGGCCGATCTCGCCGCAGCCGCCCAGCGGGACGATGCGCAGGTATGGGTCGCTCGGCGGGGCCGGAACGACGAAGGTGTCGGGATTCACGGATGTCCTAGTCGGGGGGCGCGCCGGCGGGAATGACCGGCATGAGAAGCTTGCTGTTCACCGGCTGCGTGCTGGTGCTCTTCCCGTCGGTGCCCGCGACCCCGGGCCAAGCCGCTTCGGTTCCACATCGGGCGCCGACACCCGCTCCCACCATGGCGCCGGCGCGCCGCATGGCCGCCGCGTCCCTGTACTCGCGACGCTCCCGGCGCCTCGTCCAGTCCTACCTTCGTCTGAAGGTGTTGGAGATGCGGGAGCGCGATCTGGAACGGGCGCGCAAGGTCGTCGAGCGCAAGCTCGGACTCAAAGCGCTCCTGAGCGAAACACCCGCACCGGACGCCCGGTAGAGACGGGTGTCAGCGCTCGTTTCTACCGGGGGAGACCTTTTGAGCACGTCCGTTCCGCCTGCCCGCAACTCCGGCCTGAGCAATGCCGTCGACATCGTGGTCTCGCCCGGATCGGCCTTCGCGCGTCTTCGCGAGGTGCCGACGTGGGGCTGGGCCTTCGTTATCGCGACCGTCCTCGGCATCGCCGGCAGCCTGCTGGTCGCTCCGGCGCTCTTGCACGCGATGGACGCGAGCATGCCGGCGATCTTCGCCGCGTCCCCGCAAATCGCAAAGCTGCCGCCCGACCAGCAGCAGAAGACCATCGCGCTCCAAATGCAGTTCGTGCGCGTCTTGGCCCGGTTCGCCTTCATCGGCGCTCCGTTCGCGGTGCTGGTCGGCGGCCTCGTTCAAGGCGTGATCATGCTGATCGCCAACGCGGCCGGCAAAGGCGACGGCACGTTCCGGAAGTTCTTCGCGCTCAGCGTCACCGTCTCGGTGGTCGGCGTCGGCGTGAACTCGATCGTGCTGGCACTGATCGTCCTGGTGCACGGCGCCGGCTCGTACGACTCGACGACGGCGCTCCAGTCGTCCGTGCCGAGCCTCGCGATGCTCGTGCCGGGCGTACACGGTGCCTTGGCCGGATTTCTCGGCGTGATGAACGTCTTCGCACTGTGGTCGATGGTCTTGCTGGCGCTCGGCATGGTCCGCGTTGCGCGGATCCGGCCCGCCGCCGCGTGGACGGCCGCCGTCCTGATGCTCATCTTCACGGCGACCTTCGCCGCGTTCGGCGCCGCTCGAAACGGCTGACGGTGCGGCGTTTTCTCGCGGGCGCCGCGTGTCTGGCGGTCGCCGTGTTCGCCGCGCCGTCCATCGTGCCGGCTGCGGTCCCGGCAACGCCCGAACCGACGCCGTCGCCGATCGCGTCGCTCGCGCCGACGCCGGTGAAGCCGCTCGACCTGCGCGGCGCCGTCCGCTACGCGCTCGAGCACGACCCGACGGTCCTCAATCGCCGGCAGACGCTCGCGCAGAACGAGGCGACGTTCGCACGCGATCACGCCGCCGAGTTCCCGACCCTTGCGGGCACGCTGCAGAACCAGGTCGCGAAGACCAACGGTAATACGGCCGGCTCGTTTTCGCAGTACGGGCTCTCGCAAGCGCAAGTCTTCTCGCAGAACCTCGCGCAGCTCGGCTCGACCTACAACATCTACACGGGCTCGTCGACGCAGATCGCGGCACAGTCGGCGAAGCGCGAGGTCGAGTCGGCGCGGTACGACGTGCGCCGCACGGAGCAGCAGCTCGCGAGCGACGTCGCTGCCGCCTGGTTCAACGTCGTGCAGCAGCGCGAGGCGGTCGCGCTCGCCGCCGGCGACCGTGCCTACCAGCAACAGCTGCTGGACGCCGCGCGGGCGCAGGAGCGCGTGGGCCGCGCTGCCGGCGTCGACGTGCTGCGCGCGCAGGTGAACGAGCTGCGCAGCGAGGCGAACCTCACCACGGCGAGCGCCTCCGAGGCGAACGCACGCGAGGCGCTGGCCCAGCGCATCAACGCGCCGCCCGACACGCCGTTCGCGTTGCCGGTCGCGCTGCCCGAACCGCCTCCGCCGTCGACGCCGCTGCAGACGCTCGTCGCCGAGGCGCTCGCGTCGCGATCCGACATCGCGAGCGCCCGCGCGCTCGTCGCCGTCGCGCGCCTTGCCGACGCGTCGATCGAGACCGACCGGCGCCCGCAGATCCAGCTCACGGGCTCGTTCGGCAACACCGAGATTCCCACGAACCCCTCGACCCCGGCGCAGTTCATCCCCGGCTACGGCTACTACCCCGGCACGTCCGTCAACCGCCCGGGCTTTTGGTCGATCGGGGCGACGTCCACGTGGACCGTGCCGTTCGTCGAGTACGGCGCGCGTCGCGCCGCCCACCGCGCCGCGCACGCGCAGATCGACGCGGCGTCGGCGTCGCTCTCATCCGCCGAGACCGCCGTCGAGGTCGACGTGCGCCAGGCGCTGCGCGCCGTGCAGACGTCCAGCGCGAATCTCGCGACGCAAAAAGAGGCGAACCGCCTGGGCGCGGAGTCGGCGCGCATCGCGCAGCTCCAGTACCGCAACGGCTTGATCTCGCTCACCGACGCCACGGCCGCGGAGCAGAGCGCGCTTTCGGCCGCGAACGACCTCGTCGTCGCGCGCGTCACGTATCTCAACGCGCTCGTGCGCTTGCGCGCGTCCGTGGGCGTCGCCGATCCCGTCAGCGTCGTCGACCTAGGAGCTTCAGGGTGAACCGTCGCCGCAACCTCATCTTCTTGTTCGCCGGACTCGTTCTGATCGTCGTGATCGGCGCGTTCGCGGCCCGGCCGCGGTCGAACGCGCAAAGCGTTCGCGTGGTGACCGCAGCGTACGTGACCTTCCAGTCGAAGCTTCCGGAGACGGGCGTCGTGCAGCGTCCCCAGACGCAGACACTATCGGCGATGGTCGCGGGCAACGTGCAGCAGATCTACGTGCATCCCGGCCAGCACATCGCCGCGGGGCAACTGCTCGCGACGATCGCGAACCCGCAGCTCGTCGACGCCGAAGCGACCGCTCACGACGCGTACCTCGCCGCGCAGGGTCGCGCGCGAACGACGACGGCGACCAACTCGACCCTCCCCACGCAAAACCGATCGGCGATCGTGCAGGCGCAGGCGAACCTGCAGACGGCGCGCTTCAACCTCAACCAAGCGATCCAGGACGAGCGCGCCGGCGCGCAGTCGGGCCTGGGCTACGGCGGCACGTCGGCGAGCCAGCAGCGCGCCGCGGCCGACGCGACCGTCGTGCAGCGCGCGACCGACCTGCGCGAGGCCCAGCGCATCGCGGGCGCCGACCGCGACCTCTACGCGCAGAAGGCGATCGCGCAGAACACCGTGGACCAGGACGTCGCGAAGCTGCAGCAGGCGCAGGTCGCCTACGATCAGGCCAAGCGCGACCGCGACGAAACGTACGCGCAGATCGCGCGCCAGTCGCCCGTGCTGTCGGCGCGCGTGCGCGCGAACCGGGACGCGGTGGCGCAGGCGCAAGCCGCGCTCGCCGCCGCGCAGGCCACCGCGGGTCAGGACAAGAGCGGCGACGTCGAAGCGGCGCAGGCCGATGCGGCCAAGGCACTCGACGACTGGCGCTACGCCCAAAGCCAAGTGGCGCGCTTGCGCGTCGTCGCGCCCTTCGCCGGCGTCGTGCAGACGATCGCGAGCGAGACCGGGGACACGCTGCGCCAGCTGCAGCCCGGCGACTCCGTCACCGCGGGACAGGCGCTGATCACGCTCGCCGCCGACGCCGGCTTCGTCGTGCGCGCGAAAGTCGACGAGCAGGACGTCGCGAGCGTCCGCACCGGCCAGGCCGCGATCGTCTCCGGCGAAGATCTCGGCACGACGAAGCTGCCCGGACACGTCGTCCAGATCGGCGCCGTCGCGCAGAAGAGCGACGACCCTTCGAACACCGCGCGCCAGGTGCTCACGACGGTCGCGCTCGACCGGACCGTGCCGTACCTGCGCGACGGGATGACCGTCGACGTCGACATCGTGACGCAGAACCGGCCGCACGTCATCGCGCTCCCGTCCGACGCGATCCGCCGCGACACGAACGGCAAGCCCTTCGTCCTGGCCGTCGTCGGCAACCGGACGGTGAAGCGGCCGGTGCGGCTCGGTACCACGAACGAGGCGCAGAGCATCGTGCTTTCGGGCGTCAAGCCGCACGACGTCATCGTCACCGACCGGAACGTCGGGCTCACCGGCGGGATGGCCGTCGCGCCGACCACGGTGCCGTCGGCGACGCCGGCTCCGAGCTCGTGACGCGCTTCGGAGCGTACGTCGCCGAGGCGTTCGCGGCGATCTGGCGCAACCGCACGCGCTCGCTCCTCACGATGCTCGGCATGATCATCGGCACGGCGTCGATCATCGCGGTGCTCGGCGTGAGCAAGGCGGCGTCGGCCGGAATCACGAGCACGTTGGACTCGTTCGGAGAACCGGGCATCACGATCGCGGCCGATCCCAACCAAGACGATCCGACCGGCGCCGCGATCCAGTTCCGCGACGTCCGGACGATCTCGACCGACCTCGGACCGATGCTTTCGTACGTGGAGCCGTCGTACCAGCGAACGTACAAGCTGCGCTGGAACGGCAACAGCACGACGACGACGGTTGCGTCGGCGAGCCCGCGTTCGCAGGTCGCGCTGACGATGCGCTCGGGCCGGCGGATGGACGAAAGCGACGTCTCGACGGGCGCGCACGTCTGCCTGATGACCTCGGAACTCGCAGCGAAGCTCTTCAAGCAGACCGATCCGGTCGGGCAGGTCGTCGACATGGGCGCGATCCGCTGCACGGTCATCGGCGAGTACAGCGAAGTGAAGAGCAGCCTGTTCAGCTCGATCGGCGCGAGCGATTTCGCTCTGATCCCGTACACGACGTTCCACCAGATCGCCCCGGGGCCGATCGACAGCCTGACGATCTACGCCGCGCCGGGCGTGCAGGTGAACGACGTGTCCGACGCGGTCGACGGCATCCTCCGGCGCCTGCACGGGCCGCATGCCGTCTACGTCACGCAGGACTCGACGGCGCAGGTCGGCGTCTTCAACACCGTGCTGGCGGTCATCGCGGTCGGCCTAAGCGCGATCGGCGGCGTGTCGCTGCTCGTCGCCGGCATCGGCATCATGAACATCATGCTCGTATCCGTGACCGAACGCACCCGCGAGATCGGACTGCGCAAGGCGATCGGCGCGCGACGGTCCGACGTCGCGCTGCAGTTTCTGCTCGAAGCGATCCTGCTCTCCGTCATCGGCGGGGGCATCGGGATGACGATCGGATTCGTCGCGACGGTCGGCGGCTACGCCGCGATCCGCTCGTTCGTCGGCGAGGCGCCCATCCCGTGGCTGCTCGTCATGTCGATCGCGATCGGCTTTTCGATGGTGGTCGGCTGCGTCTTCGGAACCTACCCGGCCATCCGCGCGTCGCGTCTCGATCCGATCGCGGCGCTGCGCGCGTGACGGACGGCCGCAGCGCATGAACGTCGGCCAGTACTTCGCCGAAGCGCTCGGCGTGCTCGCGGCGAACCGCGTCCGAAGCATCTTGACCGTCACCGGCCTGACGATCGGCGTGATGGCGGTGATCGCGATCCAAGTGCTCGGAGCCGGCATGGCCGGCGCCGTCGCGGGCATACTCGGCGGCCTGAGCGAGCGTTCGTTCGTCGTGTTTCCCAGCCAGCAGGCCGACTTCCGGCGCGCTGCGATCAGCGTGAACGACCTCAAGCGCGCACCGTCGGAGATTCCGAACGTCGTCGGCGCGATGCCGTTCGCCGGCCGGCGCGTCATCGCGGACTACGGCAGCACGCACAGCCGCATCACGTTCTCGGCGGCGGCCGACGAGCGGTTCGCGACGTCGACGCCGCTGCGCTACGGCCGAAAGCTCAGCATCGACGACGTCGCCGAGGAACGGCACGTCGCGATCATCTCGGATCGCGGCTACACCAAGCTTCACATGAGCGGCGACCCGACGGGCGGATCGATTCGAATCGGTGACCGGCGCTTCACCATCGTCGGCGTGCTCGGCCCCGACAAGACGGGGATCCTTCCGATCAACTTCAACTTCGACGTCACGATCCCGTACACGACGTACGAACGGGATTTCGTGCGCGGCAGCACGATCGCGTTCGCGAACTTCTTGCTGGACGACGCGTCGAAGGTCGAGCAGACCGAAGCCGATACGGTGGCGTGGCTGCGCGCGCTCAAAGGCGGGCGCTACGACTACCAGACGTTCGACCGCAAGGCGGCGGGGCGAAGCGTGAACGCGATCTTCAACGTCATCACCTTCATCGTCGCGCTGATCGGCGCCGTATCCCTGCTGGTCGCCGGAATCGGCATCCTCAACATCATGCTCGTCAGCGTCGCGGAGCGCACGCGCGAGATCGGGCTGCGCAAGGCGATCGGCGCCACGAGGTTCCAGGTGCTCTCCCAATTCTTCATCGAGGCGCTCGTGCTGTCGGCGATCGGGTGCTTCGTCGGCCTCTTGATCGGCGTCGCGATCGGCGCGGCGGTCAACGACCTGGCCATCGTGAAGTTCTCGGGCGTCGTCGCGCCGATTCCGTGGGGACGAAGCATCCTGATCGCGACGGTGTTCACGACCGTCGTCACGGTCTTGTTCGGCACCTATCCGGCGTGGCGCGCCGCGACGCTCGATCCCATCGAGGCCTTGCGGTATGAATAGTGCGGCGCAGGCGATCGCAGTATCGGATGTCACGAAGACGTACGATCTCGGCGCGGTGCGCGTCGAAGCGCTGCGCGGCGTGACGTTCACCATCGGCCGCGGCGAGTACGTCGCGATCATGGGACCGTCGGGCTCGGGAAAGTCGACGCTGATGAACCTGCTCGGCTGTCTCGACCGGCCGACGACGGGCCGGTACGAGCTCGATGGCACGGACGTCTCGACGCTCGGCGACGACGCGCTCGCCGCGATCAGGCTCAAGAAGCTCGGGTTCGTGTTCCAGGGCTTCAACTTGCTCGCGCGCACGAGCGCGCTCAAGAACGTCGCGCTGCCGCTGTTCTACGCCGGCGTCGGGGCGCGAGCGCGCCGCGACCGCGCGGCGGAGGAGCTGCGCGGCGTCGGGTTGGGCGACCGCATGGACCACAAGCCGAACGAGCTGTCCGGCGGCCAGCAGCAACGCGTCGCGATCGCGCGCGCGCTCGTGAACGACCCGGCGGTGCTGCTCGCCGACGAGCCGACCGGCAACCTCGACTCCGAGACCAGCGAGGAGATCATGACACTCTTCCGGCTGCTCAACGAGGGTGGACGGACCATCATCATGGTTACCCACGACGAGGACGTCGCCGGGCACGCGAAGCGCATCATTCGCCTCCGTGACGGCCGTCTGGTGGACGACCAACCGACGCTCGGAAGTTAAAACTCCGGGAAAAAACGTACGGAACCGCTACCTCCAGGCGAGGGCTGGGGTAGTCGGGTGCGTCCACCTCTCTTCGGTTAGGAGTTCCGGAACATCGTGAAGTCTCGTAGCATCTTCGGGACGACGGTCGTCGGTCTGATCGGCGCAATCATCGGGAGTTTCTCGATGATGCTCTTCGCGAGCACGCACTTCGTGGGCGTCGCCGGCCCCGGCAACACGCCGCCCTCCGTCAGCGCAGCCCCGCTTCCCAGCGGAGGCACGACCGACCAGGACCGCATCATCAACGCCGTCAAGCGCGTCGAGCCGTCCGTCGTCGCCCTGCAAGTCACCGTCAACGGCGTGCAATACGTGCCGGCCGATCCGTTCGCTCAGTTCTTCGGCGGCGCGGGCGGTGCCGTGCAGCGCCAGCGCGTCGTCGAACGGGCCTCGGGCTCGGGCTTCGTCTATTCGCGCGACGGCTTGATCGTCACCAACGCGCACGTCGTGCCGCACGGCACGAGCAAGGTGACCGTCGTGTTTGCCAACGGCGACCGCGAGCCGGGCCGCGTCTACTCGTCGAATCCGGGTGCCGACCTCGCGCTCGTGAAGGTCGACAACTACGCGAAGCTTCCGCCGCCGGTGGAGTTCGCGGACAGCTCACGCGTTCAGGCCGGACAGTGGGCGATCGCGATCGGTGAGCCGCTCGCGCTGCAGCGTTCGGTCTCGGTCGGCGTCGTGTCCGGCTTCAACCGCGACGAACCGATCCAGGACGACAACCAGCAGGTTCACTTGTTCAAGGGCCTGCTCCAGACGTCGGCACCGATCAACCCGGGCAACTCGGGCGGACCGCTCGTCGACTACGACGGCCGCGTGATCGGCGTCAACCAGTCCACGGCGAGCCCCGGCTCCGCGCAGGGCATCGGCTTCGCGATCCCGGCCAACACGGTGACGCAGACGGCGGTCGCGCTGGCGAAGGCACCCGGCCAAACGGTGAACGCGAACGGCACGGGCACCGGCGTGGGTTACCTCGGCGTCGTCCTCGGACCGATCGACAACAACGTCCGCACGCAGATCAGCTACCACGATCAAGGCGGCATCGTCGTCGCGCAGGTTCAGAGCGGGCAGGCCGCCGACCAGGCGGGCCTCGAGCCGGGCGACGTGATCCAGACGATCAACGGCAAGCCCGTCAACCAGGTCAGCGACCTGACGAACGCGATCAAAGCGACCAAGCCGGGGCAGACCGTCACGCTGCGCGTGTGGAGCCAGGGCGTCAAGAAGAACGTCCCCGTCAAAGTCGGCGAGCAGCCGGCAGACCTCTACCTCAACCAGCAGCAACAGCAGCCGTAGGCGGCAAGCACTCGCTTGCGTGGAGAGGGACGCCGGCAACGGCGCCCCTCTCCACGCATTTCCGCGCGTTGCTCCGCAACCGCTGTGCCACCGATTGTGTCACACCGGATGAGTGGAACAACCCGCCTGGGAAGACGTATCATAGGCGGTGGCCGTCTGCGGACGGCCCGGCTCAAACCCCTTGAGCTGCGGTAAGCGGCAAGGCCTTAGCGCAAGCGACGGCTGGTCCACGCGGCTCGGAAAGCGAGACACACAACTTCATGGCTAAAGTGGTCGGAATCGACCTCGGCACGACCAATTCGGTCGTCGCCGTGATGGAAGGGCAGAGCCCGACCGTCATCGCCAACTCCGAAGGATCGAGAACGACTCCTTCGGTCGTGGCGTTCACGAAGACCGGCGAACGGCTCGTCGGTCAGCTTGCGAAGCGCCAGGCCGTCACCAACCCGGACCGCACGATCAGCTCGATCAAGCGGCACATGGGCACGGACTTCAAAGTCAAGGTCGACGGCAAGGACTACACGCCGCAAGAGATCAGCTCGATGATCCTGCAGAAGCTGGTCAACGACGCGTCGTCCTATCTCGGCGAGCGCGTCACCAAAGCGGTCATCACCGTGCCCGCGTACTTCAACGACGCGCAGCGTCAAGCGACGAAGGACGCCGGCAAGATCGCGGGGCTCGAAGTCCTGCGCATCATCAACGAACCCACGGCCGCAGCGCTCGCGTACGGCCTGGACAAGAAGGGCAACGAGACGATCCTCGTGTGGGATCTCGGCGGCGGCACGTTCGACGTGTCGATCCTCGAGGTCGGCGACGGCGTCTTCGAAGTCAAGTCGACCAACGGCGACACGCACCTCGGCGGCGACGATTACGACAAACGCATCGTCGACTGGCTGGTCGGCGAGTTCCGCAAGGACCAGGGCATCGATCTCTCGGGCGACCGTCAGGCGATGCAGCGTCTTACCGAGGCCGCGGAGAAGGCGAAAATCGAGCTCTCCGGCACGGTGCAGACGACGATCAACCTCCCGTTCATCACGGCGGATCAGAACGGTCCCAAGCACCTCGACATCACGCTCACGCGCTCGGACTTCGAGCGGCTCACGCAAGATCTCACCGATCGCTGCATCCAGCCGTTCAAGAACGCGATCGCCGACGCGAAGCTCGACGTGGCGCAGATCGACGAGGTCGTCATGGTCGGCGGCTCGACCCGCATGCCCGTCATCCAGGAGCTCGTCAAGAAGCTCACGGGCAAAGAGCTGAACCAGTCGGTCAATCCGGACGAAGTCGTGGCGGTCGGCGCCGCGATCCAGGCGGGCGTGCTCGCCGGTGAGGTGCGCGACGTCGTGCTCCTCGACGTGACGCCGCTGTCGCTCGGGCTCGAAACGCTCAACGGCATCAACACCAAGCTGATCGAGCGCAACACCACGATTCCGACGCGCAAGACGCAGATCTTCACGACGGCGGAAGACGGACAGACCTCGGTCGACATTCGCGTGCTGCAAGGCGAGCGCGAGATGGCGAACGACAACAAGGAGCTCGGGCGCTTCCGCCTCGAGGGGATCCCGGCCGCGCCGCGCGGCGTGCCGCAGATCGAAGTGACGTTCAACATCGATGCCAACGGCATCGTGACCGTCTCTGCCAAAGATCTCGGAACGGGCAAGGAGCAGCAGATCCAGATCACGGCTTCGACCAACCTCAACAAGGACGAAGTCGACCGGATGGTGCGCGACGCCGAGGCCTATGCCGCCGAAGACAAGGCGAAAAAGGAAGAAGCCGAGATCCGCAACACCGCGAGCTCGCTGATCTACTCCACGGAGAAGTCGCTCAAGGAAGTCGGCGACAAGGCCGACGCAACGCTCCGCACGGAAGTCGAAACCGCGCTGTCCGAGCTGAAGAAAGTCAGCGAGAACGGCACGGCCGGCGAGATCAAGGCATCGACCGAGAAGCTGCAGCAGGCGTCCTACAAACTCGCGGAAGCGCTGTACAAGTCGACCGGCGCGTCGGCCGACGGCGCCACGGCGAACGGCGCTGCGGGCGCGCACGAAGGTGCGCCGGCCGAAGGCGCGAGCGCACCGAACGAAGACGTGATCGACGCCGAGTTCAAGGAAGCGAAGTAAACACCACCGTGAACTCTTCGACAGGCTCAGGGCAGGCCGAAGACACCCCCACCGGCGCGTCCACCGACACGATGGACGCGCAGGCTGACGGGCTCGTCGGCGGCGAGGGAAACCTCGCCGCCGATCTTGCGGCGGCGCGCGCCGAGGCCAAAGAAAACTACGACAAGTTCCTGTACGCGATGGCCGATTTCGAGAACTACAAAAAGCGCATCGAGCGCCAGCTCTCCGAGATCGCGCTGACCGGCAAGAAGTCGGTACTCACGAAGATGCTGCCGGTGCTCGACAACCTCGAGCGCGCGATCGCGTTCGAGGACTCCGACGGCTTGCGCGGCGGCCTGCAGGCGACGCTTCGCATGTTCGAGTCGGCGCTCGCCGGCGAAGGCGTGAAGAGCGTCTCGCTCAAGGGCAAGCCGTTCGATCCGAAGCTGGCCGAGGCGATCGCGACGCAGCCACCGCCGGACGGCGTGGACGAGAACACCGTGCTCGACGAAGCGCACAAGGCGTACACGATGGGCGAGGAGCTCCTCCGCCCCGCGCAAGTCGTCGTCGCCAAGGCTCCGTGAACTACAAAGACTACTATGCGATCTTGGGCGTGCCGAAAGGCGCGCCCGAGAAAGACATCAAGAGCGCGTATCGCAAGCTCGCGCGCAAATGGCATCCGGACGCGAACCCTGCGAACGCGCACGAAGCTGAAGAGAAGTTCAAGGACATCCAGGAAGCCTACGAGGTCCTGAACGATCCGGACAAGCGCCGCAAGTACGACGTCCTCGGTTCGGATTGGCAGCAGGCGGCGCGCGAGGCCGAGCAGCAGCGCTCGTACCGTGCGTCGCAGGGCGCCGACTTCCGCGACTTCGGCGGCTTCGGCAACGCCGGGGCGGGCGGAGCCGCAGGTCCCGGCGCGAGCGGGTTCTCGGATTTCTTCGATATGTTCTTCTCCGGCATCGGCCGTCAGCGCACGGCCGGCGGCGGAGGATTCGGCTCGGCGCAGTCGCGAGGTGAAGACCTCGAGTCGACGATCGAGCTGGCGCTGTCCGACGCGTACGAAGGCGGCAAGAAGTCCGTCACGCTGCAGGTCGAGGATGTGTGTGCGCGGTGCCACGGCACCGGCACCGACCGCAACCGCATCTGCACCCAATGCCACGGCACGGGGCGGGTGCGCGAGACCAAGCGCTTCGACGTGACGATCCCGCGCGGCGTGCGCGACGGGCAGCGCATCCGCCTCGCGGGCCAGGGCGCGAGCGGAGCCGGCGGCGGCGCGCGCGGCGACCTGTATCTCATCGTGCACCTCGCGAACGACGACCGCTACGAGCGCAAAGGCGACGACCTCTACGTCGAGCTGCCGGTGAGCATCTACGATCTCATCCTCGGCGGCGAGGTCCGCGTGCCGACGATGACGGGCGACGTCACGATGACCATCCCGGCCGGCACGCAGAACAACAAGATGCTGCGGCTCGGCGGCAAGGGGATGCCCAAGCTCAAGGACGGCGGATACGGCGACGAGTACGTCCGCCTCATCGGGCAGCTTCCGACCAACCTGACCGACAAAGAGACGAAGCTCTTCCGCGAGCTCGCCGCCGCCCGCAACGGCAAACGCTAACGCCGCCGTCCCCATTGTGTCACCGTCACCCTGAGCTCGTCGAAGGGTCGTCGAAGGGTGACCGCGCGGCGTCCCATCGAAAGAACGCGCATGGCGACGCAAACCGACACCGTCCGGTCCCGCGAGATCCGGCTGGCGAGCCGCCCGCAGGGCGAGCCGACGGACGCGAACTTCGAGCTGGCCACCGCCGAGGTGGGACCGCCGGGCGACGGCGAGCTGCTCGTCAAGAACACGCTGATGTCGGTCGAGCCGTACATGCGCGGCCGCATGAACGACGTGAAGTCGTACGTGCCGCCGTTCGGCGTCGGCGAGGCGCTCTCGGGCGCCGCGATCGGGACCGTGATCGCGTCGCGCGTGCCGGACATTCCGTTCGGCGCGACCGTCCTGCACGACCGCGGCTGGCGCGAGTTCGCCGTCGTCCCCGCGAAGGCGGCGCGCGTGATCGACACGTCGCGCGTGCCCGCCGAGACGTACCTCGGCGCGCTCGGCACGACCGGGTTCACCGCGTGGGTCGGGCTGCGCATCATCGCGGAGGTCAAAGCCGGTGAGACGATCTTCGTCTCCGGCGCTGCCGGCGCCGTCGGCTCGATGGCCGTCCAGCTCGCGAAGCGCTGGGGCCTCACGGTGATCGGTTCGGCGAGCTCCGTCGAGAAGGCGCGCGTCGTGCGCGAGGAGCTCGGCGCCGACGCCGCGTTCGACTACCACGAAGGCGCGCACAAGCAGCTGCGCGCGCTTGCGCCCGACGGCATCGACGTCTACTTCGACAATGTCGGCGGCGAGCAGCTCGAAGCCGCGCTCTTCGCGACGCGCAACTTCGCGCGCATCGTGCTCTGCGGCGCGATCTCGCAGTACAACGCAGCGAGCCCGCCCCCCGGTCCGCGCAACCTCGCCATCGCCATCGGACGCCGCGTCAAGCTCCAAGGCTTCATCGTGATCGACCACATGCAGCGGTTCGGCGAGTTCGTCAAAGAGGTCTCGCCGCTCGTCGCGAGCGGCGAGTTCAAGGCGCCCGCAACGTTCTTCGACGGGCTCGACAAGGCGCCCGAGGCGTTCATGCAGATGCTGCGTCCGAACGCGTCGGTCGGCAAGATGGTCATCCGCATCGGCTGACCCTTCGACAAGCTCAGGGTGACAACGGTAGGCTCAGGGTGACAACGGTAGGCTCAGGGTGACAACGGCAAGCTCAGGGTGACAACGGTGAGCGCACGATGACGCCGCGTAGGGAACCGAATCGCGCTCGAACGGTTCGTAGCGTGTGATGCTCGGCGGTGGCGGCGGCGGTCCCATGCACCTGATGTGGTCGCAGATGTACAACCCGAATCGTCCGAAGGTGACGAGGCGGGTCGACCTGCGCCGCATCCTCGCGTTCTTCCGGCCGTATCTCTGGCAGGAAGCGGCGGTGCTCGCGTGCATCCTCGTCGTCGCCGTGCTCGGCTTGCTGCCGCCGCTCTTCACGAAATGGCTGATCGACGGCGCGATCCGGGCGCACGACATGCACGGCGTCTGGCTGGACGTCGGCGGCATGGCCGCCAGCGCGATCGTCGGGGGCGCGATCGGCGTCTACCAGGGCTACTTGAACTCGCTGGTCGGCGAAGGCATCATGCGCGACATCCGGACGAGCCTGGTCGCGCACCTGCACCGCATGCCGCTGACGTTCTTCACCGGAACGAAGACCGGCGAGATCATGAACCGCGTCTCGAACGACGTCGACAACATCGACAACGTCGTCACCGGGACGCTCGTCTCGATCGTGACCAACGTGTTCACGATGCTCACGACGGTCGTCACCATCTTCGTTCTCGAGTGGCGGCTCGCGCTCGTCGCGCTCGTCGTCATCCCGCTGATGATCCTGCCCCTTGCACCCGTCGGCCGCAAGATGTACGACGTGCGCAAGCTCACGCGCGAAAAGCGCGACGAGATCGAGTCGATCACGCAGGAGACGCTCTCGATCAGCGGGATCACGCTCATCAAGTCGTTCGTGCGCGAGAGGTTCGAGCGCGACCGGTTCTACCGCGCCGGGACCGAGCTCATGAAGCTGGAGATCTCGCTCGCGATGGTCGGCCGGTGGTTCATCGCGGCGATCACGGCGATGGTCATCATCGGCCCGGCCGTCGTCTGGCTCGCCGGCGGCTGGCTTGCGATCGCGGGCGGCGTGACCGTCGGCATGATCGTCGCCTTCGTCGCGTACCTCGGTCGCCTGTACGGCCCCGCGTCGTCGCTCGCGGGCGTGCAGGTGCAGGTCGTCTCCGCGCTCGCCGTGTTCGAGCGCATCTTCGAGTACCTCGACATGGCGCCCGAAGGCGGCGAACGCCCCGGTGCGACGGTGCTGCCGCGTGCGCGCGGCGAGATCGCCTTCGAGGACGTACGGTTCGCGTACTCGCCGGAACGCGAGGCGCTGCGGGACGTCTCGTTTCACGTCGCGCCGGGACAGATGGCCGCCTTCGTCGGTCCCTCCGGCGCCGGGAAGACGACGATCACGCAGCTCGTGCCGCGCTTCTACGACCCGCAGTCAGGCACGGTGCGGGTCGACGGACACGACGTGCGCGATCTCACGCTGGCATCGCTGCGCGAGAACATCGGCATCGTGACGCAGGAGACGTATCTCTTCCACGACACGATCGCCGCGAACTTGCGGTACGCGCGTTCCGACGCCACGGACGAGCAGCTGATCGCGGCCTCGCGCGCGGCGAACATCCACGACTTCGTGGCCTCGCTTCCGGACGGCTACCAAACGATCGTCGGCGAGCGCGGCCACAAGCTTTCCGGCGGCGAACGCCAACGGCTCGCGATCGCGCGCGTGCTCCTGAAAGACCCGTGCATCCTGGTTCTCGACGAGGCGACCAGCGCGCTGGACTCCGCGAACGAAGCTGCGATCCAGGCGGCGCTCGTCCCGCTGATGCAAGGCCGGACGAGCTTGGTCATCGCGCACCGGCTCTCGACGATCTTGCACGCGGACGTCATCTTCGTGGTCGAGAACGGCCGCATCGTCGAGCATGGTACGCACGCGCAGCTGATCGCGCGCGACGGCGCCTACGCGCGCCTGTACTGGAAGCAGTTCCGCGACCGCGCCGGCGCGGAAGCCGCCGTCTAGCGGGTTCGCGTTCCGCGAACCCGTCGCGTTCGGCTTCGCCGATCCGCCGCTCTTACGTGAGCTCTTCCCAGCCGAGCACGCGTGACGTGAGCTCGGTGCGGTTGCGCGAGCCGGACTTGCGCAGCAGCTGCTTGAGGTGGAACGTCGCCGTCGAGCTCGAGATCGAGAGCGACTCGCCGATCTCCGTGCTGGACGCGCCGCGGAGCACCTCGCCGAGCACCTGACCTTCGCGGCGGCTCAAACCGTAGCGCGTCATGGCGCGCAGCACCGTCGCGCGGCGCCGCGCCGGCTCGACGGTGACGAGGAAGAACGGCGTCGAGCCGCCGACGAGGCGAGCCAGGCGCACGAACGCGAACGGCAGAGCGCGCGATGCCGCGACCCCCACGGCCGCCGACTGCGCCTCGCGCACGAGCTGCGCCAGCGTGTCGGCGAGCAGCGGCGGCACGTGCCCTCCGCGCGGCCGGTACAGCGCGTGCAGCGGCGAGTCGGAAACGGCCGACTCTTCGGCGAGCACGGGGCGCAGCTGCTCGTCGATCACGAACGAGACCGGCGCGCTGCTGCGCCGCCACTGCGGAGCATCACCATCGACCACCCAGTGCGTGATGGCCGCGCCGTGCTCGTCGAGGAAGCGGCGCGTCTCGGCGATCTGCGGCGGCCGGAAGCCGCGCTGTCCGTCCACGTCGAGCCGGATCGCCGCGAGCGGTCCGCCGTGGCGCCCGAACACGAGAAACATCGCGGCCCCGGTCCGTGCACGCACGACGAGCGCGGGCAGCGGTTCGTCACGGAGCTGCAAGTCGCGCAAGAGCGCCGCCCACTCGAGATCGGCCTGGTCACAATCGCGCACCGCGGGCGCCGCATCGATGAACGAGCGCGTCTCGTAGCCGTCCGCGCCGGCGATCGCCGCGAACACATCGGCCGCATAGTCCAGGGCCCCCGCCGACCGGCGCTCGCGCGCGGCCACGGGCGGCTGCATGCGAGCAACGCTAAACGCGCTCATGGCAAACGCTCCACTGGTCGAAAGTGTCGACTGGTTTAGGAAGAAGCTCCTATGTTGGGGGAGGCTTTCGGCCTCCCTGCCTTTCAGGCCTGGTCGGCCCGCACGGCCTACCAGGGGTCGCGCGACGCAGCCCGCGACGACCGCAGCCAGTCGGTGAAGTCGGGCGCCGTCATCGGCTGCGCGATGAGGTAGCCCTGCATCTGCTCGACGCCGTTGGCGACGAGCCACTTCGCCTGCTCGCGGTCCTCGACGCCGTCGGCGATCGTCCGGATCTGCAGCGTCTGGGCAACCCCGATCGCGGCGCGGGCGACGCGCTTCCATTGTCCGTCGCCCGCGGCCGGGTTCGTCACGCGCCGGTCCACCTTGATGAAGTCGAGCGGCAGCGATGCCATGGACGCCAGCGACGTGGGCGCTGCCCCGAAACCGTCCAGGCCGATCGGCACGCCGATGCGGCGCGCGTGACGGAGGAACGAGCCTCCGGCGTCGGTGTCCGCGAGCATCGCCGGCTCGCGGATCTCGAGCGCCAGGCGCGTCGCAGCATCGTCGATGTCGCGAATCGTGGCCTCGAGTTCCGCCCACACGGCCGAGTTCGCGTTCGAGATGTTGACGTGCACGCGCACGTCGATGCGCTCGTGCGTCGAGCGCAGCGTGTCCGCGACCGCGCGCAGGACCTTGATGTCGAGCGCCGACGAAGCGACCGTCCCGCCCTTGAAGTCCAGGAAGGTACGCGGCGTCAGCCATCCGCGCGTCGGATGACGCCATCGGACCAGCGCCTCGGCGCCGACCACGCGCATCGTCGACGTCGACACGATCGGCTGGTAACAGAGCATGAAGTCGCGCTCGAAGTTCGCGTCGCGGAGCCGTTCGCGGAACTCGCGCCGCGCGCGAACTTCTTGGCTCACGCCGTCGCGGTACCAGCGGACGCTGTTGCCGCCGCCCTCTTTCGCCGCGTAGAGCGCCTCGTCGGCGTGCTGCAGCAACTGCTCGGGAGTCAGCCCGTCGTCCGGCGAGACGGCGATGCCGATGCTCGCGCGCACGAGGCTCGTGTAGCCGCCCTCCTGCACCTCGATGATGACGCGCTCGAGGAACCGCTGTGCCGCCTCGACCATCTCGAGCTCGTCGTCGACGACGGTCAGGATGGCGACGAACTCGTCGCCGCCGAGACGCCCGACGAAGTCGTTGCGGCGCACGCTCTCCTTCATGCGACGCGCCGCTTCGATCAGCGTCTGGTCGCCGACCGCGTGGCCGAACGTGTCGTTGACCGCTTTGAACCCGTCGAGGTCGATGAACAGCACGCCCACGCGGCCGCCGCCGCGCTGCGCGGCGGCCAGGACGTTGTCGAGATGCGCGAGGGTCGACGTGCGGGACGGAAGATCCGTCAGCGGATCCGTGCCCCCGTCGTGCACGTGCACCGGCGCGTCTTCCGTCTTGAGCAGCAGGCGCGCGACCGCGCCGCTCACGGCACGCGCCACGTCCTCGTGCGCCGACCGCCCGCGCGCCCAGCGCATGGCGAAGAAGTACGGCGCGGTGGCCGTCAGCCGCGCGACGTACCGCTCGTCGTCGTGGCTCTCGCGCGTGGGAACCCCGGTCGCCTCGACGGCGAGCGCACGCGCGGCGTCCTCGTCGACGCCCTCGGATGCGGCGTACGAGAGCAGCGAACCATCCGGTCCGCAGACGATCGCGAGATCCGCGCCGGCGAGCGGAAGCGCTCCGGCGAGGATCACTCGCATCAGTTCAGGCGTCGACCGGCGCGATTCGACGGCCGCGTGAAAAAGCTCCGCGAGGCCATCGGTCTCCGCATCTCGTCGCCGTTCAGGCGTCATCATCTCCACGTCCTTGGAAAATCGATTCCCGCCACTACGGATGCGCGCCCTTCGCCAAACCGTGAAGCGTCCGAAATCTCCCCGCCCGGAGAGGCCCGACCGGCAATGTCACTGTCCGAGCGAGCTCCGCGGGTCACTTGCCCACACGATGAGCTCGTGCAAACGCAAAGGAGCGGCAAGTCCCTGCCCGCGTAGGGCCGTGGCCCCGTGCCGCACAAGCCAGCGGGCCCTTTCCCGGTCGGAAACGCCGTCCACGACGACCGCCGGCGCGATCACGGAGGCCAGCGCCAGCTCGGCGAGGGCACGCACGGCGTCGCCCGAGCCCGCCGGCCCCGCGTGACGCGCGTCAACGGCGACGAAGTCGAGCAGCGCGCCGCCGCGTCCGAACGGCGCCTGAGAAGCGCGCGCCGCTGCGACGCCTACGCGCACGCCGAGCGCGCGGACGCGACGCACGAACGACTCGACCGCCGTCGCCGGGACGTCAGCCGACGCGGCGATCTCGATGATCGCCGAGCGGCCTGCGTCCGAGCCGAACGCCGCCGCGACGGCGTCCGCCATCGCATCGCTCGGCTCGGACATCGCGAGCGCCACGTCGAGCGCGCAACCCGCCGCGCGCCACGACCGCTGCGCCGCGGCGGCGGACGCGATCATCCAGCGCTCGAGGGCCTCGCGCGCAGCGCGGTCCGGATCGCACGCCAGGTACGCTTGCGGCGAGACGGCGATCGCGGTGCACTCGCCTTCGCGCCACGCGGTCAGCGCCGCCGCGCCGCGCGGTTCGCCCGTGCGCCCGTCGAAGATCGGCTCGAAGCGCAGCTCGACCAGCGCGCCCGGGTCGCCGTCGCGAATGCGCGCGCGGATCGTCGCGCGCTCGCCCAGCTCGTGGCCGGCCGACTCGCGGAACCAGTACGGCCGCGCGCCGCCCACCGACGCGGCGGCCATCGCGGCTGCGCCGGCCTTCTCGACCAGGTCGGCGGGCTGCACGCCGTCGTCGGGACAGATGGCCACCCCGACGCTCGCGCACGCCTCGCGGGACGGCGCCGACGCCGCGTCGAGCAACCGCTGCGCGGCGGGATACGCCTCCGACTCGCCGGCGTCCAGCGCGACGAGCGCGACGTAGGCGTCGCCGCCGAGATGACCGAGATGGTCGCCGGCGCGCACGCGGTCGCGTAGCCGGCGAGCGACGTCGTCGCGGGCCGCGGCGGGCGCGGCGCTCGAACCCGCGCCCTCGGCATCGACGTACACGACCGCGAACGAGCGGCGCAGGCGTCGCGCGTCGTGCACGAGCTGCTGCAGGCGCGCGAGCGTCGCGCCGCCGTCCGGAAGGTTTGCCGGCGGCCGCTCGAAGCCGCGCTCGAGTGCCCAGGCGCAGCTCGCGACGACGGCACGCGCGATCTCGACCGCGTCCTCGCGCGGCTCGCGCCAGCGCAGCGCGAGGCGCTCGGGCCGGTCGAGCGAGATGCGCGCCACATAGAGGTCCTGCGCGATGCGCTCGTCTTCCAGGACCCGGCGAGCGCGTTCGAACATGCGCCGCACCGCGACCGAGTCGACCGCGCCCGGCATCGCCGCGACGACGCCGCCGGCGTCGAAGACGATCGCGCGCTCCGCTCCCGCAAGCGTGCGCGCGAGCGACAATGCGGCGCGCAGCCGGAGCGCCGGTTCGGTGACGTGATCGAGCACCCGGGACCACGCGCGCGCGACATCGCGCGTCGGATGAAACTCTCCGTCACTGCGGACCACCGGGAGTCGATATTGTCGCACGGGTCGCTCCGAGGCTATCGTGTGCGCTCGGCTGCGTGACCTCTCACGACGGGGAGTTTTGCTCGCGGCGGCGCAAGAGTCGGCCTCGTATGGACAAAGTCGTCGCGTCGTGCGCTGACGCGGTCAAAGACATCCCGAGCGGAGCGTCGCTCGCCGTCGGCGGATTCGGCTTGAACGGCGTACCGCACAATTTGATTCAAGCGCTGCTCGAGCAGGGCGCGACCGGTCTGGCCACCGTATCGAACAACTGCGGCGTCGACGGATGGGGACTCGGCACGCTGCTCGATGCGAAACGCATCCGCCGCACCACCGGGTCGTACGTCGGCGAGAACAAGGAGTTCGAGCGCCAGTACCTCACCGGCGAGCTCGAAGTCGAGCTGGTGCCGCAAGGCACGCTCGCGGAGCGTCTGCGCGCGGGCGGCTCGGGCATTCCGGCGTTCTACACGCCCGCCGGCGTCGGGACGCTCGTCGCGCAAGGCGGGCTGCCGTGGCGGTACGCGGCGGACGGTTCGGTGGCGCTCGCGTCTCCGAAAAAAGAGACGCGGCGCTTCGACGGCCGCGAGTACGTGCTCGAAGAGGGCATCGTGTGCGACTTCGCGCTCGTGCGTGCGAGCGTCGGCGACCGCTACGGCAACCTCGTGTTCCACAAGGCGACGCGCAACTTCAACCCACTCTGCGGCATGGCGGGACGCATCACGATCGCCGAAGTCGAGGAACTCGTCGAGCCCGGGCAGATCGATCCCGAGCAGGTGCACCTGCCCGGCGTCTACGTGCAGCGGGTCGTCGTCGTCGGCAAAGGCGACAAACGCATCGAACGTGTCACGACGCGCAAGCGCGAGCAGGGAGCATAGACGATGGCACTCACGCGAACCGAGCTCGCGGCGCGCGTCGCGCAAGAGCTGCACGACGGACAGTACGTCAACCTCGGCATCGGGTTGCCGACGCTGATCCCGAACTACGTGCCGCCGGGAGTCACCGTCGTGCTCCAGAGCGAGAACGGCATCCTCGGCTTCGGACCGTATCCGTACGAAGGCGAGGAAGATCCCGATCTCATCAACGCCGGCAAAGAGACCGTCACCCTGCTGCCGGGCGCGTCGTTCTTCGATTCGGCCACGTCGTTCGGCATGATTCGCGGCGGACACGTCGACGTCGCCGTGCTCGGCGCAATGCAGGTCGCGGAGAACGGCGATCTCGCCAACTGGATCATCCCCGGCAAGATGGTCAAGGGGATGGGCGGCGCGATGGACCTCGTGCACGGCGCGAAGCGCGTGATCGTCATGATGGAACACACCGCGAAAGGCGGGGCGCACAAAATTCTGCGCGAGTGCACGTTGCCGCTCACCGGCAAGGGCGTCGTGCAGCAGATCATCACGGACCTCGCCGTCATCGACGTCACGCCGGGCGGCCTCGTGCTGCGCGAGCTCGCGCCGGGCG
Source organism: Vulcanimicrobiota bacterium (assembly GCA_963818845.1). Lineage (GTDB taxonomy): Bacteria > Vulcanimicrobiota > Vulcanimicrobiia > Vulcanimicrobiales > Vulcanimicrobiaceae > Vulcanimicrobium. Next base: position 1,015,464 of record CAWFTO010000004.1, on the reverse strand, counting down.
TCACGCTCGACGCGGTGCGCGACGCGACGGGTGCACCGCTCGCGGTGCCGCACGACCCCGCGGTCATGAAGATTCCCGCGGGCGTCTAGCCCGGGAAGCGAAGCGAGCACCCCTGCCGGGGGCGGTCACGGTGCCGTCGAATCCTCGCGCATGGCGATCGCACCGGCCCGGCCCGACAGCACCGACGAAGAGGCGATGATCCTGGACGTCGTGCGGCAGCTCGTGAAGGAGCGCGTCGAACCGCGCGCCGCCGCGATCGACGCCGACGGCGAGTTCCCGTGGGACATCAAGCAGCTCTTCGCCGAGAACGACCTCCTGGGAATCCCGTTTCCCGCCGAATACGGCGGGTTGGGCGGGTCGTTCGTCACGTACGTGAAGGTGGTCGAGGAAGTCTCGAAGGCGTGCGCGTCGTCGGCCCTCATCATCGCGGTGCAGGAGCTCGGCGCGCTGCCGATCCTCATCGGCGGCAGCGACGAGCAGAAGCGGCGGTGGATCCCCGACCTCGCATCCGGCGCGAAGATCGCGGCATACGCGCTCACCGAGCCGGGCTCGGGATCGGACGCGGCCGGGTCGATGCGCACGAAAGCGCGCCGCGACGGCGACGCCTACGTGCTCGACGGCACGAAGATCTGGATCACGCAAGGGAGCGTCGCGGACGTCGTCACGGTCTTCGCGGTCACGGATCCGTCGAAGGGCGCCAACGGCATCAGCGCATTCGTCGTCGAGAAGGACACGCCGGGCTTTGCGGTGGGCAAGCTCGAGAAAAAGATGGGCATCCGCGGCTCACCGACCGTCGAGCTGAGCTTCGAGAACTGCCGCGTACCTGCAGCCAACCTGCTCGGCGAAGAAGGCCAGGGCTTCAAGATCGCGATGAAGGTGCTCGACAAATCGCGGCCGGGCATCGCGGCGCAGGCCCTCGGCATCGCGCAAGGCGCGCTCGACTATGCCACCGAGTACACGAAGCAGCGGGTCGCCTTCGGCAAGCCCATTTCCCAGCAGCAAGGCCTACAGTTCATGCTTGCCGACATGAAAACCGAAGTCGAAGCCGCGCGCCTGCTGCTCTACGAGGCCGCGCGCAAGTGCGACGAGAGCGCCTCGGACGTCACGACGTGGGCCGCGATGGCCAAGCTCAAGTGCGGCGACGTCGCGATGAGCGTCACGACGGACGCCGTGCAATTGCTCGGCGGTTACGGCTACTCCACGGAGTACCCGGTCGAGCGCATGATGCGCGACGCGAAGATCACGCAGATCTACGAAGGCACGCAGCAGATCCAGCGGATCGTGATCGCGCGCTCGATGGTGGGCAAGTGGAGCCCTCCGAAAACCTGACGGCCTTCGCAGGCCCCGCGCGTACGGCGTGACCAACGAGGCGCTCCCCCAGATCCGGCTCAGCCGAACGCAGACGGTCCGGCTGACCATCGCCGGAATTCTCGTGGTGCTCGCGCTCGTGCGCGTGGTCCCTGATTTCGTCCGCGTCGTCTACCCGCTGCACTTCTTCGGATACCGCACCGACGCGAACGCGGTGGTCGACTACGTCGCCCCGCGCGGCCCCGCGCAGCTCTCGCCGCTCGCCAAGGCCGCTGCCGCCGTGCGTTCGCGCCTGCGCCACGGCACGGTCGAGCCGGCGCCCACGGCGACGGATTGGGGCGACCCGATGCTGCGCGGCGACCGCGTCCGCATCGACCGCGTCAGGCCGTTCGATCGCAAGCCCGGGATCGCGGGGCGCGCGTACACGTATGACAATCCGACGCGCTACCTGCCGATCCAGCGCGGTGACCGCGAGTTCGTCGTTCGGTTGAACGCCCGCACCGAGTCGCCCGAGGTGCGCTTCACCGACATGCTGCGCATTGGTCTGTCCATCGTCGCGGCCGGTCTTGGGGCGATGCTGTTCATCGTGCGCCCGAGCATCGCGACCGCAGCGTTCTTCGTGTTCACGCTCGCCGTCATCGACGCGCCGGCAACCTACCTCGACACCATCATCCCGCAGCCGTGGCGCCCGGTGCTGCCGTGGATCACCGACACGATTCACGGCGCGGTGCGGCCGGCGCTGCTGCTGTTCGGGCTGTGCCTGATCGACGGCGACACCGACGCGCCGCGCGAGCGGGTCTTCGCGTGGATCACCGGCGCGCTCGCCGTGGTGCTCGGTACGCTCAACGCGTACTCCCAGTGGGCGTTGAACTACGGCGCGCTGCCGGCGCAAAGCTTTGCGCTCGTGTACAACGACGCTTCGTACGCCGTGAGCGTGGCGTGCGTGGGCGCCTTCACCGTTGCGTTCGTGCGCGCGCAGCTGAACGACCGGCACCGCATCGGATGGATCGCCTTCGCGTTCCTCTTCGCCGGCGTCGCGCGCCTGCTCTCGGACGCCCTGTATCCGGGGCGCATCACGCCGTGGCAGAACAATCTGCTGGTGTCGTGCGGGATCGTCCCGATCGTCGCGATCTGGATCGCCGTTCTGCGCCACCACTTCTTCAACGTCGACTTCGTCGTCAACCGGGCGATCGTCTACGTCGCGCTCTCGGCCGCGTTCTTCACGGCGTTCGGACTGATCGAGGAAGTCGGTACGTACGTCTTCTACAACAACACGAACCTTGCGTATATCGTTCTCTCCGCGCTGTTCTGGGGCGTCGGCATGGCGACCGGCAAGATTCATGACATCCTCGGTCACGCGGTCGACCGCTTCATCTTCCGCGACCGCCTGCAGCAGCGCGAGGCGCTCGAGTTCATCGCCGGGTACATCCTCGACGCCGAGACCGTGGATGACGTGTATCGCGCGCTGCTGCAGGACGCGGCGCACGCGCTCAAGCTCGCGTTCGGCGGCATTCTCGGCCGCCAGCCGGACGGCGGCTACGAGCTGGCCCGCAGCTACAACTGGCCGGAGGACTTCACGTTCCGTCTCGGCCCGAGCGACGAGCTGACGCGCGCGATCGGACGCTCGCGCGGCGCGCTGACCTTCAGCGGCAAGGACACGCGCATGATCCAGCAGTCGTTTCCGGACGAGCGGCTGACGTTCGCGGCGCCGCTCTTCTTCGACCGCACGGTCAGCGGGATCGTCGTGTACGGCCACAACGTGAGCGGGCTCGACCTCGACCCGGACGAGCGCGAGCACCTCGTGCGGGTCGTCGCGCACGCGTCGATCGCGCTCAACACGATCGAGCTCAACCGCTACCGCACGTCCGCCGAACCCGCGCCGCTACCGTCACCCGAACCCGCATAACGGCTTCGCGCGCAGCGGCGGCTCGGTGAAAAACCGAACGCGAAGGGTTCGCGCGCAGCGCGAACCCACTAATGCCCGACGCCGGAGTAGCGGTTGAGGCCGAAGCGCCAGAACACGTACGCGATCGCGACCGCGGCCACGCCGATCGCCGGCGTGAGCAGGCCGACGGCGGGCGGCAGCGCTGATCCTTCGTGCGCCTTGTGCAGGAAGTAGCGAGCCGGGAAGTAGTTCATGAACGCGAACGGCACGACGAACGTGAGCAGCAGGCGCACGCCGCGGGAGTAGATGCTGATCGGGTAGCGCGTGAACTCCTGTTCGAGCTGCACGACGATCCAGCGCAGCGCATCGACGCGCACGAACCAGAACGCGACGGTCGAGATGAACAGGTTGAACCCCAGGTCGATCAGCGCGCCGCCGATCACGATGAGCGGAACGAAGACGAGGAAGGTGGCGTCGACGACGACGCCGCTGTAGATCGTCGCGGCGACGAACGTGAACAGTGCGAGCAGCAGCTCGTCGGGGAAGACGCCTCCCGGCGTGGCGATCGCCTGGAACAGCGTGTCGAGCGGCCGGACCAGCAGACGGTCGAACTCGCCGTCACGGATGTGGTCCGGGATGTCGCCGACCGTCGAGAAGAGCGTGTTGTGCAGCGCGTGCGCGAGCATCCACAACCCGTACAGGAACGCCATGTCGCGGAACGTCCAGCCGTTCATCTGCGGGAAGTGCGCGAGCACGATCCACAGCGCCGCGATCGCCGAGCCGTGGTAGACGAACGTGAACGCGAACCAGACCAGGAAGTTCTCCCGGTACTCGAGCGTCGTGAGGATGTTGATGCGCCAGTACTGCCGGTAGACGCTCGCCATCACGACCATCCGCGAGCGTCGTCCGGCGGCTCGGCCGAAGGCCGAACGCGAAGGCTTCACCGGAGGTGAAGCCACTTATCCGCCCTGCACGACGACGCGTCGTGCGCCCGCGCGCCAGATCACGGAGCCCGCGGCCGCGAGCACGACGACCCAGAACGCCTGCAGCCCCATCGCTGCGAGGTAGCGCGACGGCGTGATGACGCCCACGTAGATCAGCAGCGGCGTCGAGAACATCGCCGCGAACGGCAGCGCGAACGCGATCTTCTGCAGGATCACCGGAAAGATCAGGAGCGGGATGATCTCACCGCCGAAGAGGTCGCTCACCCAGGTGACGATCAGCTGGAACGCGTGGATCTCGAGCGTCCAGAACGCGATGCAGTTCAACAGGAAGTTCATGAAGAACCCGACCAGATAGCCGAGCAGGAAGCTGACGAAGAACGCGGCCAGCACGAGCGGTCCCGGCACGTCGATGTGAACGATGAACAGCGCCAGCACCAGCGACGGGACGATGAGGGTCGCGTGGAAGAGCACCTCGCCGCTGCCGTCCGCGAAGAGGTACAGCGGCACGCTGATCGGCTTCATGAAGTCCGTGGCGATGCTGCCGTCGTGCAGCTTGTCGTGCAGCGTGCGCGTCTGGTCGATGTCCATGACGAGGCCCATCAGCAGCGCGACCGTCGAGTAGGTAATGATCGCGTGCAGCGGCAGGTCGCCGCTCTGATGCGCGTTGCGGGCGTAGAGCGCGACCCACACCATGCGGAGCAGGTAGACGCGCACGAGCACGGACGCGATCGTCGTGAAGACGTCGAACCGGTAGGTGGCCTCGCGCGCCATCGCCTTCTGCGCGAACTGCACGTACGGCTCGAGGCGAAACCGCGGCCGGGCGCTAACGACGGCCATCCGGTCTCCTGAGCCTGTCGAAGGACGTCACGACGGCGCACCGACGGCGCCGTCATGATAGCCCTCCAGGTAGATGCGGCGCACGATCGACTCGATGTCCGGTTCGATGATCGACACGTCCGTGATCTCGCACTTCTCGGTGACGCGGCGGATCAGGGCCTCCGCCGTCATCTCGCGGCGGTTGAACCGCAGGCGAACGGTGTTCGCTTCGCGGCCCTCCAGCTCGGTACCGGGGACGTGCAGGTCGGGGCACGATTCGGCGAGCGTCACGACGAGCACCCGGTGCGTCCCGTACTCTTCCCGCAGACGGTCGAGCGAGCCGTCGTAGATCACCGTGCCTTCGTCGATGAGGATGATGCGCCGGGACAGCCGCTCGACGTCGGCGAGATCGTGGGTGGTCAGAATGACCGTGGTGCCGCGCTGCTGGTTGATCTCGGCGATGAACTGGCGGATCGCTTCCTTCGCCACGACGTCCAGTCCGATCGTGGGCTCGTCGAGGTACACGATCTTCGGGTCGTGCAGCATCGCAGCCGCGAAGTCGCCGCGCATGCGCTCGCCGAGCGAGAGCTGGCGCACCGGCGTGCTCATGAACCGGTCGAGATCGAGGATCTCGGCGAACGTTCGCATGTTCTCGGCGAAGCGCGCGCGCGGCACGTCGTAGATCGAGCGCAGCAGCTCGAACGACTCGCGCAGCGGGAGGTCCCAATAGAGCTGGCTGCGCTGTCCGAACACGACGCCGATGTTCGCCGCGTTCGCCATCCGGTTCGCGGAGGGCACGATCCCGGCGACGCGCAGCACGCCGGACGTCGGCACGAGGATGCCCGTGAGCATCTTGATCGTCGTGGACTTGCCGGCGCCGTTGGGGCCGATGTAGCCGACCAGCTCGCCGGGCGCGAGCGCGAAGTTGACGTCGTCGACCGCGACCTTCTCGACGTAGCTCCGGGCGAACAGCGCGGCGATCGCGCCGCCGATGCCCGGGGCGCGTTCGACCGACCGGAACACTTTCCGCAGGCCGACCGCCTCGATGATCGCCATCTCTCCGCGGCCTTTTCCCGGAAATGGCGTGACCCCGCCTTTACGATTCCGGAAAGGGACGCAGCCCGGCGGGAGGGAACTGCGCGGCTACCAACGACCGTTGGTGTAACAGGTCCGGTGCTTCCGCACCGGTCCGAGTCTGACTAGCAAAGGGGGTGACCTCACAACATGGCAGCAAAGAAGAAAGCTCCGAAGAAGAAACCGGGCAAGAAGGGCGGCAAGAAGTAAGCCGTCTTCCCCATCGAGAGAATCTGGTTTTTCTCAGTCATCATCCAATCGAATCCGAGCGCGGCCGGTCCACCGGTCGCGCTTTTTTCATGCCGGCCCGGCGTCCTCGGCGCATGCCGCCAGCGCGGCGAGGGCGCGCGGCAGCGCACCGGCGATCCGCTCCGCGGCGCGGCGCAGCAGCAGATCTGCCAGCGGACCGCCGATCGCCACGGTCGCGGCGATCGCCGTCCCCGTCGCCGCGGGCGCGAGCTCCCAGCGCAGCCGCATGCGGGCGACGGGGCCGAACGTGACGAGCAGTCCGAGCACGCGCGCCGGCACGGCCGCCTCCACCCGGAAGGCCGTCTGCGGGAGGCGCCGCGGCTTGAGCGTCACGACGGTGCCGGCCTGGAGCGGTCCCTCCGCGACCATCCACTCCACGCCGGGGAACCACGCCGACCACCGGCGTCCGTCGACCAAGACCGCCCACACCCGGTCGGGCGCCGCGGCCATCACCGCCTCGGCGGTCCGCTCCCACGTCATCGAGAACCGTCTTTCCATGGACGAGCACGAGAACCCGATCGTCGCCATGGCGCAACGCCTGCGCGCACGGCGGGATTTGGGCGCCGCGATCGATTCGGCGATGGGTGACGCCGGCGCGCCGCGTGGCGACGACGCGGCGGCGCGCTTCACGGCCCTGGCCGACGCCCTGGCGACGGGCACCAAGCGCCTCAACTCGATCCTCGGCGCTCGCACCGGCGTGACGATCGTCCGCCTGGAGAATCCGCCACGCGTGCGGCTGCGCTTTCGCGAGCGGCGCATCGCGCTCGACCTCGACGCGGCGCGGCAGCTCGTCTTGATCGCCGGGGCGGGCCTTGACGGTGAGTATCAATTCCTCGACGCCGAGACGCCCGCGCTGATGAACCTTTCGAAGTTCTCGACGGACGCCGGCTACCGCGACGCGCTCACCGCGTCGGAGCTGCTCAAGACGGTCGCCGAGGACGCGCAGCTCCCGCGGCCGGCGCACCTGGACGAGCCCGGCCCGATGCGTTTCTAGCGCGCAGCGCCCGCGCGACGATCGGCCTGGAGGGGCACATCGTCACCGGGCAGCGCCCGCACTGCGGGATCGGCGCCTTGCAGATCGCCCGGCCGTGGAGGATCAGCCAGTGATGCGCATGGCGCCACTGCTCGCGCGGGACGATTCTCGTCACGTCGTCTTCGACGCCGCGCGGCGTCGCGGCCAGCGTGAGGCCGAGCCGGTGCGACACGCGAAACACGTGCGTGTCGACGGCGAACGCCGCTTCCTCGAAGGCGACCGACATCACGACGTTCGCCGTCTTGCGTCCGACGCCGGGAAGCGCTTCGAGCGACGCGCGGTCGCCGGGGACCTCGGCACCATGCTCGGCAACGAGCGCGCGCGCAGCGTTAATGATGTTGTTCGCCTTGGTTCGGAAGAACCCGCACGACTTGATGATGCGCTCCACGTCTTCGCGGTCCGCGCGCGCGAGCGCATGTGCGTCGGGATAGCGCGCGAACAGACGCGGCGTCGTCAGGTTGACGCGCGCGTCGGTGCACTGCGCGCTCAGGATCACGGCGATCAACAGCTCGAACGGCGACTGGTACGCGAGCGCCGTGACGGCGTGCGGGTACGTCGCCTCGAGGATCGCGAGCTCCGCGGACGCGACGGCGCGCGTCACCTTCCGCGTCGGAAACGGGATGGCCACGCGGGAACCTTCGGGGCCCCCGCGTGAATCCTATCTGCCATGCCGTTCCTCAAGCAGAAGGACTCCAGCGTTCCGCCCGGCCAGACGGTCACGCAGGGCTTTCCCGTGCTGCATGTCGGCGACGTGCCGGCGATCGACCCGTCAACATGGCGGCTGCGCGTGTTCGGCCAGGTCGCTGAGCCTTTCGAGCTGTCGTACGAGGAGCTGCGCGCGATGCCGGCCGCGCAGTTCCGCGGCGACATCCACTGCGTCACGCGGTGGTCGAAGCTGCAGACGTCGTGGACCGGCGTGCGTTTCTCGGCGATCGCCGAGCGAGCCGAACCGCTCGCGTCCGCGCGCTTCGTCGTGCAGCACGCCGACAACGAGTACACGACGAACCTTCCGCTGGACGTGATGCTCGACGACGACGTCTTGGTCGCGTACGAGTTCGACGGCCGGCCGATCGAGCCGATCCACGGCGGTCCCGTTCGGCTCGTCGTTCCGAAGAAGTATTTCTGGAAGAGCGCCAAGTGGCTGCACGGCGTCGAGTTCCGCGATACGGACCAGAAAGGCTTCTGGGAGCTGCGGGGCTACAACAACGACGCCGATCCGTGGAAGGAAGAGCGCTACGCGGACCTGCCCGCGTGGTTCGGCTGAGCCGAACCACGCGAGCGCGAGGCCTACAGGCGGTCGGAGAAGCCGACCAGCGCGACGCCGCCCGAGCACGGGACGTTCGGTGCGACGTTCGCCGTGCAGTCGAGCGCGAAGATCGACGTGCCCGCGCTGCCGGTGACGTTCAGGGCGCCGGTCGTGTTCGGCTGCGACGTCCCGTTCGGGGCGAAGATGTAGCGCGAGTCGAGCGTCGCGAGCGCCGTGGCGCTGCCGCTCGTCTGCGCGCTCACCGCGAACGTGATGCTGCCGCCGGGGCTGAACCCGGTGATCGTGTTCGGCTGGGCCGCCGTATACGACGTCGCCGCGGCGTTGCCGGCCGCGTTGTTGCCGAGCGCTGACGCGGTCTGCACGGAGAACGTCGTCCCCGGCGTCGCCCCGGCGGTCGACTCGGTGCCGAAACCGGCGCCGGCGCTCAGCGCGGAGTTCGGTGCGGCGTCGTGCGCGCGGTACTGCGGCGACGTCGTGTAGTCGAAGTCTTGGAACAGCTCGCAGTTCACGCCGCCGGCCACGCGCACGAGCACGACCGAGTACTTCGCGTTGATTGCGAACTGCGGTACCGGACACGACGCGATTTGCGTGGCGCCGGTGCTCGGCGCACCGCCGCCCGCGGTCTGCACGAGGATGTTGCCGGCGGTCGCCGCCTGCGTGAGGTAATCCGACGCGGTGCCGTAGGCGAGATTCGAGACGATCGTGTTCGCCGGCGACGCGCTGCCCGTACTTTGAAAGTAGACGTCGACGTTGGCGACGCCCGGCACGCCGGAGATGCCGTTGACGAGACGCAGGTTCGCGGTGTTGCCGGAGACGTTGGCGATCGTCGCGCCGGAGCCGCCGCCGCAAGCGGCAAGCGAGACGGCGGCAACGATCCACGCGGCGGTGCGGGAGAGCTTCATGAAGTTGTTCCTGATCAGTAGGGCGGAGAGTGTGCGGAGACGCAGAGACTCCTACCCGTACGCGCGTCGAGCGGAAACCCGCCGCACATTAACTTCCGCTGAGCGTTAGCTGAGACGCACGCCGTCGGTAGCGAGCGTCACGATCGCATCGCGCGCGAGCGCGTCGAGTATGACCGGTATCTCGTCCAACCGGTCGGCGGGCACGTGCGGCGCAAGGTCGCTGCGCAGAGCGTCTACGGCGAGCGTTCGCCCCGGCGGCACGTCACGCAAGCGATCGATGATGCGGCCGCGCAAGAAGCGCGTCGTGCGCTCGAACGGCAGCGCGTTCTGCGGCGCCTTGCGCGGCGCATGCATGCGCGCGGACGCACGGAGCCGCGCAGCGTCCACCGGCGCGGCTGCGCAGCGCTCGCGCAGCGGGCACACCAAACAGCGCGCGGCACGCGCCGTGCACATGCTCGATCCTAGGTCCATCATCGCGGAGTTCCAGTCGTGCGCGGCGCCGCGCGGCACGGCCGCGATCGCAACGGTGTCGAGCTCGGCATCGCTCGCCCGCCGCGGATGCTCGAGCCCAAACGCGACGCGATGGATCACACGGCGCAGGTTCACGTCGACGGCCGCGTCGTCGAGGTCGAACGCGAACGCGCGCACCGCCGACGCGGTGTACGCGCCGATGCCCGGCAGTGCGCGCAGCGAGGGGAGGTCGTCCGGCAGACGCCCGCCGTGCCGCTCGACGACCGCGCGCGCCAACGCGTGAAGACGAACTGCGCGGCTGTTGTAGCCCAGGCCGCGCCACGCGCGCACGACGTCGCCCGCGTCCGCGGCGGCGAGCGACGCGAAGGACGGAAAGCGCGCGACGAATGCTTCGTACAGCGGGATGACGCGCTCGACTTGGGTCTGCTGCAGCATGAGCTCGCTCACGACGATGCAATACGGATCGCGCGTCGACCGCCACGGCAGATGCGTGCGACCGTGCGCGGCATACCAGCGCAGCAGCTCGTCCGACGGAAAGCCGCTCACCGGGACGTCACGCCGTCGAAGGCCGTTCCGATCCGCCGAATTCCTTCTTCGATGCTCTCGCGCGCCACGGGCGTGAGGGCGAGGCGGAAGTTGCGATCGCCGCCCGACTGCGGAAAGAACGCCTCGCCGAACAGGAACGATGCGCCGTTCCTCTCCGCGGCGGTCAGCAGCGCGCGCGCGCGCACCTCGCGCGGCGTGGTTGCCCAAAGGTAGTAGCCGTCGCCGCCGCGAGCCGCGCGCATACCCGCCGGCCACCAGCGCTCGATCGCGGCGAATGCGAGCTCGCGGCGTCCCGTCAGCTCCGCGCGGAGGGCCGCGAGGTGCGCGTCGTAGCCGCTCGCGAGATAGTCGCACACGCCCGCCTGCATGTACATCGACGACGCCATGTCGTACGACTGCTTGCGCAGCAGCAGCCGTTCGTAGATCGTGCGCGGCGCGACGAGCCACCCGAGTCGCAGCGAGGGCGCGATCGTCTTCGAGAACGACGAGATCGAGATGACGTAGTCGGGGTCGCGCGCGAGCAGCGGCGCGGCGGGCGGATCGGCGAGCTCGCCGTACGGGTCGTCCTCGACGATCGGTACGCCGTACCGCTTCGCCAGCGCGACGAGACGGTCGCGCCGGTCCGCGTTCATCGTCACGCCGGTCGGGTTGTGCATCGACGGCATCGTGTAGATGAAGCGCGGGCGCCGCGTGCGCAGGATCGCCTCGACGTGGTCGACGCGCATGCCCTCGTCGTCGACGGGCACGGGCAGCGCGCGCAATCCGGCGATCTGGAAGATCTGCAGCGCGCCGGGATACGTCGGCGCTTCGACGACGATCTCGTCGCCGGGCTCGGCGAGCGACTGCGCAGCGAGCGTGATGCCCTGCGTCGATCCGGTCAGCACCAGCACGTCGCGTCCGTCGACCGTACAGCCGCGCGCGCGCATGCGCGCGGCGATCGCGTCACGCAGCGGGCCGTAGCCTTCGCTGTCGCCGTAGGTGAGGACGAGCCGCACGTCGCCGCCCGCGCGAGCGAACGAGCGCGAGAGGTCGGCGAGCGGCGACGGCTCCGCCGGCGGCACGCCCTGCACGAAGGCGACCAAGCCGCCGTGCTCGCTCGCCGCGAGCTCGCCCAGGACGGCCGGGAACGCGCCCACGCGCCAGGGCGGCAGCGTCACCCACCACGGCACCGCGGGCGAACGGTCCGGCCGGCCGCCGTCGAGCGATGCCACGCGCGAGCCCGAACCGACGCGCTGCGCGATCAGCCCGTCCGCGGCAAGATCGCGATACGCGTGCACGACCGTCGAGCGGTTCACCGCCAGCCGGCCGGCCAGCGACCGCTCCGGCGGGAGGCGCGCCCCTTCCGGCAGAGCCCCCGCGAGGATCTGCTCGCGCAAGCGCTCGTAGATTTGACGGTAGACCGGAACGATGGAGTCGCGGTCGACCGCAAGCGACGGTTCCGCCGACCCGGCACGCATACCATCCGCTTCGCTCTCGGACCAGTCCAATCCCGCGCACGTCGTGGCCATTTGCGCGAATTGGATGGCCAGGCCGGTCGATTGGCTGACCCGCAGTGTCGCCGGGGCACGGTAGAATGGGCGCGAATGCCGGTCACCTCACCGGAAGGAACGCCATGATCGACACGTCCGCCCAGCCCACCCTCGCGACGAACGGCGCCGCTTCGCCGAAGGCGGCCGCGCAGCCCGACCCGCAAGAGACTCGCGAATGGCTCGACGCGCTCGACGGCGTCATCGAGAGCGAGGGGCGCGGGCGCGCGAGCGAGCTGGTGCAAGCGATCGTCGAGCGTGCGGCGACGCGCGGCGTGCGGACGCCGGCGGCGCAGACGACCCCGTACGTCAACACGATTCCCGTCGAGGACCAGGCGCACTTCCCGGGCGACGCCGAGATCGAAGAACGCCTGCGCCATTACATCCGCTGGAACGCGATGGCGATGGTCGTGCGCGCGAACAAGGACAGCAGCGAGCTCGGCGGCCACGTCGCGTCGTTCTCGTCGGCGGCGACGCTGTACGACATCGGCTTCAACCATTTCTGGCGCGCGCCGTCGCATCCGAGCGGCGGCGATCTCGTCTACTTCCAGGGCCACTCCGCGCCGGGCGTCTACGCGCGCTCGTTCCTCGAAGGCCGCATCGAGGAAGAGCAGCTGCAGAACTTCCGCCGCGAAGTCGACGGACACGGCATTCCGTCGTACCCGCATCCCTGGCTGATGCGCGACTACTGGCAGTTCGCGACCGTGTCGATGGGACTCGGTCCGTTGCAGGCCGTGTACCAGGCGCGCTACATGCGCTATCTGCACGACCGCGGATTGGCCGACACGTCGGACCGCAAGGTGTGGGGCTTCCTGGGCGACGGCGAGATCGACGAGCCGGAATCGCTCGCGGGCCTCGCGCTCGCGGCACGCGAGAAGCTCGACAACCTCATCTTCGTCGTCAACTGCAACCTGCAGCGCCTCGACGGGCCCGTGCGCGGCAACGGCAAGATCATCCAGGAGCTCGAGGGCGTCTTCCGCGGCGCGGGATGGAACGTCATCAAGGTGATCTGGGGCACGCGCTGGGACGCGCTGCTCGCCGCGGATCATACGGGGATGCTGGCGAAGCTGATGGGCGAGACGCTCGACGGCGACTACCAGACGTTCAAGTCGCGCGACGGCAAGTACGTCCGCGAGAACTTCTTCGGCCGGTATCCGGAGACGCTGGCGCTCGTCGAGCGTCTGAGCGACGACGAGGTGTGGGCGCTCAACCGCGGCGGCCACGATCCGTACAAAGTCTACGCCGCGTACAAGGCGGCGAGCGAGCACCGCGGCGCGCCGACGGTCATTCTCGCGAAGACGATCAAGGGCTACGGCATGGGCTCGGCGGGCGAAGGCATGAACATCGCCCACCAGCAGAAGAAACTGATGATCGAGCAGCTGCGCGCGTTCCGCGATCGCTTCTCGATCCCGATCTCCGACCGCGACCTCGAGAACGTGCCGTTCATCAAGCCGGCGGCGGACTCGCGCGAGGCGAAGTACCTGCAAGACCGCGTCGCCAAGCTCGGCTCGGTGCCCGTGCGGCGGCGCAACGTCGAAGCGCCGCTCGCCGTGCCCGCGCGCAGCGCGTTCTCGGGCCTGCTGGAGTCGACGGGCGAGCGCGAGATTTCGACGACGATGGCGTTCGTGCGCACGCTCTCGACGATCGTGCGCGACAAGACCGTCGGACCGCGCGTCGTGCCGATCGTCGCCGACGAGTCGCGCACGTTCGGCATGGAAGGCATGTTCCGCCAGCTGGGCATCTACTCGAACGTCGGGCAGCTGTATCATCCGCAAGACGCGGATCAGCTCATGTGGTACCGCGAGGACAAAGCCGGCCAGATCCTCCAGGAAGGCATCACCGAGGCCGGCTCGATGTGCTCGTGGATCGCGTCCGGAACGTCGTACTCCACGCACGGCGTGCAGACGCTGCCCTTCTTCATCTTCTACTCGATGTTCGGGTTCCAGCGGATCGGCGACTTCGCGTGGGCGGCGGCGGACATGCGCACGCGCGGCTTCCTGCTCGGCGGCACGTCGGGCCGCACCACGCTCAACGGCGAAGGCTTGCAGCACGAGGACGGCCACTCGCACCTGTTCGCGGCGTCGATCCCCAACTGCATGCCGTACGACCCGACGTACGGGTACGAGGTCGCGACGATCGTGCAGGACGGCATGCGGCGCATGCTGACCGAGCAGGAAGACGTCTACTACTACATCACGCTGCTCAACGAGAACTACGCGCACCCGGCGATGCCGGCCGGCGTGGAAGACGGCATCCTGCGCGGCATGTATCTGCTGCGCGACGGCGGCCGTCAGGCGAAAGGACAGCCGCGCGTGCAGCTCATGGGCAGCGGCTCGATCCTGCGCGAGTCGCTCGCCGCGGCCGACCTGCTGCGCGACGACTGGGGCATCGTGGCGGACGTATGGAGCGCGACCAGCTTCACGCTGCTGCACCGCGACGGCGAAGCCGCTTATCGCTGGAACATGCTGCATCCGACCGAGCCGCGCCGCGAACCGTACGTGCGGCAGCAGCTCGCGGAACACGCCGGTCCGGTGATCGCCGCGACGGACTACGTGAAAACGTTCGCCGAGCAGATCCGCCCGTTCTTGGGCTCGCGCCAGTTCCACGCGCTGGGCACCGACGGCTTCGGCCGAAGCGATACGCGTAAGCAGCTCCGTTCGTTCTTCGAGGTCGACCGGCGGTGGATCGCGCTCGCCGCGCTGACCGCGCTCGAGCGTGACGGCGCGGAGGCGGTCGACAAGACGAAGATTGCCGCGGCCATCGCAAAGTACGGGATCGATCCGGCCAAGCCGGAACCGACGACGGTTTGATCGCGATGGCAAGCGTCGATCTCACCGTCCCCGATCTCGGCGGGTTCGCCGACATCCCGGTCATCGAAGTGCTCGTCAATCCGGGCGACACCGTCAAGAAAGACGATCCGCTCGTCACCCTCGAGTCGGACAAAGCGACGATGGAAGTGCCGGCGTCCGCCGCCGGCACGGTGCGCGAGATCGCCGTCAAGATTGGCGACAAGGTCTCGCAGGGCAGCGTGCTCGTGCGCGTGGACGCCGCCGAGCAGCGGGACCCAACGCCTCCGACGCCGCCGCCGATTCCGCCGGCCGACGCGGTCGGCATCGCGGCCGCCGACGCCGGATCGGCGATGGAGGCCGGCGCGCCGCCGCCGCCGCGTTCGATGGCGCCGCCCGAGCGCGCGCCGCATGCGGCAACCGCACCGGCGCCTCCCGCGAACGGACGCGCACCTTCGCCGGCTCCGGCCGCCGCGGCCTCATCGGCGTCGACGAACGGGGCGGCGAGCGGACCGGTGCACGCGTCGCCCGCGATTCGGCGGTTCGCGCGCGAGCTCGGGGTCGATCTCGGCCGCGTGCACGGCAGCGGTCCGAACGGCCGCGTGACGCGCGACGACGTGCAAGGTTTCGTGAAATCGGCGCTCGTCGGCGCGCCGTCGGCCGCAGCCGCGCGCGACGGCGCCGGGCTCGGGCTGAACCTGCCGCCGTGGCCGGTCGTCGACTTCGCGAAGTTCGGCCCGGTCGAGCGCGTGGCGCTCTCGCGCATCCAGCGGATCAGCGGTCCCGCGCTCGCACGCAACTGGGTCATGATCCCGCACGTCACGCAGAACGACGACGCGGACGTCACGGAGCTGGAAGCATTCCGCAAGACGGTCAACGCGGAGCGCAAGGACATCAAGGTCACGATGCTCGCGTTCTTGATGAAGGCGGCGGTCGCGGCGCTCAAGCGCTTCCCGCAGCTCAACGCGTCGCTCGACGGCGACGAGCTCGTGCTCAAGAAGTACTATCACCTCGGCTTCGCCGCCGACACGCCGAGCGGGCTCGTCGTTCCCGTGATCAAGGACGTCGACGCGAAAGGCATCGGCGAGATCGCAACCGAGACGGCGGCGCTGGCGGCAAAGGCGCGCGACGGCAAGCTCGGCCCGAACGACATGAACGGCTCGACGTTCACGATCAGCTCGCTAGGCTCGATCGGCGGCACGTACTTCACGCCGATCATCAACGCGCCCGAAGTCGCGATCCTGGGCGCGTGCAAAGCCGAGACGCGTCCCGTGTGGGACGGCAGCGCGTTCGTTCCGCGGCTCATCCAGCCGCTGTCACTGTCGTACGATCACCGCGTCGTCGACGGCGCGCTCGCCGCGCGCTTCACCGTCGCGATCAAGGAGTCGCTGAGCGACCTGCGCCGCGTGCTGCTGTAGCACGCGGCATCGGCCGCTCTTGCGAACCTAGCCGTTACCGCCCGCGGTGCGGCTCCTGTCCATCATGGCGCGAACTGACACGCCGGGCCTACGATGATCGAACCGTCGAACGCTCCCGCCAGATGCCGATCGCGAACGCCGCGAATGCGGCGCATGCCGGAACGATGCCGACGAGGTGCGTGTCGAGGTCGATCGCGGCTCCCCCGGCGACCGGCGCGACGATCAGCGCGAGGTTGCTCGCCGCGTCGTTGAAGCCCATGATCGCGCCGCGCTCCCGCGGCGGAGCCCGGCGCGAGAGCAGGGCGGTCAGCGTCGGCTCGACGCTCGCGGCGCCGATCGCCCAGATTCCGAGCGCCGCGCCGAACGCCCACAGCACGCGCGTGTACGCGAGAGCAGCGTAGGCCAGCGTGAGGAGGATGAGACCGGCGCTCGAGACCGCGACGTCGCCGAAGCGTTTTCCGAGCGGCCCGACGACGGCGACCAGCGCGATGCCGCCGACGGCCCCCGCTCCCGCGAGCAGCCAGCTCGAGACGTCGGGTCCGACCGCGAGCTCGCGTTTGAGGAACAGCGAGAACACCGTGAAGAAGTACGTCACCGAGAAGATGAACAGGAAGTGCCGCACGACGACGCTGCGCACGCCGGCGTCGCGCGCGAAGATCGAGGTTGCCTCGCCGAGGCTGCCCGGACCGCGCGCGGCCGCCGTCGTGGACGGAAGGAACCGGATCGTCAGCACGATCGTCACGAACTCGATCAGCGCGGCGGCGGCGAACGGCACCGCGAACCCGAAGCGGATCAGCGAGCCGCCGACGACGGGGCCGAGCACGATGCCCAGGCCGAAGACCGCGCCGAACAGCGCGTACGCCCGGTCGCGGTCGCGTTCTTGCGTCACGTCGGCGATGTACGACTGCGTCACGCCGAGACCGCCGCTGCCGAAGCCGGCGATCGCGCGCGCGACGAAGACGAACGCCAGCGAATGCGCCAGCGCGAGCAGGACGTACCCGACGAGCGAGACGGCCTGTGCGATGAGCACGACCCGCTTGCGGCCGAGCTTGTCGCTGACCGACCCCCACAGCGGCGCGGCGATCGAGCCGGCGACCGCCGACGTGGTGAGCACCGCACCGACCGTGATGCCGTTCGCGCCGAAATGCTGCACGAGGTACGGCAGCAGCGGCACCATGATCATCGTGCCGAGCACGTCGATCAGCGTGACGCCGTAGATCGGCACCAGGGCCGTCGCTTGACTGCGCACGAACAGCCGTTTCCCCGCCGTGCGCCTCGGGTACCTCAGAACTTGGTGATCACCACCGACATCCCGTTTCGTCTCGACCGCCTTCCCTGGGCGAGGTGGCACTGGACGATCGTCATCGGCCTGGGCATCACGTGGATTCTTGACGGCCTCGAGGTCACGATCGTCGGATCGATCAACCCGACGCTGGCGTCGCGCGCGGGGCTGAACTTCACGGCCGCGCAGACGGGGTGGGCGGCGACGGCCTACCTGGTCGGCGCGGTCATCGGCGCGCTCGGGTTCGGCTACCTCACCGATCGATTCGGCCGGCGCCGGCTCTTCCTGATCACGCTCGGCTGGTATCTGGTCTGCACCACGCTGACCGCGTTCTCGTGGGATTTCGCGAGCTTTGCGCTCTTTCGCGCGCTCGCCGGCATGGGCATCGGCGGCGAGTACAGCGCGGTCAACTCGGCGATCGACGAGCTGATCCCGTCGCACCGGCGCGGCACGGCCGACATCGCGATCAACGGCTCGTGGTGGATCGGCACGCTCGTCGGCGCGCTGGTCTCGATCCCGCTCCTGGACGGCCGGCTGTTCCCGCCGTCGCTGGGCTGGCGCTTCGCGTTCGCGTTCGGCGCGGTCCTCGCCCTGATGGTGCTGGTGCTGCGCCGCAGTCTGCCGGAGAGCCCGCGCTGGCTGCTCACGCACGGCCGAGGCGAGGAGGCGGAGAAGATCGTCCGCGAGATCGAAGACGAGATTCGCCGTGAGACCGGGCGCGAGCTGCCGCCGCCGAAGCACCGCAAGATGACGTTCGACTCGGGCCGCAGGACGGGCTTCGTCGCGACCGTCGAGACGCTCGTGCGCACGTACCCGAAGCGCACGGCGCTCGTGCTCGCGCTCATGATCACGCAGGCGTTCCTCTACAACGCCGTCTTCTTCAACCAGGGTCTGCAGTTGACCACGTTCTTCGGCGTCGCGCCCGGCGACGTCGGCCTCTACATCTTTCCGTTCGCGATCGGCAATTTTCTGGGCGCGCTCGTGCTGGGACACTTCTTCGACGCGGTCGGCCGCAAGAAGATGATCGCCGGCTGCTATCTGCTCAGCGGCCTGCTCATGACCTTGAGCATCGCTCTCTTCTTGAACCACGCGCTCGGCGCGCTCTCCCTGACGGTGCTCTGGTCCGTCATGTTCTTCTTCGCCAGCGCGGGCGCCAGCGCGGCGTACCTCACGGTGAGCGAGATCTTTCCGCTCGAGACGCGTGCGTCCGCGATCGCGTTCGTCTACGCCGCGGGCACGCTGATCGGAGGCGCGATCGCGCCGCCGATCTTCGGCGCGCTCATCGGCACGAAACAGCCCACGATGCTCGCCATCGCGTGGGGCATCGGTGCCGCGCTCATGATCGCGGGCGGCCTCGTCGAGATCGTGCTCGGCGTCGACGCGGAACGCAAGTCGCTCGAAGAGATCGCGGCGCCGCTCACCGCCGGCGGGCTGGCGGCCGCGACGGCGTGACGCCCGATCGCCTCTGGTACCGCGACGCCGTCGTCTACCAGACCCACGTCAAAGCGTTTAAGGACTCGAACGGCGACGGCACCGGCGACGTTCCCGGCCTGACCGCGAAGCTCGACTACCTCGCGGAGCTCGGCGTGACGGCGCTGTGGCTGCTGCCGTTCTTTCCGTCGCCGCTGCGCGACGACGGCTACGACATCGCCGACTACACCGGGGTGCACGAGGCGTACGGAACGCTAGCCGACGTGCAGCAGCTGGTCGACGCCGCGCACGAGCGCGGCATCCGCGTGATCGCCGAGCTCGTCATCAACCACACGTCCGACCAGCACCCGTGGTTCCAGCGCGCGCGCTCCGCGCCGAGCGGCTCGCCGGAGCGCGCATGGTACGTGTGGTCCGACGACGACCGCGCCTATTCCGGAACGCGCATCATCTTCACCGACACCGAGGTCTCGAACTGGGCGTGGGACCCCGTCGCGGGCCAATACTACTGGCATCGGTTCTTCTCGCACCAGCCGGACCTCAACTTTCAGAACCCGGAGGTGATCGGCGCGATCACCGACGTGATGCGCTTCTGGTCGGACGTCGGCATCGACGGCTTCCGGCTCGACGCCGTGCCGTACCTGTGCGAGCGCGAAGGAACGAACAACGAGAACCTTCCGGAGACGCACGCGGTCATCAAGATCCTCCGCGCCGTGCTCGAGAAAGAGTTCCCCGACCGCATCTTCCTCGCGGAAGCGAATCAGTGGCCCGAAGACTTGTCGTCGTACTTCGGCGACGGCGACGAGTGCCACATGTGCTTCCACTTCCCGCTGATGCCGCGGCTCTTCATGGCGGTCGCCGACCAGGACCGCTACCCCGTGCACGACATCCTCCGCCAGACGCCGCCGATCCCCGAGAACTGCCAGTGGGCGGTCTTCTTGCGCAACCACGACGAGCTCACGCTCGAGATGGTGAGTGAGCGCGAGCGCGAGCGCATGAACGCGGTGTACGCGGTCGTGCCGAAGATGCGCATCAACGTCGGCATCCGCCGGCGCCTCGCGCCGCTGCTCGAGAACGACCGCCGCCGCATCGAGCTGATGAACGGCTTGCTGATGTCGATGCCGGGCACGCCCGTCATCTACTACGGCGACGAGATCGGGATGGGGGACAACCTGTTTCTCAAAGACCGCGACGGCGTGCGCACGCCGATGCAGTGGTCGCCCGACCGCAACGGCGGGTTCTCCACCGCGGACCAAGTGCGGCTGTACGCGCCCGTGGTGACCGATCCCACCTACGGCTACTCGGCGGTGAACGTCGAGACGCAGGAGCAGCACGCAACCTCGCTGCTGAACTGGATGCGCCGGCTCATCGCGGTGCGCAAGGCGAACAAAGCGTTCGGACGGGGCGCGCTCACGCTGCTGTACCCGGCGAACCGCCGCGTGCTCGCGTACCTGCGGACCTTCGAGAACGACACGATCCTGGTCGTCGCGAACCTCGCTCCGACCGCGCAGCCGCTGCAGCTCGACCTGGGACAGTTCGCGGGCCGCACACCGTTCGAGATGCTCGGATCGACGGCGTTCCCTCCGATCGCGACGGCGCCGTACACGATCACGCTCGCGCCGTACGGCTTCTTCTGGTTCTCGCTCGTGCGCGACCCGCAGGGCAGCGCGGCGCAGATCCGATCGACCGCGCTCCCCGAGCTGCCGACGCTGGTCGTGCCGCGCCACGGTCTCGCCTTCGACGCCTGGGCTCGCGAGGTGATCGAGACCGACATCGTTCCGTTCGCGCTCGGTCCTTCCGAGCACGGCCGCGTCGGCGACGCGTTCGTCGCGGACGCCGTCGACCCGTCGCTCGCGTTCATCGTGATCGCGGACGGCTCGCGCCGGATGTCGCTTCCGATGCGCTTCGTGTGGGAGCGCCCCGTGCGCGAGGACGCGTTCGCGCGCGGGCGCAGCGGCGCGCGCGAAGGCTGGGTCGTCGACGCCACCTCCGATGCGACGACCGCGCCGCTCGTCGAGCGCGCGATGCGTGACAACGTCGAGCTGCGTGACCGCGGTCGCCTCGCCTTCACCTGGGAAGGGCCGCCGGCGACGCCGGCCACCTCCTCGCAGAGCCTCGGTTCGACCACCGGCGCGCGCCGGTGGATCCTCGACGATGCGCGGCTGCTCACGCTGCACCGCGAGATGCCGCGTCTGCAGAACAGCGGGGTCGCGTTCATGCGCCACCTGCGCGAGCGCGGCTTCACGCACGCGCCGGAGCTGTTCGGGACTGCGCTCGTCAGCGACGCCCAGGGCTCCGCCTGGGTGCTCGCGACGTCGCAGCAGTTCATCGCCCACCCGACCGATCTGGAGACGCTGCTCCACGACATCCTCCGTGCCGGCACCGCGGACGAGCGCATGATCCGCACCGCGGAGAACGTCGCCGACGCGCTCGCGGACCTGCACCGAGCGCTCGCGGCGCCCGGCAGCGACACGTCGTTCGGCACGCATCCGCTCTCCGACGCCGATGTCGCGGCGTGGCGCGCCGACGCGATCGAGGACGTGGAATCGCTCGTCGACGCCGGCATCCAAGGTGTCGTCGCCGTGCGCGACGCCCTGATCGACGCGATCGCGCGGCTGCCCGAGCACATCGACGCCGCTGCCTCGCGCGCGCACGGGCGCCTGACGCTCCACCGCGTGCTGCTCGTCGAGGGGGTTCCCGTCTTCGTCGGCTTCGGCGAAGCCGTCGTCGACCGCAGCTCGCCGCTCAAGGACGCGGCATCGCTGGCGCGCTCGTTCGACGCGGTCACGCGCGAAGCGATCGCGGCGAGCGCGCACGACCCGACCGCCGACCACGGAGAGACGAGCGCGGCGATGCGCGACGTCACGGCGCGCGCGCTGCAGGCCTTCCTGTCGCGCTACGGGTCGAGCGCCGCCGGCCTGGCGACCGTGCCGCATGATGCGGAGCAGCGCGACGCGCTGATCCGCTTCTTCCGCGTGCGAACCGCCGTGCGCGACGTCTGCGAGGCGCTGACGCGGCACCCGCGAGCGCTCGCCGCCGCGGTCGACGCGCTGCGCGCCGAAGTCCGGGCCGCAACGCCGTGAAGCACATGGAGCATCGCATGCCGTTCGGCGCGGAGTTGCGCGGGGACGCGGTCGCGTTCCGCTTGTGGGCGCCGTCGCGCGACCGCATCACCGTGGTCGTCGACGGGTCCGAGTACGTGATGGAGCCCCGCGCGGACAGCTGGTTCGAGCGCGTCGTCCCGGGCGCGTCCGCAGGCTCGCGCTATGCGTTCGCGTTCCGCGGCGTGGACGCGCACGTACCGGATCCGGCATCCCGTTTTCAGCCGGACGGCGCGCACGCGCCGAGCGAGGTGATCGACCCGCGCGCGTTCGCGTGGCGCGAGACCGCATGGCGCGGACGGCCCTGGCCCGAGATCGTGCTCTACGAGCTGCACGTCGGCACCTTCACGCCCGAGGGAACGTACGCCGCCGCCGCGGAGAAGCTCGACGCGCTGGTCGCGCTCGGCATCACCGCGGTGGAGCTCATGCCCCTCGCGCAGCCTGCGGGCACCCGCAACTGGGGCTACGACGGCGTGTACGCGTTCGCACCGCAAGCGGCGTACGGAACGCCGGACGAGCTCAAGGCGTTCGTCGACGCGGCGCACGCGCGGGGCCTGGCCGTCTTCTTGGACGTCGTCTACAACCACTTCGGCCCGGAAGGCAATTACCTGCACGCATACGCGGAGCCCGTCTTTACCGATCGCCACCACACGCCGTGGGGATCCGCGATCAACGTCGACGGCGACGCCTCGGCGACGGTGCGCGAACTCTTCGTGCAGAACGCGCTCTACTGGCTCATGGAGTACCGGTTCGACGGGCTGCGCTTCGACGCGGTGCACGAGATCCACGACGACTCGCCGCGGCCGTTCCTCGACGAGCTCGCGGCACGCGCGCGCGCCGCGATCGAGCCGGGACGGCACGTGCATCTCGTGCTCGAGAACGACGCGAACGACGCGCGCCTTCTCGGCGCGTTCGACGCGCAGTGGAACGACGACGCGCACCACGCGTTCCACGTGCTCCTGACCGGTGAGCACGAAGGCTACTACCGCGACTACGCCGCCGAGCCGGCGCGCCTGCTCGCGCGATCGCTTGCCGAGGGCTTTGCGTACCAAGGCGAACCCTCGGAGCACCGCGGCGGCGCGCCGCGCGGCTCACCGAGCGCGTCGCTGCGGTCGACCGCGTTCGTCGACTTTCTCCAGAACCACGATCAGATCGGCAACCGCGCGTTCGGCGAGCGCATCACGGCGCTGGCGCCGGCCGATGCGGTGCGAGCGGCGACGGCGGTGCTGCTCCTCGCCCCGTCCGTCCCGCTGCTGTTCATGGGCGAGGAATGGGGCGCGTCGACCCCGTTCCTGTTCTTCGCCGACTTCGGGCCGGAACTGGCGCAGGCGGTGACCGAGGGCCGCCGCCGGGAGTTCGCCGCGTGGCCGGCGTTCAGCGATCCGGACGTGCGCATGCGCATCCCCGACCCGCAAGACGTCGCCACGATGCGCGCGTCGACGCTCCGCTGGGAGGAGCGCGACGAGCCCGAACACGCGCCGATGCTGGCACTGCACGCACAGCTGCTCGCGCTGCGAGCCGGGACGCTCGTGCCGCACTTCGCAAGCGGCGTGCACGGCGACGGCTATCGCGCCGTCGAGCCCGGCGCCTTCCACGTCGCGTGGCGGTGCGGCGACGGCGCGCGGCTCGCCGTCACCGCGAACCTCGCCTCCGCCGCTGCGCGCGTGCCGTTTCCGCTGCCCGGCGTCCCGCTGTTCGCGGTCGGCGACGCGGATGCCGGCGTCCTCGGTCCCTGGTCCGTACGCTGGTCGCTGTTGCCGTGACGCCGCGCTCGACGTACCGGCTGCAGTTCCACGCCGGCTTCACGTTCAACGACGCCACGGCGCTCGTGCCGTACCTCGCGCGGCTCGGCATCTCGCACGTCTACGCCTCGCCGTATCTCAAGGCGCGCGCCGGCTCGACGCACGGTTACGACATCGTGGACCACAGCGCGCTCAACCCCGAGATCGGGACGCCGGCCGACTACCGGCGCTTCGTCGACACGCTGCGCGAGCACGGCATGGGCCACATCCTCGACTTCGTACCGAACCACATGGGCGTCGGCGGCGACGACAACGCGTGGTGGCTCGACCTCCTCGCGTGGGGTGAGGAGTCGCACTACGCCGACTACTTCGACGTCGACTGGCGCCCGATGCGCTCGGAGCTGCGCGGCAGGGTGCTGCTGCCGTTTCTCGGGCAGCAGTACGGCGACGTGCTCGAAGCGGGCGAGCTGCGCTGGGAGTACGCCCGCGGCGGCTTCGCGCTGCGCTACTTCGAGCACTTGCTGCCGCTCGCGCCGCCGTCGTACGCGCTCGTCCTCGACGGCGCGCAGCCGGCTTCGCTCGCGTCGTTCGCACCGCTGTTCGCCGCGCTCGACACGATGCCGGTCCGCACGGAGCGGCGCGCCGCGGCGTCGTCGCTGCGGCGGCTGCTGGCGGAGACGGAAGAGGCGAACGCGCGCGCGCGCGCAGCGCTGCTCGACGAGCGCCGTGCGACGCCGGAGGGCAAGGCGCTGATCGAGCGCGTCGTCGACGTGCAGCACTGGCGCCCGGCGTCGTGGCGCGTCGCCGCCGAGGAGATCAACTACCGGCGCTTCTTCGACATCAACTCGCTCGCGGCGATCCGGATGGAGAACGCGAACTGCTTCGGCGAGGCGCACCGGCTCGTCTTCGAGCTGCTCGAGCGCGGAGATGTCGACGGCTTGCGGCTCGACCACGTCGACGGCCTCTTCGACCCGATCGGCTACTGCGATCTGCTGCGCTCGCGCGCCGAGATGCTCGGCCAGCCGATGTACCTCGTGGTCGAGAAGATCCTCGCGCCGGACCAGCAGCTGCTGCGGCGATGGCGCGTGGACGGGACGACGGGCTACGAGTTCATGAACGCGGTCACCGGCCTGGCCGTCGACGGGCGCAACGAGCGCGCGTTCGACCGCCTCTACCAGCGGTTCACGCGCGATGTCGCGCCGTTCCCCGAGGTCGCGTACACCGCGAAGAAGTTCGTCATGGAGACCGCCCTGTCGGCGGAGCTCAACGTGCTCACGCTGCGGCTCGACCGCATCGCGCAGCGTGACCCCCGCACGCGCGACTTCACCTACGGCGCGCTCCGGCGCGCGCTCGTCGAGACGATCGCGTCGTTTCCGATCTACCGCACGTACGTCACCGGCGCGGCCGTCGAAAAAGCGGATCGCCTCTTCATCGAACGCGCGATCGCGGCCGCGCGCGCGCACGACCCGTCGAACGAAGGGTCGGTGTACGCCTTTTTGCGGCGCGTGCTGCTCACCGAGCACGACGACGACGAGGTGCGCGAGCGCTACGTCGACTTCGCGATGCGCTTCCAGCAGCTCACGTCGCCCGTCACGGCCAAGGGCGTCGAGGACACCGCGTTCTATCGCTCCGTGCGGCTCGCCGCCCTCAATGAAGTGGGCGGCGATCCGGCGCGCTTCGGAACCACTGCCGAAGAGTTTCACCGGCAGATGGCGCGCCGCGCGGAGCGCCAGCCGCACGGCCTGCTCGCCACCGCGACCCACGACATGAAGCGCGGCGAAGACGTGCGCGCGCGCCTCGCCGTGCTCTCCGAGGTACCGGACCAGTGGCGCCGCGCGCTCGCGCGGTGGTCGCGTCTGAACCGCAAGCACCGCAGCGT
Organism: Vulcanimicrobiota bacterium; assembly: GCA_963818845.1. Lineage (GTDB taxonomy): Bacteria > Vulcanimicrobiota > Vulcanimicrobiia > Vulcanimicrobiales > Vulcanimicrobiaceae > Vulcanimicrobium. Next base: position 989,807 of record CAWFTO010000004.1, on the reverse strand, counting down.
CGTGACGCCGCTCGACGAGTACCTGATCTACCAAACGATCCTGGGCGCGTGGCCCGTCGAGCTGCTTTCGGCCGAGCTCGACGCGGCCGCGCTCCGCTCGCTGACGGAACGCGTCGCGGCGTACATGCTCAAGGCGGCGCGTGAGGCCAAGCTGCGCACGAGCTGGACGAACCCCGACGAAGAGTACGAGCGCGCGCTCGAGGACTTCGTGCGCGCGATCCTCGACCCCGAACGCTCCTCGGCGTTTCTCGAAAGCCTGCGCACGGGCGCGAAAAGCCTGGCGGCGACGGCCGTGACGAACGGGCTCGCGCAGGTGGTCCTCAAAGCGATGGCGCCCGGCGTGCCGGACGTCTACCAAGGGACGGAGCTGTGGGACCACAGCCTCGTCGATCCCGACAACCGGCGCCCGGTCAACTTCGCGCTGCGGGAGTCGGCGCTCGACGCGCTTGATGCCGCGCTGGCCGGCGGGACGCCGCGCGAAGACATCGCGCGCGGCCTGCTGGACGGATGGGCCGACGGCCGCATCAAGCTCTACGTGCTCGCCACCTTGCTGCGCCGGCGCGCCGAGCACGCGTGGCCTGCGCACGCATACGAACCCCTCGCGGCATCGGGCGAGCGAGCGCCGCACGTCGTCGCGTTCGCGCGCGGAACCGCGGTCGTGATCGTCCCGCGCCTTCCGCGCACGCTGTCGGTCGACACGCCCCCGCTCGGCGCGGTGTGGCAGTCGACCAGCGTCGCGCTGCCCGAGAACGCGTTCGCGCGCTATCGCGACGTCTTGACGGGTCGCATCATCGAGACGCACGGCGCGGCGCCGAAGGTGCTCCATCTCGCCGAGGTGCTGTCCGTGCTTCCGGTCGCCGTGCTGGAGCCCGTGTAGGGACCAAAGCGCGCGGACTCATCGGGGCGGCCGAGCAGTCCGGCCGGGGGCTCCCGCGACGGGGCGCGAAGACGCCGCGATGGCATCGAACACGGTAGACGCACTCGTCATTGGCGCCGGGCCCGGCGGCTATCACGCCGCGATCCGGCTCGGACAGCTCGGGAAAAAGGTCGTGTGCTTCGACCGGGACGAGGTCGGCGGCGTCTGTCTGAACTGGGGTTGCATCCCGACGAAAGCGCTGCTGCACGTCGGCGAGATCTCGCGCCAGATCGAGCACGCGGGCGCGCTCGGTTTGAAGGTGCCCAAGGCCGAGGTCGACCGTGAGGGCGTCGCGTCCTTCGCCGACAAGGTCGTCAAGGCGAACGTCGGCGGCGTCAACCAGCTGTTCAAAGCGAACAACGTCGAGTTCGCATACGGCGACGCCTCCTTCACGTCGAAGAACACGGTCACGCTCAAGAAGCGCGACGGCAGTACCGACGAGTACACCGCGGCGGCGATCGTGATCGCGACCGGCTCGGCGCCGATCGACGTGAAAGCGTGGCCGCACGACGGCGACACGATCATCAACAGCGACGACGCCGTGCGCATCAAGCGCATCCCCAAAAGCATGCTGATCGTCGGCGGCGGCGTGATCGGCCTGGAGTTCGCCACCGTCTACACGCGCATGGGCGCGAAGGTCCTCGTCGTCGAGGCGATGCCGCAGCTGCTCACCGGAACCGACCTCGAGATATCCAAGACGCTCGGGCGCATCCTCAAGAAGCAAGGCATCGAGATCGCGCTGAACACCAAGGTCGAGACGATCGAGAAGACCGGACCGCAAGCCGCGAAAGTGACGATCAACGGCGAGTTCACGAACGGCAAGCCCGAGACGCGTGAGTTCGACCAGGTGCTCGTCGCCGTCGGACGCCGGCCCGTCACCGACACGCTCAACCTCGCCGCGGCCGGTCTGCAGACGAACGACAAAGGCTTCCTCGACGTCGACGCGCAGCGCCGCACCAAGGTCGACGGCATCTGGGCGATCGGCGACATCACCGGCGCACCGATGCTCGCGCACAAGGCGATGAAGGAGGGCGTCGTCGCCGCGGAGGTGATCGCCGGCGACCGCGCGAGCGCGTTCGATCCCGTCGCCATCCCGAACTGCGTCTACACCGATCCCGAGGTCGCGACGATCGGCCTGTCCGAGGAAGAAGCGAAGGCCGCCGGCTACGACGTGCGCGTCGGCAAGATGAACCTCATCGCGTCGGGCCGCGCGCGCACGATGAACGAGACCGACGGCCTGATCAAGCTGATCGGCGACGCGAAGAGCGACCTGCTGCTCGGCATGCACATCGTCGCGCCGCAAGCCGAGTCGCTGATCGGCGAAGGCGTGATCGCGCTCGAGATGGGCGCGACGGTCGAGGACATCGGTCTCTCGATCCACCCGCATCCGACGCTCACCGAGTCGATCATGGACACGGCCGAATTCATGCACGGCAAAGCGATCCACATCGTCAACGCCAAGCAGCCGGCGAAAAAAGAGCCCGCCGGCGTGTGACCGCACGCATCGCTTCGTGCGGGGCAACCGACGCGGCTGCCCGAGCGGTCATGGTGCCCGATGTCTCCTCGCGTGCGCTTGCTGGATCTCGGCCGGCGGCCGTACCGGCCGGTGCTGGAGCTCCAGCGCGCCCTGCATGCCGCCGTCGCCGACGGGCGTGAGCCGGACACCTGGATCGTCGTGGAGCACGAACCGGTCGTCACGCTCGGCCGGAACGCCAAAGCGGCCAACGTCCTTTTGCCGCGCGCGCTGCTGGAGGCACGCGGCGTCGACGTCGTCGAGATCGAGCGCGGTGGCGACGTCACGTACCACGGTCCCGGCCAAGTGGTGGTCTATCCGATCCGGCGGCTCGAGCGCTTTCGCGAAGTCGTTCCGGTGGTCAGCGCGCTCGAGACGGCCGTCTGCGGCGCGCTATACCGGTTCGGGATCGACGCGCAGCCGCGGAGCGAGCACCGCGGCGTGTACGTCGGTGACGACGCGATCTGCGCGATCGGCCTCGCGGTCAAGCGCATGACGACCATGCACGGGCTCGCGCTCAATGCGTGTACGGCGCTCGACTACGACGCGCTGATCACGCCGTGCGGCACGCCGCAGTTCGGCATCACCTCGATGACCGCGCAGACCGGCCGAACGGTCTCGTGGGCGGAGGCGCGCGACGCGCTGGTCGACGCGCTCGAGGGCGGTTTCGGCGTCGAGTTCGCACGCGAAACCGTTCCTCCGGGGGCGCCGCTGCCGTTTCCGTCGAACGGCGTCGGAGCCTCCGCATGAACACCATCGATCTCATCACGCCCGGCCCCGAGCCGTCCGGTACGCCGCGGCTCCGCAAGCCGCCGTGGCTCAAGGTTCGGCTGCCGAGCGGCGAGTCGTACGAGCACGTGCTCTCCGAAGTGCGCCGGCTCGATCTGCACACCGTGTGCCAAGAGGCGATGTGCCCGAACATCGGCGAGTGCTGGGGCGCCGGCACGGCGACGATCATGATCCTCGGCGACACGTGCACGCGCGGTTGCCACTTCTGCAACGTGAAGACGGGCTCGCCGAAGGGCGAGGTCGACTGGCTGGAGCCCAAGCGCGTCGCCGAGGCGGTTGCGCAGCTGGACTGGCAGTACCTCGTGCTGACCGCCGTCGACCGTGACGACCTCGCCGACGGCGGCGCGGCCATCTTCGCGAACACGGTGCGCGCGATTCACAAGAAGTCGCCCGGCGCGAAGGTCGAGTGCCTCACCGGCGACTTCGCCGGCGATCTCGCGGCACTGGACATCGTGCTCGAAGCGCGCCCGGAAGTACTCGCGCACAACCTCGAGACGGTCGAACGGCTGCAGGCGACCGTGCGCGACCGCCGTGCGAACTACCGGCAATCGCTGCGCGTGCTCGAGCACGCGAAAGCCTCCGGCAAGGTGACGTACACGAAGACGTCGCTGATGCTCGGGCTCGGTGAGACCGAGGACGAGGTATCCCAGGCGATGGACGACGCGCGCGCGATCGGCGTCGACATCTTCACGATGGGTCAGTACCTGCAGCCGACGAAGCGCCATCTTCCGGTCGAGGAGTTCGTCAGTCCCGAGAAGTTCGCGCGGCTCAAAGCTGTGGGCGATGCCAAGGGCTTCGTCCAGGTCGTCTCGAGCCCGCTCTCGCGGAGCTCGTATCACGCCGAACAAGCGTTCATCTGACGGACACGCGGCCGTAACGATCATGGCGTCTGATGGTGGCGTGACCGACGAAACGATCCTCGAAGGGTTCCGCAGCCTTTCCGAAACGATGGCGAACGGCTTCGATGCCATGCGCGCCGAGATGAACCGGCGCTTCGCCGAGATGGAGCAGCGCTTTAACCGGCGCTTCGATGAGATGGACCAGCGGTTCGACAGGCGCTTCGATGCGATGGAACGGCGCTTCGATCGCATGGAAGAGCGCCTGGACGGCCACGACGTGCGCATCACCTCGCTCGAGGCACGCTCGTGAGGGCGCGCGCTTTGCTCGCCACGGCGTTCGCCGCTTGCGCGCTCGCAGCGTGCGGGGCCGGCGGCGGAAATTCGAACCCGTCGTTCGCCCCGATGGGGCCGATCCAGATCGCGCCGTTCGGGCAGGGCCCGATCACGACGTCGGCTTCATCCCCGCTCGTGATCTCGCACGGGACGTCGACGTCGTTTCACGTCACCGAAGACATCTACAACGGCACGTACTCGACCAGCGAGATTGCCAACCCGGCCGGCAGCACGTGCATCACCATCTCGCCCTCGGTCGGCAACTACGTGTTCACCGTGACGGTCAGCGCCGACCCGGCCTGCACGTATCCACAGACCGCCGCCTTTACCTTCACCGACAGCGTCAACAAGACGACCGCAACACTCTACGTTCAAGGCGCGTAGGCGGGTACGAACCCAGGAGTGACCACACCGGACGACGTCCAGGACGGACTGCCGCTGCCCCGGCGGCGCGTCGCCTACCTCACGCTGGCAATCGTCGTGGCAATGTCCGTGCTCGACGGAACGATCGCGAACATCGCGCTGCCGACGATCGCGCACGACCTGCACGCTTCGCCGGCGGAATCGATCTGGGTCGTGAACGGATTCCAGCTCGCGATCACGGCGTCGCTGCTGTCCTTCGCCGCCCTCGGGCAGTTGCGCGGTGCGGCGCGGGTGTACCGCGCGGGCGTCGCGATCTTCGTCGTCGGTTCGCTCGCGTGCGCGCTTGCGCGCTCGTTGCCGGAGCTGATCGCCGCTCGCACGTTTCAGGGACTCGGCGCGTCCGCCGTCATGGCACTCTCGCCGGCGATCCTCCGCGACATCTTTCCGCGCAAGCAGCTCGGCCGCGCGCTCGGCTTGAATTCGCTCGTCGTCGCGACGAGCTCCGCTGCCGGGCCGACGCTCGGCGGGCTGATCCTTGCGGCGCTCCCGTGGCCGTGGCTATTCGCGATCAACGTGCCGCTGGGGCTCGTAAGCATCGCGATGAACCGTTCGCTGCCGCGCGAGCCGCGCAACCGCGGCTGGCTCGACATGCCGAGCGTGGTGACGAGCGCGCTCGGCTTCTCGCTGCTGATCTGGGGCGTCGACGCGTTCGGACGCCACGAGCCGGCGTGGACGGTTGCGCTGCGGGTGGCCGCCGGAGCCGGCGCCAGCGTCTGGTTCGTGCGACGCCAATTCACGCTGCGCGCACCCATGATCGCGCTCGACCTGTTCCGCATCCGCACGTTCTCGTTCGCCGCGGCAACGTCGTTCTCGACGTTCAGCGCGCAAGGTCTGGCGTATGTCGCGCTGCCGTTCTACTTCCAGGTCGCGCTCGGCCGCACACCGCTCGAGTCCGGGCTGCTGCTGACGTCGTGGCCGCTCGCGATCGCGATCGTCGCGCCCGTCGCCGGCCGGCTCGCGGACCGCGTCCCGGTGGGCATCCTCGCGACGATCGGCCTCGGCGTCTTCGCGACCGGCCTCGGCCTCTACGCGGCGATGCCGCCCAACCCCAGCGGCGCGCAGATCATCCTGCACGGCATCGTCTGCGGCCTCGGATTCGGATTCTTCCAGTCGCCGAACAACCGCGAGCTGATCGGCAGCGCACCGCGCGCGAAGACCGCGAGCGCGTCCGGCATCCTCGCGTCGCTGCGCGTCGGCGGCCAGACGGTGGGGACGACGATCGTCGCGATCGTGTTCGGATTCTTCGGCGCGTCCGTCGCCGCCGGGTCGGCACCGCACGACGCCGTGATGCGCGCGGCGCCCGCGGTGCTGTGGATCGCGTGCGGCTGCGCGGCGATCGCGACCGTCGCGAGCGGTCTCCGATTGCGCGGCGCACGCACCGCCGTGCGCACCGCGGCGGCCGAGGACGGCCCCCGCTCGTAAGAAGCAGCGCCCGTGCGGGTACGTACGCTGCGATGGAGACGACCGTCGAAGAACTGCGCACGCTCGCGGCCGAGGGCGCGACGATCCTGAACGTCGGCAAGCACGCCGGCCACCGCGAGATTCGCGGCGCGGTGCGCTACCGGCCGCACGATCTGCTCACGCCCGACCACCTCGCCATCCCGATCGCGCCGGACAAGCCCGTCGTGCTCTACGATGAGAACGGCCGCGGCGACCTGACCGCCCAGATCGCCGAGAAGCTTCGCGCGAACGGCTTCGGCGACGTCCGCACCCTGAGCGGCGGCTTCGCCGCTTGGGAAGGCACCGACGGCGAGACGCAGGAGCCCTCGATGGAGCAAGTGGTCCCGCCGATGCGCAGTTCCGAGGTGCAGGAGCTCGACCGCCGGGTCTAGGCCTGCGTGGCCTCGGCGGCGGCGGGCTTGCGCCGCGCCGCGACGTTGAGCAGGCCGGCCAGCGCGCCGACGCCGACGACGATCCAGTCGATGGCGGGCGTCCACACGGCCGACCCGATCGCCGCGTCGACCGCGAGCGCGCCGAAGCCGGTCAGCGCGAGCGCCACCGCGGCGGCAGTATAGACCGCGTTGAGCTCGTAGCCCGTCGGGGCGAAGAAGCCGTTGGCGGCGTGGACCGTGATCGCGGCGACGACCATCGTGGCGATCAGGAGCGCCGGGCCGATCGGGCCGCCGAGGCCGAGCGCGATCAAGAGACCGCCGGCGAACTCGCTTGCACCCGCCGCACCCGCGAAGAGCTTGCCCGGCCGGAAGCCGATCGATTCGAAGAACCCGCCGGTACCGGCCAGGCCGTAGCCGCCGAACCAGCCGAAGAGCTTCTGCGAGCCGTGCGCGACGAACGCCGAGCCCGACCACGAGTCGAAGGATGAGGAGCGCGATATCCATTGCTTTGCTTTCGTTCTTTACTTACGAAGAGTAGGTGACGCCATCCTATCACCGTGCTATACTTACGTCAAGTAGCCTACTAATGAACATGCAACTCCGCAGCGAGCCCATCGCCCCCGTCCTGCACCCGGCCGACGAGCAGCAAAGCGCGTTCTGCCCTCGCTTCCAGTACGCGATCGAGCTGATCGGCCGCCGCTGGATCGGCGCGATCCTGCGCGTGCTGGTGAACGGCCCCGCCCGCTTCAACGAGATCATGAGCGCCGTCCCGAACCTTTCCGACCGCCTGCTCACCGAGCGCCTGCGGGAGTTCGAGCGCGAAGGGCTCGTCACGCGCACGGTCAGCACCGACCGCCCGGTCCGCGTCACCTACGCCCTGACGGACTGCGGCCGCAGCCTCTCCGAGATCATCTGCACGATCGGCTCCTGGTCCGAGCGCTGGGTGGAGTAGCGCCGACCAGCGGCTGCGCGGGCACTCGCGCCCACCCCAGCGAGAACTCCGAGCATCGCAGCGCACGCACACCTGCCCATGTCGCGGGAACGGCGGCGCGGCACCCCAGCGGGGCCTCGCGGAGCCCGACGCGCCAGGACTGGCGCGGCGCGCGGAGCGCGGAGCCTGACGGCGCGCCAGGACGGCGCGACGTGAGGCGTCCCCGGCCGGGGTACCGCGCGCCGTTCCCGCGACTACGCCACCAGCGCCCTACGCGTAGACACCCGCGAAGTTTGAGCGACTTCACGACGCGGTCGATCGCGATCATGTACGCGGCGGTGCGATACGTGATCCAGCGCGACTGGGCGATGCCGCGCAGCGCGGTGAAGTTGTCGAGCAGCACCTCTTTGAGCCGCTCGTTGACCTCGGACTCGCGCCAGAAGTAGCCCTGACGGTCCTGCACCCACTCGAAGTACGAGACGGTCACGCCGCCGGCGTTCGCGACGATGTCCGGAATCACGACGATGCCGTTCTTCGCGAAGATGTGGTCGGCTTCGGGCGTGGTCGGCCCGTTGGCTCCTTCGACGATCAGCTTCGCCTTGATGCGCGGCGCGTTGTCGGCGTGCAGCACCTTCTCGAGCGCGGCGGGAACGAGCACGTCGCACTCGACCTCGAGCATCGCGTGGTTCGACATCTTGTCGCCGCCGCGATAGCCGTCGAGGGAGTGATGCTCTTGCGCGTACGCCATCGCGGACGCGACGTCGATGCCGCCGGTGTTCACGTACGCGCCGGTGACGTCGGAGATGCCGATGATCGTGCAGCCCGCGTCCTGGAACATCTTCGCGGCGATGCTGCCGACGTTGCCGAAGCCCTGCACGATGACGCGCGCGCCTTTGGGATCGATGCCCAGCCGCGCCATCTCGTCGAGCGCGACGATCGAGACGCCGCGGCCCGTCGCTTCGACGCGCCCGCGCGACCCGCCGATCTCGAGCGGCTTGCCGGTGACGACGCCGGGCGTGTTCTGGCGAACGTGCATCGAGAACGTGTCCATGATCCACGCCATGTGCTGGGGCGTCGTGTTGACGTCCGGCGCCGGCACGTCTTTGTCGGGCCCGATCACCTCGACGAGCTCCGCAGCGTAGCGGCGCGTGATGCGCTCGATCTCCGACATCGACAGCGTGCTGGGATCGCACGTGACGCCGCCTTTGCCGCCGCCGAACGGCAGGTCGACGACGGCGCACTTCCACGTCATCCAGAACGCGAGCGCCGTGACCTCGTCCAGCGTGACGCCGGGATGGAAGCGGATCCCGCCCTTGGCCGGCCCGCGCGCGAAGTTGTACTGCACGCGGTACCCGGTGTAGACCTCGATCCCGCCGTTGTCGCGCTGGAACGGGATCGAGAAGATGATCTGCCGGGACGGGTGCGTGAGGATCGCTTTGATCCCGGGGTCGAGGTTGAGCAGCGCGGCCGCTTCGTTGAAATACGCGATCGCGTCGCCGAAGACGCTGACCTCGCGGACTGCGGTCGTGCCCGGTACGGCTGTCGACATGAGGAAACCTGGCCTCCTACGCCGTCCGGCACCTTTAGGACATTCGACGCAGTTCCCTGGCTCCGGACGCTCCATTTGGCGAATTCGAATCGCCAGCTTCGGTTCCCGGCCGACGCAGGTGCGCTCGCTTGCATGGGGCAAACCCCGCCGGATGAACCTCCTTGCACAGACGACCACGACGACGTCCGACACCTCGGGTGCAGGCGCGATGGCGGCGATCGCAGCGATGTCGGGCGCGCTCCTGATCGCGTCGCTGGTGGTCGTCCTCATCTCGATCATCATCTACTTCGTCATCCTCAAGCGAGCCGGGCTCAACCCGTGGCTCTCGCTTCTGGTGCTCATCCCCGGCGTCGGGCCGCTGATCATCATGATCATCCTGGTCTTCACCGAGTGGCCCATTCAGCGCGAGGTCAAAGCGCTGCGCGCGCAGCTCGCCGGAGCGGGCGGCGGATATCCGCCGTCGGGTATGACGTACGCGTCTCCGGGCGCCTACACGCCGCCGGGAACGACCGCATCCGGCACCGCGATTCCGCCTCCGGGCGTTCCGCCCACGACGACCTAGCGCAAAGCGCCGCCGTTCGCGGCGGCGGCCGCCGTCCTACACGTTGAAGCGGAACTCGACGACGTCGCCTTCCTGCATGACGTACTCTTTGCCCTCGGACCGCAGCTTGCCGGCGGAACGAATCGCGTCCATCGTCTTGTACGTGACGTAGTCCTCGTACGAGACGATCTCGGCGCGGATGAAGCCGCGCTCGATGTCGGTGTGAATCTTGCCCGCGGCTTGCGGCGCGCGCGTCCCCTTGGCGATGGTCCACGCGCGGGTCTCCTTCTCACCCGTGGTCAGGAACGTCATCAGGCCGAGCAAGTCGTAGGCCTCGACGATCAAACGGTCGAGCCCGCCGGACGTGATGCCGTAGTCGGCGCGGAACATCGCGACGTCGTCGTCGCTCATCCCGGCGAACTCGGACTCGATCTTGCCGTTGAACGCGATCGCGCGGCTCTTCTCGCGCGCCGCGTGCTCGAACACCGCCCGCGCCATCGGTCCCGGCTGCGTGATCTGCGCTTCGTCGACGTTCGCGACGTAGAGCATCGGTTTAGCCGTGAGCAGGAACGACTCGCGCGCGAACTCGGCCTCCGGCGAGTCCGCAGGGAACGCGCGCGCCGGCTTGCCGGCTTCCAGCGCCGCGATCAGGCGGTCCAGCGCCTCTAACTTCGGCGCTTCCTTGGGGTTCGCGCGCACCTCGCGGGCCAGTCGGTCGCGGCGCTTCGCGAGCGTCGCGAGGTCGGCGAGCGACATCTCGATGTCGATGATCTCGATGTCGCGCAGCGGGTCCGGATCGCCCTCGACGTGCGTGACGTTGTCGTCGGAGAACGCCCGCACGACCATGGCGATCGCGTCCGTCTCGCGGATGTGCGAGAGAAACGCGTTTCCCAGGCCTTGCCCGCTCGCCGCGCCGCGCACGAGCCCGGCGATGTCGACGAAGCGCATCGTGGCCGGCACGATCTTTTCGGAACGGCTCAAGTCGGCCAGGACTCCGAGGCGAGGGTCCGGCACCGGCACCTCGCCGATGTTCGGCTCGATGGTCGCGAACGGGTAGTTCGCCGCGAGCGCCTGCGCCGAGCGCGTCAGCGCGTTGAAGATGGTCGACTTTCCGACGTTCGGGAGCCCGACGATGCCGCACGACAATGCCACGGTTCGGCAGGGTACGCGGAACCGTAGGATTCGCCTCTGCGCGCGGTGCGGTTCGCGCGCCGGAGGAGATAGCCCTGAAGCTCCCGGAGTACACGGCGATGAGGCAGATGAAGGTCGACAAGCTGGGGATCGATCTCCTCACGCACGACCCCGTCGTCATCCTCAAGGATCTCGAAGGCAAGCGCTACCTCCCCATCCTGATTGGACCCTTCGAGGCCACCGCGATCGCGCTGGCGCTCGAAGGCACCGCCGTGCCGCGCCCGCTTTCGCACGACCTGATGCGCACGCTGCTCGAGACGCTGTCCGCCAAGCTCGAGCAGATCGTCATCCACGACATCAAGGACTCGACGTTCTTCGCCAAGCTCATCGTGCGCACGAACGGCGAGGTCCAGGAGATCGACGCCCGGCCGTCCGACAGCATCGCGCTCGCGCTGCGCATGCAAGCGCCGATCTTCGTGAGCGACAAGATCGCACTCGAGGAGACCGTTCCCGACAAAGCGGGCGACCCCGAGGACGGTCAGAAGTTCAAGAAGTTCATCGACGAGCTCAAACCGTCGGATTTCATGGACTAGAGTGCAAGCTCTAGTCCATGAAATCCGACTGGTTGCACGGCGCTCCGCCTCCGGCTGCGCGCCCCCCACGCGGAGCGTGGGGCCCCCGTGTCTCCGCGCGCGGCTGCGGTGCGACGAGGCGACATTCCCCGAGGCCGCGCGCGAAGTCGATGTGGGCAGGCGGACTTTCCGCTTGTCGCGTCTTACTAAGGGCGCGCAATGGAAACGGATGAGCGCGCCGAGATCGGCGTCTACGGCGGGTCGGGCTTCTACTCGCTGATCGAAAACCCGCGCGAAGTTTGGGTCGAGACGCCGTACGGGCTTCCGTCGGACAAGATCGCGCTCGGCGACATCGCCGGCAAGAAGGTGGCGTTCCTGCCGCGCCACGGCAAGGATCACCGCTATCCGCCCCAGTCGATCAACTATCGCGCGAACGCGTACGCCATGAAGGCGCTGGGCGTCACGCGCATCATTGGTCCGACCGCGTGCGGATCGCTGCAGGCGCACGTGAAGCCCGGCTCGATGGTCGTCGCCGATCAGATCGTCGACCGCACGACCGGCCGCAAGGACACGTTCTACGACGGTCCTGTCACCACGCACGTCTCGTTCGCGGACCCGTACTGCCCGCAGATGCGGCCGATCGCGGCCGATGCATTGCGCGGCCTTGGGATCGACACGCACGACCACGGCACGATCGTCGTGATCCAAGGGCCGCGTTTCTCGACGCGCGCGGAGTCGAAGTGGTTCAGCAGTCTGGGCTGGGAGGTCATCAACATGACCAACTACCCCGAGTCGTACCTCGCGCGCGAGCTCGAGATGTGCTACGTGAACATCTCGCTGATCACCGACTACGACGTCGGCCTCGAGGGCGTTGCGGGCGTCCAGCCGGTCTCGCACCACGAAGTGATGCAGGTGTTCGCGAGCAACAACGAGCGCGTGAAGGGTGCGATCTTCAAGATCATCGAGAACGATGCCGGCCGAGCGGACGTGCTCGTGCGGCAGCGCGCTCGCCGGCGCGCGCGCCTGACGTGCGGCGCGCGCCGCTCGCCGGTGCCGACCTAAGCGTCTACGCCCGGGCGGTCCCGCTGCTGCTGCGCAACCCGAGCATCATCGTGGTGCCGCTGCTCATGGCGGTCATCGGCGTGCTGATCGGGCAGCTGATGTCGCCGTACGGCGGCGGCATGTTCGCCTACGCGACCGGCGGGTTCGCGTCGCTGATCGTGCTGCTGCTGCAGATGTTCGGGGTGGGAGCGGCGTGCATCATGGCCGACGATGCGTGGCGGCACGGACGCGCCTCGTTCGACCGCGGGTGGGAAGAAGCGCGGCGGCGCGGCTCCGACATCCTCATGGCGGCGATCGGCTTCACGCTCCTGATGTTCGTGGCGCAGTACGTCGGCATGCTGGTCGGCGCGCTCGCGCTGATCCTCGCCGCGGTCGTGTTCTACTTCTTGATCTGGACACTACCCGCCGCGGCAGTCGGCGGCGTCCCGGGTGGCGCGGCGATCCAGGCGTCGATCGATCGCGTGCGCTCCTCGCCGCTCGTCGCGGCCATCGCCGCGATCGTCTCTCTCGTGGTCTTCGTCGTCGTCGCGATGATCGTGCCGATCCGCGTGATGGAGTGGGTGGCGCCGTACGCGGCATCGACGCCGATGCTGCTCTCGCTCATCGCGGCGGTGTGCCAGGCGATCGCGCTCAGCTACATCGCGGCCATCATCACGAAAACGTACACGGACCGCGCGTTCGGGCGCTGAGCGCCCGGGCGCGCGTCAGCGCGACGACGGTGCGAGCGCCATGCGGACCAGGTCGGCGACCAGCGGCGGGCTGACGTTCGTGCGCGCGACGCGCTCGGCGTCGCCGAGCGCCGCGAGCAGCCGCGCGAATGCCGCGGGCTCCCGTGACGGCAACGCGGCGAGCCGGGCTCGCTGGTCGCGCGCGAGCAGCGGCGCCGACCCGTGCAGGCTCAGCGCGATCCAGTCGCGGGCGAGCGTCTTCACGGTCTCCAAGCCCGCGTCCAGCGTCGGGCGCGTGGCCCACGCCGTCGCGTCCGCTTCGTCGCCGCTCACCGCCGCGAAGAACCACTCCACCGCGGCGTCACGCGTCGCGCCTTCGCTGCCGTCGAGATAGGCGAGCGCACGAGTCGCGCTTCCGTTCGCGATCTCGGCGGCGCGGCGCGCGTCCGCCGCGGCGATGCCCTTGCGCTCGAGCACCGTTTCGACCTCGCCGTCCGAAAGCAGCGGAAATGCGACCTCGACGAGCCGCGAGCGGATCGTCGGCAAGACGCGGCCCGCGGCGCTCGTCGTCACGATCAGCACGACGCCGGCGGGCGGCTCTTCGAAGAACTTGAGCAGCGCGTTGGCCGCCTCGCGCGTGAAGTCGGCGTCGCCGAGGATGAAGATGCGCTTGCCGCCCGCATACGAGTGCATCGAGAGCTGACGCACGAGATCGCGCGCCGTCATCTCGTCGCTTTCGTGAAAGCCGCCGCCCTCGCGGTCGCCGATCTTGAGCTGTCCTTCGGCCAGGTAGAGATCGGGGTGCGTCCCGGCGACGACGTGCGTGCACCCGGTGCACCGTCCGCACCAGCCCAAGAGCGTGCGCTTGGGCGTGACGCAGAGCAGCGACCATGCGAGCGCGCGTGCGAACGTCTTCTTCCCGACGCCCGCCGGCCCCGTGAACAGGTAGCCGTGCGAGAGCGTCGCGAGCGTGAGGTGCTCGAACAGCACGCGCGGCCCCGCGGCACCGACGACGTCGAACGTTCCGTCGATCACAGCGGCGCGGCGCTCCGCCGGCGCTCGAGCTCCGCGCGCGCCGCAGCGAACAGCGCGTCGGGCGGCCGCGTTCCGTCGAGCACCGCGAAGCGGTTGGAGAACCGCTGCGCGAGCGCGAGATACCCGCGCCGCACGTCGGCGTGGAACCCGTCGCCCTCGCGTTCGAGGCGGTCGGCGCAGCCGCGCGCGCGAACGCGCTCGCGCGAGACCTCGACCGGAATGTCGATCAGGAACGTGAGGTCCGGAGCGATCCGGTGGGTCGCGACCAGGCAGATTTCGAGCAGGACGTCGACGTCCAGACCGCGCCCGAAGCCCTGATAGGCGACCGTCGCGTCGAAGAACCGGTCGCACAGCACGACGGTTCGCGCCTTGAGCGCCGGGGCGATCACGTCGGCCACGAGCTGCGCGCGCGATGCGTTCAGCAGCATGATCTCGGCGATCGGATCGACCGCAAACGCCGGGTCAAGGAAAAGTGCTCGTAAAGAATCGCCCAAGGGGGTGCCTCCCGGTTCTCTGGTCACCAGGACGGAGTTGCCGCGGCTCATAAGGTCGTCAGCCAGCGCGGCGATCAGCGTCGACTTTCCGGCGGCCTCGATTCCTTCAAACGTAACGAGCACCGGTCGCTCTTCGCGCTCGCGGCGCGGCTGCCATCGCGGAGGCACGATGCTCAACGACTTGGTGAGGCGCTTGGGGGCCGGCAAAGCGGACCGCCGCGGCGCCGCGCGCATTCGCAGACGCTACACGGTCTCGTGGGAGCAGGACGGCAAGTCGGTGCCCAGCCGCGGCCTGGAGATCAGCGAGAAAGGCTTGCTCTTCGCGACGCAGGCGCTGCCGCCCGGACGGCACCTCGACGTGACGATCGACGTCGCCCCCAAGCCGGTGCGCGCGCGCCTTCGCATCGTGCGCCACGCTCCGGTCGAGCGCGAAGGCATCCGCTGGAACCTCGTCGCGACGGTCTTCGAAGCGATCGCCGCGGACGACTGGGACACCGTCGTGCGGTTCTGCCGCAACCGCGGAGCCGCACCCAACCGCGCCGCTGCAGAGCTGATGGCGAAAGCCGGCAGCGACGACGACGCATACCGGATGCTCCCGCTGCGCATCCAAGAGCGCGTCGTCGACGCGCTCGTGCGGGCGGGCCGCCTCGCCCCGGGAAGCGACGCCAAGAACCCGCTGCTGCGGATCACGACCTGCGTGGCGAAGTCCAACGCCACGTTCGAAGTAGAGGTCCACAGCCGCAGGGTCAACGACGGCGACGTGCTCTCGTTCGACACGACGCTGACGATCGACGACGCGGAGAACGTCCGCCTCCTGCACTGAGCGCTCGACGGCGGCTCGCGCGCACGGGCGCGAACGCGACGGCTTCGCGCGTCAGCGCGAAGCCACTACAGTTCCGTGCCCTTGAAGATGCGCACCCGGCGGTTCGGCTCGAGACCGGTCGACCGGGACTGCAGACGGTAGCGCTCGGCGAGCTGGTGCTGCATGCGCCGAATGTACGACGTCTGCGGGCTCAGCTCGATCGCGCGTGAATCCAGGAGCACCTGGTAGACGGCCTCCTCGGCTTCGCGCATCGCGATCTCCTCGACGTCGATCGACGGCAGGTTGAACACGTCCTTGAGCGCGTTCTGGATCTGCGTGGTCGTGTTCGTCTTGATCGAGTAGATCGGCACGTTCTCGGCGGCGATCTGCTTGAGGCGCTCGGACTCCTTGCGCTCGAGCGACTTCATCGTCAGCACGACGTCGGCGTCGTCCCACTTGCGCGCGATGGACGCATGCACGCGCAGGTTGTGCACCGCGCGCTCGATCTTGTTGCGCGACACGCCGTAGGGGAAAATCATCAGCGGCTTGGCGTCGTCGGGCACCGCTTCGCCTGCGGCCCCGAAGAGCGCCGCATCGTCGTCGCGCGGCTGCACGCGCAGCTCGCGCACCTTGTCCTGCGCGATCGCCTCGGGGTTCGCTTGCTGCACGATGTCGATCGTGCCGCCGACGGTGCGCTGACGCACCTCCGGCTGCGGCTGGTATCCGCGCAGCAGCGCGTCGACCACTTCGCCGACGTTCTGATGGATCGCGAGGCGGTCGCGGTCTTGAATCTCGACGAGAACGTCGAACGTCGGCGGCTGTTTGCGCTCGAGCACCGTCTTGCGCGTGCCGCGGCGGCGAGCTTCCTCGTCCGAGAGCGTCACCGCGCTGATCCCGCCGAGCAAGTCCGACAGCGTCGGGTTCATCAACAGGTTCTCGAGCGTCTGGCCGTGCGCGGTCCCGATGAGCTGCACGCCGCGTTCGGCGATCGTGCGCGCGGCGAACGCCTCGGCTTCGGTACCGATCTCGTCGATGACGATCACCTGCGGCATGTGGTTCTCGACCGCTTCGATCATGACGTTGTGCTGCAGGTGCGGATCCGTGACCGGCATGCGTCGCGAGTGGCCGATGCCGGCGTGGGGAACGTCGCCGTCGCCGGCGATCTCATTCGACGTGTCGACGATCACCACGCGCTTGCGGTCTTCCGCGAGCACGCGCGCGCACTCACGCAGCATCGTCGTCTTACCGACGCCCGGGCGCCCGAGCAGACAGATCGACTTGCCGCTGCGCACGACGTCGAGCACGATGTCGATCGTGCCGTACACGGCGCGGCCGACGCGGCACGTGAGGCCGACGATGCGTCCGGTGCGGTTGCGGATCGCGCTGATGCGATGCAGCGTCTGCTCGATGCCCGCGCGGTTGTCCCCGCCGAACGGCGACAGCCGCGACGTGACGTGCGCGATGTCTTCCGACGTGACCGCCGTGTCGCTCAGGAACACGAAGTCGTCGTCGAAGCGTGCTTCGGGCGGACGGCCCAGGTCGAGCACCACTTCGATGACCTGGTCGATCTTCGGGAGACGGACGAGCGCTTGGCGGATCGGAAGGGGGAAGATGTCCAGGAGCTGCGTCAGCTCCCAATTCGGCACGAAGGACTCGGCGTTAACGGCCAACCTGTCTCCTCGTCGACGTCTGTCGATTGTCGATCGTCGCACTCTCCGTCGGCGGAGAACCGCGACGAGTCGCTCGCTTCCCGACCGCCGGGCGGTTTACCTGGAGCATCACCTTCTCAAATACCCGCCGGCACGATTTTCGTTTCGATCGCGGCCGTTCGCTAAAGTACGGTCGCGCGCGGCCGATAACGGCCGCACGCCCGCTCGCGGGACGAGCGCCGCGGTACGCCGTACTGCGCGCCATGCCGCGCTATCTGGAAGACTATCCCGCGGGAACGCAAGCCGAAGTCGGCGCGGTGCGCGTCACCGCGGACGAGATCGTCGATTTCGCACGGCGCTACGACCCGCAGCCGTTTCACACCGATCCCGAGGTCGCGAAAACGTGGCCGTACGGCGGGTTGATCGCGAGCGGATGGCACACGTGCGCGATGATGATGAGCGTTCTCGTCGAGAAGTTCATCGACGGCGAGACGAGCTTGGGTTCGCCGGGCCTCGGACCGGTTCGCTGGAAGGTCCCGGTGCGCCCCGGCGACGTCCTGCGCGTGCGCGCGCGCGTCGTCGCCAACCGCCGTTCGGCCAGCAAACCGGACCGCGGCACACTCACGTTCGACGTCGAAGTACTCAATCAACATGACGAATCGGTGATGACGATCGAGAACTGGCTCGCGATCGTCCGCGCGCGGCCTTAGCGCGAGACCGCGGGCGATTCGGCGCGTTCCGACGCGAGCGCGCCGAGTGCCGCGCGGTATTCACGCGCGAGACGCTCCACGAGCTCGCCCGCCGACGGAATGTGCGTGACGGCACCGATGCCCTGGCCCGAGCCCCAGATGTCGCGCCACGCCTTCGTCTTCTCCGAGGCGAAGCTCATCTTGGAGGGATCGCTTTCGGGCAGGTTATCGGGGTCGAGTCCGGCCTGCTCGATCGACGCGCGCAGATAGTTGCCGTGCACGCCGGTGAAGAGGTTCGTGTAGACGATGTCGTGCGCGCTCGAGTCGACGATGCTCTGCTTGTAGGCGTCGTCGGCGTGCGCTTCGCGCGTCGCGATGAACGCCGAGCCGACGTACCCGAAGTCCGCCCCCATCGCGCGCGCCGCGAGCACCGCGCGGCCGTTCGCGATGGCGCCCGACAGTGCGAGCGGTCCGTCGAACCAGGCGCGGATCTCTTGCACCAGCGCGAACGGCGACCAGGTCCCGGCGTGCCCGCCCGCACCCGCGGCGACCGCGATCAGCCCGTCCGCGCCTTTTTCGATCGCTTTGCGCGCGAACGCGACGTTAATGACGTCGTGCAGCACGACGCCGCCGTACGAATGGACGGCTTCGTTGACGTCGGGGCGCGCGCCGAGCGATGTGATGACGATCTTGACCTTGTGGCGCACGCACGCGTCGAGATCGTGCATCAGGCGCGGGTTGGACTTGTGGACGATCAGGTTCACGGCGAACGGAGCGGACGGCGCATCGGGATGGCGCTCGTCGTGCTGCGCGAGCTCGTCCTCGATGCGGTCCAGCCACGCGTCGAGCGCGGGTTCGGGCCGCGCGTTCAGCGATGGAAACGCCCCGATGACGCCGGCCTTGCACTGCGCGATGACGAGCTCCGGCTGCGAGATGATGAACATCGGCGCGCCGATGACCGGAACGGCAAGTCGGTCGTAGGCGAACGCGGCGGGAACCATCCCGGCGACTTCGCCGCGAGCCCGCCGGTCCCGTCAGCGGTCCGGCGTCAACGAAAGGTCAGCTCGAGCCGGTAGGTCGTCGCGCCCGCCGAGCAGCCGGGGAACGTGATGAAATCGTAGCCGGACGCGCGCGCCGCTTCCAGCGCGGCACGGTCGGCGCCCGCATTGCCGCTCGACTGCGCGAGCCGCACCGCGTCGACGTGCGCCGCCGCGTCGAGGTCGACGTCGACCCACACCGTGCCGCGCGGCGCGCGCCCCGTGACGGCGATGCCGGCCGGCGTGACGAACGGGACGCCGCACAGGGGTACCGGCGCCGGCGATGCGGCCGTCGTGCGAATCATGTCTTGCGGCAAGTCGAACCGTTCTTCGAACGTCGTGCTGAACGTGATGCACGAGAACGACGGCGGCGCAAACTTCTGCTGCTCCGCCGCCGCGAGCGTCACCCGGTCCACCGCCGGATCCCCGGACGAGTCGGCGATGGCGGCGTGCCGCACGCGACCGTCGCTGCCGAGATCGAGGATGACGCGCACGGGAGAGTGCGTCGGGTGCGTGCCGTCCGGGAGCATCGGATGCGCCGGCGACACGATACTCAGGGGCGTCGTCGGGCAGCGCGCGGCCGGCGCGGCGGCCAGCGCGACGGACTGCGCGATCGCGGCGATCAGCATCCGGCCACCATTCGCGGCCGGCGCCAAGGACCCGTGCCGCTTCCTGTGAACGCTCGCGCTGCTGCCTCTACCCGGAGCGCGCGGCGCCTACTGCGCGTCGGACGAAGCTCAGGCGGCGCGCCGTTCGCGCATCCACCGCTCGAACGCCGTCGCCGGCATGGGGCGCGCATACAGATAGCCCTGGCCATACGTGCAGCCGCCCGCCGCCAGAAATGCCACCTGCTCCATCGTCTCGACGCCTTCGGCGACCGTGGAGTAGCCGTATTGCTCGGCGATGGACAAGACGGCCGAGACGATCGTGATGTCGTGGCGGTCGCCCGGTATGCCGTTGATGAACGAGCGGTCGATCTTGATCACGTCGACGGGCAGATGGCGCACGTGCGCGAGCGACGAGTAGCCCGTCCCGAAGTCGTCGAGCGCGATGCAGAACCCGGCGTCGCGCAGCATGCCGATCGCTGCCGCGAGCTCGTGGGCGTTCTCCATCACCGTCTCTTCCGTGATCTCGACGCCGACACCGTGCAGGCCCGGCTGCAGCTCGCCCAAACGCGCCGCGAGAGATGAGCACTGCAGCTCGCTCTGTGCCATGTTGAACCAGATCGTGACCGTGGGATCGGCGTGACGCCACGGTGCCGAGATGCGAATCGTCTCGCGCATCACCCATGTGCCGATCTGCTCGGCGAACCCGTGCCGCTCGGCGAACGGTATGAACTCCACCGGCGCGACGAGACCGCGTTCCGGGTGGTTCCAGCGGATCAGCGCCTCGGCGCCGGCGACGCGGCCGGACGTCATCTCGACGTGCGGCTGGAAGTACAGCTCGAACTCGTTGCGCTCGATCGCCAGCGTGAGCTCTTCCTTGAGACGCCGCGCCGATTGAAAATTCGCCTGCACCTGACGGCTGAAGAATGTGTGGCGGGCGCGCCCGCCCTGCTTCGCCTCGTACGCCGCCACGTCGGCGTACGCGAGCAGCTCCTCGAAGCCGGTCGCGTCGAAGGGAGCGAGCGCGACCCCGATGCTTGCGGTGAGCGGAACGCGCTCCTTGCCTTCGCGATCGCCCGTACCGAACGGCTCGCGGAACGCTTCGACGTACGCGTTGAGGCGGGCCTCAGCGTCCTGGCGATGCGCCACCTGCGGCATGAGGATGCCGAACATGTCGCCGCCGATGCGTGCGACGAGGTCGCCGCCGCGCGCGAGTGACGCCAGGCGGGCCGCGACCTCCACCAGCACCGCGTCGCCCGTCTGGTGACCCAGCGTCTCGTTCACCATGCGGAAGGCGTCGATCGCGACGACGGCCAGCGCCACGGGCGCGCCTCCGCGCACCGCCGCGAAGCCGTGCGCGCGGAGCGTCGCACGGTTCAAGAGCCCGGTGAGCTGGTCGTGCTCGGTCTGGTAGCGCAGCCGCTCGAACTGCGCGCGCTGCTGCAGGCGTGCGGCGCAAATGCCGGCCAGCGTCTCGACGTACGCGCTGTCGGTGGGCGTGAAACCCTCCTCGCCGAGCGGCGTCGGCGCCGCGAAGCCGATGTGGTACAGCGTCTGCGCGACGCGGAACGGCGTGCCGATCACCGCGCGCCACGGCACGGCGGCGAGACGCTCGGTCTTCGGGAGGCCGGCGTCCAGGCGAACGTCGGACCATACACGCGTGCCGTCGTCGGTGGTGACGAGGCCGAGAAAGCTGTCGTGCACGGGATAGCGCCCGCCGGTGACGGCCACGAAGGGACCGACGTACGCCTCGTTGGCGAAATCAACGACCATATCCGTACCGGCGCGATGGCAGATCATCGCGTGAAAGCGCACGCCCTCGCGCAACGACTGTGACGCGTCGTCGAGGACGGCGCGCAGAAACGCTTCATCGTCCGCGATCGCCGAGTTCGTCTGCCACAGCGCGCGCAGCCGCTTCGCGTGCCGGTCGGCGGTGCGCGCGTGCTCCTCGAGCGACCGGTGCAGCGTCGCCGCGCGCTCGTTCCCCCGCAGGATGTCGCGGAGCGTGGCGATGAGCACGAACATCGACGAGCCGAAGTACAGGATGCGCCCGACGTACCACAGCACGCTAAATCGGTGCGACGCGAACACGTTCGCCGCCATCTCGATCGTCACGGCGAACATCGCAAGCAGCAGCGCGCCGTCTTGCGAGGTCCCTTGGCGGAGTTGCAGGAGTGTGAGGAGCGCGCACCCGCAGAGCATCAACGTCACCGAACCCGCGCCGCTCGTGCGATAGCCGGACGTGTCGAGCCCGTGCACCAGCGGCGGCAGAAGCGACGAGCCGTACAAGCTGCCTGCGATTCCGAGCGCGCCCGCGGCGAGGCCCGCCGCCGTTGCCGCGAGCACCACCCCGCGCGGTGCCCGAACGGCGCGCGCGCCGTGCTCGCGCCGGCGCGCCACCGCGTACGCGATCACGCCGGCCGGGAACACGACGTGCCAGGCGATCCATAGCCACGCCGCCGTCTGCGGCTGCAGGAACAGGAGGGCATTCCGGCCGTTGCCGAGCGGAATCGCCAGCGGTAGCCCAGCCGCCACGACGGAGCTGGCCAGAAACACGGCCGCGAGCACGGCGGTGGAGAGACGCCGCGTTCGCCGGTGCAGCGCGATGAGGAAGATGAACGTCGCCGACTGTGCGACGGCCGCGATCAGCGCGGCGCCCGCGATCAGCACTTTGGCAAAATCGGCGACTTCGGCGTCCGCAAACGGCAGCGCGGCGGCGACGAGCGCGCAGATCGCGACCGCATACGGTGCGACGCGCGAGAACACACCCTTGCGCAAACGGTTCCTTTCAAACGGGTCTTCCGTACCAGTGTACGGGACCGGACGGAGATCCGTCCAATAGCAGCTCCGAGCGGTTGTCATGCGCCGGAGGTATCGGTGATCGTCGACTTGCACGATCTCGAATGGTTTCTGGCGATCGTCGACGCCGGAACGTTCGGACGCGCCGCGGATGCGTTGCGCGTGAGCCAGCCGTCGCTTAGCCGCCGGGTTGCGGCGATGGAGCGCAAGCTCGGTGTCGCGCTGTTCTCGCGCGAGCGGCGCCAGATCGAGCTGACGCCGGCGGGACGAGCGCTGGCGCGCGAGGCGCGCGGCCTGCTCGCCGACGCGCAGGCCATGGTCGACCTGGCGCGCTGTGCCGCACGCGGCGTGTCCGGACACCTGCGCATCGGGTATCGGAGCGCGTATCGGTACCGCATCTTGCCGCAAGCAATCCGCATGCTGGCCGACAGCGGGAACCACGCTGCTCTGACCGTCACGGCGGCGAGCACCGAGGAGTTGCTCGGGCGCGTGCGCTCGCGCGAGATCGACGTGGCGCTCATCATCGGCCCGGTACCGCCGGAAGATCTCGCGTTCGAAGAACTCCGTTCGCGGCCGATCGCGGTCGTGCTCCCCGAACGCCATCGCTTGGCGCGGCGTCGCACCGTGCACGTCCGGGACCTCGAGGACGAGCCGTTTCTCGACATCGGCGCCAAGGAGGTGCCGGACTATTCGGTCGTCGTTCGCGCGATTTGCGCGCAGGCTGGGTTCACGCCGCGCGTCGTGCTGCAGGTCGAGTCGGCCGATCTCATGGTCGCATGCGTCGCCGCCGGTATCGGTGTCTCGCTGATGTGGATGGACAAGGACATGCCGATCGACGGCGTCGCGTACCGCCCGCTACGGCCGGCCACGCCTGAGATGAAGTTCTTCGCCGTCTCGCGCGCCGGGAACGACAACCCCGCCCTCCCCGCGTTCCTGGAGTGCGTGCGCCGCGCCGCGGCCGCGTGAACCGCGGGCGTCACCCGTGAGCCGGTGCGTACGACGGGCGGTAGCCTAGAGCATCACGAGACCAAGGCGCACGCCCGCCGTCACCGCTTCCGTACGCGTCGTCGCTCCGAGCTTCGCGAGAATCGCGGCGACGTGTGCCTTGACGGTGTTCTCGCTGATCCCGAGTGCGGCGGCGACGCGGCGGTTCGAAAGGCCGTCGGCAAGCATTGCGAGCACGTGACCTTCTCGCGGCGTCAGCGGCTCCGCGAGCGGCGGCCGCGCGCGTCGCGCGTCGCCGAGGTGCTCGGCCTCGTCGCGCACCGCGCCGTCGAGCACGACCAATCCCGCCGACACCGCGCGGATCGCCGCGAGCAGCTCGTCGGCGTCCGCGAGCAGCGATAGCACCGCCGACGCGCCGGCGCGCACCGCCGCGAAAGCGGCGTCGGCATGCGGCTCGGGGATCAGCAGCACGGTCGGCACGCGCAAACCGCCGGCGATCGCGGCGAAGGCATCGGACGACGTCTCGACCGCACGCACGACGACGCCGGCCGCTTGCGGCACGACGATCTCGACCTCGTCGCCGAGGATGCGCACGAGCCGCTCGCGCGCCGCGCCGCCGGCCTCGAGCGCAACACGCGGACGATCAGGCGGCGTGCGCGCCCCGCGCCTCCGCGAAGACGAAGCGCTGCACGTCGTCGCTCGGAACGGCAAGCGCGAGCGATCCGGCGACGACCATGCTGTTGATGCCGACGACGCGTCCGCGAACATCCGCGAGGGGGCCGCCGGAGTTGCCGGGCGCGAGCCGGAGGTCGGCCTGGACGAACCGGCGTCCCTCGTGCGCCACGGCCGCGTGTGCGATGCCCATCGTCACGGCGTTCGGCACGCCGAGCGGATGTCCGACCGCGACGAGCAGCTCGCCGGGCCGAAGGCCGGCGGGGTCGCGCGGAACGGCCGCGGCCAGCGCGCCGCCGTCGATGCGCAGCAGCGCGAGATCGCGACGCGTGTCACGGCGTTCGACGCGCGCGCGGAAGCGCCGCCCGTCGTCGACCTCGATCTCGGCATACGGCCGCGCTCGCGACGTGCGCGTTCGTCACGACCGTCCCGTCCGCCGTCCAGATGACCCCAGAGCCCGCTCCCGCGCGCCCGGCGCGCACCGCGACCGTGATCGCGCGCAGATTGCGCGCGAGCGTTTCGAGCTCGCGCTCGAGCGTGCGCGAAGCCGCGTTCGCGTCCCGCACGTCAGTCGCGCTCCGGCCGGTCGGCGGCCGTGACGCGCAGCGAGACGGGCGCGCCGCCGCGCCGCACGCCGATCTCGAACTCCTTGCCGGACGTCCCGGGCCCGAGCCGCGCGTGCACGCCGTCGGCGTCGGCGACTGCTTCACCGTCGATCGCGACGACCACGTCGCCGACGATCAGACCGGCGCGATCCGCGGGACTGTCCGGCGCGACGCCGAGGACGACCGCGCCGCCGTCGACGGCATGCAGCGCGACGCCGAGGTACCCCCTGCGCACGCGTCCGCCCCCGGCCAGCATTGCATCGATGCGGCGGTTGATCGTGCCGGCCGGCACCGCCACCACTTGGCGCCGCGCGAGCGCCCCGGTGGCCAGGCCGATGACGCGGCCCGTCACGTCGACGAGCGGGCTGCCCGCAAAACGCGGATACAGCGAGAGATCAGGACGCACGAAGCGCTCGATCTCGCCGCCGTGCCACGTCCGCCACGGGCCGCCGACCGCGCTGAGGACGCCCATCGATGCCGCAAGGTCGCCGTCATCGTCCCTTGCGACCGCCAACAGGATCGCGCCGACGCGCAGCCCTTCCGACGGTGCGAAGTCTACCGGTGCTCCCGCGTTCTCGACGCGCAGCAGCGCGAGGTCCGTCGATGGGTCGCGGCCCGCGACGACGGCGCGCTCGGTCTCGCCGCCGGCGCGTACGATCTCGACCTCGTCGTTCTCGAGCGCGTGATCGGCGGTGAGGATCAGATCGGGCCGAACGTAGAACCCGCTCGAACCGATGCGCGAACGCGCCTCGACGGCGACGACGCTTGCCGCGACGCGTTCGACCGTTCCCGCGAGATCGTTGGACAGCGCGACCAGCGCGCCGGTTTCCGAAGCCATGCGCGCATGCTACCGCGCCCGCGCGCGCCGCGCATCGCCCGTTCGGGTGACGACGGCCGCTCGCGTTCTACCGCACGACCCGGATGAACTTGAGGTCGTCGTCGTACGGGCCTTGCATCTTCACGCCGGCCTTCTTCTCGAGCGTAAGGTAGTCGATGATCTCCGGCGTGATCTCCTCGCCGGGCGAGATCACCGGGATGCCTGGCGGGTACGGCGTGATCACCTCGGCGCAGATGCGCCCGGCCGATCCCTTGAACGGCACGAACTCGGTCGCCGCGAGAAACGCGTCGCGCGGAAGCAGCCGGATCGGCGGGATCGACGGCAGCTTGTACGTGCCGGTGCTCATGCGGCGCTCGAGCACGCCGGACGGCGAGAAGATGTCGACCGGACGGTCTTCGCGCGCGAGCTCGCGCACGCCGTGCACGAGCACGTCCGACGCTTCCGTCGTCGTCCCGATCGTGTAGAGCGCGACGACGTTGAAGAGGTCCGCGAGCTCGACCTGCACGTTGTAGCGGCGGCGCAGGATCTCTTCGGCCTCGTAGCCCGTGTAGCCGAGGTTCTTGACCGTGACCGTGATCTTCGTCGGGTCGAGATCGAACACGCCGGGACGGCCTTCGAGCTCCTCGCCGAAGCAGTACACCTTCGGGATCTCGTTGAGCCTGCGCCGCGCGTCGTTCGCGATCTCGATCGTACGCGAGAGCAGCGCCGGGCCGTCGAGCGCCATCTGGCGCCGCGCGACGTCGAGCGACGCGACGAGCACGAGATTCGGCGACGTCGACAGGAACAGCTTGTAGACCGCCTTGAGCCGGTCGAGCTTGATGCGGTTGCCCTGGACGTGCAGCATCGCCGTCTGCGACATCGATCCGAGCATCTTGTGCGTCGAGTTGATGCACAGGTCGGCGCCGGCTTGCATTGCGGACGGCGGCAGCGCGGGATGGAAGTGGAAGTGCGGTCCCCACGCCTCGTCGACGAGCACGGGCACGTCGTGCTCGTGCGCGACGCGCACGATGCCTTCCAGATCGGCGGCGACGCCGTAGTACGTCGGCGTCACGACGTAGACCGCTTTGACGTCGGGCTCGCGGTCGAGCGTCGCGCGCACGGTCTCGGGAGTGACCGTGTGGTCCATGTGCAGCGCCTCGTCGACCTCGGGCTGCATCCAGACTGGCTGCGCGCCCGACATGATGAGCCCGCCCATCGCGCTCTTGTGCGAGTTGCGCGGGATCGCGATCTTCTCGCCCGGGTTGAGCGCGGCCATCATCATGCACTGGTTGCCGCTGGTGGAGCCGTTGATGAGGAAGAACGACTGCTGCGCGCCGTAGCACGCGGCCGCCAGTTCCTGCGCTTCGACGAGCGCCTCTTCGGGCTGCAGCAGATCGTCCAACCCGCGGATTTGGGTGAGGTCGATCGCGAGCACGTTGTCGCCGACGAAGTCGCGGAAGGCGCGCTCCATCCCGATGCCCTGCTTGTGCCCGGGCGTGTGGAACGGGATCACGCCGGCGTCGACGTAGTCCAGCAAGACCTGGAAGTACGGGGCGCGCGTCTGGTCGAGGGCCGTCGACGGCTCCCTGTTCGTCACAACGGGCGCGATTATAGCAGAAAATCGGCGAGGGGCGGGCCGTGCCGGGCGTGGAAGGGTGGCGCTCGCGGAATCCTTTCGTCTGGGGGTCCCTTTTCGTGTTGCGTCACGCCGGCTCGGTCGCAGTCCTCGGTGCCCTCGTTTTCGCCGCCGGCTGCGGCGGCGGAGGCGGTTCGGCCGCCGTGCCGAGCGGCTCACCCTCGGCGACACAGCAGATGGGGACGGTTACCTTCACCCTCGCGATCCCCGGGCGAACCCCCGGGAAGAAGGGGAAACTTCCGCTCTACATCTCGTCGGCGGTGACGTCGGCCACGATCGTGTATACGCCGGCGGGCGGCGGATCGCCGGGCACCGTCCACGCGAGCTGCACGACCAATTGCGCGGCGACGTTCTCGGCACCGGCCGGCGTCGATCGCTTCGACATCACGCTCCTGGACGCGAGCAACGCGGCGCTCTCGCAAGGGTCGACGACGTCGGTCGTGACCGCCGGAGGATCGAACCCGATCTCGATGACGTTCAACGGGATCGTGCACGACGCGACGCTGCGCATCGCGCCGGCGTCGCTTCCGGCGGGAACCGCCGCGACGGCGTTCATGTTCGTCGACGCGCACGACGCCGACGGCGCCACGATCGTCCCTGACGGAACCTACGTCGACGCCGGCGGCGCGCCCGTGCTGTTCACGATCGCGAACGCGACGACGGGCGGCCCGATCTCGGTGAGCTCGAGCGGCGTCACCGCTCCAGGCACGGTCCTGCCGGTGACGTACAGCGGCGCAGCGACGCTCGGAACGACGTTCACCCTGACCACCGCATCATCGCTCCCCGGCGCGGTGACGGGCGCGACGCTGTCCGTCCTTCCCTCGACCGTGTACACGTATCCGTATCAGATCGGCGCCCAGTACGGTCACAACATCGTCGCCGACGGGTCCGGGCACGCGTACGCCTATGCCGACGACTTTCCGATCCAGATCGGCAGCACCGCGCGCGTCGCGCGCGCCGCCGGTCGAATCCCCGCGGGTGCGCGCCGCACCGCAAGCGGGCCGAGTCCCGGGAATGGATATCTCTTCGCGTGCTGCGACGGCAACCGTTCCAGCGTGATGACGACAAGCAACGGCATCGCCGACATCGCGTACGCGCCGTTCAACGGCGGCACGGTCTTCATCGACGATGGTGCCGCCCTCCTCGGCTTCCAGCTCGGCGGCGGCTCGTCCACCGTCGCGCTGCCCGGCTCCAGTGAGGCCGTGCAGCGCCTCGCGGCGGGGGCCGACGGAAATCTCTACTACACGGCGCTCGACAACACCGCCACCGGGTACGTCGGCTACGCCGACGACGCGCTCACGACGGTCACGCAGATCCAGCTTGCCTCTCCGAACGCCTCCCCCCTCGGGATCACCTTCGCGCACGACGGCAACGCATATTTCGCCGAGTCGGGCGACGCAAACATCGGCGTCCTCACGCCGGCGGGCGCGAACCCCGCCGCCGTCACCGAGCTCGCGCTTCCCAATGCGAACGACGTCCCGCTTGAGATCGTCGACAGCCCTCTGCAAAATGCCGTCTTCGCCCTGGGTTATTCGAACGGCGATCCGAACCAGGGCACCGTCTGGAAAATCGGCTATCCGCAGCACAACGTGAAGGTCTATCGCGTCACGATGCCCGCGCAGACGTGCGGCTGCGGCTTCTACCGCCTGCACACGACCACGGACTACTCGCTGTGGACGATCGACCTCGAGAACGGCGAGCTCGTGCGCATCGACCTGCCGACGAAGGGCGTCGTCGAGTTTCCCGTGCAAGCGACGACGAACGTGTTCGCCGAGGACTTCGCGTTCATGCCCGACGGCAGCATCGTGTACGTCGGGGCGAACATCAACGGGGTCGGCAAGCTCATCTGGTGACTTCGGCTTCGCCGAACTCTTCGCGTTCGGCCCTTCGCCGAGCTCCGGGCCGAGCCGCGTGGATCAGACTTCGACGCGGTCCTCGATCGAGACGTTGTACAGGAACAGGAACTGGTGCCACTCGCCGGGCAGCGTGTTCCGCTTCACGCGGATCCACGGGATGTACTTCGGCGACTTCGGCTTGCGCTTGAGCCGCATGTTCGCGTGCTCGGGCGTGCGGTTGTTCTTGCGGTTGTTGCAGCGCATGCACGCGCAGACCAGGTTCTCCCACGTGGAAGGGCCGCCTTTGCTCTTGGGCAGCACGTGGTCGACCGTCATCAGCCGCTCGCCGCGCAAGCCGCAGTACTGGCACGTGTAGTCGTCGCGCAGCAGCACGTTCTTCTTCGTCAGCGCGACCTTCTGCATCGGGCGCCGGATGTAGTACAGCATCCGGATGATCGACGGCAGGCGCATCTCGTAGCTCGTCGATTTGATGACGTCGTCGCGCCGGTGCACGATCTCCGCCTTGCCGGAGAACAGCAGCTTGACCGCGCGCTGGAACGACGTGATGTTCAGCGCTTCGTAGGTGAAGTTCAGGACGAGGACGTCGGTCACGATTGCTCCCGTGATGAGCGCGGGGCCGGGTCGCGGGAAAGCGAGAAGCGAGGCACATTGGTGACCTCGCTTCGCGGGGACTGCATGGGCACGCACGGGAACGGACTCCGAGAGTCGTTCCATTCGGCTGGCCTTTGTCTTTGGACGCAGGCGCCAAGCGTCGGCGGCATGAGCGGGGATTCGCCTCGCCGGCGCCCGTTCACCTCGTCCGGCCGCGCACCATGTCCAGGAAATAGCCGTGCACGCGGTCGTCGCCGGTGAGCTCCGGATGGAACGACGTTCCGAGCACGTTGCCTTGCCGGACCATCACGCCGTAGCCGTCGCGCTCGGCCAGCAGCTCGACCTGCGGGCCGGTCCGCTCGATCCACGGTGCGCGGATGAACACGGCCGGAAACGGCTCGTCGCCCAGCGCCGGAATCGGCAGATCGACCTCGGCGGAATCGACTTGGCGTCCGAAGGCGTTGCGGCGCACGGTGACGTCGAGGATGTCGAGCGTCGGCTGCTCGAGATCAGCGACGTCGTGCGCGGCGACGATCATGCCCATGCACGTGCCCCAGAAGGGCATGCCGCCGCGAACGCGCTCCTTGATCGGCGCGGCGAGCCCGAACCGGTCGATCAGCTTCATCACCGTCGTCGACTCGCCGCCGGGCACGACGAGCGCGTCGACGCCGGCAAGAGCCTCGGGCGTCCGCACTTCGGCCACGCCGGCGCCGGCGCGCTCGAGCGCGCGCACGTGCTCGACGACGTCACCCTGCAGCGCGAGAACGCCGACCCTCACAGGCTTCGGCGAAGCCGAAGCCACTCAAACGCCGCGGGAAGCCAGGAGCTGGTGGTCGGCGAGCTGGCGGATGTCGAGGCCTTCCATCGCCTTCGCCTCCTCGGGAATCGCCGAGTGCGCCTTGAGCACGACGTCCGGGTCTTGCCAGTGCGTCGTCGCGTCGACGATGGCGCGCGCGAACGCGGCCGGGTTCGTCGACTTGAAGATGCCGCTGCCGACGAAGATGCCTTCGGCGCCGAGCTCCATCATGAGCGCGGCGTCGGCCGGCGTGGAGACGCCGCCCGCGCAGAACAGCACGACGGGAAGCTTCCCGTGGGTGGCGACCTCCCGGACGAGCTCGAGCGGCGCACCCAGGTCGCGGGCCCGTGCGACGAGCTCTTCGCGCGGCATCGCCGCGAGCTGCGCGATCCCGTCGCGAATCGCACGCATGTGGCGCACGGCCTCGACGATGTTGCCCGAGCCGGCCTCGCCCTTGCTGCGGATCATCGCCGCGCCTTCGGCGATGCGGCGCAGCGCCTCGCCCAGATCGCGCGCGCCGCACACGAACGGCACGGTGTACGGATGCTTCTCGAGGTGGAAGTGGTCGTCGGCCGGCGTGAGCACCTCGGACTCGTCGATGTAGTCCACGCCGAGCGACTGGAGCTGCCGCGCCTCGCCGATGTGCCCGATGCGGACCTTCGCCATTACGGGCACCGTGACGGCGTTCATGATGCGCTCGATCAGCGCAGGATGACTCATGCGCGCGACGCCGCCGGCCGCGCGAATGTCGGCCGGGATGCGCTCGAGCGCCATCACGGCGACGGCACCCGCGTCTTCCGCGACCTTCGCCTGCTCCGGCGTGACGACGTCCATGATGACGCCGCCTTTGAGCATCTGCGCGAGCCCGCGCTTGACCGTCTCGGTTCCTGTCGCCTGTCCGTTCATGTCCGCCCCATTCTCCTGCGCGTTTCCCCCACCATCAATGCGGACAATAGGGACACCGCACCGGTTGCAGGTCCGGCCGCGCCGGACGCCGCGCATTCTTACGGTCGCGGCGGGCGCGTGGCGTTGACCGAAGGCGCGACATTGGCGCGCTCTTCGGGCGACAGGGTCGGCGGCTCGGTCTCACCTGACCCCGGCTCGTGCGAGACGAGCGGCATCGGCAGCGGCGGCGAGGTGTAGATGCTCGGCGGCGGCTGCGGCGTCGGAGCAGCGGTCGGGGTGGGGCGCGGCGTCGGGGTCGGCCTCGGCGTCGGCGGCCGCGTGACGCGCGGATCGGGGAAACCGGGGTCCGTGGCGACCGCGACGACCTGCAGGCGCTTCCAGTTCTTGAGCTCGCCGCGGTCGGACGGGTCCGCTTCGGGGACGGGAGTCACGCCGGAGCCGATGATCGGGACGCGGCGCTCCGTCTGGAGCAAGACCCGGTCGCCGAGCTTCTGACCGATCAGGATCGAGACGACGAGGACGACCGCGCCCGCGACCAGCAGCGCCGAAAGTCCGGGGCGGCGGGTTGGCGGCACGGTGCCGGACGTTCGCAGGCGTCGAATCGCGAGCCTCCGTGGTCCGGAGAAGCGGACACCCGCGGCGAAAAGCGGCGCGGTGGAGGAACGCCCCGGGCTCGTGACCGCGCACGCGAAGATCAACCTCACGCTCGAGATTCTGGGGCGCCGCGACGACGGCTTCCACGCGCTCCGCAGCGTGATGGTTCCCATCGCGCTCGGCGACGAGCTCGCGTTCGCGCCGAGCACCCGCTTCTCGTTCGTCTGCGACCGCGGCGACCTGGCATCGGAGAACCTCGTCGAGCGCGCGTTCGCGCAGGCCGGGCTCGCGCACGCGCCCGTCGCGGCGTCGCTGCGCAAGCGGATCCCGGTGGGTGCCGGCCTCGGCGGGGGCTCGAGCGACGCCGCAGCCGTCCTGACGGCGGCGATGGCCGGCGCGTTCGGGCCGGCCGCCGCGCGCGACTGGGTTGCCGACGCCCGGGCTCTCGGCTCGGACGTCCCGTTCTTCCTGGCCGGCGGGCCGGCACTCGTCGAAGGAACCGGCGAGCGCGTGACGGCGCTCGGGAGCCCGCCGCCCTGGTGGGTCGTCCTCGTCGTTCCGGCCGTCCACGTTGCGACGGGCCCCGCGTATGCCGCGCTCGCGCAGGCGCG
The DNA here is from genome assembly GCA_963818845.1 of Vulcanimicrobiota bacterium. Classification (GTDB taxonomy): domain Bacteria; phylum Vulcanimicrobiota; class Vulcanimicrobiia; order Vulcanimicrobiales; family Vulcanimicrobiaceae; genus Vulcanimicrobium. The sequence goes on along the minus strand of CAWFTO010000004.1, from coordinate 957,569 downwards.
CGAAAGCGCTCCGGTGCCGACGCGGCCGCGCGCCGGTTCCGCGAGCGTCCGCTGCGGCGAAGCGCTGCAGCGGCGCGACTACGGCGCCGTGCTCGCCGCGATGACGAACGATTTCGAACCCGTCGTGCGCGCGCGCCATCCCGGCGTCGACGACGCGCTGCGCGCGCTCAGTGATGCCGGCGCGCCGGGACGTGCGATGCTGTCGGGTTCCGGAGGCGCGTGCTTCGCGCTCTTCGACGACGCAGCGCGCGCACGCGCGTTTCGCGAGCGGCTGCACGTGCGCGATGCCGCGCTGGTCGACGTCATCCCGTTCGCACCTGCGTGCGCATGGGTCGATCCGACGGCGGAAGAGCCGGCGCGCTCCGCGCTTCGCGGCGGTGCGCAGGAGTGAGCGCCGTCGACGCGATCGTGCTCGCCGGCGGCGCGGCGGACGCGGTGTCCGCGCTCGAGCCGGGTGCGCCGAACAAGGCGTTCGTGCGCATCGGCGGCCGGACGCTCGTCGAGCGCACCATCTCGGGGTTGCGCGCCTCGTCGCGCATCGACCGGATCGTCGCCGTGGCGCCGCCGTCCGCGGCCGCGCATCCGGCGCTCGCCGCGGCGAGCGAGGTCCGCGGCGACGGTCCGAAGATGCTCGAAAGCCTGCGATCCGGACTGCAGGGCTTCACGGGCGACGCCGTCGTCATCGTCGCGGCCTCCGATCTGCCCGGTCTCGACGCGACCTCGGTGGACGAGTTCGTCGACGCCGTGCTGGAGCGTGACCTCGACGTCGCATACGCCTGCCTGGAGCGGCGCTTCCACGTCGCCGCGTATCCGGAGTTTCCGCACACGTGGGCGCGTTTACGCGACGGACGTTACTGCGGCGGCGGCCTGGTCGCGCTGCGCCCGCGCGTTCTGCCGCGCTTGAGCACCTTTCTCGAAGCGCTCGGCGCCGCGCGCAAGTCGCCGCTGCGGCTCGCGGGGCTCTTCGGGTGGGACATTCTCGCGCGCTTCGCCGTCGGCCGCTTGTCGATCGAGCAGGCGGAAACGCGCGCGTCGCGCCTGCTCGGCGCGACGGTGGGCGCGGTTCGCTGCACGCATCCGGAGATCGCGCTCAATGTCGACCGCGTCGACGACGTCGCCCGCGCTCGCGCTCGCTTCGGAAACGGCGCCGCGCCGTGACGCCCGGCGAGGCCGCTGCGTTTCACGGGCGATGCGTTCTCTCGCTGTCGCGCTCGCACTGATCGCGCTCGCCGCCCCGGCGGCCGCGCAGTCGCCGTCGCCGTCACCGTCGCCCGGGCCGGCGGCGGCCGCGCCGCGCGATACCGCGTGCACTCCCCGCGAAGCGGCCCTCGGCGGGATCGGCCATGCGACGGTCGTCTCGTTCATAGGACCGGTGTTCGGGGGCACCGTCTGTGCCGTCGTCGCCAACTTGGCGGGCGACGCGTTCACGGCACGCATCGCCGATGCGCCGTCGAGCGACGCGCTCGTCGCGGCGGCGCTCACGCCGGGCGGCACCATCTCGGTGCCGCTCGAGGGTGCGATGCTGACGGCCGCCGGTCCCTACGTCGTCGCGCCGGGCGGCGTGATCCCCGGCTTCGGCAGCGACACGGCAGAGGTTCCGCGCGTGCTGCTCGCCTTCTCCGGCCAGCGGGTCCTCGTGATCGGCACGTCGGCGGTCGCGCTCGCCGATTTGGCGCGCATCCTGCGCACGCAGCCCGCGCTCTTCGGCGCCGACGCCGTCGAACGCGCGGTCGTCATCGCTTCGGGGCCGGGCGCCTCGGTGGCGCTCCGTGCGGACGGCGCGACGATCGGCGACGAACCGGCCGCCGGGCATGTTCTGTTGCTCATGAAGCGCGGCTGAGAAAGCGCCGACCGGGGCCGCCTCTCAGAGTTATCACAGACGCCGCGGGTATCGGGACGGTGATGGGCACCCTCACGGTGCTGTGCGACCGCGTTGCCGACGTGGGTGGTGCAGAGCGGTATTGGGAAACCGTGCTTCCGGCTCTGGCTGCGCGCGACGTTCGCGTTCGCGTCCTCGCGCGCGAGGTCGACGGCGGCGGATTCGCGTCCGGCGCGCGCGCGATCGCCTGGGCCGACGAACACGGCGAACCCTCGCACGCTGCGGCGCGCGCCGTCGCCGACGAGCTCGCGCGCGACCGCCCGGACGTCGTCGTCACGGCGAGCGTGTTCGATACGGCCGTGCTCGATGCCGTGCGAACCGCCGCGCCGCGCTGGATCGTTCGCATTCACGACCACCGTGCGTTCTGCCCCACCGGCGACCGCGTGTTTCCGCAGTTCGACGGCACGTGCGCGGCCGCGATGGGATCGGCATGCCGGCGAAGCACGGTGGTGCGCGGCTGCGTGCACGGACCGCGTCCTTCGTCGTTCCGGCGCATCGCATCGCGCGAGGCGCTGCGCGAGCGCATGGCGCGCGCCGACGGCGTGCTCGTTTCGAGCGAGCACATGCAGGCGACGTGCGCGTCCAACGGTATCGCGCCCGGACGCATCGCGGTCACGCCGCCGCCGTTGCCGGATTGCGCGTACGCCGGCACGCCGGCCGCCCGGCCGCGGACGGCGACGCTGCTCTTCGCGTCGCGCCTCACGCCGCGCAAAGGGTTGCGCTCGCTGCTCGGTGCGCTCGCGCGCATCGCGCACGGCGAACGGCCGCGCCTGGTGGTCGCCGGCGAAGGCGAATCGGAGGAGCGCGACGCGCGCGCACAAGCCGAGCGGGACGACGTCGCCGTCGAATGGCGCGGCAAGCTCGGGGCGGCGCAGCTGCGGGACGCAATCGACGACGCGGACGCGGTTGCGGTGCCGTCGCTGTGGCCCGAACCTTTTGGACTGGTCGGCATCGAGGCCCAAGCTCGCGGGCGGCCCGCGGTCGCGTATCGCGTCGGCGGCATCGGCGACTGGATCGACGGCGCCGGCATCGCGGTGCCGCGCGGCGACGAAGCGGCGCTCGCCGCCGCGATCCGGCGCATCCTGGACGAACGGACCTGGTCCGGGTTCGCAGCCGCGGCGCGCTCGCGCGCCGAGACGTACCGGCTTGACGCGCACGTCGACCGGCTCTTGCACATCTTCGAAGGAGACTCGACGGTATGAACGTCCTCGTCATCGGTGGCGACGGCTATTGCGGCTGGGCCAGCTCGCTGTATCTCTCGGCGCGCGGTCATGACGTCACCATCCTGGACAGCCTCGCGCGGCGGGCGTGGGATCGCGAGCACGGACTCGACTCGCTCGTGCCGATCGCATCGACGCGACGGCGCGTCGACGAGTGGTCGCGCGTGACCGGTCGCACCATCCGCTTCGAGCAGGCCGACGTGACGGACTACGACGCGCTCACGCGCATCGTGGGCGAGTCGCAGCCGGACGCGGTGGTGCACTTCGGGCAGCAGCGGAGCGCGCCGTTCTCGATGATCGACCGCGAGCACGCCGTGCGCACGCACTTGAACAATACCGTCGGCAACATGAACGTCCTTTGGGCGCTGCACGAGTACGCGCCGCACGCGCACCTGGTGAAGCTCGGCACGATGGGGGAGTATGGGACGCCGAACATCGACGTCGAGGAAGGGTTCATCACGATCGAGCACAACGGCCGCTCGGACCGTCTGCCGTATCCCAAGCAGCCCGGCTCGTTCTACCACCTCACGAAGGTGAGCGACAGCGACCAAATCTCGTTCGCATCGCGCGTGTGGAAGCTGCGCGCGACCGACCTGAACCAGGGTGTCGTGTACGGTACGCGCACGCACGAGACGGCGCTCTCGCCGGCGCTCGCGAACCGCTACGACTACGACCACATCTTCGGGACCGTGCTGAACCGCTTCTGCGTTCAAGCCGCGCTCGGCCACCCGCTGAGCGTGTACGGCACCGGCGGGCAGACGCGTTCGTTCCTCGACATTCGCGACACGGTTCGCTGCATCGAGATCGCGCTCGAGCACCCGGCGGCGGAAGGCGAGTACCGGGTCTTCAATCAATTCACGGAGATGTTCTCGGTCGAGGAGCTCGCGGAGCGCGTCGCCCGGGTCGCGACCGATCGCGGCCTCGCGTGCACGATCGCGCACGTCGCGAACCCGCGCGTCGAGCGAGAGTCGCACTACTACAACTGCGTCAACACGAACCTGCGAACGCTCGGACTCGAGCCGACGCCGCTCTCCGACGACACGATCGCGGGTCTGATCGCGCTGGCGCGCGAGCACGGCGCGCGCGTCGATCCGCGCCTCATCCCGCCCCGCGTGGCGTGGAGCGCGGATCGCCCGGCGGCCGAAGCGGACGCATCGGCGGTCGCCTGAAGCCCGCCTTCGCCGCCGCCGCCTCGGCGGCGCTGCTCGCCGCCGCGCCGGCATCGGCGGCGCACCCTGCGAAGGCGCCCGCCGCCGTGCGCGCGCGCCTCGTTTCCGGCGGCGAACAGTCGGCTCGCGCATACGTCGCCACCGCGGCGACCGCGTACGAGGCGGAGTTTCCGCACCCGATCGTCGTCAAGGTCGACGGACCGCCGGTCGCCGCGGGACACCCGCGCCACGTCGTCTTCACCTGCATGACGCCCGGCTGCATCTTCGCGCCGACGGAACAGCACGAGTTCGACGACTACACGAAGCATGCGGCGGACCAGAACAACAAGGACATCCCGAACGCGTACGACGCGCGCGTCCACGACGGCCGCGCGGGCGCGTACCTCACCGTGCAGGCGCGCGCGCCGGCCGGCACCTATACGATTCGCATCCTGCCGGTCGCGAATCGCGGCGAGCGCGCGTTCCCGACGTTCTTCACGCTGCGCGCGCTCTGACGCGTCGAGCTCAGGCGCCGTCCCAGCGCGCGAAGAGCTTCGCGTCGATCCCGAACTGGTCGAGCGCTTTGCCGACGGTGTGCGCGACGATGTCCTCGACGCTCTTCGGCCGCGCGTACATGCCGGGGACCGGCGGCAGGATCACCGCTCCCATCTCGGCGAGCTGCACGAGCGTGCGCAGGTGACCCAGGTGCAAGGGCGTCTCGCGGACGACGAGCACGACGCGCCGCTTCTCCTTCAGACACACGTCCGCAGCGCGCGTCAGCAAGTTCGCGTTGAAGCTGTACGCGATCGCCGAGGCGCTCTTCATCGAGCACGGGATCACCAGCATGCCGGCGGTCGTGAACGACCCTGACGAGATCGACGCGGCGAGATCGCCGTCGCGGTGAACGACGTCGGCGAGCGCTTCGACCTCGGCAGCGGTCGTGTCGGTCTCCAGCTCGATCGTCTGCCGTGCCTGCTGCGAGAGCACGAGGTGGGTCTCGACGCCGTCGACGCCTCGAAGCGCCCGCAGCGCCGCGATCGCGTAGACGCTCCCGCTCGCGCCCGACACGCCGACGATGAGGCGCCGGGGGACCGCTTCGCGCTCGGTGGTGGTCACCGTGAACACCTTCCACAGCCGTGCACAATCTCCGCATCGGCGTTTCTGTGGACGCCGTCCCGGGGGCGCGGGACGCGCCGCCCGAATTCCCGCAGCGTGCTGCTCGTCGACGAACGCCGGCTGCCGTGCCCTCGGGGCGCCGGCGGCGGCGAGGTGATGGGGCCGGCCGCGTTCCTCACGCAGCTGGTAGGCCGTCGCGTGCTCGGCGACGGCGAGCGGCGCGCGATGGTGCGCCGCATCGCGTCGACCCGTGACGACGTGGCGCTCGCCGAGCACGTCCGCTCGAGCCCGTCGTTCGCGCGCCGCGTGCTCGACGCGCTCGACCAAGGCGCCGTGCCTTCCGCGTTCGAACCGCTCGCGCAGCACGTTCGCACCTTGACCGCGTTCTCGGATGCGCTCGACGTGCGCAGCGCGCTGCAGCTGGCGCTCGCCTCGGCGCCGCGGATCGAGGACGGCGTGCTCGCCGTCGACGCTGCGCTGCTCGAAAGCGCCGACGAAGCGTTCTCGTGGCGCAGGCTCGCAGCGCTCGCGAGCGCCGCGTTCGAGGTTGCCGACCTCGGTCCGGTGCGACCGCCGGACCTCGACGCGCAGGCGGTCGACGGCGTTCGCGCGCTGCTGCGGCACGCGGCGCACCAGTCCGACGCCGACGCGCGCGCGCTGCTCGCGGCGCCGCAGAGCGGCGTCGGCAACGACGCGGCTCGCACGCTGCTGGCGAGCGCGGGCGAGCGCGCAGCGCTGCTCGATGTCGTCGCACGCGGCGCCGTCGCGGAGGCGAACCGGTTCGCGCACGGTCTGGGCGTCGTGCGCGCGGCGTACCGAACGCCGGACGCGAGCGCGTCCGCGGTGCTGGCGGCGGCGTTCGGCTCGTTTCCGGTCGAGCACGACGCGACGCGGTCCGTCCTCGAGCGCATCGCGCGCGACTTCGACGCGGCGCGCGCGTTCGCCGACGCGTGGGATGCCGCCGACCTCATCGCGGAGATCGACGCCGAAACGGCCGGCGCGCCGGCGCGCGCGCCCGCGGTGACGGGCGTCGAGCCGGCCGCGGCCGTCGCCGTCGAGCCCGGCGCGCCGGTGCCGATGCGCAAGCTCTCGTTCAGCGCTTCGTCGCTGAACGCATACGCCGAGTGCGCGCGCAAGTGGTGGTTCCGGTACGCGTGCGCGGCGGTCGAGGACCGCGGGTCCTCGGCGTCGTTCTACGGCATCGCGTTTCACGCCGCGCTCGAGGATTTTCACGCCGTGCACGCGCGCTTCGACGCGGCCGACCGCGATGCGCTCGCGTCGTTCCTCGACGGCTGCGTGGCCGCCGCCTTCGATCGGCACCGCACGCGCTTCGACGCGCCCGTCGAGTTCGAGCTGCAGAAGCGCCGCGCGCGGCGCACCGCGAAGCGGTACCTGGCGTGGCTGCTCGAACGCGCGCGCCGCGCCCCCTTCGAGGTGATCGGCTGCGAGACCGCGACGGACGTCGAGCTCGACGGCCACCGGTTCGTCGGCTACATCGACCGCCTCGACCGCGACGACCGCACCGGCACCGTGACCGTCGTGGACTACAAGACCGGAGCGATCGCGATGAGCGCCGGCGAGTACCTCGCCGACGTGCGCGCGTTCCGCGAGTTCCAACTGCCGTTCTACTACTGGGCGCGCACCGCGGTGGGCGACGTCGTCACGCGGCTCGCGCTCGTTCCGCTCAAGGACGCTTTGCTCGAGGTCGCTCCCGTCGAGCTCGAAGTGGTGCGCCGGCCGCGAACGCCGGCAGGCGCGGACCGCGTCGGCGAGATCGGGGTCGAGGAGCTCGAGCGCGCGCGCGACCGCATGATCGCGCTCGCCGGCGAGCTCTCGAGCGGCACGCTCGAGACGTTCCCCGCGACGACCGACCCCGACGCGTGCCGCTACTGCGCGTACGCCGGCGCGTGCCGTGAGCGCCCGCTCGCCCTGGAAGAGCGCTTCGCGCGATGATCCCCGCCGTCTCGGTCCTCGCGCTCGAACGCGCGCTCGCGCTGCCCGCCGAGCACGGGCTGCTCGCGTTCACCGGGCCGCCGACCAGCGGCAAGACCGATGCGCTCGTGCGGCGCTTCGCCGCGCTGCTCGCCGTCGACGGCGACGTCGCGAATGCGGCGATCGTCACCGCGGCACGCGCGGACGGCGCGCTCGCGCTCGCGCGGCGCATCACGGCATCGACCGGAACCGCGGTGCGCGGCGCGACGCTCGACGAGCTGGCGTTCGAGCTGCTGCGCGCGCACCCGCTCGAGACGGGCCTGGCGCTGGATCTCGAGCGCGTCGACCCGATCGACGCCGAAGAGATCTTCGAGCGCGCGGCGGAGCCGCTGTTCTCCGCGGAGTGGAGCGACTGGCTCGGCGCCGACGTCGATCCGGAGATCGCGGGGCTGCGCACGCCGGACCGTTTCGCCGCTGCGGCGCTGCGCCTGATTCGCAAGCTGCGCGAAGCGGGGATCGACGACGACGCGTTCCTCGCGATCGCGCTGCGCGGCGCGACCGCGTTCTACGCGAACCCGCCCAACCTTGCGTCGCCCGCGCTCGTCGCCGCGACGAAGGACGAGCACCGCGTCGCGCTCGCCGCCGGGCCCTCGGAGCTCGAGCGCCAGCGCCGCCGCGAGCTCGACCTCGCGAAGATCCTCGCGCGGCTGCACCGCGCGTACGCGAGCGAGCTCGTGCGGCGCGGCTGTCTCACCGCGAGCGACGCGCTCGTCGAAGCGACGCGTCTGCTCGAAAACCATCCCGCCATTGCACGCTCGCTGCGGCGCCGGCTGCGCGTCGCGTTCGTCGACGATGCGCACGATCTGTCCGCCGCCGCGCTGCGCTTTTTGCGCGCGCTGTTCGGCGATGCGCTCGACGGCGTCAACGTTGCCGGCGACCTCGACGCCGCGACGCAGACGTTCGGCGGCTCGCGCCCGGAACGCATCTTCGGCCACGCGGCGACCTCCGTGGCGCTCGCGGCACGCACGCTCGACCCGCAGATCGCCGCCGTCGCGCGCGGGATCATCGACGCCGACCGGTCGCGGCCCGTGCCGGGCGGCGACGCCGTGCGCGTGCTGCGCACGGCGGATCGCGCATCCGAAGCGGCCGCCGTCGCGGACCGCGTCGCTGCGCTCGTCGCCGGCGGAACGCCGCCCGGTGCGATCGCGGTCGTGCACCGCACGCTGCGCACGCTGCTGCCGTTCGAGGAAGCGCTGCTCGACCGCGGCCTGCCCGTCGCCCTCGCCGGCGACCCGGCGCTGTTCGAGCGCGCGGGCGTGCTCGACGCCCTCGCGCTGCTGTGGGTCGCCGCCGATCCGTTCCGGCACGTGTGGACGCTTCGCACGCTGCAAACGCCGATGCTGCGTCTCTCGGACGCCTCGATCGCGATCCTGTGCGGCGAGCCGGCGAACCCGCAGCCCGCGCTGTTCGAGCTGCCGGACGACGAGACGGCCGGCGACCGCCGGTGGGACCGCAAGCGCGACGTGCGGCTCGGCACGAACGTGCTTCGCGGCGACCGCGACGCCGATCTCGGGCCGATCGCGCGCGAGCGCATCGTCGCGTTTCGTGCGCGGCGCGCGCGGTGGGTGACGTGGCTGCGCGCGACCGACGTCGAGACGGCCGCTCGCGCGATCGTCGAGGACGGTGGGCTTCTGCTGACGGCGGACGGCGAAAGCGCCGCGCGCGCGCGGCTGCGCACGACGCTCGTCGAGCGAACGCTCGCGCTGATCGCGCAACGCGCGGCAAGCCATCCGCATGAAGATCTCGCTGCGGTGCTCGGCTACTGCGCGCGGCTGGCCGTCGGCGAGCAGGGGCCGGCGATCGCGGACGAGCGCGACGATGCGGTCGTGGTCGCGTCGGTCGACCGGATCCTCGCGCGGCGGTTCGCGCACGTCTTCGTCGTCGACGGGCGCGCGGGCGCGTTCCCGCCGTATTACGTGCCCGACGCCTTCTTGTTCAGCCCGACCTACGGCATGGTGCCCAAGGAGTCGGCGGGCGACGCCGTCGCGGCGCGCACGGCCAAGTTCACGTGGTACGAGCACCACGTCAACCCGCGCGCAGCGTACGTACGCGAGCAGCGGCGGCTGTTCGCCGCCGCGCTCGGACGCGCCGACGTCACGGCGACCGTGTCGGCGAGCGGGAAGCCGACGCGCGGCATCGCGGCGCCCGAGCTCGCCGCCGAAGTTGCCGCGCTCCTGGGGAACCGGGCCGGGCCTTAACGGAGTTTGGAGGGCATCGTGAGCTTCACGCTCGACACGTCGACCGATCCGCAGGTCGGCTTCCGCCCGCCTGGGACCGTCGATACGGCGACCGCGCTGCAGCCCTTTACGGGCCGATTCACGGTACGCCATGCCGCGCATTTGCTGCGGCGCGCCGGCTTCGGCGGGTCGGAGGCGGACGTCGCGCGCACGCAAGCACTCGGGATGCAGGGCGCGGTCGACGCGCTGCTTCACCCCGTTGCCGGCGACGCAGGCCTGCACGTTTTCGCCCGAGGCGGCCCTTCTGTACGGACCGCGCGGACGCGTGGAAGCGCAACTCTGGTGGCTGAACCGCATGCTCCGCACGAACCGCCCGTTCGAAGAGAAGATGGCGCTGTTCTGGCACGGCCACTTCGCGACGTCGGTCGGGAAGGTGCCGCCCGCGCAAATGGTCGCGCAGATCGACACGTTCCGGCAGCTGGGTCTGGGGCGGTTCCCGGCGCTTCTGTCGGCGGTCACGCGCGATCCCGCGATGCTGATCTGGCTCGACAACCGCGTCAATGCGAAAGCGCACCCGAACGAAAACTACGCGCGCGAAGTGATGGAGCTGTTTGCGCTCGGCCTGGGCAACTACACCGAGGACGACGTCAAGGAAGCCGCGCGCGCCTTCACCGGCTGGACGCTCGATCGCGCGCAGCAGCCCATCTTCGTCGCGGCGCGGCACGACGACGGCGTCAAGACCGTGCTCGGCCGCACGGGAACCTTCGGCGCGGACGACGTCATCGCGATCATCGTCGCGCAGCCTGTCCACCAGCGTTTCATCACGCGCAAGCTGCTCGAGTTCTTCGTCTACAGCGATCCGGAGCCCGAGCTCGTCGAAGCGCTCGCGCAAACGTACGCGCTGTCCGGATTCGACCTCGCCAAGACGACCGGCGCTATCCTGCGCTCGAACGTCTTCTACTCGACGCGCGCGTACCGCGCGATTCCGAAGTCACCGATCGAGCTCGCGATCGGCACGCTGCGCTACGTCGGCGCGACGGCGGTCCCGCCGAATCTCGTCTACCAACTGGCGCGCATGGGTCAGGAGCCGCTGAACCCGCCGAGCGTGAAAGGCTGGGACGCCGGCCCCCAGTGGATCAACACGTCGACGCTGCTTGCGCGCTTCAACTTCGTCAACGCGCTGATCGCCCAGACGGCGCCGAGCAAGAACGGAGTGCCTGCGGTGTCGGCACCGAACATTGCGCCGGACGCGATCGTGCGCAGGACCGGGATCGACGCGCGCCGCGTGGCTGCTTCCCTGGTCGCCGGCGCCGTGCAGGACGACGTAACCTCCGACGTGCGCGCGACGCTCGCAGCGTACCTCGACTCGGCGACGCCGAACGCCACGACGCAGAACCCCATGCCGCTGGGCCCCGAGAACTATCAGGACAAGATTCGGGGCGCGCTCGCGCTCACGCTCAATCTCCCCGTGAACCAGTTGGACTGATGTGATGAAGCGACGCTCCTTCGTGACCTCCGCGCTTTCGGTCGCGTTTCTCGGCGGCAACGCAGCGCCGGTGCTCGCGAGCGCCGCGTCCGGCGCGGTGCTGCCCTCGCTCGGATCGAGCATCGATCCCGACAACGTGCTGGTGGTCGTGCAGATGGGCGGCGGCAACGACGGTTTGAACACGATCGTTCCGTGGAGCGACGACGCGTACCACCGCGTGCGACCGGCGATCGGCGTGGGCGCGCGCGACGTGCTGCGCATCGACGATCGCATCGGCTTCAATCCCGCACTCAAAGGCCTGCGCGCGCTGTTCGACGAGGGCCGCGTTGCCGTCGTGCAAGCCGTGGGCTACCCGAGCCCCAACCGCTCGCACTTCGAGGCGACGCAGATCTGGGAGACCGCCTCGCCGGACCGCCCGCAACAGTACGGCTGGCTCGGCCGCTATCTCGACCGGCGCTTCGCGGGCGGCGCGCGCCCCGCGTCGCTGTTCGAGGCGGTATCGCTCGGCGACGTGCTCCCGGCCGCGCTCGTCGCGTCACACGTCGAGGTGCCGGCGATCGGCGCCCTGGGAGCGTTCGCGTACAACACCGGCCGCGACCTCGCATCGAAGCAGAGCGCCGGCGTGCTCTACGACGGCGCAAACGCCGGGCAGTCGCCGTATCTCACGATGATCGCCGAGACGGCGCGCGACGCGTATCATGGCGGCGACGTGCTGCGGACGCAGACGGCGCAGTTCACCAACGCGGTTCCGTACGCGCCGAACGGCTTCGCGCAGCAGCTCGCGCTTGCGGCCAAGCTGATCGGTTCGAGCGCGGGATCCAAGATCGTCTTCGTCTCGATCGGCTCCTTCGACACGCACGCCGGCCAGCGCGCGCAGCAGGACCGGCTCCTCGGATACCTCGGCGACGGCCTCCTCTCGTTCTACCGCGACCTCGCGGCACACGGTCTGGATCGCAAGGTGCTCACGCTCACGTTCAGCGAGTTCGGCCGCCGCGTCGCGCAGAACGCGTCCAACGGCACGGACCACGGCACGGCCATGCCGATGTTCGCGATCGGCGGCGGCGTGAAGGGCGGCATCTACGGCGATCATCCGTCGCTGACCAACCTCGACCACGGGGACCTGCGCTTCGCGACGGATTTTCGCGCGGTGTATGCGACCGTCATCGAGCGCTGGCTGGGCCGAAGCGCGACGGACGTGCTCGGCACCGCGTACCCCGCGCTCACGTTCGTCTAAGGTGGCGGCGCGCGAATCCGAGGCGGCCTCACTGCTGGAGGCCGTACGCGCGGCCGCGCTGCGTGCCGGCGACGCGATCGTGCGCATCGCGCACGAGGGCGCGCACGCGACGCGGCACAAGGACGATGCGTCGCCCCTGACCGCCGCGGACCTCGCAGCGAACGCGGTCATCCTCGAGACGCTGCGCGCGGTCGATCCCGGCACGCTCGTCATCTCCGAGGAGACGCCGTACGACGTCACCGCGCTCCCGGACCGGTTCTGGCTCGTCGACCCGCTCGACGGCACGCGCGAGTTTTTGGCCGGCAACGGCGAGTACACCGTCAACGTCGCGCTGGTCGAACGCGGCGAGCCCGTGCTCGGCATCGTGCACGCGCCGGAGCGCGGCGTGACGTACGCGGCGGCGCGCGGCATGGGCGCGTCACGCAGCGACGCGAGCGGGACGCACGCGATCGGCGTGCGCCGCGACGGCAGGCTTGCCGTCGTCGCGAGCCGCTCGCACCGCGCCGCGTCCCTCGACGCGTTCCTTGCAGCGCTCGGTCCGCACGACGTCGTCGCTCTCGGCAGTTCGCTCAAGCTCTGCCTCGTCGCCGACGGCACGGCGCATCTGTACCCGCGGCTGGGTCCGACGCACTGGTGGGACACCGCGGCGGCGCACGCCGTCATCCTCGAGGCCGGCGGCACCGTCACCGCGCTCGACGGCACCCCGCTGCGCTACGCGGGCAGCGACGTGCGCAACCCGCCGTTCATCTGCAGCTCGCTGCCGCGCGAGGTCTGGTCCGCCGCGGCGCGCGCGATCGCGTGACACCCGAACGGATTCGCGTCTCCGCGATCCCGCCCGACGAGTACGTGCGCGTCGTGCTGCCCCGTTCGCGCGAGCTGTGGGCCGGCGCGCGCACGTTCGAGCAGTACGTCCAAGAGTTCGAGGCGGCCGCCGCGTCGCCGTGGGGCAAGCGCCGTTTTCGCACGATCGGGCTGCGCGTCGACGGCACGCTCGTCGCGTCGTGCAAGCGCTACGACCGCGTGCTGCGCTGCGGCGAGCGCCGGTTTCGCGCGGCCGGCATCGGCGCCGTGTTCACGCCGCCCGAGCTGCGCGGGCGCGGCTACGCGACGGCGCTCTTGGGCGCGCTGCTCGACGCCGAACGCGACGACGGCACCGATCTCGCATATCTGTTCAGCGACATCCACCCGGCGTTCTACGAGCGCCTCGGCTTCGTCGCGCTGCCGTCGCGCGCGATCGCAGTGCGCGCCGGCGCGCTCTCACCCGAACGGCTGGCGATCGCCGTGCTCGGCGACGGCGACGCGAGCGCGATGCGGCGCGTCTTTGACGCGCTCGATGCACGCCGTCCGTTCGCGTTCGCGCGCACCGCGCTCGACTGGGACTGGCAGCGCCTGCGGGCGGCCTCGTGCGAGCACGCGGGCGGCGTCGTGCGCCTCGGCGTGCGGCGCGGACGGGCGCTCGCGGCGTACGTCACCGGCCGTCGCGTTCCCGCCGCCGACGCGTTCGTGATCGACGAGTTCGCGTTCGCGCGCGACGACGACCGCGCGCTGATCGGGCCGCTGCTGCGCGCCGCGGGCGGCGATCTGCGGACGGTACGTGGCTGGCTGCCGCCGGCGATCGCGCGCGACGCGCTGCCGCGGGGCGCCGTGCGCGCGCGCCGCGACGCGATCGCGATGGCCGTCGCGCTGAGCCCGGCATTCCGCGCCGCGCTGCGGTCGCCCGCGCTCGGCGCGCGCACGGACGCGGACCCGTACTGGAGCACGGACCACGTCTGATACCGGACGCGCCGTCAGCCGGCCAGCACCTCGATCGTGTGCGGCCCGCTGTAGCAGTAACCCCCTGCGTTCCACGGCGTCGGCGGATAGAGCGTCCCGCGCACATCAGCGGCGCGAACGGCGACGCGCCGCAGCCCGCTGCGCGCGGTGACCCGCAGCGACCACCGGCCCCACGCGAAGGGGCCGTCGTCGTACCGCACGCCGGCGCTTCCGGCCGGCTCGCCGTCGACCTCGACGCACACCTTCGCCGGCGCCGGATCGCCGTACGCGACGCCGCGCAACTCGAAGGCGTTGCCCACCCGCGCCTCGTTGGCGGGCGATGCGACGATCGCGAGCGGCGCGCTCGTCTCGATCATGCGCGACGTGCCGTCGGGTCCCGGCAGCCGGTAGTCGTTCGTCATCCAGTGGCCGGCGTCGGGCTCGCGCGAGAGCGTGATGCGGCGCAGCCACTTCATCGCGTGGTTGCCCGTCCAGCCGCCGACGACGACGCGCACCGGCCCGCCGTTCTTCGCCGGAATCGGCTCGCCGTTCATCGCGTCGGCGACGAGCGTGCCGTCCGCGAGCGCGCGCTCGAGCGGGATGCTGCGCCGGTACGGCGGGCGGCGCGCGTCGGGCGCGGAATCCGCGCCGTCGAAGAGTGCGTGCCGCATGCCGTCCGGAATCGGGCCGAGCACGTCGCGCAAGCGAACGCCGTCCCAGCGAGCCGTCGAGATCGCGCCGAACCCCCACGGCAAGCCGCCCGGCACGGGCTCGAAGCCCGTTCGGCCGTTCCCGCTGCACGCCAGCGTGATCACCGCGGACGTGCGCGGCAGCACACGCAAATCGTCGAGCGACAGCGCGCGCACGCCGCTCGTCGACGCAACTTCGAGCCGGTACGACGCTGCGTCGATCCGCGGCACGGTCGGGCTGTGGCTGCGCTCGAAGAAGGACGCGCTGGGCGTGAGCGGCGCGAGCAGGTCGGACAGCGGCGTCTCCGCCGCGAGCTCGGCGCTCAAAAGAGCCGCAGCTCGCGGGCCGTGTCGCCGGTGAGCGACGCGACGCGCGTGCCGAGCAGCCGGATCGGCACGCCGCGCATGCCGGCGCGGTGCCAACACCACACGGCGGCATCGTGAATCGCGTCGGCGTCGTCGGTTGCGACCGCGAGCGAGGTCTGCCGGCCGGTCACGGTGTGGTCCGAACGTTTGATCTTCACGCCGACCGTCATACCCCGAAGCTGCTTCGCCTGCAAGTCGCGCGCGAGCTCGTCCGCCTGCGCGCGCAGCAGCGCAAGGATGCGGTGTTCGTCGCGCTCGTCGTACTCGAACGTCTCCTCGGTCGAGATCGACTTGCGCTCGCGCGACGTGTCGATCGTGCGATCGTCAACGCCGCGCGCGAGATCGCGATAGAACGGCCCGGAGCGCCCGAAGAGCTCGTACAACCGCGCGTCGTCGAGCAGGGCGACGTCGCCGATCGTGCGCAGCCCGGCCGCCTCGAGGCGCGGCTGCGTCTTGGGGCCGATGCCCCAGAGGCGCCCGATCGGCATCGGCGCGAGGAAGTCCGCTTCGGTCCCCGGCTCGACGACCGTCAGGCCGTCGGGCTTGCGCGCATCGCTCGCGATCTTCGCGACCATCTTCCCCGACGCGACGCCGGCGCTCACCGTCAAGCCCACCTCGTCGCGCACGCGCGCCCGCACGCGGTGCGCGAATGCGATCGCGCCGCTGAGATCGGGCGCCGCATCGACGAACGCCTCGTCCAGCGAGAGCCCTTCGACCGCGCGGTCGCCTTCGCCGAAGATGGCGAACACGCGCTCCGACGTCTCGCGATACGCGGCGAAGTTCGGCGGCACCACCGTCAGCCGGGGACACAGCTCGAGCGCGCGGTACAGCGGCATGGCAGAGCGCACGCCGAAGGGGCGCGCTTCATACGATGCCGTCAGAACGACTGCGCGGCGCGAGCTCCCGGATACGGCGAGCGGCACGCCGCGCAGCGACGGGTCGTCCCGCTGCGCCACCGACGCGTAGAACGCGTCGAGGTCGAAGTGAACGACCACCCTACTCCTGGGACTGGATCAGCCCGTCGATCTCTTCGGCACCCTCCGCCAGCTGCACGGCGAGCCTGCCGTCCGCCGTCGCCCGCACGACGTCGCCGACCACCTCGCGCTCGCGCCCGTCCGCGCCCGTCACGGCGACGCGCAGCCGCGTCCCTTCGGGCGCGTTCGCCTGAGCCACGATCAGCATGCCGCGGCGCGACAAGTTCTCGGTCGTCCCGTGCCTGGGCGCCCCGTCCGGTCCGCGGTACACGACCGGCAGGCGGATCGCGATCCGCTTCGCCTGGCGCCGTTCAGAGCCGTCGCTCACGATGCTACCTCCACTTCGCTGCCTGCCGCGACGCCGCCGATCACCGAGCGCAGCGTCGCGATGTTGCGCAGGTCGTCGGCTTCCTCGCCGGGGGTTTCCAGGATGGCCACTTTCCCTTGTACGCCGGGGTGCGAGACGATCGCCCGGAACCCTTCGATGCCGATCAGGCCCTCGCCGATGTGCCAATGCCGGTCGCGGTGGCCGCCCAGCTCGATCTGCGTATCGTTGAAATGGAACATCACGACGCGGTCGAGGCCCAGCTCGCGGTCGACCAGCTCGAAGAAGCGCTCGACGCCGTCGCGGGAGTCGATCGCATAGCCGGCGGCCCACGTATGCGCCGTGTCGAGACAGACGCGCAGGTTCGGATGGCCGATCGTGCGGACGAACGCGCCGAGCTCCTCGATCGTGCCGCCGCACAACTGACCCGCGCCCGCGCTGTTCTCCATCACGAGCGACACGCGCGGATCGATGCCGTCGAGCGCGTCTTCGAGCGCCGCCACGACCGACGCGAACCCCGCGCTGCGCTCGCGCTTGCCGTACGAGCCCAGATGCGTGTTCACGTACGAGACGTCGCCCACCGCGGCGTACGCGATGTCGTTCTTGAGCAGCTTGAGCGACGCGGCGACGGTCTTCGGATCTTCGCTGGCGAGGTTGATCAGATACGACGTGTGGATCGCGCACGTGCCGATGCCGGCCGCGGCACGCGCGCGCGCGAAGCGCGTGACGGCCGGAACGTCGATCGGCGTGACGCGATACGTCTTGGGGTTGCCCGCGAAGAACTGCATCGACGTGCAGCCGAGCTTCGTCGCGTACGCGACCGCGTCGTCATAGCCGCTGCCGACGCGGACGTGTGAGCCGATGCGCACGTCCTACTTCATTTGGCGGATCGGCGAAGCCGAACGCGAGCGGCTCGGCGAAGCCGAACGCGGGCGGCTCGGCGAAGCCGAACGCGAAGGCTTCGCGGAACGCGAAGCCACTAGCGGCGGCGCCCGAAGTTGAACTGCCGAGCGCGCATGCCGGCCGGCATGAACGTCTTCGCGCGGCCGGTCGGCATCGCGCGCGAGGGGTTCTTCTCGAACGTCGTCCCGGTCAGCAGCACGGCGTCGGAAGGCCGCTCGCGGCGCCCGACGCGCCCGATCAGCTGCTCGATCTCCGACTCGCCGAACGCGTCGGAGTCCGTGATCACGATCAGGTCGGCCGCCGGAATGTCGATGCCGCTGCCGATCAAGTTCGTGGCGGCCAGCACGGCGGGCGCCTTCGAGCGGAAGCTCGACATCATCGCGATGCGCGTACCGACCTCGTTCACCTTGACGCCCTTGCGGCGATAGCGTTTGCTCTGTTCGTTCGTGTCGGCCATGTCGCCGCGCAGCTGCTCGACGTCGATGCCGTACGTCTGCTCCAGACGCTCGGCCAGGCGCGGCACGTCACCGCGCGTGCGGCCGATGACGAAGATGCGCGAACCGCGCGCAAGGTGCTCGCGGATGAGTGCGTCCGCGCGTGAAAGCTGTTCCGCCGGCGGCTCGCCCCAGACGCCTTCGACCTTGTGCACTTTGGTCGGCAGCACGTCGAACGGCATCTTCTTCATCGAGACGACGTTGGACAGCGCGCCGATACGGTCGAGAAAGCGCTGCAGTTCCGACGGCGTCGCGGTCGCGAACAGCATCGGGCAGTCGAGGTCCTCGAGCAGCCGCAAATGCTCGCGCTCGTCGAACGCGTTGACGTCGTCGACGAACAGCAGGTCGCTCTCGTCGATGATCTGCCAGTGGCGGTCGATCGTCAGCATCATCGCCGAACCGACGACGACGCGAACGTCGCCGCTCTCGACGGCGGCCTCGACGGCCCGGCGTTCGTTCGGCGCGGCGCCGCCGTGGATCTGACCGACGCCGATCCCGGTACCTTCGAGACGGTCGCTGAAGTAGGTGACGTGCTGGCGAATCAGGTCGCGCGTCGGCGCGAGAATGACGACATAGCCGCCGGTCGCCAGGATCGTGTCGACCGCGACCCGCAGCATGACCTCGGTCTTGCCGGACCCGGTCGGCGCTTTGAGCAGGAACTCGAACGCGCCGGCGTCCAGCCCGGCGGTGATTGCGTCGACGGCCTTGCGCTGGTCCCCGGTGAGCTGGAATTGCTCACCCGGCTGGATGAGCTCGTGGGCCAGCGCGACGCGCTGGCAGTTCTCGTCGATCGTCGCCCACACATCGGCGGGGACGAGACTCGTGGATGCGGCTAGACCGCTGATGGCGTGGGCTCCGTTTCTGCGATGGTGTCGGGTTCGTCAACCCCGCCGGCATCGAGAGGGGTTTCCTCCGCCGGCTCGGGCTCCGTCAGGTTTTCGTCATGGCGCGGCGCGGCGATCGTGAGGATCGGCAGCGCGAGCTCGACCGGGACGGCCGCATCGACGTCGACGGGCGGCAGTTCCTCGAGCGTCCGCAGCCCGAACGCCTCGAGGAACTCGGGCGTCGTCTTGTAGAGCATCGGGCGCCCCGGGACATCCTTGCGTCCCGACTCGGTGAGGAAGCGCCGGTCCACGAGCGTCGCGATGACCGAGTCGGCCGAGACGCCGCGGATGCCTTCGATGTCGCCCTTCGTGACCGGCTGCATGTAGGCCGCGATCGCCAGCGTCTCGAGTGCAGCGGGCGAGAGGTTGGCCTTCGGCGGGAGCAGGTAGGCCTCAACGGCCTCGCGCGCCTCCGGCGAGCTCGCGAAGCGGTAGCCGCCCGCGATCTCCCGCAGCACGATGCCGCGGTGCGCGAACTGTTCGTCGATGCTCTGGAGCGCGATCGTGACCTCGCTCTCCTCGGCGCCGGTCAGTTTGGCCAGCGTCTTGATCGAGAGCGCCTCCGAGGCGACGAACAGCAGCGCCTCGACGGTGCGCTGCAGGTGTCCGGTGTCGACGAGTTCAGGCTGCACGGTCTTCTTCGGGGACGGGGGTGAGTGCGATGTCTCCGAAGGCCTCGTCCTGCGCCACGCGGACGCGCGCGCGGCGGACGAGCTCGAGGATCGCGAGGAAGGTGACGATGATCGCCACGCGGTCGAGCCCGGCGCAGAGTTCGAAGAACGACGCGCGCCCGTTGCGGCGGACCGTGCGCGTGACCGCGTCCATCTGCTCGACCAGCGAGACGCGTTCACGCACGATCGTGCGCTTCTCGGGCTTCGCGGCGCGGAGTGCTGCCGCGAGGGCGCCCGCCAGCTTGGCCGCGTCGATGCGGTACCGCTGGACGAAATCCGCCGTGGCGTCGCCGCCGTCGGCGCGCAGGTAGAAGGCCGACGCCTCGGCGGCCCGCGCCTTGAGATCCTGTCCGGCGTCGCGATACTTCGAATAGGCGATCAGCCGCTCCCGAAGGCGCGCTTCGACCGCCTCGGCCGACTCCTCGCCCTCGCCCGCGAATTCGACCGGGATCGGCGGCAGCAGCGCCTTCGACTTGAGGAACACCAGCGTCGCCGCGACGACCAGGTAGTCCGCCGCGAGCTCGACGTCGAGCGACTGCGTCGCCTGAATGTACGCGAGGTACTGGTCGGCCACGACGGCGAGCGGCACCGTCGCGATGTCGAGCCGGCGCTCGCGGACCAGGTTCAGCAGCAGGTCGAGCGGTCCGTCGAAGACGTCGACCGAGACGCGCAGCGCCCGTGCGTCGGTGTCAGGCAGGCTTTCGGTCATTCAGACGTGCGGAGCGAAGGGCAGCGAGCACCGCAGGGCTTCGCCGCCGGGGCGAAGCGACTCAAGCCGTGGTGTCGCGAAAGGACGCGCCCGCCGTGATGACGTCCGGCTCCAAGACGCCCGAGCCGTCCTGTTCGAGCCACTCCAGGCCGAGATCGACCAAGCGCTTCTCGTTGACGTACTTGAGCGCTCGCTTGGCGGCCTTGATCTCGAACCAGCGCGCCTCGTCGACCTCGTGGTCGTGATTCGCCGTGTCGCCCGACAGGTAGCGCATCAGGTAGAAGTGGACGGCCTTCTTGTGCTTGGTGCGGTTCAGGTAGAACCAGTACGAGATGTCCGAGAGCTTCGAGAGGATCTCGGCCCAGCAGCCGGTCTCCTCGCGGACTTCCCGCAGGGCGGCCTGCTCGTGCGTCTCCCGCGCCTCGACGTGCCCCTTCGGGAGCGACCAAACGCGCGGCTCGCCCCGTCCGATCAGGAGGGCTTCCAAGCCGTTTCCATTCCGACGCAGCACCAAGCCGCCGGCGGACACTTCGTATTTGATCCGCATTCGTGTTTCCCGAAAGACGGTTTCAGCCCGACGAACCGGGCTGGTCCTTTCAGTATAGCGCGCGGTCCCAAGAAGGACGGAGGGCTCGAAAGCCCCTCAGAGCGAGGGGCTAATCAGGGAACGGATCGGCAGGCGGGCCCAGAACAGCCGCGGATCGAGGGTGACCGGGCCCGATGCGGAGGGATCGTCGGCGGCGACCGTCGCGACGGCCGGCGCCGAGCCGGTAGCCGGCCGGGGCGAGCCGCCGTCGGGAAGCGCAGGGGCGTCGGGCGAGCGCAGGGGGCCGACGCAGCTCGTGCAGCGGCGCGGCGCGGGAACGAACGCGATCGTCTCGACCGGCTGCACCGCGGCCAGGCGGTGCGGCACGGCGTGGCGCCCCGTGCGCACGCCGGCGAACGGATGCGGCTGCAGATGCGCCTTCGGGGCCGGGGTACGGACGGGCTCGACGAGGACCCCGCGCGGCGCGGGCGGCGTCGCAAGCATCAGCGCCACGGCAGCGGGCTTGCGAGCGCCCGAGCGGGCCGCGACGGCGTGGTGCGCCGTCGGATGCGCCGCGCGGGCGACGGTAACGCTGCGGTGCGGCGACGGGGCCGGCCCGGCGTGCGATCCGGGGACGGCCAGCACCGCCGCGGCGACGGCGGCGAACGCCGCGGCCGTCGAGACGCCGAGCGCGACCGCGCGCACGACCGGCGCCGCCACCGGCGACGGGCGCAGGAGCCGCTCCACGCGGATCGCGACGTGCGCGCGGCGGGCGCCGAAGGCCGGCGCGTGCGCCGCCCCACGGTCCGTGGCGAGCCGGAGCAGGCACGCGGCATACGCTCGGGACCCGGTCGTTGCGGCGGCCTGCTCGTCGCTCGCCAGCTCGCGCTCCAGGTCGAGGGCACGGCTGAGAATCCACAGGCCGGGCATCCACCATCCGAGGCGCACGACCGCGCTCTGCACGCCTTTCGCCCAGTCGTCCAGTCGCGCCAGGTGCGCGCACTCGTGCGCGACGACGGCGTCCCATTCGCGCGCGTCGACCCGGTCGCGGAAATCGACGGGGACGACGACCGCCGGGTGGACGTAGCCGATCGCCGTCGGCGTCGATACGGTGGGCGACATGCCGATGGCTGCGCGGCGTACGGCGGCGATGCCGAGGGGCGTCGCGTCGCGCTTCACGCGGCGCAGCTTCACGACGTCGGCAGCCAGGCCGGCGAGCAGCACGGCGGCGACGGCCGCGACGGCGGCCAGCACCGGCCCCGCCACCGCAGGCCAACCGGCCGGCGCAACAACCGCGGCGCCCGCGAGGGGCCCGGGGCGGTACGGCGCCAGGGCGAGCGCGAACGGACCCGCCGCGGCGGCGGCGACGAAGCCGGCGACCAGCACGGCGTACCGGACCGCGGCGCGGCGGAACGTTCGAGCGGCGATGAGCGCCGCGCCGGCGAGCGGGACGCTGGCCGCGGCTGCCGCGAGAGCGGCGAGCGCGGCGGAGGCCGCGTTCAGGCGTGGTCCTCGAGCAACGTGCGCAGACGGCGTTCTTCTTCGGCGCTGAGCCGCTGCGAGTCGAGCAGGTTGAGCATCAGCGCGCGCGGCGAGCCGTCGAAGAACGTCGAGAGAACGTTCTCGACGACGGAGCGCCGGGCGGCGTCCCGCTCGACACGAGGCTTGTAGACGTTCGCCTTGCCGCGCGTCGTGTGCCGCACGTAGCCCTTCCGCTCGAGGATCGTGAGCGTCGAGAGCACGGTGGTGTACGCGATCGGCCGGTCGTCGAGCCGCGCGTGGACGTCGGCGACGGTCGCGCTGCCGAGTCCCCACAGGATGTCCATGAGGCGATACTCCGCCTCGGTAAGAGTCGGCGTCGGGCGCCTAGCCATGCCCGGTGATACGACGCAGCCTCCGCATTCTCCGCGAGGTCGCGGTCAGGTCTTCGCGAGCCAGGCGTCGACCCGCCGCTCGAGCACGTCCAGCGGCAGCGACCCGGCACCGAGGACGACCTCGTGAAACTCCCGCAGATCGAAGCGCGCGCCCAATTTCGCGCGCGCGCGGTCGCGCAGCTCGAGAATCTTGAGCTGCCCGAGCTTGTACGCGGGCGCCTGACCGGGATCGGTGATGTACCGGTCGATCTCGTTGATCACGTCGAGCTTCGTCTTCGCCGCGTTGTCGAAGAAGTACGCGATCGCGCGGTCGCGCGTCCACCCGAACGCGTGCATGCCGGTGTCGACGACCAGCCGGACGGCGCGCCACATCTCGTAGCTCAGTGCGCCGAGCTTCGCCTTGGGATCGTCGTACATGCCCATCGCGTCGCCGAGCGATTCCGCGTACAGGCCCCAGCCTTCGGAGTAACCGACGTAGTACGCGGAGCGGCGAAAGTCCGGCAGCGCGCCGAGCTCGGCGGAGAGCGCGAACTGCAAGTGGTGGCCGGGTACGGCCTCGTGCAGCGTGAGCACGGGCATCTCGTAGACGGGCCGCTGATCGGGACGGTACAGGTTCACACAGTACGTGCCCGCGCGCGAGCCGTCGAGCGCGAGCGGCTGGTAGTACGCGGTCGTCGCGTCGGGCGCGACGGACGACGGAATCGGCGCGACGCCGTACGGCGTCCGCGGCAGCACGCGAAAGAACCGCACGAGCTCGGGATCGATGCGTTTGGCGAGCGCGCGGTACGCGTCGAGCAGCACGCCGGCGTCCGTGATGAAGTTCTTCGGGATCCTCACGCATCGCGCGGAAGACGTCGGCGAGCGAGCCCTGATAGCCCGTCTGCGGCGCGACGCGTTCCATCTCGCTGCGGATGCGCGCGACCTCGCGCTCGCCCAGCGCGTGGATTGCTTGCGGCGTCGCCGTCGTCGTCGTGTTGACGTGCAGCAGGTACGCGTAGATCGCCTCGCCGTTCGGGACGCGCCCGACGCCGATGTCGACCGGCGCGGCCGGCAGGTACACGTCCGTGAGAAACGCACGCAGGCGTCGCAGCGCCGGCAGCACGCCGCCGGCGATCCCGTCGCGCACGCGGTCGCGCAGCCGCGCGGCGTCGGCCGCCGGAACGGCCGGCGGCACGTGCGCGAACGGCGCGAAGAACGGGTGCGATTCCGGCGCGACGAGCTGGCGGTCGAGCTGCGCGGGGACGCGTTCCATCACGACGCGCGGCCAGAGCATGCGCCGGGCGACCGCTTCGCGCAGCACGCCGATCGTCGCGTCGACCTTGCGCGGCCACCGCTCGACGCGCACCGCCCACGCTTCGTAATCGTGCAGCGTCGCGAACGGCAGGTTGTCGACGATCGAAACGTCGGTCTGGACGCCGCCGCGCTGGTTCAACGCGAAGAGGTACGTGCCGAGCTCGAACCCGCGCACCGCGTCGCGCAGCTGCTCGGCGTAGAGGTCGTGGTCGAGGCGGCCGGTTTCCGACAGGCTGGCGCGGTCGATGCGCTCGAGCGCGGCGAGGGTCGCGCGCTGCTGCGCCGCCTCGGCCGCGGCCGCCTCCGCCGACGGGTCGTCCCAGCGGTCGTCGTACGCGTGATCGCCTTCGTACGAGGCGGCTTCCGGGTGGCGGCGGTGGTACGCGCGCCAGTCCTCGGCGAGGAACCGGTTGAGCCGCTCATCGGCCGGGGTCGTGCCGCGCGATCCGTTCGGCGTCTCGGCCGCAGCCGCCGTCCGCGCGCCTCCCGTCTCGGCGGCGGCGAGGGCGCCCGCGGCAACCGAGGCGTTCCGGAGCAGGTCGGCGCGGTTCATCGCATGCGAGTTCCGCCGCGGCTCGCGCGTGTCATTCCGGCCCGGCTGCCATGGCAGGTCGGCGTCGCGCGCGCGAGCGTATCCTACGGGCGATGAAGGTCATCGCCGTCTCCGTCGCCGCTTGCGCGCTCGCCGTCGCGTCGGCGGCCGCCGTGGCCCAGCCGGCGGCGACGCCCGCGCCGTTCGCGATCGGAACGCTGCAGCCGTTCGGCAGCGCGACGCCGCCGCCGCTGCCGACGATCGGCGGCACGCGCGCGCTCACGCCGCCGTGCGCGGCGATGCGCGACATCGTCATCCCGGCGTTCGCGGCCGCGCAGCGGGCCGACGCGCGCTTCGTCCAAACGCGCAAGCGGCTGCCCAGGTACACCGATCTCATCAACAACAGCCTGCACGTCGAGGGCGTCTACCGCGAGCAGGCACTCAAGCTTCTCGATCAGGACGCCTCGAACATGATGCAGGAAGCCGCCATGATCAGCCGGCTTCTCGGCGATCCGCGCCTCTCGAAATCGCAGACGGATCCCGACGTCGTCGCCGAACGCAAGGGGCTGCAGGTGCTCTACGAAGTGCAGGCGATCCGCGCGAACCAGCTCAACGAGTTCGTCATGCGCCAGCAGATGGCGATCGCGAAGAACGGGCTCGACAGCGATGCGTTCCGGACCGGGCGCGACCCGCAGTCCACCGGCGCTCCGCCCGTCCCGAACCCGGTGCTCACGGCGCCGCCCGGCATGCCGGTGCTGCAAGGCAACGACATGTCGGACCGCAACGCGATCAACGCGTGGAGCACCGAGATGGCGCGCACGGTCCGCGCGAACGAGAACGTCGCGGCGAAGACGTTCTACACGATCGCGACGCGCTGCAAGTGACCTAGGCGGGCCGCCACCGCAGGTCGGGCTGCCGCGCGGCGCGCGTCTCGTCGACGCGTCCGACCGCGGTGTTGACGGGCGTCTCGAGCACGCGCTGCGGATCGGACTTCGCGGTCGCCACGATGTCGCGGAAGTCCGCGATGAATTGGTCCAGCGTCTCCTTCGACTCGGTCTCCGTCGGCTCGATCATCATGCACTCCGGCACGATCAGCGGGAAGTAGACCGTCGGCGCATGGTACCCGCGGTCGAGCAGCGCCTTCGCGATGTCCAGCGCGCGCACGCCGGTCTCGCGCTTGAGCGACTGCGCCGAGGCGACGAACTCATGGCGATTGATCTCGTCGTACGGCACGTCGACGACGTCGCGGATCGAGGCCCGGATGTAGTTCGCGTTGAGCACCGCCAGCTTCGACACGGTGGCCAGGCCTTCGGCCCCGTTCGCGTACACGTAGGCCAGCGCGCGCACCATGTGCGCGAAGTTCGACCAGAACGACCGCATCGGCCCGATCGAGTCCGGGCGGTCGAAGTCGAGCGCGAACGTCAGCTCCGACGTCTCACGCCACCCGCTCGCATCGGCCTCGCCGTCCGCGCCGCGCGCGCGCACGACCGGTGTCGGGAGAAAGTCGACGAGGTGCGGCGCTACGCCGACGGGACCGGCGCCCGCACCGCCGCCGCCGTGCGGGATCGTGAACGTCTTGTGCAGGTTGAGGTGCATGAGGTCGAAGCCCATGTCGCCCGGCCGCGTGTTGCCCATCAGCGCGTTCGCGTTCGCGCCGTCATAGTACATCAAACCGCCCGCCGCGTGGACGACGTCCGCGACCTCGTGGATGCGCGGCTCGAACAGACCCAGCGTGTTGGGATTCGTCATCATGCACACGGCCGTGTCGGGCCCAGCCGCCTTGCGCATCTCGTCGGGATCGACGCGCCCGTGCGCGTCGGACTTGAGGGAGAGCACCTTGTACCCGACCATCGCCGCCGACGCGGGATTCGTGCCGTGCGCCGTGTCGGGCACGATGACGACGTTGCGCTGCGGCTCGCCCTTGCGCGCGAAGTACGCCTTCGCGATGAGCAGCGCGGCGAGCTCCGCGTGCGCGCCGGCGGCGGGGTTGAGCGAGAAGGCGGCCATTCCGAACAAGGAAGCGAGCGCGCGTTCGAGCTCCCACATGATCGCGAGTGCGCCTTGCGCGGCGTGATCGGGTGCGAACGGGTGCAGGTCGCGCAGCGCCGGGAGATTCGCCATCGCGTCGTTGATGCGCGGGTTGTACTTCATCGTGCACGAGCCGAGCGGATAGAACGCCGTGTCGATGCCGAACGTCTTCTGCGAGAGCCGCGTGAAGTGGCGCACGACGTCGAGCTCGCTGTTGTCCGGCAACGGCAGCTCGTCGCGCAGCGCCTCGCGCGGCAGCAGTTGCTCGAGCGCGGGCCCGGCCGGAAGGTAGCGGTTCGCGCGCCCGTCCTGCCCGGTCTCGAAGATCAGCGGGGTGTCAAACGCGGGCAGCGGCACGGGCCGGAATCTCCGAAAGCGCGGTGACGAGCCGGTCGACGTCGGCGGCGGACGTCAGCTCGGTCGCGGTCATGAGGATGCAGTCGTCGAGCTCGGGATAGAAGCGCCCGAGGTCGAGCCCGCCGAGAATGCGCGCGCGTTCGAGCGCCGCGAGGACGTCGCGCGCGCGGCCCGGGACGCGGATTGCGACCTCGTTGAACACCGGCGCGTCGAAGCGCGGTGAGAAACCCGGCAGCGCGCCGACGCGCTCGCGCAGCTCCCGCGTGCGCGCGACGTTGAGCGCCGCGCAGTCGCGCAGACCCGTTTTTCCCATCGCGGCGAGATACACGGTCGCGCACAGCGCGCAGTGCGCCTGGTTCGTGCAGATGTTCGACGTGGCTTTTTCGCGCCGGATGTGCTGCTCGCGCGCTTGCAGCGTCAGCACGTACGCGGTCTTCCCCGACGCGTCGACCGAACGCCCGACCAGGCGTCCCGGGATGCGCCGCAGATGCTCGTTCGTTGCCGCGATGAACCCCACGTGCGGACCGCCGTACGCGG
Organism: Vulcanimicrobiota bacterium; assembly: GCA_963818845.1. GTDB lineage: Bacteria > Vulcanimicrobiota > Vulcanimicrobiia > Vulcanimicrobiales > Vulcanimicrobiaceae > Vulcanimicrobium. The sequence continues at coordinate 930,403 of CAWFTO010000004.1, read as the reverse complement.
CGGCGTTGCCGAAGGACTGCGCTTCGCCCGCGCAGATGTCCGCGCCCCACGCCGCGGGCGGCGCGAGCGCCGCGAGCGACATCGCCTCGGCGACGACCCCGATCACGAGCGTTCCCGTCGCCTTGATGCGCGCCGCAACGCCGGACGGCAGCGCGTCGATCGCGCCGAACACGTTCGGCGACTGCACGACGACGGCGGCATACCGCTGCTCGGCGAGCGCGGCGTCGAGCGCCGAGACGTCCGTGCGGCCGTCGGCGCCGTACGCGAGCTCGTCGACCGCGAGATCCAAACCTTCCGCGTAGGTGCGCAGCACGGCGCGATAGTTCGGGTGCACCGCGCGCGAGACGAGGACGCCCTTGCGGCCCGTCGCGTTGACGGCCATGATCGCCGCTTCGGCGAGCGCCGTCGCGCCGTCGTACACGGACGCGTTCGCGACGTCCAGGCCGGTGAGCAGCGCGATGTACGTCTGCCACTCGTAGATCGCTTGCAGGTAGCCCTGCGAGACCTCGGCTTGATACGGCGTGTACGAGGTGAGGAACTCACCACGCATCGCGATCGCGCCGACCACGGGCGGAACGTAGTGACGGTACGCGCCCGCACCGAGGAACGACGTGAATGCGCCGGCGGTGGTCCGCTGCGCGTGGCGCGCGAAGCGTTCGGCGATCTCGATCTCGCTGAGCGGCGGCGGCAGTTCAACGGGAGCGCGCAGCGCGACCGCGTCGGGGACGCGGACGAGATCGTCGAGCGAGTCCGCGCCGATCGTGCGCAGCATCGCCTCGATGTCGGCGGGAGTATGCGGCGTGTACACCCCTTACGACTCGGCGATCAGCTGCTCGTACTGCTCGGGCGTCAAGAGCTCGCCGGTCTGGCTGACGTCGCTCAGCCGCACTTTGTAGAACCAGCCGTCACCGTACGGATCGCGATTGACCGACGCAGGGTCGCCGTCCAGTCCCGCGTTCACGTCGACGACCTCGCCGCCGACCGGCGTGAAGATGTCGGAGACGGCTTTGACCGACTCGACGACCCCGATGCTGCCGAACTGCGTGAGCCCGGCGCCGACTCGCGGCAGCTCGACGAACACGATGTCGCCGAGCGAAGCCTGCGCGTACTCGGTGATGCCGACGGTCGCGACGTCACCGTCGAGCTTGACCCATTCGTGTTCTTTGCTGTAGAGCAGGCCTGCCGGTACGCCGTTCGCCATGTCGTCCGTATGCTAGTCGGCGGTGATGCGGAAGTCCTGGCTGCGTAGCGCCGGCGATCGCGTCTACGGCTTCTCGCGCTTGTAAAACGGCATCGGCGTGACGCGCGCGCGGTGGCGAGTCCCGCGCACCTCGACCTCGAGCTCCGTCCCATCGGCCGCAGCGGCCGGCTCGACGAGCGCCGTCGCGACGTTGGCGTTGACGGCGGGTCCGAAGGAACCGCTGCGAATCTCACCGGCGCGAGCGCCGCCGGCGAAGACGGGATACCCGGCGCGCGCGGGCACGCGGCCATCCATCGTCAGCCCGACGATGCGCGCGTAGTCGGCCGCGTCGCGCTGCGCGAGCAGCGCCTCCTTGCCGGTGAACGCGGGCTTGTCGAACTTGATCGCCCACGCGAGGCCGGCTTGCAGCGGCGTGATCTCTTCCGTCATCTCGTGCCCGTACAGCGGCATCCCGGCCTCCAGCCGCAACACGTCGCGCGCGCCGAGCCCGCACGGCTCGAGGCCACGCACCCGGTTCTCGGCGAGCAGCGCGTCCCACACGCCGGTCGCGTCCTCGGACGGCAGGAACAGCTCGAAGCCGTCTTCGCCGGTATAGCCGGTGCGCGCGATGACGATCTCATCGCGAACGCCGCGCACGCGCGTCTGCGCGCACGCGTAGTATTTGAGCGCGGCGATGTCCGTCTCGACGTACGGCTGCAGCCATGCGACGGAGCGAGGCCCTTGGATCGCGATCAGCGCGCGGTCTCCGTGCAGGTTCGTCAGCGCGACGTCGCCGGCGCGAGCCGCGGTGACGAGGTCCCACATCTTCTCGGCGTTCGACGCGTTGACCACGAGCAGCCAGCGGTCATCGCCGAGCCGGTAGAAGATGACGTCGTCGTGCGCGCCGCCCTGCGCGTTGGTGAAGATGTTGTAGCGCGCTTGCCCGGGCTTCATGTTCGCGACCTTGTTGACGGTCAGCGACTCCGCCCACGCGCCGACGTCCGCGCCGGTCAGCGTGAACTGCCCCATGTGCGAGAGGTCGAACAAACCCGCGCGCTTGCGGACCGCCTCGTGCTCCTTGAGAATGCCGCCGTACTGCACCGGCATCTCGAAGCCGCCGAACGGCACCATCCGGGCGCCGAGCGCCAGGTGGGCATCGTGCAGCGCGGTGCGGCGCAAGGCGCCCGAAGCATCGATCATACCGAGCGGGTCCTATGCGAAGACGTCGCCCTCCTTCGCGAGCTCGCGGCGCAGGTAGAGCGGCAGGCTGAAGATGCGGCGGTGGGTCTGGGCGTCGTAGAAGAAGTTCTCGCCTCGCAGGCCCCGGACATAGGCGTCGATGCGCGCCGCGTCCGCTGCCGCGACGTCGACGTCGTCGCTGCAGGCGATGAACGCCCAGTCGTTGTCGAACGCCGGCACGTGCGTGTAGAAGCTGCGGACGTGCGTGAAGAACGCGCGCAGCGAACGCGCCATCTTCGCGTGCAGCGCCATGTTATGGAATCCCGCGGTCGACGCTTGCAGCACGTAGACGCCCCCGGGCGCGAGGCGCGCCTTGACGTCGCGAAACACCTCGCCGTTGAACAGCGGGAACGACGGCGAGTCCGGGAGCGGCTCGGTCAGGTCGCTGATGATCACCCCGTACCGGTCGCGGTCTTCCTTCAAGAAGCGCAGCGCGTCGCCGATGACCAGTCGCGCGCGCGGGTCCTCGAACGCGCCGTCGGACCACTCCGGCAAGTAGCGCTTCGCGAGGTCCACCACTTGACCGTCGATGTCGACCATCGTGCAGCGCCGCACCGTCGTGTCGCGCAGCACCTCGCGCAGGGTCGCGCCCTCGCCGCCGCCGAGGATGAGCACGTCGCCGCGGTCGGCGGCCGCCGCCATCGCCGGGTGCACGAGCGACTCGTGATAGATCTTCTCGTCGGCCTGCGACGACTGCGTGTCGCCGTCGAGCACGAGCATCTTGCCGAACACCGGCGTGCGCAGCACCGCGACCGATTGAAACGGAGTCCGCCCCGCGTAATACGTCTCCTCGATGGCGTGCGCGTGCAGCTCCGTCGGGGCGAACTGCTCGGTGTACCACTGATAGTGCTCGGTCTTCGGCATCGCCGTCGCCCGGTTGCACGGTCGTCCGCGCCACCCTCCCGCATGAAACGAAAGGCCCGCTGCGTGCAGCGGGCCTTCGGATTCTCCCTCGCGTTTCGGCGGGAGCCAGGTTCGGTACGAGCGCTAGGCCGTAGCCAGCAGGAGCTCGCGGGTGTCCAGCTCGGTGGTGACGACGTGGGTGAAGCGGTTGTGACCGGCTTCGATTCCGCGTTTGACCTCGGTGGTCAGCATGGTCTTGGCGTCGAGCGCCTCCGCGGCGTACTCGCACGCCGCCCACGGATCGGTGTGATCGCCGCACGTGTAGAAGTCCATCGCGGCGTAGCCCGTCTCGGGCCACGTGTGGATCGACAGATGCGACTCCTCGATCACCACCACTCCGGAAACGCCTTGCGGCTGGAAGCGGTGGAAAGCCGTCGTGACGATGGACGCATTGGCGGCACGAGCCGCCGCCTCCATCATCGCACGGACCGCGTCGACGTCCGTGAGCTTCGCGGCGTTACAGCCGGACAGCTCGCAGACGATGTGCGTACCGAGTGCTTTCAATTCTTTTTCCTGACTCCTCGAAAGAGCTTTCGGTTGGGAGAATCCCACCTCCAGGCGCGTCGTCCAGCGTGTGCGGTACACCGTCTCGCTGTCGACCTTTCAGCAGACTCTTGCCGGCACGGTCTCCCTATGGACCGAACGGACGTTCCGCTGCGATGGCGCGTAGGGCGCGCCGTCCCCTGACTGACTGCCGCGACCCCATGCTCTATAGCGCGCATAGGGTCCGGAAGTCCGTCGCCTATGGTACCCCCCGGGGGGCCCCTTGTAAATAGCTTTCTTCGGATGGTGTGATCCGGCGGCCGGGACGCCGAACGAGGGACTGATGCAGTCGACGGCAGGGGCGGCCGCCGCTCGAGGGCGCTCGCTCGCTCGGGCGGGACGGCTCGAGGAGGCGCTGGCCGCTTTTTTGGAGGCCGTGGAGCGCGACGATCGCGAGCTCGATGCGCACTTGGGCATCTACGAAGTCGCCCAGATCTTGCGCCGGGAGGACCTCGCGCTCGCGCACCAGCGCGCGGCGATCGCGATCGCGCCGGTGCATTCCACCCCGGCGTCCGAGCGCGAGGACTATGCGCTGCTGGTCCTGTGCGCGCCGGGCCCCTACACCGCCAACACGCCGGCCGACCTGCTCTTCGACGCGCGCCGGGTCACGCTGCACCGCTGGTACGTCGATCCGAGCGGAACGGTGCCGCCCTTGCCGCCGCACGACGCCGTCTTTACGGCGATCGGCGAGTCCGACCGCGCGGTCGCGCACCTCGCCGCGGCCGAGCGCTTCACGAGCGCCTCCAGACGTCCCGTGCTCAACCGGCCGGATCGCATCCGCCGCCTCGGACGCGTGCCGCTCGCCGAGACGTTCGCCCACGCGCGGCACGCACGCGTCGTGACGACGACGCGCATCGCGCGCGAGCGGTACGCAGCGGAGGGCTTTCCGACGCCGCACATCGTGCGCCCGGTCGACTCGCACGGGGGCCACGGCCTCGAGCGCATCGAGGACGACGCGCAGCGGGCCGCCTACCTCGCGGCGACGCCTGCCGACGTGCTCTACGTCGCGCCCTTCGTCGACTACCGCAGCGAGGACGGCTTCTTCCGCAAGTACCGGATCCTGTTCGTCGACGGCGAGCCGTTCGCGTTCCACCTCGCGATCTCGCCGAACTGGATGGTGCACTACTACAACGCGCCGATGGCGGAAAACCGGTGGATGCGCGACGAGGAGCACGCGTTCTTGGCGCGCATCGGCGACGTCTTCCGCGACGAATTGCACGACGCGCTCCGCGAGACGGCCGAGCTGCTCGCGCTCGACTACGCAGGCATCGACTGCGCGATCGACCGCGACGGCAAGCTGCTGATCTTCGAAGCGGACAACGCGCTGATCGTGCACCTGCTCGACGACCCCGCGCTGTTCGGCTACAAGCACGTCTACGTGCCGCGCATCTACGAAGCGCTGGACGCAATGGTGCGCCGCCGCATCGCAACGGTGTCCCGTTCGACGCGAGCTGTCGTCGTACGCAATCCTGCGCAGCCGGTGTCGACAGTGAGCTTGTCGAAGGCTGCGCCGCGATGACGCTCGACCCGTCCGACTGGTCCGCGTACCGCGCGCTGCTGCACCGCGCGGCCGACGCCGTCGCCGATGACCTCGAGGGGGCGCGCGAGGGCCCGGCGTGGCGCCCCATCCCGGACGACGTGAAGGCCGCGCTCGCCGCGCGAGCACCGGACGGCGGAGAGCCGCTCGAGGCGACCCTCGCGCGCTTCGACGAGCTGATCCGGCCGTATCCGACAGGCAATCGCCATCCGCGCTTCTTCGGCTGGGTGCACGGCGCGGGGAACGCCGCCGGCGTGCTCGCCGAGCTGCTCGCCGCCGGGATGAACGCAAACGTCGGCGGCCGCGAGCATGCCGCGGTGTACGTCGAGCGCGCGGTCGTCGCGTGGTTCGCGAACCTCTTCGGCTTCCCGGCGAGCGCGGGCGGCATCGTGACGACGGGCACGTCGATGGGCAACCTGCTCGCGCTCGTCGCCGCGCGCGACGCCGCACTCGGCCCGAGCGCTCGCGAGGCGGGCATCGCGGGCGTGAAACTGACCGCGTACGCCGCCGCCGGCGTGCACGACTCCGTCGCGAAGGCGATGCGCATCGCCGGCCTCGGCTCCGGCGCGCTGCACATGGTCGCGACGAACGCGAACGGCGGCCTGGACGCCGCGGCGCTGCGCGCGCGTATCGCCGCGCACCGCGACGACGGTGCGCAGCCGTTTGCCGTCATCGCGACGGCGGGATCCGTCGACACCGGCGCCTTCGACGACCTTCACGCGCTCGCCGACGTCTGCGCAGAACAACGGCTCTGGCTGCACGTCGACGGCGCGTTCGGTGCGCTCGCGATCCTCAGTCCGGCGCACGCGCACCTCGTCGGCGGCATCGCTCGGGCCGACTCACTCGCCTTCGACGCGCACAAATGGCTGCACGTTCCGTACTCGGCGGGCGTCGTGCTCGTGCGCGACGAGGCGGCGCTGCGCGCGCCGTTCGCGTCGTCGCCCGACTACCTCGCGCGGGCCGAGCGCGGCGCCGCGGCGGGTGCGCCGTGGTTCGCCGACTACGGCCTCGAGCTGTCGCGCGAGTTTCGCGCGCTCAAGCTCTGGTTCACGCTGCGCCACTACGGCGCAGAGCGGCTCGGAGCGTCGATCGCGCGCACGTGCGACCTCGCGCAGCGGCTGGCGCAGCGCGTCGCCGAGCACGACGATCTCGAACTGCTGGCACCGGTCACGCTCAACGTCGTCTGCTTCCGCGTGGTCCGGCGCGGCCTCGATGAGCCGGCGCTCGACGCGCTCAACGACGCGGTCGCCGTCGCGGTGCAAGAGTCGGGCGAGGCGGTGCCCAGCACGACACGCGCGGGCGGAAAGCGCGCGCTGCGCGCCTGCATCGTCAACCACCGCACGTCCGAAGCGGACGTGGACGCGCTCGTCGATGCTGTGCGGTCGGCGGCGCGCGTACTCGCCGGTGCGGCGTGACCGACCCGGTTGAGGCGCGCATCGCGCCGCTGGAGGTCGCCGCCCGCGTGCGCCCGGGCGCGACCGCCGAGACGCTGCTGCACGAGCTGCTCCCGTGGGCGGCGTCGTTCGCCGTCGTGCCGGTGTCCCGGTTCCCGGTCGGCGCCGTCGCGCTGGGCGAGTCCGGCGCGGTCTACGCGGGCGCGAACCTCGAGTTCGCGGGAGCGCCGCTCGGCGCGAGCGTCCACGCCGAGCAGTCCGCGGTGGCGAACGCCTGGCTCCACGGCGAGCAGGCGATTGCGGCTCTCGCGGTGACCGCCATGCCGTGCGGCCACTGCCGCCAGTTCCTGGGCGAGCTCGCCGCCGCCGAGCGGCTCGCGATCTCCGTCCCCGGGCGGGAGCCGGTCCGGCTCGCCGATCTTCTTCCGCTCGCCTTCGGCCCTCGTGACCTGGGCGTCGAGGCGTCGCTGCTGGCGCCGCAGCGATCCGCACTGCATGCGGCGATCGATCCGGACGACGTGCTCGCCGGTGCTGCGTTCGCCGCGGCCGAGGCGTCGTATGCGCCCTACGCGGGCGGCCACGCGGGCGTCGCCCTCCGTACACGGGAGGGCCTCGTCGTGGCCGGGCGGTCCGCCGAGTGCGCCGCGTACAACCCGACCCTGCCGGCGCTCCAGTGCGCCCTCGTCGCGCTGGCGCTCCGCCGGGCGGCCCCCACCTCGCTTGCTACCGCGGTCATGGTCGAGGCGGACGGGCCCGCGACGCAGCGGCAAGCGGCCGAGGCGCTCCTCGCTGCCGTCGCGGGTATTCCGCTCCGGTACGTCCCGGCGCGTCACCAACGTGGGCCGAGACGGTTTGAAGGGGATAGTACAGATACGTCTGGACTATCTTGACCGTTCCTGACCGGACCGATACGCTGGGAGACCGATGGCCGCCACGACCGACGCCCTGATCGAGGAGTACCGACACGGGTTCCACGATCCCGAGGACAAGTACGCCTTCAAGTCCGACAAGGGCCTGAACCGGGAGATCGTCGAGCGCATCTCGTCGATGAAGCACGAGCCGGCGTGGATGCTCGATTTCCGCCTGCGCGCCTACGACGTCTTCCGCGCCAAGCCGATGCCGACGTGGGGCGACACCGCGCTGCTCAACGACATCGATTTCGACAACATCCGCTACTTCGTCAAAGCGGGTGAGCGGACGGAACAGAACTGGGACGACGTCCCGGAGGACATCAAGCGCACGTTCGACCGGCTCGGCATCCCCGAGGCCGAGCGCAAGTTTCTGTCCGGCGTGTCGGCGCAGTACGAGTCCGAGGTCGTGTACCACTCCGTCGTCGAGGCGCTCGAGAAAGACGGCGTGATCTTCTGCGACATGGACACCGCGCTGCGCGAGCATCCCGAGATCGTGCAGAAGTACCTCTCGACCGTCATCCCGATCCAAGACAACAAGTTCGCGGCGCTCAACTCCGCCGTGTGGTCGGGCGGCTCGTTCGTGTACGTGCCCAAGGGCGTCGAAGTGAAGATGCCGCTCCAGGCCTACTTCCGGATCAACACCGAGAACATGGGCCAGTTCGAGCGCACGCTGATCATCGCCGACGAAGGCGCGAAGGTCCATTACATCGAGGGCTGCACCGCACCGCAGTTCTCCACGTCCTCGCTGCACTCGGCCGTGGTCGAGCTGATCGCGATGGAAGGCGCGTCGATCCGCTACACGACGATCCAGAACTGGTACCGCAACATCTACAACCTCGTCACGAAGCGCGCCGTCGCGTACAAGAACGCGACGGTCGAGTGGGTCGACGGCAACATCGGCTCCCGCCTGACGATGAAGTATCCGGCCATCTACCTGATGGGCGAAGGCGCGCGCGGCGAGATCCTCTCGGCGGCGTTCGCGGGCGAAGGCCAGCACCAGGACGCGGGCGCGAAGGTGATCCACGCGGCGCCGAACACGACGTCGGTCGTCACGAACAAGTCGGTCGTTGCGCACGGCGGCAAGACGACGTACCGCGGCCTGGTCGAAATCCACGCCGGTGCGACGGGCGCGAAGACGCGCGTGAAGTGCGACGCGCTGATCATGGACGACAAGTCGTCGTCCGACACCAAGCCGACGATGAAGATCGACGAGCAGCGTTCGACCGTCGAGCACGAAGCGTCGGTGTCGAAGATCGGCGAGGAACAGCTCTTCTACGCGATGAGCCGCGGGCTGTCGGAAGCCGACGCCACGGCGATGATCGTCAACGGCTTCTTCGACTTCTTCGTCAAGGAACTGCCGATGGAGTACGCCGTCGAGCTGAACCGCCTGATCAAGCTCGAGATGGAAGGCTCCGTCGGCTAAAGCCCCGCGCGTGGGAAGAAGAGTCCCGTGCGCGCTCGACTGCTTCTCGCCTTAGCGAGCATTGCTGCCGCGGGATCGTCGGTCGCCGCGCCGGCGCGCGCGGCGAAGATCTGCGCGTGGTCGATCCCGGTCGAGATGGTCGACAAGGTGGAGTCGCGGTCGGCGAGGGCGGGGACGCCGTTCCGTTTTCGCACGACGGACGACGCCGCCGCCGAGGACGGCACGAAGATTCCGGCCGGCACCGTCGGGTACGGCCTCATTCGCTCGGCCGACGCGGCGGGCCGCCACAACCACGACGGATCGCTCGCGATCGAAGCGCGCTACCTGCTCGTGCGCAAGCCGAAGGGCGCGCCCAAACGTGTCGAGGTCTCGATGAACCCGACGCTCCCGGTCGTGTGGTCGCCGTCCGAGCCGCTGCTGAACAAGGCCGCGTCGCACGTGCCGCTGCCCGTGCCCGGCCTCATCATGACGGGCGTGAACGAGGTGCGCTGGGGTCGCAACATCACGCTCGGCCCAGGCTTCAAGTTCAGCGTGCTACCCGTCGACGATCTGACGAAAGGCCCGATCTGCTAGAACGCTTCGGCTGCGCCGAACCCTTTGCGTACGGCCCGCGGCTGAGCCGCTACTTCACCTCGAGCAGTTCCACGTCGAAGTCGAGCGTTGCGTTCGGCGGGATGATGTTCGCGGCGCCTTTCTCCCCGTAGGCGAGATCGGGCGGGCAGACCAGCTTGCGGCGGCCGCCGACGCGCATCGTCGCGACGCCCTCGTCCCAGCAGCGGATGACTTCGTGCGATCCGACGTGGAACGAGAACGGCTCGTTGCGGTCGCGCGAGCTGTCGAATTTGCGCCCATCGGGAAACGTGCCCGTGTAGTGCACGGCGACCATCTGGCCCGTCGCCGGCATCTTCCCGGTGCCGACTTTGACGTCGGTGTAGGACAGGCCGTCGGGGAGCGTGACGGTTTTCGGCGCTGCCTTCGGCGCTGCGGTCTTGTGCGCGGACGCCTTCGCCGGCGCGGGCTTGGGCGAGGGCGTCGCCGCGAGGACCGGGGCCGTTGCGGCGAGCAGTGCGGCCACGGCGAACATGATCGAACGGGTCATCGTGCGCCCTTCGCGAAGCGCCGCCCGTGATCCAGCCCGAGCAGCTCGGTGAGCCGACCGCATCGATCCTGGCTTTCTTGGAGGGCATCGGAATCCGCGTCGCCACCGGTGCCGTCGGCGAAGACACGTTCCTGCCCGGCATCGCGGTCGTCGACGGCGCGATCGTGTACGAGCCCGCGCGGCTCCTGCATTCCGGCGACCTGCTGCACGAGGCGGGCCACCTTGCCGTCATGCCGCCGAGCCGGCGTCGTGCCGCGAACGGGCGCATCGACGCAACGCTCGGTGACGAGATGATGGCGATCGGGTGGTCGTACGCGGCGGCCGTTCACGCGAACGTCGATCCTGCCGTCGTCTTTCACCAAGACGGCTACCGCGGCGCATCGTTGTGGTTCCTCGACGAGTTCGCCCACGGGCGCTACGTCGCGGTGCCCACGCTGCAGTGGGCCGGCTTGACCCTCGATCCCGCGAACGCCGCGGACGTCGGGTGCGAGCCGTATCCGGCAATGCGCGCATGGCTCAACGACGGATCGGTGAAGACGGACTAATGGGTTCGAACACGCGCGCGAAGCGCGACGATATCCCGCCCGGCACGACCAAGCGCGTCGTCGTCGACGGCGTCGAGGTGCTCCTCTGCAACGTCGGCGGGCGGTTCTACGCGGTCGAAGACGTGTGCACGCATGACGGCGGCCCGCTCGACCAGGGCGAGCTGGAGGGCTGCAAGATCATGTGCCCGCGGCACGGCGCGCTGTTCGACGTCACGACGGGCGCAGCGCTGACGCTGCCCGCCGTTGTGCCGCTGCCGACCTACGACGTGCGCGTCGAAGGAGACGAGATCGTCGTCGAGATCTGACCGCTACGCCCGATGCGCGTCCTTCTGGTCGTCGCGGTTCTGGTCGAGATCCGTATCGCCGTACACGACTTCGGGGGTCTGGGTGATGCCGGCGGCGTCGGCTTCCCGGCGGCCGAGCGGCGGCGCGTCGTCGGCCTGCGTGCGGAGCTGCCGCGGCATGCCGGAGTCCGGATGGTCCGTGACCTCGGAGGGGAGGGCGTTCTTGTAGTCGCCCTGCTGCTCGACGCTGGTGTCGCGTTCCATGAGCAGGGCGTACCCACGAACCGCGTACCGCACCCTTCGAGCGCGCACCGTTTGTCGAACGACGCGAGCGCCGCGAGCGGCTACCATTGGTCGCATCATGGCGACGAGGCTTCTGGTCTGCCCGCCCGGCCACGACGACGTACGGTATGCGATCAAGCCGTGGATGACCCCGCGCCTCGGCGACGCGGCGCCCGACGCGGTGCGGCAATGGGAACGGCTCGTCGAGCTGCTCGGCTGCGTCGGCGACGTCGAGCTCGTAAAGATCGACGCCCAGGCGCACACGCCGGACATCGTCTTCACCGCGAATGCCGCGCTCGTGGTCGGCAACCTCGCGATCGTGTCGAGCTTCCGCCACGCGGAACGCCGGCGCGAGCAGCCGATCTACCGTGCAGCGCTCGCGAGCGCGGGCTTCGCGACGACGTTCCTTCGCCAGACGTACTTCGAAGGCGCGGGCGACGCGCTGTTCGACCGCGTGCGACCGCTGCTCTATGCGGGCTACGGCTGGCGCACCGAGCGCGGTGCGACGCTGCAGCTGCAAGAGATCGTGGGCTGCCGCGTTCTGCCGCTGCTGCTCGTCGACGAGCGCTTCTACCATCTCGATACGGCGCTGTGCCCCCTGTCGACGGGCCACGTGCTCGTCTACATGGGCGCCTTCTCGCCGCACGCGCAGACGATGCTGCGCCGCGCGATCGAGCCGGGCTATCTGATCGAGGTGACGGTCGACGACGCGCTGCGGCTTGCGTGCAACGCGGTCGAGGCCGGTGACGCCATCGTCATGCACGACGCCTCGCGCCGGCTGCGTGAGCAGCTGCACGCAATCGGCTACCGCGTGTTCCGGACCGACCTCGGCGAGTTCATCAAGGCGGGCGGCAGCGCCAAGTGCCTGACGCTGCGACTGGACGACGGCCCCGCGGTCGCGACGGCGGCCGCAACCGCGTAGCATCGCGTCGCGGTCCCGGTTCACCATAAAGGGGGAGAACCAAGACCGTGACGACCTTGACCATCAACGGCGTGGGCCACCAGGTGGACGCGCCCGACGACATGCCGCTGCTGTGGGTGATCCGCGATCTCGTCGGGCTCACCGGCACGAAGTTCGGCTGCGGCGTCGCGCAGTGCGGCGCTTGCACCGTACACGTGGACGGCGCACCGGTGCGCTCGTGCTCCACCGCGGTATCGCAAGCCGCGGGCAAGCAGATCACGACGGTCGAGGGGCTCTCACCGGACGGGTCGCATCCGGTCCAGCGCGCGTGGGTCGACCACGCGGTGCCGCAGTGCGGCTACTGCCAGTCGGGCCAGATGATGTCCGCGGCGGCGCTCCTTGCGAAGACGAAGTCGCCGAGCGACGCGGACATCGATTCGGCGATGCAAGGCAACATCTGCCGCTGCGGGACGTATCCCCGCATCAAGGCGGCGATCAAGGCCGCGGCGGGCCTGTCGTAATGCGCCGCGCGGTCTTTCTCACCACGACCGGCGCGTTCGGCGCCGGGCTCGCGCTCGCCGCGTGTTCGAGGCACACCGCGACGGTGCCCGACTACCAGCCCTCGCCCGAACCCAGCGTCACGTTCGCACCGAACGCCTGGGTGCACGTGCGCACCGACGGCACCGTCGCGGTCGTGATCAACAAGAGCGAGATGGGTCAGGGCGTGTACACCGGCCTGCCGATGCTCGTCGCCGAGGAGCTCGACGTTCCGCTCGACCGCGTGCGCGTGCAGTTCTGTCCCGTCCAAGACGTCTACGCCGACCCGGTCTTCAAGGACATCACGACGGGCGGCAGCACCAGCACGCAGGACATGTATCCGATTCTGCTGGGCGCGGGCGCGGCCGCGCGCGCGATGCTCGTCGCCGCCGCGGCGAAGCAGTGGGGCGTCGACCCGTCCGCGTGCACGACGAAGGACGGCATCGTGACGCACGCGCCGTCGAACCGGACGGCGGCGTACGCCGATCTCGCGGTCGCCGCGGCGGCGCAAACGCCGCCCACGCACGTCGAGCTCAAGAAAGCCTCGCAGTATACGCTGATCGGTACGTCGCCCAAGCGGCTCGATCTCGACGCGAAGGTGCGCGCCACCGCGCGGTACGGCATCGACGTCACGGTGCCGAACATGGTGTACGCGAACGTCCTGAAATCGCCGACGTTCGGCGGCACGGTGAACGCGGTCGACGATGCAGCGGCGCGCAAGGTCGCGGGCGTGATCGACGTCGTCAAGATCTCGAGCGGCGTCGCCGTCGTGGCCACCAACACGTGGGCTGCGATGAAGGGCCGCGATGCGCTGGCGGTCACCTGGAAGAACGACACGCCGGCGGCGCACATCACGACGGCGAAGATGTTCGCCGACGCCGAGAAGCTCGCGCGCACGAGCGGCGTCAACGCGGGCGCCAACGGCAACGTCGACGGCGTGCCCGGGACCGCGATCGAAGCGGTGTACCGCGGTCCGTTCCTCGCCCACGCGGCGATGGAGCCGATGAACGCGACCGCCGACGTGCGTGACGACGGTTGCGACGTCTGGGTGCCTACGCAAGTGCAGACGCGCTCGCGCGACGCCGCGGCGAAGATCACGGGCCTCCCGGCCGCGAAGGTCGCGGTGCACACGACCTTCCTCGGCGGCGCCTTCGGCCGCCGCCTCGATCCTGACCCCGTCGTCGACGCCGTCGAGATTTCCAAGGCCGTGAAGCGCCCCGTCAAGGTGACGTGGCGGCGCGAGGACGACATCAAGAACGACTTCTACCGGCCGATGAGCGTCAACGTCGTGCGCGCGAAGCTCGACGCGGGCGGCCGCGTCACCGCGTGGGAGCACCGCGTCGCCTCGCCGTCGATCGTCAAGCGCTGGGCGCCGTTCATGATGAAGGGCGGCGTCGACTTCACCGCCGTCGACTCGATCGCACCCGCGTTCTACGCGCTCGGCACGGCGCGCACGACGTACGCGGACTTCGAGCCGGGCGTTCCGGTCGGGTTCATGCGCGCGCCGGGCGCGAACTGGAACGCCTTCGTCACCGAGTCGTTCGTCGACGAGCTCGCGCACGCCGCCGGGAAGGATCCCCTCGCGTTCCGGCTGGCGCTGCTCGACCCGAAGAAAGGCGCGCGCATGGCCGGCGTCCTCAAGCTCGCGGCCGAGCGCGCGAACTGGGGCCATCCGAAGACGGCCGGCGCGTCGCAAGGCCTCGCCGTATGCGACTGGGGCGGCAGCCTCGCCGCGCTCATCGCCGAAGTGAGCGTCTCGGGCAAGAACGTCACGGTGCACCGCGCGGTGATCGCTGCGGACTGCGGCCTCGTCGTGCACCCCGACATCGTCGCGGCGCAGCTCGAAGGCGCAATCAACTACGGCATCGCGATGGCGATGACGGCGAAGATCACGCTGACCGACGGCAAGGTCGATCAGAACAACTTCTACGACTACACGGTGCTGCGGATGCCGGACGCGCCGGTCATCGAGTCGCACGTCGTGAAGAGCGCCGAGAAACCGAGCGGGATCGGCGAGCTCGGCACGCCGCCGATCGCACCGGCGATCGCGAACGCGATCTTCAAGGCGACCGGAAAGCGCGTGCGCAGCCTGCCGTTCAGCGACGCGCTCGCCTAGCGCGCAGCTCCGCGGACGCCCACGCATCCGGCGTGTCGACGTCGGTGACGAACGCGTCGTCGCGCTCCTCGAGCGCGACGGCGCGCAGCGCCGGGTCGTCACGCACGCGCAGCGGCGCGGCGTCGGGCGGCAGCGCGGCGATGCGTGCCCGCGCGCGGGGCGACCACACGACCGGATGACCCGGCGTCGCCGCGACGACGGGCCACGCGAGATCCGCGCCGTCGGGTACGCGGGCGAGGAACGCGCGCACGCGCTCCGCGTCGACGAACGGCACGTCGCACGGCAGCACCGCGAGCGCGAGCTCGCGCGCGACCGCGCGGTCGGCGAGCTGCAGCGTCGCCGCCGGCCCGGCCGTCGGCTCGGTGTCGATAACGTCGACGCCGGCGATGTCGCGCAAGACGGCAGCGACGGCGGGCGTCGCGACGACGAGCGGCCGCAGGCCGGCGAGCGCGCGCACGACGCGCCGTGCGAGCGGCTCTCCGGCGAAGTCCGCCGCGAGCTTGTCGAAGCCCATGCGCTGCGAACGGCCGCCGGCGAGGACGACCGTCCGCACGCGCTCGACGTTCACCGCCTTACGCGGCGCTCGACGCGCCGAGCAGCTTCTCCGGCACGATCGGCAGGTCGCGAACGCGCACGCCGGTCGCGTGGTACACCGCGTTCGCGAGAGCGGCGGCGACGCCGGTGAGCCCGATCTCGCCGACACCGCGCACGCCCAGCGGGTTGAGCCGGTAGTCCGGCTCCTCGACGAAGAGCACGTCGATGTTCCGGATATCCGCGTTGACGGGAACGTGGTAGTCGGCCAAGTTGTTCGTCACGACCGCGCCGGCGCGCGCGTCACGCACCGTGTCCTCGAGCAGCCCCATCCCGATGCCCCACACGATGCCGCCGATCATCTGCGAACGCGCCGTTTTGGGATTCAAGATCCGCCCGCAGTCGAACACGCCGAGCGCGCGCGTGACGCGCACCCGTCCGAGATCGGCGTCGACCCGCACCTCGATGAACTGCGCGCCGAAGGAATGGAACGAGTAGCGCTGCGCGTCCTCGCCGGGCGCGGCGCTCGCCGCGCACGCGATCGCGCCGCCGCCTCCCAGGCGGACGGCGTCCGCGTACGCGAGCGCGCGCGACGGTTCGTTCTTCGCGCGCAGCATGCCGCCCGCGACATCGATGTCGCCGGGGTCCAGCCCGTGCAGCGGCGACCCGCCCGCCGACGTTGCGATCGCGATCGCTTCGCGCCGAGCGCGCTCGGCGGCTTCGTGCACCGCCGGGCCGACGCTCGCGGAGCTCATCGAGCCGCCCGCGACCGGAGCGTTCGGGAACGACGAGTCGCCGATGCGCACGCGGATCGCGCCGGGATCGACGCCGAGCGCGTCGGCCGCGATCTGGGCGAGGATCGTGTACATGCCGGTGCCGATGTCGTGCGTCGCGCTCGCGACGTCGATCGTGCCGTCCGCGACGATCGTGACACGCGCGTCGGCGGGCATCCGCAGCGCCGGAAACATCGCCGTGCCGACGCCGATGCCGACCAGGTCGTCGCCGTCGCGCATCGCGCGCGGCCGGCGAGCGCGCTCGCTCCAGCCGAACGCCTCGGCGCCGCGCTCGTAGCATTCCAGCAGGTGCTTCGACGAGAACGGTAGCCCGCTCGACGGATCCTTCGCCGCGTGGTTGCGCCGCAGCACCTCGAGCGGATCGAGGCCGCACGCGTACGCGAGCTCGTCGAGCGCGGAGCCGATCGCGAACGTGCCGGGGCCCTCGCCGGGCGCGCGCATCGCCGTGGGCGTCGACACGTCGAGCCGCGCGACACGGTGCGAGATCGCAAGGTTGGGGACGTCGAACAGCACCTCCGTCGTGCCGCCCGCCGTCTCGACGAACATGCCGACCCGCGACGACTCGCCGAGCACGTCGTGCAGCACCGATCGCAGCCGGCCATCGCGCGAGGCGCCGATGCGGATGCGCTGCCGCGTCTGCTGACGGTAGCCGCACGACGTGAACATCTGTTCGCGCGAGAGGATCAGCTTGACCGCGCGCCCCGCGAGCTTGGCCGCCATCGCCGCGAGCAGCGTGTGCGGCCAGAAGAAACCCTTGCAGCCGAAGCCGCCGCCGACGAACGGCGAGATCACCCGCACGCGGCTCTCGTCGACGTCGAAGCTCTTCGCGAGCACGGCTCGTGTCCCGCGCACCCACTGCGTCGAGTCGTGCACGGTGAGCTCGCCGTCCCGCCACTCCGCCACCGTGGCCGACGGCTCCATCGGATTGTGCGTCTCGGCGGGCATCGTGTACGTTTCGTCGAGCCGCACGTCGCTCGCGGCGAACGCGCGACTCCGGCTCGCCGCGCCGCGGCTGCGCGTCGCCGCCGAACCATTGCTCGGGCGTCTCGACGTCGCGCGCGTGCTCGAAGTCGAGCTCGGGCTCGCGCGCGTTCGTACGCGATGCGCAGCAGCGACGCACCTTCCCGCGCTGCCTCGAACGTCTCGGCGACGACGACGGCGACGTGCTGGCCGTCGTACTTCACCTCCGCGCTCTGCAGGGGCGCGAGCTGTTCGGCGACCGGCAGCGGGGTGACGAAGTCGAACGGCAGCACCGGTACCTTCGGCGCGTTCCGGTGCGTGAGCAGCAGCACGACGCCCGGCACGGCGAGCGTCGCGGCGTCGTCGAACGACGTGATGCGGCCCAAGGCGATCGTCGACTGCACGATGACCGCGTGCAGCGGCCCCGGGACGGGCGCGTCACCGGCGTAGCGCGCCGCGCCGGTGACCTTCGCACGACCGTCGACGCGATCGACGGGCCGCCCGACGTATGTCGCCGGTCCGGGGCGTTCCAGGGTCGTGCTCATGCCGCACCTCCGCACACCGCGCGCAGCGCGCGCACGATCGCGCGCTTCGCGAGCTCGATCTTGTACGCGTTGTGTACGCGCGGCCGCGCGCCCGCGAGCGCCGCATCGGCGGCGCGGCGAAACGCGTCGTCGCCGGCGCGCGCGCCCGTCAGTGCCGCCTCCGCGTCGTGCGCGCGCCAAGGCGTCGTCGCGACGCCGCCCAGCGCCAGACGCGCCCGCGCGATCCGGTCGCCGTCGAGCTCGACGGCGACCGCCACGGACGCCAGCGCGAACTCGTACGACGCGCGGTCGCGCACTTTGAGATAGTGCGAACGCTCGAACAGCGTATCGGCGTCGAGCTCGACCGCCGTGATGAGATCACCCGGTGCGAGCGCCGTCTCGCGCTCCGGCCGGTCGCCGGGCGCAACGAAGAAATCCTCGACCGCGACGAGCCGGCGCCCCGCGTCGCTCTCGACCTCGACGCGCGCCGATGCTGCGACGAGCGCGACCGCGAAGTCGCCCGGATACGTCGCGATGCACGCGTCGCTCGTCCCGAGCACGGCGTGTCCGCGGTTGAACCCGTCCAGCGCGTCGCAGCCGCTGCCGGGCTCGCGCTTGTTGCAGCGCCAGCGCGTGTCGCGGAAGTACGTGCAGCGCGTGCGCTGCAACAGGTTGCCGCCGATCGTCGCGGCGTTGCGGATTTGGCCGGACGCGCCGCTGAGCAGCGCCTCGGCGACCAGCGGAAACCGTTGCGCGACGGCCGGATCGTACGCGACGTCGCTGTTACGCGCGAGCGCGCCGATGCGCACGACGCCCCCGCGCTGCTCGACCGCCGCGAGCGGCAGCCGCGAGATGTCGACGACGCGGCGCGGCCGCTCCACGTCCGCCTTCATCAAGTCGACGAGCGTCGTTCCGCCCGCGTAGAACCGCGTGCCCCCGGCCGCGGCGAGCGCGCGCGCTTCGCCGGCCGAACCCGCGACGACGAACTCGAAGTCGCGCATCAGGCCGCGCCCCGAACCGCGGCCACGGCGGCGACGATGTTCGGGTAGGCGCCGCACCGGCAGACGTTGCCGCTCATCGCTTCGCGAATCTCGTCGTCGGTGCGCGCGCGGCCCTCGGCGAGCACGGCGACCGCCGACAGGATCTGACCCGGCGTGCAATAGCCGCACTGGAACGCGTCGTGTTCGACGAACGCGGCCTGCACGGGGTGCAGCCGGTCGCCGTCGGCGAGCCCTTCGATCGTGAGGACCTCGTCGCCGTCGTGCGCCAGCGCGAGCGCCAGACAGGAGAGCGTGCGGCGGCCGTTCACCAGGACGGTGCAGGCGCCGCACTGACCGCGGTCGCAGCCCTTTTTCGTCCCGGTGAGCCCCGCGCGGTCGCGGAGCAGATCGAGCAGCGTGACCTGCGCCTCGACGACGAAGGGCGTCGAGCGGCCGTTCAGGCGGATGGTCATCGCGGTGGTCGGGCGCGCGGATGCTGTCGAGGGCTCGGTAGTCGCCACGTCGGGGAACCTCGCGTTCGGAGTCGCTGCTTCTCCGGATCAAGACGCGACAACGCGCGTTGACGATGCACCCGGCCGCGTGATAAAGTTCCCAGGTTATGTACGCGATCGTTGAGACCGGCGGCAAGCAGTTCCGCGTGTCCGAAGGCGACGTGATCCGGACCGACCTGATCGCGTCCGAGGTCGGCGCCGAGGTCGTCTTCGACCGCGTCGTCCTCGCCGCCGACGGCGACGACGTCTCGATCGGCGCACCTCTGGTCAGCGGCGCGTCCGTGACCGGCACGGTGCTGCGCCAGGCCAAAGACAAGAAGATCCTCGTCTTCAAATACAAGCCGAAGAAGCGCGTTCGCAAGCTGAACGGGCACCGTCAGCTGTACGCCGAGGTCCGGATCGACAAGATCTCGCTCGCCTGACCGGCGATGGTCGAAGTTCGCTTCCGCAGGGACAGCCGTGATCGGCTGTCCTCTGTCGTTTCCCGGGGTCACGCGGGCCGGGGCGAGCCGGGCGAGGACATCGCCTGCGCCGCCGTCTCTGCACTGCTCCAGGCCGCCTGGGCCGGGCTGACCGACGTCGCGCACGTCCGCGTCGACGGGCACCGCCGTAGCGGAGACCTCGTCATGCGCTGGCCGGAGGAGGCGCGCGGCCGCGAGGACGTTCACGCGATCGTCGCGACCGCGGAGCTTGCGATCGAGCAGATCGCCAAGCAGTACCGCGACGCGATCGGGTTCGTTCGCGAGGCCGAGGCAGAGCCGTAGCGCGGAATCGGGGTACACCGGCGTCGAAAGGAACCATGATGAGCACCGACGCGACCAAACCCCTGAACGGCGAGCTCCAGAACGACCCGAGCCGCTCCGCCGGCCCGAGCAACACCGAGGCGGGCCGCACGGTCCTGGTCGGCGTCCTCGGAGGCATCATCTCTGCTGCCGGTTACCTGGTCTACCAGCGCCTCCCGGACGAGCAGAAAGAGCGCCTCCACCGCCAAGTCCGCGGCGTCCTCGAATCGCGGATCAACGAGCTGCGCTCGAACTTTAATATTTAGAAGGCGCACCGCCCCGGGCTGGGCACCGGGGAGTGTGTGCTCGGCTCGGTGGCGGCTTCGATCGTGCTCGCATATGCGTCGGCGCTGCGCGCGTTCGACCCGAGCCTCGATGGCGGTGATGCCGCGCGGCTGGCGCAGCGGGTGATCGCCGAAGCCGACGCGGTGCACGTGGACGCGCGCCTCGTGGTTGCGCTGGTCGCCGTCGAGTCGTCGTGGAGCGCGCGGGCCGTGTCCCGAGCCGGCGCGCGGGGCCTCGGGCAGCTGATGCCGGCGACGGCGGCGGCGCTCGGCGTCGACGCGGACGATCCCCAGGCGAACCTGCGGGGCACGGTCCGCTACCTCGCGGGGCTGCTCGCACGATACCGGGCCGCACCCTGCGACGAACGCTACGCGCGCGCGATCGCCGCGTACAACGCGGGCGCTGCGGCGGTCGACCGCTATGGCGGCGTCCCGCCGTATGCCGAGACGCGGTCAGAGGTGCGTCGGGTGCTCGACCTCTGGCGACGCATGCGCGGCGGCCGGCCCTGCTGCTGACGGTTCCGGCGCGGGCCGCGGCTCGGCCAGCTTCTCCGCGACCGGCGGCTCGGCGTGCGGCCGTTCCGGATCGGGCGCGGGCCCGTCGATCGCCGGGAACGCGACCGCCGCCGGCGGCTCCTCGTACGGCGCCGCCTCATACGGCAGCGGATCGTACGCCGGCGGCTCCTTGGCCCTGGCCTCCTCGAGGTCGTGCATGTCGGCCGCGCGCTCCATCTCGCGGATGAACGACTGCGACGTGTTCTGAATGTCGCGCATGACGCCGCCCGCTTTGCGGGCCACGCGCGGCAGCTGTTCGGGGCCGAAGATCATCAGGGCGACCGCACCGAGAATGGCCATGTCCGGAATCGAAAGCATCCGGAGGGTTTCTTCCCGGTCCCGTGCAACGCGTCATGCCCCGCCCCGCGGCCGTTCCGTGGCGGAGATCAACCGAAGGCCGGGCCCGACCCTCTGAAGATCATCTACACCCGCGGCAACCGGACCGAGACGCTTGCGTCGATCGCAACGCTCCGCAAAATCCTCAACCGGTTCGTCGCGCACCGCGTCTTCTACGAGGTGAGCTCGCGCAACAAGCGCGGGCATGAGTTCTTTTCGGCCAAGAACACGTTCGTCGTCGGCTCGATCGAGATCGTCAACCGCGACTATCTCACGATCACGATCTTCGATGCGAACAACGCGTCGCACTCGATCGAGATCCTCAACCCCGCCGCCATGCGAATCTACGACGACACCCTCGGCAAAGGCTTCGCGGTGTCGTTTCTGAGCGAGGGTTCGGGCGGCGTCGAGTCGCGCTGTTACCTGCGCGACGAGGGCGACGACGGCGACGGAATCAAAGAGCGCTGCGAGCTCGAGAAGATCACGCTGCCGCAGCTTTTCGAGTACCTCGAAGACATCACGAGCGCTGACATCGTCGGCACGAAGTCGATCTAAGCCCCCCCGCGCGCCTCTCAACTCGGCGCGACGTCTGCTAGCGGAAACGACACGATCGCGTGGTTGTCGCGATCGGCGGTCCAGAACTGCTCGCCGTCGAATGCAACGCTACGTGGTTTGAACGGAAGCGAGCGAAGCGCTTGGATCGATGATGCGTCATCGTCGATGCCGAGACGATCGAAGCGTCCGTCGCCCCACTCTTCGTCGACGGTCACCAGGTAAAACGCACCGCCGTGGATCGTCATACCAACCGGGCGGCGCTCTAATTGCACTTCGCGCACCGCGCCACCGCGTTCGTCCAGTTCGATGACTTTCTTATCCCAGGCCTGCGAGAGATACAGCGTTCCGTTTGCATAGGCGAGAAACGATCCGGAAGTATCCGGACATACGAAACGCTCCGCAAATCCCGCGTCAGGCGAAAATGTATAGACGTAGCGGTGATCGCGCTCCAGATCCGGTTCGTCGATCGCCGGTGCTAGGATCAGCCGAAAATCCGAACCGGTATACGTGATGCCCAACGCCTCGGACGGCGGAACGAACTCGCGTTGAATGCTCCATGTCTGCGGATCAACCGCATACAAGCGGCCATTCGCGGCGCTCGTGATCCACACCGTCGCACCGTCCCATGCAAGGCCTTGCGGAGCTTGCACGGGCGAACCGTGTCGCGTGAGCTCACTCATCAGCAGTTTGGGTACGTGGAACTGTCAGGAAGAACCGCTTATAGCGCGTCGACCGCTTTGGTCACGCTTGCGGGGTCGCTGCCGAACAGCGACAGCAGATCGCGGTCTTTCACCGCTTCCGCGGTGAAGCCGTACACGAGGTGCTTGGGGCGGTACACGTCGTCGGCGCGGCGAGCGCCTTCGACGAACACGTGATACGCGTCGCCGTCGAGATACAGCGTGCGCGATCCGTCGCGCGCCTGGAACGCGAGCGTGTCGTAGCGCGGAAACGGCGCGCGCTCGCCGCCCGGAAGCGCGTCGGCCGCAAGCTCACCGACCGCAGGCAGCTTCTTCGCCGCATCGGCTGCGGCGCGGGCGATCGCTTCGCGCGGAACGAGCGGATCGATCGCGGGACCGACGCGCGGATCGTGCAGGAGGCCGAGCAGCAGATGCGCGGGCGCGACGAACTCCGCGCCGTTCTCGACGGCTGCCGTGACGCCGGCGCGAAGAATGTCCAACAGGTCGGGATCGAGCCTGACGTACTCGCTGTCCGTCATGCCCGTCTCATGCGCGCTTCGAGCCGCGTCGCCTTCCGCAGCATGCGCACCGCTTCGCCTTTGCGACCGCCGCGGTGCAGCGCCACGCCGAGATTGTGATACGCGGGCGCATACGCGTCGTCGATGAGCAGCGCGGACTCGAAATGCACGATCGCCTCGTCGAGCGCCCCGTCCTCGAGGAGCAGGTTGCCGACAGTCGTGATCGCGGCGGCGCTCCGCGGATCGGCCTCGAGGGCGAGGATCAGCTGCTCGACCGCCGCGGAGAGACCGTCGCGCCGCAGCGCGACGATCGCGAGCTTGTTGCGCACGCGAGCGATCTGCGCCGCGCCGTCCGCGTCCGCGAGGGCCTCGAGAAAGGCCGTCTCCGCGGCATCCAGACGCGAGTGCTCGAGCGCGCGCGTCCCCGCGTCGAACGGGGCCGAGCCGCGCGCGCGCCCTGGGAGCAACCGGCGTAGTCGGTCGAAGAACGCCACGTGCCAGTCTTGCACGTCGACATCGTGACGCTCTTTCCGGAGATGTTCGCGCCGGTGATCGGGCTCTCGATCGTCGGCCGGGCCGTCGAGCGCGGCCTGGTCAGCGTGCGGATGCATCATCTCCTCGACGCCCTCGAGCCGGGCGAGCGCGCCGACGAGCGGCCGTACGGAGGCGGCCCGGGGATGGTCCTGCGGATCGAACCGCTCGCGCGGACCCTCGACGCGATTCTCGCCGAAGCGCCCGCCGGCGAGCCGCGCCGCATCGTCCTGACGTCCGCGAGCGGCCGGACGTTCGGCCACGCCGATGCCGCCGCGTGGTCCGGCCTCGGTCGCCTGGTGCTGATCTGCGGGCACTACGAAGGGGTCGACGAGCGGCTGCGCGCGCTGTACGACGTCGAGGAGATTTCGCTCGGCGAGTTCGTCCTGACCGGGGGCGAGATTGCCGCGATGGCGTTCCTCGACGCGACCGTCCGGCTCGTGCCGGGTGCGATCGACGCGGACTCCGCCGCGAACGAGTCGTGGGCCGGCGACGGCCTGGACCACCCGTCCTACACTCGGCCGCCGACGTTCCGGGGCATCGACGTCCCCGAGGTGCTGCTCAGCGGCAACCACGCCAAGATCGCCGAGTGGCGCCGCCAGCAGTCCCGGGATCGCTACGCGGCAAGAAGTCGAGCAGCGCAGGCCGCCGGGGAGACCGCGGCCCGCGAGCCCGAGGTGTTACCGTAAGCCGGATGCCGAAAACACGCGCGAAGCCGATGGTGCCGGCGAAGAAGCCGAGGGGTCCGGCGTTTTGGATCGCGCTCGCCGTGCGCATCGGCTTCACGATCCTGGCCCTCGCCTACCTGGTCCACCTGTACAAGACAACCCCGCACTGAGCGGCGACACTTCGCGCCCTTGTCGGGGTAGGGGCTCCGTGGTACACTACCGAGGTTGCCCGCCGCCCCGAAGCGGCGTTTTCGCGCTTCGTCTAGAGAGCTGTCATGAACGTACTCGACCTGATCCAGAAGGAACAGGAAAAGCCGTCCGTCCCGGATTTCCGTCCGGGCGACACCGTCAAGGTCTACTCGAAAGTCGTCGAGGGCGGCAAGGAACGCGTCCAGATGTTCGAGGGCGTCGTGACGGTCCGCAAAGGCGGCGGTCTCGGCGAGACGATCACGGTTCGCCGGGTCGCCCACGGCGTCGGCGTCGAGCGCTCGTTCCTGCTGCACAGCCCGCGCGTGGACCGCATCGAGGTCTCGAAGCGCGGCATCGTGCGCCGCTCGCGTCTGTACTATTTGAGCGAGAAGGTCGGCAAGGCCGCGCGCATCAAGGAGCGCAAGACCGCGGAGCGCAAGACCGCCAAGTAGCGCGGTCTTCCTCGTGACTCCGCTCGAACTGCTCGCGCTCGTCGCGGTCTTCGCGATCGTACGCGTCGCGATCAGCATTCGTCCCGGCGCCGCTGCCGCCGCAGCCGGCAGCGAGCGGACCGCGCCTCCCCACATGCGCACCGTCGTGCGCGAGTATCTCGACGCGTTCATCGTCGCCGGCCTCGTGGCGCTGCTGCTGATCACGTTCGTCGTGCGGACGTTCTTCATTCCGAGCTCGTCGATGGTCCCGACGCTGCAGATCCACGACGTGCTGCTCGTCAACGAGTTCGAGTACCGGTTCACGAAGCCGCACGAAAGCGACATCGTCGTGTTCACGCCGCCGGTCGAGAGTCCGAACGAATTCATCAAGCGCACGATCGGCCTTCCCGGAGACCGCATCCGGGTGCACAACGGCGTCGTCTACCGCAACGGCGTCGCGCTGAGCGAACCGTACATCGCCCAGAAGCCCGACTACGAGCTCGAGATCAAGAACGACGAGATCTACGTGGACGGCACGCCGCTCGATCCCGCGATGGCGAACATTCCGCCGAAGTCGGCGTGGAGCGCGCCGGACCGGATCCCGAGCGGCTGCTACCTGATGTTCGGCGACAACCGCAACGACTCCGAAGACTCGCACATCTGGGGCTTCGCGCAGACGGGCGGCACGTTCGCCACCGGGCAGCGCAAAGGCGAGAAGGCCTCGTTCACCGGGCGCGCGTTCCTGGGCTTCTTTCCGCTGAACCGCGTGCGGATGCTGCCGTAGTGACGCCGATCGAGCTGCTCGGCCTCATCGCCGTGTTCGCGATCGTTCGCGTCGCGATCAGCATTCGGCCGGGGACACCGGCCGGTGCCGAAACGCCGCGCACGACGCCGAGCGCGCGCACCGTCGTGCGCGAGTACCTCGACGCGTTCATTGTCGCCGGCCTCGTCGCGCTGTTCCTGATCACGTTCGTCGTCCGAACGTTCTTCATTCCGAGCGCTTCGATGGAGCCGACGCTGCAGATTCACGACGTGCTGCTCGTCAACGAGTTCGAGTACCGCTTCTCCCAGCCGCACGAAGGCGACATCGTCGTCTTCCCGCCGCCGATCGTCAGCTCCAACGACTTCATCAAACGGACGGTCGGCCTGCCGGGCGACACGCTTCGCGTGCACAACGGCGTGGTCTACCGCAACGGCGCCGCGATGAACGAACCGTACATCGCGTCCAAGCCGAACTACGAGCTCGAAGTCAAGAACTACGGCATCTACGTCGACGGCAGCCCGCTCGACCCCGCGATGGCGAACGTCCCGCCGAAGTCGATGTGGACCGCGCCGGACCGCATTCCGAGCGGCTGCTACCTGATGTTCGGCGACAACCGCAACAACTCCGAAGACTCGCACATCTGGGGCTTCGCGCAGACGGGCGGCACGTTCGCGGCGGGTCAGCGCAAGGGCGAGAAGGCCTCGTTCACCGGGCACGCGTTCCTGCTGTTCTATCCGCTCCACCGCATCCGCATCCTGCGCTAACGGCGGCGAGTCGCCGGGCGGGATTACGCGTGGCCCTCTGGAAGGGTTCGTTCCGTGGCACGGACGCGCACCGTGGTCTCCCTGTCGGCGCAGCTCGTCGTTCTTCTCCTCATCGCTGCCGCGTTCTTCATGCGGACCTCACCGGTCGACGGGCTTTCCATGGAGCCGCGCGTGCACGCAGGCGAGATCGTGCTCATCAATACGCTAGCCTACCGATTGGGGCCGGTTCGGCGCGGTGACGTGGTCGCGTTTCACCACGACGCGCCGACGCTCGAGACGTACATCAAACGCGTCGTCGGTCTTCCGGGCGAGCGCGTCGCGGTGCGCGACGGCGTCGTCACGATCGACGGTCGCGTGCTGCCCGAGCCGTATGTGCGCTTTCCGGACAAGCGCAGCGCGGCGGCCGCCCTCGTCCCCGCGGCGTTCGTACTACGTGCTCGGCGACAACCGCGCCGACAGCGACGACTCGCGCAACTGGGGCGTCGTGCACGACGGCGACATCGTCGGCAAGGCGCTGGTCGGCATCTGGCCGCCGCGCAGGCTCTGATGGCGAGCGGCGGCGGCGTCCAAGAGGCGCAGATCCAGTGGTATCCGGGCCACATGGCCACCGCGATGCGGCAGCTCGCGGAGCGGCTGCGCATCGTCGACGTGGTGGTCGAAGTTCGTGACGCCCGTCTGCCGCAGTCGTCGGCGAACCCCGCGCTGGACCGGCTGGCGGCGCACAAGCCCCGCCTGGTCGTGCTCGGCCGCGAGGACCTTGCCGACCCGCACGCGACGCGTGAATGGCTGGCGTGGTTCGAACGAGCCGGACGAACGGCCGTCGCCGTCAACGCGAAGGAACAGGGCACGGTCAAACGCGTCGGCGCGGCCCTCGGCGACCTCGCGGGGCCGGGACCCACGCGGGCGATGGTGGTCGGCATCCCGAACACCGGCAAATCCTCGATCATCAACGGCCTGCTCCGCCGGACGGCGGCGCGGGCGGAAGACAAGGCCGGGGTCACGCGGTCACTGCAATGGTTCCGCGTTCAGCCGAAACTCGAAGTAATGGACACGCCCGGCATCCTGGTTCCGAAGATCGCGACGCGCGATGCCCAGTGGCAGCTGGCCCTTACGGGCGCGCTGCCCCGCGAGCGTTTCGCGGCCGAAGAGGTCGTGGATGCGTTCGTTGCGTGGGCGCGCGAGCGCCGGCCCTCCGCGGGCATCCCGGATCTCGCCGCGTTCGCGTCGGCGCGCGGCTTCGCGCGCCGCGGCGGCGAGCTCGACCTGCACAACGCGGCCGGGGCGTTCGTGCGCGCGTTCAACGACGCCGCGTTCGGGCGGTTCACGTTCGAGTTGCCGGAGGCGCAATGACCGCCGCGACCGAGGCCGCGCGCCGCAAGAAGCGCAACGCGACGCTGCGCGAGCGGCGCCGGCTCGACCGGCTGCACCTCTTCGAAGAGCGCGCGCACGCGCAAGGCTATCGCTTCGTCGGCGGCATCGACGAGGTCGGCCGCGGACCGCTCGCCGGTCCCGTCGTCGCGGCCTGCGTCGTCACCGACGGCCCGCTGCGGCTCAACGGCCTGAACGACTCGAAACAGGTGCTGCCCGAGATGCGCGAGCTGCTCGCCCGCGAGATCAAGGCGCGCTGCGTCGCGTGGGCCGTCGGGGAGGCGACGGTCGAGGAGATCGACCGCATCAACATCTACTGGGCGAGCATCCTCGCCATGGAGCGCGCTCTCGCGGCGCTGCGCGTGCCGCCGGAGTACCTCATCACCGACGCCGTGCGCATCAAGTCGTGGACCGGTCCGCAGGAGCCGGTCATCAAAGGCGACGCGAAGTGCGCGACCGTCGCGGCCGCGTCGATCGTCGCAAAGGTTCACCGCGACGGGCTGCTCGTCGCGCTGCACGAGCGCTACCCGGCGTACGGCTTCGACCAGCACAAGGGTTACGCGTCGCCGCAGCACATCGCCGCGCTCAATGCGCACGGTCCGTGCGCCGAGCACCGGCGCGGCTTCTGGCGCGTGCGCGCGGCGTGGGACGCGCTGCCCGGCATGGAATCGTTCACCGCCGAGGCGACGTGAACCGCGCCCAGCGCGGTCGCGCCGGTGAGGACGCTGCGGCGGCGCTGCTCGAAGCGCACGGATACCGCATCGTCGGACGCAACGTGCGCGTGCCGGGAGGCGAGATCGACATCATCGCGCGCGACGGCGAGTGCGTCGTCTTCGTCGAGGTGAAAGCGCGCGCCGGCGCGAGCTTCGGCAGCGCGCTGCAGGCCGTCGACGCGCGCAAGCGCGCGACGTTGCGCGCCTGCGCGGCGGACTGGCTGCAGATCGCCGCCCCGGCCGCGCGGGCCAGGTTCGACGTCGTCACGTTCGACCGCGGACGCGCGCAGCTTCACCGCGGGGCGTTCGCGTGACCACCCTCACCGGTCAGACGCTCGGCGGACGGTACCGGGTCGACGCGATGATCGGCCGCGGCGGGATGGCGGACGTCTATCGCGGGGTCGACGTCGTGCTCGACCGCGAGGTCGCGATCAAGGTCCTGACCGAGCGCGACGACGGCGAGCGCGACCGCTTTCTGCGCGAAGCGCGCTCCATGGCGCGCCTCAACCACCGCAACATCGTCGCGCGTGTACGACGCGGGCCGGGACGGGCCGTGGTCGTACATCGTGATGGAGCTCGTCGAAGGACGCACGCTCGCGTCGGTGCCGGCGCACGAGCTCACCGTGCACGTCGCCATCCGCCATTACATCGAGATGCTCGAAGCGCTCGCGTACGCCCACGCCAACGACGTCGTGCACCGCGACGTCAAGCCCACGAACGTCATGGTCGTGCCGAGCGGCGCGGTCAAGGTGATGGACTTCGGCCTGGCGCGGCGCACGAGCGACATGTCGACCGCGAGCAGCGCGGGTGAGATCGTCGGCACGATCGCGTACCTCTCGCCCGAGCGCTTTCTGGGCAAGATCGCCGACGCGCGCAGCGACCTGTATTCCGTGGGCGTGATGCTCTACGAGACGTTCACCGGGACCGTCCCGTTCAAGAGCGAGACCAGCGATCTGGTGGCGGTCATCTTCGCGCACGTCAACGAACCGCCGGCACCGCCGCACACGCTCAACCGCAACGTGCCCCCGCAGGTCGAACGCATCATCGTCCGCCTGCTCGAGAAGGAGCCGGACCGGCGCTACCAGAGCGCGGACGACGTCGTCGCAGAGCTGCGAGCGCTGGTCACGGGTCCGGCCGAGCCGTCCGACACGTCGATGCAGCAGCCGACGCCCCCGCGCGCGGTGCCGGTCCCGACCGACAGCGCGCGCCTCGCGCAGAGCGCCGCGGAGGCCGGCGCGCGCGAGGCGCTCGCGCGCACGTTCGGGCGCTCGCGCGCCGTCGACGTCGGCTACTCCGAGACGCTCGCCGGGATGCTCGCCACGCGCAAAGGCGACTACATCGAAGCCGGGCGCGCCTATCGCTCGGCGCTCTCGTCGTTCGCCGAGGCGAAGAACGAGCTCGAAGCCGCGAAAACCGCGCTCAAGTTCGCGACGATGGTGCTGCAGAAAGTGACCGAAGGCGAGGCGCAGGGCCGAATCGCGAACCGTCGCGAACTCTCGGACGCCGTGGACATCCTCACCGAAGCGCTGCCGATCTTTCGAGGACGCGCGCTCCTCAAAGAGCTCGAAGAGGGTGAACGGCTTCTGTACGCGCTGCAGCGCACGCTGATCCGCACGCGCTGAGCGTGCGTCCCAACAACCCGGCTCTCTACGCCTATCGCGCGCTGTTCGGCGCCGGCTTCGTCGTGCTGGGTGCCGTGACGCTCGCGCGCGTCGCAACCGTCGCCGCGCCCGCGAACACGAAGATCCTCGGCGTGCTGCTCGCGTGCGCGCTGATCGGCCTCGGTCTCGCGCGCATCGTGCAGTACGTGCGGTTCCGCAAGAGCGGGCGGTGATCGCGGCGCGTTGAGATGGGCTCCATCGAGACGCTCGAGCACCGTGACGCAGGCGCGGCGCTTCGCCGGCTTGCGACTCCGATCGCGCTCGCGCTCGTCAGCGACCAGCTGCTGGGCATCGTCGACACGATCGCGATCGGCTCGCTCGGAACCGCGCCGCTGGCCGGCATCACCGGCGCGACCGGCGTCTTCATGGTGCTGGGCATCGGCCTGTTCGCGTTCACGAGCGGCCTGCGCATCGCCGGCGCGCAGGCGATCGGCTCCGGCGAGAGCGCGCGCTTCGGCGCGATCGTGCGCGCGTCGGCCGTCGTTCCGTTCGCGATCGCGGCGCTCGCGCTCGCCGCGTCGTTCGGCGCTGGGCGTCCGCTGCTGCACGCGATGCTGCCCGCGGGCGCGCCGCTCGATGCGTCGACGAACTACCTCGTGCTTCGCTTCGCCTGTCTGCTGCCGATGGTGTGCAGCGGCACGCTCGTTTCCGCGTTCGCGACCGCGGGCGACTCGCGGCCGACGCTTCGCCTGCTGCTCGCGATCAACGCCGTGCACGTGCCCCTCGTGTTCGTGCTCGCGCTCGGTGCGGGAACGCACCACGCGTTCGGGCTGACCGGCGCCGGCGTCTCGTCGCTCGTCGCGGAACTGGTCGGCCTGGCCTACATCGTGCGCGAAACCGCGCGGCATCCGGAGCTCGGCGTGTTCGCGTCCGGCGCGATCGACGGGCGGCTCGTGCGGCTCACCGCGTCGCTGGGCTGGCCCGAGTTCGTGTTCCTCGTCCTCCAGATCGCCCCGGAACCACTGACCGTGGCGCTGCTCGCGCCGTACGGCACCGAGCCGGTCGCGGCGTTTCGCGCGCTCTCGCTCGTCAGCGACGCGACGTGGTCGCTTCCGGGCGCCCTGGGTGACGCGTCGGAGATCGTGCTCGGCCAGCGGATCGGCGCGCGCGACTACGCGGGCGCGCGGGCGTTTCAGCGTGACGCGACGCGCAGCGGGGTGCTGGTCTGCTGCGTCGTCGGCGCGCTCGTCGCGCTTCTCGCGTGGCCGCTGGCGGCGCTCGTGACGCTCAGCGCCGCGCTGGCGACCGTCGCCGCGGCACCGCTCGCCGTGCACGTCGGCGTGACGCTGCCGCTCAAGGCGTACGCGATGACCATGCTGGCGCCGATTCGCGCCGCCGGCGATACGCGCTTCGTGATGGTGATGGGCATCGCGACGACGTCGGTCGCGATCGCCGGAATCGCGCTCGGCATCCGCACGCTGCACCTGGGCTTGTGGGCGGTGCCGTTCGGCTGGACGGCCGGATGGCTCGTGCGCAGCGCGATCACGACCGTGCGCATGCGCGGCGGAAACTGGGAGCGCCGCACGCTGCGAGCCTAGCCGCTGCGCGGAAGCCGACGCCGGGGGTCAGTCGGGATACGTCGCGAGATCGTCGGCTTCGAAGATGTCGAAGAACAGCACGAGATCGGGCCGCGCTTCGAGCACGGGATGGTGGCCGCGCACGAGCGCCTGATCCTCCGGCGAAAGGCGGTCGAGTCTGAGCCCTTCGAGCTTGCGGTTCGTCTCCTCGACGGTCGCCGGATCGATGCGCGCGCGCAGCTGCGCGGCCAGCTCGTCCTCGTCGGCCGCCGCGGCGACCATCGCGCGCAGCTCCTCCATGTCGACGCCGATCCGCCGGCATAGGAACGCACTGACGCCGCGCGGCTCGTTCAGATACGGTCCCATGTATCCGCCGGGCATCGCGGCACGAATCTTGTCGATCGTGCGCGGGAGGAAGCAGAGGCCGTTCATGGTGGCGCGCGGCCCGCGCGGCGGCCGAAAGCGAAGGTCGAGCGGCTGCATGCTCGAGAGTTCGCCGCGGCGCGGCGGCTCCCGCTCAGCGCGCCGGCAGGTACCGTTTGCGCAGCTCGTCCAGCACGACCGCGAGCAGGATGACCGCTCCCAGGACGATCTGCTGCGTGTACGATTCGATGTTCAGCAGGTTCATCACGTTGTTCAGTACGCCGATCAACAGTGCGCCGAAGAACGTACCGACGATCGTTCCGCGGCCGCCCATCAGCGAGGTGCCGCCGACGACGACGGCAGCGATGCACTGCAGCTCGGCGCCGGTGCCGTTCACGGGATTGCCCGAGTTGAACTGCGCCATC
Organism: Vulcanimicrobiota bacterium; assembly: GCA_963818845.1. GTDB lineage: Bacteria > Vulcanimicrobiota > Vulcanimicrobiia > Vulcanimicrobiales > Vulcanimicrobiaceae > Vulcanimicrobium. The sequence continues at coordinate 898,108 of CAWFTO010000004.1, read as the reverse complement.
AGCAGCAGCCCGCCGATCGCGGCGCAGCCGCCCGAGATCACGTAGACGAGCGTCTTCACGGTGCGCGTATCGATGCCGGCCAGGCGCGCCGCCTCCTCATTGCCGCCGAGCGCGAGCACGTAGCGGCCGTACGCCGTCCGCCCGAGCAGGATCGCGAACACGATCGCGATCACGGCCATCACGATGACCTGCCACGAGATGCCGGGGAAACCCGGGATGCCGGAGAGCACGTAGCCGGTGCCGATCCACGCGAACGGATCCGAGTTCGCCAGCGGGATCGGCTGGCCGTGCGCCAGGATCAGCGCGAGCCCGCGCGCGATCTGCATCATGGCGAGCGTCGTGATGAACGGAGGCAGGTTCAGCTTGACGACGGGGAGCGCGTTGATCCAGCCGGCGCCGCATCCGACCACGAGTCCCGCCAGGAGCGTGATGATGAATGCGGCAGGGCCGCCGACGTGCAGCGTGTTGGCGACCAGCGCCATCACGACGCCCGTGAGACCGACGATCGAACCCACCGACAAGTCGATGCCGGCGGTAATGATCACGAACGTCTGGCCGACGGCGAGGATCGCGTTCACGGCGATCTGCCGCAGCACGTGCGTGAGGTTGCCGGGCTCGAGAAAATTCCCGTGCGCGAGCTTGTTCACCGCGTACACGAGCACGACGAATCCGACTGCCAGCGCCGCGATGCGGAGGAGCGCGGCGCGCCGCTTCGTCGCGGCGACCGCGTCCGCGCGGCGGTCCATGACGTCTTTGACGTCAGGAGCGTTCGGCGTCACGAGGACGTCACCGCGTGCGCGCCGGCACCCGTTGCGATCGCGATCACCGCGTCCGGGGTCGCTTCACCCCGAGGCAGGTCCGCACGGATGCGACCGTCGCGCACGACCAGCACGCGGTGCGACATGCCCAGTACCTCCGGCAGCTCGCTCGAGACCATCACGATGCCGGCGCCGCGCCGCAGCAGCTCGACCATCAGCGCGTAGATCTCGGCCTTGGCCCCGACGTCGATGCCGCGCGTCGGCTCGTCGAACAGGAACGCGCGCGCTTTGCCGATCAGCCACTTCGCCAGCACGACTTTCTGCTGGTTGCCGCCCGACAGGTTGCGCACGGTCTGTTCGCCGGACGGCGTGCGGATGCGCAGCTCGGCGATCTTCGCGTTCGTCGCGTCGTTCTCGAGCGCGCGCCGGATGAACCCGCGCCGCACGAATGCGCTCAGATGCGCGAGCGTCGTGTTCTCACGGACGGACATGCCCAGCACGAGTCCCTGCGCCTTGCGGTCTTCGGTGATCAGCGCGATGCCCGCGCGAATCGCGCTGCGCGGCGAACGCACGACGACGCGCGCGCCGTCGACGCGAACCTCGCCGTGCGACGGCACGTCGGCGCCGGCGATCGCGCGCACGATCTCGGTTCGTCCGGCGCCGACGAGCCCGGCGAGCCCGACGATCTCGCCGGCGCGCACGCTAAAGGTGACGTCCTCGACGGGGACGCCGGACGAGGACGCGAGCTCGCGCACGTCGAGCACGAGGGGCGCGCCCTCCGGGACGCCGGGCAGATCCGGAAAGTGCGCATCGAGCGAACGGCCCACCATCAAGCGGATCACATCCGCCTGCGGCATCGCGGCAATCGGGCGCGTCTCCACGGCCTTGCCGTCGCGCAGCACGGTGATGCGGTCGGCGATGCGGGGCAGCTCTTCGAGCCGGTGCGAGATGTACACGAACGTCACGCCTTGTGCTTTGAGCGTGCGGATCAGCGCGAAGAGCGCGTCAATCTCGCGCTCCGTCAGCGCCGCGGTCGGCTCGTCCATCACGATGAGCGTCGCCTTGCGCATCAGGCATTTCGCGATCTCGGTGAGCTGCTGCTCGGCCACGGAGAGCCGCCGCGCCCGCCGGTCGAGCGGCAGCGCGATGCCGAGCTCGCCGAGCACGCTCGCGGCGTCCTTCGCGGCCGCGCGCTTGTCGAGGAACACCCCGCGGCGCGGCTCGACGCCGAGCACGACGTTTTCGATGACCCCCAAGTCCGGGACGAGGTTGAACTCCTGGTAGATCATCCCGATTCCCAGGCGTTCGGCCGTGCGCGGTCCGTCGATGACGACCGGCGCGCCGCGCATCTCGATCGTCCCGGAATCGGCCGGCTGCGCGCCGGCGAGGATCTTCATCAGCGTCGACTTGCCGGCGCCGTTCTCGCCCACGAGCGCGTGCACTTCGCCCGCGTCGACCTCGAACGAAACGCCGTCGAGCGCGCGCACGCCGGGGAACGTCTTGACGATGTCGCGCATCCGCAGCAGCGGCGCGGCCGGCGCCGCGGCGTTCACGAGGCTACTTGCCGGCGTCGGCCTTGGTGTAGGTGCCGACGGCGACCGAAATCTTCGCCGGCGGGGTCTTGCCGTTGAAGTAGTCGTGGATCGCGTCGATCGTCTTCGACCCGATCTGGTCCGGGTGCTGGATCGCGTCGCCGTACATCGAGCCGCCCGCAATGGCCGTGCGCGCCTCGGGGTTGGCATCGTAGCCGATGACGGCGATCTTGCCCTTGAGGCCGGCGGCCTCGACCGACTTCGCGGCGCCGAGCGCGGAGTCGTCGTTGATGCCGAACACGCCCTTGAGGTCCTTGTGCGACTGCATGATGTCTTCCATCGCCGAAGACGCCTTCGCGCGCTCGCCGCCGCCGTCGATGTCGGCGACGATCGTCACGCCGGCGCAGTTCGCCGTGAGCGCCTGCCGGAAGCCTTTGACGCGGTCCTGCACGGACGTCACGGCCGGTTCGTCGATGATCGCGATCGAGCCGACGTGGCCGGGCAGCGCCGCGCACATCAGCTTCCCGGCTTGGGCGCCGCCCTGGACGTTGTCGCTGGCGACGTGCGAGACCACTTTGCCGTCCTTGGACGCGTTCGCGATGTCGGCCGTAAAGACGGGGATACCGGCCTTGTTGGCCTCGACGATCGCCGAGCCGATCGCCTGCGAGTCGTACGGGGTCAAGACGATCGCGCTGACCTTCTGCGCGATGAAATCCTCGACTTGGCTCTGCTGCTTGGCGTTGTCCCGGGCCGCGTCGACGACGTTGACCGTATAGCCGTACTTGGCGGCCTCGGCCTTCATCCCGGACTCCATGTCCTGGTAGAACTGCGCCTCGCGGTTCTGCACGGAGAACCCGATGATCTTGGCGCCGGCGGCCGGCGCACCGGACGCCGCCGGAGCGGCGGATTCCGATGTCGTCGCCGTGGTGCTCGACGTCGAGGTGTCCGACGACTTGGTGCAGCCGGCGAACGCGAGCGCCAGCGCGCATACGAGAACGAAGGGCGTCTTCATACCGTCGGATCGGATGCGGGGGGCGGTCCTCGAACCCCTGCGCGCGCACGAATCGCACTCTACTTGAGAATGGCTCGCAACTGCGCCGCCTCTCCGGCAGACCGTCGTGCCGCCGTCCTCCCTGGCAAGCGTGCCGACCCGGCGGATCGTTCCTCCCGCCTCCCGGCGGCATCCAAAGATTGGCCTCACCCGGACCGTCCGGCGGACCCCGATCTCCGGGCCGGGAGATGCGCCAAGCACGGGTTTTCGCGCGGTTCTCCACGCAAGAATACGGAGGCATGTCCGACGGAAGCGACCGCGTGCCGCTGCACCCCGATGCGCTCCCCACGGCGCCCGGCGCCTCGCACGAAGCGGGACCGCGTGCGAGCGCGTGCACGATCGCGCTCGGAGCATCGCCGATTATCCACAGTATCGCGAATCACACCTGTGCACCGTGTGGACTGCGCCAATGCGCCGCGCACGCATCACTGTAAGCAGAGCGATGCGAGGTGTCCCGCCCATCGTGCGACCCGGTCCCGCGGGATTCCCGCCTGCGATAAAAGTCTTTACGGAGGCAGGCGGCTCCGCGCCCTAGCCGTGCGCGCCCGCGGCGTGATGGGCCGGCGCATGATCGCGCTCGCGCACTCCGCGGCGGTCGCCGGGATCGACGCGTACGTCGTGCGCGTCGAGACCGACTCGGCCGCCGGCACGCCGGCGTTCGCGCTCGTCGGCTTGCCCGACCGCGCGCTGAACGAGTCGCGCGACCGCGTGCGCGCGGCGATCGTCAATTCGGGCTTCGGCTTCCCCCCGGGCCGCCTGCTGGTCAACCTGGCCCCGGCGGACCTGCGCAAGTCGGGCGTCGCGTTCGATCTCGCGATCGCGCTCGCGCTCCTGGCGGCCGACGAGCAGTTGGGCAAGGCGCCCGTGCGCGACTACGTCGTCTGCGGCGAGCTCGCGCTGGGCGGCGCGGTCCGCGCCGTCACCGGCGTCCTGGCGATGACCCTGGCCGCGAAGCGCGCGGGCTTCACGCGGATCATCGTCCCCGAAGCGAACCGCGACGAGGCCGCGCTCGTCGGCGGCATCGACGTCTACGCGGTGCCCGAGCTGGCCGACGCGATCGCGGTGGTGCTCGGGCACGGCGCGAAATTCCGCACGCGCGGCGCGACCGTCCTCGAGCGCGACCCCGGCGACGGAGCGGGCGACTTCGCGGACGTCCGCGGACAGACGCTCGCCAAGCGTGCCCTCGAGATCGCCGCCGCCGGCGGGCACAACGTCGTGCTGGTCGGACCGCCGGGATGCGGGAAGACGATGCTCGCGCGCCGCGTGCCGTCGATCTTACCGGCGATGACCACGGCCGAGGCGCTCGAGGTGACGAAGATCTACAGCGTCGCCGGCATGCTCGGGCCGCGGCCGCGCGTCGTCGCGACGCGGCCGTTCCGGGCGCCGCACCACACCGCCAGCCGCGTCTCGCTCGTCGGCGGCGGTGCGTCGCCCAGGCCGGGAGAGATTTCGCTCGCGCAGTTCGGCGTGCTGTACCTCGACGAGCTCGCGGAGTTCCCGCGGTCGGTGCTCGAGGTGCTGCGGCAGCCGCTCGAAGAGGGCGCGGTCACGATCGCGCGCGCGGCGGGCACGCTGACGTTTCCGGCACGCTTCACGCTGATCGCGTCGATGAACCCATGTCCGTGCGGATTTCGCGGAGACCGCGCGTCGGACTGCCGCTGCGACGACGCCGCGGTGCAGAGGTACCTCGCGAAGCTGTCGGGGCCGCTGCTGGACCGCATCGACCTGCACGTCTCGGTGTCGCGCGTGTCGTTCGGCGAGCTCACGCAGCGCGCGCCGGCGGAGACGTCGGAGACGATTCGTGCACGCGTCGAAGCGGCGCGCGCGCGCCAGGCCTCGCGCTTACGCGACGCGGGCATCGTGACGAACGCGTCGATCGCGGCGGCTGCGGTGCGCAGCCTGTGCCCGCTCGACGGCCAGTCGCTCGAGCTGTTGCAGGGCGCGGTGAATCGCGGGACGCTCAGCGCGCGCGCGTTCGACCGGGTCGTGCGCGTCGCGCGAACGATCGCCGACCTCGCCGGGGCCGAGCACATCGCGCGCGAACACGTCGCCGAAGCGCTGCTGTACCGAAGCGCCGACCGCACGCGTGCCGGTTAGGTCTCAGCTCGCGAATGCCTCGCTGAGCGCGCGTTCACCGTCTTCTCTGCCTTGCGCGATGAGCGCCGCGATTTTGCCGGGCTGCGTGAAGTCCAGCGGCTCGACCTCGAGGTCCGCCTGCGGACCGACCTCGCGCAGGACGATGTGCCGGCGGTCGGGCGCGTCGTCGTTCGCGACGCGCTGGTTCGTCAGCTCGAGCACTTTACGGTCGAGTTGCAGCATGCGCACCGTGCTCGCTTCCAGCGCGAGCGTGATGACGTCGCGCAGGTGGCGGACCTGCCGCTCGGCGCTGGCAGAGACCACCGGACGGAGCGAGATGGCGACGATCTCCGTCGCTCCCGCGTCGATGGCCGGCTCCAGCGGTGTGTTGTTCGTGAACGCGCCGTCGACGAACGCGTGGCGGCGGCCGTCCTTGCAGTCGATCGACACGGGCTCGAACGCGCCCGGGATCGCCGCCGACGCGCAGATGGCGTCGACGTAGTTCTCGTCCGTGATCGGCTCGACGTCGCCGCGCGCGAGCACGGCATCGGCGCGCGCGCGGTCCGCGTACTCCTTCGGAAACCACGCGAAGACGGTTCCTTGCACGCTCGTCAGGTTCGTCGCGGCGACCAGCAAGGCCGACTCCAAATCACGCGTGCGCGCATGACGCGCCACGACCGCGCGCATCTGCGCGCTGTCCAGGAACCCGAGCAAATTGTGCAAATGCGGCAGCTCGCGCAGCCCCGGAAGTCCTTCGAACGCCGCGAGGGCGTCGCGAAAGCGTTGGAACGGCTTCCCGCCGGCGACCGCGCTGTGGATCTCGCGCCACAGATTCATCAGCGCGGCGACCTCGTGACGATACGCGACGACGTTGGACTCAGCGGCTTCGCGCCAGATGTCGCCGAGCTTCGGCGCGAGGCCCTGCGCGACAGCGAAGCCGTTGACGGCGCCGATCGACGTGCCGCAGACGACGTCGAAGCGCATGTGCTCCGCGAGCGCGCCCACAACGCCCGCTTCATACGCGCCGCGCGCGCCTCCACCGCTCAGGATCAGCGCACGAATCGGACGCGTCACCAGAGGCAGAACTCGGGATGCGGCGGCCGCGCGGCATCCGGGAGCGGCACGAAGTCGGCCGATGCGCTCGGGGGCACGGACGGCGGCGCGGCCGGCGACGCGGCCGACGCCTGCCGGCGCGGCTGCGCGCTGCACACGGCTTTGAGCTGCTCGCGCAGGATGTGGACGATGGCATCGTCGGCGGCATGAATCGCGTGCGACTCCAGCGACGCCTGACCGCCGATCGTCGAGCCGAGACCGTTGCCGGCGAATGCGCCGAGCACGCTGCCCTGCACCGTCGCGGAACCCGTCGGGTTCAGGACACTCGCCTGCTGCACTTGCACCGACGACTTCGTGCCCGTGGGCGCCGGCGAGCTCGCCGGATACACCGTCGTGGTCGTCGTCTGGTACGTGCGCTGCGGTGCGAGCGCGAGATACACCGACGTCAGCACCGCCAGCGGAAAGAACTCGATCTGCGAGCGCCCGTACCGCCCTTGTTCGGTGTAGGAAGCCCACGCGACCGCCGCCTGGCCGGTGCCGACCGGCAGCGGCGACGCGCCAGGCACGGGTTGCGGCGCGCCGGTGATCTCGTGACATCCCGCCACGAGGAGGCTCAGCCCCGCCTGCGTGTGATTGCGAAGGAGCACGATGAAGTTGTCCGTCGAGGTGAACACCACGGGCGGCATCGCGATCACCGCGCCGAGCGTGTTGACGGGGTCGCGTTTGCACTGCTCGAGGTAATCCCCGAGCGTCCACTGCCCCTGGGCAACGATCCACGCGTCGGAGCGTACCGGGCCTTGATCCTGGATGCCGTTTTCATGCAGCCGCTGCGCCAGCATCGCAGCGACGCCGGCGTTCGTCAGTGGGTTGCCGAGCGCCATCGTGAAGATGACGGGATGCCGAAACGGAATGACGGCCGGAGTCGGCGACGCCCGCATCTCGGACGCGCGTTCCTGCGCCTGCGCGAATCGCTCGGGCCCGCCCGTGCAGACGACTGCGGACAGCGCAACCACGCCGAACACAATTGCAAGAGTCCGCAATCGAATCCGAGCGGTCATACGGCGCTCCTTGAGAGGCGAGGTACGTTCTTCGAGCCCGGAGGACCCATCTCGGCCGATCACTGCGCGTACTGGATCGCGCGAAAGAGGACGACAACGACGACGACGATCGCGATGCAGAGAGTCAGGCCGAACGCTTCCAACTGCCGGCGCATGCGTGCGTTCCCGGGCACGGTTGGGCGGCGCGGCTCATTGCGGTCTTGGTTGTCGTCTTGGCCGAACATCGCGAGACCCCCGATCCGATCGGATGGACGTTGAGCTGGCGGCCACCGGCTCTACCGCCGGGCAGCCAAGGGGGTTTCGCCGCACCGTCTTGCGACGCATCCTCATGAGCAAGGAGGTTCGCATGTCACCAACGATCCGTCGCACCGCGGTCTGCGCGATGTTCGCGCTCGCTGCGGCGCCCGCGCTCGCCGCTTCGCCCGACGCGCAGTTCGCCAGGGTCGCCGCGCAGGGCGGTCTCGCCGAAGTGCAGAGCGCGCGTCTCGCTTTGCAGAAGTCCCACAACGCCGCCGTGCAGGCATTCGCGCAACGCATGGTCGCCGACCACACGCCGAACAACGCGAAGCTCGCCTCGATCATGCGCTCGGAAGGGCTCGCCGTCCCGGCGACGGTCGATCCGAACAGCCGCAGCACGATGATGCGGCTGCAAGGGTTGACCGGACGCGCGTTCAATCGCGCGTACCTCGCCGCGCAGGTTCACGCGCACCAGCAGATGCAGATCCTGCTGCAGAGTGAGATCAACGGCGGCAAAGATCCCAAGCTCGTCGCGTACGCCAAAGCCACGCTGCCGACCGTGACCGATCACCTCGCGATGGCCAAGACCGACGTCCAGCGGATGCGCTCGCGCGGGCGCATGTCGGGCGGATCGATGTCCGGCGGCTCGATGTCGGGAGGATCGACATCCGGCGGATCGATGTCGGGCGCGTCGTCGCCGATGCCGATGAGCACGGGCGGCGCGATGCCGATGAGCAGCGGCGCTCCGATGCCGATGAGCAGCGGCGCTCCGATGCCGGCGAGCAGCCGGGCACCGCGGCCGGCGTAAACGAGCGGGCGCGTACGCGGCGGGGCCGAACCCTAGGGGTCCGTGCACGCCGAAGCCGAGCGGCTCATCGCCGCGTACCGCCTGGCGCCCCACCCTGAGGGCGGCTGGTATCGAGAGACGTACCGCAGCATGGAGCGCGTCACGACGGCGCACGGCACCGTGCGCAGCGCCACGACGTCGATCTATTTCCTGCTGACGGCCGAGACGTTCTCAGCATTTCACCGGCTCGCGTCCGACGAGACGTGGCACTTCTACCGCGGCGATCCGGTCACGCTCGACATCATCGACGCGAGCGGAAGGTATGAGACGCGCACGCTCGGCGACGGCGACGCCCTGCAGACGACCGTCGTCGCGGGCGCGCATTTCGCCGCGCACGTCGAGTCCGCGAACGGTTTCGCGTTCGTCGGCTGCGACGTTTCACCGGGCTTCGAGTTCTCCGAGTTCCACTTGACGACGCGCTCGATGCTGACCGCCGCATACCCGCACCTCGCGCCGCTGATCGCGCGATACACGCGCTGACGCGTGACGGTTCCTTCGCATCCCGGGAATGTGCGCGTCCGGCCGATCCTGCCGGCCGACGAAGCCGCATACCGGTCCATCCTCGAGCGGACGACCTCCGAGGACCGCTACTGCCGTTTTTTCCACGCGGTCGATCACTTCGATTCCGAACAGGTGCCGCGCGCGACGCGCGGCGTCGCGGCGTCGCCGGCGCGATGGTCGAAGCGCTGATCGCAGCGCTCCAAGCGCGCGGGTTTTCGCGGCTGATCGGGTGCGCGCTGCGCGAGAACCGGCCGTTCGCCGAACTGGCGAAGCGCTTCGGCTTCGTTCCCGAGGCCGCCGAAGGCGCCGCCGTGCGCTGGGTGTGCGCACTCGGCGGAACCCAGGCCGCGACGTGACCGGCACCGCGCGCGGTACGTGCGTGACCGCGAACGGCATCGAGCTGTGCTACGACGAGTTCGGCGCGCCGTCCGATCCGGCGCTGCTGCTCATCATGGGACTCGCATGCCAGATGATCGTGTGGGACGACGACTTCTGCGCGATGCTCGCGGCACGCGGCTTCCGCGTGATCCGCTTCGACAATCGCGACATCGGCTGCTCGACGCGCTTCACGCGCTCGGGAACGCCGAGCATCCTCGAGATGATGCTCGTGCAGGCGACCCGGCTGCGCTTTCGCACGCCGTACCTGCTGCGCGACATGGCCGACGACGCCGTCGGCCTGCTGGACGCGCTCGGCATCGCTCGCGCGCACGTCGCAGGCATCTCGATGGGCGGCGCGATCGCGCAGGAGATCGCGATTCACGCTCCGGAGCGCATGCGCACGATGACGTCGATCATGTCGACGACGGGCGATCCGAAGCTGCCGCGACCGACGCGTGCGGCGCTCGTCGCGCTCGGGAAGCGCATGCCGCGCGACCGTGCGGGCTGGATTCGCGCGTACGTCGCGACGTGGCGCGTGCTGGCGGGGGACGGCGGATTTCGCTTCGACGCCGAGCGCATGGCGCGTCACGGCGCCGAAAGCTTCGACCGCGGCGTGAACCCTGCCGGCGCCGCGCGCCAGCTCTTCGCGATGCTCGCGTCGGGCGACCGCACGCGCGCGCTCCGCCACGTGAGCGTGCCGTCGCTCGTGATCCACGGCACGCGCGACCCGCTGATCCCCGTCGAGGCGGGCTACGCGACGGCGCGCGCGATCCCAAGCTCGCGGCTCGAGATCGTCGACGGCATGGGACACACGCTGCCGGAAGAAGTGTGGCCTCGGATCGTCGAGGCGATCGCCGAGCACGCATCCGCGCACGCGCCGTAACCGTCGGGCAGCTTCACGATCGCGAGGCTGCCGACGTGCATTGGACACTCCGCGGTCTCGCCGAACAAGAACGCGGAATCGACGACGGAGAGCTTGCGAATCGCGGCGCTCATTCGGAGGGACGGCCGCCGGCCACCGCTCCCATATCGGGTCCGATCCACACCGTCTGCACGTTGACGAACTCGCGGATGCCGAACTGCGAGAGCTCGCGCCCGAGCCCGCTCTTCTTCACGCCGCCGAACGGCAAGCGCGGATCCGACGCCGTCATGCCGTTGATGAAGCAGTTGCCCGACTCGAGCCGGGCGGCGAGGCTCTCCGCGCGCGCGACGTCGCGCGTCCACAGGTTGCCGCCCAGACCGTAGCGCGAGCCGTTCGCCAGCGCGACGGCGTGCTCGGCGTCGCGCGCGCGCATGATCGCCGCAGCGGGTCCGAACGTCTCCTCGTCGGCCATGCGCATCCCGGGACGGACGTCGCCGACGACCGTCGGCGAGAAGTACGCACCGGGCCGATTCGGCGCGTCGCCTCCGAGCAGCAGCGCCGCTCCCGCAGCGACGCTATCGCGCACCTGCTTCGCGAGGTCGTCGCGCAGGTCGGCGCGCGCCATCGGCCCGATCTTCGTATCGCGCTGCATCGGGTCGCCGGTGCGCAGCGCGCGCGCCTTCTCGACGAACAGCGCGACGTAGCGGTCGTACACGGCGTCTTCGACGATGAAGCGCTTCGCCGCGATGCAGCTCTGCCCGGTATTCTGGAAGCGCGCCTTCACGCCGATCTCGGCTGCCGCCTCGAGATCGGCGTCGGCGAGCACGATGAAGTAGTCGGAGCCGCCGAGCTCCATCACCGTCTTCTTGATCGCTTTGCCGGCCGCGGCGCCGACCGACGATCCGGCGGCTTCGCTGCCGGTGATCGTGACCGCCGCGACGCGCTCGTCGAGTACGACCGGCTCCATGTCGCGGCTCCCGACGAGTAGCGTCGCGAACGCGCCGTCCGGGAAGCCGCTCGCGCGAAAGACCTCCTCGATGCGGAGCGCGCAGCCCGGTGACGTTCGCCGCGTGCTTGAGCACGATCACGTTGCCCGCCATGAGCGCGGGCGCGGCGGCGCGGAATGCTTGCCAGTACGGGAAGTTCCACGGCATGATCGCGAGCAGCACGCCGAGCGGCCGAAACGCGACGTAGCTGCGCGTCGCATTCGAAGCGATCGTCTCGGGCGCGAGCAGACGTTCACCGTTCGCGGCGAACCAGTCGCACGTCACGGCGCACTTCTCGACTTCGGCTTCGGCCTCCGCAATCGGCTTGCCCATCTCGCGCGTGGCGAGCTCGGCGAGCTCGCCTTTGCGCTCGCGCAGGTAGCGCGCCGCATCCCGCAGGCGCGCACCGCGCTCGGCCGGCGGCGTGTCGCGCCACGCCGCTGCGGCGCGTACCGCAGCGTCCAGACGCGCGTCGATCGCGGCCCGATCGTGCGCCTCGTACGTGCGGATGACCTCGCCCGTCGCGGGGTTTCGCGTTTCGATCGAGGCGGAGCGTTCGGCCGTGGTGCTCATGGGCGGACTTTCCAGGCGGCTCGTGCGACTCCCACGGGCCGGCCCCGTCGCTTACGGCGAGGCGGCCGGCCCCCCGCCCGCGGCGGCGGCACGGGACGGCGCCTGCGCCCGCTGCGGCCGCGGCAAGGCGGTCGTGTGCTCCTTATGGCACGGCGGGCAGAGCGTCTCGAGGTTGTCGAGGTGGTGCGCGCAGTCCAGCGCACGGTGCTTGCCGCGGCACGGCACGATGTGGTTCACCTCGAGCCGCGCGGTCCGCTTCGCGCTCCGCCACGCGCGCATCGCGCTCAGGTAGGACGCGCGCGTGCGGTACGCGGTCTGGGCGGGCCGTTTCGGCGGGCGCGCGCCGCAGCGGCGGCAGCGGTAACGATCGCGCCGCTTCGCCGACCGGCGCGCGACCGACCACCAGTGGTTCGCCCAGAAGGCGTCGCCGCAGCGGTCGCTGCACCACGACCGCCTGCGCGGAGGCAGCGGCGCGGCGCACCACGCGCACGCGCCGCCGGCGATCGGCGGCGCGAGGGAGCATACCGCGAGCAGCGCGTCGCGCTTGGTCACGCGCGCGGCCGGCGCGCGCAGACCTCGAGCCGCGTGCCGAGCGGGTCGGCGAAGAACACCGCGGGATACGCGGGGTCGTCGCTGCGCTCGACGTCGCGCGCGCCGATCGCGCGCAGCTCGGTTTCCCACGCGTCGAGCGCGTCTTCCGGCACGGCGAACGCGATCCGCGCGCGCGACGGCTGTGCGCCTTCCTCTTCGATCACACCGAAGAACGCCGGCGCTCGGTCCGTGACGACTTCTTCCACCCACTCGACGGCGTTGTAATGCGCGTTCGTCGCACTGCGCCACGACTCGCCGCCGAACGTCACGACGGAGTATTGCTTGCGCGTGAGGCCCAGCCGCGAGAGCAGCGCGTCGTAGAACGCCTCGACGGCACCGAGCGCGGGGACGCGCAGATCGACGTGGTCGACGCCGAGGAACGCCATCAGCGCAGCGCCGGCGCGCCGGCGAGCAGCGCCGGCGACGCTTCGCCGGCGAGGAACACGCCGAGCTGTCCGATCGAGAACTGCATGCCGGTCCAGAATCGCCCGAACTCGCCGAAGCGCGCCGACGCCGGGTCGAACCGCATCGCGTACACGAGCTTCTTGAACACGATCGGATCGTCCGCGTACAGGTCGACGCCCCACTCCCAATCGTCGAAGCCGATCGAGCCCGAGATCACTTGCGTCACGTGCCCGTGGAACGAGCGCCCGATTTTGCCGTGCTCGAGCATCATCGCGGCGCGCTCGGCGTACGGCGTCGCGTACCAGTTGTCCGCGCCGTCGCGCTTCTTGTTCATCGGATAGAAGCACGTGTAGCGGCGCGGCGGGATCGGCGCCCACAGCCGGCCCGCGTTGCGCGCGTCGCGCGCCGCGGCGCCGAGCAGCGCGTCGAACGCCTCGTTCCACTCATCCGAGTGCGGCTTGAGTCCCCGGTCGCGCAGCTCGGCGTGAATCTTCGCCGTGTCGGCGTACAGCCCGAGCTCGAGCACCGACACGTACGACTCCGCCGGCTCGAGCACGTCGCGCAGCGCGAGCTTGTCGACGCGCGCCTGCGCTTCGCCGAGCGCGTCGAACGAGCGCGCGTAATGCGTGAGCATCAGGTCGCCTTTGTGACCGAGCAGCTGCGCGATGCCGAGGTCCGTCGACTCGCCCCCGGCGAGCTCCGCAAACGCGGCGGTCGCCTCCCGCTCGGCCGCGGCGCGGCGCTCCGCCGGCAGCGCGTCCCAGCGGCGCCGGTCGAGGCGGAACATCCGGTGCAGGATCGCCCAACCGTCGAGCGACTCGGGAACGTTGTGATGTCTCACGGGAACGGCGGGCCTTTCGCTTCGGAGTCGGCGGCGGCGACGAGAGCGGCGGACCGCTTGCGGTACGCGTCCCATCGCTGCGGATCGCGCGCGATCTCGTCGAGCACGCGCGCATAGGCCGCGTTCACCGGGGCCGGCGTGCCCGCCTCGCGAGCGGCGCGCGCGACGGCCCCGTTCAGGACGTCGACCTCCGTGCGGCCTTTGCCGCCGCGCACGTCGAGCAGCAGCGACGGCGGCTTTGTGCCGCGCGCGCCGGCGATGCGCGAGCCGAGGATCGCGCGCGCGGCGGGCCCGGGCAGCGCCGCCGCGGCGAAGAGTGCGCGCACGGGATAGCGCGGCAGGTCGATCGCCGCGATGCGGCGTGCCTTCATGACGGCGGCGACCTCGCGGATTTGTCGCAGCTCGAGACCGAACGCGACGCGGTCGCGCACGAGCTCGCCCGGGAGCTCGTCGAGGATCGCACACGCCGCGTTGGCGACGACGTTGAGCGCGAGCTTCGACCACTTCAGGGAGCGGTAGTCCTCGACCGCACGCGTGTCGAGCCCCGTCGCTCCGAACGCGGCGAGCAGCCAGTTGTGCGCGCTCGACGTGCCGACGGGCGAGAACGCGATCCCGCCGCCGCGCGCGGCGACGCCGGTGCCGCCCGGACCGATGTCGACCGGAACGGTGAGCGCCGCGGCGACGACGCGGTCGACGCCGAACGCGGCGGCGAGCAGCTCCTCGTTTCCGACGCCGTTCTGCGGCGTGACGATCGTCGCGTCGCTGCTCTCGCCAAGCGCGCGCCGCAGCGTTGCGATCGCGCCGGGCGTGTCGTACGCCTTCACGGTCACGAGCGCGACGTCCGCGGCGACCGGCGTGACCTCGTCGAGATCGCGCGGCGCGTACGCGACGGCGTTCCCGCCGCCGCGCAGCAGCTCGCCCAGATACGTGCCGACCGCACCGCGGCCGACGACGTAGACGTTCACGCGCGGCCGGTGGAGCCGAAGCCGCCCGCCGCGCGATCCGTCGTCGTGCTGAACTCGTCGACGACGCGCAGCAGCGGCCGCACGATCGGCACGAAAATCAGCTGCGCGATCCGCTCGCCGGGCTCGATCACGATCGGAGGCGAGCCGGCCGCGCTGCGATTCCACGCGCTGATGAGCAGCGGCCCGGTGTAGTCCGCATCGAGCACGCCGACGAGGTTGCCCGTCACCAGGCCCTTCTTGTGTCCGAGGCCCGAGCGCGGGACGATCAAGCCGGCGACGTTGGGATCGCCGATGTGCACGGCGAGGCCCGACGGAATGAGTTGCGCCGGCGCCTGCGCTTCGAGCGCGAGCGGCGCGTCGACGCACGCGTACAGATCGATGGCCGCCGCCATGTCGCTGTGGTAGCGCGGCAGGCCCCATGCGCGCACGCGCTCGTCGAGCACCTTCACTTCGGCGACGGGCGCGCCGTTCGGGTTGGTCACGCTACTTCGCCAGCAAGTCCTCGAGCTCGGCGCGGAAGCTCGCCACGTCGCGGAAGTCGCGGTACACGCTCGCGAACCGCACGTACGCGACCTCGTCGACCTTCTTGAGGGCCTCCATCAGCTTCTCGCCGATGAGCGTGCCGGCGACCTCGGACTCGCCGCGCGCGAAGAGCTCGCGCTCGATCGCGGCGACGACCTCTTCCATCTGCGCCTCGGAGACCGGGCGCTTCTCGCAGGCGCGGCGCAGCCCCGACAGCACCTTGTCACGGTTGTACTGCTCCCGCCGGCCGTCTTTCTTCACGACGAACAGCCGGGGCGCTTCCATGCGCTCGTACGTGGTGAACCGGTGCTTGCAGCCGAGACATTCGCGCCGTCTGCGGACGGAGTTGTCGTCGTCGCGCGAGTCGACGACGCGAGTCTCGTTCTTGCGGCAGTGCGGGCAGAGCAGGTCGGGTGGGTCCTCTCGGGGGCAGCACCCCTATATCTAGTGGTGCCCGTCCAGTATAGCCCGAGTCGGCCCCAATCCGAAAGCCGGGGCGACGGCCCTAGGAAGCCGCCCCGATCTTGAACATCTTCGTCCCGCACACCGGGCACTTGCCTTCGGTCGCGGGGCGGCCGTTCTTCATCTGGATCTGCTGCGCGTCTTTGATCTCGCGCTTGGTCTTGCACTTGACGCAGTAGGCTTCGGCTGCCATTGGTCGCTCGCTCTCTTCTCTAAGACGGCCCGGCTCCGGCGCTGGGCGGTGATCGCTCGGCCCGTTACGGCGGGGGCACCGGGATTCCTTGAAGGGCGGGTTGCCCTTGCCCTGGGCGCCGGGCGCGTGATGGACGGGCGTGAGCCACGAGAACGAGGCTGCGCGCCGCCGCCTCACCCGCGCCGAGCTCGACGCGTTCTGCGGCGAGCGGCTCGGCGACGCGGTCCTCGACGGCCTCTGGGTCGCAGGCGCGCTCGACGGCCTGCGCGCCCCGTGCGTCGCTGTCGTCGGGACGCGCGCTCCGTCCGACGCGGGGCGCCGCCGCGCGCGAACGATCGCCGAGGAGCTCGCGCGCAACGGCGTCTGCGTCGTGTCGGGCCTCGCGCTCGGCATCGACGGCGCCGCGCACGAAGGCGCGCTCGCCGCCGGCGCGCCGACGATCGGCGTCCTGGGCGGCGGTCACGCGCACTTCTTCCCGCCGCGCAACCGCGAGCTCGCTGCGCGCATCAGCCTGCACGGCGGCGCCGTCGTCTCGCCGTTCGCGCCCGATGTCGTGCCGCAGCCGTGGCAGTTCCTCGCGCGCAACGCGGTCATCGCGGCGCTTGCCGACGCGGTGCTCGTCGTCGAAGCTGCGGCACGCAGCGGTGCGCTCAACACGGCGGGTCATGCCGCCGACCGCGGCGTTCCGGTGCTCGCGGTGCCGGGCGACGTCGACCGGCCGAAGGCCGCCGGGTGCAACGCGCTCATCCGCGACGGCGCTACGCTGGTGCGGGACGCCGAGGACGTCCTCGCTGCGTTGCCCTCGCACGTCGTCGTTCGCGGGCCCGAGCAGCGCCGGCGCCGGGCCCGCGCGCATGCGCACGCGGAGCCGGACGACACGGCTGCGGTTCGGAGCGTCGTCGCGGCGCTGCGCGAGGCGTCGTGCGACGCGGGTACGCTCGCGGACCGCCTCGGCATCGCGCCGGCCGACCTGTTCCCGGTCGTCACGGAGCTGGAGCTCGCGGGCCGCATCACGAGCGACGCCGGCACGTACGCGCTCGCGAGCGACCGGTATTGACATGGGTGGCGAGCCCCTGGAATACTCGCGTCACGCCTTGCGAAAGATGCGAACGTACGGCGTCACCGGTGACGAAGTCGAAGCGATCGTGTCGTACGCCGACTGGCGCTGCCGATCGCGGGACGGTCGCATGGAACACTATGGTTACAGCGAGAATGGACGGCTGTTTCGAGTCGTCACGGATCATGCGGAACGCAAAGTCATCACGGTCATCCAGAACCCGCTCCGCTGACACCGGTCCGATTCCGGTGCCGGCGATGGACATCACGGTCGATCCCCAGTGGCCGATCGCATACCTGCTATACTCGCCCAGACGGCCGGCGGGAGCCATCGACATCGCTCGTGACGGCAGCGGAGTGCCGCAAAAATGCGATCGAGCCGCGGATCGCATGGGCGTCGTCATCGACGTCGACGTTCGCGACCGGATCGTGGGCATCGAGATCTCGTCGGTCGATGACCCGGCCCAAGTTGCTCTCGCGCGCGACTTCGCACATGCCGAAGGGCTCGCGTTTCCCGATGACATTCGTGCCGTCGCCCGGGTGCTGGCCTGAAATCGCGCACAAAACCGCGATGAGGCCCGTCCCCTCGCGACGAGGCGTGGGTGCTCCGTGCACGTTCGGCTGATCGCCGTCGGGAAGATTCGCGAGCGCTACATCGCCGACGCGGTCGCCGACTTCCGTGCGCGGCTGCGTCCGTATCATCGGCTCGAGGAGATCGAGGTGCGCGCGGCCGACGGCGCCGACCCGGCGCGCGCGGTCGCGACCGAAGGCGACGCGATTCTCAAGCTGCTCGACCCTGCGGATCACGTCTGGCTGCTCGAGCGCGCGGGCGAGTCCATGTCCAGCGAGGAGCTCAGCCGCCGAATCGAGCGGTTGCCGCACGCAGGGATCGCGCGGCTCACGCTCGTCGTCGCCGGGACGTACGGCGCGTCGGACGCACTCTCGGCTCGCGCCGACGTGCGCTGGTCGCTCTCGGCGCTCACGCTGCTCCACGAATGGGCGCGCGCGCTCGTGCTGGAGCAACTGTACCGCGCGGCGAAGATCGCTCGCGATGAACCCTACCACCACTGAGGAATCGGCGGTCCTCACCCTCGACGAGCTGGCGAACCGCTTCGCAGCGGCCGCGCGCGCGCTCTGGAGCGACGCCGATCCCGTGGTGCAGTTCGAGCCGCCGCGTCGCGCCGAGTTCGGCGACGTGGCGACGAACGTCGCATTCGGTCTCGCGCGCGCCGCGCGCAAAAAGCCGCAGGACATCGCGGAGGCCGTGATCGCGCGGGCGATGGAGGACGACGCCGTTCGCGCGACCGTCGTCGAGGCGACGGCGCTCGCGGGCTTCATCAACCTGCGGCTGAACCCGCGGTTCTGGCAGCGCGTGGTGGCCGGCGTGCTGCACGAGGGCGCGAACTACGCCAAGGCGCCGGCGACGGGCGAGCGCATCTCCCTGGAGTTCGGGAGCGCGAACCCGACCGGACCGCTCGCCGTCGTGCAAGGCCGCGCACTGTCGATCGGCGACACGCTCGCGAACGCACTGCGGCACCAAGGCTACAACGTCTTCGTCGAGTGGATCATCAACGACGCGGGCAATCAGATCCGTCAGTTCGGCTCTTCCGTGCTCGCGCGCTACCGGCAGTCGTTCGGCGAAGACGTCGCGTTGCCGCAGGACGGCTACGCGGGCGAATACGTCGTCGAGATCGCGCGCGCGCTGCGCGACCGTGACGGCGACCGCTGGCTGCGCGCGCCCGAGGACGAGGCGATCGCCGCCGCGGGCCGGTTCGGGCGCGACATGATGGTCGCCGAGCAGCAGGCGGATGCGCGCACGTTTCGCGTGCACTACGATCTGTGGCAGTCCGAGCAAGAGCTGCACGACGCCGGCGCGATCGGCGAGGGCATCGAGCGCCTGCGCGGCCTGGGGCGGTTGTACGAAAAGGACGGCGCGACGTGGCTGCGCACGACGGACGCCGGCGACGATCAAGATCGCGTCGTGATCCGCCGCGACGGCATCCCGACCTATCTCGCCAACGACATCGCCTACCACTACGCGAAGCTGCAGCGCGCGGACCGCGTCGTGGACATCCTCGGGCCCGATCATCACGGATACATCGGTCGCCTGAACGCGCTCGCCGAGGCGTACGGCCGCCCCGGCGCGATCGAGGTGATCATCGCGCAGCAGGTCACGCTCAAGCGCGGCGCCGAGGAAGTCAAGATGTCCAAGCGCGCGGGCGACATCATCACGCTGCGCGAGGTGATCGACGAGGCCGGCGTCGACGCGGCGCGCTTCTTCTTCGTCATGCTCTCGACGGATCAGCCGCTGACGTTCGACTTGGAGCTCGCGAAGAAGCAGTCCAACGACAATCCCGTGTTCTACGTGCAGTACGGCCACGCGCGCATCGCCTCGGTGCTGCGACGCGCGCGCGAATCGCACGCCGCGCAGCTCGCGGCCGCCGAGCGCGCCGAAGCGCTCGACGCGCTGACCGATCCCGCGGAGCTCGCGCTGGTACGGCGCCTGGCCGAGTTCGGCCCAACCGTGGCCGGCGCCGCGCGCGCCCGCGCGCCCCACCGGCTGCCGAAGTACGCGCGCGACGTTGCGAGCGAGTTCCACCAGTTCTACGACGCATGCCGTGTGCTCGGCGACGACGCGCGCACGACCACCGCGCGGCTCGCGCTGTGCATCGCAACGAAGACGATCCTCGCGACGACGCTGGGATTCTGCGGCGTCTCCGCGCCCGACGCGATGTAGTGAGCGTCCTGGCCTTGCGCGCCGGAGCGCTCAGAGCGCCTTGGTGAGCATGCGGCGCTCGGTGACGAAGCCGGCCCGCTCGTACAGCGCGCGCGCCGGCGCGTTCTCGTCGGTGACCATCAGGCTCACGTAGCGCAGACCGCGCGCGGCGGCGTGCGACTCGGCGGCCTCGAGCAGCGCGCGCCCGACGCCGCGGCCTTGCGAAGCGGGCTCGACCGCCATGTACGCGACGAACGCCTGATCGACGAGCGTCACCTCGTCCGGAATGTCGTACAGCAGCAGCAGAAAGCCGGCGCGCTCGCCGTGCTCCTCGGCGATCAGCGCGTCGTGCCGGCGGCCGAAAACGAACTCCACGAGCCGGTCGAAGGCCTCCAGCAGGTCGCCGTACTTCACCGTTCGCAGCGCCGAGACGCTGCTCGACGCGCTGCGCCGTCCGAGATCGCGCACGAAGTCGCGGTCCGCCGCGTCGCCGGCTCGGACGGCGACGCCTTCGCTCATGCCGCCGCCGCGACCAGCGAGCCCAGCGCCTCGATCACGAGCGCGTTCTGCTCGGGCGTCCCGATCGTGATGCGCAGACGGCCCGGCATGCCGAGCGCGTCGCCGCTGCGCGTCACGATGCCGCGCTGCAGCATCGCCTCGTACGCTTCGGTCGCACTGCCCGGAATGCTGACCGCGACGAAGTTCGCCGCCGTCGGGTACGCGTGCAGCCCGAGCTGAGCGAACGCCGGCAGCAGGAACGCCTTGCCGCGTTCGTTCGTCTCGAGCGACGCGCGCACGAACGCGTCGTCGTCCAGACCGGCGAGCGCGGCGACCGCCGCCGGCCGCGACACGTTGAACGGCAGGCGCACGCGCTGCGCGTACGCGAGGAGCTCGGCGTCGCCGAGCGCGTAACCGAAGCGCAGCGACGCGAGGCCGAAGAGCTTGGAGTGCGTGCGCAGCACGACGGTCGCCGGCCGCGCCTTCACGTACTCCGTTCCTTCGACGGAGCCGTCCGGCATGTACTCGCGGTACGCCTGATCCACCACCAGCACGAGCTGCTCGGGAAGCGCGCGCGCAAAGCGGTCGAACGCGGCGCGCTCGACGCGCGTCGACGTGGGATTGTTGGGGTCGACGACGACGACGATCTTCGTGCGCGGCGTCACCGCGGCGAGCATCGCGTCCAGGTCGTGCACGCCGTCCTTGAGCGGCACGCGCACCGGCGTCGCGCCGAACAGCACGGCGTCCTTCGGGAACAGCGAGAACGTCGGGTCCGCGAGCACGACTTCGTCGCCTGCGGTCAGGAACGCGCTGAACAGCGTGCGGACGACGTCGTTCGAGCCGTGCCCGACGAGGACGTGGCGCGGTTCGAGGCCGTACGGCTCGGCCAGCCGCGAGCGCAGCTCGTGGTGATCGTCGTCGACGTAGATCTGCAGGTCGCCCATGTCGCGCAGTGCCGCGGCCGCCTTCGGCGACGTTCCCAGCGGGTTCTCGTTGGACGACAGCTTCACGAAGCGCTCGAGCCCGTACTTGGACTTCGCCTGCGACACGGTCGTGCCGGGCGTATACGGCTTCATCGAAGCGACCTCGGGCCGCACCAGCCGTTCGTAGTTCACGCGCCGCTCCGTTTCGCGCTCAAGAAGCGCGAGCCGGGTTCGGTGATCGGCTCGCCGGCTGCGCACTGCGGACAATCGTCCGGCGCGAACGACGCGATCGGAAGATCGAGCAGCGCCGCGGTCGGCACGCCGAAATCGGCGGGCGCGCGCTGCACGACGACGCCGACGCCGGCCGGCTCCGCGCCGTGCGCGCGAATCACGTCGAGCACCTCGCGCACGGAACCGCCGGTCGTGACGACGTCTTCCACCACGAACGCGCGGTCGCCGGGGCCGAGCGCGAAGCCGCGGCGCAGCGCCGGCGTGCCCGCCTCTTTCTCGACGAAGATGCCGAGCGTGCCGAGCTGACGTGCGGTCTCATAGCCGAGCACGATGCCGCCGACGGCGGCGCTGACGACGACGGTCGGTTGGAGCGGGCGTGCGGCGGCGGCGAGCGCGCGCGCGACGCGCTCCACCAGCACGGGATTTTCGAGAATGCGGAACTTCTGCACGAAGCAGTTCGAATGCCGTCCCGATGAGAGCCGGAAGTGTCCCGACAGGATCGCTCCGCGCGCCTCGAGCTCGTGCAGGAGATCGGCGGCAGCCGCGTTCACGCGCGCAGCTCTGCCAGGATCGCGCGCGCGGCGCCGGCCGGATCGGCGTCATCGACGATCGGCCGGCCGACGACCGCGTAGTCCACGCCGGCCTCGCGGGCTTGGGCGGGCGTCGAGGCGCGCTTCTGGTCGCCGTGGGCCGAACCCGCGGGCCGAATCCCGGGACAGAACGTCCCGAACTCCGCGCCGAAGTAGCTCTTGATCGCCTCGACCTCGCGGACGCTGCAGACGACCCCCGCGCACCGCGCGTCGCGAGCCAGCGCGGCCAGCCGGGTCGCGTTCTCGCCCGGGCCCCCGGTCAAGCCCAGCTCGCCGAGCTCCTCGGGCCCGATGCTGGTCAGGATGGTGACGGCGTAGACCTCGGGCACTGGAATGCCTAGTTCGGCCGCCCGCTCCCCGGCGGCCCCGACAGCCGCCTCCAGCATCGGAGCCCCGCCGAGCGCGTGAACGGTCAGCAGGCGGACGCCCGGGCGGACAACGGCGCGGACCGCGGCCTCGACCGTGCGCGGGATGTCGTGCAGCTTGAGATCGAGCGCGTAACCGGCGTCCGCCGCGGCGAGCGCCTGGCGAATCGCCTCGCCGAAGCCGTAGAACGCCTCGTACCCGACCTTGAAGAGGACACCCAGAGGCGCCAGCCGCTCGATGAGCCGCGCCGCTCGAACGGGATCGGGGACGTCGAGGGCGACGACGAGGCGGGGGGCGGGCATCGTGTAATGCTTCGCTCATGAAGCTGCAAGAACTTGTGATGACTGCCGAACGTTAGAGATACACGGCGCAGCAATGACGCCGGAAAGGAGAACGAGATGCCCGGAATCACGGTCTTCAAGACGCTGGCCGACGCGCTCCGAGCGGGCTACGTCGTCTATGACCGCACCGACCACGGCTATCTCGTTCGCACGCGAACCGCGGCCGGGTGGGCGATGGCCATCGTAACCGGTCGCTGAGTCCGCACGCGAACGGACTGGCAGCACGAGGGACGGATCGCTCCGGCGGTCCGTCCCTTTCGCTTTCGGCGGCGCGCGCTCAGCGCAGGTCGGGCGGGTTGACCGGCTTGGTCAGCTCCTCGAACCGCGTGCGCCCCGGCTGATCGGCCCACGGCGGGGGCGGAGCGGTCGCACCGAACCCGGCCGGCGGCGGCTGCGGCCCCGGTGCGCCGGGCGGCGGCGGAGGCGGCATGAACGTCATTCGCGGCGCCACGCCGGGCAGCTGCGCGCCGGACAGCACGGCGATGATGATCTGCGCGATGCCGACGAAGAGCGGGATCAGACCGCCGAGAATGATCGGGTTGCCGCGGTAGCCGCCGAAGGCGATGCCGATGCCGATCGTCAGCGCGAACCCGACCAGCGCGACGCGGATCCCCTTGAACAGCGCGAGCTGCGGGTCGTCCCCGGCGCCCCACTGCGCCTGCGGCGGTACCGGCTGCGGCTGCGACCAGGCCGTCTGCTGCGGCGCGCCCATCCCCGGCGGCGGCCACGCGGCGCCGGACTTGCGCCACGCCTTGTACGCGCGCCGGTCGAACGTAGGCGGCGGCACGATGCCGCGGCGCAGCAGCTCCATGCGCTCCTGGTGGCGGAAGATCATCGCGACGATCCATCCGCCGATCGGCAGGCCGACCGTGACGATGATCGCGACCAGCGGAATCACTTGCTCGTCCATTGCTTAGACGCTCGCTCCTTGGCTGACGGCGATCGAACCGCTGGCCGTCGATACGGTGAAGCGGCCGCGCGCGGCGCCCAGCCGCAGCGCGCGCGACGCGCCCGAAGACTCGTCTGCGCTGCCGGAGTCCGCGCCGGTGATCGACCCGTCCTCCGTGCGCACCGAGACGGCGGCGTCGCTGCCGCGCGCGAACGTCACCGCAACGGAGCCGCTGTCCGATCGCAGCGACCCGTCCGCCGCGCGCAGGCCGTCGGCGACGATCGCGCCCGACGACGTCTCGGCGTCCAGCCGGTCCGCCGCGGTCGCGGTGAGCTTCACGGCGCCCGAGTCGCTGCGCACCGACACCGTGCGGCCCTGGACGTCGAGGACCTCGACGCTGCCCGAGCCCGTCGTCACGTCGACGTCGCCGCGGTGGTTGGCGACCCGCACGTCGCCGTCGTCGACGCGCGCCGTCACGCTGCCGTGCAGGCCCGTGACGGTGACGTTCCCGGCGCTCACGATCTGCACGGACGCGTCCGCGGGCACCGTGAGCTGGACCTCGCGGTGCAGCCGTCCGTGAACGTGGACCAAACCGGACTCGGCGCTCACGCGCACGCCGTCGGCCGTCCGCACCGCGTCGAGGCTCGGCGCGGCGCCCGAGAATCGGCCCTGCAGTGACATCGTGCCGAGCACGTGCACGGTACCGGACGGACCGGCGATCACCGAGACGGTCGCGCGATCGACGTCCAGCACGACGTGCGGCGCGGCGCCGACGTCGAAGTTCTTGTCCAGGTGTCTCGTGACGCCGTGGCGGCCGGAACGTTCGCCCGGATCGAACGTCCACGACGCGGCGTGGTGGCCCGACACCGCCTCGGCCGCGACACCCAAGATCACGAACTCGGCGACGACCAAGGCGCCGACGAGGGTCGATCGGGAAATCATGCCCCATGTACGAGGCAGCGGCCGGGGAGTTTCGTGGCCTGCCTCGATGGGGCTCGCGGCGAAACCGGCGGCCCGCTCGGCCGTACATGCTTGCACCATGGGGCTCGCTCTCGCGATGGACCCGCCGCTGACGGCGCCGCCGGTCGATGACCAGGCGCTCATTTCGGCGACCCTCGCGGGCCGGGGCGACGCGTTCGGCGAGCTGGTGGCGCGCTACGAGCGCGCCGTCTACAACCTCGCGGTCCGCACCCTGCGCGACCGCGGGGAGGCCGAGGACGCGGCGCAGGAAGCCTTCTTCAAGGCGTACCGCGCGCTCGGCTCGTTCCGGCCGGGTGCGAAGTTCTCGACGTGGATCTTCACGATCTGCTACCGCTGCTGCTGCGACCGGCTCGCCAAGCGCAAGCGCTTCTCCGGCGACGAGCTGCCCGACCGCGCCGATCCTTCGGCGGGACCCGAGAAGCTGGCCGAGCGCAGCGACGACGCCAGGCGGTTGCGCGCGGCGATCGACGCGCTGCCCGAAAAGTACCGCTCCGTCATCACGCTGTACCACCTGCAAGGGAAACAGTACGAAGAGATTGCAAGCGCGTTAAATCTGCCGCTCGGAACGGTGAAGACACACCTGTTCCGGGCGAAAGAACAGTTGCGGAAGGCTCTGACTCCATGAACGATCACGACGACGACATCGACCGCGCGCTCGCGGCGCTGCCTCTCGAGGAGCCGCCGCCGAACCTGCACGCGCGCATCATGACCGCGACGGTCTATCGTCCCGCGCCCCTGGCGAGCACGTGGGAAGCGTGGCTCGTCGGCACGCTGATCGCGGTCGCGGCCTGGATGATCTGGACCGTCGCGAGTGCGCCGCACGCCGCCGACCGGCTCGCCGGAGCGCTGTCGGACGCCGTGCAGAACAGCGGCCTGGCGTCGCTGCCGGTGATCTTCTGGCTCGCGGTCGGCGTGTCGGCCGCGTGGTGGATATCCACGTTGACGGTCCCGAGCCCGCGGCGCATCCGCGTTCGATGAGCACCGGCGGCGCGCCGGCGCTTCCCGACGAGCGGAGGAAGCATAAGATCCTCCTCGTCGAGGACGACGCACAGATCACGCGCGTGCTGCGACTGGAGCTCGAGCACGAAGGCTACGAGGTCGAGACCGCGGCCGACGGTCTGTCCGGTCTCGAGAAGGCGCTCAAAGAACCGGATCTCGTCGTGCTCGACCTGATGCTGCCCAAGCTCGACGGGCTCGAAGTCGCTTCGCGCCTGCGCGCGAAGTCGCGCGTGCCGATCATCATGCTCACCGCGAAGGACCGCATCCCCGACCGCGTCGCGGGCCTCGACCGCGGCGCCGACGACTACGTCGTCAAGCCGTTCTCCATCGAAGAGCTCCTCGCGCGCATCCGCGCCCGGCTGCGCGACCGCGACCCGCAAGAGAACGTCCTCGCGGCGAAGGATCTCCTCATGGATCGCGACCGCCACGAGGTCACGCGCGGCGGCAAGGCGATTCACCTCACCGCGAAAGAGTACGCGCTGCTCGAGTACCTGCTGCTGCACCGCAACAAAGTGCACTCGCGCGACGAGCTCTTCAACGGCGTGTGGGGCAGCGACTTCCTGGGCGACTCGAACCTGATCGACGTCTACATCCGGTACCTGCGCGGCAAGATCGACGACGACTTCGACGACAAGCTGATCCAAACGGTGCGGGGCGTCGGGTACGCGCTCAAAGACTAGGCTTCGCACAGCGAAGCCTAGTGCCTTACGCTCGGCTTGAGGGCTGATGCCGTGACGTCGCTGCGGACCCGGATCGCAGCCGTGTACGCCGCGCTGATCGTGTTCGTCATCGCGACCGGAGCGGTCGCGATCGACTTCGCGCTGCGCTCGGTGCTGATCGACCAGACGAAGCTCAACCTCGCGCAAACCGCTGAGGACTTCAAGAACAACGCCGTCGAGGCGTCGACGTTCGGCTTCTCCGGCGAGGGGCCGGTTACGGTCGTGCTCTCGAACCGTGCGACGCTCGATCACTGGGCCGCCGGCCATCAGTACATCCAGATCGACACCACGAACGGGCAGGTGCTCGGAAAGAGCTCGAACCTGGGCAGCTTCACGATCGCTCCGTGGACGCCGCAGAGCGGCGAGAGCGCGTACGAGGACGTGCACATCGGCGGCGAGCGGCCCGGCACGATGCTCGTGCTCAGCCGCGTGCTGCTCGACGCCGCCGGGCACCCGATCGCCGTCATCCACGTCGGCGAACGTCTCGACACGGTCAACGAAGTCGTGTCGCGCGCGCGCTACATCCTCATCGCGGTCGCGCTCGCGTCGATGGTCGCGATCCTGGTCGCAACGTACTTCGTCGCGGCGACGGCGATCGACCCGATCGAGCGGCTGACGGCGGCCGTCGCCGAGATCGGCTCCGAGCGCCTCGATCGGCGGCTGCGCTGGACACGCCGCGACGAGGTGGGCCGGCTCGCGAACGCGTTCGACGCGATGCTCGACCGGCTGCAGTCCGCGTTCGCGCGCGAGCGGCAGTTCATCAGCGACGCGTCGCACGAGCTGCGCACGCCGCTCACGGTGATCCACTCCAACGCGCAGATGCTGCAGCGCTGGGGCGATCGCGATCCCGAGGTGACGAAGACGTCGCTGGAAGCGATCGCCGACGAGAGCGGCCGGCTCGCGGCGATGGTGTCCGGGATGCTGACGCTCTCGAAGGCGGAGGCCGGCGACGCGATCCCCAAAGAGCCGCTCGTGCTCGAACGGCTCGTCGACG
This sequence comes from Vulcanimicrobiota bacterium, assembly GCA_963818845.1. Taxonomy (GTDB): domain Bacteria; phylum Vulcanimicrobiota; class Vulcanimicrobiia; order Vulcanimicrobiales; family Vulcanimicrobiaceae; genus Vulcanimicrobium. The sequence goes on along the minus strand of CAWFTO010000004.1, from coordinate 870,914 downwards.
ACGTCGTCGCGCACGCGCGCGAACGCGCGGCGGCGAAAGGTCTCGAGCTCGTCGCGCGTCAGGCCGCCGGTGCGGGCACGATCGTCATGGCAGATGCCGGCCTGCTGCGGCAGATGGTCGGCAACCTGATCGACAACGCGATCAAGTTCACGGCGGCCGGCACGATCGAGGTCGCCGTGCGCCGCGACGACGGCCACGCCGTGATCGACGTGCAGGACACCGGCCCCGGCATCGACAGCGGGACGGCCGAGCGGCTCTTCGACCGCTTCTTCCGCGGCGACCCCGCGCACGCGCGTGCCGTCGAGGGCACCGGGCTCGGGCTCGCGATCGTGCGCAGCATCGCGCGCGTCCACGGCGGCCGCGTCGCGGCGCATGCCCGCCCGGGGGGCGGCTCGACCTTCACGATCACGCTCCCGGCCGAACCGGAGTCCTTCCAGGAATCCTTCACCACGGGTTCATGACGGGTTCCGGCGGCCGAGCGTACGATGGGAGCGTGGACTTCCTCCGGATCCGAGCCCCGCGGTGGATCGCCGCGGGGCTGGTCCTGTTGCTCGCCGTGCTGGTCGGCCGCTCCCCCTCGTCGGGGGCGGGCACGTCGTCCATGGACGTCGGCGACCAGGCGGTCGTCAACGTCATCGTCCGGGGCCGCGCCAACGGCGTCGCGGTGCGCGTCTGGGACCGCCCGAGCGTGGAGGTCGACTACGCCGACGAGCCGCCGTCCGTCGAGCACCGCATCTCGACGTTCGGCGTCGCGCGCGGCCTGGCGCTGCAGATCCCGCCGCAGCTGATCCCGCAGCGCGCACCCGACGGCACGCCGACCGGCGCGACCGCGCTCCCGCCCGAGGAGTTCCCGTACGCGGCCTTCCGTCCAGGGCGGCACGACGTCGTCGCGATCGACGCGCCGCAAGGATCGCATCTCGTCGTCACGGTTCCCGCGACGACGGGCATCCTGACGGTGCGCGTCGGCGGCGGCCGGACGACCATCGAGAACTACCACGGCGCGAACCTCGTGCTGATCCAGAACCAAGGCCGCGCGCAGGTCACCGGTTCGTCGACGACCGCGTTCGTGCAGATGAACTCCGGCTCGTTCTACGCCGCCGACGACACGTTCGAGCGGATTCGCGTGCGCGGCGTCTCGGCGCACGACGTGTTCGAGCGCTGCCGCAGCCGCGAGATCGAGACGACCAGCGTCACGGGCTCGATCGTCTACGACGGCGGCGCGTTCGATCCGGGACTTGCGCGGTTCGAGTCCGGTACCGGGCACATCGCGCTCGGCGTGACGTCGGGCGCGCAACTCGCGGGACGCACCGCCGAGGGCCACGTCTACACGCTCTTCGACCGCCGCGGGACGCCCGTCGACCAGCACGGCGACGGCGAAGCGAGCGCGACCGTCGGCGGCGGCGGCCCGCTCGTGAGCGCGATCACCGAGCGCGGCAACGTCTACCTGTACGACGGCTCGTTGCTGACCCGCCCCAACACGAGTCCCGAATGGCGGCAAGTGCACGCGCTCTTCAACGCGCACCGCAGCGCGGCGAGAACGCCGGCCGGCGCGCGCGCGCGGCCTCCGGCTCGCTCGCGCACGGTCCGGTTCTAAGCTAGAGCAGAAACTTGCGCATCATGGCGACGTCGAGCTTGAACGTGTGCTGCGGCAGCACGGCCTCGACGGCGTAGCCGCACGCCTCGAAGAACGCTTGCGCGGCGTGCGCGTGGAACACGGACGCCGTGACCTTGTGGCAGTTGTAGTAGTTCGAGATTTCTTCGGCGCGCGCGAGCAGGCTGCGGCCGGCACCCGCGCGACGGGACGCCGGCAGAACGTAGAGCGCCTCGACGTGTCCGAGCGACGCCGCGATGCGCAGGCGCAGCGCGCCGATCACCGCGCCGCCGTCGTCCCGCACGACGAGATCGTGCGACTGCTCGTGCCAGACGACGCGGAAGTTCCACAGTTCGCGAGCGCCAGTCGCGGTCGTGCGCGTTCCAGAACGCGTCGAGCTCGCCGGGCTTGGCGACCTCCGCGTCAGCCGGCATCGTACGCCCAGCCGTCGTAGGCGGCGAACGTCTTGATGCCCGTCGCGTCTTCGAGCTCGTACGCCAGCCGCTTGGGATCGCGCTCGAGCATGCGCGTGCTGAAGTGCGACATGATCGCCACGCCGGGACGGATGCCCTCGATCAGGCGCGCGCGCGTCGTCGAACGTGAGGTGGTCGACGTCCATCGTGTCGCGGTAGCGCAGGACGTTCATCACGAGCACGTCGGGCGCGCGCGTCCGGTAGTCTTCGACGATGGCGTCGAAGTAGCGCGTGCACGGCACGTACGAGACGGTTACGCCGTCGGCGCGGAAGTGCAGCCCGTACGTCTCGACGGGATGCTCCAGGCGCAACGACGCGCGCAGCTCGACGTCGCCGACGGCGAACGGTCCGCCGAACGCGTCGACGATCCATTCGCGCGGCACGAACCGCCGCGCGTAGGGCAGCACGACGGGCTCGCGCGCGGGATCGAGCGCGTCGAGCGGTGCGCACAGCGCGCCGCGCGGCTTCCAGCCGCCCTGGCACATCGCCTCGATCATCGCGTTGACGTCGCCCGAATGATCGAGGTGCTTGTGCGAGAGCACGATCGCGTCGAGCGTCGCGGGGTCGCACCGCGGAACCTGCGCGAGCGCGCGCACGAGCGCGCCGGGACCGGGATCGACGTGGATGTTCGTCGTGCCGGTCTGGAGCCAGAAGCCCGCCGAGGAGCGGATCTGCTTCGCGGTCACCCAGCGCGCGCCGCCGGTGCCCAGAAATCGCAGGGTCAGCACGTGCGGCGCTTCTTCACCGCCGCGAGCCCGTCCGTTTGAGCAGCTCGCGAACGGCCGCGGCGAGCTGCGGGTCGTCGCCGCGCTCGTCGAAGCCGGGCGGATTCGCGACGCGGACGTCGACGGGCCGCGGGTGCAGCTCCATGTCCACGCCGTCGTGCGCGATGACGCGCGTCGACGGGATCCGCACCGTCCCGCCGTCGGCCAACGTCGCCGCGCTCGTGAAGATGATCCAGCCGGCGGTCGGTTCGCCGACGACCGGTCCCGCGCGCAGCACGCGATACGCTTCCGTGAAATTCTCCGCGTCCGAAAGGCTGTGCTCGTTGGTGACGAGCACGGTCGGCAGGTCGAGGACGCGCTCGCCCGAGCGACGTGCGCTCCGCCGGATCGTAGCCGAAGCGCGAGCGGAAGCGCGCGTACTCGCGCCGCGTCAGCACGTCGATGGCATACGGGTCGACGAAGCCTCCGGTGTTGTTGCGGACGTCGACGATCACGCCGCTCTTCTCCCGGTTCTGCACGTCGAGGTCGGTGAAGAACTTCGCGAGCGACTCGACGCCCATGTCGTACAGGTGGACGTAGCCGAGGCGGCCGCCGCTGATGCGCTCGACGTACGCACGGCGGGTCGCGACCCACGCCAGGTACCGCAGACGCTGCTCGGTGCCGAGATCGACCGGCTGCACGACGACCGTGCGCGACGCGCCGCCGCGCGCGAGTCGCAGCTCCGTGCGCTTGCCGATCCGGTTCGCGAGCAGCGCGTCGACATCGGTCGCCCGGTCGACGGCCACGCCGTCCACGGCTTCGAGAACGTCGCCCGCCGCGATACGCCCCGTGACGGCCGCAGGACCGAGCGGGATGACGGACCCGACGCGCAGGGCGCCGTCGCGCTCGTACGCCGCGACGTCCCAGTCGACGCCGATGCGTCCGGTGCGAAAGCGCGGCACGTTGGCCGGACCTTCCGGCGAGATGCCGGTGTGCGAGGAGTTCAGCTCGCCGATCATCAGCGACAGAACGCGGTAGAGCTCCGCCGGCGTGTGCGCGCCGAGCACGTACGGCTCGTACCGGGCGTGCATCGCGCTCCAGTCGACGCCGTGAAATCCCGGGTCGGCGTACCAGCGGTCGAGCAGCGACCACGCCTGGTCGAACACGACGCGCTTGTCCTGCGCGAAGTCGACGTCGACCTCGGCGGCAACGGGCAGCGGCCGCACGCCCTTGCCCGTGATGTCGGCTTCAAAGATGCGCCCGGAGTCGAGGTAGACGACCGTCTTGCCGTCGGGCGTGATCGCGACGCCGCTCTTCTGCCCGGGCGTGCTCGTGATCTGCTTGACGATGGCGGGCTCGGCGGACGCATCGTCGATGGAGAACGTGTAGAGGTTCTGTTCGGCGGCGGCGTTCGCGACGAGCACGAGCGTCTTGGAGTCGGGTGTCACGGCAACGCGCGTCACGTCGACGCCGGTCGGCAGGAACGTCACCCGTTCGCGGATGCCGGTGAAGTCGATCTCGGTGCGGCGGCTCGGCGTGGACGACGCCGCGGGCGACGGCGACGCGACCGGCCGCGGCGAACCGCTCGGCGCGGGAGTGGGAATCGTCCGGGTCGGCAGCTCGGGCCGCGTCGGCGTCTCCTGGAACAAATTGCGGAACGCATCCTCGCGGAAGTGCGGCGTGCGCGGCGTAAGATCGATTTGCGCAACCATGCCGTTCTCCGTCCGCTGCGAGGTGACGAGGAACAGCCGGGTGCCGTCGCGCGACCACGCGAGCGGTCCGGCGCTCGCGTTCGGCAGAAACGTCAAGGCGCGCGGCGTGCCGCCGGCCACCGGCACGGCGTACGCGTTCGAGAAGCCGAGGCGATCATTGTCCACGTACGCGATCCAGTCGCCCGCCGGCGAGAACGCGATGTCGCCGAGGTCGCCGAACGGCCGCCGGTCCATGATGCCGCGTGCAACGATGCGGTCGCCGCGCGTCGCGACGTCGAGCAGATGCAGCTCGCGGCCGTCGCGCACGAACGCCAGCGTGCGGCCGTCCGGCGACCAGTGCGGATAGTCGTCGTGATGACCGGGCGGCGTGAGCGTGCGCGCGGGGCCGTCGGGGAAGTCGTACGTCGCGAGCGCCTGCTCCGTGCCGCGATCGACGACGTACGCGATGCGCCGGCTGCCCGGTGCCCACACCGGGAGATCGTACGCGGCGTCGCCGCGCGGCGTCGCGAGCTGCGCCGCTCCGCCTTCTTGAGAAGCCGCGGCGAAGACGCGACCGCGAGCGACGAACGCGAGCTTCTTGCCGTCGGGTGCGAGGTCGAGCGCGCTGAACCGCGCGGCGAGCGTGAGATGCCGCTGCGTGACCACGTCGGGCAACCCGCGCGGCACGATGCTCAACTCACGCGCGATGCCGCCGTCGACGTCGTACGTCCAGATGCGCATCTCGTGCTCGAACGCGATCGTGCGGCCGTCGCGCGAGATCGCCGGCCACAGCACGCGGCCTGCGGCCAGCGACGTGAGGCGCCGCAGCCGGCCGTCCGCGTCGTGCGCCCACAGCTGATCGCTTCCGCTGCGATCGGAGACGAAGTACAGCGTACGCCCGTCGGGCGACCACATCGGCCAGCGGTCCTTCGATTCACCGCTCGTGATGGTGTCGTAACGCGACGTGCCGGGATGCGCGACGACGATCTCGCTCTGGTCCATGTGGCTGTGCCCGCGCCGCCACCACTGCACGAAGCCGTTGCGCATGTAGGCGAGCGCGGTGCCGTCGGGGGACGGAACGCCGAACTCGGCGTTGACGTACCGCTCGTGCACGACTTCCATCGGCGTCCCGCCGGACGCGGGCACGCGCAGCACGTCGTTGTCGTACACGATGTTCCGCGCCGACGATGAGAAGTAGACGAAACGGCCGTCGTTCGACCACGCGGAGAGCTCGGGCACGTGATCGCCGTACGTGAGCCGGCGGAGCGCGCCGCCGTCGAGCGTGAGCACGTAGATGCCGCTCTCGCCGGGTGCCGACGACACGAACGCCAGACGCTTACCGTCCGGCGAGAACAGCGGCCGCCGCGCGTTGCCGCCGGTCGCGGCGAGCAGCCGCGCCGTGCCGCCGCCCGACGGGACGCTCCACACGTCGCCGCCGGAGACGAACGCGATCTCCGCATGATCCGGTGACACGGACGGCTCGGAGAACGACGGCAGCGCCGCGACCGCGTCCGCTGCGCTCGTGCGTGCGGGCAGCGACGGGGCGAGCAGCGCCGCCAGCGCCAGCGCGGCAGCCATGCGGCGAACGGTCATGATCATACCTCGAGCAGGTCGCGCCCGACGACGACGTCGCCGTTGAAGTGACGCCGCACCGGCGCCGCCCAGTCGTCGTCGTGCAGCGTGGGGTCGTACGAAGGAACGAAGTGCGTGAGCACGACACGCTTCACGCCGGCGGCTGCGGCCACGCGGCCGACGTCTTCGGCGTCGGTGTGCGCGGCGACGATGTGCTCGCGCAAGCGCGACGCGTTCGGCACGAGCTTGAGCAGGCGGTCCAGCGCGGTCGTGAGGAGCACCTCGTGGATCAGCACGTCGGCCCCGCGCGCGAACGCGATCAGCGTCTCGCTGTAGGTCGTGTCGCCGGAGAAGACGACGACGCGGTCCGGCGTGCGGAATTTGTAGGCGAGCGCGGGACGCACGGGCGGGTGGTTGACGATCGCCGCTTCGACGATCACGCGGTCGTCGCGGTACACCTCGCCGGGGGCCGTGACGTCGTGCGCCACGAACAGCGGACGCGGGTCGACGCGGCCTTCGTCCGGGATGCGGACCGCGATGTCGTACCCGTGGTAGCGGAGCGCGAGATCGATCAGCGCGCCGACCGACGTGGTGACCGCGGGCGCCTCCGGCGACGTTTCGACCGGCCCATACACGTCGACCGTCGACTTCCCGCCCGTCGCCCACCCGAGCACCAGCAGGTTGCCGACGTCCGCGTTGTGGTCGCTGTGGTGATGCGTCACGAACACCGCACGCACTGCCGCGGGTGGAATATGCGCGTCGACGAGCTGGCGGCCGACGCCGTAGCCGCAGTCGACGACGTACGGAACGCCGTCGACCACGACGGCCGATGCCGGCGACGAACGACCGGGCCGCAGCGCGGGACCGCCCGCCGTGCCGAGCAGCACGACGCGCGTGCGCGGCGATCCGCTCGATGGTGCGGGTGACGGCGCGGCCGACGCGGCGAGCGGAACGGCGGCGGCGCCTGCGTACGCGCTCGCCGCGAGCGCGTTGACGAAGGCGAGCCGCGAGCAGCAGCCCGCGCTCATGCGAACAGCACCCGCGTGAGCCAGAGTGCGGAGACCGCCGGCTTCTCCGATCCGCGCACCTGGACGTCGGCACGCCACGTCAGCTGCGCGCCGCCTTCGACCGGCCGCACGTCTTCGAGGGTGAACGCGCCGCGAATCTCGGCGCCGACGGGGACCGGCGAAACGAACCGCACGCGATCGAAGCCGTAGTTCAGGCTCAGGCGCGCGTTCGCAAAACGCACGCACTGCGCGATGAAGCTCGACAGCAAGCTCAGCGTGAGAAAACCGTGGGCGACGGGGCCGCCGAGCGGCGACTCGAGCCGCGCGCGCTCGGGATCGACGTGGATCCACTGCCGGTCGCTCGTGATCTCGGCGAATGCGTCGACCATCGCTTGCGTCACCGGCGTCCATGCGCTCTCGCCGACGCGCTCGCCTCGCGAGCGCTCGAGGTCGGCGACGCTGGAAAACTCCACAGGCTGCACCCCGCGGCGGTTCGGACGCGGGACCGTTCGTCCCGCTTCGCCAACGCGGCTGCGATGCAAGCGATCGTGTGCCGTGCCTACGGCCTGCCCGAGGACCTCGTCCTCGCGGACGCGCCCGATCCCGTCGCCGGGCCCGGGCAGATCGTCATCGACGTGCACGCCGCCGGCGTCAACTTCCCCGACGTGCTGCTCGTCCAAGGCAAGTATCAGGTGAAGCCGCCGCTGCCGTTCAGCCCCGGCGTGGAAGCGGCCGGCGTCGTGTCGGCGGTCGGCGACGGCGTCGACGGTTTCCGCGTGGGCGACCGCGTGGCGTCGGGCGTGATGGGCGGGTTCGCGCAGCGCGCCGTCGCGAACGCCGCGACGGCGATCTCGCTCCCCGACGACGTCGGCTTCGTGACCGCCGCGGGACTCGTGCTCACGTACGGCACCGTGTACCACGCGCTCGTCGACCGCGCTCGGCTGCGCGCCGGCGAGTGGCTCTACGTCAGCGGCGCGGGCGGCGGCGTCGGCACGGCGTCGGTCGACCTCGCGCACGCGCTCGGCGCGAACGTTGTCGCCGGCGCGTCGTCCGACGCAAAGCGCGCCGCCGCGACGCGCATGGGCGCCGATGCGATCGTCGATGCCGGCGCGAGCGACCTCGTCGATGCGATCAAAGCCGCCAGCGGAGGCGGGGTGCACGTCGCGATCGACAACGTCGGCGGCGAGCAGTTCGACGCCGCGCTGCGCGCGGCACGTCGCGACGCACGCATCCTCGTGGTCGGCTTCGCCGGCGGCACGATCCCGCAGATCCCGGCGAACCGCATCCTGCTCAAGGAGCTCGACGTGCTCGGCGTCTACTGGGGCGACTGGGCCGCGCGGAATCCCGCGCACAACCGCGCGAACTTCGGGGCGATCTTCGCGTTGATGCGCGACGGCAAGCTGCACCCGCGGGTCGATGCGACGTACGCGTTCGAGGACGCGCCGCGCGCGATCGCGGACCTGCACGAGCGCCGGCTGGTCGGCAAAGGCGTGGTGCTCGTGCGCCCTTCGACAAGCTCACGGTGACAGCGGGCTCTGACAGCGGGCCCTTCGACACGCTCGGAGTGAGGTCGGGCCTTTCGACACGCTCAGGGTGACAGCGGGCCCTTCGACACGCTCAGAGTGACGTCGGGCCCTTCGACACGCTCAGGGTGACAGTGACTATGCCAGCATCGTGAGCGGGGTGAACGTGCCGCCGACGATCTGCGACGACGGGCGTCCGAGCCAACGCTCGAGCACGGTTGCGTAGACGCTGCGGAAGTCCGTCGTGAACGCGAGGTTGCCGGCGTTGAGCTGACCCAGATCGGGATGCTGGCCGTACAGCCCGCCCTTGATGCCGCCGCCGATCAGGAACACCGGCGCCGCCTCGCCATGGTCGGTGCCGCGGCTGGCATTTTCGGCGACGCGGCGGCCGAACTCGCTGAACGTCATCGTCAGCACGCGCTTGTCGTTGCCGTGCGCGGCGAGATCCGTGTAGAACGCGGAGATCGCGTTCGCGAAGTCGGCGAGCAGACGGTCCTGCGTCTGCTTCTGCGTCACGTGCGTGTCGAACGAGCCGTGCTGGATGTAGAGCACACGGGTGCCGAGCCGCGAGCCGACGATCTGCGCCGCGAGCGAGAGACTGCGCCCGAGCGGCGTCGTCGGGTACGTCGCCTGCCGCTGGTAACCCGCGACGAGCTTGGGGAGCTCCTCCGCGCCGCGCTGCGCGTGGTCTTCGATCTCAGCGACCTGCGCCAGGAACGGCGAGCGGAACGGCACCGTCGTGTCGCGCACGAACTCGTGGAACGCTTCACGATCGCCCGTCGTCTTGTCGCTGCGCAGCCCGTACGCATTGATCGCGTCGATGGCGGGGACGTCCGTCGTCTTCGAGATCAACAGCTCGGGGAGTACGTTGCTCAGCGCGACCGCGTTGAAGAGGTTCGTCTTCGGCAAGCCGGCGTCGTCGAGGTAGCGGCCGAGCCAGCCCGTCGACGCGTAGCCCTTCGGCTGCGCCGTCTGCCAAATTTCGGTCGAACGGAAGTGCGAGTGATCAGGGTCGGGATAGCCCACGCCTTGCACCACCGCGACCTGCCCCGCGTCGTACATCTTCTTGAACGGCGCGAGGACGGGGTTGAAGCCGACCGTGTCGTCGAGCCGTAGCACGTCGCCGGGCGGAACGCCGAGCGACGGACGGTAGCGGTAGTAGTCCTGCATTCCGAACGGCACGACCGTGTTCAAGCCGTCGTTGCCGCCCTGGAAGTTGATCACCACGAGCACGCGATCGCTCGACGCCGGAAGACCGGGCAGCGCGCTCTGCGCGAGCGCCGCCGAGAAGAACGAGTCGTTGCGAGCGATCACCGCCAGCCCGGAAAGCGCCCCGAGAAGAAAGTTGCCGCGATTGAATGATTGCATAATTATCTCTTTGTCATCCTGAGCGTGTTTTGCGTCACCGTGAGCTTGTCTCTGTCACCCTGAGCTTGTCGAAGGGTCATGCTAGTTGATACGCGGGCATCGCCATCGTCAGATACGCCGCGTTTCTGACGCGTTCGTCGACGTTCTCCGGCGAGAGCGCGGCGAGCTCCGTCTGGCCGCTGCCGCCGAGGTAGGCCACGAGCTGGGCGACGGATGCGGGCGAGACGTCGCCCTGCAGCATCGTGTCGGTCAGCGTGCGCGCGACGGTGCGCGGGTCCATCGAGCGCATGGCGGGCGCGATCCAGTCGGCGGCGCCCATCATCTGCGGGCTCTTGGCCACGCCGTTCGCGAAGTTCTCGCGCGTGAGCACCGTCTGGCTGTTGAGCCACGCCGCGCCGCCGTCCCAGCCCTTGACGTTCGGCGGGTAGAACAGCGTCTGCCCCATCTGGCGCAGCGTCGCGAGCTCGATCGGCGCAACCGTCGGAATCTCGAACAGCTGGTGCGTACCGACGACGAACTCCACGGGGCTCTTGACGAGCGCGCGGTATGCGCGGTCGCTGAAGAACACGTTGCTGCGGAGCAGCGTCGCCATCACGGGCCGTATCTCGAAGTTGCTGTTGCGCAGGAGCGCCGCGACCTGGTCGACGAGCTGCGGCTCGGGGTCCATGTAGAGGAAGAACGCGAGCAGCTTGGTCGCGAAAAACCGTGCCGCCGCCGGCTGCCGGAAGATGATGTTCACCACGTCGGTGCCGCTGAAGTTTCCGGTCTGCCCGAGGAACGTCTTGAGGCCGTCGTCGTGCTGGCGCACGTTGTCGACGAACATGCCGGTGCCGTCAGGATTCCGGCGGAACGACCAGCCGGTGAAAGCGCGGGCCGACTCCCGAACGTCGGTCTCGGTGTAGTTGCCGATGCCCAGCGTGAAGAGCTCCATCAGCTCGCGCGCGTAGTTCTCGTTCGGATGCGCCTTCTGGTTGACGTTGTTGTCGAGGTACCGCAGCATCGCCGGGTCCTGCGAGACGTGCAGCGTCAGGTCGCGTACGTTGCCGAGCGCATACTCGCGAAAGAGCTGATTCTGCATCAGCAGCTCCTGCGCGGTCGTGCCCTTCTCCGGCGAGCTGGTGAAGTGTCCGTGCCAGAAGAGCGTCATCTTCTCTTGCAGCGGCGCCGGCGACGCGATCATGCGCTGCAGCCACCACGTCTGCAAGGCGATCAAGTTCTGCTTGCGCGCCTGATTGTTCGCCATTTGGAACGCCTTGCGCGCTTGAACCATCGCCTCGTCGGGCTGCGCGCCGGCGACCGCCTTGCGGTACAGGCCGAACGGCGGCACCGGCGGCGCATCGAGCGGCGGCTGCGCGGGCAGGCCGGCGTCGCGCGGAAACGCGATGAGGGCGTCGACGGCCGCGCCGGGCGACATCGCGGCGAACCGGTCGACCACGGCGGGCGAGCCGCCGAAGCCCGCGCGGCGCAGCAGGTGCGCGGCGAGGCGGCGGTTCCACGGGCCCGCGTACGGGCGTAGCGCGCCGGCGACGTCGAGCACGCCGGCTGGACGGTATGAGGCGGGAGCTGTCGTTGAAGTCGCCACGATGCGATCATAACGCCCCGGCCCCCCGGCGTGCTCCGAGAAACGGAGATTCTCACACGAGCTTAAAAACGTGCGGTCGTGAGCCTGCTCGCGACCCGCATCGACCGCCGCGCCGCCGACTTCGAGCGCAACGCCGCGGCGATGGAGGCGCTCGTGGGCGAGCTCCGCACGAACCTCGCGCGCGTGCAGCTCGGTGGGGGCGTGAGCGCGGTCGAGCGGCATCGCAAGCGCGGGAAGATGACGGCGCGCGACCGCATCGACCGGCTGGTCGATCCCGGCTCGCCGTTCCTCGAGCTCTCGGCCCTCGCCGCCCACGGCATGTATCACGACGACGCGCCTGCGGCCGGCATCGTCACCGGCATCGGCACTGTCGCGGGAACCGGCTGCGTCGTCGTCGCGAACGACGCGACGGTCAAGGGCGGCACGTACTACCCGATCACCGTGAAGAAGCACCTCCGCGCGCAGGAGATCGCCGAGCAGAACGGGCTCGCGTGCATCTACCTCGTCGATTCCGGCGGCGCGTTCTTGCCGCAGCAAGCCGACGTCTTCCCCGACCGCGATCACTTCGGGCGCATCTTCTACAACCAAGCGCGCATGAGCGCGCAGGGCATCCCGCAGATCGCTTCGGTGATGGGCTCGTGCACCGCGGGCGGCGCGTACGTTCCGGCGATGGCCGACGAGTCGATCATCGTCAAGGACGAGGGCACGATCTTCTTGGGCGGGCCGCCGCTGGTGCAGGCCGCGACGGGCGAGATCGTCAGCGCGGAGGAACTGGGCGGCGCCGACGTCCACACGCGCATCAGCGGCGTCGCGGACCACTACGCCGCCGACGACGAGCACGCGCTCGGGATCGCGCGCCAGATCGTCGGCAGGCTCGAGCGGCGTCCGTTCGATCCGTGGCCGGTGCACGAGCCGCAGCTTCCGGCCCGCGATCCTCGCGAGCTCTACGGCATCATCCCGAGCGACCCGCGCCAGTCCTACGACGTGCGCGAGGTCATCGCGCGCATCGTCGACGGCTCGGACTTCGCCGAGTTCAAGGCGCGCTACGGCACGACGCTCGTCTGCGGTTTTGCGCACCTCGACGGCCATCCGATCGCAATCCTCGCGAACAACGGCATCCTCTTCAGCGAGTCTGCGCTCAAGGGCGCGCACTTCATCGAGCTCGCGTGCCGCCGCGGCATTCCGCTGCTGTTCCTGCAGAACATCACGGGCTTCATGATCGGCAAGGAGTACGAGAACCGCGGCATCGCCAAGGACGGCGCCAAGCTCGTCACCGCCGTCGCCTGCGCCGAGGTACCGAAGTTCACCGTGGTCATCGGCGGCAGCTTCGGCGCCGGAAACTACGGCATGTGCGGCCGCGCGTACGCGCCGCGCCAGCTCTGGATGTGGCCCAACGCGCGCATCAGCGTGATGGGCGGCGCGCAGGCGGCGTCGACGCTGCTCACCGTGCGCATGAACGCCGACGCCGAGAAGAGGAAACCCGCGCTGAGCCCCGAGGAGCAGGACGCGTTCAAGGCGCCGATCCTCGAGAAGTACGAAACCGAAGGCAGCCCGTACTACTCGACCGCGCGCATTTGGGACGACGGCATCATCGATCCCCTCGACACGCGCCGTGTGCTCGCGATCGGGCTGCGCGCCGCGCGCTACGCTCCGCCGAAGCCGACGGCGTTCGGCGTGTTCAGGATGTAGCGCAGATGCACGACGAACGCGCGGTCGCGCCGCCGATCGTGCTCTCGACGACGTTCGAGCGCGACGAGCATGGCGAGTACTCCGGCGGCTACGTCTACGCGCGCGACGCCAACCCCAACCGCGCCGAGCTGGAGCGCGAGCTGGCGCGGCTCGAGGGCGGGTTCGAGGCGGCCGCCTTCGCGAGCGGGAGCGCCGCGGCCGCGACGCTGTTCCAGGCGCTGAGCCCCGGCGACCACGTCGTCGTGGCGGACGACTGCTACTACAGCATCCGCGTCATGTTGAACGACGTCTTCGCGCGCTGGGGCCTGGACGTGACGTACGCGGACTGCAGTGACCTCGAGTTGCTGGGCGCCGCTCTTCGCGCGCAGACGCGGCTGGTGTTCATCGAGACGCCGTCCAACCCGCTCATGCGCGTCACCGACATCGCGGGTGCAGCGGCGCTCGCGCACGGCGCGGGCGCGCTGCTCGCCTGCGACAACACGCTGCCGACGCCGGTGCTGCAGCGGCCGATCGCCCACGGCGCCGACGTCGTCCTGCAGTCGACGACGAAGTACATCGCCGGGCACCACGATGCGATGGGCGGTGCGCTCATCGCTGCGCGCGAGAGCGAGCTGTGGCGGCGCGTGCGCGCGCAGCAGAAGCTGTGCGGCGCGATCCCGTCGCCGTTCGCGTCGTGGCTGACGCTGCGCGGCATCACGTCGCTCGTGCCGCGCGTGCGCTGGCAGAACGCGAGCGCGCTGACCATCGCGCAGCACCTGGCCGGTCATCCGGCCGTGCGCGAGGTGCTGCATCCCGATCTGCCCTCGCATCCCGCCCACGCGCTCGCCGCGCGCCAGTCCGAGGGCTCCGGAGCGCTCTTCTCCATGCGCGTGCGCGGCGACGCCGAGGCCGCGCTCGCGGTCGCGGCGCGCCTACGACGGTTCCGCCGTGCGACGAGCTTCGGCGGTCACGACAGCCTGGTCGAGCATCGCGCGTCGCTCGAAGGCCCGCACTCGAAGACGCCGCCCGACCTGCTGCGCCTCGCGATCGGCCTCGAGGACGCGCGGGACCTGATCGCCGACCTCGACGCCGCGCTCGCCGACGCCTGAACCGCCCGGACCCGCTCGCTATCCGAGCGCGGTCCATGCGTCGAGCATTGTCGCGACGCTCCATGCTTGCGCGAAGGCGCCGCGCGCGGCGAACGGCGCGTCGCCGTCCGCGATCTCCGCGAGCGTGCCGAGCGCGTCCGCCGTGAGCCCATCCGCACACGCTGCGAGCAGCGCGCGTGCGCCGGCGCGGTCGCCGTACGCTCGCGCGTACGCAAGCGCGAACGGGCCGGCGAGCCACGTCCACACCGTGCCCTGATGGTACGCGCCGTCACGCGCGCGGCGGTCGCCGGCGTACCGGCCCACGTAGCGCGCATCGTCCGGCGCAAGGCTGCGCAGCCCGGCCGGCGTCCAGAGCTGCGAAGCGCACGCGTCGACGATTGCGCGCCGCCGCGGTGGATCGAGAACCTCGATCGGCAGCGACACCGCGAAGATCTGGTTCGGCCGCAGCGATGCGTCGTCGCCGAGCGGCCCGTCGATCACGTCGAAGCAGCGGTTGTGCTCGGCGCTCCAGAAGCGCTCGAAGCCGGTCCGAGCGTGGGCCGCGGCGTCGGCGTACGGGCGCGCGTCCTCGCCGAGCAGGCCGGCGAACACGGCGCAGGCACGCAGGGCGTTGATCCACAGCGCGTTGATCTCCACCGGCTTTCCCGTGCGCGGTGTGACGACCCAGCCGTCGACCTTCGCATCCATCCACGTCAGCTGCACGCCCGCTTCGCCCGCGTGCACCAGGCCGTCGGCGGCGTCGACGCCGATGCCGAAGCGCGTGCCGTGCGTGTACGCGTCGACGATCGAACGGATCGCCGGGAAGACGTCGCGCAGCGTCGCGCAATCTCCGGTGCAGCGCACGTGGCGGCGGACCGCTTCGACATACCACAGCGGCGCGTCGACGCTGTTGTATTCCGCGGGTGCCGACGATTCGGGGAACGCGTTCGGCAGCATTCCGCCGTCGACGAATCGACGCGAACGTGCGGAGCACGGCGCTCGAGACGTCGGGACGCCCCGTGGCGAGCGCAAGGCCGGGCAGCGCGATCGCCGCATCCCGGCTCCAGTCGGCGAACCACGGGTACCCCGCGATGATCGATCGCGCGTTCGCGTCGTCCGGCAGCGAACGCCGCACTACGAACTGGTCCGCCGCGAGCACCATGTGGGCGACCGCGTCCGGGGCGCGCTGCGCGCGTTCGCCCAGCGCGATGCGCCACGCGCGGAGAAGCTCGCCGTCGCGGCCGGACGCGCGCTGCAGCGCCGCCGCAGCGTCGAACGCGTCGAGCTCGTGGTCGGCGACCGCGACGGTCATCGCCTCGCCGGGCGAGAGGTCGGTCTCAAAGGTGGCGGCGCGCAGGTGGTCCTCCGACGCGTCGAGGCCGCGCTCGCGCTCGACGGGATAGTCGAAGTCGCGATACCACTCGTGCTCGGCGACGCACGAGCCGCGGTCGGCGCGTATGCCGATCGCAGGCCCGCCCGGGAACGGCAGCACGCGAACGCCGCCGTCGACCGCCGCGACGTCCATCGTCCAGTCCCCGGCGCGGGTCGTCGCGTGCAGGTCCCGGCAGTTGACGAACGCGTGCAGCCGCAGGCGCAGCGAGCGGCGCGCCGACACGACGCGGTGGGCGACGTACGTGACGTTCTGCTCGTGCTCCATCCACACGCGCCGTTCCACCAGCGCGTCGCCGCACCGGAACGACCACACCGGGACGGACCCTTCGAGCCGAAATTCGGTCAGGTAGACGTAGCCTTGCGGCGCAATCGCACCGCTGCGCCAGCGATCGGTCGCGAGCGCGTACGTCGCGCCGCCGTACGTCACGTCGGCGTCGACCTTCGGACAGAGCAGCACGCGGCCGACCGGCGGCGTGCGCGCCGCGAACAGCAGCCCGTGGTAGCGGCGCGTCAGCGTGCCGGCAACCGTGCCGCACGCGAAGCCGCCCAGACCGTTGGTCACGAGCCACTCGCGCCGCTCGGATACCGCGAGGTCGCCGCACGCTGTGCGGTCGAGCCGCAGTGCCGAAAGAGCGTCCATCAAACGGGCGTTTCGCCGCCGGGACGCGCACGACTTTTGTCGCTCGAAGGTCGATTTGTGCGATCACGGTCGCGAAAAGCTGGCGAAAGACGGCCGACCAGCCGATATCCAGACCCGTATGAGACTTCGAATCGCCGCACAGCTCGCCGCCGGGTACGCGCTGCCGGTCGCCGCACTTGCACTGATCGTCGGCACCGTCTATTTCGGGTTTGCGCACGTGACGACCCTCAAGGCCGACATGCTCGCGAAGACGACGTTCCGGTCCAAAGCGCGCGACATCTCGCTGCAAGTCACGAGCAGCCGCTACGCGACGCGCGGCTACACGCTCACGATGAAGCGCAAGGAGCTCGCGCGCCAGATCGACGGCATCGCCAAGGCCCGCACGGACCTGGCGTGGCTCGCGGCCCATCCGAAGCTCGTGCCGGCCGCGAACGCGGACGTCGCCCAAGCCGTCGTGCTCGTCGGACGCATCGACGAGCGGAGCCGCGAGGTGTCACGGCTCGACGACCGCGACCGCGCGGCGGTTCTGGCCGTGTACATGGGAGCTCACGGCGGGCGCTACACCGACGCCGACAAGGCGATCAACGGCAACGTGCACGACAACTCCGCGCTCGAGAAGGCGCTCGGCGCGATCCTCAAGATCGCGAACACCGCCGCGAACGACTCGTCGGCCGCCTTCGACCGGCAGGTCGCGTTCGTCGAGACGCTGATGCTCGCGATCGGCCTGACGGCCGTCGCCGGGACGATCTTGATCACCGTTCTGCAAGGCCGCCGCATGAGCACGCGCCTCAACCGCGTGTCCAAGGCCCTCGATGCGGTCGTGCACGACGACTTCGCGCGCCTGTCGCAGGCGATGGTCAAGCTGGCCGAGGGCGACCTGCGCGCGTCGTTCGCGTCGTCGCGCGAGCCGATCGGCGGCGGCGGTCACGACGAGATCGCCGATCTCGTTCGCAGCTACGATGCGCTCGCCGGCGGACTGGGGATGATCGGGCGCGACGTGACGAACGGCATGTCCTCGCTGCGCGAGCTGATCGGCGGCGTCGCCGTCGCCTCGCGCAGCCTGAGCGTCGCCTCCGAGCAGACGTCGTCCGCCGCGAACCAGTCGTCGGTCGCGGTAGAGCAGATCGCGAAGGCCGTCGACAGCGTCGCGGGCGGCGCGAAGGACCAGGCGACGAAGCTCGCGCATGCCGGCGCCGCGATCGAAGAGCTCGCGCGCTCGGCCGAAATGATCGCCGACGGCGCGATCCACCAGGCGTCCGCGATCCAGCAGGCGACCGGCGCGATGCAGCAGCTCGACGAGAGCATCGAGTCGCTCTCGTCCAACGGTGCGGACCTTGCGCGCAGCGCGCGCGACGCCTCGGGCGAAGCGGCGGGCGGCAATCAAGCCGTGACGCAAACGCAGCAGACCGTGCGCGAGCTGCGCGACGTCTCGCGCGGCGCGGCGACGGCGATGGGCGCGCTCGAGGAGCGTTCGGTCCAGGTCCAGCAGATCGTGCGGACCATCGAGGAGATCGCCGACCAGACGAACCTGCTCGCGCTCAACGCCGCCATCGAGGCGGCGCGCGCGGGCGAGCACGGCCGCGGTTTCGCCGTGGTCGCCGACGAGGTTCGGCAGCTCGCCGAGCGCGCGACCCACGCGACCTCGCGAGATCTCGACGATCCTCACGGCGATCCGCCGCGAGACGCTCAGCGCCGGCGAGGCGATGCGCAGCTCCGATGCGTCGATGGCGGAGGCGCTCGACGTCGCGGAACGCGCCGCAGCGGCCCTGACGGGCGTCGAGCGCGCGATCGAGACGACGAGCTCCGTAGCCGAAGAGCTGGCGCAGCGCGCGCGGTCGATGCGCGACGCCTCGCTGCGCGTCACCGAGAACGTCGGCACCACCTCGGCCGGCGTCGAAGAGAACGCGGCGGCGGCGACGCAGATGCGCGCGACCACGCGCGACATCACCTCGGCGATCCTTCCGGTCGCGGCGGCTGCCGAAGAGCAGTCCGCTGCGGCGCAGCAGGCCGCCATCGCCACCGGAGAGCTCGCCGCGGGCGTCCAGGAGATCGACGCGACGGCGCGGGCGCTACGCGAGCAGGCGGAACGCCTCGACGGGCTCGTCGCGCGGTTCGTCATCGACCGCGACGAGCAGCGGCACACGCCGGCGAGCGCGTTGCCGGAGTTCGAGCGGCCCGTCGAGCTCGCGCTGGCTTAGATCCCGGCGTACCACTCGTAGCCCTGATCTTCCCAGTAGCCGCCTTGGCCGCCGAACAGCGGCCGCAGATCGGCGACCACTTCGATGCGTGAGACCCACTTGGCGCTCTTGTAGCCGAGCTGGGTCGGGATCTTCAGGCGCACGGGCGCGCCGTGGTCGGCGTCCAGCGGCCGGTCGTTCAAGTCGAGCGCGAGGATCGTCTGCGGATGCGCCGCCTGCGCGAGGTCGAGCGACTCGTAGTACCGCTGACCCGACTGATCGGCGTCGAAGCAGTGGAACACGCAGTAGCGCGCGTGCTGCTTCGGCTGCGCCATCGCGAGCACGGTCGAGAGCCGGACGCCGTTCCACTTGCCGATCGCGCTCCACCCCTCGACGCAGTCGTGGCGCGTGATCTGGCTGTGCACTCCGGCGGCGCGCAGCTCGGCGACGGACAGCTTCTGCGGGCGCTCCGTCAGGCCGTCGACGACGAGCCGGTAGTCGCGGAATCCGCCGGCCTCGAGGTGCGCGTACGTCGCGTCGCTCGGCGTGTCGAGCCCGTTGACGCGAAAGTCGCGGTCGACGTCGGATTCCTCGTACTCGCGCGCCATGCCGTGCGTCCCGATGACCGCGTCGTTCAGCTTCTCGGTGGACAGCAGCGCGCTGCGGAACGGCCCGTTCGTCAGCGCGTCCTTGACGTTCCCGCATCCCGCGAGCGCCATCGCCGACAGCGTCGACGCGACGAAGAGCCGGCGGTTCACGGGGCGGCTCACGGTCCGACCCCGTCGTGCTCGCCGAGCCGGTACCAGCCGGTGATCATCGAGCGCATGTTGTTCCAGAACCCGGTCGTCGAGTACCAGCACGAGGTGCGTCGCGAAGTACCCGAGCAGCAGCACCATCAACGTGAAGTGCCAGGTGCGCGCGAACTGCCGGCCGCCGAACGCGCTCGTGAGCCACGGGACGGCCGCGTCGACCGCCGGCGAGAGCGTCAGCCCCGTGAGGATCAGCAGCGGGATGAACGCGAACAGCACGACGTTGTACGCAAGCTTCTGCAGCGGGTTGTACGTTCCGTGCGGCGGCGGTTCGCGGCGCAGGCGCAGGTAGTACGACTGCATCGCCCACAGCTTGCGAACGTCCGCCGGCCGCATCACCAGCTCGCGCAGCGTGCCGCGCGCGGCGGCGGCGACGAGGTACGCGACCCACGCGATGAACAGCGCCCACGCGAAGAACAGGTGCCAGCGGCGGCCGTCCGCGAGGTCCTGCGGTCCCGGGAGCGTCAGCCACGCCGGAAACGCACGCGACGTCTCGCCGCCCATGCCGTCGTCGGCGTAGCCGAACAGGTGCGTCGTCCGCAGCGCGTGGCCGAACACGATCGTGTAGCCGGCCGGGCTGCCGTTCGCGCCGCGCTGCGCGTCGAACGCGAGCACGCGGCGCGCGGGGTTGCTCTTGTCCGAGGCGTCGAGATACGGTGCCGCGTTGAAGATCTGCAGCCCGCTCATCACGAGCACGAGGATCGCCACCGTCCACGTCCAGTGGGCGACGCGCGCGGCGATGCCGTGCCGGTAGACGCGCCGGCCGCGTTCTTCCGCACGCGCGACCGGCAGCGCCGCACCGGCCGTCACGCGCGCTCGCGCGAGCGCGCGCACCGTGCGCTCGAGCTGCGCATCGTAGCCTTCGCCGACGTACGTCGCCCGCAGCGTTCCGTGCCGGTCGAAGACGAGCTGCGTCGGCCACGCTTGCACGCCGTACGCGTGCCAGATCGTGAAGTCGTCGTCGAACACGACCGGCCACGTGACGTCCTGCTCGCGCAGCGCCGCCACGACGTTCGCGTGCACGCGCTCCTCGGCAGCTCCGGCGCGTGCACGCCCACGATCGCGAGCTCGCGCAGGATACGTCGCGCGCAGCTGCGCAGTTCGGGCGTGACGTGCTTACAGTTGATGCAGCTGAACGTGAAGACGTCGACGACGGTGACGCGCGGAGGTAGGGCGGACGGCTCGCGTTCGCCCACGGCGCGGACGCGCCGAGCACGGGTGCGAGCGACGTCGCCGCGGCGAGCAGGATCGCCGCGATCACGGTGCGTCGTCCTCGAGCGGCACGACGACGGTGCGGCCTTCGTGTCGCAGCCGGCCCGCGTGGAAGAGCTTGGGCATCTCCGCGCTGACGGTTTCGCGCGTGCTGCCGACCAGCGACGCGACGTCCGCGTGCGTCAGACGCAGATCGACGCGCGTGCCGTCGCTCGCACGGGACGCCGTGCTCCGACGCGAGCTTGCGATAGAGGTGCACGATGCGGTCGCCCACGCGCGCGTAGGCCAGGTCTTCCATCGTCGCCTGCGCGTCGCCGAGCCGGCCGCTGAGCGACTTGGCGACGTTGAGCGCGAGCGCCGGATCGGCGGCGAGGAGCGCGAACAGGTCGTCGGCGCGGACGGTGCACAGCAGCGCGTCTTCGACGACGACCGCCACCGTCGTGCGCGCGCGGTCGCCGAAGAGCGTCTCCTCGCCGAAGAAGTCTCCCGCGCCGAGCAGCGCGACCGTGACGTCCTTGCCGTCGGGCGTCTCGCGCGCGATCCGCACCGCGCCGCGCTTGACCATGTAGACGATGCGCGTCGTGTCGCCTTGATCGAACACCCGCGTGCCGCGCGGCATCTCGCACATCGTGAACAAATGCTCGGTCGCGACGACGCCCGCCTCGGTCGCTTCGACGAACAGGCGGTTGTGGCGCAGATACCAGACTTTGTTGGCGTCGTCGCCGCCGCGGGGCGGCCCGTCAGGCGGGCGCATCGCGGCGAACGTCTCCAAGGCCGTGCCGAGTCCGTCCATGCCGCGATGGTACCACGCGCGCCGCTCCGCGGTTCGTAAGCTCCCTTACTTGCCCGCCGGCGCGAGGACGACGCGCACGAAGCCTTGCGGGCGAATCCACTTCGCCATCGCCGCGCGCAGGCTGTCCGGCGTCGCGGCGAGCTGGGCGGCGGCTTCGATCCGGTCCGTGTCCAGCGGCCGGTCGCTCTGCGCGTACGACAGCAGCTCGGCGGCCAGGCCGTCGTAGGACTCGCGCGCGATCGGCACCTCCCCGATGACGAGCGCCTTCGCGCGGGTCAGCCGGTCGACGGCGATCGGCTTGCGCTGCAGCGAGGTGAGATCGTCGACGACGAGCTTCGCGGCCCGCGCGACGTTCTGCGGATCGGACCCGTACGAGACCGAGAACGTGCTGCGGTTGCGCCCCGACGCCAGGCTCGAGCCGACCGTGTAGACGTAGCCGTGCAGCTCGCGCAGATCGTGGAAGAGCAGCGAGGCGTAGAACCCGCCGCTCAACACGGTGTTGGCGAGCTGCAGCACCGGGTAGTCGGGGTCCTTGTACGTGAGCGGAAGCGTCTCGATCATGCGCATCTCGGACTGCACGCGCCCGGTCGCCGGAACCGTCACCGACGCGGGCTTGTTGCGCGGAACCGCGGGAACGTACACCTCGGGACGCGGCCCGGCCGCCTTCCACGCGCCGAACGACTTTTCGATTGCAGCGCGCGCCCGTTCCGGCGTCACATCGCCGACGACGACGATCGTCGTGAGGTCCGGGCGGAACACGGATGCGTAGTACGCCTTGACGTCGTCGAGGGTCACCGCGCCGGCGCTCGCCGGGGTCGCACTGCGCCGCGCGGGATCGCCGGACGGAAAGAGCGCGTCAGCCGCCGCCCGCGACGCTTTGTATTCCGGGCTCTTGATCGTGCCCGTTAGCGATCCGACCGTCTGCTGCTTGACGATCGCGAACGCTTGCGCGGGGAACGCGGGATGCAGTTCGTCGTCGGCGAGCAGCTCGATGCCGCGGTCGAAGTTTTGCGTGAGCACGTCCGCGCCGAAGCTTCGCCCGGCGCTCACGCTCGCCGCGATCTTGTCGAGCTCCGTCTGGTACGCGATGCGGTCGTACGTCTGCGTGCCGTACGAGAACAGGCCGTCGACCATCGACGCGACGCCTTCCTTGCCGGCCGGTTCCTGGAGGCCGGTGTTGTTGAGGATGTCGCCGCGGACGATCACCGTGTGCGAGATGCTCGACGGCACCGTGATCAGCTTGATGCCGTTGGAGAGCGTCTGCACGTCCGGCTTCACCGTGGTCTCCGGCACGCGAAGATTCGAGAGGATGCGCTTGGCGAACGGCGGCAGCGCCGTGTGCTCGGTCGGGATCACCGTGTTGTCTTCGCCCTGCTTCGCGCCGAACGCCGAGCCGGCGGCTTCCTTCGGCGTGGAGATCGCGACCGTCGCCGTCGTCTGATCGTAGTACGTGCGCAGCACGCGGTTGACGTCGTCGACCGTCACGGCCTGCAGGCCGGCGAGCTCCTCGTCGGGCGTGCGGTGCTCGACGGGCAGCGTCTGCGACCACAGCGTCGCAAGACCTTGGATCGAGTTGCGCGCGAACTGCGCCTGCGCGACTTCGCGCTGCTTCGCAACGTCCACGAGCTCGGCCGGCAGCCCGGATTTCTTGTACGCCTCGATGACGCTGCGCACGTCGTTGACCGCCGCATCGCCCGTCGTCGTGACCGGAACCGCCGAGCCGACCAGCGTCATCCCGGCCTTCGGCTGCGTGATCGACTGCGCGAACGTGCCGAGGGCCTTGCCCGACGCCTGCAGCTCGTACAGCGCACCGCGCTGGCTGTTGAGCACGTCGTTGAGGATCTGCGACGCGAAGTAGTCCTTGTCGTCGTAACCCGGGACGCGGTAGGCGACGAAATCGACCGTGATCGGGTCCGAGCTATTGTCGTGCAGCGTGAGCGGCGTGAGCGGCTGCAGATGCACGGGCGTGCGCGCCGGCAGCTTCGCGGCGGGGATGGGGCCGAAGAGCGCCTTCACCTTCGCGATCGTCGCCTCGGGGTCGACGTTGCCCGCGATGACGTAGATCGCATTGTTCGGATGGTACCAGCGGTCGTAGAACGCCTTGAGATCGTTCGCTTGGATCTTCTTGAAGCTCGCGACGGTACCGAGCCCGAAGTCGGCGTACGGCGTGCCCGCGAAGACGTGCTGGATCGTCTTCTCGAGCAGCCGGAACGTCGCGCTGGAGTTGTCCGACGTCACCTCCTGCGTGATCGCGCCGCGCTCCTGATCCCAGAGCTTCTGCGAGTCGAGCACGCCCGTCGCGCGCGACCGCTCGAGGTTGAGCGCGACGTCGAGATATTCGGACGGCATTTCGAAGAAGAACTGCGTGATCTCATTCTGCGTGTCGGCGTTGAACGACCCGCCCGTGATCGCCGTCGTGTCCGCGAACTGCGACGCGGTCAGCGTCTTGCTCCCGCGGAACATCATGTGCTCCTGCGCGTGGGCGATGCCTGTGATCGACTCCTCGTTCGAGCCGGTGAGGTAGTTCATCCACGTCGAGACGACGGGCGCGAGGGTGTCGCGAAGAACGACGACCTGCATCCCGTTCGCGAGCGTCGCACGCGTCACGTCGACGGTATGCGCCGCCGGCGCCGGGGATTGGGCGCGCGACGGCGCGAGCGGCACGGCGAGAAACGCGACGGCGAGCGCGGCGGCGAGGAGACGGCGAGAGCTCATGCCCGCTGCTTCCGACGGGCCGCCACCCGTACCTCGGCGAACGACCGAGGCCGTGCCCGATCCGGTCCTGCGCGTCCTACGCGAGGGAGCGCGCGCTCGCGTCGTCCTTTCCCGCCCGGCCGTCCGCAACGCGTTCAACGCCGAGCTGATCGGGGCGCTGCGCGCGGCGTTCGCGCTGCTCGGCGGCGACGAGGCGGTCCGTGTGATCGTCCTCGAGGGCGACGGTGCGGTCTTCTGCGGCGGCGCCGATATCAACTGGATGCGCGGCGCGCTCGAGCTCAGTGAGGACGCGAACCAGTTGGACGCGCTGGCGATGTCCGACATGTTCCGCGAGATCGACCGGTGCCCGAAGCCCGTGATCGCGCGCGTGCACGGCGCGGCGATCGCCGGCGGTTCGGGGCTGTGCGCGGTCGCCGACGCGGTCGTCGCCGACGAGGCTGCGATCTTCGGATTCACCGAGACGAAACTGGGCATCATCCCGGCCGTGATCACGCCGTTCGTGCTCGCGAAGGTCGGGCTCTCGCACGCGCGCCGCTTCTTCTTGACGGGCGAGCGCTTCGGCGCCGAGCGTGCACGTTCGATCGGGCTCGTGCACGAGGTCGTTCCGGCGGCGGCGCTCGACGCGACCGTCGATGCGATCGCCGCCGAGCTGGCGACGGCGGGTCCGTCGGCGATCGCGGCGGCCAAGGCGCTGCTGCCACAGGTGGCGGCCGCCTCGTACGACGAGTCGCGCATCTTGACGGCGCGCGCCATCGCCCGCCAGCGCGTCACGCCCGAAGCGCAGGAAGGCCTGCGCGCATTCCTCGAGCGGCGCAGCGCGGCGTGGGCCGCGCGGTGATCCGCCGGCTGCTGATCGCGAACCGCGGCGAGATCGCCGTCCGCATCGCGCGCGGGGCGCGCGAGCTGGGCATCTCGCCCGTCGGCGTCTACTCCGATGCCGACGAGCGCGCGTTCTTCCGCGCGACGCTCGACGCATCGGTGCGGATCGGGCCCGGCCCGGCCGCGGAATCGTATCTCGACGGGCCCGCGATCGTCGCGGCCGCGAAGTCGCTCGGCGCCGACGCGGTGCATCCCGGGTACGGCTTCTTGAGCGAGCGCGCGCCGTTCGCGCGGCTCGTCGTCGACAGCGGTCTGGTCTTCGTCGGCCCCACGCCCGACGCGATCGCGGCGATGGGATCGAAGATCGAAGCGAAGCGCCGCGTGCGCGCGTTCGGCGTTCCGGTCGTGCCGGGCTACGACGGCGACGACCAGAGCGCGCAGCGGCTGCGCGCCGAGGCCCAGCGCATCGGCACGCCGGTGCTCATCAAGGCGAGCGCCGGCGGAGGCGGTCGCGGGATGCGCGTGGTCGACGACCTGGCGCACTTCGAGGAAGCGCTCGCGAGCGCACGCCGGGAGGCGCTGGCGGCGTTCGGCGACGACGCGGTGCTGCTCGAGCGGTACCTGCGCCGGCCGCGCCACGTCGAGTTTCAGATTCTCGCCGACGCGCACGGTTCGACCGTTCATCTCGGCGAGCGCGAGTGCTCGATCCAGCGCCGCCATCAGAAGGTCGTCGAAGAGGCGCCGAGCGTCGCGCTCGACGCCCTGCTGCGCGAACGCATGGGCGAAGCCGCCGTGAATGCCGCGCGCAGCGTCGGCTACACGAACGCCGGCACGGCCGAGTTCATGCTCGATGACGACGGCGCGTTCTACTTCTTGGAGATGAACGCGCGGCTGCAGGTCGAGCATCCGGTCACGGAGCTGGTCTACGGCATCGACCTCGTGCACGAACAGCTGCGCATCGCGAGCGGCGAGCCGCTGCGCTTCACGCAAGCCGAGATCGCGCCGCGCGGGTGGGCGATCGAAGCGCGGCTCAACGCCGAGGATCCCGCGCACGATTTCTTGCCGCAGTCGGGCACGATCGGTACGTTCGAGGTACCGCGCGCGCCCGGCGTCCGGCTCGACGCCGGGTTTCGCGCCGGCGACGAGGTGCCGGTCTTCTACGACTCGCTCCTCGCGAAGATCGTCGTCTGGGGTGAGGACCGCGACGCGGCCGTGGCGCGCCTCGGTGCGACGCTGCGCGAGACGACGGTCGGCGGGATCGCGACGAACCTCCCGTTGCTGCGCGCGATCGCAGCCGACGACGCGTTCCGCGCGGGCGACACGACGACGCGGTTCCTCGACGAGCGCATGCCGTCGTTCCGGCTCGCGCCCGAAGCACCCGACGACGCGACGAAACGGCGCATCGCGTCGGCGATCGTCGCGCGCGGCGCGTCGTGGAGGCCTGCGGGCGTCGGCGTGCCGCTCGCGTTCGTGATCGGATCGACGCTCGTGCGAGCGCAGGCGACGTTCGACGGCACGCGGTGGGTCGCCGCGGGAGACGTCCAGGGACCGCTCGACGACGACGTGCGCGATGCGGCGTTCGACGCCGGCGGCGGAAGCGTCGCGGTCGACGGCATGACCGTGCGGTGGACCGAGGCGCCGCCGCCGAGCGCCGACGCCGAACACGCGGCGCACGGATCTTCGTCGGGCGTCGTCTCCGCGCCGATGCCCGGCAAGATCGTCAACGTCGCAGTCGCCGCCGGCGCGGACGTCGCGGAGCGCGCGCTGCTCGTCGTGCTCGAAGCGATGAAGATGGAACACCGCATCGAAGCGCCGATCGCCGGCACCGTCGCGGAGGTGCACGTGCAGTCGGGCGACGTCGTCGCCGCCGGCACGACCCTGGTCACGATCGGAGCGTAGCGCGTGCGCGTAGTATTGATCGCCGGCTGGAACGAGCAGGCCAAGGTGATGCGCACGTTCGTCGACGGCCGCCGCGGCAAGGACGGGCTCGCCGCGTTCGGCTTCGACTGCACCATCTTTCCGGACGGCGACGAGCCGCTCCGCGAGCGCATCGACCGCTTCGCGTCGTTTCTCGACCGCCTGCGCGCGCGCGAGCCGGCCTCGTTCCCGGTCGCCACGCTCGGGTACAGCGCGGGCGGCTTGATCAACCGCGGGTTCCTGCGCGCGTACCCGGAGCGGGCACACGAGATCGCCGCATCGGTGCAGGTCGCTGCGCCGAACGGCGGCTTGATCACGAATTACGCCGCCGCGACGCTGCGCTTCGCGCGCATGCCGACGCACGTGCTCGAGGACATGGACGTCGCGTCGCCGTTCATGACGTGGCTCAACGGTGTGTCCGGAACGTGGGCGCCCGATCCCGACAACGCCAAGAAGCAGCGCTGGAAGCTGAGCGGGACGCCCTGGGTGATGCCGGAGGGACATCCGTTCCTCCACGTCGTGGGGCGCATGCCGAAGTACCACCTGCAGAGCGACGGCGTGGTGATGATCGAGTCCGCGACGCTCGACGGAGCGATGCCGATCGCGAGCATCGACGCCGACGAGGCGAATCACCTCAATCTCGGCGCCGCGTCGAACCTGTTCGCCACGATCTTTCGGCGCTTCAAGCACGACGACGAGATCTGGCCGCGCGTCGTCGACATGGCGGCGCGCTTTTTGCGCAAGGAGCCGGTCGTATGAGTTCTTTCTCCGCCGCACTTCCGCAGCGCGTGACGATCTGCGAGGTCGGACCGCGCGACGGCCTGCAGAACGAAGCGGTGCGCGTCGCGGCCGAGGACAAGATTCGCTTCTGCGATCTGCTCTCCGACGCCGGCGTGCCCGTCCTGGAAGCGACGTCGTTCGTGAGCCCGGCGCACGTGCCGCAGATGGCCGACGCCGCCGAGGTGTTCGGCGCGATCCGCAAGGACGCGGGGCGGACCTATCTCGTGCTCGTTCCGAACGAGCGCGGACTCGAT
The DNA here is from genome assembly GCA_963818845.1 of Vulcanimicrobiota bacterium. Lineage (GTDB taxonomy): Bacteria > Vulcanimicrobiota > Vulcanimicrobiia > Vulcanimicrobiales > Vulcanimicrobiaceae > Vulcanimicrobium. Next base: position 843,139 of record CAWFTO010000004.1, on the reverse strand, counting down.
CGCGCGATGGAGGCCGGCGTCCGCGCGATCGCCGTCTTCACCGCGGCCTCGGAAGCGTTCGCGCAAGCGAACATCCGCATGTCCATCGACGAATCGGTCGCGCGTTTCGCGACCGTGATCGCGCGCGCGAAGACCGACGGCATGTGGGTGCGCGGCTCGCTTTCGACGGCGTTCGGCTGTCCGTTCCAGGGCGACGTTCCGATCGATGCCGTCGTGCGCGTCTGCGAACGGCTGCTCGACCTCGGGGTCGACGAGCTCAGCGTCGCCGACACGATCGGCGTCGGCACGCCGAACCAGGTCTTCGACGTCGTCGGCGCGCTCCGTGACGTCGTACCGCTCGACCGGCTCGGCCTGCACTTCCACGACACGCGGGGAACGGCGCTGGCGAATACGATGGCCGGCCTGGCGTCGGGCGTGCGCATCTACGATACGTCGGCCGGCGGGCTCGGCGGCTGCCCGTTCGCGCCGGGCGCGACGGGCAACTGCGCGACGGAAGACCTCGTCTACATGCTCCACGGCATGGGCATCGAAACCGGGATCGACCTGGAGAAGCTGCGCGCCGCTTCACGCTTCATGGCGACGAAGCTGGGGCGTCCGCCGGCGTCGCGCGCGTACACCGCTCTCGAAGCCGCAGCCGGCCGAACGGCTCGCACGACCGCCGCTCCGGCGCCGTGAACGAACCCAGGCACCGGAAGGCCGCGCGCATCCCCGTTCCGTAGCACGCGCGATGCGCATCGCGATACGCACGGGTAGCTTCTACGACGGAACGGACGCGCCGCCGCGGGCGAACGCGACGATCACCATCGAGGACGGCCGCGTCGCCGCGATCACCGACGGCACGGCCGCCGGCGCGGATCGAACGCTCGAGGCGCGCTGCGTCGTGCCGGGCCTGATCAACAGCCACGTGCACCTCGAGATGAACGGTCAGCCCGACACGCAGACGTTCATCATCCTGCGCTCGCCGCAGGAGCGGACGTTGGACGCTGCCGCGTGCGCGCGCCGCAGCCTGGAAGCGGGCGTGACGACGATTCGCGATCTCGGCGGAACGGAGGGCAACGCCGTCGCCGTCGCCGGCGCCATCGCGTGCGGCGACCACACGGGGCCGACGATCGTCGCCGCCGGGCGCGCGCTCTGCATGACCGGCGGACACGGCTCGTTCGTCGGCCGCGAGACGGACGGACCGTGGGACGCGCGCAAGGCGGTGCGCGAGCAGCGCAAGGCCGGCGCGACGTGCATCAAGCTGATCGCGACCGGAGGCGTCCTGACCAAGGGCGCGGTGCCCGGACAGGATCAGCTCACCGAGGAAGAGATGCGCGCGGCGATCGAGGAGGCGCGCACGCACGGCATGCGCGTCGCGGCGCACGCGATCGGGACGAACGGCATCAAGAACGCGCTGCGCGCGGGCGTCACGTCCATCGAGCACGGCCATCTGCTCGACGACGAAGCGATCGAGCTCTTCAAAACGCGGGGAGCGTACCTCGTGCCGACGCTCGCCGCCGTCTGGCGCATCTACGAGAACATCGCGGGCGGCGCGCAGCCCGACTACGTCGTGCGCAAGGCGACGGAAATCTACCAGCAAGCCGGCGACAACATCCGCAAGGCGTACCGCGCCGGCGTGCGCATCGCCGGCGGCTCCGATGCGGGAACGCCGTACAACAAGCACGAGGACTACGCGTACGAAGTCGAGCTGATGTCCACCGTGCTCGGCATGACGCCGCAGCAGGCGCTCACCGCAGCGACCGCAACGGCAGGCGAACTGCTCGCCGTCGATTCGGGCGTACTCGCGCCGGGGCGCCCGGCCGATCTGCTGCTGCTCGACGCCGATCTCGGCTCCGACGTGCGCGCGCTGCGTGAGCCGCGCGTCGTCGTCAAGCACGGTGCGATCGCGCACGAACGCACGGGCTAAAGGGCGCGCTCCCGGCTCAGAGGCCGGCGAGGCTCGGATGCGCGAGGAGCATGTTCGCCGGCTCGGCCGGACAGACGCGCACGGGACGCGGATCGTCGGTGCGCGAGTCCTTCGACCAGCACGCACCTTCGATCGAGCAATAGCACGCGCGAAGCTGGAGACGCGTCGACGCGCGCCCGACCTGCGGCGCGAACGTTCGGCTGTGCAGCGAGAACACCGTGGCGGTCGCGCCCGCGCGCAGCACGGTTCCGGGTCCTCCGGTCGTATAGCCGGCGCGCAGCGCCTTGTCTCCGGCGCGCTTCGCTCGCTGGACGAGGTGCGGCCCGATCAGCGCGTGCATCGCGTCGACGAACGACGCCTGCGGTTTGCCGTCGACCAGAACCGCCGCCGTCCTCAGCACCGCGGGGCCGAGCCCGTCGTTCGAGATCGAGATGGAGACCGTATCGTCACCGTAGGACTCCGCGAACGAGACGTACGGCCAGACTTGCGCGCTGAGCTGCTCGGCGACCACGCGCGACTGCCACCACGATGCCGCCGTCGCGAGCGAGCTTATCAGCAACGCGCAGATCGCGATCACGAGATCAACGCGAATCCCGCGCCGCAGCTCGGTCGTCGCGTCGGGTTCGTTCATCGGAGCGCCGCAGCGCGGTCTTCGACCCAGCGCAGCACGCCGCGCCCGCGATCCGCCTTCGCGAGCGCGTCGTCGATGGTCTCGCCGAGCACCGTGAAGTGTCCCATCTTGCGGCGCAAAGCCGCGTGCGCCTTGCCGTAGACGTGCAGCTTGAGGTCGCGTTCGCGCAAGAGCTGCTCGACGCCGTCGAGCGTGTCGCCCGCGCCCGCGCCGAGGATGTTGACCATCACCGCCGGCCTGAACTGACGCGGCTCGACCAGCGGCAGCCCGCAGATCGCGCGCACGTGCAGCTCGTACTGGCTGATCTGCGTCGCGTCGAGCGAATAGTGCCCGCTGTTGTGGACGCGCGGGGCGATCTCGTTGACGAGCAGCTCGTCGCCCGCCTGAAAGAACTCGACGCAGAACGTGCCGACGATGCGCAGCGCCTCGGCGATCTTCGTCGCGAACGCGCGCGCGCGCGCCGCGATGTCGGGCGCGACGCGCCCCGGCACGATCGTCGTCGCGAGCACGCCGTGATCGTGCTGGTTCTCGGACGCCGGGAACGCCACGATCTCGCCGTGCTCGTTGCGGGCCGCGATGATCGACAGCTCGCGGTCGAACGGGATCAAGCGTTCCCAGATGAGCGCGCGCCCGCGCGCGGCGGCGATTGCGTCGTCGACGTCGCGCCGCGAGCGTACGACCCACTGTCCCTTGCCGTCGTAACCGCCGAGCGTCGTCTTGAGCACTCCGGGGTATCCGATCGCGCGCTCTGCAGCGTTCGTCTCGCCGGCGTCGCGCACGGGCAGGAAGTCCGCCGTCGGGATGCCGCAGTCACGCACGAACGTCTTCTCGAGGATCCGGTCCTGCGTGATCCGCAGCGCGTGCGAGCCGGGATGCACGATGCGCTGATCCGCTTCGAGCGCCAGCACCGACTCGAGCGGGATGTTCTCGAACTCGTACGTCACGACGTCGCTGCGCGCGCCGAGCTCCCCGATCGCGCGCAAATCGTCGTACGCCGCGACGAGCTGGAGGTCGGCGATCTGTCCCGTCGGCGAGTCCGGCAGCGGCTCGAGCGTCACGACGCGCAAGCCCATGCGCTTGGCCTCGAGCGTGAGCATGCGGCCGAGCTGACCGCCGCCCAGGATTCCGATCGTGCGGATCACAGCTCGATCGCTTCGACGTCGGCGGCGATGCGCGCGGCGCGCTCGTCGAGCGCGCGCGCGAGGTGCGGATCGCGCAGCGCGAGGATGCGCGCCGCGAAGAGCGCCGCGTTCGCGGCCCCGCCGATCGCCATCGTCGCGACGGGGACGCCGGCGGGCATCTGCGCGATCGACAGCAGCGAGTCGATGCCGTGCAGCGCCTTCGACTGCACGGGCACGCCGATCACCGGCAAGCTGGTCTTCGTCGCGACCATCCCCGGCAGGTGGGCGGCGCCGCCTGCGCCCGCGATGATCGCCTCGAGCCCGCGATCGCGCGCCTCGCTTGCATAGCGGAACATCAAGTCCGGCGTGCGATGCGCCGAGACGACGCGCAGCTCGAACGGAATGCCGAGCTCCTGCAGCGTCGTCGCCGCGGCGCGCATGGTCTCGAGGTCGGATGTCGAGCCCATGATGATCCCGACCTTGGGCGCAGCGCTCATCGCCGTGCGCGTTCGGGCCGCTCGGGCGAGCGCCCTCGCACGACGATCGTCAGGCCGGCCGGACGTCCCAGGAACCGCCGTCCGCGAGGCCGGCCGTGAACGCCTGCGTCCCGGCGCGCGCTGCCGCCTCGAGCGCATCCGAACGGCGGACTGCGGCGACCGCATCGACGCGACGGCCCGCGGCGAAGGGCGCGCGCCGCTCCCACGGCGCGGCCGCCGCATCGCGCAGCGCCCAGTGTGAAACCCCGTCCGACGTCGGCAGGAGGACGACGTACCGTTCGGCGCCCGCGGCACCCGCGCGCGCGAACGCGGGTAGGCCGCGCGCCCCGTCGCGCAGCGTCGCGGGCGTGTGCAACGCCGCCGGCGCGCTCCACTCGCCGCCTTGACGCCGCACCTCGTACAGGTCGTCATCGCCCCAGGCAAAGACCACCAGCTCGCGCGCGTCTGCGAGCTGCTCCTCAAAGATCGCGCAGGGCAGCAGCCGCTGCGAGCCGCCGAACCTCGCGATAAGATTCCACGGACGCCGGTTCAGCGCGTTGTTCCGCACGGCGTGGCCCAAGCCGCCGCCCGGGCACGGGAACACCAGGTGAAAGTTGCCGTCCTGCCGCTCCGCCGTCTGCAGAAGCACCGGGTCCCCGTCCGATTCGAAATCGAGCCACGCGTTGTGTGTCCACGGCCGTCCGTCGTGCGAGTGGTGATAGTAGCAGTGCAGCGTGCGGCCGCGACGCGCGATCGCTTCCAGGTTGCCGTCGTTGTACGAGCTCTGGATCAGCACCGCGCCGTCGAAGACTCCGTCGCCGAAGATCGTGAGCCCCGTCCACGCCGTGATTCCCGCCGCGTGCCGGCCGCGGTAGTGCGCGATCCCGCCGTGTTCATGCGGGAAGACGAGCTCCAGGCACCGCCTGTTCCAGGCCTGGTCGTCGACGGTCAGCGCGAGCGGTCCGCAGGCGCGCGCCTGCGCGAGCGAGGCGGGCGCCGCGCGCTCGAACGTCGTCTCGGGGTCGAGCAGGTGCTGCCATTCGCGCGGCGCAGGGCTCGCGGTCGAGAGCAGCATCGTTGCGTCGACCAGCTCGATGCTGAAGATGCGGCGCAGCCCCGCATCGCCGTAGTCACGCAGCGGAAACTCGTCCGTCGCCATCCCGGCGAGATACTCGACTAGTCGCGCCTCGTTCTTCCACGCGTCGAAGAGGTCGCCCGCGACCTGCGTTCCGTCGAGCGCGAGGCACTGGAGCTTCGCGAGCAGCGCAGGATCGCGACCGAGCGCTTCGACGATGCGTGGCCAGCGCACGACGACGGCGAGAAAGCGGCCGACCTTTTCGACGGTCAGTTCCCCAAGGGCGGGCGTCTGCCCCGGAGCGACGTTCACGTCCGCGAGCTGCTCGCGCTGCTTGAGCACGTGCACGGTGAGGCGCAGCAGGTTGACGTACTGCTTGAGCCGCCTCGGGTTGTTGTCGAACAGCCGGACGGCCCGCTTGATGATTCCCTCAACGCGCCTTCCGTCCGGACGGTCGAGCGCCAGCAGCGTGGCCGCAAACGTCGTGCTCGCGCGCGGCAGCCGAAAAGGCACCTGCACGAATTTGTCCATGAACGCATAGCCGTAGTCGAGCGCCGCGTCGTTGCCCGGTCCCGCGAGGTACTTCAGCGTGGTGTCGAACTTCGCCGCGAGCGCGGCGGCGACGACCTTGCGATCCATGCCGATGACGAATATCGGACCGCACACGTTCGAAGACGTCAGCAGGTTGATCGCCTGGACGAGTTCCGCCACCAGCGGCGCATCGCACCGGTCGAGATCATCGATGAAGATGAACACTTTGTCGTTCGCGCGGACGTAGCACTCGAAGACGTTCCTGAAGTCTTCATGAAAGCGTTCGACGAACGCGATGCGCGAGCGATAGTCCGGCGCGGCGATGTATTTGCGCAGGCTCACGTCGAACGGGTCGCCGACGACGTCGCGAATCTTCTTCAGCGCGGAGAACGCGAACGCGAGCACGCCGAGCGCGCCTCCGCCGGCGATCACCGCCTTGAACGCCTCGCCGGCGGGATCCGATGCGTGACCCAGATCGAGCTTGACGTGAAAGGCGGCCCACACCAGGGCCGCGACCAGCGCCAAACGGAACGCGGCCACGAGCAGCGCCGGGAGCGACGCCGCCATGTCGAAGCGCTTCGACGACAAGCGCGCGTCGGCGAGCAGCCGGGGCCACCAGCCCAGATGCCGCCTGAGGTCCTTCACGCACTGCAAGGCGAAGGCGGCCCACAACGATTCGGCCGAGTCGTTGCGCCACGCGTTGAAGAACACCGTGGCGTGTTCCTTGCCGACGTGCTCCCCGTCGCTGAGCTGCGTCATGAACGACGTCTTGCCGGTGCCCCATTCGCCTTCGATCGAGACGGTCAGCGGCGTCTTCGTCGCGTCGCTCAGGAGGAACGTCGTCACGGCGTCGACGTAGGGGCCGAACCCGAGCTCGTCGACGCGCGCCGGGACGTCGTCGCACAGGTTGGACCCGACGAGCGGGTCCGTGCCGATGCCGTGGACCGGAACACCCATCTCCTGCGCGGACGACGTCATGAACCAACCCCTCGGAAAGCGAGCACCGGTTGCGAGACCCCATGATACCACCGGGTTCGAGCTTCTCGCTCGGCATCAACTACTGGCCGCGGCGCACCGCGCTCGCGATGTGGCGCCGATTCGACGCCGGCGAGATCCGCGAGGACTTCGCGCGCATCGCCGGGCTCGGGCTCGACGCGGTGCGGTTCTTCCTCCGGTGGGACGACTTTCAGCCGTATCCCGGCGCGGTCGACGCGACGATGCTCGCGCGCCTGGAGACGGTCGCGAACGCGGCCGCGGACGCGGGCCTGCGCACGATGCCGACGCTTTTCACCGGCCACATGAGCGGCGTCACGTGGCTGCCCGCGTGGACGTTGGATCCCGCGACGCCGCACGGACGGTTCCGCACGATCGCGGACGGGCGCGAATCGGCGTACGGCATCGGCGACTTCTACTCGGCCGGCCCGCTGCGCGATGCGCAGGTGCGGCTCGCGCAGGCCGCCGGCGAACGCCTGCGCGGACACCCCGCGCTGTTCGCCTGGGATCTGGGCAACGAGTTCACGGTGCTGCGCGAGCCGCCGAGCGCACAGGCCGTGGCGGATTGGAGCCGCAGACTCTCCGAGACGCTGGCCGCGGCGTCGGGCGCGGCGACGACGGCCGGGACGCACGACGCCGACCTTGCCGTCGATCGCAACGTCCGCTTCGCCAGCTTCTGCGCGCCGCTCGCGTTCGCAACGATGCACGGCTACCCGGTGTACAGCGCGTTCGCGCGCGACCGCAGCGATCCCGAGGTCGTCCCGTACTTGGCCTACCTCACCGCGGCGTTCTCCGCCAAAGCCGTGCTCTTCAGCGAGCTCGGCAACCCGACGTGCCCGCCCGGCGCCCCGGTCGACGACCCCTGGGGTACCGGCCACGCCTGTCTGCGTGAAGACGAGATGGCGGCGTACTGCACCGCGGTGCTCGACCGGCTGCACGCGGACGGCCGGCTGGGCGCGTGGTGGTGGTGCTGGGCCGACTACGACGACGCGCTGCGGGCCGAGCCGCCGTTCGATTCGGGCCCGCACGAGCTCTCGTTCGGCATCATCCGGTCGGACGGCAGCGAGAAGCCCGTCGCCGCGGCGCTCGCCGCGTTCGCGCGCGAGCAGCGCACCGTGCGCGAGCCCCGCGACCCGCCGCTCGACGAAGGAGCGTACTTTGCGGGGCTGCCCGGCAGCGCGTCCGACGAGTTCGCGCGCTTCGTCGCGCGCCGCGGCGCTCGAACCTAGAGCGGCGTGAGCGTCCACCGCACGGTCGCCGGCCCTTCGGCGCCCGCGCCGCGCGGCGTCGTCGTTTCGGTGCCGCGGGCTAGCTCGAGCCGGCCGCCGCGGAACGTGGACTCCACGTGGTACGCGACCGTCGCGGACACGGTGCGCGGCTGCGCCGCCGGGCCTTGGCCGTACTCGCCCTGGCCGCGCCGGCCGCCCTCGCCTCCCTGGCCGCCGGAGCCGCCCTGGCCGCCGGAGCCGCCCTGGCCGCCGGAGCCGCCCTGGCCGCCGTAGCCGCCGGGGCTGCCGTACCCGCCCTGGCCGCCGCGACGCCGTCCGCCGTACCCGCCGCCCTGGCCCTGCTGCTGCGGTGCTGCGGCCGCGGACGCCGACGCGATCTGCGCGTCGCCCGAGCCTTCGGCCACGATCGTCGCGACACCGGATCGCACGCCCTCGACCCGTGCGCTCATCGGGACGCCGGCTTGGCCGTCGCCCGCCGGTGCCGCGAACGACCAGGAGCGTGCGCCGGCGCCGGCGCCCGCCCGGCCGGCGACCAGCGCGGCGAGCGCGAGGACCGCACTGGGCACGGCGGGCCGCGCCGCCGCACGCGCGCCAAAGCCGCCGGCACCGCCCGAGCCGCCGGCGTATCCGCCCTGGCCGGACCCGCCCGGCGCGCTTCGCCCGGTGCCTGCGGTTCCGCCCGGAAGGCCGGCGATCGGGCCGTCCAGCGGCACGCCGCTCGCGTCGTCGCGCCGGCCGCCCTCACGGCGCGCACCGTCGGCGCGTGTGCCGGCCTCGACGCGGAGGATGCCGTTCTCGACGCGGCCCGCGACCGCGGTCGGTGCGCCGTCGTCCGGCGTGACGGTGATCGTGACGCGGTCGCCGACGACCCGCGTCACCGTCACCACGGCGTGCTCGCCGCCAGCGCCGCGCGCCGAGCTCTCGACCGCGTCGTAGTGGAACGACGCGCTCGCGCCGACGCGCGCCGGAAGCAGCGTCAGCGCTGGGAGCGCCGGCTCCGGGGCGGGCGTCGCCGCCTGCGCGAGCGTCCCCGCGCCGAGGGTGAATGCGGCCAATGCGGCCGCGGCCGACATCCGTACGGTCATCGCTCGATCATTCCCCACGTTGCTGATACGCGCATGAGGAGCGCGACGCCGCGGGCAAGAGAGAGCGCGATGCGTGAGAACGACGTCGCCCGGCGGCTGCGTGCGGGCGAGACGGTGCTCGGTGCGTGGCTGTCCTTCTCGGACGCGCTCGTCGCGGAAGCGATGGCGAGCGTCGGCTGGGACTGGCTGCTCATCGACATGGAGCACGGCCCGGTTGCTCTCGCGGAGGCCGCGGCAATGGCCACCGCGATCCGCACGCGCCCGACGGCGCCGTTCGTGCGGCCCGCGTGGAACGAGTCCTCACACGTGCAGCGCGCGCTGGACCTCGGCTGCTCGGGAATCATCGTTCCGGTCATCAATACGGCGGACGATGCGCGCAAGCTCGTCGGCGACGCGCGTTTTCCGCCGCTGGGCGAACGCAGCCGCGGCGGCATTCGCACGCCGCTCGCGTTCGAGACCGACGCGATGACGTACGCCGAGCGCTCGAACGAGAACGTCGTCGTGCTGGTGCAGATCGAGACGGAGCTCGCCGTGCGCAACGTCGAGGAGATCGTCGCGATCGACGGCATCGACGGCGTCTTCGTCGGCCCGAACGATCTCGCCGCGTCGCTGGGCGCGCGGTGGCCGGACGTCTGGGAGCGCGACGAGGCGTACATGGCGCTCGTGCGGCGCGTGGCGGACGCGACGAACGCCGCCGGAAAGACGGCCGGATTCCTCGCGCGCGATCCGGCGATGGCGGCGCGCGTCGCGGCGATGGGCTACCGTTTCATCGGCGTTTCGAGCGACGCGAACTTCTTGATGGGCGCCGCGAAGCGCGCGCTGGACGAGGCGCGCGCGGACCTGCGGCGATGAGCACGATCGTGATCACCGGCGCGTCGAGCGGGATCGGCCGCGCGCTCGCAATCCGCGCCGGCCGCGCCGGCTACGACGTCGTCGCGATCGGGCGCAACACCGCCGCGCTCGACGCGCTGCGCGAGCGCATGCAGTCGGACGGGTCGCACGTCGCGACCGGCGCGTTCGATGTCGCCGATCCCGCGAACGCGCGCGCGATCGCGCAGCTGGCGCGGGACACGTTCGGCGGCGTGGACGTCCTCGTGAACAACGCCGGGCACGTCGCCGTCGGACCCCTCTCGCAGCAGAGCGACGACGCGCTGCGCGCGCAGTTCGGAACGCACGCGATCGGCCCGATCGCGCTCGTGCGCGAGACGCTGCCGATGCTGCGCGCGTCGCGCGGTCACGTATTCCTGGTCGGCAGCGGCGTCGCGCGCGTGCCGGTCGGGGGTCTGGGCGCGTATCCGCCGTCGAAGGCGGCGACGCGCTCGGCTGCGTCGATCCTGCGGCGCGAGCTCAAGCCCGACGGCATCGCGGTGACGTACGTCGATCCGGGCGTCGTCGACACGGCGTTCATGACGCGCGCCGGGATGCCGGGGGCACCCGCGGCGCTGCTGGTCACGCCCGAGGACGTCGCGCGCAAGATGCTGCTCGCCGTGCGCACGCGTCCGCGTGTGCTCAACGCCGTGCCGTGGCAAGTCGCGTTCGTCGCGCTCGCCGAGCTGTTCCCGCGCGTGACCGACGCGGTGCTCGAGCGCAATCCGGCGCTCGTCGGCACGCAGTCAGCGGAGCTGCCGGCGGGCGGTGGCGCGAGAGAGCTTACGGCGCCCGAACCGCCCGCGGCGTCGGATGCAACGGCCGCGGCGCCGGCGCTTGCGGAGAAGCCGGAGGGCTTCGACGCTGCCATCGAGCCCGTGCGGCGCCGCATGGAGCGCGTCAAGCTGCGCGAGGCGTTCGTGCGCGATCTGCTGCGCGACGGCGCGGTTCTCGACGTGCACGAGGTCGCGCTCCGCTGGGCCGGCATGCCGAACAAGAACGAGCGCGCGGCGACGGTCGAAGTGCTCGACGCGCTCGCGAGCGCCGGCTATCTCGACCGCGACGGCGAGCGCTATCGCGTGCTGCGCGAGCCGGACTGATGCGGCCGCGCGCGCCGTGAGGCCGGACGCGTTTGGCGGGCTGCGCGCGCGGCTCGTCGAACGGCTTCGCGCGCGGGGCGACGTGCGCACCGCGGCCGTCGCTGCCGCGTTCGCGCGCGTGCCGCGCCACGCGTTCGTGCGGACGGTCAGCGCCGAAGAAGCGTACGCGGACCGCTCGATCGCGATCAAGCTCGACGACGGCGTGCCGCTCAGCTCGTCGTCGCAGCCGGCGATCATGGCCGAGATGCTCGAGATGCTGCAGCTTCGCGCGGGCGACCGCGTGCTCGAGATCGGCGCGGGCAGCGGCTACAACGCGGCGCTGCTCGCTGAGATCACCGGTCCGTCGGGGTTCGTGGCGACGGTCGACATCGAACCCGACCTCGTTTCCGACGCGCGCGTGCGCCTCGCCGAGGCCGGCTACGAGCGCGTACGCGTCATCTGCTCCGACGGTGCGCTCGGCGATCCGGACGACGCGCCGTTCGACGCCGTGATCGCCGCGGTCGGCGTCGAGCGCATTCCGCCCGCGTGGATCGCGCAGCTGCGCCCGGGCGGCCGGCTCGTCGCGCCGCTGACGGTGCGCGCGATGCAGAAGGTCATCGCGTTCGAGCGGACGCCTTCCGGACTGGCGAGCCGCGCCGTCGTCGACGCGGCGTTCATGATGCTGCGCGGGGCGTCGTCCTCGTCGGACACGCGCGTGCTTCCGCTCGGCGACGCGTCGATCACGATCCGCATCTTCGCACGACGCGCCGGCGACGTCGACGCGAGCGCGCTGACGTCGCTGCTGCGCGGCACGCCGCGAGACGTCAATCCGGCACGACGCGTGCTGCCGGTGGAGGCATGGAGCTCGTTCGCCCTGTGGCTCGCGCTCGGCGACGACGGCTTCTGCCGTTTGTGCGAGTCCGGCCCGCGCGCAGGGGCCAACGTCGTTCCGAGCGTGCTTCCCGACATGGACGAGCACTTCGGCTTCATCAGCACGCTCGGCGTGTGCGATCCCGACGCGATCGTGGTGTTCGCGGCGCGTGCGCAGCGCGACCTCGTGCTGCGGCGGTTCGGCCCCGGTGAGCGCGCGCACGCGCGCCTGCAAGCCGAGATCGCCGCGTGGGCGGATGCCGGGCGCCCCGGAAACGCCGAGTTGCGCGTGCACGTCGACGCGAACGGCGATGCGCGCGCGAGCATCGTCGCCGCGTGACTACCAGTACGCGACGTCTTTTTGCTGCGTGTCCTTGAACTTGCCGAAGACCGCGGGGTTCTCGGCGAACTCGTGCTCGAGATCGGAGATGCGCGCGGAGTCGACGGGATGATCGCGCAGCCAGTTGCTCGTGCCCGGCCCGTACGCTTCGGTCATCGTCTGGAAGAACCAGATCATGCCCCACGGGTTGTACTGTCCGGTGGCGGCCATGATGCGCGCGCCCTCTTCGTCGGCCTGCGCCTCGATGTGCCGCGACTGCGCCGCATCCGATCCCGCGACGCCGAACTGCGAGCCGTAGTCGACGGCCGCGCCGACGATCGGGCCGACGAGAATCTGGGCCGCCGTCGAGAGCACCTGAGCGATGACGCTCTTCTTCTGGAGTGCTGCCATGCGCTGCGCGACGTGGTGCAGCACCATGTGGCCGGTCTCGTGCGCGAGCACGCCGGCGAGCTCGTCGCGGTTCTTCGCCATGCGAAGCAACGGCTCGTTGACGTAGATGTTGCCACCCGGCACGGAGAACGCGTTCGCCGAATCGCCGCGCACGATGTAGTAGCGGATCGGATACGGGTATCGCGAAGCAACCGTTTGGGAGATGACGGCACCGATCTCGTTCAAATGCTCGTAGAACGGCGAGTCGAACAACAGGTCGCCGTCCTCGCGCAACTGGGCGAAGACCTCGCGGCCGACCGCGGGTTCGTCGATCGCAAGGGCGGGCGCAATGTGGCCGAGCTGCGTGACGCCGACCGTTGCGATGAGACTGCGGATGAACGCGGTGCGTTCCATCGTACGATGATCCTCGGGAAAGGACGCGGTTGACCCTTCAACGATACCACGTGCTCGCCGGTTGCGGAGCGCTCGCTCTGCTGCTCGGTTCACCGTCGCCGATGCTGGGCGCCGCATCGTCGCGCGTCACCGCGCCCCAGGGTGCGCTGGCCGGCATGCACGATGCCGGCCCCGCCGACCCGCGCACGACGCTCCACCTCGCCATCGAGCTCCAGCCCAAAGCCGACCTCGACGGACTGGCCGCGCACATGAGCGACCCGAACGATCCGGCGCACAAGCGCGTGCTCTCGCGGCAAGACTTCATCGATCGTTTCGGCCGCCTGCCCGATGCGCGCGCTGCAGCCTTGCTGCTCCGCAACGCGGGCGCGACCGACGTCGAGATCGCCGGAGACGGCCTGGTCGCGGGCGGGCAAATGCGCCTGCCGGAGGCCGAGCGGCTCTTCGGCACGCGCTGGCAGAAATGGACGGACGGCACGCGGTCGGCGATCGCGCCGAGCGGATCGCTCAACGTCGCGATCGCCGGCGTGCGCGACGTGCGCGGAGCGGTCGTCGCAACATCTCCGCGTCTCGCGGACACGCGTCCGTCGTTCACGTACTTTCGCGGCGACTGGTACGAGCCGTCGCGTTTTCGCTCGATGACCGACGCCGTCGACGGTGGCGGATCCGGCCAGCGGATCGTCGTGATCGAGGACGCCTCCGACCGCTACGACGTCAACGACGTGCGCACGTTCCTCGCCGCGGCGGGCGCGCCGCCGGGTGCTTCGATGAGCCGCGTGAGCGAGCGCAGCTTCGCGTTCAAGAACGCCTCGAGCGAGTGCGGCCGGGACGACCGCGGTCAGGAAGCTGGTCTCGACGTGAGCGCCGCGCTGACGATGGCGCCTGCGGCCGAGATCGTCGCCGACTACGACGACGTGTGCGGCGCGGGCAACGACGCGACGGTCGCGCTCGCGCGCGCGCTCGATCTCGACCCGACGGTGATCGTGCTGCCGGTCGTGGTCGGTCCGGTCGACGGGCCCGTGGCGTCGCGCTACGGCCAAACGCCGCTGCCGTACCTCGAAGCGATCGCGCGCGGCATCCCGATCGTCGTCGCGGCCGGCGACGACGGCGCGTACGGGTTCAAGGAGAACGGCGTCGAGCGCCCGCGCGTCGCGTGGCCCTGCGTGCTGCCCTACGTGATCTGCGCCGGCGGCACGCAGCTCGGCGACCGCGACGGCGTCGCCGACGAAGGGCCGTGGAATGACCTCGACCATGCAGGCGGCGGCGGCATCTCGACCGAGCCGCGCCCGGCGTGGCAGAATGCCCCCGGCGATTTCCTGTTCTCACCCAACTACGTGAAGAACCGCATCGTGCCCGACGTGTCGGCGGACGCCGCCGGTCATTTGCGCGTGTACTGGCACGGCTACGGTCTGGGCGGCGTGGGCGGCACGAGCGAGAGCGCGTCGATCGTCGCCGCGGAGCTCGCCGCCGTCAACAGCCTCGTCCCGACGCCGCACCGGCTGCTCACCACCGCGGACCTCTATGCGCTTGCGCGCACGGCGCCGCAGGCATTCCGCGACGTCACGCGTGAGAACGACCGCGGCTGGAAGGACAACACGCTGCGTCCGCGCCGTCCGCCGCTGCCGAAGGACTATCGCGGCATTCTGCCCACGCCGCCGCCTGCGGTGAAAGGCTGCGCGGCGGTGCAGAACGACGGCTGCAGCGTGACGACCGGCTTCGATGCCGTCACCGGCATCGGGTCGCTCAAAGAGCGCGCAGCCGTCGACGCGCTGCGCTCACCGTGAGGGCGGCGAAGAACACCAGCGTCGCGAGCAGCACGATCGTCGCGCCCGACGACGCGTGCAGCTCGTACGAGGCGTAGAGACCGCCGACCGTCGAGAAGACGCCGAAGACGCACGACGTCGCCATCATCGGAATGAAGCGCTTCGTGAGCTGCGACGCCGCGGCCGCCGGCGTCACGAGCAGCGCCGCGACGAGGACGATGCCGACCGCCTGCAGCGAGACGATGATCGTCACCGCGAGGATCACGAGCAGCGCGTAGTCGACGGCCGCGACGCGCACGCCGGCCGCCTGCGCGACGACCGGATCGAAGGACGTGTACAGCAGCGGCCGCCACAGCGCCGCGACGACGATCGCGACCGCGGCGCCCAGGCCGACGACCGTCGCGACGTCGCCCGGCGAGACGCCCAGGATGCTGCCGAACAGAAAGCTCTGCAGGTCGACCGTCGCGCGCGGCGAGCGCGACATGAGGAACACGCCGAGCGCGAACGCCGCCGTGAACAGCACGCCGATCGACGTGTCGAGCGAGACGCGCCCGCGGCGGTGCACGAACCCGATGCCCAGCGCGGTGACGATCGTCGCGACCGCCGCGCCCGCATAGAAGTTCGCGTTGCGAAGATACGCGATCGCGATCCCGGCGAACGACGCGTGCGCGAGCCCGTCGCCGATGAACGAGAGCTTGCGCAGCACGACGTACGTGCCCATCGCCGAGCACAGCGCGCCGACGACGACCGCCACGACGAACGCGCGCTGCATGAAGTCCGCCTGAAACGGCGCGAGAACATCGGGCATGCTAGCGGCGGTGGCCGTGCACGTGCGTGTGCTCGCGGATCGCGGTGTACGCACCCGACTCCAGCACATCGGCGGGATCGCCTTCGGCGAGGACCTTGCGGTCGACGACGATCAAGCGGTCGAACCACTCCGGTGCGCGGTCGAGATCGTGCGTCGTCATGAGCACCGGCAGACCGTCGGCGACGAGGCCGCGCACCAGGCGCAGTAATGAATCCTCGGTCGCCGCGTCGACGCCCGTCGTCGGCTCGTCGAGCAGCAGCAGCAGCGGCTCCTGCGCGATCGCGCGCGCGACGAATGCGCGCTGCTGCTGTCCGCCGGACAGCTCGCTGATGTGGCGGTCGGCGATCGCGCCCAGATCGAGCGCGTCGATCGCGCGCGCGACGGCGCGGTGATCGTGCGCGGAGAACCGCTGGAACGGCCGGATGCGCGGATACCGGCCCATCGTCACGACGTCGCGAACGCTCACGGGAAACTGCCAGTCGACGTCCTCGACCTGCGGCACGTAGCCGATCGTGCCGGGCGGAAGATCGCGCGGCGCGCAGCCTTGCACGCGCACGGTGCCCGCGGACGGCTGCACGAGGCCGGCGATCGCTTTGAGGAGCGTCGACTTTCCGGAGCCGTTCGGCCCGACGATGCCGAGCGCCGTGCCGCGCCGCACCTCGACGTCGACGCCTTGCAGTGCCTCGACGCGGTCGTACCGCACGCGCAGCTTGCGAACTGCGACCGCGGGATCGTGCGCATGCGTCAAGGCGCTCACGGTCGCAGCGCGCTCACGATCGTGTCCGTATCGGTGTCGATCATGCCGGTATAGGTGTCGGCGCCGCGCTCGGTTCCCAGCGAGTCGTCGTACAGGAACGCCACCTTCAGCCCGCCCGCGCTCGCCGCGAGCGTGCGCGCGAGCTTGTCGCTGTACTCGTGCTCGGCGAAGACGGCCGGCACGTGTTCGGCGCGCGCGAGCCGCACGAGGTCTTCGATGTGCGCCGGATTCGGTTCGGCGCCCGCGATCGGCTCGATCGCGCCGGCGATGCGCAGGCCGAAGCGGCGCGCGTAGTAGTCGAAGGCGTTGTGGAAGACGATCATCGTGCGGCGCGCCGGCGGAATCGTCGCGAGCTTGCGCCGCGTGCGGGCGGTCAGCGCGGCGAGCGCGGCATCGTACGCGCTGCGACGCGGTGCGATACGCCGCAGCGTGCGCCGCATCGGACGCGAGCAGCGCGTCGCGGATGCGGCCGGCGTAGGCGCGCGCCAGCTCGGGATCCATCCACAGGTGCGGATTGCCGTTCATCACCGGCAGCCCGTCCGAGCAGACGACGACGCGCAGGCGCGCGTTGCCGGCGTTGCGGATCGTGTTCTGCAGCCAGCCTTCGAGCCCGGCGCCGTTCTCGACGAGGACGTCGGCATCGTGCAGCGCGGCGATGGTGTCGGGCGAGGGCTGGAAGTCCTCGGGGGAGACGCCGATCGGCACCAGGGACCGGACGTCGGGACCGCTCCCGGCCGCGCCGCGTGCGATCGACGCCAGCGTGGTGGTCGTCGCCACGACGCGCAGCGGCCCCGGCGAACGCTCGGACGGCCCGCGCGAGCACGCCGTCAGCACGAGCAAGCCGGCGGCGAGCGCAGCCGAGCGAGGAGAGGGCATCGCCGACTCTCTCGGCGCGCCGCCGCGGCCTTCCCGCTCGGTGCACGGAAGACCCAATCGCACCGGGACGTTCGGAGGGCGAGAACAGCAACCGAGCCGGGCACACGGAGAGCGGCGTCCGATCGTTCACCGGGGCGCCGGGAGACGTTGTCGATGAGACTCATGCCTGCGGCTTTGTGCGTGCTCGGCCTTGCGGCGCTCGGCGCGTGCGCGTCTCGCTCGATGAGCGCGATCCCGCAGACGCCGTCCGCCTCGGCGCGCGCCGCCCAGGGGACGAGCATCGCCTACAGCGACAACCAGGTCTTGGTCGCCGACAGCGACGCGCTGCGCGCCTATCCGGCCGCGGTGACCGGCATCAGCCCGACGCCGACCGCGACGTTCGCGTATCCGCCCGGCTGGACGCCCGCCGACGTGGTCGAAGCACCGGACCGCACCGTCTACCTGCTGCTCCGGAAGAAGTCGACGGGCCGCGCGATGGTCGTCGTCTACGCGCCGAACACGACGACGATCGAGCAGCGGTTCAAGCTGCCGGTGGGAGCGGGCTACCCGAATGCGATCGCGCTGGTCGCGGACGGAATCGACGTCGCCACCGAAACGGCCGTTTACACGTACGCGTACGGCGCTGGTGAATCGCCGTCGCCGATACGCACGCTCAACGCGGCGGGCGTGACGTCCGTCGACAAGCACGGCCGTCTCTACAGTTCAACGTACGGCAACGGGATCACGAACTCGGTCGTGCATATCTATGCTGCCGGTGCGTCGGGCAATGCGGCGCCGGTCGGCACGCTGGACGCCGGCCGCCCGTATCTTACACGCGTCGTCGTCGCACGGGACGGCACGATCTACGGTCATTTCATGACGCCGCTGGGCAGCGAGAACGGCGTGCAGACGATTCCGAGGCACGGAGAGCCGGTGCGCGTCATCAGCGGGTACGCGGGGTTCGTCTACTCGATGGCCGTCGACAAGGACGGCTATCTGTACCTCGGACTCGCCCCCAGTCCGGATGAGTTGTACCTCCAGGAATCGACGGGTGCGGCCCTCGCGGTGTTCGGAGGGCAAGCGGGCGCGGGCGACCCGCCCGCCCGTACGGCGTTCGGGTTGGCCCCGAGCGGACAGAGTCTCGACGCGATTGCCGTCGGGCAGTAAGCTCCGACGCCTCCCTTTGACAGGGGAGACCCTCCGCGGTTAGAATCCCCGATGGCCCGTGGGGGTGTAGCTCAGCTGGTAGAGCACTTGCTTCGCATGTAAGGGGTCAGGAGTTCGAGTCTCCTCACCTCCACCACGACCGGAAGCCCGCTTCGGCGGGCTTTTTCTTTGCCTCTCCGCGCCGGCTGGAGAAACGGTCGCCATGCGCCGCGCTCGGAGCCGTCGTCAGTGCACGGTTGCAGCGCTGCGATTTCGGTCCACGCCGTTCACGTTTTCTTCTTGGTCTTTTTTCGCGTCGCTGCCGCGCGCTTCGCTCCGCGCTTGCGGGCCGGCGTCGAGGCAGCTCCGGTGCCGCGCTTTTTTCGCGTCGACGCCGCTTTTTTCGCTGACGCGCTGCGGCTTGCGGCGGACCGAGCCGTCTTTTCGTGACGGCCTAGTTCGCCCCATTGGTCTTCAGACACGTCCACGTCGTAATGCTTCGCGGCTTTCTTGATATTCGCGAACGCAAGATCACGCTCTTCGTCTGATACGCCCCGGACCTGGTCGAACCGAGCGATTGCGTTGCGCACGTGCTTCGCGTCGGTGAGCGGCTCCTTACGTTTCTTGGGAAACGCGTAGACGCTGTCGGGCAGGTCGCCGCGCTCGGTGAGATCGCCATGTTTTTCGTGGGGCTTCCAGGTCGCTCGTGGCACGTCGAGTCTTCTCCCGTCAAAATGACCAGTGGAGCGTTGCGAGCGCTCTCATTGCGGAAAGCTCCGTGCAGTAATCATACCCAGCAGCTGCGGCTCGCTGTCCGCGCATCGTCCGGGCCCCAACGGCGACTCTCGTTCACGGAAGTCGCGGGAACCCGAGCGGGAGCCTGACGATGGCGAGCCTTCACGGAGACCGTTTGTAGGCGACGTACGGGTGGGAACGTTGCGAGCGCTCTCGCCGGCTTGACGGCGCCACAGGTCGCCCCGTCCCGGCCTTGCAAAGAACGGAAACCAAGGACGATTTCATTCGCGCACTGCAGCAAGAAGGCGAGATTCGTGGATTTTCTCAACAACGACCTGGTCCGGGACGCCGAGGAGAAGTACGGCGCAGACGCATCCGACGCGGCCGAAGCGGAGGCCGAGAAGTTCATCGGCAAGGACGCTGCTACGGCGGCCGTCGGGGAACTGGACTCCGTCTTGGGAATAACGCGGCACGCCAATGCGCCGGCGGCGCCGGCCGCCGGGACGCCGGCCGCGACGTCCGATGACGATGCGACCGCGAGCACGAGCACGCCCGCGACGGACGACAACTAGTGCGCAGCCCTGTCGTTCGGTCTCCCGGAACGCTCGTGATGGCCGCGCTCCTCGCGCTCGGGCTCTTCGCCGGCGCCGCGCGCCCGGCCGAGGCGTTCCTCGACAAGACGCGGTTCGTGGCGCATCTCGGCGTTGCGTACTTCTGCTTCCATCATTGGGTGATGAAGCCGTACGGTGAAGGCAAGTTCGCGGCCGGTGCGCCGCATCGCACGTCGTCGCTCATCAAGGGCGGCGCCGCGCTCCTATTCGCCGTGCACGAAGTTCGCGTCGCCGCGAAGATCGCGCGCATGAGCAAAGATCCGCTGCTTCAGAAGCTGTCGCGAAGCGTCGGCGCCCTGACCGATACGTTCGCAGCCGCCGGACAACGTCTCAAAGGCGGCCAATTCGCGCCGGACGCCATCAAGCAGCTGGATGCGGCGACGTCGTCGATCGGCGCGCAATCCGCGGCCGGCGGCGCGCCGATCAAAGACGTTCCCGTCGCGCTTCCGGGCGGATAGCGGAGGTCGTCCTCGCCGCTCAGGAGGCGGCGAGGACGACGACGCGGGCGGTGTGCGCGGCGGTGTAGGCGGTGGCGGCGAGATCGGCGGCGAGACCGGCGATCCCGGCAATGGTGACGGCGAACGCGGCGACCTGAACGAGGAAGAGCGGGCGGAACATCGGCGGCTCCCTTTCACCTAATTTAATAGGAGTTGATGAGGAGAGCGTAGCACCGCCCCGGGCGCACGTCAACTAAAAGTCTAGTTAGAGGCCTGGGTCCGGGTCTAGGTCCCGCCGCGATGCATCCGGCACGACGTCCGAACGTTGTTCCAGAGCGACTGCACGGGATAGCCGCCCGCGTCCGGGTTGAGCGCGTTGTCGAGCCACTCGCACTTGTCGCCGATCTCCTCGTTGTTGGCGTCGTCCCACGCGGTCGAGGCAAAGCCGAAGTGGATTTCGGGGTCGGTCATCGTCTCCGCGATCTCGTGACCCAGGAGGAACGACACTCCGTCGAGGACGCCGTACGGATCGGACGTCGGAGGCGTCGCGTCGGCAAAGTAGTTGGCGCCGCACTCCCAGTCGACGTCGGGCGCGTACGGGATCACGATGTACGGCACGACAACCAGCTGCGCGTTCCTCACCCAGCTGTGGTAGCCGCACCAGTTGCCCGGCGACGGGTTACCGATGTAGTTGTACGCGCCGATGCCGGTCGGCAAGAAGATGATGATCTGCACGTTGACGCCCGCGACGCCGAAGTGGTTGGCAGCGTTCAGCGCTTCGGTCTGCGTCGCGGTGCTCGTCATCACCCCGGCCAGCGTCGTCGCGTTGTCGACCCACGAGCCGGCGCGGTTGTTCTTCGGGTTGCCGGTCGGCGTGCCGCCGGTCTGCGTATACTGCAGCACGTCGTTGAGCCAGGCGCTGCCCGCGAGCGCGCTTTGGACGTTCTTCACGAACGGCTTGACGCCGTCCGGGTCCCCGGGCCCCGCGCCCGTCCCGGCTGCGTTGGACCATTGCGCGCCCCAGAAAACCATGTATGCTTTCGGCGCCGTCTGCACCGGGCCGCCGTAGTAGGAGAGGTTGATGACGGGCGTCGGCGTCGGCGACGGCGTCGGCGAGGCGGGCGCGAGTCCGCCGTCGAGGTCGCGCGCCGCGTCGACGGCCCGCCGGGCAGGCGCCGTCACGGCGCCGTGCAGCACGACGCCGCTGGCCGGATCGATCGCCGTGCGCGCGTCGATCTGTACGAGCCGCTCCGGCGAGGACGCGCCCGCGCCGGACCCGCCGGCCGGCGGCAAGGTCGAGGCCGTTCGCGAGCCGCCGCATGCGGCGAGGACCGCGGCGAAGGCGACGACGACCGCCAAACGCAGGGGCACGGTCATGCCAGACTCCTCAAAGCGAGCAACCCCGGGCACCGCTGATTCCCCACGGTCCGCTCGCCCCCTATGATCCTTCGTCCCGGAGTTAGCCCGCGTTCGGCCCGCCGAATGGCCGCTTCCGGCCCATCATTACAGAACCGTGACGTTAGTCACCCCCAAAAGTCGGGGATACAGCACTAGGACCAACCGGGCGCCGACACGGATGTCGCCGGCCGCCCCGTCGACTTCAAGGATGAAGCCACATGCCGAATACGGTCTCTGACGTCTCCCCGGCGCTGCCGCCGATCGATGGATCGCCGCAGCCGCAGACCACGAAGCGCGATACCGCGATCAAAGTCCTCATGACTCTGGTCGCCGCCGGCTCGATCGTCGGCTGCGCGTCGACGAACGGCTCGTTCGCGCCGAAGCAAACGGCGGTCGCATCGCACGGCGCCCGCAACGGCGCGAATATCTCGCGCGCTCTCCCGGCGGCATCGCCCACGCCGGTCCCTTCGGATCAGGCTGCTTGCGCTCCGGGGCCCGCGAACGGCGCGAGCTGCGGCGTGAAGAAGGGGCCCAACGCGCCGAGCAAGGTGCCGCAGGGCGGGTGGACCGCCGCGCAGCTGCGCGCGGCATACGGACTCCCCGCCGCTTCGTCGACCGCGACACCGTCGGGCCCGTACGTCGCGGTCGTCGTCGCCTACGACAACCCGAGCGCCGAGAACGACATGAACACGTACCGCTCGCAGTTTGGGCTCCCCGCCTGCACGACCAAGAACGGCTGCTTTCTCAAAGTGCAGCTGCCGCCGGTTCCGGGCAACCCGCCGCCGGCGCCGGCACCGCCGGGCAGCACCGACGGCGCGACGTGGTCCGATGAGCGCGCCCTGGACCTCGCCATGGTTTCCGCCGCTTGCCCGACCTGTAAGATCGCGCTGGTCCAGGCAGTCGGCCAGGACCTGGACAGCCTCGCGAACGCCGTCCAGACCGCGGCCACGTACTCTCCCGTCGCGATCAGCAACAGCTGGGGCGTCCCCGAGGGCGGCGGCAACGTCGCGAACATCGACGCAGCGGCGCAGGCCGCGTTCAACCAGCCGGGCATCGCCATCACGGCGAGCGCCGGCGATCTCGGCCCGGGCCAAGTCGAGTTCCCCGCGTCGTCACCGTACGTAACGTCGGTCGGTGGAACGACGCTCAGCGCGAACGCCGGCGCGGCACGCGGCTGGTCCGAGGCCGAATGGACCGGCTCGAGCGACGGCTGCAGCATCATGGTTCCGCAACCGGCATGGCAGAGCTCGAACGGCTCCTGCGGCGGCTTCCGGTCGGTACCGGACGTCTCGTTCCTGGCCGACACGCTGAACCCGGGCGTGGCCGTCTACAACACCAGCGACAAGGGCTGGGTGGTGCTCGGAGGGACCAGCGTCGGCGCTCCGTTCATCGCCGGACTGTACGGCGCGGCTGCCGACTTCGGGTCGTCGACGCTCGGCGCGCCCAAACTGTACGCCAGCCTCGGCCTCCTCAACCCGGTGTCCGGCGCGAACGGCAGTCCCAACGGCCTGACCGGCTTCTAACCCCTCCCGCCTGAAGCACGGTCCCGGCGTCGCGGCCGGGGCCGTGCCTCGAGGTCTCTCGTGCATCCATCCACTCCCGGCTCACACCGGCGCACCGCCGGCGAAGCGAACGCGAGGCCCTTCCCACGGGAACGGCTTTTCGCGCGTCTGGACGCGGCGCTCGCCGCACCGATCGCGCTCGTCGTCGCCGAGGACGGGCTGGGCAAGAGCACGCTGCTACGGGAGTACGCGGCCGACCGGCGGATGCGCCACGTCCGCTTCGCGGCGCGTCCCGAGCATGCGGCGCCGGGCGAGCTGCTGCGCGCGCTCGCCGCGGCGTTCGCGCCGGTCAACCCGGCCATGGCGCGCTCCGCCGGGCCGGCATCGAGGCAGCTCGAGCAGGGCGACGGCGAGGCCGCGGCGCTTGCGTGGGCTCGCGAGCACCTCGCGGCCGTCGAGACGACCGTGATCCTCGACGAGCTGCACCACGTCAGCGGCGAGCCGCGCTGCACGTCGCTGCTGTGCGGCATCATCGAGGCGACCGTCCCGCGCGTGCGCTGGGTGCTCGCGGACCGCGACGGCGCATGGCTGCCGGTTCCGCGCTGGCTGTCATCGGGAAGCTGCGACTTGCCGATCGAGTCCGGCGAGCTGCGCGTAGCGCCGGACGAGATTCGCTTCGCGTTCGGCCGGGCGGGCATGCCGCTCGACGAAGCGGCGGCGGCGCAGCTGTACGAGCGCAGCGGAGGCTGGCCGCTCGGACTGGCCGTCGCGCTGCGCACCGGGCACCTGCACGCGGCGGGCTCGCGGGACGCCGTGTACGACGACATCGTCGAAGCGGCGCTGGCGTCGGTCGGCGACGATACGCGCGACCGGATCTTCGAGGTCGCCGCCGCGGGCGCGTGCGACGCCGGCATGCTCGCCGCGCTCGAGTGCGAGGCGGATCTCGGCGTGCGGCTCGCCGCGATGCAGCTCGGCGACGCCGACGAGTCCGGCGCATTCGTCTTCTTCGAACCGTGCCGGCGGCGCGTGCTCGCCTGCGCCGACGCGCAGCCCGACGCGCAGCGTACCGCGACGTTCGACCGCGCGGCCGGGGCGCTCGAGCGCGTCGGGCGCTGGACGGACGCGCTCGCGCTGCGCGTTCGCTGCCGCGGACGAGGAACGCATCGCCGAAGCGCTCGAGCGCGGCGGCTTCCTCGCTCTCGACCACGGCGAGAGCGCATCGGTCGCGCGCGCGCTCTCCGCACTCACCGACGACACGGCCGCGCGCCATCCCACCGCGCTCGCGCTCAAAGCCGCGCTGGCCTCGCTCGACGAGAGCTACGACGTCTCGGAAGCGTGGTTCACGATGGCGATCGCGACCGCCGCGGCGCACGAGCGACGCGAGATCGTCATCCGGTACGGCATGGACCTCGTGCGCCGCGGCCGCGACGATGTCGTCACGCTGCTGGAAGCCGAGGCCGGCGACGCGGAAACGCGCGGCAGCGCCGACGCGGACGCCGCGCTGTGGGCGCTGCTCGGCACGGCGTACGTCGCGGCGCACCGGCCGGACGACGCGCGCATCGCGGCGCGCCGCGCGATCGTGCGCCTGCCGGCCGTCGCGGACGATGCCCTGCGCGCGCGCGTACTGCACCAGGCGTCGTACGTCGCGCTCAACGACGGCGACCACGCGCTCGCGAAGTCGCTCGCGAACCGCGCACTCGCGCGCGCGGAAGCGTCGTTTCTGTACGATCTCGCCGCGCGCGCGCTGAGCGTCCTCTTCAACGTGGCGATGCTGCACGACGACGACGTGCCTGCCGCGCGCAGCGCGCTCACGCGCCTCGAAGAGGCCGGCCGCAAGGCGGGCAACGACGCGCTGCGCCTGTATGCGATCCTCAACGCGTACTCGATCGAGGTCGACGCCGGCGACGTCGAGGCGCTCGAGCGCCTCAACCGCCAGCTCGGCGAGATGCAGGTGCTGCTCACGCCGATGGTCAGCGAAGGGTTGCTGCCGGCGCAGGCGCTGCGCGCCACGTGGGACGGGCGCTTCGCGCACGCGTACGATCTGCTCGCGCCCGGCGCGCAGAACTTGTTCGACGACGACCGCACCGCGTACCGCTGGGCCGAGGTCGCGGTGTACGCCGCTGCGGCCGGTAAGGAACGCGACGCGCGCGAAGCGCTCGCGCGCTGTTGCGAGACGATGGAACGCCTCACCGGCGAGGAGCCGCTTGGGGTGCGCGCGCTCGCGTACCTTGCGCTCGCGCGCACGCTGCTCGGCGAGGACGACGCGGCGCTCGCAACGATCGCGCGGGCGCGCGCCGCGGCGGGGAACCCGTTCGGCCGTATCCGCATGCTCGTCGAGACGGTCGCCGCGTTCTACGACTGCCGCGCGCGCGGCTCCGAGGCGCTGCTCGCGCTCGGCGACATGCTCGACGAGCTCGAGCACTGCGACCTCGGCGGCGTTGCGCGCTTCATCGCCCGGCTGCCGACGGCCAGCGTCGACCGGCGCGATCGCTCGCGGGAGGCGACAGGATGAGCACGCCGGGATTCTACCAGCGGCCCGAGCGCGAGCGGCTCGCCGCGTCGATCGGCGTGCGCGGACCCGGCATCGTCAAGGCGGCGATCGACCGTCTCGCGCCGGCCGACCGCACCGTGGGCGCGAAGATCCTGGCGACGCGGCTCGTGCAGCGCTGCGCGGGCGCCGTCGCTTCCGGCGAATGGACGCGCCTTTCGGAATGGGTCGACACGACGTGCGACCGCTACGCCGGGGTCGTGCCCACCGAATCGGTGATCGCCGCGGCGCTCGACGGCGTGTCGCGCGCGTTCACGCTGTCGGCCGACGAGCTGAGCGATCGCGCGTTCCGGCGCGCGCGCGCCGACGTCGACGCGATCCTCGCGAAGCAGCGCACCGTCGCGAACGCGGCGAGCCGCGAAGCGGTCGACGAGATCGACGTCGTCCTCGACGGGCTGCTGCTCAAGCTCGACCAGGCCGACGTGTTCACGGCCGAGCACTCGCGCGCGGTCGCGTCGTGGTGCGCGCGTCTGGCCAAGACGCTCGGCGGTTCGAAGGACGACGTGCTGCACCTCACGCGCGCCGGACTGATCCACGACATCGGCAAGGTGACGACGCCCGCGTCGATCCTGACGGCGCCGCGCGGTCTGACCGAGGAGGAATACGCCGTCATGCGCCGTCACTCGGCCGAGGGCGAGAAGATCGTCCTGGAAGTGCCGTTGATTGCGAACCTCGCGCCCGCCGTCCGCAGCCACCACGAACGGTTCGACGGCGCGGGCTATCCCGACAATCTTCGCGGCGAAGCGATCCCGCACGTCGCGCGCATCGTCGCCGTCGCAGACTCGTTCAACGCGATGATCGGACGCCGGCCGTATCGTCCACCGCTCGCACCGTCGGTCGCGCTCGAACGCCTCGTCGAAGGGCGCGGCGGCCAGTTCGATCCGGAGATCGTCGACGCGATGATCCAGGTCGTCACCGCCCGCACGTAGCACCAGCGCGCATGGAGCGCTGGAAACTCGACGGCGTCCGCGTGGTGCGCGGGTGCGATCTCGATGCGAACACCCCGCAGACCGAGGGCATGAACCGAGCTGCGGCGATCACGACGGCGACCGCCGGCGCGAAGAAGCTGTGGGCCGGTACGGCGTCGATCCATCCCGACGCGCGGACCGGAGCGCATCACCACGGCGAGCTCGAGAGCGTCATCTACGTCGTACGCGGCCGCGCACGGATGCGCTGGGGCGAGCAGCTCGAGTTCGTCGCCGAGGCAGGCCCCGGCGACTTCATCTTCGTCCCGCCCTTCGTGCCGCACCAGGAGATCAACGCGGCGCCCGACGCGGTGCTCGAGTGCGTCATCGTGCGCAGCGCTCAGGAGCCGGTGGTCGTCAACCTCGACATTGCAGCCGTCGAGACGCCGCAGACGGTGCGCTGGACCGACGACATTCACCGTTCGTAAACGATTCGTCAGATTTCACAAGCGACCGCTCCGGGAACGCGACAAAAGGAGGAGGGTGCCGCTTCGCCGTCCATGCGAACGTGGGCGGCAATGATCCGGCTTCCCGCGCTGCGTTTCGCAGCTGCGTTGTTCGCTTGCTGTGCCGCCTCGTTTGCGGCGCTCCCCGCCTCGGCGCAACCCGCGCCTCGTCCCGCACCGACGGAGTCCTCCTACGCGGCCCTGCTGCGGACGATCAACCCGAAGCTGCCGCTGGAGAAGGCGCGCGTCTACGCTCGCTCGGTGATGGCCGATGCATGGCGCACGCACCTCGATCCGCGCTTCATCATGTCGATCGTCACGGTCGAGTCGCACTGGCGAGCCAACGCCGTCTCGCGCGTCGGCGCGCGCGGCCTCGGGCAATTGATGCCCTCGACGGCCGCCACTCTGCGCGTGAACGCATGGAGCCCCTCGGATAACCTGCGAGGCACCTCGCAGTACCTCAAGACCCTGATGGACCGCTTCCACGGGAAGCCGAACGGCGTCTCGCTCGCCATCGCCGGCTACAACGCCGGCCCGAAGGCCGTCGAGAAGTTCCACGGCGTGCCGCCGTACGCGGAGACGCAGACCTACGTCGTGCGCGTGCTGCACGTGTGGAGTCAGCTCAACGCGCGCGTCGGGCGCGCGTTCCGCCCGGACGCGGACGTGACGATCGCCGTCCAGCCCCGCGAGCTGCCCGACGAGAAGCAGTGGCTCACGGACACGAGTGCCGTGCTGCCCGAAACGGCGGCAGCCCTCGATGCGCTGCGCGCGCCCTCGACCGAGAGCACCGTCGTACCGGCACCCGCGACGGGCGACCCCGCCAAGTAGCCGCAACCGGTCCCGAGCACCAGCCGGTCTGGTCCGGTGTGAGGGCCGAGCGACCGGTTCCGGCGACCATGCGCGCCGCCGTCATCGACGGCTTCGGCGGGCCGGAGCGCCTTGCCGTCCGGGACGTCGTCGTCCCCCCGATCGATTCCGGTGACGTCCTCATCGCGATCGACACCGCGGGCGTCGGCGTCTGGGACATCAAGGCCCGGCGAGGCGACTGGGCGCGCGCCGACGATCGCTTTCCGATGGTCCTCGGCGCGGACGGCTCCGGGACGATCGCGGCACTCGGCGACGGCGTGCGCGGGCTGCAGCTCGGCGACGCGGTCTACGGCTACGCGTACGGCGACCGCAAGGGCGGGTTCTATGCGGAGTACGTCGTGCTCCGGGCGGAGCACGTCGCGCCGATGCCGCCCTCGCTCGACTTTCGCGAGGCGGGGGCGCTGGGGGTCAGCGGCGTCACGGCGCTGGCCGGGATCGACGCGCTCGCGCTGGCGCCGGGGCAGACGGTGATCGTACACGGCGCGACGGGCGCCGTCGGCACGGTCGCGGTGCAGCTCGCCAAGCGGGCCGGTGCACGCGTCGTCGCGACCGCCAACGGCGGCGCCGGGCGCGACCTGCTCCGCAGGCTCGGCGCGGACGACGTAGTCGACAGCCAGCACGAGGACGTCGCCGACGCCGTGCGGCGTCTCGCGCCCGCCGGCGCCGACGCGCTGCTCGCACTCGCCGGAGGTCCCGCGCTCGAACGCTGCGCGGCCGCGCTGCGCGACGGCGCCGCGGCGGCCTATCCGCACGGCGTCGAGCCGCCGCGAACCGTCGCGTCGATCGCATTCGACGGCGTCCCGGATCCCGCGGCGTTCGCGCGCCTCAACGCGATCGTCGGCGCGTCGCCGATCGAGATGCCGATCGCGGCGATGTTCTCGCTGGAGCACGCGGCGGATGCGCATCGCCGCCTCGAACGCGGGCACGTGCTCGGCCGCATCGTGCTCGTCGTCGACGCGAGGGAAGCCGTCGAAGAAATGGTCGCCTAGGCCGGCGACGCCGATCCGCCCGCGGCGCCCAGCGCGTCGAGTGCGGCGATCACCCGCGCGGGATCGATCGCGAGCAGCCCCGGATCGACGCGGTCCGCGTGCGGGTCGCCGGTCGAACCGTTCCACAGCACGCGATGGTACGGCCGCGCCGGCGGTCCCCACACCGACGGCGAGATGGGCCCGAACAGGACGACCGAAGGGCGGCGGTACGCGGTCGCCAAGTGCGCGACCCCCGTGTCGCCGCACACCACGCGTCCGGCCGACGCGACGAGCGCCGCGAGCTCGCGAAGGTTCGTGCGCCCGGCGTAGACGTGCGTGCTCGGCACGCCGGCTGCGCCGGCGACGCGGCGCGCGCGATCGACTTCGTCGGGGCCGCCCGTGACGATCACGGTGCGCCCGAGCCGCTGCTCGGCGCGCGCGACCTCGATCCAGCGTTCGACGGGCCACCGCCGCGCCTCGCTCGCGGCGCCCGGATGGATCAGCGTCGCCCCGCGAACGCGGCGCGGCACGAGCAACGGGCGGAACGGCGAGATCGAGGTCGCGCGGATCGGCCGCGATGCCGGCATGGCGCAGCAGGCGGCACCAGCGCGCGACCTCGTGTTCGGCGGGATCGTATGCCGCGCCGTGCGCACTCTGCGGAACCTCGTCGTGCCGGAATGCGATGAGTTCGCGCACGCGCGCATCGAGCAGCACGCGATGCGACTGCGGCCCGGATCCGTGCAGGTTGACGCCGAGGTCCGCGCCGTGCAGCGCGGGCGCCAGCGGCTCGAGCGCGCGCGCGTCGACGATACGGTCGATCGCGCCGCCGGCGAGCTCGCGCAGCGGCTCGAGCGCCCGCGGCGCCGCGAGCACGATCTCCGCGCGCGGAAAGGCACGGCGCAGCGCCCGGTACGCCGGAACGCCGGTGAGGAAATCGCCGAGCTTGAGCGCCCGAAGGATCAGAATCCTCACGTGCGATGTCAGCTTCCCAGCGCGAGTTCTTCCGACGGAGCGGCGACCAGCGCGCGATACACGTCGAGCGTCTCGGCGGCGACGCGCGACCACGAGTAGCGCGCCCGCGCACGCTCGGCGCCGAGCCGTCCGAGCAGCGCGCGCCGCTGGGGATCCGCGGCCAGCGAGCGCAACGCTTGCGCAAGCGCGCGCGGCGAGCGCGGCGGCACGTGCATGCCGGTGATGCCGTCGACGACCGTGTCCACGAGGCCGCCGACCGACGAGACGACGACCGGCACGCCGCACGCCATCGCTTCGAGCGGCACGATGCCGAACGGCTCGTACCAGGGCGTACACGCGACCACATCGGCCGAACGCAGCAGCGCGGGCACGTCCGCGCGTTCGACGCGGCCGCGCAAATACACGCGGTCGGCGACACCGGCCGCCGTCGCCACATCGGCCAGCCGCTGCGCTTCCGCATCGGTGACGAGATCCGGGCCTTCGCCGCCGCCGGCGATCACGAGCTCGGCGTTCGGGACGCCGGCGAGCGCCTCCACCACGTCCGCGATGCCTTTGCGCGGCACGAGCCGCGAGAGCGTCACGATGCGGATGCGGTCACCGTACCGCTTCTCCGCCGGCCCCGCCGGGGTAAAGCGCTCGAGGTCGACGCCGCACGGCACGATCTTGAGCCGTCGCGGCGACGCACCCATGCGCATCAGCTCGAACACTTCGGCGCTCGCCGTCGCGACGATGCGGTCGGCTTCGCGCAGGATGCGCTTCTCCTGCGCGATGCGTGCGTCGGGCGACGTGTCGGCGCTGCCTTGATGCCTGCGCTTCTCCACGCCGAGCGCGTGGAACGTGTGCGCGACCGGGATGCCGAGCGGCTTGGCGGCATCGAGCGCCGCAAGACCGCTCATCCAGAAGTGCGCGTGCACGACGTCGGGGCGTTCGTCCGCCCATGCGCGCGACAGCGCCGCCGCGAACGCTCCGACGTGAGGATAGATCGCGTCCTTGGGAATCGGACGCGCCGGTCCCGCGTCGACGTGCTCGATGACGACGCCGGGGCCCATCATGACGCGATCCGGCAGCTTGGCGTCGTCGCGGCGCGTGTAGACGGTCACCGTGTTGCCGAGCGTCGCGAGCGCGCAGGCAAGCGCGGCGACGTGCACGTTCTGGCCGCCCGCATCGACGCCGCCGAGAGTCGCGAGCGGGCTCGCGTGCTCGGACACGAGTGCTATGCGCATGTGAGAACCTCCGTGAAGAGCGCATTCCAGTCGCGCAAAAAGCGTTCCAGACCGTACCGTTCGAGCGCGTACGCGCGCGCGCGCACGCCGTCGGCGCGCGCGGCGTCGGGATCCGCGGCGTAGCCGCGCAGCGCGTCGCAGAGGCGGCCGACGTCCGTCGACACCACTCCGCAGCCGTCCGGAATCGCTTCGATCGCCTCGGTCGTCCCGAGCGCGACGCACGGCATGCCCAAATGCATCGCCTCGATCAGGGTCAGGCCGAGCGAGGTCCAGCGCATCGGGTGCAGATAGACCCGCCGCCGCGGCATCTCGTGGTGCAGCAGGCTCTGCGGCGGGTCGTCGACGCCGCCGAGCGCGCCCGCGTCGATGCCGAAGAGATCGAGCGGGAGCGCGCGCGCGAACCGGTCGAGCAGATCGGTGCCGGTCACGCGCCCGCGGCGGCGCGCTTCGTTGATGGCGACGGCAGCGCGCGGCAGCTCGCCCGTGTAGCGGTAGCCCGGGTCGACGACGCCGTGCTCGATCACGCGCGCCGGCGTGCCGCCGCAATCCCAAAAGAGATCGTTGAAGTGCGTGACGTGCACGACGGTGATATCCGGCCGGCCTGCAAGCGGATGGCGCATCTCGCCGATCCGTCCCTGCGGCGCGTTGTGCTCGAGGTAGATCGCGCGCACGTCACGGCCCGGCACGCGGCCGAGCCACGATTCCGCCAGCGCGAGCTCGTGCGGGCGCTGCAGCACGACGACGTCGACGTCGAGGTCGCGCATCTCGTCCGGCGTCACCTCGATGACCGTGTCCGGCCACTGCCACGTGCGCGCGCGTCCGCGCCCGTCGGGCCCGCGGCCGGGAAGGACCGGGACGAAGTACGTGTGCCCACCCTGCACGAGCGCGGTCGCGTACGAGCCGTGCACGTGCCAGAACAGGATGCGCATCAGACGGCCGCCTCGCGGGGCACGCGCAGCGCCGCGAGCGCGGCGAGCACGTCGTCGACGGTCACGTCGCCCAGACACGGCTGGCCGTCGACCGGACAGACGCGGGCGCGGCATCCGCGGCACGCGATCTGCTGATCGCCGAGCAGCACGTGCGGCACCATCCAGGGCCGAAAGCGCGCCGCGGGAACCGTCGGGGCGAACAGCGAGACGACCGGTGTGCCGACGGCGGCGGCGACGTGCGCGGTGCCCGTGTTTCCGACGACGACGGCGCTCGCGTCCGCGACGACGCGCGCGAGCGTCGTGAAGTCCGTTGAGCCCGCCAGGTTCTCCGCGGCGTCGCCGGCGACGAACGCGCAGAACTCGCGTTCCGCGGGACCGCCCGTCACCACGACGCGTTCGCCGCGCGCGGCAAGCGCGCTCACGAGCGCGCGGTTCGCGTTCGGGTTCCATGCGCGTGCCGGCACCGTGCAGCCGGGATGCACGACGACGTACGGTGCGCCCGCGGCGGGATTGACCGCGGCGATGCGCATCGCGAGACGGCCCTCGTCGTGCGGCGCGGGCCCGAACCCGGCGGCACGCGCGAGCGAGAGCGCGCGCTCGACCTCGTGCACGTCGTCCGGGACGCCGCGGTGCCGCACGTCGAGGAGTGCGCCGGGATAGTCCTCGCTGATCGCCGCGATGCGCGGCACCCCCGCCATGCGCAGCAGCAGCGCCGCGGGCAGCGGGCTCTGGTGGAACGACGTGAAGACGATCGCCTCGTCGACGCGCATGCGCGCGATGCGCTCGACGAACGCGTCCGCAGCGGCGCGCGTGAGCGGCCGCGGGTTCGCCTCGATCCACGCGGCTTCGAAGACGACGACCTCGTCGACGCCCGGCAGCGTCCCGGCAGCCGCAGCACCGGACGGCCCGCACACCAGCGACAGCCGTGAAGCGCCGGAGGCAACGGCGCGCAGCGCGGGTCCCGCGAGCAGCACGTCGCCGTTGCTGTCCTGACGGACGGCGAGCACGTGCGGCTTCACGAAACGCCTCCGAGCGCGAGATCGACCGCGTGCGCGAGGTCGCGCGCCACCAGCGGCGCGGCGGCTACTTCTTCGCGACGCGTCACCGGCGTCGGCACGAGGATCGCCCGCGCACCCGCGGCATGGGCTGCGTCGACGTCGGCACCGATGTCGCCGATGACGACGCAGTCTTGGGGCGCGACGCCGAGCGCGCGGGCCGCCGCCTCGATGAGCCCCGGCGCCGGCTTGCGGCACGCGCAACCGTCATCCGGTGCGTGCTCGCAGACGAGGATGGGACCGAGCGGGCCGAGCAGCGCGTCGATGCGTGCGTTCACGGCGTCCACGCCCGCGCGCGTGACCGCGCCGAGCGCGACGCCGCTCTGGTTGGAGACCACCGCCGTCGGCACGCCGGCGGCGCGCAGCCGCCGCAGGGCGTCGCGCGCGCCGGCCACGGGCCGCACGCGTTCGGGATCACCGTTGTGCGGCACGTCGACGACCAGCGTGCCGTCGCGGTCGAACAAAACCGCGCCGGGCGCGGGCCGCGGAGCCCCGTCGCGCAGCAGCGCGCGCACGCGCACCTCGCCGCGCAGGCGATGGAACACCGCGGCGAACGGGATCGCCGCGGATGTCGCCAGCAGCGCCGCGATCTCGCGCGCGTCACGCGGTCCCGGCGCGATGCGCCGCCACGCGAAGCGGCCCGCGAGCAGCGCCCACGCGCCGCCGAAGGCGAGCGCCGTGCGAGGCGCGCGCGCCATCGCGAATGCGACCGCCAGCGACGCACACGCGACCGTCGCCGCGTGCGAGCGAAAAGCGCCGCGCGGCGCACCGGCGCGCGTGCGCCAGTCCGCGCCGTGCAGCGCGCGCATCAGCACGTCGTCGGCGTTGCCGGCCTGCAGGCGTACGCTCACGTGCCACGGCGCAGGCCGGACCGGATGCGACGAGCGGCGCGCTCCGCGCACGATCCGCTTGCCGCGCGCGACGACGCGCAGGGCGAGGTCCGCGTCCTCGCGATACGCGCGGCGGAAGCGTTCGTCGAACCCGCCGGCGGCGAGCAGGTCCGCGCGGCGGTATGCGCAGTCGGCCGTGATCCATTGCGACTGCGCGAGCGCCGCGACGTTGCGTTCCCAATCCGTCGGGCGGCGGTCGTGCGGCAGCGGAACGCCGAGCAGGCCTTGCGACGCCGAGACGTCCGGCGGCAGCGCACGCAGGTCGGCGTCGAGCTGCTCGAGCCACGCCGGTCCGACGACGACGTCGTCGTCGACGAACGCGACCCACGGTGCGCGTGAGGCGCGCCACCCGGCGTTGCGCGCCGACGCGGGGCCGGCGGCGCGGCCCGCGACGACCGTCACGCGCGCGCGCAGGTCATCGTCGAGATCCCCGAGCGCGAGCGGCGTGCCGCGATCGCGGCGGTCGTCGACGAGGATGATGCGGCCGGGCCGCGGGCCGCGGCTGCGCGCCAGCGACGCGAGAAGCACGCGCAGCGAAGCGCGCCCGATCGTCGGCACGACGACGTCGACCATGGCTCAGGCCGCCGAAACGCCCGCGGCGCCGCGCGCGAACGTCTCGCGCGCGAGCAAGAACGGTCCCAGGGCGAGCGCGTCGACGGGAGCCGAGCCGAAGCACTCGAGCGCGTCGCGCGGGCTGTCGACCATCGGCCGGCCGGCGGTGTTCAGCGACGTGTTCACGACGACCGGGATGCCCGTCCGCCGTTCGACCTCGTCGAGCATGCGCGCGACGAGCGGCTCCTCGGCGCGGTCGACCGTCTGCACGCGCGCCGTTCCGTCGACATGCATCACGGCGCGCAAGCGGTCTTCCCAGCCCGGCTTCACCGTGTGGACGAAGAGCATGTACGGCGACGGAAAGGGACCGGTGAAGTACTGCGGCGCTTTTTCGAGCAGCGTCATCGGCGCGACGGGCCGGAACTGCTCGCGTCCCTTGACGTCGTTGAGCCGCCGCAGCGTGTCGGCGTGCCGCGGGTTCGCCAGCAGCGAGCGGTGTCCGAGCGCGCGCGGCCCGTACTCGCTGCGGCCCTGGAACCACGCAACGATGCCGTCGGCCGCGATGACGTCCGCCACCGCCTCGGCGATGTCGCGCGGGCGGCTGTAGCGGACGTTCGCCGTGTCGAGCTCGTGCTGCAGCTCCGCCTCGCTCCAGCCGCGGCCCAGCGCCGCGCCGGCCATCGGCCGCACGTCGTCGCCCATGGCGCGCGCGACGTACAATGCAGCGCCGAGAGCGGTCCCGGCGTCGCCCGCGGCGGGCTGAACCCAGACGTGCTCGAACGGCCCGCGCTCCGCGACGTACGAGTTCGCGACGACGTTGAGCGCGACGCCGCCCGCCATGACGAGCGCCTTCATGCCGGTGCGCGCGTGCAGCCAGCGCGCGAGCTCGAGCATCGTCTCCTGCAGCGCGTCCTGCACGCTGGCGGCGAGATCGGCGTGGGCGTCGGCGAACGGTTCGCCCTCGGCGCGCGGCGGGACGAAGCGGGTGAAGTCCACGGGAAGCGCGACGAAGCCGCCGTCCCCGTCGTGCCGCATCGCCTCGCGCATGACGTCGCGCCAGCGCGGCTTGCCGTACGACGCGAGCGCCATCACCTTGTACTCGTCGGAGCTGCGCGCGAAGCCGGCGTGCATCGTCAGCTCCTCGTAGCGCAGGCCCAGCGAGTGCGGCAGCGCGACTCGCCGCAGCACTTCGAGCTCCCCGCCCCGCACGACGCCGGCGAGATACGACGTCGACTCGCCGCGACCGTCCATGACCATCACCGCGCAGTCCCGATACGG
Organism: Vulcanimicrobiota bacterium; assembly: GCA_963818845.1. GTDB lineage: Bacteria > Vulcanimicrobiota > Vulcanimicrobiia > Vulcanimicrobiales > Vulcanimicrobiaceae > Vulcanimicrobium. Next base: position 807,451 of record CAWFTO010000004.1, on the reverse strand, counting down.
TCCGGCCAGATACGCGGACGCTGCGTGCGCGACGTGGTGCGCGACGAAACGCACGCGGGCGCGGTCGAGCCCCGGGAGCATCGTGGCGAGAAAGCCGGGCGCGCGGCGCACGAAGTACGTGCGAAGCGCCTCGTACTCGTTGTCGTGCAGCTCGTCGCCGTCACGCGGCGCCAGGTCCGGATCGTACGAGTACGCGACCGCGTCGAGCGCGTCGGGCGACACGCCGCCGGCGCGCAGCGCCCACCGTGCCGACTGTTCGGGAAGCTCCCACGTCGAAAACGGCACGCACGGCTTGCCGTGCTTGCGGCGGGTGAAACGCTCCTCTTCAGCAGCCGCGACGGTCCGGCCGTCGACGACGAGCGCCGCAGCCGGATCGTGAAAAACCGCGTTGATCCCTAGGACTCGCATCCGTCAGGAGCGATACCCCTGGTCCGCAAGCCTGGAAACCCCCTCACTCCCCCAGCGGAGGGAGCAAGCCTACGGCGACGGCGCGGTCTGCTGCTGGAGCTGTCCCTTCAACGCGGCGAGCCGGCGGCCGAGCTCGAGAAGCTCGTCCTCGTCGAAAAGGTCCTTGACGCCCGGGAACAGTTCGCGCTCCTCTTCTTTGACGTGATGATCGATCAGCTCGCTGAGCGTCTTGAGCTTCGGCTTGTACGACTCGTCGCCGGGATCGGTCGCCTTGATGTCGGCGACGACCTTCTTCGCGGCGGCGTGCTCTTCGTACGATTCGAGCACGAGGTCGCGCTCCTCTTTATGACCGCGCTGCGTGCGCTCTTTGACCGCCGGATAGAAGATCTGCTCCTCGATCTCCGTGTGGACGGTGAGTTCGGTGCAGATCTCGCCTCCGAGCCGGCCTAGCTGCGCCTTCGCGCGCTCCGAGGTGTCCTCGACTTGCGCGAACAGCTCTTTGACCTTCTTGTGATCCGCCTTCAAGAGCGCGATCGCATCCTGTTCCTTCATGCGGCGCTTCTGCCCACCGCGCTCCGGCCCACGCGCGGCGCTCGCCGGCCCGCCCAGCGGCCGAGTGTCCGTCGCTGAGCAGCCGGTAAGCGTCCGGTAAGCGCCCCGGCGCACGATCCGTCGCATGAACCGATGTCTCACCACGGCGCTGGGGGTCGCCGCGCTCGTCGTGCTGCCGGCGTTGCCGGCATCCGCGAACGAGCGGGTCGCGTGCTCCACGACCGCGCCGAACACTAAAGTCTGCCGCATCGACGAGCCCAATGTGACTCTTCCGAGCGAGCAGTTTCCGCAGGTCACCTACCAGGCCGGCGACGAGATCACCGTCGACGCCGGCGGCTGCGCGCAGACCGGCGGCAGCGGCGCGACGTGGAAGCTCTACGTCAACCCGCAAGGGCCGAACTCCGACCGCTTGTACCACGGCCTCATCTGGCTGCCCGGTGCCACGAACGGCATGCAGCGCATCGGCGTGAACCATCAGGTCTTTCACGTCGCGCCGGACATCGCGCCCGCGCTCACGTTCCTGCGCCTCGGCTACGAGGACGACAACTACTCCGACAACGGCTACTGGGGCCACGACAACGGCACCGGCAACCAGTGCGCGAACTCCGTGAACGCGTTCGTCGTGCTCACGATCGTGCACCACCCGGCGGCGGTGCCGCCGCCGCCGCACCGTCCCCTGGACCTCGTCGAGGGCGGCTTCGACGACAACGGTCTGCCGTCCGATCCGCGGTATTTCTACGAGGCGGGTAACGTGCTCGAGAGCGTCGCCGCGCTGTGCCCGGACGCGAACGCGCCGCAGACCTGCACGACGCAGACGGTGTCCTTCGATACGCCGGACACGCTCAAGGACATCGTGCCGCTGCTCTGCACGCCCGACACGCTGGCGACCATGTATTCCAAACGGGGACACGTCAACTGGTCGACCGGAACGTTCACCGGCAAGGTGTTCTGGGACGAGCACTCGAGCGACGACGACTACAACATGTGGATGGTCGCGAGCGCCGGGCCGTTCGCGATCCCGTTGACCAGCGCGAACGGCACCATCCCGCAGAAGGGCGGCGGCCACGCCGTCGGGCTCGAGTACGACAGCGACGAGACGATCGACCACTTCTCGACGTCGTGGTGGAACGCGTGGCACAACGCGGTCGACAACGACGACACGCAGGCGCACCGCATGGTCGACAACGCGGACGCCGTGGTGGTCGGCCTCGTCGGACTCGACTGCGTGCACGACTGCCAGGCCGAAGTGCACCCGGTGTACGCGCTCGCGATGCGCGTCAACGACCCTCCTGCGGGCATCGACCGCTGGTCGTACTTCGTGCGCAACCAAGGCGACGAGGGCATGTGCAGTCAGGACCAGCACTTCCTGGAAACGCCCGCGCTCGTGCTGCGGCTGCGACCACCGGCCGCGAACCTGCACCACTTCACCATCGTGAACAGCGAGGCCAAAGTCAACGACGGCGCCATGACGCTCAGTTTCGACGCGGACAACGGCGACGCGCTGGTCATCGTGACGATGGCCGACACCAGCGCCGTGCAGCGCCTCAACGGCGTGCTCGACCTGCGGTGGACGCCATGAGCGCGCGCGTCATCATCGTGATCGCGGCGCTGGCGGGCGGGGTCACCTTCGCCGCCGCGGCCGCCGAACCGCCCGCGGCGGCACCACCGGCGGCGGCTCGTCCGGCTTCGCCGGCGCGGGAGGACACCGTCGAGGCGGGGCTGACCGCCGCGTTGCGCGCGATGCCGCCGGACCAGCGCACGCGGCTTCGCGCGCGCCTGCGAACGTCGCCCGCCGCGACCGACGAACGGCCGGTGAGCGGTGCGCTTCGCCCGAACACCTTCGCGACGCTGCGCGCGAAGCTCACCCGGCCTCGCGACATCGCGAAGCCGGATCCGGCGATCACCGCACGCTACGTGCGCAAGCTCGACACGCTGTGCGCGACGCTTCCGGCGGACGCGCGACGCGCGACGGGCATGGCCGACGACGCGTGCGCGAAGGTGCACGCTCGCGCCGCGGCGCCGCCCGGTCCGGGCTAGGGTGTCTTGCCGGGCGCGGCGCTTGTGGGCGGCGCGCTCGGCGGCACCGAGGACGCGGGTATCGGGCTGCGCGCGGACGACGCGCCGGCGGCGGACGCCTTCGGCGCGGGTGTCGAGGACGGATGCGGCAACGCGTACAGCGCGAAGATCGCGGGACGGTTGGCGACCAGCTTGAGCGGCGTGGCGGTGCCGGCGAAAACGATGCGCTCGGGCGGGAGCGTCGGCGACGCGACGGGCGCGGCGACGGCCCCCGGGCTGACGCTCGATCCAGGCACCGGCGATCCGGCTCGCAGGACGACGGTCGTCGGCGCCGCGGACGGCGCGCCGGATGCGCCCGGCTTCGCCGACCCGCTCGAGGCGGGGGCCGGAACCGAGGCGACGCGCAGCGGCGGCGGCGTCGAGACGGTGTCGAGCTCGGCGACGGCGAGGCGGTACTTCGCGTCCTTCTCGCCCGAATTCCAGAGGGCGAGGCCGAACTCGCCGTCGCGGTACTGCGTGGCGACTTCGCGGGGAATGTCGAGCTGGATGCGCGGATACGACTCGAGCGTCGCGTCGTGGGTCGGGAGCAGCGTGATGTACGCCAGCGCGCGCGCAGGTTGCTCGCGCGTCTTGCGCCGCTTGCCCTTCCCGCTCACGAAGTTGAGGTCGGGTCCGTCCTGCGGCTTCACGACCGAGAGCGTCGCTCCGATCGCGACGGAGACCGCGGTCGGCGCCGGTTCGGGCGTCCCGCTCTTCTTGCTCTTCGATGACGGCGCAACGGTCGGCTCGGCGGCCTTCGGGAAGGCGATGCTGCCGCCGTAGCCGCCGACTTCCGGCAGCGCCTGGAACGCCGTCGACTCGCCGAAGGTCAGGATCGAGCTGGCTTCCTTGGGCACCGGCGAGGGCGTCGCGTTCGTGCCGAAGTTCGGCGTGCCCATCGTCTGCGGCATCCCCGTGCCGGATCCGAACGACCCGGAACACGACGCGACGACCGCCCCGAATGCCACGCAAGCGGACGCCGCAGTGAAAGCGCGCGCGAGTCTCATCACTCCATGTCTTCGGCGGACAGCAGTCGAATCCGTTGCCGAAGGTCGGATGAGCGCGCGCCGCTCGTCACCCCGCCGAGGCCGGCTCCGGCACGTACACCTCGGCGCCGCTCTCGCGGAACTCGGCCGACTTCTCGGCCATGCCGCGCTCTGCGTACTCGCGCACGTCCTGCGTGATCTTCATCGAGCAGAAATGCGGGCCGCACATCGAGCAGAAGTGCGCGACCTTCGCGCCTTGCGCCGGCAGCGTCTCGTCGTGGAACGACCGCGCCGTGTCGGGATCGAGGCTCAGGTTGAACTGGTCTTCCCAGCGGAACTCGAAGCGCGCCTTGGAGAGCACGTCGTCGCGGTGGCGCGCGCCGGGATGCCCTTTCGCAAGGTCGGCCGCGTGCGCGGCAAGCTTGTACGTGATCACGCCGGTCTTCACGTCGTCGCGGTTCGGCAGGCCGAGGTGCTCCTTGGGCGTGACGTAGCACAGCATCGCGGTGCCCATCGCGCCGATCATCGCGGCGCCGATGCCGCTCGTGATGTGGTCGTAGCCGGGCGCGATGTCCGTGACGAGCGGTCCGAGCGTGTAGAACGGCGCTTCGTGGCACACCGCGAGCTGCCGGTCCATGTTCTCCTTGATCAGGTGCATCGGGACGTGGCCGGGACCTTCGATCATCACCTGCACGTCGTGCTTCCACGCGATCTGCGTGAGCTCGCCGAGCGTTTCGAGCTCGCCGAACTGCGCCGCATCGTTGGCGTCGGCCGTGCAGCCCGGACGCAGGCCGTCCCCGAGCGAGAACGTCACGTCGTACGCCTTCATGATCTCGCAGATCTCGTCGAAGTGCGTGTAGAGAAAGTTCTCCTGATGGTGCGCGAGGCACCACTTCGCGAGGATCGACCCGCCGCGCGACACGATGCCGGTGACGCGGTTCGCGGTCAGCGGAACGTACCGCAGCAGCACGCCGGCGTGGATCGTGAAGTAGTCGACGCCCTGCTCCGCCTGCTCGATGAGCGTGTCGCGGTACATCTCCCAGGTCAGCTCTTCGGCTTTGCCGTTGACCTTCTCGAGCGCCTGATAGATCGGCACGGTGCCGATCGGGACCGGCGCGTTTCGGATGATCCACTCGCGCGTCTCGTGGATGTTCTTCCCGGTGGAGAGGTCCATCACGGTGTCGGCGCCCCAGCGCGAGGCCCACACCATCTTCTCGACTTCTTCCTCGATCGAGGAGCCGATCGCCGAGTTGCCGATGTTGGCGTTGATCTTCACGAGGAAGGTGCGGCCGATGATCGTCGGCTCGAGCTCGACGTGGTTCACGTTCGCGGGGATCACGGCGCGCCCGCGCGCGACTTCGCTGCGCACGAGCTCCGGCTCGACGTTCTCGCGAATGGCGACGAACTCCATCTCGGGCGTGATCTCGCCGCGCCGCGCGTAGTGCATCTGCGACACGTTGCCGCCTTTGCGCGCGCGCCGGACCGGGCGCGATGCCGGAAAGCGGATCGCGTCGAGCTCGGGCATCGCGTCGCGGCCGAGCCGGTACACCGACGACGGCTTGGCGAGCACGTCGGTGTCGTCGCGGCGCGCGATCCACGGTTCACGAACCGCCGCGATCCCGGAGCGGATGTCGATCCCGACGTCCGGATCGGTGAACGGTCCCGACGTGTCGGTCACCGTGTGGATCGTACCGTCGCTCAGCGCGATCGCGCGGAACGGCACCCGAATGCTCGGATCGCTGCCCGGCGCGTACACCTTGGTGGACGCGGGGAACGGATCGCGTGAAAGAACGTCGTTCGACGGCGGAAGCATGGTCGCCATGCGTGCACTCCTCTTCGCCGGTATGACCCGGATCAGGTGGTAACGGTCGACGGCTGATGCCGCCCTCTCAGCCCCCGAAGGGACTCCCGTAGCGTACAGACGACGTTAGGCCCACCGTGCGAGGTTGTCAAGGATCGGACAACAGGAACCGGGCGCTGCTTCTGGTCGCGCTGGCCCAGCTGGCGATCGGCGCGGCGGCCGTGTTCGCACGCTTTGCGCTGGCGTCGAGCGGGCCGCTGGCCGTCAGCGCGGCGCGGCTGTGCATCGGCGCGCTGCCGCTGCTGCTGCTCGCCGCCGTTCGCGGGCGCCTCCGGGTGCAGGACGCACGCGCCGAGCGGCGCCTGCTGTTCGCGGGCGCGCTGCTGGCGGTCCACTTCGCGGCGTGGATCGCGTCGCTCGACTTCGCGTCGGTCGCGATTTCGACGCTGCTCGTGTGCACGACGCCCGTCTGGACGGAAGCGTACGCCGTCGCGCGCAGGCGCCGCATCGATGCGTTCGCAGCGGCGAGCATCGTCGCCGCGCTCGCCGGCGTGGCGATCGTCGTCGGCGCGCCCGACCGCGCGAACACGCCGCCCGGAATCGCGCTCGCTCTGACCGGTGCCGTCGCGATCGCGGCCTACCTGGTGGTGGTGCGGTCGATCGACCGCCGGTACGACACGCTGGCCGTCACGTCGCGTACGTACTCGTACGCGGCGGTCCTGCTCGCTGCGTCGGCTGCTCTCGTGCACGACCATCTCCCGCCGGCGGGCGACGTGCGCGCGTGGGGCGGCATCCTCGCGATGGCGCTGCTCTCGCAACTGTTCGGCCACACGGCGCTCAACGCGGCGGTGCGCGTGATTAGCGCGACGCTCGTCTCGACGCTGACGCTGCTCGAGCCGGTGATCGCCGCCGTGCTCGCGGCGTGGGCCTTCGGCGAACGCCTCGGCGCGGCGACCGCGTTCGGCGCCGCCGTGATCCTCGTCGCGATCGGCGTCGCGCTGCGCGGCGAGGCGCGCGCGACGCCGGACTTCGGTATTGACACGGACGGTGCCGGCTTGCAACGGTCGATGCAGCCCTTGCCGGAACGCGACGACCGCGTGAACGACCGGCGTGGACACGAAAGGACGCCGATGGTCGCAACCACACCGCACTGGCTCGACGGTCACCTCAGCCTCGACGGGCCCGTGGAGGTCACGCCGCCCCACTGGGTCGACGACGGCGAGCTCGTCGCCCTCGAAGACGCGCATCATCCGTTCTCATTCGAGCGCTTCGGCGACGGAACGCTGCTCGTGAGCCCGCCCGCGGGCGGCATCGGAAGCATGCGCAGCGGCGGGCTCTTCGCACAGGTCTTCACATGGGCGAAGAGCGGCGGAGGCGGAGCGGTCTTCGACTGCTCGGGCGGATTCACGTTCCCCGACCGCGCGATGCTCGCGGCCGACGCGACGTACGTCACCGCCGAACGCTGGAACGCGCTCTCCGACGCGGCGCGCGCGTCGTTCGCGCCGATCGTCCCGGACGCGTGCTTCGAGATGATGTCGCAGTCCGACCGCCTGCGCACGACGCTGCGCAAGGTGCGCACGTACCTGCGGTACGGCGTGCGGCTCGTCGTCCTCATCGATCCGAAGCGACGGCGCATCTACGTCGGGCGGGAAGGCGAACAGGAGCCGCGCGATCTCGGCGAGGTCGCGCACGTCGACTGCGCGCCCGTGATGCCCGGCTTCGTGCTCGACGTCGCGTCGCTGCTCGCAGTGCGCTGACGATGCTCGCCACACGCTTGCCCGAGCTGAGAAAGCTCACGCTGAGCACGGAACGCGCCGTCGAGCTGGCTGCCCCGCGCTGGATCACCGGCGAGGAGATGCAGGCGTTGGAAAGGCGCTACGCCACCTTCGTGTTCGAGCGGTTCGCCGACGGAAGGCTGCTCGTGACGCCGCCCGCCGGCTGGCAGAGCGGCACGATGAACACCGAGCTGACTCGGCAAGTCGCCAATTGGGCGCGCGAACGGGATCGCGGCGTCGTTATGGATTCGAGCGGCGGCGTCGAGCTACCCGACGGCTCGCTGTTCGCCCCTGACACGACGTACATCGCGCAGGAGCGCTGGGAATGTGCCGACCGGTCGCGCACGTTCGCCGAGGCCGTGCCTGACGCGGCGTTCGAGCTGCTCTCGACATCCGACCGCGTGCGCACCACGGTGCGCAAGATTCGGGCGTACCTTCGCAACGGCGTTCGGCTCGTCGTGCTGATCGATCCAAAGCGGCGGCACGTCTACGTCGCGCACGAACGCGACGCGCAGCTGCGCGATCTCGGCGACGTCCCGCGCGTGGACTGCGCGCCGGTGATGCCGGGCTTCGTGCTCGACGTCGCGGCGATTCTGCGCGAGCCCTGACATCGCGACGCCTCGCGTCGCCGCGGGGTTCGGTATTGACATGAGCGGCGCCGTGGCGCGACGTTCGAAAGAGGCCTTGCCGTCACGCAAAGACCGCGTGAACGACGGGCGTGGAACAGAAGGGAACAGCATGCACGCAAGCACGACACACTGGCTCGAGGGACGTCTCAGCCTCGAGGGTCCCGTCGAGATCACGCCGCCGCATTGGGTGGGCGACGACGAGATCGTCGCGCTCGAAACGCAGTTCGAACCGTTCTTGTTCGAGCGCTTCGGCGACGGGACGCTGCTCGTGAGCCCGCCGACGGGCGGCTTCGGCAGCGCGCGAACCGTCGACCTCGCAAGCCAGATCGCACGTTGGAACCGGACCGCGCGCGCCGGAACGGTGCTTGGACCGGACGGCGGCGTGGTCTTTCCCGACCGCGCGCTGCTTTCGCCCGACGCGACCTTCATCAGCGCGGCCCGCTGGAACGCGCTCTCCGTGGACCAATGCGAGAAGTTTCCGCCGATCGTTCCCGACGCGTGCTTCGAGATCGCGTCGCGGACGGACCGCACGCGCACCGCGCTCAAGAAGATCCGAGCCTACCTGCGATACGGCGTCCGCCTCGTCGTGCTCATCGAGCCGTACCGGCGGCGCGCGTACGTCGGTCGCGCCGGCGACAGCGACGTGCTCGACCTCGGCGACGTCTCGCGGATCGACTGCGCTCCCGTGATGCCGGGGCTCGTGCTGGACCTGACCGCGCTTCGATCGGAACGCTGACGATGCTCGCGACGCGGCTGCCGGGGTTCCGCCGCCTCGCGCCCGACATGCCCCGCGTGTCGAGATCATCCCGTCGCGACGCGTGAGCGACGCCGGCGCGGTCGACCGCCTCGACTGTTCGCCCGTGATGCCGGCCTTCGTGCTCGATGTCGCGAGCGTTCGCTCCGTCTGCTGATGTGAGGCCGTTTCCCGGCTCGTACGGGTGGTCGCGGGCCGCGTTCCGGAGGACCTCGACAGGAAACCGTGCGCCCGCGCGGCGACTCCCGCAGCATGGAGCCCAATCCCGAGCGCGACCGCGTCGACGCGGCGTCACGCGGCGCCGAGCACTGGCGGCGCTGGGGGCCGTACCTGAGCGATCGGCAGTGGGCGACGGTGCGCGAGGACTACAGCGCCGACGGTAACGCGTGGGACTCGTTCCCGTTCGAGATGGCGCGCGTGCGCGCGTACCGCTGGGGCGAGGACGGCATCCTCGGCATCTGCGACAACCACCAGCGGCTGTGCTTCGCGCCGGCGTTCTGGAACGAGCACGACGAGATCCTCAAGGAGCGCTTTTACGGGCTCGGCGGCCATCAGGGCAACCACGGCGAAGACGTCAAGGAGTACTGGTGGTACGTAGACGCGCTGCCCTCGCACGCGTATCTCAAAGCCGTCTACCGCTATCCGCAGCGCGCCTTTCCGTACGCGACGCTGCGCGACGAGAACGCGCGCCGCGGCCGCGAGTCGCCGGAGTTCGAGCTCGCCGACACCGGCATCTTCGAAGGCGACGCGTACTTCGACATCGTCGTCGAGTACGCGAAGCGGGACGTCGAGGACGTGCTCGTGCGCATCACCGCGACGAATCGCGGACACGAGGCGGCGCCGCTCCATCTGCTGCCGCAGGCGTGGTTCCGCAACGACTGGTCGTGGCAGGCCGGCATCGAGCGGCCGTCGATTCGCCCGGTCGCCGGCACGGACGCGCTCGTGCTGGAGCACCGGTCGCTGGGCACGCGCTGGCTCTTCGCGGACGGCAACGCGTCGGAGGCGCTCTTCACGGAGAACGACACGGACTTCGAGCGCGCGTTCGGCGTACGCTCGGCGTCGCCGTACGTCAAGAGCGCGATCGACCGGGCCGTCCGCGGCGAGGATCGCACCGGGCTGAACGCGTCGCTGACGGGATCGAAGGCCGCGCTGCACTACCGCTGGGACGTGGAGCCCGGCGCATCGCGCACCGTGCGCCTGCGCCTCTCCGACGACCGCGACTGCGGCGGCGTCGACGAGGACTTCGACGCGACGTTCGACGTGCGCGAGCGCGAAGCGGATCGCTTCTACGCGTCGCTCGCGCGCGGCCCGATGGACGACGACTCGGCGATGGTGCAGCGGCGCGCGTTCGCCGGCATGATCTGGTCGAAACAGTTCTACTTCTACGTCGTGCGCGACTGGCTCAAGGGCGATCCGCTCACGCCGCCGCCGCCCGAGTCGCGCAAGCACGGGCGCAACGCGAACTGGCGCCACCTCTACAACGACGACATTCTGTCGATGCCCGACACGTGGGAGTACCCGTGGTACGCCGCGTGGGACCTCGCGTTCCACGTGATCCCGCTGGGCCTGCTCGATCCGGAGTACGCGAAGCGCCAGCTCACGCAGCTCACGCGCGAATGGTACATGCACCCGAACGGACAGCTCCCCGCGTACGAGTGGGGGTTCGACGACGTGAACCCGCCGGTGCACGCGTGGGCGGCGCTGCGCCTGTACCGCATCGAAGCGCGCCGCAACGGCGGCATCGGCGACTTCCGGTTCCTCGAGCGCACGTTCCAGAAGCTTCTGATGAACTTCACGTGGTGGGTGAACCGCAAGGACGTCGCCGGCCGGAACGTGTTCCAGGGCGGCTTTCTCGGGCTCGACAACATCGGGCCGTTCGACCGCAGCAAAGCGTTGCCGCAAGGCGCGTATCTCGCGCAGAGCGACGGCACGTCGTGGATGGCGGTCTACGCCGCGAACATGCTCGCGATCGCGATCGAGCTCGCGAAGGTGGAGTCGATCTACGAGGACGTCGCCTCGAAGTTCTTCGAGCACTTCCTCATCATCGCGGACGCGATGAACTCCGAGCGCCCGGACGAGCCCGGTCTGTGGGACCCGGGCGACCAGTTCTACTACGACCAGCTCTATCTCGCCGACGGCGAGCGCATCCCGATGAAGGTGCGCAGCGTCGTCGGCATCGTCCCCATCTTCGCCGTCGAAGCGATCGAGGCGGGCACGCTCGAGCGGCTGCCGCAGTTCGGCAAGCGCGTCGACTGGTATTTGAGCAACCGGCCCGAGCTCGCCCAGAACGTGGCGCCCATCGACGTGGGCGGAATGCGCGAGCGCCGCCTGATGGCGATTTGCAATCCCGACCGGCTGCGGGCCATCTTGCGGCGCGTGCTCGACGAGAGCGAGTTTCTCTCACCGCACGGCGTGCGCATGCTCTCGCGGTACCATCTCGACCATCCGTACGTGCTCAAGCTGGGCGGCGAGGAGTTCCGCTGCGACTACGAGCCGGCCGAGTCGACCAGCGGCCTCTTCGGCGGCAACTCGAACTGGCGCGGGCCGGTGTGGTTTCCGCTCAACTTCCTTTTGATCGAAGCGCTGCAGCGCTTCCACTTCTACCTGGGCGATGAGTACACGGTCGAGTTTCCGACGGGCTCCGGCCGCATGCTCACGCTGTGGCAAGTCGCGATGGAGCTGTCGCACCGGCTCGTCGATCTCTTCCGCGTCGACGCGGACGGGCGCCGGCCGTTTCTCGGCGCCAACCCGCTGTTCCAGAACGACCCGCGGTGGCGCGACAACATCCTCTTCCACGAATACTTCAACGGCGACACGGGCGAAGGTCTGGGCGCCTCGCATCAGACCGGCTGGACGGGGCTCGTCGCGAAGCTCATCGATCAGCTCGCGGCGTACGGAGGAACGGTGCACGCACCGGTCGCGGCCGATGTCGATGTGACGGCGCGAACGTAGCGTGTTCGACGAGCGCGAGATCGTTTGCGTCGAGACGATCTTCGGGCCGATGCTCGCGTACGCGGGCGATCTCATCACCGGTCAGCTCGTGGACTTCGGTGCGCACACGCGCCCGGAGCTGGCATTTCTGCTCACTGCGGTACGGTCCGGCGATGCCGTCTTCGACCTCGGCGCGCATATCGGCTCGTTCACGGTACCCCTGGCGCTCGCGGCCGGCGCGGCGGGCCGCGTGCTTGCCGTCGACGCGATCGCGGCCAACATCCGCCTGGTCGAACGCAACGCGGCGCTCAACGGCGTCGCCGAGCGCGTCGCGGTCCGGTGCACGCTCGTCGCGCCGACCCATCTCCTCGAACCCATCGCGGACGACGGGAACACCGGCGCGACGTATTTCCGCGCGGCGAGCACGCCGTGGTGCGGCGACGTGACGACGATCGATGCGCTCGCCGCGGAATACTTCGTCCCGTCCCTCATCAAGATCGACATCGAGGGGGGCGAAGCGGCGGCACTCGCTGCCTCGGACGTCGTGCGCGCGTACCGGCCCGCGATCTACGCGGAGATTTCGCCGAAGCATCTCGCGCGCGCCGGTTCGTCAGTGGCGGAGCTCGACGCGCTCCTGCGCGGGCTCGACTACCGCCTGTTTCGGAATGCCGGCCCTCGCAATGCCGCGCACGACGATTTCGATGCCGTCGAGATGGATGCGCTCGCGGACATCGGGCGCATGTACGACGTGCTCGCCGTCAACCGCGAGGACGCCCGGGCCGAGAACCTCAGCCGTTCGGCTCGCCGATGACCACGCGCACGCCGTCGAAGGTCTCTAATCCGACACGATCGTGCAGGCGGGGAAACGGCTCGCTCGGTACCGGCAGCCCGAGGAACGGGCACAGAACGTCCCATCCGTCGCCGTCCACGAGGCTCATCTCGAGCAGGTCGTCCGGCCGGTCCCGGAAGTAGCGCCTCACGTCGGCGTGGTGCCGCTCGTACCCGGCCGCATACTTCTCGCGGTCGAAGGTCACGGTCTCGTACAGCGCCATTCGCCGCACGATCGCGTGCTCGTTCGCGCGCGTGACGGGCATGCTGCGCGAAGAAATCCATTCCATCGACTCGAGCCAGGTCGCGAGCGGCCGCGTCGTGAGCACGAACTTCGACCCGGGGAACTTGTAATCGAGGTACTTGTAGAAAATCGCGACGCCGTTGTCGGCGCCGCCATCGAGGTGCGCCAGGCGCTCGAACACCGGATTGTGCACGACCCTTTCGTAGCCGAGGATCTGCAGCGCGCGGCAGAACGAGTTCGTGCCCGTTCGCCCGAGGCCGATTCCCCAGCACGGCGGTCGTGGCGCTGCGATCGTCGGCATGTCCCGGGCCGTCTTCGCACGACCGCTCCGCATCGACCTCTCGTTGCGGCTTTCCAGGAATGCACGTCGCTGCGCCAAAGCACGACGCCATGCCGCAGGCCGACGTGCTGTACTCCTGCGTCGTCGACGCGGACGAACGGTTCCTTCGGCAAGCGTCGATCTGGCTCACCACGCTTCGCCGCCTCGCCCTCGTCCCGTCCGACGCGATCGTGGTACACCTCGTCGACCGGAATTTCGAGTACGGCGGGCTCGTCGCGACACTCGACGCGCAGGGCATCGCGCACCGCCGCGTCGCGCCGTTCGGCGACGGGCGCTTCTGCAACAAGCTGCGCGCGCTGGAGTCGCCCGAGGTGCTCGGCCGGGATGCGACCATCTTCACCGACGCGGACATCGCGTGGGCGGGTACCGTCGCGTGGGACACCGCCGCCCAGGCGCGCGCGCGCGTCGTGGACGGCCCGAACGTGCCGCTCGCGGTACTCGACGCCGTCTACGCAGCGGCCGGACGCGCGGACCGGCCGCGGCTCGTCCCCTGCGGTTACCACAGCGCGCTCACGTATGCCGACTACTGCAACGGCGGCGTGTACGCGCTTCCCGTCGACCTGATCCTCGCGCTCCGCGATGCGTGGCCCCGCCGCGCGCAATGGCTGCTCGACCGCCCGCATCTGCTCGGCGTGCACCAGCAGCACGCCGATCAGGTCTCGTTCGCGCTCGCGATGCACGACCTCGGAGCGACGCTCGCGCTGCTGCCGCCCGAGTTGAACTTTCCCACCCACTTCCGGCTGCACCGCTACGATCCGGCGTGCGCGCCGCCCCTCGTGCTGCACCACCACGGCCGTCTCGACGAGCACGGCCGCATTCGGCACGTCGGGCTGCCGCAGGTCGACGAACGGATCGACCGCGCGAACGGCGTCCTTCCGGGCGTCCCCGCCGCCACCGCCTGACGGCGCTGCGCGCGGCACGGCGCGCGGAATCCCGAACGGCCGGGCCGAACGGCCGCCGGTCATGCAGTACGATCTCGCGGTCATCGGCTCTGGGCAGGGCGGCGTCCCGCTCGCGGTCGCCTTCGCGAAGCGCGGGAAGCGCGTCGTGCTGTTCGAGCGCGGCGACCTCGGCGGGTGCTGCGTCAACGTCGGGTGCACGCCCTCGAAAGCGTTCCTGGCGTCCGCGCACGCCGCGGGTCGCGCACGCCGAGCTGCGGACGTGCACGTGCGCTGCGACGTGCAGCCCGACGTGCCGGCGATCATGGAGCGCGTGCGCGGCATCATCGCGCAGTGGCGATCCGGCGTCGAGAAGAAGCTCGCGGGCGGCGCCATCGAGCTCGTGCGTGCCGAAGCGTCGTTCGAGGCGCCGCACGTGCTGCGCGCGGCGGGAACCGCATACGAGGCGGACGTCGTGGTGCTCGACACCGGCGGGCACGCGAGCGTTCCGCCGATCCCGGGACTCGCCGGCACGCCGTATTTGACGAACGAGAACTTTTTCGCGCAGCGCGCGCTGCCCAAGCGGCTGGTCGTGCTCGGCTCGGGATACGTCGGGCTCGAGCTCGGCCAGGGCGCCGCGCGGCTGGGCACCGAGGTCACCGTCGTCACTCCCGACGACCGGCTCGTCGCGCGCGAGGAGAAAGACGTGTGCAGCGTGCTCGGCGCGTCGCTCGAGCGCGACGGCATGACGACGCTGCTCGAGTCGCGCGCGACCGCCGTCGCGCACGACGGCGCGGAGTTCGCCGTGACCGCCGGCGATCGGACGCTGCGAGCCGACGGCCTTCTCGTGGCCGTGGGTCGAACCGCGAACGTGCCGGCCGGCGCGGAGGAAGCCGGCATCGCGCTCGACGCGCGGGGCTTCGTCGCGTGCGATCAGCACCTGCGCACCTCCATCGAAGGCCACTACGCGCTGGGCGACGTCGCCGGCCAGCCGCAGTTCACGCACGTCTCTTGGGAAGACTACCGCCGCCTGGATGCAATTCTGAACGGAGATCGATCGCGCACGCGGGACGACCGCGCGCTCGCCTACGCGATGTTCACCGAGCCGCAAGTCGGGCGCGTCGGGATCACGGCCGACCAAGCGGCTGAGCGCGGCATCCCCCACCGCGCCGTCACGCTGAAGCTGGAGGACGTCGCGCGCGGCCCCGAGTGGGCGCTCGAAGCGGGGTTCTTCCGGCTCGTCGTCGATCCCGCGACCGATGCGATCCTCGGCGCCACGTTCATCGGATACGAAGCGGGGGAACTGATCCACGTGATCCTCGCGCACATGGAAGCCGGCTCGACGTGGCGCGTGCTCGAGCGCTCCGTCCACATCCACCCGACCTTCGGCGAAGGACTGCCCTCGCTCGCGCGGCTGCTGCTGTGATCGCGCAGGACCGCCTGGAAGCGCTCGCGCTCGGACGCGAGAGCGATCCCTTCGCCGTGCTCGGACCGCACCCGTACGGCAGCGGCACGCTCGTGCGCGCCTTCGTCCCCGGCGCGCGCGCGATCGACGTCGTCGACGCGGACGGAGCCGTCATCGCGCCCGGCGACGCCGTCGGTGACGCGGGAATTTTCGAAGCGTACGTCGTCGGGATGCCGCCGGCATACCGGCTGCGCGTCGACGACGGAACGACCACGCGCACGATCGACGACCCGTACCGCTTCGGTCCGCTGCTCGGCGATCTCGACGTCTGGCTGTTCGCGCAGGGAAACCACCTCGATCTGTACCGCGTACTGGGCGCCCACCCCGACACGATCGACGGCGTCGCGGGAACGCGCTTCGCCGTGTGGGCGCCGAACGCGTCGCGCGCGAGCGTCGTCGGAGACTGGAACGCGTGGGACGGCCGCGCGCATCCGATGCGCCTGCGGCGCGAGGCCGGCGTGTGGGAAATCTTCCTGCCGGGCGTCGGCCCCGGCGCGCGCTACAAGTACGAGCTGCTCGGCCCGCGCGGCGAGCTGCTGCCGTTGCGCGCCGATCCGTTCGCGTTCCGCAGCGAGAAGCGTCCGGCGAACGCGTCGATCGTGGCCGCGCCGTCGGCGTACGCGTGGAGCGACGAGCCTTGGCTGGCGACGCGCGCCGCGAAGCAGCGCCGTGACGCGCCGATCCAAATCTACGAGGTGCATCTGGGCTCGTGGCGCCGCGTGCCCGAGCAGGGCGACCGGTTCATGACGTATCGCGAGCTGGCCGAGCAGCTGATCCCGTACGTCGTCGAGCTCGGGTTCACGCACATCGAGCTGCTGCCGATCACGGAGCACCCGTTCGACCTGAGCTGGGGCTATCAGACGACGGGCTGGTTCTCGCCGACGAGCCGGTTCGGCGACCCGGACGACTTTCGCGCGTTCGTCGACGCCGCGCACCGCGCCGGGATCGGCGTGATCCTCGACTGGATCCCGGGACACTTTCCGACCGATGCGCACGCGCTCGGCAACTTCGACGGCACGCCGCTGTACGAGCACGCCGATCCGCGCGAAGGCTTCCACGCCGAGTGGGGCACCTACGTCTTCAACCTCGGCCGTACGGAGGTCCAGAACTTCCTGATCGCGTCGGCCCTCTACTGGCTGCGCGAGTTCCACATCGACGGGCTGCGCGTCGACGCCGTCGCGTCGATCTTGTACCGCGACTACTCGCGCAAGGAAGGCGAATGGGTTCCGAACCGGTACGGCGGGCGCGAGAACCTCGAAGCGGTCGCGTTCCTGCGGCGGTTCAACACGATCGTGTACGGCGAGGTGCCGGGCATCGCGACGTTCGCCGAGGAGTCGACGGCGTGGCCGGGCGTCACGCTGCCCGTCGACCTGGGCGGCTTGGGCTTCGGCTACAAGTGGAACATGGGCTGGATGCACGACACGCTGCGGTTCTTCGAGCGCGACCCGCTCTTTCGCGGCCATCATCTGGACGACGTCTCGTTCGGGCTCGTGTACGCGTTCAGCGAAAACTTCGTGCTGCCGCTCTCGCACGACGAGGTCGTGCACGGAAAGCGTTCGCTTCTGGGCCGCATGCCGGGAACGGAAGAGCAGCAGTTCGCGAACCTGCGGCTCCTGTACGCGCTGATGTGGGCGCATCCCGGCAAGAAGCTGCTCTTCGCGGGCGGCGAGTTCGGCCAGCGCGGCGAGTGGCGCGCGCAAGCCTCGCTCGACTGGCACTTGCTGCACGGCAAGCAGCATCACGGCGTGCAACGGCTCGTCGCCGACCTCAACCGGCTCGGGCGAGCGCACGGCGCACTCCACGAACGCGACTGCGAGCCCTCCGGGTTCGACTGGATCGCGTACGACGACTGGCGCAGCGCGGTGGTGTCGTTCGTACGCTGGGACGCCGAGCGGGACGAGCACGTGGTGTGCGCGTTCAACTTCAGCGGCGCGCGCCGCGACGGCTACGTGCTCGGCGTGCCGCGGCGAGCGAGCTATCGCGAGCTGCTGAACACCGACTCCCAAGCGTACGGCGGCGGCAACGTGGGTAACGACGGCTCGGTGACCGCATCCGACCGCGCCGCGCACGGCCGACCATTCTCGCTTTCGCTCACGCTGCCGCCGCTGTCCGCACTCTGGCTGACTTCGTGATCACCGCGCGTCCGCGCGTCGAACCCGGCCTTCCGTACCCGCTGGGTGCCACGTGGGACGGCAAAGGCGTCAACTTCGCGCTGTTCAGCGCGCACGCCGAGCGCGTCGAGCTGTGCATCTTCGACCCGCGCGGCCGGCGCGAGATCGCTCGCGTGACGCTCCCGGAGTACACGGACGAAGTGTGGCACGGGTACTTGCCCGACGCGCGTCCCGGCGCGCTCTACGGCTACCGCGTCTCCGGACCGTACGACCCGTCGCGGGGTCATCGCTTCAACAACAACAAGCTGCTGCTGGACCCGTACGCGAAGGCGTACGCCGGCAAGCTGCGCTGGACCGACGCGCACTACGGCTACCGCATCGGATCGCACCGCGAGGATCTGGCGTTCGACCGGCGCGACAACGCGAGCGCGATGCCGAAGTGCGTCGTGCTGGAAGGGGCGTTCACCTGGGGCGAGGATCACCGACCCGCCGTCCCGTGGACCGAGACCGTCTTCTACGAACTGCACGTCAAAGGGTTCACGGTCCAGCATCCGGAGGTGCCGCCGGCGCTGCGCGGCACGTACGCGGGACTCGCGTCGCCTGCCGTGATCGGATACCTGCGCGATCTCGGGGTCACCACGGTGGAGCTCCTGCCGGTCCACGCCTTCATCGACGACCGCCGCCTGGTCGAGCAGAAGCTGCGGAACTACTGGGGCTACAACTCGATCGGCTTCTTCGCGCCGGAGCCGCGGTACCTCGGCACCGACACGAACGAGTTCAAGACGATGGTCAAGCACCTGCACGAGGCGGGGATCGAAGTCGTGCTGGACGTCGTGTACAACCACACCGCGGAAGGGAATCATCTCGGCCCGACCTTCTCGTTCAAGGGCATCGACAACGCAACGTACTACCGCCTGGCGGAAGACCCGCGCTACTACGACGACGCCACCGGGACCGGGAACACGCTCGACACCCGCCATCCGCGCGTGCTGCAGATGGTGATGGACTCGCTGCGGTACTGGGTCGACGAGATGCACGTCGACGGGTTCCGGTTCGACCTCGCGCCGACGCTGGCGCGCGAGAACAACGGCTATGCCCGCGACGCGGCGTTCTTCAAGGCGATCGCGCAAGACCCGGTGCTCTCGCGCGTCAAGATGATCGCCGAGCCGTGGGACGTCGGGCTGGGCGGCTACCAGCTCGGCAACTTTCCGCCCGGCTGGTCGGAATGGAACGGCAAGTACCGCGACACGGTGCGGCGCTTCTGGCGCGGCGATCTCGGCGTGCTCCCGGAGCTCGCGTCGCGCCTCGCCGGGTCGTCGGACCTCTTCCAGCACGACGGCCGACGCCCGCGCGCGAGCATCAACTTCGTCACCGTCCACGACGGGTTCACGCTCAACGACCTCGTCTCGTACGACCACAAGCACAACGAGGCGAACCATGAGGACAACCGCGACGGCAGCGATGACAACGTCAGCTGGAACTGCGGCGCCGAAGGACCCTCCGACGACCCGCAGATCGTCAACCTGCGCGAGCGGCAGAAGCGCAACTTCATCGCGACGCTGATGCTGTCGCTCGGCGTTCCGCTGATTCTGGGCGGCGACGAGCACGGCCGCTCGCAGCGCGGCAACAACAACGCGTACTGCCAGGACAACGAGATCTCGTGGGTCGACTGGACGAATCTCAGCGCGCGCGACAACGCGCTCGAGGATTTCGTGAAGACCATGGTGCGCACGCGCCGGGAACACCCGGCATTCGAGCGCGACGCGTTCTTCCGCGGCGTGGCCGTCGATGCGAGCGGCCGCAAGGACATCGCGTGGATCCGGCCCGATGCGCACGAGATGGAACCGGGCGACTGGACCGCGGAGCGCCGCACGATCGGGTTCTTCCTGGGCGCCCGCCCGATGCTGTTCGTCGCCATGAACGCGGCGCCGGACGACGTGAAGTTCGCGCTCCCCGATGTCGAGCGCATCAGGTGGTCGCTCGTCCTGGACACGGGAATCGAAGGCGGCGCGCAGCGCGACGTTCCGACCGACGAGGTGGTCGTGTACCCGATGATCTCCCGTTCGCTCGCGCTGTTCGCGGGCCGCGTACGATGAAGCGGCGCGTCGCGCGCTCGTACGTCGACGCGCTCGGCACGCGGCGCACCGCCGCGCCGGAGGTCGTCGCCCGCTTCGAAGAGCTGCTCGCCGAAGAACCGCACGAGTTCGTCGCGCCGGCGGTCGTGCTGCGCGAGCACGATCCGCTGACCGTCGACGTCACGCTGCCGGCGATGAGCTGGCCCGAGACCCTGCGCTGGGCGCTCTCACGTGACGACGGGACGACCGACGAAGGCACGGTCGCGCTGCGCGACGCGCCGGTCGTCTTCGCGGACCACCGCGCCGAGTCGACCTACGACACGCGGCGCGTCACGCTCGCCGGCGCGCAGCCGCTCGGCCTGCACCGCCTGGCGCTCACCGTCGAGGCGTACGCACGCCGGACGATGCACGTGGCCGTCGTTCCGAAGCGCGCGCATCCCCCGCACGGCCGCACGTGGGGCATCGCGGTCCAGCTCTACACGCTGCGCAGCGAGCGCAACCACGGCATCGGCGATTTTGCGGACCTGCGCGCCGTCTGCCGGCTCCTCGGCGACCGGGGCGCATCATACGTCGGCATCAACCCGCTGCACGCGACGTTTCGCGACGACCCGGAAGCTGCGAGCCCGTACGCGGCCTCGTCGCGCATCTGGCTGAACTGGCTGTACATCGCCGTCGACGAGGTACCGGAGTACGATTCGCCGCCGATGCGCGCCGCGCTCGCGAAGGATGCGCTCTCGGGAACGCTCGCCGCTGCGCGCGACGCGCGCTACGTCGACTACAAGAGCGTCGCGGCGTACAAGGACGCTGTGCTGCGCGCATGCTTCGCGGCGCTCAAACGCCGCGCGATCCGCAGCGCTGCGTTCGAGAGCTGGTGCGCCGCGCGAGGCGAGCCGCTCACGCGCTTCGCGGTCTTCGAGGCGCTGGTCGCCCGCTACGGCCGCGATCTTGCCGCGTGGCCCGCAACGCTGCGCACGCCGACGTCGCCCGACGTCGCGCTCTTCGCGGCCGGCGCCGACGACGAGGTGCGCTACGCCATGTACGTGCAGTGGCTCGCCGCGGAGCAGCTCGCCGCGGTCGCCGACGACGCAGCGCGGCACGGCGTCCACCTCTACCGAGACCTCGCCGTCGGCGTGGACGCGAACGCCGCCGACGTGTGGGCCGACGCCGGCGCGTACGTCGGCGAAGTGTCGGTCGGCGCGCCGCCCGACGTGCTCAACACGCTCGGCCAGGACTGGGGCCTCCCGCCGCTCGATCCGCGCGCGCTGGTGCGAGGCGGATACGGCGAGCTGCTGTCGCTCGTGCAGGCGAACTGCCGCGACGCCGGCGCGCTGCGCATCGACCACGCGTTCTCGCTCGCGCGCCTCTACTGGATCCCGCGCGGCGGCGACCCGCGCGCCGGCACGTACGTCGGCTACCCGCTCGACGATCTGCGCGGCATCGTCGCGCTGGCCAGCGTCCGCGAGCGCTGCGTGGTGATCGGCGAGGATCTCGGCACCGTGCCCGAAGGCTTCCGCGAGCGTATGGAAGAGACGGGCATCCTCTCCTATCGCATCCTCTTCTTCGAGCGGCGCGACGACGGCACGTTCATTCCGCCCGAGGAGTACCCCGCAGCCGCTCTGGCCGCGTCCGGAACGCACGACCTTCCGACGATCCCGGCTTGGCTGCGCGGCGAGGACGTCGAGCTGCGCGACCGCCTCGGCCTGCTCGAGACGCCCGCGGAAGCGGAGCGCGTCGCCCGCGAGCGCGACCGCAGCACCCTGCTCGACGCGCTGATCGCGCACGGCGACCTGGATCCGGAACTCCGGTTCGACGACGCCGCCGTGGTCATCGCGGCCAACCGCTACCTGGCCGCCGCACCGAGTGCGATCGTCATGGCGCAGCTCGACGACGTGCTCGGCGAACGCGCACCCGTCAACGTCCCCGGGACCTCGAGCCAGTACCCGAACTGGCGCCGGAAACTCGATGTCCCCGTCGAAGCGCTCCCGTCCGACGAGCGTCTCAGCAAACTCTGCGACGCTCTGCGGGAACTGCGCCCACGTGGAAGCGTGCAATGATCACAGCCAGCACAATGTCGTCGTTTCGCGCGTCCTTGGGGAATCGCGCCCGCACCGTATCGCGCGCGCGCGCACGCCGGGGGGACCCATGCTTTGCATGGGGGGCGCGCAGCGGGGCGGAGCGCCGTGGGGCTTAAAGCCGTTTTGATGGCGGGAGGCGAGGGCTCGCGCCTGCGCCCGCTCACCTCGCGCCGGCCCAAGCCGCTCGCGCCCGTCGCCGGCAAGCCGGTGATGGAGCTGATCGTCGAACTGCTCAAGCAGCACGGCTTCGACGAGGTCGTCTCCACCCTGCACTATCTCGCCGACGAGATCGAGTCGTACTTCGGTGAAGGCGACGCGCTCGGCGTCAAGATGCACTACGTCGTCGAAGACACGCCGCTCGGCACCGCCGGCGCGGTCAAGATGGCGCACGACCTCCTCGCGGGCGAGACGTTCCTCGTGATCAGCGGCGACGCGCTGACCGACGTGGACCTCTCGGCGATCGTGCAGCATCATCGCGAGCAAGGCAACGATGTCACGATCGCGCTGCAGCGCGTGACGAACCCGCTCGAGTTCGGCGTCGTGGTCACCGACGAGCACGGCCGCATCGTGCGCTTCCTCGAGAAGCCCTCGTGGGGAGAAGTCTTCTCCGACACGATCAACACGGGCATCTACGTGCTCGAGCCGGGCATCCTCGACCGGATGCAGCGCGGCAAGGTGTACGACTTCTCCAAGGACCTGTTCCCCGACATGCTGCGCGACGGCGCGAAGCTCGGCGGCTACATCATCGACGCGTACTGGACCGACATCGGCAACCTCGAACAGTACCAGCAGGCGAACTACGACGCCGTTTCCGGTGCGGTCGGCATCAAGCTGCCCGGGACCCTTCGAGACGCTCAGGACGACAGTTCTCTCGTGCACGTCGGCGAAGGCTCGCGCGTCGCGCCCGGCGCGCGCGTCGAAGGACCCGTCGTCATCGGGCGCGACGTGCGCATCGCCGACGGCGCGACGATCGTGGGCCCGTCGGTGATCGGCGACCGGACGATCGTCGAGCGCGGCGCGACCGTCTGCCGCAGCGTGCTGTGGGAAGACGTGTACGTCGGCGAGGAGGCGTCGCTGAACGATTGCACCGTCGCCGACCGCAACACGATCCAGCGGCGCGCGAAGGTCAACGAGAACAGCGTCATCGGGCGCGGCTGCACGATCGGCGCGGGCGCGACGGTCAACGCGCATCTCAAGCTGTGGCCCGACAAGTGGGTCAATGCCGGCTCCATCGTGTCGATGTCGCTGATCTACGGCCAGAAGTGGCCCGGGTCGCTGTTCGGCTCGGGCGGCATCAGCGGCCTCGCGAACCTCGAGATCACGCCCGAGTTCGCGCTCAAGCTCGGCCAGGCGTTCGGAACGTCGCTCAAGCCCGGACAAGTCGTCATGACGAGCCGCGACACGCACCCCGCCGCACGCGTCATGAACCGCTGCATCATCTCCGGCTTGCTCGCGGTCGGCGTGAACGTGCTGGACCTGCGCTCGTACCCGCTGCCGCTCGCGCGGTATGCCGTGCGGGTGGGCAGCGACGGCGGCGTGCACGTGCGCGTCGCCACCGACGATCCGAATGCGATCGTGTTCGAGTTCTTCGACCACACCGGCATCGGCATCGACAAAGGCGCGGAGCGCAAGGTCGAAAACCTCTTCTTCCGCGAGGACTTCCGGCGCACGCCGATGGACGAGGTCGGGCGCCTCGACTTCCCGTCACGTGCGCTCGAGCGCTACTCCGGCGCGTTCGTGCAGGCGCTCGACGCCGAAGCGCTGCGCAGCGCGAACTTCCGCATCGTGATCGACTACGCGTACGGCAACGCGTCGATCGTGCTGCCGCAGATCCTCGGCGGCCTGGGCGTCGAGCAGATCGCGCTCAACGCGTACTTCGACGCGGGCAAGGTACGCACGTTCCGCGAGGACCGCGAGCGCCATCTGCAGCAGCTCGCTTCCGTCGTCACGTCACTCGAAGCGAATCTCGGCGTCCTGATCGACGCCGACGGTGAGACCGTGACGCTCGTCGACGACGCGGGCGAGATCGTCGGGCGCAATCGTCTGATGGCGCTGCTCGTGCTGCTGGTCGCGCGCGCGAAGCCGGGCGCACGCATCGGGATGCCGCTCACGGTGCCGACCGTCGTCGAGAAGATCGCCGCGGACAACGGCGCCACGATCGTGCGGACGCGGAGCGACCGGCGTTCGCTCATGGCGCTCGCCGAGCGCGAAGGCGGGAACCTCGCGTTCGCCGGCGGGATGAACTACGAACTGATCTTTCCGGAGTTCCAGCCGGCCTTCGACGGAATCTACGCGACGGCGAAGATCATGGAGCTGCTCGCGGCGGAACAGCAGACGCTCTCGCAGCTCGTCGCCATGCTGCCGCCGTGGCACGTCGCCGGGCGCGTCGTGCCGTGCCCGTGGGACCGCAAGGGCGCGGTGATGCGCTCGCTGCACGACGAGGCCGCGCACGGCGGGAACGGCAAGGTCGAGACGCTCGACGGCATCCGGCTTCCGCGCCACGACGGGTGGGTGCTCGTGCTGCCCGATGCGACGGAGGCGTCGGTCAACGTGTGGGCCGAGGGCGCGTCGGACGACGACGCCGCGCGCTACGCCGACGAAATCGTCCAGCGCGTCACGGCGATCGCGAGCAGCTGATCCATCCCCTCGCGTCCTGTCTCGCGCTCGTCGCGCTCGGCTTCACGCTCGCCGCGAGCGGCGCGCTGCCGGCTCCGCCGGCGCCGCCGGCCGTGCGTCCGGTCACCGAGACGCACTTCGGCGTGACCGTGCGCGACCCGTACCGCTACTTCGAGAACCCCAAGGACGGCGGCCTCGCCGCATACTTGCGGGCGCAGAGCACGTACACGCGCACGGTGCTCGACGCGCTGCCCGGCCGCGCCGCGCTCGCAAAGCGCATCGCGCAGCTCGACAACGCGACCGAGACGCTCGGCGGCGTCGATCCGGCGGGCGGCACGTACTTCTACGAAAAGCGCCCGCCGGGCGCGAACTCGACGCGTCTGTACGCGCGCGCGATCGCCGGCGGTCCGGAACGCATGCTCTTCGATCCCGACCGCTTCGCGCGCTCGCGCAAGCAGCACTACTCGTTCGACTACGTCTCGCCGTCGACGACGGGGCGGTACGTCGCGATCGGCACGTCGGAGGGCGGCTCGGAGGAGACCGTGCTGCACGTGCTCGACGTACGCACCGGCAGGCTGCTCCCGGACGTGATCGACCGGGCGATCTACATCGCGCCGTCGTGGCGCGATGACGGCCGCTCCTTCTACTACTTCCGAACGCCGAAGCCGTCGCCGAACGCGCCGCAATCGGAGAAGGACACGCAGGGCGTTGCGCGCCTGCACGTGCTCGGACGCGAACCGGACCGCGATCCCGCCGTGTTCGGCTGGAACGTGCGGCGCGACATTCCGTTCGCGCCCGAAGACGCCGCGATCGTTTCCGTGTCGCCGCGCACGCCGTGGGCGATCGCCACGATCGCGCACGGCGTGCAGAACGAGATCGCCGTCTACGCTGCGCCTGCATCGAGCGCCGTCGGCGCGCACGCCCCGTGGCGCAAGATCGCGGGATACCAAGACGACGTCACCGGCGCCGTGGCGGCCGGCGACACCCTGTACCTCACCTCGCACAAGAACGCGCCGCGCCACCGCCTGCTCGCCCTCGACCTCCGCTCCGGTTCGCTCGCGACGGCGCGCGTCGCCGCGGCGGAGTCGTCGCGCGTGATCGAGGATGCGTCGCTCGCGGCCGACGGCGTCTACCTGCGCGACCTCGAGGCCGGCATCTCGAAGCTGCGGCTGCTCGCGGTGCGGCCGGACGGGCGCCCGGGCACCGTGCGCGACGTGCCGTTGCCGTTCGTTGGCGCGATGAGCAGCATCGCCACCGATCCGCTCGCGCGCGGCGCCACGTTCGAGCTGACGTCGTGGACACAGTCGCCGCGCTGGTATCGTACGGCGAGCGCGAGCGCGGCGACCGACACGCGTCTGCGTGCGAAATCGCCGGTCGACTACTCATCGATCACGTCGCGCGAAGTGTTCGCGACCAGCGCCGACGGCACGCTGGTGCCGCTCTCGATCGTCATGCGGAAGGATGCCGTGCTCGACGGCACGCATCCCACGTGGCTCGACGGCTACGGCGCATACGGCATCGTGATCCGGCCCAGCTTCTCGCCCGTGCGCTTGGCGTGGCTCGAACGCGGCGGCATCTACGCCGAGTGCCATCCGCGCGGCGGCGGCGAGCTCGGCGAGAACTGGCATTTCGGCGCGCACATCGCGACGAAGCAGCGCACCGTCGACGACTTCATCGGCTGTGCGCGCTACTTGATCGCGCATCAGTACACACAGAGTGCCAAGCTGGCGGGCAGCGGCACGAGCGCGGGCGGCGTGACGATCGGCAACGCGATCGTGCAGCATCCCGAACTGTGGGCTGCGGCGCTCGACGTCGTCGGCGACACGAACCCGGTCCGCGACGAGTTCGCGGAAGGCGGCCCCGCCAACATCCCCGAGTTCGGCTCGATCACCAACCGGACGGGCTGGAATGCGCTCTACGCGACCGACCCGTACGTGCACGTCAAAGACGGCGTGCCGTATCCTGCGGTGCTCGCCGTCACCGGCGCGAACGACCCGCGCGTCGCGCCATGGATCGTCGCGAAGTTCGCGGCGCGTCTGCAGGCCGCGACGTCGAGCGGCAAGCCGGTGCTGCTGCGCGTCGACTACGACGCGGGACACGGCTACCTGGGCAGCTCGCGCGCCCAAGCCCAGTCGCTCGCGACCGACGAGATGTCGTTCCTGTTCTGGCAGCTCGGCGACCCGTCGTTCGCAGCGCCGTCATCGTCTTCACCGCCGGCGACGCCGTCCGCGTCGCCGTAGTCACGGCGACGGCGACTCGAAGTGGATCGTCGCGTCGCGGTAGTCGAGAACCAGCGCGAAGTGGCGCAGCACCTGGTTGCCGACGTTCGCGGCGATCGTCGGGTCGGCGTAGCCGCCGCTCCGCTCCTCGCTCAGGAACACGGTCGGGTTGTCGAGCGCCAGCGCGCCGAGCCGCAGCTCCTTGGCGCGCGCGACGACGCCGCGCGCCGAACCGCCGATCCCTTGCACGGACCCGCCGGAGAGGACGTGCATGCGCGAGCGCAGGTCGTGCGCCGTGACGAACGGTGACTCGACGTCGACGGAGCCCACGCTGCCGGTATCGATCGTCATCGCGCCCGGAAAGCCGTCGAGCGCGCCGTCGACCTGCGGCTGCCGGTCGTCGAACACCATGCGCACCGCGGTTCCGCCCGGCGCGAGGTCGTGCACATCCCGCGCGAGCTCGACGCGCCCGCGAACGAGATCGATGCGCGCCGCAAAGCGCGCGAGCAGCTCGTAGCCGAGGATGCCGTCGATCGGACCGTCGCCGAGGTCGAGCACGACGAACGGCTGATCGCGCATCTCCGCGGCACCGACGTGCACGCTGCGAGCCCAGGCGAACGCGACGTCCGCCAGGCTCGTGCCGACGCCGGAAACCTTGCCCGCGCCGACGACGGTGAGCCCCGCACGGCGTGCGGCTTGCGTCGAGATCGCGTTCTGACCGCCGGTGTCGATCACGAAGCGCATCGGCGGCCCGCTGCCGATCGACACCGAAACCAGCGGATAGCCGGTTCCCGGCAAGACGGGCAGCGTGGCGACGCCGTGCAGCGAGGCGTCGTCGGGCGGCGCGGGCGGTGCGAACGTCGCGGGCGGCACGCTGTGCGGCATGTCGAGGCCGGCGACGTGCGCGGTCCACGTGCCGTTCTGCGATGTGTCGGTGATCGACGCGGGCAGCGCGAAGCCGTCGTCGGAGCGATAGCCGCCGAACACGACGCGCTCGGTCCACGGGCCGACGTGGAGCGTCGCCGACGTCGTCTCGCCGAGCGCGTCGACGGTGACGTCGGGAGCGCGCGCCGGCGTCGCGTTCGGCGGGGCCGGCACGGAACTCGCCTGCGCGAGCAGGCGCGACCACGCGATCACCTCGGCGCGCTGATCGGAGTTGCCTTCCGCGCGCGGCATCCCGGTTGCGTCGGCATGCCAGATCGTGGTGCCGTCCCAGCCGTCGCGATCGGAGACCGGGCCCGCGTCGAATCGCCGCACGAACCGTCCGGTCGTGCGGTCGACGATGATCTCGCCGTGACCCGGCACGCCTTCCGCGACGATGTCGAGCTGCAGGCGAACGTAGCGCGCGGCGCGCGCGGCCGGTGTCGCCGGGCGAAGGATCGGCGGCGCGGCGTCGAGCGCGACCGCCAGCGCGAGGTGTGCGATCATCGATCGTTCGCGCTGGAGATCCGCTGCGGCGTCACGCCGCGACCTTTACCCCGTCAGCGCTTGAGCGCCGCGAGGCGTTGCGGAACCTTGGAGCGGTCGATGCGGCGTCCGACGGCTTTCTCGATGTCGCGGAACAGCGGCTCTTCCTCGCGTGAGACGAACGTGATCGCATCGCCGGTCGACGACGCGCGCGCGGTGCGCCCGACGCGGTGGATGTAGTCCTGGGGGACCATCGGGACGTCGAAGTTGACCACGTGTCCGAGATCGGCGACGTCGATGCCGCGCGCGGCGACGTCCGTCGCGACGAGCACGCGCAGCTTGCCGCGCTTGAAGTCGGCCAGTGCGCGGGTGCGCTGCGCCTGCGAGCGGTCACCGTGGATGCGTTCGGCGCGCACGTCGTGCTTGTCCAGCGCGGCGGCCAGGCGGTTCGCCCGGGCCTTCGTGCGCGTGAAGGCGATGGCGCTGTAGATCGCGTTGTCCTTCAGCAGTTCGACCAGCAGGTCGGTCTTGCGCTGCTGATCGACCGTGTACGCCGTATGCGTGATCCCTTCGGCAGCGGTCGAGGACGAACGAGGCGTCGTCTCGACCCGCACGGGGTCGTGCATC
Organism: Vulcanimicrobiota bacterium; assembly: GCA_963818845.1. Taxonomy (GTDB): domain Bacteria; phylum Vulcanimicrobiota; class Vulcanimicrobiia; order Vulcanimicrobiales; family Vulcanimicrobiaceae; genus Vulcanimicrobium. The sequence continues at coordinate 778,675 of CAWFTO010000004.1, read as the reverse complement.
AGCTCGCGGGTGAGCTTCTCGACCTCGGGCGCGATCGTTGCGGAGAACAGCAGCGTCTGGCGCTCGCGCGGCACCCGCGCGACGATGCGCTTCACCGCGGGCAGAAAGCCCATGTCCAGCATGCGGTCCGCTTCGTCCAGGACGAGGACGGACACGTTGTCCAGGCGCGCCGCGCCCTGCGCGATCAGATCGAGGAGGCGTCCGGGCGTCGCGACGATGACGTCGGTGCCGCGCGCGAAGGCGTTGATCTGCGGGCCGAACCCGACGCCGCCGTAGACCGTCGCGATGCGCACGCCGCCGCCTTGCGCGAGCTCGCCGAGGTGCGATGCGATCTGCGCCGCGAGCTCGCGCGTCGGCGCGAGGATCAGCGCGTGCGTCTTCCCCGAGGGAGCGCCGCGATGCGCTGCAGCAGCGGGATGCCGAACGCGGCGGTCTTTCCCGTGCCCGTCTGCGCGCTGGCGAGGACGTCGCGTCCCTCGAGCGCCGGCGGAATCGCGCCGGCTTGGACCGGCGTGGGCTCGGTGAAACCCAGGCGGCGCACGGCGCGAAGGAGCGCCGGGCTCAGGCCCAGCGAGTCAAATGTCGGTTGCATCGATTCTTTCGAAAGCGAGCGCGAGGTCGATCGTCGTTCGTTCGTTCGAAAGATCGCGCGAGTGGTGGTCACGCGAATGCGCGACACGTCAGTATATCACGTTCGAAAGCGTACGTCGACCGGATCGCTGCCGGTCCGACGTTTGTCGGCCGGCGCCCGAGTGTGGCGGGGGGTCCGCACTCGGGCGACGGCCGGCCCGCGGCTGCTAAAGCAGGCCGCGGCGTCGCGCTTCGTCGGCCAGCTCGCGCCGCGACTCGACCCCGAACGCGCGCAAGACTGCGCCGATCTGGTTGTCGATCGTGTACGCGCTCCGGCTGAAGCGCTTGGACAGCTCCGCCGGCTCGGCACCGCTCCAGAGCGCCGTAGCGATCTGGCGTTGCAGAGGTGAGAGCTGCGCGGGCATCGCGTCTCCGCGAGCCTGCGCCGCTTCGGCGAAGGTCGTCAGGGGCGAGTCCGGATAGCGGCTTGCGTGCTCTTGGCTCGCTTGTCGCCATGCGTCTTCGCCGGTGAGCTCCGCCAACGCGGCTGCGGTGACGGAAGCTCGGTAGTGGAACGAGGCCCGTTCGAACGCATCGTACGCCGTTTTGAGCGCTGCGATCGCCGGCTCGCGCCGTCCGAGGGTCTGTTCGATGCGTCCCACCGCGTAGTTCTCGAAGCCGGCCGCGCGCGGGTCCTTGTACAGGGCGAGCGACGGATCGACATTCTCGGTACCGAGCTGGGAGTACATCGAGGCATACCGCTGCGCGCGAGGCGCATCGGTCGGTGCATGCAGCACCGCGAGCATGACGAGCACTTGGCGCTCCTCGCCGTGCGTCTCACCCCAGCGCACGTCGTAGGCGAGCGCATCCGCTTGGGCGAGCTCTTCTGCGGTCCAGAACTCGTTGCGCGAGATGCGCGCGACGTACGCGCGGTCGAGGTGGGACATCACCCGCCACGTCACTGCCGGAGCCCGCATGCGAGCGTCTTTGAACGCCCACTGCGCTTCGCCGGCGCGTCCGCGCATGAAGGCATCCCAGCCGAACGCGCGGATCGTGAAGTAGTGGCTGACGCCGAGGTCGGGGGTCCAGGCGATCGCGTCGGAGGCGCGGCGTGCTGCCGCGACCGCGTCTGCGTTCGCCGTTTCGAGCCCGACTTGGGCCAACGCGTGGATCGAGGGCGCTATGGTCGCGAGGTCGAGATCGGAAGCGTCCGTGGACGTTGCGAACCCGACGGCGCGGCACAGGTCCGCGATGTGCGCGTCGTAGTCTTCCCGGCCCGCGTGCAGCCAGGCGCGGAAGGCGTAGGCCCCCGACGCAAGGCTCGGATCGGGATGCGTGATCGCGAGCTGTACTTCCGGCGCGGAGGGGTCGCATTCGCGACGGAACCACCGCATCCGCAGATCGTGATACGCCATGGTATGAAGTCCGTTCGGAACCGCGTGCGCCATCGCGCGCGCCTCCGCATATCGCCGTTCCGCTTGGGAGTAGGCACGCAGCGATGCGTGCGCCTTGCCGAATTGGAGTGCGAGAGCGAAGCTTCCGTCCGGGGAGGTGACCAGATCTTCGATCGTCGTCAGGTAGCTCACCGCGCCGATGGGGTCGCGGCGGCCGATCGTCTCGGCCTTGAGGATGACGGCCGGCTCGCGGAACTCCGCGGGCCAATCCTCACATCCTTCGAGCAGCTCATTTGCGGCGTCGTACATCGCCGCTCTCAACGCGACGCGAGCATCACGTAGTGAGTCGGCGACGAACACACCGCCCGTTGTGTCCGGCATCTGAGCTCCTGCGCTAGTCGCTGATGGGGTTGAGAGAGACTCCGTTCGGTCCAACCACCACGCTCGTGGGGGCCGGATTCGAGGCAGCATCGTTGCCCGAGGCCGTCACCGTCACGCCCGCGATGGTCGTGTACGTGTTGGCGATGCTCACGGTGTACGAGCCCGTGTTGATGCCGTGGAGGTGGAACGAGCCGTCCGCGCCGGTGATCGTCGTGTTGGCGACGTTTCCTTGCGCGTCCGTCGCGATCACCGTCGCGTTCGAAACCGGCGCACCGGCGGCGTTCACGACACTGCCGTTGATCGAGGGCGAGCCGATGCCGCCGGCGACCGTCGGGGTGAGGTAGACGATACCGTTGGTCAGGTTCGCCGACTGGAAGACGTTGAAGTCCAGCGTCGCCGTCACGTTTTGCCCGTCGGAACCGGAGACGGTCAGCGGGACGTTGACGGCCTCGATCGTCTGCGTCGGGTCCCACCACGGATGGTTGGGGTCGACGAACTCGACCGGGTACGTCTGGCCGTTGTAGACGACGGACGTCGTCGACGGATCGAGCAGCAGCTGGATCGACGGGTACGTGCCCGACGGCAGCGTGCCGTTGCCCATGTTGAGCGCGGTGCTCTGCAGGGCGATGAGGTTGACGACTTGCGGCGTGTCGTTGGCGATGAGCTGCCAGGAATCACCGTTACCGTCGATGGCATCGACGCCGATGATGCCCGCGTTGAACTGCGCGTTCGCCGCGGTTGCCCCGACGAGCGGCGCGTCGAGCAGGTCCAGCGTGAGGCTGAACAAGGCTGCTGCCGGCGACCCGCCGAGGACGTAGAGCGGCTTCTTGTCGCTCTTGAGGTGCCGCACGTGCTTTGCGGCCGAGACCGATTTCGCAGGGACCGCTGAATCGGTGCCGTGCGAGCCGCCGCACGCCGTCAGCGCGAAGGCTGCGACGAGTGCGCTGGAGAGTATACGCTTCATCCGTGAAGAGACTCCGAACGGAAACGGCGGCGATTGAACGCCGAGAGCTCGTAACGCGAGCCCGCCGCCCGGCTCTGAAAAGCCGACCGGACGTACCGTGGGTGCGCCCTCACCCCCAAGACACCATACTCGGCGGGCGCCAACCGTGCGGTATCACCATAGCCGCAAACTGTGACCCGTACACGCTTTGTATGGTTAAGTTCCCGTGCTTACGCGCGCGTCGACGCGTCAACGCGCGTCGACGTTCGTCGACGCGCGCGTCAGCGGCCGCCGGAGACGTCCAGAACCACGCCCGTCACGTACGCCGCATCCCGTGAAGCGAGCCACAACGCGGCATCGGCGACTTCCTCGGGCGTGCCGATGCGGCCCATCGGCACGGTCGGGGTGATCGCGGCGACGCGTTCCGGACGCCCGCCGCGCGCATGGATCTCCGTGTCGATCAAACCGGGCGCGACCGCGTTCACGCGAATGCCCTCGCGGGCAACTTCCTTTGCTAAGCCGCGCGCGAGCGTGTCGACGGCCGCCTTCGATGCGGCGTAGTGCACGTACTCGCCGGGCGAGCCGAGCGCCGCGGCGCGCGAGGAGATCAGGACGATCGCGCCGCCGGAGCCGCCTCGCGCCGTCGACATACGTCGCACGCTTTCGCGGGCGGTCAAGAACGCGCCCGCGACGTTGACGCCGAGCACGCGCTCGAGCGTCGCCGCATCGAGCTCGTCGACGCGCGTGAACCGCCCGGTGAGCCCCGCGTTGACGACGACGGCGTCGAGCGCGCCCAGCGCATCCGCCGCGTCGAACGCCGCGACGATGTCTGCTTCGTTCGCGACGTCGGCTTGCACGACGACGGCCCGCCGGCCCGCGGCTTCGACGTCGCGTGCGACGGCGTGCGCGGCGTCCCGATCCTGCGCGTATGTGAGCGCGACGTCGTAGCCTGCGGCCGCCGCGCGCCGCGCGACGGCAGCCCCGATCCCGCGGCTGCCGCCCGTCACGAGGAGGACCGGCACGCGCTATCTTTGGATCGCGTCGACGTACGCGATCTTGCGCGCCATCGAGTCGAGCACGCTGTCCCAGGTGTAGCGGTGCGCCGTCTCGGCACCGTTCGCGCGGAGCTGCTCGGCGAGCTGCGGGTCGTCGTGCAACGCCTGCAGATACGTCGCCAGCTCGCGCCCGTCACCGGTATCGCACACGATCGCGTTGACGAACGGCTCGGCGTACTCTTCGCCCGTCGCACCGCACACGACGATGCCGCCTGCCGCCATCACTTCGAGCCCGACCAGCCCGAACGGCTCCTTGCCGCTGTTCGCGAGCACGACGTCGGCGGCGGCGTAGAGCGCGTACAGCGTCGCTTCTTCGAGGAACGCGCGCACGTGCACGACCGCGCAGTCGACGGTCGCGAGCCGCGCCGCGAGCTCGCGCCAGTCCGTCCCTTCGTAGTCCATCCGGCACACCGTCAGCTCGCGCTCGCGCGCCCGGCCGAGCACGACGTCGCCGTACGGTTCCTTCCCGCCGCGCACGATCAGCCGCGCGTCGATCCCCGCTTCGCGCACCTCGGCGAGCGCATCGATCGCCTGCAGCCAGTTCTTGTCGGGGTCGAACCGGCCGACTTTGACGTACGTCGGCCGCGCGCCGAACGCCGCGCGAATCGCCTGCGTCTGCTCCGCGTCCGCGCCGGAGAGCAGCCCCGCATCGATCCCGTTCGGGATGACCAGCGCGGCGACGCCCCACTGCGCCAGCTCGAACTTCATGTACTTGCTGACCGCCGTGACGGCGGCGGCGCGCGTGAGCGTCGGCCAGTGGATCTTCTCGAAGCCGTATGTGTTGTTCGCGTTCCACATCAGTGTGAGGGCCGAACGCACGCCGCGTTCGCGCGCTGCTCGATCGATCGCGATCGCGACGTTCGCCGTCTGCCACTCCTCGCAGATCACGAGGACGCGCTCGCCTGCGGCCTGCGCCGGTGCGAGCATCTCGTCGACGATCCAGCGCGGCAGGCTCGTCTCCCAGTCGCGCACCTTGCCTGCCTCGCCGTCGTACGCGTTGCGCGGGTGCTGCTGCGAGATCCATTGCGACCAGCGCCGCAGCGTGACGCCGGGATCGCTCGGCTCCACCGGCTCGCCGTGCGGATCGCCGGCGAAGAACAGCTGGACGTCGTGCCCGCGCGCCCCGAGGGCGCGCGCGAGCTGCGTCACGCGCGTCGCGAGACCGCCGATCGATGCGTACCGGTCCGGCCCTTCGAACGAGAGGATCGCGACCTGACGTGGGATCATCGCTCGCTTGTACCCGCCAACCGCGGCAAGACCCTGGGCCGCATACGCGCGCGCTACGCGCCGTGCAGCGTGGGCGCCGAGCCGCAGTTCGACGAGGCCGGAGTCCCGATGATGCGCGCACCTGCCCAGTCGAGCGCTTCGCTCGCGGACGCCGGAACGACTTGACGGTGCGTGAGCCCGCCGTACACGTCGTAGCGAACGCTCGCGCCGCTCGCGCACAGCGCTTTGTCCAGCGCGTCGCTCGACGTCTTCGGCACCGTCGTGTCCGCGCTGCCCTGCACGATGAACAGGGGCACCGCGGGATGGAGCCCCGCCGCGTCGCTACGCGCGGCGAAGGCGAGCAGCGGCGCCAGATTCGCGTCGCTGCGGAACGCCGACGCCGGTGCGAGCCCGCCCCACGAGTCGGCACGAGCGAGCGCGCCCGAGCAGCGGTCGTGAATCTGCGAGCGCAGCGCGAGCGCCTGCGGCGTGAGGATGTTCTCGAGCTTCACCGACGGATCGATGGCCGGCGCAGCCTCGATGACGAGCGCGGCGAACGCGAACGCGGGCGTCGGCGCGGTCGCTTTCGCCATCGACGCGATGAACGGCGAGATGTACGCGGCCGGCGCTTCGGCGACGGCGCCGGCGAGCTGCAGATCAGGCGCGTACGCCGGTGCGAGCGCGGAGGCGAACAGCACGGCGTGGCCGCCCTGCGAGTGGCCCATCGCGATCCAGCGCGTCGAGAGCTGCGGCGCGATCTGGCGCGCGGCACGCACCATGTCGATCATGTCGTGCGCCTCGGCGGCGCCGACCAGATACGGCTGCACGCCCGGCGTCCCTTGACCTTCGTAGTCCGTCTGCACCACCGCGTACCCGCGCGCGACCGCTCCGTCGAGGACGGTTTCGATCGGCCCGAGGTAGTCGTGCGCCGGCGCATCGGGGCCGTCGAGCGACGGCGTGCACGCGGGCGCGTCGCCGGTCGTGCCGTGCGCCCAGCTGATCACCGGCCACCCGCCCGCGGGCGGCGTGCCCTTCGGGACGGCGACCGTGCCGGACACGGCGCGGTCCGCGCCGGTCGCAGACATCGTATGGTACAGCACGAGCGTGTTGGACGCCGCGCTCGGGAGCGCCGCCGCCGTCGCGAGCGGACGCGCCCAGATCACGTCGCCGTGCGCCGCGGCCGGCAGCGGGCTCGGCGGCGCGTAGAAAGCTGAGCCGGCGGGTCCCGTCGCGACGGCGGCGGCGAGCACGACGGCTCCGAAGGTGGACGATGCGAGCATGGTCCCGGCGAACTACGCCAGGACGCCTGCGAATACCGCCGCGTCGACGTTTCCGCCGGAAAGCACCGCGGCGACCCGCGCGCCACGCAGGCGGTCGCGCTCGGCGGCAACCGCGGCGATCGCGATCGCGCCGGCCCCCTCGGCGACGTTGTGCGTATCGGTGAACAGCGCGCGCATCGCGTCGCGCACCGCGTCGTCGGAGACCTCGACGATGCGGGCGGCGCCCCGGCGAATGACCGCGAGAGCGGCTGCGTCGGGCACGCGGCACGCGACGCCGTCGGCGATCGACGACCCAGGCTCACCTTCGACGACGGCACCGCGCGCGAACGAGCGCGCGTAGGCGGGAAAGCGCTCGGAGACGACGCCGATGATCTCCGTGCTCGAGCCGAGAAGATCGCGCACGACGATCGTCCCCGCGATGCCCGACCCCAGACCGATCGGCACGTAGACCGCGTCGAACGTTCCGGCGCCGAAGAGCTCGCGCGCGTACGTCGCGACGCCGGCGACGAGGTCGCGATGAAACGACGGCACGTACTCCGCGCGCGGGTCCGACGCGACGAGCGCGCTTGCGTATGCGCGCGCTTCATCGAAGTCGCGACCGTGCACGATCAACTCGCCTCCGAGCGCGCGCATCGCGGCGTTCTTCTCCGGCGAGTTGCCGTGCGGCACGACGAGCGTCGCGCGCAGACCCGCACGCGACGCGGCGAACGCGATGCTCTGCCCGTGGTTGCCGCGCGTCGCCGTCACGACGCGCTCGACATGCGGCGCACGCCGGCGCAGCGCGTCGACGTACGTCAGCCCGCCGCGCACTTTGAACGCGCCGAGCGGCGTGTGGTTCTCGTGCTTGAGCGTCAGGTCGACGCCGTATCGCTCGCACAGCAGCGGCCAGCGAAAGGCGGGCGTCGGCGGCACGAGCGGCGCGACGAGCGCGGCCGCGGCATCGACGTCCGCGAGCGTGAGGTCGAACGCCGCGGGCCGCGCGATCACGTCACGCCGTTGCGAGCGACCGCAGCACGTACTGCAGGATGCCGCCGTGGCGGTAGTACTCCGCCTCGTCCGGCGTGTCGATGCGCACGAGCGCGCCGAACCGCTTCGTCTCGCCGTTCACCGCGGTCGCGGTCACCCCGACGGTCATCCCGGGCTCCAGCTTCGCGGCGACGCCTTCGATCGCGAACGTCTCTTCGCCGGTCAGGCCGAGGCTTTCGCGCGTCGCGCCGTCCACGTACTGCAGCGGGAGGATGCCCATGCCGATGAGGTTCGAGCGGTGAATCCGTTCGAACGATTCCGCGATGACCGCCTTGATGCCGAGCAGGTACGGGCCTTTCGCCGCCCAGTCGCGCGAGCTGCCGCTGCCGTACTCCTTCCCGGCGAGCACGATCAGCGGGGTGCCGTCGGCGCGGTACTTCTCGCTCGCGTCGAAGATCGACATCTGCTCGTTCGCCGGCAAGTAGCGCGTCACGCCGCCTTCCACGCCGGGAACGAGCGCGTTCCGCAGCCGGATGTTCGCGAACGTGCCGCGGACCATCACTTCGTGGTTGCCGCGCCGCGCACCGTACGAGTTGAAGTCGGCCGGCTCGATGCCGTGCGCCATCAGATACTTCGCCGCGGGCGAGCTCTTCGCGATGTTGCCGGCCGGCGAGATGTGGTCCGTCGTCACCGAGTCGCCGAGCACGGCGAGCACGCGTGCGCCCCGAATGTCGGCGACGGCCTGCGGCTGCTTCTCCATGCCGTCGAAGTACGGCGGGCGCTTCACGTACTCGCTGTGCTCGTCCCACGCGTAGCGCTCGCCGGCGGGGACGTTCATCTGCGCCCAGCGTGCGTCGCCTTCGAAGACGTCGGCGTAGCGCGCGCGGAACAGCGCGTCGGACACCGCCGACGCCATCGTCGCCTCGACGTCGGCGCTCGAGGGCCAGACGTCGCGCAGGTACACGTCTTCGCCGGTCGGCGTACGGCCGAGCGGCTCCGTCGTCAGGTCGACGTCCATCCGTCCCGCCAGCGCGTACGCGACGACCAGCGGCGGCGACGCGAGGTAGTTCGCGCGAACCTGCGGGTGGATGCGCCCTTCGAAGTTGCGGTTTCCCGACAGCACGGCGGCGACGATGAGATCGTCGTCGGCGACCTGCTTGGCCACGTCCTCGGCCAGCGGACCGCTGTTGCCGATGCACGTCGTGCAGCCGTAGCCGACGAGGTTGAAGCCGAGCCGGTTGAGAGCGGACCACAAGCCCGCGCGCTCGATGTAGTCCGTCACCACCTTGGAGCCGGGCGCGAACGACGTCTTGACCCACGGCTTGGCCGACAAGCCCTTCTCGACCGCGCGCTTCGCGAGCAGTCCTGCGGCGATCAGCAGCGCGGGATTCGACGTGTTGGTGCACGACGTGATCGCCGCGATCACCACGGCGCCGTCGGACAGCTCGGTGCGCGGGTCGATCGCCACCGCGGTGCCCCCGCCGCTCGATGCAGATGCCGGCGCCTTCGCGGTGCGCGCGGTCTGCCACTCGCCGAGCGCGCGGGCGAACTCCGTCTTCACGTCGGTCAGCGCGACGCGATCCTGCGGCCGGCGCGGGCCGGCGAGGTTCGGCACCACCTCGCCGAGATCGAGCGCGAGCGTGTCGGTGAAGCGCGGCTCGGCCGAATCGTCGGTGCGGAACATGCCTTGCGCCTTCGCATACGCTTCGACGAGCGCGATCTGCTCGGCGCTGCGTCCGGTGAGGCGAAGGTAGTCGAGCGTGAGCGCGTCGATCGGGAAGATGGCGACGGTCGAGCCGTACTCGGGCGACATGTTGCCGATCACCGTGCGGTCCGCGACCGGCAACTGCGAGAGCCCGCTGCCGTAGAACTCGACGAACTTGCCGACCACGCCCTTGCGGCGCAGCATCTGCGTGATCTGCAGCGCGAGGTCGGTCGCCGTGACGCCTTCACGCAGCTTGCCGGTGATCTTGAAGCCGATCACGTCGGGGATCAGCATCGTCACGGGCTGCCCGAGCATCGCGGCTTCCGCCTCGATGCCGCCCACGCCCCACGCGAGTATGCCCAGACCGTTCGCCATCGTCGTGTGCGAGTCGGTGCCGACGACCGTGTCCGGATACGCGACGGTCGCGCCGGCGGGATGCGGTTCGCCCGCGCCGCCCGCGCCGAACACGACGCGCGCGAGAAATTCGATGTTGACCTGGTGCACGATCCCGGTGTCGGGCGGCACCGCGCGGAATCCGTCGAGCGACGACTGGCCCCATTTGAGAAACGCATAGCGCTCGCCGTTGCGCGCGAACTCGAGCTCCGCGTTCTTTTCGAACGCGTCGGACGAGCCCCACGCGTCGACTTGGACCGAGTGATCGATGACGAGCTCGACGGGCTGCAGCGGGTTGATGCGCTTGGGATCGCCGCCGAACGACGCGATCGCGTCGCGCATCGCCGCCAGGTCGACGACGCACGGCACGCCCGTGAAGTCTTGCAGCAGCACGCGCGCGGGACGGTACGCGATCTCCTTGGACGTCTTCGCGCCGGGCTGCCACGACGCGAGGGCGTCGATGTCGGCGCGCGTGACGGAACGCCCGTCCTCGAAGCGCACGAGGTTCTCGAGCAGGATCTTGAGCGAGTAGGGGAGCGTCGCCAGGTCGTACGACGCGTCGAGCGCGCCCAGGCGGAAGTACGTGTACGAGCGAGGCTGTCCCGAGCCGCTCGGCGGGGCGACGCGCAGCGTGTCGCGCGCGGAAAAGCTGTTCGGATGCGCCTGGGTCATTTGCCGGACGCGTTCGGCGAGACGGTCCCGGCCTGCTCTCGCCGGCCGTCCCCAAATCGTTGACAATCGTGCCGTTTCTTGGGACAGTCTGCCGGTGCGGCGCGACGACCTGCGGCCGGCCGTTTTCGGCACGGCAACCCGCGACCGGATCCTCATTCGCCTCGCTCTCTCCGAGAACGGGCTCCACGTGCGCGAGCTTGCGCGCCAGGTCGAGACCAGCCCGAACGCGGTGCACCGCGTCGTCATCGCGCTCGAGCGCGCGGGCGTCGTCGTGTCGCGCCCGGTGGGCACGACGCGGATCGTGGTCCTGAACCGCCGGTGGTACGGTGCGGTCGAATTGCGCGCGCTGCTCGAGCGGCTCGGCGCGGCCTATCCCGAGGTCGTGGAACGCGCACGCCGGGCCCGCGAGCGGCCGCGCCGCATCGGCAAGCCGCTGTGATCCTCGCGGCCGACTGCTCGCTGGTCGATCTCGCGTTCGCGGCGTGCACGGTGCTCGCCGCCGCGGGAGAAACCGCCGTGCTGTGCGGCGGGAGCGCTGCAGCCTACTACGTGCCGGACTTGTATCAGTCGCTCGACGTGGACTTCGTGGTCGAGGTCGGCGCGGCGCCGCACATCGTCGACCGCGCGCTGGCGACGCTCGGCTACGCGTGGGTCGCCGAAGGGCATTACCGTCACCCCACCCTGCCGTACGCGCTGGCGTTTCCGATCGGTCCGCTGGCGATCGGCCGCGAGTACGTCACCAGCTGGCGCACCGAGCGGCGCGGGGCCGCGATGCTCCACGTCTACACGCCGACGGACGTGGTGCGCGACCGCTTCCTCCATTACTGGGCTTGGGGCGACCGCACGGCCCTCGAGGTGGCGCTCGCCGTCGCGCGAGCACGCGCGGCCGACGTGGACTTCGACGCCGTTCGCGCGTGGACGCAGCGCGAGATCGCCGCCGACCCGTCGTACGACGCGACCCGCGTCGCCCGGTTCTTTCGGCTCCTCGAGAAGGTCCCATAGACTGCCCGGCAATGGGCCGAAGGCGACTGCGGGCTCGGATAGGTTTGTGCGGGACGCGTATGCCGCGGGTCGAGTTTGGGAACCAAGCGAGGGTGAGCCGAGCAAGCCGTCCCGCGTTGTCCCTCGCCCTCGTGGCCGTTTTCGCCGGCGCGGGTGCCGCCTTGGCGGTGCCGCAGCCGGCAGCCGCCCAGTCCGTCGCAGCCTGCTACCGCGCGCTGGACTACGAGAAGGCCGCGACACAAGATTCAGCGTCGGCGCAGGCGCGCTACGACTCCGCGGTCGCAGGCCTCGCGGCGAACGCGTCGTGCGGCGACTCGCAGATGCATCTGGTCAACGAGGCGTACCTGCTCTCGATGCGCGCACCCGCCGAGCACGATCTGCACATCGGCAACTGGCAGCGCGACCTCGATCGCGCGAACATGCTCCTCACCCAGTGCACGAACTGGCCCGGCCTGCGCGGCAAGAGCGCGGGCGAGAACTGCCTCACGCAGATCAAGTACAACACCGTGATCGCGAAGAATCTCGCCGCGCAGCCGTCCCCGGCACCTTCGGCACGTCCGGCGGCACCCGGCACGTCGCCCGTCCCGGGCACCTCGCCCGCGCCCGCCGCCTCACCGGCTCCCGGCGCGACCGCCGCGCCCGCGCCGCGCCTGGGTCCGGCGATGCCGCCGCCCGCGCCGCCTAGTCCGTCGCCGCCGGTTCGTCGCTGAGCGGCAGCCGCTCGATCGTCGTCCGCGGCTCGCCGCGCCGGTAGTCACGAACGCGCAGCACGGACTCGCCCGTCAGCATCGCCCAGACGGGCTCGACGATGAGCTCCCGCCGCCACGTCGTCAGGCCGAGAACGTCGCCGAGCTCGTCCGGCGACTGCGGCGACTCGCGCGCGATGCGTTCGAGCGCGGCGCGCGGGAGCAGCAACGTCGTGGGCAGATCGTTGTCCGCGGCAATGGCGCTGACCAGGACGGCGAGGGTCGACACCAGCGACTCGCGTTGCGGACCGAGCGGCTTGGGTGCGCGCGGCGGCAGCTCGTCGTCCGGGATCTGCTCTCCGCGCTGCACGGCCTCCACGATGCGCTCGCCGAGGTTGCGGCGCGTGCCCGCATCGACACGCCGCAGCTGCGAAAGCTCTTCGACGGACCGCGGGCGCAGCTGGACCAGGCCGATCATGACGTCGTCGGGCAGCACGTACTTGATCGGGATGTTGCGCTCGCGCGCGAACCGGTCGCGCAGCGAGGCGAGCTCGCTGAGCACGCCGAGTTCGCGGCGGTTCAAGCGCGCATTCCCGGATACGCGCAGGTAGAGGCGCCGCGGGTCGCTGCGGTACGTCCGCAGGTCGACCAGCGCTCGCATCTCCTGTTCGGCCCACTCCTCGCGTCCCCGCACGCGGAGCTTCTCGCGCAAGCGGTCCTCGAGCGTGAACAGATAGCGCACGTCGTCGACGAGGTACTCGACTTGCTTGGGCGTGAACGGGCGCGTGCTCCAGTCGCTCACGGTCTGCGACTTGCGCAGCGTGACGCCGCACAGGTCACGCACGAGATCGAGCAGCGAGATCGACAGCCCGTAGCCGGCGAACGCCCCGGCCGCCTGCGTATCGAATACTTCACGCGGCAGCGTGTCGAACGCGTCCGCTAGAATGCGCAAGTCCGACGAGAGCGCATGCCCGACGACGACGCGGGCCGCTGCGAGCGCGTCCACCAGCGGGCGGAGCGAACCCGAGAGGGCGAGCGGATCCACGAGCGCGACGCCGTCTTCGAACAGCAGCTGCACCACCATGAGGTGCGGCGTGTACGACTTCTCGGTGTGGAACTCGGTGTCGAGGCCGACGCGCGGCGCGGACGCGATGCGCTCGCAAAGCCCAGCCAAGCGCTCCGGCGTGTCGACGACCGTGACGGCGTCGCTCGCGCGTGCGGGCGCGCTCACGGATGCACCGGCGCCGGCGGAGCGACGAGGTCGGGGGTGCGGTACACGTGCGGTCGCCGGCGCGGAAATCGGATGTGATGGCGTTCCGCGAACGCGCGCGTCGGAGCGACGACGCGCGCGTCGATGTAGTCGGACGCGGCGTCGCCGAACACGGCGAGCACCGTGCAGATCGGCACGGCGACGATGCACATCGTATAGATTTGCCTCACGATCGGCACGCGCAGCGCGGCCGCGGTCTGCGTCGCAATCGTGCCGCCCAGCCCTGGGATGATGCGGACGGCGATCAGGAACATCGGCGAGCCGATCTTGAAGTGCCGCGCCCAGCGCGGCAGGCGCTCGACGTTCTTTTTGACGTCGAACGCGTCCGACGTTCGCAACGCGATCACGTAGCCGATCACCGCAGCGCACACGAGGCCGACCGCGTTGATGATCGAGCCCAGCACCGGGCCGAACAAGACGCCGTTCATGATCGCGAGCGCGTCCGTCACCGAAAACGGCGCGGACGCGACGAGCGCGAATGCCAAGATGGCGAGCGGTATGGCGAACCAGCCCAGTTGGCCGAGCATGTGCTCGACCTGCGGCCGCCGAGCGACGACGAATGCGGCCAGCGCGAACGAGGCGAGCAGGATCGAGACCGCCTCGAAGCGGCGGAGCAGTCGGCCGAGTCCGGGGGACACTGCTGACAGTGTTTGCGGCGGCGGTCCGTTCGCCTTCGGTGCACACAAGATGCGAGTGTTTCCCGTTACACCCCGTAATTCGGGGTTGACCCTCCCCCAGCGCCGCAGTACGATAGGCGCACCTCGAGGTTTACCGCGACGACATACGGGAGGGCGACTTGACGTCGCAAGATCCACCCGGGTCCAAGGCACCGACCGGCTGACTGCGCGCCGGTTGGTGGCGAGACGACAACCGTTTCTCACAAGCGCAAACTAGCATCCGATGGCAGGAGGGCGGCATCATCTCGATGACCGAAGATCCACCGAAGGAATACCCGTCGTAGCATCCGATCGGATGTTGCGACAAGGTTGAAAAGAAATGCGAAGGGCCACGCCGGATCGGCGTGGCCCTTTGAGCATTCTCGGCGCCGCGATCAGTGGTACGCGGCCAGCTTGACGCTCGTCGCGCCGAGCGCTTGCGCGAGATCGTAGTGCGCCTGGTCGGCGATGCGATGGTAGTTGGCGTCGGCGGAAGCACCGAACTTCTGGTCGATGTCGTCCATGACGTGCTCGTGGATCTTGTTGGTCACGAGATGATCCAGCTGGGTGCCTTCGTAGTACGTTCCGTTGACGAGACCGAGCCCGACGACGCGCTTGGCGAGCGCCGCACCCGTCAGTTCCGGCGACGGAAATTTCACGCCGGCTCCGGTCGCGATCTTCACCGCGTCGTCGACGGCGAAGTTCTGCACGGCAACGAACGAGGCGACCTTCGCCGCACCGTACTGTTTGGTGAGCTTGGCGACTTCGGCGTTCGCCGTCTTCGCGCCGGCCAGCGCGGTGAGCGCCTTGACGATCGAGAAGCTTCCCGCGGGTCCGCCCGCGGTCACCAGGGAGATGGCCGCCTGCAGGTCGGGCGCGCCCGTGTACGTCTCGCCGTCGCCGCCTTTGAGGCCCGGCGGCATGCCGTGGTCCATCGCGCCGGACATCATGCCGCCGGACATCCCGTTCGGCGACGCCATCGGCATCGGCGAGTCTTGCGCGAGCACGGGCGCCGCGAACGCCGCGGCGAGCGCCGCACCGGCCACTGCGGCCGAAATTCGTTTGATCACGTGTGGTCCTCCGAAAACTAGGTCGTCCTGAGAACGGCCGTGGTCGAAGGATGGATTGGGTTATTCGACGGCGTCGATCGAGCGGCGATCCGACGGATCGTCGCTTGCTTGCGTGCGCAAGAACGCATCGAGAATCTCGACGCCGACGGCTGCGCTCGTTGCCCGCATGCTCAGCGCGAGCACGTTCGCGTCGTTCCAGCGCCGCGCGCCTTCGGCAGTGGCCGCGTCGCCGCACAGCGCGGCGCGAACGCCGTGAACCTTGTTCGCGGCGATCGACACGCCCGTGCCTGTCCAGCAGCAAACGATGCCGACATCCGCGCGTCGCGCCGCGACGGCCTCGCCCACCGAGCGCGCGATCGACGCCCATTCGGTCTCGTGCGGCGAGCGCGCCGCACCGAACCTGTCGACGTCGACGCCGCGGCGCTCCAGCTCCTCGAGCAGCGCGTCGGTCAGAGGCCCGACGCCGTCCGAACCGATCGCACAGCGCACGCGAGGCTATTGCTGGATCGTGATGTTGTCGGCCTCCAGCGAGCCGTCGGGATTGGTGCGGCCGTTGACGTCGACCCACGTGCCCACGCCGGGCGTCGCGCCGCGCGGGTTGATGACGGTTCCCTGGTGCAGCTTGACGGTGCGGTAGCAGTTGGTCCCGCACTGCACCTGCATGTCGAAATGCTTGAAGTACGACACCTGACCGCGCGCGTTGTTCCGCATGTTGATCGCCTGGCGCTGGAGGATCTGCGCGCCGACGCCCAAGATCGTCTGCAGCACGCCGTTGTTCGCGCCGGGCGGCAGCGTCGGAACGGGGATGGGCGTCGGTACCGGCAGCGGCGTCGGCTGGGCCGACTGGGCCGTCGCGAATGACGTCGCTCCGAGAGCGAGAACCAGGGTCGACGTGGCGATCAGGGAGCGGCGCATGACAGGCATGGAACGCGGCAGGACCGCCGTGAGGTTCCGGTGACGAGGCAGGATGCGGACGTTCGCGACGCGGCGACGGTCATCGTTGCGCGTGACGCGAGCGCGGGCCTCGAGGTCTTCCTGGTGCGCCGCAACGCGCAAGCGGTGTTCATGCCGGACCTCTACGTGTTTCCGGGCGGTCGCTTCGACGAGACCGACCGGGCGGACGCCGCGCGGCGGCTGCACGGGTCGCCCGGCGACGTCGACCCCGCGCTCGCGATGACCGCCGCGCGCGAGACGTTCGAGGAGGCAGGCCTGCTCTTCGCGGACCGCCACGTTCCGCCCGGCGACCTCGCCCCGCTGCGCCGTGCGATGCTGGCAGGCGAGATGACCTTCGGCGATGTCCTCGAGCGGCTGGACGTTGCCGTCGACGCGACGCTGCTGCGCTACTTCTCGCGCTGGATCACGCCGAAGAGCGAGCTCGCGACGCGGCGCTTCGACGCACGGTTCTTCGTCGCGCGCGCGCCGCGCAATCAGATCGCCGAGGCGGACGCCGCTGAAGTACTCGACGGCCGCTGGCTCGCGCCCGCGGCGGCGCTGGACGCGCGCGACCGCGGCGAGATCGGGCTCATCTTTCCGACGATCAAACATCTCGAGCGCATCGCGCCGTTCCCAACGGTCGACGAGCTGATGCGCTTCGCCGCGACGAAGCCGATCGTGACCGTGTCGCCGGAAGTCCAGCCGGGTCCGGACTTCATCCTCGTGCCGGAGCTCGAAAACGCGTGGTAGCGCTCAGCCCGCGCGTCGGCCGGCTGCGCGCGAACAACCCGTCGCCGCTCACGCTCGACGGCACGAACGGATACGTCGTGCGCGCCGGCGCCGGCGTGCTCGTCGCGATCGACCCCGGCCCGGTCGACGACGCGCAGCGTGACGCGTTCCTCGCCGTCGCGCAGGGCGAACGCGCGGAGTACGCGGCAATCCTCGTGACGCACGGCCACCCCGATCACTTTCCGGGCGCCGCGCCCCTGGCCGCCGCGACCGGCGCGCCCGTGTACGCGCACGCCTCGGCAACGTTTCCGCACGATCGCACGCTGGCGGACGGCGACCGGCTGACGTTCGGCGACGCCGCGTTCGCGGTGCTGCACGCGCCGGGCCACGCGCGCGACCACGTCGTGTTCGTGCTCGAAGACGAGCGCGCGATCTTCGCGGGCGACAACGTGCTGGGCACGGGTACGGTGGTTGTCGCGCCGCCCGGGGGCGAGATGCGCACGTACCAGCGAACGCTCCGGCGGCTGCGCGACGAGCACGGCGACGCGCGGGCGATCTACGGCGGACACGGACCCGAGATGCGCGATCCGCGCGCGAAGCTCGACGAGTACATCGAGCACCGCGAAGCGCGCGAGCGCGCGATCCTCGACGCGGTCAGCGGCGGCGGCGCGACGATTCCCGAGATCGTCGCGCGCGTCTACGCCGCGGTCGACGCGCGCCTGTGGCCCGCCGCGGGACGGCAAGTGCTCGCCCATCTCATCGCGCTCGAAGCCGAGCACGCCGTCCGCAGTGCGCGGGTCACGCGCGAGCCCACGCCCGCCGAGGCGGCGATCTTGAATCCCGACCTCTCGCGCCTGGACGACGCCGCGGGAAGCGACGTCATTCGCGCCGAGCTCGGCTACGGCGCGCGCGAGCCGCTGCTGCGCTACGAACGCACGTAACCGCCGGTCACGCCGATTCGGCCGCCGTGACCTCGCGGCCGAGATTCGCCGCGAAGGCGGCGACCGTACTGTTCGCGATGCCTTCGATGAGACGGCCGCCGACGGTTGCGACGATGCCGCTGATCTGCGCATCGGTGCGCAGATCGACGTGCGTCGTGACGCCTTCGCCGCGCGCGGTCGACGTGACCGTCGCCTTGACGCCTCCGCGTCCGGACTTCTCGCGCGCGTCGACGCGCAGCACGGCCTCGTGCGCCTGGTCATCGATGGTGTCGACGACGATCGTCGCCCGGTACTGCACCGTCACCGGACCCGCCTTGACGACGACGTCGGCCTTGTAGGTTCGGTCGTCGACGATCTCGGTCACCTTCGCGCCCGGAATGCACGCCGCGACGCGCGGCACGTCGCGCAGCACGGTCCACACGCGGTCGACCGGCGCCTCGACGTCGAACGCGTTCTCGACGATCATCAGGATCTCTCCGCGACCGCCAGCAGCACTTTGCCGAACTGCGCGCCTGCATCGACGGACTTCGCCGCTTCCACGACCTCGTCCATCGCGTAGACGCGGTCGACCGCGGGTTTGATGGAGCCGTCGAACATGGCGAGCATCGCGGCGAAGTCCGACGGCGAGCCCATCGACGATCCCATCACGTCGAGCTGGCGCCAGAACACCGAGTACGGGCGCACCTTGGCATCGCCGGTCGTGCCGCCGTAGATCACGACGCGGCCGCCGTACCGGGTGACGTTGATCGCGCGCGAGAGCGTCTCGCCGCCCGCGGAGTCGATCACGAGGGTCGGCCCGCCGTCGATCGCGGCGACTTCCTTGTCCCACTTCTCGCTGGTCTTGTAGTTGATCGCGACGTCGGCGCCCATCGCTTTCGCTCGCTCGAGCTTCGCGTCGCTCGACGACGTGACGATCGCCTTCGCCCCGATCTTCTTCGCGAACAGCAGCGCGAACGTCTGGACCCCGCTGCCCACGCCGGTGATGAGGACGACGTCGTCCTTCGTGCAGCCGCCGCGCGAGACGAGCGCGCGGTACGCCGTCACTCCGGCGAGCGGGATCGCCGCCGCCTCGTCGTCGCTCAGGGACGCGGGCGCGGGATGCACGTTGCCGGCCGGCACCGCGATGTACTCCGCGAACGTGCCCGGGTGCGGCATCCCGAGCACCTGCGCGGTGCGCAGCCAGATGCGCTGATCGGGGCCCCACCCCAGCGTCGGGTCGATGACCACGCGCGTGCCGGGCGCGGGGCCGCTCGAACCCTCGCCATGCGCGGCGACCGTGCCGACCCCGTCGGAGCCGAGGATCGCCGGCAGCTGGATGCCCGGATAGAGCCCTTGGCTGATGAACACGTCGCGCCGGTTGAACGCCGCCCGCGAAATCTTCACGAGGGTCTCGCCGGGGCCGGGCGACGGGTCGTCGACCTGATCGACGCGGAACTGCTCGGGACCGCGCTCGCGGTCGGTCTGGTGAACGCGGACTGCACGCATTTCGCCAGGGGTACGCGGGGCGCACCGGGAGCGCCTACCGCTGGGCGTGAATGACGGGCCGACGACGCGTCTCTCGTTTGGAGGGTGCTTGGGTTTTCCGTCAGTGAGCTTGGGAGCCCCGATCGCGAAGCGGCTCTCCGCGATGGACGTCACGCTGGAGGCGAACCGCTGCCTCAACTGTTACGACGCGCCGTGCATCCGCGCGTGCCCGACCGGCATCGACGTCCCGCGCTTCATCGGGCGCATCGCGACCGGCGATCTGCTGGGCAGCGCGCACACGATCATGGATGCCAACCCCGTCGGCGCGAGCTGCGCTCGCGTGTGCCCGACGGACCAGCTCTGCGAAGGCGCCTGCGTTTACAACGCCGACGAGATCCCGATCCGGATCGGCGACCTGCAGCGGTTCGCGACCGATTGGGCGATCCAAAGCGGCGTCACGCTCTTCCGCCCCGGTGAGCCGACCGGGAAGCGCGTCGCGGTGATCGGCGGCGGTCCGGCGGGCCTGGCAGCCGCGCGCGAGCTCGCCCGCGCGGGCCACGCCGTGACGATCTTCGAGCGCGACGCCGAACCCGGCGGCCTGGACACCTACGGCATCGTGCCGTTCCGCCTGCCCGCCGAGGTCGCGCTGTGGGAGGCGGAGCAAGTGCGCGCGCTGGGCGTGGAGATTCGCACGGGCGCCGCGGTCGGTGAGACGATCTCGGCGCAAGCGGTCCTGAACGACTACGACGCGGTCGTGATCGCGGTCGGCATGGGCCGCGTGCCGCGACTGAACATCGAGGGTGAGGATGCGGGCGGCGTGTGGGACGCGCTCGACTTCATCCGGGTCGCGAAGATGGGCGGCGACGTCGGACGTCTCGGCCCGCACGTCGCGATCATCGGCGGGGGCAACACCGCGATCGACGCGGCGACGTGCTCGATACGCCTCCTTCGACCAGCTCAGGATGACGGACGACAAGCTCAGGATGACGGACGACAGCGTCAGGATGACGCGCGGCAGGCTGCGGTGACGATGTACTATCGCCGCGGGGCGGAGCGGATGACGGCGTACGACTTCGAGATCGAGTTCGCGAAGCTCGAAGGCGTCGAGTTCCGCACGTTCGTGCTGCCGAAGCGCATCGTCGTGCAGGACGGCCGCGTCGCCGGTCTCGAGCTGATCTCGACCGATCCCGGCGGCAGCGCGCGGCCCCTGCCGGGCACGGAGCGCGTGGTGCCCGCCGACACGGTGATCCTCGCGATCGGGCAGACGCGGCACACGGAGCTGCTCGACGCGTTCGGCGTGACGCGCGACGTCAACGGCATCGCGATCGTCGACGACGCGATGCGCACGAACCGGCCGAACGTCTTCGCCGCCGGCGACTGCATGTTCAAGCCGGGCGCAGGGGATGCGATGGTGGTCGAGGCGGCGCAGCGCGGCAAGATCGCCGCGGCGAGCGCAGACCTGTTCCTGCGCGCGGAGGCTCGCTGATGGCCGATCTCTCGACGAACCTCGCGGGGATCCGCAGCCCGAACCCGTTCTGGCTGGCGTCGGCGCCGCCGACGAACTCGGGTTATCAGGTCATGCGCGCGTTCGCGGCCGGCTGGGGCGGCGCCGTGTGGAAGACGCTCGCCCTCGAACCGATCGTCAACGTCACGTCGCGCTTCGGCGGCTACAACGTGGGCGCATACCGCATGGCCGGCATGAACAACATCGAGTTGATCACGGACCGCCCGCTCGACGAGAACCTGCGCGAGATCGCGGAGTGCAAGGCCGCGTATCCCGACCGCGCGATCGTCGCCTCGCTCATGACGGAGTGCACGCAGGCGAGTTGGCACGAGCTGATCGCGCGCTGCGAGACGGTGCCGATCGACGGCTTCGAGCTCAACTTCGGCTGCCCGCACGGAATGTCGGAGCGCGGCCAAGGCGCAGCGGTCGGCCAAGATCCGGAGCTGATCGAGATGGTGACGCGCTGGGCGAAGGAAGCCGCGCATGTCCCGGTCATCGTGAAGCTCACGCCCAACGTCACCGACGTGCGCTACGCCGCGCGCGCCGCAGCGCGCGCGGGCGCCGACGCGATCAGCCTGATCAATACGATCAACTCGCTCATCGGCGTCGACCTCGACACGTGGCTTCCCATCCCGCACGTCGACGGAAAGTCGTCGCACGGCGGCTACTGCGGGCCGGCGGTCAAGCCGATCGCGCTCAACATGGTGGGCGCGTGCGCCAAAGACCCGCACGTCGGTATCCCGATCTCCGGCATCGGCGGCATCTCCGACTGGCGTGACGCCGTCGAGTTCATGCTGATGGGCTCGACGACGGTGCAGGTCTGCACCGCGGTGATGCATCACGGCTTCCGCATCGTGGCCGACATGATCGACGGCCTGAGCAACTACCTCGACGCGCGCGGCGTCGCCTCGGTGAGCGAGCTCGTCGGCAAGACCGTGCCGCGCTTCGTCGACTGGAACGACCTGAACCTCGACTACAAGATCGTGGCGCGGATCGATCCCGAGACGTGCATCCGCTGCAACAAGTGCTACATCGCGTGCGAGGACGCGGCGCACCAGTGCATCGACCGTCCCGCCGACCCGCGCCTTGCGCCCGTCGTCGACGAAGAGCACTGCGTCGGCTGCAACCTGTGCTCGATGGTATGCCCGGTGATCGACTGCATCGAGATGGTGCGCGTCGACGCCGGCGACACGGTTCACACCTGGAGGGAGAAGCTGCAATCGGTACCATCGTAAGAGGCGGCACGATCGTGACGGCGACCGACGTCTTTCCCGCCGACGTCCTGTTCGAGAACGGCGTCATCACCGCGATCGCGCGTTCCATCGGCGAGCCGGGACATGACGTCGTCGACGCGTCGGGCGCCTACGTGTTCCCGGGCTTCATCGACCCGCACACGCACCTGGACATGCCGTTCGGCGGCACGACGACCGTCGACGACTTCGCCAGCGGCACGGTGGCCGCGGCGCTCGGCGGCACGACGACGATCGTCGACTTCGCCCTCCACACGCGCGGCGACTCGCTGGCGAACGCGCTCAAGACGTGGCACGCAAAAGCGGCGGGCAAGGCCGCAATCGACTACGCGTTCCACCTCACGATTGCCGACGGGCGGCCGGAGACGATCGAAGAGATCCCGCAGATGATCGAGCGCGAGGGCGTCAACTCGTTCAAGGTCTTCATGGCGTACAAGCACGTCCTGCAAGTCGACGACGAGACGATCTTCAAGGTGCTCAAAGCGGCGGCGCGCTTCGGCGGCCTGGTTCAGGTGCACGCCGAGAACGGCGACGTCATCGAGGTCACCGTCAAAGACGCGCTCGCGGCGGGGCACACGGCGCCGAAGTATCATGCGCTCACGCGCCCCGTCGAGCTCGAGGGCGAGGCCGTGCACCGAGCGATCCGGCTTGCCGAGGTCGCCGGCGCGCCGCTCTACGTCGTGCACGTCTCGAGCGCGATGGCTGCCGACGCGATCAGCGACGGCCGCAAGCGCGGCCTGCCGATCTACGGCGAGACGTGCCCGCAGTACCTCGTGTGCGACGTGAGCGACTACGACCGCCCGGACTTCGCCGGCGCGAACTACGTGATGTCGCCGCCGCTGCGCGAGAAGCGCGACCAGCAAGTCCTGCTCGGCAAGCTCAAGAACGGCGAGCTGCACGCCTTCGGCTCGGATCACTGCTCCTTCAACAACTGCGGTCAAAAGGAGCTGGGCAAGGACGACTTCTCGAAGATTCCCAACGGCGCGCCGACGATCGAGGACCGCGTCGCGATCCTCTTCGAGCACGGCGTGAACAAGGGCGTGATCGGCCTGAACCAGTTCGTCGCGCTCGCGTCGACCAACCCGGCGAAGCTCTTCGGCCTGTTTCCCCGCAAAGGCACCATCGCCGTCGGCAGCGACGCGGACATCGTCGTGTGGGATCCCGGCGTGAAGCGCACGATCAGCGCGCAGACGCACCACATGAAAGCCGACAACAACATCTTCGAGGGCATGACGGTGCAGGGCCGCCCCCGGTACGTCTTCTCGCGCGGCCGCAAGGTCGCCGACGACGGCGCGTTCGTCGGGGCCGAAGGCACCGGCATCCACCAGAAGTCCGCACCCTTTCGCCCCGTCCAGCTCTAAGTGGAAATGTTTGCATGAGCGACATCGACATCGTTCGCATCGGCCTGATTCAGGCGCATCACGACACCGACGGCGGGCAGCCCGTCGAGGTGCACAAGCGCGAGGCGATCGCCAAGCACGAGCGCATGATCCGCGAGGCGGCGCAGCGCGGCGCGCAGATCGTGTGCCTGCAGGAGCTGTTTTACGGTCCGTACTTCTGCACCGAGCAGAATCCGAAGTGGTACGAGGCGACGGAGCCGATCCCGGACGGCCCGACCACGCGGCGCATGCAGGACCTTGCGCGCGAACTCGGCGTCGCGCTCGTCGTGCCGATGTACGAGCGGACCATCAGCGGCGTCTACTACAACACGGCCGCGGTCATCGACGCGGACGGTTCGTTCCTGGGCATCTATCGCAAGCACCACTTGCCGCAGGTTGCCGCTGGTCCCGCGCCGTGCGGCTTCTGGGAGAAGTACTACTTCAAGCCGGGCAACGCCGGGTACCCGACGTTCGCGACGAAGTTCGCGCGGATCGGCGTCTATATCTGTTACGACCGCCACTTTCCCGAAGGCGCGCGGCTGCTCGGGCTCAACGGCGCCGAGATCGTGTTCAACCCTTCGGCGACGGTCGCCGGGCTCTCGGAATACCTGTGGAAGCTCGAGCAGCCCGCGCACGCGGTCGCGAACGGATACTACCTCGGCGCGATCAACCGCGTCGGCTACGAAACGCCCTGGAACATGGGTGAGTTCTACGGCCAATCGTATCTCGTCGATCCGCGCGGGCAGTTCGTCGCGGTCGGCTCGCGCGACAAGGACGAAGTCGTCATCGGCGACATGGATCGCCGCGTGATCGAAGAGGTCCGCAACACCTGGCAGTTCTACCGGGACCGCCGTCCGGAAACGTACGGCGCGATGGTGGAAGTCTAGCACCGTCATGCTGAGCCTGTAGCACCGTCATGCTGAGCGTACAGCACCGTCATGCTGAGCCTGTAGCACCGTCATGCTGAGCTTGTCGAAGCACGAGAGCCGACCGCCCGCGAAGGCACGAACCCCGCACGCCGTTCGACGAGCTCAGGGTGACGCACGGTGATCACGCAGATCGAGCGGGACGGGATCGTCACGCTCACCGAGGACGCGACGCG
Organism: Vulcanimicrobiota bacterium; assembly: GCA_963818845.1. GTDB lineage: Bacteria > Vulcanimicrobiota > Vulcanimicrobiia > Vulcanimicrobiales > Vulcanimicrobiaceae > Vulcanimicrobium. The sequence goes on along the minus strand of CAWFTO010000004.1, from coordinate 754,124 downwards.
GGCGGCGTCGGTGCACGCCGACTTCTGGAACGACGACCTGCGGCCGTGCACGCGCAGCGAGCACGCCTGGGCCGGCTCGCGGTTCGCGAGCTTGTGGATCGGCATGTGCCTGTGCATCCCGACGTACTCGCTCGCGAGCGGCATGATCTCGCTAGGGATGAACTGGTGGCAAGCGGTCCTGGCGATCTTCGTCGGGAGCTGCGTCGTGCTGATCCCGATCTTGCTGGTCGCGCATGCGGGCACGCGCTACGGCATCCCGTACCCCGTGTTCGCGCGACTGTGGTTCGGCACGCGCGGCGCGCACGTCCCGGCGCTCGCGCGCGCGGTGATCGCCGCCGGATGGTTCGGGATCAACTCGTGGTTCGGTGGTCAGGCGCTCGACGCGATCGTTTCTCGCCTGATACCGGCATGGACCGCGATCGGTCCGCACGTGTTCGTCGCGTTCGGCCTGTTCTGGCTGCTCAACGTCGGTATCGCGATGCGCGGGCCGCAGGCGATCGGGCGGCTTGCGGCCGTTGCGGCGCCGACGCTCGCCGTCGCGGCGATCGCGCTGTTCGCGTGGGGCATGAGCGCCGCGGGCGGCGTCGGTCCGATGCTCGCCGCGCCGGCGACGCTGCACGGCGGCGCGTTCTGGGCGGCGTTCTTCCCGTCCGTGATCGGCGTGATCGCCTTCTGGGCGACGCTGGCGCTCAACATTCCGGACTACTCCCGCTATGCGCGCGCGCAGCCGGCGCAGCTGCGCGGCCAGCTCGTGATGCCGTTCGTCATGGCGGCGTTCTCGTTCGTCGGCATCGCGGTTACGTCGGCGACCGTGGCGATCTTCGGTACCGCGCTGTGGAACCCGGTCGCGCTGATCGTGAAGTTCCCGACGATCGTGGTGCTGATCGGCGGCGCCGTCGTGATCCTCTCGTCGATCACGATCAACGTCGGCGCGAACGTGATGGCGCCCGCGCGCGCGTTCGAGAACCTCTGGCCGCGCGTGATCACGTTCGCGGCCGGCGCCGTGCTCACGGGGCTGCTCTCGCTGCTGATGCAGCCGTGGTACGTGCTCTCGACGTTCCAGGCGTACGTGTTCACGTGGCTCGGGACGTACGGCACGCTGCTGGGCCCGTTCGACGGCATCGCGATCGCCGATTACTGGATCGTGCGCGCGCTGCGGCTCGATCTCGTGCAGCTCTACACGCCGGGAGGGCGCTACGACTACGCACGCGGCTGGAACCTCCGCGCCGTCGGCGCCCTTCTCGTCGGATGGGTCCTGCCGGTCATCGGCTTCTTCTACGCCCCGCTGAACTTCTTGTGGCAGGGCGGCTGGCTGTTCGGCATCCTCGTCGCCGCGCTCGCCTACGGCGCGTTCATGCGCACGTCGCCGTCGCGCCTCAGCGACGCCGAGTACGCCGCGATCACCGAGCTCAAGAGCTCGCCCGCGGAAACCGCCGCATGACCGTCTTCGACCACATCGACCTTCGCGTGCGCGACGTGGAGCGCTGCCGGCCCTTCTACGACGCGTTCCTGCGCGAGTACGGCTTCCGCGGCAAGACCCAACCGGACGGCGCGCGCCTGTACTACCGGCTCGAGGAGCGCACCTGCGTGAGGTGATCGTCGTCAGCGCCGATCCCGATCACCGCCCGAACGCGACGTGTCTGGCATTTTCCGCGCCGGCGCGCGACGACGTCGACCGCATCGCCGCCGTGGCGCACGCGGCCGGCGCCGGCGCGTTCGAACCGCCCGGCCCGTGCCCGGAGTACACGGAGACGTATTACGCGTCGTTCTTCGAAGACCCGGACGGCAACCGGCTCGAAGTCGTCTGCCGCTAAAGCCCGCGACGCCGAGGCGTCACCGACTTGACGCCGCGTACGCCTCTTCGAGGTCGCCGACGGCGGCGTCGATCGTCGCGATCGCTTCGTCGAGCTCGTCTTCCGTGATGATCAAGGGCGGCGCGATGTGCAGCACGCTGTACCGGCCGAACGCATACGCGCCGCGCTTCTTCAAGCCGGCGAACAGCGCGGGCATCGGCCCCGTCGTCGGGCCCTGCCACGGCACGAGCGGCGTGCGCGTCGCGCGGTCGGTGACGAACTCGAGCGCGAAGAACGCGCCGGTGCCGCGCACGTCGCCGACCAGCGGATGCCGGTCCCGGACGCGCTCGAGGCCCGCGCGCATGCGCGGCTCGATGACGTCCTTCGCGCGTGCGAACAGCTCGTCGCCGGCATAGGCGCGCAGCGTCGCGAGGCCGGTCGCCATCGCGAGCGGATGGCCCGAGTACGTGTGCCCGGCCGGCAGCGGTTTCGCGTCGAACGCGCTCGCGAGCTCTTCGCGCAGCAGCACGCCGCCGAGCGGCACGTATCCCGACGTCACGCCTTTCGCGAACGTGATCGCGTCCGGCACGACGCCGAACCGCTCGCCGCCGAACGCGGCGCCGGTGCGCCCGAAGCCCGTCATGACCTCGTCGAAGATCAGCACGATGCCGTGCGCGTCGCACAGCGCCCGCAATCCCGCGAGATAGCCGTCCGGGAACACGATCACGCCGTTGGAGCCGATCACCGGCTCGATCAGGATCGCCGCGACCTGCTGCGGGTTCTCGGCGGCAACCGTGTCCGCGACGTGCGCGAGCGCGCGGCGCGTCTCTTCGGCCGGATCGGTCGTGAAGAACGGGCTGCGGTACGGATACGGCGCCCAGAAGTGCACGACACCCGGCATCACGCTCGACGGCTCGTTGAACCACCGGCGGTTCTCGCCCGTCAGCGACGCCGAGCCTGCGCCCGAGCCGTGGAACGAGCGGTATCCCGCAAGCACCTTCGAGCGGCCGGTGACCGCGCGCGCGAACTTGACGGCGTCTTCGTTCGCCGCGGCGCCCGACGTGGAGAAGAACACGCGCCCCGTCCCGCCCCACGGCGCGAGTGCGACGAGCGCTTCGCCCAGCTCGGCGCGTGCGTCGTTGAACCAGCTCGGCGGGCTGAAGCACAGACGGTCGACCTGGTCGTGCATGGCGGCGCGCACGGCCGGATGCCCGTGGCCCAGGTTCGCCGCGATCAAGCCCGACGTGAGGTCGGCGTAGCGGTTCCCGTCGGCGTCGTAGAGGTAGATGCCCTCGCCCCGGACGATGACGGGCGGCGCCAGCGCGCCCTGCGCGAGCCACGGCGTGAGCACGTACCGGGCGTGCTTGGTCGCGAGCGTATCACCGGCCACAATCATCGGAACATCCTCCGCCGATGGCGTTTGCCGGATGCGGCGCACCGTCCCGCTGGGGCCCCGCGCCGGCGCACCTTGGTCCGGCAGCGCGCCGCGCGCGTTAGAACGGGTAGGCGCGGGGCGTGTGCTGCACGCTGACCCAGTGGTCGGTGGTGAACTCCTCGATCGCCCACGCGCCTCCGAAGCGGCCGATCCCCGAGGTTTTCTCACCGCCGAACGCGGTGTTCGGCTCGTCGTTCACCGTGATGTCGTTCACGTGCGTCATCCCCGCTTCGATCCGCAGCGCGAGCTTCGTGGCGCGCTCGACGTCGCGCGAGAAGACAGCGCTCGAGAGCCCGTACTCGACGTCGTTGGCAAGTCGCAGACCCTCCTCGTCGCCGTCGAACGGGATGATCAGCGCCACCGGACCGAACAGCTCTTCGCGAGCGTCCTCGTTGCGCACGTCGGCGAGCACGATCGGGTGCAGGACGAGCCCGTCCGCGCGACCGTCGAGGACCACGCGCGCGCCGGCGCGCTTGATCGCGTCGACCTTCTCGAGAATGGAGTCGAGCTGCGATTGGTTGATGATCGGGCCGATCGCCGTATCGTGCGCGTTGCGGTCGCCGACCTTGAGCGCGCGAACCTTTGCCGTGAATCGCTCGACGAACGCGTCGTAGATTGCGCGGTCGACGAGAATGCGGTTGATCGCCATGCAGATCTGGCCCTGATGCATGAACTTGCCGGTTACCGCTGCCGCAACCGCCTGATCGAGGTCGGCGTCGGCCAGCACAACCATCGGCGCGTTGCCGCCCAGCTCGAGGCACGTGCGCTTGACGTGCTTGCCGCACAGCTCGCCGATGTGCGCGCCGACGGGCGTCGAGCCGGTGAACGAGATGACGCGCGGGATCGGATGCTCGACGATGCTGTCACCGATCTCGCTGCCCGCTCCGATCACGACGTTGAAGACGCCGCGCGGCAAGCCGGCCTCCTCGTACAACTTCGCCAGCAGCGTCGCGCCCGTCACGGGCGTGTCGCTCGCCGGCTTGACGACGATCGCGTTGCCGCACGCGAGGGCCGGCGCGATCGACCGGTTCGCGAGCTGGAACGGAAAATTCCACGGGCTGATGATCCCGACGACACCCACCGGCTGCCGGTACACGCGGCTCTCCATGCCGGGGATGCCGGCCGGAAGGATGCGGCCCTCGATGCGCGAGGGATACGACGCCGCCTCGAGCGTGCCGCCGCGCACGAGCTGCCACTCGATCTCGGCCTTGATACGCGTGCCGCCCGATTCGGCAACGATCCAGTCGACGATCTCCGCCTTGCGCTGCTCGAGCAGTTCGGCGACCGTGAGCAGCACCGCCGCACGCTCGGGATAGGGGCGCTCGGCCCAGCCCGGTTGCGCTCGCTTGGCCGCCGCGTACGCGGCGTCGACGTCGTCCGCATTGGCGGAACGGACGCGCAAGAGCGTCCGGCCCGTCCACGGATCGACGTCGTCCAGCGTCTTTTCGCCGCGCCCGTCGCGCCACTCGCCGTCGATCAGTTGCTTGCCGAGTTCCGTATACGCCGCTGGGGCGGTGTCGCCGTGCACGGTCTGCACGTTCGTCGTCGTTGCCATCGTCGATCAGTGTGTCCGCGCGGCGATGCCGCGAATCACGCCCGGCCCTTCATTCGACCGCGAGAGCCGGTCCGAAAACGTCGGCGCGGGACGGCTGCGGCCGCGAAGATGTGTGGTAGCGGCATCGCGAATCCCGGCAGACACGGATGCGCGAGCACGTCGTCGCCGCTCAGCACGCATGTCCGTTGATGGTCGCGCAAATGCGCACTGCGCGCGCTCGGATCCACGACGATGACAAGGGTGGCGCCCCCCGCGAGGTAGACGCCGATCTTGTGCTCGAGGTGCGCGCGCGGCCTCGCCGGCGAACGGATCTCGACCGCAACGTCCGGCGCGAACGGAGGCACCTCGACGTCATCTTCGTCGAGCCCGCGCAGTCGCGCGTTCCAGACGAGCGCGACGTCGGGCACCAGCGGGCGACGAATTTGACCGGGCGGCGCGATTCGGAAGCGCCATTCCGATTCGACCTGCGCGCGAGGACCTGCCCATGCCGACAGTGCCGACGCAATCGCCCGCTGCAGCACGGCGTCGCGGCGGCGCGGGCTCACTTTGCGAACCGCGCGGCCCAGTATCCACTCGGTCTCGGGCTCGGTTTCCGGCAGGACGATCTCATGCAACGACATTGTTTCACGCATGGCTATCACGGCCGCGCGCGCAAAAGCAATACCTCAGCCGGTCAGTGCGCGATGAACGAAAGATGCGCCGCCACATCGTGCGGCCACAACAGCACGCGTGCGACGATACCGGGGAGGAACTGCCAGAACGCGACGAGCGACGCGAACGTGCGCGGCATCCCGGCAAGCAGGAACGGGACGCCCGCGATGATGAGCGCGAGGATCCATCCGAGCGGCGGCCCGAAGCCGCGCCACGTGCGCCGTCCGACGATCGTTCCGCCGGCGAAATCGCCGAGCCGGCGATGCGACGGCAGCATCGCAAGCACCGCGCCGATGCCCAGCGCGTCGATCGGCCGGAGCAGCGAGCGCAAGAACGCGCGTCCGAGCCCGACCGGGCCGCCGCGCACCGCGTACACGTGCAGTCCCATCGCGAGCTTGCCGATCGTCGTTCCCGTCGCCGCTTCGGCGACCCACACGTACACGAGCGCGACCGCGACGCCCAGTGCGAACGTCGCGTCGAAGCCGCGCTGGCTGTTCGTCGGCAGACCGGTGATCGGGTTGAACGCGATGAGCGAGTACGCCAGCGACGTCACGACGACCGAGACGACACCGACGTCGAGCACGAACGCGAACAAGCGCGCGCACAGGTAGCCGAACGGGTTGCCGAAGTCGAGCCGCGTGCGATCCGTCGGAACGCGCACGTGCGGCGGGACCACGGTGCCGTACACCGGCCCGCTTCGCGGGGGAGGCTGCGCGTACGGCGGACGCTGCTGCGCGTACGGTGCGGCGGCTGCTGGGTGTACGGCGGCGGCTGCTGCTGTGTGTACGGCGGAGGCTGCTGCGTGTACGGCGGAGGCTGCGCGGCCGGCTCGACGACGGCGGGATCGATCACGCGCCGTTGCGGCGGCGGGGGCGGCGTGACGCGCGGCATCGCGACGGTCGCTTCGAGGTCGTCCGGAGGCGGCGGGGTCGTCGACACGCCGGTATCTACCGTGCTCGCGCCCGTGACGTTTCGGCATCGCGCTTCGCGTGCAGGCGCGCGAGCAAGGCAGGCGAACGACCGGTCATCTCACTCGCATCAACCGGGGGTAGCTTTCGATGCCTTCGATTCAACGCTCCATCGCGAGCGCACTCGCTGCCGCGGTCACGTCCTCGTTCCTGCTCGCCGTCCCGGGCTTCGCGCAGGCGCCCGCGACCACGCTGACGTCGGTCAAGCCCGGCGGCCTTCGCGCGTGGCGGCTCGCGTCGAACGGCCCGATGCTGACCGGTCCGCTCCTGCAAGCCACGACGTGTGACCGTGTGAAGTTCGAACCGTCAGCCGCCACGATCGTTACGCCGATCTATCGCGCCGTCATGTACCGCGTGAGCAACGGCCCCTGTGGTCAGATCGACTTCTACGCGCGCGCGTCGATCGCGATCCCGCCGGGGGCGCGGGTCGTAGAGGTGCAAGCCTCGAACGGAAACTTCAAGGTGCCCGTGCGCTGAACGGCACGCCGATGTTCAGTACGCGGGCGGTCCGTACACGTTGAGCGTGCGGGCCGTTCGCGTTCCCCGGTTCGTGAACCGGTGCGGCGCGCCGCGCGGCACGATCACCACGTCGCCCGCGCGCAGCGTGCGGCGGTCGTCGCCGATCTCGGCGTCCACCTCGCCGTCGACCACGAACAGCACCTGCTCGCTGCCCGCGTGCTCGTTGCCGTTCGCGCCGCTCTCGCCGCTGCCGGGCTCGAGGTCCATCACGGCGGCCTGCGACGTCTCGCCGGTGAGCAGCACGTCGAACCAGTCGTGGGGGTCGCCGATGTTCCGGACGTCCATGCGGGTGAGCGTACCCGCAGACGCGCCGTTAGACGAACCCGCTCGCCGCCGTTGCGCCCTTCTTGCGCAGCTCCGCCTGTCGTAGCTCGACGCGGCGGATCTTTCCCGAGCGCGTCTTCGGCAGCTCCGCGATGAACTCGATCTCGCGCGGATACTTGTACGGCGCGGTGACGCGCTTGCAGTGGTCCTGCAGCTGCGCGACGAGCGCGTCGGTGGGCTCGTTGCCCGGACGCAGCACGACGAACGCCTTCACGACGTTGCCGCGGTCCGCATCGGGTGAGCCGACCACCGCCGACTCCAGGACCGCCGGGTGCTCGAGCAGCGCGCTCTCGACCTCGAACGGGCCGATGCGGTACGCGCCCGACGAGATCACGTCGTCCGCCCGTCCGACGAACCAAAAGTAGCCGTCGTCGTCGACCTGCGCGCGGTCACCCGTCAAATACCATTCGCCGCGGCGCGTCGCGCGCGTCTCTTCCTCGTTCTTGTAGTAGCCGCGGAACAGCGACGGCGGGTCGCCGCGCAGTGCGATGTCGCCGACGTCGCCCGGCGCGCAGACGCTGCCGTGCTCGTCGACGACCGCGACGTCGTGGCCCGGCGTCGGCTTGCCCATCGACCCCGGGCGCACCGGCGTCCCCGGGCGGTTCGCGACGAGCAGCGAGTTCTCGGTCTGGCCGTAGCCGTCGAGAATCGTCAGCCCGAACGCGTCTTTCCAGCGCTCGATCACCTCCGGATTCAACGGCTCGCCGGCGCTCACGCAGTGGCGCAGCTTCGGCAGCTTCCAGCGCTCGCCGAGATCGGGCAGCTTCACCTCGAGCCGGTACTCCGTCGGCGCTTGGCACAGCACGCTCACGCCGAGGTCGCGAATCATGTTCATCCGCTCCTCCGGGACGAACGCGCCTTCGTGCAGGACGATCGGCGCGCCGCACGACCACGGCCCGAGCAGCACGTTCCACAGGGACTTCGCCCAGCCGGTTCCGGCGGTGCACCACACGAGGTCGTCGCGGCGCACGTCGAACCACACCGACGACTGCATGCGGTTGGCCCCCGTGAACGCGACGGTGTGCACGACGCCCTTGGGGTCCTTCGTCGTACCGCTCGTGTAGACGATGTACGCGAGGTCGTCGACCGTCGTCGGCGCGCCGGCCCACGGCTGCGCGGACGCGACGAGCGCATCCGCCGACGCCCATCCCGTGCGCTCGCCGCCTGCGAGCAGCCACGTGCGCAGCGTCGGCGCTTCGCTGCGCATCGCGTCGAACTCCGCGGCGTTGCTGACGTGCGCGACGACGGCGGTCGCGCCGCTGTGGTTCGCGCGGTAGAGCAGATCCTTCGCGCGCAACTGCTCGGCGCTCGGAACCGCCGCGGCGCCGATCCGCAGCAGCGCGGTCATGCAGAACAGCCAGTCGGGAAGCTTCGGCAGCACGACGACGACGCGGTCGCCCTTCACCACGCCGGCGTCCCGGAGCACTGCGGCCCAGCGCTGCGACGCGTCCGCGATCTGGGCGAACGTGTAGTCGCGGCGCCCGCCGGCCGCGTCGACGAAGACGAGGCCCAGCCGGTCCTCGCGTGCGAGCGCGTCGACCACGTCGCGCGCGAAGTTGAAGTCGGCCGGGATGTCCCAGGTGAACGCGGCGTCGCTCATGCGGCCGAGGATTCGCAGCGCGCGTCGGCGCACCCGCCCGTATCATGCCGCTGCCCGACTTCGCCCGAATCCTTCGCGCTTCGCAGGTGCGCTACGGCGGGTTCCGCGTACGCGGCGTCCCGGCCATCCTGCTCGGCGTCTCGACGGTCGTCGCGGTCGCGGGAACCGTCCGGGCGGTGCAGGCGACCGCGCCGGCGCTTCCGGAGGCGCTGCGCGAGGCGACGAAGCTGGTGCGGGCGCTCCGCAGCGACGGCGGCGATCAGCCGCAGCTCAAGGCCTGACGCACACCCACGGGTTGGCCCGTTCGTCGCACCGCAGCCGAACGAACTGCCCTCGCTTGAGCACGACGAGCTCGCGCGCGTCACGCATTCGCACGACCATCGTCATGTCCAACGCCATCCCGGCGTGAGCCGCGTGGTGCACGCTCACCAAGTTGTGCGCACGGTCGATGGCGACGATCGTGCCGTGGATCGCGGAGACGAACGCAGCGGCGGCCATCACCACGGCGCGGTGACCCGCAGCACGATGCGACGCGGTGCGTTCCACTGCGTCGTGTTGAAGCCGTTGTTGACCTTGATGAGGTACCGGCGGCCGAAGAGATTCTCCACCGCGAGCGTGTACCCGAATCGCTTCGTCGCCGCATCGCCGGTCCGGCCGGCCGAGGCGTCCACGATCCAGTGAGCCGGCAGCCGCCCGTCGCCGTTCTCGAACTGCACCGGAAAGCCGGTCCCGTACTCCGTCTGGAGCGTCGCGAACGTTCGCAGTCCGGGCCCGAACCGCCGCGTATAGAATGCGTTGCCTGCCCACCTCTGATCGTGGTCTTCGGGCTGGAGCGTGAGGTCGGCGGCGGTCCCCGGATCGAACAGGAACGTGCCGCCCGAGACGCCGCCCGCCTCGGCGCGCTGATACGTCAGCGAGACGCCCGCGTCGACGCGCGCCGTCGCCGCGTCCAGCCGCGCTTCGATGCCGCGGTCGCGCCCGACGGCGTTGTTGAACACGGCGAACAGCGGCGTGTTCGCGAGCTGCGTGGTGTCCAGCACGTTCACGGCCGTGCGGTCGAACGCGTTGATGTACGCGCGCAGTCCGGGACCCAGCGTGCGCGCGAGACCGAATTCAATGTAGGTGTCACGCTCCGGCTTGAGATCGTACACCGGCGCGGCGGTCGACGCGGTCTGCGTCACGACGGCGTCGCGGCGCACGTCTTCGAGACTCGGCGCCGCGTACAGGCGGCCGGCGTACGCATGGAGCACCGTCCCGTGCCCGATCTCGTCGTTCACTTCGAGCCGCGGGCTGAGCTGCGAACCGCCCACGTAGCCCGTGCTGTGGTCGTAGCGCAGGCCCGCGTTGATCGCGAGCGTGCGCGCGGGCGTCCATTTGTCTTCGACGTACGCCGCGGACTGCGTACCGCGCGCGCCGCCGTCGTCGCGAAAGTCCGGCGAACCCGGGATGCGGATCAGCACGTCGGACGTCAGGCTCTCCTGCTGCAGGTCGACGCCGGCCTTGAACGCGTGACGGTCGCTCGAACGGAACACGGAGGCGCGCACGCCGCTGTACGCGACGACGCGGTCCTCGCGCAAGCCGTTCTGCGGCGTGCGGCTGCCGTCGGGGTTGACGACGTTCGCCAGCACGTCGTTCGCCAGATCGCCGTCGTACGCGACGCGGTTCCAGCGCAGCCACGGCACGACGCGCACGAACCCGTTACCGTCTTTCGTGGTGTGCGTGAACGACAGGCTCGCGAACCGGTCGTACTCGCGCTGCACGTCGTCGGTGCCCGGAGCCGCGACGAACGGCGACTCCGGCGAGAACGACGTGTTGATCGGAATTTGAAAACTGCTCGCCTGATTCGAGAAGTCCGCGGCGAGCAGGTCGCGCTCGCTCATCGGAAGCGCGATGCGCACGAACTGGTCGACCGACGCCGACGCATCGTGCTGCGCGTCCTTGGACGGCGCGTCGAGCCCCCGGTCCGTGCGCGAGCCGTTCAGCGCGAGCGAAATCTGCGCCCGGCCGGCGCTGAAATGCTCGACCAGACGCGCGTCGGCCGTGCCGAGCTCGCCGCCGCCCACCGTCAGCGCGCCGCCCGGGCCGCCAGGCTCGGTACCGCCGCTGATGACGTTGACGATGGCCCCCTGGCGCGATCCGCCGAACTCGGCGGGAAACGCACCCGTGAAGATTTCGACCGCCTGCGCGTTGCGCGGATCGATCAGTTGCGCGAAGCTCGAACTCGTCGACTGCGGCAGCGGCGCGCCGTCGAGCTCGTACGTCAGGCCGTGGAAGCCGTGCGCGACAGGTTCGTCATACGAGAAGCGCACGACGCCGGGCACCTGCTCCACGATCGCGTCGAGCCGGTCGTTGCGCGGCAGCGCGGCGAGCCGGCGGGCACCGTACGCGTTCTCTGAAACCGGGGTTCCGCGCACCGTCGTCGCGCTGCCGCTCGTGCGGCCGATGACCGCGAGCGGGGCGAGCGCCACGTCGACGACCGAGTCGCTCGCGACGTCGACCGTCGCGACCGCGGTACCATCCCGCGTCGGCGCGGACAGGGTGTAGTGACCGAACGGAACCCGAGCGAACGCGAACCGCCCGGCCTTGTCCGTCACGGCGCGCTGCGACACACGGTCGCCCGCCAGCGTGACGGCGGCGTCGGGCACCGGATGATGCGCGCCGTCGGCGAGCGTGCCGCGCACCGTGCCGGCCACGTCGGCGCGCGCGGGCGCGACGCCCGCGAGGAGCGCGACACCCGCGCAAGCGAGGACGGCGATCGTCCTCCGAAGGGAGACCATGAACTTCACTCCTACCGATCAGCAACGCAAAGCGCCGGGACGGCGCGAACGGCTACGGCAGCGAGGGAGGCGCGCGGGAGCGCCGGCGCCGCGCGAGGCGAACGCCCGCGCGCACGCCGGCGCCCTCGGGACAGAGCGCCCACGGAGCGCTGGCGGCCGGCGGCAGCAGCCGGAACGCGGCGACGAGCGCGTCGACGAGGCGGCGCGCGAAAACGAGCACGAGACGCGCGGCGCCGACCAGTGCGGCCGACGCGACCAGCGCGGCGACCGTGACGAGGCCCGCGGCGAGGAACACCGGCAATGCGCCCGGGGTGTCCTCCGCCAGAAGCGTCGCGGCGACCGGGCCGGCCCCGGCGAACGCGAGCACCGCCGCGAGCCGGCCGAACCGCAGCCGCAGAACCGCGTGCGCGGACGCCAGCGCGACCTCGCCGGGCGACGGCCGAAGGATGAGGGTCGCGAGCACCGAGACGACCGAGAGGACGGCGGCGACGGCCGCCGTGGCGAGCAGGATCGGGCACGCGCCCGGGGCGGCATGCGCAGCCCCGCCCATCGGCATCCCGGCCATTGCCATCGCGGGCATGTTCATCCCGGGCATCGGGCCGCCGGGGCTCGCGAGCCCGAGCGCGTGGTGCACGCAGATTCCGGCATGGGCGAGCGCGGCGAAGCCGACCGCCGCCGAGCCGGCGACGGCCGTGATGACGGTGGCGGCGACGAGCGCCGCACGGTCAGGGACGCGCATGCTACGTGTACGCCGTTCAAGCGCCGGCGGATGGCCCCCTCGGTGCGGCGGCGGGTCTCCGGCGGTCCCGGGTCGTACACCGCCCGCCCGTGATCGACCAGCAGATCGCCGCGATGCTGCGGCAGACGATACCCGACGCCGACGTCCAGGTGTTCGACATGACCGGCACCATGGACCATCTAGAGGTGTTCGTGCGCTCGAAGGCGTTCGCGGGCGTCTCGCCGCTCGACCGGCATCGCATGGTCGAGAAGGCGCTGGCCCCGGCGCGCGCCGACGGACGCATCCACGCGCTCCAGATTCGCACCGCTATCCCCGAGGACACACCGCCACATGGCTGACCTGAACACCGAGATCGAGCGCGAGATCGCCGACCACACGATCCTGGTCTACGGCAAGGGCACGAAAGACGCGCCGCGCTGCGGCTTCACGCTCGAGACGATTCAGTTCTTCAACGCATTCGGCTACCCGTTCCAGGTCGTCGACGTGCTCGAGAACATGCCCAAGCGCGAGGCGCTCGCGAAGCTCACCGACTGGCCGACGCTGCCGAAGGTCTTCATCGGCGGCCAGTTCTACGGCGACACCGACATCCTCGAGCCGATGGCGCGCAGCGGCGAGCTCACGAAGGTCCTCGAGAAGGCGTTCGAAGGACAGGGCGTCTCGCCCACCATCCAGCTGCGCTAGTGGCTTCGCGTTCCGCGAAGCCGTCGCGTTCGGCCTGCGGCCGATCCGCACGTGCTTGAACTGTACGTGACGGGGGGCGAAGCCGACTGGCTTCGCTCCTTTCGTTTCCGCGTCGACGTGCGGCCGCGCTTCTGCGAGACCGACGCGCTCGGTCACGTCAGCAACACCGTCTACACCGAGTACTGGGAGCTCGCGCGCCTGCGCTACTTCGAGACGCTGGGCGAGGCGGACGACGCGCCGCGGCGCATCCTCGCGTTCAACCACATGGCGGCGGAGATCACGACGCGCATGCTGCGGCCGTGCTTCTACGACGAACCGCTGCTCGTGCACGCCCGGATCGCCTCGCTCGGCACGAGCAGCGCCACGTTCGAGCACGCGCTGACCGGGGCGAAGGGCGACGATGTGCGCGCGATCGCACGCATCGCCGTCGTGCACTCGGAAGACGACGTGCGCCCGTCGCCGTGGACGCCGGGCCAGCGCGCCAAGCTCGACGCGTTCGAAGGGCGCGCGCTCACCGCCCGGGCCTAAGAAAAAAGGACCGTGCCCCCCGGGCGCGGTCCTTTTTTCTTGGAAACGCGAGACGGGTTACTGGCCGAGGCGATAGCTCAGCGAGAGCCGCACGTCGCGCGGCCCGTACGTGTTGGCGTTGAGCTGTGCCCCGGAGAGCGGCGCGCCGCCCGTCGTCGAAGCGCCGTTGATGTACGGCTGGAAGATCCCCTGGTACTCGGAGACGTACGCGTTGCCGTACGTGTTGAACACGTTGTCGATGTTCACGTTGAACGCCACGCCGTGCTTGCCGATCGGAATGCGCGCGTTCGCGTTGGCGATGAAGAACGCGGGCAAGAACAGCGAGTTGTTCGGTCCGTAGTAGGTCTCCCCAAAGGAGAGGAAGCCGCCGCTCGGGGTGCGGTAGTGGATCTCGCCGTAACCGCTGGAATACGGGATCGGCTGGTTCGAGACGCCCTGCGAGCCGCCGTAGTAGTTCACGCCCGGAATGACGCCGAGGTTGCGCACGAGCAGCGGCGATCCGGCGTTCTGGTAGAAGCTGAGCGGCACGTTGACCGGCTGAGCCTGCTGCAGCGCGCCCTGCACCACGAATCCGAACCCGGCGACCGGATCGCGACGCAGCGAGAGCTCGATGCCGGCGTACTTCGCTTGCGCCAGGTTGTCGGCACCCGTGCTGTAGAGCGGAACCGTGACCGGCGGCCCGGTGCACGGCGCGGTCGCCGAGCCGGGCGTCTGCCCGGTGAGACAGGACGGCAGCGTCACGTTGCCGTTCGAGAACACCGTGGTGCTGATGAGCTGGTTGTGGAGGTTCGTCAGGTAGATGTCGCCGGAAAGCACGGTGAGCTTGCCGGGACCGAAGCGGTAATCGCCGCCCAGGTCATAGCCGAACGACGTCTCGGGGACGAGGTTCGGGTTCGCGATCGTGTTCGTGGCATACAGCTGCGACGGAATCGAAAGCGTCGGCGCCGTGTTGATTCGCGAGTAGAGCTGAATGTACGGCGGCGCGATCGCCGAGCCCGCGGCGAACCGCAGCGACGTATCCGGATTCACGCGGTACGTCGCGCCGAGCCGAGCGTCGTAGTGGTTCGTCGACTGGTCGAGGAAGCTGCGCCCGTTGTTGTTCGAGTAGTGCGTCTGGTACGTGTTGAAGTAGTTGCTGAACGTCACGTTCAGGCGCGGCCCGATGTTCCAGATGCCGCGCGCGAGGATGGTGGTGAACTCCTGACCCGACGTCGGAGGAACGGTGGCCGAGACCGCGCCGCCCGGGACGAAGGTCGCGACGCTGTACGAACCCGTGTTCGAGTGCGTCTGATCGGCGGCGATCGAGATGACGTTGCCCGTGTCGCCGAACGGGTGATCGATCTCGAGGGAGTAGCCGTGGAGCCGGTCTTCTTCGGACGAGTTGAAGTACGCGCCCGGCACCGTCAGCGTGACGTTCTGCCCGTTGTACGCAGCCGGCGCCGGCGCGATGGCCGCGCCGCCGCCCGGCGGCACGCATTTGAACGCGTTCGCGCCCGATGTGGGCGACGTGTAGCCCACCGGGCAGAACGACGCCGTGCCGTACAGCTGCGCGCCGAAGACGGCGGGCTGCGCGGCGTTATTCAAGCCGTTGTACTGCAGGCGGTTGATCGACGCCGAGTACCCGCGCAGCAGGATGTTGTTGTTGAGATAGCTCGTCCGCAGCTCCGCCTGGAAGATCGGTTCGTTGTTGATCTCCCACTCGTGCGGTGGCGCGAAGATGTTGTCTTCGGCGAAGATCGGGCCCGCCTGAGGGCCGGTGAGCGACGAGTACGCCGCGCCCGGCGTGAACTGCGCGTTGTATTGGTAGAAGTGGTTGCCGTTCTGCTCGGTCCACGTCTGGCTGCCCAGGAAGCTGGTCGTCAGAGTGGTGGCCGGCGAGAAGGCGTACTGGAGCTTCAGGAGCTCGGTCTTGTTCGTGTACGTCGTACTGACGGGGATGCCGCTGTAGACGAGGGACGCCGTCTGGTTGAAATACGACTGCGACGTCCCGGGGATCGCCGGCGAGGTCGTGATGTTCGGCCCGATCTGCTGACCGTTGACCAGCCACGAGCGGTTCATCGGCGTGTACGACGTGTAGTTCGTGAGCGGGCCGGGCGTGCCGTTCACGCCGTAGTCGACCACGAAGCCCAGCTTGCCGACCGTGTTCGAGTAGCCGAAGTTCGAGAACACGCCGCCGAAGCTGTCGACGCCGATCGTCTCGTAGCCCGACGGCTTGCGCGACGGATCGAGCGTGCGGAAGTTCACGGTGCCGCCGATCGCGTAGTTGACCTCGGGCGCGTTGGCGCCGGGGCCTTTGACGACCTCGACCGAGCCGAGCGTGTACGCGTTCAGGAACGTCGTCACGTAGTCGCCGAACGACCCGACCGAGACCGCGTGACCGTCGATGAGCGACGCCGTCTCGAACGAGAGGCCGCCGCGAATGTTCGGGAACGTGATGGCGCCCGCCGCCGCGCCGTTGCCCGACGTCGCGGGCAGGCTGATGACGATGCCGGGAGTCTGGTTGAGGACCGCCTTGACCTGGGGCTGGCCCTGGTCGACGAACGTTTGCGTGTTCACGATGTTGACCGACGCGGGCGACGTGTTGAACGTCGCGCGCGAGAAGATCGTCCGCGTCGACCCGATCGTCCGCAGCGTCGTGAGGGTCGGCGCCGCGAGCTGAATGTTCAACGACACCGGCGCGCCGGCGACGACGGCGAAATCTTGCTCGGTCCCCGTCTGGAAACCGGTCCGCGTGACCGTCGCCGTGTAGACGCCGGGCATCACGTTGTTGATGGTGTAGAGTCCTTGCGGGCCGGACGTCGCGGAGTACGTCTGCGGCCCCGTCAACGTGATCACGGCACCCGCGACCGGCGTGCCCGCGGTGTCGGTGACGACACCGACCACCTGTGACGTCGTCGGTGCGGCCGGTACCGCGGGCGGAGCCTGCGCGAGCGCCGGTGCCATACTCAACGGTCCACCGAACAGCGCGAGGAGCCCCACCACGACCAAGAGGCGTGACATCCTAAGCACGTGCCCTCCAAAGAAGATGGGTGATTGGTAAACCTGTTCTTTAACGCCCGTCGAGCTCGTTTTCCCTGCGGCCGATCAGCCCGTATTACGGCGTACCGGCACGGCGGACCGCGCGAACCGGCCCGTGCCCCGACGGACGAACCGCCGCATCGCGACGCGCCCGCGCTGCGAAGTGCCGCCGGCTGCATCCCTGCCGCTATTGCGAACGCATGCACGGCGTACCATGAGCGAGATTTAAGAGAACGCGGAAGGCGGCCCGAGAAGTGCCCGCAAAGAAGGCCCCGCGGGTCACCAGCGTTTGAAAGGATGCTCTACGTGCGCACGTTGTATCGTGTCGGCGCGGTTCTCGCGTTGGCGTTCTCCGTCGTCGCCGGCCCGGCAGCGGCCGCGACGGCGCCCGTGGTTGCGCAAGCGCCGGCGGCGCAGAGCGCGATCACCGGTAAGATCACGGACTCCTCCGGAAACGCGCTCGGCGGCGCGACCGTGAGCGCGATCGGCGCGCAAACGTACTCGACGACGACGAAGTCGGACGGCACGTTCTCGCTGGCCGTGCCGCCCGGGGTGTACTCCGTGAGCGTGAGCCACGGCGGCTTTCAGACCGCGCAGAACGACGTCGCGGTGACGACGACCGCGTCGGTCGTGAACGTCGCACTGCAAGAGGCAAACCTGTCGTCGCTGCGCCAGATCGGCCGCACGTCGACCACGGTGAACCGGGCGCCGTTCAACGTCTCCGAAGCCGCGGTCAACGTGTTGCCGCCGCTTGAGATCACGCTGCGCCAGCAGCCAAACCTCACCGACACGGTCGCGGACTTGCCCGGCGTCGTCGCGACGCGCAGCTTCTCGGCGACGCCGAACACCAACTTCGCGGTTCGCGGTCTGTCGCTGCAGACGCGTGTGACGATCGACGGTCACCCGGTCAGCTCCGGCATCGCCGGCGCCTGGAATACGAACTACGCGATCTCCACCATCTTCCAGGACGTGGAGGTCGCCAAGGGCTCGGGTCTCAACGGCGCGCTCGCGGGCGAGTCGGCCGTCGGCACGATCAACCTGCGCACGCGCGACTTCACGCGCAACAACACCGCCGGCCTGCAGTTCGGCACGGACAGCTACAGCGGCGGGGAATACAGCGCGTTCGCCGACGTCAATTTCCTCAAGAACGACCGCGCCAGCCTGATCGTGCAGAAGGCGTTCTCCGGCTTCAACGGCCCGTGGGACAATTATTTCGGCGACCGCGTGGGCGCGAACAACCTCTCGGCGTTCCGCGGCACCCAGCAGGTGCCGTCGATCCTCGGCCTCGACCAGTGGATGGGCGACTTCTCGAACCATTACTCGCTCGAAGGCGAGCTGGCAAAGCTGCGGTACCGGTTCAGCGAGACGAGCTCGGTCACGCTCGAGTATCTCGGGCTGCAGGGCCAGTACCAGCCGCAGGGCGGCTCGTACGCCGCCTACGACGGCAACATGACCCTTCAGGCATGCGAGAACGGCAGCGCGTTCCAGTCGTCGCTCTCGACGTGCAACGCGAACTCGATATACACCGCTCCGTATACCTTCAACCGGGTCGGCAGCATCGTGCCCGCGTTCAGCTGGTTTCCGAACTCGTTCATCCAGAACAACGAGCCGCAGTTCGCGGCCGAGTTTCGCACCTCGTGGAAGAACGACACGTTCCTGCTGCGGCCGTACACGCACCTGATCAACCGCTACATCAGCGGTGCGTTCGAGAACACGTATCCCGGAAACAACGGCGGCTGGTACGCCGTGACGAACGTGGCGAACTGCCAGGTCACATCGCAGACTCCCTCGGCGCCGACCGCAGCCAACCCGGCCGGCACACCGGCCAAGGGCCCGTGCTTCGGCCTGAACATGACGCCCAACGGCGCGGCATACATCGGGTCGTCGACCACGCCGCACGGATTTGCGACCACCGCAACGGCGCCGACGTGTTCGCCGACGCCACCGTACACGTGCTTCATGACCCCCACCGCGGTCGAGAACGACGGCGTGGTGAACTACGGCACGCCGTTCAGCCAGCCCGAACTCGATCGCCTGAACGGATATACGTTCAGTTGGATTCACCCGGTCAAAGACAACGTGTACAACCTGACGTGGGACTACCGCAAGGACTTCTCGCAGTCGTTCAGCGGCGATCAGTCCGCCGCGCCGCTGAACTGTCTGTACACGGTCGGCTCTGCGTCGGGCGGCAGCGCCAAGGTGACGGTCCCCGGAACTTCTCTCGGTGCGGTCGGCACGGCGTTCCAGCCCGGCTGCGGGGACTACACGACGTACGGCTTCCTGCCGCGTTCATCGATCGGCACGCCGCCGACCGTGACGCAGTACGGCGATCTCGCACTGACGGGCACGTTCCAGCTCAGTGAGCGCCTCCGGCTGGCGCTCGGCAACTACCTCTCGTTCTGGAAAGCGGACGCGCAAATCGAGGATCCGAGCCTGCTTGCGCTATACGCCGCGGCCGGAAACGCCAGTGCCGCGCCCGTTTCGCTCGTGACGCGCACCAACTGGGCGACGAGCTACAACCCGCACGTCGGCTTCGAGTATCGCGTCGACCCGACGCTGTCGTTGCGCCTGAACGGCGGCTCGTCGATCACCCAGCCGTACCCGGCGCTCATCTCCGGGTTCGGGGGCATCACGATCCCGAACGCAGCGAACGGCGGCAACTACACCAACTCGATCCCGAACTTCGCCCTCAAGCCGGAGACGACGGTGGCGTACGATCTCGGGTTCGACAAGCGAATCCGTGACGGTGGGGTCGTCTCGTTCGACCTCTACCATGACACGGTCCACAACGTGTTCCTTGCCAACACCACGACGCTGCCGTCCATCGCGGGCATCTGCGGTCCCGGCCAGAACGCGGCGTTTCCGAACGCGCTCTGCCTCCAGACCAACCAGATCAACGGCCCGATCGAGCGCAGCTACGGCATCGACCTGCAGGTGTACAAGGCGCCGACGGTCGGCTGGGGCTACTTCGCCACCGCGAGCACCAACCGCATCTTCTACGACCAGTTGCCGCTGAGCATCTACTTCGCGAACACGAGCTCGACGATCAGCAACCCGGGCAACTTCAACATCAACGGGATGCAGCTGTTCGGCTATCCCTTCTGGAAGGGCTACGGCCAACTGCTGTACGGTGACCCGCGCGGCAACCTCTTCGAGATCGGCGCGGACCTCGAGGGCATGAACAACTTCACGTTCGGGCCGCCGTACACGGTGTGGGACGCATCGGCGCGCATCCGCATCGCCCCGCACGCGCGCCTGCTGTTCTCGGCCCAGAACCTCCTGAACTACAACGTCGGGAACTTCATCGGCCGCAGCTTGAACTCGCAGGGCAACATCCAGCCTACCGTCTACGTCAGCAACGGTCAGGTGCTCCAGGGTGTCGGCTCGACCGCGAACCTCAACGGTCTGCCGCCGCGCACGTTCCGCGTGCTCCTCGACCTGACGCCGTAACCGGGCGCTCCGCCGAGAACCCGCACAAAGAGCCCGCCGTCGCGAGACGGCGGGCTCTTTGATCGCGCGAGGCGAACCGCGGCGGCGTGCCGCGACACTGGCTGTTCAAGTCCGAACCCGACGCGTTCTCCGTCGACGACCTCGCGCGCGACGGGCGCACGGAGTGGTCGGGCGTGCGGAGCTTCCAGGCCCGCAACATCATGCGCGAGATGCGCCCGGGCGATCTGGGCTTCTTCTATCACTCCAGCACGACGCCGCCCGGCATCGCCGGCATCGTCGAAGTGGTTGCCGAGGCGCACCCCGACTCGACGCAGTTCGACAAGAAGTCGGAGTACTACGACCGCACGTCCAAGCGCGACGCCCCCAAGTGGTGGTGCGTCGACGTCGCGTTCGTCCGCAAGCTGCCGCGCTTCGTGCCGCTCGAGGAGCTGCGCGCGACGCCGTCCCTCGCGTTCATGCCGCTCCTGCGCCGTGGCCAGCGCCTGTCCGTGCAGCCCGTGTCGCCGCAGGAATGGGACGCAATCCTCGAGCTTGCACGCCCTGCGACAAGCTCAGGATGACAGACCGTCTAGACGGCTTGGTAGCGCTCTAAGAAGACTTGCTGCGCTTCGATGCGCGGCTCGCCCGGCAGCACGCGGCGGCGCTCGTACGCTCCGTCGGCGCGTAGCGTGCGCGCTTTGACATCGTCGGCGAGGTGCACATCGAGGATGTCCGAGCAGATCATGTCGCCGAGCACCGGGTCGAGCACGGGTACGACGGTCTCGACGCGGCGGTCGAGGTTGCGGCCCATCCAGTCGGCGCTGCCGATGTAGACCTCGCGCTCGCCGCCGTTCGTGAAGACGAACATGCGCGAGTGCTCCAGGAAGCGGCCGACGATGCTGCGCACGCTGATCGTCTCGCTCACGCCCGGGATCCCCGGCCGCAGCACGCACATGCCGCGCACGATCAGGTCGATCGGCACGCCGGCCTGCGAGGCGCGGTACAGCCGCTGCACGATGCCGGCGTCGCTGATCGCGTTGAGCTTCGCGGTGATGCCGCTCGGGCGCCCCGCGAGCGCGTGCTCGGTCTCGCGGTCGATCAGTTCCTCGAACCCCGTACGCAGGCCGATCGGCGCGACGAGCAGCTGCTCGTAGCGGTCGGCCTTCGAGAAGCCGGTGAGCGCGTTGAACAGCTGCGTCGCGTCGCTGCCGAGGTCGGCGCGGCACGTGAAGAGGGAGAGGTCGGTGTAGACGCGCGCGGTGCGGTCGTTGTAGTTGCCGGTGCCGAAGTGCATGTAGCGGCGGATGCCGTCCGGCTCGTTGCGCACCACCAGCGTCACCTTCGCGTGCGTCTTGAGTCCCGCCAGGCCGTAGACGACGTGCACGCCGACGCGCTCGAGCGTGCGCGCCCAGTGGATGTTGTTCTCTTCGTCGAAGCGCGCCTTGAGCTCGATCAGCGCAGCGACCTGCTTGCCGTTCTCCGCGGCGTCGGCGAGCGCGGCGACGACCGGCGAGTTACCGGACGTGCGGTACAGCGTCTGCTTGATCGCCAGCACGTCGGGATCGTTGGCAGCCTGCTGCACGAACTGGACGACGGGGTCGAACGACTCGTACGGGTGGTGCAGCAGCACGTCACCCTCGCGGATCGCCGCGAAGATGTCGGTCTGCCCGATCAGGCGCCGCGGAATGGCCGGCGTGAACGGCGGGTCGTGCAGCGCGGGATCGTCGATGCCGTAGAGCAGCATGAGATCGGCCGTGCCGAGCATGCCGTCGACTTCGTAGCAGTCGCCCTTGTCGAGCTCGAGCGCCTCGAGGACCATGTCGCGCAGCGGCTCGGGCATGCCGGGCTCGACTTCCAGACGCACGGGCTCGCCGAAGCGGCGTTTGCGCAGCTCCGACTCGATCGCGCGCAGCAGATCGTCGGCTTCGTCTTCCTGCAGGTCGAGGTCCGCGTCGCGCGTCACGCGGAAGAGATAGGACGCCGTCACACGCAGGCCGGGGAAGAGCGCCTCGAGGTTGTGCCCGATGATGTCCTCGAGCATGACGAACCACCGCTGCCCGCGCGGCGCGTTCTCGACCGGCACGAAGCGCGGGAGCGACGGCGGCACCTTGACGCGCGCGACGTAGTGGATCGGACCGTCCGGCGTCGTTTCTTCGAGCTCGACGGCAAGCGAGATCGACAGGTTCGAGATGTACGGGAACGGATGACCCTTGTCGATCGCGAGCGGCGTGAGCACGGGGAACACCCGCTCCTCGAAGTACCGCCGCATCGTGCGCATCGTGTCGACGTCCAGCTGGTCGTAGGCGAGGATGCGGATGCCGTGCCGCTGCAGCGACGGGAACAGATCGTTCTCCAAGCAGTCCGTCATGCGGGCGAGCGAGCTGCGCAGACGATGACTGACGAGGTCGAGCTGCTCTTCCGGCGTGCGGCCGTCGTCGGAGCGCTTGTGCACTTCCGCCGCGAGCTGCTGCATGAGCCCGGCGATGCGGATCATGAAGAACTCGTCGAGGTTCGTGCCGTAGATCGCGACGAATTTCAGGCGCTCGAGCAGCGGGTTGCTCTCGTCGAGCGCCTCCTCCAGGACGCGGTCGTTGAACTCCAGCCACGAGGTCTCGCGGTTGATGTAGAGCGAGGGGTCGTCGAGGGGTAGCGGGGGCGAGACCTGCGGGCGGAGCTCGGAGCGCACCTGCGAACCGGAGAGCATGGTTCCGGACGCGTTCGGCGCGTGAGCGCGGACTTCATCGCCCATCTGGGCACGCATGCCGCGCTCGCCGGGTCCGCGCTGGCGCTCGCAGCGCTGATCGGCATCCCGCTCGCGGCCTTCGCCGCCGACGTCCCGCTCGCGCGCACCGTGCTGCTCGCGCTCGCCGGCGGTTTCCGCGTCGTGCCCTCGCTCGCCGTCCTCACGCTGGCGCTGCCGCTGCTCGGGCTCGGGTTCCGCCCGGCCCTCCTGGCCCTCGTCGCTCTCGCGCTGCCACCGATCGTCGTGAACACCGACGTCGGGCTGCGGTCGGTCGCGCCCGCGGTTCTCGAGGCGGCGCGCGGCACGGGGATGTCGCGCCGGCAGGTCGGCTTGCGCGTGCGCTGGCCGCTCGCGCTCCCGGTGGTCGCCGTGGGCGTGCGGACGGCCTCCGTCGAGGTGATCGCGTCGGCCACGCTCGCCGCGTTCATCGGCGCGGGCGGCCTGGGCGACTACATCGTCGCCGGCCTGCACAACTCCGACCCCGGCGAGCTGCTGCTCGGCGCCGTCTCCGTCGCGGCGATGGCGCTGCTCGCCGACGCGGCGCTCGGGCAAGCACAGCGCCGCTTGGTGGTATAGGGACGACCATGCAGCTCATCACGCGCGGGCGCGCCCTCGCGCTCGTCGCCGCGGCGCCGCTCGCCGTCTCGTGCGGGAAGCGCGACACGACGACCGTCGGCTCGAAGAACTTCACCGAGGAGCTGATCCTCGGTGAGCTCTACGCGCAGGCGATCGAGCACGACGCGATCGCGGTGTCCCGCAAGCTCAACCTGGGGACCACGGACATCGCGATGGCGGCGCTGCGGCGCGGCCAGATCGATCTCTATCCCGAGTACACCGGCACCGCGCTCGTCAACGTGCTGCACCTGGCGCCGATCAGCGACGCGCGGCAGGCCTATGCGGCGGTGAAACGCGGATACGAACCGCTCGGGCTCGTGTGGCTCGCGCCCGCGCCGATGAACGACACGCAGGCGCTCGCGACGACGCAGGCCGTCGCCGGACGCGAAGCGCTCGGCAAGCTGAGCGATCTCGCTGCGAAGGCCGGCGAGCTTCGGCTCGGCGCGGTGCCCGAGTTCCTCACGCGCGCCGACGGGCTTCCCGGCTTGCAGAAGCGGTACGGCGGCTTCCGCTTCAAGCAGACGAAGATCATCGACAACGGGCTCAAGTACGCGGCGCTCGCGCACGGCGACGTCGACGTGATCGTCGCGTTCTCGACCGAAGGCCAGCTCAAGGCGGACAACCTCGTCGTGCTCGAGGACGACAAGCACCTCTTCCCGTCGTACGCCGTGGCACCCGTGGTGCGGAAAGCAGACGCTTGCGGCACGCCCCGGAATCCGAGCGCCGCTCGACAAGCTCGCGCCGCTGCTGACGAACGACGCGATGCAGAACATGAACCTGCAGGTCGACGGGCCGCAGAAGCGCGAGCCGGCCGACGTCGCCCGTGACTTCCTCAAAGCCGCCGGCCTCGCCTGACGGCGAACGCGCGCACGGCGCGCGCGTCGAGCTGCGCGACGTCGGCGTGCGCTACACGGGCGCGGCCGCGGACGCCGTGCACGAAGTCCGCCTCACCATCGAGCCGGGCGAACTCGCCGTGCTGCTCGGACCGTCGGGATGCGGAAAGAGCACGCTGCTCCGCACGATCAACCGCCTCGTCGAGCCGACGTCCGGGACTGTCCTGATCGACGGCACCGACGTGCGCGGGCAGGACGCGGACGTGCTGCGGCGCGGGATCGGCTACGTGATCCAAGCGGTGGGCCTGTTTCCGCACTACACGGTTGCCGAGAACGTCGCCGTCGTGCCGGCGCTGCTGGGGTGGGACGCGGCGCGCATCAACGCGCGCGTCGACGAGCTCCTCGACCTCGTGCGGCTCGATCCCGCGCGCTATCGAACGCGCCGGCCGCGCGAGCTCTCCGGCGGCGAGGCGCAGCGCGTCGGCGTCGCGCGCGCGCTCGCGGCGCGACCGCCCGTGCTGCTGATGGACGAGCCGTTCGCGGCGGTCGACGCGATCGTGCGCGCGTCGCTGCAGGAATCGATCGCGCGCGTGCACCGCGAGCTCGGCACCACGATCGTGTTCGTCACGCACGACGTCGACGAAGCGCTGCGGCTCGCCGACCGCGTCGTCGTCATGAACGCCGGCTCCGTCGTCCAGGCCGGCGCGCCCGATGACATCCTGTCGCGCCCTGCCGACGGCTTCGTGCGTTCGCTGGTCGGCGTCGACGAGCAGACGCGCCGGCTCGCGCTCGAGCGCCCGCTGATCGAGCGATGACGTACCTGGCCGCGCATCCGGAACGCGTCGCGGCGCTGCTCGCGCAGCACGTCGGGCTCGTCGCGGCGTCGCTCGCGATCGCGCTTGCGATCGCCGTGCCGCTCGGGGTCGTCGCCGAACGCCGGCCGCGCGCCGGCACCGCGATCCTCGCGCGTGACCGGCGTGATCTACACGATCCCGAGCCTCGCGCTGCTCGCGATCCTCGTCGCCGTGCTCGGCCTGGGCAGCCTGACCGCGATCGTCGCGCTGGTCGCGTACGCGCAGATGATTCTCATCCGCGGCGTCGTCGCCGGCTTGCGCGGCGTCGACCCGGCGATCGTCGACGCGGCGCGCGGCCTGGGCATGACCGCGCGCCAAGCGTTGCTGCGCGTGGAGTTTCCGGCGGCGTTGCCCGTCATGCTCGGCGGCGTACGCGTGGCGGCGGTGAGCCTCGTCGCGCTCGCGACGATCGCCGCATGGATCGACGCCGGCGGCCTGGGCGTGCTGATCTTCGAAGGCATGACGACGGACAACGCGGCGAAGATCGTCGCCGGCGCGCTCGCCGCCGCGGTGCTCGCGATCGCCGCAGACGCCGCGCTGCGCGGAGCGGAGCGCGCAGTGCGCCGATGACGCCGCTGTTCGGCTACGGGACGTTCCGCCGCACGGCGTGGCGAACCGCGATCCTCGGCGCCGACTATCCGGCGCAGCCGGCGACGCTGCGCGGCTACCGCCGCATCGCGTGCGCGTCCGGCTACCTGTCGCTGCGCGAGACGCTGTTCGACGTCGGGCTCGTGCACGGCGTGCTGCTCGATCTCGACGAGGTGGGCTGGCGCATCGCCGATTGCTGGGAGGAAGTACCCAAGTATCTGCGCACGCCGGTCGTCGTCAACTCGATGCACGGACCGATCGCCGCGCTGACGTATCTGTGCGCCGACGACGCAGGCGACCCCGTCGACGACGACTGCTTCGCGCTCATCTCCGACGCCGACGTCGAAGCGTCGATCGATACCTTCGGCGCGACGATGCGCGCGCTGCGCCGCGCTTCGGGCTAGGCGACCGTCAGCAGCGAGAGCGCGTACCGGCCGCCGGCGTCGGTGTACGTGCTCTTCTCCGCATAGCCCGTGCGCGCGGCGAGCGCGATCAGCTCCTCGAGCGTGAACTTGTACGACGATTCCGTGTGGATCGCGTCGCCGTCCGCGAACGCGACCGACATGCCCGCCCCCGGGATGTGCACGCGCTGCTCGCGCTCGCTCACCAAGAACGACTCGACCGCGCCGCGTTCCTCGCTCCAGCGCGCGCGGAACGCGAACGCGCCGAGATCGAAGTCGGCCCCGAGCTCGCGGTTGATGCGCGCGAGCAGGTTCTTGTTGAACGCGGCCGTGACGCCGGTCGGATCGTCGTAGGCAAGCTCGAGGATCGACGCGTCCTTCTTGAGATCGTATCCGATGAGCAAACCGTCGCCCGGACGCAGCGCCGACGCGAGCAGCCGCAGCAGCTCGTGCGCGTCCGCCGGCTCGAAGTTCCCGATGTTCGAGCCCAGGAACAGCGCGAGCACGCGGTCGTGCGCGCTGAGCCGTTTCGTGCGCAGCAGCGGAAAGTAATCGCCGGCATACGCTTCGATGCGCACGGCCGGGTATGCGCCGGCCAGCGCGAGCGCCGATTCCGTCAGCGCGTCCGCCGAAATGTCGATCGGGTGATACGTGAGCGTTCGCTGCCGCTCGAGCACGGCGTCAATGAGCAGCCGCGTCTTGAGCGCGCTGCCGCTGCCGAGCTCGACGAGCTCGAGCGGCCCCGGCAATGAGCCGGCGATCTCACGGCCGTACGTCGCGAGCAGATCGCGCTCGACGCGCGTGAGGTAGTATTCGGGCAGCCGCGTGATCGCTTCGAACAGCGCCGAACCAAGATCGTCGTAGAAGTACTTCGGCGCAAGCCGGTACGGCGTCGCACCCAAGCCGGCGCGCACGTCGTCAGCGAAGCCCGCGGCGCGGACCGGGCTCGGGTCGCGGTAGAGGGCGATTCGGTCGGAGAGCTCGGACCCGGGCGGGCTCCCGGAGAATGCCGATGGCTGTGTCACTCGCCCTCCGGTAACGCGGCCGCGAGGCGGATGGATGCCGCCCCGTCTGAACGAGGCCGTGCTTGCTATACCCGCCTGAGACGGGAACAAGCCCGGACGCACCCCTTCGCGAGGACCGCACATGATCACGGAGACCACCACGATCGATGGGCCGCGCGGGCCCATGCCCGCGTACGTCACCCGGCTCGACGACAAGCGGCGCCCCGCCGTGATCGTGCTCGAGGGCATCTACGGCTTCGATTCGGAGCTGCGCCGGATCACCGATCTCGTCGCCAGCGCGGGCTACGTCGGCTGCGCGATCGACTACCTGCGCGGCGGCGACGTGGCGCACGGCTTTCACACCGAGACGATGGAAGAGGACGTGGCGCTCACGCGCGATTGGCTCAACGAGCGCGCGTATGTCGCGCACGGCAAGATCGCCGCCTGGGGGTTCGGGGTCGGCGGCGCCGTCGCGTTCCTCGGCGCGATGCTGCCCGGTATCGCGGCGGCGATCGCGTTCTACGGCCAGAGCATCACCAAGGGGCTGCCCGACGGCGGCGACGCGCCGATCAAGCACGCGGACCGGATCCGCGCGCCGCTCTTGCTCGTGTACGGCGGCGCGGACACGCAGATCGAACAGGCGGAGATCGAACGCATCCGCACGCGGCTGAACGCGGCCGGCAAGTCCGCGGACGTCCAAATCTACCCGACGGTCGGCCATTCGTTCTTCCGCCAGGACCTCGGCACCGTCGCGACGCGCGAGATCGCCGACGCATGGGGCCGCGTGACGGCATTCCTCCGCAAGCACCTCGCCTAGCGTGGAAGCAAGCCGCCGGCGGTGAGCGGCTGCGGCGTTTGGCCGCCCGGCCGGGTTGACACCGCGGCATGACCGTCAAGGGTGAGTTTTTCGAGCGCGTCGTCTTTTCGAGTCCCGACTGCGTCAAGATCCTCGATCTCGACGCTCGGCTGCTCCAGATGAACCCCAACGGCATGAAAGCGCTCTGCATCCCGGCGTTCGAGGACGTCGCGGGTGCGGACTGGCGCACGTTCTGGAACGGCGCGGATCGCGTCGCCGCCGACGCCGCGGTCGAGATCGCGCGCGCCGGCGCCGTCGGACACTTCATCGGGCGGTACGACGTGGAAGGCGCGCCGCGGTGGTGGGACGTCACCATCACGCCGATGCCCTCGGAAGCGGCCGACTCGCGGTTGCTGGCGATCTCGCGCGACGTCACGTCCGAGCGCATCTCGTATTTGCGGGAGCGCGAGATCGCGGTGCGGATGCAGCAGGCGGCGTTGCCGGCCATTCCGCCGCGGATCGGCTGTCTGACCCTGAGCGCGGCGTATCGCGCGTCGGACGCGGATGCAACGATCGGCGGCGACTGGTTCGACGCGTTCGCGCTGAACGATGGACGCATCGCGATGACGGTCGGCGACGTCGGTGGTCACGGCATCGAAGCCGCGGTCACGATGACCAAGCTGCGCTTGTCGATGCGCGCGGCCGCGCTCGCCGTGCCGAGCTGCGGGACGATGCTCGACATCGCCGATCGCACGCTGCGCATGGAGACGAGCGACCTGTACGCAACGGCGCTCGCCGCGATCTTCGACCCCGTAACGAACGCGATGATGGTTGCGTCCGCCGGCCATCCCGGGCCGCTGATTCGCCATCGGGACGGCCGCGTCGAGGACGCGACGATGAACTTACCGCTCCTGGGACTCGGCGCACGCAATGCATCGGTGCGCAGCATCGACGTCGACCCCGGGGGCGTGGTCGTTTTCTTCACGGACGGGCTGCTCGAGATCGAACGCGATCTCGAGCGCGGCTTCGCGGACATGCGTACCGCCGTACGCGGCCTCGACCCGGCGCGCGGATCATCGGTCGCCGGCGACGTCATTGCAGCCCTTCTCGGCGATCGCGCCGCGCGGGACGACGTCGCGGTGCTCGGCGCCGCGGTCGAACGGGCGTAACGGCGGTTCAGCGGCCGACGATGCGCGACCAGCGCGTGCGCACGTCGGCGACGTACTCGACGGTTTCGGCGTACGGCGGAACGCCGTGATACGCGCGCACCGCCGCCGGGCCCGCGTTGTACGCGGCGAGCGCGAGCGCATACGGATCGCCCTCTTCGCCGCGGTACGACGCGACGTATGCGGAGAGCACGCGCGCTGCGCCGGGGATGGCGGAGGGCGGCGACCACGGGTCGACGCCGTACTCGTCGGCCGTCGGCACCGTGAACTGCGCGATGCCGACGGCGCCCGCCGCCGACACTGCGCGCGGATCGAACGCGGACTCCTGGAGCAGCGTCGCCGCAAGGAACGCGGGCGGCAGCGCGGCAGCCCGGGCGGCAGCGACGACGTCGGTGCCAAGCAGCAGTGCGTCGACCGCGCCGAGCCGCGGGTTCGCGCGCATCGCCTCGCGAGCGACTTTCATCGCAGGCGGCGCAGTGCGCCCGGCGTCCATGCAGAGCCGGAGGCCTCGCATAACGGGGACGGCTGGGGGTATATGCCACGACAGCGCGGCATCCCGCAGCCCGTCGATCCGGATCCCGCCCGCGACCGTGAGCACGCTTGCCGCGACCAAGGCCGCGAGAGGGTTTCCGCCAGTCGGGAGCAATCCGCCGTTAGCCCTCTTCTCGCACAAGGATCAGCGTGAATTCGATCTCGTTGGGCTCGCCCGTGGTGTCCGGGGTCGCGGCGGCGTTCATCGTCTTGCTCGTCGGGGACTTCGCATCGACGTTCTTCTATCACGTGCCGCAGCACGTGTGGGGCAAGCTCCATCTCCGCACGCACCACGACCGCAGGCGATCGTACTGGGATCACGCGGTGCTCTCACGCGATCCCGCGGTCCTGCTCGACGGGCTGCTCGGCGCGCTCCCGTACATCGCGATCGCGATCGCGTGCAGCACGATCTCGGTGGGCGGCGCGCTCGTCGGCCTCGTGCTCGGTCAGCTGCACGTCTGGTGGCGCCACACGACCGAGCTCGGCTGGCGTACGCCCGCGTGGGGCCTTCGGCTCGCGCGCATCTTCCAGATCGTCCTGCCCGAAGACCATGACGGTCATCACCGCAATCCGGAGATCGAGTTCGGCGACATCTTCCGCTTCTACGACGTCCCGGCACGCGCGTTCATCGCGTTCTGCCGCCGTCTCGATCCAAAGCACCGCGCGGCCATGATCCGCCGTGCCGCCATCGCACGCCGCCGCGAAGCGGCCGCGGCGATGAAGCGGCGCAAGATGGTCAAGCAGACGAGCTGAGGGTTGATGACGAAACGCGTCCTCTTTTTGATCTCGGACACGGGCGGCGGTCACCGCGCCGGAGCGCAAGCCGTCGGCGCCGCGCTGGACGAGATCGACGGAGCGACGCGCTTCGAGTGGCGCATCGACGACATCGCCACTCACTGCACGTTTCCGCTTTCCAAGCTGGGGCCGGCGTATAGCGCGGCCCTTCGCTATGCGCCCCCGATCTACGGCGCGCTGTACCACGCGACGAACGGGCGGCGGCGGTACAAGACGATCGTGCGCTTCTGCGAGCCGCTCTACCGCGAGCGCCTGCGCGAGGTGTTCACGCAGTACCAGCCCGACGTGATCGTGTCGGTGCACCCGCTGCTCAACCACGCCGCGCTGCGCGCGCGCGCCGACGCCGGCATGCAGCACATCCCGATCGTCACCGTGATCACGGACCTCGGCCGCGTGCACGAAGGCTGGCTGCTGCCGGAAGCCGACCTCACCGTCGTTCCGGCGCGCGAGGTCTACCAGCGCGCGATCGAGCGCGGCGTTCCGCCCGAGCGCCTGCGTCTGCTGGGACACCCGATCCACCCGCGGTTCGAGGACGTCTCCGGCTCGAAGGCCGAGATTCGCAAGAAGCTGGGGCTGCCGGAAGACGCGACGATCGCGCTGCTGATGGCCGGCGGCGAAGGCGGCGGGAAGCTGCTGCCGACGACGCTCGGGCTCGCGCGCGCCGGACTCGACTTCCACCTCGTCGTCGTGACGGGGCGCAACGCCGCGCTGAAGGCCAAGCTGGAGGAGCTCGCGCCCTCGCTGCCCACGCCGATGACCGTGCTCGGCTTCCGCAACGACGTGCCGGAGCTGATGCGCGCCGCCGACCTGCTCGTCACCAAAGCCGGGCCGGGAACGATCGCCGAGGCGTCGGTCGCCGAAGTCCCGGTCGTCGTGTACGACTACGTGCCGGGCCAGGAGCGCGGCAACCTCGACTACGTGCGCACGAACGGCATCGGCGTCGTCGCGCTGACGACGGCCGAGGTCGTCTCGTCGGTCCGGCGCATCGTGCACAACCAGGAGCGCCTCGCGAAGATGCGCTTCCAGCAGACGGCGATCGCGCCGCGCGGTTCGTCGCGCCGCATCGCCGAGCTGATCGCAGGGATCGCGATCACAGGCCGCCGGCCGATCATCCCCGTCGCCGGCTAGGCTTCGGTGTTCCACCCAAGCCGTTGCGTTTCGCCTTCGGCGAAGCCGCCTACAATCTGACGATGAGTGTCTTGCACATCGACGTTCCGCGGGACGTCGCGGACGAAGTCGTGGCCACGCGCCGCGATCTGCATCGCAATCCTGAGCTCGGCTTCGAGGAGCATCGCACCGCGGCGATCGTCGCGGAGCGCTTGCGTGCCCTCGGGCTCGAGGTCCACGAAGGCATCGGGCAGACCGGCGTGGTCGGCGTGCTGCGCGGGACGCGACCCGGCCGCACGATCATGCTGCGCGCCGACATGGACGCGCTGCCGATCGACGAGGAGAACGACGTGCCGTACCGCAGCGGCACGCATGAGAAGATGCACGCGTGCGGGCACGACGGTCACGTCGCGATGCTGCTCGGCGCCGCGCGCATCGTGGCGGGGCGCCGCGACGACGTGCCGGGCACCGTCTGCTTTCTGTTCCAGCCCGCCGAGGAAGGGAAGGGCGGCGCGAAGGCGATGATCGCGGACGGCGTGCTCGAGCGCTTCGGCATCGAGCGCGCGTACGGACTGCATCTCGCGTCGGCGCATCCCGCCGGACAGGTGGGCGTGCGCGAAGGCGCGTTCTACGCGTCGAGCGACTCGATCGAGATCACGATCGAAGGCAAGGGCGGTCACGGGGCGTCGCCGCATCTCTCCGTCGACCCGATCTACGCCGCCGCGGAGTTCGTCGTCGCGGTGCAGCAGATCGTCTCGCGCAACGTCGACCCGATCGAGCCGGCGGTCGTGACGATCGGCGCGATCCACGGCGGCACGACGCACAACGTCATTCCGAGCCGCGTGCGCCTGCTCGGCACCGTGCGCGCGTTCGACGCGGCCGTGCGCGCGAAGATGCCCGAGCGCATCGAGCGCGTGCTGCGCGGCGTGTGCGAGGCGAGCGGCGCGACGTACACGTTCGAGTACCTCTGGCGCTACCCGGTGACGACGAACGACCCGGTGCAGACGCAGTACGTCCGCGCGCTCGCCGAGCGCGTCGTCGGGTCCGAGCGCGTCGCCGACGTTCCGAAGCTCATGGGCGCGGAAGACTTCTCGTTCTTCGCGGAGCGGGTCCCCGCGTGCTTCTTCACGATCGGCAGCAACGGCGGCGAGAGCAGCGCGTTCCCGCACCATCACGCGCGCTTCGACATCGACGAGTCGGCGCTCGAGACCGGCGTCCGCATGATGACGGCGCTGGCTCTCGACGCGCCCGCCCACAGCCGGTAGGCCGGAGGACCGAAGCCCTACCGGGCGCGGCGTTCGATCAGCTCGGCAGGCGGGCGGTTCAAACGCGGGCTGAGGATCTCACGCAGGGTGGTCGCGCAGCCGCACGGCGCCGGGCGGCCTCGGCCGAGCAGCAGCGCGCGGCATCCTTCCTGATGGTGCAGCGACGCGCGATGCCCGCAGTCGCCGCACACCGGCGGCAAGGTCGCCGGCGGTTCGCTCTCGTTCACGCGACGATCGTGCCGAAGGCCGCTTTCGCGCGGCTTACGGCCGCTTACGAAACGCTTACGAGGGCACCGGAGGCTGCGCGAACAAGCCGCCGCGCATCGCCGCCGTGGCCGCGCCGACCGCGCCGGCGTCGTTGCCGAGCGTCGCGCGCACGATGCGCGTCGTTCCACGCGGCACCATCGTCGTGCGCAGCTCGACCGCCGGACGCACGCGATCCAGCAGGAACTCGCCCGCGCTGGAGACGCCGCCGCCGAGCGCGATGATCTCGGGGTTGACGAACGCGATCACGTTCGAGATGCCGAGCGCGAGGTCGTCGCACCACGCGTTCCACGCGGCGGTTGCATGCGCGTCGCCGGCCTGCGCGGCTTTGCGGATGCGCTTGGAGCCGATGCGCTCGCGCCACGTGCGCGGGTCGTCGTTCTTGTCCTTGTCCTTGTCCTTCGCGGGCGGGTCGAGCAGCGCGCTGCGCGGGAAGGACGGTGCAAGCCGGTAGGCGTGCCGCAGCAGGCCCGTGCCGGACGCCTGGGCCTCGAAGCAGCCGATCTTCCCGCACGCGCACACGAAGCCGCCGTCGGGGCGGATCGTGTGGTGTCCGAGTTCACCGGCGCCCATCTGGTAGCCGAGCGCGACGGCGCCCGCGGCGACGATGCCGCCACCGATGCCGGTGCCGAGCGTGAGCAGCACGAAATCGCGCGTGCCCTGTCCGACGCCGTGCACGTACTCGCCCAGCGTCGCGCACCGCGCGTCGTTGCCCACGAACACCGTCAGGTGCGGGAACGTCTCGCGCACGCGCGTCCCGAGCGGCACGTCCTGCCAGCCGAAGTTCGGCGAGTACCGGATCGTGCCGGTCGTCGGGTCGATGTTGCCGGGCGACCCGATGCCGATACCGACGACGTCCAGCTTCGTGCCGCCGATCGCCTTGTGCACGACGCTCGCGAGCGCGTCGAGCACCGCGGGTGCCGCGTGATCCGTGATGTCGTGCTCGACCTTGTCGTGGATCTCGCCGGCCTCGTCGACGACGGCCGCCATCACGTGCGAGCCGCCCAGGTCGACACCAATCGCCGCGCGGGCCATCAACGCTGTGCTCCGGGCGTGCGGCTGGGCATCGGCGACGGCTGGGCAGGCGCGGGCACGCCGGGCGGCGGCTCGACCGCATTCGCCGGATCGTCCCACGCGCCGTACGCGACCTGGATCGGGACGTCGGACCCGAGCAGCGTGACCGTGCACGCGTGCGGCCGGAACGTTCCGCGCTCGTAGGTGCAATCCATGACACCGGGGACGGCGCCGTTCCCGGACGCGAGCGAGCGGAACGCGCCGAATGCGACCCCGTCCTCGACGCGGTCCGGCAGCGGCTGCAGCAGTGCGTCCGGGAGGCCCATGTACAGGCGGTTGTGACGGACGCGCCGGACCGGCGGCACCGCGACCGCCTGCCACGCGCCGTTCTGCGCGCGGTAGTACATCGCGGTGCCGACCACGATCGACTCGGACTCCGCCGAGCCGGCCGTCGACTCGATCTGCACCCGGTCGGGGCCGAACGAGCGGATCGTGACCGCGATGTTCGGCGCGTGCACGACGACCCGGTATGACGTCGCGTTCGCGATCGCCGCGTCGACCTTGGCCGAAAGCGCCGGGTCCCCGCTCGGGGGCAACGTCGGCGAGCTCGCCGGCGCCGGGTCGGCCGCGAGAGCCGGAGCCGCGCACGCCAACGCGGCCGCGGCCAATGCCGCCGTGCGTGCCACGCGGATCACGGCGGTCCTACTTTGGTGCCGCCGGACGACGGCGGCAGGTTCACGGCGTTGGCCGGGTCGTCGTAACGTGAGAAGGTCAGGGTCATCCCCTCGTTCGAGCACTCGCTGATGCGGTAGTTGGTCTTGTCGTAGGTGCACGTCAGCTGCTGGTCCTTCTGCGGACCGCGTGCGGTTGTGAGAAAGCGGCCTCGGGCGACGCCCGCGACGATCCGGTCCGGCAGCAGCCGGTCGACCGGGATGTTCCACGCCTGCACCTGCGCGAGCACGTCCTTGGGGAGGTCGGCCTTCTCGTACGCGGCGCCGCCGTGGTTGACGTACGCGTTGCGGCCGATGATGATGACGTCCGTGCGCGTCCCGCCGTACGTGAGCGTGCTGCGGTAGCGGTCCGGCGCAACGAACGTCGTGGTGACCGTGAAGCCGGTCGATGCGACGGTGGTCACCACGAACGAGATCGTCGACTGCATCGCGACGTCGACCCGCTCGCGCACGGTCGGCAGGTCGTCCGCCGACGCCGCCAAGGGCGCCAACGCGAGCAGGGACAGGGCCACGGCCAGCCGGCGGTGCATGCCCGCGGTTTCTCCGGGGCGCCGGGTTCGTCCGCCGTCGGCCCCGAAGAAGCAGGCCCATGCAAGAGACGATCGATCTCATCGCGCATCGCGAACTGCGCAACCTGCAGCGCTACACGCGCGAGACCAAACAGCCGACCAAGCTGAGCGATCTGGATCTCGATCCGATGCAATCGGTCCAGTCGATGGAGATCGACGAAGAGCACGTCACGATCAAGTACAACACGGTCACGAAGCGCCGGTACAACGCGAACGAGATCACCCACAAGGAATGGGTGTACAAGTACAACGACGACGAAGAGTTCGTCGCCGCGCTGCGCCGCGTCATCGACCTCGCGCGCAAGCACCAGTACGATCTGCCGGAGAACCTTGCGTGCCCGCCCGGCTGCGCGGAGTGCTGCAGCGGCTACGAGCCGTTCGTCAACAAAGGCGACGTGCAGCGCATCGCGGACCACCTCGGCATGACGTACGACGAGGTGATGGAGGAGTACGTCGTCAAGCGCGACTCCGCGGACGGGTTCACCGTCGGCTGGCTGCGCAAGGTCGACGACAAGGGCGAGTACAGCGTCGACGCCGTCAACAAGTGCGTGTTCCTGATGGGTCCGCGCTCGGGGCGGTACTACTGCGGCATCTACGAGGCGCGCCCGGACGACTGCGGCGCCTTCACGCCGATCGGCTGCGATGACGTCGACGACAAGCTCTCGCACGGCGGCGAGTACAAGACCGGCAAACCGTTCGAGCCGCGCCATGCGCGGCGCGCGAGCCTGGGCGGACGCAGCGGCAAGGCGCCGGTGAACGGACGGCCGCGGCGGTGACCGCGGCCGCGGCGACGCGGACGTACGACGCGATCGTCATCGGCGGAGGCCATAACGGCCTCGTCGCTGCGTGCTACCTCGCGCGCGCGAAACGGTCGGTGCTCGTGCTCGAGCGGCGCGCCGTCGTGGGCGGCGCGTGCGTGACGGAAGAGACGTTTCCCGGCTTCAAGGTCTCGACCGCCGCGTACGTCAACAGCCTGTTCCGGCCGGAGATCGTGCGCGATCTGCGGCTGCGCGACTACGGCTTCGAGCTGCTCGAGCGCAACCCGTCGTCGTTCTCGCCGTTCGACGACGGCCGCTATTTGATGCTCGGCGCCGACGAGGCGAGCAACGCGCGCGAGATCGCGAAGTTCAGCGCGCGCGACGCCGAGCGCTATCCGCAGTACGTCGCCATGCTCGAGCGCGTCGCGAACGTCATCGAGCCGACGCTGCTGCAGACGCCGCCGAACCCGGTGCGGCCGGGCGCCGGCGATCTGCTCGCGATGGGCAAGCTCGGCCTCGCGATGAAGGGTCTGGACGGCGCGATGGGCGAGGCCGTCGAGATCCTCACCGGCGCGGCGCGCCCGATCCTGGACCGCTGGTTCGAGTCCGAGCAGCTCAAAGCGACGCTCGCGACCGACGCGATCATCGGCGCGTTCGCCTCGCCGTCGATGCCCGGCACGGCGTACGTGCTCTTCCACCACGTCATGGGGGAGACGAACGGCGCGCGCGGCGTCTGGAGCTACGTGAAAGGCGGGATGGGCGGCCTCACGCAGGCGCTCGCGAAGGCCGCGGCCGATCTCGGCGTCGAGATTCGCACGGAAGCCGAGGTGCGCCGTATCGTCGTCGAGGACGGCGCGGCGACGGGCGTCGTTCTCGCAAACGGCGACGAGCTGCACGCGCGCAACGTGGCGAGCGGCGTCGACTGCCGGCTCACGTTCGAGACGTTCCTCGATCCGCAGACGCTGCCGCCCACGTTCGTCGCGGAGCTCGCGCGCATCGACTACGCGAGCGCGTCGGCGAAGATCAACGTCGCGCTGTCCGCACTGCCGAACTTCACGGCATGTCCGGGCGGCGAGCCGGGCCCGCAGCATCACGGCACGATTCATCTCTGTCCGGACCAGGACTACATCGAGCGCGGGTTCGACGACGCGAAGTACGGCCGCCCGTCGGCGGAACCGATCGTCGAGTGCACGATACCGTCGTCGGTCGATCCGACGCTCGCGCCGCCCGGCCGCCACGTGATGTCGATGTTTTGCCAGTACGCGCCCTACGCGCTCGCGAGCGGCACGTGGGACGCGGCGGCGAAAGACGCCTTCGCCGATCGCTGCTTCGCCGTGGTCGAGCGCTACGCGCCCGGCTTCACCGCGTCGGTCATCGACCGCCAAGTGCTCAGCCCGGTCGACATCGAGTCGACGTTCGGCTTGACGGGCGGCAACATCTTTCAAGGGGCGATGAGCCTGAACAAGCTGTTCATGTTCCGGCCCGCACCGGGATACGCGAACTACCGCACGCCCGTGAAGCACTTGTACCTGTGCGGTTCCGCGGCGCATCCCGGCGGCGGCGTGATGGGCGCGCCCGGCATGAACGCGGCACGCGAGATGCTCCGAACGATGAAGAAAGCCTGAGCTGCAGGCCGAAGAGGCGGGCGCCGCGGCTGCGCGAAAGGCCGCCTCCTCGCATGCCCGGGGAGACATGGAACGATGAGGCTTGAGATCGCAACCGCCGCGCTGGCCGCAGCTCTCGTGTTCGCGACGACGGCGCAGACCATGGCGCCGAGCTCGATGACCGCGCCGGCGCGCAAGATGCCCTCGCAGATCCACTTAGCGGCGCAGAACGGCTCGGGCGAGACCGGCACGGCGACGATGTACGACGGCGCCAAAGGGCTCATCGTGAAGCTGCGGACGGACGGCGGCGGCGAGGTCGACCAGCCCGCGCACATCCACAAGGGGACGTGCGAGAAGCTCGACCCGAAGCCGGCGTATCCGCTCAAGATGGTGCACGACGGGCAGTCGGAGACGACGGTCGAAGGCGTCACGCTCGCGCAGCTCCAAAAAGCGCCGTACGCGATCAACGTCCACAAGTCGGCCAAGGAGGCCACCACCTATGTCTCCTGCGGGAACATCGTCGCGGCCAAGTAGTCATCCGGCGTTCAACGAGGGCGCCGCGCCGAGCGCGGTGCCTTCGCGTTTCGGCGCACCGTCGCTCGACGAGATGCCCGACGACGTGCGCGCCGTCTGCGAGGAGACGCGCGCGAAGATCGGTTTCGTGCCGAACGTGTTCCTTGCGTACGCGAAGCGGCCCGAACACTTCCGCGCGTTCATGCATTATCACGATCTGCTGATGCGCGGGCCGAGCGGGCTCTCGCGCGCGGAGCGCGAGGCGATCGTCGTCGCCGTGTCGGCCGAGAACGAATGCCTGTACTGCGTCACCTCGCACGGCGCCGCGCTGCGCATCCTCGGCAAGGACGCTATCGTCGCCGATCAGATCGCGACGAACTGGCGCACGGCGGACCTCAGCCCACGGCTGCGCGCCATCCTCACGTTCGCCTCGCGCGTGAACGAGCGCGGCTTCGCGGCGAGCGACAAAGAACTCGCGGAGCTCAAGGCGCTCGGCCTGACCGACGATGACGCGTGGGACATCGCGTCGGTCGCCGCATTCTTCGGGTTCTCGAACCGCATGGCCGGCCTCATGGACATGCGTCCGAACGCGCAGTTCTACGAGATGGGGCGCCGCCCGCCGTCACCCTGAGCTCGTCGAAGGCCGAGCCGGTAAACGGCAACGGGCGTCGCGATCCTAGGAACGCAACGCCCGCGGTGGTGTGACGGAGAAGCCTCGACACGCCTACGCTATCACACGTGCCTCGCGACGGACAAGCCGCCGCGCTGGAGGGTGCGAAGCGAGCGCGTAGCCGACGTGCGGTTCTCTTGCTGCGTCGACCGTGTCACGCGCGCCGACTTGCTTGCGAGGCTCTGAGGACGGACGGTCGCACGGGTTTTGGGAGAGAGCAGGAGACCGGCCCGGGTGCCAAAGTAGTAGCGGGCATGAAAGGCTTTGTGTTTCGCGCGCTCGCGCTTGCCTGGTGTTTCGCCCTCGCCGACATCGCCGGCACGAGCGGCGTCCGACGGCGACTTGTACACGTGGTCGAGCGACGGCGGCTTCAGCCGTACGTTCACGCTGCGCGGCGGCCAGTACAAGATTTATGTGAACGCGCATCAGCGACCGGTCCTCACGACGCAGCGCACCGGCTGCCAGTTCGGCGGCGCATTTCAGCAAGTCACGCCCAAGCACGAGTCGGTGCATCTCGGACCGGGCATCCCCATCTCGACCGGGATCGGATACACCATCGGACCCAAGCTCGTCAACCTCGATGCGGGAACATATCAGCTCTTCGTCACGACGATGACGACGTGCCGCTGGACGTTCACGATCTTCTCCGACCCCGAAGGAAAATAAGCGAGGAGCGCGTTCGCTACTGCGAGATGCATGCGGCGAACGTCGCCGGGTCGACGTTGCCGCCGCTCAGGATCACGCCGACGCGGGCGCCTTGCACGTCGACTTTTCCGTGCAGCAGCGCGGCGAGCGCCGATGCACCGCTCGGCTCGACGACGAGCTTGAGCCGCTCGAACGCGAATCGCATCGCGGCGCGGATCTCGTCGTCGGTCACCGTCACGACGCCGGCCGCGAGCGCGCGCACGATCGGCCACGTGAGCTCGCCGGGCGCCTGCGTCTGCTGGCCGTCGGCGATCGTCTTCGGCACCGGGATCGTCACGATGCCGTCTGCGCGCCACGACTGCACCCAGTCGTCGCCGGCCGCCGGCTCCACGCCGTAGACGCGCGCGCCGGGCGCGAGCGCCTGCGCTGCGAGGCAGGTTCCGGCGAGAAGTCCGCCGCCGCCGAGCGGCACGAGCAGCACGTCGAGGGGGCCGGCATCCTCGATCAGCTCGAGCGCGGCGGTGCCTTGCCCCGCGATGATCGCCGGGTGATCGTACGGCGGGATCAGCGTTGCGCCGCGCTCGTTTGCAATCGAGCCGGCCAACTCGGCGCGGTTGATGCGCTCGCGGTCGTACGTGATCACGTCGGCACCGTAGCCGCGCGTCGCGGCCAGCTTCGCGGCAGGCGCGTCCGACGGCATTACGATCGTCGCCGGCGCGCCGAGCAGGCGCGCTGCCAGCGCGACGCCCTGCGCGTGATTGCCGCTGGAGAACGCGACGACGCCGGCGCGGCGCTGCTCCTCGCTCAGTTGCGCGATCGCGTTGTACGCGCCGCGAATTTTGAACGCGCCGATCCGCTGCACGTTTTCGCACTTGAGCGCGACGCGCGCGCCCGTTCGCTCGTCGAGGCCTTGCGAGGTCGCGACGGGCGTGCGATGCACCACGTCGCGCAGCCGCTCGGCCGCGGCGCGGACGTCTTCGAACGATGCCGCGAATCGGCCGGCGACCACGGCGCTACGGCGTTTTGTGGGGCGAGTCGTAGGCGAACCGAAAGACTTTGTCCGACGGATCGAGCTTGAATTTCTCGTGCACGGTGCCGTGCTCGAACGTGACGTCGAACTCGTGCACGCGGTCGCCGTCGCCTTGCGGCGTGTTCTCGTGGACCCGCCGGATCTTGCCGAGCGGCGCGAGCGCGTCCGCCGCCGCACCGAGCCGGCCGTGCGAGGTGTCCGCCGCCGTTTCCGTGTTCTCGAGCTTGGTGACGCCCGCGAGGTCGTTGTTCTGCACGGCGGTCGTGAAGTCGCGCGCGAGACGCTCGTAGCGGTTCTCGTGGCCCGAGCACGCGCGCACGAGCAGCACCAGCGCGATGACGAAGATCGCGAGCGCGATCAGCTGGTTCTGGCGCGAGCGCGGGGTCGGTGTGGTGACGTTGCGCGGGCCGGGCGCCACCGGTACGGACGGCGTCACGCCGGCACCTCGCGCGAAAGTTCCGCCGTTCCGAACGGTTCGAACACCAGGCCCGGGTTCCACTGCAGCGCGAGGTTCACGCTCCAGGCGCTCTCGAACAGTGCGAGCGGTTCGCCGTCCCAGTCTTCCACGAGCCGCGCGCTCGAGCCGAGCGTCGCGGACGCGACACCGGCCTGTCCGGAACCGGTCGAAGGACGAACGCGGCGCGCCGTCGTGTAGGGCAGCGTCTGGAACACCGTCTTCACGTTGTACTCGGACTCCAATCGGTACTTCACGACCTCGAACTGCAGCGCGCCGACCGCGGCCAGGATCGGCTCGATCCGCGTCTGCCCGTACGGGTAGAACACCTGGATCGCACCCTCCTCGCGAAGCTGCGCGATGCCTTTCTGGAACGATTTGTAGCTCGCGGTGTCCGTACTGCGGACGAGCGCAAAATGTTCCGGCTCGAAGGCGGGGATAGGGTCGAAGCGGACGCCGCGTCCATCCGTCAAGGTATCGCCGATCGCGAAGACGCCCGGATTCGCGAGGCCGACGACGTCGCCGGCGAACGCGACGTCGACCGACTCGCGTTCGGAAGCGAACAGCTTCATCGCGCGCGTGAGGCGCACGTCCTTGCCGGTGCGCACGTTGCTCACGGTCATGTCGCGCTCGAACTTGCCGCTGCACACGCGCACGAACGCGATGCGGTCGCGGTGGCGCGGGTCCATGTTGGCCTGGATCTTGAAGACGAACCCGCTGAACTGCTCGTCGGTGGGCTCGATCACGGC
Organism: Vulcanimicrobiota bacterium; assembly: GCA_963818845.1. GTDB lineage: Bacteria > Vulcanimicrobiota > Vulcanimicrobiia > Vulcanimicrobiales > Vulcanimicrobiaceae > Vulcanimicrobium. Next base: position 712,408 of record CAWFTO010000004.1, on the reverse strand, counting down.
ACCTTCGGCGTCGAGGCGCGCCGCCGGGGGCGGGCCCATGCGAACGAACGCGTCGAGGAACAGCTCGACGCCGAAGTTCGTGACGGCGCTGCCGAAGAACACGGGCGTCACATCCCCGCGCAGCATCGCCGCACCGTCGAAGTCGGCGCCGGCGCCCTCGAGCAGCTCGAGCTGATCGAGGAACTCGCGGTACGTGCGCTCGTCCACGAGCGCGGCGATCTGCGGATCGTGGCGGTCGGTCGTCGTGACGGGCGCGCGCTTCGCGCCGTGCTCCGTGCGCTCGAACACGTGGACTTCGTGCGTCGCCCGATCGTAGACGCCGCGGAACGTCTCGCCGTTCCCGAGCGGCCAGTTCATCGGGTACGCGCCGATGCCCAGGACGTTCTCGAGCTCGTCGAGCAGCTCGAGCGGGTCGCGCGACGGCCGGTCCATCTTGTTCACGAACGTGAACAGCGGGATGCGCCGCGCGCGGCAGATCGCGAACAGCTTCTTCGTCTGCGGTTCGACGCCGCGCGCCGCGTCGATCAGCATCACGGCGGCGTCGGCGGCGAGCAGCGTGCGGTACGTGTCCTCGCCGAAATCTTGATGGCCCGGCGTGTCGAGCAGGTTCATCGTGTGCCCGTGATACGGGAACTGGAGCACGGTCGACGTGATCGAGATGCCGCGCTCGCGCTCGAGCTCCATCCAGTCCGACGTCGCGGCGCGCGCACGGCGGCGTGCCGCGACCTGGCCCGCGGTGACGATCGCCCCGCCGTACAGCAGCAGCTTCTCCGTGAGGGTCGTCTTGCCGGCGTCAGGGTGCGAGATGATCGCGAACGTGCGCCGCTTGGCGACTTCCTCGCGCAATTCCATGTCCGCCACGCCGTTCGACGCCCGGGTGCGCTCGAACTCCGGCGGGATGCGTTCGCTCGCCCGGGGTACCAGACGGGCGTGACGCCGTACTCCAGACCCAAGCCGTGTTCGGCTTCGCGTTCCGGTGGATCTTCATCGCCCTCGGGATCTTCATCTTGCTCGTCTTCATCGTCGACAAGCTGGTGCTCGGACCCGGAACGCCCGCGTCGCCGACGCTGTCGACCATCGCCACGAAGCTCGCGCAGCATCAGGTGCGGCGGGTGACGCTGCCGGCGGAACGCATCACGGTCGAGCTCAAGGACGGCACACGTTTGTCGGCACCGCTTGCCCCGGACCGCGACATCTGGCCCGCCATTCGGAGTAGCGGCGCCGAAGTTGCGATCGAAGCGACGGGCGGATCGTCGATCAGTCCGCTGATCGCCATTGCGCTGAACTTCTTGCCCTTCCTCATCATGATCTTGCTGCTGCTCAGCGTCGTCCGGGCCATTCGGCGACGATCCTAGTGCGTCGAAGGGCGGCCCGAGAGCGCGTTGTACACGCGCACTTCCGTGCGGCCCGCGTGATCGTAGACGAGCACGAGGCCCGCATGCGTGCGGAAGAGGCGCGCCTGCGGGGGCACGCGCAACCGGTCGGCCCCGCGAAAGAGCCAGACGTCGTGGGCACGCACGTATGTCGTGCAGTTGCCCGCGCGCAGCGTCGTGCCGGCCGCAATGCGCGCGCCTTCGGGCGGCACCCGCGAGCGAACGAGATCGGACGGGCCCTCGATCGACGACAACTGATCGAAACAGTCCGGCAGCGCGCTCATCACCCAGCCGCCCTGGCCGTCGAAGCTCGGCGGCGGCGTCACGACGAAGCCTTCGTTCGCGTTCCCGTGCGCCGCGGGCGGCGACGCCTTCACGTCGGCGTGCAGCTTCCAGCCGCTCGCAGCGAGCCGGTGGGCGAAGAGAATGCTGCCGGCGATCGCGACGATCGCCGTCGCGATCAGGTAGAAGCGCCACACGGTCCGGTACCGGGCATCGGGCGCCCTCGTTCGACGGTGCGGCGCGAGGATACCCTGCCGCCGCGACGGAAGTCGCCGTTCCGTCGATCCCGGAGTGCCGTCATGCTGATGCTCTTGCCGATCGTTCTTGCGTTGGCCGCCGAACCTGCCGCCGCGGCCGCACCCGCGCCGACCGCCGCTCCTGCCACGAGCGCCCGTCCGACGCCGCTCACGGAGATCGGCCGCGTGCGCGCGCTCCCCGCCTGCGTGCCCATCGTGGCGCATGCGAACGGCGCGATCACGCAGGCGCTCGACAACGATCGCTCGCTCGCGATCCTTTCGACGAACCTGCACAACACCGACTACGACAAGCTGAACTCGCTGCAGCGCCGGAACGCGATCGAGGGACTGATGAAGCAGGCCGAAGCGATGCGCGTCGCCTCGTCGGCCGGCGACGCCGAGGTCAAGCGGCTCCGCGAGCTCGCCTTGGCGTCTCCCGATCCGCAGCGAAAGCAGGAGCTCAAGACCTTCACCGACGCGCTGGGCGGCGCGCTCTACCGGCAGAAAAAAGCGGCGGTCGAGCTGATGCGCGACATCACCGTCATGCGCGGCCGCGAAGAGACCGCCGAGGCGCGCGAGATCATGAAGCACGACAACGTCGTGCCGCCGTACCTCGGCGCGCAGAACTTGGCGAACAACACGGTCGCCCCGCTGCCCGTTCCCGACCCCGTCTACAACAAACAGATGAAGCTGCTCGGCGACACGATGGACGACCTGACCCACGCGATCCAGATCGACGAAGGGATGGCCGCGGACCACAGCATCGCGGCCACGTCGGGCTGCTGACGACCTGAGTCGTTTCACACCGCCGCCTTCGGCGGTACGGTAGGCCAGGATGTTCCGGGCGTTTTCGGTGGCGGCCGCCGTGTCGGCGTTTCTGCTCGCCGTCTTGGGGAGCTGGGTTCGGATCAACGGCGCCGGCATGACGTGTCCGGACTGGCCGCTGTGCCATCACGCCCTCGTACCGTCCCTGGCCGGCGGCGTCGTCCTCGAATGGTCGCACCGCCTGCTCGCGCTGATCGTCGGCGTGCTGACCGTCGGCGCGCTCGTCACGGGCTGGCAAGCACGCCGCCGCATCGGCGGCGTCGGCGCGGTGCTCGCCGCGATCTGCGGCATCTTCGCCGTTCAGGTCGCTTTGGGCGGGCTGACCGTCGCCCTCGCCAACACGCCGTGGTCGGTCGTCGTGCATTGGGGCACCGCGATGCTGCTGCTGGCGGGGCTCACCGCGCTGGCTCTGCTGGCCGTCGTCGCGCCGGTCCGCGTGTCGTTCCGGCGCAGCGCGCTCGGCACCGTGCTGGCCGGATGCGCCGCGATCGCCTTCATCGCGATGCTGGCCGGCTCGTACGTGAGCTCCAGCGGCGCAGGGCTCGCCTGCGCCACCGTCCCGAGTTGCGACGGCGGATCGTGGCTCGGCACGTCCGGACCGGGCAACGCGCAGATGCTACACCGCTGGCTCGCGGGTGCGTTCTTCGCGCTCGCAACCGTCGCCGCGTACATGGCGGCGTTCGGGACGACGGCGCGCGTGCGGGCGGCGACGCTCGCCGCATACGCGCTGGTCGTCCTGCAGGCGATGCTCGGGCTTGCGAACGTCGCGTTCCGCCTTCCGATGGCGCTGCGCGAGGCGCACGCGGCGAACGCGTGCATCGTCTTCGTGGCCTTCCTGGGCGCGCTCGTCTTTGTCGCCGTCGACGGCACCGCGGCAGTGGGCGTGCGCCACGTGGAGACGGCCCGGCGCGTGGAAGCCGCGGAAAGCGCCGGATGAGGTCGACGCTCGACCGCGTCGACGGGCTCGCCGGCGCACCGCGCGGCGGTGCGCTCGCGGTCGTCGAGGACTACTACGAGCTGGCGAAGCCGCGCATCATCGCACTGCTGCTCGTGACGACGCTCGCCGCGATGCTGATGGCGGCGCGCGGTCTGCCGCCGCTGCTCGTGACGCTCTGGACGCTGCTCGGCGGCGCGCTGTCGGCCGCGTCGGCCGGCGCGATCAACTGCGTGTGGGATCGCGACATCGACCGCTTGATGAACCGCACGCGCCTGCGTCCCGTCGCGCGCGGTGCGATCGCTGCACGGGACGCGCTCATCTTCGCCGCGGCCGCGCAGATCGCGGGCTTCGCGATGCTGTACCTGCTCGTGAACCCGCTCGCCGCGTGGCTCTCGCTCGCGGGCAACGCGTACTACGTCGTCATCTACACGATGTGGCTCAAGCGGGTGACGCCGCTCAACATCGTGATCGGCGGCGCTGCCGGCGCGGTGCCGCCGCTCGTCGGCTGGGCTGCCGTGACGGGCCATCTCGGGTCGCCCGCGTTCGCGCTGTTCGCGGTGATCTTCTTGTGGACGCCGCCGCACTTCTGGGCGCTCTCGCTGATGACGAACGTCGACTACGACAAAGCGGGCATTCCGATGCTGCCGAACGTGAAGGGCATCGCGCACACCAAGCGCGAGATCATCATCTATTCGCTGGTGCTCGTCGGCGTGTCGCTCGCGTTCTTCCCGCTGCACGTCCTCGGGCCGTGCTACGGCGGCTGCGCGCTCGTGCTCGGCGCGGTCTTCCTCTGGGACGCGTGGAAGGTCAACGGCGACCCGACGAAGCGCTACGCGCGCGTGCTGTTCAAGTACTCGCTGCTCTACCTCGCGCTGATGTGCGCGGCGATGGTGCTCGACCGCGTGATCCGTCTGCCGCACGTCGTGTAGCGGCGGCAATGGCGGCCGCGACGCAGACGACGGTCGCCGGGCACCGGCTCGACCGCAGCACCGTCCCGCTCCTCGTCACGCTCGGGCTCGGCGTGTTCGCCGGCGCGCTCGACCTCGGCGTGCTCTCACCCGCGCTGCCCGCGCTCGGCGCGACGTTCGGCGTGGGACCGCGCGAGCTCGCGTGGGTGTTCACGCTGTACCTCCTCGCGAACGTCGTCGCGATCCCGATCGCGACCAAGCTCGCCGACCGCAACGGCCGCCGGCCGGTGTACGTGGCGTGCGTCGCGGTGTTCGCCGCCGGCAGCGTCCTCGCGATCGTCGCGCCGTCGTTCCCCGTCTTCTTGCTCGCACGCGCGATCCAGGCCGCGGGCGCGGGCGGCATCTTTCCGGTCGCGACGGCAGCAATCGCCGACCGCGTCCCGCTCGAACGGCGCGGCGCCGCGCTCGGCCTCGTCGCCGCGACGTGGGGCCTCGCTGCGGTCATCGGCCCGCTGATCGGCGGCGCGATCACCCACCTGCTTTCGTGGCACTGGGTGTTCGTGCTCAACGTGCCGCTCGCGATCGTCGTCATTGCGCTCGCGCGCGTGCACGTCCCCGCTACGGCGGTGAACGCGCGCGGCCCGCTCGATGTCGCCGGCATCGTCTCGCTGGCAACGGGCCTGCTCGCCACGATGTGCTTGCTTTCGCGCGTCTACGTGATGGACGGCCGCGCAAACGCAGGCTTCGCATGGGCACTGCTCGCGATCGCCGTCGTCGCCTTCGTCGCGTTCGCATCCGTCGAGCGCCGTGCACCGCAGCCCGTCATCCCGCCGGCATTCTTCCGCGACCGCCAGCTGATCGTGACGTACGCGCTTGAAGTCCTCATCGGCGCGCTCGAAGGCGCGCTCTTCTTCATCCCCGCCGCGCTCGTCGCCGCGCAGCACATGAGCTACGCCGAGGCCGGCACCGTCGCCGCGCTCGGCGCGCTGTGCTTCGTCGCGATGATCCCCCTCTCAGGCCGCGCGCTCGACGTCGTCGGCAGCCGCATCGTCCTCACATGCGGCGCAACTCTCACGGCCGCCGGCATGCTGATCTTCGCGCTCGGCTTCGGCGCGCTCTGGACGTCGCTGCTCGCGATGATCGTCGCCGGCATCGGATTCGGCGCGCTGCTCGGCGCACCAACGCGCTACATCGTGACCAATCGCGCGGGCCCCGAAAACCGCGCCGGCGCGGTCGGCCTGCTGTCGATCATGCTGATCGTCGGCCAAATCATCGGCGGCTCGCTGGGCGGCGGAGTCGCCGGCTCCCACGGCGACCCCATTTCAGGCTACCGCGTCGCATACGTCGTCTTCACCGCCATCGCCGTCGCAGCCGCGTTGCTGACAACCGCGCTCGCGTCACGCACCACCGAACGCACGAAGCACTAAACGAACGTCGCGCCCCTTCGACAAGCTCAGGGTGACCAGAGACGATCCTCGCTGCGCGGTGGGTGCGCGACGGTGGTGCGCCGGGTACTCTCGGAGTTCGCGGAGCGCCGGAAGCGCGGGAGCGAACGGAGAGGTAGCGACCGGAGCGCACGATGCGCGGAGGGAGCGTGCCCGGCGCACCACCGTCGCGCACCCGCCGCGCCGCCACAATGCCGACCCTACGTGCTCTCGACGAAGATCTTGCGCGCGACCCGGTAGACGAGATACGCGAACGCCCCGAAGATCGCAAAGACGACGGCAAGATCGGTGAGCCCGCTGAATCCCGCGACGCTGTTGCCGCACAGCGCGGTCGCGCCGGTTCGCAGCCAGAGGTCGAAGCGCGCGAGCCAGTTGCCGCCGTTCCCGTGCATCGCGTCGACCTGGGCGAGCATCTCATCGGGCAGCCAGGCGTTGTCGTTCTGCATGCGCACGATGCGGCCGTCGCGGTCGATCACGACGGTGTTCTCGGCGTGAATGATGCCGATGTTCGGGTCGGGGAACGCGGTGATGCTGAACTGCGCAGCGAAGTTGAGCGTCGGCTCGGCGTCGCCGACGACCAGGCTCCAGCGTTTGGGATCGGCGTGGTATGCAGCACCGTAGCGCGCGAGCACCGGCGGACGGTCGTACGCGGGATCGAGCGTTACCTCGACCAGGTGGAGCGGACGCGCGCCCGCGAGCTCCTGGAGCTTCGCGAACTTTGCGGTGATGAGCGGGCACATGCGTGCGTCGGGGCAGCGCGTGTAGATGAACGAAAGGATGACGTCCTGCCCGCGCAGCTGCGAGAAGCGGAACGGCTTGCCCGTCTGGTCGACGAACGCCGTGTCGGGAACCGTGTCGCCGATCTTGAGCACGGTGACGCGACGGATCGGCAGGCTCGTGCTCGTGAGCGGCTGCGCCGAGGTGCTGCTGACGTCGCTGAGCGTCCAGGGGTCGGTTTTGGTGCTCACGTCGGCGTCAATGGTCGCACCCGGCTGCAGTTGAGCGGCACGCTGGCGGGGAACGATACGAAACGGCATCGTCATCGCCGGCATCGAACCGAAGGCGTCGTGGCGAACGATGACCTCTCCGGTCTTCGGCGTCACCGCGAGGACCACGCCGTGCAGACGCTCTGCGGCGCTCGCGACTCCGGGGAACAGCAGCATGATCGACGCGACGAAGATCATCCAAGGCGTACGCCCGAGCCGCCTGACCGCGGGCGAGCGTGAGACGACGCTGATTCGCCGCGCCTGGACGCGCGCCGAGCGTCGCGTCGTGCTGGCGGGCTTTTTCGGGCGGCTTACCATCGCGGTCGAGCCGCTGCTTTGCGGGCTGGTCTTCACACTCATCACGTTGGGCGTGTTCTGGGCTCCTCGCATCTCCGGCGGGAAAGTACTTCCGGACATCATCGTGATCGCCCCGGTGTTCGCCCTGGCCGCGCTCGGTTGCGCCGTCTGGCTCGTCGGCGTGCTGCTCGGGCCGACCCGCGCGCTCGCACACACGCTGCGACCGATCTTCGTCGTGGACGGTTACATTCGTTTCCGCCGTCGCGACGCGCAGTCGGCGATCGATTCGAACGGCTACGTCGCGGTGCTGACGGAGGAAGGCTACATCGCGTGCGAATGGCCGACACTCGGCAGCGTCGAGCTGCCGGACGACGCGCGTCCGGCACTGTGCGAGTTCACCGAGTACGGCGGCGTGCACGCGATCGACGGCCGCCCGACCGGCGTCCTCCCCGGCCGCATGCCCGCGCTCGGCGTGAGCATGCACGGCCGCAAGGAAGAGATCGTCTAGAGCTTGATGTTCAGCGAGTCTTCCGACGGCCACACGTGGCCGTAGCCGGACTGCGAGAGCACGAGTCCCGCGATCACGAAGATCAGCACGACGCCGCCGATGCCCGCCCACATGACGAGCGGCGGGATTCCGCTCGAGATCGGTACGCCGCGTTCGTCTTCCACGTCATACATCAGGCAGCTCCTCCACGGGGCAGAATGCCGAAGCACGCGAGCGCGACGAGAATGCACCCGAATGCCATGAGACCCAGCAGCACCTTGGTCACGTTGTCGTCGAGCCCGCTCTTGTGCCACTCGCCGCGCAATCCGACGATCGCGAACACGAACACGACGACGCCGCCGATGAGAGCGACGACCTTTTCGATGCCGGCCAAACCTTCCATCGCGCTACGCTCCTACCACAGATAGAACAAGAAGAAGAGAACGACCCAGATCACGTCGACGAAATGCCAGTACAGCGTGCCCGCGGTCAGGCCGAAGTACTTGGACTGCGTGTAGACGCCGCGGCTCGACTGGATCCAGAGCGCGATCAGGAAGCAGACGCCGACGAACACGTGGCCGCCGTGCATCCCGGTCAGCGTGAAGAACGACGCGCCGAAGATGTTGCCGCTCCAGCCGCCGATCTGCGCGTGCGCGTACTCGTACGCCTGGCCGCCGAGGAAGCCCAGGCCGAGGATGATCGTGAGCAGCATGAAGAGGTTGAAGGCGCCGCGCTTGGCGTGCTTCCAGTTCTCCAGCGCGTAGTGCATCGTCACGCCCGACCCGAACAGCACGACGGAGTTGAACGCGGCGAACGCCGTGTCCAGGCGCGGCAGCTGATGTCCGTTGACGGACGGCGGCCACGCCGGGACCGTGTCGCGCAGGTAGATGTACGCGAAGATGTACGACGAGAACAGCACGACGTCGGACACGAGGAACAGGACGAACCCCATGAGACGCATGTCGCGCGTCTCTTGGTAGATGATGTCGTCGTGCCCGTGTTCGTCGTGCCCGCCGTGCGCGGCGATCGATGCTGCCATGCTGCGGCGCCCTCAGTACGTCGGAACGGGATGCGAAACCGAGGTCGGCGTCGCTTCCGTCGCCCCGGGCGCCGCGTCCAGGCCGAGATACGGCAGCGGGTTCCCGAAGTCGTACGGCGCGGCGAGGACGGCCGGAATCTTCTTGTAGTTGTAGTACGGCGGCGGCGAGGACACCATCCACTCGAGCGTGCGCGCGCCCCACGGGTTCGGTCCGGAAGGCTTGCCGCGGCGCAAGCTGTCCAGCAGGATGTAGAAGAACAGGATCGTGCCGATCGCCATCACGTACGAGCTTATCGACGCGAACTGGTTCCAGAACGTGTACTGCGGGTCGTAGTTGGGGACGCGCCGCGGCATCCCGAGCAGTCCGAGCCAGTGCATCGGCGTGAACGTCGCGTTGAAGCCGATGAACGTCAGCCAGAACTGCAGGACGCCAAGCTTCTCGTTGTACATGCGCCCGGTCATCTTCGGCCACCAGTAGTAGATGCCGGCGAACATCGACATGATCGACCCGCCGTACAGCACGTAGTGGAAGTGCGCGACGACGAAATAGGTGCCGTGCTCGTGGTAGTCGGCCGGCACGGCCGCGAGGAAGAACCCCGTCAGGCCGCCGTAGGTGAACGTGATCAGGAAGCCCGTCGCGTACAACGCCGGCGTCTTCCAGTTGATCGACCCGCCCCAGAGTGTGGCCATCCACGAGAAAATCTTCACGCCGGTCGGGATCGCGATGACCATCGTGATGATCATGAACGGCAGCTGCAGCCACGGCACCATGCCCGACGTGAACATGTGGTGCGCCCAGACCGAGAAGCTCAGCAGCGAGATCGCGACCGAGCTGAACGCGATCATCTTGTAACCGAAGATCGGCTTGCGGGCGAAGGTCGGCAGCACTTCCGAGATGATCCCGAAGCCCGGGATGATCATGATGTAGACGGCCGGGTGGGAGTAGAACCAGAACATGTGCTGCCACAGGATCGGCGAGCCGCCGTGCTTGGGGTCGTAGAACGGCACGCCGAAGACGCGCTCGATGAACAGGGCCGCCAGCGCCGCGCCCAGCGCGGTCGTCGCGATGAACAGGAGCGGCGTCGTCGCGAACTGCGCCCACACGAAGAGCGGCATGCGCGTGAACGTCATCCCGGGTGCGCGCATCTTGAAGATCGTCACCAGGAAGTTGATGCCCGTCATCGTCGAGCTGATGCCGACCATGAACACCGCGACGCACCACAGGTTCGTCCCCGGGGGCCCTTGCAGCGAGATCGGCGGATACTCCGTCCATCCTGCATCGGGCGCGCCGAACAGGAACGAGCTGAACAAGATTACACCCGCGACCGGAAAGATCCAGAACGCCACCAGGTTCAGCCACGGGAACGCGACGTCGCGCGCGCCGATCTGCAGCGGCATCACGAAGTTGCCGAAGGCGCCCGTCAACAGCGGGATCACGACGAACCAGACCATCGCCGAGCCGTGCATCGAGTAGATCGAGTTGTACGTCGCCGGGCTGACGATCGCGCCATTGGGCGAGAGCAGCTGCGTGCGAATGATCTCGGCCAGCAGACCGGCGATCACGAAGAAGATTCCGCCGGTGATCATGTACTGGATCCCGATGACCTTGGCGTCGATCGAGAAGATGTACTTCCGGATGAAGCTGGTCGGCTCGGGGTGGATGTGATCGAGAACCGCGTGGTACGGTCCGGTCGACACGCCGGGTGCGATCGTCGCCAAGATAATCTTCTCCGTTACTTCTTCGAGAGGCTGACGAGGTATGCGACCAAGTTGGCGATGTCGGAGTTCGACAGGCCGTTGATCTGCGCGTTCGGCATCGTGCCGATGTCGCCCGAGTAGCCGTCATGGATCAGCGCGGCGACGTTCTGCGGGGTCGGCGCGTTGCCGTTGACCAGCTTGGGATGTGCGGAATCGCTGAAGATCTTACCGAGCCCCGGCCCGACCTGCTTCTGATCGAACGGGCCGACGGAGTGACAGGCGCTGCACTTCTGCCCGAACAGCTTGGCGCCGTCGTCCGCCTTGCCTTGATCGATCGCGATCGCGGCGCCGCCGGCCGCTCCGCCGGCGGCCGCTCCGGCGCCTCCGCCGGTCGAGCGGCCCTGTTGCGCTGCCTGTGCGCTAAACCATTTCTGGAACGCCTGCTGCGAGTCGACCACGACGGCCGTCTTCATGACGCCGTGCGCGAGCCCGCAGAACTCGCTGCAGATGATGCGGTACGTTCCGGGCACGGTGGGCGTCACGCGCAGCGTGTTGATCAGCCCCGGCACCATGTCCGCCTTGATGCGCAGCTCGGGGATCCAGAAGCCGTGGATGACGTCGCGCGACGTCACGTGGATCGTCGTGGGCGTGTTGACGAGCAGGTGCAGCTCGTTGACCGGTTGCGCCAGCTTCGGATAGCGGAACTGAAAACCGAATTGATACCCGATCGCTTCGAGCGTGAGCACGTCGCCCTGCGTGTTCTGCAGGTCGGACCAGATCTTCACCGAGTAGATCGACAGGATCACGACCAGGATCGTCGGGATGACGGTCCACCAGAACTCGAGCACGGGCGAGTCGTGAATCTGGACGCCGATCGTGCTCGGCGGCGCGTTCTTCGGCCGCGCGAACACGATGCCGAAGTACACCGTGTAGATGACGACGATGTTGAAGATCACCGCCGCGATGGCGCCCAGGAACTTGAACAGCGCGTCGGTCGAGTCGGCCGGCGCACCGGCGGGGATCAGGCCGATCGGCCACGCCGAGGTCAAGACGAAGTAGACCATGATCGCCGAGACGACCGCTATGAAGGCGGTGACGGGCCAAAAGCCCGGCCCAAGGTTCGTCTTCGGCCTGACGACGCGTTGTGCCAAATGATCCTCTCTGCTGTGGTTCCCGCGGGGCGACGATGCGGCGCTTTCGCCGCATCATCAGCGACGACTTCCTACTATGAAGTCCTTGTGAACCTTCAGCCAGGACTTCTATCGGATGCACGCGCTCGGTCGCTCGGTGTCGCGGCCTCCACGAAGCGCCGCACCAGCACGTCCACGTTGGTGATCGCGGTCCCCACGACGACCGCAGATGCGCCCGCGGCGAACGCGGCGCGCACGTCGTCCGGGCTCGCGATGCCGCCTTCCGCGATCGCGAAGGCGCCGGTCGCCGCGCACGCCCGGACGCACGTCGAGCGCCGGCAGCGTCATGCCGCGCGTCTCGCCGGTATAGCCGCACAGCGTCGTCCCGACGATCTCCGCGCCGGCCGCCGCGGCGCGGCGCGCATCGTCGGCGCTCGAGCAGTCCGCCATCGCCAGCATGCCGGCTGCGTGGATCGCGGCGATCGCGTCCTGGACGCTTGCGCCGCCCGGGCGCGGCCGGGCCGTCGCGTCGAACGCGGCCACGGCGGCGCCCGCCGCCGCGACCTCCGCGATCTCGCGGCGCGACGGCGTGATGTACGGGTCGAACCCCGGGTACGCGCGCTTGACGAGCCCGATCACCGGCACGTCCACGGCGCGGCACACGGTGCCCAGCCGGGCCAAACCCTCCGCCCGGATGCCGCCCGCCCCGTTGGCGACGGCGACGCGCGCGAGCAGCGCGATCGCGTCCGGCGCGTTGAGCGGCGAATTCGCCTCGGCCTGTACCGAGACGATGAGCCGGCCGTGCAGGCGCTCGAGGACCGCGCTCATTCTTCGATGACGCGGGGCGGCGCCGGCTGTCCCGCGTCCGCGAAAGCGAGCAGCGCCGCTCCGACCGCCGGATCGTACCGCGCCGGCACGGCCGACGCGCCCGGCACGAGCTCGGCGATGCGCGCGCGGACGCGCGCCGTAAACGGCTCGCTGTGGAACGCACCACCGCTCAACCCCACGGTCACCGGCTCGCCCTGGAGATGCAGCCGTTCGACCGCGGTCGCCGCGAGATCGGCCAGAGCGCCCGCCGCGCGGTCGACGATCGCCGTGGCTCCGGGGTCGCCGAGGCGCGCAGCGTCGTGGACGACGCGCGCGAACGACGCGAGCGCTCCGCGCCCGATCCGGCCCTGCAGCGCGGCCGTCGCGAGCGCGCGCAGGTCGGGCCGGTCGAAGAACGCCAGCGCGGCGTCGCCGAGCGGGCTGCCGACGCCGCGATCGTATTGCACCATCGCATGCGCAAGCGCGTCGCGAGCGACCGCGAAGGCGCTGCCCTCGTCGCCGAAGAGGTAGCCCCAGCCGCCGGCGCGCGCGCGCGCGCCGCCCGAGGCGTCCTCGCCGTACGCGACCGAGCCCGTTCCGGCGACCACGACGATCGCCGGCCGCGTCTGCACCGCACCCGCAAGCGCGATGGGCGCGTCGTGCTCGATGCGCATGGTGCGCGCGGCGAACGCGGGCCGCACGCCGTCGAAACCCGCGTCGAATCCGGAGATGCCCGCGTGCACGGCCTCGAAGCGCGTGTCGCGCGCCAGGCCGGCCGCTTCGAGCGCGCGTCCGAGCGCCGCGGCACACGCGTCGGCGCACTTTCGCGAGCCCGGCGGCTCCTCGACGTGATCGGCCGGTCCGGCGGCGCCGCGCCCGCGCACGCGCCCGCCTTCGTCGACCACCACCGCCACCGTCGACGACTGGCCGCCGTCGATGCCCGCATAGTATCGCACGTTAACGCCGCTCCGGCACGAGTTGCGTTGCGTACGCGTCCGCGGCGGCTTCGCGGTCGCGACGGTTCGCGAGCCGCGCGACCTCACCGATCGCTTCGCGGTGATGGTACAGCTCGTGCGCAACGGCCCGATCGATCGCCCGCCCCGTGTCACTGACCCTGAGCTTGTCCGGTGTCACCCTGCGCTTGTCCGGTGTCACCCTGAGCTTGTCGAAGGGCGCGCGAGCGCAGCGCCCGCTCGTTCACGCGGATCGTCGGCCCGTCCGGGTCGTACTCGGCGACGAGCTCGACGGGTCCCCAGTCGCCGAGATCGGCGAGCTCGACGCGCACACCGTATGCGGCCGCGAGCGCGCGCGCGTCAGGCATCCGTCGTCGTGCTGAGCGACAGTTCCGTCTGTCGCCGGCGGAGGTCGACGCCGTCGCGCTCGAGCCGGTCGCGCAACACCGCAGGATCGAGCGCGCGCGGCGAGACGCCCCGCTGCACGGAGAGCGCCGCCGCGGTGCCGGCGGCTTGCCCGAGCGTCATCACCGTCGGCGTGAGCCGCGTCGACGCGAGCGCCTCGTGCGTGGTCGAGATGCAGCGACCCGCCACGAGCAAATCTTCGGCCCCGACCGGCACGAGGCAGCGGTACGGAATCTCGTACGACGCGCCCGGCGGAAGGCGATGCGTGGTCGTGCCGCTTCCGCGCGGATTGTGGATGTCGATCGGGTACGCGCTGCGTGCGACGGCGTCGGAGAACGTCCGCGCTTGCAGCACGTCCTCGGCCGTCAGCGTGTACTCGCCGCGAATGCGCCGCGACTCGCGCACGCCGATCTGCGTCGCGGTGGCCGCGATGCGCGCGTTCGCGAAACCCGGCACGTCGGCGCGAAAGAAGGCGAGCAGCTGCGTGACCTGCGCGCGCGCTTCGACTTCGGCGCGCGTGAGGTCGTCCGGATCGAGCGGATCGACGTCGACGACGCGCGTCATGTTGACCGTGACCTCGTCGTCGTACGGCGTCGCGAAGAACGACACGAGCTCGCGCGGGACCGTGACCGCGCCGCTCGCGCGGGCCGCGTCCCAGAGCTCGTACATGCCCGCGACGGCGCTGAGCGCATCCGGCGTGCGCTCGTGCATCTTGAGCGAGCTGCGCATCTGTTCCGGGTGCCTGCGCACGTAGTCGCTGATGGCCGCGAAGTCGACGTGCGACAAGCGGAACATGAGCGAAGCGGGCTGCACGCGCCCGCGCTCGTCCCCCTGCTGCGTCGGCACGCCGGCGCTCGCCGCGACGTACGCGTCGGCCGTCGCATCGATCGTACGCTGCGCGCGCAACTCCCGCACGCCGCCGACCGTGGCGACGCGCGCGCCCGCCACGCGTCCCTCCTCGACGAGCGCATCGAGAAACCACGCGTGCAGCAGCAGCGCGACGCCGCTCTCGCCCATCATCTCGAACAGCAGCGCCTTGTGCAGCTCGGGGTCGAACGGCGTGATCGTCGGCACGTAGTCCGACGCGTCGTGCACGTGACCCGGTGAGCCGCCGCGCAGGACGAGGCGGTCGACGATCTCCTGCGCGATGCCGCCGACGATGCGGTCGTCGCCCGAGTGGAACGTCATCCACGGGCCGACCATGGACGCCGTCGCCGTGCCGCCGAGGAAGCCGTAGCGCTCCACCAGGAGAACGCGAACGCCGCAGCGTGCGGCCGCGAGCGCGGCAGCGCAGCCCGCGTTGCCCCCACCGACGACGAGGACGTCGTAGTCGCGCATCGTCGTGCCCTTCGCGGCTGTGCCGAGCGGCTCCGTCACCTCATGCGCGGTTTGGCACGACCAGCAGCACGATCGTCTCGGCGTCTGCGACGCCGGCGAGCTCGTCGTCGACGAGCGCCGCGATCTGCTCGGCCTCCGCCATGCCGGCGAATTCCGCGACGCGCACGCCGCGCAGCAAAAACACGTCGGGGAGCGCGCGCCCGACGTCGCCGAAGGCCGTGTGCTCGTCGAGGGCCCGCGCGAGCGCCGCCTGCACCGAGCCTGCGGTCGTGGCGAACGCCGCGGCACCCGCGAGCACCAAGCGCACGACGGCGCGTTCGTCGACCACGGCGCTCTCGCGCGACGTCGCGTAGACGGCGAGCGCGCCGGCGCGCGCGACGTGCTCGACCGCATCGAGCGGTACGCCCAGCTGCGCGGCGGCGGCACGGCGCTGCTCCACTTCGTCGACGGCTCCGCCCGCCTGCGCGCCTTCGACGAGCGCCGTCGCACCGGAGGCCGTGGCCCGCACGCGGTTGCGCGCGGTGTCGACTTCGATCACCACCTCGACGCGATCCGGTGCCGCGCCGGCCGCGACGGCTGCATCGATCGCCTCGCGTCGGATGCGCGCAAGGTCGGCCGGCCCGGGATCGACGATCGTGCGCTCGACGACATCGCGCACGAGCGCGAGCGCGACCCCGAGCGGCGAGATCACCTGCGCATCGCGCGCGATGCGGTGCGCGAAGCCGAGCCGGTCGGCGGCGTACGGCACGAGGGCCGCCGCGCCGCCGCCTCCGCCGACGAGCGCCAACGTCGACCGGTCGAGCGCGTAGTCCGCGACGAGCTCGTCGATCACGGCGCGCAGCCGTTCGGTCGCGCGGTCGAGGATCGCGCGGGCGAGCGTCTGCGCGTCGAGCCCCAGCGCAGCGCCGACGCGTTCGCAGGCGAGCCGCGCCGCCTCGGCGTCGCCGCTCGCGAACGCACCCGCGGGGACGGTGCCGGCGACGTTCGCCGCGCACGTCGGCGTGATCGCGATGCGCGTTCCGTCCGCGGCCACCAGCGCCGCGACGCCGCTCTCGACGTCGGCGCGCGCATTCGCGACCGTCGCTCGGTCGGTGAACGCCGCGTAACGATAGCCGGCGATGTGCGCCGACCGCGGGCCGACGTCGACGACACGGCCTCCGGCAACGCGCGCGAGCGAGCCTCCCGCGACGGCGATCGTGCGCACGTCCAGCGTGCGCAGGAGGGTGCGGTGACCGCCGATGCGCGCGGGACGCATCTGGGGACGGCCTCGCACGATCGCCGAGCAGTCCGCGCTCGTCCCGCCGACCTCGATGAAGATGCCGTCCGTGACGTTCTCGTGAAAGAGCGCGCCCGCGATGCCCGCCGCGGGGCCGGACAGCATGGTGAGGATCGGGCGCCGTTCGACCTCCGAGACGTCCATCACGCCGCCGTCGCTGCGCATGATCATCAGCGGCGCCGGGATGCGCGCGTCCGCGACCGCGCGCGCCGTGACGCGCGACGTGCGCAGCATGCGCGGCAGGATCGCCGCGTTGAGCGCCGCGGTGCGCGTGCGCGCCCGCAGCCCGTACTGCGTCGACACCTCCGAGCCGCTCGTCGCCGCGAGCCCGGCCGCGCGCGCCGCCTCGACGACCGCGCGCTCGACCGCGGGCCGGTCGACGCCGAACGGCGCGCTCACGGCGAGCGACTCGACGCCTTCGCGGCGCGCGGCCGCGACGATGTCGTGTACGCGGCCGTCGATCCAGACGGGCGCGAAACGAACGCCTTCGGCCAGCGCGAACGGCGCGAACCGCGCGAACGCGCGCGCGAGCGGCCCGCCGAGCTGCACGACGCCGACGCGCGCCACGTCGCCTTCCAGCAGCGCGTTGGTCGCCTGCGTCGTCGAGTGGGCGATGAACGCGATCGACGCCGGCTCGATCGCGTGCTCACGGAGCAGGCGTTCGAGGCCCTCGACGATCCCGGCGGCGACGCCGTCAACGTGGTCGTGCGTCGTCGGTACCTTGACGGACGCGACGAGCGCGCGCGACGCGGCGTCGACCGCGACGACGTCCGTGAACGTGCCGCCGACGTCGATGCCGATCCGCAGACGCGGTACGGTGCTCAGCCGAGCAGCTCGTCGACGGTGAACACGACGTCCGGAAAGGCGACGAACGCGACGGTATCCGCGCGCTCCGCGACACGGCGATCGCGGTACTGCGCGTCGTGCGGCGAACGGCAGATCTCGATCTTCGTCGTCCGTACGTCGACGATCCAGTACTCCGGGATTCCGGCCTCGGCGTAGAGCCGCAGCTTGACCGTGCGGTCGTGGCGTAGCGACGAATCGCTGATCTCGATGACGCAGTGGACGTCGCCGGCTTGCGGATGAGACGTTCGGTAGCGATCTTCGCGCAGCGCGAGGATCGCCAGATCCGGCTCGAGCTGCGTATCCGGGGAGATGATCAGCGGCTTCTCCGCGGAAAACACGGCGCGCCCGCGCAGCCGGTCGCGAACGAGAAACGGCATGTCGCGCGCGATTCCGGCGTGCGGCGGATCCTGCGGCGGAGAATAGCTGACGAGGCGTCCCTCGACCAGCTCGAGACGCTCGTCCTCATCGATCTCGCCGCGACGAACCATGTCCGCAAGCTCGCGGACCGTGATGCGGTCGTGTCGCGAGCCGCCCCGCGTGACGGATACCGCCATCGATTAGCCCAGCAGCTCGTCGACGGTGAAGAACACGTCCGGGAACGCCTCGAACGACAGACGTTCGCCGCGCTTCGCAACGCGCTGATCCGCATATCCCGATGCGTGCGGGCGCCGGTACGTCTCGATCACCTGGGCGCGCACGTCGACGATCCAATACTCCGGAACGCCTGCGGCGGCATAGAGCCGCAGCTTTCGCGTCCGATCGTGGCGCAACGACGAGTCGCTGGTTTCCACGATGCAATGCACCTCGCGGGCTTCCGGGAGCCGCGTGCGATACCGTTCTTCCGGAATCGCGAGCACGGCAAGATCGGGCTCGAGCTGCGTGTCGTTCGAGATGACGACGGGAAGCTGCGGCGCGACGACGACGCGATCGCCGAGCCGGCGGTCCACCACGAAGGGAAGGCGGCGTACCGCCCACCAGTGCGGCGGATTGTGCGGCGGAGAATAGCTGACGAGGCGTCCCTCGACCAGCTCGAGACGCTCGTGCTCATCGATCTCGCCGCGGCGCACCATGTCGGCGAACTCGCGCACCGTGATGCGGTCGTGCCGGGCCTCGCCCGGCGTAGCGGATGCCGCCATCGCCTCAGCCCAGCAGCTCGTCGACGGTGAAGACGATGTCGCCGAACGCCGCGAACGCCACGGTGTCGCCGCGCTTGGCGATGCTGCGGTCGCCGTACCCCGCCTCGTGCGGACTGCGGTGCATCTCGATCGCCTCCCCGCGCACGTCGACGATCCAGTACTCCGCGATGCCCGCCGCGCCGTACACCCGCTTCTTCGTCTTCCGGTCGAACGCCAGCGAGCTGTACGACACTTCGACGATGGCGAACGTCTCTTCCGGCGACGGATGCCGGTCGCGATAGAAGTTGGCATCCCAGGCGACGAGCGCGAGATCGGGCTCCGGTTCGGAGAAGCGGGATACCGGAAGCGCGAGCTGCGGACGCACCTGAACGCGCTCACCGAAGCGCCGCCCAAAGACGTGTACGAACGCGGCCACGTTACCGCCGTGCGGCGGCTGGGACGGCGGCACGTCGATCAGCACGCCGTCGACGAGCTCGATTCGCACGTCGCCGAAGACGTCCGCGTCCCACATGCGATGGAACTCGTCGACCGTGACGCGGTGCGGCGCCGGCTCCGAGACCGCTCCGGCTGCCGGCGAAACTGCGATTGCCATGTCACCCATAGAGTTCACCTCGGGTGCATGATCGGGCGGTTTCCGCGCCGTGTCCATACCTCACGCCCCGTCGGCGCCGACATCCCCGCAGACCGCGATGGTGCAGAGCACCATCGTCACGCGGCCGTCGCGCGCGTGCGCGTCGAACAGCGCGTCGATCGCCGCATGGAGGGCTTCGGCCCGGGGCCCATCCTGCGGCAGGTACGACGTGCTGCGGGCGCGCGCGTGCAGGCCGTCGCGATCGACGGACTGCAGGTTGCGCACGTCCGTCCGGCGCGGTCCGCCGTGCCAGCCTTCGAAGGCGGCGAACGCCGCCAGGCCGTCGGCGCGGCGCCGCTCGGTCTCGTCGGTTTGGAACCGCCGCACCAGCGCGCCGTACGCCGCCGTGAACGGATCGCTCTCGTCGCGCTCGTTGTACACGACGGCGGCGCGGCCGCCGGGGCGCAGAATGCGCACGATCTCCCGCAG
Source organism: Vulcanimicrobiota bacterium (assembly GCA_963818845.1). Taxonomy (GTDB): domain Bacteria; phylum Vulcanimicrobiota; class Vulcanimicrobiia; order Vulcanimicrobiales; family Vulcanimicrobiaceae; genus Vulcanimicrobium. The sequence goes on along the minus strand of CAWFTO010000004.1, from coordinate 692,944 downwards.
GACGCGCGCGTGGTCGAACCAGTGGAACGCCTGGAATGCCGTCACCAGGTCGATGCTCGCCTCGTTCAGCCCGGTCGCTTCCGCGGTCGCGTCGATCCACTGCACGCCGGGATGCGGCTCCGCCGCGTCGCGCATCGCGCCGTTCGGCTCGACGGCGAGCACGCGCGCGCCGCGCGCGGCGAGCAGTCGCGACGAAATCCCGGTGCCGGCGCCGAGGTCGGCGACGAGCACGTCGCCCAGGTCGCCGAGGCCCGCGAACAGGACGTCCACCGCCTCGGCCGGATACGACGGGCGGCCGGAGACGTACGCGCCCGCGCGTTCGGAGAACCGGTCCGTGAAGCTCATCGCAGGGCGGCGGCGAGCTCGTCGTACAGATACGTCATCGTCTCGATGCCGCCGAAGAACTGCGAGAGGTCGAACTTCTCGTTCGGCGCGTGGATCGCGTCGTCGGGAAGACCGACGCCGATCAGCACTTGCGGCAGGTGCAGGATGCGGTCGAACGACGACACCGGTCCGATCGTGCCGCCCGTGCCGATGAACACCGGCGGCTTGCCGAAGCCGAGCTCCATCGCGCGCGCGGCCGCTGCGACGGCGGGGTGATCGCGCGACGTTTCGACCGCGCGCACATCGCCGTGCGCCTCGACCTCGACGCGCACGCCCTTGGGCGCGGTCCGCTGCACGAATGCGGTGACCGCGTGCTTCACCTGCTCGGGGTCTTGGTGCGGCACGAGCCGCGCCGAGACTTTCGCGCGCGCGAACGACGGCACGATCGTCTTCGCGCCCGCGCCCTGATAGCCGCCGTACATCCCGTTGAGCTCGAGCGTCGGGCGGTACCACATGCGCTCGAGCGGCAGCCGCGTAGCTTCGCCGCTGAGCTCCGTGACGCCGATCTCGTGCGCGAGGCGCGCGGGATCGAGCGGCAGCGCCGCGATCTCCGCGCGTTCGTGCGGCGACAGCTCGCGCACGCCTTCGTAGAAGCCGGGGATCGCAATCCGCCCGTGCGCGTCCTTGAACGACGCGATGATCTGCGCGAGCGCTTCGAGCGGGTTCTTCACGATGCCGCCGTAGTAGCCCGAGTGCAGGTCGCTCTCCGGCCCGTGCACCGTGATCTCCCAGTGCACGAGGCCGCGGAGCGACGTCGTCAGCGACGGGACGTCCTCGGCGAAGACCGCCGTGTCCGACACGACGACGACGTCGCACGCGAGCCGCTCCTTCTCGCGCGCCAGAAACGCCTCGAAGCTCGGTGAGCCGATCTCTTCCTCGCCTTCGATCACGACCTTCACGTTGATCGGCAGCGAGCCGTTCACGCGCAGGTGCGCTTCGATCGCGGCGATGTGCATGAGGCACTGCCCCTTGTCGTCGACGGCGCCGCGACCGTAGATCTTGTTGTTGCGAACCGCGGCTTCGAACGGCGGCGACGTCCAGAGCTCGAGCGGATCGGCGGGCTGCACGTCGTGGTGCCCGTAGATGAGCACGGTCGGCGCGCCCGGTGCGCCGAGCCACGAGCCGAACGCGACCGGATTCCCGGACGCCGACGTTTCCAGGACGGCCGCATCGGTCAAGCCCGCTGCGCGCATCCGCTCGACGGCGTGCTCGGCGGAACGGCGGACGTCGCCGGCGTGATCGGGCTGCGCAGAGATGGACGGCACGGCGATCCAGGCCTTGAGCTCGTCGACGTAGCGATCGCGGTTGGAGCGGACGTGAGCGATCAGGGAGTCGGCATGGGGGGCAACCATGAGCCCCCCTTCGCCGTCGCCCGTGCCGATGCTGTCGGCCGGCTCGGCGTGCGAAGCGTCAGCCGCGGCCGCGCGCCGCGACGTGCGGCGCGGACGCGCACCCGGCATCGTCGGCGGCGCGCGTGGCGGCACGCGGCGGTTCGTCGATCTCCGAGGCGCGCGGCTCGTCGAGGTCGATACGCACGCGCAGCCGCCATGCGCCCAGGACGAGGGAGAAATGCGTGGCGAGAATCGTCATGTCAGACCTCCCGGGTCGCCCAGAGGCGCACGCCGGCGGCGGTTGTCGCGGCCGCAATCGCCCACACGCACATCGCGCGCACGTTGTCGGGCAGCGGGATGATCGCATCGGCGTGGTGACGCGCTCCGACCGAGAGGTCGCCGAACCATGCGAGCGGGTTTACGAAGTTGAGGACGTGCACGACGGCGTGCAGGAGCGGCATCGGGATCGCCCAGAGCCCGAGCAGCGCGAACGCCACGCCCCAGCTCAGTCCGGCCACCATCGCGCCGCGTCCCGGCAATCGGGCGGTCGCGAGCAGGATCAATCCGTACCACATCAGCGCCGAGCCCACGGCGAGCGCGACTGCGACCGGCGTCTTCGCGTCGAACGTCACCGCGCCGAGGGCTCCGAACGACGCGAAGAACAAGCACAGCACCGTCACGAGCACGGCGTAGCCGATCAGGATCCCGACGACGTCGACCGCGACGTACCGCCACGCGATCGTCTCGCGCCGCACCGGGCGCGTCCACACGATGGGCGTCATGGCTATCTCCGTGTTCAGGCCGGAAGCGACGAACGTAGTCACGATCCACGCACCGAACCCGCATCCGGCCGCAAGGGTGGTCGCGCTAATGTTGCCGACCCCGCCGCTCGACACCATGATGGACACGTTGGCGTAGTTGCCGATGACCGTGAGGATCATGCACGCCAGCAGCACGCCGGCATACCAGAGCAGCACGCGCCGCGCGCGCAGCATCTCGACGTAGTGCATCTACTCCACTCCTCCATCGCCGACGGCATCCAAGAACACGTCTTCGAGCGAGCGGTCGAGCACGCGCACGCCGGTCGCTCCCATCGCGCCGAAGCGCGCCACGAGCGCATCGCTGCGGCCGTCCGCGTGCACGCGCACGGTCGCGCCGGCGCGCTCGATGCGCGTCACGCCCGGGATCGCGGCGACGGCGTCCGGAATCGCGCCGTCGAACGTCGCCTCGACGATGCGCGCCGCTTCGCGCAGCGCGTCCAGCTCGCCGGCGACCACGATCCGCCCGTCGCGCATGATCGCGACGCGGTCCGCGGCGCGATCGATCTGGCTGATCTGATGCGACGAGAGCAAGATGGTCGCGCCGCTCGTCGCGGCGTCGATCAGCAGATCGAGGACCACGCGCTGCAACACGGGATCAAGGCCGCTCGCGGGTTCGTCCAGCAGCAAGATCGACGGTCGGTGCGCCAGCGCGAACACGAGCGCGAGCGCGGTCTGCTGACCCTTCGAAAGACGGCCGGCCTTCTTGCGCGGGTCGAGGCGGAACAGCCCGGCGAGCTCGCGTGCGCGGTCCGCATCATAGGCGGGCTGCGTGCGCCGCGCGAGGTCCAGGTGCTGGGCGACGGTGAGCCACGCATAAAGCGCGGGCCGTTCCGGCACGTAGCCGAGCCGCGCGAACGTCGCCGGCGACAGCGGCTCGCCGTCGAAGCGAATGTGACCCGCGTCGGGACGCGCGAAGCCGACCAGACATTTGAAGGTCGTCGTCTTGCCCGCGCCGTTGCGGCCGAGCAGGCCGCAGACCGAGCCGGCCGGCACCTCGAGGGAGACGTCTTCGACCGCGAGCACGTCGCGATACCGCTTGGTGAGTCCGCTGATCGCGATCACTGCTTCTGATCCTCCGGGTACCAGCGGGCGATGGACGTGTCCGCAATGGCGCGAATCTCGTCGTGCGTGATGCCGAGCGAGCGCGCTTCGCGGACGGCTTCGTCGGTCGCGCGGCCCGCGATGTCGAGGGCGACGCGGCGCGCTCCCTCGAGGACGCCGTTCTGGCTCACGAAGGAGCCGCGACCGGGCGCCGTCGCGATCACGCCTTCGCGTTCGAGGTCGCGGTAGACGCGAGCCACGGTATTCGCGTTCAACTTGAGCTCCAGGGCGAGGCCTTTCACGGTCGGCAAACGCTCGCCGGGCGCGAGCGCCCCGACGGCAATGGCCCGTTTGATCTGTTCGGTGAGCTGCTGGTAGAGGGGTGCTCCACCGTGCGGATCGACCGCGAAAAAGGCCGGCAAGGGAGTTAGAGCGTGATGCCCCAGCCGCGGAAGAGCGACAAGTCGCCCGGCTTGCGGATCAGGGTGGGACCGGCAGACGGCGCGGCAGGGGCGGGGCGGCGGATCGGGCGGGTGATCGAGTCGAGCATGGTTGCCTCTCACGGAGAACTTATGTGGCTTGTACCACGTTATACTGTGTCTTGTGGTACAATGTCAAGAGACGAGGCCCAAGTCTCCCGAGCGGGTGTCCAGCCGCAGCGGCGTCAGCCCGTGAACGGCGTCCCGAGCTCGATGTGCTCCGGCGGGCCGCCGACGTGACCGCGCTCCACGTCGAAGCTGTGCGGCTTGCCGTCGTACGCTCGCAGCTGCGTCTGGAACGTGCCGTACTCCCACCAAAAGCGGCCGTCCAACTTGTCGACGACGTCCCCGGTGCGCAGGCCCGCGACGTAGGCCGGACCACCGGGGCGCACGAGCACGCGCATGTAGCCGTCGCTCGGCTTGAACAAGACGTAGAAGTACGTCGGCGTCTCCGCGGTCGGATCGGACGCGAGGCCGCGTTCGAACACCTCCGCGGCCAGCGCCGGATGCTCCAACGCCCACGCACGCACGCGCAGCAGGACGTCTTCCGCGGCCTTGCGCACCGGCCCGCGCGTATGCCATTGGTCGACGCTCCAGCCCGCGCAGTCGACGAGCTCGAGGCCGACGTCCTTGCCGTCGGTCCCCTCGGGCGTGACGGTCAGCTTCATCGCCGCCGCGTACGTTTTCGCGCGGCAGTCCGTCGCCGCGGGGTCTCCGGCCGCGGGCACGACGCGGAATCCGGACCAGCCGCGCGCGACGGCCTCGCCGACTTCGCGCGCGGCGACCGCGCCGTCCGGCGTGCCGTCGTCGAGCACCGCGATCGCGCGTGCGGCCGCGGGCGGCGCGTACAATCCGGTCGCGCCGGTCTCCGCGGCCGATGCGGGATGAGCGGGGAACGGCGGCGTGCCCAGCAGCGCGCCGCCCGCGACGACGACGAGCAGCGCGGCGACGGTCGCGACGCCGACTTGCCACGGCAGCAGCAGCCGCGTGATGCGTTCGACGCCGGTGCCCGTGAAGTTCGCGACCCAGACGTTTTGCGTGTTGGTCGGATCGCACACGTTCTGCACTTGCACCACCGCCATGACCGCCGCGACGAGCGCGGCCGCCGGCACGACGTGCAGCGTCGCGAGCACCGTGTACACGCCGATGCCCACGCCGTACGGGTTGAGCGGACCGCGGTAGAGCGCGAGCGGCGAGAGCAGCCCGAACAGGATCACGTACGCGACCGGCGTTCGCGGTGCGACCGCCGCGACGAGCGGCTTCACCGCGGCTTGCACCTCGGGCAGGTTCGCCGCCACGAGCAGCATGCCGATGCCGATCATCAGGATGGTCGCGGGCGCGACGTCCTCGATCCCACGAATCCACGCGGCGACGAGCGTCTTCACCACGTCGCGCGGCCGCGTCACCAGCGAACCGTAGATCGCCGCGATCGCGAACCCCACGATCGCGTCGACGCCGAACCCGCGCAGCAGCACCAGCGGCAGCACGGGCGTCACGAGCGCCAGCGCGCCGGCGCGCTTGCGCGGAGCATCGGCGTCCGGGGCGGTGACGACCTTGGTCGCGTATCCGCGCGTCGCGCGCGCACGAACGATCGCGTACGCCACCAGCACGATCGCCTGCACCGCGAAGATCGCGAAGGCGTAGCCCTGAAACGCCGTGCGGTCGACGCCGAACACCGTGCCGTAGAATTTCCACTGCGCGATGTTGAGGATGTACCCGAGCCCGAACGCCAGCAGAAACAGCGTCGCGGACGTGGCGCGCGGCACGCCGACCGTCATCAGCACCGGCAGGACGATCGTCCCGATCATGATGATCGCGCCCAGTCCCGTGACCGTCGTGAACAGCACGGCGACGACCGCGCACATCAGCAGCGAGAGCACCAGCGGACGATCGCCGCCGAACTCGGCGGCATATGTGACGAGCGTCTCGGCGATGCCGGTCGAGAGCACGACGCGGCTGAGCAGCGCGCCGAAGAACAGCGTCGCGTACACCGGCGCCAGCTTGACCGCGCCGAGCGTGACGACCGATGCCAGATCGTGCACGCCCGCGAGCGCCGCGGTCGCGAGCGCCATCAGCGGCACGGCGAGCAGCGCGGGCAGCTTGCGCGCGATCATCAGCCCCGCGAGCAGCAGGAAGACGGCGACGATCGCGATGCCGCTCAGCGCGCCGATGACATCACCTCGTCCCACGGCGGGACGACGTTCTTGCGCAGGTAGTCCTCGCGCATCACGCCGTCGATGCGATCGGCGCAGCGCTGCGCATCGTCCTCGGCGACGCGGTAGCGCGGCAGCACCCGCGCGAGTCCGGGCTCCGTGCTCTCGGCTCGCCATGCCGCGGCGTAGAGCGGCTCGATGTCCGGCGAGCGCGTCGCGCAGCTCCCAGCACAGGTACTTCGCGATGCCCAAACTCCGATAGACCTGCGATGCGTTCGGCGCGGTCGCATGCGCGCGCGCGTCGTCGTAGTCGTCGCGCGCCTCCTTGCCGATCTGCAGGCGGCGCGCGAGCGCGTCGTACCGCAGGGCACCGAGCTTCATCACGTTCACGGCGCCGGTATTGAGCGGCGGGCGCGCGCTCCAGAGATCGGTCAGCACGGCCTCGGCGCGCGTACGGATCCCGGCGAGGTCCATCGTCTGCGCCCGCGCCTGCACCCGCGGGTCGAACGGATCGCGCCAGAACAGGTAATCGGGCGGATCGGACGGTGCGGTCGTCAGCAACGGACGGATCGCTTCGAGCGCGTCCAAATCGGCCGCATACCGCGGATCGTCCGTGCCGAAGAACACGCGCGCGAACGTGCCGTGCCAAGTCGCGTCGTCGACGGGCTTGGCTTGCCACGCGGTGGCGGCCGCATACGCGACGGACGGCCACGTCGCTTCGTACAGCGTCTCGCCGTCGTCGTGCCAGACGGTCATGAACATCCCGACGACGCCCTGCGAGCCCTTCGCCTCACCGAGGAAACGTGCGACGTTCGCGTACGACGTCCGCAGATCGGGATAGATCTCGTTCCAGTTGGCGGCGCCGGGCGCGACGAGCTGCTCGAACCCTGCATTTGCGACGGTGTCGATGTACGGCCGGTACGTCTTCTCGACGCCGTAGTGGAACGTCGCGATCGTGAGGTCCTTGGGAAGCAGCCCGAGGATCGCATGGTCTTGCTGGATCGCGTCATCCCAGATGATCGGACGCGCGTTCGTTCCGGCGAGGAAACCGGCGACGCGCTTCACGTGGTCGGCGAACGCTTGCGGCGTGCGGGGCGTGCGGCCGCGCCCGAGATCGATCGGCTCGTCCGAGCCGATGTGAAAGAGATCCGGCGTCGTCGCGGCGAGCTCGGACTTCACGAGCGGCTCGAGGTACGCGTACGTGCGCGGATCGCTCTCCGCCATCAGATAGCCGTGCGGCAGCTCTGCGAGCGGCGCAAGCTGTTCCCACTTGAGCGTCTCGTGCATGTGCGCGAACGTCTGCTGTTCCGGGATCAGCTCCACGTGAAATCGGCTCGCATACGCCGACAGGTCGTGCAGCTGCGCCGGCGTCCACGCGTTGGGCCACGCGACGAACGGGTACCGCCGGTCGGCGACGACCTGCTCCATGTACGGCGACCAGCCGTTGATCTTGAGCGCAGCCAGCTCGCGGATGCGGCGCTTCGCGTACGCGATCGTCGGAAACGGTCCGCGCGACACGTCGTCGGAGACGATGCGCCACGGCATCGCCGCCTCGTCGGCGATGTCGACGCACGGGAGCACCCAGCGGCCGCCGCTGCGGACGGGAAGCTGCGCGAGCGTCATCAGCGCGTCGAATTCGCCTTCGTTCGCGCCGAGCGCGCGCGGCGCGCCGCTGAGATCGACGCCGTCGACCATGACGCCCGCATCGACGCGCAGACGATACTGCGACCACGGTCCGCCGCGCGCCTGGGGCCGCTTCGTCGACGCGCCTAGCGGCAGAGTGTGCGTCAGCCGCACGTCGGGACGCGTCGCGATGACGGGAGACGGGATTCCGAGCGCGCTCCACCGCTCGCGCAGCAGCTCGAACGCGCCGGGATCGACGTTCGCCGGAAAGCGCAGCGGCTGCGTCAGCGGGAACGGCGCGCCGCACGCAATGGGCTTCACCGATCGCGGCTGCGGCAACAGCGGCGGCACGCCGCTCTGCGCGTCAGCGGCGCGCGGGGAGGCAACGAGTGCTCCGATGAGGAGGACGAGCCCGACGAGCGGCGAGCGCACGTCCCGCGCTACACCGGAGCGGGAACGGTCTCCTCGGCGCGACGCAGGGAGCGCTTTGCGCCGACCGAACCGACGGCCATGGCGCTGAGCCCTCTCGACATCGCCGTCATCGTCGTGTTCTTCGCGATCAACCTCGGCATCGGGCTGTGGTTCGCGCGCGGCAGCGGCAAGAACATCGGCGAGTACTTCCTCTCGGGCCGCAGCGCGCCGTGGTGGCTCACCGGAACGTCGATGGTCGCCACGACGTTCGCCGTCGACACGCCGCTCGCCGTGACCGGCTTCGTCGCGAAGAACGGCATCGCCGGTAACTGGCTGTGGTGGAACATGGCCGCCAGCGGGATCCTGACCGTCTTCTTCTTCGCCGCGCTCTGGCGGCGTTCGGGCGTGCTCACCGACGTCGAGTTCATCGAACTGCGCTACGGCGGCGCGCCCGCGTCGTGGCTGCGCGGCGTGCGCGCCGTCTACCAAGGCGTGATCGTCAACACGATCATCATGGGCTGGGTCAACCTCGCGATGGTCAAGGTGCTCTCGCTCACGCTCAACGTTCCGACGCTGCCCGCGCTTTACATCTGCCTCGCGCTGACGGCGCTGTACGTCACGATCGGCGGCTTCTGGTCCGTGCTCGTCACCGACTTCCTGCAGTTCATCGTGAAGATGTCGATGGCGATCGTCCTCGCGATCGCAGCGGTCGCGGCGGTCGGCGGCATCGCGGCGCTCAAGGCGGGTCTGGCGGGGGTCGACGCGCAGCACGTCGCGCACGGCGGCGGTTCGATTCTGGCGTTCGTGCCGTCCGGCGACGCGAGCTGGATGCCGCTCACGACGTTCCTCGTGTTCGTCGGCGTGAGCTGGTGGGCGTCGTCGTACCCCGGCGCCGAACCCGGCGGCGGGTCGTACATCGCGCAGCGCATCTTTGCTTCGCGCAGCGAGAAGGACGCCGTCTATGCGACGCTGTTCTTCAACGTCGCGCACTACGCGCTGCGGCCTTGGCCGTGGATCCTCGTCGCGCTCGCGGCACTCGTGCTGTATCCGCACGGCGTGACGGGCGCGGACGGCAAGCTCGATCCCGAGCTCGGCTACGTGCGCACGCTGGTCGACCATCTTCCGGTTGCGCTGCGCGGGCTGATGATGGCCGGCTTCCTCGCCGCGTACATGTCGACGATCGGCACGCAGCTCAACCTGGGCGCGTCGTACCTCACCAACGACCTCTACCGGCGCTTCGTGCGCCGCGACGCGAGCGACGGCCACTACGTCGTCGTCTCGCGATGGATGACGCTGCTCGCGATGGTTCTGGCCGCCGTCGTGACGCTGTTCATGACGTCCGTCGGCGAAGCGTGGAAGTACATGCTCACGCTGACGGCCGGCGTCGGCTTGGTCATGATCCTGCGCTGGTACTGGTGGCGGGTCAACGCGTGGAGCGAGATCGCCGCGCTGATCGCGTCCGCGATCGTGGGAAGCGTCTGCTACGCCCCGCAGATCGTCGCGGGCGACGACCCGAACGCCACGGCGAAGCGCCTGCTGATCACCGTCGCGATCACGACGGTCGTCTGGATCGCGGTAACGCTCGCGACGCGGCCGGAAAGCGACGCGACGCTGCAGCGCTTCTACGAACGCGTGCGCCCGAGCGGCGCCGGCTGGGCGCCCGTCGCGCGGCGCGTCTCCGTCCGCTCCGAGGACAATCTCGGCATCGCGCTCATCGACTGGGTCGCGGGCCTGGGCCTCGTGTACGGCACGCTCTTCGGCATCGGCCGGCTCGTGCTCGGGGAGGTGGGCCAGGGGCTGGCGTGGTGCGCGCTCGCCGCGGCATGCGGTGCCGTCATCGCGCGAACGCTGAGGCGGGCTCCGCGAGTCTAGACCGGTGCGTCCGCGACCGCGCCGAACCGCTCGTCGAGCGATTGCGCCGCTTCGTCGAGGATTCGTGCGAGCTCGTCGACGGATGCCACGGCGCGAACCCGGTCGGCGGCATCGACGATGATGCGGTCGAGCCGGTGCACGCGCTCGGCCAGCGCGTCGCCGAAGCGCGCGTGGTCGACCGCGCGGATGAACCGCTGGTCCGAGAACTCGCAGCGCAGGACCAGCCCGTCGAGCTGATCCGCGATCGGCGCGGGCGGCTTCAGACGCTCGCGCGCCTCGGACAGCGCCTCACCCAGATAGGCGCGGATCTGCTTGTCGGTCTGGTGGCGGGTCTCGGTGCCCGAGTAGTCGGCGTAGCCCGGAATGCGCGCACGCAGGACCGGAAGGTCGTCCATCCCGCGAGCTACGGCACGTTCCGGCCGAAAACCCCGGTATGGCGTTTCTCGAAGGGCTCGCGGTCCTCGCGATCCTGGCCGCGCTCGCCGTGGCCGGCTGGCGCCGCTGGCGCGTCGCCCGGAGCGAGGTTGCCCGCGTGCGCGGCACCTTTGCGCGCTACGTCGCGCCCGCCGTGGTCGACCTGCTGCTCGCGCGCAAGGACGAGCGGCTGTTCACGGGCCGAGCCGTTCGCGCGACGGTGCTCGTCTGCCGCATCCACGACTTCGCCCGCTTCATCGAGCCGCTGCCGCCCGAGGAGACGCTGCGCTACCTCAACGAGTTCTACGGCCTCGCGGGAACCGCGATCCAGCGCCACCGCGGCATCATCGACAGCTTCCTGGGCGACGGCATCGTCGGCGTGTTCGGCGTTCCGCTCGAGAACCCGACGCAGGAAGACGACGCGCTCGAAGCCGCGCTGGGCATCGTGCGGCACGTCGTCGCGATGCGCGACCGCTGGGCGAAGCAGGGCCGCAAGCCGATCTCGATCGGCATCGGCATCAACACCGGCATGATGATCGCCGGCGACGCGGGCTTTCGCGACCGCCGCGAGTTCACGGTCGTCGGCAGCGAAGCGACGTTCGCGCACCAGCTGCAGGAGGCCGCGTTCGATCTCAACGCGTTCATCGTCGCGTCGCGGCGCACGTGCGAGTCCGTCGCTTCCGAGTACAAGCTCGTGCCGATCAGCGGCATCCCGCTCGCCGGAGTGAAGCGTCTGCTCGACGCGTACGTCGTGCGCGGGCGGCAGCGCGGCGGCGAGCAGTTCACCGTGCCCGTCGACGCGATGGTGCAGACGACGATCGAGCCGGAGAAGCCGAACCCGCCCGCCGCCGAGCCGGCTGCACCGCACGCTCCGGCACCGTCACCCGTCGCCGCGCATCCGGCCGCCGCCGAACCGCCGATCGCGCGGCCGGTGCATCGCCCGCCGCCCGAAGCGCGTCCTCGGCCCTCGGGAAACTGGATGACGCTCGACGACGTGAACCCGATCCTTCCGGAGCCGCCGCCGCCGCGCGCGACGTACGAGGACCGTCGCGGCTCGCACGAGCTCTAGGCGCTTTCTCTCGCGACGGCGACCGCCGTCAGCTCGAAGCGGCAGCCGAACAGCAGCGGGCCGGATCCGATGAACGCACGGGCCGGCAGCGGCCCGTCGAAATACCGCACGTACGCCTCGTTGAACGCGGCGAAGTGCGCGACGTCCGGCGCGAAGATCGTCACCATGACGAGGTCGTCCATCGCGAGACCGGCCGATTCGAGGACGCGCCGCACGTCGTCCATCAGGATGCGGGCTTCGTCACCTGCATCGTCCGGCGGACGGCCGGTCGCCGGATCGATGCCGAGGCGCCCGGCAAGGTAGCACGTGTCGCCCGCCCGCACGAGATCGCTGAACGGCAGGCGCGTCATGCCCTTGGGCAGGCGTTCGCGCGGAAGAACGATGTGGTCGCGTCGCATCGGACGTTCTAGGACGTCGCGCTCGCCGGTTCTTTCCCGAAGAAGCGTCGCAGCAGCACCTCGAGCGGGGCGCCCTGCACGACGATCGTCGCGAGGACGACCGCGAAGGTCGCGTCGATGATCTGCGGCCGCAGCGGCAGATCGGAGGGCAGGGAAAGTGCGAGCGCGAGCGGCAGCGCTCCGCGCATTCCGGCGAGGAACACCGTCACGCGCTCGGGCGTCCTGCGGCTCGCGCAGAGCGCCAAGAGCGCGCGCGCGACCCAGACCGCCGCCACCGCGACGGCGACGAGAAGCGGCTCGTGCAGGATGCGGTCGGGCCGGATGAGCAGCCCGGTCGCCAAGAAGACGACGGCGTTGGTGACGAACGCGAACGCCGACCAGATGCGGTCGACTTCGTCGGCGTTCGTGATCGCCTCCGGCAGGCGCGCGATCGCTGCGCGCAGCGCGATCGCGCCGGCAGCGGTCGCGAAGATGCCCGAACAGTGCGCCGCCGCCGCGGCGAGGTATGCGACGTAGGCGAGGACGACGGTGACCGTCGCCTCGTACTCAGAGGCGTCCGTCGCGCGCAGCACGCCGGCGCACAGGACGCCGGCCACGCACCCGATCGCAATGCCGCCGGCGATCTCGACCACGCCGAACAGCACGTCCCCGGCGAGCGACGCCGGCTGTCCCGATGCGACGGCCACCGCGAAACCGAACAGCACGAGCGCGACGCCGTCGTTCGCCAGCGACTCGCCTTCGATCAGCGTGCGCAGCGATGCCGGCACGCTGACGCGGCGAAAAGCCGCAACGACCGCGACCGGATCGGTCGCCGCGACGATCGCACCGAACAAGAACGCGGGAGCGGGCGGAAGCGTGCGCGTGACGACGAGGGCGCCGCACACGACCGCCGCGGTCGCGACCGTCCCCGGCACCGCGAGCAGCGCGATCGGCCACGCGGCGCGGCGCAGCGCGTTCAGATCGAGATTCCACGCGGCCTCGAAGATCAGCGGTGGAAGGAACACGAACAGCAGCGTGTCGCCGAACGCGAACGGCGGCGCGATCGGCACCATCGCTCCGACGGCGACGAGCGCGACCGCGGCGGGGATGCGCACGCGCTCGGCCAGGATCGCCACGAGGACGGCGACGCCGAGCAGCGTGACGAACGCGCCCGCGCCGTGCTGGATCGCCGTCATGCCGCGAGCAGCGGCAGCACGTCGGACGCGCGGGCGCGCAGCGACCGGTCGACGTGCGCGGTGAGCGCGGTTTCGTCGGGATTGATCTCGACGACGTACGCGCTCGTGCAGCGCTTCGTCGCGAGCGACGCCGCAGGCTGCACGAGCCCCGACGTTCCGACGACCAGCATGAGGTCGGCACGGCGAGCGGCCGCGAATGCGGCTTCGAGCGCGCTCGCCGGCAGCGCCTCGCCGAACCAGACGATGTCCGGGCGCCAGCGTCCGCCGCACGCGTGCTCGACGGCACCGATGCCGCGCGCGCCGATCGCCGCAAGCACGTCGTCGAGGGGCATGCGGGCGTCGCAGCGGGTGCACTTCGCGTCGCGCAGCGCGCCATGGAGCTCGAGCACGTTGCTCGACCCGGCGAGCCGGTGCAGCGAGTCGACGTTCTGCGTGGCCAGCGTGAAGTCGTCCGCGCGCCGCTCGATCTGGGCAAGCGCGACGTGCGCGGGTGACGGGCGCACGCCGGCGTGCGCCTTCCTCCGCTCGGCGTACCACGTCCACACGAGCTGCGGGTCGCGCGCGAAACCCGCGGGCGACGCAAGCTGCTCGACGCGGTGCGTGCGCCACAGCCCGCCGGTGCCCCGAAATGTCGGCAGACCGCTCTCCGCGGAGATGCCGGATCCCGTCAGCACCGTGATCGCCCGCGCCGAGGCGAGCCGCTCGCGCAGCTCGGCGACATCGGCATCCACGCCGTTCATGCGCCCCGCGTTCGACGGCGAACGCATCCGTCCGCCGGACGCCCGCGTTACCCGGGCGAGGTGACGATAGCGACGACGCGAAGGCTCGGCCGATGGATCCCGGGGTCCGCCTGATGGACCGAGTTCGCGCGCGCGACGCGAGCGCTTTCGAGGCGCTCTACGACGGATACCATCGGCTGGTCTTCGGGATCGGACTCCGCATGCTCGGCGACCCGGCCACGGCCGAAGATTTGACGCAGACGGTTTTTCTCAAAGTGTGGACGTCGCCCGACGCGTTCCGCGGCGGCTCGTTCGTCGCTTGGGTCTCGCGCGTCGCGCGGAATCGGGCGCTCGACGTGCTGCGCTCGCGGTCGGCTCATCCGGAGAGCGAGATTCCCGCCGAGCTTCCGCTCGACGGCGCGCTCGACGACGACGTGCTGGCGGGGCTCGACGCACAGCGCGTGCGCGACGCGCTCGCGACCCTTCCGGCGGAGCAGCGGTCGCTGATCGAGCTCGGCTTCTTCGGCGGCATCACGCACCAAGAGCTGGCGCGGCGCACCGACACGCCGCTGGGCACGGTCAAGACGCGCATCCGCAGCGGCCTGCGGCGGATGCGCGAAGCGCTCAGCGAGCGGGTGAGCCGATGAGCGCGCAGCCGGATCGCGAGGCGATGCTCGAGTCCGTCGCGCTGTACGCGCTCGGCGTTCTTCCGCGCGACGAGGTCGCGATGGTGGTCGCCTTCATCGCGAACGACGACGAGGCGCGCCGGGAGTACGTGCAGGCGCGGGCGGCGGCCGACGCGGTCGGCGCCATCGCGGACGAGCCCGTCGACTCGGCGCGCTCGGCGCGGATGAAAGAACGCCTCATGGCGCGCGTGCGCAGCGACGCGGCGGACGGCGGGGTCGCGCGCCTCCGGCCGCGTGCCGCGTATCCGCCGATGCTGTGGGCCACCGGGCTCGCCGCCGCGGCCGCGATCGTCTTCGCGGTCGTCACCGTGGCGCAGGACCTCACGCTGCGCGGCGATCTCGCGCTGGCAGACCGCCGCATCGCAACGCTCCAGACGCGCATCACGTCGTCCGACCGCGCCGCCGTGCAGGACCAGCGCACGCTCACGCGCACGCTGACCGATCTGCTCGCTCCGGACGCCCGCCGCTACGACGTCGCAGCCGGCGCCGTCGTGGTGCGGCGCGACCGGATCTACTTCGCCTTCTCGAAGCTCGCGCCGTTGCCCAAGGGCCGTGTCTATCAGGCGTGGACGGCTCCGCGCGCGTCCTCGACGATGGCGCCGAGCGTGACGTTCACGCCGAACGCCGACGGGGTCGCGGTGGTCGCGCTCCCGGTCGACGCGACGCGGGTCGGTACCGTCGCGGTCAGCGTCGAACCGGAGGGCGGAAGCAAGGCGCCGACCACGACGCCGACCTTCGTTCGCCCGCTGACCTAGAGAAACGCCTTCCGCTGCTCGAGCCCGTGACCCGGGCGACGCGCCGCGAAGCGATCCGCTTCGCCGCGCGCCGTCCGTACGACAACGTCTTCATCCAATGGGTGCTGGAGGGCGGCCACGGCACCGGCGCGTCCGACGGGGTCGTGCTGCACCGCGACCGCGCCGGGGCGGTGACCGGGCTCGTCTACTACGGCGCGCAGCTCGCGCTGGACGCGCGCGATGCGGCGACGCTGGACGCGTTCGCAGTCGAAACGCGCAAGCATCGCGGGCTGCGCAGCTTCGTGGGGCCCAAGGACGCGGTCGACGGCCTCTGGGAACGCGTGCGCGGCTGGCACGCGCAGCCGTCGATCGTGCGCGAGAGCCAGCCCGTCTACGCGCTCCAGCGCGGCGCGGTCGATGATGCCGTCCCGGACGTCGGCGTGCGGCTCGCTCGTCCCGACGAGGCCGAGATCGTCGCGTACAACAGCGGCGCGATGATCCTCGGCGAGCTCGGCTACGATCCCCGCACGACGCGCACGGCGTTCACCGCCGCGATCCGCCGGAGCATCGCGCTGGGCGCATGGTGGGTGTGGGTCGTCGACGGCGACCTGCGCTTCCAGCTCAACGTCGGTCCGCGGACGGAGCAGACGGCGCAGTTGCAGGGCGTGTGGACCCCGCCCGCGCAACGCGGTCGCGGATACGCATCGCTCGCGCTCGCCGCGGTCGTTCGCCGGCTGCTCGCCACGGAGACCTCGCTCTCGCTTTACGTCAACGGATTCAACCGCACTGCGATCGCGCTCTACGAGCGGATCGGCTTCGAGCGCGTCGGCACGTTCGCCACGTATCTGTTTCCGTGAGGCGCGCGCTCGCGCTCGACGCGCTCGCCATGCTGCTCGCCTGGGCCGCGACGTCGGCACGGCTGCCGCGCACGCGCATCGAAGAGCAGTACGCGAATGGCCTGTTCGCGGCGATGAACCGCGCCGTCGTGCCGCTCACCGACCGCGTCCCGTTCGCGATCGGTGACGCCGAGCTGATCGTCGTGATCGCCGTGCTGTTCATCTGGTGGACGCGCTCGATCGGCGGCGCGCGCCGCGGCCGGAAGGCGCGCACGGTTCTCGCGCTGCTGGCGCACACCGCGGGATTCGCGGCGCTCGGCATCGTGCTGTTCGAGGTCCTGTGGGGCTTCAACTACCGTCGCGCCACCGTCGCCGCGCGCGTCGACTACCAAGCCTCGCGCGTGACCCCGGCCGCCGTGTCGCGGTTCAGCGAACGCATCGTCGGCATCCTCAATCACGATGTCGGCGCCGCGCACGCCGAGACGCTCGACCGGGAAAAGCTGCGCGACGCCTTCGAGCCCGTCGTCGAACGGCTCGGCGACGAGTGGGACGTCGCCGTCACCGCGCCCAAGACGACGCTGCTCAACCCCTACTACGAAGCCGCGGGGATCGGCGGCCAGTACTCGCCTTTCTCGTTCGAGACGCTGCTGAACGCGTCGTTTCTCCCGTTCGAGGTTCCGCGCGCGCTCGCGCACGAATGGTCGCACGCGGGCGGCTTCACCGATGAAGGCGACGCGAACTACATCGGCACGCTGGCCTGCCTGCGCTCGAGCGATCCCCTGATCCGGTACTCCGGCGCGTTCTGGACATACGGCGAGCTGCCGCTCTCCGAGCGCAAGCGCCTGCACCTCAAGCCGCGCGTCGTCGCGGACTTCAAGGCCGCGCAAGCGCGGTTCTTGCTGCACTACAAGCCGCAGATCTTCGCCATCCAGTGGCGCTTCTACGACCGCTTCCTGCGCAGCAACGGCGTCAAAGGCGGCGTCGCGTCGTACGGTTTCTTCCTGCGCCTGCTGGTCGGCACGACCGTCGATGCGGCGGGGCTGCCCGTCGTGCGCGCTACGCGAAGGCCGGCGTGAGGCGGCGCGCGTTCTCCGACGTGATGCGGTGCAGCGTCGCTTCGTCCAGGCCGAGCGCGCGCAGGCCGCGCAGCTCGCCGTCGTACGCGTACGGAATGTTCGGCCAGTCGGTGCCGTAGACGATCTGCGCGGCGCCGCGTTCGACCAGCTCGCGCGAGACGGGCGCGCGCATCGGTGAGTCGGGCGCGAACGCCATCGTCGTGTCGATGAACAGGCGCGGCTCGCGCTGCGCGAGCTCGACGTACCGCGCGCAGTCCGGCGTCCCGAAGTGCGCCACCACCACGCGCAGCCGCGCATGCGCTTCGAGGACGCGCGCCATGCGAGCGGGCCCGTCGTTCGTCTCGCCGGACCACGGGATCGCGCCCACGTGCACGAGCACGAAGCCTTCCGCATCCGCGACCGCGTCGAGGGCGCCGGCGAGCCGCGGATCGTCGAGCTCGAAGCGCTGCACGTTCTCGTGCACCTTCAGGCCGGCGCACCCGTCGCGCAACGCGTCGCGCATGTCGCCCACGGGATCGGGATCGTCGACGTGCACCGTTCCGAGCGCGACGGCGCCGCGCCCGAGGTCGCGCGCGGTCTGGGCGAGCCACGCGTTGAGGTCGCGCGCCATCCCGGCCTTGTGCGCGTAGGAGCAGAACGCGAAGCGCTCGACGCCGTGCTCGCGCAACGTCCGCGCGACCTCGTGCGGCTCCGTCGGGCCCTCGAGCACCCACGGGCTGCGCTCCGCGAACCATCGCCGGATGGCCGCGAACAGGCGCGGCGGGTGCAGGTGCGTATGCACGTCGATCACGACCGTCCCGAGCGCGCGCCCCCACCGAGCGGTTGCAGTCCGGCGGCCTGCGCGGGCACCCGCTCGGGTGAACGTACAATCCTTAACCGAACCACGACGCGGAACGCCAGGACTCGGCGCGCAAAGGGCGCACCTCCTGAGGTGATGCAAACCGCAGCCGTCAAGCAACGGCGTACGCCCGCTTGGGTCAACCTCGCCGGGCTCACCGTCGTCCACGCAGGAGCGCTCTGCGCGCTCATTCCGGGGACGTTCCACTGGAGCGCTTTGATCGTGCTCGCCGTTCTGTACTACGCGACCGGCGCGTGGGGCATCTGCCTGGGCTACCACCGCGTGCTCACGCATCGCAGCCTCAAGCTCGCGAAGCCGATGGAGTGGGCGACGACGATCCTGGGCGTCCTGGCGCTGCAGGGCGGGCCGATCGATTGGATTTCGACGCACCGCAAGCATCACGCGCACACGGACAAAGAAGGCGACCCGCACGACATCCACAAGGGCGTGCTGTGGAGCCACATGGAGTGGCTCTACAAGCGCAACGAAGCGATGCTCTCGCCGGAAGAACAGGAGCGCCTCGCTCCCGATCTCGCGAACGACAAGTTCTACCGCTTCATGGAAGCGTCGAACGTGTGGTGGACCGTGGGACTCGCGCTGCTGCTCCTCGCGATCGGCGGCTGGTCGTGGGTTATCTGGGGCATCTTCGTGCGGATCGTCGTGACGTACCACATCACGTGGCTCGTCAACAGCGCGGCGCACTACAGCGGCTATCAGAGCTTCAAGACCGGCGATCGCTCGACCAACAACTGGTGGGTCGCGATGCTCGCGTGGGGCGAAGGCTGGCACAACAACCACCACGCGTTCCCGTTCAGCGCTCGTCACGGGCTGCGCTGGTTCGAGTTCGACATGACGTGGTGGACGATCAAGGCGCTGGCGTGGATGAAGCTCGCACGCGACATCAAGCTGCCGACGCCCGCGATGCTGCAGCGACTGTCGGTCCCGCCGCGCGTTCAGCGCGAGCGCGCCTGACGGCCGACGTGGTCGATCGCCGGCGCGCCGAGCGGCGCAAACTGTCGGGCGAGCGTTTTCTGGCGCTCCTGATCGGCGCGCTGCCGGAGGACCGCCGCAAAGGCGACCGGCGCTCGCGCAGCGGCTCGGAGTGGGCTGCGTCGGCCGACGCTGCCGGCCGCGCAGACCGGCGCGGGGACGTCGCCTCCTAGCAAAAAAAACGAAGGCCCGGCCTACCAGCCGGGCCTCGTTCGTTTCTTGGCGGGAACGTGTCGGAATCGAACCGACCAGTCGCCTTGCGACGACCTCACCAGTTTTGAAGACTGGGCGAGCCACCAGACCCGTACGCTCCCATACTGGAGAGCAGTGTTGCCATGAGGTTTTTTTCGCTGAGTGGAACTTGGCATTGGCGACTGCTCTAGCGCCGATGCGACCATTCATCCGCCTTCACCGGGATCACTCGGGCCTCCGCCGCTCGAAGCGACTTGCCGGCTTTACTGGGCTTCTTGATTCATCCCGCGTCACTCGCGCTGGTGGACCGTGAGGTAGTTTGTGACGGCGGCGGTTTGTATCGCCCGTACCCAGAGGTCGACGAAATCCTTGCGCTACCAGGACCTCTCGCGCGATTACGGCGGCGCGGACATTTTGTATCGGCCGACTGCTGTCGGTTTGACCGGCCCGGCCTATAAGCGCGCTGGCGGTCCGACGCAGTTCTATGTTCAGGGCCCCAACCGGAGCCCGCTCGGGACCGTGACGCCGCTTCCCGTCGCTCATCATCCCTGCTGAGCGCTGCCGCGACTTACCGGTTGCATGGATGCGGCCCCCGGAAGGAGTGGTCGCCCTACCCCTACAAGCAGCCGTTGCCGCCCGCCGTTGTTGGAATCGCGTGGTGGCAAACCTTCGTCCCTAGCGGGGATGGCAATGGCGAAGATGATGAAGCGAACAGGCTTCATAGCAGGTGCCGCGACGGCTGTCGCATTTCCATCGAGCGCTCGCGCCACCCAGATACAAGTTGGCCCCCGGACGCCTACGGCGTCGTGGTGTTCTGATGCATGTGATGTTTCGAGCCGTGTTCTTCGTACGCGCAATGGTATGTGAACTCTACATTTGCCAGACCCGAAGCGCAGTGACCACTCTTTGAGCGACGGCGATGCGACTCTTAATGCTTGCTGGCATTCGTGAGCACTTCTCGCAAATATCACACGGCAGGAGGGCGGATGCGGGTGTGCTCCAGGCTTTGCGCACGGGACGACCTATACATATCGCGTTCCCGAAGAGCGCCTTGTGATCCAACTGACGGACAAGACGTTTGTTCTGGACGGGACCGACGAGGCTCGCCATGTATCGTTGAACATCGGTAATGTCGAGTATGGTGCCTCGCCGCACTAGCTCAGAAGTGAGCCGACGACACTTAGGAGTCAAGCTCTCCAAGCGCGAGGACGCGTCTACAGCCGCATCGCTATGAGGATCTGTACCGTGAAATTATGTCATTTAAGCGCATTGCTGCTGTTCGTTGCGGCGTGCTGGGTAATGCCAGCGGCGTCGAATGCATCGCCTGCGAGCGACTGCGCACCAGTGCTCACGAAGGACTACTACAGCTATGCTCTGAGAACGCACATGCAACAAGACTGGCTCGCATCCGTCGACGCATCGTCGTACGAGTACCTCAAGCAAAGCAATAGCCTCGGATTGTTCGCCGTGTTTTCTGGCGGCGGATTCAACTTAACCGACGACTACAACGATTTCAATCTGAAGCGAACGAGCTATCTCAGTAAATTGCACTACACGTTCGACCAAGACACCGCGCTCAATATTGTCAAGACTACGACGTCCGACCGCGCATACGACGCTTACCGAGAGTGCTTGCGCGGGACGTCGTCGGGACTTAAGGTATGGGCTGGACGAGAATCATTAGGCCAAATTGAGCTGCACGTTTTGTACACAAACCCTGATGGCGTCGCCAGCATGCCGATGACAGGAAGCGTGGCCGGTGGGTCGGTCACCGGTCAACCCGCGGGGCAGTTGTTTCCGCCCGGCACCGTATGGGGCATCAACAGCGAGAAGATATTCATCGTCAACACGACGCGCGGGTTCCCCGAAACCGACATCGTGATCACGCCCAAACGCGGTACGCCTGAGTCGATGAGCTTCACGCACGCCGATGCGGTCCTCGAAGTTCAGTATGTTGGCACGACGTCGGTCAATCACGGCAGGATCGATTTTCGCCCGCCGACCCCAACCTGGAATAACGACCACCAGAAAGGCCACTGCGCCGGCTGGGTAGGTAACGCAGCCGGCGGCTATTGTATTAGCGGAAACCGGTGGTCGCTTCCCGCGCTCCAGCCGCCATTCTTCTACGCTAATCCGTCCGTTTCGTGTACAGGCCAGACTGGTTGCGGGTTCATGCAAAATCTACGGTACGAGTGGGACGATACCGACCACCGCGCCATTGCGCTCTACGTTGAAAACTGGGGCCCAGCGTTCTTTCCCGAGTTATCGGTCGACAAGTATGAAACGATTTCTGCGGCTGACTGTGCCGGGAACGGGCCGATCCCTCTCGTGAAAGCGCAGTCAGTTTCCGTCGCGCTGCTGCGGAGTTGCCTCGACATCGCTACCATCAAACTCCGAGCATTGCCAAGCAACTCCGAAACGATTGGAACGTTGGCGAGTCCACCGGCCGGCTTGAACAAAGGCAACCAAGTCACATCCGGAGATCAGCTGGTCGTCGACTTCTCGCTGCAATAACGGTCGATCTGCATTACGTCGGCCTCCATAGCAGACGATGTATGGTATTGCTTCCTAACCCGGAGGCAAAGGCAAACGCGATCGGCGGCCGCATACAAACGCGCGCTACAACTCCTTAAACAGGAGCGTCTAGAGGTCCGCGTGTCGTCCGACGCGCTCGGCGGAATCGACATCGAAAGTCACGCAGTTCACGTTCCGGCAACACCGCTATCCCATTTCGCGGCTCTGGCGTGTTGAGAACGGTCCTTTATTGCGCGCCGCCGAGCAGCATAAGCAGCTCGGAACTTGCATCGCATGTGAGGGTCGAAATTCGGGGCGTCACTCGCGGCATCGACGGCGAACTTCCACGATCTTCTCGACCATTCTTCG
Organism: Vulcanimicrobiota bacterium; assembly: GCA_963818845.1. Classification (GTDB taxonomy): domain Bacteria; phylum Vulcanimicrobiota; class Vulcanimicrobiia; order Vulcanimicrobiales; family Vulcanimicrobiaceae; genus Vulcanimicrobium. The sequence continues at coordinate 670,819 of CAWFTO010000004.1, read as the reverse complement.
CAAGACGGGTCGATATTACCAGGCGCGAGGCGGGACGGAGGATGTGAAAAGCCGTACAGGGCGACCTTCCCGGCACGCGCCCGGAGCACGCGCGGACCAGAAGAGCGCATTTCAAGACTGGGCGAGCCACCAGACCCGTACGCTCCCATGACCTCAGTGCTCGCGCGACGCGCGCGAACCCTGGTCGTAGCACGCACGCGGAGGGATGTTCGGCGCAACCTCGACCGGGGAGCGCCTACGCGGCGCCGAACGCGAACCGTTCGTGAGCGGACGCACCTTGCGCACGGCCTCGGTCGCCGTCGCCTTCGCGGCGATTCCGCTCTATCCGGCGTTCATCGGTCTCACCGGCGCGACCGTCCCGGGCCTCTCCGTCGTGCCCCGTCCGATCGCGCTCGTGCTGTTCGGTCTCGCGATCGCGCTCGCCGCCGGGTGGAGCGCGCTGCTGCTCGCCGCGCCGCCGCGGCCGATGCCGACGCTCGTCCCGCTCGCGGCGCTTCCCGCCGTCGCGATTCTCGCGGCGCTGCTCGGATTCAACCCGCTCGCGGGGCTGGCGTTCATCGCGATCCTCGTGTTCGGCGTGATCTGGCACGCGTCGGTCGTGCGCTTCGTCGACGACGCGGGCGCGATCCGCGCGGCGATCGCGGGCTTCTTGGCCGGCGGCGCCGTCGCGTCGCTGCTGGCGATCGCGATGGTCCTCGCGAGAACTCCCGCCGAGCTGTACACGATCGGCCACGGCCGCGCGACCGGAACCTTCGTGCTGCCCGGCGAGCTGGCGGGCTTCTTGATCGTCTACGTGCCGGTCGCGCTCGCGACGGCGCGCGCACCGCTCGGCCTGCGCGCGCTCGCGTGGACGGGCGCGGTCGCGGGATCGCTCGCGCTCGTGCTGACCTACTCGCGCGCGGGCTGGATGGGTTTGGCCGCCGCGCTGGCCGCGTTCATCCTGCTGCGCGGCGAAGGCCGCGGCGTGCGGTACGCGGCCGGCGTGCTCGGCGCTGCGACCGTGGCCGTCGCGCTCGTCTTCAACAGCCACCACGACCCGTCGGAGAACTTCACGCGCCTCTCGATCTGGCAGGCGGCGCTGCGCACGATCGAAGCGTTTCCGTTCTCGGGCGTCGGGCCGTTCGCATTCGCCGGCACGTATCACCTCGTGCGCCTGCCCGGCGGCGACCCGGTCGCGCTGCACGCGCACAGCATCCTGCTCACGGTTGCGGCGGAAACCGGTCTCGCCGGCATCGCCGCGCTCGCCTGGGGCTGGTGGTCGTTCGCGAGCGCGCTGCGCGCGCGGTTGCGGACCAACGCGCCGCTGCGCGGGCTCGCGCTCGCGATCGCCGCCGGGTTGATCGGGACGTGGGTGCAAGGCATCATCGACACGGTGAGCGTCGTGATCTTCGGGCTGTGGCTTCCGTTCATGGGCCTCGCGCTGGTCTGCGCCGGCCCGGCGCCCGACGCGCGCGGTCGCACGCGCGCGCGGGCGGCGCGCGTTCACGCACCGCGGTCCTTGCGGTCGTCGCCGCGTGCGCCGCGGGCGCGTGCGCCGTGGTGCAGCTCGCGTCGGCCGCGATCGACGGATGGGCGGCGGCGCCCTCGTCGCTGCCCGCGCATCTTCCGCGTGCGCTGGGCGTGCGTGCATACGAGGCGATCGAGCGCGTCGCGCCGCTGCCGCCGGTAGAGCGGATGCTCGCAGAGGACGCGCTGCAACGCGGCGACGTGCGCGCAGCCGCCGCGCACGCCGCGAAACTGCCGGCCGGCGCGGAGCGGTACGAGCTGCTCGCGCGAGCGGCGGCGGCCGGCGGGCGCGACGACGACGCGACCCGGCTGTTTCTCGCGGCCGGCGACGATCGAGCCGTGCAGCCGATCGTCGCGCGGCTCGCCGCGGACGGCCGCGTGCGCGACGCGTACGCGCTCGAGAGCCGGCTGCGCGACCGTCTCGCGGCCGACGAGACGCGCCCGAACGCGCTCGCGGACGCCTGGTGGCATCTCGGCGGGCTCGCGCTGCAGCGCGGCGACGCGCGCGAAGCCGCGAGCGACATCGGCCGCGCGATCGCGCTGGCCCCGCTGAACACGAAGTATCTGCTCGACGCGGGCGCACTCGCGCTCGCGCGCGGCGACCGCCGGACCGCGGTGGCGATGTTCGCGCGCGCGCACGACGCCGATCCGGCGGACGCGCATGCCGCCGCGCTGCTGCGCGCGGCCGGCGCGAGCGACACCGTCGTGAGAACGCGTGCCGCCGTCGCGCTGACGGTCGCGCTGCTCGCGGGCTGCGCGCGGCCCGCGTCGCACGGCGCGAGCGCGACCACGCTCGTCGTCGCGCAGCAGCGCGAGCCGCCGTCGCTCAATCCCGCGCTCGACAACGGAACGTCGTCCACGCAGTGGGGCGAGCTGCTGTTCCAGTACCTGGTCAAGTACGATGATCGCGGGCGCCTGATCGGCGACGCCGCCGTCGACGTTCCGACGCTCGCCAACGGCGGAATCAGCCGCGACGGCCTCACGATCACGTACCGCCTGCGGCGCGGGCTGCGCTTCGCCGACGGCGCGCCGCTGACGGCGCGCGACTGCGTCTACTCGATCGACGCGATCAACGACCCGCGCAACAACCCGCAGACGCGCTTCGGCTACGAGGTCGTGCGGCGCGCCGAGGCGCGCGACGCGACGACGCTCGTGCTGCACCTGCGCCGCCCGTTCGCTCCCCTGATCGTTGCGGTGCTCGCGCCGCAAGGCTTCCCGATTCTGCCCGCGCACCTGCTCGCACGGCTGCACGACTTCAACCGCATCCCGTTCGACGCGATGCCGGTCGGCTCGGGACCGTACGTCGTCACGTCGTGGCTGCGCGGCGACCGCGTCGAGATGCGCGCGAACCCGTACTACGCGCGGGGCCGGCCCGCGATCGAGCACCTCGTCGTGCGGTTCGTGCCCGACCCGAACACGGCGCTCAATTTGCTGCGGACCGGCGAGGCCGGCGGCTACTTCTCCGACCTCGATTACGGCAACTACCCGCTGCTGCGCGCGATACCGGGCGTGCGCGTCACGCGCACGCCGTCGAATGCGGTCGGAGCGCTGATCTTCAACACGCGCGATCCCATCACGGGCGACGCGCGCGTCCGGCGCGCGCTCGCATCGGCGCTCGACGTGCCGGCGATCGTCGACAAGACCTACCGCGGCGCCATCGACCCGCGCGACGCGGGCCGCGGCCTGTTCATCTGGGCGTACGATCCGCATGCGTACCCGGACGTGCGCTACGACCCGGCCGCATCACGCGCGCTGCTCGACGCGGCGGGTTGGCGTCCCGGCGCCGGCGGCGTGCGGCGTAAGGACGGGCGCGCGCTCGAGCTGCTGCTGATCATCCAGGCGGCGACGCCCGGCGACGCGATCATCGGCAACGCGATCGCACAGTACGCGAAGGCCGTCGGCGCCGTCGTCACGCTCAAGGCCTACAACGTCACGCAGTTCGTCGCGCCGGCCGGGCAAGGCGGGCCGGTGTACGGCGGCAAGTTCCAGATGGCGCTCTACCCGTTCGTGAACGGGGACGACCCGGACACCACCGACCAGTTCAGCTGCGCGACCGTGCCGCCGCGCGGCTACAACAAGTCACGGTTCTGCGATCCGCGTGCCGACGCGCTGCTCGCGGAAGGCCAGCGCACCTACGACGTCGCGCGGCGCAAAGCCGTGTACGCGCGGCTGCAGCGCATTCTGCACGACGAGATGCCGATCGCGCTGCTGTACCAGCGCCCCGAGATCGACACGTTCGCGGACGACGTTCGCGGCGCGACGACGTCGCTCTCGACCGTCTGGTGGAACGTCGCGGCGTGGCGCCGCTCGCGGTGACGTCCTAGGCTTCGCCCTCGTGCTCCGGCGGGTCTTCGAGCGTGATCGGGCCGTCGAAGACTTCGAGGATCTCGCTGCCCGCGATCACGACCGCTTCGCGGTCCTTGTCGACGATCGCCTCGCTCGCTTCCATCCACGCGATCGGTCCGTCTTCTTCGTCGTCGGCGCCCGGCGCGAGGTACGCGAACTCCAGCAGCCCGACGGCCGCGAGCGCGTCGACGATCGCCGCGGCCGGCCCGAGCGCCTCGGTGCGGGCGGCTTCGTCACCGTCGTCGACCCGGCGGAGCAGAGCACGCATCTCCTCGGAGAGGTGCTTCTGCACGTCGGCATGCTCGAGCGGATCGGTTTGCGTCTGCGCGTCGTCGTGATTCACGCGCCCGCCGTTCGACGTGCGGCCACAAACACATGGCGGGGCGGGAACGCCCGGGTACGGCGACGCGTTCTTTGGCCGGTGCTGTTTTCCACGCTCGCCCGCCCACGCGCGGTCCTCACCGCGCTCGCGCTGGGCTCCCTCACGATCGCCGCGCTGCCGATGCCGGCGCCCGCCGCCGGCCCTTCGAGCGCCGTCAAGAAGACCGTCAGGCCCGCGAAGGCCGCCAAGCGCACGAAGCGGCCCGCACCGTATCGCCCGCACGCGGGTCTGGCGCCCGCCGACGAGTACTTCGGCAAGCTCGGCATGAGCATTCTGGGCGTGCGCACGAAGGTGACGACGCTCGCTCTCGACTTCGAGGTCCATCCCGAGCACGAGAAGGCGATCCTCGGCAACGCGCTGTGGGTCGAAGACGCGATGCGCGACTGGGCGAAAAAGTATCCGTTCGACCGCTGGCTGCCGCGCTACGCGTACGCGCTCGAAACGATGTACGAGCGGATGCCGGGCGTCGACGCGCACCGCCGTGCGGTCAAGCAGGTCGCGTATCTGACCGCGTACTTCCCGCAGACCGTCTACGGAAAGATCGGCCGCGCGAAGCTCGCGCTCGGCATCCCGACGCCGGACCCGTCGGATCCGCCCGCCACGTTGACCGAGCTCGAACGGCTCGCGCTGATCGACGGGAAGACGGCGCCGACGATGCCGCCCGCGCCGACGCCGAAACCCACGGCGACGCCGCAGCCGTCGCCCTCGCCGGCGGCCGAGCCCGTTCCGGGGCCGTCCGCCTCACCGTAGCCCGTCGTAGCGGTCGCGGGCGAGCCACGCCTCCGCCACGCGCCGGCGCAGGTCGAGCTCGCGCTCCGTGGCCGTCGCAACGCTGCCGCCGACACGCTGGTTGAGCGTCGCGTGCACCTTGCGGTGCTCGATGCCGAACCGATTGCTGACGCGCGTGACGAGCCCGTGCAGTGAACGGCGCATCGACTCCTTGCGCTCCGAGCTCGTGAGCACCGGCGGCGCATCGTCCTGCGGTCGACCGGCGGCGTCGTGTGAACCCGCCCGCTGCGGCTCGGCGGACGCGAGCGTCCCCGATGCGAACGCGGCCGGGTTGAACAGCGGTCCGAGATCGACGACGCGCTCGTCCGTGGTTCGCGCGGCGATCGCTTCGTAGAGCCCGCCGTCGCCCGCGCGCTCCGCGCGCGCGGCAGCCTCGAGCGCCGCGACCTCGCCGAGCTCGTCGCGCGCGCGCAGACCGTGGCGCACGTCGGCCGTGATGCGGTTCGCGAGCTGGCGCAGGCGCGCATCGTCGGGCACGAACACGTATGCCTCCGGATCGTCGATCCCGTCGATCGTGCGCACGAACCGCCCGCAGAACTGCCGGAAGTAGAGCTCGGTGACGACGTTGGACGCGAACACGCCGACGCGCAGGCGCGGGATGTCGACGCCTTCGCTGACCATGTGTACGGCGACGATCCACGGATCGCTCGAACGCGCGAACGCCGCGATGCGGTCCGACGCGTCGGCGAGGTCGGAGACCACGATCGCCGGCGTGACGCCGATGCGCCGCTGCATCAGCTCGGCGATCGCGCGCGCGTGGTCCTGGTTCATTGCGGCGACGAGACCGGCCGCGTCGCGATGGCCTTCCGCGCGCACGGAGAGCAAACGCAGGTGCGCGCGCGTGAGCACGTCGCCGATCCACGCGTCCTGCGTGAGCATCGTGCGGAGCCGCTCGGAGTGATGGCGCGGCTCGCGCAGCGCCGTATCGAAGCCCGCCGACATGCGCGTGCCGTCGCGCGCGATCCATTCCGCGTCGCCGCCCTGCAGCGCGAAGACCAGCGCGCGGCAGACGCCGTCGCGCAGCGCCGTCGCATAGTCGTACGCGAAGTCGGCGACCGACATGCCGCGCTCGTAGCGCACGAACGGGATCGCGGTGCCGTCGCTGCGGAACGGCGTCCCGGAGAGCGCGATGCGGAACGCCGCGGGCGCGAACGCGTCGCGCAGCGACTTCCCCCACGTCGCGTCGTCGCCCGCGTGGTGCAGCTCGTCGAGCAGCACCGCGACGCCGCCTTCGGTGCCGCGGCACAAGTCGCGGTAGAGCCGCGGTGCCGCGCAGACTTGCTGGTACGTGACGACGGCGCCGTGCACGTCGCGCGCGAGGCGCTCGTGCGCGTTTGCGAAGCGGTGGTCGAGCATGATGCCGCCGGCGAGCATTGCACGCGCCACCTGCGCCTTGAGGTGCTCGCGCGGCACGACGACCAGCACCCGCGCGGCGGCGCCGTCGCGGAGCAGCGCGTGCGCGACGCGACCGGCGAAGCGCGTCTTGCCGGCGCCGGGCGTCGCGACGATCAGCGCGTCGGCGGGCCGTTCCGTGTCCCAACCCTCGAACGCCGTGCGCTGCCAATCCCGCAGCGGCAGCCTCCATGCCCCCAGACGTCCCACCAGGGGTCCGTCGCTTCGGCGGACGTGGGAAGGACCATCTTTGCCGTACAGAGTATTCGGCGGTCGTGGACGTCACTCGCGCCATCGCCGACCTTGCCGAAGTCCGGACCCGCCTCGCGGACGTCCAGCGCTTCCGCGGCCTGTCGGGGCCCGCGGCGCTCGCCAGCGGCCTGGGAGCCCTCGGGGCCGGCGCGGTGCAGCTCGCGGTGCTGCCTTCGCCCCGGACGCCGGCCGACGCCGGACGCTACGTGGCGATCTGGGTCGCCTGCCTCGCCTTCGCCCTCGCCGTCAACTACGGCGCGGTCGCCGTCTGGCTGGTTCGGAACTGGTCGCGCCGGACGCGCTCGGCGCTCCGGACGGCGGCGATCGCGATCGTCCCCTCGATCGCGGCCGGCGGCGCGTTCACCACGGCACTGCTCGCGCGCGGCGAGGTCGGGTTGTTGCCGGGTACGTGGGCGCTGTGCTACGGACTCGGCTTGCTCGCCGCCCGTGCGATGCTGCCGCGGGCAACGGTTCCGATCGCGGTGGCGTTCGCCGCAGCGGGTGCGGCGCTGCTGTTCGCGCCGGGGATCACGGCGCTCGTCTGGTGGGTGATGCCGCTGACGTTCGGAGCGGGCCAGACCGCGATCGGCGTCGTGATGCTGCGCGACGACGCGCGCCGCGAGGTGCGCGCGTGAACGGTCCGGCACCGTACGCGTTTCCGGGACTCGAACGCATCTTCCACGAGCGCGGACGGCTCGCCGTGTGCGCGTGCCTGATCGCGAACCCCGACGGCATGCGCTTCACCGACCTGCAGGACGCATGCGCGCTGACCGACGGCAACCTGAACCGGCACTTGCACGCGCTGGCGGAAGTCGGCGTCGTGACGAGCGAGCGCGTGCGCGGGCACGGCCGTCCGACGACGATCGTGCGCATCACCGACGACGGGCGCACGCGGTTCCTCGCGTACGTCGACGAGCTCGAGTCCGTCGTGCGCGGCGTGCAGCAGCGCGCCGACGCGCCGCAAGCGGCCCGCCTGGCGGCGCAGCCGTGATCGAACGCGCACCGCTCGCGGCCGGCGCGCCGCGCCACGTCGCGATCATCATGGACGGCAACCGGCGCTGGGCCCGTTCGCACGGCATGCCCGCGATGGAGGGACACCGGCGCGGAATGCAGGCGCTCGAGCGCACCGTCGACGCCGCGCTTCGCGCCGGCATCGGCATGCTGACGGTGTACGCGTTCAGCGAGGAGAACTGGAGCCGCGAGCGCGGCGAAGTGTTCGCGCTGTTCGGGCTCGCGGAGGCGTTCGCGCGGGAGAAAGCGGCGGCGCTGGCCGCGCGCGGCGTCCGCGTCCGCGTCATCGGTCGCCGCGATCGTCTGCCCAGCGGCGTGATCGACGCGTTTCGCACGCTCGAGGAGCGCACGGCGGACTGTCGCGCGATGCTGCTCACGATCGCCGTCGACTACGGCGCGCGCACCGAGCTGCGCGACGCGTGCCGCGCGCTTGCGCGCGACGTCGCGTCGGGGCGTCTCGCGCCGGACGAGATCGACGAGGACGCAATCGCCGCAAAGCTGTGGACCGCCGGTCTTCCCGACCCGGACCTCGTCGTGCGCACCGGCGGCGAGCTGCGCCTGTCGAACTTCTTGCTGTATCAGTCCGCGTACGCGGAGCTGTGGTCGACGTCGGATCCGTGGCCGGACTTCGACGCGGCGACGCTCGACCGCGCGGTCGACGCGTACGCGGCGCGCGAACGCCGCTTCGGCCGCTAGAACGAGCCGGTAACCACCCCGGCCGAGCGCGCCGGTGCCGCCGCGGCGAGCGCCGCTGCGCCCTCGGGATCGAGGCGGCCGTATTGCACGTCCATCAGGTCGGCGATGAGGCTGGAGGCCCGCCGCTGCTCGAGCCGCTCGCGGGTCGCACGAATGCGCGCACGGCCCTTGTCGACCCAGCCGCGCGCGATCTCGACCAGCCCCAGCCCGTAGTCCGCATACAGCGTGCCGGACGGGACGCCTCGACCGCGGATGCCGTCAAAGTGGCTCTGCGCCTCATTCAGGCGATCCGGCAGCATCGTCATCGCAAGGCCGATGCGCGGGTGAATCTGATAACCGAGCCCGTCGTCGCCGTACTCCTCGCTGGCCCGTTGCGCCTTGCAATACGACGCGCACGCATCCGCCGCATCGCTTCGCATGAGCGCGATATCCCCGGCAGCCATGTACAAGCGCATACGGATCCACGGTTCGAGCGTGTCCGCGATCCGCAGCGCGTCACGAATCGTCGCATCGGCCGTTTGGAGATCCCCTCGCCGCGCCGTGATGAGGGCGCTCCACGCCGTCGCGAGCGAAACGAGCTGCTCTGCACCCTCGTCCATGAGCAGCGCGAGCTCCCGGCCGCGCTCGACCTGTTCCCACGCTTCGTCGAGCTTGCATTCTTCGAGATATGTCCAGGCCAGCGCGTCGAGCCGCAAAACCGAGCAGTCCTCCGGACACTCCTCGTTCGGTACATGGTCGACGACGTGCGCCGTGTACCGAATGCGGTCGGGGTTCAAGCAGCGGCTGTCCATGTAGTGGACGAGCATCATCACGAAGTCTCGAAGCAGGTCCGGGTCCTTCCCGAGAGCCCACTCCATCTGCGCTCGAATCATCGGCCACTCGTGGTCGAGCTCGTGCATCGCTTCCGACACCAGCGCGCGCCAGTACGGCACGGCCGGCGAGCTCCGCCCGCCTTCGACCACGCCTTTGACGAAGCGCAAGTATCGTTCTGCACATCCGGCGCGGACGCGCCGCTCGAACGCGCGGTCGCGTTTGAGCGACGCCGCGGCAAATTCACGGACGCGCGGGTGCACGAAGTACCGCCGCTCGTCGCGTGTCGGCTCGAGCAGCCCGAGCTCCACAGCACGATCGGTCGCGGCGCGCGCAGCTGCGCCCGTCAGCCCGGCGACATGCGTGAGAATGCGGTGCGGAATCGTCGACGAGACGAACAGCGGCGTACACATCATCACCCGGCGCATGTCGCCGGCGTCCGGAGCGGTCCATGCCAGCGTGAGCAATTCCTCGAAGAGCCGATCGACGTCGCTCGGTATTGTCCGCAGGGCGTCGAGCTGATCGAACCTCACGATCCGGTGCTCGATGGCGGAGCACGCGAGCCGCAGCAGCTCAGGATTGCCGCGCGTGATGCGCGCCAGCGCCGGAAAGTTGTTCCTCTCGGCGTTCAAAACACCGTCGTGGCCACCGCGGTTCGCGAACCGGTCGATCAACATGGCTGCGTCCGCGTCGGCGAGCCCCATGAGATGCACGACGTGAAATCCCAGGCGGGAAGACGTCTCCGTGATTTCCGGCCTCCCGGTCAGGAGCACGCGGCTCTGGATCGGGATCGTCAGAAGCCACGCCCACAGTTCGCCGGCTTCCGTCTGCCCTACCGTCTCCATGTTGTCGAGGACGAGCATAGTCGGCTCGGTGAGCGCGCTCTTTGCCTCGACCATCTTCCACTCGATGTCGTCGGCGGGGTGCCGTCCGATGTACTCGTGGTGAAGCTGCGACCCGATCTGGTCGAGCAGCTCGTTCAGCCAGCCGCTGCGCGCTTCGTGCTCGCGCGCGGCAAACCAGACGATCTTGCGGCGGCCGCGCGCGTCGGCTGCAACCCACCGGTGCGCGACGTCGAGCGCAATGCACGTCTTGCCGACGCCAGGCTCTCCGGTGATGACGACCGCGCGAACCATGTCCAAAGCGTTGAGCACTTCCGTGCGTTTCGCGTCGCGCCCGACCAGATTGGCGCTGCGCTCGGGCATCGAAGCAGACTCGTCGTCGTCGGCATGCAGCGGCCGCTGCTTCGCCACGGCACGCTGCAACTGGTCGAGCCACGTCACGACGGCTTCGGTCTTCGTGCCGCCCGCCGTCGGGCAAGGCACGACGGTCAGTCCTTCACGCTTGTGCTTGAGCACGGTTTCGGAGTCGGGATCGACCGAGACAATGTAATGCGGGCGCGCGAACGCGCCGGTCGTCGTCCGGACACGCTCCAAAATCCGGCGAATGTCGGGGTCGCCGAAGCCGTAGCCGATGAAGACGATTGTCCGCGTGCGAAACGCCTCTTCGATGGCGGTCGCCATGGCCGGATGCGTCGCCATGAAGTTGTCGTAGTCGACGCTCGCGAGGACGATCGACTCGGGCGCATGGAGGTGGCCGTGCAGCTTGATGACGCGGAAGAAGCCGTGCGGGAACAGACCGTACGTACCAGAGTCGAACGCAACGTGGGGCGGCCGCCCAACCTTGCGGCACGCCTCTTCGAGAATGTCATCGAAGTTCGTCGTGAAAATGTGGTCGAGGTGCAGCCCGCCGACGAGCGTTTCGTGCGACTTCAGCGGCGCCGCATCGAGCGTGGTCAGGCTCTCGATCAAGAGTTCTGTGAGCCGCGGGGCACCGAACCTGTCGCGATAGCGCTGCGCGACCTCGAGCGCCGGCTTCGCTCTCCATTCGGGTCCGAGGTCACGCGCGAGGCGTTGCGTGAGCTCATTCCACGTAAGGAGCCCCAGGCCGGCCGAAAGCCCGGCGCCGACGAAAACCGAGGCGCGACCGTGCACGAAGTCATCGACGAGTTCTTGCGGGACGGCCATGGAACGCACTCCCCGCGTGCGAAGGGGGCAACGCTCGTTCTGCCCCTACGTCTAAGCTCCCCCCTATGCCCGGCGCGGCAGCGGCGCTACAACGAGCCGGTGAACGCGCTCGTCCCGTTGGGCGAGCCCATCCCGGTCGGCCCGTCGTAGCCGGCGCGCGCGTTGCAGAACGATGCCGGCGTGCAGACGCCCGTCGATCCCGTCGTGATGTCGTGGAGCGCGCCCGGATGCAGATACAGGCCGGCGGCGCCGAACCGGCCGCCGCCCTTCGCGAGCGCGTACACGGACGCGACGATCGGCGTCGATGCGCTGGTGCCGCCGACATCGCCCCAACCGCCCAAATCGTTCGCGTCGTAGACCGAGAGGCCGTCGGCCGTCGCGGCGACGTCCGCGGTCATGCGGTGCGGGCACGCGACGAACAGCTGCCACAGCGGTTTCTCGAAGATCGTGCTGCAGCCGCCGCCCGACCCGCTCCATGCGGTCTCGGTGTAGCCTTGCGGCGCCGGATAGATCGGGTTGCTGAGCACCGTGCCGCCGACGGCAACGACGGTCGGGATCCCGGCGGGGAACGGCGAGTTCCCATCGGCCTGCGTCCCGAAGAGGCCCTCCGCCTCGTAGCCGTAGTCGCCGGTTCCCGCGACGTAGATCACGTCGCCGTGCGCGTATGACGGCGCGTATGCCGTCGTCGGCGGCTCACCCGGCGACGGCTGCGGGTCCACCTCCGGCGCGTAGTAGCTGTTGCTGACCACGTCGCCGAGACGACCCGCGGTCGCGGCCGCGACGGCCAAGTCGTTGAGATAGTCGGAGTCCGACTCGACGAGGACGATGCGGCAGTTCGGGCACGTCGCGGAGACCGCGTCGACGTCGAGCGCGACCTCGAGCGTCCACCCGTACTGCGTGCCGTCCGGCGGGTAGCCGCCCTGGCGCCCGCGCGCATTGACCTTCTTGAAGCAGCCGTTGCGTGTCGTACACGGCGCAAGGCCGAAGAACGACCGGTACACCGCAAGGTCCGCCTCGACCGCAGGCGCGTCGAAGGCGTCGACGATCGCAACCGTCATGCCGTTGCCCGCGCGCGAGCCGGCCGGAAACGAGTACGCCGCTTGAAGATCGCTCGGCCACCAGCCGTAGTACGGAAAATCGTCGCCCGGCTGGACCGCGGTCGTGCGTCGCGCGGACGCCGTCGTCGCGGGACGGTGCAGCACGGCGCGATCGAGCGGGATGACGGACGCGCAGCTCGCACGCCCGCCGCCCGGCGGCGCGCAGACGTCCTGGTACGACGCTCCGGCGAGGCTTCTCACCTGGCGCGCCGCGCCGGTCACCGCGGACGACCCGCCGGCCGTGGGCGGCATCGACCGGGACCCGGCGCAGCCGGCCAGCACGGCCGCCAGCACGATTCCCGCGACCGGGACGCGGAAGCGAAGCGCACGTTGCGACGTCGTCATGGGTCACCAACCTTGCTTGCAGGCGGGCGCCTCCGTGCGCGCCGGGGACGGGGGTTCGAAGAACCCACCCCTTGCCTGTTCCGTGCCGCACGCGCGTGGTCGAGTCCTGCCCGGCACGACGGAAGCAGGTGGCACGAACGAGCCGGCATGGTATCATAGGGCCTTATGGGCAAGACCCGGACGCGGGCCGACATCCGCAACGTCGCGATCATCGCGCACGTCGACCACGGCAAGACCACCCTGGTCGATGCGATGTTCAAGCAGAGCGGCATCTATCGCGAAGGACAACACACCGAGACGCGGGCGATGGACTCGAACCCGCTCGAGCGCGAGCGCGGCATCACCATCCTCGCCAAGAACACCGCCATCGACCACAACGGCGTGAAGTTCAACATCGTCGACACGCCCGGCCATGCCGATTTCGGCGGCGAGGTGGAACGCGTGCTGCAGATGGTGCAAGGCGTCGTGCTGCTCGTCGACGCGGCCGAAGGCGTTATGCCGCAGACCCGGTTCGTGCTCCGCAAGGCGCTCGAGCTCGACCTGCGCGCCATCTGCGTCATCAACAAGATCGATCGCCGCGACGCGCGGCCGGTCGAGGTCGTCGACGAGGTCTTCGACCTCTTCATCGAGCTCGGCGCGAGCGACGAGCAGGCCGACTTCCCGGTGGTGTACGCCAACGGCAAAGCGGGCGTCGCGAAGTATGAGCTCGCCGACGAGAGCGCGAACCTCGAGCCGCTCTTCGACACGATCGTCAAGCACGTGCCCGAGGCGCCCGCCGAGGACGGCGGCTTCCAAATGCTCGTCTCGGCGATCGACCACAACCGCTACGTCGGCCGCATCGGCATCGGCCGCGTCTTCCGCGGCACCTCGAAGGTCAACGCCCCGATCGCGAAGGTGGCGCGTGACGGCACCGTGCAGACGGGCCTTCGGCTCACGAAGATGCTCGCGTTCCACGGGCTCGAACGCGTCGAGATCGAGGAGGCGTCGGCGGGCGACATCATTTGCGTCTCCGGCATCGAAGGCCTCAACATCGGCGACACGATCGCCGACGCCGCGCTGCCCGAAGGCATCGCGGCGACCGCGGTGGACGAGCCGACGGTCTCGATGTACTTCATGGTCAACGCGTCGCCGTTCGCGGGGCGTGAAGGCAAGTACCTCACGTCGCGCCAGATTCGCGAGCGGCTCATGCGCGAGCTCGAGTCGAACGTCGCGCTGCGCGTCGAGGATACGGAGTCTGCGGACACGTTCGAGGTGCGCGGCCGCGGCGAGCTCCATCTCTCGATCCTGATCGAGACGATGCGGCGCGAGGGCTACGAGATGGCGGTCAGCAAGCCGCGCGTCATCGTCACCGAGCGCGACGGCGTGAAGATGGAGCCGGTCGAATACGTCGTGATCGACGTGCGCGAAGAGTACGCGGGCGCGGTGATCGAGTCGGTCGGGCGCCGGCGCGCGCAGATGTCGAACATGGTGACGGTCGGCGAGACGCGCCGCCTGGAGTATACGATGCCGACGCGCGCGATCTTCGGGCTGCGCGGCGAGCTGCTCACCCTCTCGCGCGGGACCGCCGTGATGTCGCACGTGTACTACACGCACCAGCCGCTCGCCGGCGACATCCCGGGCCGCAGCAACGGGGCGCTCGTGACGAGCGACACCGGGACCGTCACCGCGTACGCGCTGATGGGCCTCGAGCAGCGCGGGCGCTTCTTCGTCGACCCCGGCACCGAGGTGTACGAAGGCATGATCGTCGGGCGCGCCAACGACGACAAGGACGTCGCGCTCAACGTCGTGCGCGCGAAGAAGCTCACCAACATGCGCGCGGCGGGCACCGACGAGAACTTCAAGATGCCGCCCGCGGAAGAGATGTCGCTGGAGCGCGCGATCGAGTTCATCGAGGACGACGAGCTCGTCGAGGTGACGCCGCAATCGATCCGGCTGCGCAAACGCTTGCTCGACGAAGGCGAACGGCTCAAGGCGCGCAGGCGGGAGAAGGCGCTGGTCTAAGGGCGCCGCCGGGAGCGGTGGCCGGGCGGCCGGGCGAGAAGCGCCGCCGCATGAAACGCGCCGCCGCCACCGCGCTTGCCGCTGCCGTCGTGCTCTCCGCGTGTACGCGCATCGCGACGACGCAGTCCGCCGGTTCGGAGCCTTCGGGGCCCGCCGGCGCCGGCGGCCGGCATGCGTGGACGCGTCCGGGCGTGCTGCGCCTCGCGAGCATCCAGGACCCGGACACGCTCAATCCGCTTCTGGGGACATTCCAGGTCGACACCGACCTCTCGATGTTCTGGGCGGGGTATCTCTTCAATTACAGCGACAAGAACGAATACGTTCCGGAGCTTGCGACGGCCGTGCCGACGCTCGAGAACGGCGGCATCTCGAAGGACGGGCTCACGATTACCTATCATCTGCGTCACGGCGTGCAATGGCAGGACGGGGCACCCTTCGACGCGAGCGACGTCGCATTCACGTGGCATCTCGTGATGAATCCGAACAACAACGTCCAGACGCGCGACGGCTACGACGACATCCGGTCGATCGACACGCCCGACGCGTACACGGCGGTGGTGCACCTCAAGCAGCCGTATGCGCCGTTCGTCTCGACCTTCTTGACCATGGCGGCGACGTCGTACCCGGTGATGCCGAAGCACCTGCTCGCGCGCTACGCGAACATCAACCAGATCCCGTTCAACTCGTCACCCGTCGGCACCGGACCGTTCATCGTGAAGGAATGGCATCGCGGGCAGGTGCTGCGCATGGTGGCGAACCCGCACTACTGGCGCGGCGCGCCCAAGCTCAAAGAAGTCGACTACCATGTCATTCCCGACGAGAACACCCTCACGACGTCGATTTCATCGCACGATATCGACTTCTGGTACAACGTCTCGTCGACGAACTTCCCGACCGTTTCGAAGGTCGCCGATACACGGGTCCTGCTTACGCCGTTCACCCAGTACTCATACATCGGCTTCAATACGGCTCGGCCGATACTGCACGAGGTCGCGGTCCGCAAGGCGATCGCGTACGCGACGGACCGGCGGCGCCTGATCGACACGGCAACGTACGGCGTCACGATCGCGGGTGAAGGAGATCAGCCGGCATTCTTGTGGGCGTATAACAAGGCGCTCGAACCGATACCGTACGACCCCGCGAAAGCGAAGGCGACGCTCGACGCGGCCGGC
Organism: Vulcanimicrobiota bacterium; assembly: GCA_963818845.1. Taxonomy (GTDB): domain Bacteria; phylum Vulcanimicrobiota; class Vulcanimicrobiia; order Vulcanimicrobiales; family Vulcanimicrobiaceae; genus Vulcanimicrobium. The sequence continues at coordinate 654,993 of CAWFTO010000004.1, read as the reverse complement.
TGGGTGCCCGGCAGCGACGGGATCCGCACGAAGAACGGAACGCGCCTCCACGTCGTGTTCGCGACGACGACGGGCAGCGCGCTCGGCAACCGTGCCGCCGTCTTCCTACAGTCGACGTTGCGGGAAGTCGGGATCGACGTCGAGATCAAGCAGTACGCGAGCGCGCTCATGTTTGCGAACTACCAGTCCGGCGGCATCCTGCAGGCCGGCAAGTTCGACATCGACTTCGCGTCGTGGGTCAACGGTGTCGATCCGGACGACTCGACGACGGTGGCTTGCACGGCGTTTCCGCCGAACGGCCAGAACATCTTTCACTTCTGCGACCGCGCCGTTGACGCCGACGAGAAGCTCGCGCTCACGCGTTACGACCGCGCGACGCGCAAGAAGGCCTACGACGACATCCAGGCGCGGATCGAGGACGAGCTGCCGTTCCTGACGATGTGGTTCAACCGCCGCTTCGACGTCGTCAGCGTCGACGTGAAAAACTACAAACCGGCCCACGCCGTGACGACGTTCTGGAACACCTGGGAGTACGACATCTGACTGCGGCGCGCTACAGCGCGCGCACGCCGTCCGGATAGCCGACGAGCACCGCGCTCGTCATCGTCGCCGGAAAGATCCCCGTCGCGACGACCCCGAGGATCGCGCGCAGCTCCGCGTCGAGCCCGGCGGGATCGTCGATGCGCCCGAACGCGCAGTCCAGGATCGCGTTGCCGTTGTCGGTGACGAACGGCGTGTCCGCGCCTCGCCGGCGCACCGTGACGCCGGGACGCGCCGCTTCGATCGCCCGCGTCACCGTCGCCAGCGCGAACGGTACGACCTCGACGGGCATTGGAGACGCACCGAGCCGCTCGACGAGCTTTTCGGGCGTGACGATCACGACGAAGCGGCGAGCAGCGAGCGCGACCACCTTCTCGCGGAACAGCGCCCCGCCGGCGCCCTTCGTGAGCGAGCGGTCCGCGGCGACCTCGTCGGCGCCGTCGATCGCGACGTCGATCTCGCAGTCGCCCAGCGCCGCGAGCGGGATGCCCAGCTCGCGGCACTGCGCTTCGGTCGCGGCGGACGTCGGTACCGCGACGATCTCCTCGCCGCGGGCGACGCGTTCGCCGACGCGTTCGACGGCCCAGCGCGCGGTGGACCCGGTTCCGAGTCCAATGCAGGTTCCCGCCGTGACGTACCGGTCGACGGCCGCGAACCCCACCGCGCGCTTGAGCTCATCGTCGTGGGTCATCGGCCCACGAAGTCAGTACTCAGCGGTCAGCGATTGCGCGCGCAGTGACCGCGCACCCAGTGGCCCATGCGGTCGCGGTGCGCCGGCACCCAGTGCGCGTGCCGCCCGCAGCGGTGGTTGTCCATTCCCATCTGCGCCGACGCCGGCGTGGGAGCGATGGCGAGCCCGGCGACCATCGCCAGGGCGCCGAGTGAGGCGATGAGCTTGATCATGAAATATCCTCCAGATGAAAGCATGAGAGAACGGGATGATCCGAGGAGGATCGGCGTTCTGCCGAGCAGGCCGTCCTCCTGTCCCACGCAACGCGCGTGAAGGCCCCGCGCGTGCGGCGCCTTCACGAATTTCTCATCGGAAGGCGGGCATCTCCGGAAGCGGCTCGACGACCGTGAACGCGAGCTCTCCGCGGCTCAGGTCGGCGTCGATGCGCACCACGTCGCCGTCGCGAACCTCACCGGCCAGAATCTTGCGCCCGAGCGGCGTCTCGATCTCGCGCTGGATCGCCCGCTTGAGCGGACGCGCGCCGTACGCGGGGTCGTAGCCCGACCGCACGAGGTGCGTCCTCGCGGCATCGGTGATCTCGAGCACGATGCGGCGGTCGCGCAGCCGGCCGCGCACGCGGTCGAGCTGGATGTCGACGATCGTCTTGAGCTGCTCTTCGCTCAGCTTGTGGAACACGACGATCTCGTCGATCCGGTTGAGGAACTCCGGGCGGAAGCGCTGGCGCAGCTCGTCGAGCACCGTTGCTCGCATGACCGCGAAGTCCGCGGCGCCGACGTCGCCGGACGCATCGAGGATGCGGTGCGAGCCGATGTTCGACGTCATGATCACGATCGTGTTCTTGAAGTCCACCGTGCGGCCCTGACCGTCGGTCAGCCGGCCGTCGTCGAGAATCTGCAGGAACACGTTGAACACGTCGCCGTGCGCCTTCTCGATCTCGTCGAACAGCAGCACGGAGAACGGACGCCGGCGCACCGCTTCGGTGAGCTGACCGCCCTCGTCGTAGCCGACGTATCCGGGCGGCGCGCCGAGCAGCCGCGCGACGCTGTGCTTCTCGCCGTACTCGGACATGTCGATTCGCACGAGCGCGCGCTCGTCGTCGAACAAGAACGTCGCCAGCGCTCGCGCGAGCTCCGTCTTGCCGACCCCGGTCGGGCCGAGGAACAGGAACGACCCCAGCGGGCGGTTCGGATCGCCCAAGCCGGACCGTGCGCGCACGATCGCTTCGGCCACCGCGGTGACGGCCTCGTCCTGACCGATGACGCGCTGGTGCAGCTCGTCCTCGAGGTGCAGCAGCTTCTGAATCTCACCTTCGAGCAGCTTGCTGACGGGCACGCCCGTCCAGCGGCTGACGATGCCGGCGATGTCCTCTTCGTCGACCTCTTCCTTGAGCAGGCGCTGACCGTCGCCGATCGCGGCCTCCTTGTCGCGCAGCTGACGCTCGAGCTCGGCCAGCCGGCCGTACTTGAGCTCCGACGCCTTCGCGTAGTCGGCGGCCTGCGTCGCGCGGTCGACGTCGAGCTTCGTCTGCTCGATCGCCTCGCGCAGCTCACGCGTCCGCGCGACGGCATCCTTCTCGGACTGCCAGCGCGCGCGCAGCGCATCGGTCTGCTCGTGCAGATCCGCCAGCTCGTGTTCGAGCTTCTCGAGCCGCGTCTTCGACGCATCGTCGCTCTCTTTGCGCAGCGCCTCGCGCTCGATCTCGAGCTGCATCATGCGGCGCGACGCTTCGTCCAGCTCCGCCGGCATCGAGTCGATCTCGGTGCGCAGCTTCGCCGCCGCTTCGTCGACGAGGTCGATCGCTTTGTCGGGAAGGAAGCGGTCCGCGATGTAGCGGTTCGACAGTACGGCGGCCGCGACGAGCGCCGCATCCTTGATGCGCACGCCGTGGTGCACTTCGTACTTCTCGCGCAGCCCGCGCAGGATCGAGATCGTGTCCTCGACCGACGGCTGATCGACGAAGACGGGCTGGAAACGGCGTTCGAGCGCGGCGTCTTTCTCGATGTACTTCCGGTACTCGTCGAGCGTCGTCGCACCGATCATGTGCAGCTCGCCGCGCGCCAGCAGCGGCTTGAGCAGGTTGCCCGCGTCCATCGAGCCTTCGGTCTTGCCGGCGCCGACGACCGTGTGCAGCTCGTCGACGAACAGCAGCACGCGGCCCGCAGCGCTCTGCACTTCCTTGAGCACCGCCTTCAGGCGCTCTTCGAACTCGCCGCGATACTTCGCGCCCGCGATCAGCGCGCCCATGTCGAGCGACACGAGGCGCTTGTCCTTGAGGCCCTCCGGCACGTCGCCGCGCACGATGCGCTGCGCGAGGCCTTCGGCGATCGCGGTTTTGCCGACGCCCGGCTCGCCGATGAGCACGGGGTTGTTCTTGGTGCGGCGCGAGAGCACTTGGATGACGCGGCGAATCTCGTCGTCGCGTCCGATGACGGGATCGAGCTTGCCCTGTTCCGCCGCGCGCGTGAGGTCGCGTCCGTAGCGCTCGAGCGACTGGTACGTGCCTTCGGGATTCTGCGTCGTCACGCGCTGGTTGCCGCGCACGTCGCGCAGCGCGGCGAGCAGCTTCTCGCGCGTCACGCCGGTGTCGCGGAGCAGCTTGCCGACCCCGCCCGAGTCGGCGGTCATCGCGAGCAGCAGGTGCTCGATCGAGACGTACTCGTCGCTGAGCGCCTTCGCTTCGTCGTCAGCCTTGGCGAAGAGGCGCGTAATGGCCGGTGACACCGTGACGCGGCTCGAGTCGGCGTTCGCACCTTGATACCGCGGCAGCGCGCCGATCGCAGACTGTACGCGGCCGTCGAGGGACTGCACGCCGACGCCCGCCTTCTCGAGGATCGGACGAGCGACGCCTTCGGTCTGATCGAGGATCGCCGCAAGCAGGTGCTCGGGCGCGGTCTCGGTGTTGTGCTCGGACACCGCGCGCGTATAAGCGGCGTTGAGCGCCTCCTGGACGCGCTGGGTCATGCGGTCTTGGTTCATTCGCACTCTAAAACCGAGAGTGCTAACCTCCGGGTTGCGCCGCACAGGGCTGGCCCGCCTGGACGGGGCACCGCTGTGCATGCGCCTGCTCCGATGCCTCCCGGCCCTTCTCGCGGTAACCGGGTTGCTGTCGTCAGGGGCAGCCGCCCAGCCGCCGACCCCGCCACCGCTCCAAACGGCGATTGCCGCAATACCGGTCCGCCTGGAATCGGCCCTCGTCGCCCATGACGTGGGCGCGCTCCGCGCGATGTGCGCGCCGAGCGCGTCCGTGGCGGATCAGTTTCCGCCGTTCCTGTGGTCCGGCCCTGATGCGTGCGTGCGCTACGCGAACGACTTCGCTGCGGTCGCGAAGCGCGCTCGCCTCGTCGCCTTGGGGGCCACCGTCCGGAGCACGACCACGATCCCCGCGGGGAGCCGGCTGTACGCGGTTACGCGCGTTACCCTGACGCCGACCGTTGCCGGCCGCGACCCGTCACCCGAGGACGGCATCTGGACGTTCGTGCTGCTCCGCGCCCCGCGCGGCTGGAAGATCGCGTCGATGAGCTGGGGCACGCTCGCCCATTGAACGTACCGCAGCTATCGCGCCGCCGTCGCGGTGTGATACTCGTTCGGGCCGACCGCGATGCGGAACGCCGCGTGCTTCTTGTTCGCGGGCAGCAGCACGATCTTCGCGGGCACGAAATCGGCGGGGACCTGGAACGCGACCTGCTCGCGCCAGCCTGCGCCCGGTGCGATGCCGTAGACGCCGCCCATCGGCAGCAGCTTGTCGGGCTGCGCCGCGTACGACTCGCCGTCCGCGTTCACGATCGAGGCGACGAACTGCTGCATGTCGAGCGGCTTGTTCGTGCCGTTTGCGCCCGTCGCTTGGAAGACGAGCCACTTCTGCCCGCTCGGCGCCGTGAAGCCGTCGGACGCGGTCGCGTCTCGCAGCGTGCGCGGCGTCAGCCGAACCTCGCCGTTGAAAGACGGCTTTCCGAAAATGGTCGCGACGCCTTCGGCCTGATTCGCGCCGCCGGGAACGGGCGTCGGTGCGGCTGACGCCGTCGCGAAGGATGCGAGCGTGAGGCTGAGTGCGAGCGTGGCCGTAATGCGCAAGAAAGGCTCCTTAAGTGTAGGTCGGCCGTCCATTCGGCAAGCCGCCGGAACGCCCTCGCACGTCTGCTACGCTTTCGGGCGCTCGTCGCGGACGCGCCGCGACTTGAGGTCCGTGCGCGCGAGCGCACCGGATGCGACGAAGTCGAGGCCGGCGCGGATGCCGAGCTTGCGCTTCATCTGCGCTGCGACGCGTTCGCGCAGCGCCGGCTCGTCGCACGGGCCCGCAAGCTCCGCGCGGACCAGCAGCTCGTCGAGCGCGTTCGGGCGCGACACCACGATCTCGAACTCCGTTCCGAGCTCGGCGAAGTCGTGCAGCACGTCCTCGATGGCGCTGGGGTAGATGTTCTCGCCGCGCACGACCAGCATGTCGTCGATGCGCCCGATGATGCCGCGCGGGAAGCGCGGATACGTGCGCCCGCACGGACACGGGTCGTTCGTCCACTCCGCGAGATCGCCCGAGACGAGCCGGATCATCGGCTGTCCGCGGCGCTCGAGCTGCGTGTAGACCGGGGTTCCGGTCGCGCCGTACGGCAGCGGCCGCATCGTGTCCGGATCGAGCAGCTCAGCGTAGACGATGTCCTGCCACAGGTGCATCCCGGTGCGGTGACCGCACTCCGTGATGTTCATCCACGGCGTCGCCTCGCCCATGCTGCCGCTGTCGATGCAGATCGCGCCGAATGTTTCCTCGATCAGCCGCTTCGTGCCGGGGATTCCGGCACCGGGCTCGCCCGAGAAGAACATGATCTTCAGGCCGAGCGAACGCGGGTCGATGCCTTCCGCGCGCGCGGTCTCCGCGATGCGCAGCGCGTAGGACGGCGTGCCGTAGAACGCGGTCGGGCGCATCTGCCGGATCCACGAGATCGCCTGCAGCGTCATGCCGGGGACGCCGGCGCCGAACGGAAACGCAGCGGCGCCGAGCCGCTCGACGCCCGCGAGCGCGCCCCACGAGCCGACGTACAGGGAGAAGATCGAACCGACGAACACCATGTCGCTCGGGCGCAAGCCGAAGCTCCACATGATGCGCGCGTGGGCTTCGGCAATGCGCGCGTGATCGTCGCGCGTCCAGGCGAACGCCGTCGGCCGGCCGCTGGTCCCGGACGTGCCGTGCACGTGGAACACCTCGCTCGGGTCGACGCACAAGTACGATCCGTACGGCGGGTGCGCCGCCTGATCGGCGCGCAGGTCGGCTTTCGCGATCGTCGGCACGTTCGCGAAATCGGCGAGCGATTTCACGTCGCCCGGCTCGAGGCCGGCGGCGCTCCAGCGCGCGCGGTAGAACGGCGCGCGCTCCCACGCCCACGCCATCACCGCCTGGATCTTGCGCAGAATGACGGCGTTGCGCTCGTCCTCCGGCATCGTCTCGCGTTCGCGATCCCAGTACGGCGCGTCGTTCGCCGGACGGTACGCGCCGTCGTAGACCGGCGGCCAGACAGCCTGCCCGGTGCGCGCCGGCGGGGCGGACTCCGCCACGCGCATCATCGCGCCTGAGCGGCTTCCCGGCGGGTGCGGTCGCGCCCGTACTCGGCGACGATGCGCTCGATGCCGTCGATCAGCTCCTGCGTCGACGCCTCCGCGTTGAAGACCGCACGCACGCCGATCGCCTTGAGCTTCGGAATGTCATCCTCTTGGATGACGCCGCCGCCGAGCACGACGATGTCCTCCACTTCACGTTCACGGAGCAAGTCCATGATCTTCGGGAACACCGTCATGTGCGCGCCGGAGAGGATGCTCACGCCGACGACGTCGACGTCTTCCTGGATCGCCGCGTTGACGATCATCTCGGGCGTCTGGTGCAGTCCCGTGTAGACGACCTCCATCCCGGCGTCCCGCAGCGAACGCGCGAGCACTTTGGCGCCGCGGTCGTGGCCGTCGAGACCGGGCTTGGCGACGAGCACTTTAATGGGCATGAACGGGTCCTCCGAGAATGCGCATGAGCGCGTCGATCGCGTCGTTGCGGGTGATGTCATGGTTGCGCAGCCGCTGCAGCACGGCGGCGGCGTCGGGGGCGTCGAGCGCCGCGAGCGCGGTCGCGACGGCGCGGTCGCGCGCCTTGCGCACGACCTCGAAGCGCACCGCCCGCACGGCGTTCGTGTCGTCTTCGGCGCGCTTGGCGCTGACGGCGGCGAGGAGCTCGGAGACGCCGCTGCCGTCCTGCGCGATCGTCTGCAGCACCGGAATCTCGCGCCCGCTGTCGCGCAGCATGTGCTTGAGGTCGATCGCGGTGCGGTTCGCGCCCGGGCGGTCGGCCATGTTGACCACGAAGATGTCGGCGATCTCGGTCAGCCCCGCTTTGATCGCCTGCACGCCGTCACCGAGCGCCGGCACCGTGACGACGACGATCACGTCCGCGACGGCGACGACTTCCAGCTCGACCTGACCGACGCCGACCGTCTCGACGAGCACGACGTCGAAGCCCGCCGCTTGCGCGAGGCGAACGGCGTCGCGCGTGGCGGGAGCGAGCCCGCCGCCGGACGTCCGCGAGGCCATGCTGCGGATGTAGACCCCGGCGTCGCTCGCGTGGCGCTGCATGCGAACGCGGTCACCGAGCACCGCGCCCCGCGTGAAGGGCGAGGACGGATCGACCGCGATCACCGCGACGCTCTCGCCTTCGGCACGGAAGCCTTCGATCAGGCGGTCGACGAGCGTCGACTTTCCGGCGCCGGGAGGGCCGGTGATGCCGATGACCGCCGTCCGCCGCTCCGACGCCGCATGTCCGTGCGCTCGCAGCGCCGCCATCGCGGCGGGAAGCTCGACGATGCCGTTCTCGACGGACGAGATCGCGCGCGCCAGATCGCGATGGACGCGGTGGCTGATCAAAAGACCGGCGTCTCCACGTACGTGCCGAAGATCGGGCGCAGCGCGTTGATGATCTCACCGCCGGTCGCGCGAACTTTGACCGCCGCGATCGTCGCGGGCATGATGTTGTCGTCGGTTTGCGCGACGCGCTCGACCTCGGCCAGTGCGCGATCGACCGCCGCCTGATCGCGGTTCGCCTTCGTCTTGCGCAGGCGCTCGAGCTGACGGTGCGCCGCGGCCTCGTCGACGTGATGCAGCTCGACCGCCGGATTCGCGGAGTCGTCGCGGTACTTCGTGACGCCCACGTAGTGGAACTCGCCGCGCTCCTTGCGCTTGTGCAGGTCGTACGCCGCGTCTGCGAGCTCCATCTGGAAGTAGTTGTCCTCGATGCAGGACACGACGCCGCCGCGGCGGTCGACCTCGGCGAAGTACGCGAAGCACGCCTTCTCGATGTCGCTCGTGAGGCGCTCGATCGCGTACGATCCGGCGAGCGGGTCGATCGTGCGCCCGACGCCGACCTCCTCGGCCAGGATCTGCTGCGTCCGCAGCGCGATCTTCATCGCCGGCTCGCTCGGGATCGACAGCGCTTCGTCGTAGCCGTTCGTGTGCAGGGACTGCGCGCCGCCGCACACCGCGGCGAGCGCCTCGATCGCCGTGCGCGCGATGTTGTTGAGCGGCTCGCGCGCCGTGCACGACACGCCCGCGGTCTGGCAGTGGAAGCGCAGGCGCATCGACTCCTGTTTCTTCGCGCCGAAGCGCTCCTTCATCACGCGCGCCCACACGCGGCGCGCCGCGCGGAACTTCGCCACCTCTTCCAAGAAGTCGATCTGCGAGACGAAGAAGAACGACAGCCGCGGCGCGAAGTCGTCGACGTCGATGCCGGCCTTGACGACCTCGTCGACGTACGCGATTCCGGCCGCGAGCGTGAACGCGACTTCCTGCACGGCGGTGCTGCCCGCCTCGCGCGCGTGGTATCCGCTCACGTTGACGGGGTTATAGTGCGGCAGGTTCTTGGCTGCGAAGACGATGGAGTCGCGAACGAGGCGCATCGCCGGACGCGGCGGATACACCCACTCTTTCTGCGCGACGTACTCCTTGATGATGTCGTTCTGAACCGTGCCCGAAAGCTTCTTCCAGTCGAACCCGCGCTCTTCGGCGGTGACGAGATACATCGCGAGCAGAATCCACGCCGACGGGTTGATCGTCATCGAGACGGAGATCTTCTCGAGGTCGATGCCCGCATAGAGGTCGAGCATGTCGTCGACGCTGTCGATCGCGACGCCCTCGCGGCCGACTTCACCTTCGCTGCGCGCGTCGTCGGAGTCGTAGCCCATCAGCGTCGGCATGTCGAAGTCGGTCGAGATGCCGGTCTGCCCCTGCGAGATGAGGTAGCGGAAACGCTCGTTCGTGTCGTCGGCCGTGCCGAATCCGGCGATCTGCCGCATCGTCCAGGGCTGCGCGCGGTACATCGTCGGGTACGGGCCGCGCGTGTACGGGAACTGCCCCGGGAAGCCGATGTCGCGGACGTACTCGACGTCGCCGACGTGGTCCGGCGTGTAGACCCGCTCCAGCGGCGCTCCGCTCATCGTGCGGAACACGTCGCGCGACTCGGGCCGCCGGGACGTGAACGGCAGCAAGGTCATCTGCTCCCATTCGCGCTGGGCCTCGGTGATGGTCCGTTCGGTCGTCTGCACGCTTCGGCTTCCTCCGCTATGATTGTATACAATCGAATCGCGGTGAAGGTCCCGACCTCCTGCCGGCTGTATACAATTTTATGACCGCACAGCCGGCCCGCCTCCCGGGCCCCCGTTCGGAGGCCCTCGTCGACGCGCTCCGCGAGGCGATCCTGACCGGCCGGTACGCGCCCGGTACCCGGCTCGTCGAGGAAAACCTCGCCGCGGCGTTCGGGATGAGCCGCATCCCCCTGCGCGAGGCGCTGCGGCGGCTGGAGGCCGAGGGTTTGGTCGTGATCAGCCCCAATCGCGGGGCGATCGTCCGGCCGCTCTCGCCCAAGGACGTGGTCGATCTGTACGACGTGCGGCTCGCGCTGGAGTCGCTCGCCCTGCGCCGCGCCGCCGAGCGGTTCGCCGACCTGCGTGAGTCGACGCGAACGCGGCACGCGCAGGCGCGCGCGGCGATCGCGAGCCGCTCGCTCACGACGCTGTTCCGGCTCGACCGCGACTTTCACGCGGACATGGCCGCCGCGTCCGACAACCCGCACCTCGTCGCGTCGCTTGCCGCGCAGTGGTCGCAGATCATGCGCGTGATGCACCGGTACTTCGAAGCGGGCGACTATCCGGCGGACACGTGGGACGACCACGCGGCAATCGCCGCCGCCGTCGCGCACGGCGAGGCCGACCGCGCCGTCGAGCTCCTGCGCGAGCACCTCGTCGGCAGTCGCGACCGGATCCTCGCGAGCCTGCGCGCGAAGGGCGATCGCGCATGAACCTCGCGCGCGGACTGGCCGAGCGCGACGCACGAGGCGAGCCGGTTCGCGTCGGCCTCGTCGGCGCGGGCAAGTTCGGCACGATGATCCTCGCGCAGCTGCGCTTGATGCCCGGCGTGCGGCTGTGCGTGCTCGCCGATCTGTCGCGATCGGTCGCACGCGACGCGGCCGTCGCGGCGGGCTGGGATGCCGGCGCGTTCGTCACGGCGGCGAACGCCGGGGCGGCGACCGATGCGGCGCGGCGCGATCGCGTCGCGCTCGTCGAGTCGGGGGAAATCGCCGCGGACTGCGCGATCGACGTGTTGATCGAAGCGACGGGCCACGAAGAAGCCGGCGCGCGCCACGCCTTCCGCGCGCTGCAAAACCGCGTGCACGTCGTCATGGTGACGGTCGAAGCGGACGTCGTCGTCGGCCCGTTCCTGCACGAGGTCGCCAAGCGCAACGGCGTGGTGTACTCGATGGCGTACGGCGACCAGCCCGCGATCATCTGCGAGCTCGTCGACTGGGCGCGGACGTGCGGCTTCGACGTCGTCGCGGCCGGCAAAGGCACGAAGTATGCCCCGGTGTACCGCCGTTCGACACCCGACACGGCGTTCGCGTACTACGGCTTCACGGACGAGCAGGTCGCGGCCGGCGGGTTCAACCCGCGCATGTTCAACTCGTTCCTCGACGGCACCAAGTCGGCGATCGAGATGGTCGCGGTCGCCAACGCGACGGGCCTGGAGGTGCCCGAGGACGGCCTCTCGTTCGCGCCCGCATCCGTGCACGATCTCCCGCAGCTGCTGCGCCCGCGCGCCGACGGCGGAATTCTTCCGCACGCCGGCATGGTCGACGTCGTGTCGTGCGTGCGCGAGGACGAGACGTTCGTCGACGACCACCTGCGCTGGGGCGTCTACGTGACGTTCACGTCCCAGAGCGCGTACGCGCTGCGCTGCTTCGGCGAGTACGGCATCGCGACGGACGCCTCGGGCCGCTACGCGGCGCTCTGGCGCCCGTACCACTTGATCGGGCTGGAGATCGGCGTATCGATCGCGTCCGTCGCGCTCCGCGGCGAGCCGACGGGCGCGCCGTTCGCCGGACACCGTGCGGAGGTCGTTTGCGCGACGCGCAAACCGATGCGCGCCGGCGAGATCATCGACGGCGAAGGCGGTTACGCCGCGTACGGCACGTGCGTCGCGGCCGATCGCGCACGCGCGCAGCGCCTCGTGCCGATGGGCCTCGCGCACGGTCTCAAGCTCACGCGCGACGTCCCGGCCGACCACCCGATCGGGGCGGGCGACGTCGCGTTCGACCAGTCGTCGTTCCTGTGGCAGCTCCGCCGGGAGCAAGACGCGATCGCAGCGGTCGTCTAACCGAGGCGGCCCTTGAGCACCGCGCGCGCGTGTGCGCCGCCGCCGGGGCAGCGCGTCACGGCGAACTCTTCGGCGATCGTCGAGACGATGTACAGCCCCCGCCCGCTTTCGGCGAGCGCGTCCGCGGGCAGGCGCGCGTTGTGCTGAAAACCGCTCCCGTTGTCGACGACGTGCAGCACCGCGTGTTCGTCGGACAGGTCGAGCGCCGTGTCGATCACGCCCGGCGCATAGCGCTTCGCGTTCCCGACGAGCTCCGCGAAGACGAGCTCCGCGATCGTGCGGTCGACCAGCGTAATGCCGCGCCGCTCGAGCGCGGCGACCATCGCGTCGCGCGCGGACGATGCGGCGTCCGGGTCCCGCGCGTCGAAGCTCCAGCGGTACGCGCATCCGTCGCCGCCGATCGCGAGCAGTGAGCGCCGGAATCCGACGACGAGCAGCGCGACGTCGTCGCTTGCGCCGGTGCCGCGGAGCACGGCCTCGTGCAGCGCTTGCGCGGGCGCGACCTCGACGTCGGCGTGCCGCAGCGCGTTCGCGAGCGCGTCCTCGCCTGCGATGAGATCGCGTCCCGCCTCGACGAGCCCGTCGGTATAGAGCACGAGCGTGTCGTTCGGCGCGAGCTCGAGGTTGCGCGTGAGGTCGGCACCGCGCTCGCGCAGCCCGAGCGGAAGGCCGCCCGCCGGCAAGGCGCCGACGACTCCCTTCGCCGTGCGCACGAGCGGTGCCGGATGGCCGGCGCCGGCGCACGCGAGCGTGCCCCACACCGGGTCGAGCACGCCGACCCACGCGGTGACGAACCGGTCCGGCGCCTGCGAGCGCAAGACGCGATCGGCCGCGTCCAGCATGACGGACGGCTCCGGGTTGATCGCGGCCGCGCCGCGCAGGCTCTGGCGAATTGCCGCCATCGTCGCGGCGGCTTCGAGCCCGCTGCCCGCGACGTCGCCGACCGACATGACGACGCGTCCGTCCGCGACGCGAAACGCGTCGTACCAGTCGCCGCCGATCAGCGCCTCGCTGCGCCCGGCCTCGTAGAGCGCGTCGAACGACGTTCCGGGGACGCTCGGCAGCTCGGTGGTGAGCGCGGCCGCCTGGAACGTGCGCGCGACGCGGCGTTCGCGCTCGTACGCCTCGGCGTTGCCGATTGCGGGCGCCAGCCGCCGCGCGACCTCCGTGAAGAACGGCGCATCGTCCGGCTCGAAGCGCCGGCCCGACGTCGCGTCGAAGATCGCCACGAGCGTTCCGCGCACGGCTCCGCCCAGCACGATCGGGACGATCGCCGCCGAGATTTCGCCGAGCGACGCGAGGAGCTCGCGGTACGGGCCGACGACGGCGCGCAGCGCGTCTTCGGGGACGCGCGGATAGACGATCGGCTTCTTCGTGCGGACGACGGCGGGCGAGCCGGTGGACCCGTCGCCTGCGCCGATCCGCACGTCCAGGAACGTGCGCGCACGCGCGTCCCGGTCGTGCTCGCGATGGTGCGACGCGGCAAGGTAGAGGCGACCTTGTTCGTCGATGAGGTTCACGAGCGCCCAGTCCGCGAACGCGGGAACGAGCAGCAGCGTGATCGCGTCGAGCGACTCGCGCAAGTCGAGCGTCTCGGCGATCGCCTCGCCCAGGCGCGCGTAGAACGTCTCGCGCTCGGCGATGCGGCGTTGCGTGTCGGCGGCGACGCGCGCCTCGTGATACAGACGCGCGTTCTCGAGCGCCGCGCCGATGCGGCGCGCCAAGTCCTCGGCCGTCGCGAGGTCCGAGTCGTTGTACGTCTGCGACCCGCGCGCCCGGCAGAACGTGAGCACGCCGTAGCGCCGTCCGCGAGGCGCGATGACGACCGTGAGCAGCGACAGCAGCCCTTCGCCGCGCATCCGCTCGTAGTGCGCGTCGTCGGCCGCGGCGCGCACCCACCACGTCGCATCGATGCGCGGGACGAGGACGCTCTCGCCGCTGCGCCACGCGGCGGCGATGGGGTGGACCGGATGATCGAGGGGCGGAACTTCGCCGACCGAAATCTGGAACGGGCCGCGGCGCTTGGGATCGCGGTGCTCGACGGCGGAACGGCGCAGCACGCCGTCGTCTCCGACGAGATCGAACAGCACGTAGTCCGCGAACGCGGCGACGGCGGCACGCGCGACGGCGCGCATGATCGCGTCCGGGTCCAGCTCGGCCGCGAACAGCTCGTCGGCGCGGGCCAGGAAGGCGTCGCGCGCGGCCGCGCCGCGCAGCTCGTCGATGTCCGTGCAGGTGCCGAACCACCGTGCGATCGCGCCGGACGCGTCGCGCACCGCGCCGGCGCGCACGATGAACCAGCGGTACACGCCGTCCGAGCGCCGGAGCCGCGCATCCACCTGAAACGAGTCGCCCGACGCGAGAGACGCCTCCCATGCCGCACGCACCGCCGCGACGTCGTCGCCGTGGACGAATGCCTCCCACGACCAGCCGCTGACGGTGCCGGGAGCGATGCCGGCATAGGCGGAGATCAGGCCGTTCACGTAGTTGACGCTGCCGCCCGGCAGCGCCGTCCACGCCATCTGCGGGATCGCTTCGGCGATCGCGCTAAACTCGAGCTCCTGCGCGCCGCGGTTCACGAGACGGCCTTGCGGCGCAGCGCGCGCAGGTCGCCGTCGCGCACGGTCACACCCGTCGCGTCGAACCACTCCATGAGCGGAACCGCGAACTTGCGCGTCGTTCCGACCGCGTCGCGAAAGCGCGCCATCGTGATCGGTCCGTCGCGCCGGATGGCGAGCTCCAGCCGGTTGCGGATCTCGGCGACCTGCGTGCCGCGGTAGACGTCGCCGCCGATCTTCACGAGCGTTCCGGTCGCGAGCAGCGTGTCGAACGCCTGCGCGAGCCCGGGGATGCGCGCGGCCCGTAGCTGCGCGACGACCGCGTCGAGCGGCGCGGGCGCGAGCGGCTGCGCGGCATCGAGCGGCACGGCGCGCTCGAAGAACGTGCGCTGCTCCTGCGTCAGCTGCGGCTCGTGCGCGACCGATGCGTAGTATCCGGAACGAGCGACGATCGCGCCGTCTTCGGCGTCGGCCGCGAGCAGCCGCAGCAGCAGCGGCTCGTCCACCCCGAGCTCGCGTGCGAGCGCGAGCGACGTCGTGCCGAGCACCCAGGGCGTCTCCGCCTCGCGCCGTGCCAGCGCGTCGGCGACGCGCGCCGAAACCGCGTCGGCCGCCGCACCGTCGACGTACGCCGCGGGCCGCTGCAGCCGCCGCACCGCGCGGCTCGCGGCAAGCGCGTCGAGGATCTCTTGCGCGCGCTCCTCGCGCACGTTCGCTCGCGCGCCCGCCTGCGCGGCCGTCTGGGGCGCGAGGCCCGCTTCGGCGAGCACGCGCGCGACGGCGTCGACGTCGGGCGCGGTCGCGCTCTCCGCTTCGTCCGCCACGGTCGTCGCCTCACCGACCGTGCCGCCACCGAGCACGACTTTGGGCGAGAGCGCGCGCACGACGAACGCCTCGCCGGGAAACGTCGCGGTCGCGCGCCGCAGGTGCAGCGTCGCGTCCGCGGCCGAGTCGGCCGCGGGCGGCGCGCCGTCGAACACCAGCGTTCCGAGAATCTCCGCTGATCCGAGGTGCGCGCGCACCGGCGTGCGCCGGCGCAGCGGTGGCCCGTCCGCGACGGCGCGAAAGCGCACGCGCAACGCGGTCGCCACGGGCAGCGTCGCGTCGGACAGCACGGCACCGCGGCGCAGCTCGCTCGTCTCTACGCCCGGCAGGTTGACGGCGACGCGCGCGCCGCCGCTGACGGCGTCGCGCGGCGCGCCGAAGACCTGCAGCGAGCGCAGCCGCACGGTGCGACCGGGCGGTTCGAGCCGCAGCTCGTCGCCCGCACGCAGCGTGCCTTGCATCAGCGTGCCGGTGACGATCGTCCCGCGGCCCGGCAGCGCGAAGACGCGGTCGACCGGCAGAAACGCGGGGGCATCGTCGGGACGCAAAGGCATCGCGACCAGCGCGTCGTGGATCGCGGCGCGCAGCTCGTCCAGACCTTCGCCCGTCACGGTCGACACGGCGACGCACGGAGCGTTCGCAGCGACGGTCCCCTGGGCCGCAGCGCGCGTCTCGGCTTCCGCCGCGGCGAGCTCGTCCGCGTCGACCAGATCGCGCTTCGTCAGCACGACGATCGCACGCCGCACGGACAGGTAGCCCAGAATCGCGAGGTGCTCGACGGTCTGCGGGCGCACGCCCTCGTTCGCCGCGACGACGAGCAGCAGCAGCTCCATCCCCGCCGCACCCGCGAGCATGTTGTGCACGAAGCGCTCGTGGCCCGGCACGTCGATGATGCCCGCTTCGACACCGTCGTCGAAGCGAAGGTGCGCGAAGCCGAGGTCGAGCGTCATGCCGCGCAGACGCTCCTCGATCCATCGATCCGGGTCCGTACCCGTCAGCGCGCGCACGAGCGACGATTTTCCGTGGTCGACGTGGCCCGCGGTCCCTACCACGTGCATCACTGCAGCGCTTCGCGCGCGTACGGGCGGTCTCCGTCGCGATGCAGGCGAGCGGCCGCCGGACAAGCACGCAAGCGCTCATCGGGGAGCGCCTCCGATGGAGCGGACGCAGCCGCCTCGAACGACCGGGCGGATGGCACTCGTGCGCACCACCGGTCAGGACAGTCACCGGCTCGAGCTCCACGTGACGCCCGGCGAACCAAGCTTTGCCGGGGCGCGCTGCCTCGTGCTCGGCGCCGGCGGCTTCGTTGGTGGAGCGCTCGCCGCGCAACTGTGCGACCGCGGAGCAGACGTGCACGGATTCGGGCATCCGCCGCGGCACGACGCCGACGCGCGCGTGCGCTGGACGACGGCCGAGTTCTCCGACGCCACGGCGCTCGCGCTCGCGCTGCGCCGTCAGGACATCGTGTTTCTGCTGGGCCCGTCGATGGGCGATTTGGCGGCGCCGCACGCCGCGCGCGCCTTTGCGGCGCACCTTACATGGACGGTGCGGCTGCTCGACGCGTGCCGCGCGGCCGGCGTCGGCACGGTCGTGTTCGCGTCGTCGGGCGGCGCCGTCTACGGCGTCGCGAAGGAGATCCCGACGCCGGAGACCGCACGGACGGAGCCGATCTCCGCGTACGGCCTGAACCGTCTCACGATCGAGCAGCACCTCGAGCTCTATCGCCGGCTGCACGGTTTCGACTACCGCATCGTGCGCATCGCGAACTGTTACGGGCCCGGGCAGTCACCGCTGCGGCGCGAGGGCTTCGTCGCCGTCGCGCTCCATCGCGCGCTGTGCGGGGAACCGCTCGAAGTGTGGGGATCCGACGAGATCGTGCGCGACTTCGTCTACGTCGACGACGTCGTTCGCGCGATCGCACACATTGCGAGCCGCCCGGCGCCGCCGTACGTCGTCAACGTCGGCAGCGGCGAGCCGCGCTCGCTCGCGAGCGTGGTCAATGACATCCGCGCGCTGACGGGAAGCGCGCTGCAGGTGGTCGCCAAACCCGGGCGGCCGGTCGACGTGCCGCTGAGCCTCGTCGACACGACCCTCATTCGCGCCGTCACGCCGTGGCGGCCGCAGGTCGCCTGGCGCGACGGGCTCGAGCGAACCGCCGCATGGCTGCGCCGAACCTATCCTCCGTAGCGGTGGAGCGCCGGAAGGACGTGCGCGCGCAGGTAGTTCGCGAGGCGCTCGTCGCGCACGACCTCGCCCGCGGCGATGCGCGCGGCGATATCCGGATCGTCGGCGTGCGGTAGCGCGTCGTACCAGTCGCGCAGCGTCCCGTCGCGGAGCGACACGTGCAGCGCCCGCCAGACGTCGTAGAGCTCCGGCGGCGCGGTCGCGTTCCGCCCCACCGCGGGCCCTCCCAGCACGATCTTGTGCTCGAGCTGCGCATAGCTGCGGTGCGGGAAGTGATAGATCAGCACGTCCGTGGCTTCGACCGCCGGACCGAGCGACGCCGATTCGACGCTGTGATTCCCGGGCGCGACGACGACGTCCGCGGCGGCGCGGTGCGCGACCTTGCCCGTCAACGGCCTGCCCAGGCCGTTGACGCTGTTCTCGTCGCGCATCACCATCTGCTCGAACGGGTGCTCGTCGAGGCGCCGCAGGGGCAGCATGTTCGCGCGCGGGTACACCACGGCGCCGTAGTGCGGCGGAACCCGCGCAAGCGTTGACTTGAGGTTGCCCTCGAGCGGCCACCAGAGCTCATCCGCATCGCTTTCGATCACCCAGTCGGCGCCGCGTTCGGCAGCGACCCGCGCCATGCGCGTGACCCACGCCGGCTGATCGTAGTCGTCGCTCGGCTCGTCGATGAGCGTCGCGCGACCTTCCCGCACGAACTGCTGCACGATGGCGCGCGTTCGGTCGACCGACCCGTTGTCGGTCACCACCACGTGGTCGACGCCGCGGCTGAGATGATAGGCCATGTGCGCGGCGACGATGTCGTCCAGATCGCGGACGAGCAGCGTCATGAAGAGTTTCATGCCGACGCGAGCGCCCGAATGACGTCGCCGTCGCGCTCGGGCGGGATCGTGCGCAGATCGATCGCGAGCGCATCGCCCTCGGCGCGCGCGACGAGCGGCGGCGAACCGCGCCGCAAGCGCGCGGCCGCGGCGTCGACGCCGCCGTCCGGGCGCCACAGCAGCGCCGCCGATGCGATCGGCTGCAGCGGCAGCGTGCCGCCGCCGGCGTAAGCGACCGCATCCGCCACGCGCAGCCGCAGCTCGGGCAGCCGTTCGGCGATCGCGCTCGCGCGCGCGCGCAGCGCGTCGAGCGGCGCCGCCAGCATCGCGAAGAAGGGGATGCGGTCGCGTGACGCGCGCGACGCGTGCAGCACGAGTGTCGCGGACAAGGCCGCCAGTGTCGGCGTGCCGACGCGCAGCGCGCGCAGCAGCGGGTTGGCGCGCATGCGCGTGATCGCGGCCGTGCGGCCGACGATGATCCCCGCCTGCGGCCCGCCCAGGAGCTTGTCGCCGGAGAACGCGACCGCATCGATGCCGTCGGCGACCGCCTCTTGGACCGTGCGCTCGTGCGCGAGGCCGTACTCGCGCAGGTCGCAGAGCGCGCCGCTCCCGAGGTCCTCGAGGACCGGCACGCCGGCGCTGCGCCCGAGCCCGACGAGCGCCGCGCCGTCGACGTCCTCGGTGAAGCCCTCGATGCGGAAGTTCGACGCATGCACGCGAAGCAGCAGCGCCGTGCGCGGGGTGAGCGCGCGAGCGTAATCCTCGGCGCGCACTTTATTCGTCGCGCCCACCTCGACGAGAACGGCGCCGCTGCGCGCCAGCACGTCGGGCAGCCGGAAGCCGCCCCCGATCTCGATCAGCGCGTTACGCGCGACGACGACCTCACGCCGCGAGCCGTCGGGCGCACGCGCGAACGTGTCGAGCGCGAGCAGCACGGCCGCCGCGCAGTTGTTCACGACGAGCGACGCTTCGGCGCCGGTCGCCTCGCGCAGCAGCGCGCCGACGCGGTCGTACCGCGAGCCGCGCGCGCCGGCTTCCAGATCGTACTCGACGTTGGAGGCTCCGCCCGCCGTCGTCGCGATCGCATCGAGGGCTTCGCGCGCGAGCGGCGCGCGTCCGAGGTTCGTGTGCAGCAGCACGCCGGTGCCGTTGAGCACCCCGGTGAGGCCGTCGCGCGACGCGTCGCCCAAGCGCGCGAGCGCGTCGTCGAAGACCGCCGCCGTGTCGGGCGTCGTCTCGGCGCGCCGTGCGGCCGCGAGCGCGGCGTCGACGTGCCGCTTCACCTGCGGCGCGCCGAGAAGCGCAACGAACCGCGCAACGCGCGGTTCGTCGAGGATCCGGTGAACGGCCGGCAGGCCGCGACGGTCGGGCAGCGAGTTACGCGGCGGCGAGATGCTTGTCGAGCATCTGCTTGATGTGCTGCTCGGGCACGAAGCCCACGATCCGGTCGACGGCCTGGCCGCCCTTGAACAGGATCAGGCACGGAATCCCCGAGATGCCGTACTGGCCGGCGATCGACGGGTTCTCGTCCGTGTTGAGCTTGACGAAGCTCACGCGGTCCCCCATCTGGCCGGCGATCTTCTCGACGACCGGCGAGAGCATGCGGCACGGCCCGCACCACGGTGCCCAAAAATCGACCAGGACCGGCTTGTCCGACCCGAGCACTTGGGTCGGAAAGGTGCTCTGCGAGACGTCGGCGAGTGAGCTCATGACAGTGGGTTTCGTTCCTCCGAGCATTCGGACCCAGCGTCGAAGGGGACGGTTTCGGAGTGCCCCGGCGAGGCGCTCGCTGGCCGTGCTGCTGGCCGCGGTCGTCGCCGGCGGCGCGATCCCGTCGCCGGCCGCGGCCTCGCCGCGTGCCGAGCCGATCCCGGTGCTGGTGGTGACCGACGTGGGCGACGCGGCGCAGTCGACGATGCCGCGCGAGCTGTGGCGCAAGCTCGCGGTCGAGTCGCTGCACGCGCGCAACGCGACCGCGGAGTCGGGGACCGTGCTGCCCGACGCGGCGCAGTGCCGCAGCGCGGGCGCCGCGTACGCGGTGCTCGCGACGTTCAACCGCGCGATGCGCCTCCCCGGGCTCGCGCAGGATCCCGACCGCGCGTATGCGGTCGCGCGCATCACCGTGCGCGACTGCGCGACGGGCGACGTGTGGACGAAGACGGTGCGCATCGAGAGCGACCCGATCTCGCAGGCGGCCCGCATCGATCCCGAGGCGAGCGCCGAGCAGATTTGGGACCGTGTGGTGCGCGCCGCGTTCGCGCGCGAGCCCGTGGTGCTGGCGCCGCCCGCGGCGACCGCAGCTGCGGTGCCGTCGACTGCCGCGGTCGCGCACGTGACGGTCGCGCGCATCGTGCGCATCGAGAACGGCCTCGTCCTGCTCGCCGGCGGACGCCTCGCCATCGGCCAGCAGCTGCGCGACATCGCCGACTCCTCGGGCAGGCCGCACGAGCCCATCGGCCTGATCGTGCTGTCGGTGGACGGCAAGCTCGCGCAGGCGAGCGTCACCGGACCCGGCACGCCGAACGAAGGCGACGCGGTCGAAGCGGCGCCCGCACCGGCGCCGCCCGCACCCGCGGCGCCTACGGCTTCACCGGCTCCTCGCCCGTGATGTCGGCCACGCGCTTGGACTGCTGACCCAGGTTCGCGATCGCGATGACCTCGTCGCCTTCCGCGAGCCGCTGCAGGCGGACGCCCTTCGTCGAGCGGCCGGCGCGCCGGATCTGCGAGACCGGGATGCGGATGACCTGATTACCGCTCGTGATCATCAGCAGCTCGTCCTCGGGTGAGACGAGGATCTGATCGACGACGTGGCCGATCTCTTTCTCCTTCGCAAACGCCTTCACGCCTTTTCCGCCGCGCGTGATGTGCCGGTAATCCTCGATCGGGGTGCGTTTTCCGAACGCGTGCGACGTGACGATGAGAACTTCCGTGCGGTCGTCCTCGACGATGTCCATCGCGACGACCTCGTCGCCCTTCGCGAGCGACATCGCCTTGACGCCGCGTGCCGGACGGCCCATCGGCCGCACGTCCTTCTCGCTGAAGTGCACCGCCATGCCGTCGTGCGTCGCGAGCAGCACGTCGCGATCGCCGCTCGACAGATCGACCGCGAGCAGATCGTCGCCGTCGTCGAGTCCGATCGCGATCAGACCGTTGCGGCGCACGTTCTCGAACTCCGCCAGTCTCGTCTTCTTGATGATGCCGCGCCGGGTCACCATGACGAGGTACTCGTCGGTATCGAACGCACGCACCGGGAAGACCGCCGTGACCAGCTCGCCCGGCGGCAGCTGCAGTAAGTTGACCAGCGCGGTGCCGCGCGCGGTCCGCGTCGAGTCGGGGATCTCGTAGGCGCGTAACCGGAACGCCCGGCCCTTGTTCGTGAAGAACAGGACGTACTGGTGCGTCGTCGCCATGAAGAAGTTGCGAACGACGTCTTCCTTCTTCAAGTTGGAGATGCCGATGACGCCGCGCCCGCCGCGGTTCTGCTGGCGGAACGTGTCGACCGAGACGCGCTTGATGTAGCCGCCGACGGTGACGGTCACGACGACCTCGGTGTCGGCGATGATGTCCTCGATCGAGAGCTCGCCCTCGAGCGCCTCGACCGGCGTGTTGCGCTTGTCGCCCAGACGCTTGGCGACGTCGAGCGTCTCGTCGCGCACGACGGCGAGCACGCGCGCGGGCTTCGCGAGCAGGTCCGTCAGATCGGCGATCGTGGCGAGCAGTCCCTCGTGCTCGTCCGCGATCTTCTGGCGCTCCAGACCGACGAGCGTGCGCAGGCGCATGTCGACGATGGCCGCGGCCTGCAGCGTGGAAAGGCGGAAGTCGCCGGCGAGCGCGGGACCGGCCATGCGCCGGAACGCGTCGGAGAGCACGAACGGCTCCTCGATCAGCTTCGTGCGCGCCGTCTCGACGGTATCGCTTTCGCGAATGATCGTGATGACGCGATCGATGTTGTCGAGCGCGACGAGGAAGCCGAGCAGCAGGTGCGCCCGCTCCTGGGCTTTGTTGAGGTCGTACTCGGAACGCCGGCGGATGACGTCTCGCCGGTGCTCGATGAAGTACCCGAGCATCTCGCGCAGCGAGAGCACACGCGGCTCGAGCGGCGGCTTGCGGCCGGCCGCGATCTCGCGTTCGCTCAGCTTGGCCGGCACGAGCGCGAGCATGTTGAACGCGAAGCTCGACTGCAGCGGCGTCTGCTTGTAGAGCTGGTTGAGCACGACTTGCGGCGTCGCGCTGCGGTGCAGCTCGACGACGATGCGCATCCCCTTGCGGTTGGACTCGTTGTGGAGCGCCGTGATCCCCGTGATGCGCTTTTCCTGGTACGCGTCGGTGATCGCTTCGAGGATGCGGTTGACCGAGACTTGGAACGGCACCTCGCTGATGACGATGCGCGTTCGTCCCTTGTCCTCGACGATCTCGGCCTTGCCGCGCAATGCGACGGAGCCGCGTCCCGTCTTATACGCCTGACGGATCGCTTCGCGGCCGAGCAGCACGCCGCCGGTCGGAAAGTCGGGACCGTGCACGATGTCGGCCAGCGCGCTGTCGATCTCGTCGATCGTCGGCGTCGCCCCCGTCGTCATGTTCTCGATGAGATACTCGACCGCGCTGCAGATCTCGTTGACGTTGTGCGGCGGGATGTTCGTCGCCATGCCGACCGCGATGCCGGAGCTGCCGTTGACCAGCAGCTGCGGGAGCCGTCCGGGCAGCACGACCGGCTCTTCCGTCTGACCGTCGAAGTTCGGGACGAAGTCGACCGTATTTTTGTCGATGTCCGCCAGCATGTCGAGCGCCGCGCGCGCGAGACGCGCTTCCGTATAGCGGTACGCCGCCGGCGGGTCGGGGTCGATCGAGCCGAAGTTGCCGTGGCCGTCGATGAGCGGATACCGCAGCGTGAAGTCCTGCGCCATGCGCACGAGCGCGTCGTACACCGACGAGTCCCCGTGCGGGTGGAAGCTCTTGAGCACCTCGCCGATGACACCGGCGCACTTGCGGTGCTGCTTCGTGGGGTCCATGCCCATCTCGCGCATCGCGTAGAGGATGCGCCGCTGCACGGGCTTGAGGCCGTCCCGCACGTCGGGCAGCGCGCGCGACGCGATGACCGACATCGCATAGGAGAGGTAGCTCTCCCGCATCTCGTCTTCGACGGCGATCTGAGAGACGCGAGGTTCGTTGTTCACGGGTGCTTTCTACAAATGGGGGAGATTGGCCGCGGCCTGCGCCGCGTGCGCTCGCACGGCGGCGAGGTGGGCCTCGTAGCGCGCTTCGAGTTCCGCCAGGTGCGCCGCGGCGGCCGGTGAGTGCGTCACCTGGCGGCGTCGCGTTGCTTGAAGAGCACGCCGACCAGGAATCCGACGATCCCGCCGACGACCGCACCGACGAGCGCGATCAGGAGGAGCTTGCTGCCGAATCCGCCGCCGACCCGATCGAGCGAGAAGAAGCGGAAGATGAGGATCGAGCCCTCGAACGCAGCCGCGACCACGGAACAGACGGCCCCGGCGACGATCCCTACCAGGACGTCACTCATGCGCAGAAGCACCAAATGCTATTCTGAGCACGACGGATGACGTCCTCGACGGGTTGCCCGCCTTCCAGGGGCGGGCGCACGCCTTCGCCGCAATGCTGCGCCCGGGCGACGTGGTCGCCCTGCGGGGCGGTCTCGGCGCCGGCAAGACGACCTTCGTCCGGGCCATCGTCGCGGCGCTGCACGGCGGCGACGAGGCCGTGAGCAGCCCGACGTTCGTCTTCCGGCAGCGGTACGACCCGCCGCGACCCGGCGTGCCGCCGGTGGAACACGTCGACCTCTACCGCATCGAGGACGAGACGGAGCTCGCCGACCTTGCGCTGGACGACGCGTTCGCACCGGACGCGATCGCACTGATCGAGTGGCCCGAGCGCGCCGAACGCTGGCTGCCCCGGCCGCGCATCGAGGTCGCCATCGAGGGCGCCGGCGACGGCCCGCGCACGGTGCGCATCGGCCGGCTCGCGTGACGGCAGGCCCACCCCGCATCCTCGCCGTCGACGCGGCCTTGGACGGCTTCTCCGCGGCGCTCGACGACGGCGTGCGCATCCGATCCGTCGCGACGGGGCGCCACGACGCGCTCGAGGCGGGCCTCGCGCAGATCGACGGGCTGCTCGCCCGCGCCGGCATACCGCTGCGCGCGATCGACCGGCTCGCCGTGGGAGTCGGGCCCGGCTCGTTCACCGGGATCCGCATCGCGGTCGCGTACGCCAAGTCGCTCGCGTACGCCGCGGGCGTGCCGCTGGTCGGCGTCTCGTCCTACGACGCGCTCGAGCCGCCCGGCGCCGCCCATCCCGTGCTGACGGTCGTCCGTGGCCGCCGCGGGGTCATCTGCGCGCGGCTGCGCAGCGGATCGGCGGCCACGGTCGCATGCGGCCCGGTCGGTGAGGTGCTCGACCGGCTCCTGACGGGCACGCCGAGCGCCCTCGATGTGGCCGGGAATACGGAGGACGTGCTCTCGGAGATCGCCGAACGCGGTTGGACCGTGCGAGCGCTCCCGCCCCGGGCGGACATCCCCGCCGTCGCGATCGCCCAGCTCGCCCGTACCCGGGTCCCGAGCGCGACCCCGCACGCGGTCGCGCCCGACTACGGCGAGTCGCCCGCGGTGAGCCGGCGGCGTGCCGGCCCCGGTTCCGCCCTGCCGTGAAAGCCGACCTGCTTTCGCCCGACGCCGGGGCGGCGGAGCCGATGCGGATCGAGCCGATGACGACGGCCGATCTGCCGGCCGTGCTGCGCATCGAGGGGCTCTCGTTCAGCACATCCTGGCCGGTGAACGCCTTTGCGAACGAGATTCGCGACAACAAGCTCGCGCACTACTTCGTCGGGCGCGTCGACGACCGCGTCGTCGCGTACGGCGGCATCTGGGTGATCCTCGAGGACTCGCACATCACCACGATCGCCGTCGATCCCGCGTGCCGCGGACGCCGCTTCGGCGAGCTGATGCTGCTCAAGCTCCTCGACGAGGCGATCGTGCACGGCGCGTCGTGGATCACGCTCGAGGTGCGCGAGTCGAACGACGTCGCGCAGCGGCTCTACCGCAAGTACGGTTTCACGACGGTCTCCACCCGGCGCGGCTACTACAGCGACAACGGCGAGAACGCGCTCGTCATGTGGGCCGGGAACCTCAAGGGCGACCTGTACGGGGCGCGCCTGCGCGCGCTCCGAGCGACCTTCCAGTCGTGATCGCTCCGCCCGCGATCGAGCTGCTGCACCGGCCGCTGGCCGCGCTCGTGCGCGCCTACGGCGCGCCGTCGTCGGTGGCGACGCGCGACGACGGCCAGCACGTCGTATTCGGCGACGCGACTGCGACCGTCGCTGCGATCGTCGACGACGATGCGACCGTGCACGCGATCGACCTCGCGTTCCCCGCCGGCACGCGGTACGCCGTCGACCTCGACGGTCAGACGCACACGTTCACCTTCGGCACGACGACGTCGACCGGTGCGCGTGACGAGCTCGCGTCCGTCGCGGAGACGGACGGCGCCAACTACCGCGTGTTCCGCCGCAGCGCGGACTCCGATCTCGTGCTCCTGTTCGATCCGAAGAGTGCGGCGCTCGCGCGGCTCATCGTCGGCGACCGCGCGACGCTGCTGCGCCTCGGATACCTTCCCGACGCCACGCCGCTGCAGTCGCGCTTCCCGTTCGTCGCCCCGGTCCTGCGGCGATCGGCCGTCGCCGACGGGACCGGGAAACGGGCGACCGTGCTGCGCCTCGATCTCGCGCGCACCGGTGCCGTCAAGGCGGTCTCGGTCGTGGTTCCGTCCGACGACGCGGCGTTCGATGCGCAGCTCGTCGCGCGCATGGCGGACGACACGTACGTCCCGGCCAAGCTCGGCGGCCGCGCGATCGGCGCGAGCGTTCTACGCGAGGTGCGCCACTGACCGCGCGCGCGGCCGAACGCGGCGACGGTTTGCGCTTCGTGCGCTTGGCGCGTGCCGTTCGCGGCGAGCTCGCGCAGCGCCACCGGTACGCGCACACGCTGCGCGTGGCGCGCATGGCGGCGAGCCTCGCGCGCGCGCACGGCGCGGACGCGGCGTGTGCGCGCGAAGCCGCGCTGCTGCACGACCTGGCGCGCCTCTACTCGGCCGAACGCCTCGTGCGCGAGTGCGAAGAGCGGGGCATGCCGATCGACGCGTTCGAGCGCGCGAATCCCGTCGTGCTCCATGCGCGCCTGGGAGCGGAGCTCGCGCGCGAGCGCTTTGCCGTCGAGGACGAGGCGGTGCTCTCCGCGATGCGCAAACACACGCTGGCGGATCCGGTCATGGGGCCGCTCGACGAAGTGGTGTACTTGGCCGACGGCCTGGAGCCGGGGCGCGACTTCTCGGACCGGGCGGAGCTCGCGCGCCTCGCGTTCGCCGACCTCGGGAGCGCGATGCGCGCCATGCTCGTCTCGTCGCTCGCGCACGAGCGCCGGCAAGGACGCACCCCGGCACCCCAAACGCTCGCCGCCGCGCGCCGCTACGGCGCGGACATCACTTCGGAGGAACGCCGCCCTGTCTGAGCTCGATCTGGTCGCCCTCGTGCGCGACGCCGCGGAAGACAAGAAGGGCGAGGACATCGCCGTCCTCGACCTGACCGGCCGCACGATCGTCGCCGACGCCTTCGTCGTCGTCACCGGCCGGTCGGCGATCCAGACGCGCTCGATCGCCGACGCGATCGTCGAGCGCGCGGAGGGGGCCGGCCTGCGGCCGCGGCTCGAGGGCCACGCCGACGGCGGCTGGATTCTGATCGACCTCGGTCACGTGGTCGCCCACGTCTTCACGCCCGAGCAGCGCCAGTTCTACAACCTCGAGCGCCTGTGGGGCCGCGTCGCCGAGGCGCGGGCCGAAGCGCAGTGAAGACGTCGGCGAAGCCGCCGCGCCGCCGCGCACGTTCGGCCAACGCCTGGCTCAAAGCGTTCGTTTGGGTGCTCCTCGCCATCTTCGTCCTGACGTCGGTCGGCGTCGCCCTGGTCGTGACGACCACCCGTTAGCCGCAACTTCCCGGCGGGGCCGGGGTACTTCGGACCGGAGGACCTCACACCGATGAAACGGCCGGCAGCGCTCGCTGCCTTCGCAGCCCTGGCCGTCGTCCTGACGACGACCGCCGCTCCCGTCTTTGCGGCGCGCAGCAGCTACGTGATCGACGACGCGCACCTGCTCTCGTCGAGCGCGATCGCGCAGCTCAACACGCAGATCGGCGACTTTAACGCGCAGACCGGCAAAGAGGTCGTCGTCGTGACGACGCCTTCGCTCGACGGCACGGCCGCGAGCGACGCGCTCGAGCGCAGCTTCGCGCAGCAGCAGGTCAACGGCGTCGAGATCTTCATCGCGAAAGACGAGAAGCAGATCAAGATCGCGGGCGACGTCGCGTCGCGCCAGTTCTTTCCCAGCGGCTCGTTCAACACGATCTATCAGGCCATGCGCCCGTATTTCGCGCAGGGCAACTACGATCAAGGCGTCGAGACCGGCGTGGGCCTGATCATCAACACCTATCGCGGTCACACGTCGTCGCTGAACGCCTCGCGCCGCCCGGTCGGCGCGTCGGCGCCGGCGCACGTTCGCAGCAGCAGTTCGGGAGGTTGGGGCTTGGGCTTCATCTGGTGGATCATCATCCTCGCGGTGATCTTCTTCATCATCCGCGGCATCTTCCGCGCGCTCGCGGGGCCGCGCATGTACGGCGGCGGCGGACCGGGCTACGGTCAGGGTCCCGGGTACGGCGGCGGCTACGGGCCGGGCTACGGCGGCGCCGGCTACGGCGGCGGGTACGGCGGAGGGGGCGGCTTTTGGACCGGCCTGCTCGGCGGACTCGGCGGCGCGTGGCTCGGCAACGAGCTCTTCGGCGGACGCAACTACGGCGGCGGCCCGGTCGACGGCGGCACATGGGCCGGGACGGGCGGCGTCGACCCCGGGCAGTCGGCCGACGCCGGCGGTTGGCAGAGCGACGCCGGCCAGATCGACGCCGGCAACGCCGGCGGCGGCGGCTGGGGCGACTCGGGCGGCGGCTTCGGTGACTCGGGCGGCGGAGGCGGCTGGGGCGGCGGCGGCGACTTCGGCGGCGGCGGCGGAGGCGACTCCGGCGGAGGCTGGTAAAGCCTAGTTCGGCTTCGCGCTTGCGGCCGGCGACGGCTTCGAGCTCGCAGGCGCGGCGGTGACGGCGGGCGCGGGTGCGGCGGCCGGCACGGCCGGCCCCGCGGACGGCGTTGCTGCGGGTGCGGCGCTCGCCGACGGATCCGCGCTGCTCTGCGCCGGGGACGGACCGTACGGGCTCGGCGTCGGCGACACCGGCGGCTCTTCGTGCAGCGCCGGGAAGCCTTGCTGCAGGCGCAGGCGCGCAAGGTGTCCTTGCTGCGTCTTCGGATAGGTCTTCGCGACGAACGCGAACATGTCACGCGCCTTCGCGCGCGCCTCGGACGACTGCACTTCGAAATACAGCTGCGCGAGGTGGAACGCCGTCGGGGCGAGCCAGCGGTCCTTCGGGTATTTCTGCGACCACGCCTCCAGCGAACTCTGCACGAGGCCCGCATCGTGCACGATCGACGCATCATCGGTCCAGCGCTCGCGATACGCGCGCCCGAGCGCATTGATCTTCGTCCGCGTCGAGATCGCGCTGTACTTGAACGGCCCGAAGTACTCGTCGGCGGGCGCGTCGGCGACCGCCACGGGCGCGGTCGATCTCGCGGCCGCCTTCGGAGCCGTGGTCGCGGACGGCTTCGGCGAAGCGCCGGCGGTGAGCAAGATAAGCGCCAACCCGATCGCCGCCGTTCGCATCATGGCTGCTTGATACCCCAAGAAGCCACCGTGCTCTCCGCGTGCAATCAGGAATTCATGATGATGAGACGCGCGACGTTCGTCATGAGCGCCGGGGCAAGCGCGTTGATTGCGACCACGACGTGCGGCTCGGATGCGGACAGTGCGACGCACGCGGGCATGCCATTCGCCGCGCAGGAGCGACGCGGCCGAGGGCGGCTCGGCGTCTGCGCGATCGCGCTGCGCGACGGCGGGCGCCTCGAGCGCCGCGCGCACGAGCGCTTTCCGCTCGCGAGCACGTTCAAGCTGCCGCTCACGATGCTGGTGCTCGGGCGGGTCGACCGCGGCGCGGAGCGCCTCGATCGCGCGCTGCGTTTCACCGGCAGCGAGATCGTCGGCTACAGCCCCGCGTTCGCCGGCAAGCAGCACGGCGGCACCATGACGGTCGGCGCGCTGTGCGCCGCCGCAATCGAGCACAGCGACAACACCGCGGCGAACATGCTGCTGCGCACGGTCGGCGGACCGCCCGCGGTGACGGCGTACCTGCGCGGGCTCGGCGACCGCGTGACGCGCCTGGACCGCAGCGAACCGGCCCTCAACGATGCGACGCCCGGCGATCCGCGCGACACCACGACGCCGGCCGCGATGGCGGACCTGCTCGCGAAGCTCGTGCGCGAACCGGTGCTCTCCAGCGCGTCGAAAGCAAGGCTGTTCGCGTGGATGCGCGCGTGCGATACCGGGCTCGCGCGCATTCGGGCGGGCGTGCCGCCGGACTGGACCGCCGGCGACAAGACCGGCACGACGAACACCGGCGGGAACGACGTCGCGATCCTGTGGCCGCGCAGCGGCGCACCGGTCGTGCTCGCGGTGTACTTCGCCGAGGTGCACGCGAACGACGCGTCGCGCGACGCCGCAATCGCGTCCGTCGCGTGCGACGTCGTGCGCCGCTTCCGCGGCTGACGCGGCAGCGTCACCTCGCCACGACGAACGGGATCATCGCGTCAAGCCGGTGCTCGGTGATGCCCGCGACGTCCAGCAGCTCGTCGACCGATGCGAACGGGCCGTTGACGCGACGGAACTCGACGATGCGCTCCGCGAGCCCGTCGCCGATGCCCGGAATGGTCGCCAGCGTCTCGGCGTCCGCGCTGTTGATGTCGACCTGCGTGGCGGGCGGCGTGTCGCGCGAACGGCGATGCCGGCCGCGCGTGCCGGCATGCGAGGACGGGTGCGAGGCGGACCGGCGCGGTCCGGCCGTGCGAGCGCGCCGGCTGCGTGCGGACGCCGCGGGCGCCGCCGCACCGCGGGCCGGGACCACCACGGCGTCGCCGTCGGCGATGTGCGCGGCGAGGTTGACGGCGGTCAGGTCGGCGTCGCCGCGGGTCCCGCCCGCAAGCGCGACCGCGTCGCGCACGCGGGCGTCGGGCGCGATCGGATAGACGCCGGGCCGCACCACCTCACCCGCGACGTACGCCAGAGCGCGCGGCGGCGGCGTGCGATGCGGACGGCGGTCGCGGACACCGGCCGCAACCGACGACCAGCCGGCAGGCGACGACCCCTGCGAGCCGGCCGATGCCGCGGGCGGCGGTACGGGCCGCAGCAGGACGAACGCGGCGGCGCCCGCCGCGGCGAGGAGAGCGAGCAAACGTTTCACGCCGGTCCATCACGCGCAGAGCGCGTTCCGCAAGCGCGAGGGCTCCGCCCGGACATGGTGTAGACTGAGCATTCATGCCCGAGGAGAGAACGTACGACTACCGCGCCGTCGAGCGCGGGTGGCAAGAGCGGTGGGAGCGCGACGGCATCTACGTCGCACGCGACGACGATCCGCGGCCGAAGTACTACGTCCTCGAGATGCTGCCGTACCCGTCGGGCGATCTGCACGTCGGGCACGCGAAGAACTATACGCTCGGCGACGCGATCGCGCGCCTGCACCGCATGCAAGGCCGGAACGTCGTCCACCCGATGGGTTGGGACGCGTTCGGTCTCCCGGCCGAGAACGCTGCGATCCAGCGCGGAATCGATCCCGAGACGTGGACGCGCGAGAACATCCGCAACATGCAGCGCCAGGTGCGGCTGATGGGAACCGGCTACGACTGGACGCGCGAGCTCGCATCGTGCGATCCCGAGTACTACCGCTGGAACCAATGGTTCTTCATCCGGCTGTTCGAGAAGGGTCTTGCGTACAAGCGCGAGGCGCCCGTGAACTGGTGCCCCGTCGACCGCACCGTGCTCGCCAACGAGCAGGTCGAGAACGGTCGTTGCTGGCGCTGCGGCGCCGAGGTCGAGCGTCGCAACCTGGCGCAATGGTTCTTCAAGATCACCGACTTCGTCGAGCGGCTCCTGGCCGGACTCGACCGCCTCGACGGCTGGCCGGATCGCATCAAGGCCATGCAGCGCAACTGGATCGGCAAGAGCGAGGGCGTGACGTTCGCGTTCGATATCGAGAACGTCGAGGCGCAGATCGACGTGTTCACGACGCGCGTCGACACGATCTTCGGCGCGACGTTCGTCGCGGTAGCGCCCGAGCACCCGGCCGTCGCGAAGATCATCGAGCGCATGCCGCGCTCGCGCCATCGCATCGAGACGTTCGCGGCGTCGCTCGCGAACAAGAGCGAGCTCGAGCGCACGCAGCTCATGGAGAAGACGGGCGTGCCGACCGGGGCGTACGCGATCAACCCGCTCTCGCGCGAGAAGATTCCGATCTGGGTCACCAACTACGTGCTCGCGGAGTACGGCACCGGCGCCGTGATGGGCGTTCCCGCGCATGACGAGCGCGACTTCGACTTCGCGCGCAAGCACGCGCTTCCGATCGCGCAGGTCATCACGAACGCCGACGGGACGCTGCACGCGCCTCTGACCGAGGCGTACGTCGAGGACGGCAAACTGATCGCGTCGGGCGAGTACATCGGGATGAAGTCCGCGAACGCGCGGCGCGCGATCGCGGCCCGGCTCCAGGCGATGGGCCGCGGCCGAACGACGACGCACTATCGCATTCGCGACTGGCTCGTCTCGCGCCAGCGCTACTGGGGCACGCCGATTCCGATCGTGTACTGCGACAAGGACGGCGCGGTGGCTGTGCCCGACGACCAGTTGCCCGTGCTGCTGCCGAAAGACGTGCAGTTCACCGGCCAGGGATCGCCGCTCGCGAACGACGAGAACTTCATGCGCACGACGTGTCCGCGGTGCGGCGGAGCAGCGACGCGCGATCCCGACACGATGGACACGTTCGTCGACTCGTCGTGGTACTTCATCCGCTACCTCGACGCGCACAACGCCGGCAAGCCGTTCGACAAGGACAAGGCGTCGGCGTGGATGCCGGTCGACCAGTACATCGGCGGCGCGGAGCACGCCGTGCTGCACCTGCTGTACGCGCGGTTCTTCACCATGTTCATCGTCGACTCGGGCTACATGGACGCGGACGACGAGCCGTTCACGCGCCTCTTCAACCAGGGAACGCTGCTGTACCATGGCGAGAAGATGTCCAAGTCGCGGGGAAACGTCGTCGGCATCGACGAGACGGTCGAGCGCTACGGCGTGGACGCGATGCGGTTGTTCCTGCTCAAGGCCGCGCCGCCGGAGGACACCCTGGACTGGACCGACGAGGGCATCGTCGGACGGGTGCGGTTCATCGCGCGCGTGTGGCGCGCGGCCGAGCCGCTGGCGGGCACCGCGCGGACGGCGCCGCTCGACCGGCTGCCCGAGATGCGCGGCGAGCCGCAGCGTGAACTCGTGCGCGCCCTGCACGTCGCGCTGGCATCGGGGCTGAGCGAGACCCGCACGCACCGCTTCCACTACAACGTCACGACGGCGAAGCTGGACGAGCTCGTGAACCTGCTCGGCGCGGCACTGCGTGCGCCGGACGCCGAGCACGATCCGGCCGTGCTGTACGTCGTGCACGCGCTACCGATCGTGCTCGCACCGTTCGCACCGCACCTGGCCGACGAGCTGTGGTCGCGCATGGGCTACGAGCGCAGCGTCCACCTCGAGCGCTGGCTCGAGCCCGATCCCGCGGCGCTCGCGGTCGAGGAGATCACGCTGGTCGTCCAGGTGAACGGCAAGGTCCGCGCGCGCATTGCGGCTGCGCCCGGCATTTCGGAGGACGACGCGTTCGATCTCGCGATGCGCGAATCGACCGTCACCGCTCAGGTCGACGGCAAGCAGGTGCGCAAGCGGATCTTCGTCGCGGACAAGCTCTTGAACATCGTGGCCGCGTGAGCGGCGAGCGCCAACCCTGTCATCCTGAGCCGGTCGAAGGACGGTGCCATGAGGACCTATGAGATTCGCCCCGACGACGCGCTCGTCGTCGTCGACGTGCAGCACGACTTCTTGCCCGGTGGGGCGCTCGGCGTTGCCGAAGGCGAACGGATCTTCGATCCGATCGACGCGCTCGCGCCGAGGTTCGCGCGCGTCTACGCAACGCGCGACTGGCATCCCGCCGACCACTCGTCGTACGCGCAGCAGGGCGGACCGTGGCCGGTGCACTGCGTCGCCGGCACGCACGGCGCCGCGTTCGACGCGCGCCTGGATCTCGAGCACGTCGACGTCGTGGTCGACAAGGGCACCGACCGGGACACCGACGGATACAGCGGGTTCGCCGCGACGACGCTCGACGCGGACTTGCGCGAGCACGGCGTGCATCGCGTCTTCGTCTGCGGTCTCGCGACCGATTACTGCGTCAAGGCCACGGCGCTCGATGCGAAGGCCGCCGGATACGACGTCGTCGTACTCGAGGATGCGTCCGCTGCGGTCAACGTGAACGAGAGCGATGAGAGCGCCGCGCTCGCGGAGCTGCGTGCAACCGGCATCGCCGTCGCGAACAGTCACGACGTGACCGGGAACGCCCGTCTCGTACGGAGCTAACGTCGTCGCGGTCGAGCCGCACGGGCTCGACGCGATCGACAGCACCGAGCGGCACGGCACGCCGCGCGACCTGTTCTTCCTGTGGTTCGGTGCGAACGCCGAGACGGCGACGTTCGCGATCGGCATCCTATCCGTCGCCTTGTACGGCACCTCGCTGCGCGGCGCCGCGATCGGGCTGCTCGCGGGGAACGCGCTCGGCTACGCCGTCGTCGCGATGCTCTCGCGAATGGGTCCGCGCTTGGGCGTGCCGCAGATGGTCGCGTCGCGGCGCACGTTCGGCCGTGACGGCAACGTGGTGCCGGCCGTGCTCGCGTTCCTGGCAGGCGTCGGCTGGTTCGCGATCGACAGCGTCTTCGGCGCGCAGGCTCTCGCGGCGCTGATCCACGTTTCGTATGGGATCGCGCTGCCGCTGCTGCTCGTGGTCCAGGTCGCGCTGGCGGTGTACGGATACAACGCGATCCACGCGTTCGAGCGGTTCGCGAGCGTCGCGCTCGTGCTCGGCTTCGCGACCATCGCCGCCGTCACGCTGCGCTACGCGCACCTCGGCGCGGGATTCGACCGGCACGCGCCGTTCGCGGGCGGCGGCGAGACGGCGGGGATCGTGTTCTCCGCGGCGCTCGCCTTCGCGTACTCCGTGGGCTGGGGACCGGCCGCGTCGGACTACGCGCGCTACCTGCCCGCGTGGAGCGATCCGCGCGCCGTGTCGGCGTGGGCGTTCTTCGGCGGCTTCGTCCCGTCGGCGGTGCTCGAGCTGCTCGGCGCCGCGGCGGTGACGGCGACGCGCGCACCCGGACTCGCGACGGCGACGCCGGCGGACACGATCGGACTGCTGGCGCACGGCAAT
Source organism: Vulcanimicrobiota bacterium (assembly GCA_963818845.1). Taxonomy (GTDB): domain Bacteria; phylum Vulcanimicrobiota; class Vulcanimicrobiia; order Vulcanimicrobiales; family Vulcanimicrobiaceae; genus Vulcanimicrobium. The sequence goes on along the minus strand of CAWFTO010000004.1, from coordinate 620,262 downwards.
GGCGCCGTCGCGGCGATCGGCCTGGGCACCGTGCTCGTCGGCACGCTCAGCGCGAACTGCCTGAACCTCTATTCCGGCGCGCTGGCGGCGCTGGTCGCCTGGGATGCGCGCCGGCGGCTCGCGACCGCGCTCGGTGTCGGCGCGATCTTCGCCGCGCTGACACTCATCGTCCTGACCGCCGCGCGCGCGAGCGACCCGGCCGCACGATTCGCGCCTGGGGTCGTCGCGGCGGCGGCGCTGGCAATCGCGCTGCTCGCGTTCGCCGCGGTGCGTTGGACGCTCGCGCGATGGCAGTCGGCCGTCGCCGTCGGCGCGCTCGGCGGCATCCTCGCCGCGGGCAGCGCGGATCCCACCGCGACCGCGCACTTGTACGAGAACTTCCTCGGGCTGCTCACGACGTGGGCCGCACCGTGGGCCGGCGTGCTGCTCGCGACGCGCGGTGCGACGTCCCGTGCGACGAACGTGCGCGCGCTCGCCGCGTGGCTTGCCGGCATCCTCGTCTCGCTGCCGTTTTGGCAGCAGTCGTGGTTCACCGGTCCGTTCGCCGCGGCGCATCCAGCGCTCGGCGACGTCAGCTACTTCGTGTCGTTCGCCGTGGCGTTCGCCGTCGCGCGGCTCTTCGGCGAAGTCCGGCAGGCCGCCTGAAGGCGGGAGGCGCGCGCCGCTTCGTCGCAGTGGCGGCCATGACGCACACCGCACTTCGTACGCTCATGGTCGCCGTGCTCGCGTTCGGCGCGGGCTTCGCGATCGCGCACGCCCCGCAGCCCGCTCGCGCCGCAGCCGCGCCGCTCCAGGCCGCGGCGATCGACTTGACCGCGATTACGCCCGCCGATCTTCCGACGCCCACCGCCGCGTCGCCGAACCTGCGCAGCAAGCTGCTCTACGCGGCGGACGGCTCGACCGGGCAGCTTCAGATCGGCACCGTAGGCAAGCACTATCACGCCGACGCGAACGAGATTCAGTACGTCGTGTCCGGCTCGGGAACGGAGTGGCTGGGCGACAAGCAGGTCGCGCTCAAGCCCGGCATGCTGCTGATCATTCCGGCCGGAACGCCGCACGCCGGCACGACGGATCCGAACTTGAAGATCTACGCGATCAAGACGCCGCCGCAGGCCGCGACGGACGTTCATCCGGTCCCGTAAGACACCGGTTCACGAAGGGGCGGCGGTCCGCTCCTTGTCCCGGAAGAACTCGTACGTCGTGCGCATCCCGTCGATGAGCGGAACCTGGGCTTCCCAGCCCAGGCCGCGCTTCGCTTTCGCCGGGTTGAAGTACACCTCGCGCGCGTCGCCCGGGCGCCGCGGAGCGTGCGTCACCGGCGCCTCGAAACCCGTTACCGCGACCATCGCGCGGTAGATCTCGTTGACCGACGTCTTCTTGCCGGTGCCGATGACGAAGATCTCGCCGGAGCCTCTCTCGAGCGCCGCAACGTTCGCGCGCACGACGTCCTCGACGAACACGTAGTCGCGCGTCTGCTCGCCGTCCCAGTCGATGCGGACACCCTGGCGCTGCAGAAACTTGCCGAGGAAGATCGCGATGACGCCCGCCTCGCCGTTGGGGTCTTGACGCGGACCGTAGACGTTGCCGTACCGCAACGCCGTGTAGTCGAGACCGCGGTCGGACTTGTAGAAGCGCAGGTAGTGCTCGGTGACCATCTTCGTGATGCCGTAGGGCGAGACGGGCCGCTGCGGCGAGCTCTCGTCGACCGGCATCTCGTCCACGTCACCGTACGTCGCCGCACTCGACGCGAAGATGACCTTGCGCGCGCCGGCCTTCGAGGCCGACTCGAGCACGTTCAGCATGCCGATCACGTTGACGCTCGCATCGTACTTCGGGTCCCGCGAGCCGATCGCGACCGAGTGCTGCGCGGCGTGGTGCGAAACGATCTCGGGCTTGAACTCGGTGAAGATGCGGTCGACGCCCGCCTCGTCGCGAATGTCCATGTGCACGAACGAGGCGCGTTCGGGGATGTTCTCGCGCCGGCCGCCCCCGTGCGACCACAGGCTGTCGATGACGACGACCTCATGCCCTCCGGCGAGGAACGCGTCGACGAGGTGCGACCCGATGAAGCCGGCTCCGCCGGTGACGACGATACGCATGCGAGGGCCCTGGGTTCGGCTTCTCCCGAGGCACTCCCCTAGCCGAACCGGACGCCCGCGTGATGGGCGGGCATGGTTCGCGCACCGATGCTGTTTCCCGCGCTCGCCTTCCTCGCGGCGATCGTCGCGGACGCACGCGGCTTCGCGATGTTCGCGTGCTGTGCGGCGCTCGCCACGCTCGTGTGCGGACGCACGCGCGTCGCCGGCGGCTTCGTCCTAGCGGGGCTCGTCGTTTCTGCGCGGTTCGGTCATCCTGCGATGGTCACGCAGGAGTCGCACACCGGGCGTTTCTCCGGAACCGTCGTCGGTGACGTCCGCGGCGACGGCGACGCCGCGGCATTCGACTTCGCCCTCGACCGCGGGCCGATCGTTCGCGCGCGCGTCCACGGCGGCGGCTTGGCGCCGGGCGATCGCATCTTGGTGCGCGGACGGCTCGTGCCGTTCGACGAGGCGCGCAACCCCGGCGAGCCGTCGCTGCGCGCGATCGCGCGTGCCGAAGGCGTCGCCGGTGAGCTCGACGTCGCCGCCGTACTCGCACGCGCGCCGCCCGATCCGCGCGACGCGCGTGCGTGGGCCGCGCGCATGCGTGCGGCGCTGTCCCGGCGCTTGCGTACCGCAGTCCGCGAGCCGGAAGCGACGGTCATCGCGGGTGCGCTATGGGGCGAGCGGGGCACGCTGCCCGCCGCCATCCGCGACGACTTTCAGGCGACGGCGACCGTCCACGTGCTCGTCACTGCGGGCTTGCACCTGGGTGTGATCGCCGCTCTGGTGCTCGGCGCGCTGCGCCTGGCCCGCGTACCGCGCATCGCGGCCTCACTCGGCGCGATGCCGTGCGTCGTCGCGTATGCGTGGTTGAGCGGAGCGCACTTGCCCTCGCAGCGCGCGGCCGTGATGGTGTGCGTCGCGCTGCTCGCCGCTGCGTGCGGAGCGCGCATCGTCTCGTGGAACGCGCTGGCGCTCGCCGCGATCGTCGTCGCCGCGATCTGGCCCGCATCCGTGACGTCCGTGTCGTTCGCGCTCTCCTTCTCGTGCCTGACCGCGATTGGCCTTTTCGCGCGCCCGCTCGGGCTTGCACTCGAGCGGATGAACCTGCCCGAGCGCGTGCGGGAAGCGTTGTCGTTGACGATCGCCACGCAGATTGGTGTTTGGCCGCTCAGCGCGGCCACGTTCGGCGTCGTCGCGCCGTACGCCGTGCTCGCCAACGCCGCCGTCGTGCCGGCGACCGCGCTCGCGATGACCGCGGGCGTCGCCACGCTCGCCCTCGCGCCGGTGCCGCTCCTGGGCCGCGCCGCGGCTACGATAGCGACCTACGACGTCGACGCGATCCTGCGCGTCGTCGCCGCGGTCGCATCGCTGCCGGGCGCTCGAATCTGGGTGGCGCCACCGCCTGCGCTCGCGATCGTCGCGTACGACGCTGTCGCGATCGCGGCGGCGCTCGCGCTGCGCCGCAGGCGCCCGCGCACAGCGACGACCGCGGTCGCGGTGGCGAGCGCTGCGGTGCTGCTCTCCACGATTCCGTTCCCGGACGGGCGGCTGACGATCACGATGCTGGACGTGGGCCAAGGCGACGGCATCGTGATCCGCACGCCGCGCGGCCACGTCGTCCTCATCGACAGCGGCGGGCGGCTCGAGCGCGGCACGACGGCGTCCGGCGGTTCACCGGCCGAAGCGGTCGGCGAGCGCGTCGTACTGGGCTATCTGAAGCGGCACGGCTATCGCGACGTCGACCTGCTGGTGAACACGCACCCGCACGGCGACCACGTCGGCGGCTTTGCGCCGATCGTGCGCGCGCTTCGGGTCGACGCCATCGCCGACAGCGGGCAGACATACGGCGGCCGGGCGTTCAACGACGGTATGCAAGAAGCGACGCTGCGGCACGTTCCCGTGCGGATCGGGCGGTGCGGGGACCGATGGAGCAGTGACGACGGCGTCGTGCTGAACGTTCTCTCGCCGTGCGGCGCGCTGCTGGCCGACGGCAAGAACGACGTCAACGAGAACTCCGTCGTGACGATGCTGACCTACCACGGCTTCCGCATGCTGTTCACCGGCGACGCGGGGTTCGAGACGGAGCAGCGGCTGTTGGCACGCGGCGTCGACCTGCACGCAGACGTGCCGTGGAATCATTTTATTTCTGGATTTACGTGACTTCCGGAACGGTCGCTTTTCCGTGAGACGCCGCCGCGCCGGCCGCGTTCGCATAGGGATAGGTTTTCGTGAGACGTACGCTTTGACTTGATGAAGCGCGTCATCATCAGCCGGAAGGGATTCGATTCGTCGTTCGGCGAGGTGCCAAGTCCGATCTTCCCTGACGGGTCAATGGCATCCATCCCCATTCCCGACGTCGAGTCGCCGGTCCGATACGGCGAGATCGCGTCGCCGTGGCGATCGCGCTCGATGGGCGACGTGCTGCACGGCCTATCGCGCGGGCTATTCGGCCACGACCTGCGAGCGCACCTCGACCCCGATCTCTCCCCCTCCGCGATCACGCGGAAACCCGGATGGGCGCCCATATTCGGACAATCCGGAGGACAGCAGACGCACCTGCACGATCGCGACGTCGGCCCGGGCGATCTTTTCCTGTTCTTCGGCTGGTTCAAGGAGGTGGAGGAAACCGCTGGCCTCCTTCGCTACCGACGAGGCGCGCCGAACCTCCACGTCCTGTTCGGCTGGATGCGGGTCGGATCTGTTGATCCCGCTTGCGACGGCAACCGCACCCGACTGGGCGCGCTCCCATCCCCACCTTCACGGCCGCCGGCCAACGAACAACACGCTCTACGTCGCGGCGAAACGCGAGGGCGGCTTATCGGACGCCGGCGTTTTCGCCTCCTTCGACGAGACCCTCGTGCTGTCGGATAGGCGCAAGCGGACGCGCAAACACTGGCGTCTGCCGAATGTATTCGAGCCGGGCTGCATGTCGCATCACGAGGACCTCTCGCGCTGGAACCGCGAGGCCGAGTCGGTCACGCTCGAATCCGTCGGCCGCGGCCAGGAGTTCGTCGTCGACGTCGAGCGCCACCGCGGTGTCGCCCTGTGGGCGCAGGGTCTGCTCGATAGCCCCGCCGCCAAATAGAAACGGGTGGCGGGAATCCCGCCACCCGTGACCATCCATCCCGATTCCGCGCTACACGGCGTCCCGCAGCATCGAGAAGAAGTCGTCCTCCGGCCGCGGGCGGAATGCGCGGTCGGCGAAGAAGTCGACCTGCTCCTGGTACCACTCCTGCGTGATGACGAGCGTGTGGAGGTGCATCGCGAGGCGCCTTGCGTAGAACTCGCAAACGACCTTTCCGCCGACGTTCTGTTCGGTGGCGATGATGCGCTCGCGCTCGGCGAAGTCATTGGGCAACTTCTCGTATGCGGATTCGGGATTGGCCTTTATCCACTCGTCCTTAGTGAGGGGATAGTTGCCGCGGTCCGGGCGGGCGACGATGAAGTGCGACGTCTCGTGCTGGTGTACGCCGTGCCAGCCTTCCGCGCTGTTGCGGAAGCCGTAGACCTGCTTCATCGTCGGCCCGGGGTTGCTCTTGTTGCATTCCTTGAAGATCTGGGCGGCGCGAAACTCACCCAAGAGCTTCTTCGTGCTGGACTTCCACTTCGACGCCGTTATCGGCGCATAGAGATTGAACCGCTGCTCGTCGGCGAACTTGAAGTTCGCCTCGCTCGCGAACGCGCCGTCGCCGAGGACGTTTCCGACGTTCAGGTTGCGCTTCGTCATCTTGACGATGTGCGGGAAGTGGAGCGGCTCGCCGCTGCCCCTTCCGCGCTTGTCCCAGGTGACCCGGAACCCGGTGAGCAGGCCCCAGCGCCGCTCGTACATCGCGTGCAGCGTCACCTGCACGGGACCGCCGTCGCTGTACCGCTCCGTCCGCGAGTTGTCGCTACTTGCCGTGGAGAAGACGACTCCGTCGCAGACGTAGTCCTTGGCGATCAGTCGGAAAATGCGTTCGATGCGCTGCGCCATCCGGTCTAGCACGTCGATAAGCGTCTGGGTTCCGTACATTTCGGAGAGCGCGTTGAAGTGGAACGCGTTGGTGAGCACGCCCTCGTCGTGCCATCTCTGAGTCTTCTTGATGAGCGACTCGAAGGAGAGGTTATCGTACGCCCTGAGCGCCGCGACGATGGCAAGGTCGTACTTGTCGATGCGCGGCCGGCCGGGCGAGAGCACCCGCGATTGTCCTTCGGCATCCGTCGTACGGAGCCAGTGCGCCAACTCGGCCGCAATCCGCGGCACTCCGTCCGGAAGCTCGATGCGTCCCCACCGCTTGCGGGTCGCCGCCGTGACCTCCCCCACCATAGGATTGGGACGCGAGCGAATGCGCTTGGCGTTGGAGTATTTGCCGTTCTTTTTCTTGCGCGGCTCGGAGATGTATTTCTCCGGCGGACGGTAGTCGTGCAGGCTGTGCGGCCCGAACCGGAAGTCGTCCTCGATCAGATCGAGGCACTCTCCGACCTGTTTGCGGCACCACGCCTTGGAGCAGGTGCGGCGAACGCTGTCGACCATGGCCATCGCGCCGCTGCGCTGCGGATACAGCCGTATGCCGTTGCCGAGATCGGTGACAGTACGGTCCGGGTCCTGGGCGCGGAGCCAAGCGTCGATGAAGCGGCCTTCCTTGAACGGCCACGTCGGCGTCGCGAGGACTTCCGAAGGGCGGGACGGCCGCGGTTTGGCCTTCGCGCCGGAGTTCTTGCGTTTGCGGGGCGGCCTCATTCGCCGATCTCCACCCGCCGCGGGGCATGCGTCCGTTCGCCGCTTTCGCGCCTGAACGCGTCGATGACGAACGGTTCTGAAAACAGCACGAACAAGGCGTCCGCGGTTTCCCGATCGACAGAGCACCTCGTACGTGCCGGCCGCGCCGTGCTGACGCGCGCCCGAGCGCCATCGCCGCCATAGGCTCGGTCTCCGTACCATCCCTCGTTCATCGTGCCCGTCACTCCGTCGCTCCGCATTCGGTGTCCGCCGCTGGGCGCGGCCGGAGGATCATTCCGCGGGACGTGTGTGCCGGCAACCCGGCACAGTGCGCGGCGGCGAGCGGAGATTTTTCGCGCCCCCGACGCTGCGCGGCACGAGGCCGGACGGGTGGCTGGGCGGGGCGCCGCGTCGTGGGCGCCGCCGGGGGCGACGGCGCCCACGACGGACGGCCCCGCCTCTATACAGGAGGGGGAGCGCGGTGCGAAATGGGTCGTCGTAATCGGATTCTTCAAGGGTCCTTAGCTCTCGAAGATTCCACGAGAGGGTGGTCACGCGGTTGGCGCCGTGTGGCCGTGAACCGGTCCGGGGATCCACACCCGGGTCGGTTCTCTCGGTCAAGCGGGTCGAGGGCTGGCCGAGCTACTCTTCTCTGCTCGGGACGCCCTTTCAGTCGTCCCTTCACGTCGGATTTATGTGTTGTGGGAGTGTTTGCGCGGATCACCGATCGTGGATACTAAGTCGATCGTCCGCCGGACGAAGAAACTTTAGTCGAGCGCAAACGAAATCAGGGCCGCGCGGCGCGTGGTCCTTTTTTTGTCAGTACATCCTGCTTCGGCCGATTCGCGACACGTCCTTACCGAAAGGCAGTGACCGCCTATGCGACCTTGAAGACGACGACGCTTGCGCCATCGCCTCGGCGGAAGACGCGCAGCGGCGCCCACGAGCGGTCGTGCCACAGCACGACCATCTGGAAACCGCCAGTGCCGGACACGTCCTGGTCCGTGATCTCCTCCACCGCCGTCCGCGCGTGGCTGCTCCGCACGGTCGTTGTCAGAATCGCCGCACGCGAGCAGTTCCTCCCGCGGGAAGAGCCCCAGTTGTGCGGGCCCGCGTAGGCGTCGCCGCGCTCCGTCCTTCGTCATCCTCAATCTCCTCAGCGTTCGATCCGCGCCGTCCGCCCCGGCGGAGCACCAGGTTACCGGTACGGGGATGCCGGCACACTGGCATTCTGCCGGAGGGGGAGAGGCCGATTTTCTCGCCCGGACGACGGCAGAGGAACGCGAGGCCGCGAAGAAGCCGCGGCCATGCCGCGCGTCAAAATCGACGGATGGGAATGCACGCGCTGCGGCCACGTCTGGGTCTCGCGCGAGGACGCGAAGCCGAAGGTCTGTCCCCGCTGCAAGTCCGCCCTCTGGGACGAGCCGCGCGTCCCCAAACCGCCGACGGTCCGCAAGCCCAAGCCGTGGGAGCACCCGTAGCGGAATCGCAAGCGTGCGCCGGCGGGCACCGCCCACGGCATGACGCTCGGCGACTTCGACCTGGACGAAACCCTGGCGGACCTGCGGAGCGACGAGGGCATCGACCCGACGATGATCGTCGTCCCCATCCCAGCCTTTTGGTCCGCGGCGCTTCGGCTGGTCTTCGCGACGGCGAACTAGCGCGGATCTACCACGGCCGCTCGGCGCTCGCGTCGATGATCCCCATGCGCGCGCGGAGCGACCATCAGCATCGAGCCGATCACCTTCTCGATGCAGACGACGAGGACGCCGAAGCCGCCCTCGCAGTACGCCCCCATGCGGCAGGCGTAGCGCATGTAGGGGATCAGCCCGACGAGCAAGTCCATCGTCTCGTTCAGGACGCCCTCGTCGACGTGCGGCGTCTCCTTGGCCGTATGCACCCGGTTCGCCAGGTCCACGACCGCCCGCTGGACCGGGACGAACGAGTCCGCCCGTAGCTCCGCGAGCACCGTCGAGTACGGGCGGTGCTTGTCGTCGTACGCGCCGATCTGGTCGAGCATCCCCAGCAGCCGCTCCACGTCGGCCAGCATCTCGTCGTACCAGGTCGTCATCATCGCCGCCCCTTCGCGTCGGTCGTCCGCCGCGAGACGCGGCGCACCGTCACTACGCAGCGGCCGTACGCCAACCTCATGGCACTCCCGGCGGCGTACTTCGTCGGGACGGCGGGCCAAAATCGCGAAAGCAAAGGGATGACTCCGCGGTTCAGCCCCCGCACGATCGGCGAGTTCGAGGACACCTGCGCCGGCCTCGTGCTGCGCGACATCGACCGCGCCTTCGGCGACTCCGGCATCGCGCCGGGCAAGAACCCGCGGGAGGGCGGCGGCCAGCGCCGCAGCCGGTTCAGGGAGTATCTCGCCGGCGTCGATCAGCGAGACTTCGCGGCCGTCCAGCGGCTGGCCGAGGCCTTCGGCTGGATCATGGAGATGATCGAACGCGGCAATCCCGACGGGTTCGAGACGCTGCGCCGCGCCGCCGAACGCGACGGCTTCGCGTACAAGGACGGGCAGTTGCGCGCGGCGCGGCTCGCGGTCGCGCCGTTCGTCGCGGTGGAGGAGGACGATCTGCGCCGGCTCGGCGACCAGGCCGTCCGGCTGCACGCGCTCGCGATGGAGCGGCCGACGGACGCGATCGGCGGAGCCAAAGAACTCGTCGAATCGGTCTGCAAGACCGTGCTCCGCCTTTCCGGAGCCGCGGTGCCCGGCAAGGGCGCCGACCTCATGGAGGTCGTGAAGGCGACCATGAAGGTCCTCGACCTCGTCCCGGCCGACGTCGACGAGGCGAAGAAGGGCGCGGAGATCGTGAGGAAATCGCTCCAGCAGCTTGGCGCCCTCGTCGCCTCGCTCGGCGAACTGCGGAACCTCTACGGTTCGGGGCACGGCCGAGACGGCAAGTGGAAGGGCCTTGGCCCCCGCCACGCGCGGCTCGCCGTCGGCAGCGCGATCACCGTGGCGGAGTTCATCGCGGAGACCTACCTCGAACGGGCGGACTCCGTCGCGAAGAAGGCGACGTCGACCCGCGCGACCGCCACGAGCAACGCGCCCTAACCGAAAACGGGCGGAGACGCCCGACGACTCTGCCACGCAGTTGGCACCGAGGCCCGAGATACTGACGTCTCCCCGTCCCTTGAGGGCCGCGAAATGGACGTCCGAGTCACCGCCTCGATGCTGTACGACCTCGTCGCCTGCGAGCACCGCCCGTGGATGGACATCCACGCCGACCCGAAGCTCCGCGACCCGGTCAACCCGTTCGTCGAGATGCTCTGGCGCCGCGGCCGCATGCACGAGGACGAGGTCGTGAGCGACGGCGAGATCGAGGCGCCGAACCTGCGCGAGACGCCGATCGCCGAACGCGCGGCGTCGCACGCTGGAGTGCATGCGCGCCGGGCGTCCCCCTCATCTACGGCGGGCGCCTCGAAGTCGACGACCTCGTGGGCGAGCCCGATCTGCTGCGGCTGGAGGCGGGCGGATACGTCCCGGGCGACATCAAGTCCGGCGCGGGCGAGGAGGGCCCGTCCGACGACCGCCGGCCCAAGAAAGAGTACGCCATGCAACTGGCGCTCTACGTCGACGCGCTGGACCGCCTCGGCTTCGGCGCAGGCCACCGCCGCGCGTTCGTGTGGGACGTCAACGGCGACGAGGTCGAGTACGACCTCGACCAGCCGAAGGGACCGCGTACGCCGTCTTCGTTCTGGGACGACTACCTGGAGTGCCTCGCGCGGGCGCGCGCCGCGATCGCCGGGCTCGGGCGATTCCGCGCCCGCGTACGGCGCCGCGTGCAAGCTCTGCGTCTGGCGCACCGCCTGCCTCGCGACCCTCGAACAGCGCGACGACCTCACGCTCATCGCCGGACTCGGGCGCTCGAAGCGCGAGCCGCTGCTGCCCCACGTCGCGAACGTGACGCGCGCTCGCCGCCGCGACCCCGGAGCCGTTCCTCGACGGCAAGGGCAAGAGCATCGTCAAGGGCCTCGGCGCCGACTCGCTGCGGAAGTTCCAGGCGCGCGCGCTGCTGCGATCGTCGCACGGGCAGCCGTACCTCACGCGCCGCGCTGCGCCTGCCGTCGAATCCGGTCGAACTGTTCTTCGACATCGAGACCGACCCGCTGCGGAACCACTGCTACCTGCACGGCTTCGTCGAGCGACGCGTCGACGATCCGTCGCACGGAGACGTACACCGCCTTCTTCTCGGAGGAGCCGACGGAAGAGGCGGAGCGCGACGCGTTCGCGGCGCGCGTGGGCGTTCGTGCAGTCGCGCCGCCCCTGCACGATCTACATCTACTCCAAGTACGAGCGCACGTGGTGGCGCCAACTCCAGCAGCGCCATCCCGACGTCTGCACCGCCGACGACGTCGCCGAACTGTTCGGCGACGGGAACGTCGTCGATCTGTACGAGGTCGTCGAAACGTCGTCGGAGTGGCCGACCGTCGACCACTCGATCAAGACGCTCGCGAGCTACCTGGGCTTCGCGTGGCGCGACCCGCACCCGTCCGGCGCGGCGTCGATCCAATGGTACGACTCGCCATCTCGCCGGCGCAGCCGGACGCGAAGCAGCGCATCCTCGACTACAACGAGGACGACTGCCGCGCGACGCGCGTGCTGCTCGACGGACTGACCGCGCTCAACACCGCGGTGGCGTGACGAGAAAACGAACCGCATCACATGGATCGCAGCGACGATGCGTTCAAGGCGTGACGATCTCGTCGCAACTGCGGAAGAAGAGCGCGTCGCCATTCCCCGGCTCTACCTCCTCGCTGAGGAAGCCTTGGGCGATCTCGTCGCGCGGGTCGAATACCTGCATGCGTGCTGGCACGCTCCGACGGACGAAGGCAAGGCGCAGTTTTCCTGGTGCCTGCTGCTCGGCGTGCTTACGCACGACATCGTGTCCTCGATGGTGGAGTTGATACGCTCGGACCGACTTCGCGCGACTCAAATACTCGCGAGATGCCTCTTCGAGTATGAGCTTCGCCTCTGGATATATCGCGAGGACCCGGCTGAGGCACTTCGCGACAACGAACAGGCCCCGAAAGAGCTACGGCGGTTTTTCGAGGGCCAACCGCGCACGGGTCCCGCGGCGCTAGGGCTCTCGCGCGACGAAATCGCCTACCTGGAAAACTACATCCACGACAACCAGGGCAAGGTCAAGAGGCGCGACGTCTACGCGGATGTGCTTCGGCGCGCGGGCGGAGACAAGGACGAAGCACTATTCCTATACCTTGGCAGGTACGGTTTCTCCAGCGCGTTCGTGCATGGCAGCGGCCTCGCGTTCAGGGACGTAATCCGCGCGAAGGGAGAGCAGACTTTCTTGAACTGGCGCAGCCGAAGCCTCCAACGCTATCCGCTCTTGCTTGAAGCGACGCGCCGACTGATCAACGTCATCGAACTGATCGAAACGACGTCGAACCGATTCCAAGCGCACGTCGTCCTCGAACGAGAGTTCATGGACATCATCGCTTCGCACTCGAAACGCTTTCACGAGACGCTCGAAGCGCGGCTAACGCGCGACAACACATCGGGCTGACGGTACGCGCTTTCTGCGTAGCGCCGCTGACCGTTAATGCAAACGCAGTATGGAGACGTCGTCGCCGGATCGGCACGATGATGCGGCGATCGCGCCTAGCGCGCTCGTGCCGCCGCGGCGGACCGTCCTTGCGAGCCCGCTTCGCCACACCGAGCGCGGCTCGCCCACACCCCGGGGACGGCCCGCCGCGACGATGCCGCCGACCGCGCTACGCCGTCGGGCGGTTCGCGAATGCCACAGGGAGACGCGGCGACGTTGGGATAGGTGCCAGTTGCAAGATGCACTCGCACCAATCCCGACAGGAGCCTCGAACTATGCTTTCCGCGATACTTGCAGCCCTTGCGCTGATCGCGTACTCCGTTACGGGCGGCGGCCCGTCGCCAGTCCGAATAGCGTCACCGGGGGTGGGCCTACCGCAGCCAGCGTCACCGGCGGCGGACCAGTCGCGCCCGTCGGAACCGACAGCGTAACCGGAGGCGGGCCCTCTAACGACCGACGGAAGGACGAGCGGCCGTCGCGCCGATACACGTCGATAGGGTGCCACACGCCACGACGCGCACAGCGCGCAACTCCGCCGTCCTTCCCGCATCGGCCACGGCCGCCCGCGAGGCTTACGTCCGCGGCGATTTCAACGCGGTCCTCACGTGCCTCGCAGCCGCCACGCCGGCAAGCCCGGCTCCGGCCGAGGTCCGTCTGCTGCGGGCACGCGCCCTTCTACGCTCCAGCGACCGCTCGACGTAATCGACGAGCTTCCGGTCGCCGATCACCCTTCGTCCCGGACAAGGACGAACGCGCCGCCGTACGGATGCTCCACGGCGTAGCCGCCTGTCGGATCGACATTGCGCGTGGAATCACGCTCCTGGCGGACGCCGCGCGCAGCCGTTGAAGAACGCGCCCACTCAGCGGTCCGCGCGGAAATCGCCCACTTCCGGGCGCTGGCGTACTGGAGCGGCGGCGACCTCGCGAAAGCCGAGCGACTTGCTAGGGATGCTGAACGAGCCGGCCGCGATGTCCTCTCCGTGCGCGCGACCCTACTGCGCGCGTTCATCGCGGCCGCATCCCCGGGCCGACACGTTATACGGACGCGCTGGCGCTTTTCAGCACGGCCGCCCATGCGTACCCCGTTGCCGCGAACGCGACGTCGATCTGGCAACCGTCATCGTCGAACAGATCGCTTCGCTCGAACAAACCACGCGCTCATCGACGAATCGCGGCTCGCATGCCTCTTCGCGCGGGCGCCGCGCCCTGCCGGGCTCCGTATTCGGACCGGCGGTCCCGTCGCCGACGCGGCTGCGACTTTGCTGCAACGATGCGTGGGCGTTCGCGCTCGACGGCGACAACGCGACCGCCTTCCGCGTGATTCGCGAGGCCGAGGAAAACGCGCCGACAGAGGCGTGGCGCGTGTGGGCGCTGGCGTTCCGCGCGGCGATCGCCGTCGTGTGCGGCGAGCCGGCGGGCGCGAAGACGTTCGCCGACGACGCCGCGCACCGTGCGACGACGGTCGACTGGAACGCGACGACGGACGAAGAGCGCGTCGCGTTCCTTCAACTCGCCGAAACCTACGCCTACCTGGACGACCCCGGCTCCGCCGCGTCCGCGCTCGCGCGATTCGACGGCGCGTGGGGCGCGATGGACAATACGCGCGTGCTGCGCGACCGCGACGCGGATCCGCGCATGAACGGCTGGATCGCGCATGTGCGAGGACTGGTGCAGCGGGGCGATGGTGATCACGCCGCGGCGGGTGCGTCGTTCGCGGCGGCCGCCGGCGCGTTCGCCTCTTGCGGCTACCTCTGGCGGGAGGCGCTCTCGCTCATCGAACTGGACGGCACCGCCGGGCGTGGCGCGTCCGGCGCGCATCTCGACCGCGCCGTGGCGCTCATCTCGGAGCACTTCCCGCATTCGTTCCTGGCGACGCGCCTCGGGCCATGGATACGCTCCGCTGTCGACCCCGTCGTCGCGACGCTCTCCCCGGCCGAACGCGAGGTTTTGCGCCACCTGCTCGACGGCCGTTCGCAGCGCGAGATCGCCGAAACGACGGGACGCGCTTACAACACCGTGCGGACGCAGATGCAGGCGCTGCACCGCAAGCTCGGGACCAGCAGCGAGCACCAGATCGTCGTCGTGTGCGCCCAGCGCGGGATCGGGTCGCCGTCATGGGCGTTCGAGCCCGACTCGGCAACGCAATCCGGCAGATCAGAACGAGGCGCGCAGCCGCACGATGAGACGACTCGCCTTCTTCGCGGTGCTGTCGCTGCTGATCGCAGGCGCGCCGCACGCGGCGACGGCGAAGACCGCGTGCGACCGCGCCGCGCTCCGTACGGCGATGGAGCGCGCCCACCCGAGCTACGAAAGCACGGGACCGCGCGACTCCATGACGAGCGTGGAAATGCCGCAGGGGACGGCGAGCGTGGGGGCGAGGACGCGCGCCGCGATCCACGCGGGCGACATCGACCTTGCGTGCGGCAATCCCGCGCGCGCGTTCAGGAGTACACGTTCGCGTCGCAATACACGGCGCGCTACGATCCGGCCGACGCACGCACCGTTTCCGCGAAGGTCGACCGCGCCGCGCGTCTGGTACTGCGCGATCCGAACGCGTCCGCTTTCGAGAAGCGCGCCGCGCGCGCAAACCTCTGCCTCTCCCGAGCAATGACCGCCGAAGCCGTACGGCGCTGCACGCAAGGCGCATAGCGGCTTCCGCGTCGCGACGCCGGGCCTAAGCGACGTCGTCGTCGAGACGTCCGGCAAGCAGGCGCCGGCGCAGTTCGGCGGTTCCTCCTATTTCCAGCTTCGCGCGCGCGTTCCGGATGTGCGTGCGGACGGTCACCTCGGAACGCGAGAGCGCGGTCGCGATGACGCGCAGGGATTCGCCCTCGCGCAAGCGCCGCAGTATCTCGCGCTCGGTCTCGGTGAGGACCTTTCCCTTGTCGCCCGATCGTCTCGGCGTCACCCCGGCACCGTCGCTTCGCTCTAAGGCGCGCGCCTGCGCGCGCGACGCCTCGGACCGTGCAACTCGCCGTACAGCGGCAGCACGTTCGCGAGCGAACCCGAAGAAAGGCGGACGCCAGCGTCGACGGCGCGCTTCGCCGGCGAGGTGCAAGCGCACCGATGCGGCGTCGTCTCCCGCGTCCCGGGGATCCACATTCGACAGCCGTCCGCGCCGTGCAGGCTGCGGGGATGCCCGCAGCATCCGAGTACGTTCGCGTCCACCTCGCGGCGCATCGTCTCCCACGCCGAGGGCCGCGGCCATACTGCAAGCGCCGTAATCGTCGCGACGGGACGAGGACGTAACCACCCGCGTCCGGGTGTGGGCCGCGCTTCGCGCGGCGACGCGGGTGGCCACGTAGCGACTCGCTACCTCGGGTCGAAGCCCCGTCCTGCCCGCGCCGACAGCTTCAGCGCCTACGCGCCATCTCGCAAAGCCGCCGCTCCACGACGGCCAACCGCCGCTCCACCTCGTCGAGCCGCGTCTTAACCGGGTCCTCTCCGAAAGCGAGGAAGTGCGGGTCGACTCCCAGCGCGTCGGCCAACCGGATCCCAAGCAGCAGGCCGGGCGACTTCACGTTGCCGGTCTCCATCTGGCGGATGGAGCCTTCGGACGCGCCGACGGTCCTCGCCAAGTCGACGATGGCCATGCCACGCGCCTCGCGCAGCCGACGGAGGCGGACACCCAGCGTCTCCATCGCTGGCCCTTCTGCGAACGGTCGCCGTATCCGTCCGCGCCGGCGCTACTGCGGCCGCCGCCGGCGTGGGGGAGACACCGAACGCCCTTCGCGCATCGCCGAGACGATCCGCGCACCCTCGTCGAAGACGTCCGCCAAGCGTTCGAGCGCCTCGGAAACCTGCGCGTCGGCGGCGTCGGATTTCAGCCGCGAGCCGCGCGGCCCCACCGCCGCGGCGACCTCGTCGAGCGTCACGCCCAGAGCCTTCGCGACGCGGCTCACCATCTCGAACGAAGGCGACGCGCCGTTCTCGACGCGGAAGAGCGCCCCGGGCTCCATCTTCGCCGCGCGCGCGAGCGCCGAACGCGATATGCCCGCGTCCTCCCGGAGGGCCCTCAGCACCTGGCCGACCGTCTTCGCCACCTGGGCCGCTTGCCGCGGAGCAAGTGTCGCCCCTATGGCACTATCGGACATTACCTTTATGCCGATACGTCATAGGCAACGCCAGGACGGCGCATGGGAGGACAGGGTGTTAGGAAGACTCTTTTCGGGCGGGAACGGCGATCGCCGCGTGCGCCATTTTTGCGACCGGATGCGGATCGCGTACGCCCGACTTCGTCGGCTCGTGGACGGCCAGCGGAGAGTGCCACCTCTTCGGGTTCGCGAGGGCGGACTTCGCGAAGGACGGCGGATTTCGCGGAGCCGCGCGCATCACGTCGATGCCCGAACCGATCGCCAGAGCCCGGTACGGCGCGCGGTACGCCGAGTTCTGCGCCTCCGACAACGACTCCGCGCTTCCGGTCGACGGCACGTGGCATGAGGACGGGCCGCGCATCGTCGTCGAGACCTCGGGCACGTTCGGCACCCGGATCGTCCTGTACCACCACGTAGTTGACGGTACGCTCACGCTCGCGAGCGACGGCGGTTTTCGTGACGGCGTGCAGACGTACGAGCGCGCCAAATGAAAGCTCTGAGAAGCGCGGGAGCCGCGTTGCTCTGCGTCGTCGTCGCGTCATGCGGCGGAGGCGGCGGGGGCGGATCGTCTGCGATCCCCGCGACGTCCGGCGCCGGTTCGACGACGCCCGTTTCAGTCGCGACGCCGACCGGATCACCGAGCCCGGTCACGTCCGCGGGGCCGGGCGCGTCGCCCAGCGCGAAGCCTTCCGCAACGCCGGTCGCGACGCCGACACCGACGATCAATCCGACGCCGACGCCAACGCCGAGCCCGACGCCGGTTTCGGTCACCGCATCCGGGCGCGTCGTCGACGACGCGGGTTCGCCCGTCGCCGGAGCGTCCGTCTACGTCGGCGGCAATCTCCCGACCGGATCCACCCCGGTCACCTCGTCCTACGGAGCCGTCTCGACGACCGCCGCGGACGGCTCGTTCACGGTGACCGGAATCCAGGGCGTGAACACGGCCTACGACTACGATCCAGCGCACAACGGCTGGGTCGGGACGTGGATCGTCGTGTGGCCGAAGGATTCGGCCCTGCCGGTCTACCATGCCGTGCGCGTCTTCGCCAACCCGATGGGCGCGAATCCGCTCGGACGATTACGCTGGTCCGGCTGAACGCGGCCGACCTCCAGGCGATCTCCTCGATGAACAGCTACCGCGCCTCGCTGGGCGTCGGGACGCTGATCCCCGACGAGATCGCGACCGAAGCGGCGCGCATGTGGGCCGCGTACGTGAACGCGCACCCGGGACCGCGCACACGTGCCCCTCGTCGGATCCGACCTGCGTGAGCGCGCAGGGCTACGAGAACGCGCACGGTGGCGAGCGCGGCGCCGGCGAGAACCTCGGCGGCGGCTCGCAATGGTCCGAGGACATCGGCGAGTACGAATCCGAGGCCGCGAACTGCCCCCAGCCAGCGCAGTACGGATCCTGCTCGGCCTACTCGCAACAGGGCGCCGCGCAGTTCGATTCGGTCGGCCACTGGCTGAACCTGGTGAATCCGTCCGCGCTTTGGATCGGGATCGGAAGCGTTCCCGACACCCAGGTCGGCGGTGCCGGAGCCAACTACTACGACGCGGAGTTCGTCTCTCCGTAGGCCATGAACATCGACGGCGGCTTGACGCTGGCGACGGCGCGCACCCAGGCGGCGCTCGCGTCAAGCATGCGTCGATTGTCTTCCGGGCTTCGCCTTTCGTCGGCGTCCGACGATCCGAGCGGCCTCGCGATCGCGACCAGCCTCGCCACGCAGGCGCAGGGCCTCGACCAGGGCCGGCGCAATGTGGCCGACGCGACGAACGCACTGGCCGTCGCCGACGGCGCGCTCTCGACGATCACGTCGGTCCTCCAGCGCATGCGCTCGCTCACGGTCGAGGGCCGCAACGGACTGCTCTCCGACGCGGACCGCCAGAACCTCAACGCCGAGATGCAGAGCCTCGCGCGCGAGATCGACGCGACGGCGCAGGCGGCGATCTTCAACGGGCGGCCGCTCTTCGCCGCGCAGGCCGTTCCCGCACCGACCGGCCGCGTCGCCACCGTCTCGCGGGACGACACCATGGCCAACGGCCAGCAGTTCGTCGATCCGGCCTCCCTGTACGTAAACACCGGGACGGGGACGGACTTCACCCTCACGGGCAAGGTCCTGAGCTACGACGCGGTCAGCGACACCGTGACCGTCCAGTTCGACGCGACCAGCGACGACGGGCAGAGCTTCTTCAACGCGCCCTTCCCGCACAACCACACCTACGGGGCGAACACGGGCTCGGCCGTCTGGTGGATCAACGACGCGAGCAACTCCACCCGGCTCGTCACCTTCACCACGCCGTCCATCGGCGCGGGCGACGTCGGCAAGCAGTTCTCGCTCTCGTCCTCGCTTCCCCTCGGTGGCCACTTCAAAACCGGCCACCCATGGCCACTTCAAAACCGGCCAGAAGTGAGGATGGAATCGACTCTGGCGGAGTGGAGTCCGGTCTGATTGGCTAGGGCTGGGTCCGGGCCTTCCGTTGGCGGGCGGCGACGCTGGATTCGTGGAGGCGATAGCTCTTGCCGCGGATCTCGATGAAGTGGCTGTGGTGCATGAGGCGATCCAGGAATGCGGCGACCGCCGGCGTGTCTCCGAAGAGCTTGGGCCAATCTTCGATCGGCCGATTCGAGGTAAGGATCGTCGAAGCGCGTTCGTAGCGGCGCATGATGATTTCGAGCAGATTCTTCGGCAGCGTTTGCGGGGAGCTTTCGCATGCCGAGATCATCGATGATCAGCAGAGGGACTTCGCTGAACTCCGCGATGGTCTCGACGCGATTGTCCGTCACGGTAGCGAGCACGAGGTCTTCGAAGAGCCGATGCGCTTCCCGATAGATGACGCGGAACCCGGCGTGGATGGCCGCGATTGCGATAGCCTGAGCGAGATGCGATTTCCCGACGCCGGCGTTGCCCAGGATCAAGACGTCTTCGTGCTGCTCGATGAAACTGGCCGGTTGCGAGCTCGAAGATCAACGCGCGATCGATGCCGGTGTTGAAGGTCCAATTGAACGTGTCGAGCGTCTTGCGATCACGGAAGTCAGCGCTCTTGATGCGTCGCTCAATAAGCCGGTCTCGGCGCCGTTCGAGTTCATCATGCACGAGCAAGGTGAGAAAGTCGATCGGTCCGAGGTTCTCTGCGCGAGCTTGTTGCGCGCGGATCGTGAGCCGGTCAGCGATGCCGCTCAAGCGCAGCGCCCGCAAGGAGCTCTCGAGTTCGTCGGTCGTCATGATGGCGATTCTCCTTGAACCAGTGTGGCAAAGTGCGTAGCGTAGGTGTTCATCTGCGGAACGATCTGATGGTCGCCGTTGAGCTTCGCGGAAACGGCGTGGTGAGCAAGGTACGCGCGCAAGAGACGCAATCGGAAGACGCCGGCCTCAACGGCAAAGTGGCACGCTCGCTCGACGACCTGCTGATCGTATCGTCGGACGAGATCGAACAGCCCGAAGAGCGTACGGTCCGCGTTGGTTGCGTTCTCGGTTGCGACTGCGCGCGCAAACGATCCGCAGGACGTGCCGATGCCTGTTGCACGCGCGACGAGTGTGTCGATGTGCGGCGGGGTTTGCTTTGGTCGGTCCTCGTCGACGGTGCGTCGCATTCCCCGCTGGGCGATCGTGTGCTCTCGTACGCACTGTTGGTTTGCGGGATCGAGGATGCGGAGCCACAGTCGACCAGCATGCACTACTACGCGCAAGCCGGCGTATCGCGCCGGAACCGAGTAGTATGTTCCGTTGACCTCAATGTGCCCGTCGAAATGAGCCCGCCGCTCGAGGATTCGGTAGTGCTCGAAGCGTGTTGTCGGCAACGGCAACAAAGCCGTGCGTTCCTCCTCGAACATCTCACGCACCTGACGTTTCGTGGTTCCGTGGATGCGCGTGGCCGCCCATCGCTCGTTCCACCGCTTGAGGAACGCGTTCTGTTCATCGATGCTTTCGAAACGCCGGCCCTTGAGCGCCGTCGTTTGCGTGTGGCCGACGGCGGACTCGACTTTGCCCTTGAGATCAGGCGCATACGGCCGACACGGTAACGCGACGACGCCGTAATGGGCCAGCATCGCTGCGTACAGCGCGTTGACTTCCGGGTCGTAAACGTCCGGCTTGATGATCCCCTCGCGCAAGTTGTCGAGCCGCATCGTCTTGGGCGCTCCGCCGAAGTACGCGAACGCCGCTTCGTGCAGATCGCACCACGTCTGCGTCGACGAATTCCACACCGTCGCGCGATATGCATGACGACTCGCTCCGAGCGTCATCACGAAGAGGCGCGGACGACGGTACTTTCCCGTGCGCGGATCGCGGGTCAGCGCGCCTTCGCCGTAATCGACTTGCGCTTCTTGACCAGGCGCTGTCTCGAACCGACAGCTCACCTTCGGCTCGCGCGGATGCAGCTTGCGTACGAACCGTTTGACCGCGTTGTACGCGCCGTCGTACCCGTGGTGTTCAACGAGGTCCTGGTAAACCGCGGCGGCGTTCCGCCCTGCGGCGACCGCCGCTTCGATGAAGGCGCGATGCGGCTCGCACGCACTGCGCGTCCGCGCGATCGATGCGCCCGCAACGGCGGCGAGGTCGGTGGCCACTTCCACGTCGCTGGCCGGTTTTGACGCGCCGGCCGCCGCCGACACCGCCGGCGGATCGGACCGCGACCGCGCCGGCACCAGCCCGGCCTCACGGCCGTAGCGCGCAATCGTCTCGCGCCGGTGGCCCGTCTCTCGCTCGATTCGTCGCGCGCTCCAACCCAAGCGCAACAGCCCTAAAATCGTCTCTCGTTCGGCCATCCTCAGCTCGTTCATTACGGCGCTAGTGCGCCGTTGGGGATGCCCGAGCCGACCGCTACCTCATGCCTGGCCGGTTTTCAAGTGGCCACCGACCTCTGGCCGGTTTTGAAGTGGCCACAGCTGGCCGCTTTTGGGTGGCCGCCGAGGCTTAAGGTCGCGGCGGCGCCGACCGGCGCCCTATCGGTAGCGACGGGCGAGCGCCGAAGGCCAGACCGTCGACGTTTCGACCGGCGTAGCTTTCCGCCGCGGCATTAGGCGTTCGAGAACGTCGCCCTCGGAACCGACGACGTCGCAAACCAAGCCGCGCAGCAATCCGTCGACGGAGCGATCGCGGCGGTCGGCGCGATGCGCGCTTCGTTGGGCGCCCAGAGCGTGTCGCTCGGCGAGGAATCCGCGGACTCCGCGAACGCCTCGCTCAATCTAACTGCGTCGGCGTCCGCGATCACCGACGTCGACATCGCCGGCGAATCGTCGAACTACCCGAGAGCTGAACACGCTCCAGGCGATGCAGTCGCATATCCAAACCGCACTTCGCCAAGACGCGCTGGCTTTGACCGGCACGCTGCTGGACGCGCTGCGGTGACGTCGCGCAAGAAGGAACGGAACATGGGCACCGACGATCCGGCAAGGCCCCAAGAAACGGCACGACGGGGTTTCCTTGCGCCGCCGGACCCGTGCATACCGCCCCCGCGTATCGCGACCGATCCGTTCGACGGGCCGTCGCTCACCATCGCGGAGGTGTGCTCCCCGAGCGGGCGTTCCGTACCGGTACTCGGGCGGGCACCCGCCGCGCGTCGCGGTCGTGAAAGGCGGTGTCAGTGCGCGGGCGGTCGATGCGGACGGCGCACGCATCCTCGTGGTCGACGAGGACATGCTCGTCGAGTCCCCGACCGAGGCCCTCCGTTGGCTTCGCGTGCTCGAAGTGCTCGCGCACGGATTCCACGAGTACGCCGCGCGCGAGTCGGCCCGCGGACTCTTCGGCTACGCGACGCCCAACACGCCGCACGCGCGACCGCCGGGACCGCCGCCCTTGGAACGCCGCACGCGAGCTACGGAATAGCCGGAAGACGCCAACGATCAGATCGCGGCCGACGCGGCCCGCCTTCGTAGCTCCTGACCCAGCGCGACCCAGAACGACGGCGGAGCCGCGGGACGGAAACGCGGCGTCGGGTGCATCGCGATCGCGCACACCGTCGAGCCCGACACGCGGAAACCGTCCGCGTCGAACGGGCCGCCAACGATCTTCTCGAAGTCCGCCCTTCGCGTCGTCCCGTAGCACACTAGGAACGCCGGCCGGTGCTCCGCGAGAAGCTCCCTGATGCGCTCGATGCGCTGCGGCATGTACCGTTCGCGCGGCGAGTCGACCCCGAGGTTCGCCGCGGCGTACGCGGACAGTTCGAGCACCGCCTCGTCGCCGTCGCCAGCGGCGAACCGCTCGCGCTGGTACGCGAGGCACGCCGCGTCGTCCGACGGCTCGCCCTTGAACGCGAGCAGCGTGCGGATCAGCGGGATCCACGTTGGCTGACCCTTCGACGTCGCGCTGAACCAGCGGGCGTGATCCGGGTCCCCGGCCTCCATCCTTCCGTCTATGACTTCGGCTCCGCCGAAGCGGTCGGCCCAGATCCTCCGGCGAGTCGGGGCGCTCGGTCCCGCCCGGCTCAAGTCCGCAGAACCAATGGCGGGAGGCGATGTTCCCGATGCCGAGCCAGCGACGACCCATTGCTTCATACGAAGAATCGGCGCTAAACGACGGAGGCATAATACGGTCCTTCCGCGTGCCCTTCGAGTCCGGAAAAGTCGACGCGGCCGAGCCTCATTCGGGCGACCGATATTTCATATCGTAATCTCGAATGTACTCGGATTCGCTGTCGGTGAAACCGTAGGCAGTCGCAAGCGACACGTCGATTTCATCAATGAGCGATTTGGACGACGACGCGGAAAGCTCGTCGTACGCGATCACATCGCCGTGGCGCGTGTTGATCGTTTTCCGAGTTGCGTTCTTGCGGAGATCCTTATCGAGGGCGCCAGCCAGCGCACCGAAACCTTCAACGTCGAAGCGTTTAGGTATCGGGAAACCCTTGACCAACGAATCGTTAATATGCTCGCAGTCCGAAAAAACTGAATAATACCAGTAGAACAGAGACGAGTTCAGCAAACAGAAGGCAAAACGATGATCGGCCTTCGAGCGGAAAGAGAGCTTGCGCCAATGATCGGGGAACTCGCGTACCCCATTCTTCGTCGCAAACGGTTCCGACAGCGAGATCTTCGCCCAGTATCGGCAGGCCTCTTGATAGAACAGAACGTGCTGCGGCTGCCGAGACGTCAACAACTCCAGCGTTCGATTTGTCGCCTTCATCTTAGTAAGAATGCCGACCGCATCACGCTCGCCAAGTTTGCCGAGCCGGTATCCGCCGACGACCTCGTCGTGCGTCACGTACGAGATAGTCGTCATCAAGTGAGCGCGCTCATCGGCGTAAAACCGTTCGACGCGCGTGCTATTTAGCGTACTGCGCTGTCCCTTCAACGACGTGACGATCGTTACCGGCATTTCCACGCCGTCGAAGACGGTCTGCGGCCTGCGCGGAAAAGACGCATAGTAAAGCGGGCCTCGATCTCGGAGTACAACTTGAAGCGACGGAACCCGCTCGGACGAAGTCACCGTAAGCGGGACGATAAGGCTAACGATTCCCTCTTCCGCGACCAGATCGAGGGATCGCTCGAACATCAGCGCGTAGAGATTCTTGCACGCCAACGTCTCATAGTCGCTCGCGAGCACACGGCACCAGTTTTCGGCGACGGATATACGACGTACGGCGGATTCCCGATGACCACATCAAAGCGTCGGCCTGACATGATGCCGAAAAAGTCCGCCAGCCAATGGAACGGCCGATGCGCGTTGTGCCAACTGTCATACTTTTTGGGCTTGCTTGGGTCGACACCGTACTGGCGGGCAAGGTAACGGTCTAGCTCGATATTCAAGCCGTCCAGCTTGTCACGCAGTGCGCTCTTCTGCGCGTCCTGGAGAGCTCGATCAGAAGCCGCGTCCGATCGTGTCCTCCGGAAATCATCGAAGGCTTGCGCGGCGATGTCGGCACGGCCACGCAACTCTTCCAAGTCGTTCCCGAAATCGAAGCGCGTCTCGCGGCCACCCCCGATGGCACGCTCAACCTGTGCCAACGAGGCGAATCCGACGAGCGAGTTACCGGCCTTTACGTTGAAGTCGATGTCCGGTAGCGGCTCGACATCCTTCACCCGATCCACCTGGGCGATGAGTTTCAGGAAAAGGCGGAGCTTGCAAATCTCGACAGCCTCCTCCATGATGTCAACCCCGTAGAGATTTCTAAGCGCGATCTGCTTGAGGATGAAATACTGCTGGTTCGGATGGTGCTCAGTCGACTGCGCCACGATCGCGGCGAATCGTTCGAGGTTCTCGCGGTGATCAGGAAATCCCCCGCCACCTGCCATCACCCCCATTTTGTCGAGGCACGCCTCGTAGATGGGTTCCAGCAGATTCATCGCCGCGAAGAGGAAGGCGCCGGATCCGCAAGCGGGGTCCAACACCGTCAACTCCGTTACAGCCGAGTAAACGCTTCGACGAGTTGGGATTTTCCGTACCTTCGATCGCATCCTGAACAAGTTGGCGCAGATCCAGATTCTCTCGTAGACACGCCTCGGCGTCCGCTATTCCACCATCGGTCATTTGCGCGCGTAGAGCGGCGTAGCGCGACCTCCGATGCTGCATCTCTGTCCAAGTTTCGGCAGTAAGCGCGACATCGCTCGAAGCAGGCACCCCGGGCAAAGGCGTATGTTTTGGTAGCGGTACGTCGTTCCCATGGCGGACGGCCTTGAAAATATAGCGGTCGGGTTCTCGCGTAGCCGAACCCACATCGTTTGTAAGTCCCGCCGGTTGCGGTCCTGGCCAGCCACCATCGCGAGTAGTCGCGACAATATAGCGAATGAGCCGATATACTCGGTGATGTCCTCTTTCGTGTAGTAAGCGCCCATCTGAGCCTGATTGACATATCGCTCGAAAATGTAGCCGAGAACGTCCGGACTGATCTCGTTTCCGTCAGTTGCGGGACGATCGTCGAGATGCCATTGATACGCATCGAAGAAGTTAAGAAGACCCTCGAACGCCGAATCGGCAATCCGGATGTTTGGGTAGTCGAGTTCGATCTGGTGCCGCTTGAAAAGGCCGCCGTTTAGATAGGGCACCCGACCGATGCGTCCGGCGACCGCGGTCGCGCGTTCATCCGCCGGCTTCGCGAGGCACTCGAAGAACAGCGGATACAAGTAGTCGGAAAGATAGGCGTTCGATGCTGTCAGTCGGCTTTCGGCGAGCTTCGTCTGCAAATAGAGAACGTCGCCTTCCAAGAACCCCTTTTTCTGAACGAAATAGACGAACATCAAGCGGTTCAGCATAATGGACGCATACCACCGGCAGGTCGCCTCGTCGCCGATACCGCGGTATCTCATCGAGGAACGCCTTGTGTTCCTTTTGGAAGCCGTCGTAGAAGCGTTTAGTGATCGGATCGATGTCGAACGCGGCGCGAACGCGACCCGCCACGTCGACAACCGTTATCCCTTGCTCCTCTGCCTCCAGCGAAAACGCCAGGCGCGACAGCTCCTGGACGAGTAAATCCGCCCTCTGTCCGCGACGGAAGGCGTGCTCCCGTCGTTGGACCGGTCGTCCGATCTCGCGTTTCGTCCACTGCCAAATCTGCTGCCGCCGCGCATCCGACGTGAAAACGATGAGATGCTCCCGCACGCGCTTCGCGACCGCGAGTTCGATCGCCGCACGCCGTGCGTAGTTTTGCAACGGGAGCCCGTCCCCGGCAGCGCACTCGAACCTACCAGACTGCGCTTCTGCGCGATGCCCGTCAACAGCACCTCGGACCCGTCGACGTTGATCCGCAACTCAGTCGCGCAGCGATCCCAGCCGAGTTCTTCGATGAACAGCCGACGAAGCGCACCTTCGTCGAGCAGGCGTTGAGTCAACGCACGGTCGAGAAGGCGAACGCTATCCACCATGGTCGTCTACAAGTCCGAGTGAACAGATGATCTGCGGCTGTGGGCGGTTCGTCTCGTCCGGCGTATCGACGATCGCCAGCGAGTCGGTTTGGTACAGGTCGATTACGACTTCGGCCAAGTCGAGTCGGAAGCACCGGACCGCAACTGCCTATTGAGCGTGTCGATCGCGGGAGGGCGCAGCGGATAACCGTAGACTTCGTTCAGCGCGCGCTTGAGCAAGGCCGGATCACTTACAAGTCGCCCCGATTCGAGAAACGCCTTGAGCCGCTCGTATACCTGGAATCGCGCTCCGCGCGGATTTCCAAGTTGCCCGCCTACGGCGGGGCTGTCCCGCACAAGGGCAGCCGCGACGCGCGCGACCAGTTCGTGATGCTCGTCCATCCGCTGCAACCCGATGCAATTGGGCGGCATTCCGCCGTCTTTAAGATTTCGTACCGGCTCTCGGTGATAATCTTCCCAGAGCGGTCGACGCGCGCCAGTGCGTCCTCGCCGCCGCCGGTAGCGACGTAGACGAGAACGCCCTCCGCTCCATCAAGGCGCGACTCGATTGCTTTCGTCGCGTACACCACGTCTGGGAGCGCGTGGATGACCTTTTCCAGGAAGATCGGCTGTCGTCGCGTTCTTCCAAATCTGGTAGGCATACGAAGAAAGATCGACCTCGGCCGAGTCCTCGCCGTCGAGGGCGTTCACCTTTTCGTTGTAGATGTCGAAGACGGCCGCTGCGTCTTCGTCCTCGAAGAACGCTTCGTCAGTACCGACGACTTCCGCGTTCTCTTTCAAGCGGCGGCGGACACGTGCTCGAAGTCCGATGATGCGCTCGACGCCCTTCGCGGGAAGGAATGAGTAGCAAAGGATCTGGCCGCTTTCTGACCGATTCGATCCAGGCGGCCCGCTCGTTGAATGAGGCCGATGATCGCCCACGGCAGGTCGAAGTTCACGACTATCGAGCAATCCTGGAGGTTCTGACCCTCGCTCAGGACGTCCGTCGCGATGAGAACGCGTAGTTCCTGATCGGTTCCTTGTATGTCGCTTGCGTCGTTGCTACCCGGGCTGAACCGGATAGCCAGATCGGTCGGATCGGCCGAATCACCCGTCGCAGCCTCAAGCCGGCCCACGCCCCGCGCCTTTAGCTGTCCCGCCAAATAATCGGCAGTATCTGCGAACTGCGTAAAGACCAGTATCTTACGCTCCGGATGCGTTTTCGTTATGAGTTCGTGAAGGCGGTTCAACTTGGCGTCGTCCTCGGGGCGCCAACGACCCACGCGCGCCAGTATCTGTCGCAGCGATTCGGCGTCTTTCGACAAATCCGCCTTGAGCGATTTTGTGAATGCGGACGCTGGGAGCCAGCGGAAACGCTTGCCCGTTCCAGCGCGAAGGCCGTCATATGCTTCGCCCGCTCTTTTCTTGAAGTCGTCGACCGCGGACAGGTACAGAGCGGACGCGGTGCCCGGAATGGCGCCCGGACTCGCGTCGCCCTCTGCGTCAAGGCCTGCGCCGTCCGTCTCGTCGCCGTCGTTATTCTGCGGTTCAAGAAACGCGGCGTCCTGGGTTCCGATCGGTACCGGCAGATCGTTTTCGAGAGCGTGGAGATATACGTAGTTTCGGAGGACGTGTCGTTGCATCGAGAGGATGAACGACTCGCCGCCGCTTTCCAACCTCTTGAAAAGATTCGTCCGACAGAAGCCCATAAGACGCTTGCCAGCGCGCGAAAGGTCGTCGACAATCTTCATCTCGCGCGGCGTGAGCGTTACGGCGAGGTCGGGCTTTGCGTAGTTCCCCAGACCGTAGCGTGGCAGAGCCAGGCGGTCGATCGTGTTTACGACAGTCGTGTCGAACAGGTGGGCGTACTGATCGCGCGGCTGATCGTCATTGAGACTGAACTCCGCCGTAAGCGGAATGCGATCTGGAAAATAGGCTCGCGTCCCGTCCTCGAAGGAGAGGTAGTACCTGCCATTTGCGGGATCGACCTCAGCGTAGTTTTCCTTGATAAACGTGCGTGTGCGCCGTACGAGGTAGAGCCGCATAAGCTCGCGCCAGTCGTCGGCAAAAGTCGAATGCTCGAAAGCGGCGAGGGACCGCGGCGAGGCCTGGTGGCGTCTCCTGAACTCGATTTCGCCGATTTCGGAAATCAGACGCTCCGGACGAATCCCAATGTCTTTGCTTTCGTCCAAGAAAAGACGTAGTTGGCTCGACAGGTCCTCATAGGTCTTGTTGTACGGCGTCGCGGAGAGCAGAATGCACCGACACTCGTTCTTCCGGATGAACTCCTGAATCGACCGATATATCTTCCCTTCGCGATTCCGAAGATTGTGGCTTTCGTCTATGATAACCAGGCGGTACCGCCGCAGCGTCGGAAGCACCGCTGATCGCCTGCGATAGCGGCAGTATCCGCGCACGCAGGCGGTAATCATCCGCATACTTCTGCCACATCTTCACGAGGCGTTTGGGACAGATTATCAGCGCATCGAAGCCGTAGTCGTCCTCGAATATGCGCGCGAGCGCGGTCGCCATCAGCGTCTTTCCAAGGCCAACGACGTCGCCGAGAAGCACACCGCCTCGCCGATTCAGATGATTCGCAGCGATCCGAATGGCGGCAGATTGAAACGCGAGAACCTTCGTCCTCATATCTCTTGGAATGCTGAATGACGAAAGCCCCATCCGCGCTTCCCGTGAAAGATGGTACGCCATCTTGATATAGATATGGTAAGGCGTGGGCGGGGTACTCCGCGCCCAGCTTTCTTCAATGACGTTAATGAGTTCATCCGAGATGTCGAGGCACCACTTATCATTCCACCGATCGTTGAACCACTGCTCGACCTTGCTAGTCGCATCATGGTCGAGGACGTCGACGTTCAACTCTCCCTGCTTCGACAAACCAGACACGGTGAGGTTGCTGCTTCCGATAAAGCCGGTGCGCGGATTCACCTTGTCGTCGCGAAATGCAAGATACAGCTTCGCGTGCAGAAGATGGCGCAGGAAGAGCTTCACGCGAACGCGCTTGGACCGAAAATGATCCGCAAGTTGGCGCAGCGCCGTCTCGTCCGCATTCGTGGGCGCTCCGATGGTCAACTGGCTGCGGAAGTCCTTCGCGAGTTGAGCCTTGAGACGCACAGCCCGCTGATTGTCCATCATGTCGTCGGGCTCGCCGTCAAACGCAACATCCCGAAGAACGTCTTCCGGAAGTTTCTGCATTCCGACCAGAACGCGAGCACACTGGTCGTCGGCTCCGGACCATGGAGCGATGATCGGCGCAAAGTTCTTCCAGCCGCGAAGATTGAAATAACCTACACAAAAATCGGCCCGATGCGAGACCTTGAGAGTGTCGATGAGCGCCGGCAGCAACGGCTGCGTGATATTGTCGAAGATCCGCGGCACGGCTCAGTGCTCCTCAACGTGGCCGGTGGCGGGCAACATCAGGTTTAGGCTGCGATTTACCACGAGGACTCCTTGATGCGTAGCACCCGAAGCGCATGGTCCGGCTTCCTTCGCTTCGAGCGGACGGACGAGGATCGAACGCGGCGAGATGGCGACGGAGGGCCAAGGTCTGACGACGCCTGCCCTAGTTACGGGACAGTATACCGGCTCGCAATCCGACGGCATAGACCCAGTGCGACCTGGGGCTCATGGCTGGTTCCCATTGTAGAACAAGTTAAGCGGCTGGCCGCCCCGGAGGCGCGGAAGGCATGATCGGGGTAATCCGCGACGCTGGCCTTCGCGACGTCAGGGGAGAAACTGTAGTCGGGGAGGCCAGCCTCGAATGGGTCGCGTGGCGGCACCGTTCCATCGCCCGCGATCGAGGTATCCCTCGATTGCCGGACGATACTGCCGTGCTTATGGCCGATGGCGCCATCCTCTCCGGAAGCCGCCCGCAGCGGACGATGCTCGAAGCAAGCCACTTTGCGGCCTCGGCGGTCCGAGTCCGACATAGCGCGCGGAGCCGCTGCTGTACAAAGGGAATCCGCGCGCTTCTCGAACACATGTTCGATATGTTACTGCTCGCGCCTCCGTTACGTGACCCGGCCGTCCAGTAGCTCGTCCATGCGCTCGACCGGCGTTCGCGCCATTCGCCTCAGTAGCGCGGACGCAAGTGACCGCACGGTCGCCTGTGCCGTCGTCGGCAAGTTCAACCGTTTACACGGCCCTTCTCCAGCGACGAGATCACACATCACGTCACGCCAGGACAGCGCATCGACCTCATTCGTGCCGACTCCGGCCGCAAGCAGCCGCTCGCGTAACGCCGCGGTCGTCGCCGCCGCTCGCACGCGCGCTGCCAAGCGCCGTGCCGGATCTCGCTCGATGCTCCCCCCATCGAGCAGCCATCCGAAAAACTCTTGCAGCGCACTTACTGCTTTCCGTCGTGCCGCCGGCGACGAAATCGCGATTGCGAAATCGACTAGATCGCTCTCGCTCACGATCGCGAAGTCCGCACTCGCGCGTTCGCGAACGAACCGCCGGACGACGCTGGCATACTGGTGGGTCGCATCGGACGGGGACGCGGCGACCCATGCCGCCACGGCCGGGACGTCATCGGCCCGTCGCATACCGTATCACCTTTACGACTCTCATTGATACCTGTATGATTGATACGGTTATGCTCGCTGGTTCAAAAGCCTGGCACACGCTCGCGCAGAGCGCCGCCGAGACGGACATCGACTCGGGCCGGGCGGCGGCGGCGCGCGCGCTTTCAATCCGCCAACCGTGGACCTGGGCGATCCTCTATGCAGGTAAGCGCGTCGAGAACCGGACCTGGTACACCGACTACCGAGGTCCCATCTTCATTCACGCGGGACTGCGCGTCGACTGGGCGGCCGTCGACGATCTCCGCGACGAGATAGAGGCCGTCCCCGAACCACGCCCGGCGGCCTTTTGTGGGGGCCTGGTCGCGACCGCGATCCTTGCCGACTGTGTCAAGCCCGACCAGGTGCCCGAGGGCCAGCGTGATTGGGCCGTCGGTCCGTGGTGCTTCCTGTTAAGAACGGTCACCCCGCTCGTCAGACCGGTTTCTCATCCGGGCGCACTCGGGCTATTTTCGGTTCATCCGCGCGCCGAACTCGTCGCGCGGGCCTCGCTGCCCAATACGACAAAGTACGGTGGAGTAGCGCATACCTGCGACGTATCATTGACTTTGTAAGGCGCGTCCTGTAGAGTTCCGGCATGACCGACGCCGACCGGTACGCTCGAACGCTTGGCAAAGGATTCCGCTCGGTTCGCGGCACCCTGTGCTCAACGTCGACGCAAGATCGCGCCGCGGCGCATCTCGCCCGGTACGTCGCGAACCAGTTCAGGAAGGACGTGCCCGACTTGCGCGCGCTCTACGGACGCGCGAAATCAGCACTCGACCTCCGCAACGGGCTCTTCGGCGCGGATCAGGCGCTGGAAGCCATTCGACGATCGACGACGGGGACGCTGGGCGCCGAGCACTTCACCGATTGCATGCAACTCGTGATCGACGACGGGGACCGGCCCTCGCGAATCCTCGAACATCTCGCGGACCGCGCAATCGAAAGCGTCATGGATTGCGTCGACCAGCAGCGTAACCCGAACGACGGGCGCACGGATGCCGAGTGCCAATCGGCGATGCGGCGCCACGCAGCCGAGGCGCGTCGGGAACTACTGAACCTGTTCGAGACAACGTGCGGCCTTGAGCCGGTAAGCACGCCGGCGAAGCGTGCGAAGGACGATCAGAAATCGCTCCTCGACTTCGTCATCGTGCCGAAAGAATGACTTCCACCACGGTCGTCGTCCGCATCGAAGACGGCGCGCTGACGGTTGAGGTCGACGGCAACGGACGACGATTGGAGGTACGCAGCAGGTTGGATTATCTGCTTCCGTTCACGGTCGCCGCTGACTCGCAGCACATCCTGGAACTTTTCGAGTTTATGTCCGCGCTGTACGCCGCGGACCGTCTTATGCCGCGGTCGGTGCGCGGCTGGACTCGCAGACTGAAAGTCACGTTCCCGGTCTCGCGCCTCGCGCAGTGGACGATTGCACGTTCGTCGATCGAGGAGCTAATCTGGTCCGCGACCGGCGACATCGTTGCCTTGAACCTTGTGCAACGCGCTCCGGGTTCGGTGCACCGCGACCGCCGGCACAGGCGCCTGGCGCTCGAACACGAGACTGCTACGTCCATCGTGCTCCTGAGCGAGGGGCTCGACAGCCTGTGCGGGGCATTCCGCGCACTCGACGACGGCGCCGAACGCGTGGCGTTCGTATCGCTCGTCACCAACTCGCGTAAGGCCGCCCGCATATCGAAGCTGTCAAAGCGCCTCAAGATGCGCTACGGAGAACGAGCAGTTTTCCACCGCGTGCGAGACCTCCATCTCGTCGAACCGCCAGTGAAGCAGGAATGGACCCAGCGCACGCGCGGCCTGCTCGCTATCGCCGCTGGACTGACGGTGGCCGCGGCGTACGAGTCGCACGCGGTTTCCGTAAGCGAAAACGGCATCGGAATCCTCAACCTGCCGATCCCGAGCCTGCAAACCCGGCACGAGTCGTCGCAAGTGCTGCACCCTGAGACCCTGCACCTTTGGGCACGCGTCTCCGAGCTTCTGATGAACGGCGCCGCGGTACGCTATCCCAACCGCTTTCGCACGAAGGCGCAAATGATCGCGGACATCCCGATGGACGCTCGCGACCTGATCTGGACGACGTCGTCGTGCGACGCGCCACAACGCACCGACGAAAACGACGGCTGCGGCGCGTGCGGCTCATGCGATTTCCGACGCTTTTCGCTGCGAGTCGCAGGTATCAGAGACCGGACGCCATACACGGCGGTTCCGGCGGTCCAGCGCGCCTACGACCCTGCCAGCCTTCGGCGGCTCCAGGCCGATCGACTTTCGTCGGCGTTGCGGGCCGCCGACCCGTGGCGCGCTCTCGTTCGTTTGCAGCCAACTCTGCGTTCCGCGATCGAACATCACGATCCCGGCGAACGCGCGGGCGCGATCACCTCGACGATTAACCTGCTACGCAGGCACGTGGCCGACGTCCTCGCCGAGGAGCGGTTGGCACATGCCGTTTGACGTCGATCCGGTGGTCGTCGGCGCAAACATCGCGTACGCGCGGAAGAAGGCGCGGAAGACGCAGGACTACCTCTCGAAGGTCCTCGGCATATCGCGGCCGACGCTCATCGCAATCGAGTCGGGACACCGGCACGTCAACGAACTAGAGCTTCACACCATCGCGAAAAGCGTCGACTCGTCAGTACGCGATCTCGTTAGCCTCGGCGTTCCGGACCCGTCCGCTACAGTGAGATTCCGCTCACTGCGCGGCTCCGACGAGTCACGCACCGCACTCGACGCGCTCGAAGATTTCGGTCGGCGTTACGTCCACCTGGAGAAGCTCGCAAACGATCGCATTGTGCGACGCGAACCGCCGATGTTCAGTTTGGAGCGCGCAGTCAGCATGGAACGCGCGGCCGAGGAGTTGGCGGCCACGGAACGGCAGCGGCTGGGACTCGGAGACGGTCCGTTGCCCGACCTGCGCGTCGTATTTGAGGAGGACGCGGGGCTGCGGATCTTCGGCCTTGAGGAACTCCGGACCACGAAGATCTCCGGAATGTTCGCCTACAGCGGTGAGTACGGACCTCTCGTCGGATTCAACGCGGCGCACGATCCGCGGCGCGTCCGCTGGACACTCTGCCACGAATACGCGCACTACCTTTCCGAACGGTACGAACTCGAAGTCACCGAAGAATGGAAGCCCGGCCGGCGTGATCGCCGCGAACAGTTCGCCGACGCTTTTGCCGCGCATTTCCTCATGCCGAGAACGGGCGTCTCACGGCGCTTCTCGGAAGTCCTGAGCGACGCGGAGGGAGAACTGAAGGTCGCCCATCTCCTGATGTTGGCCCAGTTTTTCGAGGTTTCGTTCCAGGCCGTCACACAGCGGCTCGAAGAAATCGGGCGAATCACCGCCGGAACGTACGAGATGCTGCGCGAGCGCGGATTCAAACCGCTCGAAGCCGAGACCATTCTGGGGTTTGAAAGACGCCCGCTCGACCGTCTGCCATTCCGCTACGTGTTCCTGGTCGCCACGCTGAACGCTCGCGGTGTGCTCTCGGAGACCGATGTCGCGGCGTTCCTGCACACCGACCGTCTCTCCGCCCGCGAACTGCTTCACCGCGTTCCCGAAGCGGGCGACGACGACTCGGAGCCGAGTCTCGACACGCCAATCGGAGTAGCGACCTGATCGACGTCGCCTGCGATCCGGGTTCGCTGTTGAATCTGCTCGCCACCGGTCATGCCGCGGATCTGATCGGCTCGCGCAGGTTGCTTCTTGGCCCCCTTGCGCGCGCAGAACCGCTATTCATATACGAGGATACTACGCGGGCGCGCCGGATTCGCGTGGACGAAACACTGCTAAGGGCGGAACGCATCGAACCGGCCGCTGCGGATATGCGGCCGACGGAGATCGCGGAAGCGATCAGACTTGCAACGCGCATGGGAGACACGGAAGCAGAAGCCTTGGCAATCGCGTCTATACGAGGCATCGGCATCATCTCCGACGACGTGGCGGTGGGAAAGGCCGCGGAGCGCACCGGGTGCCCATACGAAACGACTTTGCGAATCATCTTCGACTGGAGCAGCGGGCAAACCGACGAATCGGTACGCTCGGCGCTCACATCGTTGCGCGCTCGGGCGAGCTTCGTTCCGGCGCGAACCGACCGCCTTCGTTCCTGGTTCACGTCGAAGTCCTCGTGAATGACGTCCCGCAGGCGCTCACTCGCGCACGTCTGCGGAGAAAAATAGCCATAGATCGCACGCACCACAGCTTACCGTTGCGACACGATCTCTAGCATCCGGGCGGCCTGACCCCGAAGGTCGTCATACGTCATAACATGCACGCCATGCAACGCGGCGTTAAGTCTGACAAGCCACCGACGCTGGTCCGTCGTCCAGCCTTCCGAACGCCCCATGACGATCGTGCCGACCGGGAAGTATGCCACGATCTCGGCATGGTCTCGCAAACCGTGCTCGGCCTGTGCATTAAACACATCGACGTAACGCAACGTCTGCGAGATGGCGCGCGCAGCGTCATTCGACCAATACCACGTTCCACGCTCTTTGTCGCACAAAATCGGCGCCGCGTCGGCGCGCTTCAACTCGACGACGTCGCGATAGCCCGTAAGACGCGGCATAAGGATGTCCACGCGATCTTCCGCCGCGATCGACCGCGTCTCGTCGCGCTCGCGATACTCGATGCCAAACGCCCATCCGTTGCGCCAGCACCACTTCTGGTACGGGTGCTCGTCGGCAACGCCATCGGAAAGAAGCGCATCAAGGTCTTCTAGCGCGGCGCGCATCGTCGCCAGACGCCGCACCTGATGCAATCCAGTATCGAGCTTAACGATCGTATCGTCGTCGAGTCCGCGCAGCAGTTCCGGCCGGGAGACGAGCGCCTGAATGACGTCGTGCAGCCGACCAGGGGGCACATCGCCGTCGGCCGGAACGACAAGCACGGTTCCCGTCTCGCGCACCGCGTCGATGGAGTTCAGCGCCTCCAGGAGCTTGACCATCGCACTGGGTGGCAGCGTTATAGAAGCCTCGATCTTCGCATGGTCCTTCGCGTTTCGCTGGATGATCTTACCGTGGAGTTCGGGGCCGTGCGTGCGGGCGACATCGGTTCCGTCGAATACGACGACGCGGTCCCGAGAACGATACAGTTCGACGGGCCCGATCTTCGAGACACGGTCCTCGCGGGTAGTGCGACTTCGCACCACCAGACCGTCGGAAATGGGATCGGCCATTTTCTTTACCCTTCAGCAGCCCATCGACGACTTCACTCGGTTCCCGCTTGAAGCATCCGACGCGTCTATACGACTTCGCCAATCACGCTGTCCGGCTCTCCGACCATGGAACGAGTCACGATCGGAGAACTGTCGAATCCGCCCGCCGCGCCGCGTCGCCGGCGCAGTCGCGCCGCCGCCGACGACGCGCGCGGCGATCGACGTCGCGCGAGGAGCACGGGGATGGCCAGAGACGCGCGACCGCTCAACGGAGGGCGGTCTTTCAATCTCAAGACGCGACGCTGGCGCAAGCCGTGGCGCGACCTCGACGAGAAGGGGCGCAAGCGCCGCTACCAGCAGGCCGTGGTCGCCCACGCGAACGGCCTTCCGTCGCCGCCCGGCACCTTCGCCGAGTTCGCCAAGCGCCAGCGCGCCCTTGACCGGCACCAGCATGTCGAGAAGCCTTCCTACCGCGGCCGGGCGATGCCGCCGTTCTTCGGGTCCTCCGCGCGAACCCAAATCCTCGCGATCCTCGCGGCGAACGGCCCGATGACCGTACGCGATCTCGCCCGGCTCCGGCGCAAGGACAGCGCGGCGACGTTCCGAGCCGTGGAGCGGCTCATCCGCTGCGGCCTGGTGGCGAAGAGACTGCGCCCCGGGGGGAGGAAGTACGTCGGAATCAACCGCGCCCATGCGGCTCTGCCCGACCTCTTGGCGCTGCTTCGCAAGCTCGTGGACCACTATGGCTGTCCATCGGTGTCGCAGGCGAGGTTCCGCTGGGGGCTCCCGACCATTTCCGATCCGGCCCCGCCGTCGCGGAGTCCTCCATGTTCGGATCGGCCTTGCGATCGCGGATGCTCGTCCTTCTCGCGGTCGCTGGGGAGGCGGACGAAATGCAGATGTCCCGGGTCCTCTGTAATCCCCACGCCTCGGTCTGGTACACATCGACCGCGCTCGAAAAGGCGAAGGTCCTCCGATCCAACACCGTCGGGCTCGCGACGGGTCTTCTCCCTGGCGACCCACCATGCTGGCGCACACGAGTACCGACGCTTCCTCATCGCCTTGGCGGAGAAGTGCCCGGTCTACCGGTCGCTCGCGGCGGCTATCACCGCCAACTACGAAACGGTGGCGGTGACGGCAAAGGACCGATGTAGCGGCCGCGGCAGTGCCATGCCGATGCCTTCCAGGTCTGGCGCGCCGGCTGGTTCGGCAAGAGAGACGGCTATCCGCCACTCATCTTGGGCCAGCACCTGCACACCAAGGTGCTGGCAGAAATCGCGGCCAGCGAACCAACCTGGTCTGGCCGCCCTACCAGAAACAGCTAAAACCGGGCCGGAGAACGTCTGGAGAGTCGTCACTCGACTTGCGCGGGAAGGGCTGGTACGACGATACGAACGCCCAGCGCCCGGAGCACCGCACGAACTCGAACCGTCAAGTGTGGATCGACCGGCGCTCCCCATTCGAGCCCGAGCTATACGACCTACTCCGCGCGATCGGGAACGCGAATGATCTGCGCTTGGAACAATATCCGCTCGGACCCCACCGGCCTACCCCCCGTCGTCGAAGACACGACACGGCGAAACAACCGCACCACCTTTTCGGCACGAAGCCGAGAACGGCAGCGATCGTTCTTCTCCACCTTGTGCAACCTATCGACGCCAGGACGATTGCCCGGGCCACGAACGTCGACTCGCAGAACTCCAACGCCGAGTCTCTGCTGCAACCGCTCGTGAGGGAACGGCTAGTTACGACCACGATGGTCGGAGGACTGCGCCTATACCGCCCTAACGACGAACTTCCGTGGGCAGCGGAACTGGAAAAACTCGCCCGGCGCATCGCCGAGATCGAGCCACGCTACGCAAGCATCGCGGCAGCCGCGAAAGAGATGCGATTCGCCGGAAATAACTCAAAACGGAAGTTCATGCGTCGCACATTCAAGACAGACGAACCGTCGGAATAACGCTGACGTGACGCGGGACTCACCAATAGTCGTGACTGGTTTCCGTGATACGTTTCCGACGTGCCCCGATTTCGGTGATACACCTCGCGGCGACGATTTTTCCGTGATGAATAACCGTGAGTCTAACAATAAACGTGACTACGCCCAGACGTGCTCAAGGTCGGCCATCACGGTTCGGCCTACGCCTCTTCACCCGAATTCCTCGCTGCGGTGCATCCCGCCGTCGCGCTGATCAGCGTTGGCCGTCACAACCTGTTCGGCCATCCGTCGCCCCGCACCGTCTCGGCGCTTGGGACACGCGGAGTTCGCCTGTACCGGACCGACCGCTGCGGCGCGATCGTCGTCCGCGTGGCGCGCACGGTTTCGGCCGGGACGCTGCTCTCGTGCAGTACCCGGAAGTGACGGCTGGGCGCCACTCATAGACGACGAGATCAGCATGGGTTTCAGCCTAGCATAGCGCTCTCACGCCGCGCGACGCTCCGTTGCGAGCGGTGAGCGGGCGAGGATCATCGATGCGGCGTCGACTTTCGCCAGAACGCACCCGCCCAGTCGATTTCATGGATCGCCTCCACGATGCAGTGTCGCTCGCGGTAGTCGTTCACTGCCGCACGACATGCCGGGTAGACGCCGTAGTCGTCGATGACGGCGAAACCGCCCGGCACGAGTTTCGGGTACAGCGCGTTGAGCGAATCGATGGTCGACTCGTACAAATCGCCGTCGAGCCGAATGACGGCGAACTGACTGCTCGGAATCCCGGAGAGCGTTTGAGCGAACAATCCGGCGACGAACCGAACCCTGTCGTCGAGTAAGCCATACCGCTCGAAGTTTCCCTTGACAACGTCGAGGGGAACCGCCAAGTCGGCGAACCCTTCGAAGTGCATCCCCTCGTCGTCCGGATATCGTTCAGGATTCGGGGGCGGCAGGCCGCAAAATGAGTCTGCCAGCCAGACGAGTCGATCGTCGACGCCGTACGCCGCAAGGACGGCGCGCATCATGATCGACGCTCCGCCGCGCCATACTCCCGCTTCGATCAGATCGCCGGGAACGCCGTCTTGAAGAACCTTTTCCACGCACTCGCGCAGGTGCCTCAGTCGCCGAAGCCCGATCATCGTATGCGCCTGAACCGGCCAGTCCTTCCCTTGTTCCCGCAGTTCGGGATCGTGCGGCGCTTGCGTCGTCTCGTTTGGAATGAAGCTCGCGTCGCGGTAGATGGAGTTGCAGAGAATCTTCTCCATCGTATCGAGGTACAGCGCGCGAAGCTCACGGACGTCAGCCATCTCTTTATCGACCCGTCAGTGCGCGGCGTAGCACACCTTTGATCTCACCGCACGTCGCGCATCAAACTCAAGAGGCATTGTGCGTTCTTTTTCTCCACCGCTAACGCGTCCCCGTCACAGAAGGACGATCGTGTCCCGCAGAGCGGTGTATCACGATTATTCGGCGCGATCGGCCGTCGGAACCGGGACGACGAAGCCGGCGACGATGCTTCAGGGCTAGGACATCACGCCATGCACGCCGGTAAGGAGGGTTTATGCCCGCACCGCCTCGACGCCGTTCTTCCAAGCGACCGCGCAGGGTATCGGACGCTCTCCCGGCGTAGTTTGACCCGGCCCGGATTATCAACGCCTGACAGGAGCAGCACTCATGAATGCAGCCGGCTTGACGTTCGTGCTGAGCGGCGTAGTCGCCGCCCTCAAGCACCCGTCTCTTGAGAAGCTCGTCGCCGACGGAAAGATATCTCAGAGCGAGTTCCACGGGACCGTCGCCAATCTGGACGCGGTGCTGACCACGCTGCGGAAGTCGCCGGGTTCGCAAGTTGAGAAGATGATCGCCGAGTATAATGACGAGCTCACCGAGCACCTCTCGAAGTTTAACAGCGAATGGATGAATGATCTGCTGGCCGCGTTCCGCGACGCGCAGACCCTGGCAGGCTACATCACGACGATCATGGCGAAGTCCGGCCTGACAGAATAGCGCGCTCGGCGCCGGACGTTCAGCTCCGACGCCGTCAGCCGCCGCCTTCGGCGCTGGCCCAAGGGTCTGAAATCCGCCGCCGGGGATCGCTCTCTGCAACAGCTGCGTCCCAACGGTTTCGCGTGCTGCGCGCCGGCGGTAGGTGCGCTTGGATCCGGTCGGCATCAAAGGTGCCACCGACGACGCTGCCGACGATGTATACCGGCGTGCCTGGCTTGAGCCCGAATCCCGTCGGGTCGATGATCGTTCCCTGGTGCAGCGTGACGCTCTGGAGCGCGCCGCGCTCGTCGCGCACGATCAAGCCGTACTTGCTGCCGATCGACCTGACCACCGCGCACAGCGTGTGACCGTCTTCGCCCGCTCCCCCCGGACACACGTGAAGCGCCGTCGGGAAATCGACCGACGGTACCGACTCCGCTGACCGAAGGATGGTCTGCCGTGGCGGGCGAGACGGCCAGGAGTGCAAGGGCGCCGGTGAGTCCGACCGCTGCGGTTCGAGCATCTTGTCCGTCACGGGAGCGGCTCGCACCGAGACGGTCATCCCGTGCGCTTTATCGCTCGTGCATCTAGCGGGCCGTTACGGAGAGGTTGCCTTATCGCGCGGCCCCAAACCGCCGTCGAGATACGGAGCGACCTGCGCGTGCTCGACGAAATCGGCCGGGTAGCGAGCAAGAAACTTTTCCACCAGACGATCGCGTTGCGAGCGATACGCGAGATACTCAAAGTCGATCCAAATCGGCGAGCCCGTGCCGCGGCGCAGCGCGTCGGCCACCGGCTGCAGCGACTTCCAGACGCGCGGCGCAGTGTCATGGTAAGCGGCAAAGAGTTCTTCGTCGAGGACGCCGCGGTTGAGCAGCCGCGCGACGTGCTGGTAATGTGCGCCGATTGCGTTCAAGCGAGGGTCGACGATCGGCATGGTCATCGCCGCCACCGTGTCGGGATCGGACATGTCGCACGTCCGCAGGAAGTGCCGTGCCGCCTGGAATTCCGGCGAGTCGTACGCCTTCTTGATGTCGAGATACGCTTGCAGCTGATTCGCGAGACGCAAGTGCCGTAGCTGCAGGACCGCGGCCGCCGAAGCGACGAGCACGATAAGAGCGCTTGCGACGGAGGCGAGCGCGGTAGTCGCTTCCCAAGACACAAGCAAGCCCTTCTCCGCGTACCTCGCGCGATCCCGGGAAGAACCGCGGAGCGCCTCGCCGCCGTCGGCGCGATACAAGGCGCTCGCGGTTCCGCTGAGAGGGCGATGCTGCGCATCGGCGGGCGGCTGCCCGCGCACGCGGCGAAGTCCGACGAAGTGCTCGACCAGTTCGTGCTCAGCGCCCGACGAAGCTACGCGCCGCCGGCGGCGAGCCGTCCCTTCAGCCGCTCCGAGATCGCCGCGATCGTCCGCTCAGCTTCGTACGTCGACGTGTCCGCGAGCATGGGCTGCGGCTGGACGTAGACCACCCCGTAATCGATGACGACGAACACCGGCGGCACCAAGTCGATGTCGTAGTTTGCGTCGACGACCGCGATCGCGATGTTGCTGCCGTACGCGACGTGCCGCGTCTTCAGCGACCCGATTCGCGTCAAGTCGGTTCTGATTCGAGCGAAGGCGCGCTGAAGGCGGCCCGGGTCGCCGCTGGCGGCATCCCGTCCGAACGCATCGATCGAGCCGCGATCCGCCCGCTCCAAAGCGCGTTCCAGCTGGTCGGCCCTCGCGCGCCACGTCTTTCCTTCACCGCGGACGATCGCGTTCGCGTGCATCGTCGTCTGGGCGATGTCCGCGACCGGGCCGCTGCCGAGC
This sequence comes from Vulcanimicrobiota bacterium, assembly GCA_963818845.1. Classification (GTDB taxonomy): domain Bacteria; phylum Vulcanimicrobiota; class Vulcanimicrobiia; order Vulcanimicrobiales; family Vulcanimicrobiaceae; genus Vulcanimicrobium. The sequence continues at coordinate 578,572 of CAWFTO010000004.1, read as the reverse complement.
ACGGTACCTTCGAAGATTTGCTTGGCCGTAAACGCCTGACCACTCGGAACGGATGCGCTCGCGGCACAGGTACACGCGAGCGCCGTGATTCCCGCGGATATGACCACACTGAAGAGTTTCACGAGTAGTTTGCCTTTCTGGACGCGTAGGATTGTAGGACTGAAGTCTCGGGCGCCGCGCGCCCGGCGCGGGAGCGCGACGCGCCGTCGAAGAGCTCGCGGAGGGTCGATCCGATCGGGCAGAGCCCGATGAGTAACGCTCCGCACATCACCAGGGCGAACGACGTGATCCCCAAGAACACCGCGATGCCGGCGTGAAAGACGAGCGCGAGAACCAGCAGCGTGCGCCGCGCGGACGGCGCCAGCACGATGTTGATTCCGAGGAGGAACTCCAGACAGAGCACCGACCACGTGACGGGCACGATCCAGCTGCTCGCCGCAAGAGCGTGCAGCGCGCCGGCGAGGTAGCTCGGCGCACCGAAGAACGCATCGTGCATGACGTAGTACAGCTCCGTTCCGTTCGCCCACTCGGGAACGCGCAGCTTCTCGACGAACGCGTCGAAGTACACGATCGCGACCTGCAGCTGGCAGACCAGCATCGCCAGCCACGCCGTCGCGACCGCCGCGAACGGCTGACCGCCGGCGGCGGGACGAGCTCCCCAATGCCAGCGGCGCGGGTCCGTGAGCGCCAGCGGAATCAGCAGCAAGGTGAGCACCGCGGCCATCTGATCGCCTCCGTCGACCGGGCCGACGCCGGCATAGAAGCTGAAGGTGAGCCACCAGTGGGGAATTGCGGTCGCGCGCGGGCGCCAGCCCGCGACGACGACGAGCAGGACGGCGCATGCGATCCACGCGGCCACCGGCAGATCGTTGCGCGGAACGATGCAGAACAGACTCACTCGCGAGATGGCGTCGCAACCACGGAAGCCGCCAGCACCAGGCTCCATGAAAAGGTTACGCGCAGGGTTTGCGACGAGGGTCAGCAGCGTCGCGAGCGCGATTGCCGAGCGTCCGGCGCCGTACGCGTTCGTCCACGGCGAGCGTGCGCCGGCGCGCGCGGAATACCAGGCGCCGAGCGCAGAGAACGCCCGCAGCACTAAGTTGCGCATCGAATCTCTACGTGCGTGTACTGTCCGGGCAGCGAGACGGAAGCGAAGTGCGCCCACGCGAAGGGAATGGGCGCCTGGCGCGTCATGACGAATTCGCCGCACAGCTGCGCTTTCGCGCCCGTCGTGACGACATTCTCGCGAGAGTGCCGGGCACGATTCAAGCACGACTGAAGGTCCGCGTCACACGCGATCGAGACCGATGCGTGAGCCGTAATCGCTCCCAACTCCCTCCCTTGCATGCGAGGACGGCGCGAGAGCCCGAAGAGATTGCGCGCTTCGCTCTCGTGTCCCGCGAAAGCATCGGCATACGCGGCGCCGGTCACGCGATACAGATGGATCTGTTCGTCACGCGGGCTCTTCGTGAAGAATCCCCAGCCCTGCGGGACGAGCTGGCGAACCGCGACTCGTGCGTCAGCAGGCACATTCGGCGTGAACGGATTGGCCGGCAGATATTCCGCGACGACGAACGCGCAGAACAGCAGCCACGGGACCGCGAGGGCGGCGAAGAACGCACCGCGGCGCGCGTCGGTGTACGCGCTCACGGCCGGGCCTGCGCGTGCGCGGGTGCGAAGTTCCGTCGCGAGCCGCGTCGCAGCCGTCGGGCCACCCGTTCGACGGCGCCGCAGACCCACGGCGCCTCGTCGCCGACCGACGGCAGGTAGAGCACCAGCGCCGCTGTCATGCTGATCGAGAAGCTCGAGATTCCCATGAACGCCGCGATACCGCCGTGCAGCAGGACGCCGAACGCGAGCAGCGCCATGCGGAGCCGGAACGGCAGCAAGAAGCCGACGGCGAGGCAGAACTCGAGCGCGATGACGGACCAGCTCATCGGGACGATGAGCCACGACGTGAGGATGGGTTGGGCGAAGCCGAGGATCTCGCGCGGCAGCCCCACGACGCCGCTGTTGAACCAGTAGTACAGGCTCGTTCCGTCGGTCCACTCCTCGACCGCGACCTTTCCGAGCGACGCGTGCAGGTAGATCGCGGCTACCTGCAGCCGGATCGCGAGGATCGTTGAGGCCGCGATCACGGCTGCGGGGCCGACCGATCGGACTGGGCCGCGAGCTTGCCAGTGCCACTGCCGCGGATCGGTCAGCGTCAGCGGCACCATCAGCAGCGTCAGAACGGTCGCAGCCTGGTCTCCGCCGTCGGTGAGCGGCGAGCTCCAGTAGAACGTCGTCGCGATGACCCAGTGCAAGACACCGGTCACGCGAGGGCGCCACCCCGAGATGACCAGCACGAGACCGGCGATGCACAGCCACCGCACGGCATCCAGTCCCGCGTAGCCGAATCTGCCGTACGCGAGGCAGAAGGCGTCGACGTGTGACGCGAGCGGCGAGCATACCGTAGGCGCGCTCATCCCCGACCCGACGCGGTACAGCAAGTCAGGTGAGTTCAGTGTCAGCGTTAGCAACGTCGACAGCGCGAGGCATGAGCGCCCGACGCCGTACGTCACGGTCCAAACGGGCCTGTGCTTCAAGGCGTCTGCGCACGTGCGGCCGAGCGCGGCGAACGCAGCGGAAAGCGAGATCATTCGCATCGGACGACGGCCCTCGTCTCGTATTCCGGCATGGCGACGGTGCCGAGCGCGCGGCGCCACGTCCACGGTTCGGGCGGCGACGACACGAACGCGACGTCGCCGCAGATGATAGGATGCAGGTTGACGTTGCTCACGACCGGCTTCGGCCGGCGGTCGCCGTCGAGGCAGCGGGCAACGTCTCCGCGGCACTCGCGCGGCGATGCGCCGGTGAGTTGGGCGAGATACCCGGCTTCGACGCTCGTTGCGCGCGCAGTGCGGCGGAACCCAAAGAGGTGCTCGACCTCGTCCTGCGGTCCCACGTCGTACGCAATCCAGCGTCCGCGAACCCGCCGCAGCACGGCGAACTCATCGTCCCGCGGGCTCTTTGTGAAAAACGCCCACCCTTGCGGCAAGAACTGACGGAGCACCGGCGATACGGCCGATTCGCCCGGCACCTCCAATCCGTTGCGCGGGAGAGCCCCGTGCAGCGACAGGAACGCGACGACGGACCACACGATGGCGGCCGTCGCCGCGGTGAAGCCGAGCAATCCGAACCGGGCGTCTACGAGCTCCGAGCGTCCGGTGTTCATGCGATCAGGCGCGTGCGAAGCGCTGCGTGATCGTGACGACGAGCTGGTCGCGCTCGAGATGCGACGTGTGATCCTTCAACATCGCGATCGCCGCGGAACGCAGCTCCTCGCAATTCTTCTGAGCGACCTTGTCGCGCGTAGCGTCCCTGCACGCGAGCAGCGGCTGCGGCTGGTCGGGAATGACGACCACGAGCACGGCAACGCCGTACACCACGACGGCGATCGTGAAATACGCGGCAAGATACGTCTGCGTATACTTGTAGGAGCCCGTGTCGGCTAGTACGGCGAGCGTTTTCGCCGAGCGGTCCTTCTTCATGATCGCCGTAACGTCGTTGTACGTCCGGTCGAGAGCTGCGTTGACGGCGACAGGATCCCCGCTCGTCACGTCGCGCTTGAAGTCGGCGAAGAATCCCGGGTCAGAGGCCGCCATGCGGTCCATGAAGTTCGTGACGCCGCGGTCGACCTGCGCGCGCAGCTGCGGATCCTTGTGGTCGAGCGTTGCGAGGATGTCGCCCTTGCCCCACACTTCGGGAAGCGCGCGGGCGACTGGCCCGCGGCCCATGTAGATTCCTTCGAAGACGGTGCGGCCGTCGTATTTCGAGACGTCGACGGATGCGGCGCTGGCTGCGACGGGCTGTGAAGCCACGAAGCACGCGAAGGCCATGGTCGCGGCAAGCGCCGTACCGACGAACCTCCGAACGGTCCGGTAAATCATGAGATCGTCTCCCTCCGAACGTTGGTAGATGACGATCCGGCTTGTCGTGCTTCGCAAGCGAAGCCTGTCGCGAAATCTTCGTATCGCTTAGCACTTCATGCAGTGATTTCTCCTAGCAATTCTGCTCGTCACGGCAGGACCGGTGCAAAGGCGCGCACGAGCACCGCGGCCGCGAGAAACACTGCTCCCGCGGCCGCCATCCGAAGCCCGAACGCGCTGCCGTCGCCGCGCGCGCTTCGGGTGAACCGGTGCTGCTGATACGCGACCAGCCACATCACACAAGCATTCGTCGCTGCTTCGGTCTTCGCGCTCACGCCGTAGTTCGCGCTCGGCGCGAACACGGTGAAGAGCAGAAATGCCTCGACGAGTCCGAGCACGACCGCAGACGCCCACCGCTCGGGCCCCACGAAAGAACGCGGAAGTCGAGGTACCTGCACGAAGCAATCCGTCAGGAAGGCGATCAACGCGAGGCTCGCAACGACGCGCGCGACGACGAATGTTTCCGTCATGCCGGTCTTTCAGCGTCCGGATACGATGAACAGCCCTACCACCGGGCTGTAGTCGAACGCCGGCGGCGGCGCGCCCGTGAGCGCTGCCGTACCGAGCTCGGAAGTGCTCGCGGACGCCACGTGCGCACAGTTCAGCATCGCGGTCGCCGTCCCGATCTCGTCCGAGCGCAGCTCGTACCACGCGCGCGCGCTGCCCGCGTGCTCGATGACGGTCCACAGACGTGCCGGCGCATGCGACGGGCCGAAGTGCGCGGACAGGTCGCCGAGAAGAGCGTCCGCGACCGGGCGCAGCTCGCCCACGCATAGCCCCGCTTCAAGCGCGAACGGCTCCTTCGGCGGCGAGCTCGGCAACGCGTACGTGCGAAACTTCTGGGACAGGTTTTTCGAGGCGGGGTACTGCACGAAATACAGTCCTTTCGACGGCGTGTAATAGAGCGTTACCGACGTCAGCGAGAGCGCCGGCGGATACGGCAGACGCGCTTTCGCCGCGTCGTCCGGACTGCCGATCACGATCGACCCGCAAGCGAAGATCGCTTGCGTGACCGATACACGAGTCGTGCGGACGGCGAGCACGGGCGCCGTCGCGGTGTCGGCGCGCGCGAAGGCCACGCCGTCCGGGGCGCTCGGCGTCTGTCCGCCGGCGAGGCCGCCGCCGCTCACGAAGCGCTTGATCGTGCTCAGCACGTCGTCGGCAATGCCGGACTGCCGGGCGGTACAGGCCGCGCCGGTGTTGCGCTCGAACGCGTCGCGCGCCGCCGGAGACGTCCAGCGGCGAAGCAACGTTCCAGGCACGAGGACGTCGGTTGCGGCGCTCGCGCCGAACTGCGCCGATAGGGCGTTGCGCGTGCGCGCGTTGCGACCGATTGCCGCGGTGTAACGGAGCGACACCGAGCGCGGCGTCTCGGGCACGGCGAGTGCGGGGAGCGCCGCGCCGCTCGCGAGAACGTACGGCTGCGCGAACGCCGCGCCGGCGAACGTACCTGAATACTGGTTCAAGACATTGTTCACGACGAGCGCGAGCTCGCCGCGGCGCAGCTGTTCGCGCACCGCCAAATCGAAGCGTGCGTGCGGTGGAAGCGCGGAGGCGTTGTTCCAACCAGCGTACCGCACTCCCAGGTACAGCTCGGGGACGCCGGGCGCGCGCGGCGTGTACGCGGCCGACGCGGAGCCCGACACCAGGGGCACGCCGCGTAGCTGGGCGCCGTTCTGGAAGAGCGTCGTCGGCAGCATCGACAGCGCGTCCGAGGAGCGGGCCGTCGCGGACGTGATGTCCAGTGCGATGCTGGTCGCGACGCGCGGCATTGCATTCGTCCGCCACGCGACGTGGGCGCCGCGAAAGGCCAGGTTCACGCCGCTCAGATCGGTCGACAGATACACGCGGGGCGCTGCGCCGACTCCACAGCCGCCGGCAGAAGCGGCATAAGCTCGCGCCGCAGCGAGATAGCCGGCCGGGAGTGTACCGGCCGGCAGATCGGCGGCGTTGACGAAGGCGGGATAGGACGTGCCCCGCTGCGACTCCGCATACGCCTGAACGGAAAGCGTGCCGTACGTGCCGTCGTGCTCCGCGAATGCGCGCACCCCGCTCAGCGCGCTGCGCGCGGACGGTGCCGACGGCGCCGTACCGAACGCGGCGCCCGCGGGGCAATCCAAGAACAGCGTCGACGGCGCAGTAACGAGGGTGCCCGCGTTCGCCAGGCTCACTGCGGTCCCGCCCGTCGCGACCACGCCGTAGGTGCTCTTGGCGGAGCTCGAGACGAAACCGAGACTCCCCACGCTGCCCGCCGCGGTGCCGATCGACGTGCCTTGAAACGCCGCGGTTGCAACGACGCGCTCGCCGAGACGTATACGATCGGACGTGGCGTAGGTCACGCCGGCAGCATTCGACGATGCCGACTCGACGCCGCCGGTCGCGAACTGAGATGCGTCCGCAGCGCGGTGAACCCGGGACACATCCAGCTCGAACTGGTGGCGTCCCGCGCTCGACGAGATGCTCAGAAGAGAGCCGTCCGTCGACTGCGTCGTCGTCGCGTATGAAGGCGCGGGATCGCCGGCGACGCGCAGCTGCCGAAAGTCGGCGCCGGATGCGGTAACGGAACGAAACCGCGAGAGCGACACGGCGACTGCGCCGACGCTGAACGCGTCCGCGACGCTGTCGAACGCGAACGTCGTCGTCACGGAATTGCCCGGCCCGTATCCGCACGGCAGGGCGTTGATCCACAGCGCGCACGCGGCGTCGCTCCGCTCGGTCGACCCGAGGTGGTTCACCGTGACCGACTGTGCGCCGTGCGTCGAGAGCACGAGCGCGTCGCCCGATCGCCGGCTGTCGGCCGCGTGCCGGTAGCTGTCACCCGACGCGTCGAGGAACGTATCGCCGTCGAGCGGCGACGGCTCATGCCGGTCGGCGTGCTTGTACGCGATCCCGACAGGGCCCGCCGTTCCTTGCACGGAGCCTTCCACGAGCGATCGCGCGAACGTTCCGTAGGAGCCGTCCACCGTGGTCTGCCAGACGCCGGTCGGCTGCAGCGTCTGTAAGCCCACCGTTCCCGCGGCGCCCGGCGTTTCGGCATAGCGGACGCTGGTCGCGTCGAACAGGTCGAAGTCCAGGCCGCGGAGGTCGGCTGCCGCACCGGGAACGTTGAGCGGCACGCCGTTCAGCGTAACCGCCGTCCGCGTGGGGTCGCGACCTTCGAGCGAAATCGTGCGGGTCGCGCCCGGCTGCCGATCGTCGGCGAATGCAACGCCGGGCAACGTTTCCATCGACCGCTCGACGCTCGCCGAAAGCAGGCGCTGCACGCTCGACACCGCCGTGGCCTGGTCGGGCCTGCCGCGGCGGCGCACGGCGACCGTACCGATCGAACGCAGCCCGGTCCGGACCAATCGCACGTCTAACCCCGCGACCCCATCGACGCCGACGTGAAACTTCTGCGTGACCGTCGCATAATCGCGACGCGAGATCGTCACGACGTAGTCGCCCGGCGGCAGCGCCGAGATCGATGCTGCGCCATCCGTCTCGGTCGATTCGGCGAGATGGACCGGGCCGGCGATCACGACAACCGCGCGCAACGGCTCGAGAGATCGCGAATCCTTCACGCTCACGGTGACGGTCGCCGGTGCAGCGTCATCCGGCGCGGCCGAAGCAGCCGCCGGGAACACGGTGGCCGCGGCCAGCGCGAGCACCGTCGACAAATGCCGGACGAAACGGTGGGCCGCCTCTCGGCTACCGCCGCCGCGCCCGAGCCGGGGCGACAACTACGCCGACTCCCGCCGCCGAAGATGGCCCGCGTCATAGGCGAGCGCGACGAGATGCGCCCGCGAACGTGCGCGAAGCTTGAGGTACATCGTTCGCACGTGGAACTCGACCGTTGCAGTACTGCGGCCGATTCGTTCCGCGATCTCTTTGCTTTGCAGCCCATCCGCGAGGCTTTCCAGCACTTGTAACTCGGTGCTGGTGAGAAACTCGTGCACGCGTGAAACCCTTTCCCCGGTTGAAAGGGGCCGGAGCTGACCCGGCCGTTTGCCGTAGTATCGTGCACCCCCGAAGCGTTCCTTCCGCCTCTTGTACGACATCGACCCTTGGCGTCACGAACCACCCCGCCTAGCGATTCTGTTAGCCCCCGCACGATGGGACGCGACGCGATCTCGTCGAACTCGACGCGCTCGGAGGTTGCATTCGCTCATGAGACTTCGGACGATCGCGCCGTCGGCGGCATCCTTGCTCGCCGCGATCTGCGCCCTACCGTGCCTCGCGCTCGCGGCACCGGTGCGCCCGGCGAACGGAACATATGTGTACAGCGTCCTGCAACACGGACAGCAAATCGGCAACAGCACCGTCACGGTGAGCTCGTCACCAAAGGGCGTCGACGTCCACGAGAAAGCGATGTTGGGCCCGGTCTCTGCCGATATCTCGTTCTCGCTCGACCCCGCCTCGTTGGCTGAGGGCGATTATGCAGCGGACGTTACGACGCCGGCAGGCTCGCAGCGCGTGGTCGTGACTCCGCAAACCGGCGCGCTGAGCATCACCGCCGCACGGCAGAATGTGAACGTCGCCGCGCTGGAGGGAGCACCGTCGCTGCTCGTGAGCGACAATTTCGTCTCGACGCTCGTTCTGGCTCCCGCCATTGCCGCAGCGACGAACGCGACGTCATGGACGTTCGTCGCGCTGTCCGGCGGCAAGGCGTTGCGCGCCAAGGTCCAGCCCACGGGCAACCCGGCCATCTTCTCGGTCGACGTCGACGGGACGGCGTTCAACTACACGGTCGATCCGTCGACGATGCTCGTCCGCGAGGTACGCGTGCCGTCGCAGGACGTCGTCGTATCGCTCAAGACGTAGCGCACCCGCGGGGCTACCTCGTGTGCCGGGTAGCGCGACGTTCGGCGAGAGCGGCGTCACGTCGCGACGTACCCGTACCGCAAGCCGCTGCGTAGAGCCTTCGGCGGTGCACTCGACTTTGGCGTAGTCGAACGGGCGGTTCAAGAGCCTTCGAACGGCCGGAGCCTGGCTGACGCTCGCGTCTACGGCACGAGCGCTGCGGACGCGTTACGTCTCACGGGCTGGTCGCGCACGCTCAGCGATACGTCGCGTCCGGCAAGGTAGGCGAAGATGTCGATGTGCCACGAGAGGCGGCTGTACGACTCGGCCATGTCGGCACGCGCCCCCATCGCTTCGGCCGCAAACATTCGCGCGGCGTTCTCGGCGAAGTCGCGCGCCGTCGCGTCATCGCCCAGCAGTGCGCTCGCCGCGGCGAGGTCCCACCAGAACTTCGATAGCTCGACCGAAGGCGCCGTCCCGATGAACGCGATCGCCTGGGCCATCGCGGCTCGCGCAGCCGGCTCGTCGCCCATCTCAGCACGAATGCGTGCCAGGAGCGCTTGCGCGCCGGCCGCCGCCAGGGGCAACGCGAACCCGACGAATGCGGTCGTCGCTTCCTGCAGTTCGGAGCATGCTCGAGGAAAGCTCCCGCGTCGCGCTTCAATTTCTGCGAGCATCACCTGCGCGTGCACCGCATTCGAGACGGTGCCGATCTGCAGTGCGAGGTCGCGCGCCAAGCGCAAATGGTGCTCGCCGAGGTCGAGATCACCGCACCGCAGCCACGTCGTACCGCGGTGCGCATGCGCCTGAAACGCGACCCACGGCAGATCGAGCTCCTTCGGCTCGAGTTGGTCCAGGATCCGCATCGCGCCGTCGCAGTCACCGAACCAGCCGAGATTCGAGGCGAGGTTGAGCAGCGTCGGCGTCGCGCTTCGCACGTCGCCCAACTCGGACAGCGAGCGGATGGCGCGTTCGTATTCAACGATCGCGCGCGCGTTGTCGCCCACGCGCTGAGCTGCCCAGCCGACGTCGTGCCGTGCGCGCGCTTCGGCGTACCGGTCACCGATTAGTACCGCTAATTCGAGCGCACGCTCCGCGTCGGCGACCGCGACCTCGGGGCGACCGTCGCCTCCGGTCGAAACCGCGACGCCATGGAACTCCAACCGCAGCACGGGGTCCTCGCATGCCTCGGCGATGGGCCGCAGCCGAGCCACGGCCGCGCTCGTCTGCGCGGCTTCACCTAAGAAGTGGAGCGCGTTCACATGAACCAGCTGCGCCCGGACGGAGGCGTCCTCATCACCGAGATCTTCGAAGTGACGCGCCGCGCGTACCGCGGACGCGGAGGACAGCCTCCAGTCGCCATCGTGAGCCGCCTCTTCGGCAACGACTCGCTCGAAGATCGCCGCGGCACGTTGCGAGGTGCGCGTGAGCGACTCCAAGCGCGCGAGGGCATCGGCGCGAGCCGGTTTGTCGTTTCGGAGCGCCTGCACGAGGCGTTCGAGCGCATCACAGGATCGCGATACATCGCCTCGTGCGAGCTCGCTCAGCAGCGCTGCATCGGCGCGGCGTTCCGCGGAGGCTCCCAATCGCGCAAACGCGCGCTCGCGCGTGGCGATGAGGTCGTACCGCAGGTCCAGGTCCTCCTGCGTCGAGGCGGTGAGCGCCAAGCCTGCCGTCGCCGCGTCGCGGGCGTCGGCGTTGGCGAAGACGCCGAGCGCATAGCGTGCGCCGCGTGCATAGTGCTCCGCGGCGCGGCGCGTCTCGCCGGCCGCGGCGAAATGCTGCGCAATCTCGATCGCCCGGTCGCCGCCGCTGTACTCTGCTTGAAGCGCGCGTGCCACGAGCGCGTGAATGCGCGTCACGTCGGGGCCCGCGATACGGGCGAGCGTCGCCGCGTGAATGACGTGATGCGAAAACGCGAACGTCAAGCTGTGGCTGCGCGTTCCGGCACGGACGATCCCAAGCTCGATCGAAGGTCCGAGCGCGTCGACGAGGGCATCGTCGCGCCAGCCGGTCGCGGCGGCGAGCGCTGCGAGCTCGAAGCGCGCGCCCAGGACCGCGGCGTAGTTCAACGCCGTTTCGGCCTCCGGCCCCAGCCGCGCGAAGCGGTCCGTAATGACGGTCAGGAAGTCGCCCCCGCTGAACTCGCGGCCCGCGGCGAGGTCGCGCACCGCCTCCGAGAGGAGCAGCGGCACGCCTTCCGACCACGTCACCGCCGCCTCGAGCGAGGCGCCGGTCACGCTCGGCGGAGCGGCCTCGGTCGCGGCGCGAACGCCGTCCGCTTCATCGAGCCGGCCGAGCGCGATGCGCGTCGCGCGTCCGGCGCCCTCGACGTCGTTGACGAGGCGGCGCAGCGGATGCGGCCGCGGCAACTCGTCGTCGCGGTACGTCACGATCAGCAGCACCGGTGCCGTCGCGAGGCGATCGATCAGGTAGCCGATCAGCTCGATCGTATCGCGACCAGCCCAGTGGAGGTCTTCGAGCACCACGGCAAGCGGACGCGAGCGCGCGAGCTTCAGGAACGCGCTCTGCACTGCGCCGAACAACCGGACCCGTGCCGAACGGTCGTCGCTGAGCGTGGCCTGCGCGTGCATGTCGAGAAGCTGCTCGATGCCGGCGCTCCACACATCGTTCGCGCGGCCGCTCGGCGTGGATCTCGCCGGCTCCGCATACCGCAGCGCTTCGATCAGGGCTTCGTACGGACGGCGTTCCCCGCCCGCCGCGGTATCGCCGATGATCGCCATGCCGCCCTCGCGTTCGATCGCGCGCGCGAGCTCGGCGGCGAATCGGCTTTTGCCGATTCCCGCCTCACCGGCGAGAAACAGCGCGCCGGCGCGGCCGTCGGCGCTCGTGTGCCAGCGGTCGATCGCCTGTGCCATGCCGCGCGCGCGCCCGACGAACGGCAACGCTCCGCCGGCGACGGGTCGTTTCTCCGCCGCAGGCTCGCTCGTCGCAAGGCGCCCGCCGCGCAAGATCGCCTCGCGCAGCGCGAACGTCTCGTCCATCGGGTCGGCGCTCATCTCGTCGCGCATCCGCACCGCGAACTGCGCGAACGTTGAGAGCGCGCCGGCGCGATCTCCGGCTTCATAGCGAACGGACATCACCTGCCGAACGACGTCCTCACGCCAAGGGTCATCGTCGAGCAGCCGGCGCGCGGACGCCAATGCGGCGTCATAGCGGCGCAGCGAACGATCGCGCGCGATCGTTCGGACGAGCGCGTCGTGGGCGAGCTCACGCAACCGCTCGCGGTCGGCCGTCGTCCATTCGTCGTAGAGCGTCGGCAGCAGCGGGCCGGTGTACTCCGCGAGAGCGTCGTCGTCACGGCCGTCGGCGATCGCGCGCTCGAACGCCAGCACATCGACGTGTGCCGGGGCCGCCGGATTCCACGATACGCGTTCGGAGTCGGCCAAGACGAACGGCTCGCCCTGATCCGGCGGCGGGAGCGAGGACAGCAGATAGGAGAGATTGCGCCGCAGGCTGCTGCGCGCTTTCTCCTCGTCTTCGTCCGGAAAGAGCGCGAACGCGACGGCGTCACGCGTCGGCGGGCGTTTGCTCTTGAGAATCAAATAGCCGAGAACGTTGAGGGACTTCCGCGGCAGCGGGTATTCGCGCGAACCATCGTCCACGACGACGCGCGGCTGCCCGAAGAGCATGATACGGAGCAGACCCACTCCCGTATCGTACCTTAGAAGAGCGCCCGGCGACTACCGGGACCGCGAATGAGGCCGGGTGCGCCTAATGCGGCGCGGGATGCGGCCCCGGGCACTTCGGGTCCTTGCGCGAACACTTAGGGCGTGGTCCGGGAGTCGGCGTCGCGACGCACGGGCCCCGGACGTGGGGCCATCGTGAGTCCCGGCTTTGCCGTCGGCGTTCGGGAGTGCCATCGCGCCGGCCGGCGGCGCGAGCGCGCTCAGGACGAGAGCGGCGATGAGGACGCGGTGTGACGTCGACATGCTAGATCGGCGCCACGATCGCGAGCTGCTCGCCGAACTTCGAGAGTTGGAAGACGGCGGTGCCCTCCTCGAACCGGACCATCCGGCCGCTGCTGTCGAGGAAGACCGTGTCGGTGGCCTGGGTGCGCGTGTTCGTGACGCGATACGCATGCAGCATCGATCCGCCGGCGAGCTTCTGACCGAGGTCCTCGACTTTGACCAGCTTCCATTTCGCGGCCATCGCCTTGATCGGGTCCGACGCCGCGGTCGATCCACCGCCCGGGAGCTTGTGCCAGACGCCGTTCTGCTTCATGTACATCGTGTCGCCGATGACGATTGATTCCATGTTCATCTTCTTCATGACCATGTGCATGCGGCCGGGATAGATCATGTCTGCCTCGACCGTTCCCGAGGCCGCGCTGGTCATGGTCATATGATACGAGTGCTCGCGTGCGGTCGCCGCCATCGCATTGCGGAGATCCGCGGATGCGTCGGCGAGCGCCGGCAGTGTGGTCGCGGCCGCCAGCACGATCGTGCCGATGAGCCGAACTGCGGGTGAGAGCAGAAATTGCATGGAGAGTCCTCCGGATTTGGCGAGATTGCGTAGACGAAAAATTAGAGCCGCTGGACGATCGACTTCAGCACGTTCACGAGGGCTCCGCGCGTCGGGGTGGCGAGCGGCGGCAACGCACCGATCCCGTATTGTGCGGTCGCATCCTGAATCTTTACGACGTTGTTGAAGCCGACACAATCGGCGTCGAAGCGGTTGAGGAGATCGAGGCCGAACATCGCGCGGCAGTCGTTCGGATCGTCCGGATCGACGATGAACGGGTCCGCGCGGTGATACGGAGCATCGCCGGCCGGCTCGGACCAGAATACTGCTCTGATCACGCCGTTTTCGCCTGGAGTGCCGATGGCGCACATCGAGATCTGATCGCTGCGGTAGGCCGTAGCCCCCGTCTCCTTCGGAGCCAGGCTCACGATGAACTTGAGCACACCGACGAACTTGCGCTTGGCGTCAGCCGTCATCGTCGCATTGATGTCCACGGCACCGTCGAGGTACGGCGCAGTGTCGGAGTCGGTGATCAGGCTCTCGCACTGCGCGAACGGTAACGCCCGCGCCCCCGGGTGCGGCGTCGGTTGCGGCGTGGGAGTCCCTGGGGGAGGCGTGTGCACGCACAGCGGATCCGCGACGTTCTCTTGCAGCGCCATCGTGGCGCTCGCGTGCGGTGCGCGGAATGTGTTCGTCGCCGTCGTCGCCTCGTGGAACGCCTGCTGCACGTACGGGGCGAGGTACGGTTGCATCGTGGACGGCAGCTCGTTCGTGATCAGCCGCTCGAGCGTCGTGATCGTCTTCGCAATGTCGGATCGCTCGACGGAAACGGTGATCCCGAGAGCACCGGCGCTGACCAGTCTCGGACAGTCCGCGGGCACGGGCACCGTCGCGGTGCTGTACGCGTAGTGTGCGGTCTTGTCGGCGCGCAGGGTGTCGTCTTGCGTCACGACGGACGCCAACCCCGGGATGCCGATCGGCTTCGTCCACCGGACCGGCGCATCGGCATACGACGCGTCGTCGAGGTTCACGCCGGAGATGGTCTTGACGCAGTCGATCAGCGTTGACGGCCAAGGAATCGTCTGCGCCGTCAGCGTCGCATCGAAGCTGCCGCCTTGTGGTGCGTCCGCGAGGAGCAAGGACGACGGCTGGGCGGTCAACGCCACCGCCCACGGTTTGAACATGGCGGACACCTGCATCAACAGGGCCGCGATCGTGGCGATGCGCGTAACGAACCCGAGCAGCGACTGCAAGACCGTGGCGGCCACCGCGGTCACGGCACTGCCGGCGAGAGCAACGACCGCGTTCCACAGGGTGCCGAGCCAGCTGGAACTGCTCGTCTGGAGAGCATTCGCGACGCTGTTCACGACCGAGCTGACCCACGCGGAGACGTCCGTGCAGATCCCGTCCGCCTCGGCCGGCGCCGCGATGTACGGGCCCAGGTCGAACACCGCGGGACGCGCCGCCGCCTTCGTAACGCGCGCGGCGTCGGCGACGAACGCGAGCACGACGATCGTCGGGAAGACGATGCCGGCGGTATGCGTGTAGTCTTGCGGTCCCATCAGTCGCTGCCCATATTCGGCCAGAGGGCCTTGGTGCCGTGTGAGCCACGCGCCGACGAGTACGGAGAACGGCGGCACCCCGGCCGGCGGCGTGCCGAGCGAATCGAGCTCGCTTCCGAGATAGCCGTTGTGCGCGTTCGCTTCCGCGACGAGGTTCCGGACTTGCCACAGCGTGAAACGCATCGCGGACTCGGGTCCTTCGAGCGCTGCGAGCGGCGTACTGGAGGTGACGTCGGCCGTGACCGCCACACCGCCCGAGGCCAGGGCACGCACCGAATCGTCGAGGCCTGCCGTCGCGCTCGTGTCCGCACGCGAACAGCCGGTGAGCGGCGAGGCGGCAAGCAGGACGATCAACCCCGCGCAGCCGGCCCGCCGGACGAAATCAACGAAGCGCTCATGCATTGAGATCGCCTTCGCCCGCGGTCGCGTCCCTCGTGTACTCGGAGAGGAACGCGACGAGATCCGTGATTCCGGTGAAGTACAGGCGCCGCCGCGAGGCCAGGTGCTCGACGCTGCCCCGCCAGTCGGCATGCCCAGGGTCGTCGCGACCGAGTTCGCGCCACAGATTGACGAGGAAAGCGTCCTTGCGGCGTGACATGCGAGGCTGGAGTCCGTTACGCGCCGCAGGTCAGATCGACGCGGTAGTTCGGGCCGACCGTTTTCTGCCGCCAGAGCGCACCGGTTCCGCCCGGATGATAGCTGCGGTACTTCGCGACGTCGAAGGTGATCAGCAGTTTCACCGGCGGGTTCGCAGGATCGAGCGTATCGCCGGTCCTGAACGGCTGCGTGAACGTGAATTGGCCGGAAGCGGGAAACGTGTGGTAGTCGAGCTTCTGTTCGATCAATCCGCCGGAAACCGTGCCGTTTGCGGACAGCGTGTCGCCGTTCTTGAGCGCGATGACGAGGTCTTGTTTGAGTGAGTCACCGGGACTCAGACCGGCGAAGGACGTACCGTTGGCCCACTGCATCGTGACGTCCCAGCTGTTCACGTCGGTCCCGGTGGCGGGCGTCAGCACGACCTTGGTCACGCGCACGCGCCACATGCCGTCGAACATCCACTTGTTCATGCAGCCGGTTTGCGCAGCGACTTGCTGCGAGCCGCCCTCATTGGTTGCGGCGCCGGCGCCGGAAGCCGGTGTGAGGAGCAGCGGGAGCAGTGCGGCCGCAACGGCCCACGACGTTGTCTGAAATCGCATCATGCGGCCAGCGTAGCGACGGACCGTTCCCGAAGCGTTCCGCGTCATCGCACGGCCTGGAACACGATGCCGTTCGTGTTCGCGGTGTCGACGAGGCCGCGGCCGGGGATCAACTTCAAGCTCCATGTGTTCGAGCCGACCTTGACGGTATAGATCGAGGCGGCGGCGTCGAAGCTCGTCCACGTGCCGGCCGTGCCGTCCGCCGCCTTCACGGATCCGTTTGCAAAGAACCGGACCGCCTGACAGTCCAACGTCGGCGGACACACCATCAGGGAGTACGTGCCGGCGATGCGCTCGGGGCCGGGCGCCTTCACGTTCGCGAAATTGACGGCGCCGCTCACCGCAATGCTGTAATCGCCGCCCGTGCGGACCAAGCTCGACCCGGCGGGACGAATCTCGAGCACCACGGTAGCGGGCTTCGGGAATGTTCCCGGCCACCGCACTTCGACGGGTTTGCCCGTTGACGTCACCGACTCGGCGGCAAACTGCTTCCCGGTCGCGTCGTGGAGCACGACTTGAATCGTGGAAGCGCTCGCGTTACCGAAAAGACCCATCGCCGCGAAGCGCACGCTGATCGTGGCGCTTCCGGTCTTCGTCTGAAACGACCAGAACTGCGGCCCGACCATACTGTCGACGGTCCCCGAGTTTTCGCCCGCGACGAGCGGCGTCGGCCGCTTGGAATCGAGCGATTGGGCGGACGCGCCGCCCGGGATGACGGCGACCAGCAAGGACGCGGCGCTCAGCAGCGTAGCGGCGACGGGCAGCACGGTTCGTCTGGACATGCAAACACCTCTTTCTGACATTCACATGCTACAGAGCGAGCGTTCCGGAAGCGTACCCGGCGACTCGCGCCCGGTACGCGATCCGGAACGCTCCAGGAACGCCCGCACGCTACCGTTCGGTTGGGTGAAGTGGCCAAGATCGTGGCGGGGATGTAATCCGATCGCACGACGTCACTGCGTCGGCATGTGCGACAGCGCCGCCCGCGCGACGGACTTCGCGACGAGGAGGCTTCGGTCGTCGTTCTGCTGACCGGTGACGTTGACCGCGAAGAGCATCTCGTTCTTGAGGACCGAGAGCGTCCCGTTCTTCCAACCCGCGCGGTCGCCGAGGCCGACGACGACTTGCGCATCGGCGAACGCGCGCGTGACGACCGGGTTGCTCGGGAGCGAGACGCCCGGGATGCCTTGTACGGCGGACAGGATCGCGCCGAACTTCGCGATGCCGTGCGCCTGTTTCACCTGATCGACCGTCTGCACCGTGAGCGCGACCTGCTGCCCCGCAACGCCGGCCTTGTTCCCGATCGCCCAGACACATTCGTTCTTGGTGGGCGTCGCGGGCGTGAACACTTGATTGACGGCGACGCCGGCCGCGGACGCGACGTCCTGTTGAGAAACCATCGCGCACGGGTCGTACGAATGTCCGCCTCCGGGCGCGGCGACCGCGGGCGTGGCTGACGCGAGCGGTGCGGACGAGGGCGACGCTGACGGCGCGGGTGCCGGAGAAGCACCGAGCGCGGGCGCGAGAGCGATTGCGCACAGCGAGATCACGAATGCCGGGACACGTTTGACGAGCGCCGAGTGCTGGTGCATGGGAGGACCCCTTTCGTGGCGCGATCGTAGCGCGCGGGCGTTCCGCGAGCGTTCCGCGACGCCCGACCGGGCGGCGGGACGACTTACGCGCGGTACCGGAGCGCGTCGACGTCATCGAACAGCGGGATGTCGATCCGCAGCGTCGCCAGCGTCCGAAACAGCATGGCGCGCTCGCGGTCGCGCTGCAGAATCTGCGCCAGCTTGACGGGGCTCGCGATGTTGACGTGCCACTCGCGCGGGTCGTCCGGGATCGCTTCGAGGCGTCCGAACTTCGCAAGCACCGCCGAGGCGGATTTCGCGCCCCAGCCCGGCAAGCCGGGAAACCCGTCCGCCGCGTCGCCGACGAGCGCCAGATAGTCAGGGATGCTCGCCGGCAGGACGCCGAACTTTGCTACGACGCCTGCTTCGTCGAAGACCGTGCGCGTGCGGCGGTTCAGTTGCACGACGCGCGTCCCGCGCACGCACTGCGCGAGGTCTTTGTCGGGCGTGCAGATCACCACGCGCTCGACGCGCGGGTCGCGGGCCGCCGCAGCCGCGGCCGCAGCGAGCGCGTCGTCGGCTTCGACGTCGACCATGGGCCACACGACGATGCCCGCCTCGGCGAGTGCATCCTCGAGCAGCGGGAACTGCGCGCGCAGCTCAGGATCGATGCCCTCGCCCGTCTTGTATCCCGGCCACAGGCCGTTGCGGAACGACTCGATCACGTGATCGGTAGCGACACCGACGTGCGTCGCGCCGTCCCGCAGCATGCCGCGGATCGAGGCGAGCACGCCGCGGACCGCGGCAATCTCCCGGCCCTGCGAGTCGCGCTCGGACGGCAGCGCATAGTAGTGCCGAAACAGCTCGTACGTGCCGTCGACCAAGTGCACCAGCATGGGAGCACCGTTGGATGCACGCGAGGTTCGTCCCGCGCACGTTCTTTTCGCAGCGTGCGGCGCGGAACGCTGCGGGAACGTCCGGCTGCTACTGTACGGGAACACCCCCTTGCCCGTACGACAGAGGCCTCTTCATGAAGCGATTTGCAGGTTTGTTCGCGGCCACGGCCTTGTTGGCTGCGTGCGGTGGCGGGGGCGGGAGCAGCGGCGCCGGCGGCTTGTCACAGGTTCCCGCACCGACACCCAGTCCGGTCGCGCAGTCGGGGCTGCAGCTCTTCCCCCTGTCGAACGCCGTCGCGTCGCCTGCGCCGGGGGTGCTCGGGGTCGAGGACCTCTCGATGTCGTTCACCGTCGCCGGGGCCGTCCAATACGTGCTCGCGCTCGAGCCGGGGTTTCAAGGCACCTTCACGGCGAGAGCGACCGCGGCGTGCTCCGTCGCGGCGGGCGTTCCTGCCGACATCACCCAACCGGTCGCGGTCAGCGCAGTAGGAGGGCACGCGACCGGGCCGCAAGCCGTCTTCGCCATCACGGCGGTCGCCGCCGGAACGTGCTCGATCAAGTTCAACGACGGCACGACGACGAACAGCGCCGAGATCTTGACGATCGTGACGCAGTCCGTCGGAACGGTGTACTAGCCGTGCGTCGCCATGCATCCCTCGCAATCGTTCTGGCATCGGCCGTGCTCGCCGCGTGTAGCGGCGGCGCCGGCGGGCAGTCGCCGATCCCGCGTGCGGCCGCGCCGTCGAGCGGCCAGCGCGCGACCGCGACGCTCACCGTCCATTGGACGGCGACCAGCACGTCAGCCGCGGCCCGGCGCCCCAAGACGATCTCGCCTTCCGCCGCCAGCATCGTCTCGAGCGTCAACGGCAACGTCGTCAACATCACGAACCGCTACGGCTCGGCGACCTCGCAGATCACGCTCGACGCGCCCGTCGGAACCGACGCGTTCACGTTCAAGATCTTCGACCAGACCGGCGGCGTGGGCAATCTCCTCGGCCAGAGCTCCGTCACGAAGGCGATCATCGCCGGTGAGCTCAACACGCTCTCGGCGGCGATCGAGGCCGTCTGCGCGCAGACAGTCGTCACCGGCGCGACGTCGCCGTCAAACGAGTTCGCGACCTACACGTACGCGCAGCCGTCTCCGGGCCAAGTGGGCACCGCATCGATTGCGTCCGCAGAGATCGTCGGTGCGGGCAAGGGCCAGCTGTTCGTCTCCGCCGCGGATGCGGATGGGAATCTCATCCTCGCTCCGGGCGGAGTCCCGACAATGAGCACCGCTCCGGATTCGACGATTTCCCCGGCGTCGACCGGTCCCACCAGCGTGATCTACACCGGCAACAGCACCGCCCGCGGCGCGCAAACGACCGTCAACGTCGCGGCGCCCGGATGCCCTTCACGATCGTTCGTGGCGACGAGCTCCAGCGCGATCTACGTCCTGCAAAACGGGTACATCTACGCCTACGACCGGTACGGCGACAACGTGGGGACAACGGCCGCCCCGCCCGGGACACTCGTGGGGACCAACGGTCCGGACCCGGTGTTCTACGACCCGTCGACAGGAAACGTGACGGAAACGGATCCTGATTTTGGTTCTCCCGTCGTTCGCATCCACGCCCGCGCCGGAATGACGCTGTTTGCGTACGACGCCGCACGCCAGGCGCTCATTTCCGTCCTGCCCGGTGCGACCACCAGCACGGTGTACGCAGACTACGGCACCGGCGCATCGAAGCAGGTCCCGGTGAGCCTGAACGTCGCCATGGTGACCGCGGGGCAACCGATGGTCTACGGCGGCGGCGCGCCCGTCTACTTGGTCGGTGACGGCAGCAAGATCGTCGCGATCGATCCGACGGCCTTCACCGCGAGCGCGCCAATCACGGCCCCCTACGCGTACGGGCTCCTCGCAGAAGCCGGCTACGGCGCTCTCTTCGTGGTGAACACCGCGTCACCGTACCTCACCGAATACTTTATTTCGGGAGGCGGAGCCGTCGCGCTTTGCTGCTCTTTCGCTAGCTCGGGATTCACCGCACCGGTCACGCGCGCGTTCGTGGAGGACATGGAGGATGAGAGCCTTACTGGGCGTGACGGCCGCCGGCACGATTCAGCACGTCAGCAACGCTCTTACACTTTTCCCGGCTGGCTCTTCGCTGACCGGCTATGGTCCCGTAAGCCAGCTCGCTGTCTCGTATCCGGGCGAGACGCACTACTGAGCGGCGTCTCGCGAAACGAAGAAGAGCGGGATGGTGCCGCAGCACCACCCCGCTCTTGCTCGTGCGGGCTTGGAGACTAAAGCGCGTTCGCGAGCGCCCAGCCCTTCGGTGTCCCGATTCCGGCAACTTGATTGTACTGCGACGCGTTGCACGAGTAGGCACCATTGCTGCCCGACGTGCACGGCGTGTAGTAGCTGTTGTAGCCGGTGGACTTGAAGAGGCTGTACAGCGTCGGGTTCACCCAGCCGACCTTCGTGCCGTGCAGCTGGTTCGTCTCGATCATCAGCGCGACGAAGGCCGGCGACGACCACGACGTTCCGAGGTACGAGCCGAACGCGCCGCCCGTGTAGACGGCGACCGGATCGAACGGCAGCGCGATGTCCGGCTGGTTGCGGCCCGACGTGATCACGCCGGTGATGCCGCTCTGCCACGTCGGCATCGCGACAACCGTCGAGACGCCGCCGCCGCTCGAGTCGCCGCTCGAGCTGCCCGCGGTGACGGTCTGCAGCACGCCCGACGAGTTGTACGTGAAGTTCACGCCGCCGACCGACGTGAAGTACGGATCGCCGGCCGGTGCGCTCACGCCCTTCGACCCGCTGCACTCGCTGCTTCCCGTGTCGCCCGACGACGCCGAGAACGTCACGCCGACGGCCGCGCCTTGCTGCGCGATCGAGTTCGTCGAGCTCTCGAACGGCGTATCGCTCGATTCACATCCGCCGAACGACGAGTTGACGACGCTGGCGGTGCCGTCGGTGATCGCCTTGTTGTAGGCGTCCTCGATCGCCTGATCCGTCAGCGACCCGATGTGATAGACGATGATGTTCGCGCCCGGCGCGAGGCCGGAGATCGTCTGCACGTCGAGGTCGGTCTCCGGATCGTCACCCGAGCCGCCGCCGTCGACGGCGACGTTCGTGACGGTTCCGGTCTGCGTCACCGCGGAAGCGGTGAGGTAGCTCTTGAGGTAGCTGGTGTTCACCGGGTCGTCGATCACGACGGCCGCGGTGTACCCGGCGCCGTTGCAGCCGTGCTGCACCGGGTAGTCGAACGGCTTCGCGACGCCCGTCGCGAGCGTGCCGCTCGAGTTGCTCAAAGGCCCGCTGTCAGCCGCGGCGCCGTTGCAGCCTCCGGCCGGTGTCGGCGTCGCGACCGGAGTCGCCGTCGGCACGGGGGTCGGTGTCGGCGCGCCGGTCGGCGTCGCGGTGGGCTTCGGCGTCGGCGTCGGAGCGCCGGTCGGCGTGGGCGTCGGCACCGGAGTCGCCGTCGGCTTCGGTGTGGGCGTCGGCGTCGAGCCGCCCGTCAACGAGATGTCGTCGACATACTGTAAGTCGTGCAGGCCCGGCGTGCCGTCGCCATGGACGCCGAAGTACAAGTAGTACGTCTGACCCGCGTACGACGCGAGGTTGAAGCTCTTCTGCGCCCATGCGCGCGCGTTGCTGACCGTCGTGTAGAGGTTGAGAACGACGTTCCCGCTCGAGTCGAGCAGGTCGGCTTCCTGATAGGAGTACGTCGTGCTGACTTCGTTCGTCGACTGCCAGACCCAGAACGAGAGCTGACCGCTCGCCGGGATCGTGACTTGCTGGCACACGCCCGCGTCGCCGTTCGGCTCCGTGGTCGCTGTTCCACTCTGCTCCGAGTACGAGCCCGTGTGCGGCTTCGAGGTGCTGATCCGCGCGTTCGCGTTACCGCACTGAGACCAGTACGAGAAACCGCCGGACTCGAAGCCCGGATCGGACACGAGGTTCCCGGCGTCGGTGTGAATCGACTGCGGCTGCACCTTGCTCACGTCGTGAACGGCCGGCGTCGCGCGGCGCCCGGCGTTCGCCTGTGCGTCGCTCGCCTCTTCGACTTTCGTTCGGGCGACGACGAGATTGCTCAGCGACACGGCGCGGATGCTCGACGCGATGGAAGCCGGCAGCGACGCGGGCTTGAGGTTCGCGAAGCGCTCGCCGTACTTTCCTTGCTGCACCGTGTGCATCTCGGTGGAGAAGAAGCGCTCCACGACGCTGCTCGGCGCCTTCGCGTCGACGATGGTGCGGTTGGCGAATCGCTGCGTGACCGTGAAGCCGGCGCTCTGCAGCGCCGTGACGACTGCCTGCTCCTGCTGCGCGGTCGGACCGTAGGTCGCATTGAACTGCGCGGACGTGAGGAAGTGACGGTACGCGGGCGACTGCGGATTGCTCACGTCCGCGACGAACTGATCGAGCTGCGCTTGATTGTTGTACGCCAGCGTGAGGCTCACCGTCACCGGAGCGCTCGCCGCGCGCCGCCCGGAGTCGCTGAACGCGAGCGCGCCGGAGAGATTGGGAACCGCGATCAGCGGCGTCGCGGAGGACGACGAGCGCGCCGTCGACTCCGTGCTCGCGCCATCACCGAGAGCCGGAATCGACGTGCTGTGGCCGCCGCCGCACGCGGCGAGCGCAAACGCGAGGCACAAAGCCGACGCGCTCGCGCGGAGGGTTGTTCGCATGGTGCTCCAGTCGCGCCCGAGAGAATAGCGAGTGTCCTGCCGGCTCATGAAGAGAAAGCACGAATCGACACCCCGTACGACATACAGGACGCTCGCGGGGCGCTTTGCGAGCGCTCGCGTCGGCCGTTCGGGCTTGCGACCTTTGTCCCTTTGCGGACTCGGTGCACCGCGCGAACTGAGACGGCAAGCACACGGTCGTCCGGCGATCCCGCCGTCTGCCGAGGGGCTGCCCGCGACCCGCACGAACCGCGCGGCGTGACGACGGAGCACGCGCTGTTCTGGATTGCGGGCATGATCGTCGGCGGCGCGACCGTCGGCATGCTGGGCAAGAGCTTCGTCGAGGAGCGCGGCCGTCGTTTGATCCCGCTCTTCGTCGTGCTGGCGCTCGTCGCGGGTCTCGTCGTGGGCTGGGCGCTCAACGCATGGGTCGACTACATCCACTTCACCGCGAACGGCGGCGGCGCGACGGGCATGTGACCGACCCAGGAACCGCCGCCGGCCGGCGTCAAGCTGATCCGGCGATGGCGATCACCGAAACCGATGTCCTGGTGCAGACCGCGCGCGCGCACGAAGCCGGCTTCCCCGGCCCGCGCGCCGTCGTGCCGGCGCGCCACGTCGCGATCGTCGCCTGCATGGACTCGCGCATCGATACGTTTGCGATCTTCGGCTTGGCGCTCGGCGAGGCGCACATCATTCGTAACGCCGGCGGCCTGGTCACGGACGACGTGCTGCGCTCGCTCGTCGTCTCGCAGCGCGTCCTGCAGACGCGCGAAGTGATTCTCGTGCACCACACCAACTGCGGGCTGCACGGCGCCGACGAAGCGGCGATGCGCGCCGCGATTCGCGCCGAGACGGGCGCGGAGCCGCCGTACGCGTTCGGCGCGTTCGCCGACCTCGACGCGGCCGTGCGGCGCGCGATCGCGACCGTTCGCGAGCACCGTGTTCTGCCGCACCGGGATCGCGTGCGCGGCTTCGTGTACGACGTCGACACGGGCCGGTTGCGCGAGGTCTCCTGACCGGCGCCGCGAAGCGCCCTGGTTCACCGACCGCTTCGAAAGGGACGCCCATGACCTCCGTGCTGGAGCGCAGTACGCTCATGAAGTCGCTCGCCTACGTCGGCGGACGCTGGATCGGCGCGGACTCCGGCGCGACGTTCCCGGTCTACGACCCGGCGACGGGTGAGCGCGTCGCCGATGTCCCGCGGATGGGCATCGCGGAGACGCGGCGCGCGATCGAGGCGGCGAACGAAGCGCTGCCCGCATGGCGTGCGCTCACGGCGAAAGAGCGCGCCGCCATCCTGCGCCGCTGGTACGATCTGATGATCGAGCGCACCGACGAGCTCGCGCACATCATGACGCTCGAACAGGGCAAGCCGCTGGCGGAATCGCGCGGCGAGATTGCGATGGGAGCCGGATACGTGGAGTGGAACGCCGAGGAGGGGAAGCGCCTCTACGGCGACACGATTCCGACGCTCGCGAACGATCGCCGCATGGTGGTCGTGAAACAGCCGATCGGGGTGTGCGTAGGGATTACGCCGTGGAACTTCCCCCATGCGATGGTGACGCGTAAAGCCTCGCCGGCGCTCGCCGCGGGCTGCACCTTCGTGCTCAAGCCGGCGGAGCAGACGCCCTTGTCGGCGCTTGCCGTCGCCGCGCTCGCCGAAGAGGCGGGGATCCCGCCGGGCGTCTTCAACGTCGTCACCGGCGACGCCGACGACGCGCCGGTCATCGGCCGCGAGATGACCTCGAACCCGATCGTGCGCAAGCTCGGGTTCACCGGCTCGACCGCGGTCGGCAAGCTGCTGATGGAACAGTGCGCGGGTACCGTCAAGAAAATCTCGCTCGAGCTTGGCGGGAACGCACCGTTCATCGTGTTCGACGACGCGGATGTGAACGCGGCCGTCTCGGGCGCCATCGCCGCGAAGTTCCGCAACGCCGGCCAGGTCTGCGTGAGCCCGAACCGCATCTTCGTGCAGGACGGCGTGCACGATGCGTTCGTCGAGCGTCTCGCCGAGCGCGTGCGCAAGCTGCGCGTC
This sequence comes from Vulcanimicrobiota bacterium, assembly GCA_963818845.1. Lineage (GTDB taxonomy): Bacteria > Vulcanimicrobiota > Vulcanimicrobiia > Vulcanimicrobiales > Vulcanimicrobiaceae > Vulcanimicrobium. Next base: position 553,403 of record CAWFTO010000004.1, on the reverse strand, counting down.
GGCCGCGGCTTCGATGAAGGCGTCACGCTCGGGCCGCTCATCGAAGAGCAAGGCTTTTCGAAGGTGGTCGAGCACGTCGAGGACGCCTGCTCGCGCGGCGCGACCGTCGTTCACGGCGGCAAGCCGCACGAGCTCGGACGCACGTTCTACGAGCCGACGATCCTGACCAACGTCACGTCCGCGATGCGCTTGAGCAACGAGGAGACGTTCGGCCCCGTCGCTGCCATCGCGTCGTTCGCGACCGAAGCGGATGCGATCGCGATGGCCAACGACACGCCGTTCGGCCTCGCCGCCTACTTCTATAGCCGCGACGTCGGACGGACGTGGCGCGTCGCCGAAGCGCTCGAGACCGGCATGGTGGGCATCAACACACCGATGATCGCGAACGAGTCGATCCCGTTCGGCGGCATCAAGGAGTCGGGCATCGGGCGCGAAGGCTCGAAATACGGGCTCGACGAGTGGGTCGAGATCAAGTACATGTGCTTCGGCGGCATCTCATCCTGACCGTCCGCGTCACCGCGAGCACTTCACGTGTCACCCTGAGCCTGTCGAAGGGCGCTCGAAGGGTGAGCCCAGGACCAACGGCCCGGCGCCCACCGGCCCGATGATCCTTGGCGGCACCCGGCCGCCACGATACGCTCCATGCGTGATCGAAGGTTTCGACCGCGGTGAACGCGCCGGCGTCTATCTGAAACCGATGCTGCGAACCGTGCGCGGTGAGCACACCGGCGGCGCACTGGTCACCCTCGAAAGCGCCGGAACCCGCGCGGCCTTCGCCGACCTCGACGCCACCTTGCGGTCGCGCCGGGAGCCGGCCGTCTTCACGCCGCCGATCTACGCCGGCGACGCCGTGCGCGAGACGACGAACCCGCTTTTCGCCGTGCGCGCGCTGCGCGAGTTCATCGCGCTCTGCCTTCAGTTCGGGCCGTTCTCGAAGCGCACGCGCTGAGCGCGTGACGCGTTCGCGCACTCGGCCTTCGAGAGCATGACGCGCTGGCGATGGCTTGATGCGCGAAACGCGTCCGGCTCGCCGGCCGTTGAGCGCATCTCAGGATGACCGCAGCATTGCACGATCGAGCCTTGGCGCGCTTGCGCGGCGCAAGGCGCGAGCCTTGTTGAGACGTTCCGGAACGACGGAAGGACTCGCGTAGCTCGTCCAGAACGGCGGCGCCATCGACTGCACGATCAGTCGATTTGTGTGGGGTGAACACGGCCAGGCAGGCTTCACCAACGCCGCTGATTGACAGCGGCGTTGGCGCTGCATCCCCACCTTCAATGCGCGAGGAGGATCGATGCCGCCAGTCACCCCGACCTATCCTGGGGTCTACATCGAAGAGATCCCCAGCGGAACCCGCACCATCGTCGGCGTGCAAACGTCGATCACCGCGTTCATCGGCCGCACGCCGACCGGTCCGATCGACGAACCGATGACGTGCTTCAATTTTGCCGACTTCGAGCGCTTCTTCGGCGGGCGCTCGTACAAGTATCCGCTTTCGTATTCCGTCGAGGATTTCTTCAACAACGGCGGCTCGCAGGCGATCGTCGTTCGCACGTTCCGCCGCGACGCCAACAACACGCCCGAGCAGTGCACGGCGAAGTTCACGCTCGCCGGCGGCCTGCCGATCTCCGCGATCGGCCCGGGCACGTGGGGCAACCAGCTCCAGCTCTCGTTCGACTACATCGGGCTGCGCACCGCGGGCGCGACGTCGGCGAAAGCGCGCGTCCGCATCGCGCTGAGCGACTTCGCGCCTGACGGTGAGAACGTCAGCATCGCGATCGCGCCCGCAGCCGCGACTCCGCCACCGGCGCCCGCGCCGCCGGCGCCCGGCCCGCCCGCGCCGCCGGCCCCCGCGCCGCCTCCGGCTGCCGGTGCCATCACCGCGCAGTACACGACCAAGCCGGGCGACACCGCGCTCGCGGTCGCGCAGGGCCTCGCGGCGGACTTCAACACGAAGGCCGGAACGACGTACCGGGCGGCCACCGCGAGCGGCGGCATCGACGACCTCCACGCGACGCTCACGTTCTCGACCGCGCAGCAAGGTGCAGCGGCGAACGGCGCCACCGTCAAGGCGACGGGATCGGCGACCGTGAGCCTGGACGCCGACGCGAGCTTCACCGGCGGCGGCGACGCCAAACCGACCGCGGCGACGGCGACCATCACGGTCGGCGGAACGGCGACGGCGTCGGCGACGCCGCCCGCGGCGGACAGTGGGATCGGCACGTCCGGCACACTCACGTTCCAGGTTCAGGCTCCGGGCGCACCGGCGACGCTCGTCCCCGTGCAGGTGAACACCGGCGACACGGCCCCGACGGTGGCGAAGAACCTGGCGAGCGCGCTTTCGCGCGCGCTCGCGGGGACCAACGCGCTGCTCAAGCCGGCGACGGTGGACAAGGCGGGAACGAAAGTCACGCTGACCGCGGCGGCGACCGGGACGGACGGCAACGGCATCACGGTCAAACCCGTGGGCTCGCCGCCGCCGGGGATTACGATCGACACGCCGGCAGCCGGCGTGCCGCTCGCAGGCGGTGCCGACACCGGTTACGACACGTCGCTCGCCGACGCAGCAGCCGCATCGCTCGCGCACTACGGCGTTACCGGCGACGACCTGTTCAACGTAACGATCACGTACAGTCCGAAAGGCAAACTGCCCGTCACGGAACGCTACACCGCGGTGAGCGTCGTCGGCGAGCAGTCTCCGAAGCGCATCGATCGTGTGATCAACGCGCAGTCGCTGATCGTCAAAGTGAATCCCGACAACCTCTCGTGGACATTCGCGACGCCCGGCAGTTCCGACGCCACCGTGATTCAACTGCCCGGCAAGAACGGGAAATCGTTCACCGCGTCGGGCGGCAAGGACTCGGATCCGCTCGAGCCCTCGGACTTCCTGGGCGACGAGCTCGAGCGCACGGCGATGTATGCGCTCGAAGAGGTGAGCCTCTTCAACCTGCTCTGCATCCCGCCGGACCAGCGCGCGGACGACGCGAGCGCGCCGGACGGTTCCGACGGCAGCGCGCAGTCCGCGAGCGTGTACGCCGAAGCGGCCGAGTTCTGCGCAAAGCGACGCGCGATGCTCATCTGCGATCCGCCGCGCACGTGGTCGGAGCACGCAGGTGCCGGCCTGTACAATCTGATCACGCCGACGGACGTTGGTGTGACGACCGAAGACGGCGGGCGCAACGCGGCCGTGTACTTCCCGTACATCGAGAAAGCCGACCTCGAGCTCAACGGCAAGACGGAGCTGTTCGCGCCGAGCGGTACCATCGCCGGCCAGTTCGCGCAGACCGACACCACGCGCGGCGTCTGGAAGGCGCCGGCCGGCATGGAAACCGGGCTCGAAGGCGTCACCGGTCTGGACGTCAACATGAGCGACGACCAGAACGGGCTGCTCAACCCGCTCGGCATCAACGCACTCCGCGACTTTCCGATCATCGGCCCCGTCATCTGGGGCGCGCGCACGCTGCGCGGCGCGGACGTGTTCTCCGACGACTACAAGTACGTGCCGGTGCGACGGCTCACGCTCTATATCGAAGAGAGCCTGTACCAAGGCACGAAGTGGGCGGTGTTCGAGCCGAACGACGACACGCTGTGGTCGCAGTTGCGGCTGAGCGTGGGCTCGTTCATGGCCGGACTCGCCCGGCTCGGTGCATTCTACTCGTACAGCGTAACGTGCGACAAGACGACCACGCTCGATACGGACATCGCGCAGGGCATCGTCAACGTCGTCGTCGCGTTCAATCCGGTCAAGCCCGCCGAGTTCATCGTCCTGAAGATCGCTCAGCTCGCCGGGCAGAACCCGGGCTAAGGAGACGCCGCGATGCCAGCCCCGCAATTCAAAGTCAACACGTACCGGTACGACCCGTACAAGAACTACCGGTTCAAGGTCAAGATCGACGGCAACTACGTGCTCGGCGTGAGCAAAGTGAGCATGCTGCGGCGTTCGACCGAGGTCGTGCGCTTCCGTGCCGGCGGCGATCCGAGCGTCGTCCGCGTGTCGCCGGGTCAGTCGACGTACGACCCGATTACGCTCGAGCAGGGCGTGACGTACGACAACACGTTCGAGCAGTGGGCGAACAAAGTGTGGGACTACCACCGCTCGCTGGCCGACGGCACCACCGACGTCTCGCTCAAGGACTTCCGCAAAGACATCATCATCGAGCTGTACAACGAGGCCGGTCAGAAAGCGCTCGCGTACAACGTGTACCGCTGCTGGGTCTCCGAGTACCAAGCGATGCCGGAGCTGGACGGCATCGGCAACGCGATCGCGATCGCCACGATCAAGCTCGAAAACGAAGGCTGGGAGCGCGATCAAAGCGTCGCCGAGCCGACCGAGGACAGCTTCGCGGATCCGTCCGCCGTCTGATCTCGTGAGAACGCCGTCCGCGGCGGAGCTGGTGCGCGTCTGGGAGCTCGGTTTCGACCGAGCTCCCTGGTACCGCGCGCTGCTGATGCTCGCGCCGGCCTTTCCGGACCGGTCGTTCGATGCGCTCGCCGCGCTCAGCGTCGGCGAGCGCAACGTTCGGCTCATCGCGCTGCGCGTGCTGCTCTTCGGCTCCGGGGTCGAAGCGGCGGTCGCGTGCCCGCATTGCGACGCCCCCTTGGAGTTCTCGTTCGATTTGCTCGACGTGTGCCCGCATGCCGCCACGCCCCAGGAGCACCACGTCGGGGAATTCGCCGTCGACCTGCCCGGCGCAACGGTGCAGTGCCGCGCGGCAACGTCCTTCGACCTCGCCGCGCTCGCCGGCGCGCCCGCGCCGGTTGCCAAAGCGGCGTTGGCGCACCGCCTCGTCGTCAGCGCAGACGCCGCCGTGCTCGACGCTTCGGCGCCGCTCGCGGAGGATGCGGCCGAACGCATCGGCGACGCGCTCGCCGATGCGGATCCGTTCGCGGAAACGTCGATGGCCTTCGACTGCGCCGCTTGCGGGCACGAGTGGAACGCGCCGTTCGACATCGCGGCGTTTCTGTGGTCCGAGCTCACCACGCAGGTGCACCGGATTCTGGAAGACGTGCAGCGGCTCGCAAAGACCTACGGCTGGTCGGAGGGCTCGATTCTGGCGATGACGGGTCTGCGTCGCCGCTTTTATCTCGATCGCGCGTCGTGAACCGCGACGTGCTGAGCCGTCTCGCGCACGAAGCCGCCGCGGGCGCGACGGCGATTCGCCCGCGCGCGTCGTCACGGTTCGACGCCATCCCGGACATTCGGGGCGACGCGAGTGGTGCGCTCGGCATGCAGACGTGGTCCGATCTCTACACCGCGCCGGAACCGGAAGGCGGCGACGAGGTCGCCGCAGCGGCACGGCTCTACCGAACGATCGACGGCGCGGTGACGATGCCGTTCGGTACCGACGCCGGCCGCGACGACGCCGCGGCGGAGCTCGAGCCTGACGGCACGCCCGCCTTCGCTCCCGCACGCTCGCGCCATGCCCTCCCGCCCTCGGTCGACCATCCCGCGGCGGAACAGCGCGCGACCACGCCGCCTGCCGGCGCGCGCGATGCAGCACCGGGCGCGCACGTCGCCCAGGCGTTCTCGGAAGCGAGCGCATCGGAGGACGCGCCGGCGATCCCGCACGCGCCGCCGCTCGTGCGTTCCGAACAGCACGGCGCGGATGCGGATCCGCGCGGTAGCGGACAGGCCTCATCGCAAGGGGCGGCCATCGCCGCCGCGATGCAACGCACGAGCGTTCCGGTCGACGCAAGCGCGCCGTCGGAATTGAGCGCTGGTGAAAGCGAGGCCGTGTCGCGCGGCGCGACGGATTCGCGCCGAAAGCACGCTTCGCACAAAGACGCGGCGCATGCATCGCGCGGCGACGTTGCGAACGCCTCGCGTGGACACGCCGCTTTGCCTGGCGTCCATCCCGGGGCGGACGTCGTGCACGCGGCCGCGGCGGACTACGCCGATCGCAACGATCCCGCCGCATCGGTTGCGGCAGATGCTGACGCGCCGCATGAGTCACACTCCGGCGCACCGCCGCTGGCCGGTCGGGCGTCGCCGACCATTCCGACTGCTGCAGTCGTGCCGGCCGCGTCATCGGCGGTCGAAGCGGCGTGGCGCGAAGAGCAAAGCGGCGACGCGCAAGACGACACGCCAGGCGACGTCACGCGACGCAATGCGCAAACCGGCGCGCCGCCGCTGCAAGCGATGTCGATCAAGCACGCGCGCTCGGCTTCGCAACGCGCCGCCGCGGCGCCGGATGCATTGAGAACCGACACGCCGACGCATCGTTCGCATCACGCAGAGGCGGCTGCGACGAGTGCGCCGCCGCCCTCCGACAAAGTCGATGCGGACGTTGCTTCCCAACCCGCGCGTGACGCAGCGGACGTCGCCGTGCGGCACGCGCCGCACCCCGCGTCGGAAGCGGCGGCAGCCGAACCGCACCATGCCCAAGGAGATCGGGCGCACGGCGCGTCGGACCACCGCGGTGTTGACGGCACCACGGAAGACGCGGCATCGGTGCCGCCGTCTGCGACGCCGTCCGCGCCGTCCGCGCCGGGGCCCGACGTCGCGATGCAGCGCATGGCGTTGCGTCCGCAAACTCCACCGTTCGAGGCGCAACCCCACGCATCGTTGGAGACGCCTGCTGGGGCGGCGTCCGTTCAGGCGCAGGCGGGCACGTCGGCAACCGAGATTGCGCACGTGACGTCGCCTGCGGCGAGCGTCGTCCAACCGCTACCCGCAGCGCCGCAGATACAGCCGGCCGAGCCGCGTGCTTCGAGTGAAGACAATGTGGCCGACGACATCCCGTCGCACGCGACGGAGACACACGCCGCTCGAGCGCGCACTGCCGAGACGCAGCCAGGGCGGACGCACGAGGCGCGAGGTGCAGCTCAACCGCAGGCGGCCGAAAGCACGGCTCGGACGCGCGCGCACGTGGCTGATACCCGCGTCGCTGACACGCACGCGACTGACGCGCAGGTGGCTCAGCCCCACGCGGCTCGGTCTCACGCGGGTCAGTATCACGCGACTCAGCCGCACGCCGTTCCGCCGCATGCCGACGCCGACGATTCGGCGGCTGCAAACGCCGGTCACGACGCATTCCATGCGCAGCATCACCCCTCCGCGGACAGCGCTCGAGGACCGGCCTCGTCTCCAGGCGCGCCGGGTTCGCGCCCGGCGCCGTCTGCGCCGTTCAGCTCATCCGCGCACGTCGTACCAGCCGCGCACGTCGCGAGCACCGCGGACGCCGGCGAAGCCGAACACGCTCAGCATGCCGGCGAAGCACACGCGCCTGCAAGCGATTCGCCTTCGACCGCGCCGATGTCGTCGGCTTCGGCCGGCGAGTCGCGTCGGGAAACTGCGCAGGCACGGGCAGCGGCGCCCGCGCACGAGCTCGAAGACGGGCGGCGCGCGGGCGAAGCGGCGCCGCTCGCAACGGGTGCCCCTCCGGTGCAGCGCTTCGCGTTACCCGCGACGGCCCCAATCGCTGTCCGTGCGACCGCGCCGGCTTTGCCAAGCGCAGTCGTCCCCGGCGCAGCGGCTGCCGCCCCGATGACCGCATCCGCGCCGACGGCGCCGGACGCACCATCGTCCGGCGGTTCGCCGTACGAAATAGTCCCGTCCGAAGTACCGGCGTCCGAAATAGCGCCGGCGCAAACGTCGCTGTCGGAAATCTCGCGGTCCGATGTGTCGCGCGGCGTCATCGCGCCCAGCGTATCGCAATTCGATCCGACATCTGCGCGAGCATCGCTGTCCGACGAGCCCGCGTCGGCCCAATCACCGTCCAGTGTGCGGAGGCCTGATTCGTCGACGTACGCTACGTCGCTGTCCGGCCCGCAGACGTTCGATTCGTCGGTGTCGGCGGCGCCCGCGTCGGATGCACGAACGCCCGGTGCGCCGTTGCCGGACGTCCCCGTCTTCGGGGTGTCAGTCTCCGATGCGACCGCATTCGACGCTTCGACGCCAGGCACTCCGCGCTCGAAAGCGTGGACGTCTGAAGCACCGCCATCCGTCACACCGCCGCCCGTTGCCGCGCCGTCCGATGCGACGCTGGCCGCTGCACGCCCGTCCGTCGCACCGCCATCCGTTGCACCGCCGTCCGTCGGAACCGCATTCGTTGCGACGTCATCCGACGCGACGCCGTCCAGCGTGTCGCCATCTGCTGCATCGTCGCAGACGGCGTCGCTGTCCGCATGGGCGGCGCCACGCGAGCCGGCAGGCGACGAACAGCGGTCGCAGGTGATGCCGCCCGGCGGCTGGACGTCCAGTACCTCGACCGTCGATGCGTCGACGACTCGATCGCGCGGCGGCGACCCGTCGTACGAGACCGCGCCGTTCGTTCAGCCGGTGTCGAACGAAGCGCCGCGACCGCACGGTCCCGGCCCGATCGAATCCCGCACCAGTGAAGCGACGGCGCTCGGCACTGCGCCGGTTCCGCGGCCGCCGGCGGAGCAACGCGGTTCGGAGCAGGTCGCGTACGCAGCACGTCCGCACGCGCCGAGCGGCGCAGCAGCGCCCGAATCCGCCGCACGTCAATCGCCGAGCGCGCCCGTCGCGAGCTCGAGGCGCATCATCGTCCCCGAGTCCCCTGCGTCCTCCGTTCTCGCGCGGGATGTGCGCCCGATCAGTGCGTCCGCGGCCGAATCGCTCGCGTCGCCGGGGGCAAGGCACGACGGCGAAAGAACCTCAGCGACAGCGCGGGAAACGGCTCGAACGAGCCCGATTGCAGCGCACGCGACTGCAACGGATGCGGCTACCACAAATGCGGCCGAACCGCGCCCGCCCGAATCTCGCGGACCGGAGCCGCGCGCTTCTGAAGCTCGCGCCTTGCAATCTCGGGCGTTCGAAACGCGCACGTCCCAATCACATGCACCCGAAGTACGTGCGTCGGAACCGCAGGGGTCGGACCCGAGCGCGTCCGAGTCGCGTGCAGCCGAGTCACACGCATCCGGCTCACACGCGTTTGACTCACATGCGCCGGAATTACGTGCGTCCGGCTCGCGCGCGTCCGGGACGCGCGGCCACGCACCCGGCTCTCGCGGCGGGCCCGCGTTCGGAACGAACCCGGCTGCATCCCACGTTGTCGACTCCGCGCCGGCCGCGTCACACGCCACCGCGTCGTCCGCCTTCGCGCCGCTCGGCCCGTCGGTCCGAAGTTCGACGAGCGCTCCGCCTCGAGCGCACGCGGACGCGGCGCACCGCGATGGGGAACCGGCGCACGTAAATACGCACGCGCCGGCGCACGCCGGAGACGGCACACCACCCGGTACGCGGACGGTCGCGCTGCAACGTTCGCCGCTCGGCGCCGTCGAGACGACCAATGCGCCTCGCCCGCCGCGCTCGACGCTCGCCGCAGCATCCGCCGATCACTCCGTCGCACCGGCGCGGCATCCGCGGCTCGCGTCCGGCGGCCCTGTTGCACTGCGCGCGGACGCATCGTCCGTGGACACTTCTTCTTCGGCCATGCCTTCCGGCGCTGCGCGGGCGGCCGCCGCATTGGTGATAACCACGTCCGCAATTTCCGCGCCGTCGCCGGCGCTCGCCTCGCGCGCCTCCGCATCGCAAACCGCGCCCCCGGCGCAAAACGCGCCCGCATCGCAAAGTCCCGTCGCAACGCGCACGGCGCGCGCGCCCCTCGCGCCGGTCGCTCGGGATCACGTCGAGCGCACCCTCGTGCACCGGCACGCTTCCCGCGGCCGACGCGCACGACGCCGCAGCGCACGCGGCCGTCACGGCCCGCACTGCTGTCCGCACGCACGCGCAAGGTGCCGTAGCGCAGTCACGCACGGCGGTGCAGCCGCAGCGCGCCGCGGCGGCCCCGCGCGCGCCGAGCCAGCCGAGCGCACCGGCGGAACGCGAGCAGGTGGTGCGCGTGAGCATCGGGCGAATCCGCGTCGAGGCGCCCCTTGGAAAGACCGCGCCCGCGCACGCGGCCTTCGCGCGGCCGAAGCCGCGCCTCACGATCGACGACTACACGCGCCGCCGGGACGATGCCTCGTGAGCGATTACCTGGCCATCGCGACGGTGACCGCCGCGCTCGCGTCGCTCGTGCGCAACGCGATGTACGACGTGCCGAACTTGTCGAATGCGCCGGACGTGCGCATCGCGCGGCCGCTCGCCGATCCGAACTTCGTCGGAGCGCACATCTTCTTGTACCGCGTCGCGCCGAACGGCTTTCTCCGCAACGAGGACTTGCCGACGCGCAACGGCGATGGCCGGCTCGTGAAGCGCCCGAGCTACGCCGCGGATCTGGAGTACCTGATCAGCTTCTACGGCAACGATCAAGGCTTCGAGCCGCAGCGGCTGCTGGGGCGCGTGGTCGCCGCCCTGCACGCCGAGCCGATCCTCACCGCCGAGCGCATTCGCTCGACGATCGAGAACACGCCGGTCCTGGCCGGTTCGACGCTCGATCGTGAACTGCAGCCGGTGCGGATCGCACCGATCACGCTCGCGCTCGAAGATCTTTCGCGGATGTGGTCGGTCTTCTACCAGACGCCGTACAGCCTCACGCTGGCGTACTCGGCGTCGGTCGTCACGATCGACGCCGCGCCCGTTCCCGCGCCGACGCATTCCGTCTCGCAGATCGGCTCGCCCAGCGCGCTGCTGCCGCGGATGCCGCTCATCGATGCGATCGAACCGGTGCGCATCGTTCCCGGGCTCGACCGCACCGTGACGGTCCGCGGCAGCAGCCTCTCCGGCGGCGACGCGGTGCGCTTCGCCGGCGTTGCGGTGCCGACATCGGCCGCGGGCGCCGGCGCGCTTGCCGCCGAGGCGCCGGCCGTCGCGGGGCGGCTTGCGGTCGACGTCGTCCCCGCCGGCGGCGCGCCTTCGTTGCCCGTCACGATCGTCGCCGCGCCGCTGGTCGGCGCGCCGGTCGTCACGTCACCGACTCCGTCGGGACGGCGCATGCTCGGCGTCGCGACGAACTTCACGCCGCAGGCGCGTCAGCGGTATACCTTCGTGCTGCACGCGGTCGGAACGCCGGGCGGCGGCGGCGCGGAGCTCGACGCGCTCTTCACGTGGCTCGGTGCCGACGCGCCGCTGCCGGCCGGTTCCGGCGAGACGGGCGCGACGCTCGCTGCCGCGCTGAACGCGGCGATTCGGCCCGCACCCGGTGACGACATCGCGGCGACCGACGTCATCGCATCGACCGACACGGGCTGGCGCATCGCGTCGCGCGCGGGCGACGTCGTGCTCTATCCGGCCGACGGCGTTCTCGCGCTCGCGTGGGGGCTGCCCGTCGGAAGCGCGCTCGCGTGCGACGTGTCGAGCGTACCGCCCGGCCGCTACGCCGTCGCGATGCGCGTCGACGACGATGGTGCGCTCACGAGCGCCGTGCTCCGCGGAACGCCCGCGTTCAGGCTTTCGGGCGAGCACGTTCCCGACGGGGACGCGCCGCTGTCGGACGCGTTGCGCGCGGCGTGCGCCCAGGCCGGCATCACGGTCACGACGGCGGCGCGCACGCGAACGCCGCTGCGCGGTGAGGCATTCGTCGTGCCGTCGGAGGGCGCGCCGCCCATCGCATGGCTCGACCTCGCAGGCGGCGCCGTCGCGGCGTACGCGCTCGCACCGTCGGGAACGCCCGTCGCTCCGCTCGTCGACGTGCCGGCATGACGGACGACCGCGCCTCCTGGCTGCTCGAAAACCGCCGCATCCTCTCCGAGGCGCTCGCGCGCGTCGCCGCGCTGATCGAGCGCTTCGCCGACGGCGAGTTGCCCGACGTGCCGCGGGCCGACGACGCCGGCTCGGCGCTCGCGATGGTGCGCGAGCGCTTCGGGCTGACGCCGTTCGAGTGCGACGTCCTCGTCGCCGCCGCGGGCATCGAGCTCGACGGCGAGATTCCGGCGGCGTGCGCTCGCGCGAACGGCGACCCGGCGCGGTCCTATCCGACGTTCTCGCTCGCCCTCGCTGCGTTTCCCGACGGCGCGTGGTCGTCGCTCGGGCCTCCTTCGCCGCTTCGGCACTGGCGGCTGATCGACGTCGAGCCCGGCCCGTCGCTCGTCGGCGCGCAGCTGCGCATCGACGAGACGATCCTCAACGTCCTCACCGGCACGTCGTACCTCGATCCGAGGCTCGCGCCGATCGTCGAACCGCCGGCCGAGATCGACACCGACCTCTCGCCCTCGCAGTGCGCCCTCGTCGACCGGATGCGCGCCGTGTGGGATGCCGCCGACGGCACGCGCTCCGTCATTCAGCTCGTCGGCGACGACGTGCTCGCCAAGCGCAGCATCGCCGCCGCGCTCGCGGCGTCGCACGGTGTCGACGTCCTGGTGCTCCGCGCCGCATCGCTGCCGACCGCCACCGCCGAGCTCGACACGATCGTGCGCCTCTGCGAGCGCCACGTCGTGCTGCGTGGCGGGTGCGCGCTCCTCGAGTGCGACGACGTCGACACGGCAGACACCGCGCGCGACGGTGCGGTCGCGCGCTTCACGGAACGCTTCGACGGACCGCTCGTCGTCGGGACGGTGCACCGGCGGCGCGGACACGTGCGTCCGCTGCTGCCGTTCGACGTCGCGCGGCCGCGCCGCACGGAGCAGCGCGCGCGCTGGCAGTCGCGGTTGGGCCACCGCCGCCAGGCGTCCGAGCTGAGCGGAAGGCTTGCGGCGCAGTTCGATTTCTCGTTCTCGGCCATCGACCGCGCGTGGCTCGCTGCGGGCCCGCGCGCGAACGAGCACGCGCTGTGGGAGAGCGCTCGCGCGCTCGCGCGCCCGCGGCTCGACGAGCTCGTGGAGCGGCTCGAGGCGCGCGCATCCTGGTCCGACCTCGTGGTTCCGAGCGATACGGAGTCCATGCTCGAACGGCTCGTCACGCAAGTGCAGCATCGCTCGACCGTCTACGACGGCTGGGGCTTCGCCGCCGCGACGGACCGCGGTCTGGGCGTCTCGGCGCTGTTCGCCGGCGCGAGCGGAACAGGGAAGACGCTGGCGGCGGAAGTGATCGCCGCGCGCGTCGGCATCGATCTGTTCCGCATCGACCTCAGCGCGCTGGTGAGCAAGTACATCGGCGAGACCGAGAAGAACCTGCGGCGCGTGTTCGACGCCGCGGAGTCGGGCGGCGCGATCCTGCTGTTCGACGAGGCCGACGCGCTGTTCGGCCGCCGCACGGAGGTCAGGGACAGCCACGACCGCTATGCCAACGTCGAAGTCAGCTATCTGCTGCAGCGCATGGAAGCATACCGCGGCCTGGCGATTCTCACCACGAACATGAAAGACGCGCTCGACCCCGCGTTCGTGCGCCGCTTGCGCTTCATCGTCGACTTCCCGTTCCCGGACCAGGCGAACCGCGAGGCGATCTGGCGCATCGCGTTCCCTCCCGGCGCTCCGGCGCAGATCGATCCGAAGAAGCTCGCGCGCTTGACGGTGACGGGCGGCAACATCCGGTCGATCGCGCTGGACGCCGCGTTCCGCGCCGCGTCGGGCGGACATCCGATCACGATGGCCGACGTGCTCGAGGCCGCGCGGGCCGAGTACCGCAAGCTCGATCGCACGCTCGCCGACTTCGAGATCGCCGGCTGGCTCGCGCCGATCGGAGCCTCCGCGTGAAGCGACGCGTCGAAGTGCGCATCGACGAGCTGCGTCTGCCGCCGGGCAGCCGGGGCAGCATCCGCGCGCGCGATGCGATCGTCGCCGCGATCGCGCGCGCACTCGACGCGCGCGCATCGCACACGCATCCCGCCGTGCGCGACGCGAGCGCGGCCGATGCGAGCGCGCACGACGCCATCGCAACCGCCGTCCGCGACGGCATCGCACCGCACGTTCCCTCCGGCCGCCGATGATCGCGCGCACGAAAGGTCACCCATGAGCACGCAAAACGCACGCGGACCGCGCACCCTCAAAGGCGCGCTCGTCGCGGTGGATTTGCTCAGTCCCGTTCCGTCGACGACCGTTCTGTTCCAGTACAACCCGCACTCGCTCACGCGCCAGTTGCGGCCGCAGATCGTCGGCGGCGCCGAGGGCGATCGCTCGCAGGCGATCCGCTATACGTCCGCGCCCACGCAGACGATCTCGGCCGAGGTCGAGATCGACGGAACCGACGGGCTCGCGGCCGGCGACGCGCTCACGGTGCAGAACGGCATCGCTCCGCAGCTCGCGGCGCTCGAACAGCTCACGTATCCGACGGTGACGCAGATCGGCATCGAGACCGCGCTGTTCGCGCTCGGCACGATCGAGGTGATCCCGATGACGGCGCCGCGCATCCTGTTCGTATGGGGTCCGAACCGCGTGCTTCCGGTGCGCATCGAGAGCTACTCGATCTCCGAAGAAGAATTCGACCCGCGCCTGAACCCGCTGCGCGCAACCGTGCAGCTCGAGATGCGCGTGCTCACGTACTCGGACGTCTCGATCACCGACCTGGACTACTATCAGTTCCTCTCGTACCACTCGAACCAGTCGTCGCTCGCGAGCCAAGCCGCGGCGGCGGGACAGGCCGGCGACGTGAACGTCGTCTCCCTGCAGTCGATCAGGAGTTGGCTGACGTCGTGATCGTCTCGCGCAACAGCCGGTACGCCGGCATTCCCTCGGCGGTCTTCCGCGAGGACGACGGCACGCGCGTGCACTACCTTCTGCGCCGCTTCGTCCCGAGCAGCGGCGACGTTCCCGAGCTCGTGCGCGTCGACCCGGACCGCGGCGGCATGCGGCTGGATATCCTTGCCGCGCGGCTGCTCGGCGATCCGGAACAGTTCTGGCGCCTGCTCGACGCCAACGACGGCACCGATCCGTTCGACTTCGTCGAGGACACGGCGGGCGGACCGCTACGCATCCCGCATCCGGCCGCGCGCTGATGAACATCACCGGAATCCAGCTCACGCTGCTGACGGGAAAGTTCATCCCGACTCCCGTCTCGCCGTGGGTCACCGAGGCGATCGCATCGGTCGACGTCAGCCATTCGGAGAACGGCCCGTCGACGTTCCAGCTCACGTTCAACGCCGACCGCGCGACCGCGCTGACGGTCGTCGACTACCCGATCCTGCTTCAGCAAACCGTCGCCATCGGCAACCGCGTCATCGTCATCGTGACGGTCGGCGGGCTGCCGCACATCCTGATGGACGGTCTCATCACGCATCAGGAGCTGGCGCACTCGCGCGAGTCCGGCACATCGACGATCAGCGTCACCGGCGAGGACATTAGCGTCGCCATGGACATGAACGAAGTCAGCCTGGCGTACCCGACCTTCGGCGACGAAGAGATGGTCGGCGCGATCTGTCTGAAGTACGAGCAGTACGGCATCGTTCCGATGATCATTCCGGCGCCGACGGACATCGTGACGATCCCGATCGAATGGACGCCGCAGCAGAACGAGACCGACCGCGCGTTCATTCAAAAGCTGGCCGCGAAGCACGGCTACCGAACCTTCGTGCGGCCGGGCCTGGTGCCGGGGACGAACACGCTGTATTTCGGGCCCCCTCCGCGCGTGCGGTGGCCGCAGTCCGCGCTGACGATCGACATGGGCGCGTCGACGAACGTCGAGCAGATCAGCTTCTCGTACGACGGTCTCGCGGCGGAGCTCTTCCTGGGCGAAACGCAGGACGACGAGACGGAGCTCGACATCCCGATCGCGACGCTCGCCTACACGCGTCTGCCGCCGTTCGCGACGATGCCGGCGCCGTTCGCGCAGCTCCCATTCGTGCGGACCAGCGTCTACACCGATCCGCGCTGGGACGGCGCCGAGGCGATCGCGTACGCGCAGTCGCAGACGGACCTCTCGATCGACCGCGTCGTCACCGCCGACGGCACGCTCGACACCACGCGGTACAACGGCGTGCTCGACACGCCGGGGACCGTCGGCGTGCGCGGCGCAGGCTACAGCTACGACGGCATCTACTACGTCAACGCCGTCAAGCACTCGATCGCGCGCGGCTCGTACAAGCAGACGTTCCAGCTCTCGCGCGAAGGCTTGGGCAGCATCACGCCGGTGGTGGTGCCGTGAGGCGCTACGACGCGAACGTCATCGGACGGCGGTACCGCCGCTTCTACGGCAAGTACCGCGGCAAAGTCGTCGACAACTTCGATCCGGCGTATCTCGGCCGCATCCTCGCCGAAGTCGCCGCCGTTCCCGCCGCGGCGGTCAACTGGTGCATGCCCTGCGTTCCCTACGCCGGCATTCAAGTCGGTACGTACAACATGCCGCCGATCGGCGCGAACGTCTGGATCGAGTTCGAAGGCGGCGACCCGATGCGCCCAATCTGGTCGGGGTGCTTCTGGGGCGAAGGCGAGCTGCCGGTCGAGTTCTGCGAGACGCCGCTGATGCATCTCTGGAAGACGGAGTTCATCACCGTGCAGCTCGACGACACGCCCGAAGAAGGCGGCATCAAGATCATCTGCACGCCCGAAGCGGTCGACACGCCGCTTTCGATGTTCTTCAACTCGGCCGGCATCGAGATCAACGCGCCGCCCGCGATCATCACGATGATCACCGAGGAAGGGATTACGCTCACGTATCCGCCGGGCGTGATCTCGATGACCGAAGCCGCGATCGAGTCGGCGATCCCGGCGACGACCGTGACGCTGACGGAGGAGGCCATCGCGATCGAGACGCCCGCGATGGAGGTGGTGACTGAAGCCGCGTTCTCCCTCGAAGCGGGCGCGGATATCACGCTCGCCGCGGGCGGCGCGGCGGAGCTGACGGCGGGCGCGGACCTCGCTCTGACGGGCGGCGCGGCGGCGGAGCTGACCGGCGGCGCGGACGTTGCCGTCACGGCCGGCGCCGCCGTGGAAGTCACCGCCGGCGCCGCCATGGCGCTCACCGCGACGGCGATCGAGATCACGGGCGCGACCAACGTCGTTCCCGCGCTGCTGATCGACGGCCAGCCGCCGCTGATCCTCTGACATGCAGATCGCCTTTCCGCTGCGCACGGCCGGCGACGGCCTCGTCGTCGCCGACGACGCGACCCACCTGCGCGACCTCATCGAGCAGGTGCTGTTCACGCGTCCCGGCGAGCGCGTCAACCGGCCGGACTTCGGCGCGGGCATCGACCTCGTCGTCTTCGAGCCCGGCAACACGGAAGTGATGGCCGCGACGCAAGCGATCGTCCGCGCCTCGCTGCAGAAATGGCTCGGCGACTTGCTGCTCGTGCAGAACGTCATCGTCGAGGTCGACGACAGTTCGCTCATCGTGACGGTCCAGTTCGTCGATGCGCGCACGCGCGACCGGCGCTCGGAGACGTTCGTCGCATGACGGGCGAGCGCGAGCGCGACCGCACGTTCGTCGCGCGCGACGACGTGCTGCGCGGAATCGACGGCGCGGCGGTCGAGCGCGGGGACGGCACCGCCGTCGTCCGGCTGCATTTCGTTCCGTCCGCGCTGCAGACCGGCAAGGCGCCGGTGCTGCGTGACGACGAGCTGGCGCGTACGCCCGTGCGCTTGGAAGGGCCGGGCGCGTTGGGCTGGCGCGTCGTCGGTCTCACTCCCGCCGGGGACGAGCCGCACACGCTCGCGCTGGAGCTCGCGCGGTCCGCTGCGGCGCCGCCCGCGCTCGCCGAGCCCGTCGTCGTGCGCCTCGCCGGATTGCGCGACATCGCGCCCGGGTTCGACCGCGTGACGGTGCATCTCGTCGCGCCCGGCGTGCCGGACGACGTCGAGCCGGCGGCGTCGCTCCCTGTGCGCGTCCCGGCCTCGACGCAGATCGACTACCTGACGAAAGACTACGCCGGATTCCGGCAGTTGATGCTCGACCGCCTCAGCGCGACGCTCCCCGCGTGGTCGGAACGCCATGCCGCCGACGAAGGCGTCGCGCTCGTCGAGCTGCTTGCATACGCCGGCGACTACCTCAGCTACTATCAGGACGCCGTCGCGACGGAAGCGTACCTCGGGACGGCGCGGCGCCGAACGTCGGTGCGGCGTCATGCGCGCCTGCTCGAGTACCGGCTGCACGAAGGCTGCACGCCGCGCGTGTGGCTGCACGTCGACGTCCCGTCCTCGGGCAATCCGGCGCAGCCAAAAGTGCTGTGGCTCGAGCGAGGTTTCCGCGCCGGCACGATCAACGACCCCGCGTCGCAGACGCCGCCGAGCACGTTCACCAGCCTCGAGCCCGCGCGCGTGCGCGAAACGAACAACGTGTTCGACATCTACGACTACGGCCTGGACACGTTCGCGCTGCAGCCCGGCGCCACGCGCGCGGCGCTGCTCGTCCCCGCCCAGGACCCGCCCTCGCTTGAAGCCGGCGACGTTTTGATCTTCGAGCAAGCCGCGAGCCCAGTGACCGGCGTCGCCGCGGACGCGGACCCGCGGCTGCGGCAGGCGGTGCGTTTGATCGCGCGGCCGCGCCGCATCGCGGACCCGCTCCGGCGCGCGATCAACGTGTGGGAGATCGTGTGGCACGCGCGCGACGCGCTCGCCTTTGCTCTGCCGGTCGCGGCGCGCATCGGAGCGGGCGCGCTGCGTGTCGACCGCCTTGCGCACGTGCTCGGAAACAACATTCCGGCGGACTACGGCGCACCGCAGAACGAACGGCTGCCCGACGTTCCGCCGCAGGGCCCGTACCGCCCGCAGCTCCAGCACCACGGCGTGACGTTCGCGGTGCCGTACGACACCGCGGCAGAACGCACGCAGCCGGCGGCGGCCCTCACCGAGCTCGTCCCGTACAAGGCGGTTGCGGACGTGCAGCTCACCGAGCTGTACGAAGCGGGCGTCGCGTGGTATCCGGCGCGCGATCTCCTCGACGCCGTGCGCGACGCGTCCGTGTTCGCGGTCGACGCCGATGCGGACGGCGTTGCGACGCTGCGCTTCGGCGACGGCGTGTATCACGGCCGCGTGCCGCATCCCGGCGCATCGTTTCAGGCGGCGTATCGCACCGGAAACGGTCCGACCGGGCACCTCGGCCCGGACGTCCTCGTCGACGTGCTCGCGCACCCGCCGCTGTCCGATGCGCACGTCGAGGGCCTGCGCGTGCGAAACCCGCTGCCTCCCGCCGGCGGGCAGCATCCCGAGGACCTCGATCGGGTGCGCACGGCGGCGCCGCTGGCTGCACGTGCGCGCAAGTCGGCCGTCGTTCCGGCGGACTTCGTCGCACGCGCCGTGGAGCTGCCCGGCGTGCGGGCCGCCGCATCGGGCGTCGCGTTCACCGGAAGCTGGCGGACCGTGCGCGTCTACGTGCAGAGCGACGCCGGCGGACCCGGCGGTGAGAGCACGGCGTTCTTGCGCTCCGTGCGCGACGCGCTCGAACCGTTCCGGCTCGCCAACGCCGACCTGCTCGTCGCGGGCCCGGCCTACGTCACCGTGCAGCTCGCGATGACGATCGTCACCGATCCCCAGCTCGAGCGCGAACGGCTCCGCGCGCGCGTCGACGCGTCGGTCGCGGCGCTGCTGCGCGCGCGAACGTTCACGTTCGGCGAAACCGTCTACGCGAGCCCGTTCGTGGCGGCTGCGATGGGCGTGACCGGCGTGCTGGACGCGCGCGTCGAGCGTCTGGGGCGCGTCGGCGTCGCGCAGGCGCCGGACGCCGAAGCTCCCGCCGTCCACATGGCCGCGCACGAGATCGCGCACGTCGCGCGCGCGCTCGTCACGTTCGCGGACGAGGAGCCGCTCGCGTGAGCGCACGCGCCGTCCGGAACGCGCCCGAACAGCCGGTGCTCGCCTACCGCGTCGCGACGTACGACTCGCTGTTCGCGAGCATGCAGCGGCTCGCGGGCGCGCCGGCGATCCCGAACACCGACGTCCCGAACGCGCTGCATCTGCTGCCGATGACGCCGGAGGACGGCTTCGTGCCCGCGCTGTTCGACGCGTGGGCCGTCGTCGGCGACGTGCTGACGTTCTACCAGGAGCGCATCGCGAACGAAGGGTACCTGCGCACCGCGACCGAGGCGTTGTCGCAGCGCGAGCTCGTGCGCATGCTCAGCCGCGAGCCGCGTCCGGCGCTGAGCGCGACCTGCGTGTTCGCGTTCTCGGTCGCGACCGCGAAGGGCGCGCCGGCGGAGACGCTCGTGCCCGCCTCGACGCCGATCGGAGCCTCGCCGCCGCCCGACGGTTCGCCGCCGCCGGTGTTCGAGACGCACGAGGCGCTCGTCGCCCGCGGCGAATGGAACGCGGTTTCGCCGGCGTTTCCGCCGCCGCCGCTGCCGGCGCTCGCGGGCGCCGGCGACGCGATGCGTCTGGCCGGCGACGATCTTTCGGTGCTCAAGCCGGGCGCGCCGATGATCGTGCGTCGGCGACTCGCGAGCGGCGACGTCGATGACACCGTCGTCACGGTCATCGACGTCGTTCCGGACGCCGTGACGAAGAGCGCCTTCGTCCGGTGGTCTCCGGTGCGCTGGTCGCCCCCGCTCGAACCGACGGATGCGCTCCAGTTCGTGGCGTTTCGCACGTCGGCGGCGCTCTTCGGGGCCAAGGCACCGGAGTGGGCGGACCTCGTGCCGGCGATCAAGGCGCGCTACTTCACGCCGCCCGGCGGCGTGGCGCATTCGCCGGACGGCACGGCGTGGTCGCCGGCCGGGAGCGGCGCGCCCAAAGCGGACGTGCTTGCGCTGCGCATCGCGGGCGGCAGGCTCTACGCCCTCACCACCGCCGCCGTCCTCCGAGCCGACGGCGACGCATGGACGGCGCTCAACCCGAAGGCGAGAGGCGATCTCTCCGCGCTCGCGCTCGCGGGCGACGGGATCTACGCCGGCTCGGCACGCGGCGAAGTGTTCGTGTCGCACGACGGCGGCGCGTCGTGGGCGGCGGTCGCGCCGGCTGCAGCCACCGCGACGGCGGCCGCGCTGCCGGCGGTGAAGGTGCACGCGCTCGCGGTGCAGGCGCCGCCGGGGCTCGTTCCGGTCGTCTTCGCCGCGACCGACCGCGGCGTCGCGGCAGCGCGCGACGACGGCAAGGGATGGTCGTACTTCAACGCGGGCCTGGGCGGGGTCACCGACGACAAGGCGACGGCGCCCGTCGCGATCACCGGAATCGCGCTGCGCGGCACGACGCTGCTGGTGGCGACCAGCGGCGCGCTGTGGACCCGCGACCTCGCGACGTCCGGCGCCGGCGCGGGTCTTCCCGGTCCCGCGCCGTGGACCGCGCGCCCCGTCTCGGGGATCCCGGCCGGAACGACGTTCGCGGCCGTCGGGTTCGGCGACGTCTACGCGTTCGCCGCGACCTCCGCCGGCCTGTTCCGCGCAGGACCGGACTGGGCGTGGAGCCGCGTCACGGACGCGGCCGTCGCCGCGGCGCCGAGCGCCGTCGACGCAGCCGGCGCTTCCGTCATCACGACTGCCGCGGGCGGGGTCGCGATCTCGCGCGACCGCGGCACCGGCTGGCAGACGGTGGCAGCGAACCCGCCGGTGCCGGCGACCGCCGTCGCGCTCGCCGCGGATGCGCAAGACGCGGCGTACGCCGTGCCGCTCGCCGACTTTCCGCCGGATTGGCCGGACATGCCGCTCGGCGGAACCGGCGTCGACGTCGAGCGCCTCGTGCCGTCGCTTGCGACGGATGCGCAAGTTGCGCTGATCGACACCGCGCCCGCGACGCCGGTCGCGCAGGCAGCGCGGATCGTATCCGCGCAAACCGTGCGCCGCAAGAACTTCTTGCAGTCCGGCCTCGTGACGCACCTCGAGCTGACCGCGCTCGACCCGAGCGCGCCGCTCGCGAGCTTCGGCCGCCGAACGACGCGCCTGTACTACGACGCGCGCGTGCTCGGCGCCGCACCCGATCCGGTGCCCGCGCTGCAGCCGGTCCTCGGCGCGACGCTGACCGTCGATGCAGCGACGACACCGCTGCCCGCCGGACGGCTCGTCGCGGTGTACGGCCGGCCGATCCGCGCGCACGTCGTCGGCCTCGCCGGCGGCATCCGGCGCATCGACGCGACCGGTGCAGGGACGGCGTGGGGACTACGCGGCCTGGACTGCCGCGCGCTCGCGGCCGCGCCGGACGGCACGGTCTACGCGGGGACGAGCCAAGGCGTGTGGCGGCGCCCCGAGGGCGGCGATTTCGCGCCGTGGGGCTTCGACGCGCCGCCTGGTCCCGAGCCGGCGATGCGCGCCGTCGCGGCGTCGGCGCAGGTGGTCGTCGCGGCGGCTGCGGGCGCGACGGCGGGCGGGTCGATCTACCGCCGCGCGACGGCGGGCGGCGACTGGAGCGGGCCGGCCGGGCCGAACGCGGTTGCGGCGCTGCTGCTCGGGTCCGACGGGACGTTTTGGGCGGGCGGCGCCGAGGGACTATCCCGCTCCGCCGACGGCGCGGTGTGGCGCCCCGTCACCGAACCCGGCGCGCCCGGACGCGGCGACGACGGGGTGCAGTCGCTCGCGTGGGCGCCGGACGGCCGTACGCTGCTCGCCGGCACGACGAACGGCGTCGCGGTGCGCAGCGCCGACGGCACCTGGGCGCGGTCGCTGCGCGGGCTCGACAACCGCGACGTGACCGCGCTCGCCGCGGGTCCTTCCGCGTGGTGGGCCGGCACGAACGGCGGCGGCGTCTACACGTCCGCCGACGGCGGCGCGTCGTGGAGCCCCGTGCCGCTCGCGATCCAGCCGGGACTGCACGCGGTGCGCGCGCTCGCGTTCGACGGCGTGCTGTTCGCAGCGGTCCGAGGCTACGGCGTGCTGCGCGACGGCGTCCGCGTCGATGCCGGGATCGGCAACGACGTGCGCGGTCTTCTCGTGCGCCGCGACGGCGTTCTCGCGGCCGTTCGCTCCGGCACGGTGTTGGCGAGCAGCGCCTTCGTGGCGCAGACGATCTCTTTGCGCGATCTCGGCGCGGTCGAGATCGGCTACACCGTCGACCTCGAGCGCGGTGCGATTCCGGCCGGGCTGCGCAGCGATCTCGCAACGCAGCTGCAGCTCAAGCTTCCCGCGGGCGCGACGGTGCGCACCGCCGGTGCCGGTGCATGGCTGCTCTCCGCCGACGGCGCCGACGACCTGCTCCTGCGCGAAGCTCCGGCACGCGTGAAGATCATCGTCGCATCGGTGCGCAGCTTCGTCGTCGCCGCACCGGCCGTGCCGCAACCGGACGGGACCGCGATGTGGACGGTGCAGCACGACGACGGCACGGCGACGTTCGCAGCGCGCGACGGCGACGTCGCGTACGTGGCGGCAGGGGCCGCCGACGCGTTCGCGGGTGAGACCGTCACGGTCGCGAGCACCGCCGTGCGGCGCGCGACCGGCATCGTCGAGATCACGTTCGCGCAGCCGCTCGCACGGGTCTACGACGGCGCGACCGTGCAGCTCTTCGGCAACTGCGCGACCGGCTCGCACGGCATGAGCGGTTCGACGTACGAAGCGATCGGCAACGGCGATGCGTCGCAGGCGAATCAAGCGTTCACGCTCGCACGCCGCAGCCTGACGATGCTCGAGGCCGCGGACGGCACGCCGCAGCCGCAGATCGCGGTCGTCGTGCGCGCATCGATCCCGCGCAGCGCGATCGCATCGGCGGGCGACCTTCGCCGCGACGACACCGAAGCGGCCGGCGTGCCCTGGACGTACTTTGAAACCCTCGCGGAAGCCGGACCCGGCGACCGCGCGTACAGCGTGCGCTTCGACGACGACGTCGCGACGGTCGTGTTCGGCGACGGCACGAACGGAAGCCGTCTGCCGACCGGCAACGAGAACGTCGTCGCCGGGTATCGCACGGGCAACGGTCCCGCGGGCAACATCCCCGCCGACTCGACCTTGATGCTGCGCAAGCGCAGCGGCGGTTTGAACGGCGTGCGGAACCCCGTCGACGCTGCCGGCGGGCTCGCGGCGGAGCCGCCGAGCGATGCCGTCGCGACCGCGCACGCCGGACTGCGCACGCTCGAGCGCATCGTCTCGCTGAGCGATCTCGAGGATTTCGCGGTCGCGCGCACCGGGATCGCGCAAGCGAAGCTTCGGCTCGCGGGCGGCCGGCGCGCGCGCGCATACCTCACGATCGCCGGGCCGGACGGGGCGGCCGTCGCGGATGCCGCAAAGCAGGCGCTGTTGCTCGCGATTCGCGGCGCGGGCGGCGGCGCGATGCCCGTCGTGCTGCACGATCCGCGCCGCCGCTACGTGCGCATCGCGGCCGCGCTGCGCATCGACGCCGGGCTCGACGCGGCGGCGATACTCGCCGCGGCGGACGCGCGCGTGCGTGACGCGCTGGCGTTCGAGAGTCGCGCGCTCGGCGAAGGGCTCGTCGCGGCGCGCGTCATCGAGCTGCTGCAGGATGTCCCGGGCGTCGTCGCCGTCACGCTGAGCGCGTTCCACGACGCGGCGTGGTCCGCGTTCGTCGCGCCGGTGATCGCCGGTGAGGACGCCGCCTCGGCGAGCGACGGCGAGCTGCTCGTCCTGCTCGATCCCGACCCGTCGACGCTCGATCTCACGGTGGAGTCGTAAGGGTGCCGCGTCCGCCGACGTTTCTGTACGCCCAGCTGCCGATCGTACTCCGGCGGCGCGACCTCGAGCGCGGAGGACGCGCGCTGCAGGCCGTGGTGGGCGTCGCGCAATCTGCGTTCGATCTGCTCGAAGCCGACATCGCGGCGTTGTACGACAACTGGTTCGTCGAAACGTGCGACGACTGGGTGCTGCCGTACCTTGCCGACCTCGTCGCGATCCCGCCGCTGCTCTCGTCGCAGCGCCCGGCCGCCGATTTGCGGCGGCTCGTCGCGAACGTCGTCGAGTACCGCCGCCTCAAAGGCACGCCCAGCGCGCTCGCCGCCATCGCGCGCGACGTGTCCGGGTGGTCGGTGCGCATCACGGAGGCCGGCCGCACCGTCGCGCGCACGCCGCACGTCGGAGCGTTCGAACAGGACGAGCCGGGCGCGGTGAACGTCTCCGACGTCGCGTCGCTCGCGGAAGTCGGCACGCCGTTCGAGAGCGCGGCACGCACGATCGACGTGCGCGGCTTCGCCGCCGACATCCTCGGGCTCGCAGCCCGCAGCGTGCAGCGCCCGGGCACGGCACGCGAGCTCGGCGTCTCGGTGTGGCGCGCGCAGGCGGAATCGCTCTGGCTCGTCGACGCGCACGCCGTCGACGGACGGCCGAGCTGCTACACCTTCGACCCGCTCGGCGCGGACCGCCGTCTGGTCAATCCGCCGACGTACGCGGCAACCGCGCCGGAACGCGCGATCCCAGCGCCGCTGCGCAACAGCGTGCTCAACGACGAGCTCGAGCGCCGCACGAAACCGCTGTACTTCACCGGCGACCCGGTCGCGCTCGTCATCGAGGTCGAGCGCGGGGGAGCGCGCTCGACGCTCACGCTCGACGAGCTGACCGCGACGAGCCTCGCGCCCTGGAAAGCACCCGTGCCCGGGAAGGCGCTCGTCGACGCCGAGCGCGGCCGGTTCGTGCTCGACCCGGCGTGGACGAGCCCGCGCGCGACCATCACCTGGGGCACCGGCGGCGACGTGGGCGGCGGTCCGTACCGCAAGAACGTCGCGACGACGGACACCGACCTGAACCTCTACGTCGCGCGCGACGGACCGCCCGCGCACAACACGTTCGCGACGCTCGAGGCCGCGCTCGCGGCAGCCGGCGGACTCGCCGGATTCGTGCGCATCACGCTCATGGACAACGGCACGTACGTCGCGCCGCCCGGCGGCTGGACGGTTCCGCTGACCGTCGACGTCTCGCGGCTGGAGATTCGCGCGTGGGCGGGCCCGCGGCCGGTGCTCCGTGGTGCGATCCTGCTCGACGTGCAGGCCGCCGGCGCACGCCTGCTGCTCGACGGTGTGCTGGTCGACGGCTGCGTCACGATTCAGGCTTCCGCGAGCGCCGACGACTTCGAGCTGAGCATCGTCGATGCGACCCTCGCGCCCCGGGCCGAGCCGTCGCTGGCGACGGCAGCCGTCATGCTGGATGCGCACGTGTCGCTGAAGCGATCGATCTGCGGCAAGATCGTGCTGCCCGAGCTCGGCACGCTGCTCGACGCCGAGACGTCGATCGTCGACGGTATGGGCGGCACCGCGATCGCCGGCACCGGGGACGGAACCGGCCCGCGCACGACCCTTCGCCGCTGCACGGTGCTCGGCGACGTGCGCGCGTTCGCCGCGGTCGTCGACGGCGCGATCGTCGACGGCACGCTCACGGTCAGCGCGGGCGACGCGAGCGCTGCGACCCACGCCGCGGTGCGCCGCCTGGTCGGCGTCGAGGCACCGAGCTCGGTGCGCACGGGGCCGGTCCGCTTCGCCTCGCGCCGGTTCGGAACCGACGGCTACGCGCGCCTCCCGCTGAGCGCGGACACATCCTTGCTCGCGGGCGCGGCGAACGGCGAGGAGCTGGGCGCGTTCCACGCAGCAGCGACCGGACGGCGCTTGGCGAACGTACGTACCGTGCTGGACGAGTATGTGCCGTTCGGCGTTGTCGCGGGGGTGATCGATGAAGGGTGACTTCTCGCGCGGCGTCGTCGCCCGCCCCGGGGTCGTCCGCGTGCTCATGCAGCAAGGCCGCGTGCAGCTCGACGCCGACTGGAACGAAGCCGCGGCCGTCGCCGACCGGCGCGCCCGCCTCGCGCTCGGCGATCTCCTCGGAACCGCCGAGCCCGTCGGCGTCGCCGCCGTTCCGCGCGACCATGCCGGATACGGCATCGCGGCGCGCGGCGGATACCAGTTCGACGGCAAGGCGGCGCTGCGTCCCGCGGGTCTCCGATCGCTCGGAGGCCGCGAGCGTTTCACCATCGAGGCGACGGTCGCGCCGCGCGTGGGCGGACGCGGCGGCACCATCGCCGGCCGCCTGATGCTCGAACACCGCGAACCTCCGCGCGGCGAGTTCGCGTTGCGCGTGGACGCGCACGGCCGCCCGGCGCTGCTGCGCGTCGAGGACGGGCATGTGCGGGCGCTGATCGCCCCCGTCGCGCTCCCGTTCGGGGAGCATACCGACGTCGCCGCGGCGTGCGACGGCAAGCGCGTGACGCTGTACGTGGGCGGACGCCTCGTCGCGGCGCGCGACGCCGGTCACGGCGACCACGACGAAGCCATTCCTCTTCTGATCGGCGCGCACGCGGCTCGCGACGGGGTCGCCGACGGTTTCGACGGCGTCATCGACCGTCTCGCGATCAGCGCGTGCGAGCACCGTCATCACCATCGCGGTGAACGCGGCGGCTGCGTGGCCGAATCGGTGACGCTCGAGTCGATCGCGCCCGACACCGGTCCGAACGCGCCGGAGCGCTTGCCGGACCGGCTGCTCGCAAGCGCCGGACGCGCGTACGTCGACGGGCTGCTGTGCGAACAGGATGCGGAGATCGAACTCGCCGTGCCGCACGGCGCGAGCGGAACGCACCTTGCGTACCTCGAGGCGTGGGAGCGTCTGGTCTCGGCCGCCGAGGATCCCACGATGGTCGACCCCGCGTTGGGCGGGATCGACACGAGCGTCGCCGTGCGCACCGACGCGCGCGTGCGCATCGCGCCGCTGAACGACGCGCTCGCGCGGATGCACGCGGCGAGCGCGCGCGGCACGATGGCGTTTGCGCGGGACATCGGCGCGACGCCGCTCGGCAACCAGCTCGTGCGCGTCGAGGTGCACCGCTCGGGCGTTGCGGGCGAGTCGTCGTTCGCGTACGACGATCCGCGCCTGGTCGACGCGACGCGCGTGGACGCGCACACGTTCCGGCTCGCGCGCGACGCCGGATGGACGGCGGGTCAGCCGGTGCGGCTCGTCGCTTCGGACGGCACGATGTCGGCCGTCGCACCGATCGGCCTCGGGGACAACGGCGACATCACGACGGACGAGATGGTACCGAACGGCCCGTTCCGCGTCGCGCCGATCGCGACCGTGAAGTGGTCGCGCGACAACGGTTCCGTCGCCTTCGCGATCGATGCGACCGCCGAGCCCGTCGACCGCTTCACCGTCGCCGACCCGCACGGCCGCGTCGCGGCACTGCGTCCTGCGGCCGACGCGAGCCGCACCGCGGACGTGCTGGAGGTCCTCGACGCCTCGCAGGTGGCGGACGGCGCGCCGGGGCGCCTCGTGGCGCTCGCCGATCTCCTCACCGACGAGCCCGGCGAGACGACGGCGGTGCTCGGCGCGACGGTCGGCGCGATCGCGACATCCGGCGTGCTGCGCGTGTGGTCGTCGTTCACCGGATTCGTCGAAGCGGCCGTCGTCGCGGACGCGCCGATCACGCTGGCGCCCGGCTTCACGGTCACGTTCTCGAACGGCAACTATACGAGCGGCGACTTTTGGTGGACGCCCGTACGCGACGATGTCGACGGCTTGTGGAACTGGCCGCAGCAGAACGGGCGCCCCGCATCTGTCGCTCCGGCCGGCGTCGACCGCCGCTTCGCACCGCTGGCGCTGCTCGAGATGCGCACGGGCGATCTGCCGTCCGTCGTGGATCTGCGGCGAATCGTCGAGCCGCTCGCGGACGACGGCGGCGACCGTCTCGCGCCGCCCGCGCCGAAAGGTGCGGCTCCGCCGAGCGGCGACGCGCCGCACCGCCAGCACGAGCACGCGCACGAGCACGAACGAACGCACGAACGGCGAAACGAGCACGAACGCGAACGCCCGCACGAGCACGAACGCACACACGAGCCCGAACGCCGGCACGAGCACGAGCACGAGCACGAGCGCGAGCACGAGCACGAGCACGAGCACGGCGATGAACGCGAGCACGAGCACGTCGTCCTCTCCACGCGCGAAGCGGCTCCGGACGGATTCCGCTTCACGGGGATGACCATCGCGCAACGGCCGGCGAAGCTGCGCTGGGACTTTGAAGGCGACGCTCCGCGCGCGGGCCGAGCGATCGCGTGCACGGCCGGAGACGTGATCTACGCGCTGTTCGATCAGACCGGCGAGCTGTGGGCACGCGACACGTCGCGTGCAGCCGGCGAACGGGACGGCTGGCGCCGTTGCGCCGACCGCGATGCGGGTTCCGAAGGGGCGGCGCTCGTCGTGCTCGACGACGTGCTCTATGCACTCGGCGGCCTGGACGGCGGCCGCCCGCACGCGCGGTGCGATGCATACGACGCCGCGAACGACGCGTGGACCGCGGTCACGCCGATGCGCACCGCGCGCGCGTTCTTCGGTGCGGCCGTGCTCGGCGACCGCATCGTCGTGCTCGGCGGCGTGCGCCGCGCGTTCGCGCTGGGGTTCGCGTTCGCGAGCAACCGTGTCGAGAGCTGGACGCCGGGCGACGCGCGCTGGCGCCGCGAGCCGCCGCTCGAGCTCCGGCGCCAGGGCTGTGCCGCCGTCGGGCGCGGGCGGCGCGCGTACCTGATCGGCGGCGCGTCCGGAGCATTCTGGGCGAACGAACGCGGTTACGGCGCGGCGATCGACGCCGTCGCTCCGTTCGACGGCTTGGCCTGGAATCGCGGTTCGCTGGCGACCGCGCAGCGCGACGCGCGCGCGGTGCTCGTCGACGGCGAGCTCGTCGTCGCGGGCGGCCGCGCGCGACACGGCGACTTCGCCGCGACGGAACGATTCGCGCCCGGCACCGATACCGGCGAACCGCTGCCGCAGCTCGAACGGATCGGCCCCGGGCTCGCGGCAGCGGGCGGGTCGCTCTACGCGATCGCAGGCGACGGCGCGGTGCGCGCCGACGCCCGCGTGGAGCGCTGCACGCTGGCGCGGCCGCTGTTCGTGCACGCGCGCGAGCGATGAACCGGACGGCGCGTCTCCCGCAGCGCGCGGCCTCGCCGAGCTCGGCGCTCGGCCCGTCGGAAGCGGAGCGCGCGAAGACCGGACCGCCGCCCGGAGCTCACGCCATCGGCGCCGTGTCCATCGAGCGCACGGCACCGGATCGCCTTCCGGCGCACGTCGCGGCCGGCATTCGAGCGCTGTCGGGGATCTCGCTCGGCGACGTGCGCGTGCGTTACCGTTCCGCCGAGCCGTCGCGCGTGCAAGCGGCCGCGTTCACGCGCGGCAACGAGATCCACGTCGCGCCCGGCGCGGAACATCACTTGGCGCACGAAGCGTGGCACGTCGTGCAGCAACGGCGCGGTTCGGTGCGCGCGACGTCGCGCACGTCGACAGGTCAGCCGCTCAACGACGATCCCCGCCTCGAGCGCGAGGCCGAGGTCATGGGGAGCCGCGCGGTCGCGCGCGGACGCAGCGAATGAGCTCCTCGACGTACGGGCCGATGCCGAGCACGCTCGACACGCCGCAGACGAGCCACGTCCGTACCGGAATGGGCCGGCGCACGCGCCACGCGAAACGCGGCGGTTCGCCGCCAAGTCCCAGCAGCGCGCGCGCCTGACGGGGCCGCGCGAACGCCGCGAGCGCAGCGTTCACGAACGGCAGCGCCTCGAGAAAGCTGTGCGTGTGCTGCTCGGCCTGCGACACGACGCGCCGCGGCGCCGCCCACGCGACATCGAATATCACGGTCGCTTCGTGCGCGAGTGCGGCCGCAGCCATGACGGCGATCACCCCGGCGTCGATCTCGAAGACCGTCGCCGCAACGATCCCGATCCCGGCCTCGGCGGCCATGACGACGTGCGAGAGGGATTCGACGGTCCCGGCATTGCGCTCGATCGCCGTTCGGCGGTGGAACATCCAGTCGAGCGCGCCCGGCACGACCCAGGCGGGTACCATCACGTATGCGATGAACGCGCGCGCCGTTTCGATCCGGCGCGCGCGCTCCTGGTCGTCTTCGCCGCTCATACGGCGAGACTGTTCCCGGGATTCAGTACCGCGGCGCGTATCCCGGCGGCCGAGAGGGCGGCAGCAAGTCGATCTCGTCCGCGGAGAACGCGCCATCGTTTGCGACGTGCCCGTACACCCGCACCGGCATGCCGTTTTCCAGCGTGAGTCCCCGCGGTCGGATGACCGTACCGCGATGCAGCACGATCGCCGGTCCGCGGTCGAGCCGCAGGTGGTACGGCTCGAACGCGATCACGCGGCCGACCAGCCGGTGCTCGTAGCCCGCGTACTGCGGGTTGGGCCCGGTCTGTGCCGACGCGAGCGACGGCGCGGCGAGCAGCACGAGCGCCGCCGCCGCGCCTGCGCGGATCGTGTTAGCCATGGTGGTGCGATTCGCCCGATGACGACCGCGTCGTCGTGGTCGCGCGTGCACGCGCGGGCGCCGCGTTCGACGTTCCGCGCGCGGACCCGCCGCCGCCTCGCGGTGCCGCGTCGTACGAACGCGCGCGTGCCGACGACGCGTCGTACGTACGCGCACGCGCACCGCCGTTCGCCGACGGTCGTGCGTACGACGGCATCGACTGCGTCGACGTCTCGGCGCGCGACCGTGCCTGGTTCGCGTTGTCGAAACGGCTCCACGTCTCCGCACGCGCCGTACCGGACGGCTGCACGGCGTTCGTCGACGTCCGCACGCGATCGGTCGCACCGCGCGCCGCGGCACCGTCGATGACGTGAACCGAGGATCCGCGCGCCGTGCTGAAGCGCGTCCACGGATCCGCCGCTTGCCGCATCGCGGGCGTCGCGCTACGCGCCGCCGCCGTCGAGCCGCGCGCCGCGGGCGTGGCGAAGGCGCTGCGCTGCTGCTCGAACGGCGTGCGCGTCGCGACCGTGCCCGTTCCGGCGAACGACCGCTGGAATGCCACGTGCGTCGCGACGGCCGTCGAGGCCGCAGCGCGCCCGTTGAAGCGGAGGTTGGCGGCGGTCGGTGCGATCGGCAGCGAACCGTGCGCCACTTGGACCGAGCGCATCTGCGACGGGTTCACCGCGACCGGATGGTCGAAGCGGCCTTGCAGGAAACGCTCGTGCGAGATGCCGGTCACGCCGCCCGCCAGCGCGTTGCGGTACCGGTGCGTGAACTGCCCGTAGTTGTTCACGATCGTGACATTGTTGACGATCGTCGTGCCGCCGCGGCCCCACCAGGGATAGAACGGCTCGAACGGGGCGATCGGGACCCAGCCGATGTTGCCGAAGCCGATCGAGAAGCCGCCGCCGTACCCGACGAATGCGACGAGCGCGGGACTCCAGACCGTGACGCCCGGCGCCGGCGGGAACCACGCCCAGCCGTACGCGGCGCTGCGATACCAGCGGCCGTAATGATACGGCGCCCAGCCCCACGGCTCGTAGCCGAGCCAGGTCCAGCCGTAGCTGTCTTCCCAGACCCAGCGGCCGTCGCGGTACGGCGCCCAGTCGGTGGCGACGTTCGACGGCACCCAGACCTCGCCGTACTGCGCGTCGGGCACCCAGCGGCCGTACGCGTCGAGGTCGCTGATGCCTTGCACGTTCGGGTTGACGTAGGGCTGCGTCGCGGCCAGCGAGCGCTCGAGCCGCGCGTCGCGCTCGTGGTTGAACTGGTCGAAGCCGTCCAGCGCGACCGCCTCGACCATCTCGACGGTCGGATTCGCAGCCGTGCCCTGCGCGAGCAGCGTGCCGCCGGGCTCGAGCGTGCGCGGGCCCTGCGGCGAGACGACCTCCGCGCTGCCGCTGCGCGCGGTGATGAACGTGCGCCCGTCGCTGCCGACCGTGACGCGATAGCTGCCCGCGGCGACGGGGTGCATGGTGACGGACGGGGTGTCGACGTCGGTGCGCGGGTCCGCCGAGCCGAGGACGCGCAGCTCGATCGTGCCCTGCGCGAGCTGCACTTCGCGGCCGCCGGAGTCGAGGTGCGCGAAGCGCATCTGCACGTCTTCGCCGAGGCGGATCGCCGATCGGCCGTCGAGCTCGACCTCGGCGCGCGAGGCCGGCCCGGTCGTGACGTAGTCGGCGCCGAGAACCGGCGCATTGACGGCGGCCTCGACGGGGGACGCCGAGTCGCCGCGCTGCACCGAGACGGTGCCCTGGATGAAGCTGATGCGGGCCACGCCCGCGCCCGAGGCGTCGTCCGAGTCGGCGCGCGCCGCAAGCGGCGCGGCGACCGGGAGGACGAGAATGGCGGCGAGCGCGAGAGCCCGGCGCCTGATCATCGATGAGTGCATGGACCGCTCCAAGATGGATGTGGTGGACCGGTGGTGCCCCGTGGAACGACGGCCGCCTGCTCGTCGTTTCGCCGGGGCGGGGAGCCACAGCATACTCTAATCCAGTTTATGTCATGCTGGGACCCGGACGCGCCGATGCTCTCTCCACAGGAGAACACCATGGTGAACCTTCGTTTTGCCGTACTGGCGGCAGCGCTTTTGCTGCCCGCGACCCCAGCATTCGCCGCCGACCTCTCGCAGATGGCGCCGGCCGACGAGTACTTCGGGCACTACCGCCTGTCCGTGCTCGGAATCGCCAACACGATTCGCGACGCGACCTCGCGCCTCGACGAGGGCCGGGCCGCCCAGCCCATCTTCGACGGACCGCTCGTGTTCGCGCAAGACGCGATCCGCGCGTGGGAGACCAAGTTCCCGAACGATCCGTGGATCCCGCGCGACCTGCTCGCGCTGGAAGCCGCGTACGTGCACGCGGGGACGCCTCACGGGATGGACCTCGCGCGCCGGACCGAGGCGTGGATCGACCAGGACTATCCCGGCGCGGCGCGCGACGCGCGGCTCGCACTACAGGACGCCCATTCCGACGAAGGCGGCTCGGCGTGGGAGCGGTTCGCGTCGATGCGCGCACCGTTCCCGCACTGATCTGCTCGCGCCGTAAGCGGGCGGATCAGGCCCGCTCCAACACATAGGTTCCCGGAGCATCCGCCACCGGCGGATGCTCCTCGCTGCCCGGACCGGCGGGCGCGGCGGTCCTCTCGGGCGAGCGCTGCGCCAGCCATGCGATCCAATCCGGCCACCAGGACCCTTCGTGCTTCGGCGCCGCCGCGAGCCACGCGTCCGCGCTCGGCGGGTTGCCGGCGCCCGGCGGCGAGCCCCACCAGACCGCCTTCTTCTTGCTGGGCGGGCTGATGATGCCGGCGATGTGCCCCGACGCGCCGAGCCGGAACGTCGTCTCACCGCCGAACGCGCGCGTCATCGCGTAGACGGAACGCCACGGCGCGATGTGGTCTTCCGCCGTCGCTACGCAGTACGTGTCGAGCGCGATGCGGCGCACGTCGATCGGTACTCCGTCGACCTCGAGCGCGTCGGGCTGAACGAGCTCGTTGCCCACGTACATGTGCCGCAGGTAGTACGAGTGCGTCGCGCGCGGGATACGCGTCGCGTCGCTGTTCCAATACAGCAGGTCGAAGGCGGGCGCATCGCGCCCGAGCAGATACCGGTTCACCGCGACGCCCCAGATCAGGTCGTTCGCGCGCATCATGCTGAACGTGTCCGCCATCTCGCGGCCGCTGAGCACGCCCGCTTCGTCCATCTTCGCCTCGATCGACGCGAGCGCGTCGGCGGAGAGGAACGCCATGATCTCGCCCGGGTCGGCGAAGTCGACCAGCGCCGCGAAGAACGTCGCGGTGTTCACGAGCGCCGAGCCCGTGCGCGCCAGGTACGCGAGCGCGGTCGCGAGCAGCGTGCCGCCGATGCAGTACCCGATCGCGTCGACCTGCTCGGCGCCCGCGATCTGCGCCGCGACGCGGAACGCTTTGAGCGGCCCCAGCCGCACGTAATCGCTCCACGTGAGGTGGGCGAGCGAGGCGTCCGGGTTGCGCCACGAGACGACGAACGTGTTGCGCCCTTCGTCCGTCGCGTACTTCACGAAGCTGTTCGCCGGCTGGAGATCGAGGATGTAGAACTTGTTGATCCACGGCGGCACGATGACGAGCGGGCGCGCGTAGATCTGCTCGCGCGAGGGCGCGTACTGGATCAGCTCGATCAGCTCGTTGCGGAACACCACGTTGCCGGCCGTGGTCGCGACGTTCTTGCCGACCTGGAACGCGGACTCGTCCACGAGCGCCGGCCGCCCGGCGTTGTGCTGCGCGTCCTCGAGCATGTTCTGCAGACCGCGCGAGAAGTTGGCGCCTCCGCTGCGCACCGTCTCTTCGAGGACGTCGGGATTGAACCACGGCACGTTGGTCGGGCTCATCGCGTCGCAGAACTGCTTGGCGAAGAACTTCACGCGCCGCTTCGTCGCGTCGTCGACGCCTTCGGCGCGGTCGATCGAATCGAGCATCGCGCGCGTGGCGAGCAGATAGCCCTGCTTGAGCGCGTCGAAGTAGGGATTCGTCGTCCAGGCGGCGTTTGCGAAGCGCTTGTCGCCGGGCTCGGGTGCGATCAGCGGGTCGCCCGCGGGCGCCTGCGCGCCGCTCGCCGCCTGCGCGTCGCGCGCGGCGACGTCGCCCAGCGACCGCGTGAGCTCGGCCTGCGCCTCCAGCATCGACCCGGGCGCGCTCATCATCGCGCGCCAGACCTCCATCGACATCGCGCCGACGCCCAGCGGATCGAACGGGTTCTTGGCGCTCATAGGGACGTCCGTCGTTCGACGGACGCGGGTCGCGCCCCCGGCGCGGGCGACGGAGCCTGCTTTTCGGCCAGCGCGGCGACGAACGCTGCGACGCGGTCGAGGACGAGCTCGGGCGCGTCGCGATGCGGGCTGTGTCCCGCGCTCGGCACGAGCAGCGTCTGCGTCTCCGGCATGCGCCGCACGATGGCGTCGAGCTGCGCGGTCGTGCCGTACTCGTCGGCCTCGCCTTGAATCAGCAGCACCGGGCAGCGCACGCGGTCCGCGTACGCTTCGACGTTCCAGTCGCGGAAGCGCGGATCGAGCCAGATGTCGTTCCACCCGAAGAAGGTTCGCGCAGCGTCGGCGTGATGGCGCGCCAGCTTTGCCGGCAGGTTCGTCGTCGCGAACGCTTCTTTGGCGGCGGCGATGCTGCGCACGCTCACATCCTCGACGAACACGTGCGGCGCTTCGAGCACCAGCGCGCGCACGCGTGCGGGGTGCGCGCCGGCGCAGATGAGCGCGATCGACGCGCCGTCGCTGTGTCCGAAGAGCACCGCGCGCGCGAAGCCGAGCGCGTCGAGCAGCGCGGGCAGCACGACCTCGCCTTCGTGATGCATGTAGTCCGGCTCGCGGTGCTCGCGCAGCACGTCGGATCGGCCATAGCCGTACCGCGAGTACGCGACGATCGTGCAGCCCGTTCGATCGTGCAGCCCCTGCGGGAAGTCGCGCCACATCGAGATCGAGCCGAGACCTTCGTGCAGCAGCACGATCGGCGGCCGCGCAGAATCGCCGTCGATGCGCACGACCTCGAGACGCTTGCCGTCGACGACGACGAAGCGCTCGTCGTCGTCATTCTGAGCTTGTCGAAGCATCAGGGCTCGTGGAACGGTGGGAGCGTCAACTGCGCGAACGGCGCGACGATCAGGACGACGCCGCGCTTGCGCACGCTTCGCCTTGTTGCGCGCGCAGCACGTGGCGGCGGATCTTGCCCGTCGCCGTTTTCGGCAAGTCGGGGACGAACTCGATCCAGCGCGGGTACTTGTAGGGCGCCAGCCGCGTTTTGACGTGCACTTGCAGCGCCGTGACGAGCGCGTCGCTCGCCTCGACCCCGGGCTTGAGCACGACGAACGCCTTGGGCTTGATGAGATCGTGCTCGTCGGCGGCGCCGACGACCGCCGCTTCGAGCACGCTCTCGTGCGCGACCAGCGCTGATTCGACCTCGCTCGGCGAAACCCAGATGCCGCCGACCTTGAGCATGTCGTCGACGCGCCCGCAGTAGACGAAGCGGCCTTCACCGTCCTGACGATACTTGTCGCCCGTACGCGTCCACTCGCCCGCGAACGTGCGCCGCGACTTCTCGCGGTTGTTCCAGTACCCGATCGCGGAGGTGTCGCCGCTGACCTCGAGCTCCCCGAGTTCGCCCGGCTCGACCTCGCGCCCGTCGTCGCCGACGATGCGCGCGCGGTAACCCGGAACCGGCACGCCCGTCGTTCCGTACGTCACGTCGCCCGGACGGTTCGAGACGAAGATGTGGAGCATCTCCGTCGATCCGATCCCGTCGATGATCTCGACACCCAGGCGCGCCGTCCAGCTCTTGCCGATCTCTTCGGGCAGCGGCTCGCCGGCCGACGTGCACAGGCGCAGCGCGAGCTCGTCGCGTCGCGGGAGATTCGGATCGA
This sequence comes from Vulcanimicrobiota bacterium, assembly GCA_963818845.1. Taxonomy (GTDB): domain Bacteria; phylum Vulcanimicrobiota; class Vulcanimicrobiia; order Vulcanimicrobiales; family Vulcanimicrobiaceae; genus Vulcanimicrobium. The sequence goes on along the minus strand of CAWFTO010000004.1, from coordinate 516,780 downwards.
CGAGCATCGCGCCGAAGAGCGTCGGCACGCCGCAGAAGATCGTCGCCGCGTGCTTGCGCAGGATCGCACTCACGCCCGACGGCGTCGCGCGACCCGCGCACAGCACCGCGGTCGCGCCGACGGCCATCGGAAACGAGAGCGCGTTGCCCAGGCCGTACGCGAAGAACAGCTTCGCGGCCGAGTAGACCACGTCGTCCTCGCGCATGCCGAGGACGCCTTGCGCGAAAAGCTCGGCAGTGCGGATCATGCTGGTCTGCACGTGCAGCGTGCCCTTCGGCTTTCCGGTCGAGCCGGACGAGTAGAGCCAGAACGCGACGTCGTCCGGCCGCGTCGGTGCCGGTTCCGCAGGCGACGCGCGGTCGACCAGCGCCGCGAACGACGGGTGCGCGCACGCGCCGAGCACGCCGCACGGGTCCGACACGACGAACCGTCCGGTCCAGCTCGCGAGGCGTGCCGCTTCTTCGTACTGCGGCAACAGCTCCGCCGACACGATCGCCGCCTTCGCGCGGCTGTCGGCGAGGATGAAGGCCAGGTCGATCGGCTGGAACAGCGTGTTGACCGGGATCGGCACGATGCCGGCGTGGATCGCGCCGAGAAAGGCCGTCGGAAAGTCGATCGTGTCGAGCAGCCCGAGCACGACGCGCTGCTCCGGCTGCACGCCGAGCGCCGGCAACGCGCCCGCCCACCGCGCGACGCGCTGGGCAAGCTCGCCGTACGTGATCGCGCCCTGCTCGTCGATGAACGCCGTCTTACCGGGCCGCACGGTGACGTTCCGTCGCAGCAGATCGGCCGCCGCGTTGTAGAACGCGGGCGCCTCGGAGACCGCCGCGGCGGGCGGTTGTGGAGAGGTCGGCTCGGCGGCGGTCATGAGGATCCTCCGGGGCGAGGGCGCGGACGTGATCGATGTCGTCCTTGCCGGACGAGCGTCATTGCATTATAGTGCATGCGAGTGGTTTCGCAAGCGTGATAGTGCATTCAACCGGCGACGATGACGCCGCCTTCCTGTCGGCGCTCGGGGACCGTGTGCGCGAGCTGCGCGCCCGGCGGGGGATGACGCGCAAGATCCTCGCCAAGGACTCCGGCGTCTCGGAGCGCTACCTGGCGCAGCTCGAGACCGGCCAGGGCAACGCCTCGCTCGCGATTTTACGGCGCGTCGCGACGCGCGCTCGACGTCCCGCTCGAGGCGCTGGTCGCCGACGCGCCCGACGCCCCGCCGGACCTCGCGCAGGCCGTCGAGCTTCTCCGCCGCCTCGGCCCGGCGCAGCTCGCTGAGGCGCGTGCGCTGCTCCGCAAGACGTTCGGCGGCGGCGGCGACGACGCGGCACGCACGCGGCGCATCGCGCTGATCGGGCTGCGCGGCGCCGGAAAGACGACGCTCGGAACGGCGCTCGCGGAGCGGCTCGGCGTGCCGTTCATCGAGCTCGACCGCGAGATCGAGCGCGAGAGCGGCGTCTCGCTCTCGACGATCTTCGACTTCTATGGGCAGGCCGGGTTCCGCCGGATGGAGCGGCGGTGCCTGGAGCGCATCATCGAGCAGCACCCGCAGTTCGTTCTTGCGACCGGCGGCAGCATCGTTTCCGAGCCGGCGACGTTCGAGCAGCTGTTGTCCGCGTGCTACACGATCTGGCTGCGCGCCGCGCCGTCCGAGCACATGGAGCGCGTGGTCGCGCAGGGCGACATGCGCCCCATGGCCGGCAACCGCGAGTCGATGGCCGACTTGCAGCGCATTCTTGCGGGCCGTGAGCCGCTCTACCGCCGGGCCGACGCGGAAGTCGACACCAGCGGCAAACCGGCGCCCGACGCGCTCGACGCACTCGTGCGCGCGGTGCCGGAGAGCGACCGTGCGACGAAGAGTATGCAGCTAGACTAGCTCTGCGCTACAAAGAGCGTGCTTGTCCCAGCGTGGAGACGGGCATCATACTGCTTGCGCCGCTCTCGGTCATGCAGTATAGTTCATGCAAATGCTGACCGCGGATGCGCCGGTACAGTCCGGCCTCGTCACCTTCGACCGCGAGCCGGCGGCGTATCGCCACTGGAAGCTGTCCGTCGACGGCCGCGTCGCGACGCTCGCGCTCGACGTCGATGAGGACGCCGGCATCCGGCCCGGCTACAAGCTCAAGCTCAACTCGTACGACCTCGGCGTCGACATCGAGCTGCGCGACGCGCTCGACCGCATCCGCTTCGAGCACCCTTCCGTCGCGTGCGTCGTCGTGACCAGCGCGAAGGACCGGTCGTTCTGCGCCGGCGCGAACATCTACATGCTCGGCACGTCGACGCATCAGTGGAAAGTGAACTTCTGCAAGTTCACCAACGAGACGCGCAACGGCATGGAAGACTCGAGCCGGCACGACGGGCTCCGTTTTCTCGCGGCGGTGAACGGCGCGTGCGCGGGGGGCGGCTACGAGCTCGCGCTCGCGTGCGACGAGATCGCGATGATCGACGACCGTTCGACGGCGGTCAGCCTGCCCGAAGTGCCGCTGCTCGGCGTGCTGCCGGGCACCGGCGGGCTCACGCGGCTCGTCGACAAGCGCGGGGTGCGACGGGACGTGGCCGACCTCTTCTGCACCAACGCGGACGGCGTGCGCGCCGAGCGCGCGAAGGCGTGGCGGCTCGTGGATGTGACCGCGGCGCCGTCGGAGTTTCCTGCGCTCGTGCGCGCCCGCGCGGCCGCGCTCGCCGCAGCATCGCCGCGCGCCGCCGGCACGACCGGCATCATGCTGCGCCCGCTACGGCGCACGATCGGCGCGGACGGCTATTCCTACGAGCACGTCGACGTCGCATTCGACCGCGCCGCGCGCACGGCGACGATCGTCGTACGCGCGCCGAGCGAGGCGCAGCCCGCCGGCGAGGAGGGCATCGTCGCCGCCGGCGACGCCTGGTGGCCGCTCGCGTTCGCGCGCGAGCTCGACGACGCGATCCTCATGCTTCGCACCAACGAGCCCGAGCTCGGCCTCGTGCTGCTGCGCACGCAGGGCGATCCCGAGGCGGTGCGCGCCGTCGACCGCGTCCTGCTCGCGCACGCCGGCCACTGGCTCGTGCGGGAGACGATCGGCTTGTTGCGCCGCACGCTCGCGCGCCTCGACGTGACGTCGCGCAGTCTCTATGCCGTCGTCGACCGCGGTTCGTGCTTCGCCGGCACGCTGATGGAGCTCGCGCTCGCGGCCGACCGCACGTACATGCTCGCGGTCGACGACGACGGCGCGCCCGCCGTCGAGCTCGGCGACGTGAACTTCGCGCTGTACCCCGCGGCCAACGGGCGCGCGCGCATCGACACGCGTTTCGACGGCAACGTCGCGGCGTTCGCCGCCGTCAAGGCCGCGTCGGGCTATCGCTACCGCGCCGAGGACGCACTCGACGCCGGCCTGGTCACGGTCGCGCCGGACGATCTCGACTGGGACGACGAGCTGCGGCTGGCGATCGAGGAGCGCGCGTCGCTGTCGCCCGACGCGCTCACCGCGATGGAAGCGAACCTGCGCTTTCCCGGCGCCGAGACGCTCGAGACGAAAGTGTTCGGCCGGCTGTCCGCGTGGCAGAACTGGGTGTTCTACCGCCCGAATTCGACCGGCGAGCGCGGCGCGCTCAAACTCTTCGGCACCGGCTCGCGGCCCGACTTCGACCAGGAACGAGTGTAACGCAATGGCGATCGACTACGCGGAACGCATCCCGAACAACGTCGAGCTCTCGACGAACCGCAGCCTGCAGCGTGCCCTCGAGCAGTGGCAGCCCGCGTTCCTGAACTGGTGGAAGGAGATGGGCCCGGCGGACTTCAACGCCGCCGACGTCTACCTGCGCACCGCGATCTCCGTCGACGCGAAAGGCTGGGCGAACTACGGGTTCGTGCGCATGCCCGAGTACCGCTGGGGCATCTTCCTTGCGGATCCCGAGGACGATCGGCGTGTCGGCTTCGGCGACGACTTCGGTAAACCGGTGTGGCAGCAGGTTCCGGGCGAATACCGCAGCACGCTGCGCCGTCTGATCGTGACGCAAGGCGACACGGAGCCCGCGTCGGTCGAGCAGCAGCGGCTGCTCGGCCACACCGCGCCGTCGCTCTACGACTTGCGCAACCTGTTCCAAGTCAACGTCGAGGAAGGCCGCCACCTCTGGGCGATGGTGTACCTGCTGCACGCGTACTTCGGCCGCGACGGCCGCGAGGAAGCCGAAGAGCTGCTCGCCCGCCACTCCGGCGACGCGGACAACCCTCGGATCCTCGGCACGTTCAACGAGCCGATCAGCGACTGGCTGTCGTTCTTCATGTTCACGTTCTTCACGGACCGCGACGGGAAGTTCCAGCTCAAGTCGTTCGCCGAATCCAGCTTCGACCCGCTCGCGCGCACGTGCCGCTTCATGCTGACCGAAGAAGCGCACCACATGTTCGTCGGCGACACCGGCATCTCGCGCGTCACGAAACGCACGCTCGAGGTGATGGACGAGCTCGGCACCGACGATCCCGAGGCGATCCGGCGCGCGGGCGCGATCGATCTGCCCACGATTCAAAAGTACCTGAACTTCTGGTTCTCCTCGTCGCTCGATCTCTTCGGATCCGAAGCGTCGTCGAACGCGGCCGCCTACTTCGCGCAAGGCATCAAGGGGCGGCCGGACGAGAAGAAGTACGACGACCACGTCGCGCGCGACGCGGCATACGCGCTCGACGTCCCCGACGGGGCGGGCGGCGTGCGGTCGGAGAGCGTCCCGCTGCGGAACGCGATGAACGAGGTCGTGCGCGCGTCGTACGCCGAGGACTGCATGCGCGGGCTCGCGCGGTGGAACCGCCTGATCGAGGCGGCTGGGCACGCGTTCCGCTTCACGCTGCCCAGCACGCGCTTCCGCCGCACCATCGGCAACTGGGCGGGCGTGCCGACCGATCCGTCGGGGCGGCCGATCGCGCAGGACGAGTACGATGCGCGCATCGCGTCGTGGCTGCCCAGCGACTCGGATCGCGCGTTCGTGCACAGCGTGATGCGGCGCGTGGTCGAGCCGGGCAAGATGGCCGCATGGATCGCACCGCCCGAGAAGGGCATCAAGGAACGGCCGGTCGACTACGAGTACGTGCGGCTCGCCTGACGTCCGCCCGATGCGCACGCACGTAACCCGAACCCGCGTGCGCTTCGGCGAGACCGACGCGGCGGGGATCGTCTTCTACCCGACGTTCTATGCGTGGTTCGACGTCGGCACCACGGGGCTGCTGCGTGCGGCGACCGGCGTGATGCTGGGTGCCGAGAACCGGCCGCGCTGGCCGGTGCCGATCGTCGAGGCCGGCGCACGCTTCTCCGCGCCGCTGCACTACGACGACGAGATCGCGATTCGCTCGACGGTGGTCGAGCTGGGTTCGAGCTCGGTGCGGATCGAGCACGTGGTTCTGCGCGGCGAAACCGAAGTCGCGCGCGGCTTCGAGGTGCGCGTGCTCGTCGGCTACGATGCAGGCCGCATCGGCGCGACGCCGATCCCGGACACGCTCCGCCGCGCGCTTTCCGAGAGCGTCACGTCGGACGAGCGCGTTGCCTAGGGTTTGTAGCGGTAGAACCGCGACGGTCCGACCTTCGCGCCGCCGTAGCCGATATTCGGAAAATCCAGCCCGTCGATGTACGTGAACGAGCGCGCGCTGCTGCTGTTGCTAATGACGGCGACCGTGCCGGGCTGGTTCGGATCCTCGATCACGACGCCGACGTGGTTTTCGTACGGGTTCGTCGCGCTTCCGTCGTGCTGCCCGTTCTGAATGTCGATGTCGCCCGGCATCGCGTACGCGGCCGTATCGAACGCGCGAAATCCGCCGGCGAGCAAACCGGCGCGCAAGTCCGGCACCCACGCCGGGTCACCGCCCCCGCCGACGAAGTCGTGACCGAACACGTTCCGGAGAATCGCTTGCACCGACGCGGCGCATGCATCGATTCCCGCACCCGCCAGCCCCGAGGTGTCCGTTCCCCGGTACGCGAGCGCGGCGGCCGCGATCTGGTCGCGAGCGCTGTCGTCGTCTGCAGCTGCCATGGTCACCCCCAAAGCGCATGTGCGCGCACGCTCCCTTGAACGACCCAACCGGCGGCTCCTGCGATTGCCTCGCGGAGCCGGCCGAACGAGGTTGCACGACGGTACGCGTCGATTCAACCGCCAGCACACCACGTCCGGAGGTAGTCGTCGGATGATCTCTCGCCGCTCCGTCCTGGCCGGCAGCGCCGCCGCCGTCGCCGCCGCTGCAGCCCCACGCTTCACGATCGCCGCAGGGCCGGCCGCCACCGTCAAGATCGGGTTCATCGACTCGGCCAGCGGCATCTTCTCGGACATCGCCGCGCTGCACAGGGCGGCCGCCGAGCTCGCCCTGGCCGACATGAACGCGACCGGCCGCGTGAAGTTCGAGTTCGCCTACGGGGACGACAACTCGAAGCCGGCCGTCGCCGGCACCGAGGCGCGCCGGCTCGTGAGCCAGGAGAACGCCGACGTGCTCTTCGGCCTGACGTCGTCGGCGAACGGCATCGCGATGACGAGCCTCATGAACGAGCTCGGCACGTTCATGCTGGAGCTGGGACCGCAAGACTCGTCGATCACGGGCGACAAAGCCGGGAAGCTCGTCTACCGCTTCTCGCCCAACAACCGCATGATGCTCAAGACGCTCGCGACGCGCGTGCTCGCGCTGGGCAAGAGCTGGTACTTCATCCAGGCGGACTACGCGTTCGGCAAGGACGCGTACAACGAGCTGTCCGGGATTCTCGCGCGCGCCGGCGGCAAAGAAGCCGGCCACGACGTCGTCCCGCTCGGAACGAGCGACTTCTCGTCCAACCTGACCAAGGCGCGCAACAGCGGCGCGGACGTGCTGATGCTGGCGAACAGCGGGCTCGACGCGGCAAATGCGTGCAAGCAGTTCGTCGACTTCGGGCTCGGCGCGAAGATGAAGCTCGCAGGCATCAATCTCGAAGACTTCTACTACAAGGCGGTGCCGCTCGACAGGATCGCCGGCACGACGTTCCCGGTCGCGTGGTCGCCGACGTGCTCGGACTCCGCGCGCCGCCTCACCGCGCGCCTCAAGCGCAACATCCACACGCCGATCTCGTGGCGCCACCAGTTCGGCTACGTCGGCGCGATGTCGCTGATGCAGCGGATTCTTGAAGCGCGCACGACGGACGCGCAGAAGCTCGCGACCGCGTTCGAAAACTACGCGTTCGACGCGGCCAAGCCGAGCCGTGCGCGCTACAACGGCTGGGATCATCAGCTCACGCAGGACATCTTTGCCGGTTCGGTCGTCAACTCGAAGACGTTCGCACGCACCGAGTTCATGTTCGACATCGTCGGTGAGGTCGCAGGCAGCGACGCCGACGGCGGCCCGAACACGCCGTGGGGGATCGCGGCCAAGAACGCGATCGCGTCACAGCATCCGGCGACGCGCCCGAACTACACGCCCAAGACGTTCTGATCGCCGGAGCGAACGGGCCGGGATGGCTCTCGACCCGTCGCTCCTCCTCTTCGTCCCCGCCGATCGCCCGGAGCGGTTCGGCAAGGCACTCGGCTCCGGCGCGACGGGCGCGATCCTCGACCTCGAGGACGCCGTCGCGCCCGATCGCAAAGCGTACGCGCGCGAACAGGTGCGCGCGTTCCTCGACGCGCACGCCGAGCTCGCGAACGTCGCCGTGCGCGTGAACCCGCCGGCGACGCCCGACGGCCACGCGGATCTGGCGATGCTCGCAGGATCGCGCCGTGCAGGCGCCGTGGTCGTGCCGAAGGTCGGCCACGCGCGCGACTGCGCGCACGTCAGCGACGCGGTCGGCGACATGCCGCAGATCGTGCTGATCGAGTCGGCGCGCGGCCTCGCGCACTGCGAGTCGATCGCCGAGGCGGCGCACGTGCTCGCGCTCGCGTTCGGCCCGTACGATCTCGCGGCCGAGCTCGGCGGGACGTCGGAGGCCGCCGTCATGGACCCGCACCGCGCGCGCATGCTCGTCGCCGCGCGCGCTGCGCAACGCTGGGCGATCGACGGCCCGTCACGCGAATACGGCGACGCCGAGCATACCGGCGCGCGACGCCGAGCGCGCGCGCCGGATGGGCTACGACGGCAAGCTGCTGATCCACCCCGCGCAGCTCGACCCCGTGCGCCGCGCCTTCGCGCCCTCCGCCGAGGAGCTCGCGTACGCGCGCCGCATCGTCGACGCCGCGTCGCGTTCGAATCCCGCCGTCCTGGACGGCACGATGATCGACCCGCCGATCGTCACCGCCGCCGAACGCGTCATCCGTCGCGCCGGCGGCTGACCGCTCACGCGGCCGGCTTCCGCCTGTGCAGCCCCGCGGCGCGTCAGCACGCTACGACGGGGCAGACGCGCTCGCGCCGAAGGCGCCCGCGTCGCGAAGCTCCGCGATGCGCGCGGCGTCGTATCCGAGCAGGTCGCGGAGCACGGCCTGCGTGTGCTCGCCGAGCCCCGGCGCGCGCCGGTGCTCGCGCGGCGGATCGCCGACGCGCACGGGGCTCGCGATCCAGCGCGCGGCTCCGAACGCGGGGTGCTCGACCTCGGTGATCAGCGCGCGCGCGGCGGTCTGCGGGTCGGCGAGCGCGGCGCGCACGTCGTTGATCGGGCCGCACGGCACGCCGGCCGCGGTCAGCGCGGCGATCCATGCGGCGGTCGTGCGCGTCGCGAGCACGTCCTGCAGCGCCGCCGCGACGGCGCCGCGGTTCGCGCGCCGCGCGGCGAATCCGGCGAACCGCGGGTCGTCGCGCACGTGCGCGATCCCGAGCACGCCGATCAGGCGCTGCCAGAACTTCTCCTTCGCGCAGACGATCACGATCCAGCCGTCCGCCGTGCGAAAGTTCTGGAACGGCACGATCGACGGATGCGCCGAGTACGCCAGGCGCTCGGGGACGTAGGTGCTGTCCGTCGCGAGCGTCCAGGAGGCGACGTACGTGAGCATGTTCATCGCCGTCTCGAACAGCGAGGTGTCGCAGTCGCAGCCGCGGCCGTCCCTCCGAGCGGCATGAACGCCGGCCAGGAGCGCGAGCGCGGCGACGAGCCCGCCGCTGTAGTCGACGACGGAGAGTCCGGATTTCGTCGGCGGGCCGTCGGGATCGCCCGTGAGCGACTGCCACCCCGCCATCCCCTGCAGGATGTAGTCGTACGCGGGCTCGGCGTAGCGCGGCCCCGTCATGCCGAACCCCGAGAGCGAGACGCATACGATGCGCGGGTTGACGGGCGCGAGGTCGTCGTAGCGCAGCCGCAGCTTGGCAGGCACGTCGCCGCGCAGGTTCGAGTAGACCGCGTCGCTCGCGCGCACGAGGTCTTCGAAGACGGAGCGGCCCGCGCCGTTCGCGAGATCGAGCACGATGCTGCGCTTGTCGTGGTTGAACGCCTCGAAGAACAGAGAGTCGTCGCCGGATTGGTACGGCGGCACCGCCCGGCCGACGTCGCCGCCGCTCGCCGCGTCTTCCACCTTGATCACGTCCGCGCCGAGCTCGGCGAGGTGCACGCTGCCGAAGGGCCCGGCGCCGTACTGTTCGACGGCGATCACGCGTATGTCGGCGAGCGGGCGGGGACGCGTCGCGGTTCCCGCGCTCATGTCGAGCGCGGCATTCCGAGCACCTTGCTGCCCAGGTACGCGAGGATCAAGTTGTTCGACAGCGGCGCGACCGTGTACAGCCGCGTCTCGCGCGCGATCCGCTCGACGTCGAAGTCGGCGGCGAAGCCGTTGCCGCCGAGCGCGTCGATCGCCGCGTTCGCCGCCTGCCACGACGCCTCGCTCGCCAGCAGCTTCGCCATGTTCGCCTGCGGACCGCAGGGCTCACCGCGGTCGAACCGGTCGGACGCGTCCTTGCGCACGAGGTCGGCCGCCTCGAGGGCGGCGTGCGCGCGCGCGATCGGAAACTGGATCGACTGGTTCGCGCCGAGCGGCTTGCCGAAGATCTCGCGCTGCGTGACGTACGCGGCTGCACGTTCGACGAGGAACCGGCCGTGCCCGACGCACTCGGCAGCGATCAGGATCCGCTCGGCGTTCCAGCCGTCGATGATGTAGCGGAAGCCGCGCCCTTCGTCGCCGATGAGGTTCTGCGCCGGCACCTCGAGATCGCGCAGCGCGATCTCGTTCGTCTCGTTGTTCATCCAGACGGGGATCGGCGTCACGCCGATCGCGCCGTCGGGCACCGTGCGCAAGTCGACGAGGAAGACGGAGAGGCCGCCGCCGCGGTCGGCGGCCGTCGCCGCACCGGTGCGCGCGAGCAGCAGCATCGCGTCGGAGTGCTGGAACCGCGACGTCCAGCGCTTTCGCCCGTTGATGACGTACGCGTCGCCGCGGCGCACGGCCGTCGTCGTGATGCTGGTGGTGTCGACGCCGGCATCCGGCTCGGTCACGCCGAACGCCTGCAGCCGCACCTCGCCGCTCGCGATGCGCGGCAGCCACGTGCGCTTCTGCTCGTCGGTTCCCCAGCGCAGGATCGTGCCCATCGTGTAGAGCTGCGCGTGCGCCGTGCCGGCGTTGCCGCCCGCGTGGTTGATCTCCTCGACGATGATGCTCGTGTCGCCGAGCCCCAAGCCGAGTCCGCCGTACTCCTCGGGGATCAGCGCTGCCAGGTAGCGCGCCTCGGTGAACGCGCGCGCGAACGCGTCCGGATACGCGCGCGCTGCGTCGAGCTCGCGCCAGTACGCCGCACCACCCAGGCGTTCGCACAGCGCGCGAACGCCCGCGCGCAGCCGCTCGCGCTCCACGTCAGCGGACGTCGAGGCTGTCGCGCGGGTCGGCGCCGCGCTTGTACACCATGAACGTGCGCTCGTACGCGATGATCGTCTCGCCGCGCTGGTTCACGCCCGTCGTGCGCGCGGTGACGATCCCGACGTCGCGGCGTGAGCCCGACTCGCGCTTGGCCAGAATCTCGCTCGACGCATACATCGTGTCGCCGACGAAGACGGGACTGGGCAGCCGGATGTCGTTCCAGCCCAGGTTCGCCATCACGTGCTCGCTCAGATCCGCTACGGAGAGTCCCACCGCGAGCGAGAGCGTGTAGCACGAGTTGACGAGGATTTTTCCGAACGGTGTCTTCTGCGCGAGGTTTTCGTCGAAATGGATCGGGTTCGTGTTGAGCGTGAGCATCGTGAAGAGCGTGTTGTCCGTCTCCGTCACGGTGCGGCCCAGGCGGTGGCGATAGACGTCGCCCGCCTCGAAGTCCTCGTAGTACCGTCCGCGCCAGCCTTCTTTTTGCACACGCGGCGCGTTCGGCGAGGTCGGAACACTTCCTTACACGGAGCTACAGCCCGGGAACGCGCGGCCCCCACCCGCCGAACGGACGGCTGTCGGCGCCGGTCGGGCGTGCCAAGGTGCGCACCGTGCGCACCGGATCGGGTCGTGGCGTGATCTTCATGCCTGTATTACGACGCATTGGTCAAACGGTTTCGCGACGCGCGCAAGTAGGCCGCGAACGCATGCTCGGGCAGCGGGGGCGCGTACAAGAATCCTTGCGCGATCGCGCACCCGGCCTCGGCGAGATACGCCGCTTGCCGTTCGAACTCGACGCCCTCGGCGACGGTGCCGAAACCGTACCGCCGTGCCAGACCGAGCACGGCTTCGACGATCGCGACGTCGTGCGGGTCGTCGGGGACGCCGGCGGTGAACGACCGGTCGATCTTCACGACGTCGATCGGCAGTCGCTTGAGGTGCGAGAGCGACGAATAACCGGTACCGAAGTCGTCGAGCGCGATGCGCATCCCGGCGTCGCGCAGCATCGTAAGGTTGCGCGAGGTGCCCTGCACGTCGCTCATCGCGGTCGACTCCGTGATCTCGACGCCGACGCCGGGGAACCGCGCGTCCATCGCGCGCAGCCGTTCGGGCAGGTCCGGATCGTGCAGCTCCGCTGCGGACAGGTTGAACCACACACGAAAGTCCGGATCGCCGTTGCGCCACGCACGCGCCGCGCGCACGGTCTCGCGCAGGACCCACGGCCCGATCGCGCCGAGCATGCCGTGCTCCTCGGCGAACGGGATGAACTCGCCGGGCGGCAGCAGGCCGCGCTCCGGATGGTTCCAGCGGATCAGCGCTTCGGCGCCCGTCACGCGGCCGGTCGCGATCGACACGTGCGGCTGGAAGTACAGCACGAACTCCTCGCGCACGATCGCGCGCGCGATGTCGTTCTGCAGGCGCCGCGCACGAGCGAACGCGTCCTCGACGCGCTTGTCGAAGTACGCGTACCGCGCGCCGCCCGCGGCCTTCGCCGTCTGCACGGCGCCTGCCGCGCGGGCCAGCAGCCGCTCGAAGTCCGAGCCGTCCTCCGGCGCCACCGCGACGCCGATCGCCGCGGTCAGCGCGACGCGCCCGGCCGGGTGCTCGCGCGCCGGGAACGGGCTCGCGAAGGCGGCGAACAGCCGCTCGACGGCGCGCTCGACGGTGCTGCGATCGGCGCCGTCCCGCAGCATCACGGCGAACACGTCGCCGCCGATGCGCGCGACGACGTCGCGCTCACCCACGCGCGCGGCGATTGCGGCGCCGATCTCGGCGAGCAGCGAGTCCGCGGCTCGGTGGCCCAGCATTTCGTTCATGTCGCCGAACCGGTCGACGTCAATGACCGCGATCGCCACGGCAGCATCGGACGCGAGCGCTTCGTTGACGACCAGGCGGAACGCGAAGCGGTTGGGCAGCTTCGTCAACGGGTCATGGGAGGACTCGTGCTGCAGCCGCTGCAGCTGTTCGCTTTGCTCCAGACGCATCGCGCAGAACGCGGCGACCGTCTCGACGTACGCGTGGTCCTCCGGACTGAACGGCTCGGTCATCGGGACGGCGGTCGCGAAGCTGAGGAAGTACTGGGTCGACCCGACGCGCAGAGCCGTCCCGATGAAGCCCTGCCACGGCCGCCCTTCGAGGTGCCAGAGCCCGCGCGGCCGGCCCCCGGCACGGGGCGTCGACCACGACCGGGTGCCGCCCGCGCGCAGCACCTCGGCCAAAAACGTCTGATCGATCGGCACGCGGGAGCCGGGCGGTAGAGCGCCCGCACGCCCGCCGCCCATGCGCGCGACGTCGACCACGATGTCGACGCCGTCGAGATGCGAGACCGCGCCGGTCAGCTCGACGCCCGGCTGGATCGCGCTCGACGCTTCGTTCAGGACCGCCCGGAGATAGCTCTCGTCGCTGAGGGCAGGCTGCGAGGCGAGGGTCCAGAGCGATTCGAGTCGCCGTGAGTGCCGGTCCGCGCTTCGGCGCTCCCCGGCGAGCTCGCCGGCGAGGTCGAGGGCGCGCACGCGCCAGCGCTGCAGATCGTGGAGTGCGCCGACCAGCACGTACATGGAAGCGGGGACGCACAGCAGGCGCGCGGCGTACCACGCGACCACGAAGCGGCGGCCGTCGACGAAGCCGAGCGCGACCTCGAGCAGCACCGCGACCGCCGTGACGGTGACCCCCGCGTCGACACCGTTCCGGATCTTCATCGTGAAGACGGCGACGACGGCGATCAAGCACGCGGCGAGCACGACCAAGCCGATCGGCGACGGATCGCTGCGCTGCGCCGCGACGTCGAACATCAGCAGGTCCTCGCCGTTCACGAAGGACGGCAGGCGGTCCGCATAGCGCACGACCGCGGTGATGAGGCCTGCGCTCGCGAGCACGGAGAGGACGAGCACGCGTGCCGGCCAGCGCACGGGCCGGTCGGCGGCGACTTCCGGCTCGTTGCGCCGCAGCCGCACGTACGCGATCACGCACGCCGCGCACATCATCCACTTGAACACGAAGATGGCGATGGCGACCTGGTCCCCGACCGGGACCAGCGACGGAAGGCCGGGTCCGAGCGGCACCGACGCCGCATACGTGCCGGCGAAGCCGGCGACGGCGAGGTAGACGCCCGCGAGCAGCGCGAGCGTCGGCCGGGGCTCGCGCGTGTAGAGCACGACCAGGATCGCGCACGTCGCGAGCTCTGCGGCGGCCGCGACGATCATCCCCATCGGCACGGCGAGCCCGGCGTCCGGAGCCGGAACGTGCGCGGCCGGCAACGACGCGAGCGCTGCGACCACCGTCACGCCGACGGCGACCACGTGAGCCGGCAGCTTGGGTTGGGAGAGGGTCATTCCGGGAGCCTTTACGGGGCCGCCCCACACACCAGGCGACGCGCTGTCGTCCGTCCGACGAATCCCCGTACGTGTACCTACCCCATTTTGCGTACATTTGGGGCGGCGAGGAAACGCGGAGCACGACGCGAACGTCCTCTCTCCAACACCCGGCTCTTGACGGCACGCGAGTGCCTCGAACCGGCCTCTCGCCCCGTCGAGGAGCGACGGAGCGCTTCCCCAGCAAGGCGCAATGGAACTACAACACGCGACGCCGGCCGCTGATGCGCGGGCGCGACGTCGCCCGGCGCACGAGAACGTCCGCACGATGAAGGCGCGGGCGCCGCACCTTCGCCCGTATCAGACGGAAGCGCAGCAGGCGATCCTCGAACACCGCGCGCGCGGCGTCCGCAGCCAGCTCGTGTCGCTCGCGACCGGCCTCGGCAAGTCCGTCGTCATCGCGACGCTGCCGAAGCTGCTCTCGCTGCGCCCCGGCGACGTCACCGTCGTCGTCGCGCACCGCGACGAGCTCATCGAGCAGCTCGTCGAGAAGTTCCGCGTGGAGAACCCCGACGCGGTGATCGGCGTCGAGAAGGCCGAGCGCCGCGCCTCCGAAGACTGCAACGTCGTCGTCGCGACCGTGCAGACCCTCGCCGAGAAACGGCTCGACGACTTCATCGCCCGCTTCCGCCGCCGCATCGCGCTGTTCGTCATCGACGAGGCGCATCACGCCGCGGCGCCGTCGTACCGCGCGATCGTCGACGCGGTGCTGGCCCAGCGTCCCGAAGCGATGATCCTCGGCTTCACGGCGACGCCGAATCGCGGCGACGGCGTCCGCTTGGTCGACGTCTTCGAGAAGATCGTCTACACGATGGATGCCCGCAAAGGCATCGACGCCGGGTACCTGGTGCCCGTCAAGTCGTACGCGGTCGCCACGGGCGTCAGCCTGGACGAGGTCGCCTCGCGCGGCGGCGACTTCGTGATCGGGCAGCTGGCGCAAGCGGTGAACATCGGCGACCGCAACAAGCGCATCGTCTCCGCGTACAAGCAGCATACGCCCGGCCTCAAGGCGCTGGTCTTCACCGCGTCGGTCGAGCACGCGCGCGACGTGGCCGAGGAGTTCGTCGCGTTCGGCGTCAACGCCGAGTGGGCGTCGGGCGAGACGCCGCGCGACGAGCGCGAGCGCATCGTCCGTGAGTTCCGCGGCGACGGCATCGACGTGCTCGTCAACTGCGGCCTGTACCTCGAAGGCTTCGACGTGCCGTCCGTCCAGGTTATCCTCAACGCACGGCCGACGAAGTCGACCACGCTGTACACGCAGATCACGGGCCGCGCGCTGCGGCCGCTCGACGAGATCGCGGTGCCGCTGTCGAACACGAACTCCGGCCTCGAGCGCCGCGAGCTGATCGAGAAGTCCGCGAAGCCCGCCGCCATCGTGATCGACCTCGTCGATCAGGGGCAGCGCCACCAGCTCGTGACGGTGCCGTCGCTCTACGGGCTGCCGCCGCACATCGACGCACAGGGCCGCATGACCGCGCAGGTCGCCGACAAGTTCGAAGAGCTGCTGCGCCGCGACCCCAAGCGCGCGGCCAAAGTCCGCAGCGCGGAAGAGATCGAGACCGCCCTCGTCGAGATCGACGCGTTCGCCGGGCCGCGCGAGATCAAGCCGACGTTTCAGCCGATCGAGCCGGAGACGCATTGGCGGCTCGAGATGCCGCCGCAGAAAACGGCGTACGACCGCAAGGGCCGGCCGATTCCCGACTTCCAGCGCAAGTGGGACCAGTGGGTCGCCGAGGCGCGCCGCGTCGCGCCGCACGAAGACGCGGAGCGCTTCGCGCACCGGATGCTCGACGTCAACCCGAAGTCGGTGCGGTGGGAACGTCGCCGGATCGACGTCAAGCGCGACGGCGACAAGTTCGTCACCCTCTACTCGACGGAAGACGTCCCGGAGCGCGTGATTGAAGTCGGTTCGTCGCTCGTGGGACTGCTCGGCAGCGCGTACCAGCGCGTCGACGAGATGCTGTCCGGCTACGCGCAGGTTTCCGGCAACGGCGCTCCCGCGCGGCCGGCGCCGGGCGCCCACCACGGCGCGGCGGAGATGAAGAACGGCCGCCGCCGCCGCGGCCGCCGCGCGCGCTCGCGGTAACCCCGGCTTCGTGCGCGTCCGAATCGCCGCGTCGGCGCTTGCCGCCATCGTCGCCGCAGGCGCCGCCGCGCCCGCTCCGGCAGCGGGCCGGCATCCGTGGACCGATCCGGGTCACCTGCGGATCGGCGCGCTCCGCACGATCGACAACCTCAACCCGCTGCTGTCGGGACAGGCCGCGACGACCGATGTCGCCCAGTTCCTGTTCAGCGGGCTGATCCGCTTCAACGAACGCGGCGAGCCGATCCCCGACGCGGCGGTCGCGGTGCCGACGCGCGAGAACGGCGGAATCAGCGCGGACGGCAAGACGATCACGTACCGGTTGCGGCCCGGCGTGCGCTTCTCCGACGGGCACGCGCTCACGGCCGACGACGTCGTGTTCACCTGGCAGCAGGACATGAACCCGCGCAACAACGTGCCGTTCCATTTTCCGTACGATCAAGCCGAGAGCGTCACCGCGAAGGACCCGCGCACCGTCGTGGTGCGGCTGCGCCGCCCGTCGGCGCCGTTCGTCTCGAACTTCTTCCGCTGCGGCGTGCAAGGCGTCATCTTGCCCAAGCACCTGCTCGGCGGCAAACCCGACATCAACCGCGACCCGTTCAACATCAAGCCGGTCGGCAGCGGCCCGTACATGGTCGAGCGATACGACGTCAACTCGACGATCGAGATGGTCCCCAACCCGTACTGGTTCGGCGGCAAGGCGGGGCTGCGTCGCGTGACGTACCGGATCATTCCGAGCGAGAACACGCTGCTCGTCGCGCTGCAGACGCACGAGATCGACTTCTATTTCGGCGCGCCCGAGCAGCAGTACCGCGAGCTCAAGTCGCTGTCGAGCACGACGGTCAGCGCGGTTCCGTCGTCGCAGTTCGAGATGGTCGTCTTCAATGCGGGCCGGCAGCCGATGTCCGACCTGCACGTGCGCCACGCGATCGCCTCCGGCATCGACTGGAACGCGCTCGCTCGGACGGTGTATCTCGACGTTGACCTGCCGGACTGGGGCGACGTCTTCCCGCGATCTTGGGCATACACGCAGCAGCGCGATCCGACGCCCTTCGATCCGGCTCGCGCGCGGGCCGAGCTGGACGCGGCGGGGTGGAAACCCGGCGCCGACGGCGTCCGCACGAAGGAAGGGAAGCGTCTGGAGATCGAGATCGTCACCGTGGCGGGAGTCATCACGCGGCAGAATGCCGAGGTCGCGATCCAGCAGCAGATGCGCTCGATCGGCATCGACCTGCAGGTCCACAACGGTCCGGCCAATCTGCTGTTCGCACCGCTCGGCGCCGGCGGGCTGCTGGCGAGCGGAAAGTTTGACCTGGCGATCTACGCCTGGACGAAGAATCCCGATCCCGACGACAGCCAGACCGCGGGGCCGGATTACGTGCCGCCGCACGGCGCGAACTACTCGCGCCTGGTCGACGCCACGCTCGGCAACCTGCAGCGAGCCGCGAACGAGACGTACGACCGCGCGCGGCGCAAAGCGATCTACGCGCAGGTCGAGCACCGCATCGGCGATACGCTGCCGTACCACACGATGGTGTGGCGCGCGAACATCGACGCGTGGAACGACGACCTGCACGGCGTGGCGCCGGCGCAGTCGGTCAGCGATTTCTGGAACGCCGGGAGCTGGACGCTGTGACGGCCGTGCGGCGAACCGCGGAAGACGCGTGGATCGCGCGCAGCGACGAGCTCGCCGTGCCGGTCGTCGAGCTGCACGCGCTCGCCGCGCCGGAGGCGGCGTCGTCGCTCGGGCTTTCGCAGGCGGACGCGCGCACGGCGGATCTGAGGCCCGGCTGGCGCGACCGCATCCGCGAAGCGGCGTTTCGCGCGACCGAGACGCTGCGCGCGGCGGAGTCCGCCGAGCCGGACGCGCGCGTGCGCGAGGACATCGAGATCCTCACGCACGCCGTCGACGAGGTCGTGCGCGATCTCGACGTCTCCGACGCGCACCTGCTCGCGCTGATCGACGTGCCGCGTATCGTGTTCGCCGGCGTGCGCGTGCTGCTCGACGATCAGAACCCGCCCGAGCGCAAACGCCTCGCCGTCGAGCGCCTGCGGCGGTACGCGGGCCTCGCCGGCGCGCCGCCCTTGGCCGAGAGCGCCGAAGCCGAGACGCGCTCGCGACTCGCGCTGGACGGGGTGTGTCCGCCGTACGAGGTCGAAGTGCGGACCTCGCTCGCGCTCGGGCCCGTGCTCGTGAGCGGGATCGAGTCGCTGTTCACCGCGTCGGGCTTCGACGGCTGGCGCGAGGCGTTCGACGCGCTGGCGGCACAGTGCGACGCGTACGCCGCGTTCGTGGAGCAAGAGCTGCTCCCGCGCGCGCGCAAGGACCATCGTCTTCCGCCGCCGGTGTACGAGAACCGTCTGCGCGACGTCGGCGTCGACATCCCCGCCGCCGAGCTCGCACGCGCCGCGCACGCGGCGTTCGACGAGATCCAGGCCGAGATGCAGCGGCTCGCGCCGCGCGTCGCCGCCGAGATCGGGTCGACCGCGACCGACTACCGCGACGTGGTGCGCGAGCTCAAGCGCCGGCAGATTCGCGGCGACGCGAACGAGGTCGTCGCGTTCTACCGGCGGCGCCTCGAAGAGATCGAAGCGATCGTCCGGCGCGAGAACATCGTGACGCTCCCCGAGCAGCCCGCGCGCATTCGCATCGCGTCGGTCGCGGAGAGCGCCGAGCTTCCGGCCGCGCACATGAACCCGGCGCCGCTCGTGGGCAATACGGGCCAGGTCGGCGAGTTCGTGCTGCCGCTCGACGTGCCGCCGGCGCCCGGCGCGACCGGAACGGAGCGCCCGGACGACTTCACGCACGACGCCGTCGCGTGGACGCTGACGGCGCACGAGGCGCGTCCCGGGCACGAGGTGCAGTTCGACCGCATGCTCGAGCGCGGGCTCTCGCTCGCGCGCGCGGCGTTCGCCTTCAACTCGGTGAACGTCGAAGGCTGGGCGCTGTACGCGGAGGCCGTCATGCTTCCGTTCATGCCGCTCGCGGCGCAGCTCAGCTCGCTGCAGATGCGGCTGCACCGCGCCGCGCGCGCGTTCCTCGACCCCGAGCTGCAGAGCGGTGCGATCACTCCCGATGAGGCGCACGCATTCCTTCGGCGCGAGATCGTCTACTCCGCGCCGACGGCGCGCAGCGAGGTCGAGCGTTACACGTTCCGCTCGCCGGGCCAGGCCGCGTCGTACTTCTACGGATACGTGAAGCTCGTCGCGCTGCGGGCGGAGACGGAAGCCGCGCTCGGCGAGCGGTTCGACGCGTGCGCGTTCCACGATTTCATCCTCGATCAAGGACTGATCCCGCCCGGCGCGCTGCGCTCCGCGGTGCTCGACCGCTTCGTCCCGGGCGCCGCGCGGAGCGCATAGGAGCGCCGTGCCCGCGCCTCGCCGGGCGGCCGTGCCGCAAGGCCGCCGTGTGGCAACTCCGCTGGACGGCGCACACGCGGCTTTGGCGCGTGGCGAATACAAGCATGTCCTCGAGATCTTGTCAGAGACTCAGCCGCAGCGGCGTGAAGAGCGCGTCGCGGCCGCGCTGATGAATGCGCGTGCATTGCTCGCGCTCGATCGGCCGAGCGAGGCCGCGACGGCAGTCAGGCGGATCAAAGAAGCGCGCGGGCTTGAAGAAACCACCCGTGCCGCGATGCTGCTCGGAGCCGCGCTGACTCGGACGAACCATCGGGTGCAAGGCGAAGCGATGCTCGACCAGGCAGCGCAGACGGCCCGGCGGGCTGCCGCGCACCTCCTCCCCGAAATCGCGTACTTCCGGGCACTGAGCCGGTGGAGCGCGTTCGCGACGAATGACGCAGAAGCAATCGTCGAAGAAGCGTTGCCGGCGGCGGCAGGCTTCGCGCGCGCTCGGCTCTTGCAGCTCCTCGGTTGGATCGACGTACGGCGCGAAAACTGGGGAGCCGCGACGCGCGCCTTCACCGCCGCGCTCGACGAGCTCGACGAGTCGCGCACGATTGACGTCAAGGGTCGCGCGCGCACCCTGCACGGTTTGGCGATCATTGCCGCTGAGACGATAGACCTGCGGCTCGGCCGGAACGTCCGGCGAACCTTCGAGAAAACGCGCTGGGACGATGAGACGGCCGTCGAGCGTGCCGCGATCATAACGTGCTTTTCATGGCTGTCGCTTCTCGAAGGCGACGTCGGGCGTGCGTGGGACGAACGACAGCTCGTCTTGATGCTTTCGACGGATACGAGCCGGCATGCTGACGCGCTCGTCGACGCGGCCGGGATTGCCGGCATCGTCGGCGACCACTTTGCGGAGCGCCGGTATCTGCAGCTGGCGAGTTCGCTGCTGCTGCGCGGCGACCAAGTCGGCTTGGATTACGAGCAGCGCATCGCTATGCTGGAACTCGCCGCCTCGGTGCCGCGCGCGGACGTGCAGACGGCACGACAAGTCCTCACGCTATACGAGAGGACGGCGCCGCGGACGACGCAGACGCTTGCATTTGAAGGTGACCGCCGCATCGAAGCACTCGAGGCGTACGCCCGCGGCAAGGTGCTTCTTGCGGAATCATCCCCAAAACCCGGCATCGCCGAGCTGCGCCGGGCATTCGACCTTTGGTCAAGGATCGGATACCGCTTGCGCGTCGCGATTGCGGGTCAAGCGCTTTTCTCTGCTACCGGCGAGCGCCAATACGCAGACGCTGCACTCGACGCCTTGCGAAACGCGCCTGCCGCTTGGGTACGCTCCCAGCTTCTCGGGGGCACACCGAGCAGCGATCCGATTGGAGAGCTGACTCCCGCCGAGCGGAGGGTGCTGGCCGAATTGTGCAAAGGCAAGCGCTCGCGCGAGATCGCGCAGACGTTCGGACGCAGCTTCAACACGATCAACAATCAGACACGCGCGATTTTCAGTGCGTTCGGGGTGCGGAGCCGCGCGGCACTCGTAGCAAAGTGCGCGCGGCTGGGCATCCTGGGCGACGCCGAAACGGTCTCGTAAGCGACCGCCGACGATCGGCCGGGCGGGCCTTCGGAGCCGAAATCGCGCCGCCGTTGGATCAGCCGACCGGACCGCCGCCGCTGTAGCCGCCGGTGTTGCAGCCGCTCGTGCCGGTGCAATCTTGCGACGTCACACCGTGGCCCGTATGCAATCCCTGCGACGGGTGCGAGACGCCGAGCGACAGCGCAATCGCGAGCGCGGCCGCAAGCCAAACATGAACCATTCCGAACCTCCCGAGGAAGCGCCCGCACAAGCGCGGGCGATGATCGGGAGATGCGGGGCGAGGCGACCCGTCCTAGCCAGTTCGTGCTAGAACGAGACGACGTTGGCCGTTTGGGAAGCTGCGCGCTAGACCGCGCGGGACGCGAAGAACCGCAGCGTGACCTTCGCCGACGCGCCGTCCACCGTCAGGATCGCGTACGAGTACAGCGGATTGAGCCGCTTGTCGGTCGGCGAGCCGGGATTCGCGACGATCGTGCGGCCTTCGCGCCGCACGCCGGGGCGATGGCTGTGCCCGAACAGGACGACGTCCACGCCGTCCTCCGCGAAGGCCTCGACCGCGCGCGAACGCGTCGTGCCCTTCTTGCCGTCGCCGTGGATCATGCCGATCCGCACGTCCTCGATGCGCACGATCTTCCGGCGGCCGAATCGTTCGCGAATCGCGGTGCCGTCGTTGTTGCCGGCGACCGCGTCGAACGGAGCGATGGCTTCGAACAGCGGGACGGCGAGCATGTCGGTGAGGTCGCCGAGGTGCAGGATGCGCTCGACGCCCGCACGCCGCAGCCCGCGCTCGAGCGCGCGCGGGAGCGCGCGCCCGAACCGCGGGAAATGCGTGTCGCTGACGACGCCGATTCGGGTCACGGACCTATTTTGCCCGACCGGCGGCCACGCACACGGGCTCGTCGTCGAGCACGACCGCCAGCACCGTGACCGCCTTCGCGAGCGCGTAGAAGCCCGCCGCGACGCGGCGACGCAGCCCGGGAGAACGCACGGACCGCCGGTCGCGCACGATCGAGCTCCGCCGCTCCCGCACGAGCACGGCCAGCACCTGCAATGAGTACGACACAAAAAAACCTCCGTCGGTGCGGAGGCTCATCAAGCGCAGGACGTCGACGAAACGTCAGGTCAGCGCGATGCAACCTCCAAAGCAAAGCTCGAACGCGAAACGAGCGCGGTAATCGCGAACATCGTGGTGAGCTGCGGTCGGTTCATATGCGTTCTCCTTTCTTCCGCACGGTTCGTACGGTTCGGCGACGATAGCATGCGCACGCGTGAAAAGTCAACACCACCTTCGACAAGCTCAGGGTGACGGGGTGAGCGTTCGTGTGACGGGGTGAGCGTTAGTGCGCCGCCCAGCCTCCGTCGATCGAGATCGGCGCTCCCGTGATCGACATGGCGAAGTCGCTGCAGAGGTACGCGCACAGCGCGCCGACCTCGGCCGGCTCGATGAAGCGCTTCGAGGGCATCGCGTCGAGGAACGCACGCTCGAGGGCCTGTTCCTCGCTGATGCCGCCGCCGTAGGACTGCACGAGTCCCGGCGCCTGGTTCCGCACGAGATCGGTCATGACCGCACCCGGACAGATCGCGTTCACGGTGATGTTGTGCTCGGCGCCTTCGACGGCGAGCACCTTCGTCATGCCGAGCACGCCGTGCTTGGCCGCGCAGTACGCGATCTTGAACGGGCTGCCGACCAGGCCCTGAACGCTCGCGATGTTGACGATGCGCCCGCGGCCGCGCGCGCGCAGGTGCGGCCACGCAGCCTTCGAGGTGTAGAACACGCTGTCGAGATCGATCGCGCGCACGTTCTGGTACTTGTCGTCCGGGAAGTCGGCGATCGGCGAGACGAACTGGACGCCCGCGTTGTTCACGACGTGATCGAGCCCGCCGAAGTCGGCGGCAGCGCGGTCGACCGCGGCACGGATCGCGGCCGGATCGCGCACGTCGCACGCGTACGCGCGAGCCCCAACGCCGTGCGCGCCGGCGATCGCGCGCGCAGTCTCGGCGGCCGCGCCTTCGTCGACGTCGACGATCGCGACCGGCGAGCCGGCTTGCGCCAGCGCCTCCGCGCACGCGCGCCCGATTCCGCGGGCCGCGCCCGTCACAAAGCTGACCCGGTCATGAAGATCGATCGCAAGCAAGGTCGTCGTTCCTCCCGCGAAGGAGATTGCGCTGTGGGTACTCTGCTCCTTTCCGGCGTCGCGCGTTCCTTCGGTGACGTCGCCGCGGTTCGCGACGTCTCGTTCGCCGTGCCGCCCGGCGCGACGTTCGGCTTGCTCGGTCCGAACGGCGCCGGCAAGACGACGACGATGCGCATGATTCTCGGCATCCTGATCCCCGACCGCGGCACGGTGACGTGGGACGGCGCGCGGATCGACCTTGCCGTGCGCCGCCGCTTCGGCTACTTGCCCGAGGAGCGCGGGCTGTACGGCAAGCTCAAAGTGCGCGACCAGATCGCCTACTTCGCGCGGCTGCACGGCGTGGAACCGCCGCGCGACGTCGCCCGCGCCTCGGCCTGGATGGAGCGGCTCGGCCTGGCAGAATACGCCGACCGCCCCTGCGCGGAGCTCTCGAAAGGCAACCAGCAGAAGGTGCAGGTCGCATGCGCTGCGCTGCACGAGCCCCAGCTGCTCGTGCTCGACGAGCCGTTCTCGGGCCTGGATCCCGTGAACGCCGAAACGCTGCAGCACGCGCTGCGCGAGCTGCGCGCGGCCGGAACGACGCTGATCCTCTCGTCGCACCAGATGTGGCAGATCGAGGATCTCTGCGAGTCGTTCTGCGTGATCGCGGGCGGCACCGTACGCGCGTCCGGCACGCTCGACGAACTGCGCGCGTCCTGGCCGACCCGGATCGTCGAGATCGAGCCCGTGGCGGACTCCCTGCGCCGTGTGATGGATGCCGTGCCCGACGCGCGCCGGCTGCCGCAAGCCGATCGTCCCACCCTCGCGTACGAGGTGCCCGCCGGCGCGGACACCGCGGCGCTGCTGCGCAGCCTCGTGCAGGCCGGGGACGTGACGCGCTTCGAGCGCGTGGACCCGAGCTTGCGCGACATCTACCTGCGTGCGATCGGAGCCGCGGCGTGAACACGCTCGGCGTCATCTACAGCGCGGAGTTCGTCCGCCGCATCCGCTCGCGCGCGTATCTCGCCGGGACGGTGATCGGTGCGCTCAGCATCGTCGCGATCACCGTGCTGCCGACGGTGCTGACCGGCATGATGTCCGGTTCGTCGCGCAAGATCGTGCTCGCCGGTCCGCCGGCGCTGACGTCGGCGGCGCGCGCGGCCCTCGCGCGCGACTATGATGTGACGGCCGTCGTTCCGCGCGTCGCCGGCGCGCCGGACGCCGCATTCCTCGACGCGCACGGAAAGGCGTCGGTCGTCGCCGTCCTCGCCACGCGACCCGGCGGGCTGCGCGTGACCGCGTACGCACGCGACCCCTCGACCGTGCGCGACTCGCTCGGCCGCGACCTCGGCAAGCTGCAGCTCGCGCTGGCGCTCGGCGTTCCGACCTCGCGCATCGACAGCGGTTCCAAGGTCCCGGTCGACGTGCACGACGTCTCGGGCCGGTTCGCCGACGCGAGCGCGGCCGACGCGGCGAAGGGCGTGGCGTACTTGTTCGTCATCCTGCTCTACCTGTCGATCCTGCTCAACGCGCAGGCGATCATGACGTCCGTCGCCGAGGAGAAGACGAGCCGCATCGCCGAGCTGCTCGTCGCGATGGTCGACCCCGTCCAACTGCTCACCGCCAAGATTCTCGCCGCGGCGTCGACGTCGTTCATCCAGCTCGCGCTGTGGATCGTCGCCGGCCTCGCGGCCGGACGAGCCGCCATGACGCTGTTCGCGCACGGTTCGGCCGCCGCCGCATCGGACTCGGGCCTGCTGCTCGGGGCGCTCGACGTCTCGCCGTGGGAGATCGTCGCGCTGCTCGCGTTCTTCGCCGTCGGGTTTACGCAGTACGGCGTGCTGTACGCCGCGGCGGCGTCGCTGATCAACCGCACGGAAGATCTCGGCAGCGTCGCCGGCCCGCTCGTGATCCCGGTCGTGTTCGCGTTCGCGATCGCCATGATCGGCCTGGGCGTGCCGAACAGTCCGGCCGTCGTCACGGCGTCGATGATCCCGCTGCTGTCACCGTTCGTGATGTTCACGCGAATCGCGACGTCGAACGTGCCGGCGTGGCAGTTCATCCTCTCGTTCGCACTGGACGTCGGTGCCGCCGTGTTCCTCGCGTGGGCGGCCGGCAAAGTGTATCGCGTGGGGCTGCTGCTCTACGGGAGGCCGCCGTCGCTGCGGCAGATCGTCACGACGCTGCGCGCATAGCGCGCGGTTCTAGCTGCAGCTGCCGGACAGCGCCAGGGGACCGCTGTCGTACTGCGCGATCGGTTGCGGCACGGACGGCGAAGTCGGATCGGTCGCTGGGTTGACCGAATGCTCGAACGCGTTCTGGAGCTCGCTATAGCAGCCGATCATGATGGCCATGTCGGGCGACTCGAAGCCGGTGAGCGTCGCACCGCGCTGCTGTTGCGCGCCGATCAACGGCTGCAGCGCGGTGGGCGCGTCGCTCGCCGCATTGACCGAAATCTTCGCGTTGCCGAGCAGCATCGGCGCGCTCAAGCCGCTGCCGGTCGTGAGCGTGCGGCCGCACGTCATCGACGTGCTCGCGGATCCCGTCGACGGCTGCCAGAACGGGAGCGTGCCCGTCGCGGGAGCAACGAGCGGCGCGCCGTCGGAGACGAGCGCCGGGGGCGGCGTCGCACACGTCGTCGGAAGCGGTGAGCCGGCCGCCGCCTGGTACGCGGCGTAGAGACTGTACTGCTGATAGGGGTTGATCTCCGCCGACACCATCCCGCCGTAGCGCGCGACGAGTTGCACGCGCTCGCCGAGCACGCCCGTCTGCAGCGCCCAAATGACGCCGAACATCGCGAGCAGGAACAGGGGCAGCGCGATCGCCGTCTCGATGAGCGCCTGACCGCGCGAGCGCATCGTCACGACGTCGCCTTGCAGGGCATGCTGCCCATGTTGAGCGCGCCGCTGTACGGCTTGATCGGAATCGTGTTCCACCAGCCCGTCACCGCGGAGAACTCCGGCGCGAGCGCCTTCTCCGAGTACGCATCCGAACCGGGCCATGCTTTCGCGGCGTTGCCGCCGAAGGCGACGGTGAACCAGTTCCAGCCGTTCGGCCCGGTTCCGGTCGATCCCGGAACGTACGGCTCCGCGGGCTGAAACGCCAGCCCCGTCTTGGGATTGATCAGATAGCCCGGCTGGATCCACTCCTGCGTGACCATCGCGGAGGTTGCCGCGGCTCGGCCGATGGCAGTGAACGTGGGCGCTTCGAAGCCGAGGAACGAGGGAACGATCGGCGCGACCTTTGCGCACACCACGATCTCGATCTGCGCCGGCGTGTAGTCAGCCTTCACCGTTGCGGGCGTGCCGGGATTGTTGATCACCCACGCGCCGCCGTCTTCCTCGACGTCGTTCAGCGGCGTCGCGCGCTGCTCAACGTTGACCACGTCGTAGGAAAAGGCGCAGTCGCCGCCATTGGCCTGGCCGCAGTTTGCCTGGAGCTGCGTGACGAGCGCGCGAGCATCGCTTTCCGCTTGCGAGAGCGAGTACTGCGAGGTGCGGTTCACGAGCTGCACGTCCGTGGTGTAGCGCTGCACGGCACGCATGTACTCATTCCGCAGCGTGGTGAAGGCCGCCGCGCAGGCCGGCTGGCAGCCCGCATCACCGTATGCGGCGGCTTGCATGCCGGACAGGAGGCCGCGGATGCGCCATTCCTCGACGGACGCCGCATACACGAGCGCCAGTTGCTGATTCCACGTCTGCGTCTGTGCGGAAAGCGCGGCAGATGCGGCCGCGTCGGCGGCGTTCTGCGCACGGACCTGCCAACGCAGAACCTCCCCGTACTGGAGCGACGCAAACGCCAGCACGAGAGCCGCGGCGATTCCCATCGACCAAATTGGAAGCGTCTGCCCGCGGGACGAGCGCGTCAGGAACATCCCGGTTGCACCGCTCCGAGGGGATTTAGCGGGTAGGCGCCGATCCCGGTGGTCCCGACATTGTAGCCTGGCGGTATCTTAATGTCCCAGTCGTTGACCGTCTCGATGCACGGGTCGCCCGTGCCCAGCAGCGTCGCGGCGCTCGACGCGGACATCCCGTTGATGCGCTGCGCGATCGTTGCATAGACCTGCTGGTGCAGCGACATTGCAGCGTACACGCCGCCGGGCGCGATACCGTCGTTCGGCGCGCTCCAGTTGCTCCCATCGAGATACTCGGCGAAGCCGGCCGCATACATTTGCACCGGGCCGCCCTCGCACCCCGCGTTGCTCGCCGTGACGCAATGGTAGAGCCAGTGGAAGCCGATGTGGTACGGCGGCGCGTTGCCGTCGTCGCTGAAGTAGCCTTTGGAGTTCGTGAAGTCGGCCGACGAGTTGAACGGGTCGCCGAACAAGTCGAAGCCGACACCCGACACCATCATGTTCGCTTCGATGAAGGCGCTCGAGAGATTCGTCGTCGGCAGGATCATGCCCAGCCCCACGCCGTTGTTCGTGACCGTCGCCTGCGTGTGGGTCGGCCGCACCATCTGCGCGCCGCCGTGCCGGTTCGACTGCGCGGCCACGTTGTAATCGACGTCGACCGACGTCTGGTCCGGCTGCGCGACCTGCACGTTCACCGAGCCGTTCTGCGCGACGAGCGGAAACGGTCCTTGGATCGCCGCATTCGGATCGTTGCCGAGCACGGAGGCGTGCGCGGCGACGAATGCGGCGCCGTCGCCGCCGAGCTGCATGAGCCCGATGATGCCGATCTCGAACGTGCCGAACAGCAGCGTGAGCACGAGTCCCAGAACAATCGCCGTCTCCGGGATCGCCGCTCCCCGGGACGGTTTCACGACCCGCTCTGAGACGCCGAAAGCTTGTTCGAGACGTTGTTGAGCGTCGCCGACACCGATTGGTACACGAGCTGCAGGCCCGCAATCGCGACGACCGCGATCAGCGAGAGCACGAGCGCGTACTCGACGAGCGTCGCTGCGCTTTCGTCGCGCAGCATCGCGGAGAATAGGGTCATCGCGAGATCACCTCCGGGGTCATGACGAACACCACGTCGGTTTCCGCCTTCTGATAGGCGGTCGAGCGGAACAGGCGGCCGAGGATCGGCAGGTCGCCGAGTCCCGGGATCTTATTGACGGTACGCGTCTCCTGACGGCGCAGGAGGCCGGCCATCACGATGCTCTCGCCCGACTTCGTCACGATGTCCGTCGTGATGCGGCTCGTCTTGAAGGCCGGGAGGCTGATGCCGCTCGCAACCGTACCGTCCGCGAAGTCCAGGTCGCTGACCTCGGGCGTGATTTTCGACTCCACGGAACCGTCCGGCAAGATCGTCGGCGTCACGTTCAGCCGCACGCCGTACTCGTGGAACTGCACGCTGACCTGACCCAGGCCCGCGGAGACGACGTACGGGATCTCGCCGCCGACGAGGAAGTTCGCCTGCACGCCCGGCATCGCCAGCAGATCGGGCGACGAAAGGACGCGCACGTTGCCGTTGCGGATGAGCGCGTCGATCGTCGGCGCGAGGAACGCCGCGCGGATGAACCGCCCGCCCAAGATGTTGAGTGGCTGCGAGGTCGCCTGACTGGGCGTGGTCTGTCCCTGCGGACCGGTGACGCCCGGGTTGTCGAAGATCGGGAACGACGGATCGCCGTACGAGACGCTGCCGCTCGGATCGACGACCGCGTTCTGCAGACGGACGCCGAGCTGCGAGATCGCCGTCTTGTCGACCTCGAGGATGTACACGTGCGTGTCGACCTGCTGCGTCACGTCGAGCTGCAGGCGGTCGATCAGCTTGCCGTCGGCCGCGAGGTTGGCGCCGGCGAGGGCGCGGACGCGCTGGAGCACGGACTCCGCGGCGGCGCGGTCGCGGACGCGTCCGCTGACCATGACGTTGCCCTTATTGTCGTAGGCGACGCGCACGTCGCGGGCGTTCGCGTCGCGCGAAAGCTCGGCTTGAAGGGCGCCGAGCGGATGCGGCACCGTCACGGCGTCGACGATGTCGTACTTTTGGTTCTTCGCGTACAAGGCGAAGCGCGCGAGGAGGTCCGAGATGCGGGTCGCCGCAGTCTGGTCCGGCACGTCGCCGCGGACGACCAGGGCACGGCCGATCGGCTCGACCTGCACGCCGGGCTCGTTGATGCTGCCCCGCAGCATCGAGGCCAGGTCGTCCATGGTCTGCTCGCTGACGGTCACGTCGTACTCGCGGCGGCCGCCGTTCGCCCACACGAGCACCGTCGTATGACCGGGCGCTTTCGCGTTGACGATGACTTGCTGCGTGCCGACCGGAACGACGCCGGCGATCCGGCCGTCCCCTACCGCTACACGCGTGAGGCCGGGCGCGTCGAGCGTGGTCGAGCGTCCCGAGGGAAGCGAGATCGCTGCGATCGGTTGCGCGAACGCCGGAACGGCGATCGCGAACGATGCGACGACGGGCGTGATCCAAGCCAGCGGTTTCATCCGCGTTCGTTCTGCCCGCGGGGGCCGCGTTAACGCGTCGACGTCCCGTCAACGATGCGTAAAAGTTCCCACGTTCACGCGAGACGAAGGTCCTATCGACGGTATGAGCCCGGCGTGACTCTCTCGATGCGGCGTCTCGTCCCGGCCTTGGCCGTGACGGCGCTTCTCGCCACTCCGGCTACCGCCCACACCGGAACCCCGCTCATGCGGGTGGCCGAGAATGCGGGCTACGTGTATGCGTGGTCAACGTCCGCATCAGAGGTCACGCTCTCGCGCCCCGGTCTCACGATCGTCCTCCGGCCCGGAACCCGCCGGTACGAAGTCAACGAACGCGTGGAGTACGCCAGCGAGGCACCTGTCTACGAGAACGGCGATCTGTTCGTTCCCGGCGACGTGGTGACCGAGCTCCGTACGCTGGCCGGCCGCACCCCGGATGCGCGTGCCATGGAGGGCGCGCGCACCGGATCCGTCATCAGGCCCGTTGCGGCGACGGCGAGCGGATCGCTCACCATCTCCGCGCGCGCAGTGACGGGTCGTGAAGCGATCTCGATCGACGGGACGGCACCCGCTTCCGTGCCCGTGACCCTCACGCTCGTCGGTTCGATCTCTCGCGATCTTCCGGACGTGCTCGTCCGCCGCATCACCCTGGTGAGCGACGGCAGCACGTTCCATGCGACGGTCCCCGTCGCACCGGCGATGCCTCGCGGCAGCCACGTCACCATCACGGCGACGTCGCTGCCGGGCATCGCCCCGGTTTCGGCCAGCGTCCTCATCGACGCTCCGAATCCGGGCCTCGACTCGAAGTTCGACCACCTTCCCAAAGACCCGATCCACGCTGAAAACTGACTCTGAGAAGGAGCTCACCGTGACCACTGCGTTTCTCGACATGCTCAAGGATGACGAAGGCGCGACGCTCGTCGAGTACGGCCTCGTCGTCTCGTTGATCGCCGTTGCCGCGATCGTGGCCATCACCGCGCTCGGCGCGAACGTCAGCGCCACGTTCAACAACATCGCGAACAAGATCAACCCCGGCGGCTAGGCAGTGTCCCCGTTCGTCCCCGTCCTCGCCGCGGCCGCGGTCGTGGCTGCGGCGAGTGACCTCCGTATGCGCCGAGTCCCGAACGTGCTGACCGGCACGCTCGCGGTCGTGGGCGTCGCGGTGTCAGGGGCGACACGCGGACTTGCCGGCGCCGGGATCGCGCTCGCGATCCTCGCCGTTCTTCTCGCCGTCGGGACCGTCGCGTACTCGCGGCGGTGGTTCGGCGGCGGCGACGTCAAGCTGCTCGCGGCAGGATGCTGCGGGCTCACCCCGGTCATGGCCGTCGATTTCTTACTCTACACGGCCTTGTGCGGGGGATTGCTCTCCCTGTATTCGCTGGCGGCGTCGCAACGGATGGCGGCGGCGCTCATCACTCGGCACCTGCCGCAAACCGGTGAACGGCTCCCATACGCCGTCGCGGTCGCCGGCGGCGCGCTCTTCTTGTGGGTGGCTCTCCTATGTCCCGCGTTCTTGCTCGTCCGTTAGACACGCGAACTATCGCGCTCTCGGTCGCCGGGCTGCTGGCGGTCGGAACGGGCGTCCTCACGTACAACTACCTCGCCTCGGTCGGGCACGCCAACGCGCCCGCCACGCAGCGCACCATCCTCGTCGCGTCCCGCGCGATCCCGGCCCATGCGATCCTGAGCGCCGACATGCTGGCGCGAGCATCGCGTCCCGCGGACGCCGTCGATCCCGATGCGATCGTGATCCCGGCCGGCGCGATCGGCGCGCAGGCCGTCAACGACATTCCGGCCGGCAGCGCGCTGACGGCATCGAAGCTGGTCCGCCCGAGCGCCCTCGGGCTGCCGGGCAAGGTGCACGTCGGGATGCGGGCCGTCTCGATCGCGCTCGACCGGGTCAAGAGCGTGTCGAACCTGATCCGTGCCGGCGACCGCGTCGACGTCATCGCCGCAACCGTGCCGCGCCAGGACCAGGCACCCAAGGCGGTCACGATCATTCGGGGCGCGCTCGTCCTCTCGATCGGGACCATGACGGACCCGGGCGCGACTCCCGCTCCCGACGCGAGCGGGAACACGTCGCAGGCCCAATTCCTCACGGCGACCCTCGAAGTCGATCCGAAGCAGGCCGACCTGCTGACGCTCGCTGACGTCAACACGATGCTCCGCCTCGCGCTGCGCTCGCCGCGCGAGAACCTCCGCAGCCGTCCGGTCGAAAAGCTCGTCCTCGCCGGCTCGCAGGCTCCGCCGGTGCGCTCCGCGCCGGCCGCGATGGCGCCGGCGATGCCGATCGCGGCGCCGCGCGCCGCGCAACCGTCGACGCCCAAGCCCGCACCCACGCCGGCCGTCGCCATCATCGACGGCGACCACGTCGTCACGGGCTCGGCCCACTGACGTGAAGGGCACCATCGCGGTCGTCGTCGGCGCCAAAGGCGGCGTCGGCTCGACGACTCTCTGCGTCGAGCTCACGCGCGTGCTTCGCGAATCGAAGGCGTGCGGGCTCGTCGACGCCGACTTCAGCGGCCGCCGGTGCGTCGCCGTACTGACCGACACCGTGCGCGCGTTTGACGCCGGCCGCATCGGCGGAAACATCGCATCGGCGACGATCCTGTCCGACGTGGCCGGCATCGAGTTCACCGCGTCGATCGACGGCGCGTTCACGCTGATGCCGGATCAAGTCGCGGGCATTCTCGGCGATCTGCGCGACACCACCGAGCTCGTGCTCGTCGACTCGCCGCAGCCGTACGCGGCGGCGGTGCGCCCGTTCGTCGTGAACGCGGCGCACTTCATCGTCGTCGTCGAACCGACGCTGCTCGGCGTCACGAGCGCGCGCGCCGTGCAGACGGAGCTCGCGCGCTTCGGTATCCCGGCTTCGCGCGTGTACCTCGTGCTCAACCAGCGCGACGCGCGCGCCGCCGTCCGTCCGGACGAGGTCGAGCGCGCCCTCGGCTCGCGCCTGCTCGGCAACATCCCGCCGATCGGCGACCGGCGCTATCAGAAAGCGGTCGAAGCGCTCGCGTCGGCCGTCATGGCGCTGCCCGTTCCCGACGACATCGAGCCGCTCAAGCCGTCCGCGAAGACGCCGCTGGGCGACCGCCGCGCCAGCAATCGCCGCCCCAAAGGCGACGCAAAGCCCGAGGACGTCGCTTCCGGCGTCGCGACCGACGCGCATATCGTCGCGACCGTCGAACGCACCGCGCGCGAGCTGCTCAAGACCGAGATCCACGAAGCGCTCGCGCAACGCCTCGACATCGTCGCCGCCAGCGCCGCGCTCGACGAGCCGAAGAAGATCGCCGAGCTGCGCGCGCAGATCGACACGCTGGTCCGCGAGATCCTCGCCACGTATCCGGCGGTCTTCTCCGCCGACGAGCTCGCGCGCATCCGCCAGGAGATCATCGACGAAGCGCTGGGCTACGGTCCGCTCGAGGACTTGCTCTCGCAGCCCGACGTCACGGAAATCATGGTCAACGGACCCAACCACGTGTTCGTCGAGCGCTCGGGCAAGATCGAGGCGACGAACAAGCGCTTCGCGGATCACAAGCAGCTGCGCGTCGTCATCGAGCGCATGATCGCCCCGCTCGGCCGCCGCATCGACGAGTCGGTGCCGATGGTCGATGCGCGCTTGCCGGACGGCTCGCGCGTCAACGCGATCATCGAGCCGCTCGCGCTCGACGGCCCGACGCTGACGATCCGGCGTTTCGGCGTCCACCGCCTCACGCCGGACGACTTGGTCAACATGGGCGCGATCGACGCCCCGATGCTGGACTTCCTGCGCGCGGCCGTCGAAGCGCGCTTGAACCTCGTCATCTGCGGCGGCACCGGCTCCGGCAAGACCACGTTCCTGAACATCCTCTCGTCCTTCATCCCAGAGGGCGAGCGCATCGTGACGATCGAGGACGCCGCGGAGCTCCGCCTGAACCAGTCGCACATCGTGCGGCTCGAAGGCCGCCCTCCGAATCTGCAGGGCGCCGGCGAGGTGCGCATCCGCGACCTCGTCCGCAACGCGCTGCGCATGCGTCCCGACCGCATCATCGTCG
Organism: Vulcanimicrobiota bacterium; assembly: GCA_963818845.1. GTDB lineage: Bacteria > Vulcanimicrobiota > Vulcanimicrobiia > Vulcanimicrobiales > Vulcanimicrobiaceae > Vulcanimicrobium. Next base: position 483,183 of record CAWFTO010000004.1, on the reverse strand, counting down.
GCGAGTGCCGCGGCCCCGAGGCCCTGGACATGCTGCAGGCGATGAACACCGGCCACGACGGCTCGCTCACGACGATTCACGCCAACAGCGCGCGCGACGCGATCTCGCGCATCGAGACGATGGTCATGATGGCGGGCTTCGAGCTGCCGATTCGGGCCATCCGCGACCAGATCGCCAGCGCGGTCGACGTCATCGTCCACATCTCGCGCATGCGCGACGGCAGCCGCAAAGTGGTCGGCATCAGCGAAGTCGCCGGCCTCGAGGGCGAGGTCGTCACGATGCAGGAGATCATTCGCTACCGCCAGCGCGGTCTGGACAAGAACAACAAGGTCGTCGGCGCGTTCGAGTTCACCGGCGTGCAGCCGGAGTGCTTGAGCCGCTTCGCCGAGTTCGGCGTGTCGTTCGACATTCGGTCGTTCAGCGAGATGAGCGGCGGCCCGTCGCTCAGCGCGGTGTCGTCGTGGTGAACGTCCTGCCCTTCGCGATCGTCCTGGGCGTCGTCGGCGCCATGGGGATCGTCGTCGCGTCGTTCTGGCAGCGCATGATCGCGCCGCTGCGCCCGCAGGTCGAGCAGTACCGCCTCGCGCTCGAGCAAGCCGACGTCAAGGTCCGCGGCGAGGAGATCCTGCTCGCGATCCTGGGCGCCGGCATCGGGCTGTGGGTGCTCATGCTCGTCTTCGCGCACCTCAACCCGCTCTGGGGCGCGGCGGCGTTCCCGATCTCGCTCACGATCGCCGCGTGCGGCGCCGACGCGCTCATCGCGCAGAAGCGCCGCAAGCGCTTCGCGAAGTTCGCCGACCAGCTCGAGCTGGTGCTGCGCCTGATGGCGAGCGGTCTGCGCGCGGGTCTGGGCCTGCGCCAAGCGCTCGTGCTGGTGATGGACGAGCTCGAAGATCCGGCGCGCACGGAGTTCATGCGCGTGCTCGGCCAGGCGAACATCGGCCAGAGCGTCCATGATGCGCTCGACAGCCTCGCCAAGCGCATGCCGAGCGAGGAATGCTCGATGATGGTGCGCGCGATTCGCGTGCAGTCGCAGACGGGCGGCAATCTCGCCAAAGTGCTCGAGCACTTGGCGCACACGATCAAGGAGCGGCGCCGCGTGTTCCGCAAGATGCGCGCGCTCACGGCCGAGGGCCGCATGACCGCGTGGGTCATCGCGCTCCTCCCGGTCGTCGTCGGCGTCCTGATCGTCGGCCTGAACGGCTCGATGCGCCACGCGCTGATCTTCACGGGCCTCGGACACATCGTCATGCTCTTCGTCGCGATCCTCGAGGGAGCGGGCGTCATGATGCTGCGGCGCATGATGAAGTTCGAAGTCTGATGCTGCTGATCGCCGTCGTTGCCGCCGCGCTGTCGGCGGCCGTGCTCGGCTACCTCGGGGTGTCGATGGTCGTGCACCGCTCCGCGGTGGAGCGCACCGTCGCCCAGCTCGACCGCGCCGGCGTCGAAGCCGACCGCAAGGCCGAGCTCGGCGTGTTCGCACGCTTCTTCGACGAGCGCGGACGCACGAATCTCGAGCGCCGTCTCGTGCAAGCCGGGTGGTACAAGCTCACGCCCGGGCGCTTCATGATGCGGAGCATCGTGGCGTCGTTCTCCGGATTGGTGGGCGGCTTGATGATCCCGGTCGTGCTGCATCGGCACGACGCGTGGCTCTTCGTCGTGCCCGTGTTGCTCGCGCTCGGCGGCGCCATCTTGCCGAGCTCGGTGCTGGACGGCGCGATCAGCGAGCGCAAGAAGCGCATCCGCAACGCGCTGCCCGACTTCCTCGACCTCGTTTCGACGACCGTCGAAGCCGGCATCGCGCTCAACGGCGCGTTCGCCGCGGCGGTCGACGCCGTTCGCGGACCCTTCCGCGACGAGCTGCTCGCCGCGCTCTCCGACATTCGCGTCGGCCGCTCGCGCGCCGAGGCGCTGGCCGCGATGGCGGCGCGCTGCGACGTCACCGAACTCACCACCACGGTGACGGCGATCGTGCAGGCGGAGAAGCTCGGCGGCGACATCGCCGGCATTCTCGACCAGCTCGCAGAGGACGCCCGCGACCAGCGGATGACGCGCGCCGAGGAGCTGGCCGCGCAACTGCCCGTCAAGATGACGTTCCCGATGGCGCTGTGCATGCTGCCGGCGCTGTTCGTGATGATCTTCGGTGCGGTCGCGGCGCAGCTGACCAACAAATGAACCCGCACGTCTTCGCGGGCGCGCTGCTGTTCGCGTGCGCCGCAATCGCCGGCATCGTCGCCGCTTCGGCGATCTGCGCGCGCGTGCAGGCCTACGACGACGGCCCGCAGACCGGTACGCCGCCGATCGTCGCGCTCGTTGCGGGCGCCGCGCTGATGGGCGCGATCGCGGCCGCGCACGCGGGCCCGCACGCCGACATCGGCCGGCTCGGACTTGTCGCCGTGGTGACGGGCGCGTTCGTCGCCGCCTGGTACAGCGACGTCGCGCGCGGCGTGATTCCCGACGTGTTCTCGCTCGGGCCGCTCGCCGTTATCGGCGTGTTGACGTTCGTGTGGCACGACCCGCGCATGCTGATCTCCGCAGTCGTCATCTTCATCCCGTTCGCACTCGCCGCGTACCTTTCGCGCGGCCGGGGTATGGGTTGGGGCGACGTGAAACTCGCCGCCGTCGCCGGCGCGATGCTCGGCGCATCCAGCGCGCTGCTCGCGCTCGCACTCGCCGCCTTCGCCGCCGCCGTTGCGTCGCGCCTGAGCCGCCGCGCGCTCGCGACCGTTCCGCCGTCGGGCGACGTCATCATCACCCGCCCGGTTGCCTTTGCTCCCTACCTGATCGGCGCGACCGCGCTCTTCACGGCGTTCGCAGCGCTGTGAAAATGTGGCTCGTGCGCAACGCGACGACCGGCCGCGTGCTGGCGTGGCGCGTCCGCCGCGCCGACACATGGATCGACCGCACCGTCGGGTTTCTTCCGCGCACGTCGATCGCGCCCGAAGAGGGTCTGTGGTTCGAGCGCTGCCACGCGGTGCACACGCTCGGCATGCGGACGGCGCTCGACGTCGTGTTCCTCGACAAAGAGCACCGCGTGGTCAAAGTCGAGCCGAACGTCACGCCGCACAAACTGATGGTGACGGCGCGTAACGCGCACACCGTTGCGGAGTTCGGTCCCGGCTTCGCCGCCGCGAACCCGCTGACTGTCGGCGACAAACTGGAGATCGAGCCGGTCTCGTAGCGCGCCGTCGCGCACCGTCGTGCGTCCTTCGACAAGCTCAGGATGACACTCGACAAGCTCAGGTTGACAGCGCGGTACCGTACCGGATTCGGGACGCGCGCCGAAACGCGGCTCGGTCAGGAGCTGACTGCGGCTACCAGTCCGTCTTCGCTGCTGCGTGCCGACGCGCGGGAGAGCGCGTGGTTGAGCTCGACCGACATCGCGTGCATCGCGGCCGGAATGTCGCCGTCGAGCAGCTCTTCCTTCGCCAGCTTGAGCGCCGCGCGGTCGTGCTCGGTCGCGGTCGACACGTCGCCCGACTCCCATGCCGCTTCGGCATCGCGGAGATGAGCGCGTGCGCGGCGGGCGTCGATCACGAACAGGTCGAGGTTGAGCGCGATCTCGTCGCCGAACGCGACGTAGTGCGCGAGGTCGGCGTAGCCGACGACGGCCGCGAGCGAACGGCGCATCGTGCTGCACGCCGAGCGCAGGCTCTGCGCGGCCAGCTGCCGGTCGGCGTCGGGCCAGAACGCGCGCAGCAGCGTCTCGCGGCGCGCGCGGCCCTGCGGCTGCAGCGCGAGGAACGCGAAGAGCTGCGCGTCGCGGCGGCGGAACCACGCCACGCGCTGGCCTTCGATGCGCACGTCGGACTTGCCGAAGAGGCGTACGGTGAACGGCTGCAGCGCGCGCGTCGGTGCCGCCGCGGCCGCGCGCGTGGCGCGCGCGATCGCGCGGTACGGGCGGTACGATCCGTCGCTCCAGCGCACGAACAGACCGCGCTGTTCGAGGCGGTCGAGCACGCCGTCGTCGACGGCTTCGCCGTCGAACAGCTTGCGCGCGGCGGTCGCGAGCATCGGGTCCTCGTCGGCGAGCGCCTCGTCCACGAAGCGGCGCAAAAAGCGCGCGTTGCCGCGGCGCCAGCGGTCGAAGGCGCCGTCGAGCGACCGGCCCGCGGACGCGGAGTCGCGGATCGCGGAGCAGAGCGCGAACGCCCAGCCCTCGGTATCATGCAGCAGACGGCCGACTTCGCGCTCGTCGGACGCGTCGACGCGAGCAGCTTCCGCCATACGCGTCGCTTCTTCGACCGTGAAGGCGAGACGGTCGCCGTCCAGGATTGCGCCGAGGCCGAGCGAGACCAGACGGGTCGCGTCGACGACGTCGCGCGAGCGGGTCGCGTAGACGAACGTGACGTTGTCGGGCGCGTCGTAGATGAAGCGGCGCAGCACGCCGCGCGTCGCTTCGGGCGCGCGGTCCGCTTCGTCGATCAGCACCTCGCAGCGGCCGGCGGATTCGAAGGCGACCATGAGCGCTTCGTCGTCGGCGGGTTCGTCGAACCCGAACGAGCGCGCGATCCCGCGCCGCAGGTCCTCCGGCGACGTCCCCAGGTCGAGGGAGACGTAGCCCGCGCGGTGGCGCGGTGCGGCGGCGTAGGTGACGAGGACGGTCGTCTTGCCCGAGCCCGAGGGGGCGGCGACGAGGCGCAGCGGGACGTCGGCGTGGTCGGAAAGCCATGCGGAAATACGCTCGCGCCGTATCGTATCCGGCGCCAGCTTCGGCAGCTTCACCCGCGATGCACCCTCGAACATGATCGCCGAAGTCCCTCCATGGATTGGGTCTTTAGTCCTATGACCTTTACCCGGGTTGTGACGGCGGTAACAGCGCTTCCTGGCGCCCCGCGTAAAGCTTCAGCGGCCCGCCAGGCGCAGCGGCCGCACCACGGTCTCCTGCCCGACGCCGCGCTGCAGCGTGACCCGCACCGTATACGACCCGGGTGCGGCCGGAGCGCGCAGGGCGACGCTTCGCTCGCCGCGCCGCAGATCCGCGCCCGCGAGCTCGACGTCGTCGCGGTCGCGGACGACCTCGACACGGGCGCCGTCCACGAACGGAATCTCGACGACGAAGGGATCGCCCGGGGCGACCGGGTTCGGCCGGATGGTGAACGTATCGCCGCCGCCGACGTCGATCACGGTCGCGTTCCCGCCGGCCGCGCCCGGAATCGATCCGTTCGGCGCCGGAGCGGTGATGGGCGGCGGTGCCTCCGGCGGGGCGGTCGGCGGAGGCACGAACGCCGCGGGCAACGGCACGCGCGTGTCCTGGCCGGTGCTCGCGCCCTCCGCTCGCGCGACGAGCACGTACGGCTCGCGAGCGCCGGCCGGCGGCGCGGGAACCTGGGTCACGCCGCTGCCCGAAGGCGTGGTCGTCGAGAACCATGTCGCGCCGGCGCGGTCGAGAATCGAGAGCTGGACGTCGCGCGCGACGGCGGAGTACCGCACGACGAGCGGGGCGTTCGCGCGCGGCGGGTCGACGGTGATGCTGGCGATGCGCGGCGGCGGCGTGGCGACGATGCGCACCGCCGGCGGCGGCGTGGCGCGTCCGTAGGCCGCGTCGCGCGTGTCGCCGCCGAAGGCGTTCGCGATCGTGACGTGCAGGCTCGCGGCGTTGCCGCGGCCGACCGGCATCGTTCCCTCGGCGGCCGGCAGCGTCCCGCGGGCCACGACGGTGCCCGCGGCGTCGCGCAGCTCGTACGAGGGCGAACCCTTACCGGTGGTGCTCCACCGCGCAACGAGCTTGCCGTCAGGCGTGGCGAGCAGCGCGGCGTCGACGACGCGCGGGCGCCCGAAGGCGACGCCGATCAGGACGGCCCCGGCCAACAAGGCTGCGCCGCCGAGCGCGCCGGCCGGCGTCACCCAGCGCCGGAGCGACTTTCCGCCGCGCGGCGGTGGCGCTTCGACGACCAGGTGAACGTTCTCGCCGTGCACCTCGGCGGAGACGCGCTCGTACGCCAGCGCGGCGTCGAGCACGAAGCCCGTGCGGACCGCGGCGTGCGGCTGGATCTCGACGGCGAGGGCAGCGACCGGGCGGCCTTCGTCGACGCGCACCGCGCTGACTGTGGCCGCGAGGATGCCCGGGGTGCCGTTGGTGACGCGCAGCTCGTAGCGCGCGCCGCCGGTGCCCGTCCCGAGCGGCTCGAGGACGCAGGCGACGGAGCCGTCGGACGTGGCGAGCAGCCCGCGGCCGCCCGGACCTGCCGGGAGCGACGGATCGCGCAAAGCGACGGCGGTCGCCTGTGTCGCGGCGATCGCGTTGGACGTGCCCACGTCCAAGGTATCGGCCGAACCCCGCTTGGTCTGCGCCGGCCCGCGCGAAGTTATCCCGAGCTTGTCGAAGCGGCGGCCGCTTCGAGCGCGATCGTCAGCTCTCGTAGGAACGACGAAGCGTCCATCACGATGCCCAGGGTCTGGTGCGAACCGCGGTCGGTCAGCTTGGTGACCGACGCCGGGTTGATGTCGACGCTGACCGTCTTACAGGTCGCGGGCAGCAGGTTGCCCACCGCGATCGAGTGCAGCAGCGTGCAGACCATGAGCGCCATGCCGATCTCCGGCACGTAGTGGCGCATCGCCCGCTGGCACTCGACGACGTCGGTGATGACCTCGGGCAACGGGCCGTCGTCGCGAATCGAGCCGCACAGCACGACCGGAATGTCGGCCGAGTACGCTTCGTACATCACGCCGCCGCGCAGCATTCCGCGCGAGATGGCGGCGCGAATGCCGCCCACAGCGCGCATGCGGTTCACCGTGCGCAGATGGTGGACGTGTCCGCCCTCCGCGGGAAAGGCGTCGTCCAGGTTCACGCCCAGCGACGTTCCGAAGAGCTGCGACTCGATGTCGTGCACGGCGAGCGCGTTGCCGGCGTAGAGCGCCGTGACGTAGCCGTCGCGGATCAGTTCCGCCAGGTACGGACCCGCGCCGGTGTGCACGATCGCCGGTCCGCCGACGAACAGCACGCGCTTGCCGGCGCGCCGCACCGCGAGCAGCTCGCGCGCGAGCTCGCCGAGCAGCGCGTGGCGCGGCTTCTCGCTCGACACGGCGCTCGCCATGAACTCGAAGACGGCCTTGCGCCGGGAGCGCTGCGGCACGTGGACTTTCACGCCGCGGTGACCGACCACGACGCAGTCGCCGGCCTTCACGTCCGAGGGCGCAACGGTCATCGCGCCGCCGTCGTCGATTACGATCGCGCAGTCCATCTCCGGCCGCTCGACCTCGATCCAGAGCCCTTCGAAGCGCACGTCCGTGGCGTAGTTCGTCGTGGCGTAAAAGTCGTCGGGCAGCACGCCGTCCGCGGGGGCGGCTTCCGTGGCGACGTCGCCTTCGTCCATGACGACGGCGCCGGTCTCGCGCTGCAGCTTTTCCAGCACTTCGTCGAGGTGCGCGGGATCGGCCGCCTCGATGCGCAGGCGCGCGTACGACGCCTCCGTCTTGGTCTGTCCCGAGTCGAACTCTTCGATGACGTAGGCGGCGCGATCGTCGTCGGTGAGGATGCCGAGCACGCGGTTGAAGATGCCCGAGTCAATGATGTGACCGCGCAGCTCGATCCGGCGGACGACCGTCGAAGACGGCGAAGCGGACGCCATGGGGCTCGTCTTCGTACCGACGCCGCTCGGCAACCTCCGGGACGTGACGCTCCGGGCGCTGGACGTGCTGCGCGACGCCTCGCTGGTCGTCGCCGAGGACTCGCGCGTCGCGCGACGTCTGCTCACCGCGCTGTCGCTTGGCCCGAAGGACGTGTGGACCTATCACGAGCACAACGCGCGCACCGCGACCGCCGCGATCCTCGAGCGGGCTCGCGGCGAGCTCGTCGCTGTGGTAACCGACGCCGGAACGCCCGGGATCAGCGACCCCGGCTCCGCACTCGTCGCCGCGGCCCGTGACGCGGGCGTCCCGGTCGAGGTGCTCCCGGGACCCGTCGCGTTCGTCGTCGCGGCGGTGCTGTCGGGCTTCGACCTGCGCCGGTTCACGTTCGCCGGCTTTCCCCCGCGAACGGGCGGTGCGCGGCGGGCCGCGTTCCGGGCCGCGCTCGGCGACACGACCGTGTGGTACGAGTCGCCGCATCGCATCCGCGAGAGCCTGGACGACCTTGCGGCCGTCGCGCCCGAGCGCCGCGTCTTCCTCGTGCGCGAGCTCTCGAAGCTGTACGAACAGCAGGTCCTCGGGACGCCGGCCGATGTGTCGCGCCGCGCTGGACGACCCGGTCCGCGGCGAGATCGCCTTCGTGGTCGAGGGCGGCTTGCCGGCCGCGTCCGAAGCGGCCGACGGTGCCGGCGCGACGCAACCAGACGTTGACGCCGCGATCGACGCGCTGCTGGCCGAAGGCCTGACGACGTCCGCGATCGCCAAGCGCCTCGCCGACGCCGGACACGGCGAACGGCGACATTTGTACGCGCGCGTCGGGGAGCGCCGCAGCGAGGCGGCCGGCACGGGGTGACAAAACGGGCGCCGCGCCGAAGGCCGAGCGCCGTGCCCCCGCAGCGTCCGTTCTACGTCACCACCCCGATCTATTACATCAGCGGCACGCCGCACATCGGCCACGCGTACACCAGCATCGCGGCCGATGTCCTCGTGCGCACCGCGCGCGCGCACGGCCGGGCGCGAGCGCTCACGGGCACCGACGAGCACGGTCAGAAGGTCGCCAACGCCGCCGCCGCGGCGGGCATGACGCCGCAGCAATACGTCGACGAGCTCGCGCCGAAGTGGCGGGAGCTCGCGCCCGCGTTCGACGCGCGCTTCGACGACTTCATCCGCACGACCGAGCCGCGCCACGCGCGCGCATGCCTAGCGCTCTTCGAGCGCATGCGTGCGAACGGCGACGTGTACGAAGGCGTGTACGAAGGCTGGTACTGCACGCACGACGAGACGTTCTGGCCGGAAGCCAAGCTCGTCGACGGGCGCTGCCCGAACGCGGAATGTCGCCGCCCCGTGCAGTGGCTCTCGGAGAAGAACTGGTTTTTTCGGCTGTCGGCGTACGGGGAACGGCTCACGGCGCTGTTCAAAGAGAATCCGGAGTTTCTGCGACCGCAGTCGCGCTGGAACGAGATGATGGCGATCCTCGAGGAAGGGCTCGAGGACTTCTCGATCTCGCGCTCGTCCTTCGATTGGGGCATCCCGCTGCCGGGCGGCGGCGTGCTGTACGTGTGGTACGACGCGCTGATCAACTACATCAGCGCGCTCGGCTGGCCCGACGATCCGGACGGATTGTATGCGACGTTCTGGCCCGGGGTGCACATCATCGGGAAAGAGATCGCGCGCTTCCACACGATCATCTGGCCGGCGATGCTGATGTCGGCCGGCCTGCCGCTCCCGTCACGCGTCTTCGCGCACGGCTGGATCACGAGCGAGTCCGGGACGAAGATCGGCAAGTCGCTCGGCAACGCGATGGACCCGTTCGCGCTCAAGGACGAGTTCGGCGCCGACTCCCTGCGCTATTTCCTCATGCGCGAGGCGCCGTTCGGGAGCGACTTCTCGATCTCGTTCGACAAGCTGCGCCAGCGCCACAACAGCGACCTCGGCAACGACCTCGGCAACCTGCTGCGGCGCTCGCTGGCGATGCTGCAGAAGTACCGCAACGGCATCGTGCCGCAGCCGACGGACGGACGCCTCGCCGAACGCGTCGCGGACCTGCCCGAGCTCGTGCGCGACCACGTGACCTGCCTGCGCTTCCGCGAGGCGCTCGACGAGATTTGGAATCTCGTCACGCTGCTGAACCGCGCGATCGACGAGCAGAAGCCGTGGGAGCTCTACAAGCACGCGCGCGGCGTCGAGCTCGACGCGCTCCTGTACGATCTGTGCGAAGGCCTCCGCTGGCTGAGCGTGCTGCTGTTTCCGTTCATGCCGGGCAAGGCGTCGGCGATGTGGGCGCAGCTCGGGCTCGACGGCACGCCCGAGGTAGCGTGGGACGAGCAGCTCGTCTGGGGACGGCTGGCCGTCGGCACGCAGACGAACCCGGGGCTTCCCCTCTTTCCACGCATCGATCCGCCGGCGGCGTGATGCGCCGGGCACGAGGAGTTTCATCATGGCGATGACCGCATCGACGACGCACGTGCCGCACACCGGCGCGAATGATGCCGTGCACCACGCGGCGATCGCGGTGCGCGGCGGGGTGGCGATCGCGCTCGGCATCGCCGCGCTGTACTTTCGCGTCGTACTCCACGCTGCTGGTCGGCGCGTTCGTCGCGTTCGCGTTCGTCGACGGGCTCGCGCGCTTGATCATCGCGCTGCGGTCGACCGTCGCGCGACAAAGCGTGGCTGATCCACGCGGCCGAAGGCGTCGCGGGAATCGCGGTCGGCGTCGTCGCGCTCAACGTCGCGAAGAGCCTCGTCTCGCTGGTGTGGACGATCGCCGAGTGGGCATTCGTCGTCGGCGTGCTCACGATCGTGTTCGCCGCCGTCGCATGGGGCCGTCTGCACGACGCGTTCCTGTGGGCTCTCGCCGGCCTGGTGCTGATCGTCCTCGGCGGCGCGCTGCTGTGGTTCACGCTCGGCGGGCTGCTCGCACCCGGCGTCGCGCTCGGGCTGTTCGCGATCGTCTACGGCGTCGTGTCGATCGCGATCGCGCTGCGCTCGCACGCCCACCACGCCGCGATCACGGGCTCGTAGCGGGCTGACCGCCGTTCGCGCGCTCGGCGTCGAGCACGCGCTGGCAGCGGTCCCGAAAGAACGAGCACACGGCGCGCGAGAGCGCGAAGTGCGCCGGAAGCACGAAGCCGTCCGGGGGCGCCTGCATCGGGAAGACGATGCGGCCGCGGCTGGGGTCGAACGGGTCGCTGCGCCGCGTGAAGCGGAAGGGCCACGGCAGCGAGACTTCTTCGAAGTGCCCGTCCGAGTACGTGATGTCGCAGCGCAGATACCGGAACACGACGGGCTCGTGCCAGTACGCTTCGAGCGGATCGCACGTGCCCTGCGCGGTCAAGAACTTCTCGGGCGTGCCGTCCATGATGTGCGGATACTGCGGCTGATCGGGCATGCGCGCGGGCGGCCGGCGCTGCGGAGGCACCTGGTAGAGCGAACGCTGCGCCTGCGCGATCGTGCGGCTCCACTGCGACTGGTACCGCGCGAGCTTCTGCTGGAACGCGGTCTTCTCGCTCTGCTGCGCGGTTTGCGGCGCCGGCGTCGGCTCGACGGTCGGACGCGCGCGCGGCGCGACGGCAACGACGCGGTGGATCGTGCCGTGGCGCGGGCGCAGCGTCGGTTCGGACGTGGGCTGCACGGTCGGCGCGACGGTCGGTGCCTGTGTCGGGATCGGCGCGAGCGTCGGGACGATGATCTTTTCGACGGCGGGGAGCCGCGCGACCGTCCGCGGCTGCGGCCGGCGCTGCGGCTGCGCGCGGTGCGGCTGCTGCTGCGGGTTGCGGCGCGACGGGCGCGGGACGGTTCGCTTCTCGATCGTGATCGCGTCCGAAAGGGCGACAATCTCGGGCGAGGGCGTCGGCTGCGGCAGTACCTTGGCGACCGCGCGCGCGATGGACGGCCACCACCATCGCGCCACGCCGGCGCCGCCGGCATGCACCAGGAGCGAAAGGACGAGCGCAATCACCAGCAGCCGGCGGCCGCCCCAGTCTTCGCGCTCGGGGAACAGGTTCACGGAAGGCCTAAGACTTCACCATGATCGACACGCACGCCCACGTCCACGACCCGGCGTTCGACCCGGATCGCGACGCGATGCTGGCGCGCGCGCGCGAGCGCGGAGTCGATGCCATCGTGACCGTCGGGTGCGACGTGGAGGATAGCCGCCGCGCCTGCGAGGCCGCTGAGACGTACGGGCTCGCGGCGACGGTCGGCATCCACCCGCATGAGGCGAAGGACGCGCCCGCCAACATCGCGGCGGCCTTCGACGCGCTGCGCGCGCGCTACGGCGAACGGGTCGTCGCGGTGGGCGAGACGGGGCTCGATTATCATTACGACCACAGCCCGCGCGACGTCCAGCGCCGTGTCTTCGCCGACCAGCTCGCGTACGCGCGCGCAGCGCGTCTGCCGCTGGTCTTCCACCAGCGCGAGGCGCACGAGGATTTCGTCGCCGCGTTGCGCGCCGGATACGACGCCGGCTCGCAGCGCGGCATCGTGCACTGCTTCACCGGCACGCCGGACGAAGCGCGGCTGTTCACCGCCGAGTTCGGTCTCGTGCTCGGGATCGGCGGTGTCGTGACGTTCAAGACCGCGCAAGCGCTGCGCGACGCGGTCGCGGCCGTCGGACTGGACGCGATCGTGCTGGAAACAGACTGCCCGTATCTCGCGCCCGTTCCGCACCGCGGCAAGCGCAACGAACCCGCCTTCGTCGCGGACACCGCGCGCGTCGTCGCCGAGCTGCTCGGCACGGACGTTGCGACGGTGGTCGCGCGCACCGGCGCGAACGCCAAGCGCGTGCTCGGCGCGGGCGTGGCCGCGTGATCCTGCCGCGCCCCGAGCGCCCGGTCCGCGCGACGAACGCGATCTCCGCCGAACACGAGTCGCGCTGCATGATCTTCACCGGCAAGGACACGGCGCGCGCGCTCAAGGACCCGAGCGAGATCTCCGATCTGCTGCTCGACGAACACAACTTCGTGTGGTTCGATCTCGCCGAACCCACGCACGAGGATCTTGCGTTGCTGCAAGAAGAGTTCGCCCTGCATCCCACCGCGATCGAGGATGCCGCGCTCGTCCACGAACGCCCGAAGATCGAGAGCTACGACGGCTACAAGCTCGTCGTGCTGCACGCCGCGTCGCTCGACGCGCGCAAGCAGCTCGTGCTCCACGAGATCGCCGTGTTCGCCGGCAAGAACTTCGTCGTCACGATTCGCGCGCATCCCGTGTACCCGCTGGAAGAGATCGAGCGGCGCTGGCTGGCGAAAGCCGGCGTCCCGCACGACCCGACCGGCCTGCTCTACGTGATTCTCGACGACGTCGTCGACGGCTACGGCCCCGTCGCGAGCGCGTACGACGAGCGGCTCGTCGCGCTCGAGAACGACGTGCTCGGCCGGCAGGCGAGCGGCCGCGGCCACGTCCTGCGCGACGTGCTCGCGTTCAAGCGCGATCTCGTGCGCCTGCGCCACGCGGCCGCACCGGTGCGCGACATCCTCGCGCCGCTGCTGCGGGACGATCTCGGTCCGCTCGAACCCGGCCTCGCCGCGTACTTCCGCGACGTCTACGACCACGCGCTCCGCGTGACCGATCAGATCGACTCGATCCGCGACCTGCTCAACAGCACGCTGGACATCCACCTCTCGTCCGAGGCGCACCGCCAGAGCGAGGTCTCCAAGCAGCTGACGATCATCGCGACGATCTTTCTGCCGCTGACCTACATCACGGGCTTCTTCGGCCAGAATTTCGGCTGGATGGTGAACCGCATCGACGGGCCGCAGCACTTCTTCTGGATCGGCGTCGGCTCGCAGGCCGCGGCGGCGGTCGTGCTCATCGCCTACTTCAAACGCAAAGGCTGGTTCTGAGCCAAAGCGCAGCGCCGTCTCTTCATTGCGATAGCGCTGTGTTATCATACGCTCATGGCGGCGGGTGACGTCGGTCCGTTCGGTCTCACGGCACTGCGTGTTGAAGCGGCATTCATCCCTGACATCGACGATGCGGTAACGAACGTGAATGTATCGCCGCATTCGGACGGATATGGTTGGGCCGTTTCTGGCGACACGACAATCGGCACCGATCTCGTAGCGACGTTCACGAGACGGATCTACGAAGGTCCGAACGGCATCATCGCCAGGCACATTCGACTTGACGTTTCGCCGTATTATCAGGGCCGCGGTTATGCAAAAGCACTGCTAAGAGCCAGCTTTCGACTCTACGCGCAACTCCGAATTGCGCACGTCGAACTCGATTCAGTCGGCGATGGCAGCCTCGTGTGGCCGCGCCTCGGATGGAGCCTTCACGGCCCGAGCATTCGAGAGGTTCACGAGGAAATTGGATATGTCTACTCGAGCCACCATGGACGACGCCCGCCCGTCGACTTTCCGATCGCGGTTTTCGGTCCCGATATTCTCGAACTCGAGGACCATGCCGGAAATCGCGTCGGCGAAGAAGCGCTCATACGTTTCGCGCGGTCCAGTCGCGAAATCAGCATGAGACTCTATCCTCGAAACGCCCGGGCAGCGGCGAGTTTGCACCGGCACGGTATACTGTAACAAATCGGAGAAAGGAGAGCGACCCGATGAAACTCGTGAAGAGGCCTGCGCCCGCGGTGCCCGTCCGGGAGAACTACCGGCGAACCGTCGGTGTGCGCGAAGCTCTCCTCGCCGAGGGCGCGCGGTTGACGATTCCCGCGCCTGCGGGACAGCAACAACCGGCGGTTCCCGCCTAGCCGCGCGCGGCCGCCAGCTTCGCCGCGGCGCACCAACCCCCGACCTTCGCAGTGAGGGCGACGCCGCGAACGCGTCTAAGATGGGCGGGATGGTCACCGACCCCGCCGGCAAAGGCGCCTTCGTCCGCGAGATGTTCGCGGCGATTGCCCCCCGGTACGACCGGGCGAACAAGGTCCTCACGGCGGGCGTGGACGAGGCCTGGCGGCGCCGCGCCGTCGCGGAGCTGGCCGCCCCTCGCGGCGGGCGTGTCGCCGACCTGTGCTGCGGAACGGGCGACCTCGCGTTCCATCTGCTGCGGACGGACCCGGAGCTCGCGGTCGTCGGGGTCGACTTCACGCCGCCGATGCTCGACGGCGCCCGCACGCGCGCGCGGCGCGAAGACCCGTCCGGCCGCGCGACGTTCCTGGAAGGCGACGTGACGCGGCTGCCGTTCGAGGACGCTTCGTTCGACGGGGCGACGATGGGCTTTTCGATGCGCAACGTCGTCGACGTGGTCGCGACGCTGCGCGAGGCCAGGCGCATCTTGCGGCCCGGAACGCGCTTCGTGAACCTCGACGTGACGAAACCGGCGAACCCGCTCGTGCGCCGGCTGTTCGGCGCGTACTTCTACGGGCTCGTGCCGCTGGTCGGCGGCATCGTGGGCGGCTCGAAGACCGCGTACCGCTATCTGCCGAACTCGCTCACGAACTTCCCGGACGCCGTTCGCCTCGCCGAGCTGTTCCGCACGGCCGGCTTCACGAACGTGAAGACGGTGCGCCTGGGCTTCGGCGCGATCGCCGTCCACGTCGGGACCGCCTAAATGCTGCACCGTGCGTCGTCGGGGCGCGACCTCCATGCGCTCGTCGAGGGACACTTCCGCACGTCGTTCGCGACGGACAACGAGCTGATCACCGAGGCCGTGCGACGCATGCTGGCCGCCGGCGGCAAGCGGCTGCGCCCGCGCTTCACGCTGCTCGCCGCCGACGCCGTCGGCGGCCGGGCCGAAGAGTACTTGCGCCTGGCGGCGTTCATGGAGCTGATCCACGTCGCGACGCTGATCCACGACGACGTCGTCGACGGCGCCGAGACGCGCCGCGGCGTGAACGCGACGGCGATCGACTTCGGCAACCGCGTGAGCGTGCTCGCCGGCGACTACCTGTTCGCGTGGATCTTCAAGAACGTCACCGCCGACTACGCGCACCCCATCCCGCACGTCCTCAGCGCCACGCTCGCCGACATCACCGACGGCGAGGTGCTGCAGCTGCGCGCGCTCGCCGATCTCGATACGTCGCTGAGCGACTACGTCGAGATCGCGACGAAGAAGACGGCGAGCCTGTTCGCCGCCTCCGCGGAGTGCGGTGCGCTCGCGGCGGGCGGCTCCCCGTTCGCGGTGAAGGCGCTGCGCGACTTCGGCACGGCGTTCGGGATCGCGTTCCAGATGCGCGACGACGTGCTCGACTTCACCGCGGATCAGGCGACGATCGGGAAACCGGTCGGGAACGACCTGCGCGAGCGGAAGATGACGGTCCCGCTCGTTCTGGCGCTCGAAGCGGGCGATCCGCACTTTCGCGCGACCCTGGAGCGTTTCTTCGAGGACCCCAGCGCGGACGGCGAGCGAATCACGGCGATGACCCAAGCCGTCCGTGCGGGCGGCGGCCTAGAACGGACGGAAGCCGTCCTCGCGGGCTACGTCGAACGAGCCAAACAGTCACTCGCCCCACTTGGAAATGCCGCGGCCCGAGCCGAGCTCGCCGCGCTCGCGGACGCGCTGCTCTAGAAGTCGGAGATCCTATGTTCTCACCCATCGAAATCGCCGCCGTCGTCGGCGTCGCCATCCTCGTCTTCGGGGCGGACAAGCTGCCGAAGCTGGCGCGCAGCGCCGGACAGGCGAAGAAAGAGTTCATGGTCGGTCAGGCGGAGGCCGACGTCGCGGCGGAACGCGCGCGCGAGGAAGCCCGGCAGCGGGCGCAGGCCGAGGCGGCCGCCGCCGAGCGCACGACATCGCCGAACGGTCTCGGACAGCCCGCGATCGTCCCCGACCCGCTGACCGGCGCCCCGGGACCGACCACGATCGCGCGACCGCACGAGTAAGTGTTCGCGGAGCGTCCCGCGGGCGGCGAGGCCCGCGAGCGCGAGATCGACTGGGACCAAAAGGAGATGCCGTTCACGGAGCACCTGCGGGAGCTCCGGAACCGCCTCTTCGTCTGCGTGGTCGTGGTCGCCGCGCTGGCGCTGGGGCTGCTGCCGGTCGCGAACTGGGCGATTCCGGTCCTGGTCAAGGTCTACTTCGGCAACATCCAGCTGCACGCGTTCGCGCCGACCGACGCCGTCTGGGCGATCTTCAAGCTGGCGCTCTACGGGGCGATCGTCCTCGGCCTCCCGGTGATCTTGTACCAGGCGTGGATGTTCGTCGTGCCCGCGGTCCATCCGCGCACGCGGCGAGCCGTGTACTCGTACGTCGCTCCGTCCTTCGTGCTCGCGCTGATCGGCATCGCCTTCGCGCACTTCCTCGTGATCCCGCGCGTGATCTTCGGGCTCGACTCGATCACCAAGCACATCGCCGAGGCGACCTACGGCATCGAGCCGACGATCAACCTCGTGCTGCTGCTGCTGCTCGCCTTCGCGGTCGTGTTCCAGACGCCGATCGTCATGCTGCTGCTCGCGCGCATCGGGCTCGTCAACACGAAGCTCTTGCGGACGTACCGCCGGCACATCGGCTTCGGAATGCTCGTCGTCGGAGCGTTCCTCGCGCCGGACGGCAGCCCGATCACGATGCTGCTGCTCGCGGTCCCGATGTACGTGCTGTTCGAAACGTCGATCTGGCTGATCGCCGTGATGGAAAAGCGATGGAAGCGCGAAGCGGAGAGCGCGTAGGCGCTCGACCGGCCCGCGTCGTGCGCGACGCCTGGCACGATCTCGTCGCGCTGTTCGCGCACGTGCCGTTCGGCGTCGCGCTGCTCTCGCTCTGGGCGCTGATGACGGCCATCGGCGTGATCGTCGATCAGGGCAAAGACCCTGCTTACTACGCGGGCGCGTACCCGCCCGCCGTCGCGCGCCTCGTCCTGCGCCTGCACCTCGACAACATCTATCACAGCCCCGCTTACATCGGCGTGCTCGGGCTGATCTTGTGCTCGATGGCGGCGGCAACGTTCACGAAAGTGATTCCGCGGCGCATTCCGCGGCTCGCGCCGGTGAAGGTCGAGGCGATCCCGCTGCACGCGACCGTGCGGGTCGCCGGCGAGCCGGACGACGTGCGCGAGCGCGTCGAGCGATTCTTCGCGGCGCGCGGTTGGGACGTGCGCAAGCGCGCGTTCGGCGGCGTCGAGTGGAGCTTCGCGGACAAGAACAACTGGGCGCGGCGCGGCGTGCTCGTCGCGCACCTCGGCTTCCTCATCATCGCGATCGGCACGACGATCTACTGGGCGAAGGGCTACAGCGGACAGTTCACCGTCGTGAGCGGACAGACGGCGACGATCCCGCAGAACGGCGTGCGCGTCGACTTGCAGCGCTTCGCATACCGCATCGACCCCGTTCGCACCAAAGCCGGCATCGTCTACCAGCCGATCGACTACGTCTCCACCGCGAAGGTGACGGGCAAGGACGGCGTCGCGCGCGACGCGGTCATTCGGGTGAACCAGCCGTACGACGCCGACGGCACGCTGATCTACCAGGCGACGTACGGTTTTGCGATCGCGTTTCGGCTCACGAAGGACGGACGACCGGTGCCCGGACCGGACGGGCTGCTCAAAGAGGGCGACGGCTTCCCCATCGACGGCACGTCGCGATCGATCCAGTACACGCGCTTCGTCGGAACGATCGACCGCGCGACCGGGCAGCCGGGGTCCGACCCGCGCCCGAACGACCCCGGCGTCGTCGTGCAGGCGTTCGACGGCGACCGCGCGGCCGGAACCGCGCTGATCCCGCTCGGCACGCCGGTCGACCTCGGCGCAGGCTATCGGCTCGAGGCCGCGCGCTACGTGCTCTACTCGGGCTTCCAGTACCGCTATGACCCCGGCATCCCGGTCGTCGGCATCGGCGCGTTCGTGCTGCTGGCCGGGCTGTGCATCTCGCTCTACTTCTTGCCGGCGCGGCTGTTCGTGCTGGTGCGTCCGTCGGAACCCGGCACGAGCGAGGTCGGGATCGCGGCGACGACGGTGAAGGGGTACGACGTGTTCGAAGACCGGTTCCGCGAGATCGCGGCCGCGCTGCCGCAGGCCATCTGAGGAGATCATGGATCCGACCCGCCAAGGCATCGACCAAGCGCTGCTGATCGCCGGGATCGCGGCGTACGTGACGAGCGCGTTCGTGCTGTTCGCGTTCTTTCTGCTTCGCAGCGCGTGGCTGCGACGCGTCGGCATGCCGCTCGCCGCCGTCGGCTGCGCCGCGCAGCTCGCGGAGCTCGGCGCGCGCTGGTGGATGACCGGCGTGTGGCCGCTCACGAACCTGTACGGCTCGCTCTCGCTCTTCAGCGCCGCCGGCGTGCTGGTCTTCTTGATCTTCGCGTACCGCTACGATCTCGCGTTCATCGGCGGCTTCGTGATGACGTTCGCCGCGATCGCCTTCACGTACGGGACGACGTGGAACGAAGGCTACATGCCGGCCGTTCCGGCGCTGCAGTCGTACTGGATCAAGATCCACGTGCCGATCGTGATCTTCGCCTACGCCTCGTTCATGGTGGCGTTCTGCGTCTCGCTGATCTACCTGGTCAAGGCCGCGGCGGAGAACCGCTACGCGCGCCGCGCGTTCGCGCACGCGCCGGCGGCGCCGGCGGGCGGCGCCTCGACGGCGATGAACGCGTTCGCGATCGGCCAGTTGCGCAACGACACGCCCGGCATCACGGCCGCGGCCGCGGCCGGCGACGCAACGGCGCAGTGGCTGGCCGGCTTGCCGTCGCTGGCGAAGCTCGACGTGATGCAGTACCGCATCATTGCGGTCGGCCTGCCGCTGCTCTCACTGGGCATCATCACCGGCGCCATGTGGGCCAAAGAAGCGTGGGGCGCCTACTGGCAGTGGGACGCGAAGGAAACCGCCGCGCTCACCAGCTGGATCATCTACGCGATCTACATGCATCTGCACACGCGCCCGGAATGGCGCGGCGCGCGCACCGCGTGGATCAGCGTGATCGGCTTCGCGTCGATCGTGTTCTGCTACCTCGGCGTCAACATCCTGATCAGCGGCCTGCACTCGTACAAGATGTAACCCGCTCTACGGGTGCGTGCTGCCCTGGCCCGGTGACTGCGATGCGGCCGGCATCGGCGTCGGCGGCGGAACCTGCGACGGATTCTCCCAGATCGACTTCGCTTCGCCGGTGAGGTCGTGCGGCACGCGCTTCATGAAGTACGTGATCTGCCAGATCGACTTCTCGTCGAGCGACTTGTCGTACGCGGGCATGCCGGTGAACCGGATGCCGTGCTCGATCTTCCAGTACGTCTCGCCCTCGGGATCGTCGTCGACGCCGTGCTTGGCGAACTGCGGTGGGCGCACGCCCATGCCTTGCGCGATCGCGTTCGGTTTGCTGTTCGCCGTGCCGTGGCACACGGCGCAGTTTTGGACGTACAGCCGCGCGCCTTGCGCGATGTCGGCGTCCGTCTGGGTGTACGGATACGGCGGCTTGGGCGCCTCGCGCGCGATCGTCGCCTTGAGCGACGTGCCCGCGGCCCACTTCTCGCCGGGCATCAGCGGACCGTCGGCGCGAGCGGGCACCATGCCGGTCTGCACGGCCAGCACCACGACGAGGGCGACCAGGACGAGCGCGGCCACGATGCCGCCGGCGAAACTGCGCATGACGGGCAGTGTCCCTCGTTTTGCTGGGAACGACACGCCTGCTCGCAACGACGGCCGCGCGGTGCGCGGTTCCAGGGACCGATGGCCATCGCACCGCCCCGCGAACGAACGCTCGAGCAGCTCGATTTCGCGAACTCGTTCGCCGCGCTGGGCGACGCGTTCTCCGAGCGCCGCGTCCCCGCCGGGATACCGGGCGCGCGCCTCGTCGCGTTCAGCCCCGATGCGGCCGCGCTGCTCGGGCTGCGGCCCGGCGAGGAGACGCGACCCGAGTTTGCCGCGCTGGTCAGCGGAAACGCGCTCCTGCGCGGCATGGAGCCGGTCGCCGCCCTGTACGGCGGTCACCAGTTCGGCGTGTGGGCCGGTCAACTCGGCGACGGCCGCGCGATCCTGCTCGGCGAGGCGCAGACGCCCAGCGGTCCGTGGGAGCTGCAGATCAAGGGCGGCGGCATCACCGCGTTCTCGCGGTTCGCCGACGGCCGCGCCGTCGTGCGCTCGACGGTTCGCGAGTTCCTCGCGAGCGAGGCGATGCATCACCTCGGCGTCCCGACGACGCGCGCGCTCGCCATGGCCGCCGGCGACGAGCCCGTGCTGCGCGAGCGCGTCGAGCGCGCCGCGACGCTGATCCGCATGGCGCCGAGCTTCGTGCGCTTCGGCTCGTTCGAAATCTTCCACTACCGCAAGCAGCACGAGCACCTCAAGACGCTCGCGGACTACGTGATCGATCGCTTCTTTCCAGGCGCCGCCGCGGCCGAAGACCGGTACGCGCGCTTCTTCGCGGACGTCGTCGAGCGCACCGCGACGCTGATGGCGCGCTGGCAGGCCGCCGGCTTCGCGCACGGCGTGATGAACACGGACAACTTCTCGATCCTCGGGCTTACGCTCGACTACGGCCCGTACGGCTTCGTCGAGGAGTACGAGCCCGGGTTCATCTGCAATCACACCGACGAAAGCGGGCGCTACGCGTTCGACCGCCAGCCGACGATCGGTTTGTGGAACTGCTACGCTCTCGGCGAAGCGCTCTCGTCGCTGGTGCCGCAGAGCGCGCGCGACGCGGCCCTCGCGCAGTTCGCGCCGGTGTACCGCAGCACGTTCTTGGGCCTGGTGCGCGAGAAGCTCGGCGTGCGCGATGCGCGCGACGACGACGCCGACTTCGCGCTCGAGCTGTTCCGCATGCTCGAGACGCGCCGCGTCGACTGGACGAACTTCTGGCGAGCGCTCTCGGACGGCGACGACCGCGCGCTGGCGATGCTCGGCGAGGACGCAAGCTCGCGCGCGTGGTTCGAACGGTATGCCGAGCGCGCCGCGGCCGACGGCCGCGGCGACGCCGAACGTCGCGCCGCGATGCGCGCGGTGAACCCGAAGTACGTGCTGCGCAACTGGGTCGCGCAGGAAGCGATCGCGGCGTGCGAAGGCGGAGACGACTCCGTCGTCAACGCGGTGCTCGACGTCGTGCGCGCGCCGTACGACGAGCACCCCGGCCGCGAAGGGTGGGCGCAGACCGCACCACCGCAGTACCGCTCGCTGTCCGTCAGCTGCTCGTCGTAGCGCCGTGGAGCGCCCGCAGGATCCCGTGCTCGGCGGCAACCTGCCGCCGAAGGGCAACGGCTGCACCGGCTGCCTCGTCGCGGCGGCCGTCGTGTTCGCAGTCGTGTTGACGATCGGCGTGATCGCGCTCGTGCTGCACGGCCTGCGCTGATCAGCGCTCGTCGATCGGCTGGCTGAACCGGATGCGGTTGTGGAACGGGTCCATCACGACGACGTCGCGCGTGCCCTGCTCGTCCTGGTCGCGCGGTTCGTCACGACGCGTGTGAGAGCGCGGCGGTGACGCGGTCCGGCGTGAACGGAACGGTGCGCAGGCGCGCGCCGGTCTGCGCGAAGATCGCGTTCGCGAGCGCGGGCGCGATGACGGTCGTCGACGCTTCGCCGGCACCGAGGATCGGGTCCGACGGGCGGTCGAGCAGCGCGATCGTCACGTCGGGCACGTCGCGAAAGCGGGCGATCGGGTAGGTGCGCCAGTCGACGCTCTCCACGCCGTCCGGGCCGAAGCGCACCTCTTCGTACAGCGCGCGGCTGAGCGCCTGGACGACGTTGCCTTCGATCTGGTTGCGGAGGCCGTCGGGGTTCACGATCATGCCGCAGTCGTGCGCGATCCAGATCGCGTTGGCGCGCACGCGGCCGGTGCCGCGGTCGACCGCGACGTCCGCGACCGCGGCGACGTAGGCGCCCGTGTTCTCGTAGCGCACGAACGCCAGGCCGCGCCCGGCACGGTACTGCGGCCGCACGGCCTCGAGCACCGCGCGGGCGCGCTCGTCGTCCAGATGCGCCAGCCGGAAGTCGAGCGGATTCGCCTTCGCCGCGTGCGCGAGCTCGTCGACGAACGACTCGTTCGCGAACGTGTTCTGCGTGCCGCCCAGGCCGCGCAGCGCGGAGTAGCGCAGCAGCGCCTTCGGCTGATCGACGACGGTCACGCGCTGCGCGCGCAGCGTGTAGTTCGTCTTCGCGTTCCGGTCCCCGCCGACGAACGCGTCGCTCGCGTCGAACGACGCGCCGTTCAGCACGGCGGGCAGCAGGCGCGTCGCCTTGCCGTCGGGCCGGCCGCTGTGCGACGGCGTGTAGATCGTCGCGTCCCATGCGGCGATTGTGCCGCCCTGCACGGCTCCGGCGAGCTCCATCACCATCGCCGGACCTTTCGGATCCCAGCGCGTCTCGTCGGCGCGCGAGTACTGCAGGCGCACGGGTGCGCCCGCGGCGCGCGACAGCAGCGCCGCCGCCGCGCTCGCGTCGTCGGCACCGTTGTGACCGTAGCACCCGGCGCCTTCGAGGTACGTCACGTGGACGGTCTGCGGCGGAACGCCGAGCAGCTGCGCCAGCGCGCCCTGCAGCGGATACACGCCCTGCGTCGCCGACCACACGGTCACCGAGCCGGCGCGCACGTCCGCGACGGCGCACGACGGCCCGATCGATCCGTGCGACTGGAACGGCCAGCTGTACGTCGCGCGCAGCATGCGGGCCGCGGGGACGTCGAGCGTGCCGCTCGATGCGACGACGCGCGGCTTGCCCTCGGTACGGCGCACGACGTCGGGGAGCGTACTCATCGCGGGAAGCGCGTCGCCGCCTTCCCACTGCACGCGAACCGCGCGCGCGGCGCGGACGACGTCGTCCTCCTTCGCGCCGACGACCCCGACGAAGTTCTGCTCGTGCACGATGCGCACGTTGCCGCGCAGCGCGCCGAGCTGGGCGTCGTCGATGCTCGCGGCGCGCGCGCCGGGGCGAACGGGCAGCAGCACGCGGCCGTGCACCATCCCGGGCAATCGCACGTCGTGCACGTAGCGGAACGTCCCGGTCACTTTCCCGGGCAGGTCGACGCGCGCGACCGGCGTCCCGATCACGTGCCGTGCCGCTCCGAACGTGAGCGGCAGCTTCGGGTCCACGGTGCCTTTGAGCGACGTGTGCGCGAGCAGTGCCGCGTACGTCGCCGACTTCGCGCCGTCGGCGCGCAGCACGACCGCGCCGTCGCGCGTCTCGAGCGCGTCCACGGCGACGTGAAAGCGCTCCGCCGCGAGCGCGAGCAGCATGTGCCGCGCGGTCACCGCGGCTTGCCGCACCGGCAGCGCGCCCGACGTGAGCGTCTGGCTGCCCGCGGTGTAGCCCTGGTTCGGGGTGCGGGTCGTGTCCGGCTGCACGACGTGGACGCGCGCGAAGGGCACGGCGAGGTCGTCGGCGACGAGCTGCGCGAGCGCGGTCTGCGTGCCCGTGCCGAGCTCCGCTTTGCCGAAGAACACGGTGACGTCGCCGTCACGGCCGATCGCGAGCCACGACTCGAGGTCGGGATACTGGTTCGCGCCGCGCGTCTGCGCCTCGCGCTGCCCGCTGCCCGGCGCGCTCTGCCGCTGCTGTGCCGCCGCCGGGGTGCCGAGCGTGAACGAGACGACGAGGCCCGCTGCGCCGGCAAGAAAGGACGAGCGGTCGACGATCATGCGATCCCCGCTGCGCGCTTCACCGCGCGCACGATGCGCAGGTGCGTACCGCACCGGCACAGGTTGCCGTTGAGCGCCGTCTTGATGTCGTCGTCGCTGGGATGCGCGTTGCGCTGCAGCAGCGCGGTCGCGGCGACGACCATCCCGGGGATGCAGTAGCCGCACTGCGCCGCCTGCTCGGCGATGAATGCTTGCTGCACCCGGCCGGGATGCGCGTCGTCGCCCAGCCCTTCGACCGTGACGACCTGGGCGGTGCCGACGCGCGAGAGCGGGGTGCGGCACGAGCGCCGCGCGACGCCGTCGA
Source organism: Vulcanimicrobiota bacterium (assembly GCA_963818845.1). Classification (GTDB taxonomy): domain Bacteria; phylum Vulcanimicrobiota; class Vulcanimicrobiia; order Vulcanimicrobiales; family Vulcanimicrobiaceae; genus Vulcanimicrobium. Next base: position 458,863 of record CAWFTO010000004.1, on the reverse strand, counting down.
TCATCACCGTGCACGCGCCGCATTGCGAGAGCCCGCAGCCGAACTTCGGCCCCGTGAGCTGCAGGTCGTCGCGAAGCACGGTCAGCAGCGGGGTGTCCGGGCCGGCATCGACGTCGTGTTCGCGGCCGTTCACGGTGAGGCGCATCTACGCATCGTTCCCCTTGACGGAAGCGCCGCACGCGGGCTACAATAGTTCGTGACGAACGATCTCGACGAGGCCACCGCCGGCGTCGCGCGTCTCTACCCCGCGGTCTACCAGCGCTTTCACGTCTCGAAGCACCGGCTGCCGGGCACCGACGTCACGCCGCGCATGCTGTGGATCCTGCAGCATCTCGCGACCGCGGGGCCGTCGACGCTCGGCGAGCTCGCCGGGGCTTCCGGCGTGAAGAAGTCGACGACGACGGAGCTCGTCGATCGTCTCGAGGCGAAGGGTTACGTGGGGCGGATGCGCGACGAACGCGACGCACGCCGCGTGTTCGTCGGGTTGACGCCGCAAGGCGAACGGCGCGCGAACCGCGCGCCGAGCGTTCTCGCGGACGACGCGCTGCGCGCCGCGCTCGCGCGCATGACGGCGGACGAACGCGACGCGCTCGTCCGGGGACTTCGCGCGCTCGTGCGCGCGGGCGAGGAGAATGCGCATGACACGGTGTGAGAGCTGCGGCAACGAGATGAACGGTCCGGACGATCATGCGCCGGGCGACGCGCACAGCCGCCACTGCCGGTACTGCAGCAAGGCCGACGGGACGCTGCAAGACTTCGACGAGCGCTTCGAGCGCATGGTGCAGTGGTCGCTCCGGCGCGGCGGCGTCGACCGCGCGGAGGCCGAAAGCCGGACGCGCGCCTACATGCGGACGATGCCGCTCTGGCGCGACCACCCGGCACTGGCCGAATCGTAGTCGTTTCGCCGCGTTGACCGCGCTGCAGTTCATCGCGCGCGAGCACCCGTAATCCAGGACGACGGACGCCGGTCCGGGAACGGGCCGCTCGTGGAAAACCGGCATGCCGAGGTCCGTCTGCTGATCCGCGGGATCGCGAAAGGTGTCTCCAGCCCGGAGATCGCCGCGCTGCTCGCGCCGTACGGCGGCGACCCCGACCGCATCGCGCTGCCGCGCGACCGCCGCACGCGGCGCCGCAAAGGAATCGCCTACGTCTTCGTTCCCAGCACGCACGCGGCGCGCGCGGCGATCGAGGCGCTCAACGACACGCAGCTGCAGGACAAGACCATCACGCTGGAAATCGCGGCCGAGCGACCCCCGAAGCGGCCGCGCCGCGCGTTCGGCGCCGCGTCGGGCCCGCCGCGCCGCTTCTGAGCGCCGGCCTGCCTACTGGAGATATTTCTCGACGGTCTCCGCGCTTCGCTCGTGCGCGACCCCGGCGTCCTGACCGAACTCTTCGCGCGCCCGCCGCTGCCGCAGCAGATCCCACAGGCGGTCGAGCTGGACGTTGATGTCGCCCAGGCGGCGGCGCTCGTCCGGTGAGACGGTGCCGCCTTTGTCGAACAGGGCGTGCTCCTCGGCGACGAGCCGTTCGATCCGCTGCTGGAGGTCGTGATCGTTCACGAGCAACGTCTTCCCATTCCGGGGCCGATCCCCCGCGCGGCGCGTTTGGCTGGGTACGCTCCAGCGGGACAACCAGCTCGCGCGCCCGACCAGGAGACGGTTCGCGGCTCCTACGAAGGTACGCGAGTTTTGACGGCTCGTTGCCTACACTTCGTGGGAGGCGGGCCGTCGTGGACGGCGCCGCCGTTCGCACGTCGGAGGAGAAACGTGGCTCACGCAGAGGCGTACAAAGACCCCGGCACGCCGGGCGAACAAAGCCGGCGAACGTTCCTGGCGAACGCCGTCATCGCTCTGGGCGGCGTGATCGGCGTCAGCCTGGTCATCCCGCTCATCGGTTCGCTCGTGCCGAGCGCGGACGCCTCGGCGGACCAGTGGTCGCCGCTGACCCCCGACGAAGCGGCCGCGCTGCAGAAGGCGACCGGCAAGCCGGTCAAGATCACGTTCAACGTGCACGAGACGAACGGATACCTCGGCGCGACCGACGTCGAGCAGTTCGTCTGGGGCGTCAAGGCCACGGACCAGCAGATGCAGCAGGCGCGTCCCGAGCTCTACACCGGCGCCGACAAGCTGCCGTATCCGGCGGTCAACATGGGCTTCGTCGTGTTCAGCCCGATCTGTCCGCACCTCGGCTGCAAGTACGCGTGGAACGATGCTCAGAACAAATTCCTGTGCCCCTGCCACGGCTCGGTCTACAGCGAGCTCGGCAAGCACGAAGCCGGGCCGGCGCTGCGCGGGCTCGATCCGCTGCCGCTGCGCGACTACCAAGGTAAGGTTCAGATCACGTGGATCGAGTACGCCGACAACAACCCGCACATGATCGTGCAGAAGGTCGGCTGACGCGATGCTGACCTGGCTCGATCAGCGCACCGGCGCCATCACGGCGGCGAAGGATTTCCTCACCGAAGACGTCCCGGGCGGCGCGTCCTACTGGTACGCGTTCGGGAGCGCGACCGTGTTCGCGATGATGGTCCAGATCGCGACCGGCATCTTCCTGTGCTTCTTCTACGCGCCGTCGACCGCGACCGCGTACGAGTCGACCAAGTATCTCATCGAGAAGGTGCCGATGGGGCACCTCGTCCTGTCGCTCCACTACTGGGGCGCGTCGGCGATGATCGCGTTCATGGCGATGCACTTGCTGCAAGTGCTGCTGTGGGGTGCGTACAAGAAGCCGCGCGAGCTGCAGTGGATCGTCGGCGTGCTGCTCTTCATCATCACGCTCGTGCTCGGCCTCACCGGCTACCTGCTGCCGTGGGACCTCAACGCGCTGCTCGCGTCGCGCGTTGCGATCAACGTAGCGGGCAACGCGCCGATCCTCGGGCCCGCCGTGCTCGCGTTTCTCCAGGACGGCAGCGGCATCAGCACGCTGACCATCAACCGGTTCTTCGGCATCCACGTGTGGCTGATGCCTGCACTGCTCCTCGGCCTGGTCGGCATGCACCTCGCGATCTTCCGCTGGAACGGCCCCGCCGGACCGCCGGTCGACGAAGCGCCCAAGCTCAAGCCCGGTCGTTTCTGGCCGGACCAGCTCTTCATGGACACCGTGCTGTCGTTCGCGATGTTCGTGATCATCCTGGTGCTGGCGTTCGTTGCGCCGGCGCCGCTCGACGACAAAGCCGACCTCAACAACGCGCAGTTCGTGCCGTACCCGGCCTGGTATTTCCTCGCGCTGTACGCCGCGCTCGACATCGTCGGTAATCTGCCGCCGCAGTTCGTGCAGATCGCGTCGCTGTTCGCGACGATCGTCGGCCCGACGCTGCTCATCGTGCTGCTGATCGTGCTGCCGTTCATCGACCGCAACCCGTCGCGCCGGCTCTCGCGCCGTCCGTGGGTGCTCGGCATCACGGCTGTGGTCATGCTCGGCGCGATTGGCCTCTCCGCGGTCGGTCAGAGCAATGTCGTCCAGCATCAGCTCGAGCACAACATCATCGGGCCGAACGCACCGGTCGCAGCCGCCGTGTCCAGCAACGCGACGGCGACGTCGACGGGTCCGCTCGGGACCGCGTCGTCGACGAGCAGCAGCGCGTCGTCCGGCGGCACGACGCCGTCGACGGCGGGTGCCGGCGCGTCCGTGTATTCGTCGAATTGCGCCGGCTGCCACGGCGCGGCGGGCGCCGGCGTGCCCAAGACGTTCCCGCCGCTCGCGAGCAACCCGTTCGTGACCGGCGACAAGAACGCGGTGATCGGCGTCGTGCTGAACGGTCTGAGCGGAAACGTTTCCGTCAAAGGCGACACGTACAACGGCCAGATGCCCGCGTGGAAGGGCAATCTGACCAACAAGCAGATCGCCGACGTCATCACCTACGTCCGCAACGCCTGGGGCAACAAGGCGTCGCCGGTCACCGAAGCGGACGTCGCGGGCTACAAGAAGTAGCCGGCGACGCTTCGCGCGCTACGGCGCCGGGGCGCTTTAGCCGCGACGCCGGCGTTCGAGCTCCTCGACGTCGAGGAGATCGCGTTTTCGGCCCGCGGCGCGTTTGTTTGCGATGAGATCGTCGATACTGAGCACCCAAAGCTTCTCGTCGCCATATGTACCTTCCACGCGCGAGCTCCATGCGCGATCGAACGGCACACCGTCGATGGCGGTCAAGACGTCGATCCGATTCGGCTCAACGCCGATCTGAAACACGAGGTCCGGATCGCTCAGGTCCCGTTCTGATAGGTCTTGGAGCGGCGCCCCAAATGCCGCCAATGCTCGATGGACTCGCTTGGCGTTGTCTGGATTCGGATTGACAAGAACGTCGAAGTCTTTGGTGTAGCGCGGCTGGGCGTGAAATCCGAATGCCTGTCCGCCGACGACGACGAACTCAACGCCGGCGGCGGCGAACTCGTGTAACAGATCGGCGAAGTCGGAGTTCAGCGGGATCCCGTCGTTGCGCGGCATGGTGCTCGACAACCATCTCCCAATTCAGTCGCATGCGCTCCGACGGATCGACGCCGGACCAAAATTGATCGTCGAACGATCCGTCGTCGTCGCGGACGCCGATCTTTCGCGCTACGCCGATCCGGCGCCGCTCTTCCGCACGAGCGAGCCGCGCCGCTTCGGATTGATCCACGTCGGATGAATTCGTGGCCGATTCGGGTGCTCCCGCACTCGGCTCCTCAGTCGGGGGAGCAGTCGCGCCCGGCCACGTGCAGCAGCGCGGCCCGCGCGTGTTCGGCCGTCGGCGTCTCCATGACGAGGTCGGCGGAAAGACGGTGCGACCGCGCCAGGGCGGCGAGCCGTACCGCATCTTGCGGGCTGGTCACCACCCAGGCGCCGGCATTGTCGCAGACCGTCGACAGAAAGCCGGCGTTGTTCTTGATGTCGCGCACCGGCGGCGCCGTGTAGAAGATCAAGCCGTTGCCGCCGCTGACGCCGCCGATCGCGACGACGTCGCCGGGCTTGCGGTTCGCGTCGATGGTGCGCGCGATCGGCGGGATCGGCTTGAGCGGCTCGGCCGCCGGTTCGGCGATGAGCGCGATGAACAGGACGAGCGCGCCGCTGGTGAGGGCGAGCACGTACGGCGACCACTCGGCGAGCTCGCGCCGCGACACGGCGCCCACGGTGAGGATCGACCCGGCCAGCATCGCGACGCCGAGAAACACGAGTTCGGGATTCAGCGTGGCAAGGTCGACCTCGAGGCGGTTGCTGTGCGAGAAGATGCCGATCGCAATCGCGACGCAGCCGACGAACACGGGGATCGTCGACGCCGAGACGACGGCGGCGCGACGGTCGGCGCCGGCGCGAACCCGCTCGAACCACAGCGCGACGAGAATGGCGAGCGCGGGCAGCAGCAGCGCGACGTAGTTCGGCAGCTTCGTGCTCGCGAAGCTGAAGAACACGAACGGTACCGCGCTCCAGACGAGCGCGAGGCGCGCGAAGCGCCCGTCGGCCCGGCCCGCTTCGCGCCACGCCGCGGCCGCCGCGACCGGCACGAAGGCGATCCACGGAAAGAACCCGAGGATCACGACCGGGACGTAGTACCAGACCGGACCGGTCTGGTTCTCGATGACGCCGGTGTAGCGGCCGAACGTGTAGTGGCCGATCAGCTCGGCGAGCGCGCCCGGCCCGACGCGCGCCGCCAGCGCGACGAACCACGGCAGCGTGACGGCGGCGTACGCGACGATCGCCAGCACGACGGCGATGCGGCGCGGCGCGGCAACGTGCCCGGTGCGCCGCTCCCACAGCAGCCATACGCCCACGACGAGCGCGGCGATCACCGGCGCCACCGGACCCTTCGCCAGCGTGCCGACCGCCAGCGCGAGCGCGCCGCACACGAACGCGGTGTCGCGACGGCGCCGGCTGCCGGTCGGCTCGAAGGCGCGGTACCACCACAGCACCGCGGCGGCGACCGAGAAGTCGAGCAGCGCGTCCATGATCGCGAGGCGGCCGACGATCGCCTGCATGAGGCTCGTCGAAAGCACGATCGCGGCCGTCATCCCGGCGCGGCCTCCCGCGATGCGCGCGGTTGCGTAGCCGACCGCGCCGCCCATCGCGATCGTCGCGAGCGCAGACGGGAGGCGCAGTGCCAGCGCGGTCGGTCCGAGCAGCTTCGCGAACGCGGCGGCGATCCAGAAGTACAGCGGCGGCTGCACGAACCACGGCTGGCCGTTGAGATGCATCACCACCCAGTCGTGCGTGAGCGCGATCTCGCGCGCGACTTCCCCGTACGCCGTCTCGCTGTTGTCCCACAGCGTGCCGATTCCGAGCCCCGGCAGGGTGACCAGCGCGGCGAAGAGCGCACCGAGGAGCGCCGCGCGTGCGGGGACGGATCGCATCTGCTGGAAGATAAGGCCTGTGTATCCCGTCGCCCTTTCGGTTCGCGGCCGGCGCGCGGTCGTCGTCGGAGGCGGCGGCGTCGCCGAGCGCAAGGTCCGCGGTCTGCTGGCCGCCGGCGCGGACGTCGTCATCGTCGCGCCGGAGGCGACGGTCGAGCTCGCCGAGCTGGCGGCGACGGGGACGATCGTGTGGCACCGGCGGCCGTACGCCGGCGGCGACGTCGCCGGCGCGTTCCTTGCGTTCGCCGCCACCGGCGACCGGACGGTGAACGCATTGGTGACGGCTGAGGCGCGCGCGGCAGGCATCCTCGTCAACGACGCGTCGGACCCGTCACGCGGCGACTTCGCGACGCCCGCGGTGCACCGGTCCGGCGAGCTGACGGTGGCGGTCGATTCGGGCGGCCTCGCGCCCGCCTTCGCGAAGCGCGTTCGCGACGAGCTCGCGATCGCGTTCGATTCGCGCTACGCGCGCGCGGCGACGACGCTCGGCCTGCTGCGGGAGCGAACGCGCGCGGTCGTTGCGCCCGAGCTTCGGCCCGCGGTGATGCGCCACTTTGCCGAGCGCGACATCGAGGAGCTCGCCGCGATGCCGCCGGGCGCGGTCGAGCACGAGGTCGAGCGCACCGCGGAGACGCTGGCGGGCGTCGTGCCGTCGACGACGGCCGCGCTCGTGTGCGCGACGCGCGCCAGCGCGCTCGCGACGGTGCAGACGAAGGCCGTCATCGCGACGCTCGCGCGCGCCGGCGTGCCGTCGACGATCCTGGCGATTACGACCCGCGGCGACGCGGTCCAGGATCGTTCGATCGCCGCGATCGGCGCGGAGAACGTCTTCGTCACCGAGCTGGAGATCGCGCTGCGCGAGGGCCGCGCCGACTACGCCGTGCACTCGGCGAAGGACTTGCCGAGCACGCTGCCGCCGGACATGATCCTCGCGGCGGTGACGGCGCGCGAGGACGCACGCGACGCGTTCTGCTCGGAGCGCTACTCCGCGTTCGGCGCGCTGCCGGCCGGCGCGCGCGTCGGCACGTCGTCGCCGCGACGGCGGGCACAACTGCGCGCGCTGCGCCCCGATCTCGTCTACGACGACGTGCGCGGCAACGTCGACACGCGGCTGCGCAAGCTGCGCGACGGCGAGTACGACGCGATCGTGCTCGCCTGCGCCGGCTTGAACCGGCTGCGCGTGCGCGCGACGCACACCGTGCCGTTCGCGGTCGGCGACGTGACGCCGGCCGTGGGCCAGGGTGCGCTGGGCATCGAGACGCGCGCGGACGCCGCCGTCGCCCGCACGCTCGCGGCCGCGCTGGACGACCCCGCCGCGTCCCTGGCCGTACGGGCGGAGCGCGCCTTTTTGCGGGCGCTGCGCGGCGGCTGCCAAGCGCCGATCGGCTGCCACGCGGTCTGGTCCCGCGACCGCCTCGCGATCGCGGGCGCGATCGCCGCCGACGACGGGAGGCGCATCGTGCGCGGAAGCCGCGACGATGCCGTCTCGAGCGGCGACGTGCGTTCCGCGGAGGCGGCCGGCGTCGCGCTCGCGCACGAGCTCCTCGCGGAGGGCGGCGCGGCGATCCTCGGCGCCGGGCCGCTCAGCGGCCGGCTGTTCCTGCTGCCGCGAACGCAAGCGCGACCGAGCCGCATCGCGCCGGCCCTGCGTGACGCGGGCGCCGAGGTCGTCGAGGCGCCCGACAGCGCCGCGGCTACCGCCGGACTCGGCGGCCGCGTGCCGACCGCGATCCTCTTCCCGTCGTCGGGGGCGGTCGCCGCGATCACCGAATACCTCGGCAGCCTGCGCGAACGCGGGGTACGACCGAAGGTGGCGGCGATGGGCCCCGCCTCGTCGGAGAGCGCCGGCGCGCTCGGCTGGCCGCCGGACGTCGTCGCACCCTCCGCCGAGATCGGCGAGTTCGTACAGTCCGTGACCCGTTTCGTCCTGGAGACCGGCGCATGATGCTTCGACCGCCCGACCAAGCGACCGCAACCGGCGCGCGTCCGCGGCTCGTGGCGCGGCCGCGCCGTCTGCGGTCGAGTGCGACGATGCGCGCCCTGGTCCGCGAGACGCGCGTCAATCCGGACGGCCTCGTGCAGCCGCTCTTCGTCGTCGAAGGCAACGGCGTCATACAGCCCATCGGGTCGATGCCCGGCGTGTCGCGTTACTCCGTCGACGCGGTCGTCCGCGAGTGCCGCGAGCTGGACGCCGCGGGCGTGCGCGCCGTGCTGCTGTTCGGCATCCCCGACGCCGCGCAGAAGGACGCGTTCGCGACGATCAACCACGATCCGAACGGCGTCGTGCAGCGCGCCGCGCGGGCGATCAAGGATGCGCTGCCGCACCTGCTCGTCATCGCCGACCTGTGCAACTGCGAGTACACCGACCACGGGCACTGCGGCATCCTCGACGCGTCGGGCGACGTCGACAACGACGGCACGCTCGACGTGCTGCGCAAGACCGCGCTCTCGTACGCGCGCGCCGGCGTCGATGTCGTCGCGCCGTCCGACATGATGGACGGCCGGGTCGCCGCGATCCGCGACGCGCTCGACGGCGACGGCTTCACGAAGACCGCGATCATGTCGTACGCCGCGAAGTATGCGTCGGCGTTTTACGGGCCGTTCCGCGAGGCCGCCGAGTCGACGCCGTCGTTCGGCGACCGGCGCACCTACCAGATGGACCCCGGCAACGTGCGCGAGGCGCTCAAAGAAGTCCGGCTCGACGTGGAGGAAGGCGCGGACGTCGTCATGGTCAAGCCGGCGATGGCGTACCTGGACGTGGTGCGCGCGGTGCGCGAGATCACCGACCTCCCCGTCGCCGTCTACCACGTGAGCGGCGAGTACGCGATGCTCAAAGCGGCCGCCGAACGCGGCTGGATCGACGAAGAGCGCGCGGTCGACGAGACGCTGACCGCGATGGCGCGTGCCGGTGCCGACGTCATCATCACGTACTTCGCGAAAGACTACCTGAGGCGTCTGCGCGCGTGACGATGACCGGTGTCTGCATCCTGGCGGGAGGCGAGGCGACGCGCTTGCCGGGCAAGCTCGCGCTCGACGCGGGCGACGTACCGATGCTCGTGCGCGTGTACCGCAACGTCTCGCCCGGACGCGAGACCTGGCTCTCGACCAAAGGCGCGCTGCCCGACGCGGTCGCGGCTCTCATCGATGCGCCGCAGGTCGTCGACCGCTGGCCGCTGCGCGGGCCGCTGTCCGGGCTGCTGTCGACGCTGAGCGAGATGCGCCCGGAGTGGGTGTTCGCCGTCGCGGGCGACGCGCCGTTCGTCGACGCGGCGTTCATCGACCGGCTCGAAGCGCATGCGACGCCGCAGTTCGATGCCGTGGTGCCGATGCACGACGAAGGCTCCAAACGGATCGAGCCGCTCGCCGCGCTGTACCGCCGCGAGGCGTTCCTGCGCGAAGGGATGCCCGTGCTGCTCGGAGGCGACGGCGCGCTCCGGCTCGTGATCGACCGCCTTCGCACGCGGTTCGTGCCGGTTCGCGACGAGCGCGCGTTCGCCAACGTCAACACGCCGGCGGACTACGCCAAGCTGCGGGAGACGCTCGCGTGAGCGCAGTGCAAACGGGACGCGCGAGATCGGACGCGGCCTTCGCGGCCGCGAAGCAGGTGATCCCCGGCGGCGTGAACTCGACGGTGCGCGCGTTCAAAGCGGTCGGCGGCACGCCCGTGTTCGTGCGCGAAGCGCGCGGCGCGTATCTGACCGACGTCGACGGCAACCGCTACATCGACTACGTCCTCTCGTGGGGCCCGATGATCGCGGGCCACGCGCACCCCGCGGTCGTCGCCGCGCTGCACGACGCCGTCGAACGCGGCAGCTCGTTCGGCGCGCCGACCGAGGCCGAAACGCAGCTGGCCGCGATGATCGTCGAGGCCGTGCCGTCGGTCGAGAAGGTGCGCTTCTGCTCTTCGGGCACCGAAGCGACGGCGAACGCGGTGCGCCTCGCGCGCGGCTTCACGGGGCGCGATCTGATCCTCAAGTTCGAAGGCTGTTACCACGGCTCGGCCGATCCGTTCCTGATCGCGGCCGGCTCGAGCGCGCTGGCCGTCGGCGTCCCGAACTCCAAGGGCGTGCCGGCGGCGACCGCAGCGGACACCCTGGTGGCGCCCTACAACGATGCGGCGGCGGTCGAAGCGGCGTTCGCCGCCCATCACGGGCGGATCGCGGCGGTGATCGTCGAGCCGTATGCCGGGAACATGGGTCTCGTGCTCCCGCTTCCCGGGTTCCTTCGCGCGCTGCGCGACGTCACGCGGCGCAACGGCGCCCTGCTGATCTTCGACGAGGTCATGACCGGCTTTCGCGTCGCGCGCGGCGGCGTCCAGGCGCGCGACGGGATCACGCCGGACCTCACCACGCTCGGCAAGGTGATCGGCGGCGGACTGCCGGTCGGCGCCTTCGGCGGAGCGGCGCGCATCATGGACCGGCTCACACCCGACGGCGACGTGTTCCAGGCGGGCACCCTGTCGGGCAACCCGCTCGCGATGGCCGCGGGGATCGCGACGCTGCGTTTGCTCGACGACCACGCCTACGTGCATCTCGAGCGGCTCGCCCGGCGTCTGTGCGACGGGATGGCAGACGTGTTCCGACGGCGCGGCGTTCCGCACACGGTCGCAGCGGCCGGCTCGATGTTCGGGTTCTTCTTCACGGACGGCCCGGTGACGGACCTCAGCAGCGCGAAGCGGTCGGACACCGCGTTGTACGCGCGCTTCTTCCACGGCATGCTGGACCGCGGCGTCTACTTGGCGCCCTCGCCGTACGAAGCGGGATTCATGTCCCTCGCGCACACCGACGACGACGTCGACCGCACGATCGCCGCCGCGGACGACGTCCTTCGACAGCTCAGGATGCTGCAGCGCGCAGCGGTGACATCGCGTGCCTTTAGTTTGTCTCGGGCTGTCCCACCATACGGCGCCGGTCGAGGTGCGCGAGCGGCACGCCTTCCCGCCGCAGCGCATGGGTGAAGCGCTCGTCGCGCTGCGCGACTACGAGGCCGTGCGCGAAGCGCTGATGCTGCAGACGTGCGGCCGGCTCGAGATCTACGCCGAGCTCGAAGACTACGAGCTCGGCGTCGGCCAGCTCAAGGCGTTTCTGGGCAACTTCCGCCACGGCGACGTGTCCGACATGGACTCGTACATGTACACGCTGCTGGGCACGCAGGCGATCGAGCATCTCTTCCGCGTGAGCACGGGGCTCGATTCGATGCTCATCGGCGAAGCGGAGATTCTCGGGCAGGTCAAGGACGCGTTCGTTCAGGCGCAGCGCGCGCGCTCGCTCGGCAAGACGCTGCACACGCTGTTCCGCGAAGCGCTCGAAGCGGGCAAGAGCGCACGCACGCGCACGCCCATCTCCGGCGACTCCACGTCGATCGCCAGCGCGGCCGCGCGCTGCGCGAAAGAGCACGTCGGCGACCTGCAGGGCAAAACCGTGCTCGTGATCGGCGCGGGCAAGATGGGCGCGCTCGCGGCGCGGCGGATGAAGGCCGAAGGCGCCGGCGACGTCGTCGTGCTCAACCGCACGCACCGCCGCGCGCAAGAGGTCGCCTCGGAGCTCGGCGGCATCGCGCGCACCGCGGAGATGCCGGGCCTCATCGCGGCGCTCAAGGAAGCCGACGTCGTCGTCACGTCGACGGGTGCGTCGCACTTCGTGCTGACCCCGGGGAACGTCGCCGAGGCGATGCTGTCGCGCAGCGCGCGGCCGCTGTTCGTCGTCGACATCGCCGTGCCGCGCGACGTCGACCCCGACGTGGCTCGCATCCCGGGTGTCGGCGTGGTGGACATCGACGCGCTCAAGGACGTCGTCGACGTCACGCTCGAGAAACGGCGTGAATCGATTCCGCTGGTGGAAGAGATCATCGGCGGACACGTCGAGCGCTTCCAGCAGTGGTACCAGTCGCGCGTGGCGGTTCCCGTCATCGCGTCGCTGACGCGCAAAGCGGAGGCGATTCGCGAAGCGGAGCTCGAGCGGCTGTTCGCGCGCTGTCCGGAGCTCACCGAGCGCGAGCGCAGCTTGATCACCGGCATGTCGCTGACGATCGTGTCGAAGCTGCTGCACAGCGCCATCGTGCGCGTCCGCGACAAGGCCGCCGAGAACCGCGCCGAGGCGCTCACGCACGCGCGCATCCTCGACGAGCTGTTCGAGCTGCGCGCGCTCGCCGGCGACCCGACCTTCGCGCCCGCACCGTCCCTCGACGAACTCGCCGAGTAGCAGCCGGTGTGCGCCCCGGACGCTTCGACGAGCTCAGCGTGATATGACGGCCGGGAAAGTGTGGCTCGTCGGGGCGGGGCCGGGCGATCCGGGGCTGCTCACGCTCAAGGGCGCGCGCGCGCTCGCGCAGTGCGACGTGCTCGTGTACGACTACCTCGCGTCGGCGGCGATCGTGAACCTCGCGCCGCCGGACTGCGAGAAGATCTACGCCGGCAAGAAGGCCGGGCAGCACACGCTCACCCAGGACGAGATCACGGCGCTGCTCGTGCGGCTCGGGCGCGAGGGCAAGCGGGTCGTTCGCCTCAAGGGCGGCGACGTGTTCGTGTTCGCGCGCGGCGGCGAGGAAGCGCAGGCGCTCGCGGAGGCGGGCGTGCCGTTCGAGATCGTTCCCGGCATCACGTCGGCGATCGCCGCGCCCGCGTACGCGGGAATCCCGGTGACGCACCGCGAGCACAACACGTCCTTCACGATTGCCACCGGCCACGAAGACCCCACGAAAGGCTTCAGCTCGCTGGATTTCGCGAAGCTCGCGAACCGCAAAGCGACGACGATCTTTCTCATGGCGATGGCTAATCTCGCCGGCATCGTGGCCAAGCTGCGCGAGCACGGGCTCGAGGGCGACACGCCGGTGGGCATCGTGCACGAAGGGACGAAGCCGACGCAAGAAGTGGTGACCGCGACGCTCGACACGATCGTGGACGAGGTCGCGCGCACCGGCATCACGGCGCCGGCGATCGTCGTCATCGGCGACGTCGTGCGCGAGCGCGAGCGCATCCGGTGGTTCGACGCGCAGCCGCTGTTCGGTCAGCGCGTGCTCGTCACGCGCCCCGCGCACCAGGCCGACGACCTCGCCGCGCGCCTGTGGGAAGCCGGTGCGGAACCGATCCTCGCGCCGGCCATCGCGATCGGACCGCCCGACGACATGGGAGCCGCGCGGAACGCGGTGGCACGCGCACGCGAGTACGCCTGGGTGGTGTTCACCAGCCGCAACGGCGTCGACGCGTTCTTCGACCGGCTCGGTGAGCTGGGGCGCGACGCGCGGGCGCTGGGCGACGTGAAGATCGCGGCGATCGGCCCGAAAACGGCCGAGGCGCTGGCGGCGCGCGGCATTCGCGTTGACCTCGTCCCGCCGGTGTACGTCAACGAAGCCGTCGCGGACGCGCTGCTCGCGCGCACCGCGCCGGGCGAGCGCGTGCTGATCTACCGCGCGCAAGAAGCGCGCGAGGTGCTGCCCGAGACGCTGCGCGCGCACGGCCGCGCAGTCGACGTCGTGGCGGCGTACGCGACGCGCGCCGTCGACGATCCCGAGCTCACTGCGAAAGCGAATCGCGCGACGATCGTGACGTTCACGAGCTCGAGCACGGTGCAGGGGTTCGTGCGCAACGTGCCCGGCGCCGCAGCCGTGCTTGCGGAAAAGACGGTCGCGGCAATCGGACCGATCACCGCGCAGACGGCGCGCGATGCGGGCATCCGCGTCGACGTCGTCGCGGACGAGTTCACCGTGGACGGCCTGCTGCGGGCGCTCGCGGCGCCCGCGCCGGCGTAGCATCATCGGCGTCACGCTCATCGCCGTCGCCGCCGGCGCGGTGCTCGCCGCCGCGATCGCGTTCTTCGCATGGCGTGCCGGCGCGCTCACACGTGACGGTGCAATCGCCGCGTTCGGCGTCGGCACGCTCACGTTCGCGGGCGGACGGCTCGGCTTCACGCTCGTGCTGCTCGCCTTTTTCGTACCGTCCGTGCTGCTCTCGCGTCTGGGGCGCGATCGCAAGAAGAAGCTCGTCGACGTCGGGAAGCACGGACCGCGCGACGCGATGCAGGTGCTCGCGAACGGCGGGATCGCCGCGCTGTGCGCGCTCGCATACGCGCTGACGAACGACTTCCGGTGGGCGTGGGGCTTCGCAGGCGCGTTCGCGGCGGCGACCGCGGATACGTGGGCGACCGAAATCGGCACCTACGCCGCGCAGACGCCGCGCTCGATCCTCACGCGGCAGCCGATGCCGGCCGGATTGTCCGGCGGTGTGACGCTCGCGGGCATTGGCGCGGAGATCGCCGGCGCCATCTGGATCGGCACGGTGATGGTCGTGCTGACTGCGGCATCGACCGCCGCGACGGTCGCCGCGATGCCCCACCACGCGGGCGCCGCGCACGCGGCAAACGCGGCCGTCCCCGTCAATCTGCCCGCGCCGCTCGGCATCGGCGCGCTCGGGACCGCCGGGATCGTGATCGCCGTGCTTGCGATCCCCCTCGCCGGCGTCATCGGCGCAACGCTCGACTCCGTGCTCGGCGCGACGCTCCAAGAGCTGCGGCGGTGCGACGCGTGCAAGCGGAGCTGCGAGACCGACCCGCACGCCTGCGGCGCCGCGACGCGCCTGGTGCGCGGCATTCCCGGCTTTTCGAACGACCTCGTGAACCTGACGGCGACCGCCGCCGGCGCTGCCGTCGCGTTCGCGCTCGCGTAGCGTGGCTCGCCTGCTTCGCGCGAATGCAAGTGCCGAAACCGACCTCGGTCGGTGCGGTGTCCAAGCCGTCGTGCGACGATCGTCGCCCGAATACGATGGCAACGCAACGTACGGCTGACCGCGACGTCAGCGAGAGCGGCGCCCGGCTGATCCTGATCACGATCGGGATCATGGCGGCGACGCTGATGCAGACGCTCGACTCGACGATCGTCAACGTCGCGCTTCCCACGATCCAAGGCAACCTGGGCGCAACGCAGGACGAAGGCGCTTGGGTCGTCACGGGCTACATCATCTCGGCCGTCATCGTCATCCCGCTCACGCCGTGGCTGCAAGCGCGCTTCGGCCGCAAGCAGTACTACGCCGTCGCGATCATCGGCTTCACGCTCGCCTCGATGCTGTGCGGCATCGCCGGTTCCATCCAATCGCTGATCATCTACCGCATCATCCAGGGACTCTTCGGCGGCGGGTTGATCGCGACGAGCCAGGCGGCGTTGCGCGACACGTTTCCGCGCCATCTGCTCGGCGCGTCGCAAGCGGTGTTCGCGCTGGGGGCCATCGTGGGACCGTCGGTCGGTCCGACGGTCGGCGGCTGGCTGACCGACAACTTCTCCTGGAACTGGGTGTTCTTCATCAACCTCGTGCCGGGGATCTTCGCGGCCGTCATCGTGCTCACGATGATGCGCAATCCCTCGGATCCCAAGCCGATTCCGGTCGACGCCATCGGTCTCGGGCTGCTTGCGACCGGCCTCGGCTCGCTGCAGTACATCCTGGACGAAGGGCAGCGGAACGACTGGTTCGACGACCCGTTGATCCGCGTGCTCGCGTTCACGACCGTCGCCGGGATCGCGTCGTTCATCGTGTGGGAGCTGTGGGGCACGAAACGGCCGATCGTCGATTTGCGCGCCTTCAAGTACCGCGCGATCGCGGCAGGCAGCGCGCTCGGTTTCGCGATCGGCGCCGTGCTCTTCGGCGCGACGGTCATCTTGCCGCAATACGTCCAAGGCATCCTCGGGTTCACCGCGACGCTGTCCGGCGAGCTGATCTTCGTGCGCGCGGCCTTCATCGCGCTGCTCACGCCGTTCATCGCGCGACTCGCCGGCGCCGGCAAGGTCGACACGCGCATCCTGCTCGTCACGGGCTTCACCTTCGTCGGCGTGAGCCAGATCTGGCTCGGCTACATCACGACGTCACAGAACGATTTCGCCTCGCTGCTCGGCCCGACGATCATGGCCGGCGTCGCGCTGAGCCTGCTGTTCGTGCCGATCCAGATCGCGGTGATGAGCGCGATCCCGCAAGAGGCGGTGCCGAAAGCCGCCGCGTTCCAGTCACTCTCGCTGCAGCTCGGCGGCTCGTTCTCGACGGCCGCGCTCATCACGCTGCTCGCGCGCCGCAACGCGTTCCATCAGAGCGTCCTCGCGCAAGCCGCCACGCCGGACAATCCCGCGCTGCAGCTGCTCGCGCAGCAGCTCCACAGCACGTCCGCCGCGCTCCGCGACCTCTACGGGCAGATCGCGACGCAGGCGGGCGTCATGGCCTACGCCGACTGCCAGTGGGCGCTCGGTGCGCTCACGTTCATCCTGCTGCCGCTCGTGTTCGTGCTGCCCCGGCGCCGCAAGGGCGGCGCGCCCGTTCAGATCTCGGCGGAGTAGCGGCTCGGCTTACGCCGAGGCCTTCGCTCCGTACGTCTTCTCGAGATACGGGATGATGTCGTCGTCGTCGTCGAGCACGACGTCGCCGTCGACCAGCACCGGAATCGACGTCTGGTTCGACACGCGCTTGACCTCGTCGCGCTGCGCGTGCGAGTGCGGGACGTTGACGGTCTTGTAATCGAGCAGCAGGTCGGTCAGCTTCCGACGGACGCGCGCGCAGTAGGGGCACCACTCCGCTTGATACAGGACCATACCGGTTTCTCGACCCATCGTTTGCTCCCGAGGAGTTCATGGCGAAAAAGGTTGCGCACCCGGCCGCGTCGGAGTCAGAGCCGGAACAGCGATGGTTTCCGCCGCTCCGACTCCTCGGCGTGACCGCATCGCGATCGCCGCTTCGATCGCGGTCCATTGCTGCGTGCTCGCCTTGCTGGCCACGGTTCCGCGAACGTCGTTCCCCACGAGCGACCCGGACGAACGCACGCTGCTCGCAACAATGATTCACATCGAGCACCACGCGCCCGCGCCGCGCCGGCCCAGCCGCGCGTGCGCCGCGAGCCGGTCGCCGAGGCACCGCCCGCTCCCGCGCCCGTCATCCACGCGGCGGTGACCCGCGAGCACGCCGCGCGCAAGCTCGTCGTCGCGAGCGAGCGCCGTGCGGCTCCCGCACCGCTCGAACCCCGGCGTGCAAGCGCGGCGCAGCCCGCAATGATCTCCGCCCCTCGGGGTCCCGCGGCAGCAGCGCCCGCCCCCGCGACAGCCACCGCGGCGCCGGCCGTCGCCGCGCCGGCCTCGCCGGCGCCGAGTCCCGTCGCCGTCGCCGCGCAGCGCGACGACGGAATCGGCAACTTCGGCGAGACCTATCCCGCGTCGGTCGAGCCGTCCGCGCGCAGCACGCTGCTCGGCGGCGTCGCCGGCGTCGTCGTACGCGTCACCGTCGACGAGAACGGGCGCGCGATCTCCGTCGACTTCGTACGGGAGCCCGCGGACCCCGCGCAGCGCGACGAGCTGCGCGCGCGGCTGCTCGCCGCGCACTTCATCCCCGCCGCGTGCAACGGCTTGCGCTGCACGGGCACCGTCACGCTGCGCAGCTGAGCCGCGCGCGCGTCAGCGCTTCTCGATGTCGAACGGGAGGCCGAGCTCGCCCGCGAGCTTCTGCAGGCCGTCCCACACCTTGACGTGCACCGGCACGCCGCTCCGCCGCGCCTCGAGCGTCTTCTCGTGCTCGATCTCGCCCGCGACGTAGATGCGGTCGTGGCCCGGCGCCTTGGCCGAGTCCTTGAACGCGCGCAGCTCCGTGTCCATGTCGGCTTTGAACTGCTCGGGATCGCGGAACCCGCTGATCGAGAACGCCGCGAAGAAATGCGAGATGCGCCCCGGCAGCGGCGGATCCGCGGCGACGGGAAGATCGTTGCCGAACGCGCCGCCCGACAGCACGCCGCACAGGATGTCGACCAACAGGCCGAGCCCGTAGCCCTTGTGGCCGCCGCCCTCGACGCCGTACCCGCCGAGCGGGAGCAGCGCGCCCTGCAGCGCGACGTTCGGGTCGAGGGTCTCGTGACCGTTCGCATCGATCGCCCAGCCCGAATTGAGCTGTTTGCCCTTGCGGTTGTAGACCTCGAGCTTGCCTTTGGGCACCGTCGTGGTCGCGAAGTCGAGCACGAACGGCGGCTCGTGCTTCGCGGGGATCGCGAACGCGAGCGGGTTCGTGCCGAGCAGCACGTCCTTGCCGAACGTCGGCGCGCCGTAGCGCACGCTGTTCGTCGAAGCGATCCCGACGATGTCGCGGTCCAGCGCCATCATCGCGTAGTAGCCGGCGATGCCGAAGTGGTTCGAGTTGCGGACCGCGCCGAACGCGGCCCCGTGCTGGGACGCCTTCTGCAGCACCCGCTCCATCGTGCGCTTTCCCGCCGGGTGGCCGAGGCCGTTCCCGGCGTCGACCAAGACGGACGTCGGCGTTTCGCGGACGGTTTCCACCGCCGGCCGCGCTTCGAGCTGGCCGTTGCGGATGCGGCTGACGTAGTACGACTCGAGCCGCGCCACGCCGTGCGACTCGATGCCGCGCATGTCGGCGGCGACGAGCACGTCGGCGACGATGGCCGCGTCCTCCGGGGTGACGCCGACCTTCTCGAGCGCGGCAGAAACGAAGTGCTTGAGACCGCCCTCGGTAGAGAGCCGGTACTCGGAGGTGATGACGTCGGCCATGACCCGGACAGTATACCCCGCAGGGCTTCCCGGTCCCGCCGGGGGAAGCGCGGCCACGATGACCGAGCACACCGCGGAGCTGGCCGAGGTTCTCGGCGCCGCGGTGCCCGGCGGCGTCCTCACGGACCGCGAGGACCTGATCGCGTACGGCTTCGACGGCACGTTCTACGAGCACGTGCCGCCGCTCGTCGTGCTGCCCGCGACGACGGCGGAGGTCAGCGCGGTGCATCGCATCGCGAGCGCGCGGCGCCTGACGATCACGCCGCGCGCGATGGGCAGCGGTCTCTCGGGCGGCGCCGTGCCGCTGGGCGGAAGCATCGTGCTCGGCGTCTCGCGCATGGACCGCATCCTCGAGATCGACGAGGTCGACCGCGTCGCCGTCGTGCAGGCCGGCGTGATCAACGCCCGGCTGCAAGCGGAAGTCGAACGCCGCGGCCTGTTCTACCCGCCCGATCCGTCGAGCCTGCGGCAAAGCGCCATCGGCGGCAACGTCGCCGAGAACGCCGGCGGCGCGCGCTGCCTCAAGTACGGCGTGACGGGCGACTACGTGCTCGCGCTCGAGGTCGTGCTGCCCGACGGCACGGTGATCCGCACGGGCGGGCGCACCGTGAAGAACGTCACCGGCTACGACTTGCGCCGGCTGTTCACGGGCGCCGAAGGCACGCTCGGCACGATCACGGAGATCACGCTGCGGCTCCTCTCGAAGCCGCGGTTCGCGCGCGCGGCGCTCGCGACGTTCGCGCGCATCGACGACGCTGCCGCCGCCGCGACGGCGGTCATGGCGGCGGGCGTGCTGCCGTCGGCGATCGAGCTGCTGGACGCGTTCACGATGCGATGCGTCGAGGAGAACTCGCCGATCGGGCTGCCGCTCGATGCCGACGCGATCCTGATCTTCGGCGTCGACGGCAACCACGAAGAGGTGCTCGCCGAAGAGCTCCGCGCAATCGACGAGATCGCGCGGACGCACGGCGCGACGGACGTGCGCGTCGCCCGCAGCGACGCGGAGGCCGAGCTGCTCTGGGCAGCGCGACGTTCGATCTCGCCGGCCCTCGCACGGCGAACGCGCAACAAGCTCGGTGAAGACGTCTGCATTCCGCCGCGCAACGTCGCGGAGTTCGTACGCCGCGTCCGCGCGATCGGATCGCAGTACGAGCTCGAGATGCCGATCTTCGGCCACGTCGGCGACGGCAATTTGCATCCGAACATCCTGTGCGACCGTCGCGATCCGCGAGCAGATGGTCCGCGTCACGGCAGCGGCGCGCGCCATCTTCGAAGTCGCGGTCGAGCTGGGCGGGACGCTGTCCGGCGAGCACGGCATCGGCCTGCTCAAGAAGCAGTTCATGGAGCTCGATCTCGGCCCCGACGTGATCCGGGTGATGCGCGCGATCAAGGACGCGATCGATCCGCTCGGCATCATGAACCCCGGCAAGGTGTTCCCCGACCCGGGCGGCGCGGACGCGTTCCGCCTGTGAACACGTTCGCGAGCCTGCTGAGCGGCGGCGATCCGCGCAAGCTGCACGGCGTGGCGAGCGTCATCGACGACGTGCTGCACGATCCCGGCCGTTTCGGCGAGGTCGTCGCATGCCTCGCCGACGACGACGCCGTGGTGCGCATGCGCGCTGCGGACGCTGCCGAGAAGGTCACGCGCGACGCGCCGGAGCTGTTGCAGGCGCACGTCGCCATGATGGTCGAGCTCGCGTCCCGCACGGAGCAGCCGTCGATCCGGTGGCACCTCGCGCAGATGATCCCGCGCGCGACGCTCGACCCGAACCAGCAGCGCACCGCGATCGCCGCGTTCCGCCGCTACCTGGACGACAAGAGCGCGATCGTCAAAGTCACGGCACTGCAGGCGCTCGCCGATCTGGCGCAGCGCGATCCGTCGCTGCGGCGCATGGTGATCCCGGCGATCCGCAACGCAATGGAGTCGGGCACCGCCGCCGTGCGTTCGCGCGGCGAACGGCTGCTCGATATCCTGGAACGTCACAAGCGCGCATGATCCTAGCGCTGGACCAGGGCACGACGTCGTCGCGCGCGATCGTGTTCGATCGCAGCGGCGCCGTCGTCGGGTTCGATCAGCGTGAATTGCCGCAAGTCTTTCCGCGGCCCGGATGGGTCGAGCACGATCCGGCGGAGATTTGGAGCACGCAGCTCGCGACCGCGCGCGGCGCGCTGCGCAACGCGCGCGTGCAGGCGTCCGACGTCGCCGCAATCGGGATCACCAACCAGCGCGAGACGACGCTGCTGTGGGACCGCGCGACCGGGAGACCCGTCGCGAACGCGATCGTCTGGCAGGACCGCCGCACGGCCGAGGCGTGCGATGCGCTGCGCGAGCGCGGCGCTCGGCGAGCTCGTCGCGGCGCAGACCGGCCTGCTGATCGATCCGTACTTCTCTGCGACGAAGATCGCGTGGCTGCTCGACCATGTCGACGGCCTGCGCGTACGTGCCGAGGCCGGCGAGATCGCGTTCGGTACGGTCGACTCCTGGCTGATCTGGAACCTCACCGCCGGCACGCGCCACGTTACGGACGTCACCAACGCGTCGCGTACGATGCTGTTCGACATCCGTCGGCTGCAGTGGAGCGACGAGCTGCTCACGGCGTTGGACATTCCGCGTGCGATCCTGCCCGAGGTGCTGCCGTGCACGGCGGCCTTCGGAACGGCGTCGCCCGAGCACCTCGGGGCGGCGATCCCCATCGCGGGCGTTGCCGGCGACCAGCAGGCCGCGCTGATCGGGCAAGCCGGCTTGCGTGCGGGCGTCGCGAAGAACACGTACGGCACGGGCTCGTTCGTCGTCCTGAACACCGGCGCGCGCGTCGTGCGCAGCGAGCACGGGCTGCTCGCGACCGTCGCGTTCGCGTTCGAGCCGCACCGCGCGACGTACGCGCTCGAAGGCTCGATCTTCGTGACGGGCGCGGCCGTGCAGTGGCTGCGCGACGGTCTCGGCGTCATCGCGCACGCGTCGGAGATCGAGCGGCTCGCGCGCAACGTCCCCGACGCGGGGGACTGCTACTTCGTGCCTGCGTTCACCGGGCTCGGTGCGCCGTACTGGGACCCGTACGCGCGCGGGACGATCGTCGGGATCACGCGCGGGACGACGCGGGCGCACCTCGCGCGCGCGGCGCTCGATGCGATGGCATATCAGACGGCGGACGTCGTCGGTGCGATGGAGCGCGATGCCGGGCTGCGCCTCGCCGAGCTGCGCGTCGACGGCGGCGCGTCGGCAAACGACCTCGTGATGCAGCGGCAAGCCGATCTGCTCGGCGTGCCGGTGATCCGGCCGGCGTGTCTGGAGACGACCGCGCTCGGCGCCGCGTCGCTCGCCGGCTTGCAGTGCGGCTATTGGGACGGCGTGGACGCGCTCGCCGCGATGTGGCGCGCCGACGCGCGCTTCGAACCGGCGCTCGCCGCGCCCGAGCGGGACGCGCAGCTCGCACGCTGGCGCGACGCGGTCGCCGCGAGCCGCGGCTGGGCTACGGCGGGGCCTCGGTGAACGAAATGCCTCGCCGCTCCTTGCCGATCGCCGTCAGGATGAACACCGCGGCGAACACGCCCAGCATGATGATCTGCATCGCGTGCCCGAAATCCGCGCCCGCGGGTGCCGGCAGCGGGAAGTGCTGGGTGGCGTAGGCGGCCTCCCACTGCGCCGCGTACGCGGTGATGAGGTTGCCGAGCTGGTACGTGAAGCCCGGGAACGTGCCGCGCACGTCGGGCGGCGAGAGCTCGTTGAGGTGCGCGGGGATGACGCCCCACGCGCCCTGCACGAAGAACTGCATGACGAACGCGCCGGTCGCGAGGAGCACCGGCGTGGCCGCGCCCGTCCAGAACGGAATCGCGAGCGCGCCGAGCACGCAGCACGCCATGATGGTGATGCGGCGTCCGATCCGCTGAGAAAGCGCCCCGAGCAGCGTCCCGCCGATGATCGCGCCGACGTTCATGACGATCGTCACGTTCTGCGTGACGTGCGGGTCGAACCCGCGCTGCTTCGTGAGGAACGTCGGGTAGAGATCTTGCGAGCCGTGCGACATGAAGTTGAACGCCGCCATCAGCAGGATCGCGTACACGTACAGCATCGGCTGACGCGCGATGGACGTAAAGAGCGTCTGGCGCTCGCCGATCTTGTGCGCTTGCCCCGCGCGCCACACCGGCGACTCCTCGACGCCGGCGCGGATGTAGAACACGAGCAGCGCGGGCAGCACGCCCACGATGAACATGCCGCGCCAGCCGATGCGGTCGACGAGCTGACCGAAGACGATCGCGGCGATCAAATAGCCGGTCGCGTAGCCTTGCTGGATGATGCCGGACGCGATGCCGCGCGCCTGCGCCGGCAAGCTCTCGAGCGCAAGCGCGGCGCCGACGCCCCACTCGCCGCCCATCGCGATGCCGTAGAGCGCGCGCAGCACGATGAAGACCGCGAAGTTCGGCGCGAATGCCGTCAGCAGCTCGAAGAGCGAGTACAGCAGGATGCTCGCCATCAGCGGTCCGCGGCGGCCGAAGCGGTCGGCCAGCATGCCGAAGATCAGCGCGCCGAGCGGCCGGAACATCAGCGTGACGGTCACCGCGGCGAGCACGCCCGGGATCGTCATGCTGAAGTCGGACGCGATCCGCGAGACGACGAACGTCACCAGAAAGAAGTCGAACGCGTCCAGGCACCAACCCAGAAACGATGCGATGAACGCGCGCCGCTGGGGCGGCGTCAGCGTCGCAAGCGGAGCGAACAGCGCCATGTCGCGCGCTATACCCAGCACCCGCGACGTTGCGAGCGGCCTGCCCTCGCCTGGCCGGTATTCCCGCAAGCGGGAAGCGTTCAAAGGCGCGGAGTAGCGTCGCGTATGTCATCCTGAGCTTGTCGAAGGATGAGCCTGTCGCAGAACGAGCAGAAGCGAGGTGCCCGATGGCCGGCCACACGACGTTCGCGGAGCTGCTGTGCGCGCTCGCCAAGGAACGCGCGCGGACGCTGGTAATCGGCGGTCTCGCCAAGAAGATGCATGGCGAGAAGGCCGACGCGCTCGACCATTGTCTGTGGTACGACGCGGACGACGCCAACGCAGCGCGCGTGTACCGTGCGCTCGCGCGCATCGGCGCGCCGCTCGACGGCATCGAAGTACCGGACCTCGCCGACGTGGACTACGAGTTCCGCTACGGCGAAGGCGAGGACGAAATCTGCCTGTTCGGCGGCCTCGACGGCATCACGTTCGCCGACGCATGGGACGAGCGCCTCGAGACGCACTGGCGCGACGTCCCGATCTGCGTGCTCGGCCGCAGCGCGCTCCGCGCGACGGAGCTCGCGGAACGGCCGTAGCGCCCTTCGACAAGCTCAGGGTGACGGCGCCCTTCGACAAGCTCAGGGTGACGGCGGCCTTCGACGAGCGCAGCGTGGACGGCGTGCTTCGACGAGCGCAGCGTGACGAGTGCTAGAGCGTTGTTTTGCCGAGCGCTGAGAGGATCAGTTCGACCGCGAGGATCGCGGTTTGGTTTTCGCGGTCGAGGATCGGGTTGATCTCGGTGATCTCGAGCGAGCCCAGCGTGCCGCTCTCCGCGACGCCTTCCATCAGCAGGTGCGCTTCGCGGTAGGTGATGCCGCCGCGCACCGGCGTGCCGACGCCGGGTGCTTCCTGCGGGTCGACGCCGTCCATGTCGAAGCTCACGTGCACGGACTGCTCGCCGTCCGCGACGATCAGCAGCGCCTCCTCGACCACGCGGCTCATGCCGATGCGGTCGACGTCGGCCATCGTGAACGCTTTCACGCCGAGCTCGCGGATCAGCGCCTTCTCGCCGTCGTCGACGTCGCGCAAGCCGATGAACGCCATGCGCTGCGGGTCGACGGCATGCTCTTGCAGCGCGAAGTGCACCGGCATGCCGTGCACGTTGCCGGTCGGCGACGTGAGCGGCGTGTTGATGTCGCCGTGCGCGTCGACCCAGATGACGCCGGGCGCCTTGCCGCGAGCGCGCGCGACGCCCGAGATCGTGCCCATCGCGATCGAGTGATCGCCGCCCAGCACGAGCGGAAAGCCGCCGCCGCGCACGACGCCGTGCACGAGCTCCGCCAGCTCGTCGCACACGGCTTTAATGATCGGGAAGTACTTCGCGTTCGCCTCGGCGATCGTCGCCGACTCGGGCACGGGAACGCTCAGGTTGCCGTGGTCCGTGACGGCGATGCCGAGCTTCTCGAGCGACTCCTTCAGACGCGCGTAGCGGATCGCCGACGGCCCCATGTCGACGCCGCGCCGGTCCGCGCCGAGGTCCATCGGCACGCCGACGACGTCGATCCGCTCGACGGTCTTGCGCCCCGGAAAAATCCGCTGCGCCGCAGGCACGCTCATGCCGGCGTTTTCGGCGCCGCCCGCGTTCAGCCCGTTCGCGGGGTGGCGACGGGCGGCTGCGTCTGATCCAGCGGAGCCTTCGTGAGCGCGGGCGCGGCGACCGAACGCGGAGCCGAGCGCGGCAGCAAGTGCTCGCGCAGCACCCGGATCATCGCGGCGACCGGGACCGCCAAGAACGTCCCGGGGAGACCGAACAGCTCGCTGCCGCCGAGGATCGCGATGACGATCCAGAACGGCGAGAGACCGACGTTCTCCTTGAGCACGCGCGGCGCCACGAAGTTGCCGTCGATCTGATGGATGACGAAGATCAAGATGGCGACCAGCACGGCGTGGCCGAGCCCGCCGAACGTGAACGCGAGGATCACGGCGGGGACGAATGCGATCAGCGCGCCCGCGTACGGGATGAAGTTCAGCGCGCCGGACACGACGCCGATCAGCAGCGCGTACGGCACGTGCGTGATCGCGAGCATCACGGTCAGCATCGTCCCGAGGATCGAGCCGTCGATGAGCTGACCGCGGATGAACCCGCCGACGACCTGATCGAGATCGGCGATGACCGCCTCGGCTTTGCCCTGGTTCCTCGGCGGAACGAGGCCGATGAAGCCGGCTTTAATGTTCTCGGCGTCGAGGAGCATGTACGCCGCGAGAACCGGCACGACGATGATCGTTGCAATGATCGAAACCGTCGAAAGCACGACCGTGATGGTCTTGGACGCGGTGTCCAGCGCGTTGGTCTGGATGAAGCCGCCGATTTGCGCCGGCACCGTCGCCAAGTACCCGCGCTCGTCCGGCGGGAGCCAGCGCACGAACCGGTTGTTCGGGTCTTGCAGCACTTGCACGAGATGGCCGACGATGCCCGGTACCGCCTTCGCGGCCCCCTGGATGTCGGCGAGCAGCGGCGGGATCAGCAGCTGCGCGATCGCCGCGCCGACGATCGCGATCGCGATGTAGACGAGGAGGATGGACCACACCAGCGGCAGCCGTTCGTTCAGCCTGCGCACCATCGGGTAGACGAGGTACGCGAAGAACAGCGCGATGACGAACAGCATCGCCGTCGCCTTGACGTTGCCGAGGAACTGGAGCACGCCGACGAGCAGGTAGATCGCGACGGCGATGAGCGCGAGCGTCTTGAGCAAGAACGTCACGCGGCGCTCGGCCCGGGACATCGGGCGGCGCGGTCGTGGGACGTCGGGCGGTCGCGCGGCGGGATTCACGTTTGACTCTTCCCCGCAGCCGAGGGGTCGCCCCGCATCGGCGTCGTAGGAAGTCGCCGTGCGGTTTTCCCGGCGCGCGGCGCTCGTGGCCCTCATGGTCGTCTCCACGTGCGCGGGCGGCTGCGCGTCGCGGCAAGCGGCGGGCGGCACGGTGCGCATCGGCATGGTGACGGACGTCGGCGGGCTCGGCGACCGTTCGTTCAACGACTCCGCATACCGCGGCCTGGTGCGCGCGAAAAGCGACTTGCACGTCGACACGACGGTGCTCCAGTCGCGCTCCGCGGCGGACTACCAGATCAACATGACCGTGCTCGCGAACAAAGAGTACGACGAGATCTTCGCGATCGGCTTCTTGATGGCGCGCGACGTCACCGAAGTGTCGGAGCGCTACCCCAAGCGCCACTTCTCCATCATCGACGCGGTGGTCGACGAGCCCAACGTCACGTCGGTGACGTTCAAGGAGGAGGAGGGCTCGTTTCTCGCCGGCGCGCTCGCCGCGCTGACGACGAAGACGAAGACGATCGCGTTCCTGGGCGGCATCGACATCCCGCTGCTGCGCAAGTTCGAAGCGGGCTACGCGGCCGGTGCGCGCGAGATCGATCCGTCGGTCAAGGTGCTGGTGAAGTACGTCGGCTCGTTCGACGACGTCGCATCCGGCAAGGAGCTCGCCGGCGTGCAGTTCGATCAGGGAGCCGACATCATCTACGTCGCCGCCGGGAAGGCAGGCCTTGGCGCGATCGACCAAGTGAAGTCGCGGCCGGGCGCCTTCATCATCGGCGTCGACTCCGACCAGGATGCCCTCGTGCCCGGCAAGATTCTCACCAGCATGGTCAAGCGCGTCGACATCGGCGTGTTTCGCGTGAGCAAGGACGCTGCGGCGCGGCGCCCGCGGCCCAAGCATCTCACGCTCGGGCTCAAGGAAGGCGGCGTCGGCCTGACCGATTTCACCTACACCAAGAGCGTCGTGACGCCGGCGAAGCGCGCGGTGCTCGACAAACTGCGCGGGGCGATCGTCGCCGGAAAGATCGTCGCGCCGTCCACGCGGGAGGAACTGGCATCGTTCAAACGCGTCCCGCTCTGACGCTCAGCGGCATCCGCAAGCGCTTCGGCGCAGTGCAGGCCGTCGACGGCGTCGACATCGAGCTCCGCCCCGGCGAGATCCACGCGCTGGTGGGCGAGAACGGTGCCGGCAAGTCGACGCTCGCGGCGATCGCGTACGGCGCCGTGCGTGCCGACGAGGGCGACGTGCAGGCGGACGGCGTCGTCGGCCTCGTGCACCAGCACTTCAAGCTGATCGAGCGCCTGCGCGTGTGGGAGAACGTGCTGCTGAACCGGGAGCCGCGCCGCGGCTGGGCGATCGACGTCCCCGCAGCGCGCGCTCGCGTCCTCGCCCTGGCCGCGCGCTACGGCCTCGCGGTCGATCCGGATGCCCTCGTCGAGACGCTGCCGATCGGCGTGAAGCAGCGCGTCGAACTGCTGCGCGAGCTCGACCGCGAGCCCGCCGTGCTGCTGCTCGATGAGCCGACGGCCGCGCTGGCGCCGGCCGAGATCGCGTCGTTCTTCGAGACCGTCGGCGAGCTCGCGAAGGCGGGTGCGGCGATCCTCGTGGTGACGCACAAGCTCGCCGAGGTGATCGCGTACGCGCAGCGCGTCACCGTGATGCGCGCGGGCCGGGTCGTCGCACGGTACGTCACCAGCGAGACGAATGCCGGCGAGATCGCGCGCGCGATGGTCGGCGGCGACGTGCCCGCGCTCGCCGCGCGCGAGCGGACCGCATCCGCGCCGCTGCTCGAGGTCCGGCGGCTTTCCGCGCGCGCCGGGAGCAGCGAGCTGAACGACGCCACGTTCGAGGTGCGCGCCGGCGAGATCGTCGGCGTCGCCGGCGTGGAGGGAAACGGACAGTCGGCGCTCGCCGACGCGATCGCCGGCGTCATCCCGTTCACGGGCGAGCTGCTCTTCGCGGGCGACGCGCTTCGCCCGGCGGACTCGCCCGCGTCGCGCATCGCGCGCGGCATCCGCGTGATTCCGCAGGACCGCCGCCACGAGGCGCTCGTGCTGGACTGGACCGTGCGCGACAACGCCGTCCTGGGGCGGCAGCGCGCCGTGCCGCGCGCGCGTTACGGCGACGTCGCGCGCGAGGTGATCGAGCGGTTCGACGTGCGGCCGCCGAACCCGGACGCGATCGCGGGGATGCTCTCGGGCGGCAACCAGCAGAAGATCGTCGTCGGGCGCGCGCTCGCCGGCCAACCGAAGCTCGTCGTCGCGTATCAGCCGACGCGCGGGATCGACGTCGGTGCGGGCGCGCTCGTGCAGTCCCGCCTCATCGAGGCGCGCAACGCGGGCGCGGGCGTGCTGCTGATCTCGTTCGAGCTCGACGAGATCTTCGCGTGCGCCGACCGCGTGCTCGTGATCGCGAACGGCCGCTTCGCCGGAAGCTTCGACCGCGCGAGCATCGACCGCGGCCGCATCGGCGCGCTCATGGCGGGCAACGCGTGACGGCGGCGCTCCGCACGCGCTCGGCGCGCGACGCGATCGCCGTGCTCGTGGTCGTCTTCGGCTTCGGGTCGATCGCGATGCTGCTCGCGCACGTCTCGCCGATCGTCGCCTTCGGCGCGCTCTTCGACGGCGCGTTCGGCACGCCCGAAGAGGTCGGCGAGACACTCGTGCAGTCCGCGTTCCTGTTGTTTCCGGCGCTCGGCATTGCTGTCGCGTTTCGCGCGGGATTGTTCAACATCGGCGCTGAGGGACAGCTCGTGCTCGGCGGCTTTGCCGCGGGATGGCTCGGCGCGCAGCTTCCGCTTCCGGGATACGTCGCCGTGCCGCTCATCCTGATCGCCGGCGCGCTCGCCGGGGGCCTGTGGGGCGCGATCCCCGGCTTTCTGCGCGCACGGTTCGGCGCGAACGAAGTGATCGCGACGCTCATGCTCAACTACGTCGCGACCCTGCTGTGCACGTACCTGGTGACGGGACCGCTGCAGCAGGGCGGTGCGGGCGCGTCGGAGACGGGCCCGCTGCCGAAGTCCGCGCAGCTTCCGGACCTCATCGGCCTGCTCGCCGATCCGCACCTGACGCTCGCGTTCGTGCTCACGCCGATTGCGATCGCGATCGTGCTCGCGTTGGTGCTGCGCGCCGTGCTGTTCCGCACGGTGTTCGGCTACGAGCTGCGCGCCGCCGGCGACGCGCCCGAAGCCGCGAAGCGCGCCGGGATCGACCTCGGCCGCACCGCGCTGGTGGCGATGGCGATCTCGGGCGCGATCGCCGGGCTCGGCGGCGCGACGATCGTCGCGGGCGAGCTGCACCGCTTCAACACGGGGCTGTCGCCGGGCTACGGCTTCATCGCGATCGCCGTCGCGCTCGTCGGGAACCTGGATCCGCTTTGGATCATCGTCGCGGCGGTCGCGTTCGGCATGCTGCAGAGCGGCGGCATCGCGATGCAGGCCGAAGCGGGCGTGCCGCGCGACGTCGTCACGCTCGTGACCGGCCTCGTGATCATCGCGCTGGCCGGCCGCCGCGTCATCGCGAACCGGAGAAGCACGTGAGCGCCGTCGCTCGTGGCGATCCTTGCCCTGCTCGGCCTGACCCTCGTGAAGGCGACGCCGCTGATCTATGCCGCGCTCGGCGGCGTGCTGAGCGAACGATCCGGCGTCGTCAACATCGGTCTCGAAGGCATTCTGGTCGCGGGTGCGTTCACGTCGGTCGTCGTCAGCGGCGCGACCGGGAGCCCGGTCGTCGGCGCGCTCGCAGGCATGGCGGCCGGAATGCTCGTCGCCGCCGTGCTCGCGTTCGTGACCACGCGCATGGCCGTGGACCAGATCGTCGCCGGGACCGGCCTGAACATCGCCGCGCTCGCTGCCGCTGCGTTCGGGCTCGTGCTCGTCTACCACCAGCCCGGCGCTTCGCACGAGGTCCCGGCGCTCGGCAAGACCGGCGAGACGGTGCTCGTCGTGCTCGCCTTTGCGGCCGCGGGAGCGCTGCACCTCGTGCTCACGCGCACGCCGTGGGGCCTGCGCGTGCGCGCATGCGGCGAAGACCCGAGCGCGGCGGAAGCGGCCGGCATCGATGCGCTCGCGACGCGTTTCTGGGCCGTCGTCGCCGGCGGCGCGATTGCGTCGCTGGGCGGCGTGTACCTCGCGCTCGCCGAGCTCGACCTCTATTCGGACGGCATGACGGCGGGCCGAGGCTTCATCGCGCTCGCCGCGGTGATCTTCGGGCGCTGGACGCCGCTCGGCGCGACGGGGGCGGCTTTATTCTTCGGATTCTTCGCGGCGCTGCAGTTCTCGCTCCAGCGCGCCGGCGTTCCCAGCGAGCTGCTGCAAGCGCTGCCGTACCTCGCCGCGCTCGTCGCGCTGGCCGGATTCGCGGGACGCGTGCGCGCTCCGGCCTCCGACGGTGTGCCGTACGTGCGAAGCTGACCGCGGATTCCCTCGCCGATCGGCCAACCGCTCCGACTTGACTTTCGTCGCATTGTGCCGACATATGTAAATACAATGCGGGTACCACGACGTCTCGTTGCCGCCGTCGTTCTGCTTGCCGTTCCGTTCGCCGGCGTTTCACCGGCGAGCGCAACCGGCACGGCCGGACCCCTGGCCGATTTTCAGTCGCAGCTCACCGCGTATTCGCAGCGAGCGCCCGGGCACGTCGCGATCGCCGTGCAGGACGTCGCGACCGGCTTGAGTACCGGCATCAACTCCGGCGTGGAGATGCCGGCCGCCTCGACGATCAAGATCCCGGTGATGGTCGAAGTGTTCCGCCAGCTCGTCAACGGGAACTTCGACCTGAACACCCGCGTGACGCTGCGGCGGACCGACAAGGATTGGGGCTACGGCGACCTGTGCGACGCGCGCGTCGGCGGAAGCTATCCCGTCTCGCGACTGCTCTCGCTGATGATCGACGTCAGCGACAACACGGCGACGAACATGCTGATCCGGCTCGTCGGCCGCCAGCACATCAACGCGACGATGACCGAGCTCGGCCTCTCGCACACGCGCCTGAGCGACTTCATCCGCTCCGAAGGTCCGAGCATCCGCTGGGCGCTGCGTTCGAGCCCCGCCGACATGGCGCACCTCCTGCGCTCGATGGCGAAGGACCAGCTGGTCGACGAGTGGTCGTCGCGTGAGATGATCGCCATCCTGCGCGATCAAACGCACAACGGCTTGATCCCCGAGCCTCTGCCTGCCGGAACGGCGATCGCGCACAAGACGGGCACGCTGCACGACACGCTCAATGACGTCGGCATCGTCTACGGCTCGCACGACGACCCCTACGTCATCGCGGTGATGACCACCGACCTGCCGACGCTCGACGCGGGCCGCCGCTTCATCCGCGGCGTCTCGAAGATGGCGTACGCGGCGCTCAACGGGCTCGGCGCGCTGCGCGGCGCCGACGACGCGTGGAGCTCGCAGCTCCGCAGCGTGACGCCCGCGACGACGCCCGACCAGCAGATGTGGGCGCCCGCGAACGCGCCCGCAGCACCGGCCGATCCGCAGCCGGCCGAGCCCGCACCGCAGCCCGCGGCTTCGGCCGCACCCGGCGGCCGCTGAGGCCTACGCGCCCGCCGCGCCGGCCTTCGCGGCGGCGAACGCCGGCGTGAGCCACGCCGCGTACTGCGGCATTCCGCCGCGGATCGCGCGGTCGTAGAGGTCGATCAGCGCGCCCGCGACCGGACCCCGCTCGCCGTCGCCGACGCGGCGGTGGTCGACCGATTCGATCCACTGGATGCCGGCCGCGCTGCCGGTGATGAAGAGCTCGTCGGCGACGACGAGCTCGCTGCGGTCGATCGGGCGCTCGACGACGGTCAGGCCGAGCTCCGCGCTCGCGAGCGTCATGATCGCGCGGCGCGTCACGCCTTCGAGGATGTTCTGCGAGGGGTCCGGCGTGTAGAGCACGCCGCGGCGCACCATGAAGATGTTCTCGGCGGAGCCTTCGCTGACGTGGCCTTCCGCCGACAGCATGATCGCCTCGTCGAAGCCGTTCATCACCGCCTCGCTCTTCGCGAGCGCGCTGTTCACGTAGGTTCCCGTGATCTTGCCCCGCGCGGGCGCCATCGTGTCGTCGATGCGCCGCCACGAGCTCACGCCGCACCGCAGCCCGCGCTGCGTGTCGAAGTAACGCTCGAACGGGATCGCGACCATGCCGAACGCGTCTCGCACGCCGTGCAGCCGCACGCCGATGTCTTCGTTCGCCTTGTACGCGAACGGACGGATGTACGTGTCGGTGCGCAGGTCGTTGCGCCGGCAGAGCTCGACGGTGATCTCGCACAGCTCGGCGGTCGTGTGCGGCAGCGAGATCATGAGGATGCGCGCCGACTGCGCGAGGCGGTCGTAGTGGTCGGTGAGCTGCAGCAGATACAGCTGCTCGTCGCGGGCACTCCAGAAGCCGCGAATCCCTTCGAAGCAGCCCGTGCCGTACTGCAGGCCGTGCGTGAGCAGTCCGACCTTCGCGTCGTCGTACCGGCTGAAGGCGCCGTCGTGATAGACCGTCAGGTCGCCCAGGTGCATGAAGTCGTGGTCCTCCGGTGGTAAGCAGGCGTCGTGCGCGAGGTGTTCCCGACGTTCCTCCGCCTGGGCGTGACGTCGTTCGGCGGTCCGATTGCTCATCTCGCGTACTTCCGCCGCACGTTCGTCGAGCAGCGCCACTGGCTCGACGAACCGGCCTACGCCCGGATCGTGGCATTTTGCTCGGTCCTGCCGGGACCGACCTCGAGCCAGGTCGGCATGCTCATCGGCTTCACGCGCGCCGGCCCGCTGGGCGCGCTCCTGGCGTGGCTGGGCTTCACGACACCGTCCGCGATCGGGATGATCGCGGTCGCCGCCGCGCTCGGCGGCGCCGAGCGGCACACGCCGCCGCCGTGGTTCGCCGGGCTGCTCAACGGCCTGTTCGCCGCGGCCGCCGCGGTCGTCGCGCAAGCGGTGATCGGCCTGGCCGGCTCGCTCTGCACGGACGTGCCGACGAAGACGATCGCCGTCGCGGCGACGGTCGTGACGCTCGCCTTGCGCCCGTTTCCGGGGCTGCAGTGGGTCGCGATCGCGCTCGGCGCGCTCGCCGGCGCCGTCGCGCTGCGGCCGCCGGCGCTGCGGCACGACGCGCTGCCGATTCGCGTCCCGCGTGCGGTGTCGATCGCGTCGGGCGCGCTGTTCGTCGCGCTGGTCGCGTTCGCGTCGGTGCCGCACGGCCCGCCGGGCGCGTTCCTCGCGACGCTGATCCGTGCCGGCGCGCTCGTGTTCGGCGGCGGTCACGTCGTGCTGCCGCTGCTGCAGAGCCTCGTCCACGACCGCCTCATCGCTGCGGACGATTTCTTCGCCGGGTACGGCGCCGTCCAGGCGATGCCCGGTCCGCTCAACACGTTCGCGTCGTTCCTCGGCTACGCGAACGTCTCGCCGCTGCACGGGATCGCGGGCGCGCTCGTCGCGACCGTGCTGATCTTCCTTCCGTCGTTCGCGCTGATCTTCGCGATCGCGCCGGTGTGGAACCGCGTTGCGGGCGCCCCGCGCGCGGCGGCGGCCGTGCGCGGCGCGAACGCGAGCGTCGTCGGGCTGCTCGGCGGCGTGCTGTACGATCCGATCCTGCTGTCGCTCGGTGCCGACGGGCGCCGCGTGGCGATTGCGCTCGCCGCATTCGCCGCGATCGCGGTGTGGCGCGCGGCCCCGTGGGCCGTCGTCGTCGCGGCCGCCGCGCTCGGAGCGCTGGTTCGCGCCTGATCGCCCTTCGACAAGCTCAGGATGACAGACCCTTCGACAAGCTCAGGATGACAGACGACAGGCTCGTGATTGCTTGTAGGCGTACCTCATGCGTTCCGCCGTGACGACAGCAGCAACACCATCGCGCGCTCGCGCCGCCGACTTTCAGTCGCTCATCATGACGCTCCAGCAGTACTGGGCCGAGCAAGGGTGCGTCGTGCTGCAGCCGTACGACGCCCACGTCGGCGCCGGGACGTTCCATCCGGCGACGACGCTGCGCAGTCTCGGGCCGGACCCCTGGCGCGCGGCGTACGTGCAGCCGTCGCGCCGTCCGACCGACGGCCGGTACGGCGAGAACCCGAACCGCCTGCAGCACTACTATCAGTTCCAGGTCATCCTCAAGCCGTCGCCGCCGAACGCGCAAGAGCTCTACCTCGAGAGCTTGCGGCGGCTGGGCATCGACCCGCTCGCGCACGACATCCGCTTCGTCGAGGACGACTGGGAAAGCCCGACGCTCGGCGCGTGGGGACTCGGCTGGGAAGTGTGGTGCGACGGCATGGAGGTCAGCCAGTACACGTACTTCCAGCAGGTCGGCGGCATCGAGTGCGATCCCGTCTCCGTCGAGTACACGTACGGGCTCGAACGGCTCGCGATGTACGTGCAGGGCGTCGAGAACGTGTACGACCTCGCCTACAACGCGCCCGGCGCGAACCCGCACATCACGTACGGTGACGTATTCCTCGAGAACGAGCGCGAGTTCTCCGCGTACAACTTCGAAGCCGCGAACGTCGAGCTGCTCTTCCGCCAGTTCGCCGGCGCCGAGGAAGAGTGCCGCGCGCTGCTCGCGCGCGATCTGCCGCTGCCGGCGTACGACGAGTGCATCACGGCCAGTCACACGTTCAACCTGCTCGACGCGCGCGGCGTGATCAGCGTGACCGAGCGGCAAGCCTACATCGGGCGCGTGCGCGCGCTCGCGAAAGCCTGCTGCGAGAGCTGGCTGGCGCGCACCGCGCAGCCGAGCTGATCGTGGCGGAGCTGCTGCTCGAGCTGTTCTCCGAGGAGATCCCCGCGCGCATGCAGGCGGCGGCCGCGGAGCAGCTGCGCGCGACGGTTACCGCGAAGCTCGGCGAGGAACGGCTGGCGTTCGCGCGAGCCGATGCGTACGTGACGCCGCGACGGCTCACGCTCGTGGTCGACGGTCTGCCGGAACGCCAGCCGGACGTGACCGAGGAGCGCAAAGGCCCGCACGTCGGCGCGCCGCAGCGCGCGCTGGAAGGCTTCATGAAGTCGGCGGGCGTCGACTCGCTCGACGCGTTCGAGGTCCGCTCCGTGGGCGGGGCCGACTACTACTACCTCGCGCGGTCGATCGCCGGCCGCGCGACCGCGAGCGTCCTGCCCGCGCTCGTCGCGCGCACGATCGAGACGTTCGCCTGGCCGAAGTCGATGCGGTGGGGCGGCGATTCGCTGCGCTGGGTGCGGCCGCTGCAGAACGTTCTGTGCCTGTTCGACGGCTCCGTCGTCGACGTGGCGCTGCACGCGCACGGTTTGCGCGCCAACGGGACGACGTGGGGCCACCGCTTCCTCGCGCCGCAGCGCATCACGGTGACGTCGTTCGACGACTACGCCCGCAAGCTGCGCGAAGCGTTCGTCGTGCTCGATCCCGCCGAGCGGCGGACGATCATCGCGCGCCGCAACGACGAGCTCGCGGCGGCGGAAGCCTTGCGCGTGACGCCGGACGCGGCGCTCCTCGAGGAAGTCGCGGGGCTGGTCGAGTGGCCCGTCCCGCTGATCGGATCGATCGACGAGCACTTCATGGACTTGCCGCGCGAAGTGCTCACGACGACCATGCGCGCGAACCAGAAGTACTTTGCGCTCGAGACCGCCGACGGGCGGCTGGCCTCGCGCTTCCTCGTCGTCGCCAACATCGAAGCAGCCGACGGAGGCGCCGCGATCGTCGCGGGCAACGAGCGCGTGCTGCGCCCGCGTTTCTCGGACGCGCAGTTCTTCTGGAACCAGGACCGCAAGGTTCGCCTCGAGGACCGCGTTCCCCGACTCGACACGCTCGTGTTCCACGCGAAGCTCGGCTCGATCGGCGAGAAGGTGCGCCGGCTGCAGCAGCTCGCACCCGCGCTGAGCTCGGCGCTGCGCGACGCCGGCGCCGCGCTCGCGGCGCGCGCGGCGCTGCTGTGCAAGGCGGATCTCGTCAGCGGGATGGTCGGCGAGTTTCCCGAGCTGCAAGGCAAGATGGGCCGGTACTACGCGCTCGAGCAGGGCGAGCCGCGGCCGGTCGCCGACGCGATCGCGGACCACTACTCGCCGCTCGGCCCGAACGATGGCGTTCCCACCGCGCCCGTCTCGGTCGCGCTCGCGCTCGCCGACAAAATCGACACGCTGGTCGGCTTCTTCGCCGTCGGCGAGCTGCCGACGGGCTCGAAAGACCCGTTCGCGCTGCGGCGCGCCGCGCTCGGCGTCATTCGCATCATCCTGGAGAACGATCTGCGGCTGCCGCTGCGCCCGGTGCTCGGCTCGGCGTACGCGCGCTACGCCGACGACGCCGCGTTCCGCGCGAACGCCGCGTCGCCGGCCGGCGACACGGCCGATGCTGTCCTGGAGTTCTTCGCCGACCGCCTGCGCGTGTATCTGCGGGAGCGCGGCGCGCGGCACGACCTCGTCGCCGCCGTCTTCGCGCTGGGCGACGAAGACGATCTCGTGCGCCTGCTCGCGCGCGTCGATGCGCTCGCGGCCTTCCTCGGCGGCGAGGACGGCGCGAACTTGCTGACGGCATACAAGCGCGCGTCGAACATCGTCCGGCGCGAAGAGGCGAAGGACAAGACGCGCCTACGACGGCGCGCCGGACGCCGCGCTCTTCGCGACGCCCGAGGAACGCACGCTGCACGACGAGCTCGCGCGCGCAACCGCCGAGATCCGCACGCACGCGGAGCGCGAAGACTTCGCTGCTGCCATGGCGGCGCTCGCGCGCCTGCGTCCGGCCGTGGACGTCTTCTTCGACAAGGTCACCGTCAATGCGGACGATCCCGCGCTCCGCGCGAACCGCCTGCGGCTGCTCGCGGGCATTCGCTCCGCGCTCGA
The DNA here is from genome assembly GCA_963818845.1 of Vulcanimicrobiota bacterium. Taxonomy (GTDB): domain Bacteria; phylum Vulcanimicrobiota; class Vulcanimicrobiia; order Vulcanimicrobiales; family Vulcanimicrobiaceae; genus Vulcanimicrobium. Next base: position 421,736 of record CAWFTO010000004.1, on the reverse strand, counting down.
CAGCGTCGCCGACTTTGCGAAAGTGGAAGGCTGATGGACTGGAGCTGGATGGAAGGGTCGCGCGCCTTCGATCTCGCGTGGGGGGCGGTCACGGCCGCCGCGTGTCTGGCGGTCGCGATCCCGACGCTGTGGTGGTGGCTGCCCGAACACCGCCGCTCCGTGTTCGGCACGCGCGCTCGACCCGCGCTACCGGCTGCAGCTCGCCTACGGGCTCTTCGCGATGGCGATGGCAGGCACGAACATCGGCTGCCGCGCGATCCCGCACGACGACCTCGCGTTCGTGCATCCAGCGTTCTTCCTCATCACCGTGATGCTCGTGCTCGGCCTCGGGCCGCGGCTCGCCGTCATGGCGCTGCGCGGCCGCGCGCGCGTCGCGGCCGGCGTCGCCGTCGCGTTCGCTGCGCTCGCTGCGACCGCGGTCGTCGCGGCGCCGGGCATCACGACGCTCCCGACGCAGTGGCGTATCGTCGCCCCGCAAGGCGCCGTCGCGCTCGTCGGAACGTTGCCGACGGGCGTCGTCCTGTCGCGGGACGGCTCGCGCCTCTTCGAGCTCGAGGCGGGCTATCGCAAACCTGCGCTGCGCGTGCTCGACGCGGCGACGCTGCACGAGATTCGCAGCGTCCCGCTCGGCGGCGCGTTCGGCGCGCCGCTGCGCGACGCGGACGGCGACGGCGTGTGGGTCGCCGTCGCCGGCACGTTCCAGGAACAGATCGCGCACGTCGACACCGAACACGGCGTGGTCGACCGCGACGTCTCGCTGCCGCTGCCGTTCTTCCCGTCCGCGCTTGCGCGCGCGGCCGACGGCACGCTCGCCGTCGCCGGCGACCTCGCCGACAAGATCGCGTTCGTCGATCCGGCCGGCGAACGGCTCATCGGCAGCGTGCAGGTCGGCAGCCACCCGTCCGCGCTTGCGTTCGCGGCAGACGGCAAGACGCTGTTCGTCGCCGACCGCGGAGCATCGCAGGTGGACATCGTCGACGAGCAGACGCGGACGGTGCGCGCGCACGTGGCCGTCGGACTCCATCCCGACGCGCTCGCGACGGACGGACGGCGCGTCTACGTCGCCGACTCCGACGACGACGACGTCGCCGTGATCGACGCTGCCGCAGAGCGCGTGATCGCGCGCGTCCGCGTTCCGTCCGCGCGGCCCGACATCGTCGGCGCGTCGCCGAACGCGCTCGTCCTCGACGGCGACCGCCTCTACGTGACCTGCGGCGCGGCGAACGAGATCGCCGTCTTGCGCACGACGGCCGCGGGTCTCGAACCGCTCGGCGCGATGCCGACCGGCTGGTATCCCACGGCGGTCGCGCTCGACGCGGCGCACCGCGCGATGTACGTTGCGGACGGCAAAGGCGAGTCCGGTCACGCGAACCCGCGCTACGCCGCGACGCCCGCGCCGGGAAAAGCCGTGAACCCTGCGCCGAAGGACTACGTCGCAACGTTGCTCGCCGGATCGATCCGCCGCATGCCGGTTCCGGACGACGCGGCGCTTGCGAGCGGTCTGCGTACCGTGCGCGAGCTTGCGCAGAACGAGAGCGTTCCGCGCAGCGACGTCGTTCGGGCAGACGGCCCGATCCGTCACGTCATCTACGTGATCCGGGAGAACCGCTCGTACGATCAGGTCTTCGGAGATGTCGCGGGCGCCGACGGACGGCCCGACCTCGTCCTGTTCGGAGCCGCGGTGACGCCGAATGCGCACGCGCTCGTACGCCGCTTCGGCGTCTTCGACCGCTTCTTCGAGAACGCGCACGTCAGCGCCGACGGACACAACTGGTCGACCGCGGCGTTCGCCAACGACTACCTGGAGAAGACCTGGCCGCAGAATTACGCCAACCGGCGGCCGATGTACGACTTCGAAGACGCCGCCACCGCGTCCGCGCCGCACGGCGGATACTTGTGGGACGTCGCGGTCGCGCACGGCATCACGCTGCGCAACTACGGTGAATTCGCCAGCGGCGGACCATCGAAGCCCACGCCGGTGTCCGTTTCCGACGACGCGCTGCGTCCGCGGACGGACCGCGACTTCGCCACCTTCGACATGACCGTTCCGGACGTCGACCGCTTGGGCGAGTGGAAGCGCGAGTTCGATGCGTTCGAACGCTCGCACACGCTTCCCCAGCTCGAGATCGTGCGCTTTCCGCGCGATCACACGAACGGCACCCGCGCCGGGAGCCCGACGCCGATCGCGATGGTCGCCGACAATGATCTCGCGCTCGGCCGTCTGGTCGATGCGGTGTCGCACTCGCCGGACTGGCCGAGCACGGCGATCTTCGTCATCGAGGACGACGCGCAGAACGGGCCCGACCACGTCGACGAGCAGCGCGCTCCGTTTCTGCTCGTGTCGCCGTACGCGGCGGGCGGCATCCGTCACGCGTCGTATACGCAGGCCTCGGTCCTGCGCACGATCGAGATCCTGCTCGGACTCCCGCCGATGTCGCCATACGACGCCGGCGCCCGTCCCCTGACGGCCGCATTTCGCTCGACGCCGAACGTGCAGCCGTTCGACGCGCTACCCGCGCGCGTCGACCTCAAAGCGACGAACGCGGAGACCGCCTACCGCGCCGCCGACAGCGCGCGTCTCGACTTCGCGCACGCGGACCGCGTCGACGACGGCATCCTCAACGACATCCTTTGGCATGCGGTCAAAGGCGCGCGCGCCACGCCGCCGCCGTACGGCGTCTTCCGCGCGACGGCGGATCGATGACCGCGCACGCGATCGCGATCGGGGCGACGTCCTTTCTCGCCAGCGCCGTCGAGATGGTGGAAGCGCTCACAATCGTGCTGGCGGTCGGCATCACGCGCGGCTGGCCGCGCGCGCTCTGGGCGGCGCTGTGCGCGGTCGCCGTGCTGGCCATCGTTATCGTGATCGCGGGGCCGCGTCTTCCGGCGCTCATCGCGAACCACTGGCTCAAGCTCGCGGTCGGCCTGGTCGCGCTCTACGTCGGGTTCACGTGGCTGCGCAAGGCGGTGCTGCGAGCAGCCGGGCGCAAGGCGCTCCACGACGAGGACGCGATCTTCGCACGCGAACGCGCCCAGCTCGAGTCCGACGGCGGCGCAGCGGCGTTCGCGACCGCGTTCAACGGCGTGCTCACCGAAGGCATCGAGGTGGTCGCGATCGTGCTCGCGCTCGGCAGCGGCACGACGGCGACGATGACCGCGGCCGCCGTCGGCGCGCTGCTCGCTCTCGTGCTCGTCGTTGCGGTCGGCGTCGCCGTGCACCGCCCGCTCTCGCGCGTCCCGGAGAACGCGATGAAGTTCGTCGTCGGCGTCATGGTCACGGCGTTCGGCGTGTTCTGGATCGGCGAAGGCGCCGGCGTCACTTGGCCGGCGAGCGACGCCGCGCTCTTCTACCTGGCCGCGTGCGTGCTCGCCGTCGCGGCTGCGGCGACGGCGACGCTGCGCCGGCCGGCCACGCGCTAAGCGCCCACCGCGAGCGGCAGCGTCGCGTAGCCGCGGATCGTGTTGTTGATGCGCAGCGTCGGCTCGCCGGTGAGGCGCAGCGTGCGGACGCGGCGCACGAGCGCGCCCAGCACCGCCTCGCCCTCGAGACGCGACAGCGCTTCGCCCACGCAGCGATGGATCCCCGACCCGAACCCCACGTGCCCGCCGCTCCGGCGGCCGACTTCATAGCGGTCGGGATCGTCCCACCGCCGCGGATCGCGGTTCGCCGACGCCAGGAACATGAGCACCTTCGCGTCTGGCGGGATCGCGACACCGCCGATCTCGGTTGCGCGCGTCGTCGTGCGAAAGAACGTCTGCACCGGCGACTCGACCCGAATCGCCTCGTCGAATGCGTTGCGTGCCAGCGACGGATCGGCGCGCAGACGCGCGAACGCGTCGGGATCGCGCGCTAGGCAGAAGAGCGCGGCGGCGATCGCGCTGATCGTCGTGTCCAGACCTGCACTCAGCAGCGAGCGGATCAGCAGCGCCGCCTCGTCGGCCGTGATGTCTCCGGCGTCGACCGCGTCGTAGACGCGTGCGCCGAGGCCGTCGTCCGCGAGCGCTTCGCGCGCGCACATCGCCATGATCGCCGGCAGAACGACGCTCGTCGCCGCGAGCGCCTGCTCGAGACGCTCGTTGCGCGGGCCGAACGCATTGAAGACCATGTCGCCGAACGTGAGGAGATTCTCGCGGCCGTCGCGACGCAGGCCGACCGCGTCGGGAAACACGCGCAGCGGAAACGTCTTCGCGAGCTCATCGACGCCGTCGAAGTCGCCGCGCTCGGCGAGCGTGTCGATCAACGCGTCGGCCTCACGCTCGAACACCGGCTTGAGAGCGTGCAGCCGCGCGGGCGAGAGCACGCGCAGCAGCACCTTATGCGTGCGCGTATGCATCGGAGGATCGGCTTCCAGGATGATACTCGGCTTGCGCCACGGCGTCTCGCGGTGGAAGTTCGCCATGCCGGCGCCGGCGCCCGAACCGAACGTCTTCCAGTCGTGCAGTGTTGCCGCCACGTCGTCGTACCGCGCGACCGCCCACACGCCGTACCGCTCCAGGAACACGACCGGCCCCAGCTCGCGCAGCTCGCCGTGGTACGGCCACGGATCGGCCAGGAACGCTTCATCGAACGGGTCGAGCCGGGAAACGGGCGCATTGTTCGCGATCACCGGAGCCTGCCTTTCGCCGCGGGTCGCTCGCTTCCGGTCCGATCTTCAAACGCGCGCCGAAAGCGAGCTAACCGCAGACCTACGAGAAGAGCGCGCGCGAGACGACGATGCCGGCATACGCCGCGATCACCCCAGCGACCACGCTGCCCACGGCATACCACACGCTCTGCAGCGAGAACGCATCACGGCTGAGCGCCAGCGTCTCGAACGCGAAGGCCGAGAACGTGGTGTAGCCCCCGAGAATTCCCGTGCCGACGAAAACGCGCACGTAGGGATTGAGGCCGATGCGGGTCTGCGCGAGCTGCAGCACCACGCCCAGAACGAACGCGCCGGTGACGTTGATCGCGAAGGTGCCCCACGGAAAGCCCGGGCCGAGGCGCTGGAAGAACCACAGCGTCACGAAGAACCGCAGCAGCGATCCGAGCGCGCCGCCGAGCGCGACCCAGCCGGCCGCGGCGAGCTGGTTCATGCGGGCTCGATGCGCGAGGCGAAGGTCCGGGTCCGCACCTCGCCGGGATTCCCACCGCGGCAACGTTTTCCCGGCACCGCGGCCCGGCCCGGTCGGCGCTTATCCAGCCAGGCGCAGGGTCCGGGCCCTCCCCCTTCGTACAAACGTCGCAATAGGGCGTGAACCGCGCCTGTACCGGGCGCAGAGGAGTTTCCGTTGGCCGCATTCCTCGACCGATCGCACTCGATCGCGGGTCCCGGCTTTAGCCGTTGGCTCGTCCCACCCGCGGCGCTGTGCGTTCACCTGTGCATCGGGCAAGCGTACGCGTTCAGCGTCTTCAACAAGCCGATGGCGCAACTGCTTTGCGCCGCGCAGAGCGCGTGTCCGCCGGCGGCGGCGAAGGCGATCTCGACCACGCCGGGTGACTGGTCGATTGCGAACCTCGGCTGGATCTTCAGCCTCGCGATCGTCTTTCTCGGGCTGTCTGCCGCCGTGTTCGGGCGGTGGGTGGAGAGCGCCGGCCCCCGCAAGGCGATGTTCGCCGCCGCGTTGCTGTTCTGCGGGGGATTGGTCGTCTCGAGCATCGGCGTCTGGCTGCACAACCTTCCGATCGTGTTCCTCGGGTACGGTGTGATCGGCGGCTGCGGTCTGGGCATCGGTTACATCTCGCCGGTGTCCACGCTCATCAAGTGGTTCCCCGACCGTCCAGGCCTCGCGACCGGCACGGCCATCATGGGCTTCGGCGGCGGCGCGCTCATCGGAGCGCCGCTCGCGGTTGGCCTCATGCACTACTATTCGAGCCCCACGTCCAACGGCGTTGCGCCGACCATGCTCACGATGGGCATCGTGTACTTGATCTGGATGCTCGTCGGTTCGTTCATCGTGCGGATCCCGCCCGCGGGCTGGGCCCCGGCGGGCTACGTGCCTCCGACGGCGTCGGCGAAGATGATCACGACGCGCAACGTGCTGCTCGATCAAGCGATTCGCACGCCGCAATTCTACCTGCTCTGGCTGGTCCTGTTCCTCAACGTCACGGCCGGCATCGGCGTGCTCGGACAAGCGTCGCTGATGATCCAGGAGATGTTCGGCGTGACGGCAGTCGCCGCGGCGGGGTTCGTCGGCCTGATGAGCATCTTCAACATGGGTGGCCGAATCTTCTGGGCATCCATGTCGGACTTCATGGGGCGAAAGACGACGTACGTCATCTTCTTCGTCCTGGGAATCATCCTGTATTTCCTCGTACCGTCGTTCGGTCACATGCACAGCGTCGTGCTGTTCGTCCTCGCGTTCCTGATCATCATCAGCATGTACGGCGGCGGATTCTCGACGATTCCGGCCTACCTGCGAGATCTGTTCGGGACGGCGAACGTGGGTGCAATCCACGGGGCGATTCTCACCGCGTGGTCCGCCGCGGGCATCGCCGGCCCGGCGCTGATCAACTACATTCGGCAGTACCAGCTCGCGAACGGCGTTGCCAAGGCCGACGCCTACTCCGTGACGATGTACATCATGGCCGCCCTACTGGTCGTCGGCTTGATTTGCAACTTGGTGATCAAACCCGTCAACGAGCGGTACTACGTCGCTGCAACATCCCCCGAAGCTGCGGTTTGAGGAGACACGACGTTGGCACGCAATGACACGACCATGACCACCAGCGCCAGCAACACGCCCAAGCTGATCGCAGCCTGGGCCTTCGTCGGCGTCCCGCTGCTCTGGGGCGTTCTCGATACCCTCAAGAACGCGGTCAAGCTCTTCCAGTAAGCCCGCCCCCGCGGCATGACGGAAAACACGAGGCCCGGATCACTCCGGGCCTCGTCGTTTGTTTCGCCGGCATGGTTACAGGAGCGCGGCCCCGACCTTCTCGCCTTTGTGGGCGCGCACCGCGCAGAACTTGAACTCGGGGATCTTCCCGAACGGGTCGATCGCGTCGTTGGTCAGCATGTTCGCCGCCGCTTCGTTGTAGACGAACGGCATGAACATCGATCCGCGCTGCATGCCGCGATCGGCACGCGCATAGGCGGTCAGGGTGCCGCGCCGCGACTCGAGCGTAATCGGGCCGCCCGCCTGGATGCCGAGCTCCGCGAGATCGTCGGGATGCGCCAGCACCACGGGATCCGGCTCGAGCGCGTCGAGCACGCTGGCGCGCCGCGTCATCGAGCCCGTGTGCCAGTGCTCGAGCTGCCGCCCCGTCGTGAAGATGAACGGATACTCCGCGTTCGGCAGCTCGTCGGCATGCGTGTACGCGGCGGGCTTGAACAGACCGCGCCCGCCGGGGCGAGGGAAGTCTTCGATGAAAATCACCGGTTCGCCGGGGTCGCCTTCGTGCTCGAGCGGATACGTGCATGAGTCTTCGCGCTCGAGGCGTTCCCACGTGATGCCGGCCATGCTCGGCGTCGCTTGGCGAATCTCTTCGAAGACGGCGGCGGGACCGGCGTAGTGCCAGTCCAGGCCGATGCGGCGCGCGATCTGCTGAATGATCTCCAGGTCCTGGCGCGCGTCGCCCGGCGGATCGAGCGCGCGGCGTCCGAGCTGCACGCGGCGGTCGGTGTTGGTGAACGTGCCGTCCTTTTCGGGGAACGCGGACGCCGGCAGCACGACGTCGGCGAAGCTCGCGGTCTCCGTGAAGAAGATGTCCTGCACCACGAGGTGCTGCAACTTCGCGAACGCCTCGCGCGCGTGCTCGACGTTCGGGTCCGACATCGCGGGGTTCTCACCCATGATGTACATGCCGCGGATGATGCCGCGGTATGCGCCGTCCGTGATTTCCGTAACGGTCAGACCCTCGTTGGGATCGAGCTTGGTGTTCCAGAGCGCCTCGAACTTTGCGTGCGCGGCTTCGTTGTCGACGCGCTGGTAGTCGGGGAACATCATCGGGATCAAGCCGACGTCCGACGCGCCCTGCACGTTGTTCTGCCCGCGCAGCGGGTGCAGCCCCGTCCCCGGACGTCCGATCTGGCCCGTCAGAAGCGCGAGCGAGATCAGGCAGCGCGCGTTGTCCGTGCCGTGGACGTGCTGCGAGATGCCCATGCCCCAGAAGATGATCGCGGCCTTGGCGTTCGCGTACAGGCGAGCGACGTCGCGGATCGTCTGCGCATCGATGCCCGTGATGGGGGCGACCTTCTCGGGCGCGTAGTCGGCGACGTTCCGCTTGAGCTCCTCGTAGTTCTCGGTGCGGTCGCGGATGAACGCCTCGTTCGCGAGCCCTTCCTCGATGATGACGTGCATGAAACCGTTGAGCAGCGCGACGTCCGTGTCCCCGCGGAACTGCAGGAAGTACGTCGCGTGGCGCGCGAGGTCGGAGCGGTGCGGGTTGATGAAGATCAGCTTCGTGCCGGCCTTGGCGGCGTTCTTCATGAACGTCGCCGCGACGGGGTGGTTCACCGTCGGGTTGGCGCCGATTACCATCGCGACGTCGGCAAGGGCGACGTCCTCGACTTGGTTGGACACGGCGCCCGAACCGACGTCCTCGAGGAGCGCCGCGACGGAAGAGGCGTGGCACAGCCGGGTGCAGTGGTCGACGTTGTTCGTTCGGAAGCCCGCGCGCACGAGCTTCTGGAACAAGTACGCTTCTTCGTTGCTGCACTTCGCCGAGCCGAAGCCCGCGAGCGCTCCGGGACCGTGCGCGTCGCGGATGTCGCGCAAGCCGAAACCCGCGCGGTCGAGCGCCTCGTCCCACGTCGCCTCGCGGAAGTACTTCCACATGTCGTCGGGGTCGATCAGGTCGGCCGTCTTGGGCGCGTCGTCCCGGCGGATCATCGGCTTGGTCAGGCGCTTGGGATTATGAACGTAGTCGAACCCGAAGCGGCCCTTCACGCAGAGCCGGCTCGCGTTCGACGGTCCGTCGCGTCCCTCGACCGACAGAATCTTGCCGTCCTTGACGTTGTACGTCAACAGACAGCCGACGCCGCAGTACGGGCACGCGGACTCGACCTTGGTGTCGGGCTCGATCGTCGCCGCGCCGTTCGGGAGGGTGATGGCGCCGGTCGGACACGCCTGGAGGCACTCGCCGCACGAGACGCACGTGCTCACGCCCATCGGGTCGTCGAAGTCGAACACGATCTTCGCGTGCTCGCCGCGCCACGCGTACCCGATGACGTCGTTGACCTGCTCCTCGCGGCACGCGCGTACGCAGCGGCCGCACTGGATGCAGGCGTCGAGGTGGATCGACATTGCGGGATGCGACTCGTCGGGCGTCCATTGCGTGCGCTGGGGATACCGCGGCTGGGTGACGCCCAGCTTTCCCGCCCAGAAGTCGAGCTCCGAATCGATCTTGTACTGTTTCGTGCTGTGCCCCGGCATGTCGGTGAGCAGCAGCTCCGTCACCATGCGCGCCGACTTCGTCGCGCGCGCGCTCGTGCTGCTGACCTTCATGCCCTCGGCGGGCTTGCGGCAGCACGACGGCGCGAGAACGCGCTCGCCGTCGATCTCGACCATGCACACGCGGCAGTTGCCGTCGGGGCGATAGCCTTCTTTGTAGCAGAGGCGCGGGATCTCGACGCCGTGACGGTCGGCCGCCTGCAGGATCGTCTCGTCGTCGTGCGCGGTGACCGGCGTGCCGTTCAGCGTGAACGTCACGCCCGACGCGCCGTTCTTGACCGGCGGAACGTCCTCGTAGTGCTTCACGCGATTGGGGGCGATAGCCATGCTACGACGAGACCTCGTGCGGAAAGTACTTGTAGACCGACAGGAACGGGTTGGGCGCGGCTTGGCCGAGTCCGCAGATCGACGCGTCCATCATCACCGTCGAGAGGTCGGTGAGCAGCTCGCGATCCCATGCGTCGCGCTCCATGAGCGCGACCGCTTTCGACGTGCCGACGCGGCACGGCGTGCACTGACCGCACGACTCGTCGTGAAAGAAGCGCAGCATGTTCAGCGCGGCGCCCTTCGCGGTGTCCTTATCCGACAGCACGATGATCGCGGCCGAGCCGATGAAGCACCCGTATGTGTTGAGCGTGTCGAAGTCGAGCGGGATGTCCGCCATCGACGCGGGCAGGATGCCGCCCGACGCGCCGCCCGGGAAGTAGCCGTAGAACGTGTGGCCGGGCTGCATGCCGCCGGCGTACTCGTCGAGCAGCTCCTGCATCGTGATGCCGGCGGGCGCAAGGTGCACGCCGGGCTTTTGCACGCGCCCGCTCACCGAGAACGAGCGCAGGCCCTTGCGGTCGTGGCGCCCCTGCGACGCGAACCACTCTGCGCCGCGCTCGACGATCTCGCGCACCCAGTACAGCGTCTCCATGTTGTGCTCGAGCGTCGGACGGCCGAAGACGCCGACCTGCGCGACGTACGGCGGGCGCAGTCGCGGCATGCCCTTCTTGCCTTCGATCGACTCGATCATCGCGGACTCTTCGCCGCAGATGTACGCGCCCGCGCCGCGGCGCAGGTGGATCGGCGGAAGCGGTACCGGCGCGTTCGCCTGCAGGGCCGCGATCTCGTCGGTGAGGATGGTGCGCGCGGCGGCGTACTCGTCGCGCAGGTAGATGAAGATCTCCGCGATCCCGACGGCCCACGCGGCGATGAGCATGCCCTCGAGGAACCGGTGCGGGTCGCGCTCGAGGTAGAAGCGGTCCTTGAACGTGCCGGGCTCGCCCTCGTCGATGTTGACGGCCATCAAGCGCGGCGCAGACTCGGCGCGCACGATCTTCCACTTGCGGCCGGCGGGAAAACCGGCCCCGCCGAGGCCTCGCAGGCCTGCGTTCTCCATCGTCGCGATCACGGCGTCGGCCGTGCGTTCGCCCCCGACGCACGCTTTGAGCAGCGTGTAGCCTCCGCCGGCGACGTAGTCGCCCAGGCGCATGTACGCCGGCACGGGCGCCGCGAGCGCCTTCGCTTCGAGCGCGTCGTCGACCGCGGCGACGGTCGCGTGGTCGATGGGGTTCTGGTTCACGACCGCGACCGGCGCCGTGTCGCAGCGGCCGACGCACGGCGCGGTGATCACGCGCACGCCGTCGCCGTAGCCGCCGTTGCGGAGCATCGCGAGCAGGTTCTGCGCGCCGGCCATCTCGCACGAGAGGCTGTCGCACACGCGCACCGTGACGGCGGGCGGCGCGGTCTCGCCTTCCTTCACGACGTCGAAATGGTGGTAGAACGTCGCGACCTCGAACACCTCGGCCGGCGCGAGGCGCATCTCCTCGGCGAGGGCGTTCAAGTGCGCGGCCGAGATCGCGTGGTACCGGTCTTGGATCTTGTGCAGGTGCTCGATGAGCATGTCGCGCCGGCGCGGCTCGTCGCCAAGCAGGGCGCGCACGTCCTCGAGCGCGGCGGGGTCGATCGGGCGCCCACGCCCTTCGCGACGCCGCTTCTTGCGACGGCCCTCCGCGCCGGCGACCGGCGCCGTCCGAGCAGCCTGGCCGATCGGCACGCCGCCGGTGATATCGATGGTTTCCAAACCGGTTCCCCCGAAGTTACGGCATCTGGTATTTTGTATGCCAGCTGCCCGTGCCTTGCGCGATCAGCCCGGTGAGCCTTGGCCGGGCGGGGCAACCGCGTCGAAGCTCCCGCCCTCGCGCAACGCCTCGCCCTCGTTGAAGGGCTCCCGCTCCTCGGCGTCCGTCTCGCTGGGTTCGTGAAACGCCGTGCGCGGCCGTTCGACCGCCGGCCGCCCGACGACCGACGTCTCTTCTTGCCCTGCCTCCGGAGGCGTGCTCCCCGTCCCACGCTCGCTCTCGTATACCGGGTCGAGATCAGGTCTATTCTTCATGCTGGCCGATACCCGCTCGCGGTGGCCGCGGAACGGGTAGATGACGCCGATGACGAACGCGGTCCTCTTCGACGTCGACGGCACGCTGATCGACTCCAACGATGCCCATGCCCGCGCGTGGGTCGTGTCGCTGGCCGAGGCGGGGTACGCCGTGCCCTTCGAGCGCGTCCGGCCGCTGATCGGCATGGGCGGCGACCGGGTCCTGCCCACCCTCGTCCCGGGGCTGACCGACGACTCACCGGAAGGCAAGGCGCTCGCGAAGCGCCGCGTCGAGGTGTTCAAGGAGCGCGAGCTGCCGCACATCGCGCCGACGCGCGGTGCGCGCGCGCTGCTCGAAGCGGTCCGGGCGCGCGGCGGGCGCGTCGTCGTCGCGAGCTCCGCGAAGAAGGCGGAGCTGGACGACCTGCTCGCCCGCGGCGACCTCGGGCCGCTGGTCGACGTGGCGTCGACGAGCGACGACGCCGAGTCGTCGAAGCCCGCGCCCGACATCGTCGAGGCCGCGCTGCGCAAGGCGGGCGTCGAAGCGAGCGATGCAGTGATGGTCGGCGACACGCAGTACGACATCGAAGCGGCGCACCGGGCGCACGTTGCGTGCGTCGCGCTGCGCTGCGGCGGCAACGCGCCGGAGAGCTTGAAGGACGCCGACGCGGTCTACGGCGACCCGGCCGAGCTCGTCGCTGCGCTGGACCGCGCGCCGTTTGCATGGTCGACCGCGGCGTCGACCGCGTCGTAGAGGTCCTTCATCAGGAACGGCTTCGTGAGCGAGGCGTCCCAGCCGACGGGATCGTCCGGCGCACGCAGGCCGATCCGCACGAGCGGCGTGCCGTGCGCGCGGCGCAGGAAACGCTCGAGCGGCATCGCGAGGCGGTCGGGGTCGACGAGCGCGACGTCGAAGCGGGCGTCGGCGAGCGCGCGCAGCAGCTCGTCGCCGTTCGTCGCGACGACGACCGCGTAGCCGTCGTCGCGCAGCGCTTGCGCCACGTAGGACCGGCCGTCGCCGTCGGAATCGAGCAGCGCGACGCGCCGCGGACCGACCGCGCGGTGCGCGGCACGCACCGGCACGGACACGCGGAACGTCGAGCCGTGCCCTTCGACCGACTCGACGTCGACGGCGCCGCCGTGGAGCTCGACGATCGTCTTCACGAGGTAGAGACCGAAGCCGGTGCCGCCGATGCCGAGCGCGCGGGCGTTGCTCGCGCGTGCGAACCGGCCGAACAGCTTGCCGCGCTCGGCGTCGGGGATGCCGATGCCGCGGTCGCGCACGGCGAGCTCGACGCCGCCGGGGCGGCCGCGCACCGACACTTCGACGGGCTCGCCGCCCGGTGAGTACTTGATCGCGTTGCCGATGAGGTTCTCGATCACCTGACGCAGCCGCGCGGCGTCCCCGTACACCGGCGGCACGCCGGCCATCGCGCGCACGTCGATTGCCCGCGTCACGCTGAAGACCCGCACGACGTCGCGCGCGAGCGCGATGAGATCGACCTCGCCGAGCGTGAGCACCAGCTCGTTGTCCTCGAGGCGGGACAGCGCCAGCGTGTCGGTGGCGAGCGACGCCAAGCGCATCGCGCTCGATGAGATCATGCCGAGATACTGGCGCGACTCGGCATCGAAGCGGTCGTCCTCGGCGAGCACGTCCGCGAACCCGACGATCGTGGTGAGCGGCCCTTTGAAGTCGTGCGCCAGCATCGCGATGAGGTCGTTCTTGACCTGGTTGAGCTCGACGACGGCGTCCCGGCGCGACGCCAGCTCGCGGTAGAGCTCGACGTTGCGCGCCGCGACCGCGAAGTACTGACCGAGCAGGCCCAGCGCGAAGATGTCCGCCGTGCCGAGCGGCGAGTCGCGCCGCACGTCCAGCACGAACGCCGTTCCGCCGCCGGAACCCGGCACGCGGACGGCGGCGCGCCGCTCGTGCTCGTCGAGCACGCACACGTCGCTGCGCGACGCGAGCGTCACGAAGCCGTCGCCGGCGGAAGCGTCGTCGCGCAGCGCGAGGTCGCGCGTCACACCGAAGCCGCCGCGCGCGCCCGGCGCATACAGCGTCGCGTCGCCGCCGACGAGCTCGTGGACGCCGGCGAGCAGCGCGTCGACGAGCACCGTCGGCTCGAGCGACACGAACAGCGTGCGCGCGATCGACGTGATCGCGGTGAGGCGCTCGTTCTGCATCGCGAGCTGCGCGCCGCGCAGCACCTGCTCGGTGACGTCACGCTGCACCATGACGTAATGCGTGGTCGTGCCGTTCGCGTCGAGCAGCGGACGGACGGACGATTCCGTGTGATACGCCGACCCGTCGAGACGGTACGAGACGTACTCGAGGCGCGCGGATCGCCCCGCCATCACCTCCTCGCGCATGTGCCGCAAGCGCTCGACGTCCGTCTTCGGGCCGGCGAACACGTCGGCGCGTTTCCCGACCACGTCCGCCGGGCCGCGCGCGCCCTTCGCCCGGAGGAACGCGTCGTTTGCGTACACGATGGTCGGTGACATACGCGGGTCGGTGTCGGGCTTCGCGAGCATGATCGGGTCGTGCGCCGCTTCGATCGCCGCCGAGAGCAGCGTGATCCGCTCGCGCGCGCTTTCGCTCTCCGTGCGGCGGCTGCGCCGCGCTTCGAACTGCTCGACGACGGCGTTCGCGACGAGCGCGAGCTGCGCGTGCTGCTCGGCCGAGAGGGCGCGTGGACGGCGGTCGAGCACGCACAGCGTTCCGAGCGCCTCGCCGTTGCTCGCGCGCAGCGGCTGCCCCGCGTAGAACCGCACGTGCTCGTCGCCGCTCACGAGCGGGTTGTCCGCGAAACGCGGGTCGTGCGCTGCGTCCCGCACTTCCATGACGCCTTCCTCGAGGATGGCGTGCGCGCAGAACGCGATGTCGCGCGGCGTCTCCTGGAGGTCGAGCCCGACCGACGACTTGAACCACTGGCGGTCGCGGTCGACCAGCGTGATCAGCGAGATCGGCGCGTCGCACAGGCGCGCCGCGAGCCGCGTGAACGCGTCGAACAGCTGCTCGCGCGGCGTGTCGAGGAGGTCGTACTCGAGCAGGGCGGCGAGGCGCCGCTCTTCAGACGGAGGTATCGGCGCGGGCGTAGGCATCGGACCTGCGCGCTCGCTTCGCCTCGACGAACGCGAGGACTTCCTCGAGCGGGCGAGCGTTGAGCACCTCGGCCGGCGTGATCCATGCGCGCCGCGCCTGCCCGACCGCGTACGCGACGTTGTCGAGCTGCGCGACGCCGTGCGCATCGGAATCACATGTGAACGTCACGCCGAACTCGCGCGCGCGGCGCGCGAGCGGGCTCGGCAGATCGAGCCGGCTCGGCTGCCCGTCGATCTCCAGCGCCGTCCCGGTGCGCGCGGCGGCCGCGAACACGGCGTCGTGGTCGAAATCGTATCCTGCGAACGTCTCGACGTTGCGCCCCGTCGGGTGCCCGATGATCGTGACGTACGGGTTCTCGATCGCGCGCAGCAGCCGCGCGGTCATCTCGTCGCGCGATTGGTTGAATGCCGAGTGCACGGACGCCACGACGATGTCGAGCTCGGCCAGGATGGCGTCGTCGAAATCGAGCGAGCCGTCCGCCCGGATGTCGACTTCGGACGAGCACAGCGTGCGGATGCCGTGGCGGTCGCCGATCTCTCGCACGCGTTCGCGCTGCGCGCGCAGATCGGCAGGGTCCATCCCGATGCGCCCGCGGCCCCACGAGTGGTCGCTGATCGAGTGGTACGCGTAGCCGCGGGCCGCGCACGCGGCGATCATCGCATCGAGCGTATCGCGTCCGTCGGACCACGTGCAGTGCAGGTGGAAGTCGCCGCGCAGATCGCCCACGCCGATCACCGCCGGCAGGGTGCCGTCGCGCGCGGCGTCGATCTCACCGACACCCAGACGCATCTCCGGCGGAATGTACGCCATGCCGAGCGCGGCGTAGACTTCCGGTTCTGTGCGGCACGTGATCGTGCGGCCGTCGGTGAGGTCGACGATGCCGTTCTCGCTCACGCGCAGGTTCTTGCGCACGGCGAGCTCGCGGAACTGGATGTTGTGCTCGCGCGAGCCGGTGAAGTGCTGCAGCAGGTTCCCGTACAGGTGCGCGGGCAGCACGCGCAGGTCGATCTGCAAGCCGCCGGCGAGCCAGATGCTCGCCTTCGTGGGGCCTTCCGCGAGCACGGCCTCGGCGCGGTCCCACGCGGTGAACGCCGCGACGACCGCGGCGGCATTCTCCGACGTGCAGATGACGTCGACGTCACCGACCGTCGGTTCCTGGCGCCGCACGCTGCCGGCCGCGGTGAGGTCCTGCGCGTCCGTGCGCTCGCGGAGGTACGCGATCACCTCGCGCGCGATGGGCAGCGCGCTGCCGAGCGGCGTGCGCCGCGTCCGGCCCTTGTACGAGAGCACGCCGCGCCGGATGTTCTCGATCGACTTTGCGCCCAGGCGCGGCATCGCGGTGAGCGCGCCTTCGTCGAGCGCGCGCTCGAGGTCGGCGAGCGACGCGATGCCCAGACGCTCGAACAGCTGCTGCGCCGTCTTCATGCCGACGCCTTGCACCGCGAGCACTTCCATCAGCGACGACGGGTAACGCGCGCGCAGCTCCTCGAGGTACGGGTCCGTGCCGGTGCGCGCGATCGCGACGATGCGCCCCGCGATGCTCTTGCCGATCCCGGGCAGCTCGAGCAGCCGCGCCTCGTCGACGCCGGCGCCGAGCGGCGGCGCGTTCTCGAGCGTCTCGGCGGCGCGCTCGTAGGCCATGAATTTGAAGAACGCCTCGCCGGCGAACTCCATCAGCGTGCGAATCTCGCGGAGCCGGTCGGCGATCTCGCGGTTGGTCAACGTGGCCATACTGGACGAGGAGTTCGTTCCACGCCACCGTAGGGCCGTCCCATGCTCCGTACCGAGCGCCGTCGGCTGGACCCGGCCATCCTCAACCTGCCGGTCGAGAAGATGCGCGAGGGCTACTACTCGGACGTCTACTTCAACCGGGCGCGCGAGATCCTCGAGAAGGACGGCTACCATCCGCGGGTTCGGATGCAGGTGTTCCAGCGCAACGCGGCCGTGCTGTGCGGGATCGACGAGGCGATCGCGATCCTCAAGCTGTGCAGCGGCCGGCACGACGACGGGGCCGGCTGGCGTCCGGGCTGGCGCGAGCTCACGGTGCGCGCGCTCTACGACGGCGACGCGATCGAGCCGTTCGAGACGGTGATGAGCATCGAAGGCGACTACGCGCTGTTCGCGCACTTGGAGACGTCGTACCTCGGCGTGCTCGCGCGGCGCACGCGCATCGCGACGAACGCGCGCGCGATCGTCGACGCCGCGGACGGCAAGGAAGTGCTCTTCTTCCCCGCGCGCTTCGATCACCATCTGGTGCAGACGGGCGACGGCTACGCCGCGTACATCTCCGGGGCGCTCGGCGTCTCCACCGACGCGAACGCGGAGTGGTGGGGATCGCGCGGCATGGGAACCGTTCCGCACGCGCTGATCGCCGCGTACGGCGGCGACACCGTGCGCGCGACGGAGAAGTTCGCGCAGTACATCGACCCGACGGTCAACGTGATCGCGCTGGTCGACTTCGACAACGATTGCGTGGGCACGTCGCTCAAATGCGCGCGCGCGCTGGGCGAGCGGCTCTGGGCGGTACGCCTGGATACGTCGGGGACGCTGGTCGACAAGAGCGTGATCCCGCAGATGGGCACGTTTCCGCCGACGGGCGTCAACGCGCAGCTCGTGCACAACGTGCGTAGCGCGCTCGACGCCGAAGGTTTCGGGCACGTGCGCATCGTCGTCAGCGGCGGGTTCGACGCGGAGCGCATCCGCCGCTTCGAGCGCGACCGCGTCCCGACCGACGCCTACGCGGTGGGAAGCGCGTTCTTCAAAGGCGCCGGGTCGTTCGACTTCACCGCCGACATCGTCGCGATCGACAACGGCGACGGCTGGCACGAGTGCCACAAAGTCGGCCGCCCCGAGCGGCCGAACCCGCGGCTCACCGGCCGTCGAGTAGCTAGACCGGCGCGTTCTGCGCCGCGAGCTTCTCGAGGATCGCGCGGTTGAACAGCACGAGGTCGCCGGGGTTCCGCGATGTGACCCAGTTGCCGTCCTGCACGACGGGCTGATCGCGGTACAGACCGCCCGCGTTGCGGATGTCGTCCGCGATCGAGGCGTAGCCCGTCAGCGTGCGGCCGCGCACGAGCTGCGCTGAGATCAGCACCTGCGGCCCGTGGCAGATGACGAACATCGGCTTCTTCGCCTGATCGAACTCGCGCACGAAGCGCTGCACGTCTTTGTTCGTCCGGATGTGGTCCGGCGACTGGCCGCCGGGGATCAAGATGCCGTCGAAGTCGTCGGCGGTGACGTCCGCGACGAGCTCTTCCGCTTTGACGCTCTGTCCTTCGTCGAGGCCGCGCTTGCCGCGAATCTTCTGCAGCGCGCGATCGTCGACGCCGACGATCGTCACGATGTTGCCGGCCTCTTCGAGCGCACGCCGCGGCTCGATGAGCTCGGACTCTTCGAACCCGTCTCCGACGAGTGCCGCGATTCGCTTGCCTTCATTCTCCATAGGGCATCGGGCGTTCTCACCGGGCGGCGCTATGTCATGCCGCCCCGTCGCCTACAGGGTCCCCCCGGTGCTCTGCACCGCCGCACGGAGCAGGTAACCGATCTCCGTCTCGAGCTTGCCGAGCGGGTCGAGCACGGTGTCGTCGGCAAGCGCGCGCAGCGCCGGATTCCGCTTCGTCATGTCGCCTTCCGGCACGGCGTGGCGCGGGTTGATCTCGCGCATGTAGATGCGCGCGTCGTGCCGGATCTGGCCGTCCGGCAGAAAGTAGAGCGGGTCGAGCCCGCCCGCGTACGCCTCGAGGCCGAGGAGGCCGGTCTGCTGCAGAAACGCGATCGGCCGCAGACGCAGCGCGCGCGCCAGCCGCGCCAGCGCCGCCGGCCCGACGCGCTCCGCTCCCCCGCACAGGCGCTCCACGAGCCCGGCATCCAATTCGGCGGCAGCTGCCAGCGCCGCGAGGTCCATGCCCTTCGCGGCGGCCGTGCGCGCGAGCGCGCCCCCGAATGCGGCACCGCCGGCGGTACCGGTCGCGCCGTCGTAGGCAACCATCGATCCGTTCATCCTGCGGGAGGTGATCGCTGCTCCGGACGCGGACGCCTCTTGCAGACCATGGCGGAATCGACCGAGCAGCGCAAGTCGCGGCACCTCGACGTCTGTCTCCACGACGACGTGGCATCCCGGCTGGACGCCGGCTGGGACGCCGTGCGGCTGCATCACGAGGCGCTCCCGGAGATCGCGCTGGCCGACGTCGACGTCTCGACCGCGTTCCTGGGCCACCCGCTGCGAGCGCCGCTGCTGATCTCGTCGATGACCGGCGGCACCGCGCGCGCGGCACAGGTCAACCGCCGTCTCGCCTGCGGCGCGGAAGCTGCCGGGATCGCGTTCGCGCTCGGAAGCGGGCGCGCGATGCTCGAGGACGACGCGCTGCGGCCGACGTTCGACGTGCGTCCGGCCGCGCCGAACGTCGTGCTCTTCGCGAACCTCGGCGCCGTGCAGCTGAACTACGGCGTGCGTACCGACGACGCGCGCCGTCTCGTCGATACGCTGCAGGCGAACGGGTTGTACCTGCACCTCAACCCGCTGCAAGAAGCGCTGCAGCCCGCCGGGGATACGAACTTCCGCGCGCTCGAGCCGAAGATCGCCGCGCTCTGCGCCGCGCTCGACGTGCCGGTCGTCGCGAAGAGCGTCGGATCCGGCATCGCACCCTCGACGGCGTCCCGGCTGCTGGAGTGCGGCGTGGCCGCAATCGACGTCGCGGGCGCCGGCGGGACGTCGTGGGCGCGCGTCGAGGGAAAGCGCGCGGACGACCCGGCGCGCGAGCGCATCGCCGAGGCGTTCGGCGACTGGGGCTATGCGACGCCGCGCGCGACCGCCGCGATGCGGCGTGCGTTTCCGCTGGCGCCGCTCGTCGCAAGCGGCGGCCTGCGCCACGGCGTGCACGTCGCGAAGGCGCTCGCGCTCGGCGCGGACCTCGCCGGCATCGCGCTGCCGTTCCTGCGCGCAGCCGAAGAGTCGGAAACCGCGGTGACGACGCTGATCTGCGAGCTCGTCACCGCGTTGCGCGTCGCCGTCTTCGCGACCGGCGGACGCACGCTCGCCGACCTGCGCGACGCGCTCGACGGCTAACCGCGGTTACTGCGCCGCGCGCGCTTTGCGGCTCACGCGCACGTTGCCGCCGTCGGTCCGGACGTCGAACGTATCGACGCACGCGTAGTCACCGAGCGTCATCTTGCCGTTCGCGAGATTGAACGTCCATGCGTGCCAGGGGCACGTGACCTGCCCGCCTTCGATCCAGCCCTCGGCGAGCGGGCCGCCCTGGTGCGGACAGGTGTTGTCGAGGGCATACAACGTCCCGGCGACGTTGAACACCGCGATCTCGCGGTCGCCGGCCACGACCGCCTTCGCCGTTCCCGGCGCGATGTCGGCGACGCGCGCGACGGTCACGAACTCATCGTCGTCATCGCCCATAGCGCGCCCCGCTTCGCGCTTCGAGGAGGACGTCTTGCTCAAGGACTATCGCGACTGGCTCGAGTCGGAGCTCAAGCTGCTCGGCAACGCGACGCATCACGCCTATTCGTTCGGCCAAGCGAACATGGCCAAGCGCGCGTTGGAGAAGCTCGACGAGGAGCTGACGCGCACGCTCTACGTGCCGATCGACCGGGCGCAAGCGCGCCGCGCACTGACCGCGATCGAGGCGCTCGGACAGCAGACGACGAGCATCCCGGCCGAATTTGCCGAGCTCCGGGACGCGATCACCGCCGCGATGGACGAGGCCGGCGAACAGGCAGGCTAGACCGGCGGCGGCGGAGCCGGGTCCACGGCCTCGATCGTGACATCGGCGTCCTCGAGCAGGCCAAAATACTCTTCGGCGCCGCTTCGCACCATGTCGCGAAGCAGCGCCTCGGCGTCATGCGCGGATGGCACGACGTCGGAAACGATACGGACCCGCACGCGGGCGGTCGCCCGGCAGACAAACGAAGCCACCTAAAACTCCCCCTGTAGAGGCGACCCTTGCGGACCGCGGTTCTTTGCGAGGGGTCCGGGGTCCGTTTTGACGCGTTACGCGTGATTTGGTATGATCCGTCGGTCGCCGTCGCGGACCCACGGAGTCTGCGGACGCGCGAGTCGAAAGGAGACCAGTCACCCCGTGCCCCTGACCAAAGACCAGAAATCGGAACTGTCGACCAAGTACGGTCGCGGCGCCAACGACACCGGCTCGGCCGACGTCCAGATCGCGATCCTCACGGCCTCGATCAACCAGCTCAACGAGCACCTGAAGGTCCATAAGAAGGACCATCACAGCCGCCGCGGCCTGCTCATGCAGGTCGGCCAGCGCCGGCGTCTCTTGAGCTACCTGCAGAACAAGGACATCGAGCGCTACCGCAAGCTGATCGCGGAGCTCGGACTGCGCAAGTAAGGCGCGGGGATCGACAATCGAACAAGGCCGGCTCTCCCGCACGGGAGCCGGCCTTGTTCTTTACGGCGCGCGCGACATCGACGTTGCCGCGGCTCACCTGGCAATCGAGAACCTGTTCGGTTCCGAGCGAGGCGTACACCAAGGAATTTTGGGGACGGCCGCCCATGCCGAACCCTGGGCCACCCTTCCCTGATGACCCTCACCGTTGGGGCCTGCCCAATGCGAGGTGCTTCGTAGCCGGAAACCGTGGCATTACCCGCGTCAGGCGCCTGCCGCCCAGGCGAGTCGATGGCGAGGGACGAAATCCAAACGGTTCACACAGATAGAAGCGAACAGCAAAGAACAGAAACTAGGAGTACCAGTGCCAGAATCCGTCTCGCTCGAGATCGGTGGCCGGCAGCTCGTCATTGAGACGGGCGAACTTGCGAAGCAAGCCAACGGCAGCGCTCTCGTCCGCTACGGCGATCAAATCGTCGTGCTCTGCGCCGCGACGGCGTCGGAGAAACCTCGGGAAGGCATCGATTTCTTCCCACTCACCTGCGACTACGAAGAGAAGATGTACGCGGCCGGTAAGATTCCGGGCGGCTACATCAAGCGCGAAGGGCGCCCGTCCGAGCACGGCGTGCTCAGCGCGCGGCAGATCGACCGCCCCCTCCGCCCGCTCTTCCCGGACGGCTTCCGCAATGACATCCAGATCATCGCGACCGTCCTCTCGACCGATCCCGGCCTGGACAGCGATGTCATCGCGGTCTGCGCGGCCGGTGCTGCGCTCGCGGTCAGCGACATCCCGTTCCAGAAGAACGTCGCCGCGGTTCGCGTGGGACGCGACGAGAACGGCGGTTACATCACCAACCCGACGCTCGAGCAGTACGAGACCGGCGGGATGGAGATCGTCGTCGCCGGCACGGCCGATGCCGTGATGATGGTCGAAGGCGGCGCCAAGGAGATCTCCGAGGAAGTGTTCCTCGAAGCGGTCGCGTTCGCGCACGCCGAGATCAAGAAGATCGTCAAAGCGATCGACCAGCTCGCGAAGAAGGCCGGCAAGGCGAAGCGCGAGTACCCGCTGCTCAAGACCGATGCGGCGCTCGACGCGTGGGTGCGCAAGAACTTCCAGAAGGAAGTCGCCAAGGCGATGCGCGTCGTCGACAAGCTCGAGCGCAACGCGGCGTTCGACAAGCTCTCGCGCGAAGCGGCGCTCGCCAAGCTCGCGAAAAAGGGCGACGCGACGATCCAGACCTTGCTCGAAGATCCGAAGAACAAAGAGTTCGAGAAGATCATCAAGGCGATGGAAGAGGACGAGCTGCGGACGATGGTCGTCGACGAGAAGATTCGTCCCGACGGCCGCAAGCCCGACGAGATTCGCGCCATCTGGTCGAAGGTTCACTACGTGCCGCGCGTGCACGGTTCGGGCGTGTTCACGCGCGGGCAGACGCAGGTCTTCACCGCCGCCACGCTCGGCTCGATCAGCGACGAGCAGCGTCTGGACGGGATCCTCGCGATCCCCAACAAGCGCTACATGCACTACTACAACTTCCCGCCCTACTCGGTCGGCGAGACGCGCCCGATGCGCGCGCCCGGACGCCGCGAGATCGGTCACGGGCAACTCGCGGAACGCGCGCTGGTTCCGGTGCTCCCCGATGAAGCGGACTTCCCGTACACGCTGCGCGTGATCAGCGAAGTGCTCGAGTCGAACGGTTCTTCGTCGATGGCGTCGGTGTGCGGTTCGACGCTGGCGCTGCTCGATGCGGGCGTTCCGCTCAAGGGGCACGTCGCGGGCGTCGCAATGGGTCTCGTGCTCAAGGGCAAGGACTATGCGATCCTGACCGACATCCAAGGGCTCGAAGACGCGCTCGGCGAGATGGACTTCAAGGTCGCCGGAACGACCGAGGGCATCACCGCGATCCAGATGGACATCAAGGTCGCGGGCATCACGATCGATATCATGCGCGAAGCGCTCGCGGAAGCGAAGAAGTCGCGCCTGTTCATCATCGACAAGCTCAAAGAGACGATTACCGAACCGCGCAAGGAGCTCTCGGAGTTCGCGCCGCGGATGATCGTGCTGCAGATCAACCCCGAGCTGATCAAGAACGTGATCGGACCCGGCGGCAAGGTGATCAACAAGATCGTCGCGGACACGGGCGTGAAGATCGACATCGAGAACGACGGCCGCGTGTTCATCGCGGGCGCGAACGCCGCCGGCGCCGAGAAGGCGAAGCAGATGGTCGACGCGCTCACCAAAGAGGTGAAGCCGGGCGAGAGCTATCTCGGCACCGTCACGCGCCTGATGAACTTCGGTGCGTTCGTTGCGATCCTCCCGGGCAAGGAAGGCCTCGTGCACATCTCGCAGCTCGCGCCGCAACGGGTCGAGCGCGTCGAGGATGTGGTCAAGCCGGGCGATCAGATCATGGTCAAAGTGATCGAGATCGACTCGCAAGGCCGCATCAACCTCAGCCGCAAGGCGATGCTCGGTGCGGACGCCGGCGCGGCGCCGGAGCCGAGCGGCAACGGCGGCGGCAACGGCCGGCCGTTCGATGCCGAACGGTCGCGCACGAACGGCGCGCCGCGCCGCGAGTCGAGCGGATCGCCTTCCGGCGGAGGCGGGGCCAGCGGAGCCGGAGCCGACCGGCCGCGCCGGCGCCGGCCGCGTCCGACGAGCGGACCGGGTTCCGGCGAGTAAGCCGGAAGGAAACAGCACGAGAGCCCGTCGCACAACGGGCTCTCGTCATGTCTACGGCCCTTCGCGCGCTCGCGCTCGTCGTGCTCGCCGCGGCCGCCCTCACGGGCGCGGGCCGGCGCCCGGCTACGATCTTCGACCTGAGCGACGCGGTCGGCCGCCACGTGCCGGCGCTCACGCTCGAGGGCAGCGACGGCGTGTCGATCCCGCTCGACGCGATGCGCGGAAAGCCGACGTACGTCTTCTTGTTCGCCGGCTGGTGCGGACCGTGCCAGGAAGAGATGCCGTTCGTCCGCCGCGCGTTCGAGAAGTACGGCGACCGGGTCGAGTTCGTCGGCGTGGACGTGCTCGAGGACGCGCCGGCCGCGCATGCCGCGATCGCGAGCGCGGCGCTGCCGTTTCCCGTCGCGATCTATCCGATCGAAAAGCTCGACGCCGTCATCGCGCCCGTCGCACAGCTCCAGGCGGGATGGAAGTACCGTATCCCGGCCGACTTCCTCGTGGACGCGGACGGCATCGTCCGCTACGCGTGGCACGGCCTCGCGGTGGACGAACGCGACGATCCCGTCGACGTGCTGCCCTCATATCTCGCCAAACTCGGGATCCGCTGACGTGCCGCGGCCCTCGTGGATGATCCGGCCGATGGGCGAGCGCGACGCCGACGCGGTCGTCGAACTGCTCGCCGCCGTCGCGCGCGAGGGCCGTTACATCGCGACGGAATGGCCCTTCGACGTCGAGGCACGCTCGCGCGTGCTGCGCGAGGCGCTGCTCACGCGGTACTGCGTCGGCTGGATCGCGCTCGACGGACGCAGCGTCGTCGGCCAGCTCAGCGTCTTCGAGCTGCACCACGAGGAGCCGGAGCTCGGCATGGTGATCGCGGCGGACTACCGCCGGCGCGGCATCGGCGCCGCGCTGCTGAACGCGGCGATCGCGTGGGCGCGCACGAACGGCAAGCCCGCCATTCTGCTGCGCGTGTTTCCCGACAACGACGCCGCGCGTGCGCTCTACCGCGGCGCCGGCTTCGTCGACGTCGAGCACCAGCGCGGCGCGATCGCACGGCGCGACGGCTCGCGTCTTGACGTCATCGTGATGCGGCGTGCGCTCGCGGAGAACCACGCCGGCTAAGTTCAGCCCCGGGGGCCGAACCCGCGATACGGACCGATCTCGAGGACCTCGACGTCCAGCATCCCGCGCTGCTTGAGCGGCAGCGTGTCGAGCGCGGCATCGGCGGCCTCCCGCGAGTCCGCCTCGATCAGCACCACCGCGCCGGCCGGGCTCGTGTGTCCCCACACCGTGCGGAACACGCCGCTCGCGTACAGCACGCGCGCCTGCTCGGCCTCGGCGTCCATGAGCTCCTTCGTGAAATCGGCCTCTGCCAGGCGTCCGTACGCGCGCCTGGCTATCGCGATGAACTGTGCCATGAGGCGTCCAACCTTCGACGGATGGCCTTCGAATCGCTGGGCGCCTTCGTGCGCGCCCTCCGCAGCGCCGGGGAGCTGGCGACGATCGAGGCTCCCGTCGACCCGCGTCTGGAGATCGCCGAGATCACCGACCGCGTCGTGAAGGCGGGCGGCCCGGCGCTGCTTTTCACCGACGTGCTCGGCTCGCGCTTTCCGGTGCTCACGAACGCGTTCGGCACCGAAAAGCGCATCGCGATGGCGCTGCGCGCGCGCTCGCTGCGCGAGGTCGAGGACCGCATGCGGCGGACGATCGACCTCGCCATGCCCCCGACGCTCGGCGAGAAGGTGGGGCGCCTCGCGTCGCTCGCCGGCGCGGGGTTCTCCGCCATCCCGCGCCGCGTCACGCACGCGCCCTCGCAAGAGATCGTCATCGATCCGCCGGACCTCGGCCGGCTGCCGGTGCTCACGACGTGGCCGCTCGACGGCGGACCGTTCATCACGCTGCCGCTCGTCTTCACGCGCGACCCCGAGACGCGCCGCCCGAACGTCGGCATGTACCGCGTCCAAGTGTTCGACGCGCGCACCGCGGGCATGCACTGGCAGCGCCACAAGCACGGGCGCGCGCACGCGGCAAAGTGGGGTGCGAAGATCCCGGTCGCGATCGCCATCGGCGGCGATCCGGCGCTGACCTACGCGGCGACCGCGCCGCTGCCGCCGATCGTGGACGAGCTCGCGTTCGCCGGGTACCTGCGCGGCGCTCCCGTGCGCATCGTCAAGGCGCGAACCGTCGACCTCGACGTCCCCGCGGACGCCGACTTCATCATCGAAGGCTGGGTCGACAACGAGGATCTGCGCGTCGAGGGACCGTTCGGCGACCACACGGGGGTCTATTCCGCGGCCGACCTGTTCCCCGCGCTGCACGTCACGACGATCACGCACCGCCGCGACGCGATCTTCGGCGCAACGGTCGTCGGCAAGCCGCCGATGGAAGACGCGTGGCTCGGGAAGGCGACCGAACGCATCTTCCTGCCGCTGCTCCAGGCGGTCGTGCCGGAGATCGTCGACTACAACCTGCCGGTCGAAGGCGGCTTTCACAATCTCGCCATCGTCGCCGTGCGAAAATCATATCCCGGCCAAGCCAAAAAGGTTATGAACGCGCTGTGGGGCCTGGGACACATGATGATGCTCACGCGTTGCCTGGTCGTGGTCGACCATGACGTCGATGTCCACGACGTGCGCGGCGTCGTGTGGACGGCGCTCAACAACATCGACGCGTCGCGCGACCTGGTCGTGATGCCGGGACCGGTCGACGATCTCGATCACGCCGGCTCGTACGAGCTCGCGCTCGGTCACAAGCTCGGCGTCGACGCGACGCGGAAGGGCGCCGACGAAGGCTACGCGCGCGACTGGCCACCGGAAATCCGGATGGACGCTGCGACGCGCGAGCGTGTGACGGCGCGCTGGAAAGAGTACGGCCTGGCGGATATCGCCAAGCGCGGCACGGCCGACGCGTGGTCCGGCCAAGGGGCGACACGCCTGGCGCGGCTCCTCGCGTCCGCTTCCGCTTCGGCCGATGATGTGGCGCCTCGGTCGGCGCGTGCCTCGCGCGTCCTTCGACAGGCTCAGGATGACACGAAGCCTCAGGATGACACGAAGGCTCAGAACGGCATGAAGCCTCAGGATAACGACGGCATAGCATGAACGCGATTCGGCTCTTTCTGCGGGACATTCGCGTCGAGCACACGCTCTTCGCGCTGCCGTTCGCCTATGTCGGCGCGGTCATGGCTGCGCGCGGCGTGCCGTCGGCGTGGCAGCTGCTGTGGATCACGCTCGCCGTCGTCGGCGCGCGCACCGCGGCGATGGCGGCGAACCGCTACTTCGACAAGGACATCGACGCCGCGAACCCGCGCACGGCAAAGCGTGCGGTCGCGAGCGGAAAGCTGCCGCCGTCGGTGATGATCTGGGCGATCGTTGCGGGGCTGGCCGTGCTCGTGCTGAGCGCCGCGATGCTGAACCCGCTGTGCGTCAAGCTGCTGCCGCTGGCGGCGCTCGGCGCGGTGGGATACCCGCTGTGCAAGCGGTTTACGTGGACCGTGCACTTCGTGCTCGGCGCGGTCGACGCGTGCGCGCCGCTCGGCGCGTACGTCGCGATCGCCGGCACGATCACCCTTCCCGCGCTCCTGCTGTTCGTCGCCGTCACCGTGTGGGTCGCCGGGTTCGACATCCTCTACGCCCTCATGGACCTGCGCTTCGACCTCGCGCACGGCGTGCGGTCGTTTCCGCAAGCCTTCGGTGAACGCAGCGCGCGCGTCTGGCCGGTAGCGCTGCACGCGATCATGACGCTCGCGCTGCTCGCCGCCGGGATCCTCGCGCACGCGGGAGCGCTGTACTACGCGGGCGTCGCGCTTGCGCTGGCCGTCACCGTCTACGAA
Source organism: Vulcanimicrobiota bacterium (assembly GCA_963818845.1). Taxonomy (GTDB): domain Bacteria; phylum Vulcanimicrobiota; class Vulcanimicrobiia; order Vulcanimicrobiales; family Vulcanimicrobiaceae; genus Vulcanimicrobium. Next base: position 394,040 of record CAWFTO010000004.1, on the reverse strand, counting down.
GAGCGGCTGATCGCGCTCGCCAAGGACGTGTTCGCGCTGAACGATCGCGTCTTCATCACCAACATGGCGTTCTCGGTCGGCTTCCTCGCGACGACGCTCGCGTCGTACGTCACGCCGTGATCCGGGCTCAATTCCTGGCCGGCATCGGCGGGACGGCCGGCGCGGCGACCGTCGCGCAGATCTCGCCGTACGGCGCGACGTCGCCGTTCACGCCGACGCTGCGTTTCGCGGTCGTGTGCCCCCAGAGCGGCCAAGATGCGTTCGCCGGCAAGCAGCTCCTCGACGGCGTGCGCGGAGCCGTCGACGAGTTGAACCGCGAGCGGCTGCTCAACGAGCCGCTGCTGATCTTCGATGCGTACGACGACCACAACGCAACCGGCGACGCGACCGTGCAGGCGAGCTTCGCCACCGCGAATCCCGCAACGATCGCCGTGATCGGCCACGTCGGCTCGGCCGCGACGTACGTCGCCGAGCCCGCGTACGCGAACGCGCAGGTCGCGCTCATCGTGCCGACCGTGACGGACGACCGCATCACGGCGCGCGGCTACCGCAACGTCTTCCGGCTCCCGGTGAAAGATTCCGACGAAGGCAGCTTGATCGCGGCCTACGTGCTCTCGACCGGTTCCAAAGCGCCGGTCGTGACCACGCAGGACGGCGACTACGGACCCGCCGTCGCCGCCGGCTTCGTGCGGCGCGCCGCGTCGCGGCACATCGATGCACCGCTCGAGCAGTTCGCGCTCGAAGGCGCCGAGCTCGCCGGCGTCGCCGATCGCATTCTGGCGCACAAGCCCGATTGCGTCGTGCTGGCCGGGAACGTTCTCGACATGGGACCGCTGATCAAGATGCTGCACGCGAAGGCGTTCGCCGGGCGGCTCGTGGCCTCGCAAGGCTTCTTCGACAGCGAAACGCTCAAGCTCGACCCGAAGGACATCGACGGGCTCGAAGTGTCCACGAACGTGCCGTACTATCCGCTCGCGCCCATCGCGCAGCGCGACGTGCAGCTCTACCAGTCGCGTTACGGACCGCTGCCGCCGGTCTCGGCGTACGGCTACGCGGCGGTGCAGCTCCTCAAGCTCGCGGTGCGGCGCAGCTCCGCATCCGACCGTCTCGCGCTCGTGCGCGCGCTCGCGGGCGGCGGCCAGTACGACACCGTCACCGGCTCGTACACGTTTTCGGCGACGGGCGACGCCGTCGACCCGAACTCGTACTTCTATCGCGTGACCAACGGGAAATTCACCTACCAGCGCCAAGCCCACCCCAGCGGGTTCATGCTCAAGTAGGGAGAGTGGGGTGACGCAGCCGTTCTCGGGCGCCGAGTCGCTGCGCGTTCGCGGCGAGCGCGCGACGTTCGTGTGGACGCTGCTGACCCTGCCGCTCACCATCGCCGTCCTCGGCTGGGTACTGCAGCACCAGCTGAGCTGGCAGGAGCTCGCGCTGATCGTCGTCGTCGCGATGGTGTACGTCGCGTTCGCGCGCGGCCGCCTGCTCGGCGCGGGCCTTCGGGTGCATGCCGGCCAGTTCGGCCACGTCTACGCCGTGGTCGAAGAGTGCGCGCGCATGATGCGCATGCCGGCGCCGCACGTGTTCGTCCGCGACGACCCGTTCGTTCCCGTCGTCGCGATCGGCATCGGCGAGCCGTACGCGCTGGTGCTGTCGGCTCAGTTCGTGGAGCACTTCCGCGACGACGAGCTGCGCTTCCTGATCGGCCGCGAGCTCGGGCACATCGCGTCCGGACACACGCGCTACACCTCGCTGATGAGCTCGAACGGGCGAGAGAACGGCGCGATCGCCGTCGCCTTCGGACCATGGCTGCGCAAGATCGACTACACGGCGGACCGCGTCGGGCTGCTCTGCTGCGGCTCGCTCGACGCGGCCCTGCGGGCGATCGCGGTGTCGACGTTCCACTCGCTCGGGAGAAAGGTCGATCTCGGCGCGTTCGCCGAGCAGCTGCGTGAATTGCAGGCCGAGCCGTCGCTGCGGCTCGCCGAATGGACGGCGTCGACGCCGTACGCAACGAACCGCATCGCCGCGCTCCACCACTTCGCGCGCGACCCGCTGTTCGCGCTGTGGGCGCCGCGGTTCGCCGCCGCCGCCTCGGCACCGCTGGTGCTCGGAACGGCAGAGACGTCGTACGCGGGCTTCTGGCGGCGTGCGTCCGCGCTCTTCGTCGACATGATCGTCATCCAGGCGCTCCTGCCGGCCGCGCACGCGGTGCAGACGACGGTCTACTCCAGCGACAAGGCGCTCAAGGCGCTCAACGCCGATCCCGACGTGCCGGCGTTCGTCGTCAATGCCGTGAAGCAGGCGACGAGCCACGGTCATGCGACCGTCTCCGTCGGCAACGATCCGCTGGCGTGGGTCGCGACGTTCGCGTACGTCATCGTCCTGGTCGGGCTGATCGGTCAGACGTTCGGCATGATGGTCTCCGACGTGCGCGTGGTGCGTGCCGACCGTTCGCGGCGCGTCGGGTTCGGTGCCGCGATCGCGCGCTACGCGACGCTCGCGCTCACCATGGTCGCCGTCTTCGGCTGGTTCTCGATCTTCCGGCGCGTTCAGCCGTACGAGACGTGGTCGCGCACGCGGCTCGTGAGCGGCGGCTCACCCGTCCGTTCCTGAGCCGCGGCGCTCTCCGCGTCTGCCGCGCCGATGCGCGAACCGTGCTTCTCCGCGTACACGCGCGTGAACTCGGCCCCGAACAGCAGGATCATGGACGAGTAGTAGACCCACAGCAGCAGCACCACGAGCGAGCCGGCCGCGCCGTACGCCGACGCGACGCCCGCGCGGCCGAGGTAGAACGCGATCAGCGCCTGGCCGAGGACGAACGCGACCGCGGTGACGAGCGCGCCGGTCCAGACGTCGCGCCATTCGATCTCGGCGTCCGGCAAGTACTTGAACATCAGCCCGAACAGCAGCGTGATGATCGCGATCGAGACGATCCAATTGACCAGCGAGAACACCAGACCCGCGCCGGGGAACGGCAGCGCTCGCGTGACGTACGTCGACACGAACGCGATCGCCGCGTTCAGCGCCGTCGTGACGAGCAGCAAAAAGCCGATCGCGAGCAGCATGCCGATCGACACGATCCGGTCGCGCACGGCCACCCAGATGCTCTTCTTCGGCGGCTCGACGTGCCAGACGGTGTTGAGCGCGTCCTGGAGCGCGGCGAACAATCCGGCCGCGCCGACCACGAGCATCACCCAGCCGAAGACGAGCGCGGCCACCGACTGGCGCGGCTTGTTGAACGCGGTATCGACCATCCCGCGAACGGCGTCGGAGGCGCCCTTACCGGCCGAGCGCTGAATCGCGCCGAACAGCTGATCGCGCACGAGTTCGTGACCGTGACCGTGGCCGACCGTGTCCGCGATGATCGTCCCGGCGATCCCGATGACGATGATGAGCACGGGCGTGATCGCAAAGATCGTCGTGTACGATAGCGACGCGGCAAGCCGCGGCGCCTTGTCCGCGTTCCACCGGGCGTAGGTTTCCTTGAGCATTGCGGCGTCGACGCGGATCATGGTCGCGTCATCATACCCGCGTTGCGCGCATCCGAGCCGCGGGTACGAGCCGCGCAGGAGGATCGGCATGGCGGAGCACAGCGCGTCGGTCACGGTGAGTGCGCCGCTGCACCAGGTGTACGCGCTCTACACGCACTTCAACGACTATCCCAAGTTCATGACGTTCGTGAAAGAGGTGACGTACCTCGATGCCGAGCGCAGCCACTGGGTCGTCGACGTCGCGGGCGAGCACGCGTGGGACGCGATCAACGACGGCTGGATTCCGGACCGCCGCATCGGCTGGCGCTCGCTCGACGGCCTGCGCAACAGCGGCAGCGTCACGTTCGAAGCCGTCGGCACGGACGCAACGCGCATCACGGTCGACGTGACGTACGAGCCGCCGGCGGGGATCCTGGGCCGCCTCGGTGAGACGCTGGGCGCCGGCGGCCAGTTCGAACGCAGGCTGCAGCACGACCTGCAGCACTTCGCGACGATGGTCGATCAGTCGCCGCCCGGCGCGCTGGACCCGACGTCGTCGACGTACCTGTTTCATCCCGACAGCGCGGCCGCTCGCAATTCGACCACGCCGGCGCAAGACGAGTCGATGGGCGCGACCGGGCTCTAGTCGAGGTCGTCCTCGAGGTCCTCGTCCTCGCCGTCCTGGTCCCCGCCGCCCGCGCCGTCCTCGACGATGTCGGGATCGAGCCGTTCGGTCGCGGCGGCGTCGTCGCGGCGCGCGGGTGAGGGGTACCGCTCTTCGGTCAGATCGTCCTGATACAGGTCGCGCCGTTCCATGCGCTCAGCGTACCATCGCGGGCGCACGATGAATCCCGGCGCGCCGTGCCGCTGTCCGAAGCGGACATGAAAGCGATTCGCGTCGACCGCACCGGCGGTCCCGAGGTTCTCCAGCTCGCCGACGTTCCCACGCCGTCCCCGGGCCCAGGTGAGGCGCTGGTGCGGCATACCGTCAGCGGCATCAACTACATCGACGTCTACGTGCGCACGGGCCTGTACAAGATGCCCTTGCCGCTGATCGACGGACGCGAGGGCGCCGGCGTGGTGGAAGCGGTCGGCGAAGGCGTCACCGCGGTGAAGCCGGGCGACCGCGTCGCGTACCCCGCCACGCCGCGCCTGGGCGGTTACGCGGAGTACAACGCCGTTCCGGTCGCGGAGCTCGTGCCGATTCCCGACGGCGTCACCGATCAGGACGCGTGCGCGATCATGCTGCAGGGAATGACGGCGCACTATCTCGCGTACGACACGTTCCGTCTCGCGGCGGGCCACGTCGCGCTCGTCCACGCGGCCGCCGGCGGCGTGGGCTCGACGCTCGTGCAGCTCGCGAAGGCGCGCGGCGCGACCGTCATTGCGACCGTCGGCACCGAGGAGAAGGCGGCGCTGGTGCGCGGCTTCGGCGCCGACCACGTGATCGTCTACGCGGAGCAAGACTTCGCCGAGGCGACGCGCGCTATCGTCGGAGATCACGGCGTCGACGTGGCGTACGACTCCGTCGGCAAGGACACGTGGGAGCGCAGCCTGAGCCTGCTCAAGCCCCGCGGCATGCTCGTCGTCTTCGGAAACTCGAGCGGGCCGACGCCGCCCGTCGAACCGCAGCAGCTCGCCTCCGCCGGCTCGGTCTTTCTGACGCGGCCGACGCTCGTGCACTACATCCGCACGCGCGAGGAGATGATGGGGCGCGCACGCGACCTCTTCGACGCGATCCTCGGCGGAAAGCTGCACGTGCGGATCGGCGGGACATACCCGCTCGCGAACGCGGCCGACGCGCACCGCGACCTCGAGGCGCGCAAGACGACCGGGAAGCTGCTGCTGCTGCCGTAGTGGGTCACGTTCCGTGAACCCGTCGCGTTCGGCTAGGCCGGTCCGCCCGGCCCGCCGAGCGACGGCGACCCGAGATCGAGCTCGTCGAACGGGATGGTGCGCACGGGACCGTGCAAGCTGGCGACGCCGCCGGCGAACTTCGACGCGTCGCCGACGAGCACGACGAAGCTGTCGGGGACGATCGCACGCGCCGCGCAATCGCGGACCGCGCTCGCCGCGACGGCTTCCACGCGCTGCGCGAACTCCTGCATCTCGCCGAGCGGCACGGCGTAGACGACGTGCTCGCCGATCGCGGAAGCGATCCCGTCGACGGTCTCGATCGAGCGGAAGAACGCGCCGGTGACGGTCGCCTTGCGCGCGATCAGATCGTCGTCGGTGGGCGGCGCGTCGACGAGCGAGCGCAGCGCCGCGAGCGTCACGCCGGTCGCTTCCGCCGCGCGCGCGTGGTCGACCAGCGTGGACGCGAGCAGCGTTCCGGGCCGGCGCCGCGCCGCGAGCGACGCGTGCGCGCCGTACGAGAGTCCTCGCTTGACGCGAATCTCCTGGTTGAGCCGGCCGCTGTACCCCGAGAGCACCGCCGTCGCAACGGTCGCCGCGTAGAAGTCCGGCGAGCGCCGCTCGACGGCGATGCGCCCCGCGACCAGCGCCGTGCGGCCGGCGTCCGGCTTGTCGACGATCACGATCTGCTCGCGCGGCGGCGGGATCGCACCGTGCGGCCGCTCGCCGATCGCAAACGACGGCGCGCGCCAGGCGCCCAGCACGCGATCGGCCAGCGCGAACGCGTCCTCGACGGCGAGGTCGCCGCCGATCACGAGCGTCGCGTCATCGGGCCGGTAGAAACGCTCGTGGAACCACGCGACGCGTTCGCGGTCGAGCGCGGTGAGCGTCGCGGCCGTTCCGGCGGTCGGGTGCCCGTACGGTGCTCCGCCGTACGCCACGCGCTGCGCTACGCCGCGCGCCAGCGCGCTGGGGTTCGCGTACGCGAGCGTGAGGTCGGAGAGCGAACGCGTGCGCACACGCTCGAACTCGGCCGGCGCGAACGCAGGATGCCGCACGACGTCTTCGAGCAGCGCGAACGCGTGCGCAAACGCGGGCGTCGTCGCAGCGACGCTCACGATGGACGCGTCGTAGCCCGATCCCGCGCCCAGCCGCGCACCCAGCGCGTCCGATGCGGCGGCGATCTCCGTGGCGCTGCGCGTCTGCGTGCCTTGCGTCAAGCAGCGCCGCGACCATCGCCGACAGGCCCGCTTCGTCCTCGCGTTCCGCCGCACCGCCGCAGCCCACGATCAGCTGCGCGGCGATCAGCGGGAGGTTGCGCTCGGCGAACGCGACGACGCGCAGCCCGTTGTCGAGCACGCGTTCGGCCGGCGCCGGCAGCGTCGCGTCGCGCGGAGGCCCCGCGACCGGGATCACGCGCGCTCGTCCTGCGGCAGATAGTCGACCGTCGTGCGGTTCTCCGCGCGCAGGTACGCGTTCGCGACGCGCTGCACGTCCTCGGCCGTCACGGCCAGGTAACGCGCGAGATCGCCGTTGACGAGCTCGGGATCGCCGCGCTCCGTCGTCGCGCGCACGATCTCGAGCGCGACGTTCGTGTTCGTCTGGCGCGAGCGCACGACGCTGCTCGCGATCTGCGTGCGCACCCGTGCCATCTCCGCTTCGGTCGGCGCCTCCCCGCGCACGCGGTCGAGCTCGGCCGCGAGCGCAGCGCGCGCGTCCTCGAGCGACACGCTGCGCGCGCACGTCACGCGCACGCCGAAGAGTCCCGGCTGCTCGCGCAAGTCGGCGGCCGCGTACGCGCTCGTCGCGAGCTCCTTTTCGTAGACGAGCGAGGTGTACAGGCGCGAGCTGCGTCCGGCGCCGAGGAGCGTCTCGAGCACGTCGAGTGCGGCGGCGTCCGGATGCGCCGCTTCGGGGATGTGGTACGCCTCCTCGGTGGCCGGCAACGGCACGTTCGCCGCCCGGTACGTGAACGTGCGCGGTTCGCGCTGGGGCGGCTCGACGACGCGCACGCGCGGAACCGGCGCCGACGGCGTCGCGATCGCGCCGAACCAGCGTTCGACCGCAGCGAACGTCTCGTCCGCGTCGATGTCGCCCGCGACGACCAGCACCGCGTTGTCGGGCCGGTAGTACGTCGCGTGGAACGCGACGACGTCGTCGAGCGACGCCGCGTTCAGCTCCTCGGGGCTGCCGATGACGCCGCGGCGGTACGGGTGCACCGCGTACGCTTCACGGTTGACCAGTTCGTCGAGCATCCCGTACGGTTCGGCGAGGATGCGCTGGTCGTACTCGCCGATCACCACGTCGCGTTCCGTTGCGAAGTTCTGCGCGTTGACCGCCAGGGAGGCGAGCCGGTCGGCTTCCGCCCACAGCAGCCGCTCGACGTGGTTCGACGGCACGACCTCGTAGTAGTTCGTGATGTCGTCCGACGTGAAGGCGTTGTTGTAGCCGCCGACGTCCTCGGTCAGGCGATCGATCGTCTCCGGGGCCGTGCGCGACGTCCCTTTGAACATGAGATGCTCGAAGAGGTGCGCGAACCCCGAGCGGCCGGGCGGGTCGTCCTTGCCGCCGACGCGGTACGCGACGTTGATCGCCGCCGACGGCACGCGGCGGTCGGGTACGAGGAGGACGCGCAGCCCGTTGTCGAGCGTGCGGTCGAGGTAACGCAGCGGGGCGACGCCGATCGACGAGGCGGAGATCATGGGAGCGGAGGTCACGGGCTCTGCCCTTCATCCCCACGGCGGACCCGGGTCCCTTCCTGGGAAGAGCAGCGACATGCCGTCCGTCCGCCGCGTCCTGCTCGCCGTGCTCTCGGCCTGGCACGGGCTCGCCGCGGTCAAGAACATCTGCGACCTGTGTGCCGAGTTCGAGCTCCTTCCGGCCGCTGCGGCCTTCGGCTCGAAGAACTTCGCCGCCATCGAGCGGCTGCTCGCACCGCTGCGGCTCCCGCGCGAGGCCGTCGGTGCGCTGCTCACGGGCGTCGTCGGCGTGGAAACGGCGATCGCCCTCGCGTTCGCGCGCGGCGACGACGACGCCGGCTTCACGCTCGGCATCGTGCTGTTCGGGTCGTTCGCGCTCGTCGACGAAGCGATGGTCGACTACGCGCTCGACGAGACGCACCGGGACATCCTGGTGCTGCTGCTGCTCGGCTACCTGGTGACGCGCGAGCGTCCCGGATAGGCTTGATCTGGGGCTTGTAATCGAACATATGTTCGATTAGCATAGGCCTCCCATGAGCGCCGTCCCCGCCCCGCCGAGAGCCTCTGCGCAGGCTTTCGCGGCCCTGCGCGAACGTCTCGACCACCGCCACCGCGAGGCGACGGCGGCCGCGTTCGCGCTGGGCGACGAGGCGCTGGTCCGCACGGAGATCGCCCCGCTGGACGCCGCCCTGGGCGGCGGCTTCCCGCGCGGGACGATCGCGACGCTCGAGGGTGCGCCGAGCTCCGGAAGGAGCGCGCTCGCCGCGCGGCTGCTCGCGGCGGCGACGCGGCGCGGGTTGGCGGCGATCGTGGGGGTCGATCTCTTCCCGCCCGCGCTCGCGGCGGCCGGGGTGCGGCTCGAGCGGCTGCTGATCGTCCGGTCGGGCGAACCGGTCGAGGCGGCTCGCGCGGCGGACATCGTCGTCCGCTCCGGTGCGTTCACCGTCGTCGCGATCCCGGCGCTCCCGAGCGGCCGGGGCACGGGCGCGGCGACGTGGACGCGCTTGGCGAGCCTGGCGCACCGGTCGAACACCTTGCTCGTCGCGCTCGGCGACGAGGCGTCGGCCGAGCTGCGCTACTTCGCGACGCTGCGGGTCGAGACGGCGATCGAGCGCGTGCGCTGGAACGGGCCGTCGGGTCATCTCGGCGAGCTCGCCGGGTTCGACGTGCGCGCGGTGGTCCGCAAGCACAAACGCGCCGCCCCGACGGGCGACGCGCTCGTGCGATGCGACGCGTTCGAAGATCGCCCGCCGCTCGCGGATCTTCGCGAGCGGACGGTGACCGAGGATCAGCGCTGGCGCGCGCGGTTGTGCTTGTCGAAGTAGATGCGGTCGGAGAGCCGGTTCTGCTGGCGGTTGAGCTGACGGCGCTGCGCCGTCGTGAGGTGGCCGTCGTCGCGGCGCAGGTCGCGGTTGCGCTCGGCCTGGATGCGGTCGGCGGAGTTGTCGAGGCGGTGGTACTCGCCGTGCGTCAGCGAGCCGTTGCGCACGCCCTGGTTGATGCGCGTGTTCTCGTGGTTGATCCGGTTCTGGACTTCGCCGGCGTTCGCGGCGAGCGGTGCGACCAGCGAGGCGAGCAGCGCGGTCGTGACGAGTGTTTTCGTGAACATCGGATGTCTCCTGATGCGGATGGTTCGTCGATGAATGCGGTGCGGAAAAAGTCCGCACGGTCATCGTACGCTCGCGCACCGCATCGAATCACGCGATCTCAGCGAACGCTCATGCCGCTCTCAGCGCCGTCTCATCTTCACAACGGATTCGTCGCCGCGCCGGCGCGCGGGAGCATCGAGACGCCCGCCGCGCTCGCGAGCGCGGTGGCGTCGACCGCGAGCGCGCGCGCCGGCGCCGAGGTGCCCGGACACGACACGTCGGGCGATATGACGCCGCGATATCCGATCTGCGGTCGTCGACCCGAACGACGTGCTCTTCATGCAGTGTCCCACCGTCAGGCGATCGAGCGGCCCGGCCGCCTGGAGGTCGGCGAAGAAGCGCTTCACGAGCGACTCCGGAGACGTGCTTGCGGAGCGGAACGTCGCCCTGCTGCAGCGCGGTGGTGCCGTCGGCGTACACGCGCAGGCGGTATCCGGCGCGGTTCGTCGAGCCCGAATCGACGATCAGCGCCTCGCCGGCCGTCGTCGGCACGCGCAGGTACGCGGGCGCCGGGGTGGGTGAACCCGACGCGGCGGGCAGCGGCCCGTACGTGGGAATCGCGGCGAGCAGGACGAGCGCGTGCAGCATGATGTTCCTTCAACGCTGAACCGATGGCCGTCGTCTGCGTCTGGGCCCCCGCATTCCGCCTCGCCGTCGCGCGGCTGAACGACCCGGAGATCGATCTCGACGCGCCGCTCGTGCTGGCCGGCCGCTCTTCGACGGGCTCGGGGCACGGCCGCGTGCTCGACTGCACCCTCACGGCGGCGGCGCTCGGCGTGCGGCGCGGGATGACGCTCGTGCAGGCGCAGGCCGTTGCGACCGAGGCGCGGACCGTGTTCGACGACCCCGCTGCCGCCGCGCGCGCCTGGAACGGCGTGCTCGACGCGCTCGATGCCGCGTCGCCCGTGGTCGAGGACGGCGGCTTGGGCCTCGCCTTCGTCGACATGCGCGGCATCGCGGGCGATCCGCCCGCATTGCTGCGCGCCGTCCGCGCCGCGCTCGCCGCAAACCCCGTCGACGCCTGAGCTCCGGTGTCACCCTGAGCTCGTCGAAGGGCGCGTGCTTCCGTCTCGGCTGCGGGCCGAACCGCTTCGTCGCTCGCGCCGCCGCGTGGCGCGGCGACGGCACGGCGTGCGGCGGCGACGCGGCCCGGTTCCTCGCACCGTTGCCGCTGGAGCTGCTCGATGACGAGCCCGATGCGGAGCGCCGTGCTTCGACGAGCGCAGGGCAGGCTGTGCGCGAGCGGCTGCGGCTGCTCGGCGTGACGACGCTCGGCGCGCTGGCGGCGCTTCCGCACGGCCCGTTCGTGCGCCGGTTCGGCCCCCAAGCCGCGCGCTGGCACGCGCTCGCGCGCGGCGTCGATGACCGTCCGCTCGAGCCGCGGGCACGCGCGCTGCACGTCGACCGCGCGCTCTACGGCGAAGGCGAGGCGAGCTCCGAGGAGCAGGTGCTCTTCGCGCTGCGCACGCTCGTCGGCTGGGTGGCCGACGATCTCAGCACGGCGGGGAAACGCGCCGGACGGCTCGTGCTGCGGCTCGACTGCGAGGACGGCGAGTCGCGCGAGCTCACGACGCGCGTCGCGCAGCCGACCGCGGTTGGGTCGACGCTGTTCGATCTGCTGCGCGCGCGGCTCGAAGGCGTCGTCTTGACGGCACCCGTCGTCGGTTTGCGGCTCGCCGCGGAGGAGCTCGCCGGCGGCGGCGTCGCGCTCTCGCTGTTCTCGGCGAGCGATCCCGATCCGGACGTGCTCGGCGTGGTGCTCGCACGGCTCGACGCGGTACTGGGCGAAGGACGTGCGCTGCGCGCGCGCGTCGTCGACGGCTCCCGCATCGAGCGGCGCTTCGTGCTCGAACCGTTCTCGCTCGCGCCGCTCGCGACGAACGCCGCGCACTGCGCCGAACCGTCGCCCGCGCGTGCTGCGTCGGCGACGGTACAGCTGCGGCTGATCGAGCCGCGTCCGATCGACGTACGCGTCGCCGGCGGCGCGCCGCGCTTCGTCGGCTCGCCGCCGCAAGTCGTCGTCGAACTCGCCGGCCCGTGGCGCGTCGAGGAGGCCTGGTGGGCGCGCTCGACGGGCGAAGGGACGCCGCTCGCGCGCGACGAGTACGACGTCTGCCTCGAGGACGGTTCACTGCTGCGCATCGCACGCGAAGGCACGGCATGGACGGTGCGCGGGATGTACGACTGAACGGCCGCACCGGAGTGGAGGGGCCATCCCCGGCCGCGCGGGGTACAGGACTCGGGATGGACCCGATGGACCCGCTGGATCACAGGGACGAGCCGGACGACGACGATGTCGAGGACGACGACGACGACCTCGACCCGCCGCAGTTCTACCTGACGACGTTCATCCCGCGTCCCGCCTGGTATGACTTGGACACCGACGAAGCGACCGCGTTTCTGCAAAATCGCGTCGCGCAGCTCAACGAAGCGTTCATCGACGAAGACGAAGGCGTCATCTGGGCGTACCGCTATCACGTCATGGAGCGCGCGCGCGAGGTCGATGCCGTCGTGCTGCTGTGGATGATCAACTCCGACGAAGCGCTCGAGACGCTCGAGAGCACGCTGCGGCGCTCCGACGTGAACGAGTACTTCGACTGGAGCGTCATCGGCGGGCCGCAGAACAATGCGCCGCAGGACATCCTCGGCGCGTTCATGGGCACGCTGATCGGCGAAACGAGCGACAACCCGAGCCCGAGCGAGAACTGATCCTTCGACAAGCTCAGGATGACGGTCGCCTTCGACAGCGCTGACGAGCTCGATGCGTTCCTTCGACGAGCTCAGGATGACATGGGTCAGGCCGTGTACGGTTCGAAGGGCGCGACCGGCGCGAGGATGCGGTCCATCTCCTCGAAGATCGCCGGATCGGCGTCGAGATCGGCGGCAGCGACGTTATCGTCGACCTGCTCGGGACGCGTCGCACCGACGATCACCGACGACACGGCGTCCGTGCGCAGGCACCACGCGAGCGCGAGCTGCGCGAGCGTGCAGCCCGCGCGCTTCGCGAGCGGCGCCAGCCGCTGCACGGCGTCGAGCACCGGCTGCGTGAAGTAGTCCTCCATCATGTCCTTCGCGCGGCCCGCGGCGCGCGTACCCTGCGGCGGGTTTGCGGCGTCGGTGTACTTGCCGGTCAGGATCCCCATCGCGAGCGGCGACCAGACGACGTTGCCGAGCCCGTACTGGCGGCACACCGGGAAGACGCGCTGCTCGACGCGCCGCCACAGCGCGCTGTACTGCGGCTGGTTCGAGACCGGCTCCGCCCACCCGCGCGCGCGAGCGAGGTTCACTGCGGCGGCGATCTGATCGGCGGTCCACTCGCTCACGCCCCAGTACAGCACCTTGCCGGCGCGCACGAGGTCGTTCATCGCTTCGACCGTCTCTTCGAGCGGCGTGCTCGTGTCGTAGCGATGGCACTGGTACAGGTCGACGTACTCGACCTGCAGACGGCGCAGCGACGCGTCGATCTCGGCGCGGATGTGCTTGCGCGAGAGGCCGCGGTCGTTCGGGCCGTCGCCCATCGGGAAGTAGACTTTCGTCGCCAGCACGACCTGATCGCGCGGCAACTCGCGCAGCGTGCGGCCGACCACTTCTTCGGCGCGTCCGCGCGCGTACACGTCGGCCGTGTCGAAGAACGTCACGCCGCGCTCGTACGCGCGCAGCATGCACGCGCGCGCGGCGTCCTCCTCGACGCTGCCGCCGTACGTGAGCCACGAGCCGAGCCCGACCGACGAGACCTTGACGCCCCAGCGTCCGAGATTCCGATACCGCATCGGTCTGTCGTACCCGGTCGAACGCACGATCCTTTCACCGCGCGATGAAGTGGGAACGATGAGCGCATGAACGATCGGGACGAGCGGCCGGGGGACGTGCTCGCGGACGCGCACGAGCAAGAGGGCGATCCGCCGGGCGACGCGCTGGGCGGCGGTCTCGGCAACAGCGTGAGCGGAGGCGCGAACGACGGATGAACGGCAACGACGAACGAGACGACGACCCGACCGCCGGCGCGTCCGACATCGGCGGGCGCGCGGGCAGCCCGGACGACACCGACACGGGCGATACGCGCGGCGACGACGAGCATGAGGTCGGCGGCGGCCACTCCGGCATGGGAAAGGGCCCCACCGGCAGCTGAGCGCAGCCGCGCGAGCGCGGACGCCGCGACGCGGTCTCAGCCTTCGATCGCCGCGATGAGCTGCGGATAGACCAGCTCGGTGCGCGCCTGCGGGATCGCCGGCTCGATGATGTCGTGGATCTTCGGCAAGCCGTGCAGGACGACGCGCTCGTAGTCGACGCCGCGCTCGCGCAGCGGCGCGAACCGGCGTTCCGCGTGCGCGTTGTTCACGACGGGCTCGTGATCGTTGAGCATCAGCACGGCGCGTCGCGCGGACGCGCCCGGCGGCGCCGCGCCGATTGCCGTCGAGATGCGCAGCGATTCGCCGAGCGCGCGCGTCGCGAAGCGCGGATAGCCGTGCGGCGGCGGCTGCGCCTCTTTCGCGCGCGGGTCCCACCAGCCGAAGACGTTCGGCGCGGCGCACAGCAGCGCACCGAGACGATCGTTCATCGTGCCGCGCAGTTGACGCAGCCCGCAGAACGGCGCGACCGCGACCGCGACGTCGATGCGCGTGCGCGCCGCGAGCCAGCCGGCCAGCGTCGCGCCGACCGAGATGCCGGCGACGGCGACGCGCTCGCCGCACAGCGCCGCGATCGCGACCGCTTCGAGCGCCCTCGCTTCCAGCTCGCCCGCGCGCAGCTCTGCCATGGCGTCGGTCATGCGGTCGCGATAGCCGTGGCGCGGCATGCGCGGCACGATGACGGCGTGCCCGCGCGCGTGCAGCTGCGACCCCAGACGGTCGTACTGCGGCGGGCTGTTGGTCAGGCCGTGCAGCAGCACGACGGCAAGGGGCGCCGTCCCGTCGCCGAGCCACCAGCGCGTGCCGTGCGCGATCTCGGGGCGCGCGCGCTCGCTGCGCGCGATCGCTTCGAGCCGTGCGCGCGCCTCGGCGAGACGGTCGCCCACGCTACGCGCGCGGCACGCCGCGCATGATGATCCGTTCGATCCAGCGCAGCGGGCGCGTGTTCCACGGATCGTGCCGCACCAGCGGGTCGACGAGGATCACGTCGAGCCCCGCGAGCTTCGCGCCGAGGACGTCGGTGAAGAGCTGGTCTCCGATGACGACCGCTTCGTGCGCCTCGAGCTCGAGCACTTTGAGCGCGCGCCGAAAACCGCCCGGCAGCGGTTTGCGAGCGCGCGGGATGCAGGGCACGCCGAGGTTCTTCGCCACCTCGGATGCCCACGGCGTACCGTTGTTCGTGAGCACGACCACGCGCACGCCGGCATCCGCGGCACGCGCGACCCAGCGCGCGTCCTCTTCGAGCGGCGCGAGCGCGCGAAACCCGACGAGCGTGTTGTCGAGGTCGACGATCGCGCCGCGGATGCCGCGCACGCGCAGCTCGCGCGGGTCGATGCGGTTGATTCCCGGCGCGTACAGCCTCGGCCGCACGAAGTCGAGCATCAGCGCACCTCCGCGGCTTTGTCTTGGGGGACGAGCACCGTCACGGCGCGGGGCTCGATCGTGAACTCGGCCGGAAGCTGCGCGACCGGCTCGCTGTCCGCGAAGACGTCGTGCCGCCGGCCGTGCACGGAGCGGACGACGAAGCGCCGCCCGCGCACGGCGAGCGTGTCGGGCGCGTGCGGAAAGCGCCGCACGGCGACGGCCAGGATGATGCCGATCGCGTGCCACCACGTCGGCACATCCATCGAGTACAGCCACAAGCGCCCGTCTTCGAGGCTCGCTTCCGGATTCTCCACGACGCCGCCGAAGCGGTAGCTGTTCGCGACGGTGAGCTGCACCGCGCGCACGACGCGCTTCTCGCCGTGCTCGTCCTCGATCTCGAGGTGCAGCGGACGCGCCCAACGCATCGCGCGCCACGTCGTGACCGGCAGCGCGAGCAGCCCGAGCCGCCGCTTCACGTCGCTGGTCTGCAGCCGCGTCACGCGCGTCGAGAGGCCGATCGACGCTTCGTTGAAGTACGGCACGCCGTTGACGCGGCCGACGTCGAGCTGCAGGGGCACGCCCTCGTCGACGAGCGCCGCGACCGCTTGGGGATCGTGCGGCACGCCGAGCGTGCGCGCCAGCTCGTTGAACGTGCCGAGCGGGAGGATCGCCAGGGGCAGCTTCGTCTCGATCAGACCGTCGAGCGCGGTCAGCAGGGTTCCGTCCCCGCCGCCGACGACGACGACGTCGACGTCGTCCTTGCGCGCGCGGATCTCCGGCGAAAGCTGGCCCGGCGGCGCGTCGCGCGTGATCTCGACCACCTCGTGGCCGCGCGCGCGAAACGCTTCGGCCGCGCGATCGCGCGCCTCGCGTCCGCGCCGGGCACGCGCGTTGATCGCGAGCAGCACTCGTTTGCCCATCCACCGCCCTCTACCCCGGCGGGACACGTCGCGAACCGGCGGCGAAGGCGCTCGCATGGTACGCGAGCGAGACGTCACGTGGGTCGACGCGTTCACGTCGCAGCGGTTCGCAGGCAACGCGTGCGCCGTCGTGCTCGACGCGCGCGGCCTCGACGACGCGACGATGCAAGCGCTCGCGCGCGAGACGAACCTCTCGGAGACGAGCTTCGTGTTCCCCGGCGACGGCGAGGCGGATTTCGTCGTGCGCTACTGGACGCCGATGGGCGAGATTCCGCTGGCGGGCCATCCGACGATCGCGACGGCGCACGCGCTGCGCGAGTCCGGCGCGATCGCCGCCGATCGCGCCGTCGTGCGGCTGCGCATGCCGGCCGCGCTCGTCCCCGTGACCATCAGCGCCGGCGACGTGACGACGTACACGATGTCCCAGCCGGAACCGTCGTTTCTCGCGCGCGCGGGCCGTGCGAGGATCGCGGCGGCGCTCGGCGTGGGGGAAGACGAGCTCTTTGCGGACCTCGAGCCGCAGACGGTCAGCACCGGCACGCCGCAGCTCATGGTCGCGCTCGCGTCCGAGGCGGTGCTGGACCGCATCGAGCCGGACCGCAGCGCGCTGTTTCGAAGCGAGCCGCGCGACTGGTTCTCGGTGCACGTCTTCGCGCGGGCAGACGAATCGCGGCACGCGCGCGGCGTCGCGCTCGCCGCGCGTCACTTCGCGGACTTCGGCGACGTGAAGGAAGACCCGTTCACCGGCTCGGCGACCGGCGGCATGGCGGCGTACTGCGCGCGGTACGGCATCGTCGCCGAGCGCGCGTACGACGTCGTGCAAGGGATGCATGTCGGCCGGCCCGGGCAAGCGCACGTCGAGGTCGGCGGCGAACCGCCGGACCGCATCGGGCGCGTCGCCGTCGGCGGGCCGGCCGTCACGGTGATGCGCGCGACGATCGCGCTCTGAGCGCAGCCTTTCGGCTTCGGCTACTGTTGGTAAGTACACGATGCCGAACCCGACCCTGACCGCGCGCCCCCTTGCTCGCGTCATCCCCGCCGCCGCGACCCTCGAAGGCGGCGGCTTTCTCGTCCACCGCCCGATCCCGTCCCGCGGCGTCGAGCAGATCGACCCGTTTCTGCTGCTCGACGAGATGGGCCCGATGGACCACGGCCCCGGCGAGGCCGAAGGCGCACCCGATCACCCGCACAAGGGCTTCGAGCTGATCACGTACTTGATCGCCGGCGAGATGGAGCACCTCGACTCGCACGGGAACCACGGAATTCTCGGACCGGGCGACGCCCAGTACATGCTCGGCGGCGCGGGCCTGGTCCACTCCGAGATGCCGAGCGAGGCGTTCCAGCGCACGGGCGGGCACCGGCACGGGTTCCAGATCTGGGTCAACCTCTCGCGAGCCGACAAGGCGCTCGCGCCGCGCTACCGCGACGTGCGCGCGGACGAGATCCCGGTCGCGCACCCCGCGAACGGCGTGACGGCGCGCGTGCTCGCGGGCGAGTCGTTCGGTACGGCCGGACCGGTGCATACCGTCACGCCGTGGTCGTACGTCCACGCCACGCTCGAGCCCGGCGCTCGCATCGAGCAGCCCGTGCCGCAGGACTGGACCGCGACCGCATACGTGTTCGGCGGTGCGGCGCGCATCGGGACGCGCGAGCTGCGGCGCGGCGACTACGCCGTGTTCGGGACCGGCGGCGACGCCGTCGTGCTCGACAACCCCGGCACGGGTCCGCTCGACGTCCTGCTGCTCCACGCGCGCCCGATCGCCGAGCCGATGGTGCGCTACGGCCCGTTCGTGATGAACGCGGTCGACGAGATCCAGCGCGCGTTCGAAGACTTTCGCGCGGGCCGGTTCGGAACGATCAAGCCCGTCGTCGCCGAGTAAGCGGCAGCGTCACAACGCCAAGAGCGCTCGGATCAACGACGCCAGCGGTGTCTCGTCCGCGTCGTCCGGAACCTGCGCGCCGTGCGTCAGCTTCCAGACCGGTATGGCGTCGCAGGCGACGCTCTCGAACACCTCGCGCTCGACGTCGGCGCCCAACTTGAGCATCTGCGGCTGCAGCGGCCCGTAAGCGCGCACGTGCGGCGTCGCCGCCCAACCGGCCGCGAGCACATCGTCGGTGCGGCATCCGTACGAAAAGAGGTAGTGGCACCACAGGTACTCGTCCGTCGCGGTCACGATGCTCCAATACCGCTGCGCGAGTGCCAGCCATTTGCTCGCGATCAAGCCCTGCGGCTCGGACGCGAGGAACCATGTCGCGAGCTCCCGATCGGGTCGCGGTTTCGCGAACGCGAAAAAACCGCTCTGCATGAGCGCCGGCAGCCAGTGGTCGAGCGGCTTGCTGCACACGGTGTTCGCGTCGACCCATACCCCGCCGTACCGTGCGAGCAGCCAGAGCCGCAGGATGTCGGCGAAAGCTTGGACACCGATCGTCTTCCCCGCAACGAGATCCCTCGATTTCGGCATACACGCGCACGCTGCTGCGGTCCAGACGTCGGACCTCCCAGCCCGGATTGCGCCGAACCCACGATTCGCTGCAGAGCGCAACGAGCTCGGGTGCCTGATCCCAACCTTGCTCCCAGTACATCCAGATCGTACGAGGCAACGGCCGCGGAGCGAGCGACTGCGGCCAGTGCCGGTCGAAGGACCACGACATGTCGCCGCGATTGCGCGCGGCACGAAACTCCCGCCGCACGGCCTGGTTCGCCGCGAACTCGCGACGTACGTCTTCGATCCAATCCGGCGCCGACTCCGGCGTGTGGTCCATGATACTTTCCGAGCACGAGAGATTCGCGAGCGAGTGATTCGCGAGCGGCGGACCGCGCACGTCGTGAGCTTTTGAGAACTCGCGGGCGCACCTTCAGCGGAGCCGAAGGAGGACTTTGCGCGGGCCGGTTCTGCGTGATCGCACCGTCGTCTCGAGGTGCAGCGCTGGCGCGAGCGCGTCCCGCCGGCGGTCAGAAGCGACGTTCGCGCACTCGGCGCTCGAAGACGCGCATCGCTTCATCGAATCGCTTGCGGTAGCCGCCCGCGCCTTCGCGCTGCATGAACGCTCGCACGGCGTCGAGGTCGATCGGCGCTTCGAGTGCGACACCGACCGCCGCGCGCAACGCCGAGAAATCGTCCCACGCTGCATACTTCAAGAGCCGATCCTCGACGACCGCGGTCGGCCGAATGATGTGCAGTGACTCGTCGCCGCGGCGCAACGTCTCGATGTCGCTGACGACATCGTTTCCGATCTGCAGGGGACCGCGCGGAAACTCCACGGTGAAATGCGAGGTGTCGTGAAAGAACATCGCGTTCCGCAGCCTGTAGCCGAGCGATTCGAGCGCCGACCGCGCGGCAGCGGCGTCGTCGGAGCCGAACGTCAGGACGAAATCGAGATCTTCCGACTGATAGACATCCGGTGCGTAGAACGTCGCCGCGCTGCCGCCGCATAGCACCGCGTGCGCGCCGGCACGGTCCAGCGCGGTTCCGACCGCGAAGGCGACGTCACGCAGCGTCGCGTCCGGCGCGATCATGAGGTTTTCCGCGGCGCCGCGGGCGGCGCCGTTCGGCATCCAAAGCGGCGCGCAAATCGGGGGCGGCCTCGAGCAGCCGCAGGGCAAGCGCGCGAAGTTCGTCTGCAGCGATCCATTGCGCATTCACCGTCACGCGCCGCTGGTTCCCCGACAAGCGGGAGACGACAATTCCTTGTCGCTCGAGCTCGTCGACGACGCGTTGAACCGTAACGAGCGGCACCCCGGTGAGGCGCGCGATCTCGCGCGGATACGATTCGCGCAAGGCGACGGTCGCGATGACGAGCCTCGTCCGGGTCTCGCTCCCGAAGACCTTGAGCCCGAGTTCCATAGAATCTGATCATACACAAAAACGGGTCGATTGATAACTATTCTGTAGTCATCTGACTAACTTTTCATAGTCGTTCAGCTCAGAAATCATGCTCCGAACGCCAAAAGGCCACACGGGATATCGAACATATGTTCGCGTAGCCTCGGCGTCCACGATGCCGACGACCGAGTACGCAGAGCTCCACTGCTGGTCCAACTTCAGCTTCCTCGAGGGCGGCTCGCACCCCGAGGAGCTGGTCGAGCGCGGCCGCCGGCTGGGCCTGCGCGGGATCGCGCTGACCGACCGGGACGGCCTGTATGGCGCGGTCCGCTTCACCAAGGCGGCTTCGGCGGCGCCCGGCTTCGCGGCGCTCTGCGGCGCGGAGCTCACGCTGGAGCCGGCCGATTCGGCACGTCATCCTGAGCTTGTCGCGCGTCATCCTGAGCTTGTCGCGCGTCATCCTGAGCTTCTCGCGCGTCATCCTGAGCTTGTCGAAGGACGGACAAGCAGGCCGGCCCGTCCCGCGAAGGAGGTGCCGACCGACACGCCGCGCCTGGTCCTCATCGCTGCCGACAAGACGGGCTACGGCAACCTCGCGCGCGCGATCTCGGCCGCCCAGCTGCGCGGGCGCAAGCGCGACGCGCGCCTGCGGCTCGAGGACCTCGACGGCCGCACTGCCGGCCTGATCGCGCTCTCCGGCGGCCGCAACGGCTTGGTCGAGAAGGCGCTGCTGCGCCGCGACACGGACGGCGCCGTCGCAATCGGCGCGCGTTTGCGCGACCTCTTCCCCGGCCGCTTCTACCTCGAGCTCCAGCACCATGTGCGGCCCGAGGACCCCGCGCTGATCCGCGCACTCGTGCAGCTCGCGCGGCGGCTCGACGTGCCGTACGTCGCGACGAACGGCGTCGCGTACGCGACGCGCGACGACGCGTGCCTGACCGACGTCCTCACGTGCGTCAAGTACGCGACCGCGCTGCAGAACGCCGGCACGCTGCTGCGCCCCAACCACGAGCACGACCTCAAGACGCCCGCGCGCATGGCGCGCTTGTTCGCCGAGTTCCCGCTGGCGATCAGCAACACGATCGCAATCACCGAGCAGTGCACGTTCCGGCTGGACAAGCTGCACGGCGAATTTCCGCTCTACCCCATTCCCGAGAAGGAGGGCTCGGCGCAATCGTACCTGCGCACGCTCGTGTACGACGGCGCGCGCGAGCGCTACGCGCAGCCGTTCGACCCGAAGGTCGAGCGCCAGCTCGAGTACGAGCTCGGGATCATCGCGCGCATGGACCTCGCCGGCTACTTCTTGGTGGTGTGGGACATCGCGAACGCCGCGCGGCGCCTGGGCGTGCTCGCGCAAGGCCGCGGCTCGGCGGCGAACTCGGCGGTGTGCTACGCGCTCGGGATCACGGCGGTCGATCCGATCGCAGGCGGTCTGCTCTTCGAGCGCTTCCTGAGCGAGGAGCGCGGTGAGATCCCCGACATCGACATCGACTTCGCGCATCAGGACCGCGAGCAGGTGATCCAGTACGTGTACGAGCGCTACGGACGCGAGCACGCCGCGATGGCGGCGGAGGTGATCACGTACCGCACGCGCTCGGCGATCCGCGACGTCGGCAAGGCGCTCGGCCTGACGCTGGGACAAGTCGATGCGATCGTGCGCGAGTACGACGCGCGTGAGTCGCTCTCGGGCGCGCTCGGCGTCGAGCACGACGGGGGCTCCGACATTCCCGACTCGGTGACGAAGCGGCGCGATCTCGACACGGGCTCGAACGTGTTTCGCTCGCGCGCTCTTCGACAAGCTCAGGATGACCTTGCCTCGGAGCGGGAGCCCGGACGCACGCTCGTTCCCGGTTTCCACGATGCCGATGAGCACGCCGCCCTTCGACAGGCTCAGGGTGACAATGGCGCTGATGCGATTCGGCGACTGTATGGCTTCAAAGCCAAAGATTTCGGACAGGATCCGGACGTGCATTTGCGCGGGCCGGTCGGCGGCGATCTCGGCGCGCTGCTGCTCGCGATCTGCCGCCGGATCGACGGCTTTCCGCGGCACATGGGCATCCACAGCGGCGGCATGGTGATCACGCGCTCGCCGCTGATTGCCGTTGCGCCGGTCGAGTGGGCGACGATGCGCGACCGCACGATCGTGCAGTGGGACAAGGACGATCTCTCCGACCTCGGGCTGATCAAGATCGACCTCCTCGGTCTGGGCATGCTCTCGCTGCTGCGCGACGCCTTCGCGCTGTACCGCAGGCGCTATCCCGAGCGCGCGGCGTGGTCGCTGGGCGCACTGCCGCCCGACGACCGCCCGACGTACGAGATGCTGCAGAAAGCCGATTCGATCGGCGTGTTCCAGATCGAATCGCGCGCGCAGATGTCGATGCTGCCGCGTCTGCGGCCGCACTGCTTCTACGATCTCGTGATGCAGGTCGCGATCATTCGTCCGGGCCCGATCCAAGGCGACATGATCCATCCGTTCCTGCGGCGGCGCAACGGGCTCGAGCCGGTGACGTACCCGCATCCGTCGCTGCGGCCGATCCTCGAGCGCACGCTGGGCGTGCCGCTGTTCCAAGAGCAAGGGATGCGCATGGCGATGGAAGCCGCGGGCTTCAGCGCGGGCGAAGCCGACCGGTTGCGCCGCGCGATGGGGCACAAGCGCTCGCGCGACCGCATGGCCGAGCTCTACCCGCGCCTGATGAACGGGATGGTGAGCAACGGCATCGCGCGCGAGGACGCCGAGCGCCTCTACCACATGCTCGAAGGCTTCGCCGACTACGGTTTTCCCGAGTCGCACGCCGCGTCGTTCGCGCTGCTCGCGTACGCGTCGGCGTACGTGAAGTGTCACGAACCGGCCGTCTTCTGCGCCGCGATCCTCAACGTGCAGCCGATGGGCTTCTACTCGACGGAGGTGCTGGTCAACGACGCGCGGCGGCACGGCGTCGTCGTCAAGCCGATCGTCGTGAACGAGAGCGAGTGGTGGAGCTTCGTCGACGCGGACGGCGCGCTACGGCTCGGCTTCCACCTCGTGCGCGGGATGGGCGAGGTGCAGCGGCAACGGCTCGAGCGCGCGCTGGTCGAAGCGGCGCGCGAGTTCGACGACCTCGTCGACTTCGCGCGCCGCACCGGCCTCGACCGCGACGCGCTCGAGAACCTCGCCGCCGCCGGCGCGTTCGCGCCGTGGCATCCGACGCGCCGCGAAGCGATGTGGGCGCTGCGCGGCCTGGACGAGCGCGAGGCGCGCGGCGAGCTCGGCCGCGCGATGGAGATCGTCGACGAGCCGCAGCCCGCGCTCCCCGCGCTGACCGCCGTCGAGCGGACGACGCTCGACATCAGCGCGACCGGCGTGAGCGACGTGCAGCCGATCGCGCACGTGCGGTCGTTCCTGGACGCGCAGAACGTCCTCGCCGCGAACCGTCTGCCGGCGATGCCGAAGAACCTCGTCTGCAAGATCGGCGGCCTCGTCATCACGCGCCAGCGCCCCGGCACGGCCAAAGGCTTCGTCTTCCTGACGATCGAGGACGAGACCGGCTTGGTCAACGTGATCGTGCGGCCCGACGTCTACGAGCGCAACCGCCGCACGATCCGCGGCTCGCAGAACCTGATCGTCGAGGGCGTCCTGCAGAAAGAGTCCGGCTGCATCGACGTGATCATGAAGCGCTGCTGGCCGCTCGACACGCTGGGCACGACCGACAAGGTGCGAGCACGAAACTTCCACTGATCACCCCGGCCGATGTGATCCCCACGCCGAGCGATGTCATCCTGAGCCGAGCGATGTCATCCTGAGCCGAGCGGTCATCGTGAGCCGAGCGATGTCATCCTGAGCTTGTCGAAGGATCAGGCGCCGAGCGTCGCGCGGTATCGCGCTTCGAACTCCGTGTGGTTGGGCGTGTAGACGTCGAACAGCACGGTGCGCTCGGCGAAGTGCGCGGTGTGGGCGACGTTGGGCGCGATCGCGTACACCTCGCCGGCGCGGCACGTCTGGCGCGTGCCGTCACCGTAGTGCAGCGTCATCGCACCGTCGAGCACGATGCCGCCTTGCGCCTGCGGGTGCTCCTCGGGCGGAAGCGACGCGCCCTCCGGCGGTTCGAAGACCCAGTAGATCATCGTCATGCCGCTCGCGGCGACGACCGACCACGAAACGCCGGGCGCGAACGGCAGCATGCCGGTTTCCGGCACGATGCGCGCGTACGCGGCCATCGGGACGGCCGGCGAACGCGCTGCGACTGCCGCATGCAGCAGCTTCTGCTTCAAGCGGGCGGCCTGCGCGGGCGGCAAGTCGTCGGGCAGCGCCGACGAGGCCAGCGCAGCGATCGGAACGGCTTCGGACAGCTCGGCGAACTCCGTGCGGCACGTCGCGCACTGCGCGAGGTGAGCGCGCGCGTCGCCGGCCTCGGCTTGCGTGAGGGCGCCGACGGCCAATGCCGCGACCGCATCGAGCATCGCGTCGTGGTCAGGCGTCACGTCGGGACCCCGGTGGACATCGCGTTACGAACGGCCCGCAGACCGGTTCGGATGCGTGATTTCACGGTTCCCAGCGGAAGTGTGGTCTGCGCCGCAATCTCCGCGTGCGAGAGGCCGCGGAAGAACGCGAGCTCGATCGCCGTGCGCTGGTCCTCCGGCAGGCCGGCGATGACCGAACGTGCTCGCTCGGCGTCGATACGCGTCGCCACCGCGTCGTCGACGCCCGGTGCGTCGAGCATCACGTGCACGGGCAGCTGGGCATTCCGCCCGGTGGCGCGCAGCAGGTCGATCGCCAGGTTGCGCGTGACGCGCGCGATCCAGCCCGTGAAATTCGAATGGCGGTACGCCGCCGCGCTGGTCCACAGCTTCATGAATACTGCTTGGGTGATGTCTTCGGCGCTCGCCTCGGTCGCCAGCATCTTGAGCGCGATTCCGTAGACGAGCCGGTGGTACTGATCGTACAGCTGTTCGAACGCGGTGATGTCTCCGTCACGGACTCGTTCCATGAGCTCACCGGCGTCCACGTCCGCAAGCTTCTCGCCTCGCGGCCGAGGCGCCCTGCCCGGCCAGGAGCGCTCGGCGAGGAGCGGAACACCGCAGTCCGCTCTCCGCGCCCGGGAGGTTTCATGAAGCGATTCGTCGCCGCGCTCGCCGCGGTTCTGCTCACCACGGCGGCCGCCGTCGCGCAGTCGTATCCCGGCGACCCGGGCGTCGGGGTCCAGCGCGGCATGGAACAGGAGAACACCTCGGGTCAGGTCGGCACCGCTACCTTGTTCTCCGCCGGCGCGACCACGCGCATCGTCGTCGTGCTGCAGGGCACGCAGGCCGGCCGCGCGCAGTCGGTTCGCATCTATCGCGGGCCGTCGTGCGACGACGTCGGCACGAGCGGACCCGCGTACTTCTTGAAGGACATGACGAACGGACGGTCGAGTTCGGTCGTGAAGGCGCCCGAGAGCAAGCTGCTCTCAGGAAACTATAACGTCGTCGTGTTCTCGTCCGTTCAAGCCGGCGCGCGCGCCACGTCGTGCGGCCACCTCTACGCTTCCTGACGAGAACGCCATGCGCAACGACGACATGCTCACCGATCCCCAACATGCGACCAAGCCCGAGTTCTCGCGCCGCGGGTTCGTGACGCTCGGCGCGGGCGCCGCTTTGACGCTCGGCGCAACGACTGCCGCGGGCGCGCAGACCGACGGCTTGGGCAAGCCGCATCCGCCGATCGTCCCCGAGGACGATCCCGCGATCACCGTCTCGCGTCCGCAGCTTGCGCCCGCCGCGGGCAGCCCGATCGGCGCGTACGCCGCGATGCCGCGCAGCATCACGGCGACGACCCCGGGCGTCGTCGTCGTGCAGCACGTGTGGGGCGTCGACGCGACGATCCGCGACGTGGTCCGGCGCTACGCCAAGGCGGGCTACATCGCGATCGCACCGCAGCTCTACGGCCGCCTGAACGCGCCCAGCGGCGACGGCGTGACGGACATCGCGGTGTTCTCGCCGCTCGCGACGCAGATGAACGCGCAGGGCTTCGTCCCGTCGGACGTCGTCGCAGCGCACGATTGGATCCGCACGCAGGCGCACGACGCGAAGATCGGCATCACCGGCTTCTGCATGGGCGGCGGGATCGTGCTCAAGTCGATCATCGACTCGAAAGGGTTCGGCGCGGCGTCGATGTTCTACGGCGACGTACGCCCGGGCACGAAGCGGGGCGACCCGACCACGGCGTCGACGTTCGACTTCACGAGCCGCATCACGACGCCGCTCATGGGCAGCTTCGGCGGACGCGACACGTCGATCTTGCCGGACGACGTGCGCGCGATGTTCGCGCGGTTGACGGTGCCGCACGACGTGAAGATCTACGACGAGGCGGGGCACGCGTTCTTCGATGACACGCGCGCGAGCTACGTTCCGAGCGCGGCGGCCGACGCATGGCCGCGTACGCTCGCGTGGTTCCACCGGTACCTGACCTGATCGACGGCCTCGAAGCGCTGGTCTTCGACGTCTTCGGCACGCTCGTCGACTGGCGTACCAGCCTCATCGACGACCTGAGCGCGTTCGGCGAACGGAGCACCCTGGACGTCGACTGGGCCGCGTTCGTTGACGACTGGCGCGGCGAGTACGCGCCGTCGATGGACCGCGTGCGCCGCGGCGAGCAGCCGTGGACGACGATCGACGCGTTGCACCGCACGTCGTTCGACGCGCTCGCGTCGCGGTACGGGTTCGCGGATGCACTCGACGAGGACGCGCGCCGCTGGTGCGTCGATCGCTGGCACCGTCTGCGGCCGTGGCGTGACACCGTCGCCGGGCTCGAGCGCCTGCGCCGCCGGTACATCGTCGGGACGCTCTCGAACGGCAACGTGCGCCTGCTGGCGGACCTCGTGAAGTCCGCGCCGCTGCCGATGGACGTCGTGCTGTCGGCTGAGCTCTTCCGGCGCTACAAGCGCGACCCCGAGGTGTACCGCGGCGCCGTCGAGCTGCTCGGCACGGAGCCGGGGCGCGTGATGCTCGTCGCGGCGCACAACGACGACCTCCACGCCGCGGCGCGCGAGGGCATGCGGACGGCGTTCGTGGCGCGGCCCACCGAGTACGGCCCCCGCCAGGCGCACGACGTCCGGGCCGACCCCGGTATCGACCTCGCCGTGCGCGATCTGGGCGAGCTGGCGGACCGGCTGGGCGCGTAGGCGAACCCGCTGCCTGATGAGGTCGGTCCTCGATGCGCTCGACGCGCACGCCTTCGCACGTCCCGCCGCGCTCGCACTCGACGGCGACTCGTACGCCGAGCTGCGCGACGCGTCGCTGCGCGTCGCGGCGAAGCTGCGCGCGGCCGGCCTGCACCCGGGCGACCGCCTCGCGATCTACGCCGAAAACCGCCCCGGCTTCGTCTACGCCTACCTGGGCGGGCTGCGCGCGGGCGCGATCGTCGTGACCGTGAACGTGCTCTACCGCACGTCCGACCTCGAACACATCCTCGGCGACGCAATGCCCTCCGTCATCGCGGTCTCGGCGCAGAGCGCGCCGTTCGTCGCGCCGCACGACGGCCGTACCGTCGTTCGGCTCGACGACGTCGAGGCGTGGGCGCACGACGCGTCGATCGCGCCGCTCGCGGACCCGCCGGCTCTGGCCCCGGACGACGTCGCGCTGCTGATCTACACGAGCGGCACCACGGGCCGCTCGAAGGGCGCGATGCTCACGCACGGCAACCTCGTCGCGATCGCGCGGTCGCTGATCGAAGCGTGGCGATGGACGGCGGACGATACGCTGCTGCTGACGCTGCCGCTCTTCCACGTGCACGGCCTGGGCGCAGGCCTCAACGGCACGCTCGTCGCGGGAGCGCGCGTGCTGCTGCGCGAGCGCTTCGACGCGCCGTCGGTCGTGGCGGCGCTCGGCGCGGGCGAGGCGTCGATGTTCTTCGGCGTGCCGACGATGTACGTGCGCATCCTCGAGCACGCCGGCGACGGCGTGCGCTTCGACCGCATGCGCCTGTTCGTGTCCGGTTCGGCCGCGCTTCCGGCGAGCGTGCACGAAGAGTTCGCGCGCCGCTTCGGCGTCTCGATCCTCGAGCGCTACGGCTCGACCGAATTCGGCTTCGCGCTGAGCAACCGCTACGACGGAGCGCGCCACGCCGGCACCGTCGGCTTTCCGCTGCCGAACGTCGACGTCGAGCTCGGCGATCCGGCGTCGGGCGCGCAGATCGCGTCCGGCGACGCGGGCGAGATTCGCGTGCACGGCCCGAACGTCTTCAAGGGGTACTGGAACAATCCCGAGGCCACGGAGGCGGCGTTCGCGCTCGACGCGGGCGGACGGCGCTGGTACAAGAGCGGCGATCTTGCGACGTTCGATCCCCAGCGCGGCTACGTGATCAACGGCCGCCTCAAAGAGCTCGTCATTAGCGGCGGGTTCAACGTCTATCCGATCGAGGTCGAAGACGAGCTGCTGCGGATCCCCGGCATTCGCGCCGCGGCCGTCGTCGGACAGCCCGACGCCGCGCGCGGCGAGATTCCGGTCGCGTTCGTCGAGACCGACGACGCGTTCGACGCCGACGTCGCGCTCGCGACGCTGCGCGAGCGGCTGGCGAGCTTCAAGGTGCCCAAGCACCTGTACCCGATCGACGCGCTGCCGCGCAACGCGATGGGAAAGGTCGAGAAACCGCGCTTGCGCGCGATGCTCGCGAACGTTCCATGAAGCGGTGGGCCGGCGTTCTCGCCGTCCTGCTGCTGCTCACCGCGTGCCGCGAGGTGCGCATCCAGGCGCTGCAGCGCGGCACCACCAGCGTGGTCGGTCCCGGCAAGGAGCTGCTCGTCGTGCGCGACGCCGGGACGCTCGAGCACCTCGGCATCAAGGCACCCGTGCGGTTCCGCAACGAGTTCGCCGTGGTGCTTCTCCTCGGACCGCACACGTCGACGGGGTTCCGTCAGATTCAGGAATATCTGAGCGCGAACGCCGACCGCGCGCGCGTCGTGCTGTTCGAGGAAGCGCCGCTGGACGGCGGCGAGCCGTCGCGCCCGTACCGCACGTACACGCTGTGGATCGTGCCGAACTCGGCGTACCGCCGCGGCTATCACGTCGAGGTCGTCACGCCCTCGAACCAGCCCGTCATCGAAGGGTCCCTGCCGTAGCGGCTTCGGCTTCGCCGAAGCCTTCGCGTTCGGGCTTCGCCCGAGCCGCGGCGTCGCGTTCGGCTAGCGGATCCGCCGTCAGAGACCCAGGTATGCCTTCTGAATCTCGTCGCTCGCGAGGAGCTCGTCGCGCGTGCCGCTGGTGACGACCCGGCCCGTCTCCATCACGTAGCCGCGCGTCGCGATCTCGAGCGCTTGGCGCACGTTCTGCTCGACGAGCAGCACCGTGATGCCCTCGCCGTTCACGCGACGGATCGTTTCGAACATCTCGGCCACGATGATCGGGGCGAGCCCGAGCGACGGCTCGTCGAGCATCAGGATCGACGGTCTGCTCATCAGCCCGCGCGCGATGGCGACCATCTGCTGCTCGCCGCCCGAGAGCGTGCCGGCCATCTGGCGCCGGCGCTCCTCGACACGCGGAAACAGGCCGAACACGTGCGCGAGCGAGTCCTGCACCGCCGGCCGCGCTCGCCGCGTGTATGCACCGAGCAGCAAGTTGTCCTCGACGCTCATGTCCGGCCACAGCTTGCGGCCTTCCGGCACGTGCGCGATGCCGAGGTCGACGATGCGCTTGGACGGCGCACGCTCGAGCCGTTCACCGTCCAGCACGATCGAGCCGGAGCGTACCGGCACGGTGCGCGAGATCGCGCGCAGCAGCGTCGTCTTGCCCGCGCCGTTGGCGCCGAGGAGCGTGACGATCTCGCCTCGCTCGACGCGCAGCGAGACGTCCCACAGCACCTGAACGTCGCCGTACGCGACGGCGAGCGCGTCGATCTCAAGCATGCGCCGACGTCCCGAGGTACGCGCGCACGACCCGTTCGTCGGCGAGCACGGTGTCGGGATCGCCTTCGACGATCTTCCGCCCTTCGACGAGCACGACGATGCGCGAGCAGACGCCGCGCACCGCGCGCAGATTGTGCTCGACCATGACGATCGTCGTGCCGCGTTCACGGACGGCGCGCACGAGCGAGAGCGTCCGGTCCGTCTCGGTCGGGTTCAGACCCGCGAGCACCTCGTCGAGCAGCAGCACTTGGGGGCGCGTCGCGAGCGCACGGGCGATCTCGAGCCGCTTGTGGCCGCCCAGCGTCAGGGAGCGCGCGGGCGTGTCGGCGCGATCGGCGAGTTCGCACAGCTCGAGGGCCTCCATCGCCGCGGCGCGCGCGTGCGCGCGGCCGTGCGGACGGGGGCGGTGGCCGAAGAACGCGCCGACCATCACGTTCTCGACGACGGACATCTCGCGGAACGGCCGCACGATCTGGTGCGTGACCGCGACGCCCGCCACGCACACGTCGTGCGCGGAGCGGCCCGTGATCGTGCGGCCGGCGAACGTCACCGTTCCGGCCGATGGCTTCATCACGCCCGAGATCAACCGGAACAGCGTCGACTTCCCGGCACCGTTCGGCCCGATCAGTCCGAGAATCTCGCCGGCCGGAACGTCGATGTCGACGTCGTCGACCGCGACGAGCCCGCCGAAGCGCTTCGTCAACCCGCGCCCTTGGAGAATCGGCTCCGGTGTCATCCTGAGCTCGTCCGGTGTCATCCTGAGCCTGTCGAAGGGGCGGCCGCAGGCGTCTTGCGCGAACGCGCGCGCCGGACGCGGTCGGCGATCCCGAGGATGCCCTTCGGTTCGAACGCGACGATCGCGATCAGCAGCAGCCCGAATGCGAGCAGGTCGGCGTTCTGCAGCGTCGCGGCGAGCTGCTCGCGGATGAACGTGTACACGACCGCGCCGATGAGCGGGCCCGTCACGGTCCCGAGACCGCCGATGATCGGCATGATGACGAGCGAGACTGCCGTCGAGAAACCGAACACCGAGTCGGGGCTGACGAAGAGGTAGTGCAGCGCGTAGACGCTGCCTGCGACGCCGAGGATGCACGCCGACAAAAACAGCGCCTGCGTCTTCGCGACGGTCGTCGCGACGCCGAGCGTCTCGGCGGCGTCGGAGTCCTGGCGCACGGCGGCGAGCGCGTAGCCGAAGCGCGATACGCGGATCCACGCGGCGAGCCCGACGGAGGCGACGAGGAGCGCGAGCGCGGCGAAGTACTGCTGCACGATCGGCGGTGCGCTCGCAAGCGTCAGACCCGACGCGCCGCCCGTGAGCGAGTTCCAGTTGAGCGCGACCAGACGCGTCGCTTCGCCGATGCCGATGGTCGCGATGGAGAAGTACGGTCCGCGTAGCCGGAACGCGGGCGGCCCGATCACCAGCGAGAAGACACCGGCGAGCAGCGCGGAGACGGGGACGGCGAGCCACAGCGAGACGCCGAGCGCGAGCAGGATCGTCGTCGCGTACGCGCCGATGCCCAGGAACGCGGCGTGGCCGAAGGAGACCTGGCCGGCGAACCCGCCGAGCAGGTTCCACGCGGTCGCCATCGCGCCGTACAGGAAGATCAGGAACAGCACGTCGAGCGCGTACTCCGCGCCCGGCGCGACGAACGGCACGAGGCACAGCGCTGCGACGGCGATCGCCGCCATCACGGCGTTCCTAACCACGGCGCAGCGCTCGCACGGTGCCCGCGATGCCGCGCGGCAGCGCAACCAGCACGACGACCAGGACGACGAACGAGATCAGGTTCTGCAGCGACGCCGGCATGTAGCGCACGCCGAACGATTCGGCCAGCGAGAGCGCGAGCGAACCGAACGCGACGCCCACGATGGAATCCAGCCCGCCGAGCACGACGATGCAGAACGACTTGAGCGAGAGCGTGCGGCCGAAGTCGGGCGTGAACGAGAACAGCAGCGAGAGCAGCGATCCGCCGAAGCCCGCAAGCGCGATGCCGATGCCGAAGGCGATGCCCATCACGCGGTCGACGTCGACGCCGACCAGCCGGGCCGCGTCACGGTCTTGCGCCGTCGCGCGAATCGCGCGCCCGAGGTACGTCCGCGTGAGGAACAGCTGCAGCACGACCAGCACGACGACGCCCATGACGAAGACGTAGAGGCGCGGCACCGCGAGCGTCAGACCGCCCGCGTTGACGGTCGCCTCGACGAACGGCGTCTCGATCGAGCGCGTGTCGCCGGTCCACACGACGTACGCGATGTTCTGCAGCACGAGCCACACGCCGAACAGCAGCAGCAGCGAGATGATCGGCTCGGCGCCGAGCACGCGGCGCACGAGCGTGCGTTCCAGCGCCCAGCCGATCAGGAAGAAGCCCGGGACGATCACCAGCGGCGCGAGCAGCGGGTGGACGCCGAACGCGGTGAACAGCCACCACGTCACGTACGCGCCGAGCATCAGGAAGCCGGCGTTGGCCAGGTTGATGATCTTGAGCACGCCGTAGATCAGCGCGAGGCCGTACGACATGGCGGCGTACAGCCCCGCAACGAGCAGCGCGGAGATCAGGGTCGAGAGCGTGTCCAGAGCGTGCTAGCTTCCGGGAACAGGGAGCACGGCGTCTCCCGTCTTCTCCGCCGGCGGATAGACGATGACGGTCTTGCCCTCGGGCAAGTTCTGGGTCACGACGTACGGTGCGTTGATCTGGCCGTCCGCTTCGAAGCGGATGTGCCCGCCGGGCAGGACGGTGTCGCGGATGTCGATGTGCCGCAGCGTTTCGACGAGCTTTGCCTTGTCGACCGAGCCCGTCTGCGTCAACGCGATAAAGAGCGTGCGCGCCGTCTCGTACGGCAGCGCCGAGTACCACTCGGCCGTCAATTTCGTCGACCCCGTGCCGTACGCTTTCGCCCACTTCTCGTCGAACGCTTTGACGGCCGCGTTCGGGATCAATTGATTCCACCACACGGCGGCGGTGATGTAGTCGGCGCCTTTGCCGAGCGCGTCACGCGCCGACTTCTCCGGCCCGCGCGCGCCGTACGTGATGTACGCGTGATGCATGCCGGACTGTTCGTACTGCCGGTGCATCGTGATGTAGTCGTCGAGGTGGGCGTCGGCCATGAACGCGTTCGCGCCCGACGACTTGACCTTTTGAAGCAGCGGCGCGAAGTCTTTGCCGTGCAGGTCGAACGCTTCGGACATCACGATCTGGAAGTTGCCGGGCTTGGCCTTCGCGCGGTCGGTCAGACCTTTCGCGAAATCCTGACCGTGCGACGTGTTCTCGTACACGATGGCCATCTTGAGCGGCTTGGGCAGCTTCTTCGCTGCCTGCATCTGCTCGATGAAGTCGCACTCGGAGTACGCGAGGTTCTCGATCGACGCGAGCAGGCTGAAGATCGTCTTGAAGCCGCGGTGGTAGATCGCGGACGCCGCGCCGCCGCCGCCGACGTACGGGATGCTGTGCTGGTTGGGCACGACGGTCTGCGCCTGCACGAGGTCCGTCGAGTAGCCGCCGAGCATCGCGTCGACGTGATCCTGCACGGCGAGGCGCTCGTAGAGGTTGCGCGAGGTCGACGGGTCGGTCTTGTCGTCGTAGATGATCAGCTTGACCGGGACCTTGCGGCCGTATGCGCGCAGCTCCAGGCCGCCCGCGTCGTTGACTTCCTTGGTCGCGAGCTCGTATGCGGCTTTGAAATACGTGCCGACGCGGCTCTCTTCGCCGGTGAGCGGAAGCGCCGCGCCGATCACGACCTCCGACGGGCCGTTGTCGGCGCGGATCGGCAGCGGCGCGGAGGCGGCGACGAGCCCGGCCGCGACCACCGCCGCACAAAGCGAGAAGAAGGAACGTTGCATGCGCGGCCCCCTAGCGGAGAAAGGTCCTCCGGACGATACCCGGAGCCCGCCGTTTCCCCTCCTTGCGCTCGCTCCCGACTCGCTACGCGAACGCTCCGGCGGCGTCGTATTCGTCGTGAATGTCCTTGCCGGCGTAGTCGCGCATCCGGCTCGCCGCGAACAGCGAGATCACGCCGCACGCCGCGATGTAGCCGGCGATCGCGTACCCGGTGTGATACGTCGAGAACAGCCACGCCGCGAGCAGCGGCGCCGGACCGCCGGCGATGATCGACGCGAGCTGGTACCCGAGCGACGCGCCGCTGTAGCGCAGCCGCGGCGTGAAGCTCTCGGCGATGAACGCCGCCTGAGGCCCGTACTGGATGTCGTGCGGGATCAGCGAGAGAAAGATGGCGAGAAAGATCAGCGCGGGCGCGCCGGTGTCGAGCATCGCGAAGTACAAGAAGCCGAACACGAGCGTGACCGCGCTGCCGATCATGTACGTCTTGCGGCGTCCGAAGCGGTCGGAGAGCTGTCCGAACAGCGGAATCCACACCGCCGAGCCGATCGACGCGACGAGCACGGCGGCGATCAGGAAGTTGCGCGGCTGGTTCAGCACCGCGGTGCCGTACGAAAAGATGAACGCGGTGAAGATGTAGAACGGGCCCTGCTCGGCCATGCGCACGAGCGCCGAGAGCACGATCTCGCGGCCCTGCTTGCGAAACACCTCGACGACCGGCGCCTTCTCGAGCTTGTTCTCCTCCGACAGCCGCCGGAACGTCGGCGTCTCGAGCACGCCGAGCCGAATCCACAGGCCGACCGCGACGAGCAGGATGCTCAAGAAGAACGGTATCCGCCAGCCCCAGTCGAGGAACGCCGGACCGGATAGCGCGCTGAACGCGAGCACCGCGACGTTCGCGAGAAACAGGCCGGCGGGGACGCCGAACTGCGGCCAGCTCGCGATCAAGCCGCGCCGGTCGTTCGTGCGCGCCCACTCCATCGAGAGCAGCACCGAGCCGCCCCACTCGCCGCCGACGCCGATGCCCTGGATGAAGCGCAGGATCGTCAGGATGATCGCGCCCCAGATCCCGATCGACGCGTAGCCCGGGACGAAGCCGACGAAGAACGTAGCGAGCCCCATCAGCAGCAGCGTCGCGATGAGCGTCGCCTTGCGTCCGATGCGGTCGCCGTAGTGCCCGAAGATCGCCGCGCCGATGGGGCGCGCGATGAAGCCCACTGCGTAGATCGCGAACGCGTTGAGCGTTCCGACGAGCGGGTCGCTGTTGGGGAAGTACAGCTTCGCGAACACGAGCCCGGTCACGGTGCTGTACAGGAAGAAGTCGTACCATTCGATCGAGGTGCCGATCGTGCTCGCGATGACGGCCCGAGTGAGCTGGCCGCGATCGCCGTTCTGCCGCGCGGTATCCATGTCGTCGCCTCCGCAGGCTCCTTACCCGGCTCGGCCGGTCGCCGAAAATGGAGACGTCACCGCCTCGCACGGCGAACGTCTGTGCGATGGGCGGGAAGACCACGATCGTGCACGCGGCGGACGTCCACCTCGAGACCGCGTTCACCGAGGTGCGGGGCGGAGCACGCCGCCGAGCCGCGCTCGCGGACGCGTTCACGCGGATCGTCGACCTCGCCATCGAGCGCCGCGCCGACGCGCTGACGCTCGGCGGGGACGTGTACGAGGCCGAGCGCGCGGGCCCGCAAACCGCGCGGTTCATCTTCGCCGAGCTCGCGCGCTTCGGCGGCCCCGTCCTCATCGCGCCCGGCAACCACGACCCGTACTCGACCCGCGCGCTCTACGCGCGAGACGACCGCCCGGCGAACGTGCACGTGTTCGCGGAGCCGGCCTGGTCGCCGTACCCGCTCGCGGACGGGCTCACGGTGTACGGGTTCGGCCACGCGCCCGCGGAGCCCGGCCGCCCGTTCGCCGGGGCGCGCTTCGACCGCGCCGGCACGCGCATCGCGCTCGTGCACGGCAGCGATGAAGACCGCTGCCCTCCCGGCAAGCGTGCGACCGCACCGTTCACGGTCGACGAGATCGTTGCGTCGGGCGCGCACGTCGCGCTGTCGGGACACTACCACGGCGGCGCGGTCGTGACGGACGCCAAAGGCGCGCCGCGGCTCGCGTATCCCGGCTCGCCGGAGCCGATCAAGTTCGGTGAACGCGGGGCGCACGGCGCGCTCGTCGTCACCGTCACCGGCGGGCGCCTTGCCGTCGAACCCGTCGCCGTCGCGCGAACGCGTCTGGCCGACGTCGACGTGCAGCTCGACGACGCCGCCAGCGAGCCCGCCGTGCTCGCGGCCGTGGAGACGGCGGTCGCCGCGTTCGGCCGCGACGACTACCTGCGCGTGCGCATCTGCGGAACGGTCGCGCCCGGGACGCGCGTGGACCGCGAGCTCATCGCCGAGCGCTTCGGTCCCGCGCTCGGCGCGATCGACGTGAGCGACGAGACCGTCGCCGCGGACTACGCGGCGATCGCGCACGAGCCGAACGTTCGCGGCCGCGCCGTCGCCGATCTGCTGACGGCCGCGGAGCACGGCGACGCCGACGCGGGCGCCGCGCTGCGCTTCGCGGTCGGCGCGTTCGCCGGCGGCGAGCTGCGCCCGTGATCCTGCGCGCGCTGCGGATCGACGGCTTCGGCCGCATCGCGAACCGCACGTTCGCATTCGGTCCCGGGCTCAACGTCGTCGTCGGCCCGAACGAAGCCGGAAAGTCGACGCTCGCCGCAGCGATCGTCGCGTCGCTGTACGGGCTCGGACGCGGCGAGAAAGAGCGCTGGCGGCCGTGGGACAACGTGCCGTACGCCGCGTCGCTCACGTACGAGACGGCGGGCGGTGAGCCGTGGGAAGTCCACCGCGCGTTCGATCGCGACTCGAAAGGCGTGCGCGTGTTCGACGCGGACGGCGCCGACGCGGCCGCGCGCTTGGGCAACGGCCGCAGCGTGAGTCCCGGCGAGGCGCACCTGCGCGTCTCGCTCGACGTCTTCATGCAGACGGCCTGCGCGCGGCAGCGCGCGGTCGCGCTCGACGCTACGAGCGCCGGCGAAGTGTCGGCCGCGCTCGCGCACGCGCTCAGCGGCGGGCCGAAGGAGGACGCCGCACTCGGCGCGCTCGCGCGGCTCGATGACGCGCTGCGCAAGCACGTCGGCACGGAGCGCGCGCACAAGAACGCGCCGCTACGCAAACTCCGCGAGCTCGAAGCGTCGCAGGCACGCGACGCGGCCGCCGCCCGCGCGGCGCTGCAGGATCTCGCGGAGCTGCGCGAGCGCATCGCGCTCGAGCGCACGCGCGGCGAGCGCGACGCCGCCGCGGCCGCCGAGCTCGAGCGGCGCACGCGCTCGCTGCGCGCCGCGCACGTGCGGTCGCGCCTCGAAGCGCTCAAAGAGTACCGCGGAGAGCTCGCCGCCCTCCAGAGCGCGCGCAGCGCCTTCGACGACGTCGCCGCGTTCGATGCGCAGCGCGTCGGCGCGCTCGACGACGCGTACCATTCCTGGCGCTCGGCGGAAAGCGTCGCGGACGCCGCCGCGCGCGCGGTTGCCGACGAGTCGCTGAGCCCGGACGAATGGGGCGAGCTCGCGCTGCGCCGCGAAGATGCGGGGACGCTCGACGACGCTGCGTTCGAGGCGCTGCGCGCCGCGGCGGCGCAGGCGGACGGCGCGCACGCACGGTCGGCGACCGCATTGCACGATGCCGCGATCGCCCGCCGCGACGGGCAAGGCGGACGCACGCTGGCCGGCGCGCTCGTCGCGGCCGCGCTCGCGGGCACGGCCGCGGACGTGGGCGTCGCGATCGCGCACGTGTGGTTGTGGACGGCGGTCGCGACCGTGCTGGCGGCCGTGTTGGCCGTCGCCGCATTCGGGCGCGCACGCGCGCGCGCGGCGCGGCTGCGCGACGCCGATGCGAAGCAGCGCATCGCGGATGCCGCGCTCGCCGAGGAGCGCACGGCCGCCGACGCCGTGGCGGGGGTGCTGCAGCCGCTGGGCATCGCGGCGATGGATGAGCTCGTCCGGCGCCGCGGGCGCTTCGTCGCGCTCGCGGCGCGCGAGCGCGCTGCGCTCAAGGCGGAAGCGCGCGCGCGCACGGCACGCGACGGCGCGCTTGCGGAGGCCGCGCGGTTCGACGTCCTCGCGGACGCGCTCGTGCCGGACGCGCACGGTGACCGCGCCGCGCGACGCGACGCGGCGGCGGCGCGCGCGGCGCGGCGACGGGAGCGCGACGGCCTCGACGCACGGCTCGCGATGCTCGCGATGCAGCGCGACACGATCTTGCAAGGCGACGACGAGTTCGCGCTGCAGGCGGAGTACGCGGCGCTGCTGGCGGGCGGCACGGAGCCCGCTGCCGAGCACGACCCGCAATCCCTCCGCGCGCTCGAGGCGGAGCGCGCGGAGCTCGATGCGCGCGCGCGCGACGCGGAGAAGGCCGTCGCGAACCTCGAAGGCGAGCTGCGCGCGGGCGAGGAGAACGTGCGCGACGTCGCCGCGCTCGACGAGGCGCAGGCCGCGACCCGCGCGGAGATCGCACGCCTGGAAGCGTTCGAGCGCGCGGTGGTGCTTGCACGGCGCACGATCGAAGCGCGCAAGGACGAAGCGCATCGCGCGTTCGCGCGCCGCCTCGAGGAATATGGCGCGAGCGTGCTCGGCACGATCACCGCCGGCCGCTACGCCGAGCTGCGCCTCGATCCGTCGACCCTCGCGATTCGCGTGCGCGTCCCCGAAACCGGCACCATCGAGGACATCGACAAGCTCTCTGCCGGCACGCGCGACCAGATCGCGCTCGTCGTCCGCTTCGCGACCGCGCGCATGTTCGCCGAAGGGCTCGAGACGCCGCCGCTGATCCTCGACGATCCGTTCGCGTTCTGGGACGCCGAGCGGATCGCGCGCTGCCTGCCCGTGCTCGTGCGCGGCGCGGACACGACGCAGTGCCTGCTCTTCACGGCAAGCGGCGAGCTTGCGCGCGCCGCCGCCGCATCCGGCGCGACGGTGATCGAGCTGGGCGGCAAGGCCGTCGCCTCACGCTGACGGCACGCCGGCGAGCACGCCGACGAACGTGCGCGCGAACGTGTGCACGTCGCCGGGCCAGCGCGCCGACACATAGGAGCCGTCGCGCACGACCCACGCGGGGCGCGCGTTGCGCTCGCTGTCGCGCGCGAGCCCGCGCGTCTTGAGCGCGTAGTCGCGCGCCCACCGCGGGACGTCGATGAAGTCCTTCGGCGACGCCAGCGCGTGCGTCACCTCGGTCTGCACGCTGCGCGCGCCGGCGGGCTCGCCCGCGCGCTCGACGTACGTCCGGTAGTAATTCGGGTCCCAGAAGCGCGCGACGCGTCCGGCACGCCACGCGGAACGCTCGAGCGACCACGTCAGCGCCGTCGTCTTGCGCCCGTGCAAGACGGACAGGCCCGTCGCCGGCGAGCGTGCGCGCGCCGCGAGCACGACGCCGTGACAGATCGCGGCGACCGGAATGCCGCGATCGAACGCGTCCGCGACGACGCGCTGCAGCGCGCCGCTCTCGAGATACTCGCGCATGCCGCGCGCGCGGTGTCCGCCCGGCAGGAGCAGCCCGTCCCAATCGCCGGCCCGCAGGCTGGCGTACGTCGCGGGCGCGCCGAATGCCGCATCGAGCACCAGACGGCGGTACGCCGCGCGCGCGGCGCGGTTCGCGCGCAGGAACGGACCGAGCACGGTGAGTCCGCGGCCGTCGAGCATCACGTCGTCGGCTTGCGCGCGCGTGCCGCGCGGCGTCGCGAACGCGACGTCGATACCCGCGCCCTTGAGCACCGACCAGCTCACCGCAACCTCGGATGGATCGAAATCCCGCTCGGGCAGCGGGATCAGGACGCGCATTCCGAGAGCTTGCGCATCAGCGGTGGAACCTCCGCCGCAAGCTCCCGAGCCAGAAACCCGAGGCCGATGCGCTCGGCGAGCGCGTCGCCCGCTCGCGCGTGCAGCGCAACGGCCCACACCGCCGCGTGCAGCGGCTCGACGCCGCGCGCGAGCAGCCCGCCGGCGATGCCGGCCAAGCACGTCGCCCGAGCCCGACGTCGCGAGCCCTGCGTCGCCGTGGTCGTTGCGGTAGAGCGTGCCGTCAGGCTCGGCGATGAACGTCGTCGCGCCCTTGAGCGCGACCACGGCACCGAACGACGCGCGCAGCATCCAGCGCGGATGCTTCCGGCGCACGCTCGACGTCCTCGCGCGAGCACCGCAGCATCAGTCGCCATCTCGCCGGCGTGCGGCGTGAGGACGGCGCGGCCGCCGAGGTGCGCGAACGTGTCGGCGCGGTCGGCGAAGCATGCGAGCGCGGCGGCGTCAACGACGACCGGCACGTCGAGCTTCCACGCGACCGTCGAGATCAGCTCGGCCGACGCGTACTGATCGACCAGGCCCGGCCCGATCACGAGCGCATCCCCGCCGTTCGCGTGCTCGACGATCGTCGCGGCGCTGCCGCGCGAGATGGCCCCCGAGCGCGTCTCGTCGAGCGCGACGACGAACGCCTCCGGCACGCCGCACCCGACGAGCGCGGCGACGGACGCGCACGTGCCGATCTGCAGCTTCCCCGCGCCCGCGCGCAGTGCGGCCGTCCCGCACAGCACCGCCGCGCCCGGCATCTGCGGCGCACCCGCGACGACGAAGATGCGCCCGCGCTCGTCCTTGCCGCCGTCCCCCGGGCGCGGCAGCGGCCAGCCGCGCAGGAGCTCTTCGGTGATCGCGACGCTATCGGGCAAGCGGCACATCCGGCCGGCGCGTCACCGGCTCGCCGGCTTCTTCCATCGGCGCGACGATGTTGTACGAGCGCAGCGCGAGCGCGCGCGCCTGGGCATCGTAGACGTACGTCGTCACCGAGCAGTTCGCCACGTCGCCCTGCGCGTCGATCGCCAGCAGCTGCTACTCGGTGAGCTTCTCGAGAAGGTAGCGGAAGCACAGCACGATGACCTGGTGCGCGACGATCGGCCACGCGCTGCCCCGCGCGCTCGCGCGTCAGCGAGTCGGTCAGGCTGCGCAGGCGCAGGATCACGTCGGTCCAGCTCTCGCCGCCCGGCGGACGGTAGTAGAACTTGCCGAGCACGCTGCGCAGCTCGGCTTGGTCCGGAAAGCGCTGCTCGATGCCCGCGCGCGTGAGCCGGTCGAGCGTCCCGAACTCTTTCTCGCGCAGACGCTCGTCGACGTCGACCGGCACCGCCCAGCCGGCGGCGCCCAGCGCGATCGAGGCCGTCTGCTGCGCTCGCACGTACGGCGAGCTCAGCACCGCGTCGATCGGGTCGAGATGCCGCGCGCACCATGTTCCGAGCGCCGTCGCCTGGCGCTGACCGAGCTCCGAGAGCGGCACGTCGCAGTCGCGCATGCCGATGTCGATCACGGCCGCTCCCTCGGCGAGGGCGCGCTCGCGGGCGACGTTTCCGGCGCTTTGCGCGTGCCGGATCAAGAAAGAGCTCACTCGGCCAGCCGACCTCCACCGGGAGGTCGTACCCAGACCCGCGTTACTTGCCCGGCGCTGCGCCCTTCAGCGCCCGGAGCGCGTCGAGCGTGTTCTCGACGTGCTTGGTCGGGTCGAGCGACGTGTACGCGTACGCGATCGTGCCGTCCGTGGCGATCACGTACGAGGTACGGTTCGCGAAACCCGGCGCGAGGGCGGCGTCGTACTGCTTCGCGACCTTGAGCCCCGGATCGGACGCGACGAGAAACGCCGAACGGCACTCCTGCGTCGAGAACTTCTTCTGCGTGTCGATGTCGTCGCCGCTCACGCCGATCACCTGGGCGCCGAGGTTCGCGAAGTCCCGGACGTGCTCGGAGAAGAGGTGCGCCTCCGTCGTGCAGCCCGACGTGAACGACTTCGGAAAGAAGTACAGCACGACGGGGCCCTTCGCGAGCGCCGCCTTGAGGTCGACGGTTTCCACGTCGCCGCCGCGCGCGGCCTGCAGCGTGAACTCGGGCGCCGTCGCGCCGTGGTCGAGGTGTGCCAGGGCACGGCGCACGCCGACGCCGGCGATCGAGGCGACGAGGGCGAGCGCGATGAGCGCACCGAGCACCACTTTGTTCATGCTGACACCTTCCCGAACGGTCGTGAGAAAATCATAAACCAATGCGCCGGCGCAGGCTACAGCCCGATCTGGCGGGCGATGACCAGGCGCTGGATCTCGTTCGTCCCTTCGCCGATCTCGTTGATCTTCTGGTCGCGGTACATGCGCGAGATGGGGTACTCGTCCATGAAGCCGTACCCGCCGTGGATCTGCAGGCCCTCGTTGACGACCCGGTGCGACACCTCGCCGGAGTACAGCTTCGCCAGCGACGCGGAGAGCTCGAACGCGCCGGCCCGCGTCCTTCTCCCACGCCGCCTTGAGCACCATGAGCTTCGCGTGCTCGATCTCGGTCAGCATGTCGGCGAGCTTGAACTGGATCGCCTGGAACTTCGAGATCGGCTTGCCGAACTGGTGCCGCTCCTTGGCGTACTTGAGCGCCTCGTCGTAGGCGCCCATCGCCAGGCCGACGCTGAGCGCCGCCACGGAGATGCGCCCCCCGTCGAGGATCGTCAAGAAGTTCTGCAGCCCCTTGCCACGCTCGCCGAGCAGGTTTTCGGCCGGCACCTCGGCGTCCGTGAAGGCGAGCTCGCGCGTGTCCGACGCGCGCCAGCCCATCTTCTTATAGCGCTTCGAGCGCACGAACCCCGGCGTGTCCTGCGGCACGATGATCGTCGAGATTTCGGCGCGACCGTTCGGCGCGCGCGCGGTGACCGCGGTGATCGTCGTCCCGCCCGTGATGTCGGTCCCCGAGTTGGTGATGAACGCCTTGGTGCCGTTGATCACCCAGGTACCGTCCCGCAGCTCGGCTCGCGTCTGCGTGCCGCCGGCGTCGCTGCCGGCGCCCGGCTCCGTCAGGCCGAAGCCCCAAAGCTTTTCGCCCCTTGCCAGGGGGACGAGGAACTCTTCCTTTTGTTTTTCGGTGCCGAAGAGATAGAACGGCGAGGCACCGAGCGAGACGTGGGCCGCGAGCGTGATCCCGGTCGAGGCGTCGGCGCGAGCGATCTCCATCACGGCGAGCGCGTAGCTGATCGTATCGGCTCCCGCGCCGCCGTATTTCTCCGGGAAAGGCAACCCCATCAAACCGAGCTCGGCCATCTTCCGCACCAACTCGTACGGGAAGCGCTCCTCACGGTCGTTGCGCTCGGCCTGCGGCGCCACTTCGTCGCGCGCGAACTCGCGGCAGAGGTCGCGGATCGCTTTCTGCTCGTCGGTCAGGTCAAAGTTCATATCGTACCGGAGGTATGAGCCGCGGCCCGCCCAATACCTGGTCAATCCCCGCGCCGGAGTGCCGTCCGAAGCATGATCAGACTCCGCGGCGTTTCGCTCACGTATCCGAACGGTACGCGGGCGCTCGACGACGTCGATCTCGAGATCGAGAAAGGCACGTTCGTCTTCCTGGTCGGCCATTCAGGCACCGGAAAGTCGTCGCTGCTCAAACTCATGTATCGTGAGGAAGTGCCGAGCACCGGTGAAGTCGTCGTCGACGGCGTGCGCGTCGACACGCTGCGCCGCGGCAAGATTCCCAAGCTTCGGCGCAACATCGGCGTCGTGTTCCAAGACTTCAAGCTGCTCTCGCACAAGACGGTGTGGGAGAACGTTGCCTTCGCGCTTCAGGTAACCGGTACGCGCACCAAGGACGTGATGCGCATGGTGCCGCGTGCGCTCGACCTCGTCGGTCTCTCGCACAAGAGCCGCATGTTTCCGAGCGAGCTGTCCGGCGGCGAGCAGCAGCGCACCGCCATCGCGCGCGCGCTCGTCGGCAACCCGAAGCTTCTGCTCTGCGACGAGCCGACCGGCAACCTCGATCCGTCGAACACGACCGAGATCATGGAGCTGCTGCAGCGTATCAACCTCAAGGGCACGACCGTCGTGGTCGCGACCCACAACCAGGCCGTCGTCGACCGCATGCGCCGTCGCGTCGTCCGCCTGGAGCACGGACGCATTCTGCATGACGATGAGCGAGGCTACTATTTCCGTGGACTGGGGCAGACTGCGGTTCTTCCTGGGTGAAGTCTTTGCGAACTTCACCCGCAACGCCGGCATGCAGCTCACCGCGATCGGGACGGTCGCGGTCACCATCGTGCTGCTCGGCGCGTTCCTGTACGTCCGCGATACGCTGCAGACGTTCGGCACCGGCGTGCTCTCGCAGATCGAGATCGCGGTCTACTTGAAGGACGGCGTCGCCGACGCGGCCGCGAAGAACCTCGGCGCGAAGCTGGCGCACGATCCGCGCGTCGCCGTCGCGGCGTACGTGCCCAAACGCGACGGCCTGCGGCGCATGCGCGACGTGCTCGGCAAGGACTTCGACACCTCGCTGCTCACGTCCAACCCGCTGCCCGACACGTACAAGGTACGCGTGAAAGATCCGGACCAGGTCTCCGCCGTCGCGGCGTGGATCGCCAAGGACGGGCGCGTCGCGAAGACCGACTACGCGGCGGACACCGTGCAGAAGCTGCTCAAGACGGCGGCCGTGCTGGGCCGCGTCGGCATCGCGCTCATCGCGCTGCTCTCGCTGTCGGCGGCGGTCGTCATCGCGAACACGATCCGGCTGACCGTCTTCGCACGCCGGCGCGAGATCGCGATCATGCAGCTCGTGGGCGCGACGAGCACGTACATCCGCATGCCGTTCATCGCGGAGGGCATGCTCGCGGGCGTGCTCGGTGCGGCGGTCGCGATCGGCGTGCTCGCGCTCGCCGAGCACCAGGTCGTGCCGAAGCTGGCGGCGACGCTCGCGTTCGTCTCGTTCCGCGTCAACGACACGGCGCTGGCGCTCGAGCTGCTCGCCGCGGGCGCGGCGGTCGGCCTCGTCGCGTCGTGGTTCAGCGTCGGACGGCACCTGCGCGCTTGACGCTCTTGTCGCGCCGGTCGCTGGCACTCGCGCTCGCGCTCGCGCTGCTGCCGAGCGCGGCTTGGAGCAAGACGCGCATCGACGAC
Organism: Vulcanimicrobiota bacterium; assembly: GCA_963818845.1. Classification (GTDB taxonomy): domain Bacteria; phylum Vulcanimicrobiota; class Vulcanimicrobiia; order Vulcanimicrobiales; family Vulcanimicrobiaceae; genus Vulcanimicrobium. The sequence goes on along the minus strand of CAWFTO010000004.1, from coordinate 349,507 downwards.
AAGATTCGTCAGCAGCGCGAGCACATCCACGACGTGCACGCAAAGCTTCACGTCAAGCGCGCGCAGCTCACGGACGCGAAGGCACGCGTCGGTTCGATCGCGTCGCAGCTGGCCGAGACGAACCACAACATCGCTTCGGTCAACGGCCGCCTGGACGAGATCCGCGGCCGCATCGGCTCGACGCGCCGCAAGCTCGCGTGGAACCGCATCCAGCTCGCCGCCGCGCAAGCGACGCTGCGCCGTCACCAGGACGCGCTCAACCGGCGCCTCGTCGACGCGTACGAGCACGGTGATCTCGGCTACATCGACGTCCTGCTGCGGGCGCAGTCCTTCGGCGACTTCGTCGAGCGGTGGAACGACGTGCGGTACCTCGTCAAAGCGAACGAGGCAACGATTCGCGCGCGGCGCAGCGACGAGGCGCACGTTGCCTCGATCCAGACCGGCCTGCTCGGCACGCAGACCGAGCTCGAAGGCGAGGAGTCGCAAGCGCGCCAGCAGCAGCTCGCGCTCGACGGCCTCGCGACGCAGCGCCGCCAGCTTCTGGCCGCCGCCGACGCGGAGCGGCAAGTCGTGCAGAACGAAGTCGCGCAGCTCGACGAGATGTCCGATGCCGAGGAGGCCGCGCTCGAGGCCCTGATCCGTCAGAAGCAGGCCGAAGAGGAAGCGCGCCGCGAACAGGCGCGCCGCGCCGCGCGGCTCGCCGGCGTCGAGTTACCGCCCGAACCGGGCGCGCCCGGGCAGCTGATGTGGCCCGTGTCGGGCCCGATCACGTCACCGTTCGGCTGGCGCATGCACCCGGTCTACCATAAGATGATCCTGCACAAGGGCATCGACATCGCGGTGCCGACCGGGACGCCCGTGGCGGCCGCCGCGAGCGGCACCGTCATCGTCGCCAGCTATCAAGGCGACTGCGGCAACATGGTCGCGATCGACCATCACGGCGGCCTGTCGACCTTCTACTGCCACATGTCGCAGCTGTTCGTGTCGGTCGGCCAGGAGGTGCAGCGCGGGCAAGCGATCGGCGCAGCCGGCGCGACCGGGGACGCGACCGGTCCGCACGTCCACTTCCAGGTCATGCAGCACGGCAACCCGGTCGACCCGATGGGCTTCCTTCGTTAGCGGCTTCGCCCGCGGCGAAGCCTTCGCGTTCGGGCTGACGCCCGATCCGCCGCGCGGTTCGGCGACGCCCCATCCTCTCAGACGGGTCCAAGTGTGAACGAACACGGTTAGAGCCTGATGGGCCGTTGGAACAAAGCCTTCACGGTGCGGGTTCCTAGAAGTACTGCCCCGCTGCCGCTTCCGCTCCCGTAAGGACCGCCTTTTGACCGCCCGCACCCGTTTGTTGTCCGCCGCACTCGTCGTCGCGGTCGCCGCCGCTGCCGGCGCCGTGTATGCGGAGCGCGCCTCGGCGTCCCCCGATGCGGCGCCGTCGATCGTCATCGGCGGCGGGCAGCAGATCGTCGGCATCGACATCGGCTCGCTGCTCGCGGGGAGGGACCCGCAAAAGCAGATGCTCGCTCTTGCGTACGAGCGCGTCGAACATGCGTATTACAAGCCTGTCGCCGACCAGCAGCTCGTCGGCGGCGAGCAGAAGGCACTGTCGGCGTTCCTCAAGGCGAAGCTCGTCAAGGACCCGGTGGTGCCGCGCAGCATGGCGACAGGCGACCGCTCGCGCGACCTCGCGATCCTCGAGCGCACGCTCGCGTCCGTGCAGACGCGCTACGCGAACCTCGCATCGCGCGACACGTACACGCAGGTCGCGCTCACCGGCATGCTGGGCGGCCTCGGCGATCCGTACACGACGTATCTCTCGCCGCAAGAGATCAACGGCCTCGACGAGCAGCTGCGCGGCGGGCGCTTCGGCGGCATCGGCGTGTACATCGTGCAGGATCCGAAGTCCGGCGCGATCTTGGTCGATCCGATCGAAGGCAACCCCGCGATCAAGGCCGGCGTGCGCGTCGGCGACACGGTGCTCGCGGTCGACGGTCATTCGACGCTGGGCCAGAAGCTGGACACGGTCGAGCACGAGATCCGCGGCCCGCTCGGCAGCGTCGTCTCCCTCACGCTCAAGCGCCACGGCTCCGACGATCACTCGACGGTGCAGGTGACACGCGCCGAAATCCACGTGCCGTCCGTGCGCGCGAAGATCGAGAACGGCATCGAGTACGTGCGCCTCTCCGACTTCGGCACGACGTCGGCCGACGAAGTGCGCGACGCGTTCGTCGACGGCAAGAAGCACAACGTGCACGGCTACATCCTCGACCTGCGCAACAACGGCGGCGGCTTGCTCGACGCGGCCGTGTCGATCTCGAGCCTGTTCATTCCGCAAGGCACGATCGTCTCCACGATCGACCGCGCCGGCGACCGCGACGTGAAGTCGGCCGACGGGCACACGATCGACGCCAAGCCGCTCGTGCTGCTCGTGAACCGCTACACCGCGAGCGCGTCGGAGATCACCGCGGGTGCGGTGCAGGACTACGGCGCCGGCACGCTCGTCGGCGAGAAGACGTTCGGCAAGGGCGTCGTGCAGAGTCTCTACACGCTGCCCGACAAGGGCGCCCTCAAGATCACCACGGCGCGCTACGTCACGCCGAAAGGCCGCGACATTCACCACAAGGGCATCGTCCCCGACGTCGTGGTCACCCAGCCCGTCGATACGCTGATCGACGGACCCGCGGACAAGCAGCTCGCGGCCGCCAAGAAGATCATCGAAAGCAAGAAGGACACTCCATGAAACGCCTCGTCCCCGTCGCCCTCGCCGCGCTGCTCGCGCTCTCCGTCGCACGCGTCCCGGCAGCCACCGCCGCCCAGGCGCTCTCGTCGCAGCAGACCGAAGAGCTCATCGGCAGCTACGCGCACCTGACGAACGACTTCTACAAAAAGGTCGATCGCCAGGCGGCACTCGAGGGCGCGCGCACCTCGATGATCGACTATCTCAAGAAGCACAACGTCAACGCGTCGCTGCCGCCGCTGCACGCGACCGACAGCGACGTCGCGAACGCCGAGGCGCTCAACCGCGAGGCCGCGAGCGCGGTCTCCGACTACGCGCCCAAGCTGCAGGCGGTCGAGGGGATCTCACCGTCGTCGCAGATCACGTACGCAGCCATCGCCGGCGTGCTGGGCTCGGTGAAGGACAAGTACACCGTCTTTCTCTCGCCCAAGGAGTACGCGGCGCTCAACGAGGGGCTCGACGGCACGTCGTTCGGCGGCGTCGGCATCTCGTACAGCATCGATGAGAAGACGCACCTGCTGCACGTCGAGAGCGTGATCCTCGACGGCCCGTCCGACAAGGCCGGCCTGCAGTCGGATGACACGATCAGCGCGATCGACGGCAAGCCGGTTCCGCAGCTGCTCGCCCCGGCGATGGAGGGCCAGTCCAACGCCCAGAAGGCGCTCGAGGCCGAGCAGGCGATCGTGACCAAGGCGCTGCGCGGCGAACCCGGCACCCGCGTTCGTCTGACGATCCAGCGCAGCGGCCGCGCGCTCGATCCCGTGACGATCACGCGCGAGACGATCCATGCGCCGAGCGTGACGTCGAAGATGCTGCCCGGCAGCATCGGCTACGTCGACCTCGCGGTGTTCGGCGCGACGACCGCGCAAGAGCTCAACACCGCGCTCAAGCGCCTCGACTCGCAGGGCGCGAAAGCGTACGTGCTCGACCTCCGCTACAACGGCGGCGGCTACTTGAACTCCGCGGTCGACGTCGCGTCGAAGTTCATCTCCAGCGGACCGATCGTCAGCGTGCAGTCGCGCGCCGGAACCGACACGGAGTACGACGCGGAGAACGACGCGATCGCGCCACGCCCGCTCGCGGTGCTGGTCAACCAGTACACGGCGTCGGCGTCCGAGATCACGGCGGGCGCGATCCAGGACAGCGGCGTCGGCACGCTCGTCGGCACGAAGACGTACGGCAAAGGCGTCGTTCAGACGATCTTCCCGATGCGAGACGGCTCGGCCGTGAAAATCACGACCGCGCGCTACTTCACGCCCAAGGGCCGCGACATTAACTCCGTCGGCATCGAGCCCGAGATCAAGAGCGAGCTCGCGAAGGACCAGAAGATCCGTCCGGGCGACATCGCGCAAGACCCGCAGCTCGTCGCCGCGATCAACTTCATCAACGGCCGAATCGCGCAGGCGGCGTCCCGCTAAGCGCAGCGCATCGGAAACGGCGGAGGGCGGCGTGCGCGATGCACGCCGCCCTCCGCGTTTCTAGGCCTTCTTCTTGCGCGCGGCCGGCGTCTTTTTCGCGGCGGCCTTCCGCGTTCCGGTCGCCTTCTTCGCGGCGGCTGCCGGCTTCGTCGCGGACGCCTTCTTGGCGGTCGATGCCGTCTTCTTGGCGGCAGCCGCCCGCGCCGGGGTCTTCTTCGCAGCGGTCGCTCGGGCGGGCGTCTTCTTCGCCCCTGCGGCACGCTTGGGCGCGGCCGCTTCCGGCGCCGCGCTTTGGGCCGCAGCCTTGCGCGTGCGCGTGGACCTCGCGGCCTGACCGGCCGGCGCGGATTCCGGGGCGGGCAGTGCCCGCACCGGCGCAGCAGCCTCGAGCGTTCCACCGCGTACCGGCGCAGCTTCGCCGGCCGTGCGGCGACGGCGCGCCGGTCGCGCCGCCTTCACCGCCTCGGCCGGTTCCGGCGGGACCGTCATGACGGGCGGCGGGGGCCCGACCGCGACGTCGCCCCGCTTGCGGTTCCACGGCGCGATCGCGCGCGACGGCGCCGGCGGAGCGGTCTCGCCCGTCGCATGCGCGCCGCCTTCGGCGTCGACGCGGAAGATGTGCCGGTCGGGTACGGAGGCCCGCGGCTCGCGGTCGGTCGCCGCAGCGGCCACCGCGTCGCCGGGTTGCCCGGTACCCGTGCCGCGCCCGCGACGGCGGCGGCGACGGCGACGGCGCTTACGGTCGCCGTTCGCGCCTTCGGCGCCGCCCGCGACGGCGGTCGTCACGGCTTCGTCTTCGTCCTCGTCCGCGTCGGCGTCCGCGGCGGCCGGCGCTCCGGCCGCAATCGGTGCGGTCGCCGGACCCGTTTCGCCCGCGCTGCGGCCGCCGCGGCGACGGCGGCGCCTTCGGCGGCGTCCCGCGGCCTCGTCACCTTCGTGGTCTGCCTCGCCGTTCGCGGACGAGGGCGCCGCGGCCGGGCGCGGGGCTGCCGCGGCCGGGCGCTGCGGCGCACCGCCGCCGATGCGATCGCCGGACAGCCGTTCGCCGGGAAGCACCGCGGCCCCGGAAAGACGTTCGCCCGGCAGCACCGCCGGCGACGCGACACGCCCGCTCGCGAGCGCCTCGCCCGGCAGCAGCGCGACGGCGCCGTCGGCGGCCTTCTGGGCCGTCGTCTTGGGCATGCTCTTCTTCGCGACGACCTCTTCCGTCGTCGAGATGCCGATGGACGTCCGTCCGCCGAGACCCTTCTCGGCCTCCTCGGCCAGCTCGCGGAGCTCCGCCGCCTGCTCCGCCGGCGTGAGCTCGCGCTTACGCCCGCGGCCGCCGCGACGGCGCTTCTTGCGGCCGTCGCCGATCGCCGTCGCCGCTTCGACCGGCGTGCGCGGCTCGGCGAGGATGTCGCTGCCGTCGACGTCGAGGATGCGCACCTTGATCGCCTTGCCGGCGGCATTGGCGGCGTTCTCGACCTCGATCAAACGGCCGGCGACGATGGCCGCGGCCGACGTCGGATTCGGCAGGCGCAGCGACAGCAGCTCGACGTCGAACTCGTCGCCGACGCGGATCGGCGCGAACGGCGGCAGCGACTCGTCGCCCCAGACGATGCGCGGGCGCTCCGGATGCGCGGCCGGATCGACGAACACGTCGATCGCCGTTCCGAGCCGCTCTGCGAGCTGCTGCCGCTCGTCTTCGTACCAGTACTCCGCCTGCGCGGCGACGCTCGGCGACGCGGCGATGTGGACGTGCTTGCCGTCGCCGTTCGCGCGCCCCGTGCCCGCGCGGTTGCGCTCCCCGAGGATCTCACGGAAGGCGCCGATGGTCACCGACTCCGGCGACATCACGCTGCCGAGACCTTCGCACACGGGGCATTTGCCGCGCAGCTGCTGACCGAGGTCCTTGCCGACGCGCTTGCGCGTGAACTCGAGCAAACCCAGCGGCGAGAACGACTGAATCGTCGAACGCGTGCGGTCCTTGCGCAGGCCTTCCTGCAGCGCCGTGATGACGCGGTTGCGATCGTTCTCCGACGACATGTCGATGAAGTCGCACACGATGATGCCGCCGATGTCGCGCAGCCGCACTTGGCGCGCGATCTCGGTCGCCGCTTCGACGTTCGTGCGAACGATCGTGTCGTCGAGGTTCTTGCCGCCGGTGAACTTGCCCGAGTTCACATCGACGACGGTGAGCGCTTCGGTCGACTCGATCACGATCGATCCGCCCGACGGGAGCTTCACCGTCGGCTTCATGAGACGCTGAATCTCTTCGTCGATCTTGAAGTCCGAGAAGAGGCGCTTTCCGTTTTCGTAGTAGCCGATGCGGTCCACGTACTGCGGGCCGAGCAGCCGCATGAAGTCCTTGACGTTCTCGGTCTCGGTCTCGTCGTCGAGCCAGACGTGGCCGACTTCGGGCGTGATGAAGTCGCGCGCCGTCTTGTAGACGAGGTTCATGTCCTTGTGCAGCAGCGCCGGTGACGGCACGCGCTTGTACTGCTCGAGGATGCCGTGCCACATGCGGATGAGCACGCCGAGGTCGGCGATCAGCTCGGCGTTCGAGACGTGCGCCGCGGCCGTGCGCACGACCGTCGCCATCCCTTCCGGGCGGATCGCCTTCATGATCGCCTTGAGCCGGTTCCGCTCGTCGGCCGACTCGATCTTGCGCGAGACGCCGCTGAACTTTCCGGTCGGCATGAGGATCAGATAGCGCCCGGGCAGCGAGATGTTCGTCGAGACCCGCGCCCCCTTGAGCCCGCGCGGCTCCTTGACGATCTGCACGAGGACGTCGTCGCCGCGGCTGACCTTCTCGGTGATCGTGTAGCCGCTGCGGCCGGACGTGACCTCGACGTCACCGATGTTCAGCGGCGTCTTGTTGATGTCGTCGACGTAGAGGAACGCATTGCGCCCGAGCCCGATGTCGACGAAGCTGGCGCCCATCCCGGGCAGCACGTTGACGACCTTGCCTTTGTAGATCGAGCCGATGACGCGCTCTTCGCGCTCGACGTAGATCTCCGCAAGCCGGCCGTCCTCGAGGATCGCGACGCGGTTCTCCCACGGATCGCTCGAGATCAGGATATCGGTGGACAATGTCGGTGACTGGCCTTCCTCGGCCGAGCACGCATCCGCGCGCACATCGCGACGACGTCACCGCCCTGAGCTTGTCGAAGGGGCTGCGTCATCGAGCGGGCGCCGCGAACGGACGCGCTCGTCCTCTGGGTTGAAATCGTGAAAAGCTTGCTGAAATGCAGCCCGGACGATCCAACGCCCACTCCGTGAGCTGGCGCAATCGCCCCTCGGGATGCTCTCCCCGCTGCATTTCCTGGGCTTCCCGGAACGGTCCTGCGCTCTGCCGAACGGCGGAGGCCGATGAGGGGACAGGCGGCCTTTCGCTGGCTCTGGGCCGGGCAGACGACGAGCGTCTTCGGGTCAGCAGTGAGCCGCCTGGCGATTCCGACCGTCGCGGTCCTGTCGCTGGGCGCCACGCCCTTCGCGGTCGGCGCACTCGAGGCGGCCCAATTCGCGGCTTTCCCGCTGCTCGGGCTGGCCGCAGGCGTCTGGATCGACCGGTGGTCCCGCCGCAGCACGATGCTGATCGCCGACGTCGTGCGGGCGGTGGCGCTCGCGACCATCCCGGCGGCCGCGCTTGCGCACGTGCTGGGCTACGCGCAGCTCGTCGTCGTTGCAGCCTGCTCGGGCACCGCGTCGGTGTTCTTCGCGATCGCGTACCAGTCGCTCGTGCCGTCGCTGGTCGAGCCGGCTGCGCTCGAACGCGCGAACGCGCGCCTGGAATTCACCAACAGCGCCGCGGAGATCGCCGGCAACGGCCTCGCGGGCTGGCTCATCGCGCTCGTCGGCGCGCCGGTGGCGGTGATCCTCGATGCGGCGTCCTACGTTGCCTCGGTCGCGTCGCTCGCCGCGATGCGCGTGCGCGAAACGCATCGCGAACGGGGCGAGCACGCGGCGTTCGGGCCGGCGATGCGCGAAGGGCTCGCCGTCGTGTTCGGCTCGCCGGTGCTCGTGCGCACGATGATGTCGACTGCCCTCGCGAACCTCGGCACGTCGATCGTCACCGCCGTGTATCTGATCTACGCGTACCGCGTGCTGCACGTGTCGCCGGCCGTCGTCGGCCTCGTGTTCGCCGTCGCGAACCTCGGTTTCGCGGGCGCGTTCTTCGCGCCGCGCATCGCGGCGCGCTTCGGTCCCGGCCGAACGATCCTGTGGGGGATGGTCGTCCCGGCGCTCGCGCCGCTCGCGCTGCCGCTGGCGACGGTGACGCAGCCTCTCGTCGTGCTGTTCGCCGTCGAGCTCGCGACGACGCTGTGCGTGCCGGTCTACAACATCACGCAGATCAGCTTGCGCCATCGCCTCGTGCCCGCGGAGCGGCACGGTCGCATGAACGCGACGATGCGTACCGTCGTGTGGGGCACGTTGCCGGTGGGCACGCTGCTCGGCGGCGCGCTCGGCGGCACGATCGGCGTCATTCCGACGCTCGTCGCCGGAGCGCTCGTCTCGGCATGCGCGATCGTCCCGCTGGCGACACGGCCGATCCGCGAGCTCGCACGCCCCTGACGTTCGGAACGCGAGCGAAGATCCGCCGTCTATTCGTCGGTGACGTCCGCGGCGGACCACGGGTAGTCGCCGAGCTCGTCGAGCGCGATCTTCAGACGCTGCTTCACGAGCTCGATGCGATTGCGCGCGCCCGCCTCGCCGCCGAACGCCTTCGCGCGCACGGCGACCTGGTTCGCGAGCTCTTCCACCTCGCGGCTGATCGCTTCCAGCCGCTCGAGCGGCGTCATCTCTTCGGGAGTCATCTCAGCGCCGCTCCGCCTCTCCGAACACGAGCTTGTCCTTCTGCAGGATGATGTTGAGCAGGATGCCGACGGCGACGTAGTCGGTCATCAGCGCGCTGCCGCCGTACGACATGAACGGCAGCGGGATGCCGGTGATCGGCATGATGCCGATCGTCATGCCCACGTTGACGATGATGTGGAACGCGAGCATCGTGACGAGTCCCACCGCAAGGAGGACGCCGAAGCGCTCCTTCGCGGCCAGCACGGCGCGCATCGCGGACGCGATCGTGACCGCGTAAAGCGCGAGCAGCAGCATTGCTCCGACGAAGCCCGCCTCTTCGCCGACCGCGGTGAAGATGAAGTCGCGCGAATTCTCCGGGACGAACGCGAGCTGCGTCTGGGTGCCGTGGAAGAGCCCCTTGCCGAACCACTCGCCGCTGCCGACCGCGATCTTCGACTGTTTGAGATTGTAACCGACGCCCTGCGGGTCCATCTTCGGATCGAGGAACACCATCAGGCGCGCGCGCTGAAACGGTTTGAGCATGTGCTCGCTGGTGAGCACGTACGCGGCCGCCGTGAGGACGCCGCCGGCGTACAGCGCGAAGTCGAACAGGTTCGGCAGGCCGAAGTACAGCTCGGCGGTGAGAATGGCGCCGATCACGAGCGTCGTGCCGAGGTCCGGCTGCTTGAGGATCAAGATCGCGGGGATCGCCGTCGCGAGCAGCGGCAGCCACAGATCCTGCAGCTTGCGGTAGCTGGACCGGCACAGCAGCGATGCGACCGCGATCGCCAGCACCACCTTGGCCGGTTCGGACGGCTGGAACTGGAACGGCCCGATCGCGATCCAGCGCGCGGCGCCGAGCGCGGCGTGTCCCTTGAACCCGATGAACACCAACAGCCCGAGCGTCACCGCGTACAGCGGAAGCGCCCAGCGGCGCCAGATGCGATAGTCGATGAACGCGGTGCCGACCATCATCGCGACGCCGATCGCGCCGTAGACGAGCTGCTTGCGCCACTCGTCCGCGGCATAGTGGTTGTGCAGCGTCGCCGACCGGATGAACACGACGCCGAACACCGTCACGAGGATCGGCGCGATCGCCAGCGGCCAGTTGAACCGGGTGTACCAGGGACGCTCCACCGCGCGCTCTCTTCGGCGCGCGGCCGACCCCTCATGTCACCGCGAGCTCAACGAACCCCTCACGTCATCCTGAGCTCGTCGAAGGGCACGTCATCCTGAGCTCGTCGAAGGGCACGTCATCCTGAGCTCGTCGAAGGGCGCTTACGTCGCCGGTGCGACCGTGCCTTGGGCCGGCTTGCGTCGCCTGCGGCGCTGCTGGCGCCCGCCGCCTGCGGGCTTGGCGGGTTGCGGCGCGGGCGATTCCACCGGCGGCGCTTCGGCCGCGGCCGCTAGCGCCTCGGGCTCCGGCGCCGGCGTTGCGGACGGCGGCTCGGCCGGCGGCCCCGGCGGCTTCGGCGGTGCAGGCCGCGCGCGCATCGCGAGCACGGGGATGTTCGCCAGCATCGCCACCTGCTTTTCGCGCTGCTCGAACGTCACGTCGCAGCTCTCGGCGTCGACCTCCACGTAGCGCGAGATCACCTGGACGAGATCGTGCTTGAGCGCTTCGACGACGTCCGGAGCGAGCGAGAGATGGTCTGAGAGCAGCACGAGCCGCAGCCGCTCCTTCGCAGTCGTGCTCGAGGCCGGCTTACCGAAGAACCGCTGGAAGAACTCGATCACGACGCCTGCCCTCCGAAGAGCTTCTCGAAGAACGAGCGCTCGCGCGGGATCTCCGGCGCGGTGGTGAGCGTCCCTGCGATGCGCTGCGCGATCTCCCGGTACGCGGTGCCGACCGGCGAGGCCGGGTCGAGCGCGACCGGCTCGCCGCGGTTCGTCGAGATGATCACGTCGGGCGCGTCGGCGATGACGCCGAGGAGCGGAAGGTGCAAGATGCCGTTCACGTCGTCCACGGAGAGCATCTTGCCCTTCCGCACGAGCGCCGGACGCAGGCGGTTGACGATGAGGCGCACGCTGCGCTCGTCGCCGAGCAGGCCGACGACGCGGTCGGCGTCGCGCACGGCCGACACTTCGGGCGTGCACACGACGATCGCCTCGTCGGCGCCGGCGATCGCGTTCGTGAAGCCTTTCTCGATGCCGGCCGGGCAGTCGACGAGCACGTAGTCGAAGCGGTCGCGCAGCGACGAGATCAGGTCGCGGAACGCGGCCGTGTCGACGTCGTCCTTCTCGCGCGTCTGCGCCGCGGCCAACAGCCGGAGCTTGGGCACGCGCTTGTCGGTGACGAGCGCCTCGTCCAGCGTGACGACGTTCTCGAGCACGTCGAGCACGTGGTGCCGAACGCGCGCTTCGAGACCGAGCACGATGTCGAGGTTGCGCAGGCCGACGTCGGCGTCGACGAGCACGACGCTCGCGCCGGATGCAGCGAGTGCCGCGCCGATGTTCGCCGTGGTGGTGGTCTTGCCGACGCCGCCCTTCCCGCTCGTCACGACGATCGCGCGCCCGCGCGGCCGCGGGGCCGCCGCGGCGGCGGGCTGCTCTTGCCTCACCGTTTCCTGCATCAACCTACTCCTTTGTCCGGACCGCACGCTGAGCTCGTCGAAGGGGAGGACCGGGAAGAGCTCGCCGCACGCGAGCTCACGATGCCTTTCCGAAGATGCGCGCGAAGAACCCGGGCGCGCCGAACGTGGTGAACGGCACGAGCTCGCCTTCGAGACGGCGCGCGATCTTGTCGTAGATCGCGGCCAGGCGCGACTCGGCGCGCAGCACGATGGGCTCGCCCTTGTTCGTCGTGTCGACGACCTCTTCGTCGTCGGGCACGACGCCGAGCAGCTCGGCGGACAGAATGTCGGTGACGTCGTCGACCGAGAGCATGTCGCCGGTGCGCACCATCTCCGGACGCAAGCGGTTGACGACGAGCCGCAACGGCAGGCCGCGCTCGTGCAGCTTGCCGATCACACGGTCGGCGTCGCGGATGGCGCTCACCTCGGGCGTGGTGACGACGATCGCCTCGGTCGCGCCCGCGACCGCGTTGCGAAAGCCGTGCTCGATGCCGGCGGGACAGTCGATCAGCACGTAGTCGCACAGCTCGGCGAGCTGCTCGACGATATTCGCGAACTGCAGCTCGCTGATCGCCGTCTTGTCGCGCGTCTGCGCTGCGGGCAGGATCGAGAGGTTCTCGATGCGCTTGTCCTTGATCAGCGCCTGGCGGAGCTGACAGCGGCCTTCGACCACCTCGACGATGTCGAAGACGATCCGCTTCTCGACGCCGAGCACGAGGTCGAGATTGCGCAGCCCGATGTCGGCGTCGACGAGCACGACGCGGTGCCCGCGCTGCGCGAGCGTCGCGCCGAGATTGGCGGTGGTCGTGGTCTTGCCCACGCCGCCCTTGCCGGACGTCAAGACGATGCGGCGAGCGCTCACGTGAGTTCCTTTCTGAGATCGGCTTCGGCGAACGGCACGACGACGATGCGCTCGTCGGCGATCGACGCGTGCTCGGGGCCGCGCGGTTTCCCGCCGGCGTCTCCCGTCGCGATCAGCGTGGCGATGCGCAGCTGCGTCGGCGAGAGGTCGAGCGCGACGACGCGGGCTCCGCGGTCGCCTTGCGCGCCGGCATGCGCGACGCCGCGCAGCGCGCCGAAGACGACGATGTCCCCCGACGCGACGAGCTCGGCACCCGGGTTGACGTCACCGATGACGACGAGGTTGCCGAGGTTGTGCAGCGCCTGGCCGCCGCGCAGCGTGCCGCGATGGTAGAGCGTCGAGACGCCCACGGCGAGCGGACGCGCCGGCTGCGCGGGCATCGTCACGCGCGCGGGAGCCACGGCAGCGGGCGCGGCGGCGATCGGCGGCGGTTCGCGCCGGCGCCGCACCATGTCGGCGCGCGCACCGGCGAAGTCGGCGACCAGCGAACGCGCTTCGTCGGAGAGCCGGACCTCGCGCATGACCGGCCGCCGCGGCAGCGCGGCGACGTCGGCGACCGACGCAGAGCCGAGGTATGCCAGGTCGAGCTCGGCGACGACGCCGGCGATCGTCTCGCTCCCGCTCACGCCGTCGAGCGTGATACCGAAGCCGGCGAGGGCCTCGCGAAGCGCGGCGATGTCGGCGGGCGGCGGTTCGAGCGCGCCGAGATTGGCGACCGCCCGGCTTCCTCGATAGAAGTCGGGACGTTCGGCGAACTGCTCGCACAGCTCATCGACCGCGGCTCGTAAGTCGCGGTCGACGGCGATCTCGAGGCAGCGCCCGCGCCCGCGCACGGTGCTCATCGGCGTTCCTCCCCGATCATGATGCGCCGCCGTTCCGACGGCTCACGACGGCGCCCTGCGCGTTCCACACCAAATGCACGGAAAAGTTCGGTTGTCCACACGGAATCCTCAGGTTTTCCGGCGAGAAGTGGAGAGTTCCGCGTTTGCGTCGAACGCCGTACGCCCGGCGCCGACCGGTCGACCCTTGCCCGAGGACTGCCCATCATGATGAGGTTCCGCCGTACCGCCGTCATCGCATTGAGTATGGCGATGCTGTGTGCCACCATCCCGGCACCCTCGCTCGCGCTCAATACGCCGGCCGAGATCAGCATCGGCAAAGAATACGACAAGCAGATCACCGACTCGACGGTGGTGGTGACGGACCCGCTCCTCAACCAGTGGGTCAACGACATCTCGAACAAGCTGTGGGCGCAGACGGCGCGCAAGGACGTGCCGTACTCGATCAAGATCCTCGACGTCGCGGACATCAACGCGTTCTCGACGCTGGGCGGCTACGTCTACATCAACGAGGGAACGCTGGACTTCGTCCAGAGCGACGACGAGCTCGCCGGCGTGATCGGGCACGAGACGGGGCACATCGAGCGGCGTCACACCGTGACGTCCAACAACAAGGCGTCGATCATCAACGTGATCTTCGGTGTCGCGTCGCTTTTCATCCCGCTCGTGTACCGCTTCGGCCAGTTCGCGCAAGCGGGCCTCCAGGCGAAGATCTCGCGCGAAGACGAGAACGAGGCCGACAAGTACGGTCTGATGCTCATGACGCGCGCGGGCTACGACCCCGACGCGATGAGGTCGTTCATGGCGCATCTCGGCGCGGTCGAAAAAGAGAGCCACGACGCCCTCTCCAAGTATCTCGCCGACCATCCGGGCACCGACAAGCGGCTCGCCAACCTCAACGGCGATCCCGAGCTGAACCCGCAGCTCCGCACCGACGACCAGCGCGTCGCGCAGGCGATCCACGACTACGACACCGCGCGCTACAACATCGCGGCGATGAAGTTCGCGGACGTGCTCAAACGCCGCCCGGACGACGCGACCGCGCGCTTCCAGCTCGGGCAGTCCGAGCTCGCTCTCGGGCAGGTTTCGAAAGGCGAGCAAAACCTCGCCGCGGCCGCCGAGAAGGTGTCGCCGCAGGCGAAGGCGCTTGCCGACATCCGCATCAAGGCGCTGCGCGACACGGAGCGCCGGCTGAACCCGCTCCATCCTGATCTCTCGCCGCTGCGCGAGCAGGTCGCCACGGCGCAGTCGAACGAGGCCATCGCGTCGACCGCGATCGCCACGCGCCGCCAAGAGGGCGTCGATCAGATCAAGCAGCTGCGCTCGCGCATCGAGAACATCGTGTACGGGATGCCGGACTTCTCGCGCGTGCAGCCGCGCAAGGATTCGCGACTCGACACGCTGCTCCACAACATCAACACGATGGGCAAGTCCCTCGACACCGCGCTCGGAAAAGCGGGTTCCACGATCTCGGGCGTCGGCTCGCTGGAGCGCAACAAACAGGGCGGCCTGCTCAAGGAAAACGCGGACATCCTCGCCGAGCTCGAAGCCCCGCTGAAGCTCCAGAACCCGCCCCCGCAGGCGCTCGCGACGTTTCCCACCTATCCGCGGATGCTCGCGTCGGTCGGCGCCGCCGATTCCGACATGGTTCGCGCGGTCGACGCGGCGCGCGCGTCGCTCGCCGTGCTCGACGTCGGGCTCGTCGATCTCGACGCGTTCGTGCATCAGCTGCAGCACACGGGTCTCGACGCGACCGGCGACATCAACCCGACGGACAACCACCGCCTCGAGCCCTTCGTGACGAAGGCCGTCGACTCGCTGAACAAGGCCGCGGTCGGCGCGACGCAGGCGTCGCAGCTGTACAACATGGCGCGCGCGCGTCAGCTCGCGACGCGCATCGACATGCTCGGCCTGCAAGAGTCGCCGGACCGGTACGCGACGTTCCAGCACGCGCTCGACGTGCGCTTCCATACGAAGGGTCTCGACTACGCGGACCTCGCGAAACAGGACGTGTCGCCCGGCGACGTCGCCGCAGCCGTCATCGTCGGCGCGGACACCAACGCCGCGGCCCCGGCGATCCTGGCCGAGTCGAAGGCGACGGGCAAGAGCATCGTCGACCTCGCGAACGCGCGCGGCATGTACGCCCAGGCCCTGGAGATCTTCCTCGGCCTGGTCTACCTCGACTATACGGACGATCCCGACAAAGAGGCTCGCGGCCGGACGTAACCGAGGTTGGCCGGACGGGGTAGGAGCCTGATGTGAACGCCTCGTCCGCCGCCGCCGTTTTCGAGCGCCTGCGCGGATCGCTCAATGCCGGAGCGGTCCACGCAGGCGCGCGCCGCCCGTTCAAGTTCTTCGTGTGCGGTGACCCCGGGCTGCTCGGCGAGCTGCGCGCGGTGCTGCTCTCGGGGCACGACGGCGACGCGATTCCGCTCGACGCCGCCGCGGCGTTCGAGACCCTCGACGTCGAGCGCGCCGTCGACACGACCGACGCGCGCGCCGCGGTGTGCGTCGCCCGCGCCGCCGACCGCGGGTCGCTGCAGCTGCAGCGGCTGACGGCCCTTCGTCTCCCGGTGCTCGTGCTGATCGTCGATCCCGACGTGACCGCGCCCAGCGGTCCGGCCCAGGCTCCGCCGGCGGGCGGCTGTGAGGAGTACGTCGTCGACCGGATCGCGCTCGAGCCGCTGCGCGGGCGCTTCATGCCGCACCTGGTCGACTGCTGCAAGGGCATCGAGGTCGCCGTCGGGCGCCGCCTGCCGGCGCTGCGGGACACCGTCGCCGCGAAGCTGACACGCGACGCCGCGATGTCGGCTCTCAAGGTCGCGGGCGCCTCGGCCGTCGTCGATCACGTCCCGATCCTCGGCGTCGTGCTGGGCGCATTCGCATCGGGCGCGGACATGTTCGCCATCACCGGCATCCAGATGAACTTGATGCTCAACATCGGCGCGACGTACGGGCGCGATCCGGACCTCTCGCGCGTGTGGGAGCTGCTGCCGATCGTCGGCGGCGGGTTCGGCTGGCGCGCGCTCGCGCGGGAGCTGTCCGGCTTCATCCCGGTCGGCGGCGTCTTCATCAAGGCCGCGATCGCGTACGCGGGCACCGTCGTCGTCGGCGAAGGCGTCGCGTTCTTCTACCGCAACGGCCGCCAGATGACGGCGGCGGACGCCTCGCACATCTACGACGACGCGAAGGCGACGGCGATGACTTTCGCGCGCGACATGCTGTCGCGCTTGCGCAGCGGCGGGAACGGCAATCCGCCGAAGTAGCACACCCGTTGAATTATCGCCTATACAATTATCGCTACGCCAGCGAGATCATCGCAAGCCCCGCCTATAAGCCTGCCTGGGACGAAATCGCGGCTGCCGTCGACCGGCTACCTCTTTTCTTGTTCCCGGGCAAATCGGCGAAGTACCGGCGCGGCGACGTCTCGCAACACGCGATGAACACGTACTTCGACCGCGTCTTTGCAGTCGACCAGGGCTGGGACTGGCACCCGCTTGCAACCGGCATCATCGAGAGCAATTTGCGCGCGGATTTTCGAAAACGCTACGGAACGGGGCCGAACTCGATCACGATTCAAGCCGAAGTTCAATTCGGTAACATGGCGCGATGGTACAGCGACATCTTCAAATTTCAGGCGGCATACTCGCAGAAGCTGATTCAACTCGGCCTGTGCATCGTTCCGGTCTCCTCGCTCGCGACGAGAATCGATCAGAATGTGGTGAACTTCGAGCGCGTCGTACGGGAATTGCCCACCGCAGAATTATCGATTACCCTGCCGATTCTGGTGATGGGCGTTTTCCCGGACGAGGATACTCCCATCTATGACCTTTCTCAATCGGCATTCAAGAGTTACGGCGATATTTCGGGACGGGGCCGTGAAGACAATCGCTATCGCATCGCCAACGGTTACCTATCCGGTCTGGCAGCCCAGGAGCTGGGGCCGGATTCGGTTGTCGGCCGAAAGGCCAATGCGATCGCCGGCGTTGCCGCAGAAGACGAAGACGAAGAGTTAGAATAGGTGCATCATGCCCGATGGCCGCCGTACGGAAGCGCGGGATCGTAGACCGGTTTGTGCATCGGACGCGTGCGCAGCGTGCCGGCTCGAAGCGCCTTGACGCGCCGCCGTGCGGTTTCCACGTATCCGGGTACCACATCGCAGCCAAAGCCCGCCCGGCCGTGCTTGATCGCCGCGATGATGGACGAGCCGACGCCCATGTACGGATCGAGCACGACGTCCCCGCGGTCCGACAGTGCCAAAACGAGTCGCTCGACCAGCTCGACCGGGAACTGACACGGGTGTTCCGTCTTTTCGACGTGATTGAACTTGACATTCGGGATGAGCCAAACGTCGCCCGGGTTCTTGCCGAGCGGGTTGCCCGAAAGCTCGCCACGACGAGGGCCTTTGAAATACCGCTTGTTCGGATACTTTGACGGCACGCGGATCGGGTCGAGGTTGAACACGTAGTCGTCCGACTTCGTGAACCACAGAATCGTTTCGTACCGTCCGGAGAGACGCTTCGTCCCGTGGAGACCGTGTTCGAAGTGCCAGACGATGCGATTGCGCAGCTTGAGGCCATGACTCTTGAAAATGTGGTAGAGCTCCATGTCGAGCGGAAAGATCTCGCCGTTCTGAACGTGGTTACCCACCTGCCAGCACAGGGAGCCCCGGCGCCCGAGAACGCGGACGCACTGCGCAATCGCATCCGCCTGCGCCCGCACGTACTCGTCCAGCGTGCTCTTGCGCTCGTACGCCTTTCCGATGTTGTAGGGGGGAGACGTTACGACCAACTGAACGCTCTCGTCGCGGAGATCGCGCAAGAACGTCATGTTGTCCGTGCACCGGAGCTGCACGGACGGCTCTGTGTCAACCTCGCGAACGTGATTGCGCATCGATTTCATCTTCGGTAGAAAATTGCGAAGATCCCGCAAGAGATCCTGCACCGCTGGTGTGCCAACACCCCGGCACAGTGCGATCCCGTCATTCGCCGGCCAGGAACTCCAGCAGCGTCTCGTCGTCGAGGTGATCGTAGCGCGCGACGAGCGTCGGGCGCACCTTCTCGGCGATGCGCGACGCGAGCCGTGCGCGCGCGAACGTCTCGAGCGCCGGACGCCGCGCGAGAAAGCGCTGGATCAGCACGCGGTCACTCTCTCCGAGGCCGGTGTCCGAACGCACCGGGCGCGAGAGGTACGCGTCGAGGTCGGGCACCGCATCGGCACGGTCGCGCACGACGATGGTTCCCGCCGCGAAGTCGCCCAGGCGCTTGTTCTCCTTCGATAACAGCGCGCTGATCGCGGAGAGCGTGTAGAATCCGAACGCGACTTCCACGATGCGGATCAGGTTGCGGATCACCGCGGCGCCGGGGTCGATCGGGAAGCCGCCGTCGCGCAGGACGCGCAGGCCGAGCGCGCGCTTTCCGGGCGTCCGCCCCGACCACCAGATCTCGAAGATGATGAACCACCCGAAGAAGAGCAGGAAGAAGAGCGCGACGAACAGCGCGATCGCCCACGCCCCGGCGACCTTGCCGGCGAACGGCACGGCGCGAACCGCCGAGCTCCCCAGGACGCCGGCGAGCACGAGGGCCAGCGCGATGGCGAACTGGGCGACGGCGTCGACGACGACGGCGAGGAAGCGGCTCCCCAGCCCGGCGAGCTCATACCGGATCGCGACGGCCTCGCCCGTACGCACGTCGACCGTCCGCTCCATACCGCGTGGTGATTCTGCGCCCGCTGCATCAGCCTTTGTGGTGGTCTGGAGGTCCCGCGGGGCGAAGCTTGCGCGCCATGCGGGAACGGCGGTTCGTCTCGGCTCGGCGGCGGCGGTGGGACCGGCTCGCGGAGCTCGTCGACCGCGCGGCCGGGCGCGGCATTCGCAGCCTCTCCGCTGACGAGATCGACGAGCTCGCGCTCGCGTATCGCGCCGCGACGAGCGACCTCGCGATCGCGCGCTCCCGCGGCGAGGACCCCGTCATCCTCGAGCATCTCAACCGGCTGACCGCACGCGCGCACTCGGTCGTATACGTCGCGACCGCGCGTACGGGCTGGAGCCGGTTCGTCGACTTCGCCGTGCGCGGGTTCCCGCAGGAAGTGCGCCGGTCGTGGGCGCCGATCGTCTTTTGCGCGCTCGTGACGATCGTGTCGGGCGCGATCGCGTACGGGTCGGTCGCCGCCGACCCGTCCAACGTGCACGCGCTGCTGCCGTCGATGGAGCTGCCGCCCGTCACCAAGCCGCTGCACGACTCCAACTTCGGCTTCGACCGCACGCTCTCGCCCGCGATGTCCTCGCTCATCATTACGAACAACGTGAGGGTCGCGGCGGTCGCGTTCGCGGGCGGCATCACGGGCGGACTGCTCACGGCCTGGATCATCCTCACCAACGGTCTGATGGTCGGCGCGCTGGCCGCGCTCTACGCGAAGGCGGGATTCGGCGCCGACTTCTGGGCGACGATCGCGCCGCACGGCGTGATCGAGCTGAGCGCGATCCAGATCGCCGGCGGTGCGGGACTCGTGCTCGCGGGCGGCTATCTGCGGCCCGGCCGCGCGCGGCGCGCCGACGCGCTGGTCGCGGCCGCGCAGCGTGCCGGCACGCTGGTCCTCGGCGTCGCGATGCTGTTGTGCGTCGCCGGCGCGATCGAAGGCTTCGTGTCGCCGCAGCGGTGGCCGATCCCCGTGCGCGACGCGATCGGGGGACTCACGGCGATTGCGCTGCTCGCGTACCTGCTCGCCTCCGGCGCCCGGCGCGAACGCCGGGCGGGCGAGCGCTCAGAGCAGGCCGCGCGTCTTGACGTCGACGTACGCATCGAGCAGCGCGACGGTCAGCTCGGCGGCGGGGACGTCGACGACCAGGATTCCGCGACCGCGTAGCGTCGCCACCGCGCGCGCGCGCTCCTCGGCGAGCGTGGCGGCGACGGCGGCGCGGTACGCTTCGTCGGCACGCCGCGGGTTCGTCCGCAGCGCCCGGGCGATCGCGGCGTCGTTCATCAGCACGACCAGCACGAGGTGCCGCGCCGTGAGGAGCTTGGCGGCGCCGAGCACCGCGCTCGACGCGACCGGATCGAACAGGTCCGTGAACAGCACGACGAGACTGCGTCGCCGCAGCGAGCGCTCGATGTCGAGGAACGCGCGCTCGTAATCGGCTTCTTCGAAGCGCGGCTCGAGGTCGGAGAGCACGTCCGTGAGGCGCGCTGCGTGTTCCGTCCCGCTACCGGGCGCGACGCGCGCGAGGATCGATGCGGCGAACGCGACGACGCCGACGCGGTCGGCGGCGAGCCGCCCGATCGCAGCGATCGCGAGGGCCGCGCTGACGGCGAAGTCGAGCTTGCGCCGATCTCCCAGGCGCGGCGTCATCAGCCGTCCCGCGTCGATGGCGACCACGATCTGCTGCGCGCGCTCCACCTCGAACTCCGCGACCATCGGCTTGCCGCGCCGCGCCGTCGCCTTCCAGTCGATCAGGCGGAACGCATCGTCGGGCCCGTAGTCGCGCAGGCTCGCGAACTCGCCGCCCATCCCGCGGCGCCGAAGCCGCCGCAGGCCCGCTTCGATCAGCTTCGTGCGCGCCACGAGGTCGCCGCTGCGGTCGAGCGCCGAGAGGTCCGGCATCACGCGGACGCTGACCGGCGCCGGAAACGAGCGCCGCAGCTCGACGATCCCCAGCGGCGAGAGCAGCCGCGCGTGGAACGAGCGCAACGCCGTGCGCCCGCGCTCGCGCGGAACGACGCCGATCGTCACCGTCGTGCGCGAGCGCGGCGGCACGACGGCGCGCGCCTCGCCGAGATCGATCGCGAGCCGGTCCACGGGCGCCTCGACGATCGCGACGCGGCGCTCGCGCGGCGTGCGGTTGACGATCTCGTACGCCAACGCATCGCGGCGCGCCAGCGCCAGGCGCGGCGGCGTCACGCGCACGATCTCGACCGTGCCGCGCAACTGCGCGGCGTCGAACGCGACGAGCGCGCCGAACGCGAGCAGCGCCGCGGCGAGCGCAGCAGGCCAGGGCACGATGCCGGCGAGCGCGTACGCGGCGACGGCGAGCATGAGCAGCGCCCAGATGCCGCGCGGCGCGATGCGCGGCACTACGTCTCGGGCGCGCGCACGCTCGCGAGCACGCGGGCGACCACGTCGTCCGCGGTCGTGCCGTCGAGCTCCGCTTCCGGCCGCACGATGAGCCGGTGCGCGAGCACGAGCGGCGCGACGTCCTTGACGTCGTCCGACGTTGCGAACGTGCGGCCGTCGACGTACGCAGCCGCCTGCGCCGCGACGACGAGCGCGAGCGATGCACGCGGACTCGCACCGAGCGCGACGTCGGGCGACGTGCGGGTCGCAGCGACGACGTCGTAGACGTACCCTTGCAGCGACTCGACGAGGTGCACCGCGCGCACGCCGCGCTGCGCTGCAAGCAGAGCGCCGGCGTCGACGACGGGCACGACGCCGAGCGCATCGAGATCGTGCGCGTCGAAGCCGGCGACGCCGCGCGCGATGAGCGCGCGCTCGTCCGCGGGCGAGGGGTATCCGGTGCGCACGCGCACGAGGAAGCGGTCGAGCTGCGCCTCCGGCAGCGGATACGTGCCTTCGAACTCGACCGGGTTCTGCGTCGCGCACACCAGAAACGGCGCCGGCAAGTCGTAGGTCGTGCCGTCGATGGTGACCCGCCGCTCCTCCATCGCTTCGAGCAGCGCGGCCTGCGTCTTGGGCGGCGTGCGGTTGATCTCGTCCGCAAGGAGCACGCTGGAGAAGACCGGACCGCGCCGCAGCGAGAACGTCGCGCTGCGCGGATCGAACACCGTGGTGCCGACCACGTCGCTCGGCATCAGATCCGGCGTGAACTGGATGCGTCCGTACGGCACGCCGAGCAGCCGCGCGAGAACGCGCACCGTGAGCGTTTTCGCGGTGCCCGGAACGCCTTCGATGAGGGCGTGCCCGCCCGCCAGGAGCGCGACGAGCAGCGCGAACCCGACGCGATCGCCGCCGACGATGATGCGGCCCAGGCCGGCGCGCAATGCCGCGGCGACGGCCGGCTGCCCCTCGTCCGGCGCCGATGCCTCCATTTACGCGCTCCCCCTGCGGCCGCCGCGCACCGGCATCCGCCGCCGTGCACGAACCCGCGATGTCTTTTCAGCGCTCATTGCGGCTTGATTCTCCCGCGCGGCTCGCGCTACTTGTGCGAACGCGATCAACTGTGCCTCGCTCGTGACCGGCTCGCGTGCCCCGGCGGCGATGCGCTCGGCGAGCGCACCGTTCTGCGGCGTCTTGGCCGAGCGCTCGAGCGCGCGGCGGGCGTCGCGCGCGAGCGCATCGCGCGCGTGGTCCCGCGCCCGCGCTCGCTGGTACAGCGCCGCGACCGCATCGAGGAACTCCTCGGACGTGGGCTCGCGCACCGCGCGCAGGCGCACGGCCGGTCCGAGCGGCACGATCCCGTACGCCAGCCAGAGCACGCCCGCGAGCGCGGCGATGGCGAGCGCGACCAGCTCGGGCGCGGTGAGCGCCGCGTACCACGCTTTCTCGATGATGTCGCCGCGAATCGCCTCGTCGAACGCGACCGCGCCGCCGCCGCGCGGGCGGGCGACGAGGAAGGCCAGGCGCGCATCACCGCCGCGCCCGATCGCGCGGTTCTCGAAGAGCCCCGCATCGGCCACGCCGACGACCTCACCGCGGCCGTACCGGTACCGCACGACGAGCGCACCCGCGCGATCGCCGAGCAGCGTCTCCACGTGCGCGCGCTTGACGGGCACGAGCCGCTGGGTGCCGCGCTGCGCGAGCGTGCCGACGATGACTGCCCACGGGCCGCGCAACGGCCCCGCGGCGCCGCGCGCCGTCTCGAGGAAGACGCGCTCGTTCTTGCCGTCGTCGGGGCCGGCGGGCGGCGTAAGGCCGATGTCGATCATGCGCCCGCCGCCGCGGACCCACGCACGCAGCGCGTCGCGCTCCGCCGCGTTCCATTCGCTGGGCAGACGCGCGTCGGGGAACGCGACGATCAGCGTGTCGGCGCCGCTGCGCGCAAGCGCGTCGTGATGCTGCCGGAAGCGCTCGACGCGCACGCCCTCGCGCGCGAGCAGCTCGTACCACGCGCGGTAGCCGCCGAAGCTATAGTCCGCGCTCGCGCGAGTCGCGGCCGCCGGCGGCGTCTCGTGATGGCCGAGCAACGAGACGGCGATCAGCGCAAGCAGCGCGAGCGCCGTCAGGACGTACTCGCGCCTCATGCGCGCGACAGCACGCGGTCGTACGCCGCCCGCATGCGCTCGACGAATTCGGCATCGACGGCGCGGTCGCCGAACAGCGCGACGACCGCCTGACGCGCGAGCGTGTCGAACGCTGCGTCGCGGACTTCACGCCGCCACTCGCCGGGACTGCGCGACGGATCGAACCGCACGCGACCCCGTTCGTCGAGCGCGCGCAGCGCCGACGCCCACAGCAGCACGGCCGCTTCGCGGTAGCGTCCTGCGGAAGCCGCCGCGGCGGCTTCGTCGAGCAGCGCACGCGCGTCGCGGCCGGCGCCGATCGCGGCCGCCCCCGCTGCGCGGCCGGCTGCGCGACGCTGGAGCACGCGATCGGCGAGCCGCGTGATCACGACGAGCAGCAGCACGCAGAGCGCGATCACGACGGCGGCCACGACGATCCATCCGACGACGGTGGCGACGGTGCCGCCCCCGGTCAAGTGGCGGAACGGCTGCACGATCCAGCTCCAGAAGCGTCCGAGCGCGTCGAGGACGTCGTCCAACCACGTCTTCTCGCCGGGACGCTGGGCTGCGGCGCGAAACCGCGGGTCGGCCAGCACCGCGCGCACGACGTCGCGCGGGTCGCCGTGCGGCCAGAGCGCCGCAGCCGATGGCTTCATCGCGCTGCGTCCAGCGCCGCGTCGAGGTCGGCACCTTGCGTTCGCACGCGGTAGTCGATCGCGGCGATCGTCGTCAGCGCGGTGCCGTACGCCAAGGTGCACACGCCGACGAGGCAGGCTTCCACGCCGGAGAGCCACGCCGCGCCCGTCGCCCCGGCCACGTGCTCGACGGCCGCTTGGAGCACGTACTCGATTCCGTTCGTCACGAGCCCGAGGGCGGCGCCAAGCAGCCACGCACGACCGAGATCGCCGCGGTGAAAGACGCGCGACCACGCGCGAGCGATGCCTTCCGATGCGCGCGAGCGTTCGAGGATCGTCGTCGGGAACGCGATCGACAACGCGAGCACGACCGGCGCCGCCACCACGGCCGCCGGGATGCCGAGCAGCGCGCCGCCTTCGAGGCGGCCGAGCGCGCTGCCGCCCGAGGCCGTCCCGAGCGCCAACTGGACGGGGAACGCGCAGCCCCACGTCACGATCGCGAGCGCGGCACCGGCGACGAAGTACGAACGCACCGCGAGCCAAACGTCGCGCCGCGCAAGCCGCAGCGCTTCCCGAGCGCCCTGGGCTCGGCCGGCGAGCACGTTGACGAGCGCCGCCGAGCCGAGCGCGCCGACGAAGAAACCGGTCAGGCCGAGCAGCAGCACCGCGGACGCGAACCAGTGCGACGAGCTCGGCAATGCACGAAGCGGCAC
Organism: Vulcanimicrobiota bacterium; assembly: GCA_963818845.1. Classification (GTDB taxonomy): domain Bacteria; phylum Vulcanimicrobiota; class Vulcanimicrobiia; order Vulcanimicrobiales; family Vulcanimicrobiaceae; genus Vulcanimicrobium. Next base: position 324,785 of record CAWFTO010000004.1, on the reverse strand, counting down.
GAGCGGAAGAACCACGAGCGCGCTGAGCAGCAGGACGGGACCGCGGCGCTGCACCACCAGCGTCACCGCCCGGTCGAAGATTTCCGCGATCGTGAGCGGGCGCGCAACGAGCCCGGTCATGCGTTCCCAGGCATGTCCAGCGCGGCCTCGAGATCGATGCCTTCGGACCGCACGCGGTAGTCGATCGCGGCAACCGTCATGAGCGCAGCGAAGAACGGCATGGTTACGACGCGGTCGAGCGGTTGCGCCGCGATCGCGATCCATGTCTGCTTCGTCGTCACCACGAACATGCCGGCGACGGCGGTGACGAGCATGCTCGGCACGAAATAGCAGAGCGTCGTCGCGTAGCCGAGCAGCGCCGAGCGCAGCAGCGATCCGCGCGCCGACACTCGGTACAGGGCGTTGCCGACGGACTTCGTCGCTCCGGTGCCTTCGATCGCAGCGTTGCAGATGGCGAGCTCCATCGCGAAAGCGAGCGGGATGCCCGCCAGCACGCCGGCGACGATGACGACCGTACCCGCGACCACGCCGCCGACCGTGGAGAGCAGCGAGACGAGGATCGCGATCACCGCGACGGCGACCACGATCAAGAAGCCGGTCATGAGCGAGATGCGGAACAGACGCCAGAACGAAGCGAACGCCGCCCCGAACAGCGCGAACGGCCCCGGGTCGTCGTCCTCGCCCGCGAAGAGCATCACCAGCGCGGCAAACGCGTAGACGGTCAGCAGCCCGGATACGAACGTGAGGAGGACGACGGCGCCGCCCGTGTGGCGCGCGATGCGCGGGTCGAGCACGAACAGCAGCGCGCTGGCCGCCTGTGGCAGCGAGGCGATCACCGTGATCACGACCGCCGGGCGCCAGCGGCGGACGATCAGCGTGACGGCGCGGTCGAAAATCTCGGCGATCGTCAGAGGGCGCGTCATGGTGCGAGCGGCGCGCCCTGCGCGAAGAGATCGTATCCCTCGCGCCGGACGCGCGCGTCGACGGCGAACACGACGACGAACGTCGCGATGATGCCGTCGAGCAAGAGCGAACCGACGCCGAGCACTGCGAAGTACAAGACGGACACGTGCGTCGTCGTGGTGAGCAGGATCGCGATGCCGACGAACGGCAGCAGGCCGGCCTGGCTCACGAGAAAGACGACGATGCCGCCGACGAGCGAGCGGCGCTTCATACCGCGCGCGAGCCCGCGCCGCAGGCCGATCGTGATGGCGTCGATCGGATTCGCCGTCTCCGTGAGGATCGCGACCGCCGCCAGCTCGTACGTCATAAAGACGATCGCCTCGAGCACGATCGCCGCGGCGAAAACGACCAATCCGCCCGCGACTCCCGCGGCGATGGCGGGCACCGGCTGATGCACGGCCGCGAACCCGAACACGACGAGCACGACCACGATGTACAGCACCAACACCGGAATCGCCAGGAGCATCCCGATGACCAGGAACGCGAGTCCCACGATCAGCTGCGGGAACCACCGGCGAAGCGCGAAGCGGTATGCGGTTCCGATCGACGTGCGCGTCCCGCCGTATGCGTCGGCGACGAGCCGCACGAGCGCACCCCACTGCAGCGCTCGGACGATCACGCCGAGCATGACGACCGCGTAGGCCACGGGGCTCGTGCGGTCGTTGCGCGCGATCGTCTCCGCCGCGTGTCGCGACCCCACCGGGTCGCCCATCGTCGACAGCAGCTTCGCGAAGTCGCCGAACACACTGCCCGCCTGCGGGTCGACGATCGCCTGGAGGATCGTCAGCGGCACGGTGACCACGGCGATCACCGCGACGATCGGCCCGAACCAACGCACGAAGAGCGTGATCGCCCGGTCGAGCATTTCGCCGGCGCCGAGCGGGCGCAGTTCCGTCGTCTGCACGCACGAAAGCGTTCGCCCGCCGGGCCGCGAATCCCCGGACATGGACGTCGGCACGGTCGCCGGTCTGTGGCGCTACCCGGTGAAGAGTTTGCGAGCGGAGCCCGTGCAGCGCGCGCGCATCCTGGCCGACGGCGTCGAGGGCGATCGCACCGCGGCGCTCCTCGTCGAGACGCCGACGCACGCGCGCGCCGGCAAGCCGTATCGCGGCAAGGAGTCGCGCCACCTTCACCTCACGGCCGATCCCGAGACGGCGGCCTCGTATGCCGCCGACGGCAACGTCATGGTGACGCTGGAGCGCGGTTCGCGCTGGTTCGACGCGCGGCCGATCTCGCTGCTGTTCGACCTCTGGGTGTCCGACGTGGAGGCGCTCGTCGGCGAACCGCTCGACCCGCTGCGGTGGCGTCCGAATCTCTTCGTCACGGCGGCGCCTGGCTTCGCGCGCCGCGAGGCGGCTCTCCTCGGCGAAACGCTCCGCGTTGGAACCGCGCAGCTGCGCGTCGTCGACACGATCAAGCGCTGCGTGACGCCGACGTACGACGTCGCGACCGGCGAGCCGTCGCCGAGCGTGCTCGAGCGCGTCGCGCGCGATCGTGCGAACGTCGTCGGCGTCTACTGCGAGGTGCTCGTCCCGGGCGACGCGGAACTCGGCGACACGATCGCGCTCGTTTGACGGCCGCGCTCAGAGCGCGCGGCGGCCCTCGATCGCGCGCGCGAGCGTGTTTTCATCGGCGTAGTCGAGGTCGCCGCCGATCGGCAGACCGTACGCGAGGCGCGTGACGCGCACGCCGCTCGGCGCGAGCAGCCGCGACAAATAGAGCGCCGTCGCCTCGCCTTCGGCATTCGGATTCGTCGCGACGACGATCTCGTCCGGGCCTTCGCTCGCGACGCGGTCGACGAGCTCGCGCACGCGGAGCTGCGAGGGGCCGATGCCGTCCATCGGCGAGATGAGGCCGCCGAGCACGTGGTATCGCCCATCGTACGCGGACGTGCGCTCGATCGCGAAGACGTCCTTCGCTTCGGCGACGACGCAGATCATGGACGCGTTGCGCCGCGTGTCCGCACACACGGTGCACGGGTCGTCCTCCGTGATCGAGAAGCACCGCGAGCACATCTGCACGCGTTCCTTGAGTGCGACGATCGCCTCCGCGAGCGCGTCGGCGTCCGCGCGCGGGCGATTGAGGAGGTGGAAGACCAGGCGCGCCGCCGTCTTCGGGCCGATCGTCGGAAGCTTGCTGAACTCGTTGATCAGCGCCTGAACCGGACCGGCGAGAACCGAAGGGATCGCGCCCTCACATTCCCGGGATCTTGAGGCCGCCGGTGACCGACGCCATGCGCTTCGCCGCGAACTCCTCGGCCTTCGCGCGCGCGTCGTTGAGCGCGGCGACGATGACGTCCTCGAGCGTCTCGACGTCGTCGGGATCGACGACGGTCTTGTCCAGCGTCACCTTGGTGACGCGGTTGTCGGCGGTCATCGTGATCTTCACGGCGCCGCCCGCGGCCGCGCCCTCGACGGTCGTGCTCTGAATGTCTTCCTGAGCCTTCGCCATGTCTTGCTGCATCTTGCGCAGCTGGTTCATCATCTGGGGATTCACGCGGTCCTCATTCCTGTCGTTCGGCGAATCAGCGCGCCGGCAGCTTTTTGAGCGCGTAGTCGAGCAGTCCGCCTTCATCGCCGGCATCGTCGCCGTCGTCGTGCGCGAGCGTCTGTTCCGGAGACGGCGCGCCGGTCCCCGTCACGACGCGGACCTCGAGCGCGCGGCCCGTCACGTCGGCGATCGCCTTCTTGAGGGTCGCGAGATCGCGCTTGACGATGTCGGCCATGGGCGGAATCGGGATACGCAGCACGACCGTATCGCCTTCGAGCGACTCGACGTTCGCGCGGCTGAGCGGCGCCGTGAGCGACTGCTTGACCTCTTCGGCGCGCTGGCGGATGCTCGACCACCGCGTCCGCAGCTTCGTGAGCGTGAGATCCATGGGCGGGGGCGGTTCGGAGTGCGATGCGACGGGCGCGCCCTTCGACGGGCTCAGGGTGACATCGTCAGTCCGCTGCGGCACGGTCGGGGTGACATCGTCGGTCCGCTGCGGCACGGTCGGGGCGACGTTACGCACGGGCTTCGCGTCGGCCGACGCGGCTGCGGCGGTGCGCGGCGGTTCCGCGGTCGCGGCGGTGCGCGGCGGTTCCGCGGTCACGGCGGTGCGCGGCGGTTCCGCGGTGCGCGGCGGTTCGGCGGCTGCGGCGGTGCGCGGCGGCTCGGGGCGACGAGACTCGGGCGGCGCTTCGGATGGTGCCGTGCGAACCGGCGGCGCGCCGCCTTCGAGCGCGGCGACGCGCGCGGCCAGCGCGTCCAGCGACGGATCTTCGCCCTGCAGCACGAACCGCAAGATCGCGCTCTCGAGTTCGAGCCGTGCGTTGCCGGACGCGCGCGCGGCGGCGAGGGCTTCGGAAAGAAGCCGCAGCGCGCGGACGAGCCGGACTTGCGGCGTCGCGGCGGCGCGAGCGCGCGCCGACGACGCGTCGTCTTCGGCGAGGTCGCGCGAGAGCAGCTCGGGGTTCACGCGCGCGACCAGGAGATGACGGAACTCGGCGATCGTGCTCCGCACGAGCCCGGTCATGTCGGCTCCGGCGTCCGATGCTTCGTCGATGATGCGCAGCGCGCCGGCGGCGTCGCCGTCGAGCGCGGCGTCGCGCAGCGCGCGCGCGAACGCGAGGCCGGTCTGCCCGAACGCCGCCTCGACCGTGTCGGCGCCGACGGCCGGTGCCGAGCCGGTCGAAGCATTCGCAAACGCTGCGACTTGCTCGAGCATCGTGAGCGCGTCGCGCAAGCCGCCGTCGGCGCGGTAGGCGATCGCGCCGAGCGCGGCGTCGTCGATCGCGATGCCTTCCGCAGCGGCGATCTCGCGCATGCGCGCGATCATCGTCGGGATGGCGATGCGCCGGAAGGCGTAGCGCTGGCAGCGCGAGAGAATCGTCGGCGGCAATGCTTCGGGCGCGGTCGTCGCGAGCACGAACACGGCCCATTCCGGTGGTTCCTCGAGCGTCTTGAGGAATGCGTTCGCGCCTTCTTTCGTGAGCATGTGCGCCTCGTCGATGATGTACACTTTTTTGCGCATCACCGACGGCGCGAACTTGACCGCGTCGCGCAGCGCGCGGATCTCGTCGATCCCGCGGTTCGAGGCGGCGTCGATCTCGAGCACGTCGAGCGCGGTCCCATCGAGGATTGCGACGCAGTTCTCGCACGCGTTGTCCGGCGTCGCGGTCGGACCGTTCACGCACTCGATGCACCGCGCGAGAATCTTCGCCGCCGAGGTCTTGCCGGAACCGCGCGGCCCGGAGAAGAGGTATGCGTGCGCCAGCCGGCCGGTCTCGAGGGCCGTCGTGAGCGTCTTGACCACCGCGTCCTGGCCGACCAGGTCGGCGAACGTCCGGGGCCGCCAGGTGCGGTAGAGGGACACCCCGGGGAGTTCGGGGCGCGCCGGGCGGAAACTTTCGGGCGCCGCCGCCACGTTTTAAGGATGACGGCAAGGGGTACCCGGAAGGTACCGGCTTACACGGCCGCAACGCCTGCTTTCCAAGCAAGGCGTTGCCTCTCGTGGTCGGACGGCCGAGAGGAACGATGCTTACGACGATCGACCTGCAGACAGCGCTGCAGGAAACCTTTGGATACGACAGCTTCAACCCGGGTCAGGAAGAAGTGATCGGTCGCATCGTAGACGGTGAGGACACCCTCGCGATCCTCGCGACGGGCGCAGGCAAGTCGCTCTGCTATCAGCTGCCGGCGCTGCTGATGGAAGGCACCACGATCGTCGTGTCGCCGCTGATCGCGCTGATGAAAGATCAGCTCGACATGCTCTCCGAGCGCGGCGTGACCGCGACCGCGGCGCTGAACTCGACGCTTTCCGAAGAACAGGAGCTCGCCGCCATGGCGCGCATCGCGTCGGGCCAGCTCAAGATCGTGTTCGTCACGCCTGAGAAGCTCGAGGACGACGCGTTCGTCGCGATTCTGCAGGAGCTGAAGATCCCGCTGTTCGTCGTCGATGAAGCGCACTGCATCTCGCAGTGGGGCCACGACTTCCGCCCCGCCTACCTCAACCTCGGCAAGGTGATCCGCCAGCTCGGCAACCCGACGGTGCTCGCGCTTACGGCCACCGCGACGCCGGCCGTGCGCGAGGACATCCTCGTGCAGCTGGGCATCCCGAACGTGAAACCGATCGTCAAGGGCTTCGATCGCCCGAACCTGATCTACGGCGTGCGCCGTGCCGACAGCGAAGCCGGAAAGCTCAAGACCCTCAAGGACCTGTTCGAGAAGGGCGAGCTCGAGAACACCGGCATCGTCTACACGGCGACGATCAAGAACGCGCTCGAAGTCCAGAAGTACCTTCAGGACGAGCTGGGCCTGCCGGCCGCGGTCTACCACTCGAAGCTGCAGAAGCACGACCGCACCGCGGTGCACGAGCTGTTCATGCAGGAAGCGATCCGCGCGGTCGTCGCGACCAACGCATTCGGACTGGGCATCGACAAGCCGAACATCCGGTTCGTCGTGCACTACGACCTGCCCGGTTCCGTCGAGGCGTACACGCAGGAAGCCGGACGCGCCGGCCGCGACGGCGACCCGTCGAAGTGTGTGCTGATCTACCGCATGAGCGACACGCGCGTGCAGAACTACTTTCTCACCGGAAAGTATCCCGACGTCGAAGAGGTTCAGAAGGTCTTCGGCACGCTCGAGATCTTCGGCGAGCAGGAAGGCGGCGTGAGCCTCACCGACCTGCGCAAGATCACGCAGCTGCCGCTCACCAAGCTCAAAGTGATCCTCGCGCTGCTCAAGAAGAGCGGCTTCATCGAGAACGGCATGCGCAGCAAGTACGTGCTGACCGAGGCTGCGCGCCAGCAGCGCGAGATGGTGCTCAATCTCGCGAACTACGAGACGAAGAAAAAGTACGATCAGTCGAAGCTCGCGATGATGCTGCAGTACGCGGAGACCACGGGCTGCCGCCGGCGCTTCATCCTCAACTACTTCGGCGAGGACTACGACGCCGAAGGCTGCGGCGCGTGTGACAACTGCTTGCAGGGCCGCCGCGTCCTGACGTCCTCGGGATACCGCATATCGGACGTCGTGTACCACGCGAAGTTCGGACAAGGCACGGTCGAGCGTGCCGAGAAGGACCTCGTCACCGTGCTGTTCCCCAACGTCGGATACAAGACGCTGCTGGCGTCGGCCGTGTCGCGCGAACCGGCCGCGCAGAAGATCGCGTAGTCCACGCCCCGATAAGGAGCCGCTTGCGACGCGTGATCGCGCCGTTCTCTAGCCTCGCGTTCGTCTGCGCGGTCGCCCTCGCGGCGGGCGCGCAAGTGAACCCGCCGGTGCCTCCGCCTTCCGGTCCGGTCAATCCGCCCGCCGCGACCGCCGCACCGTCGACCGCGACACCGCCGTCCGCCGTCCCGTCGTCCGGCCCGGTGCCGGCGGCGCCGGGCGAGTCGCCGGCGGCTGTCCCCACGCCCGCGCCCCTCGCGACGCCGACGCAGCCGCCGATCGTCGTCGAACCGCCGCAGGTGAACGTCGAGCCCGGCAAGACCGCGACCGCGCGCGTCAACAGCGCGCTCGGAGCGCTCGCCGTCACCGTTGCCGATCCGGCGATCGCGACCGCGGTGGTGGACCAGGCGCAGCGCGTGCTGTACGTGAGCGGCGTTGCGGTCGGCACCACGACGGCGACCGTGACCGACTCGCGCGGCGTCACGCGCGACGTCGCGGTGCGCGTCGCGTACGCTGCCGGCACGCCGGCCGACTCCACGACGGTTCGCGTGACGGGGAATCCGGCGACCGCCGACTATCTGCGCGAGGCGATCGCGACGGCGGTCGAAGGCGCGGCGACGCTGCGCCCCGGCGCATCGGTCAACGTCGCCCCGGAGACGATCCCGGTGCGCGGCGATCTCGCCGTGGACGACCGCACCGCGCTCGACGTCGCCGTGCAAATCGTGGGGACCGGCTACCTCCCCGTCAACGGCGTCACGCACGTGCAGCTCGAGAACACCGCGCTGCCGCCGATTCAGCCGATGCGCCTGCTCGTGAGCGACTACCCCGAGCGGCTCACCGCGAACGGCGTGCTGTTCACTGCCCGCCTGGACCGCACGCAGGCGCAGCGGTTCCTGTACTACCACTTCAATCCCGCCACGGAGCCGGCGCGGCGCATCCTGCTCAAGGCGCACAACGGCTCCGCGGCACCGGCGACGGTGCAGATGATCGACGGCAGCGCCGGTCCCGGCGCGAACGAGATGGAGATCGGTCATCTCTCGACCAAGCGCTTCTTGGTGCACGAGACGCGCAACGAAGGCCGCGTCGTCACGATCGCTCCCGGGGCGACCATCAATCTGGTCGACCATCCGCTTCCGCCGCAGTCGGTCGTGAACGCCGTTCTGCAGCTTCGTCTCGTGAGCGGCGATCCGCTCGACCTCGCGCTCCTGGCGCAGGACGCGCTCGCGCCGACGGACCGGTCGATCGACACGACCCAGCAGCTTCTCGCCGGCGGCGCGGCGCACGCGCGCGGCGTCTATCCCGTGCCGACGTTCTTCTTCGATCGCGTGTACGACGTGGAGGGCGACGACCTCGACATCGTCATCGGCCAGTTGCCGCTTCCCAACCTGCGGCAAGGCGAGGCGCTCAGCGGCGACTACGGCGTCGAGCAGTCCGTCACGGTCGTCATTCACAACAACTCGCGCGCCGCACGCCCGATCGCGCTCTACGCGAACCCGCGCGGCGGCCGTGCGACGGGAACCTTCATCATCGACGGCGTGCTGGTGCAGGCGCACGCGCTCGCGCCATTCTCGCGGTACAAGCTCTGGCAGGAGCGCATCAACGCCGGGACGTTCCGCCGCATCAAGATCGTCACGATGCCCGAAGGCGGCTCGTCCTATCCCTTGCGATTGACGTTCGCGCCGGACGACGGCTCCGTCGCGCCCGGCGCGCCGGGGTCGCCCATCTACTGACGCGTGCGTCGGGAAGCGCTCGCAGCGGCACGCGCGTAGATCGCGAGCATCGCGGCCGCGGCGCTCGGCCACGCGAAGCGCGTGTTCGCAGCGGCACGCAGCGACGCAGCCCGCGATTCCGCCTCCGCGCGGCGGGCGAGCAAGGCTCGCACGACGCCGATCCAGTCGTGCACCGCGTCGGGATCGATCAGCGCGACCGACTCGTGCGCCACCTCGATCAGCGACGACGACCGCGCCGCGATCGCGGGGACGCCGGCGCACAGCGCCTCGGCGAGCGCGTAGCCGAAGCCTTCGTAGCGCGACGGGATCAGCGCGCACGCCGCGCGCGCGTACAAGCCGTCGAGCTCGGCCTGCGCGACGTAGCCGCGCAGCTCGACGCGGTCGCCGACGCCAAGCTCCTCCGCGCGTCGCCGCACCGCGTCGGCGTACGGCGTGTGCGGCCCGACGGAGACGAGGCGAAGCGCCGGCAGCGACGGCAGCGCTTCCACGAGGACGAGCAGGTTCTTGCGCGCTTCGACGGTGCCGGTGACGAGGGCGAACGGCGCCTCGTCCGGACGCCGCTCGATGCGCGCGAACCGCCCGTCGACGCCGGGGTACACGACGTCGACGCGCGCCTCCCGGTCGATCAGCGCGTGGTATTCGTCCGCGGTGAAGCGCGAGTCCGCGACGATCGCCGCTGCACCGCGGTACGCGCGCGCTTGCACAACGCCGAAGTAGCCGCGCGCGTATGCTCGCGTATGGCTCTGCACGCGGTGCCACGCGAGATCGTGCACCGTCACGACGGTGGGCAGCGTTCGCACGAGCGGCATCGTCCCGGACGATGCGTGTAACAGCGCCGCGCCGCTGCGCGCGGCCTGCCACGGCAGCAGCACTTGATCCCACAGCAAGCGGCGGTCGAAGCGCCACGGGTCGAGCCGCGGCGCGTGCAGCTCGCGCACGGCGGCGCCCGCGTCGCGCAGCGCGCGAGCAAGGTCGCGCTGGTACGCGCCGATACCGGTCGCCGTGCCGACGGCGAGCTGCGTGTCGAGCCCGATGATCACGCGCCGCAGCGCCGCAGCGGCGTTCCGACCTGCGGGTCGTCGACCGGGTCGCGCACCACGCGCGACGCGCGCGCGTAGAGCACGCGGGAGCGCGCCAGCGCCGTGCGCGCCGCGCCGCAATCGCCGCGCGCCGCCGCGGTCCACGCCAGACCCGCGAACGCGTCGGCGCTGTCGGGCACGACGTCCGCGGCCCGCGCGTACCAGCGCTGCGCGGCCGCCGCATCGCCGTTCGCGAGCGACTGGTACGCTGCGGCGAGCAGGTACGTCTCCTCGTTCGGCGCGAGCTGCAGCGCGTGCTCGTATGCGCTCTCCGCGCTGCGCCAGAGCTGCGCGCGATGTGCCGCATCGCGATAGCCAGCCGCGGCGCGGAGCTCGCCGAGGCGCCACCACGCCTGTCCGGTGACTTCCGTCGCGTCGCGGGCGTCGCGCAGCCCCGCGACGAGACGTTCTTGATCGGCGAGAGCGCGAGCCGGATCCGCCGCCGCGGTCGCATCGATCAGCGCCTGCGCGCGCACGACGTCGCCCGCACGCACGTACGCCGCGACCGCCGCGGCTCGATCGCCGCGCGCCTGCGCGAGCCGCCCGCGCAAGTCGGCCGTCTCCGCATCGTCCGGCAGCGTCGCAATGATGCGCTCCGCGAGGGGAAGATCACCCGCGTGCAGCGCCGCCGCCGCTTTCGCGTGCGCACCCGGCAGCGCCCACGCGAACAGCTGAGGCGCCACCCGATGCAGCAGCGCGGGCAGCGACGCCCCCGAAGCGAGATCGCCGTACGCCGCCGACGACGCGAGCTGCACGCCGCCCAGCACGATCACGCCACAAACGGCGGCCACGACCGCCCAGCGAAGCATCCACCCCCCTACGCCGTCACAAGCCGCGCCGCCCTTCGCCCCCTTCGACAAGCTCAGGATGAGGCGAGCTCGCCCTTCCACAAGCTCAGGGTGACAAGGTTATCGCGAATGCTCGCCCCCCCAACAAGTTCGCAATCCGACCCACATCGTGCCGGGTCGCGGGAGCGACACGCCGCCTCGGCGGACCGTGTGAGGGTCGCGGGCGCAGGATGCGCAGGAGCGACCCGAAGACAGAGCGAGCCCCGCGCAGGAAGCGCGGGGCTCGCGTGTCCGCCGAGGCGGCGTGTCGCTTCCGCGACCCCGCCACCCTAGCCCTAGAACCGGATGGAGAAGTTCAAATCCTCACGGTTCTGGTTGAAGTTGAACGTCGGCAGCACGTTGTCGTTGTACTTCTGGTTCCGGAACAGCGCCGAGATCGAGCTCGTCGTCTTCGGAATGTTGTACGTGAGCGTGCCCTGGTACTGGGTCTTCGTCTGCGCGATGTTCTGGGACGCGGTCGTGCCGTACGCGCCGTGGAACGCCTGCTGGTTGTAGCCGACGCCGAGCGAGAGATCGTGCGAGATCGGCAGCGTCGCGGCGGCATCGATCGTGTTGTGGAACTCGTCGACGTAGTTCGGATAGAACAGCACCGGCGTGGCACCGCCCGCGAGGTAGGCGTTGAGGCCGGCGGTCGACGCCGCGTCCGGTCCGCCCGTCGCCGGGTTGAACGGGATGTATGAGTACGCCGTGCGGTCGTTCCGTGCGAGATGCTCGAGCGAGTCGCTCAGGTTGATCGCGACCTTCTGACCGAATACCGGCACGCTGAACTGCACGCCGCCCTCGACCTTGTCGAACTTGAGCTTCGTGCCCGTCGAGAAGCCCGGGCCGTACGTGATCTGGCCGAAGCCGTTCGGCACCATCTCCGAGAGGTGCTGGCCCAGCACGCGCCCGTTGAACGCGATGTCGCCGATGTGGAACGGCACGGTGAAGTTGCCGGTCCAGCCCTGCGAGTTGGGTGCGAACGCGCTGAAGAACTGCGGTCCGCTCGCCACGAACGGGTTGAACACCGGATAGATGTACGTGAGCGCGGCGTTGCGGCTCGTGCACGCCGCCCCGGCGCAGCCGGGATTGATGGCCGAGTCGAAGGTCTGGTTGATCCCCAGATTGTTCGCGAACCCGTAGAACTGCGGGAAGAAATTGCCCTTCCAGAACTGGAACGTCGACGGCGCGGGCCCGAAGTAGCGCAGCGGCGCGCCGTCCATGAAGTTCGGGCCGACGGCCTGGTACTGGATCGTCGCCGTCGCCTGGTACAGCTTGAGCCGCAGACCGACGACCGCAGCGCTGTCCGTGACGGCGGGCGTGTTGTAGAAGTCCGGCGTGAACTTGCTGAACGCGCCTTCACCGAAGATCACCGGATGCTGCGAGCGGTCGGGGCCGATCGTGATGAACGCGAGCGGCACCTGCGCGTCGAGCCCAAACACCGTGTCGCTCACGACGCCGTACCCGTTGCCCGCGGCGTTGCCGTTCGGCGCCGACTGGTAGAAGTTCGTTCCTTCGGAATTCGAGAGGTCGGCGAAATCGAAGATGCGGCTGGCGGACAGGCCGATCTCGGCGCCGGGCAGCCCTTTGATCTTCTCGTTGATCCGCGCGTTGAAGTGATAGCGCTGGTACTGGTCGTTGTTGTTGTACGTCAGGCCGACGTACGTGATCGACACGACCGTGCCCGCCGGCAGCGGCGTGGTGAAGACGACCTGGTTCGTCGCGTCGATGTAATACCAGCCGTTTCCGGCGATCGGGCATGCGGCGCCCGCGCCCGTCAGCGCGGCGCTCGTGCACGGGATGCCGTTGACGGACGAGACGTACACCGTGCCGACAACGGCCTTGCGCGACAGGTACACTGACGCGACGGTCTGTCCGTTGGCGGTGAAGGTGTCGGTGTGCTGCGCGCCCGCCGCCGAGTTCGGCGCGCCGGGCTGGAAGTAGCTGGTCTGCGGACGCGTGACGATGAAGAAGTAATTGTTGTTCGCGAACTCGCCGCTCGGATCGGCAACGTTCGTGAGCGTGTTGATCATCGACTGGTCCAGGCGCGTGAACGAGAACTGGAACTCCGTCAAGCCGCCGAGGATACCGCCGATCTCGAAGCCCTTCTCGTACGGCTGCACCGGGTTCTCGTAGCCGGGACCCTGCTGGGTCGCATCGGGCGCGCGGTACGTCAATCCCAGGCGCGACGACTTGAGGTTGTCGAGCTGCCCGTCGCGGAAATAGACGTTGGTGAACGCGCCGGCTTTGGCGATGTTCACGACGACGTCGGGCTGGATCGAGTACTTCGCCTGCGGCGTGAACTCGCCGCCGTAGTCGTAGTTAATGATGTGGATCGGCAGCGAAACCGTCAGGTTCTCGTTGATCGTGTACGTGAAGTTCAGCTTGTCGTCGAAGCGGATCAGGTTGCCCGCGCCGGCCTGCTCGAGCGGGCTGTTGTTCGCGGGCGACGTGAGGAACACGTTGACGAACGGATCGACCGCGCCGTGCGCGATCGTCTGCGCCACGCCGTAACGCTGGCGGAACGAGTTGTTGTCGAGAATCGCGCCGTGGAACTGGATGGACTGCGCGAACTTCGTGCGCTTGTCGAGCGCGTCGAGCGCATCTTCCAGGTTGGTGACGCGTACGCCGAGCGAGTCCAGCTCGTCCTTGAGGGCGTCGATCAGCTTCTGAAGCTTGTCCAGGTCCGCTTTGGACGCGTAGCCTGCGCCGTTCGCCTGCAGCTTCGCGATGACGCGTGCCACGAGCACCGCCATCTCGTAGCGCGTCAAGGGGCGGTCGCCTTTGAACTTCCCGTCGGGGTATCCCTCGACGAGGCCGTCGGCCGCGAGCGACTGGATCGCCTGATACGCCCAGTGGTTCGCCGGTACGTCCGAGAACGGCGTAGCGGAGACGCTTTGACCCAACGCCACCAGCGAGCTCAATGAGAAGCCCGCTGCGAGGACGAGGGTAGCGAGACGCTTCATCGTGTCCTCCGAGATAGGTGGGACCGCCAAGAGCCCGTCCGATCTGAAGATCGCGGCGGGCACAACGAGGACGCGCCCGTTACGGGGACGCATGCCAACGTCGCTATACCGAAGCGAGCGTGAGGACTCCTCCCCTGGTTACGGAGCCCGGAGGTAGCGTTCGGCGATCAGCAGGGCCGCGTAGTCGTCGATCGGCCGGTCCGGCAGCAGCATCCCGCGCGGGACGAAGCGCCGCCAGCCGCGCGGCGGGTGGTCCTGGAAGTACCGCGAGCGGGCGAGCAGCGACGTCTCCCGTTCATCGACGAGCGTGACGTCCAGCCCGAGGTCGCGCGCGATCGCAGCCACGTGCTCGGCGTTCGTGCCGCGGCCGATCGCGGCGATGCGAGCGGGCGTCGCGGCAAGGACCTCGCTGAGGCGCTCGCGCAGCGTCGCGACCGGGGCGATCCCGAGGGTCACCGGCGGCGCGTCGACGCCCGTCACGAGCGCGTACCCGCACTTGCGCGTCCCGGGATCGAGCCCGAGAACGGTCACCGCGGCACCAGCGCGAAATCCAGCAGCACGCCTCCTGAATGCGGGTAGAGGTCCGCGCTCGCCTTCGCGACGATCCGGAAGCGGCCGCGAAGCCGGGTCACCTGCGAGAGCACGTCCTGTGCCTGCTGTCCGTTGATCCCGACGTTGGCGGAGTAGTACGCGGGCATCCCGCGCTTGCGCACCTCGGCGCCGGCCGCGTTCGAGAGCACCTGCACCGCCTGCAGGTTCAGGGACTGCCCGCCCTGGACGTCGATCGACGCGAGCGTGTCGCCGGCGGCGGCGACGCGGCGGTCGACGAAGTGCTCGAACGCGAACGAGATGACGTCGCCGCGGAACAAGTTCTGCGCGACCACGGGCAGCATCAGCACCGGCGTATCGGCGGGCAGGTTGCCGACGTCGGCGCGGATCTTCCCCAGCTCGGCGCGCAGACCGGACTGCACCGTGGGGTCGTTCGCCAGCCGCGGGTAGGGCTTGAGCGAGTACGGTGGGCGCGCAAACTGCCGGTTCGCCTGCTGCACGGTCTGGTCGAAGAGCGTCGCCAGCTCCGGCAGCAGCGTCGCGTCGGGCTGCGACGGCGTGATCGTCGCCGCGTTCGCGATCGGAAGTCCGATCGGCAGCACGACCGCCGTCGAGCGCGTCGTCTCGAGCTGCTTCTGCGCGGCGAGCGCCTGCGCTTGCAGGTCGTTGATGCGCGCATTGATCTGCCCGAGCCGAAAGAACGCCGTGCGCACCTGCACCGACGCGACCAGCGCGATCACGGTGACCGAGACGGCGATCAGCATCCCCGTCGCGACCGCGACGATCGTCGACGTGTACTTCGGGCGCAAGCCGAACATCGTTAGACGCTTGCGCCCGACCTGATGACCGACGCGGTCGCCGATGTACGCGATCACGCCCGCCACGAGCGCGATGAGGACGACGAGCGCAATTCCGGTCAGCATTGCATCGCCCCGGCGGATCGGGCACAGCCCGAACGCGAAGGATTCGCGGAACGCGCAGCCACTACACGCGCGACGCGCGCCGCAGCAGCGACGCGCCGATGACGGTGAACAGCACGTTCGGCGCCCACGCAGCCGGGCCGGCGAGCCAGGTCGCGGCGCTGCCGATGCTCAGGCAGATCGTCGAGATGACGTAGTACACGAAGACGATCGCGACGGCGAGGCCGAAGCCCAAGCCGGTGCCGCCGCCGCGCGCCGGGCGCAGGCCGAACGGAACCGCGATCAAGATGAACACGAACGCGGCGAACGGGCGCGCCAGCTTCGCCGCGTACGTCGCGGTGAACAGCTTCTGCTGCTGCGGCCCCAGCCGTCCCGAGTCCAAGCGCTCTTTGATCTCCGCGCGCGACAGGTCTTCCGGGTTGGCAATGTCCAGCGACTGCTTGGCGATCTGGTTCGGGCGCTCGCCGATGTCCACGGTCAGGTGCGGCGCGAACTGCGTGGTGACGCCGCCGTCCGGCGAAAAGTGGTACGTCGTCGAGTTTCCGAACGTCCACGTCGGCGCGTCGTACCGCGCACGGTCCGCCACGATGAAGTCTTCGGGCTTGCCGCGGGGGTCGTAACGGATCACGGTGACGTCCAGCAGCGTCTGCGTCGGCACGTCGAGCCCGCCGGCGATCGTGACCTGCTTGCCGCCGCCCGGGAGAGCGGTGACCGCTTGGAGATTCGACGCGCCCACGGACGCATGCTCGATCGCCTGCTGTCGCACGTATGCCGCCTTTTCGTTGGCGAACGGCACGAACAGCTCTTGCACGAGGAGCGCGAGGAGCGAGACGACGACGCCGACGAGCAGCAGCGGCGCGACGACGCGCGAGAGCGAGATCCCGCCGGCCTTCATCGCCGTCACTTCGCTCTCGCCCGACAGGCGCTGCATCGCGAGCAGCGTGCCGAGCAGCATCGCCATGGGGATGACCAGGAGCAGATACGCCGGCATGCCCCACAGAAAATACTCGACGGCGGCCCACAGCGGCGCGTGCTCTTCGGAGACGAGCCGGCCGATGGCGAGGATCTGCGTCGCGACGAAGATCAGCGTGAACGCGGACAGACCGAACAAGAATGGACCGCCGAGCTCGCCGACGAGATAGCGGTCCAAGATCGTCGGCCGCCACGGAATTCGGTGCGGCACGCGCGATCCGGCGGCCGGGGTATGCGTCACAGGCGAAAGCTCTCGCCCAGGTAGAAGCGGCGCGCGACCGGCGAGTCGAGCACGTCTTGCGCGGTCCCGCTGACCTCGATGCGCCCGTCGTTGAGGATGTATGCGCGGTCGACGATCGCAAGCGTCTCGCGCACCTGGTGGTCCGTGATCAGCACGCCGAGCCCGCGGTCGCGCAGCTGCCGGATCATCGCCTGGATGTCCGCGACCGCGATCGGATCGATCCCGGTGAACGGCTCGTCGAGCAGCAGGAACGCCGGCTCGGTCGCGATCGCGCGCGCGATCTCGACGCGCCGGCGCTCGCCGCCGGACAGCGAGTCGCCGCGCGCGTCGACGAACTGCGCGAGCCCGAACTCCGCGAGCAGCTCCGGCAGGCGGCGCTCGCGCTCCGCGCTCGGCACGCCGTTCATCTCCCAAATGAGGCGCAGGTTATCGCCGACGGAAAGCTTGCGGAAGATCGAGTTCTCCTGCGCGAGGTACCCGATGCCCGCGCGCGCGCGCTCGTGCATCGGCGCGCCGGTGATCTCGCGCCGGGTGCCGTCGCGCTCGAGCACGACGGTGCCGCCGTCCGGCCGGATCAAGCCGACGACCATATAGAACGTGGTCGTCTTCCCGGCGCCGTTGGGTCCGAGCAGACCGACGACCTCGCCGCGGTGCACCTCGGCGCTCACGCCCTTGACCACCGTGCGCTGACCGTACCGCTTCACGAGGTCGCGCATGGTGATGCGGTCGCCGTTCGTCACGGGCGCGCTCCGCCGGTCACGCTGACCTCTTGCAGGCGGGTGTCGCCGTCGAGATGCTGGCCCTCGAGGTGCATCCCGTCACGCGCGGACAGCACGACGTTGCCTTCGCCGTGAAAGCGCTCGGTCGCGCCGCTGTACGTGAGGGTGTCGCACGTCAAAATGGTCCCCGTGCTGGTGTTCGCGTGCACGCCGCCGGTCATCACCACGGTCTTGTCCCGTTCGACGAGGTGCGCCTTCGGCGCGTCGGCGATCGTGGTCGAGCCGTGGCGGTCGACGAAGGTGACGTGCGGCTGATCGAGCTGGCCCGTCCCCTGGTTGGTGCCGGCACTCTGCACGTCGGTCGACAGGGCGCGGATCGTGTAGAGCTTACGCCCGTGGAGCGATTGCACGATGGTGACGAACTGTCCGGAGTCGCCGTGCGTCTCGATGTGGATCGGAACGGCGGTTCCCGTCGCCGCGGGCGCGGCCGGCGCGCCGGACGGCGGCGCCGTGGGCGACGGTGAGCGCGTCCCGCCATGCCCGCACGCGGCGAGCGCGGCGAGCGCGGCAACGGCCGCGACGCCGCGAAGGGTCCGCCTACGAGAGCGCATCGGTTCGTACTACGCCGAGCGCGAGGGGCACGACCTGGAGACCGAGCGGGAAGAGCAGGATGATCGTGTTGATCGCGCTGTCGGCCATGAGCGCGACGAGCGCGGCGGTCAGCGCGAAGGCCAGGGCCCGCGGCAGAGCCCCGGCGGCGCGCGCGCTGCGCAGCGCGGCGCCGAGCATCACGGCGAAAGAAGCGGCAAGCGTCACGACGGCCACGATACCGCCTTCGGCTGCAAAAGCGATCGGAAGGGAGTGCGGGTCGAAGGCGACGGCCGTCCGGTCGCCCGGGGCGGCAGGCGGGCGGAAGGCCTCGTACGTGCGCGGGAACGCGAGCGGGCCGACGCCCAGCAGCGGAAAGTGCTCGAACGTCGTGAGCCCGGTCTGCCAGGCGACAACGCGGGCTTCGGTGTCCCGCGGGTTGTGGTGACGCGCGCCGGCGACCAGGTCCAGCGACACGCCGGCGAGCGCGAGCACGACCGCGGCGGCGAGGAGCGCGCGCGCGCGGCTCAGCAGCGCGTACACGGCGACCCCGACGACCGCGCACAGCATCCCCCACCGCGAGAACGTCGCCGCGAGGGTCAGCGCGAGCACCACGGCGGCGACGGTCGCCAGCCGGTCGCGTCCGCGGCTCGCGAAGGCGAGGGGGAGCGCGACGCCCAGGCCGATCAGTGCGTACGCGGCGAGCTCGTTCGGGTTGAGGAACGTTCCGACGGCACGGCCGTTGTCGTACGCGAAGAGCGCCACAGGGCGGCGCGCGACCTGCATCGCGAGCGCGGCGGCGCAGCCGGCGAGGGCCGACCACAGAAAGCAGCGCACGAAGAGCCGGATTGCCGCGGCGTCGGCGTCGCGCGCGACGGCCAGCCCGGCTGCCCCGATTCCCGTCACCAAGACGCCGAGCCCGATGCCGAGCGGCGGGTCGAAGCCGGGGATCGCGGCGGCGATCGTCGCCAGCCCCGGCGCGAGAAACGCGGCGGTCAGCCCGTCGCGGCGCGCGGCGCGCGCTCCGGCGGGGAGCGCGACCGCGAGCGCGAGCAGCGCGAGCAGCCCGACCGCGGCCGCGACCGCATGCGGAACGACGGCCGGGATCGGCGGGCGCGCGGGATCGAGCGCGACCATCGTGCCGTACAGCGGCAGCAGCGCGAACAGGACGGCGAGCGCGACCGTGGAGGCCTTCATGCCGCGGCGAGCTCGGCGACCGCGTGCGCGATCGCGCGCGCGCCGCCCGGTCCGCCCATGCGGTCGCGTCCGACGGCGCCCATGTGCGCGCGGCGGACGTCGTCCTCGAGCAGCGCCTGCACGGCGTCGGCCGCCGCGGCGGGCTCGCCCGGAACGACCAGCAGCGCGTCACCCAGCAGGTCGACCTGCCGTTTGCGGTACCACGCGTCGCGCGGCGCGTCGTGCAGCTCGAGCGCGACGATCGGCAGGCCTTCGGCCGCGGCCGCCTCGTTCGCGGTGCCGCTCTGCCCGATGACCAGCGTCGCGCCGCGCAGCAGCGCGCCGAACGGGCCCGCCCACGGGCGCAGCTCGCCGCGCTCGATCGCCGGCGCAAAGCGCCGCAGGTCGAGGTTCGGCGCGACCGACAGCACGGCGTCGGGACGCATGCCGCGTGCGCGCAGCGCCGCGACGACGTCCGCGATCCGTAGCGCGTCTGCGTACGCGCGTTCGCGCGAACCGGGCAGCAGCGCGAGCCGCAGCGGTGCTTGCCATTCCACCGCTCCGCCGCCGGCGAGCAGGTCGACGATCACGTTGCCCGGCGCTTCGGCCGGAACGCCGCGCGCGCGCAGCGCGGTCGCGGTCGCCGCGTCGCGCACGAAGACGCGGCGCGCGGCGCGCAGGACGCGCCGCTCACCCGGACCGTACGGCGCGACGTACACGCTCTTGGCCGTGCCGACGTACGCGAGCGGCGCGCAGGCCATCGACGCGAGCGCGCACGCATACGCGTCGCCGACGGCGACGATCGCCGCGTACGGGCGCTCGCGCCGCAGGCGCCGCAAGAATGCGATCTGCCGCGCGAGCAGCCCGAGGAAACCGGCGCGCACGTCCCGCACGAACGCGCGGACGTTCGCCATCGCGACGAGTCCGCCCGACGGCATCGCTCGCTGCGGCCCGACGTCGGCGAACGCGTCGCCGCCCAGGCCCGCCCCGACGAGCGCGAAGTGATCCGTGCGCAGCGGCGCGAGCGCGCGGAGCTCTTCCGCGATGCGGGCGGCGATCGCCGCCTCGCCGTGCCCGTTCGACACGAAGAGCACGGCGGCAGGCGCCTTCACCGAAGCGCCTCGAGCGCGAAGTCGGCGATCGCGGCGCGGCCGGTCGCGTCCTTTGCGAGCTCCGTGCGCGACGCGAAGTCCCCGTACGGACCCGCATGCACGATCGGCACGCCGTTCACGACCTCGGGTTCGCGCAGCGTATCGTGGCTGTGGCCGCCGAGGATCAGCTCCACGCGCGGCACGCGCTGCGCGAGGATGCGGTCGTGCGGCAGACCCAGATGCGAGAGCGCGATCAGCGTCGTGTCCGCCGGCGTCTCGTCGGCGATGCGCTGCGCGACGTCGACGGGGTCCAGAAAACGCCACCCGAACGCGCGCTCCCAGAGCGAGCCGGCCGCGTACTGCACGACCAGCAAACCGAAGAACCGCAGCGTCCAGGGCTCGGTATCCCGTGGGCTTGTCGGAGCTGGTCCGCAGCTCGTCGAAGGGCGCCGCAGGACGACGTCGCGCGTGAACGGCAGCGCGCGCCCGCGCCTGTCGACGAGGTTCGCGCACGTGAGCGGGTGGCGCATCTTCGCCGCGCGCGCGCGGACCGCGCCGAACAGGTAGTGGAACTCGCGGTTCCCCATCGCCTGGACGTCGACGTGCGCCGCGTCGAGCTCGTCGATCACCGGCTCCGCGCGATGGTACACGGTCTGCGAGCCGCGCAGCGAGTCGCCGCAGTCCGCGTAGAGTCCCGGCTTCGCCGCGCGCAGCGCGTTGATCGGCGCCGCGATGTGGCGACGATCGTGCAGATCGCTCGTATGGTAGATGCGCATCGGTTTAGCGGCGCTGCGCGCCGGGGTCCGCGCTCCCCACGCCGTCCGCGCGCGGCCGCCCGCCGGCATCGTTGTCGCAAGCGGCAGCGAGCACCCAGTCGGCGTTGCGCTGCAGCGCGTCGGGCGGGCCGAGGGCGCTGCGCAGGCGCGCGTAGCCGTCGAGCTGCTCGCCGGGGTGCGCCAGCAGGTGCAGCAGCGCGTCGGCGAGCGCCGCCGGCGTCGCCGCATCCTGCAGCAGCTCCGGCACGAGCGGCTCGTCGAGCACGAGGTTCGGCAGCGTCACGAACGGACGGCGGTAGACGCGGCGCGCGATCTTCGCTTGCGCCTCCGTGAGCACGTACAGCGCGACGGCGGGCGTCTCCGTCAGCGCCGCCTCGAGCACGGCGGTCCCCGACGCGATCGCCGCGGCGTCCGCGTCGCGCAGCGCCGCCCGCGCGTCGCGCACGATCTCGACCGGCAGCGGCGAGCGGAACGACAGCAGGTGCGTGACGTGGCGGTGCGCGTCGTCGTTCGCAGCGACGAGCGTCGCGCGCACGCCCGGCCGCAGCTCCCGCACGCGCGCGAGCGCGTCGAGCAGGCGCGGCGTGTGGCGTTCGATCTCTCCCGCGCGGCTGCCGGGCAGCAGCGCGAGCGCGCCGCCGTCGGCCGGCGGCGCATCGCGCCGCGGGCGCGCGGCGATCGACGACACCAGCGGATGACCGACGTAGCCGATCGGAAGGCCGAGCGACCGGTAGAAGTCCGCTTGATGGCGGAAGATCGTCAGCGCGTCGGTGACGCGGGCGACGGCGCGCGCGCGCTTGCTGCTGTCGAGCCACGCCGACGGCGGAGCGTAGTACACGACGGGCCGGCGAAAGCCGAGCCCGCGCAGCATGTGCGCGAGCCGGACGTTGAACGCGCCGAAGTCGACCAGCACGACGAGATCCGGCGGGTCGCGGCGCAGCGCGAACGCGAGCCGCACGCCGGCGGGAACGACGCGCGGCAGATTGCGCAGCGCCTCGAAGATCCCGAGGGTGCTCCACCCGCGCGTGCGCTGCACGATGCGCACGCCCGCGCTCTCGAGGCGCACGTCGCCGACGCCTTCGGCGACGAGCGGCGTTCGGCGGCGCATCGCACCGACCAGATCGGCCGCCAGAACCTCGCCCGACGCTTCGCCGGTGGAGAAGAAGACGCGCATGAGCGGCGCGGCTACTTGAGGATGCCGCGGTCGGACTCGGCCTCGAGAAACGCGACCAGCGTCCGGCCTTCGTCCGTCGTCACCGTGGTGCGAAGCTCCGCCACCGCACGCGAGACCGTGTTTCCCGACTGGTAGATCGTCTTGTACGCGGCCTTGAGCTCCGCGATCGCGTCGCGCGAGAAGCCCGCGCGGCGAAGGCCGACGAGGTTCGGCCCGAGCACTTCCGGCGGGTTGCCGTCGGCGAGCAAGAACGGCGGCAGATCGCGTCCCACCTTCGCGTATCCGCCGACGAACGCGTAGCGGCCGATCCGCACGAACTGGTGCACGCCGGCCATCGCGCCGATGCTTGCGTGATCGTCGACGACGACGTGGCCGGCGAGCTGCGCGAGGTTCGACATCGTCACGTCGTTGCCGACGCGGCAATTGTGCGCGACGTGCCCGTACGCGAGGATCAGGCAGTCGTCGCCGACCGACGTCACGCCGCCCGCCTCGGCGCTGCCGCGATGGATGGAGACGTACTCACGAATGATCGTGCGCGCGCCGATCGTCGTGAAGGCGATCTCACCCTCCGCGGCCTTGCGGTCCTGCGAGGGCGCGCCGATCGTTGCGAACGGATGGATCACGGCGTCCTCGCCGATCGTGGTTCGCCCCGTGACCACGACGTGCGCGAGCAGCGTCGCGCGTGCGGCGACCGTCACGTGCTCGCCCACGACGCAGAACGGGCCGATGTCGGCCGCCTTGCTGATCGTCGCGTTCGGGTGGACGATCGCGCTCGGATGGATCACAGGTGGAGTACCGTCGCGTCGTACGCGAACGCGGACGGATCGATCGAGATCGAGAACGTGAGCTCGGCGCTCACGACGGGCTTCCCGTCGACGGTCGCGCTCACCGCGACCCAGCCGATGTTGAGCTTGTGCTTGATGACGGATGCTTCCATGTCGAGGCGGTCGCCCGGCACGACGGGCCGGCGGAACTTCGCCTTGTCGATCGCGGCGAGATACGGAACCTTGCGCGCCATGTCGCCCGGCTCCAGGATCGCCGTGCCGCCGAGCTGCGCGAGCGCCTCGATCATGTAGACGCCGGGAAACAGCGGGTTGCCCGGAAAGTGCCCGTTGAACATCGGCTCGTTCGCGGTGATGTTCTTGTAGCCGCGCGCCCGCACCATCGGCTCGAGCTCGGTGATCCGGTCGATCAGCAGCATCGGGTACCGGTGCGGCAAGATCTTCATGATCTCGCGCACGTCGAGGATCGGCATGCCGCTGCTACGCGCGGCTCGGCCGCCGGCCGAACGCGGCGGCTTCGCCGCTCGGCGACGAAGCGACGAGCTCGCGCAGCGCCGTGCAGTGGAGCTTGTGACCGCTCTTGATCGCGATCACCTCGCACTGCGGGTACGCGCCGAGCAGTGCGAAGTCGCCGACGAGGTCGAGGATCTTATGACGCGCCGGCTCGTCCGGCGCGCGCAGCGGGCCCATCGGGCCGTCGGGGCCGAACACGACCGCGTTCTCGAGCGTTCCGCCCTGCGCGAGGCCGCGCTTGATGAGCGACTCGACCTCGTGCAAAAACCCGAAGGTGCGGTTCGGCGCGACGTCGCGGCGGTATGCATCGGGCGCGATCTCGGCCTCGACGTACTGCGTGCCGACCGGCGCGGGATAGTCGACGGTCATGCGCACGCGGAACGACGGCGCCGGCGCGATGACGAGCACCTTGTCGCCGTCGCGAAAGATCATCGGTTCCGACGGCATCCAGCGCACGCGCGCTTCGTGCAGCGTTCGCAAGCCGACGGCCTCGATCGCGTCGGAGAACACCTTCGCGCTGCCGTCCTCGACGGGGATCTCCGGTCCGTGCACCTCGATCACCGCGTTGTCGACGCCGGAGCCGAGCAGCGCGGAGAGCAGGTGCTCGACGGTCGAGACCCGGTGCTCGCCGGAGCCCACGACGGTCGCGCGCACGGTTTCGACGACGTAGTCCGCTCGCGCGGGAAACTCGACCGCGTCGTTGACCCGGAAGCGCAGGCCCGCGCCCGCCGCGGCCGGCAGAACGCGCACGCGTGCAGGCGCGCCGGTGTGGAGGCCGGCGCCTTCGAACGCGATCGAGTCCTTTAACGTCGTCTGGTACACGGCTGTTAATCCGGATCGCGCTTTTCAAGGGCGTCGACCCGAGCGAACAGTTTCGGCAGCCTGCGAAGGTACGCCTGGAGCCGAACGTGGTCGCGATGGTTCTGCGCGGGCTGCCCGGTGACGAACGCGTCGTCCGGGACGTCGCCCCACACGTGCGACGCGCCGCCGATCGTGACGCGGCTCCCGATCGTCGTGTGCCCGGGAAAGAGCGCCGATCCCGCGATGCGGTTGTAGTCCCCGATCGTCGTCGTCCCGGCCATGCCCGCGAACGCGGCGATCGCGTTGTGGCGCCCGATGCGCGCGTTGTGCCCGATCTGGCAGAGGTTGTCGATCTTCGTCCCGTCGCCGATCGACGTCACGCCGGTCTGCGCGCGGTCGATGCACGTGTTGGCGCCGATCTCGACGTCGTCGCCCAGACTCACCGTGCCGACCTGCGGAATCTTCACCAGGCGGCCTTCGAGGAACGCCCAGCCGAAGCCGTCGCTGCCGACGACCGCACCCGCCTGCAGCACGACGCGGTCGCCGGCGGTGCAGCGCTCGGCCAGATACGCGCGCGGGTGGAACAGGCACTCCGCGCCCGCGCGCGCGCCGGCCCCGATCACCACGCCCGCGTGCAGCACGGTGCGGTCGCCGATGCTCGCGTCCGCGCCGACCGCGACGTGCGGTCCGATCCAGACGGCGTCGCCGAGCTGCGCGCTCGGATCGACCGCCGCGGTCGGGTGGACGAAGGGGCCGCGCGGGCGCTCCGGCTCGAGCGACGCGAGCAGCGCCGCGAGGCCGAGACGCGCCGACGCCACGACGATCAGCGGCTTGGCGTGCGTCTGGGCGCCTTCGAGGAGCGCGTCTTCGGTGAGCACCGCTGCAGCACGCGACGCGAGCGCGGCGCGTAGATACCGCGCGTCGACCGCGAACGTGAGCGTGCCCGGTCCGGCGTCGTCGACCGCCGCGATGCGCTCGATGGCGAGGTTGGGATCCCCGACGACTCGTCCGCCCGCCGCACGCGCGAGGTCGCCCAGCGTGCCGAGTGGACGTACGTCGTTCACGGGGTCGGGCTCGGCTTCTCCTCGATCTTGAGGATCTTCTCGACGTCGGGCGTGATGTCGACGCCGCCGTACCCGACGTACTGCCGCGTGAACACGTACGTCAGGTGCTTGTCGGCCGCGACCTGCTTCGCCGCGTCG
This sequence comes from Vulcanimicrobiota bacterium, assembly GCA_963818845.1. Taxonomy (GTDB): domain Bacteria; phylum Vulcanimicrobiota; class Vulcanimicrobiia; order Vulcanimicrobiales; family Vulcanimicrobiaceae; genus Vulcanimicrobium. Next base: position 299,563 of record CAWFTO010000004.1, on the reverse strand, counting down.
CTGACGTCGCTCGTCAGCTCCGCCTGCGCGCGAGCGAAGCGCTGCTGCAGCTGCGCGCGCGCCTGCGACTTGTCGTTCGCAGAACGATTCGAACGCTCGATCGTCTGCGCGTCGGCGGCGAGCTGGTTCTGGTAGTTCTGGAACTTGGGCCAGTTCACCGCAATGCGCTGAACGTCGACGAGTCCGATGTTGCTCTGCGAGCCGCCGCCGCCGCAGGCGCAGAGCGAGGCGAGGAACGTGGCGGCGAGGAGGGCGCGCGCGCCCGAGATCGTGGTCATTCGTGCAGGCTCTCGATGTCTTTGAGGGCATCCGGCGTGAGGTCGACTCCGCCGGCGGGGGCGAGTACGTTGGTCAGCACGACGGAGATGCCGCGCTGCTGCGCGATCACGCGCACCTCGCGGTCGATCTGCGCCGTGATCTGGGAGTAGAGATCCTCGCGCTTGCGCCGCAAGCTCGCGATCTGCGCCTGCGCGCCCTGCGCGGAGCCGGCCTCGATGCCGTGCAGCTCGGCGTACCGGCGCGACAGATCCGCGCGCGTCTTCTCGAAGTCCGCGATCGTCGTCTTCGCGTCGCCTTGGAAGCGCTTCTGGTAGTCGTTGTGAAGCTGCTCGATGCGCGCGCGCAGCGCGGGCGGCAAGTTCGGGTTGACTTGCTGCTGCAGCTTGCCGTTGACGGTCGTCGTCTGGATCACCGGGCCGGGCGCCGGCGCCGTCGCCTGCTTGACCAGCGACTGCTGGCGCGCGCTGAGCGAGCCGATCGAACGCTTCTGGATCGCGGCGACCTGCGCGTTGAGATCGCGCTGCACTTGTGCGTGCAGCGACGTCTGCAGCGCCGAGAGCGTCTGCTGATCGCGATTGCGCTGCGCGCCGAGCGCGTCGGCTTCCTTGCGGTCGAGCGCCGTGAGCTGCTTTTGCGCATCCTCGCGCGCCGTGTCGTCGAGCGCGAGCGACGAGAGCTTGGTGCGCAGCGCGAGCCGCTCCGCCGAATCGTCGCTGGCGAGCTTGAGCGAGAGCGCGGACTCTTTGGACTGCAGCTCTTCCGCCTGGGCGCGGTAGGACCGGTCGGCGCGATCGCTCAGCGCCTTCTGCGCCGCGGCGACTTGCGCCTGATCCTGCTTCGCCAGGTTCTTGCGGAACGTCTCGAAGTCGTGCTGCGCCTGCACGGCGACGCCGCTGCGCTGCTGCTGCGCGGTCGCGTTGACGCTGCCGGCGATCGACGCGGCGCTCGGACCCGGCTGGCCGGCGTTGCGCAGCGCGGCCGCGATCGCGTCCGACTCCTCTTTCATGTACTGCTGCTGCTTCTGCGCCAGCAGCTTGTTCGTGCGCTCCGCGGCGTCGTGCAGCGCCTGCTGCAGCGCACGCTCGCGCTGGGCGAGATTCGGGTCGGGCTTGACGATCTGCGGCGCCGTCGACGTCAGGTCGAACGCCTCGATGCTGCGGTCGTAGCGCGCGAGCTGCTCGTAGAGCGGGTGCTTCTGAACGAGCTCGTCCATGCGCACGTACCCGACCGTGCCCGAGCCCGCCGAGGAGCCGGACGGGCTGGACGGGTGCGAGCACGCGGCGAACGCGGCCGCGCACAACGACGCCTGCACGGCCGCCGCGGCGCCGCGCCCGAACCGTCCGCCGCGCGCGGGAGCCATCACTTCAGCTTGTCGGTGACGTCTTTGGTGATGTCGGTGCCGCCGAACACGACGTTGCCCTTGTCGACCACGAGGATCAGGCCTTTGCTCTTCGCGACGTCCGCAATGACGCTCCGCGTCTGGTCGACGACGGGCTTGAGCACCTGGGTCTGCTTGTCGTCGAGCGTCTTGCGGTAGTCTTTGAAGATCGCGTCGCGGTCCGCGTCGGTCTTCGCCGAGCGCAGCTTGTCGGACGCGGCCCTGTCCTGGTCCTGGCGGAACTTCGCGAAGTCGTCCGTCGCCGACTTCACCTTCGGCGTCGCATCGACCGCGGCTTGATCGACGTACCCGACGTTCGAGGGACCCGGCGTGGAACGCGGCGGGACCGGGTCGCCGATCCCCGTGAGCAGATCGCGCACGTTCGAGGTGATGTCCTGACCGCCGAACACGACGATGCGCTTGTCGACGACGACCGTGAGGTTCTTCGACGACGCGACGGAGGCGATCGCGGCCTGCGCCTTGGCGAACAGCGGCGCGAAGAGCTGCCGCTGCTTGTCGGCCATCTTCCCTTGGAACTCGGCCGCGAGCTTCTGCTGCGCCGCCTGCGACGCATGGCGCGCGCGTCCGATGTACTGCTTCTGCAGGTTCGAGCCGTAGTCGGTCAGCGACTTGTTCGCGGCCTGGAACTGCGGCAGCGCGGCGAGCGCGCCTTGGTCGAGCGAACCGATGTCGGTGACGTCCGTCGCGCCGATCGCCGGGGTCGCGAAGATCGCGGCACCGAGCGCGAACGCGAGCGCGGCCGCCCGGCCGCGCAGTGCAAGTCTACTCATTGGCTAGAAGCTCTGTCCGATTCCGAACGAGGTGTGCGTCCCCTGGCTGCCCTTCGCGAAGTCCAGGCGGATCGTGCGCAGTCCGAGCTGCGGGACGTCGAACCGGATGCCGACGCCGACGTCGCCGTGGAACGTGTAGCGGTTGAGATCGTAGATCGTCGTCGTCATGCCGGACGCGTCGGTGCTGACCGACGTGCCGCCGCGGATGCGCGTTCCGCCGTCTTCGGCGAAGCCGACGACGGAGAACTTCCGGTCCGCGGTGAGCGGCACGCGCAGCTCGATCTGGCCGAGCAGGATGTCGGTGCCGTAGAACGGGTCGGAATACCCGCGCAGGTCTTGGTCCGAGAAGATGAAGAGCTTGTTCGTCGGGATCGCGCCGGTCGACAGACCGGCCCGGCCGTGGATGCCCAGCGTGGCGTTCTTCATCACCGGGAAGAACTTCGCGCCGTCGAGCGTGAGCAGCGTGTACGTGAAGTCCGACCCGAACGAGTGGCTGCTGATCTCGTCGTTGACGGTGATGTTGACGCCGCGGCGCGGGTTGAACACGTCGTCGCGCGAGTCCGCGCCGGCGCCGACCAGCAGGCTGCGCACGCGATACGGGCGCGTCGAGTCGAGCTGCGCGAGCGACGGCGCCGTCACGCCGACCGCGGCGCTCGGGCTGTTCGGGTCGACGATGCCGGTGAGGCCGGTCGTCAAGCCGTTGACGGTGAACAGGTTCTGCGTGGTCGGGAAGACGTAGCCGGACGGCAGGTCGGCCGACGCCGCGACCGACTGGATGTTCCCGCCCAGCGAGACGCGGTAGACGTCGCTCAGGCGGCGGCCGATGCTCGCGGACAGACCGGTCGAGCGCGAGCGGTACGTCGAGACGACGCCGTCCACGACTTGGAAGTTGGTCGGGTCCTGCGGGATGATCGTCACCGGCTGCGCCCCGTTCGTCGGGCATGCCGACGTCGCGGTCGTGGTCCCGGTCGTCGACGACACGAGACCCTGCGCGCATGCCGAGTACACCGGGTAGTAGTTCGTCTCGGCCTGCGTGAAGAGCGTGACGCCCAGGCTGTACCGCTGTGACTTCTCCGTGCTGCCGAGGTACGGCACGGTCACCGAGACCTGCGCGTCCGAGATGCGCGAGCCGCGCTCGAGCCGGATCGACGCGCCGTCACCGGTGCCGTTGATGTTGTTTTGCTGGTAGGAAAGCGTGCCCGTCAGCCCCGTACCGGTGAGGCCGCCGGAATATCCCGCGCCCACGGACGCGGTGCCCGTGCGCTGCTCTTTGACCTGCCAGTTGAGCGTGATGACGGCCGGCTTCTTGGGATCGGGTCCTGGCTTACCCTGGACGTCGACCTTGTCGAAGAAGCCGAGGTTGTTCAGACGCTCGTTGTCGCGCCGGATCGCGGAGTCGGTGACGAGCATCCCCGGGCGCAGACGCAGCTCGCGGCGGATGACGTCGTCGTGCGTCTTGGTGTTGCCGGTGATCTCGACCGCGCCGACGCGCAGCGCGCTGATCGAGTAGCGCACGTCCGCGGTGCCGGCCTTCTGGTCGACGGACGTCGGGTCGACGCCCGCTTCGACGTCGCCGACCTTGAGGTCGAACTTCTCGTAGAGCGCCTTGATCGCGTCGTAGTCTTTGTCGCGCACGGCCTCCGAGTACGGCGTGCCCGGCTTGGTCACCAGCGCGGCGATGATGACGCTCGGCGCGAGCACCGGGTCGGCGTCGGGCGGCGGCGTGATGATGATGTTCCGGACCGTCAAGCCTTCCTGGACGCGCAGCGTCAGCACGCCGGCGGGCGAGATGTTGACGTCGACGACGTGCGAGGGCAGCTGCCCGCCGAACCCGATCTTGTCGTAGTAGCTGTTGATCTTGAGGACGTCTTGCTGGTACGTCTTGATGTTGAAGACCTGGCCGGGCGCGGTGTCCATAAGCGCGAGCAGCGTGTCGGCCGAGACCGATTTGTTGCCGTCGAACCGGATCGACGTGACGACGGGGTTCTCGATCACGCGGAACGTCACCGCGACGCCGTCCGGCCGCTCCTTGACGATCGGCGGCGCCTGATCGGCGAAGAATCCGAGGTCCGCGATGGCGCGCAGGTCCTGCTGCACGATCGCCGGATCGAACGGGTCACCGACCTTCGTCTTGACGACCGACAGGATACGGTCGGTGGGGATGTGCGCGTTGCCCGTGACGGAGACCGACACGACGGTCGGCGTCGCCGGCGCGGAGTACGCGGGCGGCATCATCAGACCGAGCAAGGCGAACACGGCAAGCGCGACTCGCGACGCGCGGCAGAACCGTTGGAACAAGCGGGGGGCGTCCTTCGTCGAGATTGGGCCCGGCACACGGCGCCGTGGGCGACCGCCGGGTTGCTGATATTGGGCGTAACGCGGCACGGCCGGTGCGCGTTCCCGGCACCTGGGGTACGACGCGCCTGCCCGAGTGCCTTTAGCTCTGCCGAGCAGGCAGCCGCGGCGCGGTCACGGGTACTTCTTGACGACGGAGAACGTGAACCCTTGCCGGTATGAGAGCGGCTGGATGCCGTTCAGGCGCTGCGTCCCGGAGATGATCTGGCTGCCGTTGTAGTTGTTCGTGATCGCCGGGTTGCCGTTCTGCGTGAAGTAGCTGAACTGCACGGACGTCGCCGCGTCGGGCCGCGCGGTGAAGCCGACCGACGTGCGGACCGGGTTCGAGAGCGTCTGCCCGAAGCTCGCGTAGACGTCGCGCTTTCCGAGCTGCTTGAGCGCGTTGTAACCGATGCCTCCGCCGTAGTCGACGGTGAGCTCGAAGTCGCTCAGGCCGAAGCGTCCGGTGAAGATCGTCTCGATCGGCGCGAGGAACCGCTGCGTGAGCTGACCGTTGAGCACCGAGAACGCCTCTTGGTTGAAGTTGATGACGCCGGCCTGGTACGGCGTGACGCCGGGCGGCAGCAGCGGGTTCGATTCGCCGGGCGCGCCGCGCAGCGTGGTGCCGTTCTGCTGCTGACCGAAGTTGACCGCGCCGAAGACCGACGCGTCGAGCAGCAGCCCGACGATCTGCTCCTGCGAGTACGGCGGGTTCGACGCGTACGTGATCACCGAGCCGGTCCCCGCCGCGAGCTCGTCCGCGGGACCGTCCACCGAGACCGTGATGTCCGCGCTGCCGACGCCGTTGCGCGTCACGTCCGGATCGGGGTTGGTCACGTGCGCGTAGGCGCGCAGCCGCACGTACGGGAGCAGGCCGTTCGCCGGATTGAACGCGACCGCAGCTTGCTGCACGCGGAACGCGCGATTGTACGTCGAGAAGACGCCGCCCGGCGTCGCGGTCAGCACGCCGGCGAGCTTCGGGGCGGCCAGCGTCCCCGTCAGGTCGAGCATCCCCGTCGTCCCGATGTCGATGTAGGGTGACGACGCGCGGACGTGCACGTTCTTGCCGGCATGCGCGACGAGGTCGAACGCGAGGTCGAAGGGCGGGCCGCCGCCGGGCGCGCCGCCGGCCGAGGCCGCGCTCGCCGACCGGTAGATGGACAGGATCGGGATCGTCGCGTTCGTCAGCGTGACGTTGCCGGAGAGCGTCGGCATCGGCGTGCCGCTGCGTAGCTGCATCGTGCCGTCGATCGTACCGGTGCCGTACTGCGGCGAATCGACGCCGGCCCCGTGCGCCGTCAGCGCGATCGCGTACGTCCCGGCATGCGCCTCGGCGAACGGCAGGTCCAGGCGCCCGCTGCCGTCGATCGATCCGCGGCCGACCTTCGCATGCAGGGCCTCGAGCGCGACGCTCGTCCCGGTGAAGGCGAGGCTCGCGTTCGCGTTCGTGATCGCCGCGCGGTCCAGGCCCGAGACGTACGAGCCGTTCGCGAGCGCGAGCGTGCCGGCGACGCGGGGCGCGCGCATCGTTCCTTCGAGCGCGAGCCGTCCGTTGAGCGTGCCGCCGAGCTTCGTCTGCGGCCCCGGGACGAACGGCGCGAACGGCGCGAGGTCGAGCGCGTCGGCGGCGAGCGTGAACGAGACCGGCGTGTCGCGCGCGACGCCGAAAGGATTCAACGCGACCGGAAGCTGGCCCGCGACCAGGACGCTGCCCTTCGCGAACGTCGCCTCGACGTCTTGAACGACGAGCGTCTTGCCGTCGTAGCGCGCGCTGCCGAGCACGCGCGGCACGGCGAGCGACGCGTACCGCGCGTCCGTCATGTCGAAGCCGACGGTCGCGACCGGCTTCGCGAACGACCCGCTCAGGCGCGCGTTCGCCTGCAGCGCGCCGCCGATGTCGTACCGCGGGCCTTTCGGCCGCAGCGTCGCGAGCGCTTTCGCGACGTCGGGCGACCGCATGTCGATCGACAGCGCGAGCGGGTCGGCCGTCGAGAACCCGAACGATCCGGTCGCGTCGAAGCTCGCGAAGCCGAGGTCGAGCCGCGTGTTCGAAAGCGAGACGCGCGCGGCGTCCGCGCGCGCGTGCGCCGTCGCGGAGACAACTTTGTAACCGAACAGCGAGCCGTTCGCGAGCGACGCGTCCCCGGCGACCGCGAGCCGCGGCCAGCGGCCGGCGACCGAGCCGCTCGCGTCGACCTGGCCGATGATCGGCGCGGTGATCCCGAGCGGCGGGAGCCACGTTGAGAGGTCGACGTGCTCGGCACGCGCGCTCGCGCGGTACGTGGCGTCGCGGAAGGCGCGCACGGGATCGCCGGCCGCGGGCACGACGGTCCCCTGCGCACGCAGCGCGCCGTGCGCGCCCTGCACGTTCACCGTTCCGTCGACGGCGCCGCCGCGCTGCGACCATGACGCGAGCGTCGTGCCGAACGCGAAGCCGCGATACCGCAGGCCCGCGACGTCCGCGCGACCCGACGTGCGCGTGCCGGCCGGACCGTTCGCGAAGCTGACCGCGACGGGACCGCGGCCGTCGAGGGTTTCCGCCTCGTCGAAGTAGTCGTCGAAGTCCGCCAGGTTCGCGTCGGCGCTGCGCGCGTCGACCGCGAACGCGCGCGTGGCGAGGCCGAGTGAGGCGTCGACCTGCGCGTGCGTCGAACCGACCGTGACGATGCCGTCGCGCGCGGCGAGCGACGACGGCGTGATGGTGACGGCAGCACGCGCATCGCGGAACGCCAAGCCGTTGTAGGAACCTTCCGGCACGTCGACGGCACCGGCGACGCGCGGCCGCGCGTCGTTGCCGCGCACGTGGAGCTGCGCCGAGAAGCTGCCGTCGAGATATTTGACCGGGAGCCGCAGCGCGCGCTGCACGTCGCCGATGTCGCCGATCGGGATCGACGCGTTCAAGTCGTACGCGAGCTCGTCGGGGCCCGAGGTCCCGACGCCGTCGACGCGGCCGGCGAAGCGCCCGTACGTCGTGCCGAGCGCGGCGACGCCGCGCCGCACCGTCGCGGTCCCGTTCGCGAGCCCGACGTCCGCGCCGGCCGCGACCGGGTAGCCGCCGGCCTCGCCGCCGCTGAGCGCCACGAGCCCGTCGAATCCCGGCATGTGACCGCGCATGTCGGCGAGCCCGTAGACGCCGAGCGTCCCCGCCTGCAGGGGAAGGCCGGCGCCGCGCAGCGCGGCGACCGGGATTCCGGGCGCCGAGAGCAGGAACGGTCCGCCGGCGTCCTCGGCGACGACGCGCGTGCCGCCCACGGACGAGTCGGCCGCCACGACGCGCAGGTGCGCCCCGTCGACCAGCAGCGTGCCCGCGACGCGGTCCACGGGGACGCCGCGCACGCTGGCACCGGCGAGCTCGGCGCCCGTCGTCTGCACCACGATGCGGCTGTTCGCGATCGTCGCGCGCACGGGTCCGTGCACCGGCCCGCGGGCGCTCGCGTCGCCGGTGAACGGGCGCAGCCGGTCCAGGCTGCCGTCGTACGTTCCCTCGAGCGCGAACAGGCCGCCGTCGTACGCGCCCTCGCCGGTGAAGCGCCCGAGCGGGCCGTCGAGGGCGATGCCGCTGAGCCGGACGTCGCTCATCGATCCGCCCAAGCGGACCGAGCCGCTGCCCAGCGCGTACGGACCGTAGCGGAGGTCGCGGCCGCTGAACGAGCCGGCCAGGCCGAACGCGTCGGGCGTTCCGCCGCCGGCGAAGTCGCCGTCGATGATCCCCGAGATCGGCGGGAACGCGGGGACGTTCGCGCCCGGCAGCGCGGGCATCGTTCGAACGCTCGCGAGCCGGAAGGACCGCGCGTGCAGCCAGCCCGCGCTCGCCGAGATCGGCCGCTGCAGCTCGAAACCGCCGGCCAGCGACGTCCCGTCCGCGCGCGCGAACTCGAACGGACCGAACTCGCCCACGCCGAGCGGGTCGACGGCGAAGGTGCCCGCCCCGGTGGTGCGACCCTGCAGCCCGACGGTTCCGCGCGCACTGAAACCCTGCTTGGGCGGCTCGGTGAGGAGCGCCGTCGCGGTCACGTCGGCGTCGGGCGCAAACGACGCCGCGTACGGCAGCGCGGCGCCCGGACCGCGCGCGTTCACCGCGATCGTGATGTCGTCGCCGTCCTGACCGATCAGCACGCGGCCGCCGATCGCGACGTCCGCGGTTCCGTACCGGGCGCGCACGCCGCCGAAGATCACCGCATTGTCGTAGTAGTCGACCGCGCCTTGCACCCCGTCGGCGCCGAAGCGGTCGTAGCCGACGTGAGCGCCGCTGAACCGCGTGTGGATGAGCGGCTGGGACAACGACGACGCCAGCAGCGTCTCGAAGTGCGCTGCGCCGTGCATCGGCCGGTTTGCGGTGAACGCGAACAGCGAGCGGAGATCGCGCAGATCCGCGTCGGCCGCGAACGCGAGCCGGAACTGCGGATTCGTGAAGAGATCGAACAGCGCGCCGCGGCCGTGCACCGGGATGTCGCCGATGGACGCGGTGACCGTCGGCGCCGCGAGCATGTCGTCGGTGATCACGAGCGGCGCGTCGAGGCCGCGGATCTCGCGCGCGAGCGCACCGACGAAGATCCGGCCGCCGCGGAGCCGCGCAGCACCGCCGAGGCGGTACGACAGCTCGTCGCTCGCCTTCGGTGCCAGCGCGAAGTAGCGCACTTCCACGCCGTCGAGGACGCCGTCGTCGAACCGGAACGACTTGGAGTGCACGAAGAACCCGAGCGCGCCGCGCAGCGGAAGCTGCGCGGCGGTGATCGTGTTGAGCCCGATCCCGCGCTGCACGTCGATGACGGTGCGCGCCGAAAGAGGATAGCGCTGGATCGCGGCACCGGGCGCGCGGCGCGCGAGGAGCACGCCGTCGACCTTCGCGGTGGTGCGCGCGTCCGACTTCACCGACGCGTCGATGGAGACGTTCTCGATCGTCTGGTTCGCGAGGTCGGGCTGCAGGGGCGCGGCATCGACCAGGCGGATCGCGCCGTCGCGCACGCGCAGCGTGAAGTAGTACGGTGCCGCCGCCTTGCGCGTCGGCGCGGGCGCGGCGCCGCTCGTTCCGCCGGTGCGGTTGAACGTGAGCGTTCCGTCGGCGTGGCGCGTGATCGTGAGGACCGGCTTTTGGATTGCCAGCGCCGCGAAGCCGTACCGGTGTGCGCCGCCCGGAAAGATGTCGCGCAATGCGTAGTCGACGTCGACGCGCTGCGCGTCGAGCACGGGGTCACCGTTCTTCGTCACGTGAACGTCGAAAAACACGGCATGGCTGGTACCGAGCGTCTCGGAACCGATCGCGACGTGGTAGCCCGTCGCTGCCGAGAGCGCCGTCTGCAGGACGGACTTGGCGATGACGTGGCGCGCGGCAACGAGCACGACGACGAGCGCCGCCACCGCCGAGGCGACGATCACCGTGCGACGCCTCACGCCGGACATCGATTGCTACGTCCCCGACCGAGCACAAACACAAACTTTAACGGCGCCGCCTTGGAGCTCGCTGGCGTTCGTGGCCAGGCTCGGCGCAAAGCGCGCGGCTTGCGGCGCAGCCGCAAACGCGAAGGCCGCGGCCGCAGCCGAAGCCACTAGAGGTCGAGGTTACGGACGGTCCGGGCGTACTCTTGGATGAAGAGCTTGCGCGGCTCGACCTTCTCGCCCATCAGCTCGGTGAAAACTTTCTCGGCTTCCTCGCCCGCCTCGTCGAGCTCGACCTGCTTGAGCCGCCGGGAACCCTGGTCCATCGTCGTCTCGGCGAGCTGATCGGCGTCCATCTCGCCGAGTCCCTTGAACTGCTGGATCGTGAACTCTTTGGGGTCGTCGCCGTTGAAGATTGACTGCAGCTCGGCGTCGTTGAACGCCCACCACTGCCTTTTGCCCTTCCTCACGCCGTAGAGCGGCGGCTGCGCGATGTAGACGAACCCCTGCTCGATCAGCGCCTTCATCTTGCGGTAGAAGAACGTGAGCAGCAGCGTGCGGATGTGCGAGCCGTCGACATCGGCGTCCGTCATGATGATGATCTTGTGGTAGCGCAGCTTCGCGACGTCGAAGTCGTCGCCGAAGCCGGCGCCGAGCGCCGTGATCATCGTGCGGATCTCTTCGTTCGCGAGCATCTTGTCGATGCGCGCCTTCTCGACGTTGAGGATCTTGCCGCGCAGCGGGAGGATCGCTTGCGTATTCGGATCGCGACCGCCCTTGGCCGTGCCGCCGGCCGAGTCGCCCTCGACGAGAAAGATCTCCGACTGCGCCGGATCGGTCGTCTTGCAGTCGACGAGCTTGCCCGGCAGACCGCTGCCTTCGAGCACGTTCTTGCGGCGCGTCAGGTCGCGCGCTTTCTTCGCCGCTTCGCGCGCGCGCTGCGCCTGCATGCACTTCTCGACGATCGCGCGCGCGATCTTGGGATTCTCCTCGAGGAAGAACTCGAGGCGTTCCGTCACGAGCCCGTTGACCAGCGGGCGAATCTTCGCGTTGCCGAGCTTCGTTTTCGTCTGGCCTTCGAACTGCGGTTCTTGCAGCTTCACCGAGACGATTGCGGTGAGCCCCTCCATGCAGTCGTCGGTGGAAAGGTTCGGCTCGGACTCCTTGAGCATGCCGCGCTTGCGCGCGTACTCGTTGACCTTGCCGGACACCGCGGTGCGGAAGCCGGTGAGGTGCATGCCGCCCTCGATCGTGTTGATGTTGTTCGCATACGCGTAGACGACTTCGTTGTATCCGTCCTGCCACTGGAACGCGCATTCGACGACGACGTCGTCGCGCTCGCCGTTCGTCGAGATGACCGGCGTGAGCGACTCCTTGTTCTCGTTGAGCCACTCGACGAACGAAACGATGCCGCCCTCGTACATGTACGAGCGTTCCTTCGGACCGTCGTCGGGACGCTCGTCGCGCAGGGTGATCGTCAGCCCGCGGTTGAGAAACGCGAGCTCGCGCAAGCGGTTCTCGAGCGTCTTCCACGAGAAGTCGAGCGTCTCGAACACCTCGGGGTCCGGTTTGAAGTGCTGGAACGTGCCGGATCCTTCGACCCGCCGGAGCTTCTTGAGCTTCTGTGTCGTGATGCCGCGCTCGAAGCGGATCTCGTACTCCCAGCCGTCCCGGCGCGCGCGCGTGACCATCCATTCGGACAGCGCGTTGACCACGGAGATGCCCACGCCGTGCAGGCCGCCGGACACCTTGTAGCCGCCCTTGCCGAACTTGCCGCCCGCGTGCAGGATCGTCATGACGACCTCGATGGCCGGCATCTTCTCCTCGGCGTGCAGGTCGACCGGGATGCCGCGCCCGTCGTCCTCGACCGAGCACGATCCGTCCTTGTACAGGATCACGGCGATGTTGCGGGCGTATCCGGCGAGCGCTTCGTCGACCGCGTTATCGACGGCTTCGTAGACCAGCTGGTGAAGCCCGCGGTCGGCGGTGTTGCCGATGTACATCCCTGGCCGCTTGCGAACCGCTTCGAGGCCCTTGAGAACCTCGATCTGCTCGCCCGTGTAATCCTGCATTCGATCCGACGCCTTCGACGCGGAGGCGAAACATTACTCGGTGGCGCCAAGTCCTGCGGGCCGGCTCGGCGCGATCGGGTACCTAGCGCTGTTCGATTTCGTGCACGAACTCGTAGAGCTCGCCCAGCGCGTTCTTGCGGACGGCCGAGTCCATCTCCAACCGGAGCGGATCGATGCGCGCCTCGAGCAGCACGAACGAGCTCGCCAGCTTGCGCAGGCGCACGCGGTCGAGCGGCTGGCGCAGCTTGTGCAGCTTGTTCGCGCGCCACATCTCGTCCCACCACGACTGCAGCAGCCGGCGCCGGTTGGCGTCGTATTCTTCGGGCGTGAGCCCGTCGACGAGCGCGAGCACCTCGTCCGCGCCGAGCCACGGCGCTTCGAAGAGCAGCCGTTCGCACGCGAAGCGCCGCCGGCGCGCGACGTCGTCGCGGCACGGCCGGCACGCCGGGCCGGCGTCGACCGGCGCATCGCACAGCGCGCAGAACCGGCCGCCCTGCGCGCGGTGCGCGGCGCGCGTGCGGTCGATCGCGCGGCGCAGGCGCGCGAGGGCATCATCGAGCGTCTTGGCCGGCGGCTCGGCGGCCGCGTCCGACGTCGCGCGACGCGGGCCTCCCGGTCCGGCCGCAATCGGCACGGAGCGCCGGATCTTGCCGACGCGAAAGCGCAGCCGCGTGACCGCGCGCGCGTCCGGCACGGCGCGCAACCCGCGCACGATCTCAGGCTCGAGGAACGCGAGCTGATGCGACCACGACGCCGACGTGGTGAGCACGATGAGCATGTCGCGCTCGATCGCGACCGGCTGCGCGGCGCGGGCGACGTCGGGTCCGACCAGTTCGGACCAGGCGCTGCGCACGGCCGCGAGCGGATCGGCGCCGGCGCCCGGATTCGGCCGCCATGCGTCCAGAACGGAGCCCAGCTTCAGCACGGCGTCACGGTCGCCGCGCGCACGGCCCAGGTCGCCGCCGCGCGGTCGTCGCGCGGCGCCTCGGTCGTCGTGAGGAACGCCTGCTCGAAACCCTCGACCGCCGCCAAGAAGCCGCCGGCGCGCTCGGCGTCCAGCTCGGACAGCACGTCGTCGAGCAACAGGACCGGGGCCTCTTGCGTTCGCGCGCGCATCACGTCGTATTCGGCGACCTTGAGCGCGAGTACCGCCGTGCGGTGCTGGCCCTGCGATCCGAATGCCGCGAGCGGCACGCCGTCGACCAGGAGCCGCACGTCGTCGCGGTGCGGTCCGATCAGCGTCGTGCGGCGGCGCACCTCGCTCTCGATCGCGGCGCCGAGCGCTTCCGCAACGTCCCCCTCCGGATTCGGCACGTAGACGACGCCGAGCCGCTCGCGTGCGCCGCGCCACCGCCCGTAGATGGAGGCCGTCGCGGCCGCGAGCTCGTCGACGAACGCGCGGCGCGCCGCCACGATCGCCGTCGCCGGACGCACGAGCTCGTCGTTGTATGCGAGCAGCAGATCGCGGTCGGGTGCGATCGCGCCGCGCAGCAGCGCCGACTTCTGCTGCACGACCTTCTGATAGCGTGCGAGGTCGCGGTAGTACGTCGGCGAGAGCTGCGCCAGCGCCTCGTTGAGGAACGCGCGGCGCAGCGACGGTCCGCCGGACACGAGCTGGAGATCCGCGGGCACGAACGTCACGACCCGCGTGCGCCCGAGGAACCGTGCGAAGCCGACCGATCCGCCGTTGACTTCGAACGCCTTGCGCGTTCCCGCCGGCGTCGACGCGATCGTGCACCGCAGGCGGATCTCGCCGGCCGCAACGCGCGCTTGCCCGCCGACGTCCGCGCGCTGCGTCCCTTCGCGAATCAGCTCGCGCTCGCGGTGCGCGCGAAACGACTTGCCGGTGCCGAGCATCGCGAGCGCCTCGAGCAGGTTGGACTTGCCCTGCGCGTTCGGCCCGACGATCACGTTCAATCCGGCGGCCGGGGCGAAGTCGAGCGTTTCGTAATTGCGAAAGTCCGCGAGCCGCAGCCGCTCGATGCGCAAGAGCTCAGAGCACGCGCGGAATTACTGGCGCAGCGGCATGAGGACGTAGAGCTGTTCGCCCGCGCCGTCGCCCGCTTCGAGCGGCTTGATCGCCGCCGGAGAGAGCGGACCGAGGAACTCGAGCACGGTCTGCGGCGAGTCGACGTGGTTGAGGATCTCGACGAGATACCGCGCGTTGAACGCGATGGCGAGATCTTCGCCCGTCTGCTCGACCTCGAGCTCTTCGTACGCGTTGCCCGTCACGTCGGACTTCGCCGTGATCATCAGCGTCTGGTTCGTCACCTCGAGCTTGACCATCGACGCGCGGTCCCCCGCGACGAGCTCGGCTCGGCGCAAGCCGCCGATGAAGCTCTGCGTGTTGACCACGACGCGCCGGTCGAACTTCGCCGGGATTACCTGCCCGTAGTTCGGGTATTGGCCGTCGACGAGTCGCACGACGATCGAGGTCGTCGCGGCGGTGAACTGCAGCTGGTTCGCGTTCGCGCCGAGCGCCGTCACCTCGACGGTCTCCGCGGTGCCGAGGTTGCGCGCGGCTTCGCTGAGCGCACGCGACGGAACGATGTAGCGCGCCGTCCCCTCGATGCCGCGGTCGAGCGACGACGTCCAGCGCGCGAGGCGATACCCGTCCGTGGCGACGAGCGTGATCTTCTCGCCGTCGAGCTCGAGCAGCGTGCCCATCAGCACGGCACCGCGCGCTTCCTCGTTGGACGCCGCGAAGATCGTCGCCGCAACGCCTTCGCGGAAGCGCTTCGCGCTCATCGCGAACGACTGTCCCTTTTGCGCGGCCGGGAGCGGCGGGTACTCGTCGGCGGGCAACGCGTGAAAGTCATAGTTCGAGCGCTCGGCCTTGACCGATGCGCGCGACGGCGACCCGGTCAGCTCGAGCAGTCCCGCCGGCAGGTTCCCGAGGTACCCGCTGAAGAGGCGCGCCGGCACGGTGACGGCGCCGCCTTCGGCCACCTCGGCCGGAAACGATTGCTCGAGCGTGAGCTCGAGGTCCGTGGCGCGGACGCGGATCGATCCGTCGTCCGCGCTCAGCAGCACGTTCGAGAGAATCGGCACCGTCGTGTGCGCGTTGACGACCTTGCTCGCCGCCCCGACCGCGGAGGCGATGTCTTTGGTACTACACGTGAACTTCACTGATCCACCGCTCCGAGCACCGTCCGTCGTCCGGTCTTAGGTTAAAGAAGAATCGTCGTACTAGCAGTAAGGCGGTGAACAACGGGGACAACCGCCGGGATCCGCTCGTACCGTGGCTTCGCGCTCGATCGGGCCTGTGGACGGCGGACGCCGCCCATCCACGCAAACCCGTCCGCTCGCGCGAATCCCGTTTTTCCACGCGTCCGACACCGACCTGTGCGCCGACCGTGTCCAGGCAATGTGCAAACGGCAGGGATCGCCTCCCTGCCGTCTGCGTGGTCTTCCTGCGTCGCTGCGCTTACTGGGTGTTGGTGGTGAACAGGAAGACGTTGCTGCCCTGGTATCCGGCCATCACGAGGGTCGAGCCGGAGATCGCGATCCCGTAGTAGTTGCCTCCGGGACCGGTGAGCAGGTCGACGCGCCCGGTGCCGCTGTCGATGCGTCCGAGGCGGCCGTCGAGCAAGTTCACGAACCAGAAGTTTCCTGCCGAGTCGACCGCGTCGTACGCGGTGAACTCGTTGACCGCGTTCTGCCCGTAGAGGCGCGGAACCACGTACGTGGTCACGTTGCCCGACGCGGTGTCGTACCGGTCGAACTCGTTGTAGGTGCTCAGGTTGGTGAACCAGATGTTGCCCGAGCCGTCGATCGGGCCGGCATCGAGAATCGACGCCGGAGCCGACGGCAGCACGTGGGTCTCGCTGATCTTCGTACCGCTCGTCGAGTACTTCGCGACCCACGCGCCGTTCACGGGAATGTACGACATCTCGACGACCCACAGGTTGCCGTCGCTGCTGGGAAAGACGCGCGTCGGAAGCGATGCGAGTGCCGGCGCGGTGTCGCTCACCGGCGGTCCGGCAACGGCGTACTCGTTCGCGCTCGCAGCCGGCGTCGTGCCGCTGAACGGCAGCTGCCAGAGCTTGGAGATGTTGCGCTCCGCACCCCACAGGCCGCTCGGCGTCGACACGAGGTGCAGCACCTCATCCGCCGTCGGATAATCGGTGAACGCATGCGTCACGGGATCGAACCGGGTGACGTACCAGGGCGCGGCGGGGACGCCGTTGCTGACGGACGCCGACGTCATCCAGATCGCGCCGTCGGGGCCGATCGCCGGCGAACGCAGCGTGCGCGTCCCGTAGCCGCTCGGCAGCGTGTACGTCGCCGAAACCGCATGCGTGCTCGTGTTGATCGCGGCGATGGAACCGCCGCTGGCGGTGACCCACAGGTTCCCGCTCGTGTCGAAGACGGGGTCGTAGACGCGCGGCTGCGGGGTCGCGAGGAAGTAGGTGTGGGGCTGCGTCCCGGCCGGTCTCGCCGCCGAGGTCGCCGGCGAGACGGTCACGGACGCGCTGAGCGACCCGAACGTCGCGCTGATCTGGAACGGCGCGATCGCCGTGCCGTCGAAGGTCACGAACGGCTGCGTGTACCGGTCGGGGACGGAGACCGTCTTCGCCGGCGCGGTCGTCGCGGTGGGAACCGGCGTCCCGTAGTAGCGCTGGCTCGAATTCTGCGACTGCTGCGTGTAGAGCATCGTGTGCGTGCTCGTGTCGCCGTCGGTGACGGTCACCGGCTGCGTGTAGTTCTGCGGCGCGATGAACACGCTGCCCGCCGCGTCGTAGAGCTGAACCGTGAGCGCGAGGTTCGCGCTCGTGCCCGTCGCAGGGCTGGGATCGCTGACCGCGAGGCGCATCGACGCCGCGACGCCGTCGAGCGTCACGTTGATCTGATTCGCCTGGCTGTTCAGGATCGTCACCGCAATCGTCGCGCTGCCGAGCGTCGATCCGGAACCGTCGCGCGCGCTGTTGGTCGAGACCGTGACGCTGTCGTTACCGAGCGGCAGCAGGACCGGCATCGAGCACGTCTGGTACAGGCCCGACGAGTCCGTGGGCCCGCAGTTGACGCTGTTGACCACCGCACCGCTGATGTCGAAGACCGCGTGGTACGGCTGGGTTCCCGGCTGCGTCGAATCGACGACGAGCGAGTTCGCGTTGGCGGAGAACTCCATCGCCGCGCGGTTCTTGGCGGATGCCGCGGACGGGATCATGCGCTTGAACGTGAGCGTCGCGCTGCCGGTGCCGGTCGCGCCGGCAGACTTGCCCGCAGACGCGGACGGAGCCAGGGAGCCGCCGCCGGAGCACGCCGCGAGCGCGGCGGATGCCGCCAGGGCCGCTGCCCACAGAGCGCGAGTAGAAGGCCGGGTCATCTTAGTGCTTCCTCGACTGAACGGTGAGGTTGGAAGTAGCGACGGTGACGCCGACGGTCGCCGTGCGGCCGGTGGCGTCGGTGACGGTGATCGTGCACGCGCCGGGCGCGACGGGCGTCACGGAGAACGTGCCGTCCGCGGCGACGCTACCAACCGAGGCGATGGTGGTCGCGTTGGTCGGGTCGACGCACGTGGACGCCGTGAACGTGCCGGCATAGAACGCGCTGCTCGCGGTCACCGTCTGCGCCTGGTCCGCCCCGATGCCGAGGAAGCTAAGCGATGACGGCGACGCGGTCACGGGTCCCGGCGTCGGGGTCGGCGTGGGGACGGGTGTTGCCGTGGGCGCGGACGTCGGCGACGCACTCGCGACCGGACTCGCGCTCGGCGCAGCCGTCGGGGTCGGGGAAGCGGTCGGAGTCGGGCTCGGCGTGGCCGGGCTGGGCGCGTAGTAGAGCGCGAAGAAGTAAGACTGGCTGCCCTGATAGGTGACCGGACCGGGCGCGCTCGTGAACGCGATCTGCGAGCCGCTCGGCGTGCCGGGCGATCCGATCGGATAGTGCCACCCGTTGCCGTCGTAGAAAGCGATGCCGTAGGAGCCGACGGCGGGGTCATATCCGCTCGGCAGGCCGATCGTGAACGCCGGGTAGCCCGGGAACGTGACCGTCTGCGAGAACCGGACGCCCTGGTAGTAGAGGACCTCGAGGCCTGACGAGCCGGTCGCAAGGGCATGCCGGCGCGAGGCGAGCGCGGGGACGCCGGCCGGCTGAACGGTCGTGGTCTCGACGTCGAGCGTCGTGCCGGCCGGAACCGTCGCGGCTGGGAGCGTGAACGTGCCGGACAGACCGGCGGCCGGCGGGATCGTGATCGGCTGCGGCGTCGCCGCGGACAGCGGGACAGTCGTCGCGGCCGTGGCCGGGGCCAGCGTCGGGACGGATGCCGGCGGCGTCGGAGCGGCCTGACCGGTGTAGAGAGAGACGGGGCTCGGGCTGCCCGTGCACGCGGCAAGGGCAGAGAGCGCAACAAGAATCAGACCCGGCAGCACCGGGCCCGAGCGCAATGAGCGCATGAAAAGAACGACCTCCTTGAACAAGGACGCAAACGAATGCCGGCGCCTAGACGCCGGCATTCCTGCTCGATGAAGCGTCGGTTCGCCGCGCGCGACGCCTTAGTCCGCTTTCAGCGATGCCGCTTTAAGCGATACCGCTCAATGCGCGCGGAAGCGGCGCCGCATCACTCGCTCTGGATCTGCGCCACCAGCGAGCGGATCTTGTTGCGGAACGCTTCGTCCGCATCCATCATGTCGTTGATCTTGTCGCGCGCGTACATCGCGGTCGTGTGGTCTTTCTTGCCGAACTCGCGCGCGATCTGCGGCAGCGAGGCGCCCGTGAGCTGCCATGCGATGTACATCGCGATCTGCCGCGGCAGGGTGACGCGCTGGTCGCGGCGCTGTGCCTCCATCTCCTTGATCGAGATGGCGTAGTGCTTGGCGACGCGCTCCTTGATGAGCGGGATCGTCACGCGGTGCATCGGCGCCTGCGCGACCGCGTTCTTGAGCACCTCCGCCGCGAGCTCCACCGTGATCGGCGACTTCGTCAGCGACGCGAACGCGACGACGCGGATCAGCGATCCTTCCAGCTCGCGGATATTCGAAGGGATCACCTTGGCGATGAAGGCGAGAACCTCGTCGGGAACCGGGACCTTCTCCGTCTCGGCCTTCTTGCGCAAAATTGCTTCGCGCGTCTCGAAATCCGGCGGCTGGATGTCGGTGAGCAGTCCCCACTCGAAGCGTGAGCGCAGGCGGTTCTCGAGCGTCTGGATCTCCTTGGGCGGACGGTCGCTCGAGATCACGAGCTGCTTCTGCGCCTCGTGCAGCGAGTTGAAGGTGTGGAAGAACTCTTCCTGAGTCTGTTCCTTGCCCTCCAAGAACTGAATGTCGTCGATCAGCAGTACGTCGACGTGCCGGTAGCGATTCCGGAATTCGACCGTCTGGTTGTTCTTGATCGCGATGATGAACTCGTTGGTGAACTTCTCCGAAGAGACGTACACGATGTTCGCGTTGGGATCGTGCTCGAGCACGCGGTGCCCGATCGCGTGCATGAGATGCGTCTTGCCCAGCCCGACGCCCCCGTACAGGAACAGCGGATTGTACGCCATGGCCGGCGCCTCGGCGACGGCCTGCGCCGCCGCGTGCGCAAACCGGTTCGAGTTCCCGATCACGAAATCGTCGAACGTGTACCGTGCGTTGAGGTGTCCGATGCGCAGGTCGTCGGGCGCCGCAGGCTTGGCTGCAGGCGCAACCGAGGTGGCGGGCGTCTGCGTGGCGGTGCCGGGATCGACCACGACGCGCAGCGCGATCTCCGCGCCGAGCAGCTCGTGCAGCACCGTCGTGATGTCCGCCTTGAGCCGGTTCTCCACCCAATCCCGCGCGAACGTCGTCTGCACCGCGAGCACGATCTCCGACGGGGTCAAATCGACCAGCCGCATCGGCTTGAGCCACATCTCGAAGACCGGTTTGTTATAGCGGGGCTCGAGACGCTCGAGCGCCGCCGTCCAGAGGTCTTGCGGGGCCGTCGCCGCCGTGCTGGTTTGATGCATCAAGTTACCTACGGACGGATCCGAACCGGCGAGCGGGAGACACGCCGGGGACAATGAGCGATGGGGATTGGCCCGGCGGGGGTCGCTTCCTGCGGCGTTTTCCCCGGAGTTGTGCACTTCTCCACAGGCGGCAGATCCGCGTCCTGACGAGGCGCGTCGCGCGTATCCACGCGTTTGCGGCCCTCACGAAGTGGAGCGGAAACCCGCGCCGGACGGGCATCGGGGCCGATTCGCACCCGGCGCTCATCCACAGGTCTCTCCACCGCTGTGGACAAGTCAGGAACTGTTCTCAGATGCTGAGATTTCGCTTGACGGTCGGCCCAGACCGCCCGTATACTGTCTTGTCGCACCGCCGGGGGCCTCGCCGTTCCCGCACGCTAAGGAGACTCCCTCGTGAAGCGGACCTATCAGCCGCACAACCGGCGCCGGAAGCGCGTCCACGGCTTTCTCGAACGCATGTCGACCAAGAACGGACGGCGTGTCCTTGCGGCGCGCCGCAAGAAAGGCCGTCACCGCCTCTCGGTCTAGGGCGACTCGCCTGCGAGCGTACGACGCGCTGAGGCGCCGAAGCGACTTCGCTCGCGTCACGCGGCGCGGCCGCCGGTTCTCCGGCCCGCACCTCACGTGCTTCGTCGCCGACGGCCGCGGCCGGTCCCGAGTGGGGATCACCGTCGCCGGCACCATCGGCAACGCCGTTATGCGCAACCGGCTCCGGCGGCGGATCAAGGCGATCCTGGACCGGTATCCACTCGACGCGCCTCCGTGGCAGGACGTCGTCTTCATCGCCCGGCCGGGTGCCGGGGAACTCACCTTCGACACGCTGGACGCCGAGGTGGCCCGCGTGTTCCGGCGGCCCGCATGATCGCTCGCACGCTCGCCATCGCGGCGCTCCGCGGCTACAAGCGGATCGTCTCACCGGTTTTACCGGCCGCCTGCCGGTTCGCGCCGACGTGTTCGGAGTATGCGGCCGAGGCGATCGAGAAACACGGTATCCTGCGTGGCGGTACGCTCGCGATGCGCCGGCTGATCCGGTGCGGACCCTGGCATCCGGGCGGCTATGACCCGGTCCCCCCGACGTCGACGACCGGAAAGGCCCTCTGACGCCCGTGCTCCTCGCGAACTTCTTCTCGCCGCTGTTCGACCCGCTGGTCCGCGGCATGGGCGACCTGCTCACGGCGGTCCATCACGTCGTCCCGTCGTACGGCTGGAGCCTCGTCCTCGTCGCGCTGATCGTGCGCGTCGCGATCTGGCCGCTGTCGAACATGCAGTTCCGCTCGATGGCGGAGATGCAGAAGGTCCAGCCGCTCGTCAAGCAGCTCCAGGCCAAGTTCAAGAACGACCCGCAGGGACTCAATGCGGCGACGATGGCGCTCTACAAGGAGCACCATGTCAACCCGCTCGCCGGCTGCCTGCCGATGCTGATCCCGCTGCCGATTCTCTTCGCGCTGTACTACGCGATCCAGAGCCGCCTCGAGCAGTTCCACGAGTCGTTCCTGTGGATCGGCTCGCCGATCTTTTACGGGATCTACCACTGGCATCCGCCGCTCGCGCCGCCGAGCTTGGCGTCGATGGACTACCTCATGCTGCTGCTGTACGTCGGCTCGATGTACTTCACGGTGCGCTACGGCAGCCCGCCGTCGGCGGATCCGCAGCAGGCGCAGACGCAGAAGATCATGGCGTTCATGTCGCCGGCGATCATCGCGTACATGGGCTTCAAATACCAGTGGGCGTCGGCGTTCTACGTCTATTGGTTCGCGCTGAACGTCTTCACCGTCGCGCAGCAGGCGATCATGCTGCGGCGGTACGGGATGCTCGGCAAAGCCGCTCCCGCGGGAGCGGCCGCGGCGCCTTCGACGCCCTCGCCCGCCAAGGTGGCCGCCGCCGAGCGCCGCTTGGCCGCGGAAGCGTCGGCGAAGGCCGGCGCGAACGGAAAGCGCACCTATCGCCCGAAGAAACGCGCGCGGCGGTAGTGCGTTCGCTGCGCGAACCCTTCGCGTTCGGCCCGGTGGGCCGAGCCGCACACGACGGAAAACCATAAAGGACCAAATGGAAGAGTTCGAAGGCGGGCGCCGACGCGCCCACGGTCAGCGGCGTCGTGCCGGCCGCGCGCCCGAAGTGCGCGGTCCGGCGACCTCCTCGGCCGGCGCCGAGCGCCGGCCGCCGCGCCGGCCGGCTCCGCCCCGGGATCGGCCGATGGCCGACGTGGAGCCGTCGGTCGAGCCCGACGAGGCGAAGCCGGCTCGGGCGCTGCTCGAGGAGATTCTGGCGAAGATGGGTCTCGACGGCGTCGAGATCGTCTACATCGCGCGCAGCGAGGGCGAGTACTTCGAGGTGCGAGGACCGCGGCTTGCTTCGCTGATCGGACGCGAAGGCAAGACGCTCGAAGCGCTCAACCTCATCTACAACAACATCATCAACGCGGGCGTGCGCAACAACCGCCGCTACTACACGATCGACGCCGAGGGCTACCGCGCGCGCCGCGCCGACCAGCTCAAGACGCTCGCCCTCGCAACGCTCGAACGCGTCGTCCGCGAAAACAAAGCGGTCAAGCTGGAGCCGATGCTCCCGTCCGAGCGCAAGATCGTCCACCTGGCGCTGGCGGATTCGCCGTTTGTACGGACGGAGTCCGAGGGCGTCGAGCCGGAGCGCCGTCTGGTGGTCTTCCCGAAGGCCGACGAAGCCGGGGCGCCCTCCTAACGCACGACACGATCGCCGCGATCGCGACGCCGCCCGGGAAGGGCGCGATCGCGATCGTGCGGATGAGCGGCCCGGACGCGCGCGCGATCGTATCGCGCGTCTTCCGTGGCGGACCGCTGCGGGATCGCGTCGTGACGTACGGCGAGGTCGTCGACGCGGCCGGCGACGTGATCGACCGCGGTCTCGCCATCGCGATGGACGCGCCGCGCAGCGTCACCGGCGAAGACGTCGTCGAGCTGCACGTGCACGGCAGCCCGGTCGTCGCACGCGAGACGCTCCGTTCGCTGCTGCACGCCGGCGCGCGAAGCGCGGGTCCCGGCGAGTTCACGCGGCGCGCGTTCGTGAACGGCAAGATCGACCTTTCGGCGGCGGAAGCGGTCGCGGCCGTGATCGATGCGGAGTCGCGCGCGGCGGCGCGCGCCGCGCAGGCGAATTTGACCGGCGCGCTGCGCGGCGCGATCGACGCGATGCGCGCGCAGCTCGCATCGGTTCTCGAAGAGCTCGCCGGCGCGATCGACTATCCCGACGAAGTGCCGGAGCCCTCGCATGCGCGCGTGCGCGGCGCCGTCGATGCGCTCACCGCGCAGCTCGACGCGCTCGTGCATGACTGGGAACGCGGGCGGCACGTTCGCGAAGGCGTCTCGCTCGCGATCGTCGGCCCTCCGAACGCGGGCAAGTCGTCGCTGCTCAACGCGCTGCTCGGCGAAGAGCGAGCCATCGTGTCGGACGTCGCGGGCACGACGCGCGACGTCATCGAAGAGACGTTCACGATCGACGGCGTCGCCGTGCGCGTGCTCGACACGGCCGGAATGCACGCGAGCGACGAGCCGGTCGAGCGCATCGGCATCGAGCGCGCACGCGCGGCGCTCGCGTCTGCTGCGATCGCGCTCGCCGTCGTCGACGGCTCGCGCCCGCTCGACGCCGCGGCCCGCGCCGTGCTGCGCGACACGCGCGGTCGCGCGCGCGTCGTGCTGTTCAACAAGAACGATCTGGGCCGCGCGGCATTCGATGCGCGCGGCGAGCCCGAGCGCGACGCGATCTGCGGATCGGTCTACGATCGCCCGACGCTCGACGCCGTGCGCGCGGCGATCGCGCGCGCCGGCTGGCACGGCGAAAACGTCGACGTCGCGCGGCCGCACCTCGCATCGGCGCGCCAGGCCGGCGCGGTCGCGCGCGCAGGCGAGGCGCTCGCGCACGCAACCGCGGCGCTGGATGCGCGCGATCCCGTGGACCTCGTCGCGCCGGATCTGTTCGCCGCCGCGGCGGCGCTGGGCGAGATCACCGGTGCGGCCGCAACCGAAGCGATCCTGGACGGCGTGTTCGCGCGCTTCTGCATCGGCAAGTGACGGCCGCCGTGCGCCGTGCTACGATGGGCGGCGTTCCATGAGCACCGTGCTGCGCGGCGACGACGCCGCCGTGATCGTCGTCGGCGGCGGCCATGCCGGCTTCGAGGCCGCGCTCGCCGCCGCACGGCTGGGAGCGGAGACGCTGCTCGTGACGGGCGATCCCGCGCGCATCTGCACGCTCGCGTGCAACCCGTCGATCGGCGGCAGCGCGAAGGGCCAGCTCGTGCGCGAGATCGACGCGCTCGGCGGCGCGATGGCGCGCGTCACCGACCGCGTCTCGCTGCACGCGCGATTCCTCAACGAGTCGAAGGGTCCGTCCGTGCGCGCGCTGCGCGCGCTCGCCGACAAGCCGGCGTACGTGCGCGAAGCGTCCGCGACCGTCGCGGCCGAGCCGCGTCTTGCGGTGATCGCGGGGATGGCGGAGGGGCTCGCCGTCGACGGCGGCGCCGTGCGCGGCGTCGTGCTCGCGGACGGCCGCATGCTGCGCGCGCCGAACGTGGTGCTCGCAACGGGCACGTTCCTGGGCGGCAAGACGTTCCGTGGCGACGAGGTGCGCGCCGAGGGCCGGTTCGGCGAGCCGCCGGCGAACGGCCTGGCCGCCGCGCTGGCGCGTCTGGGGTTCCCGCTCGGACGGCTGAAGACCGGCACACCGCCGCGCGTCGACCGCACGTCGCTCGACCTCGCGCGCATGGCCGAGCAGCGCCCGAGCGCGACGCCGCTGCCGTTCTCGTACGCGAGCCGCGCCGCATTCGCGGGACCGCAGCTGTCGTGCTGGGTCGTCGAGACGAACGCGAGCACGCACGCGCTCGTGCGCGAGAACCTGCACCGCTCGCCGCTGTACGGTCTCGACCTCATCCGCGGGATCGGCCCGCGCTATTGCCCGTCGATCGAAGACAAGGTCGTCAAGTTCGCGCACAACCCGACGCACCAGGTCTTCGTCGAACCCGAGGGCTGGGACGAGCCGTCGTTCTACGTGGGCGGCTTCTCGACGTCGCTGCCCGCCGAGGTGCAGCTCGCGATGCTGCGCACCCTGCCGGGGTTCGGCGACGTGCGCATGCTGCGTGCCGGCTATGCGGTCGAGTACGACTTCGTGCAGCCGACGGAGCTCGACCCGAGCCTCGAGACGCGGCGCGTCGCGGGGCTGTTCCACTGCGGGCAACTCAACGGAACGAGCGGCTACGAGGAAGCGGCTGCCCAGGGACTGGTCGCGGGCATCAACGCGGCGCGGCGCGCGCGCGGGGCGTCCCCGCTGCGCCTGGGCCGCGAGACGTCGTTCATCGGCGTCCTGATCGACGATCTCGTGACACGCGGAGTGGACGAGCCGTACAGAATGCTTACCTCGCGGGCCGAGCATCGCGTCGTCCTACGGCACGACAACGCCGACCTGCGGCTCACGCCGCTCGGCCGCGAGATCGGGCTCGTGGGCGACGAGGACTGGGCGGCCTTCGAAGATCGTCGCGCCGGACTCGAGGCCGCGCTGCGATGTGCCGCCACGACGCGCCTTGGCGCGGACCGTGTCGGCGAGGCGAGCTTCGGGCCCGGCGCCACGCTCGCCGACGCGCTGCGGCGCCCCGAGCTCGCCGTCGCGGACGTTGCGGACCGCTTTCCCGCCGAGACGGACCCGGCGGTTGCCGAGCGTGCCGAAATCGAGATCAAGATGGAAGGATACGTGCGGCGCGCCGAGGCCGCGATCGAGCGCGCCGCACGGGACGAGGCCGTGACGTTGCCGGCGGGTCTGGATTACGGGGCGATCCCTGCGCTCTCGCGCGAAGCGCGCGAGAAGCTGGGCCGGACGCGCCCGCGCACGCTGGGGGCGGCGACTCGCGTGCCGGGCATCACGCCCGCCGACGTCGCGCTCGTGAGCGTGCACGTGCACCGGCTCGCGATGGCAGCCGCGGCGCAGGCGTGACGCCGCTGCCGGACCCCGACGCATTCCGCGTGCTCGAAGCTGCCGGCGTCGAAGGTGAGCTCGCGGAGCGACTGGCCGTCTACGCCGCGCTGGTCCTGGACGCCAACCGGCGGCTGAACCTGACCGGGGCGAAGACCGGCGCGGCCTTCGCGGCGCACATCGTCGATGCGCTCACCCTGCGGGACGACGTGCGGTCGCCGCTGATCGACGTGGGTTCCGGCAACGGGCTGCCCGGGATTCCTCTCGCTGTCGCGACGGGGGCTCGCGTCACGCTGCTGGAGCCGATCAAGAAGCGCACGGCGTTTCTTGCGGCCGCACTCGCCACGTTGGGAATCGACGGCGAAGCGGTCGCGCGAGCGCGCCGAGGACGCCGCTCGCGATCGCACGCCATCGGGAAGCGTTTTCGACGGCGACAGCGCGGGCGGTCGGCGGCGGCCCCGCCGTCGCGGAGCTGACGCTGCCGTTCCTGCGGATCGGCGGCCGGGCGCTCCTGCAGCGCGGCTCCCTCGATCCGGCGGAGCGAAACGCCGATCGCGGACGCCGCCCTCGTGCTGGGTGGGGAGCTCGTCGACGAGCGCCCTGTCGGCGGCGAACGGCGGATCGTCATCCTGGAGAAGCGGTCCGCGACGAGCCCTCGCTTTCCGCGCAAGAACGGCATTCCGACAAAGCGACCGCTCTGCGCTGCCGGAAACGTTTCACGATGAACGTTGCTTTGCATTGCAGGGCGATGTTTATCGTGGAACGTCGTTCGCGCCGATGACGCGCCACCCGGTCGACGACGCCCTTGCCGGCGTCCTTCCGCCGTTGTCGCTCTACGCCGTGGGCGGGCGCGTGCGTGACGAGTTCCGGTCCCGGCTCGACCAGGTCGAGCGCCCGCCGAAAGACCTCGACTACGTCGTCGTCGGCGTCCCGCTCGAGCATCTGCTCGAGGCGCTGCGCGCGATCGGGCGGGTCGATGTCGTCGGGGCATCGTTCGCCGTGCTCAAGTTCCGAAATGACGCCGGCGAAGCGGACGTGGCCCTGCCGCGGCGGGAGCGCTCGACGGGCGTCGGGCACGCCGAGTTTGCGGTCGAGAGCCGGCCCGACATCCCGCTCGCCGACGACCTCGCCCGCCGGGACTTCCGGATGAACATGATCGCCCGGCGAATCGACGACGACGAGATCGTCGACCCGTACGGCGGCGTCGCCGACATTCGCGCGGGGCGCATCGACATCGCCCGTGACGAAGCGTTCGAGGAAGACGCGCTCCGCATGCTGCGCGCGGCGCAGTTCGCGGCGCGGTTCGGGTACGAGCTGAGCGCCAAGGCCGCGGCGGCGATGCGCGTTGCCGCACCATTGGTGCGTACCGTGTCCGCGGAGCGCGTCGGCGACGAGATCGCCAAGCTGCTTGCCGCGCCCACGCCGTCCGTCGGCTTCGAAGTTCTGCGCGAGCACGGGGTGCTCGAGCACCTGTGGCCGGAACTGCTCGAGGGCGTCGCGGTCGACCAGAACGACTGGCACGCCTACGACGTCTACCGCCACGCTCTTGCGACGCTCGACGCGGCCCCGCGTGAGGACGTGACCCTGCGGCTCGCGGCGCTGCTGCACGACGTCGGAAAGCCGCGCACCGCCGCGCCGCGCGAGGACGGGCGCGGGAACACGTTCTACCAGCACGAGCACGTCGGCGCGGACATGGTGCCCGCCATGCTGGCGCGCCTGCGCTTGCCGAACGAGACGGTCGAGACGGTCGCGCACCTCGTTCGCGAGCACATGTACGCCGCCGACCCCGCCGCCGCGGACAAGACGCTGCGCCGCTTCGTGCGCCGGATCGGCCCGCAGCACCTCGACCGGCAGTTCGCGCTGCGCCACGCCGACATCGCCGGCTCGGGCCTGCCGAAGCGTGACGACGCGAACGAGCGGTTCGAGGCACGGGTCGCCGCCGTCGTCGCGGAGCGGCCGGCATTCCGGGTTGCGGACCTTGCCGTCTCCGGGCGCGACGTGATCGGGATCTTCGAGAGAGCGGGTGCGGCGGAGCCGGGGTTTCGCGGCGATCGCGCGCGTCGGGGAGGTGCTGCGGGTGCTGTTCGAGGAGGTCACCGATGACCCGTCCCGCAACGAGGCGGGCTGGCTCGCGGAGCGCGCTGAACGCTACATCCGCGAGCATTTCTCCGCGTCCCGCTAAGGTCTCGATGTGTCCGCGGTAGTTCCAGCACGAAACACGGCGCGCGTCATGGCGATCGTCAACCAGAAAGGCGGCGTCGGAAAGTCGACGACGGCCGTCAACCTCGGCGCGTCCCTGGCGCTGATGGGCCGGCGCGTGCTCGTGGTCGACATCGACCCGCAGGGGAATACCACGACGGGCGTCGGTGTCGATAAGCGTACCGTGGAGCGCGACGTCTACAACGTGCTCCTGCATCACGTGCCCGTCGCCGAGGTCGCGCGCCCGACGGAGGTCGAGAACCTCTGGATCGTGCCGGCGACGCTGAACCTGGCCGGCGCGGAGGTCGAGCTCGTGTCGACGCTCCAGCGCGAGAACCGTCTCAAGGTGGCGCTCGCGACGGTCGTCGGCAACTACGACGAGATCCTGATCGACTGCCCGCCCTCGCTGGGCCTGCTCACGATCAACGCGCTGACCGCGGCCGACGAAGTGATCATCCCGGTGCAGGCCGAGTACTACGCGCTCGAAGGTCTGAGCCAGCTCATCGCGATCGTGCGCCGCATCAAGGAAGGCCTCAATCCCGAGTTGACGATCCGCGGCGTGCTGATCACGATGTTCGACGGCCGCACGAAGCTCGCGACCGAAGTGCTCGAGGAAGTGCACCGCTACTTCCCCGACCGCGTATTCCAGACGCAGATCCCGCGCAACATCCGCCTTTCGGAAGCGCCTTCGTACGGCAAGCCGGCGATTTTGTTCGACGTGAAGAGCCGCGGGGCGCAAGCCTATCTTTCGCTCGCGAGGGAGTTGGCGCCGTGACCAAGCGCGAGCGCGGGTTGGGACGCGGACTCGGCGCATTGCTCGGCGACCGTGAGACGTCGGACCTGACGTCCGCGGCGCCGCGGCGCGAACGCGATCTGCAGCAGATCCCGCTCGCGAAGATTCGTCCGAACCCGCACCAGCCGCGTACGACGTTCGAGCCGCGCGCGCTCGACGAGCTGCGCGCGTCGATCGCGTCTTTCGGCGTGCTGGTGCCGATCATCGTGCGCGAGCGCGGCGACGGATTCGAGCTGATCGCCGGCGAGCGCCGCGTGCGCGCGTCGCAAGCCGCGGGCCTCGACACGATTCCGGCGATCGTTCGTCCCGCGGACGACCGCGAATCGCTCGAAGTCGCGATCATCGAGAACCTGCAGCGCGAGAACCTCGATGCGCTCGAAGAAGCGATGGGCTTCCAGCACCTGATGGAAGCGTTCGATTTCACGCAGGAGCAGGTCGCGGAGCGCGTCGGCAAGAGCCGGCCGTCGATCGCGAACGCGCTGCGCCTCCTGTCGCTTTCGGACGCCGTCAAGCAGTTCGTGCGCGACGGAAAGCTCACGGCGGGGCACGCGCGCGCGCTCCTCGCGATGCCGCCGGAACGCCGCGAGGCGGCCGCGCGCCGTGCCGTCGACGAAGGCTTGTCCGTGCGCGCGCTCGAGCAGCTCGCGCAGAACGGTGCTCCGAAACGCGCGCGTGCCGTCGCGGCGACGCGCGCGGCGGCGGACGACGAGTTCGTCGATCGCTTGCGCTACAAGTACGCGACGAACGTGCGTCACGTGCCGCAGGAGCGCGGCGGAACGATCGAGCTGCGCTACGCGGACGCGTCCGACCTCATGCGCATCGTCGACTTGCTGCTGGGCGAGACGGAATGACGAACGCGGCGCGCGCGTGTTGCGCGCTGCTCGCGCTGGCGACGGTCGGCGCCGCACCGCGCGTCGACAGCGTGCGGTACGGGCCGGTGCCGAAGAGTCCGCAAACAGCCGTCGTCCGCAAGTACGTCGACGCGCTCAAGGCGCGCGACTACGATGCCGCGTTCGCGCTGCTGACCGACGACGAACGCCGCTATTTCGGCGACGCCGCGTCGTACCGCAGCGTGTTCGAGGCGGACGGCGTCGCCGTCGAGCGCGCCGTCATCGCCGGGGCGCGCGGCGACGAGCGGGGTCGCGTGTTCTGGGTGCGCGAGCGGATCGCATACGTCGATCATGCGACCGACGCGCGCCGCGAGGTCGACGCCACGGTTCCGCTCGGCGTGCTGCCGGAGCACGGAACGCTGCACGTCAAGGACCCCGGCAAGCCGTACCGCGCGTTCGCCTCGTCGTCGTCGGCGGATGTGTCCGGGCTGCGCGTCACCGTCAAGAAAGTCGACTTCTATCCCGACCGCGTCGACGTCGTCGTCACGTTCGCGAACTTGGGCGACAACTTCGTGACCCTGCTGCCGTACGCCAAGAGCGTGCTCCGCGACGACCGCGGCGGCGTGTACCGCGTGCTCGCGACGAAGGACTGGACGGTGACCGACAAGCAGCTGTACCAGGGCGTGCCGCTGGCGCCGAACGCGCGCTATACCGGCTCGATCGCCTTCACCGCGCCGCGGTTCGGCGGCGTGCCGCGCACGTGGACGCTCTCCGTCGCGCCGGCACTTCGCGAAGGCGCCGACGAACCGTTTGACGTGAACGTCCCGATCGCGCCGCAACCCTAGCCTTCCTCGGAGCCAAGAGGAACCGACTTGCGGGCTACGGAACGCTCGCACCGCCCGGCGGCTCGTCCTGCAGG
The DNA here is from genome assembly GCA_963818845.1 of Vulcanimicrobiota bacterium. Lineage (GTDB taxonomy): Bacteria > Vulcanimicrobiota > Vulcanimicrobiia > Vulcanimicrobiales > Vulcanimicrobiaceae > Vulcanimicrobium. The sequence goes on along the minus strand of CAWFTO010000004.1, from coordinate 268,737 downwards.
CGCCGGGCGTTTCCGTTCTCACGGGAGTCGCATCCATGCGTCGCATCGTCAACGCCCTCGCCGTCCTGGGCGCCGTCGCACTGAGCGGCTGCGGAGGCGGCGGTTCGGTCCTGAACCTCAGCGGCAGCTCGTCGGTCGACCGGGTCATCGTGACGACCATCGGTTCGAGCAACATCGCGCGCGTTCTGCCCGGCGCGTCGATCGCCCTGAGCGCGATCGCCGTCCAGGGGAGCCAGAACGGGTACGTCAACGCGAACCAGTTCATATGGAGCGCGGCGGTCCTCACCAGCGGTCAGTACGTCGCGAACACGGACGGCGGGACCCGAGCATGCGGCAACCTCTCGTTCACGCCGACAGGCTCGACCGCGTCGCCGTACGCGCAAGACTACGGCGTCTACATCGCGATCGACCCGACGAACGAGTCGAACATCCTGTTCACGCCGCCGACCACCGTTCCGTTCACGTTTCCGGCCGGCAGCGGCACGATCGCGGTGAACTATCCGTACTGCGTGGCCGTCACGGCGACGTCGCGCGGCGGCGGCAGCTCGACCGCCGGCTCGATCACGGTCGCTGTCGTCAACCCGCAGAACCCGCTGCAGTAAGGGCGAGCGCGCAATGAACCCGGCGAGGAGCGGCGACGCTCCTCGTTCGCGTTTGCACGGCGTGTACGCGCTAGTCGACCCGGACCGCGTGGAACCGATCGGCTTCACCGAAGCGCTGATGCGCGGCGGCATCCGCCTCGTGCAAGTGCGGGCGAAGTCCGGCATCGACGGCGCGACGCTGATCGCCATCGTTGCGCGCGTGCGCGAAGCGGGGGGCGTCGCGATCGTCAACGACGACGTGCGCCTGGCGCGCCTCGCGGACGGCGTGCACCTGGGCCAGGAGGACGCGGCGCTGCTCGACGTGCCGGCGCTGCGCGCCGCGATGCGCGGAGGCATCATCGGCCTGTCCTGCGGGACGCCCGCGGAAGCGCGTGCCGCCGACCCCGCGCTCTACGACTACGTCGGCGCCGGACCGGTCTTCGCGACCCCGTCGAAGCACGACGCCGGCCTCCCGATCGGCATCAGCGGCGTGCGCGCCGTCGCGGAGGCGACGCGCTTGCCGTGCGCGGCGATCGGCGGGATCGGCGCCGAGACGATCGCGCGCGTGCGCGAAAGCGGAAGCGCGATGGCCGCGGTCATGGGCGCAGTGGTCTGCGAGAACGTCGAAGATGCGGCGCGCACGCTGGTCGAGCGCTGGCACGCGGCCGCGCCGTGACCGTCATCGCCACGGTCGGCACCACGCACCCGCTCGCGTTCGCGGGCTTGATCTTCGACGCGCTCGCGCTCGCGGACGACGGCGCGCGGGCCGTCTGCGTGGTCGCCGGCGTGAGCGCGCAAGACGCAACGCACGTTACCGCGCGCACGTCCGTCGACCCCGCGACGATCGCTGCGCAGTTCGACGCGCTGCGCGACGCGAACGTCGAAGCGTTCCACGTGGGCGCGCTCCTCGGCGCCGCCGCGGTGCGCGCGGTCGCCGCGGGCCTGCGCGGCTATCCCGGCGTCCCGGTGGTCGTCGATCCGGTCCTCGCCGCGACCGGCGGACACATTCTGGCCGACGACGCCGCACGCACGGCACTGCGCGACGAGCTCATCCCGCTCGCCTCGGTCGTGACGCCGAACCTCGACGAAGCGGGCGCGCTGCTCGGCCGCACGGTCGGCGACGTCGCGGCGATGCGTGACGCCGCGGCCGCGCTCGTGCAACTCGGCGCGAAAGCCGCGCTGATCAAAGGCGGTCACCTCGCGGGCGCGCCGACCGACGTGCTCGCCGAAGGCGACCGCATCCGCGAGCTGCCCTCGCACCGCGTCGACGGCTCCGTACGCGGCAGCGGCGACCTGCTCGCCGTCACGATCGCAACGTGCCTCGCCCGCGGCGCATCGCTACCGGAAGCGATCGAACACGCCCGCCGCCGCGTACGCGAATCGATCGCGGGCGCCACACCCTTCGCCAACACGCGAGTAGCGAGACTCTTCACAACCTAGCCCACCAACCACCCGCGCCGCTTCGACCCCCATCCTTCGACAAGCTCAGGATGACAGTGAAGAACCGCGCACGCCACACAATACGAACGCCGCACAATACGAACGCGCAATAGAAGGCACAATACGAACGCCGCACAAAGCGAGCGCCGCACGAAGCGAGCGCCGCACGAAGCGAGCCGCGATGGCGAGCCGCGAAGCGCGAGCCGCGAAGCACGAGCCGCGAAGCGCGAAGCGCGAGCCGCGATGGCGATGCGCGAAGCGCGATGCGCGAAGCGCGAGCCGCGACGGCGTGCCGCGATGCGCGAAGCGCGAGCCGCGATGCCGCGATGCGCGAAGCGCGAGCCCGCGGGCGGATCGTGCCGGGCGGGGCGGGGGCGCGGTGGTGCGGAGGGCACTCGCGAAGGAGCGGAGCGCAGGATGCGCGGGAGCTCCGGAGCGCGTAGCGACCGGAGCGCACGAAGCGCGCAGGGAGCGTGCCCGCCGCACCACCGCGCCCCCGCCCCGCCCACCGCCACGCCACACCAACGAGCCGCCCCATACGGAGCGGCTCATGCACGGACGGTCAGCGGTAAGAAGGCCGCTGCGTCTGGAAGCAGTCGCGGCAATAGACGGGTTTGTCACCGCGAGGCTGGAACGGCACTTCCGCCTGCTGTCCGCAACTGCTGCAGGTGACGCTGTACATCTCGCGCGCGCCGCCGCCGCCGTACCCGCCGCGGTCAGCGCCGCCGGAGTATCCGCCGCCGTTCCCGTTTCCTTGGCGCGCGTTCTTGCGCGCGGTGCGGCAGTCCGGGCAGCGATTCGGTTTGTTCTGAAAAGCCTTGGTCGCGAAGAATTGCTGCTCGCCTGATGTGAAGACGAACTCCGCGCCGCAGTCTGTGCACGTCAGCCGTTCATCGGTATACATGTGATCGAGTCGACTCCTACGGATGGCCTGGTTTCGACTCGCTCAAGTACCTTGGACGGGATGAAGCCATGGAGACGGGATCGCGCGGGGATCGGAACCGGTCAAATTATGCGTGGATACTACCATGGTCCCACATGCCACGCAAGTCGGCGCGCTGTTACGCGGGCTCGTACCGCGGAAGCGCGTTGCGGAGCTGCTCGAGCGCCCATCCGATGTCGTCGAGCGACGCTGCGTACGAGAAGCGCAAATAGCCTTTGCCGGCGGCGCCGAAGCTGGATCCGCCCAAGCACGCGACGCCCGCATTGTCGAGCAGCCACTGCGCGAGGTGCTTGTCGTCGCGCGTGATCCGTGAAACGTTCGGAAACGCATAGAACGCGCCTTCGGGGACGGTGCACGACACGTTCGGAATCGCGTTGAGCCCGCTCACGATCGCGTCGCGCCGCTCGCGAAAGATCCCGTTCATGCGCCGCACCGGCTCGTCGTCGCCGGTGAGCGCCGCGATGCCGGCGCGCTGCACGAACGTCGCGACGCACGAGAACGTATTGTTGTTGAAGAGCGTCACCGTCTCGGCGATGGTCTTGGGCGCGATGCAGTAGCCCAGGCGCCAGCCCGTCATCGCGTACGCTTTCGAGAAGCCGTCGACGATGATCGTGCGATCGCGCATGCCGTCGATGCGCGTGATCGACTCGAACGTGGGACCGTAGACGTTGCGCGAGTAGATCTCGTCGGAGATGACGAGGAAGCCGTGGCGCTGCGCGAGCGCGGCGATGGTCTCGAGATCGTCGCGCGTGAGGACGCCGCCCGTCGGATTGTGCGGCGAGTTGATGACGAGCGCTTTCGTCTTCGGTGTGATCTTGGCTGCGAGCTCGTCCAGGTCGAGCCGCCAGTTGCGCGACTCGAGCAGCGCGACCGGGATGGCCTTGGCCTCGAGGTAGCCGGCCGCCGACGCGTACGCCGGATAGGCGGGGTCGGCATAGATCAGCTCGTCGCCGGGATCCAGCAGCGCCGAAAGCAGGTTCCAAATGATCGGTTTCGCTCCGGCGCCGACCACCACGTTCTCGCGCGCGAATGCGCCCGGCAGACCGCGGGCGCTCCCCGCGTGCTCGGCGATCGCGTCGCGCAGCTCGGGGATGCCGGCCGACGGCGTGTAGTGCGAGTAGTTGTCGCGGATCGCCGCAATGCCGGCGTCCTTGATGTGGTCGGGCGTGTCGAAGTCCGGCTCGCCGATCTCCATGTGGACCACGCGGCGGCCCGTCGCCTCGATCGCCTTCGCCCGGGCGAGCACCTGGAAGGCACTCTCCGAGCCGATCCGGGACACGGCTTCGCAGAGGTAGTCGGCGTGGTGGGCGATCGTCGTCATCGGCAAACCTGCAAGCGAGGTCGGCGACGCGGAATCGCCGAACGAGGGCGGAACTGATGCGGACCCTGACGGAAGTTTTCGCGCCGGGCGCGCCGTCGTTACCCGAAGGGCTACGAACGCTCGTCGTTTCTCCCGACCGTCAGGTCGAACCTGGGACGACCGTTCGAGCGGCGTTCGCTTTCTATAATTTCGGCGGCGCTGCGGCGACCGGGCTGCGCGTGCGCTTCAACCTGCCCGAAGGGCTGCGTTACGTGCCCGGCAGCGCGCGCGTCGACGACCGCCCGCTCGACGACGTGCGCGGCGAGACGAGCTTGCTCGCGCCGAACGGCGCGGACGTGGGCGAGGTGCCGCCGGGGGTGGAGCGGCGCATCGCCATCGCATACGTCGTTGCGCCCACCATCGAGAACGGCGCGCCGATCGAACTGCAGGCCGCGCTCGCCAGCAACGAGACCGACGTCATCGGCTCCAACGTCGTGCGGCTCGCCGCGAGCAGCGCACCCGAGCTGCAGAACCCCGAAACGTTCGTCGCGCTCGAAGCGGTGCGCGACCCCGAACCCGGCGAAGAAGTTCACGTCGCGGCGCGCGTGCACAACAGCGGCCACGCAACGGCGCACGACGTCGTGGTGGTACTTCCCGTTCCCGACCGCACGACGTACGTCGCGGGCAGCGCGCGGATCGACGGCCGGGAGTCGCCGATCGACGAGCGCGCGGGCGATCCGTTCGGGCTCGGCACGTCGACGATCGCGTCTGCGTCGCTGGCGGCCGGTGCCACGCTCGTGGTCGAGTACCGCGCGCGCATCGAGTCGCCGCTCGACGACAACACGCGGCTCGTTCTGACGGGCGCCGTCGCGTGCGCCGAGACGGCCGAGTTCGAGCTCGACCGCGCCGAGTTGATCGTGCGCAGCGCCAGCCGCTTCGATACCGAGGGGACGCGGCTGGTCGCCGACGCTCCGTCCGAAGTCGAGCCGGGCCGCCGGGTTCGCGTCGCGATCGTCGCCGAGAACGACGGAACGTGCGCCGCCGAGGAAGTGCGCGTGCGCATTACGTTGCCCGAAGGGCTGCGCTATGCGCCGGGTTCACGCGCGGTCGACGGCCGCTCGGCAAGCGAGACGGAACCGCCGGGCGCGTTCCTCTTTGCGCGCGTCGACGCCGGCGCTCGCGTCGAGGCGGCGATCGACGCGTACGTCGTGTCGCCCGCCGTCGACGGGACGCCGCTGCCGATCACCGGCTCGCTCGCGTGGGCGACCGGCTCGCGCGCGTTCGAGCGCACGCTCACGGTCCGTTCCTCGCCGCAGTTCCTCGAGTCGCGCAACGTGCTCACGCTCGACGGGCCGTCGCAGGTGACGCCGGGCAGCGAGGTGCGCGCGACGATCCGCATCGCGAACGACGGCACCGCGCAGGCGACCGGCGTGCGGATCATGACGGACGTGGACGCGACGCTGCAGTCGCTGCGCTACGCGGACGAAGGCGGCGAGGCGCGGGTGCAGCCCGCGGGCATCGTGATCGGCACGCTCGCACCCGGAGCCGCCCGCACGATTGCGATCATCGGCACGGTCGCGTCGCCGATCGCCGACCACGCGGAGATTCGCCTGCGCGCGCGGCTCGAGACCGACCAGACGATGCCGATCGCGCTCGGCCAGGTCGATCTGGCCGTGCGCTCGCGCCCGCGCTTCGCGCCGGCGACGTCGCACCTCGGGTACGGTGCCGGCGAGCCCCTGCGTCCGAGCGGTCACGGCGACGTGCAGATCACCATCGTCAACGACGGTACCGACACGGCGCGCGACACGCGGCTGCAGCTCGAGATCACGCCCGATGCGCGGCTCGAAGCGGTCGACGGCGCGACGCGCGTCGGCACGACGCTGCTTTTCGGCGACGTGGCGCCGGGGGCTCGCGCCGAGGCGACGATCCGTCTGCGCCTCGCGCGGCTGGTCGCGCGAGGCACCGCCGTCACGCTGAACGCGCGCGTCGAAGCGGTCGGCTTGCTGCCGCTCGCCCTGGCGCCGGTCACGATCCCGACGTTCGCCGAGCCGCGGTTCGACGAGGGCGCGTCGCTGCGCATGCAGCCGTCCGACACCGTCGACGCGGGCGAGCCGCTGTACGTGCGCCTCACGATGCGCAACACGGGCGACGGCGCCGCGAGCCGGCTCACGATCCGTGGGCAGCTTCCGCCCCACGCCGCCTACTATCCGGGCTCCACCGCCGTCAACGACGTGCCGCTGCTCGACGTCGACGGCGGCTCCGTGCTGTGGTCGAAGGGCGGCCTCGTCCTCGAAGACGTCGACCCCGGCGTCGAGGTCGTCATCCGCTACGGCACGATCGTCAACACGCCGCTCGCCGCCGGTACGCTGATCGACGCGCAGGTGGAGCTGGCGTGGGACGGCGGCGCGGGGCTCACGGTATCGTCGCCCGCCGTGCGCGTCCGGTCGACCCCCGCTTTCGCCGTGCGCGCGTCCGGCCTGCCTTTCTCCGTCTCCGGGATCGCGCCGCGCACGAGCGATGTGCTGCAGGACATCGCGGACCAGCGGCGCGCCGCGCAGCACCAGCTGCCGCAGCCGCCCTTGGCGGCGCTTCCGGCCGCACCGCCGGTTTCCGAGCCCCCGCAGGCGGCGCCGCCGCCCGAGCGCGCGGCGTTCCGGTACGACGAAGACGCGATCGACGCGCGCTTCACGCTCACGCCGGAGCCGCCGCCCGCTCCGGCGCGGGCCCAGCCGGCCGCCCCTGCGCCGCCGCCGTCCCCGCCGCCCCAGGCGGTCGCCCCGCCGCCGCCGGTCGAATCCGCGCCGGCGTCCACGGCACCGCAGGCCGCGGCCCCGCAGGCCGCGCCGCCGCCCGTCGTCGCGGCACAGCCCGCGGCCGCCGAGCCGGCGATGCCGGACGCCGAGGTCGCTGCCGGACCGGTTGCGGCGCTGCCGGAGGAGCCGGAGCACGTCGACGAGGTCGCCGCCGCGCAAGCGCCCGCGTCGCCGCCGCCCGCCGCCGAGCCGGCGGCCACCGCACCTGCGCGCGCGCCGGAGCCGCTGCCCGCTGCGGAGCCCCCGCCCGCTGCGATGGTGCCGGCCGTCGTCGCAACGGCGACGAACCGCGTTCGGCTGACCTTCGCACGCGACGCGCTCGAGCGCGCGCTGGCGTTCCTCGAACAGTCCGACTACGGCGGGCTCGTCACGCACCTGTTCGCGATTCGCACGCTGCTGCCGAGCGCGTTCGTGGGCCTGAACGGCGACGTGCCGGGGAAGCTGGCCGCGGAACGCGAGGCGCTGCGCGGCGTGGTCGACCGGCTCTTCATCAAGATGCGGATGCCGCGGTACGCGCTCACCGCGAAGGACCTCGAAGACCGCGCGAGCCGCGCAGCGCTGCTCGACCTCGTCACCGCGCTGCAGAACGCGGGTCCCGCCGATGAGACGCCGGCCGGCGACGCATCGGTCGTCCTCGAGGGGGCGATCGACGTGACGCGCTTCGCGCCGCACCGGCCGGGGCTCGAAGGCGATCCGCTCGGCAGTGCCCGGCCATGGCTCGTGCTCGCCGAGATGCTGCCGTCGACGTTCGTCACGCCTCGGGGCAGCGAGGCCATGAACGCCTATCGCAGCGCCCTGATCGCGACGTTCACCAACGTCGCGGCGCTGCCGAACGAAGAGTTCCATCGCGTGCTGGCCGGCACGCAGAATGCGGCGCTCGATGCGGCGCTGCGCGACGTGCGCCTGGCGCTGCGCGACGCGCTCGAAGCGGCCGCCGCCAAAGCATAGTGGCGGACCGCGCGTGACGCTCCTTCTCGCGTATGCCGGTGAGCTGCTCGTGCCCGGCATCGCGCTCGCCGTCGTCGGCGTGGTGCTGATCGGGCTCACGATCTTCTGGCCGTCGTCGTCGAAGCCGATCGTCACGTCGGTCTCAGCGGTCGAGACGATCCCGCTCGCTCCGAACGCGCCGGCGTGGGAGTCCCAGCTCACCGGACCGGTGGCGGTGTTCTCGCGCACGATCTCGTGGCCGGAGCTCGTCGATCCCGCCGCGGGCGAGCTCGAAGAACACGAGCGCCGGCGCGTGATCGACGGTCTGGGCGTGGTCGGCGATGCGTGGTGCGCGGGCATCCTTGCGAAGGCGTTCGACGAGGAAGAAGGCGAGCTGCGCGTCGCCGCGATCGAAGCCCTCGGGCAGTGCGACGGCGACATCGTCTTGCCGACGCTCGAGCGCGCGTACGCCTCGTACGCGGTCGCCGAGCGCTACGCCGCCATCGACGGCGCGTCGCGCCGCGGCGACGTCGCGCTCCTCGAGCGCGCGCTGCGCGACACGGACGGGACCGTCGCGCTCGCCGGCGCGTACGGCCTGCACCGCGCGAACCGCGACGACTTGATCGAATCCAACCTCGCCGGCCGCACCGATAGCCGCGCGAACGAGATCCGCAGAGTGCTGCCGATCCTCGCGTGACGCGCGCGCCGCAGCGTCAGATCGGCGGGATGTTGCGGTGGAAGTATTCGGCGATGATGTGCTGCGCGACCGGCGCCGCGACGGACGCACCGTAGCCGCCGGATTTTTCCATGTAGACGGCGAGCGCGATCTTCGGGTGATTGCTCGGTGCCCACGCGACGAACCACGTCGTGTTCGGTCCGTGCCCGCCTTCGGTTTCCGCGGTGCCGGTCTTGCCCGAAAACGGCAAGCCCGGAATTTCGAGACCGTACGCGGTGCCCCATGGCTTGGTGACCTGCGACATGCCGACTTGCACTTCGCGGATCGCTTCTTGCGTCACGGGGACGCGGCGAATCACCTCGTGATCGAAGCGCTTGACGATCTTGCCGTGCGGCGAGCGGATCTCCGAGACGATGTGCGGGCGGTAGAGCGTGCCGCCGTTCGCGACGGTCGACGCGATGCTCGCGATCTGCAGCGGCGTCGCCTGCATCGAACCCTGACCGATCGCGAGCTGACATGCGTCGCTCGGCTCGAGGCTGTAGCCTTTGCCGAACGTCGCCTGGACCCACTCCTGCGTCGGCCAGTTGCCTTCGTACTCGCGCGGCAGATCGATGCCGAGCCGCGAGCCCAGCCCGTACTCCGTCGCCCAGTAGCGAAGCCGCTCGTTCTTCAGGCGCCAGCCGAGCTGGTAGAAGTAGCCGTCGGACGATGCCGCGAGCGCGCGCTCGAAGGCGACGGAGCCCAGACCGCCGGCCGCGATGTCGTAGAACATGGTGCCGTAGCAGTACCAGCGGCCCGAATCGTACAGCACCTGATGCGGCTTGATCACGCCGCTCGTGATCGCGCCGGTTCCGGTCACCATCTTGAAGGTGGACCCGCTGGGTGACGCGGCGCGCGTCGCGCGGTCGTACAACGGGTTGAGCGGGTCGTTGACGATGCGCTCGTACTTCTTCTCGTCGATCGGCGTCGCGAAGTCGTTCGGATCGTAGTCCGGCAGCGACGCGAGCGCGAGCACGCCGCCGTTCGAGGGATCGAGCACGACGACGGCGCCCGCGAGGCGTTTCCCGCCGCGCGTCTTGCCCCACTTCTTGAGCTCCGCCGCGAGGTTCTTCTCGACGATCTTCTGCAGCCGCCAGTCGATCGTCGTCACGAGCGTGTCGCCCGGAACGGAATCGAGCGGCTTGAGCCGCCGAACCAGCGCGCCCGACGCGTTCACTTCCACCTGCTCGCCGCCGGCGCGCCCGTGCAGCCAGCGGTCGTACACGTTCTCCAGCCCGTCTTTGCCGGTGACGTCGTTCGGTGAGTAGCCGTCGCGCTTGCGCGCTTTGTACTCGTCCTCGTCGATCGCGCCGACGTATCCGAACAGGTGCGAGCCTTGTTTGCCGTACGGGTAGTTGCGAACCGGCTGCTCTTCCATGTCAACGCCGGGCAGATCGCTCTGCGACTCCGCGAGCCGCGCCGTCTGCACCGGCGTGAGGTCGGTGGCGAGGATGACCGGGCCGTACGGCTCGTACGTCTGCACCTGGGCGAAGTCGTCGTAGTTCACGTTGTGGTGATGCAGCAGCCGACGGCGCAGCTTCGCGACGGGGACGTGCAGCACGTCCGCCAGGCTCGCGAGCGTCTTGTCGATGTCCTTGACTTCCGAGGGGATCAGCGCGCAGACGAACGACGGGCGCGACCGCACGAGCACCACGCCCTTCTGGTCGAGGATCAGCCCGCGCGGCGCTGCGACGGGGATCACCTGGATCTGATTGGCGCGTGCCTGCGCGGCGAAGATCTCGCCCTGCACCAGCTGCACGTCGGCCAGCCGCACGACGATCGCGATCAGCGCGACCGCCAGCACGGCGGCGAACGCGACCACGCGGATGACCGGGCGTTGGTTGTCCGCCGTCGTCGTCACGTGTAGCCGTAGCGTTCGATGGTGGTCTTGTCCGTCACGAGGCGGCCGCGAATCACGAGCCAGACGAATGCCAGCGCTGCCGTCAGCAGCGCGCGCCACAGCGCCGTATGCGCGTGAGCGGTCGCGTATCCGGCCGGAAAGCCTTCGGCGCGCATCACCGTCCAGAAGATCGCGTCGCGGACGAGGACGGCCGCGCCGCACAGCATGGCCGGCACGAACGCGCCGTCGGCGAACATGCGCCGCGAGAAGCCGCCCGCGAGCAGCCCGACGATCGTCGTCGCGATCGTCCAGCCGCCGCCCGTGCCGGCGAAGATGTCTTCGAGCAGTCCGGCCGGCAGACCGAGCAGCGCACCGCGGCGCGCGCCCGCGCGTGAGGCGTAGAGCACGACGGCGATCGTGACGAGCGACGGCACCGCGCCGCGGAACGCGAACAGCGGCACGAGCACGGTCTGCACGAACGCGAGCACCGCCGTCTGCCCCAGCACCGGCCAGTAGGCCGGGCCGACCGCGATCTCGATGCTCCTATATTTTCTGCGGTAGAACGAGGACACGCGAGAGCCCGGTGAGGTCGGCGGCAGGTTGGACGATGGCGGTCTGGTCGAGCGCGCCGGCGGCGGCCGGCTCGACCGACTTGATGCGCCCGATCAGGACGCCGGCGTGGAACGAACGGCCTTCGCCGGTGACGACGCGGTCACCGACCTTGAGCTTGGCGTCCTGCGAGACGTACTGCAGCTTCACGTGCGTCGACGTGCCGACGGCGATCGCCCACCAGCGCCCGTGCTGCACGACCGCAGGCAGCTTCGACGTGGCATCGGTCACGAGCAGCACTTTCGACGAGAGCGGAGCAACCTCGACGACGCGTCCGACCGCGCCGGCTCCCGTCACGACGCCGGCGTCGCGGCGGACGCCGTCCTTCGCGCCGCGGTCGATCGTCACGACGTGCAGCGCCGCCTCGGGATCGTATCCGATCACCGTCGCTGCGATGCCGTCGGGGTGCGCGAGCTTCGCCGCGTCCAGGTCTTGCGCCGCGGGGATCCGCGCGAGACGCTCCTGCAACTCGTCGTTCTGGGCGTGCAGCACCGCGTTCTCGTCGCGCAGGCGCGCATTGTCGCGTGCGAGTCCGGGCGTGCGCACGACCGTGTCCGCCGCGCCGCGCACGCCGCTCACGATGAACGTTGCGGCCAACTGCGCGTACGCGGTCACCGTCGTCACGGTCGTGGTCAGCGGCGACGTGCGGCCGGAGCGGGCGAAATCAAGCTGGAGAAGCGCGACGAGAGCGGCAACAATGACCGCCCCGATTATCGCGAATAGCTTTCTCTCATCCCGATTCGTAACGATTGGTACCACCTCGTCAGCCGGTCGGCGTGCGGCCGCAGCCGTTCGAGCAGACCAGGCGACGCGAGAATCTCTCCGGCGCCGCGAGCCACGCAGCCCAGCGGATCATCGGCGACCGTCGTCGGCACGTTCGTGCGCGCGGCGATCTCGCCTGCGAGGCCGGGGATCAATGCGCCGCCGCCCGTCAGCACGATTCCCGATTCGAGCAGGTCGCCGACGAGATCCGGCGGGCAGCTTTCGAGGATCGACCAAGCAGCGCGCGCGATGCGGTCGACGCCGTCGCGCATCGCGTCGCCGACGATGCGCTCGTCTACGTCGCGCCGGCCCGGCCGCAGGTTGCGCATGTCGGTGCCGGCGACGATGTAGGAATCGCGTCCGGGCGCGCGCCCGGCGAAGCCGCGCTCGATCTTCAAGCGTTCGGCGGTCAGCGCGCCGATGCCGAAGTACTCGGCGCGCAGCCGCGCGGTGATCGCCGCGTCGAACGTGTCGCCGCCGACCTTGACCGAGTGCATCGCGACGACGCCGCACAGCGTCAGCACGGCGATCTCCGTGGTGCCGCCGCCGATGTCGATCACCATCGCGGGCCGCGTGCTCGTGATGTCGAGCCCGGCGCCGACCGCGGCCGCGACCGCCTGGGGCACGAACGTCGTCATGCGCGGGCCGGCCGCCCGGATTGCCTCCTCGACCGCTTTGCACTCGATGTCGGTCGCGCAGCCGGGAACGCAAGCGATCACGCGCGGCGCGACGCGCGGCCGAGCCGCGAGCGCGCGGTCGACGACAGTCTTCACCAGCGCGTGCGCGCCGCGAAAGTCGGAGATCGTACCGCCGCGGAGCGGCCGCACCACGCGGATGCGGCCCGGCGTGCGCCCGTCCAGCTCCTTGGCAGCCTGACCGATCGCGATGATGGCGTCGTCGCTCGTGCGGTAGGCGACGACCGACGGCTCGCTGACGAGGATCCCCGCCTCGTGCGAGTACGCGACCGTGTTGGCCGTGCCGAGATCGATGCCGACGTCCGGACTGAACGTCGCCCGAATCGTTCCCGCGACGCTCATGGTGTGCTAGCTCCGCCCAAAGCCACCGTGCGATCCCCCTGCGCTCGGTTCATTACCATAGTGTTCGGCCGCAAACGGTAGCCCACGCGCATCAGCGCGCGGGCGAATGCCGCCAGCGGGAAGCCCACCACGGTGAAGTAGTCGCCGTCGATCCGCTCGACCAGCGTCGCCGCAAAACCCTGGATGCCGTACGCTCCGGCCTTGTCCAGGCCGTCACCGCTCTGGGCATACGCCTCGATCGTCTCGTCGTCGAGCTCGGCGAAGCGGACGCGCGTGGTCACGATCTCCGAGGCCGTGCCGCCCGACCGGGGCTCCCGCAGCGCGAACGCGGTGTGAACCGCGTGCCATCTGCCCGACAGGCGGCGCAGCATCGCGCGCGCTTGGGAGCGGTCCGCAGGCTTGCCCAGCGCCTCGCCGTCGACGTCGACCACCGTGTCCGCCGCGACGAGCAGCCGGCCGGAGCGCGCCGCGCCGGCTTCTTTGCCGCGCGCGTGCCGCAGCGCCAGCTCGGCGGGGTCGAGGTCGGGAAGCGGCGTCTCGTCGTATGCGCTCGGCACGACTTGGACGTGCAGCCCCAGCGAGGCGAGGAGCTCGCGGCGCCGAGGCGACGCGCTCGCAAGCGCGACCGATTCGAGCGTGACAAGGTGTGCGATGCACTCAGTGTACGGGCTGCGCACGTAACCTGACAACGGCCTCGCGGGAAAATCTCGCGCTGTGCGCTGCTACACGATATCGAGTCGCGTGACGTCGTCGGCCGTTTCGCCGCGCACGACGCGGCGATGATGGCCGTCACGCACGAAGACGACCGGCGGCCGTCCGAAGCGGTTGTAGTTGCTCGCCATGCTGTAGGTGTAGGCTCCGGTGATGCGCATCGCCACCAGATCGCCCGCTGCGAGGTCGCGCGGCAGGACGTAATCGCCCATCTCGTCGTTCTCGCACGAGCGGCCCGTCAGCGTCGCGGGCTCGTCCGGTCCGAGCGAACGGGCCGCCATCACCTCGGGAAGATGCCGCGCGCCGTACATGATCGGCCGGGGATTGTCCGCGAGGCCGCCGTCGAGGATTACGAACCGGCGCCGGCCCTGCTCCTTGACCGCCATCACGCGGTACAGCGACGTGCCGGCCCGCGCGACGATCGCTCGTCCCGGCTCGATGGCGATGCGGACCCCGCGCCCGTGCGCACTCCGTGCCAATCCGTCCGCGAGAGTTGCGATGTCGACCGGGCGCGGGTCGTCGGGTCCCTCCTCGACGCCGATGCCGCCTCCGCAGATCAGCTCGGCGACCGGCAGGCCGAGCCCCTTGGCGACGTCCGCTGCCGCGAGCAGCTCGTCCAGATTCGCCAGAAACGTCCCGACGTCGCCGATCTGGGAGCCGACGTGCGCGTGGAGCCCGATCAGCCGTAGCTGCGGGAGCTCGGCGACGCGGGCCAGCGTGCCGGCGAGCGCCCGGGCCGGGAAGCCGAACTTCGTGTTCTCGCCGCCGGTGCGGATGAACGCATGCGTGTGCGCCTCGATCCCGGTATTGAGCCGCAGCATCACGTCGACCGGTTCCGCGCCCGAGCCGGCCGCCGCTTCGGCCAGGCGCTCGAGCTCCTCGCGGTTGTCGATCACGTCGAACGCGACCCGGCGGTCGACGATCGCGCGGAGCTCCTCCGCGGTCTTGCCGCAGCCGTGGAAGTACAGCCGCCCGCTCGGGAAGCCCCCACGCTCGGCGGTCACGAGCTCGCCGAGCGAACACACGTCCAGACGCAACGGCGTCGACGCGAGGTGCTCCGCGAACGCGGTGCAGAGAAACGCTTTGCCTGCATAGCCTACCGTGATGCCGTGCGGCCGGCACGCGCGCAGAAACCGATCGATCTCGAGGTCGAGCTCGTCGAGGTCGACGACGAAGAGCGGCGTGCCGTACACGGCGGCGAGCTCGCGCGCGCTCACCCCGCCGAGCACCTTGTCCACCGCGAGCTCGGCTGCGCTCACGCGCCGTACAATCCGTGCTCGCCGACGTAGCGGTACACCGGCTCGGGCACGAGGTACCGCACCGTCGCGCCCGCGTGCAGCCGCTCGCGGATCAGCGTCGCCGACTCGGCGACGAGGGGAAGGTCGAGCATGCGAACCTTTGCGCGGCGGTGCGGCTCGAGACCCTCAAGCGCACGGTCGAGGTCGGCGTGGGTCACGTCGCCGCGCGGCGCGACGACGAGCGCCGCCACGATGTCGACGACTTCGTCGAGCCGCTGCCAGCGCGAGCGGACGAGCGAGTCGCCGCCGACGATGAACGTCATCTCCGCGCCGGGATAGCGTGCCGCTAGCCGCGGCAGCAGGTCGGCGGTGTACCCGGTCGCATCGTCGGCGAGGTCGCTCTCGTCGAGCGCGAACGCGACATTCGCGGCGATCGCGAGCCGGATCATCGTTGCACGGTGCTCGCGCGTCGCGTTCATCGCGCCGTTGCGGTAGTGCTTGCCTTCGCGCGTCGGTACGAACAGCACGCGATCGAGCGCGCACGTTTCGCGCACTGCGTCCGCGACGAACAGATGCGCGTTGTGCACGGGATCGAACGACCCGCCGAAGACGCCCAGACGCATTCAGCTGTAGTCGAATTCGACGCCCGCGATGCGCACCGTGTCGCCTTCGCGCACGCCGAGCTCGCGCAGCTTCTTGTCGACGCCCATCTTCGCGAGGATCTGCTCGAAGCGCGCGAGCGCTTCGTCCGAATCGAAATCGGTCATGCGCGCGAGCCGCTCGACGCGATCGCCGCTCACGACGTACACGCCCTCTTCGACGTCGACTTCGAACGGCTCGTCCGGCGTGAGCTCGATCTGCGCGGGCTCGGGCTGCGCGATCTGCGGCGGCGGCGTCGAGCGAATCGCTTCCCACGTCGCGTAGATCAGCTCGCGCACGCCCTCGCCCGTCGCCGCGGAGATCGCGCGCAGCCCGGGGATGCGGTCGCGCAGCGCGTCGAACGTCTCGCGCGCCTGCGGCAAATCCATCTTCGTGACGACCACGATCGTCGGGCGCTCGAGCAGCGCGGGGTTCCACGCGCCGAGCTCGTTCTCGATCGTCGTCTTGTTCTCGAGCGCCGCGTCGGGCGCGGCGTCGCCCGCGATGAGGTGCACGAGCACGCGCGTGCGTTCCACGTGGCGCAGAAAGCGGTCGCCCAGACCCGCGCCTTCGTGCGCGCCTTCGATGAGGCCCGGCACGTCGACCATCACGAACGATTCGTAGTCCGCAACGCGGACGACGCCGAGCTGCGGCTCGAGCGTCGTGAACGGATAGTCGGCGATCTTCGGACGCGCCGCGCTGACGACGGAGAGCAGCGTCGATTTGCCGGCGTTGGGCAAGCCGATAACGCCGGCGTCCGCGAGGAGCTTGAGCTCCAAGCGCAGCTCGCACTTCTCGCCGGGCTCGCCGTTGTACGCGAAACGCGGCGCCTGTCGCGCCGCCGTCGCGAAGTGCTGGTTCCCGAGCCCGCCGCGCCCGCCGCGCGCGACGCGCACGCGCTCGCCGGGCGTGCTCATGTCCGCAAACAGCCGCGCGTTCCCGCGGTTACCTTCGGGATCGAGCTCCGTGCGCGTGACGAGCGTGCCGACGGGGACGCGCACGATGAGATCGTCGCCGGCCCGGCCCGACTTGTTCGACGTGGAGCCCGGCTTGCCGGATTCCGCGCCGAACTGCTTCTTGAAGCGAAAATCGACGAGCGTGCCGAGCTCGGGATCGGCAAGGAGCACGACGTCGCCGCCGCGGCCGCCGTCGCCGCCCGCCGGGCCGCCCTTGGGGACGTACTTCTCGCGGCGCCATGCGACGATGCCGTCGCCGCCGTTCCCGGCGTTCACGGCGATCGTCGCCTCGTCGATGAACTGCATGGCCTAGCGGCGCTCCGTCATCGCGATCCCGGGCGCAAGCAAAAAAGAGCCGCTTGCGCGGCTCCTTCGGCGATCACACCGCGCGCGCGTCTACGCCGCAGGGAAAACGTTGATGTGCTTGCGATTCTTGCTGCTCGAGAACGTGACGTGGCCTTCGACGACTGCGAAGATCGTGTGGTCGCGGCCGATGCCGACGCCCTGGCCGGGGTGGAACTGCGTCCCGCGCTGGCGGACGATGATGTTGCCCGGCACGACGTGCTCCCCGCCGTAGCGCTTGACGCCGAGACGCTGGGCATTGGAGTCGCGCCCGTTGCGCGTGGAGCCCGCGCCCTTCTTGGACGCGAACAGCTGGAGGTCGAACCGGAACATAGCCGCGAGATCATACCATCGCGCCCGGCAGGCGGTCAAACGGAAATGGCGGCCTTGCGCACTTCGACCCGCATGCGGATCGGCCGGCCCGGTCGCAGGGTGACCAGCGGGTCGATCGGGACGGGAGACGGATCGACCAGACGGAACCGCGCACGGCGCGCGAGCGTCGCGAGCACCAGGACCGCCTCCGTCCAGGCGAAGCTCTCGCCGATGCAGATCCGGTTTCCGCCGCCGAAGGGGAAGTACGCGAACTTCGGCAGGCCGGCCGTCTCGCCGTTCGACCAGCGTTCCGGGCGGAACGCGTCCGGGTCGCGCCAGTACCGCGGGTTGCGGTGCGTGACGATCTGCGAGGTCAGGATCACCGAGCCCGGCGCGACGTCCCAGTCGCCGAGCCGGAACGGCCGGACGACCCGGCGGCCGAGGACCCAGGCCGGCGGCCGCAGGCGCATCGACTCCGCCACCACGTCGCGCGTGAAGGTCAGCGCAGGGTAATCCGAGGCCTCCGGATCGCGGTCGCCGAGCACGCGGTCGAGCTCGTCGTGCAGGCGCGCCTCAGCGTCCGGGTTGCGGGCGAGCGCGTCCCACGTCCAGGCGAGCGCGTTCGCCGTCGTCTCGTGGCCCGCCAGCAGCAGCGTGAGCGCCTCGTCCCGGACGAGGCCGGCCGGCATCGCGCCGCCCTGCTCGTCGCGCGTCGCGAGCAGCATCGACAGCAGGTCGCCGCGGTCGCGCCCGTCCCGGCGGCGCTCGTCGACGACGCGGAAGATCAGGGCGTCGAGCCCGGCTCGCGCTGCGCGGAAGCGGCGCGTCGCGGGATGCCACGGCACGTGGTCGAGCAACTCGCCGAACGGGCTCAGGCTGGCCGGGAACACTGCCATCGCCTCGGTGACGGACCGCCCGATCGCGTCCGCGTCGTCGTCGACGTCGGCCGACAGCAGCGTGGCGGCCGCGATCCGCAGCGCGAGCCGGTTCATCAGCGCGTCGACGGCGACGGTCGCGCCCTCGGCCAGGCCCGCGGCGGCGTCGCGCGCCGCGTCGATCATGGTCGCGGCGTAGCCGGCGACGCGGTCGCGGTGAAAGGCCGGCTGCACGAGGCGCCGCTGCGCCAGGTGGAGCGGCTCGTCGCTCGTGAGCAGCCCCATCCCGAGCAGCCGCCGCATCCGCTGCAGTCCGCGGCCCTTGACGACGTCGTAGCCGTTCGCGGTGAGCACGGTCTCGATCAGCGCCGCGTCGTCGACGAACCAGAACCGGCCGCGCGGCATGCGCCACGAGGCGACCGGACCGAACTCCCGGGCCACGTCCGCCAGAAACGCGGGCATGCGGGAGAGATCTCCGGAGGTCGCCAGGTTGCGGACCGCGCGCAGGGTCGGCGGGCCGGGCGGATGCGCGGGTGCAGCCATACGATCGCAGTGTACTCCGAGGGATGACGCGGCGTCGCTGGTGATGTCTGAAGCGACACACGCACGCTAGCCTTAGTGGGCGAGCCATGATAGTATCGAGGCCGCTGGATTCGCCCGCGGGGTGGCGCATGAAGAGAGTGAACCGGGCCGAGCTGCATCAATCCGAACGAGAAGTGTGGGGCATCGTTTCGACCGGCAGCCTCGCCGCGGTCCGCCGCGGCGATACGCACGACGTTCTCTTGCTCCGCACGTTCGTACCGACGAGCGGCTGGGTCGACTGGTTCGACTTCGCGGGCGCGGACTTCGACGCGATCTACGAGCGCGTCGCCTCACGCGACGGGCGCACCGGAGAACGCTTGCGGACGTCGCGTGGCGAGGACCCGACGACGATCTATATCGTGCCGATCGAAGTGTATACGGGCGCAGAGCCGCAAGAACGGATCGAAGCATGGGTGCGCAGCGCGTCGGATGAGTTCCTGATCGGCCCGATCCTGTTTCGCATCGAGTGCCTTCCGCCGACATGCCCCGGCGGTTATCCGATCGAAGTGCTGCGCTTCAAGCCCTAGCCGCTGTCTTCTCGCTGTTGCTCGCTGCGGAAATAGAAGCCGAGCGCCGTACCGAGAAGCCCGGAAACGGGTGCTAACAGCAACCCTAGCATTTTTTCCGTGACGGGCCAGCGCTGGTCCGCGAACGTGGCAGCGATCGCGCTCCCAATGAGCGCAGCAAAAATCACCAGGAGCGCACCGACGATGACGAAGCGTGTGCGTTCTTGGCGAATCTTCAACGGGCTTTCGACGATTGCGGAAACCGGTCCAACGGTGAGCGTCTCCACCGCTGACGGTCCGGCGCGCGGCCGCTCCGTTGGGACGTATTGGGTCAAGTGCGGCACGGTCAACTCGGAGACCAGCCACTCCTCGATGGCCATCGCGCGTCCAACGATTCGCGTCTAGAGAATGTGCAGCTCGCTGATCTTGTTCTCGCCTCGATCGATGAGGATCTTCGCGCCCTTCGCAGTCTCGCCGACGTAAAACGCCATGAGGCCGATCGCTTGGCGGAGGACTTCCGACATCGTGACGCCGCGCGCGTCGGCAACGCTGCGGAGCGTCTCGTACGCTTCGGGCGCGATTCACGGGATGCGCTTTTCGGACAGTGACAGCGGCACGACCTGGCATGGCGGCCCGGGCGCGCCGACCGCCCCGGGCGGTGCGTCGGACCCGCGGCCCCGGGTCCGTCAACCGCCGAAGTCGCTCCTGGCCATCTCAGCGCACGGTGCGAACCCGTTCTCGGCCGTACGGCGCGAGCGCACGACCGCGGGGTTCCTGTTCGATCCTGGCCAGGCAGAGCGCGACCGCGGTCCGGAGCGCGCTTTCCGGCTGGCGGCGTGGGCGTGGGGTGCGATAGAGCCTTCTGATGTCATTGCCGAGCGGTAATGCGCAGCTCTTGGAAGCTGCTCTACCGGCACTTTGCGGAAGGGGCGTTCATGCGGTTTCCGAACCGGATTGCGCTTTGGAGAAACGCCGCGTCGTCATCACCGGCTTGGGCGCGATCACCCCGCTGGGAAACAGCTACCAGGAGTTCTGGGACGGCCTGATCACCGGCCGCAGCGGGGTCGGCCCTACCACGGTCTTCGATCCCTCGAAGCTGCCCACGCGCATCTCGGCCCAGGTCAAGGACTTCGATCCCGACACGCTCTTCGGCCGGCGCGACGCGCGGCGCATGGACCGTTACGCGCAGATGGCGCTCGCCGCTGCGCGCGAGGCGATCGCGGATGCGGCGCTGCCCGAGGATCCGGACGTGCGCGACATGACGGGCGCGATCGTCGCGACGGGCATCGGCGGTATCATCACGATCGAGGACACGACGTTTGAGATCGGGCCCAAGCAGGCGTGGGACCGCGTTTCCCCGTTCTTCGTGCCGATGCTGATGGGCAATGCCGCGTCGGCGCAGATCTCGATGAACTACGGCCTGCGCGGCCCGGTGTTCGCCGTCGGCTCGGCGTGCGCGAGCGCGAACGACGCGTTCACGGTCGCGTACGACAAGATCGTGCTCGGCGAAGCGGTCGCGGTCGTGACGGGCGGCAGCGAAGCGGCCGTGATCCCCACCGCAATGGGCGGGTTCTCCTCGATGAAGGCGATGTCGACGCGCAACGACGACCCGACGCACGCGTCCCGCCCGTTCGACGCCGGCCGCGACGGCTTCGTGCTCGGCGAAGGTGCAGGCGTCGTGGTATTCGAGGACCGCGATTTCGCGCTGGCGCGCGGCGCGCGCATCTACGCCGAAGTGCTCGGGTACGGACAATCGGCCGACGCGTATCACATCGCGCAGCCGGACCCGGAGTCGAAGGGCGTGATCCTTGCGATGGAGCGCGCGCTCAAGAAGAGCGGCATCACGCCCGAGCAGGTCGGCTACATCAACGCGCACGGCACGTCGACGCCGCTCGGCGACGCCGCGGAGTCGCAGGCGATCGAGCGCGTCTTCGGCGAGCACGCGACGAGCGGCACGCTCGCGGTCTCGTCGACGAAGTCGATGCACGGGCACCTGCTCGGCGCGGCGGGCGCCATCGAAGGCATCGCGACGGCGCTTGCGCTGCACCATGGCATCCTGCCGCCGACGATCAACTACGACGTGCCGGATCCCGAATGCCGGCTCGATTACGTGCCCAACGTCGCGCGCAAAGCGCAAGTCGAGATCGCGATGTCCAACGGGTTCGGCTTCGGCGGCCACAACACGACGGTCGTGTTCGGCCGTCACGCGTGACGGTTCGCGCGGAGGGCCGTTGATGGCCGGCGAACGGCGTCGCGAGCGGCTGCGCGCGCTGCTCAAGAGCGCGGGCGCGCCGGATACGGATCTCGCACTGATCGAGCCCGCGTTCGTGCACGCGAGCGCGGCGCGCGAGCGGCCCGGCGGATCAAACGAACGGCTCGAGTTCTTCGGCGACGCGCTGCTCGGCTTCGTCGCGTCGCGCTGGCTGATGACGAAGTATCCGGAGCTGCCGGAAGGTGCGCTGACGCGGCGCAAGGCGCACCTGGTGAGCGGCGCGTCGTGCGCCCAGACGGCGCGCCGGCTCGGGTTCTCCGAGCTGGTCGTGCTCGGCAACGGGCTCGAGCGCGACGGCGGCAGCGAGAACGAGAGCGTGCTCGCGGACGCGTTCGAAGCGTTTCTCGCGGCGCTGTTCGGCGCGAGCGACCTCGAACACGTCACGCGCTTCCTCGAGAAGGAGCACCTCGCTCCCGTAGACCGCGGCAACGTCGGCGAGCGCGACGCGAAGACCGACCTGCAAGAGTTCACCCAGGGCGCGCTGCGGCTGACGCCGCTGTACTTCGAACGCGCCGAGGGCCCGCCGGCCGACCGGCGCTACACCTCGCAGGTGCGCGTCGGCGACGAGATCCTCGGCGAGGGCATCGGCCCGTCCAAGAAGGCTGCGCAGCAGAGCGCCGCCGCGATGGCCCTGTCGGTGCTGCGCGCGCGGCATCCGCAAGCGCAGGAGGCTCCGGCGTCGAAGAACGACGGGCGGGTGATCGCGCTCGAGCGCCGCCGGCGTACCGGTTCCCCCCGCACACCCGACCGCGGAGCGCCCCTCTAACCATTCATGCGGCTCAAGTCACTCAAGGTCTTCGGCTTCAAGACGTTCGCCGAAGCGACCACGCTCGATTTCATCACCGGCACCACCGCGGTCGTGGGGCCCAACGGTTCGGGCAAGTCCAACCTCGTCGACGCGATCCGCTGGGTGCTCGGCGAGCAGTCGTCGCGCAGCCTGCGCTCGCAGAAGATGGAAGACGTCATTTTCGCGGGCAACAACGCGCGAAAGCCGCTCGGCATGGCCGAGGTGTCGCTGACGTTCGACAACGCGGAACGTGTACTGCCGCTCGACTTCGCCGAGGTGCAGATCACGCGGCGTGCGTACCGCGCCGGCGAGTCGGAGTTCTACATCAACCGTGCGCCGGTTCGTCTGCGCGACGTCCACGAGCTGCTGATGGGCACCGGGCTGGGCCCTGGCTCGTACGCGATCGTCTCGCAGGGACAGATCGACGCGATCCTCTCGTCGAAGCCGACGGAACGTCGCGCGCTGTTCGAGGAGACGGCCGGCATCGGCAAGTTCCTCGCGCGCAAGCATGAGGCGCTGCGCCGCCTCGAAGCGACGGAGCAGAACGCGATCCGCGTCAACGACCTCATCGCCGAGCTCGAGCGCCGCGTCCCCGAACTCGAGACGCAGGTGCGCCGCGCGAAGCGCTACCGGCGCGTCACGGCGCGCGTGCGTGACCTCGAGATCCTCGCGTACCTGCGCGCGTCTTCGACGCGACGCGCCGAGCGCGAGCGCGTCGCCGCGGAGCTCCAGGCGCACGAGAACGCGCGGGCGGAGGCGGCGGCCCGCGCCGCGCGGCTCGGCGCGGAACTCTCGTCACTGCGCGAGACGCTGTACACGCTCGAGCTCGAGCTCGACGAGCATCGTGCCGGCGCGCAGACGGCGCGCGCCGAGCTCGCGCGCATCGAAGCGGACCTGGCCGCCGCGGTCGCGCGCCGCGACGGGCTCGAGCGGCAGTCGAGCGCGGTGGTCGCCGACCGCGACCGCGTCGAAGGCGAGCGCGAGTCGCTGCGCGAGCAGATCGCGTCGCTGGAAGAACGGCTGACGCCGCTCGCCGCGCAGAGCGACGCGTCGCGTGACGGCGAGGTCGCCGCGGCGACGGCCGTCGCCGACGCGCGCCGCGCGCTCGACGCGGTGTACCAGGAGCTGCGCGCCGTCGAGGCGCTGGCCGCCGAGCAGGCCGCGAACGAAGCGGAGCGCCGCGCGCAGATCGCATCCGCGCGCACGGAGATCGAACGGCTCGAGGGAGAGCACGCAGCCGCGCTCGCGGAGCGCGCCGCGCACGCTCGCGCCGCCGAATCGGCGCGCGCCGGCTTCTCCGAACGCGAGCTGCTCGTCGCGCGCTACGAAGCGGAGGCGACCGCGCAGCACGAGCGCGCGCGCGTCGCGCGCGAGCGCGGCGAGGACGCGGCGCAGCGCGTCGCGGCCCTGGAACGGCGCCGGCGCGAGATCGCCTCGGAGGTCGCCGGGGCCGAGTCGCGTCTGCACACGATCGAAGAGCTCGAGGCTGCTCTCGAAGGACACGCGCACGGCACGCGTTCCGTCGTCGAGGCCGCGCAGCGCGGCCTGCTGCGCGGTCTGCACGGCGTCGTGTCGAACCTCATCTCGACCGACGAGCGCTACGCGCGCGCTCTGGACGTCGCGTTCGGCGCCGGGCTGTCGAACGTCATCGCCGAGACGTCCGAAGACGCCGAGGCGGCCGTCGCGTACCTGCGCGAGCGTGAACTGGGACGCGCGACGTTGCTGCCGCTCGACACCCTCGCGCAGCGCGAGGGCCGCGAGCTCGGCAACCTGCGCGGCCGAAGCGGCGTGATCGGCTACGCGCACACGCTGGTGCGTGCGGAGCCACGGTATCGCGGCATCGTCGCGTTCCTGGTCGGGCGCGTGCTCGTCGTCGACGAGCTGCGCACCGGGATCGCGCTCACACGGGGCGAAGGCTTTCGCGACTCGATCGTCACGCTCGAGGGCGACCAGATCATGGGCGGCGGCGCGATCACGGGCGGCCGCTTCCGCAAGGAGCGCTCGATCCTCGCGCGGCGCGCGCAGGCGGAGACGCTCAAAGAGCGCATCCCGCAGCTGCGCGCGGAGCTCGAGGCCGTCGAGCGCGATCTCGTCGCGGCGTCGGCGCAGCTCCAGGCGTCCGCAGCGGAGCGCGACGAGGCGACGCGACTCGCGAACGACGCGGAGGTCGCGCTGCGCGACGTGCGCACGCAGCTCCAAGGCCTCGTCGCGGAGATCGAGCGCCTCGACGCGGCGTTCGCCGCGGCCGGCGGGCGCGTCGAAGCGGTCGCGCACAGCGGCGACGACGTGCGGTCGCGGCTGCACGCGCTCGAACGCGTCGCCGACGATCACGTCGACCTCTCCGAACAGCGCGGCGCGCTCGAGGCGCAGCTCGGCTCGGCACGCGAACACATCGCGGCCGTCGAGGCGCAGCAGCAAGATGTCGTCGCTGCAGCGAGCGCGCTACGCGAGCAGCTCGCCGCAATGAGCGCCGAGCACGATGCCGCCGTGACGCGGCTGGGCTTGCTCGATGCGGACGCACAGCGCGCCGCGTCGGCGCGCTCGGCGATGCTGCAGGAGCTCGAGTCGCTCAGCGCGCGCGCGACCGAGCTGCAGCGCGCGCTCGGCGCGGCGCGCGAGCGCGTCGGCGCCGCGGACGCGGCCGTCGAGGACGCGCGCCGCAAGCGCGAGGCGACGGCCGACGAGGCCGCACAGCGCGAGGCTGACGAGCGTGCCGCGCAGAGCCGCGATCGCGAAGCGACGGCCGCCGGCGAGTCCGGCCGCCGCCGCCTCGCCGAGATCGACGCGGAGCTCGGCATGCTCGTGCAGACGTTCGCGCAGAACCCGGCGACCGAGCAGGAGCAGGCAGACGTGCTTGCGCGCTACGAGAGCGAGCCGGCCGACGTGGTGGACGAATTACCGCGCCTGCGTGAAGAGCTCGTCCGCCTGCAAGCCAACGTCAACCTCAACGCCGAGGCCGACCGCGACGAGCTCACCGAGCGCGAGCGCTTCCTGCGCGAGCAGATGGACGACCTGCACCGCGCGCGCGAGACGCTGCTGTCCACGATCGCCGAGATCGAGGCTTCGTGCCAGGTGCAGTTCAACGAGACGTTCGACGCGGTCAAGACGCGCTTCGCCGAGACGTTCGGCGAGCTGTTCCCCGGCGGTCAGGCGCACATGTGGCAGACGAATCCGGACAACCTGAGCGAGACCGGGATCGAGATCTCCGTGCAGCCGCCGGGCAAGAAGATGACGGCATTGGCGGCGCTCTCGGGCGGCGAGCGCGCGATGACCGCTTCGGCGCTGATCTTCGCGCTGATCGCCGTGAAGCCGTCACCGTTCTACCTGCTCGACGAAGTCGATGCCGCGCTCGACGACGCCAACGTCGAGCGGCTGTCGACGAAGATCCGCGACGTCTCCAAGACCGCGCAGATGCTGATCGTCACGCACAACAAGAAGACGATGGAGCTGGCAGAGCGCATGTACGGCGTGACAATGCAGGAGCCCGGCGTCAGCTCGATCGTGAGCGCGACGCTCGACGACCGGCCGATCGCGCCCCCGCAGGCGGAAGAGCGGGAACGCGAACCGGTCGGTTCGGCGTGACGGCTCCGGCGTTCGCGATTCAGGGTCTGCGGCGGTCCGCGCCATGCATGCCGGCGCTGCGTTAATCTCGGTCTACGACCGCGCGGGCGTCGTCGCGCTCGCGCAGGCGCTCGCCGGCCACGGTGTGGCGATCTACGCGACGGGCGGGACGCGCGCGCACTTGCGCGAGCACGGCGTCGACGCGCTCGACGTCGGCGAGCTCACCGGCTACCCGTCGCTCTTCGACGGGCGCGTGAAGACGTTGCACCCGAACGTCTTTGGCGGTATCCTCAAAGACCGCGACGACCCGCGGCACGAGGCCCAGGCAGACCAGTATGCGATCCCGACGATCGACACGGTCGTCGTGAACCTGTATCCGTTCGAGGCGACCGTCGCGCGCGAAGGAGCGACGCTGCAGGAGGCGATCGAGCAGATCGACATCGGCGGCGTCTCGCTGTTGCGCGCGGCGGCAAAGAACTTCGACCACGTCAGCGTCCTGAGCGACCCGGGGCAGTACGACGCGTTCATCGTCGCGCTCGGCGGCGAGGGACTCGATCACGCGACGCGCCGCCGCTTCGCGACGCGCGCGTTCGAGCGCACCGCGGAGTACGACAGCGCGATCGCGCGTTACCTCGAGTCCGGGCTGCTCGCGAACGAGCTGCCCGGCTCGCTGGCGCTCACGATTCCGATCGAGCAGCCGCTGCGCTACGGCGAGAACCCGCAGGACCGTGCGGCGTTCTATCTCGCGCGCGAGGCGCAGCTGCCCGAGCAGCTCGGCGGCAAGGCGCTCTCCTACAACAACCTGCTCGACCTCGACGCGACGCTGCGCCTGCTGGTGCGCGCGCCGCGGCCGGACGGGGCGCCGGCGACGCGCGGCGCACGCGCCGCGATCGTGAAGCACACCGTGCCGTGCGGCGTCGCCGAGCGCGCGTCGGTGGCCGACGCCGTGCGGGACGCGCTGGCCGCCGACCCCGTGTCGGCGTACGGCGGGATCATTGCCGTCGATGCGCCCGTCGACGCGGCGGCAGCCGAGCATCTCGCCGGATTCTTCCTCGAGATCGTCGCTGCGCCGGCGTTCGACGACGAGGCGCTCGCGCGGCTGCGCCGCAAAAAGAACCTGCGCATCATGCGCTACAAACGCGGCGCGCCGGAGCGCATCGCGCGCGAGCTGCGCGTGCGCAGCGCTCTCGGCGGCGTTCTCGCCGAAGACGACGACCCGCAGGCGCCGCGCGAGCAGTGGTCGGTCGTCTCGAAGCGCGCTCCCTCCGAGGCCGAGTGGCGCGATCTCGCCTTCGCGTGGGACGTCGTGCGCCACGTCAAGTCGAACGGCGTCGTCGTCGCGCGCGACGCCGTTTCGCGCGGGATCTGCGCCGGGCAGACCAATCGCGTGAGCGCCGTGCAGATCGCCGCGCACCGCGCACGCGAGCACGTCGCCGGTGCCGCGTGCGCGAGCGACGGCTTCTTTCCGTTCCCCGACGGTCTGCTTGCGGCGGCCGATGCCGGCTGCACGGCGGTGATCGCGCCGCAGGGCTCGATCCGCGACGACGAGGTCGTTGCCGCGGCCGACGAGCGCGGCGTCGCCCTCGTGTTCTCGACCTACCGCTACTTCCTGCACTGACATGCGCGGCTTTATCGTGCGGCTGGTCGGCTACGCGGTCTTGCTCGGGGTCGTGGGCTATGCCGCGCAGTCGTGGTGGACGGCCGGCGGTCTGGACGCGTTCGACGCCTTGCGTCCGCTGCACGACGACGGCATGCGCGTGCTGCTGGTCGCACCCGTGCTGCTCGCGCTGGTCGGCTTCGGCCGTCTCCGGGCGCCGGCGATATTCGCAGCGTGGTTCATCGCGGGCGCGGCGCTCACGGCGCCGTGGGTCTGCGCGCGCGTCGTCGGCGCGTAACCGGCCGGCCGTGCTCGCGATCGCGCTCGCCGCGCTGCTCGCGTCCTCGGTGCCCGCGTCGCCGGCGGCTCGCGCGCGCCTCGGTGACGACGCGGCGCCCATCGCCTACGACCTTACGGTGACCGCCGATCCGACCGCGCCGCGTTCCGATGGACGCGAGACGATCGAGGTCGACGTTCGGCGCGCGACCCAAGCGCTGACGCTCAACGACCGCGGTGTCGCCATCAGGAGCGCCGCGATCGACGGCACGCCGGCGCGCTCCGACCTCGAGCCCGCCGTGGAGCAAGTGCACGTGTCCACGGGCAGCACCCTGCAGCCCGGACGACACGTGGTATCGCTGGCATTCGACGCGCCCGCCCGGACCGGCGGGGATGCCGACGGCATGTTCGCCGCGTTCGGCACGATCACGTCGGCCTTCGAGCCGTCGACGGCGCGCACGCTGTTTCCGTGCTTCGACGAGCCGCAGTTCCGCGCGCGCTTCACGCTGCACGTCCGCGCGCCCGCGGCGTTCACCGTCGTGTCGAACATGCCGCTGCGCGCGCGCCGCGACGACCTCGACGGCTTGACCATGAACGACTTCGAGCCGACGCCGCCGATGGCGGCGTACGTCCTCACCGTCGACGCGGGGCGCTTCACGCATGTCGACGGCACGGCCGCCGGCGTGCCGGTCCGCGTGTTCGTGCGCCCCGGTCAGGAGGATCGTGCGCGAGCGATCGCCGCCGACGTCGAACGGATTCTGCCATACGAAGCGACGCTGTTCGGCCGCGCGTTCCCGTTGCCGAAGCTGGACGTCGTGGTCGCGGACGGCGCGCTGCAATCCGCGTTCGAAGGCTGGGGCGCGGTGACATTCTACTCGGAGGACGAAATCTTCGGGGCGCAATTCGGCGGTGGCGAGCGGGGACGCCGTTACGCGGCGTCCATCCTCGCGCACGAGTTGGCGCATCAATGGAGCGGGAATCTGATCGGGATGCGGTGGTGGAGAGACACGTTCGTGTCTGAAGCAGTCGCGCAGTTCGTCGCCCATGAAACGATGCGGACCGTGTTCGCGGAGCTGCATGGCGACCAGGACCGGGACGGCGACATCACCGCTCTGCTGACGTCCGGCGTACACGGCGACACCCAGCCGGTCGTGCACCCGATCGCTTCCGATCGCAACGACGAGGATTTCACGGCGTTCTCCTGGCCGGCGTACGTGAAGGGAGCGGCGGCGATCGAGGCCTGGCGCGACATCGTGGGCGACGCGGCGATGCGCAGGGGCCTCCAACGCTACGTCTCGCGGCATGCCGGGGAAACCGCCACGTTCGAGGATTTCTGGCTCGACATCGGGGGCGCGCCCGCGCTCGCGTACGCGCGCTCGTGGCTCACGCAACCGGGCTTCCCGATCCTCGACGTGCGTGCCGCGTGCGAGCACGGGACGACCACCGTTCGCCTCGCGCAGTCGGCGTTCGCCAGCGACGATACCGCCGGCCCGGCGTATCGCGCGCAGCGGTGGGCGGTGCCGGTCGTCCTGCGCGTGGGACGGCGGGAGGCGCGCCTCGTGATGGCGCGTTTGCGCGATACGGCCACCCTGCCCGGGTGTTCACCGCTCGTCATCGATCCCGGCGAGCGGCCCTATTATCTCGTGCGCTACGCGGCCGATGCGTACGGTCCCGTGCTGGCCCGCGTCGCTGACGAACCGATGCGAGCGCGGCTCACCGCGGACGGCACGGTGCTCCACGCGGCGTCGCAGCTCGCCGATGAAGCGTTCCTGCGGGTCATTGACGCCGCGCGCGATCCTCTGCCCGACCCGGTCTGGATCGCGCTTGCGCACGAGCTGCAACGAATGAACGGCCTGGCGCGCGGCGCGCCGGAGCTGCGGGCCCTCGCCGCGCACGAGCAGGCGATGCGCGCGTTTGCGCGCGACGTCCGCCTCACCGGGGTCCCGCCGGCGCGCGGCCGCCTTCAGCTCGAGGCGAATGCCGTGACGGTGCTGGCCTCCGCCGGCGATGTCGTGTCCGCGGGGCCGCTTCTTGCTGACTACCGTGCCCTGCTCAGCGGAGCGCCACTGACGAACCCGGCGATGGAATGGGCCGGCATGCAGCTGGCTGCCGGCGCCGCGACGACCGGGGACGTCGACCGCACGGAGGCATGGCTACGGTCGGCGCCGTCACGCTATCCCTCGATCCCGGTCCAGCTCTCGTTTCTGGCGAACGTCGGTGACGCAGCGCTCGCCGCGCGCGTGCTCGACGACGCGGGACGCGATCCGCGGATGGCTCACGACTCTCTCCTGCCCTTCGTAGGCATGGTGGGCGAACGGCATCCGGACCTCGCGTTCGGCTTCCTGCGCTCGCACCGCCGCGAGCTGCTCCGCGGCATTCCGCCGACGCAGCAGGCGTTCGCCGTCGCGCGCACGCTCACCGCATCGCTCTGGCCCGGCGCGTCCCCGCGCGTGCTCGCCGCGTTCTTGCGCGAGAGCTTCCCGGCCGACCGCGGCATCGTCGACGACGCGGTCGTCCGAATTCAGCGTTCTTGGCGCGACCGGCGAGCGCTCTTGCGCGCGCTCGACGCCCGAAGCGTCACGGCGGCGCGTCCTCGTCGTCGATCTCGCCGGGACGCAGGTGCTTCGCGGTGACGTACGTGACGACGTCCCAGGCATTGTGGATGCCGATGAACAGCAGCGCGAAGGCGATCCCCGCAATCGCGAACAGCGTCGGCCGCGGCGCGAACGGCAGCGCGACGGCGCTCGCGAACAGGATGAAGTAGACGGCCGGCGGCAGCCACTGGTAGAAGATGCGGTCTTCGAGGTCCGGCTGATAGTCCTCGCGCGTCACACCGGTCGAGAGCAGAATGCGCATGGCGTACGTCAGGCACGCGAGCGAACCCGCGGCGATCATCGCCGCCGCGCACAGTGTCGTCGGCCACGGCGCATCGAGGATCGCCGAGACGCCGAGCGCGGCGCAAAACTGCACGACGGTCGGCGTGCTGAACGTCGCGATGCCGCGCCGCGTCGACGGCGTGCGTACGCTCGCGACGAGCGTGATGACGACGAACATCAAGCCGGTCAGCGAGGCGGCCGCGGTGCCGACGAGGACGTAGAACTCGTTCCACGGCCGGAAAACCGACGGCGACCAGTCCAGCATGACGCTCCCTTCGAGCGCACGGGGCGGGACCTTTCAACGCCGCCCAGAAGCGCGCCGACGCCGTGCCCCGCTCCGTCCAGAACGTCGTGTTCGTCCTGCTCACCGGCCTGGGATGGGGTCTCCTCGGGCCTGCGAGCAAAGTGCTCTACGCGGCGCAGCCCGGCGTCTGGGACGGCGTGACGGTGTCGGTCGCGCGCGCTGCGTGGGTGCTGCCCGTGTTCGTCTTCGCGCTCGCGCCGAGCTGGCGCATCAGCCCGCCGCGGCTCGACGGCAAGCGATGGGCGGCGATCGTCGCCGCCGCGCTGGTCTTCGGCCTCGTGATCTCCGTGGTGTTCACGATCGCCGCGCAGTACACGTCGGTCGCGCACATCTCGTTCCTGATCGGCCTCGCGCCGGTCACGAACACCGCGGTCGCCGCGCTCGTGTTCCGTACGCCGCTCGACCGGCGGCAGTGGACCGCGTT
Source organism: Vulcanimicrobiota bacterium (assembly GCA_963818845.1). Classification (GTDB taxonomy): domain Bacteria; phylum Vulcanimicrobiota; class Vulcanimicrobiia; order Vulcanimicrobiales; family Vulcanimicrobiaceae; genus Vulcanimicrobium. Next base: position 237,512 of record CAWFTO010000004.1, on the reverse strand, counting down.
GACGCTCGGCGTGATCGGGGTCGCGATCCTCGCGTCGACGCACACCGCCGCGCGCTCGGCGTTTCTCGGCGACCTGTGCATGCTCGTGTGGCTCGCGGCGTTCGCGATCTATGCGTGTCTGCTGCGCGTCGTCGGCGCGCGCATGAACGGCATCATGACCATGTGCCTGGTCGGCTCCATCTCGATGGCGGTGCTGCTCGCCGCCGGGCTCGCGCTCGGCAAGGGCGGCGCGATCGCCCACGCGGCCGATTCATCGCAGGTCGCCTGGTGGTTCTTCGGCGAGATCGTCGTCGGGTCGACGCTCGTCGCGCAGACGGCGTTCGCCGCCGCAGTGCGCCGGCTCGGCGTGAGTGCGGCGACGATCGGCGCGGAGTACACCGCGCTCGCCGTCGGCGTCGTGATGTCGCTGGTCATGCACGAGTCGTGGACGCCGCTAACGGTCGCCGGCGGCGTCGTGCTGTGCGCGGCGCTCGCGGCCGCGTTCCTCCCGTTCAGTGCTGGGCGATTCCGGCTGCGAACGAGAACGCGCCCGTCGTCTCCTTGACCGTCACCGTCGCGCCCGCGCCCGGAACCGCGACCAGCACGTAGCCGCCGTCGAACGGCCCGGCGAACGTGCCGGCGCCGGGCGCGCCGTTCACCGTGGCCGGCGACCGAAGGACCGCCGTCGTGGCAAACTGCGTCGTGGCGGACGTGCCGAACGCGAAGCCCGGGATGCGGTAGCGCGCGTCCGAGGTGCCGTTCGCGGAGGCCAGCGTGAGACCGAAGTCCTCGAGCAGCGCCGCCGGGGTTTCGTTGACGACGGACGCCATGTGCGCGAGGCCGAGCGCGCTCCCGTTCTCCATCGACGCGAGATACGCGTCTCCGCCGAACCGGTCGTACGCATATCGCTGGAACAGATACGACGCGCCGTAGCAGCCGCTGCAGTTGTACGCGGGCGCGGTCGACGCCGCCGCGTTGTCGACGCCGCTGAAACCGGTCAGGCTGAAGTTCTGCGGCGCCGCGAGGAACCGGTTCGCGTGATACCCCGCGTCGAGCGCGTCGTTCGCGAGCTGCGGATACATGCGCGGGACCGCGAGGTCCTGCGCCAGCATCGAAAGGCCTTCGTTGATGAACGAGTCCTCGTCGTCCCCGGCCCCGCCGCGCACGTCGTGCGCGACGAAGTTGAGCAGATGCTGGTACTCGTGCGCCGTGCCGCGGACGAGGTCTTCCCCGAGCTCGTACGACGTCGTGTTCGAGCCGCCGCCCGGTCCGAACCAGCCGACGTAGATCATCGGTGCTTCGTTCGACTGCAGCGACGCGGAACGGATGCTCTCGAAGCACTGCAGGTACGACTGCGCGTAGAAGTTGATTTCGTCGAAGTAGCCGCCCACGCCGCCGCCCAGCGAGGCGGGGTTGACGACGAAGACGGTCGTGCGGACGTCGTGCGCGACGATCGGCAGCGTCGTCCCGACCACGTTGCCGTTGGCGTCGCATGCGTTCTGCGGTGCTTCCTGCGCGGCGTCGTACGCGTCGTTCGTGAAATGCGCGTTGTCCGACGCCCAGCCGTTCTCGAAGTCGTTGGCGATCGCGTTGAACGTCGACGGCGAGGTCAAGACCGACGTCAGGGAGCTGTCGATCCAGACGTACGCATGCGCGGTGATCGCGGCCAGCGTTGCCGGAACCTGCGTGTACGTCCCGTTGTTCGAGCCGATCGCCGCGTTCTGGGCCCACAGCAGCGCCGTCGCGCCGAGCGTCGTCGGCAGCGAGCGCGTCCGCCGCACCGTGGCTGCGGAACGCGTCCCGGCCGCAACCAGCCGCAGCGAGCGCTGTGCCGCGCGCAACGCGCGGCGGCTGCCGAGCGGCTGGAACTCGACCGGCACGGCAGCGGCCGGGGACGCCATGGCCGCCGACGACGGCGCCCGCCGGACGGCGCTGCCGCCGGCGCCGTTCACGGCCACCGACACCGATCCGGCGGCGGTGACCGCATTCCCGGACGAGCCTTGCAGACCGGGCGCCATGCCGACCAGCGTCGCGCCGGAGGCGCTCGACGACTCCACGCCGCCGAACCCGCCCCCCGCCACGGCGCCCAGCAGCCCGATCGCCGGCGCCGACTGCGGCGCCGAGCCGGGCGTCGAAGACGCGGTCGGAGAGGGCACGGGGGAGGCGCTCGCAGCCGGAGAGGGACTCGGCGAGGGGCTCGGCGTCGCGACGGCGCTCGTCGCGGTGAACAAGGCGAAGACGTACGTCGATCCCGCCTTGAACGTCAGCGGAACCGCGCCGGCCGGAAACGTCCACGTCGCGGACGAGCCGCCGATCGTGACGGGCCCGAGCAGCGTGGTCCAGCCGCCGGAGGCTGCGGGGTCGTAGAACGCGACGTAGCCCGCCGCCGGTGCGATCAGCGTGGGCTGTCCGGTGACCGTGAACGTGAACGACGGCGTTCCGGCGAAAGAAAGCGTCGCGGTGGGCGTGACGCTGACGTACGCGAGGCCCGTGATGCCGGACGCGCCGATCGAGCGCGGCGCGCGGGCCATGCTTGCAAGCGCGGGCGCGGTCGAGGCCGACGCGGCGAGCGTGACGGTCAGCGTACCGCTGCCGGCGGTGGTCGCCGGAACGCCGACGGTGGCCGCGAGACCGGACTGGATGGGTCCGAGCGTCGCCGATCCCGCCGCCGCGCCGGCCGTGATCGACGCGGAGGCCGAGGGCGCAAGCGACGGGCCCGGCGTCGGCGTCGCGGTCGCGACGACGGGCGGGGCGCCGGACGCGGACGTTCCGCCGCCGCCTCCGCCGCCGCACGCGGTGAGCGCCGCGGCCACGAGGCCGGCGCAGATCGGAAGACGCACGGGAAGACGCATGGTCGCTACACCTCGCACAGCGAACGCAAAAGGAGCCCGCTCAGAAGGTGCGGGCGCGGACGCGTAGCGCAGCATAGCACATGCCGCGCTTTCTGCACACGTCGATCTTCGTCAACGACATGGCGGAGTCGATCGACTTCTACACCAACAAGATGGGGCTCAAGCTGCTGGGAGGGCCGCACCACTACCCCGGCAACGCGGACATGGCGTTCGTCGGGTCGGGCTGGGACTCGTACATCGAGCTGGTCTACGATCTGGAAGAGCATCCGCCGTATGAGATCGGCAATCGCTACGAACATCTTGCGCTCGAGATCGAAGGCGATCTGGCGCAAGCGGTCGAGCGCATGCGGCAAAACGGCGTGAAGATCGTCAAAGAGCCGAAGAAGGCCCCGAGCGGAACGCGCTGGATCGCGTTCGTCGAGGACCCGAACGGCATCCCCGTCGAGCTGCTCGAGCCGCGCGAGGCCGCCGTCACGTAAAGCCCGAACCGGCCGCTCGACCGTGAACCCGATCAGCGCCCCGCGCGGCACCCGTGACGTCTACCCGCCCGAGTCGGCGCGCTGGAACGCGCTCGAATCGTCGTGCCGCGATCTCGCGCGCCGTTTTGGCTACGGCGAGATCCGCACGCCGGTCTTCGAGGCGACGGAGCTGTTCGCGCGCGGCGTGGGCGAGACGACCGACATCGTCGAGAAAGAGATGTACACGTTCGTCGACAAGGGCGGGCGCAGCATGACGCTGCGCCCCGAGCTGACGGCGGGCGCCGTGCGCGCGCTCCTCGAGCACAAGCTGCTCGCGCAGGGGCCGCAGCGCTTGTACTACATCGGGCCGTTCTTCCGCTACGAGCGCCCGCAGGCGGGGCGGCTGCGGCAAGCGCACCAGTTCGGTGTCGAGTGCTTCGGCGTCGCCGGCGCCGACGCCGACGCCGAAGTCATCCACGTCGCGGCGCTGCTGCTGCGTCGCTACGGCGTCGACGCGGTGCTCAACGTCAACAGCGTCGGTGACGGCGCGTGCCGCCCGCGCTATCGCGAAGCGCTGCTGGCGCACTTCCGCCCGCACGCCGGTGCGCTGAGCGCGGACTCGCAGCGGCGTCTCGAGCGCAACCCGCTGCGCATCCTCGATTCGAAAGACCCGCTGGACGCGCCGTTCGTCGAGAACGCGCCGACGATGCTCGAGCATCTCTGCGACGACTGCCGCGCGCACTTCGACGCGCTGCAGCAGCGTCTGCACGCGCTCGGCCTGACGTACGCGGTGAACCCGAGGATCGTGCGCGGGCTCGACTACTACACGCGCACGGTGTTCGAGTTCGTGTCGACGGACATCGGCGCGCAGAGCACGGTGTGCGGCGGCGGCCGCTACGACGGTCTCGTCGAGGAGCTCGGCGGCCCGCCGACGCCGGGCGTCGGGTTCGGCCTGGGCCTCGAGCGGTTTCTCATGGCGGTCGAGCGCGCGGGCGGCGAGCGCGCTGCGCCCCGGCGCGGAATTCAGGCGGTGGGCCTCGGGCAAGCCGCGCGCGAGCGCTTGGTCGCGATCGTCGGCGCGCTGCGCGAGCATGCGGCCGAGCCCACGTTCGCCGATTGGCAGGACCGTAAGCTCACCGCCCACTTCAAGACCGCCGACCGGAACAACGCGCGCTGGGCGCTGATCGTGGGCGACGACGAGCTCGCGGCCCGCGAGCTGGTGCTCCGGGACCTCATCGCCCGCACGGACCGCCGGCTGCCGCTGGTGGGCGACGCGGCGGAGGTCGCGCGCGTCCTTGTCGAAGCGACCGGGTGATGGAGCACGACGAAGCGGCTCGAGTCCGCGCGCTCGGCGAGATCGCGGCCGAGTTCGACCTGGACGCGATCCGCGTGCGCACGGGCGACACGGAGATCGAGATCGTGCGGCGCGAGGCGCCGGCGAGCGGTTCCGTCGTGTACGCCGCTGCGCCGGCGCCGCACGCCGGCGCGCCGTCGGGGCCGGCCGGCGCGCCGGCCGAGGGCGCCGCGCCGGGGCGCACGGCGAGCGCGAACGTACGCAAGGTGACGGCGCCCGTGGTCGGCGTCTTCTATCGCTCGCCCTCGCCGGGAGCCGACCCGTTCGTCGAGATCGGCAGCCGCGTGCAATCCGGCGACCCGCTGTGCATCCTCGAAGCGATGAAGCTGATGAACGAGATCAACTCCGACTACTCCGGCGTCGTGACCAACGTCTTGGTCGAGAACGGCGAGCTGGTCTCGCTCGGTCAGGAGATGTTTTGGATCGAACCGTGATCGAAGGCCGGCGCGGCTTCGCCGAGCTGCTCGCCGACCGCAAAGGCCAGCTCGACGCGCCGCGCTATCCGGAGCAGGTCGCGGCGATCGTCGCCGCGCTCGTGCGCGCGTTCCGCGACGGCAACAAGGTGCTGTGGTTCGGCAACGGCGGCAGTGCCGCCGACGCGCAGCATCTTGCGGCCGAGTTCAGCGGCCGCTTCCTGCGCGAGCGCAAAGGCTTGCCGTCGGAAGCGCTCACCGTGAACACGTCGGCGGTGACCGCGATCTCGAACGACTTCGGCTACGAGCAGCTGTTCGCGCGCATGGTCGAGGCGCTCGCGAAGCCCGGCGACGTGGTGGTCGGCATCACGACGAGCGGCACGTCGAAGAACGTGGTCCGCGGGCTCGAGGCCGCGAAAGCCGTCGGCGCGACCACGATCGCATTCTCCGGCAACGGCGGCGGACCGGTCGCGGAGCTCGCCGACGTCGCGCTGGTCGGACCCGACGGCTACAGTGCGATCGTTCAGGAGGTCCACATCACCATGGGCCACATCATCTGCGACCTCGTCGAGCAAGAGCTGCTGTTCGCATGAATGCTGGGCGCCGGCGCCGCGCGTGACGCGGCCCGCTGCTTTTCTCGACCGTGACGGGACCCTGATCGAGGACAAGGGATTCCTGGACGATCCGCGCGGCGTCGTGATGCTGCCCGCAACGGTCGACGCGCTCCGCGTGCTGCGCGATCACGGCTTCGCGACGATCGTCGTCTCCAACCAGTCCGGCGTGGCGCGCGGCTACTTCGACGACGAGGCGGTGCGCGCGGTGAACGGCGAGATCGCGCACCGTCTCGCGAACGACGGCGTCGCGATCGACGGTTGGTACTGGTGCTCGCACTACGGCGAGGACTGCGCGTGCCGCAAGCCCGCGCCGGGGATGATCGAGCGCGCTGTGCGCGAGCACGCGCTCACGCTCGACGGTTCGGCGGTGGTCGGCGACCGCGGCAGCGACGTCGCGCTCGGGCACGCCGTCGGGATTCCCGGGATTCTGCTTCCCGGGCCGTACCCGTACGACGGCCCGGAACCGGACCTGCGCGCGGCCACGCTGTTGGACGCTGCGCGATGGCTGGTCGAGCGCGCCCTTCGACGAGCTCAGGGTGACAGTCGGGGGCGGACGGCGTGACCGATGCGATCGCGGCGCCGCGCGCGACGGAGCTTCTCGCGCGCATGGCCGGGCGGCGTGTGGTCGTCGTCGGTGACGCGATGATCGACGAGTGGATCTGGGGCGACGTGTCTCGCATCTCGCCGGAGGCGCCCGTCCCGGTCGTCGCCGTGCGCGAGCACACCTTCACGCTGGGCGGAGCGGGCAACGTCGCGAACAACTTGCGCGCGCTCGGCGCGCGCGTCGCGTTCGTCGGCGGGATCGGCGACGATGCGGAGGGCGCGCGGCTGCGCGCGATGTTCGACGACCTCGGCGTCGACGCGCGCGGGCTCGTGACGCTCACCGATCGGCCGACGACGCGCAAGACGCGCGTGGTCGCGCACAGCCAGCAGGTCGTGCGCGCGGACTGGGAGTCGACCGCGGCGCTGCGCGACGACGACCGGCGCCGCGTCGCCGATCAGGTGCGCAGCAGCGTGCGCGGCGCCGACGCCGTGGTGCTCAGCGACTACGCGAAGGGCTTCTTGCACCGCGAGGTCGTCGAGGCCGCACTCGGCGCGCCCGTGGTCGTCGCCGATCCGAAGCCCGCCAACGTCGGCCTGTTCGCGGGCGTGACGTGCGTCGCGCCGAACGTCGGCGAGGCGTCGCGCGCGACGGGAGTCGCCGTTACGGACGATGCGTCGCTCGAGCGCGCCGCACGCGAGCTCCTGCGCATGCTCGCGTGCCGCTACGTGCTGATCACGCGCGGTGAGCACGGCATGTCGCTGTTCGGCGCCGGCGGCGAGCGCTTCGACGTCCCGGCCGTCGCGCGTACCGTCTTCGACGTGTCGGGCGCCGGCGACACCGTGGTCGCCGTGCTCACGCTCGCGCTCGCCGCCGGCATCGGCGCCGAGACCGCGACGCAGCTCGCGAACTTCGCGGCGGGCGCCGTCGTCGAGAAGCTCGGCACGGCGACCGCGACGCCGCGCGAGATCGTCGAGCTGATGGAGCACCGCGCGCCGTGAGCGAATCCGCGTTCGCCGCGCCCGTTCTCGATGCTGCCGGCGCCGTCGCGTGGCGCGAGGAGCAGCGCGCCGCCGGGCGCGTCGTCGTCTCGACGAACGGCGTCTTCGACCTGCTCCACGGCGGGCACGTCGCGTACCTCGCATGGGCGCGCGCGCAGGGCGACGCGCTGATCGTGCTGATCAACGAAGACGACTCGGTGCGGCTGCTGGGCAAAGGCCCGGACCGTCCGCTCGTCGCGTTCGCGGACCGGGCGCGCGTCATCGCGGCGCTGCGCAGCGTCGACGCCGTCGCGGGCTTCCGCCAGCGCACGCCCGAGACGGTGCTCGACGCGCTGCGGCCGGACGTGCACGTCAAGAGCGCGCAGTACCGGGTCGACGAGCTGCCGGAACGCTTCGTGGTCGAACGGCACGGCGGCCGCATCGTGCTCGCGCCGCACCAGCCCGGAAGAAGCACGACGGACATCGTCGCGACGATCCGGGCCCGTTAGCGTTCCTTGCGGATCGCGATCACGGCGAATGGACCGGGCGAGTTCGCCGGCTGGGTGCGGCCTCTCGTCGCCGCGCTGCGCGCGCGCGACCCGTCGGTCGAAGTGCACGTGCTGTGCGTTCCCGACGACTTCGCGACCGGCGCGGAAGCGGCGTACGCCGAGTCGCTGTTTCCCGGCGTGCGCGCGTACCCGCCGGCCGACTACGTGCGGCTCGCGCTCGGGCGGCGCGTCGACGGCTTGCCCGCCGCGGTCGACGTCGTGCAGTACCTCGGCGGCGATCTGTCGCACGCGGCACGCGTGCACGCGCGCCTCGGCGGCGTTGCGACGACGTACAAATTTTCGCGCCGGCGCTACGCGCGGACGTTCGCGCGCGCGTTCGCGGTCGACGAGGCGAACCGCGAGCAGCTGATCGCGTGGGGCACGCCTGCCGAGCGCGTCGCCGTCGCCGGCAACCTCGCCATCGACGGCGCGCTCGGCGAAGCGTCCGGCGCGTACGGCGATGCGCCGACCGACGCGGCACGCGACGGTATCGTGATCTTCCCCGGCTCGCGCAAGCACGAGGTTGCGAACCTGTTCGCGCTGTTCGTCCGCGTCGCGCTCAACCTGCGCCGGATGCTGCCCGGCGTTCCGATCGCGTTCGCGGGCTCGCCGTTCGTCTCCGACGACGCGTTGCGCGCCGCGCTCGCACGCGGCGGCGAGCACCCGCTGGCGTACGGTGCGCCGGCCGAGCTCGCGGGCGGCGACATCGTTGCGGGCGGCGAGCGGTTTCCGCTCGTCCGGGCGGCGATGCGCGCCGCTTCAACGGCGCGGCTCGCCGTCACGATCCCGGGCACGAAGGTCATCGAGCTCGCGGCGATCGGCGTTCCGGCCGTCGTGTGCACGCCGCTCAACGCCCCGGAGCTCATCGTGATCGGCGGTCCCCTGCAGTACGTCGGCAAGCTGCCGGTGATCGGCACGCCGGTGAAGCGCGCCGCGGTCATGGCCGCGGCGAAGCGCTTCACGCACTTCGCGCAGCCCAACATTGACGCGGGCAAGGAGCTCGACGTCGAGATCTACGGCACGCTGCTGCCGTCGCAGGTCGCGCACACCGCGGCGGAGCGCTGGAGCGACGCGGCGTGGTGTGCCCGGACCAGCGCCGAGCTGCGCGCGCTCTACGCCGGCCACGCGGGCGCCGCGGAACGGATGGCAGGCGCGCTCCTCGAAAGTACGGGCCGTGCGCTATAGCGTGGTGATTGCGACGAAGGACCGGGCGGCCTTGCTGGATGAGGCGCTCGCGTCGTTGCGCGCGCAGGCCGGCGCGCCGGACCACGAGCTGATCGTCGTCGACAACGGCTCGACCGACGCGACGCCCGCCGTCGCGCGCAAGCACGGCGCCCTCTACGCGTTCGTCGCCGAACCGAATCGCGGCAAGGCGCGCAACGCCGGGATCGCCCGCGCGAGCGGCGACGTGATCGCGTTCGTCGACGACGACGTCGTGACGCCGCCGCACTTCTTGGCGGCGCACGCACGCGCGCACGACGCCGAGATCTTCCCGCTGGCGGTCTCCGGCCCCATCGTCAACGTGCCTGATCCCGCGCACCGGCCGGAGCCGACGGCGGCCAACTTCTCGCGCGCGTTCTTCGTGACGTGCAACGTGTCGGTCCGCGCCGCGCCGCTGCGCGCCGTCGGCGGCTTCGACGAATCGTTCGACCTGTACGGATGGGAAGACACGGAGCTCGGCGCACGGCTGCGCGCGTTCGGCGTGCGGCGCGCGTTCGCGTGGGAGGCGTATCTTTGGCACGTCAAGCCGCCGACGCCGGAGTCGCTCGAGGACGCGCTCGGCAAAGCGATCGAGAAGGCGCGCATGGCCGCCCGGTTCGTCGAGAAGATGCCGACGTCGCGCGTCAAGCTCGCGACGGGCGCGTATGCGCTCAACCTGGCACGCGCGCGCGTGTTCGCGCCGGGCTTCGCGCAGCCGCTGTTCGCGGGGCTCGCGTCGTCGCCGCACGTCCCGCCGGCGCTGGCGCAGGTCGCTCGCGGCATGCTGCTCGACAGCGTCTACACCGAAGAGCTGGACCGCCGGTTACGCCGCCGATGACGGCACCCGACCGAGCGCAGCGGAGTGATGCCTGGTCGGCGGAGCGGCTGTAGACCGTGCGCATCCTGCTGGTGCGGCTCGACGGCGTCGGCGACGCCGCCGTATGCGTGCCGCTGATCGCGGCGTTGCGGGCGGCCGGGCACGAGGTGGGCGCGGCGATGTCGACGCGCAACGCCGGCCTGTTCTCGCCGTCGGCACTGGTCGCGGAGCACGTGCTCGAGCGCATTCCGTGGCCGGCGCACGGTTCGACGCCCGAAAGCACCGCGCGCGCGACGGCGGAGATCGCCGCGCGCCGGGTACGACGCTGCGCTCGTTGCGAGCGAGGAGCCCGAAGCGTACGTCCTCGCCGCACCGGTCCCGCGCCGCGTCGGCTTCACCACGGGCCTTGCCCGGCCGCTGAAGTCGCTCTGGGTGCGCGCGCGCACGACGCGCACCGTCAGCCGTTCGCAGCGGGTCGGCGGTGAATCGGCGCACGAGGTGGAGATCATCTACCGCCTCGGCGCCGGCATCGTGCGCGAACCGAAACCGCCGGCGGCGACCGAACGCCTCCGCTCCGTGCTGCTCGACGCGCCCGCGGCGGCGCGCCCGGGTTCGATCGTGCTGCAGGCCGGGACGAAATGGCTCGCGACCGGTGTGTCGGCGGCATCGCTGCGCGCGCTGCACGCGCGGATCGGGTCGCGCGCGCGCGTCGTGTGCGCGCCGGCCGAAGCCGATGCCGTGCGCGAAGCGACGGGCGTCGTACCGCACGTTCCGCCCTCGACGCGCGCGTGGGTCGAGACGCTCGCGACGGCCGAGACGGTCGTCTGTGTGGACACGGGTGCGGCGCACGTCGCCGGCATGCTCTGCCGGCGCGTCGTCGAGGTGTTCCCCGACGCGCACTTCGACGAGCAGGTGCGCCGCTGGCGTCCGTGGGCGGCGGCGTACCGCGCGTTTCGCGCATCCGAGGCGGACGCGTCGCCGGAGACGGTGGCCGAAACGATCCTCGATGACTTCTGATCGCGCGCTGCTCGTCGCCGCGGGCGGCGGCCTCGGCGACACGCTGCTCGCGGGCGTGGTCGCGCGTGCGCTGCGGGCGCGGTTCACAGCGGTCGACGCGGTTGTGCTGCCGTCGCACGCCGACGTTGCGAGACACGTGCCGTCGATCGAGCGCGTCATCCCGCTGGGGATGCCTTTGCCGGAGCGGTACGGCGCAGCCGTCGTGACGTGGGCGACGTTCGGCACGGCGCTGCTGCCGTGGCGCGCGCGCATCCCCGTGCGCGTCGGCCAGGCACGCCGCCTCTACTCCGCGTTCTTCACGCACCGCGTGCTGGTGCGCAGCGAGCTCGGCGACCGCACCACGCACTGGACGCAGATCCTCCTGGACTATGCGCGCGCAATCGGCTGCGACGTCGCGGACGCGACGCCCGAATTCGCCGTGCGTGACGGCGACCGCGACGCGGCGGACGCGCTGCTGAGCGCGCGCGCGATCCGCGGCCCGTATGCCGTGCTGCATCCAACCCGCGGACTGTCGGCGCACCGCGCGCGCTGGCCGGTCGACGGTTTCGTCGCGCTCGCGCGCCGGCTGCTCGCGCGCGACGGCGTGCCGGTCCTCGTCACGGGATCGGCCGATGACGCCGAGATCGCCGCCGCGATCGCGGACGGCGCAGGCGCCGGTGCGACGTCCGTCGCGGGGACCACGTCCATCGGGACCTTCGCCGCGCTGGCGCAGCGCGCGCGCGCCGTCGTTGCGATGGACTCCGGGCCGATGCACGTCGCGGCGGCCTCCGGCGCGCCGACCGTCGGCATCTTCGCGCTGCAGTCGGACGAGCCGGACCGCTGGGCGCCGCGCGGACCGCGCGTCACCGTGGTGCGGCCGACCTATCCGTGCCCGCCGTGGCACCGCAAGGAGACGTGTCCGGACTTCGCGTGCGTGCGCGCGCTCGACGAGGACGGCGTCCTGACCGCGCTCGACGGACTCCTTCGAGGGACCGCCGAACGCTGACGCGGTGATCGCCTACGACGGCTTCCGGCGCGTCGGCGCGCGCGCCGGCCACGTGCTGCTCGTCGCGCCGGTCTTTCGCGTGCCGAACGGTGCGCGGCTCTCTTGAGCGCCGCATCCGCGGCAGCGCTGAGCATTCGCGCGCTCGACCCGGCGGAGGCCGCGGAACTTGCGCCCGCGATCGCGCGCCTGCACGCCGACGCGTATCCTGTTTTGCGGTCGACGACCGATGAAGCGTTCGGCGCGCTCGTCGAGCGCGTCCGGCGCAGCGCCGATGAAGCGAGCGCGTCCTGGGCGATCGCGGAACGCGGCGGTGAGATCGCCGGCGTCATGCACCTGTACGACTTCACGATGAACGTGCGGGGCCGCGACGCGTTCACGGGCGGTGTCGGCGGCGTCGCCGTCGCGCTGCACCGCAAGCGCCAAGGGATCGCGCGCGCGATGATCGCGTGGTACCTGGACGCGTACCGCCGGCGCGGCGCTGCGTTCGCGGCGCTGTATCCGTTCCGGCTCGACTTCTACCGCGCGCTCGGTTTCGGGTACGGCGGCCCCATGTACCGCTATCGCTTCGCGCCGTCAACCTTGGCGGCGCACGCCGCGACCGGGAGCATCCGCCTTCTGAACGAGGATGACGCCGACGCGCTGATCGCGTGCTACGAGCGCATCCGGTCCGCGACGCACGGCTTGATGACGCGGCTGCGCGAGGCGGTTCTTCGCTCGCTGCGCGCGCGCGAGGTCCGGATCGTCGCGGTCGAGCGGGACGGTGCCCTGCGCGGCTTCATGCAGACCAGCGTCCGCCTTCCGGATGACGACGCGCTGCGCAATCGCGACGAGCTCGTGGTGCGCGACTTGCTCGTCGAGGACGCCGACGCGTCGAACGCGCTGATCGGCTACCTGCGCGCGCAGAGCGACCAGTTCGCGCGCATCGTGGTCGAGTCTGCCGACCCGGCGCTGTTCCTTGCGTCCGTGGACCCGCGCGACGGCTCGGACGTCGCGCTCGCCCCGCCCGCCGCGCATCGCGTCGCGGAGGCGGGACTCGGCGTGATGTACCGCGTCGTCGACGCGGACGCCGCGCTCGCGTACGTTCGGCCCGCCTGGGATGAATTCGTCGTCCGGATCGACGTCGACGATCCGCTCCTCGCCGGCGCAGCCGGTACTCGCACGATACGCTTCGGACCCAGCGGCACGGTGCGCGACGACGCTGCCCGCGCCGATGCGGCGCTGACGATCGGCGTCGCGGATCTGTCGTCGCTCGTCATGGGGGCGCTGCGCCTGCGCGACCTCGTGCGCTACGGCCTTGCGACGCTCGAGCCGGCGTCGCTGCTCGCCCGGGTCGACGACGCGTTCCGCACCGACGCGCCGCCGTGGTGCGCGACGCGCTTCTGACGGTGCGGCTCACGATTCAGCTCTGTACGTACAACCGCGCGCATTTGCTCGAGCGCGTGCTCGAGGCGTGCTTCGACCAGACGCTTTCCCCCGACCAATACGAGGTCGTCCTGGTCGACGACGGTTCGCAAGACGACACGCCCGCGGTGATCGAGCGCGCGCAACGGCTCGCGACATGTCGGTTCACGGTCGTGCGTCAGGCGAACGGCGGGCTCGCGAACGCGCGCAACGCGGGGATCGCGCTCTGCACGGGCGCACGCATCGCGTTCATCGACGACGACGTGCTGCCGACGCCGGTCTTCGCGGCGGAGCACCTCGCGTCCGACGAGCGTCACGGCGACGTGGTCGTGCGCGGCGCGGCGATCAACACGGAGTCGTTCGACGCGCTGCCCGTTCCGGTGTGGTCGTTCAAGAACTACAGCGCGAACTGGTTCTGGACGACGAACGTCTCGGTGCGGCGCTCGCGGCTGGACGCTGCGGGCGGCCGCTTCGACGAGTCGTTCAGCGAGTACGGCTGGGAGGACATCGAGCTGGGCCTGCGGCTGCGCGCGCTCGGAACCAAAGCCGTGTTCAACCGTCGCGCAGTCGTGTTCCATCACAAACCGCGGCCGAAGGGCACGAGCGTCGAAGGCATGCTCCGGCAAGTGCGCGCGCAGGCGCGCACGGCGGTGCGGCTCGAGCGTCTGCATCCGGGCTGGCGCGTGGCGCTCGCGATCGGCAATTCGGCGCCGCAGCGCCTGCTCGGCGAGGCGTTGCGGCGCAGCCCGCTGGTGCCTGGTCTCGAGCGCATCGTCGGCACGACCGGTAGCGCGGAACCGCTGTCCGGCACGCGCTTGATCGGGGCGCGTCTGCTCGCGGCTGCCGCCTACTACGACGAGCTCGCGCGCGCCAAGCGCACGTGATGCGCATCCTGCTCTCGCGCACCGACCGCGTCGGCGATCTGATCCTGTCGACGCCCGCGATCGCCTCGGTTCGGCGCTCGTTCCCCGGCGCGCACGTGACGCTCGCGTGCAGCCGCTACAACGCCGTCGTCATCGACCGCTCGCCCGACGTGGACGCGGTCGCGACGCTGAACGACGGCGAGCGGCCGTCGGCGTTCGGGGCGCGCTTTCGCGGCGTCGACCTCGCGGTCGCGCTCGCCCCCCGGGAGGTCGACCACCGCATCGTCGCGGCGACGCGCGCGCCGCGCCGCGTGGGCTACACGTACGAGACGCGCTACATTGCGCGCCTGATGCTGCGCACGATGCTCACGGACGTCGTGCTCAGCGCCGCGGATCCCGTCACGGCCGAGCGCCACCCCGAGCGCGCCGTTCCGCACGAGGTCGATCAGGTGCTCGCGGCCGTCATGGCGGCCGGCGCCCGCGACATCGCGCGCGAGCTCGTGCTGCCCGTGACCGACGCCGACCGCGCGGCCGTGGCCGGCGTTCCGGAACGTCCGATCGTCGTCCAGCTCGGCCGCCGCTGGACCGAGCTGGGGTCGACGACGGAGAGCGCGTTGCAGCTGTTCCGCGAGCTGGCCGCGCTGGGACGGCCGCTCGTCGCGACCTACGGCGAGGACGGCCGGGACCTGGCGGAACGCGTGCGCGGGGAAGGCGTCGCCACCCTGGTGCTTGGCGACCTGCCGTTCCACCACTGGGCGGCGGTCTTCGAGCGTGCGGCGTGCGTGGTCACCATCGACACGGGTGCGACCCATGTCGCAAGCGCGGTTCGCGTGCCGACGGTCGTGCTCTTCGAGCACAAGTGGTACCGTTTGGCTTCGCAGGAATGGTCGCCGTACCGGGTGCCGAACGCGATCCTTCGCAAGCCGCCCGACGAATCCGCAGCCTCGCTGCGCGCCTCGCGCGCCGAGATCGTCGCCGCCGTCGCACACCTCTTATGACCGAACCGCGCATCTCCGTCGTCGTCCCGACGTACAACCGCCTCGACACGCTCCGCCACGTGGTTCCCTCGCTGATCGCGCAAGATCTCGAGCGCGACACGTACGAGGTGATCGTCGCCGATTCCAACTCCACCGACGGCACGGCCGAGTATCTCGCCGAGGTCGCGCGCGAGCATCCGTTCGTGCGGCATGTTCCCGGTCCGTACACGGGGCGCGCATCGGCGCGAAACGCCGGCATCGCGGCGGCGAGCGGGCGCGTCGTGCTCTTCACCGACGCCGACATCATCGCGTCGCCGGACCTGCTCGCGCGCCACCTCGAGCACCACGACAAACCGGGCACGCGCGCGGTCGTGGGCATGGAAGTGCAGGTCAACTCGTACGACGACTACGTCGCCAAGCGCGACGACCGCGCCAAGCGCGGCCCGCTGCACGGCGAGAAGCCCAAGCGTCTGTCGTGGCTGTACTTTCTCACGGGCAACGCCTCGGCACCGCGCGCCGAGCTCGACCGCGTCGGGCGCTTCGACGAAGACTTCACGGGATACGGCCACGAGGACCTCGAGCTCGGCTACCGGCTGCAGCACGGCGGCGTGCCGCTCGAGTACGAGCCGCGCGCGGTCAACTACCACTGGCACCCCGTACCGTGGGACGAGCAGCAGCTCAAGTACGAGCTCGCGGGCAAGTCGACGGTGCGCTTCTATCGCAAGCACCCCGCGTGGGACGTGAAGCTGCGCCTGGGCATGACGCCGGTCTCGCTGGCGCTGCACGACGTCGTCGACCACGTGCCGCCGTTGAAGTCGTGGATCGAGAACGGCGCCGCGAAGCCCGGCTTCGCGCGCACGCTTTCGTACCAATACCACTATCTGACCGGAGTGAAGGCTGCGCTGCGTGGATAGCACTGTCGAACGAATCACCTGCGGCGCCGCGAGCGCAGCGCTCGAGGGCAGCGCCGTCGAGTTGAACGGCTGGGTGCACCGGCGGCGCGATCACGGCGGGCTGATCTTCATCGACGTGCGCGACCGCGACGGCGTCACCCAGGTGACGTTCGATCCGTCGAACGGCGAGGTGTTCGCGCGCGCCGAGACGCTGCGCGGCGAAGACGTGGTGCGCGTGCGTGGCGTCGTGCGGCGGCGTCCCGCCGGCACGGAGAACGCGCGTCTCGCGACGGGCGCGGTCGAAGTGCCGGCCGGCGAGCTGGATGTCCTCAACCGCTCGGAGACGCCGCCGTTCGTGGTCGCCGCTGAAGAAGAGCCCGGCGAAGACGTGCGCCTGCGCTACCGCTATCTCGATTTGCGCCGGCCGCGCATGCAGCGCAATCTCACGATCCGGCACAAGATCGTCAAAGCGTTCCGCGACTACTTCGACGAGCGCGGCTTCATCGACGTCGAGACGCCGAACCTGATCAAGTCGACGCCGGAAGGCGCGCGCGACTACCTCGTGCCGTCACGCGTGCACCGCGGGACGTTCTACGCGCTGCCGCAGTCGCCCCAGATCCTCAAGCAGATCTTGATGATCGGCGGGCTCGGCCGCTACATGCAGATCGCGCGCTGCTTCCGCGACGAAGACCCGCGCGCCGACCGGCAACCGGAGTTCACGCAGGTCGACGTCGAGATGACGTTCGTCCGGCAAGACGACGTCATGGCGGTGATGGAAGGCTCCGTGCGCTCCGTGTGGCAGCGCGTCATGAACGTCGAGATTCCCGACCCGCTGCCGCGCCTGACGTACGCCGAGGCGATGCGCCGCTTCGGCTCGGACAAGCCGGACATGCGCTTTGGTCTGGAGCTCGTCGACGTCGCCGACCTCTTCGCGGGCGGCGCGTTCGGTCTGTTCGCGGGCTTGGCGGCGAGCGACGCGAACCGCGTGATCGCGCTGCGCTGGCCCGGCGGCGCGTCGCTGTCACGCCGTGACTTCGACGCGGTGACCGAGCTCGCGAAGACATTCGGCGCGAAGGGCCTCGCGTACGTGTCGTTCGCTCCCGACGGCGTGAAAGGCTCGATCGCGCGTTTCGTCGACGGCGATCTCGCGAGCGCGCTGCGCGAGCGAACCGGCGCCGAGGACGGCGACGCGCTGCTGTTCGTCGGCGACGCCGCGCGCCCGGCGTCCGACGTCGCCGGACGGCTGCGGCTCGAGATCGGCGACCGCGCCGGCCTGTGCAAGCCTGACGCGTTCGCGTTCTGCTGGGTGGTCGGCTTTCCGCTGTTCGAGCGCGACGAGGAAAGCGGCGAGATCACGTTCTCGCACCATCCGTTCACCGCGCCGGCGCCGGGCCAGGAAGATCTGTTCGATATCGATCCGCTCGCGATCACGGCGCAGCACTACGACCTCGTGCTGAACGGCTACGAGCTCGGCAGCGGCTCGATCCGCAACCATCAGCCGGAGTTTCAGCGCAAGGTCTTCAAACGGCTCGGACTGAGCGACGAGCAGATCGACGACCGCTTCGGCTTCTTCATGGAGGCGCTCTCATACGGGGCGCCGCCGCACGGCGGGATGGCGCTCGGCGTCGACCGCATCGTGATGATCGCGTGCGGCGAGCAGAGCCTGCGTGATGTGATCGCGTTCCCGAAGAATCAGGCCGCGCGCGACGTCATGATGGATGCGCCGTCCGCCGTCCCGGACAAGGCGCTCACGGACCTGGGCCTGCGGATCGTGCAGCCGCCGGCGCCGTGATGCGAAACGGGCGGGCGCGAGTTCCGGCACTCGCTCCCGCCCGCGTCGGAGGCAACCCGAAAATGTTAGAAGGGGTGGACGTCGCGGCGCGTCTCGCGGAAGAGCATCTTCTTGTTGAGCTCGCGGAGCGCGTCGATGGACTTCTTGTGCTCGTCGGACCGGCCGTACTTGTTGGCGGCGCGCAACGATGCATCCAGACTCCGCTCGCGGGCCGCGTAGACGAGGAAGGCGGAGAGGTCGCGCTCGTCGATCCGGAAGTTCATCATCGTGCGCGGAGTATGCCCAGGGCCCGCACAGGCTATGCCTGGTTGCGCGCACGAAAATCGGCGGCCGCCGCTGGTGCGGCGCCGCTGTTGCTACACGAACGTGCCACGACACGCGTGACACGGGACGTGAGTCGATGGATACCCGTGCCGAACGTCCCTAAAACGCACCCGGTTCGTTAGGACCGAGCAGCAAAGCGCGCGCGCGAGCGAACACCGCGTCGAGCATCGGCTCCGTCAGAACGCCCGTGTTCGTGTTCTGCCGGCTCGGATGGTACGACGCGACGATCGTCACGCCGGGCCGTCCGGGCAGCGCGACGGCGGTTTCGGCGAGATGGGCGAACGGCGCGCGGGTGCCGCGGTACGAGCCGGTCTCCTTGACGAGCGCGTGCACCGCGTCGTCGGCGATCCGGCCGAGGGTCACCACGACCCGCACGCCGCTCAGCGCCGCGAACTCGTCGCGCAGGTACGGCGCGCAGCGCGCGCGCTGCTCGGGCGTCGGCTTGTTCGCGGGCGGCGCGCAGCGGACGGCCGCGGTGATGAACGTGTCGCGCAGCACGAGCCCGTCGTCGCGGCCCGACGCGTTCGGCTGGCTCGCGAAGCCGGCGCGGTGCAGCGCGCGGTACAGCCACTCCCCGCTGCCGTCGCCGGTGAACACGCGTCCGGTGCGGTTCGAGCCGTGCGCGCCGGGCGCGAGACCGACCAGCACGACGCGCGCGTCCGGATCGCCCCAGCCGGGGACCGGCCGCGCCCAGTACTCGTGTCCGGCGAAGGCGCGCTTCTTCACGCGCCCCACCTCGGCGCAATACGCGCGCAGCTCCGGGCACTTGCGGCACGCGACGACCCGCCGCTCGATCGTCTCGAGGCTCGTCATCCCGACTCTCATTCACCACTGCCGACAGTCTGTCCGCGAGCGCCGCCGGGCGGGGCGGCCGGGCGTCCGGCCGGACCTCGCAAACGACTCCGGTGCGTTGACGGCCACCGGCGCCGACGGGATTTGCGGGCGCCGGGGGTAATCGCGCGGGGTGGCCCGCCTCGACGTTCGCGCCATCGCGCTGCTCGGAACCGCTCATCTCGCCGACGACGTCAACCAGAGTTTCATCCCCGCGCTGCTCCCGTATCTCATCCTGCACTGGGGCATCTCGCACGCCGCGGCCGGCACGCTCGTGCTGTGTCAGGCGATCTCGTCGTCGGTCGTGCAGCCCGCGATCGGGCACCTGGCGGACCGGCGCTCGATGCCGTGGCTGATCCCGATCGGCATGCTGCTCGCGGGGCTCGGCGTCGCGACGCTCGGCGTGCTGCCCGCGCTGCCGATGCTGTACGCGGCGGCGCTCGTCAGCGGCATCGGCGTCGCGACGTTCCACCCCGAAGCGGCGCGCTTCGCGAACTACGTCTCCGGCGAACGCAAGGCGAGCGGAATGCGATGGTTCACCGTCGGCGGCAACCTCGGCTTCGCGATCGGACCCGCGTTCGCGACCGCGGCGCTCGCGCTCTGGGGCCTGACCGGCACGCTTGCGGCCGCACTTCCCGTCGTCGTCATGGGCGTCGTGTTCGTGCTCGAGCTGCCGCGCCTGCGCGGTTTCGCGCCGACGCGTGCGAAGTCGCGCCGCGCGCTCGG
The DNA here is from genome assembly GCA_963818845.1 of Vulcanimicrobiota bacterium. Classification (GTDB taxonomy): domain Bacteria; phylum Vulcanimicrobiota; class Vulcanimicrobiia; order Vulcanimicrobiales; family Vulcanimicrobiaceae; genus Vulcanimicrobium. Next base: position 217,947 of record CAWFTO010000004.1, on the reverse strand, counting down.
AATCGACGACTGGCGTGCGTTCGGCAAGCTGAGCGCGTTCGTCATCGTGCGATCGATGGCGTATCTGGGGCTCGTTGCGTACATCCCGCTGTACGTTGTCGAGGTGCTGCACGGCTCGCCCGCCGCCGGCGGTTTGACGGACACGGCGTTCCTGCTCGCGGGTGCGTGCGGAACGATCGCGGGCGGACCGATCGCCGACCGGGTCGGGCGCAAGCCCGTCCTGCTGTGGTCGACGGGAGCGACCGTGCTGATGGTCGTCGCGCTCGTTGCGCTCACGCACGGCGGCGGCCCGCTTCCGCTCGCGATCGCGATGCTCGTCGTCACGGGCTTCGTGCTGGTCGCGTCGCAGGCGGCGTTCGTCGTGCTGGGCCAGGAATATCTGCCCAACCGCGTCGGGCTCGCGTCCGGCGTGACGCTCGGCCTCGCGGTGTCGCTCGGCGGCGGTCTGTCGCCTGTGCTCGGAGCGATCGCCGACCGGCACGGGCTCGCCGCGACGCTGCTCACCGTCGCCGGACTCGCACTAGCGGGAACGTTGATCGCATTCACGCTCCCGGGCGAAGTGCGTCGCACTCAGCTGCCGTCGGAGGCGGCCGTTCCGACGTAGTCGCCGCGTCAGCGCGCGAACAGAGCGGCCGCCGTAACGACGCCGGCGCCGAGCGAGCGCGCCTGCGCGTGCAGCGCGTCGTGCTTCTCGCGCTCCGTCGTGCCGTGCGAAGCGGACGTCGCGTGGCCGTCCTCGACGAGCATGACGCGAAAACCGCGCTCGACCGCTGCGCGCATCGTTGCGGCGACGCAGACGTCGGTCTGCATCCCGCCGATCGCGAGCGCGTCCGCACCGGCCGCCGCGAGCACGGACGCCAGGTTCGTGTCGCGAAACGCATCCGCAAAACGCTTGTCGACGGTCGCGTCGCCGTCGCGCGGTGCGATCTCTTCCGCGATCTCCCAACCCGGCGTCCCGGGGATCAGCTCGGCGGGGCTGCCGTCGTGCCGCACGTACACGACCGGCGTTCCGTGCGCGCGCGCTCGTCCGATCACTGCTTTGAGCGTGGCGAGCAACTCCGGACCGCGTTGCGGCTCGAGCTCGGCGAGCAGTGCGCGCTGGACGTCGATGACGAGCAGAACTTCCGGCATACGGCGCCCTTCGTCGGCACCGCAGGCTGGTCCGTCAGCGGGGTTCAGTGAAGGCCGGGAAAGTGCAGGCGCGCGAGCGCGGCGTACGTCACGACGCCCACCGCGGTCGAGAGGTTGATCGAACGCACCGGGCCGGGCCGCATCGGGATGCGGAGCGCGCGCTCGGGGTCCGCGTCGACCAGCGCTTGCGGCAGCCCCGCCGTCTCTTTGCCGAAGACGAGCGCGTCGCCGTGCGCGAAGTCCGCGTCGGCGTAGGCGCGCTGCGCGCGCGTCGACAGCAGCCACATGCGGCGGTCCGCGAACGACGTGAGGAACGCGCCGAGCGACGCGTGCACGACGACGCCCAGCGCGTCCCAGTAGTCGAGGCCCGCGCGCTTGAGCTGACGGTCGTCGATGCGAAAGCCGAGCGGCTCGACCAGGTGCAGCGCGCAGCCCGTCGCCGCGCAAAGCCGCGCGACGTTCCCCGTGTTCGGCGGAATCTCGGGCTCGACGAGCACGACGTGCAGGGGCGCTCCGGCAACCGCATCCGGCGCGACGACGCGCGCCTGCGGCTGCGTGCTCATGCGGCCGTGCTGCCGGCGTTCGCGAGTGCGACCAGCTCAGCTGTGCGCTCGCGCGGCGCGACGAGGTACGCGGCACCGCCGTGCTTGCGGAAAACGCCGTCGAGCGCGGCGCGCGGGTAGCGCGTCGCGACGTCCGGATGCGCGGGGTCGTTGACGATCGCGTCGTCGCCGTCGAGTCCGCGCAGCACGATCACATGGCCCGCACTCTGCTCGAGCGGTGCGCCGGGGAGCTCGCCCGCCGTCCACCCGATCGAGATCGCGACCGGCAGTCCCGCGCGAACGAAGGCGCCGGCATGTTCGATGCCGCGCAAGTACGCGACGGCGGCGCGCAAACCGCGCGCACCTGCATGCGCGACGTTGAACGACCAGTTGCCGGTGCCGCCGTAGGCGGCGTCGGCGACGCCCCGCACGACCTCGGTGACGTCGGTCGCGATGCCGTGCGCGCCGAGCAGCATCGCGCTTGCCGTCGCCGAGCACCAGCCGCGCTCGCCGAAGAACGGCGCGAAGAACTGCGAGAGCGGGCTGACGTGGACAGGCGCGGCGTCGGCGCGCATGTCGCGAACCGGGTGCTCGTCGGGAACGGTCACGGCGACCGCGTCGAGATCGGCGCTGCTGGTCACGGAGACGCCGTCGAACGGGATGCCGCTCGCCACGACGTCGACCTCGACGCGCACGTCGTCGCCGGTCGCGCTGAACGAGCGCCGTTCGTGCGGCGACCACGCCGCGTACGGCAGCGGATCCGAGACGGTTCCGTCGACGCGATGGATGCGCACCGCGATCGTGCCGGAGGGCGCGAGCGTGTTCCACGAGACGACCGCGCGCGTGGCGCGCGGTACGCGCAAGAGCACCTCGCGCGGGGGCGACTCGATCAGCGCGAGCATCGCGACCCCGGCCCCTTCGACGAGCTCAGGGTGACATGGGGCGGGCCCTTCGACGAGCTCAGGGTGACGCGCGATCGGCCCTTCGACGAGCTCAGGGTGACGTGACGCGGGCCCTTCGACGAGCTCAGGCTGACATCGGGAGACGGCGTCAGATCGACCATTCCCAGCAGTTCCAGAAGCTCGAGATGTAGGTCGCCGGCTTCCAGTTCTTTACGTCGGCGTTCACCGCCGAGTACGAGTTCTGCCAGTAGAAGAACACGGCGGGTACGAGCGCGTGGATGCGCGTCTCTTCCTGCTGGTACAGCGCCTTGCGACGCGCGCGGTCGTACGTCAGCGTCGCTTCGTGCGAGAGCCGGTCGACGAGAGGATCGGCGAACCACGACGCGTTCGTGCCGTGCGGCGGGATGAACCGGCTGCTCCACGTGCCTTCGTTGTCCGGGTCCGGGCCGTTCGTCTCGATGGTGAACTCGGTGTCGTACTTGCCCGTGTACACCGGTCCGTCGTGCGCGAACAGCAGGCTGCCCGGGTAGTTCTTCACTTCAAGGTCGACGCCGACGGCCTTGAGCTCTTGCTGCAGCTGCACTTCTGCCTGGATGTTCGACTCGCGCGACGGCGTCGTCGACACCGTGAAGTGCAACGGGACGCCGTCCTTGCGGCGAATGCCGCCCGGTCCGGGCGCCCAGCCCGCGGCGTCGAGAAGCGCGTTCGCGCGCGCGACGTCGTGCGGGTACGGGGCGACCGCCGGGGCGGCCCACGACGTCGGCGCGATGTCGCTCACGGCGACCGTGTTGTAGTCGTGGAAGATCGTGTGCCGCATGCGGTCCCAATCGACCGCCTCCGCGACGGCGAGCCGGACGCGCGGGTCGCGCAGCACCGGACGTGCCGTGTTGAACGCGAGGCGGCGCCAATTCGCGGTGATCACCTTCGTGGTGCGGATGCCGGCGATCGTCGCCAGCGTCGCGATCTGGTTCTCACCGACCGACTCGTAGACGTCGACCTCGTGCGTGCGCGTCTGCGCGAGCAGCGTCTCGGCGTTCGGGACGAACACGTAGCTGAGCCGGTCGAGGCCCGGCTTGCCGCGCCAGTAGTTCGGGTTCGGCGCGAATTCGAGCGATTGACCGTGGTTCCACTTCGTGAGCACGAAGGGACCGCTCGAGATCGGCTTGGCGTTGAACGGCGCGCGGTTGAGATCGGGCAGCGACGCCAGCAGGTGCGCCGGCAGCGGGGGAAAGCCCGCCCCGCCGACCGCGAACGTCCCGAGAATGCCGGCGCTCACGGCGCGTAGATGGATGCGGGCGGTCAGCGGGTCGGGAAGATCGATCGCCGTGATGTCGTCCCAGCCGGTCGTCACACGCGTGTTGTTCCGCGGGTTCATGACCGCGCGCCACGTGAAGGCGAGATCGCGCGCGTCGTACGGCGCGCCGTCCGACCACCGCATGCCCTTGCGGAAATGCAGCACGATCGTCTTGCCGTCGCGGCTGATGCCGCCGTTCGCAAGCGTCGGGACCGTCGTGACGGCGGCCGGCACGAACTCGCCGCGCGGGTCGTAGCGGAAGCACGGCTCGAACACGGCGTACTCGATGTCGTTCGCCGCCTGCGTGTTCGCGAGCAGCGGGTTGAGCGAGTCAGGCTCGTACGCGGAACCGTAGCGCAGGTGCCCCGGCTGCGTCCATGCCGCACGGCCCGGCGACGCCGAGATCGGTTCGCTCGTACGCGTGCAGCCGGCGAGCGGCAGCGCGCTCGCGATCGCGGCGATCGACGCCAGCGCGAACGCGCGCGCGCGGTCAGACATGCAGCACGGCGGTTTTCGCGAGCGACGGCGTGATCGCGTCGTAGAGCGCATGGGGTCCGTTGCGGACCACGTCGTCGCACGGCAGCCCGGTCTGGGCGCGTGCGCGCTCGATGTGCTCGCGCGCTCCCGCTTCGTCGCAGTCGCGCGTGTTGAGCGCGATCCCGACGACGCGTGCCGGTTTCACCGTCGCGCACAGGCTCTCGTACGTCCGGATCAGCGTGCGGTAGGAGAGGATCGGCACGTCGTAGTCCTCGATCCGGTCGCGCGTGACGTTGTGCACGAGGACCAGCGCGTCCGGCGCCCCGCCGTACAGCAGCGCCAGCGTGACGGGCGCAAAGGCCGGGTTGTTGATGCCGCCTTGTCCTTCGAGAAAGAGCAGGTCGCTCGCACGGCGCTCGCCTTCGAGCACGAGCTGCTCCGCAGCGCCGGGTGCGAAGTCGGCGACGACCCGGTCGATCGCCGTGCCCCAGCCGGCGATCGCAATGCCGATCTGGCCGGTCGGCACGAACGCCGCGTTCACGCCGCGGTCGCGCGCGGCGCGCAGCAGCTCGAGCGCCGCCGTCATCTTCCCGACCGCGGCGTCGCTGCCGACCGTCAGCACGATCGTCGCGCGCACGTCCCACGCTGCGCCCGAGAACAGCGGCGCCGCCGGAGGCAGGCGCAAATCCCAGATGCGCGCGTCGTGCGCGCGCGCGAGCGCGGCGAATTCTTCGTCCTCACCGAGCATCACGTGCAAGCCGCTGACGATCTCCAGACCGCGTTCGAGCGCGGCGCGGATCGCGGCGCGGAAGTCGTCGGGCAGCCGTCCGCCGGCGGGCGCGATCCCCACGAGCAGCGCGGTCGGCGTGAAGCGCATGCCGTCGTCGAGCGATGCGACGATCGGCGCGTCGCTGCCGAGGTGGGGCATCACGTCGCCGACGCGCTTGCCGGCGTGGTCCGGATCGATGACGGCCACCACCGGATCGGACGCGTACGCGATCACGCCGTGCGCCATCTTGGCGGCGCGCGACGTGAACGCATGCGACGCGAGCACGATGTAGCGCCGCATCAGGGCGCGCTCAACGCCGTCTCGACGGGACGCACGCCGAGCCCCGGCCCGTCAGGCAGCACGATACGGCCGTCGGCCGCGTACGTCACGCCGGCGAACGGATCGCGCGCCGTCAGGAACGGGCCGTCGAGATCGGCCCAGTCGACCAGCGGGCTCAGGTGCGCCGCGGCCGCGGTGAGGATCTGCGACTCGACCATGCACCCGAGCATGATCTTCATGCCCAGCGCTCGCGCCGTGTGGATCATCGCGAGCGCCGCGCGCATGCCGCCGCACTTCACGAGCTTGACGTTGACCCCGTCGACGCACCCGCGCAGTGCCGGCAGATCGGCCGCGTTCTTGGAGTCTTCGTCGGTGACGATCGGGATCGGCGAGCGCTCGCGAATCCACCGCAGCCGTTCCGGCGTGCCGGCCGGGACCGGCTGCTCGCAGAACTCGACGTCGAAGCGCGCGAGCTCGCGCAGCAGCGCGACGCTCTGCTCGGCATCCCATCCCTCGTTCGCATCGATGCGGATCGTGCCGGTATAGACCGAGCGAATCGCTTCGAGCGTCTCCACCTCGGCGCCCTTGCCGAGCTTGACCTTGATCACCGGGTGCGCACCGACTTCACGCACCTTCGCGATCGTTTCGCCGATCGGCGCGATGCCGATGGTGAACGACGTGCGTGGCGTGCGCGCGGAATCGAGCCCGAGCAGCCGCCACAGCGGACGCCCCAGGTCTTTGCCGATCAGATCGTGCAGCAGGATGTCGACCGCGCATCGGGCGCCGGGCGACATCGGCTGCCCGAGCACGCGTTCGAGCGCGTACGGATCGTCGCCGAGGTCGACGCGGCGCAACTCGTCCGCGACGCTGTCCGCACTCTCGTCGTAGCGCGCGCTCGGCGCGCTCTCGCCGAGCCCGTCGATGCCGTTCCAGCGCGCGCGGACGACGACGGTGCGCGCGACGGTCTCCGACGACCGCGCGATCGTGAACGCGTGCTTGAGCGGAAGGTCGAGCGGTTCGACCTCGAGGCGAATCGGCGTCACGCGAACGGGCTTCTCGGCGGCACGCACCCGCTCCGCCCGCGGGGAGGCCGCCCTTGCAAGCCGTGCGAACGGCGCGTTGATGCCCAGCGAACCTCTGCGCCGGCTCGCGCACTCCCTCGCGTGCGCGCTCGCCGTGCTGTGCGCGGCCGTCGCACCGTGCGACGCGGCGCAAACATGGCCGCCGCACACGCAGACGTTCGTCGTACCCGTCGAGCGCACCGCAGGCACGTGTCCCGGCCGCGTGCGAATCGCGCTGCGCACGCAGCGCTACGCGGGCGGCGCGGAGTTCACCGTCACCGTCGCGGCGCGGAGGTTCGTCAAGCCGCCCGTGGCGTTTCGGCGCGCGGCGCACCGGATCACGTTCACCGCGGCGCTCGCGGCGCCGTTCGGGACGTGCGAAGCGGCCGGCCGTCTGGAGCGCGACGGGTCGGCATACGCGATGACCTGGCACGCCGGCTCGTGGCGTTTCGCGCTGCTGCCGAGCAAGGAGCTGCAGGTGATGCGCATCGGCGCCGGGGTCGATCCGAGCGTCGTACTCGCCGTCGCCGATTGAGCCTGTACCCAGCCGTCATCGTTTGGCTCCGGCGCGATCTGCGACTGGACGACAACGTTGCGCTGTTCGAGGCGGCGCAGAGCAGCGAACGCGTGGTGTGCGCGTTCGTGCTCGATCCGGTGCTGCTGCGCGGTCCGCGTTCGGGCGCGCCGATCGTGCAGTTCTTCTTCGACAGCCTGCGCGAGCTGCGCGAGCGCTTGCGGCGCGAGGGAGCGGACCTCGCGCTCCTCGAGGGCGACCCTGCGATCGAGCTCGCGCGGCTCGCGCAGCGCACGCGAGCGCGCGCGGTGTACGCCAACGCGGATTACGAACCCGACTGCGTCGTCCGCGACGAGCGCGTCGCGCGCGAGCTGCGCGCGGCCGGCGTCCAGGCGCATTTCTTCACCGATCACGTCTATTACGGCGCGGACGACGTGCTGCAGCCGGGCGGAAAGCCCTACGTCGTCTACACGCCGTACCGCCGCCGCTGGTCGGTACGCTTCGCCGGCGATCCCCGGCCGCCGGTGCCGTCCGAGCGCGCCGTTCGCCGCAAGCTGCTCGACGCCGCGCAGATCGGCGAGACGCTCGCCGTGCCGGTGCCGGAAGACTACGGCCACGCGAGCAGCGACGCATTTCCGCGCGCCGGCAACGCCGAGGCGCATCGCTTGCTGGAGCATTTCGAGCACGATGAAGCGGACCGCTATGCCGAGCGCCGGAACCTGCCCGCGCTGGACGCGACGTCGCGCCTCGCGCCCCACCTGCGCGCCGGCACGATCGGCATTCGCACGGTCGTCCGCGCGACGAGCAGCCATGAGGCGTTTCTGGGCGAGCTCGTGTGGCGAGACTTTTACCAACAGCTGCTGCGCCATCATCCGCGTGTCGCCGAGGAGCCGTTCCTCGCTGCGGCGCGCAGCATTCGCTATCACGACGACCCTGCCGCATTTGCCGCGTGGTGCGAAGGACGAACCGGCTATCCGATCGTCGACGCGGCCATGACGCAGCTCAACACGACGGGCTGGATGCACAATCGCCTGCGCATGGTCGTCGCATCGTTCCTCACCAAGCATCTGGTGATCGACTTCCGCGCCGGCGAACGGTACTTCGAGCAACACCTTGCCGATGCGGATCTCGCCGCGAACAACGGCGGCTGGCAGTGGGCATCGTCGGTCGGCACCGACGCGGCGCCATATTTTCGCGTCTTCAACCCGACACTGCAGGGCAAAAGCTTCGACCCGGACGGCACGTTCGTGCGGTCGATGCTGCCCGCGCTGCGCGCCGTGCCGGCGAAGGACGTGCACGAGCCGTGGATGATGCCGCCGCTCCTGCAGGCTGAGATCGGGTGCGTGATCGGCCGCGACTACCCGGCGCCGATCGTCGACCACGCTGTCGCACGCCGGCGCGCGCTGGAGTCGTACGCGGTGCTCGCGAAAAGCGTCCGGTGATGATCCTCTCGGCTGCCGTCTTCGCGGGACTGCTCGCCGTCACGCCGGCGCCCGGCGCTGCACCGTGCGGCCTCGTTGACTTCGCACCGGCAGCCGCGCCCCGGTACGTCAACGGCACGGCGTACGAGCGTCTTCGCGCGCGGGTGACGTTCCCGGACGGCCATACCGAGAGCGCCGTGTTCCCGTATCCGTGGGTGTATCCCGACGGCGAACGGACCGATCCGTGGTCGGCCACGAACCTGCGCGCAGGAGTATCCACCCCGGTCGCCCTGCAGATGCCGCCGCCGGGATTCGATCGCAGTACGCTGCCGCCGCCGCTGGCATACATCGTCGACCACACGGATGAACGCGGCTGGACGACCCTCACGTCCTGTCCCACAACGGGCGCGGCGGCGAGCCGTGCCGACGTCACGGTGAAACAAAAACTTTCCGTCGATCCGAGCGCGCTCGTCGCGGTGTTGCCGTTCACGCGCATGACGAGCACGCCGTCCGGACGACTGCATATCGAGGAGTGCATCGCCTTCACGAACCGCTCCGCGAAGACCCTGCGGCACGTCAGGTTCAGACTGCGGCTGCGTAACGCTGCAGGCGACGCGGTCGCTGCGGACGCCATCGACGTGACGGGCACGTTCGCGCGCGGCGCAGGAAGTCCGAATCCGCAGGACGTTCGCCCTCCGGCAATGTTTCCGTACTGCCGCCCACTGATCGATGTCGAGCTGCGGCCGAGCAGCATCGATCCGCGCATCGCGGCAGTCGACGTATCCGTAGAAGCGGTAGACTACGATGACGCCTCGTCGTGGCGTCTGTCAAGGCCTTGACGGCTGGTATACGATACAGCAGCGACGACGACTGCGGCGGTTCGCGCAGGGCTACGGTGGTTGGCCAACGTCGAAACCAAGGGAGCATCAGCTCCGGATACGACCGGTTTGCCCGACGTTTACGTTGAGCACTGGGCGCCCGGGCCGCACCCACCTGCTAATGGCAGGTCTTCAACCTGGTTCAAGACGGCCGTTGCGGTCGCGTCGCACCTTCCCAGTCCGCCCGCCGCAAGGCGGCGATCGCCGCACCCGCGGCCTCCCACGCTTGCTCCGTCGCCGGAACGTCGAGCATCAGCCACGAGCGGCGGGCCCGCGCGGTGACCAGCGCCGGATCGTCGTCCGCTGCCGCGCTGAAGGCGGGAACGCGCTCTTTCGGCGCCGCCGGCAGCAGCGCGCTCGGCGCCGCGCGAAGCCATGCGCTGTCGACGTCCTTCACGAGGTGCTTGACGCCGGCCGCGTCGGCGCCGAGCGTTGCCGGCGCGGTCGCGACGAGCACGGTCACGTTGGCGAGCTTGGCGGCGCGCGCGAACGTCTTGGCGACGCGCGCGACCTCGACGAACGTCGCGGGCGGCACGTCGCCCGGCGGCGGCAGCGCCGTGCGGATGACGGCGGCGCCGAGCCCGGACGCGAGCGCGAGCGCGGCGTCGCGCGCGTCCGCGGCGCTCGGATCGAGCAGCGACGCGGCATCGACGCCGAACGGGACCAGACCGAGATCGATCGCGACCTTGCGCAGCTGAGCGACGTACTCGGCGTCGGTGCGCGGAAAATCGTCGACGGCGGCGAGGACGCCGTCGACGCCCAGCACCGTCGAGCAGCGCTCGAGCCACTCGAGCTGCGTGAGGTCGCCGGCCGCAAGCGGTCGCCGGAACGTCGAACTCGAAAGAGCGATCCGCACCGCCGCGCCTTCCGCAGGACGTTTCCATGATCATCCGCGATCCCCAGACGCTGGGGAACCTCATCCCGCTCGTGGCGATCGCGATCGCGCTGGCGGAGTACCTCTTCGACCGCACGACGCCGCGCTATGCCGGACCCTGGTTCTGGGTAGCGTTGATCGCGACGGTCGGCCTCCTCGTGCTCGTCCAGGTGCTGCGGTTCTCCGGGGCACGCCGCAGCGGGACGGCGAAGCCCGACTACTCCGCGACGTCGATCGTGCGTCGCAGCACCGAACGCGACGACCGAGGCTGAACGACATGCAACTGCTCGAAGCCCAGACGCTGGCCGGCGCCGATCCCGAAGTGTTCGCGGCGATCGAGGACGAAGAGCGCCGCCAGCGCGACAACCTCGAGCTGATCGCGTCCGAGAACTACGCGAGCCGCGCGGTGCGCGAAGCCGGCGCGTCGGTGATGACGAACAAGTACGCCGAAGGCTATCCCGGCAAGCGGTACTACGGCGGGTGCGAGTACGTCGACGTCGCCGAGACGCTCGCGATCGAGCGCGTCAAGCGGCTGTTCGGCGCGGAGCACGCCAACGTGCAGCCGCACGCGGGCGCGCAGGCCAACATGGCCGTGCTCATGGCGGTGCTGCAGCCGGGCGATACGATCCTGGGCATGTCGCTCGCGCACGGCGGGCACCTCACGCACGGCACGAAGGTTTCGTTCAGCGGCAAGCTCTACAACGCCGTGGCGTACGGCGTGCGCAAGGACACCGAGCTGATCGACTTCGACGCGGTGCGCGCGCTCGCGCGCGAACACAAGCCGAAGCTGATCATCGCCGGCGCGAGCGCATACCCGCGGACGATGGAATACGCGCCGTTCCGCGACATCGCCAACGAGATCGGCGCCGCCTTCATGGTCGACATGGCGCACATCGCGGGGCTCGTCGCGACGGGGCTGCACCCATCGCCGGTGCCGCTCGCCGACTTCGTCACGTCGACCACGCACAAGACGCTGCGCGGACCGCGCGGCGGCTTGATCCTCTCGACGACGGTGTACGCGCAGGCCGTCGACAAGAGCGTCTTTCCCGGCATCCAGGGCGGCCCGTTCATGCACACGATCGCGGCGAAGGCCGTCGCGTTCGGCGAGGCGCTGGCCCCGTCGTTCGCGGTGTACCAGCGGCAGGTGATCGACAACGCGCGCGCGATGGGCGAAGAGCTGCAGCGCGCCGGCGTGCGGCTCGTCGGCGGTGGCACCGACACCCATCTGCTGCTCGTCGACCTCACGCCGAAGGGGCTGACCGGACGCGCGGTCGAGCAGTATCTCGACGAGATCCGCATCACCGTCAACAAGAACGCGATCCCGTTCGATCCTCAGAAGCCCGCGGTGACGAGCGGCATCCGCATCGGCTCGCCGGCGATCACGTCGCGCGGGTTCGGCGAGGACGACGCGCGCGAGGTCGGTCGCATCATCGGGGACGCGCTCACCGACATCGAGACCGGCGCGAAGAAGGAGTCGCTGCGCGCGCGCGTCGCCGAGCTGACGTCGCGCCACGACGTTCCCTAGCGTGACGGCGGACGCGCCGCCCGAGCCGATCGCCGGCCGCGCGACGCTCACGCGCGAGGACGGCGCGCTGCTCGTGCGCGCGAGCCGCGCGCGCATCGGGTTCTTCAACCAGGCGCGCCTGCTGCTGTACTGCGCGGTCGCGGCCGCCCTCGCCGCCGTCGTCGCGCTCGACGGCCACCGCAAGAGCGCGACGGCGCTGCTCTTGATCGCGGCTGCCGTGTTCGTCGCCGCGCTCATCGCCGGTTCGCGCACGCAGCGCAGGCTGCGCGAGCACTTCGCGAACGGAGCGGAGCGCGAGATCGCGCTCGGCGACGACGGCGTGTCGGTGACGGAGCAGGGCATGCACATCGCCTACGCGTGGTCGCGATTCGACCGCGCGCTCGAGGCGCACGACCACTTCGTGCTGCTCGCGGGCGCGAGCGTGGTCGTGCTCCCGAAACGCGCGTTCGCCGCGAACGATGTCGCGCGGGTGCGCGCGCTCGTCGCACAGCGCCTGCGCGTCGACCCGTTCGCCTAGGTGGTGTCGGCTTCGTAGGCCAGCCGTAGCGCGCCCCAGCGGCGATCGCCCACGTACAGCGGCACGGCCAGGTCGTTCATGACGACGCCCGTGTCGCGCGCGTAGCTCTGCACGACCATGGGACGGCGCGCGTTCGCGGGACGCCGCAGCGAGACACCGGCCGCCTCGAACGTCGCGCGGTCGGCGCGCCGGGGAACGCGCGCGGCGTCCAAGCCGACGCGCGCGGCGTTGAGTCCCGTTTCCTCGTCGAAGAAGCGCTTGACGCGATTGTGCGCGAGATCGCGCGCGCGATCACCGGTGATGTCCTGCCGGTAGTCGCGCCGGTGCATCGTGAGATAGCCGTTGACGTCGACGACGCACACGAAGGTGACGGCGCGCTCGCGATAGCCATGGTCGTCGACGATCTCGGCGAGACGCGCATCGAGCGCTTGATCCCACGGCGTGAAGAACTTGGGCGGATCGAACCCCTCGGGGGAACTCTGCTCACGTCGCACAGTGCCGCGAGCCGGCGAATGTCCGCGCCGCGCGTCTCGCGATAGTCGGTCGAGAACAGGTCGATGCCGCGAGCGGCGAGCGCCTCGCGCGCCCGCTCGAGATACGCCTCGACGTCGAGCGCCGCCGCGACCGCCGCGTCGTACATGCGATCGACGACGCCGCCCGCGCGATACCGGCTCAGGATCGAGCCGGTGTCCATGTTCAGGTCGCCCGCCTTCGCGTCGCGCAGCGCGGCGGCGCGCGCGGCGCCTTCGCCTGCCTCGCGCTTCGTCTCGGCGACCATCGTCAGCACGCGCTCGAGCGCGGTCGACTGCTGCTCGGCGACGGCCGCGATCGACGTCGCGCGTTCGTCGGCGCCTCCGATGAGCGACTGCATCTCCTGCAGCTCGGTCCGGATGCGGCCGCCGTCCTGCGCGACGTCGGCGATGGTCTTCGCCGCTTCCGCGACGCCGTCGCGGGCACGCAGCGTCGACGCCGACACGGCGCGCACCGTCTCGGCGACGTCGTGCGACGCGCGAGCGGCGCTTTCCGCGAGCTTGCGCACCTCGGCCGCGACCACGGCGAAGCCGCGCCCGTGCGTCCCCGCGCGAGCCGCCTCGATCGAGGCGTTCAGCGACAAAAGGTTCGTACGATCGGCGATCTCACCGATCGATCGCGCGAACGCGGCGATGCGCTCGGTATCGGCGGCGAGGCTGTCGACGCGGCGTTCGAGCTCCGCGGTCTTTTCGTGCGCCGCTTCAAGCTTTGCGAGCGATCCGTACACCGTGTCGATCGAGTGCGCGGACGCCGCGCGCAACGCGGCCGAGATGCTCGACGTTGCGCGGCTCAGCTCGGTGACGTTCGCGGAGCCGGCCGCGCTGTCGGTGACGGCGACGAGGATCGCGTCGGCCCGGCGCGACTGCACCGCGGCATCGTTCGCAACGCCGGCCAGCAGCTCGCTCGTACGCCCGCGCGTCGAGGCGTCGTTGATCGCTGCAGCGAGGCTGCGCATGTCCGCGGCGAGCCGGTCGAGGAAGACGCCGAGGTCGCGCGCGACGGCACGGTCGGCGTCCGAGGCCTCCGGGCCGAGCTCGGGTCGCGCGCACAAATCGACCGCCTCGGCACCCGCCAACGAGGCGATGAACGCGCGGATCGCGTTCGAATCGCCGGATTTCTCGGCCTCCAACGAAAACAATGGACCCTCCGCGAAGACGGTGCCGACGTTCGTCGATGCTAGCGGTGTTTCGCCGGCTCGACAACCGTGCCGGTCGAGACTTAACGCTCGCTCGGCGTGTCCTTTACGAAACGCGCGAGCTTGCCGCTCTACGATACGTTCGAGCGCCGCCGCCGGATTGTTCGCGCGCCAATCTTATTGCGTACGGCCGCTCACGGGGACCGAGCTGGTCGATCCGAACATGCGGTCTCCGGCGTCGCCGAGACCCGGCACGATGTAGCCGTGGTCGTTGAGGCGCTCGTCCACCGCGCCGGTGACGATCCGCACGCCCGGGTGCTCGGCCGCGAGCGTGGCGATGCCTTCGGGCGCCGCGATGATGCACACAAACACCGGCGTCTTGGCGCCGCGCTCGGCCAGCAGCGACAGCGCCGCGGAACCGGAATGCCCCGTGGCGAGCATCGGGTCGAGTACGAACACGTCGCGGCTGGCCAGATCGTCGGGCAGGTTCGCATAGTACGGCACGGCCGCGAGGGTTTTGGGATCGCGGTAGAAGCCGAGGTGGGCGACGACCGCGTCGTCGACGACCGCGAGAAAGCCGGGGAGCAGGCCGAGGCCCGCGCGCAGGATCGGAGCGGCGACGGGACGCGTTGCGATGCGGTGCACCTTTGCGAGCGCCACGGGGGTCTGCAGCTCGATCTCCGTCATCGGCAGCGCGCGCGTCGCTTCGTACGCGAGCAGCTGACCGAGTTCTTCGACGAGCCGCCGGAACACGGGCGTCGGCGTCGTCGCGTCGCGCAGGCGCGCGAGGCGGTCCTGCACGGCAGGATGGTCGACGATCAGCGGTGCGGCGGGCACGACGCAGGCTTCTTGCGGTCGCCGTGATTCCCCCGGGCCGCGGTGCACGCACGCGGCAACGACCGCGCATCGCTCGCCGTCGCGCACGCGACGTCACTCGCGCCGCTTCGCAACGCGTACGTCGCGACGCCTAGATGTCTGAGTCGTCGTCTCTGCCGGCCGAGCCGTCGCTGAAGCCGCCCGCGCGCGCTCGCGTCACCGGCTCATCCATCACTTGCGCGCGGGCGACGAAGTCTTCGTGCCGGGCCTGCGTGATCCCGAGGCGGCGGTTGCGGACGACGCCTCGCCGCGCCGCCTGGAAGCGCCGCCGCCGCCGCGTACGGACCCGCGACGCCAGACGGGCCTGCTGCTTCCGTCGGCGCGCCTTGCGACGCGTTTGTCGCGCCTCGCGCGCGGAGACGGCTCGCAACTGAAGCGGGGCGGGCGCACCCTCCGGCGGCGTGACCGCGACGGCGTCGAAGCGGTAGCCGGGCAAGCCGATCGGCCCGCCCGCAACCGGCGGGGGCGAGCCCGCATCGTGCGCATGTGCACCGCTCGCCGCTCCCGGTTGGTACGACCTCGCTGCGAACGACCTCATCACTTGCACCCCACGCCGCTGGCGCGCGTCTCCCGCGAGCGCATCTTGCGGTCCTGTTCGTGCAGGTCCTCGTCCGGCTGCCGGCTCTCGGCTCCCTCGGCGGGAGCGCCTACGCCTGTGCGTTGAATCGACGCCCGTGCGAACGAGGCGGATGCCGATCAACGTGGCTGTCCTTGTCGCCTTCGGCACGCTAGCTGCCGGGTGCGGCGGCCACGCCTCGGTTCCGCTCCCCACAGCCGCCGGCTCTGGGCACTCGGGGACGACGGCATCCCTTCGCATCGACGTCCCGCGGGGAGCCGGCGGCTCCGCGGCGACGGCGGCACGCCGGTCGCCCCGATACGTTTCGCCGGCCACGCAGAGCGTAACGGTGGTCATCACGCAGCACGCCGGTGGCGCGACGGTGCTGAACGAGACGGTCGGGCTCACGCCGACCTCGACGGGGTGCACGTCGACCCTTACGACGACGATCTGCACGCTGAACCTGCCGCTCGCCCCGGGCACGTACGACATGTCGCTGGCGACATACGACGGTTACGACAGCGTTCACGGAACGGCAACGGGGACAATGCTCTCGAGCGGTCAGAACATCGGCTTCTCGATCCTCGCCGGCCGATCGAACACCGTATCGGTGACGCTCTCCGGGATCCCGGCGTCGATCGCCGTCTCGAGCACTGCGGCCGGCGTGCGCGGCTCGCTGAGCACCTTCACGCAGTACGCGACCAACCCGGAGGCGTTCTCGGTCGTTGCGCTCGACCCGGACGGCGACGTCATCATCGGCCCGGGCGCACCCACGTTCACGATCGCGTCGACGGGCGGAACCGCATTCACCATCACCAATCCGATGGCGGGTGCGCCGAACACGTTCTCGCTCACCGCGACGGGTTCGGGCGGAACGGTCGGCTTCACCGCGACGGCACATTACACCGACGCGACGTGCGCGACGGCAGGCGCGACATGCACCGCCACGTTCGCCGTGACGAGCGTCATGCAGACGCTGTTCGTGTCGAATACCGGCGGGAACAGCATCACGACCTATCCGCCGCCGTACGGGACGCCGTCCGCGACCGCCGCGATCACCAGCCCGGCGGGAATCGCGGCGGATGGCACAGGCATCCTGTACGCCGGCCAGTCGACGACGTCAACGCTGTATCGTCTCGCTCCGCCGTACACCAGCGCGGGAACCAGCGGGTTCTCGAGCGGCGCTCCGGTGGCCGCGGTGGTGGTCACCCCAGATGCGTATCCCACGATCCTGGCGATGGGTGGATCGAGCGCGATCGCCATTCCGTATCCGTTCGTATACTCCGTATCGACGTTGACCGGGACCGGCAACGGCATGAAGGGCCCGTCGCTCGACGCCGCGAGCGACGTCTTCATTGCGAACGCGAGCAGTAACTCCATCACAGAGTACGCCCCGCCATACACCGGGTCGCCAGTGGCGACGATCACCAACGGAGTTCGATCGCCGCAGCAAACCGTGATCGACGGTCTCGGCGATCTCTTCGTCGCGAACGTCGACACGCAAAGCAGCGTGACCGAGTATGCGAGCGGATCATTCGGAGCGCCCATCGCGACGATCACCACCGGCGTTGCCGCGCCGTACGGCATCGCGATGGATCACGTCGGAAACCTGTTCGTCGCGAACGGCAACGACACGGTGACCGTGTACGCGCCGCCCTATACCGGGACGCCGACGACGATCAGCAGCAGCATCAGCCGGCCGGAGGCGATCGTCGTCGACGGCGCCGGTGACCTTTTCGTCGCGAACAACGGCAACAACACCGTCACGGAATACACCGCGCCGTATACGGCAGCGCCCGTCACGACGATCAGCGCCGGCGTGAACGGGCCGCAGCAGTTCAGTCTGGCCTTCTATCCGCAGTAGGTTCGCGGCCGCGCCGGCTAGTGCGGGTCGAGGGCGAGCGAGCAGTCGTTCCAACCGCTACCGAACGAGGCCGGGATGAGGCCGAGGTCCAGATTCCGCTCCTCTGCACCTTCGCTGTCGGAAAAAGCCACCCAGATGCTCCCTTCGACGTCGACTGCGACTGCGCACGCCTGAACGCCATTTCCCGTCGGCCAGTTATCGTACGCGGTGCCCGTATACGGCTTGACGTACACCGCGACGCCGCTGCCTCCCGCGACGATCAAGCGCTGCATACCGTCCATGGCGAGCCCGAGCGGGACGTAGGGGCCGTAGCTCTCGAGTTGGCTGTCGCCGACCTGAATCGGTCCGCCGGTATACGGCGGCCGGTACTCCGTGACGACGCCGCTGCCCGAGTTCGCGACGAACAGGTTGCCCGACGGATCGACGAGCACGGCCGCCGGAGCACTGATCCCCGACGTGACGACCGTCGGCGAGCCGGTGTACGGCGGCGCATAGATCGTGACGCGATTCACGTCGTGCTCGGCAAGGAAAACGTCGCGCGACGCGTCGACCGCCAAACCGGCGACGTTACCGCCGGACGAGGGCAGGGTGATGGGCGTGCCGGTATACGGCGGCGCAAAGACGTAGCCTGCCTGCGTGCCGCCGGCGTAGAGCGTTCCGTCCGCACCCACCAGCACCGCGTTGACGCTGGAATCCGGCGTCGTCGCAGTCGCGTACGAGCCGGACTGGTTGTTGAAGGGGGGCTTGAAGATGGTGACCTTGCCGGAACCCCCCGCCACGAAGATGTTTCCCGCGCCGTCCGTGGTAACCGCGTTCGGCACGAGTTCCGAGAAGGACACGGACGGTTGGATTTGATTCTGGCCGTTGCGTGCATACGGGTAGCTGAAGACGTTGATGTATTCGTTGTAACCGTCCGCGGTGATCAACGTTTGGATCGCGCTGGTCGCCAAGAACGAGGCCGAGCACACCGCTCCGCTCGTCGAGCACGTCGAATCCGGATACGCGGCAGTCGCGGTAATTTTTGCCGTCGCCGGCACGCCGCCGATTGCCTCGAGCGAAAACGTGTTCGGATTCGCGCTCGTCGGTTGGTGAACGGAAAACGCGCTGCCGGATGAGATGGAGAACGTTGGCGATCCCGGCCCGACGATGTAGTTGCCGTCTGCGTCGAGCGCTGCGACGGTGAACGGAACAAAGGCATATCCGTAGCCGTACACTTTGAAGCCGGCGGCGACCGAGCCGCGCACTGCGGGCGCGGTGCTGAAGACCGTGATCGACGCCGGGATCCCGGACAGCGTCACCGACACGGTGTTCGCCTGTCCCGCCGTGATCGTGAAGCCGATGCTCTGACCGCTCGACAGCTTTGCACCCGTGGCCGTCCCGTGCGCGGCGTCGTATCCGTCGTAGGTCGCGAGCGTCATGTCGTACGTGCCGGGACCGAGCGGGAGATTCAGCGTGCAGATCGTCGTCGTCAGCGTCGAAACGCAACCCGCCGACGTCGGCGTCAGCCCGACGGTTTGATTCAGAACGGCCGTGCCGTCGCTGTGCCGCGTCACGAGCACGGACATGCTTTGGGTCGCGGGCGACACGTAGCGCGGCGCTCGCGTTGAGGACGATGCGGAGCCGGGCTTGGGGATGATGATCCGCAGCGCGGCCGTCGTGCCGGCCGACTGGCGCGATACGGCGGGGACCGCGGACCCGTGGCCGCCACAGCCGTAGGCCGCGGGCAGAAGGGACGCGAGGGCAAGGGCGGCAGCACGGCGGAGGGACCCCACTCCTCGACCTTGGACACGACCTGCCGCGTGTCCTCACGAAACGCGCCGAGCCGAGGAGCAGGAACGATCCGGAACCCTCCCCCGACGAATACACAGCTTTCGGTGCGCGAAGACGACGGAAGAAGCAACGCTCGAGCGATCTACGGCATCGTGCGCGATCATCCCTGACGTCGCGTTGGAATCGGGTTACGTTGCTGTCCTCGGGGAAGCGGCTGCGAGCGCCGAACCATGCGCGGATCACGGACGCGGAGTTCGTGGACCTCGACGTCGCCGAACTGCTTCGTTGTGACATCGTGGTAGTAGCGGCGAAGCGGCGCTAGGACGGCCGGCTCCCACGACCGATTGCGATGCGAGAGCACGACCCATACGCGCGGATACGTCTGTGCCGCGCGGCGCGGAAGGTCGGGGGGCATGGGCTGCAGGCTCATGTCGCCGGTCCATGGCCGCAGTGTCGGGTACAGCCGCACGCCGCGCATTGAAGGCCCCCGTTCGGCCTGCGCATACTGCAGTGCGCGCATTACGTTCGAGGTATAGACGATCACGCCGTCCGCTGGCGTAGCGCGGTCCAGAAAGGCGGAGGTCGCGCGCCAGTCTTCCCCACGATAGAGCAACATCTGCCCGATGCCCCCCGCCGCGAGGACGATGATTGCGATTGCGCATGCGACGCGCCCGGCCGATCGCCGCACGGCATCCAGTGCAACCCCGATGAGAATGGAGGCCGGGAGCACGAGGTAACACAGATACCGGCTCTCGTCGATGGGCTTCCACACCGAGATGATCAGCATGGCGACGGTCGGCGCGAGCAGCCAGACCGGGACGATGAGCGCGACGCTCGCGCGCCTTGACCGTACGAGAATCACCGCCCCGGCCACCACGCTCACCGCGAACGCAAGTGCGAGTTCGCCATGCGCCAACGGACCGCCGTTGGGGCCGGCCGCAAGCATCTCGAAGAATCCAAGCACGCGCGCCGGCGTCATCGGCGGGATCCAGTCGATTTGATGCGTACCGTTGAGCCGGACGCCGGCGACGAGCGGGACGAGCCCCGCCGCAACCGCTGCCGCGCAAACGGCAAGGCCCCGAAGCAGCGCCCGTGAGCGGGGGACGAACGCGAGCGATGCAGCATGCGCGAGCGACCAGAGGATCGCGAGCGGGTGTGCGTAGATCGCGAGCAGCGTCGCTGCGGCGTAGGCCGCGAACCTCCCTCGCCGCGGTGCGTCGAGCAGCATGACGAAGCACCAGCCCGAAGCCGCGCAAAGCAGGAGTTCGAGGCTGTACGGACGGGCCTCGACCGCGTAGCGCAGGAACGTGTAGGAGGTCCCGAGCGTCAGCGTCGCGAGGAACGCCGCTTCGCGGCTCACCAGCCGCCGCGCGAGGGCGTATGCGACCGGCAGCGTCGCAAGCGCGAACAGGACGGAGAGCATCCGTGCATGGACCGTGCCCGTGCCGAGCATCAGCCACGCGTGCAGGAGGCTGTAGTAGAGCGCGAACACGGCGTCGACGTGCCGGAGAATCTGCACCATGCCGGTGAGATCGCGACTCACGACCAGCATGCTCGTCGCTTCGTCGAGCCACATGCTGCGACGATCGATCAGCACCGCCATGCAGACGGCGGGAATACCGGCGAGCACTGCCCACATCGCGACGATCCGCCGTCGCGCTATCGCAGCGCCGACGATCGTCATGAAAGCGAGTTCGCCGTCAGCGTTGCGGCCCCGGCGGCCACGAAAAAGAGATGCACGGAGACCCGCTTTCATTGATGCAGGCGGATGCAGGCGACACGCTTGCCGTAGTCGCTTGCCTGCTTCGCTATTTGCGCGGGCTGCGCCCCTCGTAAGAAAAAGAAACCCCGCGCCAGGGGTCTTGGGGCGACCCATCCGCGCTGACGGTCGGAGGCGCTACGTTGGCGAATATGCGGAATTAGTGGATCACGAGGAGCGAAAAAGCGGAATCCGAGCAATAAGCGGCACGACGCGCCCCGGCTGGGATGAGTATTTCATGGAGATCGCGCGGACCGTGGCGACCCGTTCGACGTGTCCCCGGGCCGGCGTCGGCGCCGTCCTGACCCGGTCGCACCGCATCCTCACGACCGGCTACAACGGCGCGCCGCGCGGCGTCCCTCACTGCCTGGACGTCGGCTGCACGATGGTGGACGGGCACTGCCTGCGCGCGACGCACGCCGAAGCGAACGCGATCGTCCAAGGCGCGCTGCACGGCGTCTCGCTCGACGGCGCGACCGCGTACTGCACCCACGAACCGTGCGCCGGCTGCTCGAAGCTGCTCATCAGCGCGGGCATCGTGCGCATCGTGTACCGCGATCCGTATCCCGACGCGGTCGCAGCGATGCTGCTGCGCGAAGCAGGCGTGGCGGCCGAGCGGTTCACGCCCGAACCGGTACGCACGTAACGTGAGTCCCTACGTCGTCCTTGCCGTAGCGATCATCGCATGCGCGACGGCTCTGTTCACGACGCCGTACGTGCGCAGGCTCGCGCTCAACGTCGGCATGCTCGACGCGACGGGCGAGCGCCGCATGCACGATCAGCCCAAGCCGCGCATCGGCGGGATCGCGGTCTACCTCGGCTTCGCGTTCGCGCTCTTCGCCGCGATCGGATATTTGATCCGGACGGGCCAGCTCGTACGCCCGAACCATCTGCACGAAGGCCTCGGCAACCTGCACGACGTCATCGGCCTCATCTTCGGCGGCACGCTGATCCTGATGGTCGGGATCTGGGACGACGTGATGACGATGGCGCCGCGCGCGAAGCTCGTCGCGCAGGCCGTCGTCGCGGCCATCTCGATGCTGTACGGGTTCGTCATCGCCGGGCCGCTGTCGAACCCGTTCCACCCCGGGCAGGCGATGTATCTGCCGCCGTGGCTGCCGATCCCGCTCACGCTCGTCTGGTATCTCGGGATGATGAACGCGATCAACTTCATCGACGGGCTCGACGGCTTGCTGTCCGGTTTGACGGTGATCTCCGCGGCGTCGCTCATCGTGATCGACCTGCAGCGCGGACACCCGGAGATCGCGCTCGTGCTCGCGGCGCTCGCCGGCGGCGCGCTCGGCTTTCTGCGCTACAACTGGAATCCGGCGAAGATCATCCTCGGCGACTCGGGCGCGCTGTTCATCGGCTACGTCTTTGCGACCGTCTCGATCATCGGCGTGAGCAAGACGGCGTTCGCGGTGTCGCTGCTCGTGCCGCTCGTCGTGCTCGCGCTGCCGGTGCTCGACACGGCGGCGGCGATCGTGCGCCGCACGCGGGCCGGGCGCAAAATCTACGAAGCCGACCGGGGCCACTTCCACCACCAGCTGATCTTCCGATTCGGCCTGAACGTCCGGCAAGCGGTGATGCTGATCTACGCCGTGTGCATCGTACTCGGGATCGTGGCATGGCTCCTGACCAGCGGGTACACGCCGCTGCACGCCGCGTGAGCGCGCCGCTCCGCGTGATGGCCGTGATGGGGACGCGGCCCGATACGATCAAGATGGCGCCCGTCGTCCACGCGCTCCGCGCCGCGCGCCCTGCCGTCGAGCCGATCGTATGCGTCACCGCGCAGCACCGCGAGATGCTCGACGAAGTGCTCGAGCTGTTCGGGATCGTCCCGGACGTCGATCTCGACATCATGACGCGCGCGCAGTCGCTGACCGACATCACCACGCGCGTCCTCATCGGGATGGAGAAGACGCTCGCCGAGCACCGGCCCGACGTCGTCCTGGTGCACGGCGACACGACGACGTCCACGGCGGCGGCGCTCGCCGCGTTCTACGCGAAGATTCCCGTCGGCCACGTCGAGGCGGGGCTGCGCACGTCGACGGTCGCCGAGCCCTTCCCGGAAGAGGCGAACCGTCGCATGACCGGCGTGCTGACGGCGTTCCACTTCGCGCCGACGTCGCGCGCGAAAGCGAACCTGCTCGCCGAACGTACGGACCACGCGCACGTCGTCGTGACCGGCAACACCGTGATCGACGCCTTTCTCGCCACCGAGCGGCGCATCCGCGAGTCGGCGATCGCGACGCCGTCCCTCGACGGGCTCGATCCCGCACGCCCGACGATCTTCGTCACCGCGCACCGGCGCGAGAACCACGGCGCCATGCGCGAGATCGCGCAGGCGATCGGCGCGATCGCGGCGTTCCCGGAACGGCCGCAGATCGTGTGGCCGGTGCACCCGTCGCCGGCGGTACGGCCCATCGTGTACGCCGAGCTCGCCGGCACGCCGGGCATCCGCCTCGTCGACCCGCTGAACTACGCCGAGACCGTGGCGGCCGTCGCGGCGTCGCGGTTCGTCCTGACGGACTCCGGCGGGCTGCAAGAGGAAGCACCGACGCTCGGGCGGCCGGTGCTCGTGATGCGGCGCGAGACCGAGCGGCCGGAGGGCCTCGAAGCGGGCACGCTGCGGCTCGTCGGTTCCGATCGGCACGACATCGTCGAAGGCGCGCGGCGCTTGCTCACCGACCGCGCTGCGTACGCGCGGATGGCGCGCGCCTCGAATCCCTACGGCGACGGGCGCGCGGCCGAGCGCATCGTCGGCTGGCTGCTGCACGTGCTGCGCGACGGGCCGGCGCCCGACGAGTTCGCGCCCGCATCAGCAGCGGCGTGATCCGGCTGCTCGGAGCGGCGGCCGCCTTTACCGGAACGGTGGTGGGCGGCTTTGTGCTCGGCCTGCTGGGCTATCGCCTGACCGGCGCGGCTTGGTGGGTGATCGCCGGCATGTTCGGCGGTCTTGTCGTGGGTATCGCCGCGGTAGCGGCGGCGCTGCGTCCCTTCTTGAAGTCGAACGGACCGTGAGTGCGAGAAACGTCGAGGAGGTCGACGTCGAGGGCGGGCACAAGACAGGCGGCGCCGACCCGGCGGCCGCGCTGCTGGCATATCATGCCCGCAAGCGCCTGGTCACCGTGCGGACGTCGCTCTTCCTCGCCCCGCTCGTCGTTCTTGCGACGGCGCGGAATCCCGCGGCCGGTCTCCAACTGGCGTTGGGTGGGTTAGTCGGCGTTCTGAATATGTTGGGTACGATGCGCGCGAACGAACGGCTCCTGGAAGGCCGCAGCAATCGCGCGATGTTCGCCCTCAACGCTCAACTCCGCATCTTTGCGGTCGGCATCCTCCCGGTGGCGATCGCCGTCCGCCTCGGCTCGTTCTGGACGATCGGGCTGTACGTCATCGGATTCTTCACGCCGCTCGCGTTGTACGCGATCGCATATCACCGAACCGTTCGACAAGGAACCTAGTGCACGAGCAAATCGGC
Organism: Vulcanimicrobiota bacterium; assembly: GCA_963818845.1. Taxonomy (GTDB): domain Bacteria; phylum Vulcanimicrobiota; class Vulcanimicrobiia; order Vulcanimicrobiales; family Vulcanimicrobiaceae; genus Vulcanimicrobium. The sequence continues at coordinate 193,791 of CAWFTO010000004.1, read as the reverse complement.
GAGCACCCGACCTGGCACGTACCGGCCCTCGGCCCGGTATTCGGGTCGTTCCACGCCGACACCATCCTGACGACGTGGGTCGCGATGGCGATCGCGCTCGTCTTCTTCTGGTGGCTCGGAAGCTCGTACAAGACGAACCGCGTGCGGAGGACGCAGGCGACGTTCGAGGGCATCATCCAGTTCCTGTCCGACCTCGCGGTCGGCACGATCGGGCCGCGCGGCGAGCAGTTCGTGCCGATCTTCGTCGGCATCTTCCTGTTCATCTGGATCCTCAACGAGTTCGGCGTGCTGTTCCTCAAGGCGCTCGGGCTTCCGTTCGGCGGCTCGCCGACCGCCGACCTCAACACGACCGCGGCGTTCGCGCTGTGCGTGTTCTTCGGCATCCAGTTCCTCGCGGTCCGCAAGAGCGGCATCAAAGCGTACGCGCACCTGTTCAAGCCGTACGTCTTCCTCTTTCCGATCAACCTGATCGAAGAGATCGCGCGGCCGGTCGTGCTCGCAATGCGTCTCGCGTTCAACATCCTCGCCGGCGAGCTGCTGCTGTTCGTCATCGCGACGGTGATCACGGCGAACGTCGTGGTCGGGCCGGTGAATATCTCCATCATCTCGGCCGTCGCGCCGATCGGCATCGAGTTCTTCAACTTTCTGATCGGAACGATCCAGGCGTTCGTCTTCACGCTGCTCAGCATCGTCTATCTGTCGTTGGCCACGGCCGACGAACATTAACCCCACCCGTGAAAGGTCAACCGTGAGTCCTGATTCCGTCGTAGCCGCCGTCCTGATCTTGGGCTTCGCCCTGATCGTCGCGGCCGTTGCCCTCGGTTCCGCCGTCGGCGACGGTATCGTCGCGTCGAAGGCGGTCGAGTCGATCGCGCGCCAGCCCGAAGCGCGCGGCAACATCTTCACGTTCTTCTTCTTGGGCGTCGGTATTCTGGAGGCGTTCCCGATCATCGGGCTCGTGCTCGGCTTCTTCCTGTTCTTCGCGGTTGGCGGCGGCGTGCTGAACCTGGTCACGAAGATCCTCGGGGGCGCGCACTAGCACTCCATGCTCTCCCTCGACGGGACGCTGCTGGTCCAGCTCGTCAACCTCATCGTCTTCCTCGCGATCCTCAACGTGATCTTCTTCAAACCCGTCGGGGCGGCGATCGCGCGGCGTCGGACGTACATCGACGGTTTGAAGCACGACATCGAGTCGCTTCACGCGGAGGCGAAGGCGTTTCGCGGGCAAGCGGAGGAGCACCGCAGCGCGGCGCGTCGCGAAGCCGACGAAGCGGTCGCGCGCGCACGCGCCGAGGCCGGCAAAGAGGCTGACGCAATCGTGAGCGAGGCGCAGTCGCGCGCGGCCGGCATCACGGCCAAGGCGCACGCCGAGGTCGCGATCGAGATCGCCGCGGCACGCCGTGATGAGCCGCGCATCGTCGAGGGGCTCGCCGCGGACATGCTCGACCGCGCGCTCGGAGGTGTCGCGTGAGCCTGGAGACCCTGGCCCAAGTCTCGCAGATCGTCGGCGCGGTCATCTTCTTCATCGCGGTCGTCGTGATCTGGAACAAGTTCATCGCGCCCGGCGTGAAGTCGTACCAGCAGTCGAAGAACGCGGAGCTCGCGGAGGCCGAGGCGCGTCGCGAGAGGATGCGCGCGGACGTGGAGGCGGCCCGCGGTGAGATCGCGCGAGCCGACGACGACTGCCGTGAGATTCGCGCGCGCATCGACCTGATGATTCAGCGCGACAAGCGTAAGACGGTCGAGGAAGCGCGGCACGAGGCCGAACGCCTCGTGCGCAACGCGGAGGGCGAGCTCGACCGCGCGCGGATCGCCGCGAGAGACCGCCTGCGCATCGAGTTCATCGAGAAGGCGCTCGCGAAGGCGCGCGACGACGCGCCCGCGCGAATCACGCCCGCGACGGACCGCGCGCTCGTCGACCGGACGGTCGAGGACCTGGCGCGGGGGCGCGTCTGATGCCCAACCAGACGCTCGCGCGCCGCTATGCCACCGCCGTCTTCCAGTTGGCGCAGGAGGCGAACCGCATCCCCGCCGTTCAGCGCGACTTGCACACGTTCGTCGAAGCGCTTGCGGCCGACCCGAACGTACTGCGCTTCTTCCGTTCGCCGGTGGTCGACCGGCGCGAGAAGGAGACGATCGTCGCCCAAGCGTTCGACAAGCTCGACGCGATCGCGCTCCACACGATGCTGCTGCTGGTACGCAAGCGCCGCGAAGCGCTCGCCGAGGAGATCGTCGAGCAGTTCGACGCGCTCGAGCGCGAGGCGCGCGGCGCGCAGGTGCTGCGCGTCGTGAGCGCACGGCCGCTCGACAAGGGCGCGCTGGACGCCATCGTGCAGCGGCTCGCCTCGGCGTACCGCACCAGTTTCGACGTCACGCAGGCGGTCGACCCGAAGCTGATCGGCGGCGTGCGCGTGCTCATGGGCGACAAGGCCGCGGACGGCAGCATCGCCGGCCGCCTCGACGACATCGCGCGCCTGCTGAGCGCAAACTGAGCCAACCCTGTTACCCTGAGCCCGTCGAAGGGCCGGAAAGCTAGCCATGATCAACGCCGACGAAATCGCCGGAATCATCAAACAGCGCATCGCGACGTACGAGACGGGGACGAACGAAGCCGAAGTCGGCACCGTCATCGAAGTCGGCGACAACATCGCGCGCATCTACGGCCTCGACAACGCGCAGGCGTCGGAGCTCATCGAGTTTCCGAACGGCCTGAACGGCATCGTGCTCAACCTCGAAGAGGACAGCGTCGGCGTCGCGATCATGGGACCGGATACGGACATCAAGGAAGGCGACAAGGTGCGCCGCACGGGCCGCATCGCGTCGGTTCCCGTCGGTGAGGCGATGCTCGGGCGCGTCGTGAACCCGCTGGGGCTTCCGGTCGACGGCAAAGGCGACATCACGGCCGTCGAGTACCGCACCATCGAGAACACGGCGCCGACCGTCATCGAGCGGCAGTCCGTCAAGCAGCCGCTGCAGACCGGCATCCGCGCGATCGACGCGCTGATCCCGATCGGCAAGGGACAGCGCGAGCTGATCATCGGGGACCGCGGCACCGGCAAGACGGCGATTGCGATCGACACGATCATCAACCAGCGCGGTCAGAACGTCATCTGCATCTACGTCGCGATCGGGCAGAAGAACTCGACCGTCGCGGCGCTGCAGCAGACGCTCGAGCGCCACGGCGCGATGGAGTACACCACCATCGTCACCGTCTCCGCCGCCGAGCCGGCGTCGCTGAAGTGGATCGCACCGTTCGCGGGCTGCGCGATGGCCGAGTACTTCATGTACCAGGGCAAAGACGTGCTGGTGATCTACGACGATCTCACGCGCCACGCGCAGGCGTACCGTGAAGTCTCGCTGCTGCTGCGCCGCCCGCCCGGACGCGAAGCGTATCCGGGCGACATCTTCTTCCTGCACTCGCGCCTGCTCGAACGCGCGGCGAAGCTGTCCGACGAGAAGGGCGCGGGCTCGATCACGGCGCTTCCGATCATCGAGACGCAGGCCGGCGACGTATCGGCATACATCCCGACCAACGTCATCTCGATCACCGACGGCCAGATCTACTTGCAGAGCGGTCTGTTCTTCCAGGGCATCCGCCCCGCCGTCGACGTCGGCATCTCCGTGTCGCGCGTCGGTTCGTCGGCGCAGACGAAGGCGATGAAGTCGGTCGCCGGCCGCCTGAAGCTCGACCTCGCGCAGTACCGCGAGCTCGCGGCGTTCGCGAAGCTCGCCTCCGACCTCGACAAGGCGACGCAGCAGCAGCTGAACCGCGGCGACAAGATGACGCAGGTGCTCGTGCAGCCGCAGGGCGCACCGCAGCCGATGGAAGACCAGGTCGCGGTGATCTTCGCGGCGACGCGCGGCTACCTGGACAACATCCCGACGGACCGCGCCGGCGACTGGGTCAGCCGGTTCGTCGCGTTCCTGCACGAGAAGTATCCGCAGATTCCGGACACGATCCGCACCACGAGCGCGCTCTCCGGCGACGTGGAGCCACAGCTCATCGCGGCGATCGAAGACTTCAACAAAGGTTTTTAGGCCGAAGGCACCATGAACAGCACGACCATGCCGACTGCGGAGGCGCCACGCGTGGCGCACGGCCCGCAGTCGCGTCCGCGAAGCGGACGTGACCGTAGGCTCGAGTAGATGCCCTCAGTACGAGACCTTCGCGACCGGATTCGGTCGCTGAAGAACACGCAGCAGATCACCAAGGCGATGAAGCAGGTCGCCGCCGCGAAGATTCGCCGCGCGGAGGCGCTGCAGAAGCAGTCGCGCCCGTACGCGGACGCGATCGGCGCGATGCTGCGCGACCTGATCGCGAACGTCGGCGCCGTCGACCACCCGTTCATGAAGCCGGGCGCGGCGGGCGTGCCGGGCGGCGTGATCCTCATGACGGCGGACAAAGGGCTCGCGGGCTCGTTCAACGCGAACCTGATCCGCATGGCGGAGAGCCATGGGCGCGAGACGCCGAACCTCGCGTGGTACGCGGTCGGCATCAAGGCGCGCAACGCGCTGCGGCGCCAGCGCGGCGAGACGCTGCAGTTCTGGCCGCTCGCGCAGGGCGACATGTTCGCGAACGCCGTCGAGCTCGCCAACCGCGTCAGCGACGACTTCGTCGCCGGACGCATCGGCTCGGTGACGCTCGTCTCGCCCAAGCTCGTCAACATGATGACGCAGCGGCCCGAGATGCGGCAACTGCTGCCGATCGTGCCGGAAGACAACGCCGCCAAGACGTCGTCGGGCGCCGTGGAGTTCGAGCCGTCGCCTGAGTTCGTGCTCGGCCGCCTGCTGCCCAAGTACCTCGAGTTCACGCTCTACTCGGCGATGCTCGAGACCAACGCGTCGTTCTATGCGGCGCAGCTCGTCGCGATGAACAACGCCACGGACAATGCAAAGAAGCTGATCGATCAGAATACCGTCGAGATGAACAAAGCGCGCCAGGCTGCGATCACCAAGGAGATCCTCGAGATCGTCGGCGGCGCCGAAGCCCTAGCGGGTTGAGCCTGCGGCTCAACCCTTCGCGTTCGGTCCTTGTGACCGAGCCGCACCGGACATTCAGCAAAAAGGACAGCATATCGTGACCGCCACCGCCACCAACACTACCCTCGCGACCGGAAAGGTCGTCCAGGTTCTCGGCAACGTCGTCGACGTCGAGTTTCCCGCCGAGTCGCTGCCGAACATCAACATGGCGTTGACCGTGCACATCGGCGGTGCGGCCACGGCCGGATCGAACGGCAGCGGCGCGCACCTCGGCGCCGGGATCAAGCTGTCCGGCACCGCGATGGCCGAGCGCGATCTCGTGCTCGAGGTTCAGGGCGAGCTCGGCAACAACCAAGTGCGCTGCCTAGGGATGGGTTCGACGGACGGCCTGGTGCGCGGCGCGGTCGTGACGAACACGGGCGCGTCGATCACGGTGCCCGTCGGCGAGGGCACGCTGGGCCGCATCTTCAACGTGCTCGGCAAGGCGATCGACTCCGACGCGCCCGTCGAGGCCGCGGCGTACTGGCCGATCCACCGCGAAGCGCCGACGTTCGCGCAGCAAGATCCGACGCCGAAGATCTTCGAGACGGGCATCAAGGTCGTCGACCTGATGGCACCGTACACGCGCGGCGGCAAGGTCGGACTCTTCGGCGGCGCCGGCGTCGGCAAGACGGTGCTCATCCAAGAGCTGATCCGCAACATCGCGTCGGTGCACAAGGGCTTCTCCGTGTTCACCGGCGTCGGCGAGCGCACGCGCGAAGGCAACGACCTCTGGGTCGAGATGAAAGAGTCGGGCGTCATCGCGCAGACGACGCTCGTGTTCGGCCAGATGGACGAACCGCCGGGCGTGCGCTTCCGCATCGCGCAGACGGGCGTGACGATGGCCGAGTACTTCCGCGATGAGAAGAACGCGGACGTGCTGCTGTTCATGGACAACATCTTCCGCTTCATGCAGGCCGGCTCGGAAGTGTCCGCGCTGCTCGGGCGCATGCCGTCGGCCGTCGGCTACCAGCCGTCGCTCGCAACGGAGATGGGCCAGATCGAAGAGCGCATCACGACGACGAAGAACGGCTCGATCACCTCGGTGCAGGCGGTGTACGTGCCGGCCGACGACTACACCGATCCCGCCGTCGCGACGACGTTCGCGCATCTCGACGCGACGACCGCGCTCTCGCGCCCGATCTCGGAGCTCGGCATCTACCCGGCCGTCGACCCGCTGGCGTCGTCGTCGCGCATCCTCGATCCGGCGATCGTCGGTGAGGAGCACTACAGAGTCGCGCGCGGCGTGCAGGAGACGCTGCAGCGCTACCGCGATCTGCAGGACATCATCGCGATCCTCGGCGTGGAGGAGCTGTCCGACGAGGACAAGGTGAGCGTGGGACGCGCGCGCCGCATGCAGCGCCTGTTCTCGCAGCCGTTCTTCGTCGCGGAGCAGTTCACGGGCCGCTCCGGCAAGTACGTCAAGATCGAAGAGACGGTCGCATCGTTCAAGGAGATCCTCGACGGCAAGGTCGACGACATCCCCGAGCAGGCGTTCCTGTACGTCGGCGGCATCGACGAAGTGAAGGAAGCCGCGCGCGGCATGGGCTGGCATGGCTAAACCCATCCCGTTCCAGCTGATCACGCCGCTGTCGGTGAAGTTCGACGGCGAAGCGGAGCTCGTCATTGCCGTCGGGACCGAAGGCGAGGTCGGCATCCTGCCCTCGCACGCGCCGTACCTGACGGCGCTGCGGCCCGGCGTGCTGCGCGCGAACGTGCGCGATGCCGGCGGCGGTATGCGCCGTCTCGAGCTCGCGTGCAGCGAGGGCTTCATGCAGGCGCTGCCGGGCAAGGTCACGGTCCTTGCGGACGCGGCCCTCGAACGCGACGAGATCGACATCGCGCAAGCGCGTGCCGATCTCGAGGCGGCGCATGCGGAACAGCACGCCGCGGGCGGCGATCTCGCCGCGCAACGCCGCGCGATGGCCAAGGCAGACTTCGCCGGCGCCAGGCTCGCCGTCGCAGGCGTCTAGGGCGCATCGCGCCCGCCACAGAGCGCGGTCGTGACGGTTCTCGTACGATGGCGCGCTTGGTGGTACAACAAGCTGCCGCTGTCCGTCACCGCGGTGCTGCTGCTGCTCGACGGCCGGACGCTTTCGGCAGCGGCGATCGCCGTGCTCGTCCTGGTGATGCTCTCGGTCTGCGCGGTCGGGAACTACGGCTATGCAATCAACGAGCTCTTCGATGTCGAGGAAGACCGTCGAGCGGGCCGTGCGAACGCCGCGCAGGCGGGGGGCACCGGACGCACGTGCGCGATCGTGATCGTGTCGGCCGCGTGCGCCGAGGTGTTGGCAGCGGCCGCCGCGGGCATCGCGGGTGTTCTGGCGACGCTGGGCGCGATCGCGCTTCCGGCGGCCTACTCGATTCCGCCGCTGCGCGTCAAGGAGCGGCGCTGGCTGGGCATCGCCGCCGATGCGCTCGCCGCGCACGTCTGGCCTGCGATGCTGGCCGTCCTCGCCGCGGCGCATTGGTCCGTGCACCCGGCCGGCGCGCTGCTCGTGACGTCGCTCGCGCTGTGGTCGCTCGCGGCCGGCGTACGCGGAATCCTCACGCACCAGCTGCGCACAGCGGATCGCGATGCCGCCGCGGGTTTGCGCACGGTCGTGCACGATTTCGGCCCGCGTCGCGTGGAGAGGGCGATCGTCCTCGGCCTGCTGCCGCTCGAGGTCGCCGGCTTCGGAGGAGTGCTCGTCGCATGCGACCGTGGGCCGATCTTGTGGGCCGGCGTCGCGCTCTACCTCGCATACGAAGCGTACAAGACGGTGCGCGGCGGGTTCCGCACGGCGATGTTTCGCGCGGACGGGCAACGGTACGTCCCGTTCGTCGAGGAGTCGTTCTACAAAGCGTGGGGGCCGATCGTCATCGCGCTGGACTGCGCCCGCGTCGATCTGCGCTACCTCGTCGTGCTGCTGATGATCGTGCTGCTGTTCCGGCCGCACGTGCGGGCCGAGCGCGACCGTTTCGCCGCGATCGTGGACTCACTGCGCGGTCAGCACGAGCGCGCGAGCGCTTCCAGACAAAACGCCGTTGTGAGCTCCTCCGAGCCCCACACGTTGTAGAACGCCGAGGCCGCCCAGCCGCCGTCAGGCCGCTGCGAGGCGAGGACCTGCTCCAGCAGCCCGTCCGCAAGGGCGGCATGCGGATCGAACGTGAGCAGCGCCGACAGCGCCATCGCGGCGTGCAGCGCCGTCAGGGCGCCGCGTTGTGCGACGCGCCGTTCGATGCGCTCGACGACCGGCCGGCGCAGCGCTTCGAAGGACGGCACCGAGTGCCGAAAAGCGCGCGCGACGCTATGATCGAGCGCCAACGAGTCTTCGTAGAACGCGCTCGGCGTCCCGGACCCCTCGCGCACGGCACGCACGACGAAGTCGATCGCGGACCGCGTCTCGCCCCGCTCGCCGAGATAGAGCAGCACGTTGGCGTTCACGACCGGATCGACATCGTCGGGATCGATGTGCATGATGCGAAAGCGCGGATCCTCATCCGGCGGAACGGAAAGACTTCGGGCGCGCAGGCGCGCCTGCCGCTCCGCGATGGCGCGAACGACGGCGAACCGGATGCTGCCGCGGTTACGCGGAGCCGGCAGAACCCACGTGCGGAATCTACCCTCCGCGTCGCGGCTCGAGACGAACACCCAGGCGTTGCGCGGCGCGGGTCGTCCCGCGAGCTGCAGCGCGACGCTCGCGCACGCGGTATCGTCGAGATCGGGCGGAAGCCGAGCGTGTTTGTGCTGCCGCGTCGACCAGTATCTCCACACGCCGCCAAAGCCCATCTCCGCAACCAGAAAGGCGGCCGCCTTGCGCATCATGTCGTCGACCGTCGCGCGCTCGACCTGCGCGAGCGCGTACAGGACGAACGTCGTCGCGAAGGGCGAGCTGTCGAACACCGGACAGGAGAGGTCCCGGCCGGCGCCCAGCATCATCGCGAACTCGCCGTGCGGGAGCTGCCGGCGGCGCAGAAATGCCACCGCTTGCCGTATCGCCGCCGCGGCGGCGTCCCGTGTCGATGCGAGGCGTCTCATGCGGACGGCGTGCTCAGACGAGCGTGCCGCGCAGCCGCTTCAAACCGTTCGACGGCTTGCCGGTAGAGCTCGATGTCGCCGGCGCGATGGCGCTCCACGGCGCGCCGCACGTCGAGCGAGATCGCGTATCCGTCACCCGCTCGCTGCGGGTTCGCGTTCGCGCGCGCACCACGATCCGGCACGGTCACGCCGGCGAGTCGCTCGAATGCGACCAGACTCTCATCGTAGCGCTCGCTGATGCCGACGAGCGCGAACTCGTCAAGCGGAACGCCGGCGAAGTACATCGACTGGTGGTCCGGGTACAGCTCGATCAAGTCGAAGATCGACATGTTGCGCGCCTTGAACGCGTGATGTCCCGGATGCGGCAGCGATTCGGAGCGGACGGCGAACTCGTAGCACGAGACGGCGTGCTGAAAGGGATCGCGCACGAACGTGATGAGGTGCGCGCCGGGGAAGAGCCCGTAATACGCGCGTGCCGAGAAGTGTCCGTGCAGTGCGTCAAAGCGACGCGCGAACGCGTGCGGGTCGCCGATCAGCTCCGTACGGTGGCGCCGGCGTCGCTCGATCGCCTCCGGCGTGTCGATCTCGACCCAGTCGTTGTTGTGCCACATCACGCGGGCGCCGTAGAGTTCTCGAAGGTGCGTGAAGAAGGTCGTACCGCCCGTCTTCGGCACGTGCACGGAGATCAGCATGGCGCGCGTCTCACATCGCCGGGCCGGCGGCGGCCCAGGGCGGCGCCAGGCCGTTCCAGTGAAGGAGCGCGACGTCCGGAAGCCACGCGCGCAGCCGGCCGAGCAACCCGTGATCCCACGCGAGAACCGCGTCGGGCACGCGCGCGTTTGCGACGGCGAAGTTCCATCGGTGCGACTCGAGCACGCGGTGCTCGAGTCCGCGCGACTGGATGGCCCAGATCAGCGCGCCCTGATCGTGCCACGCGATCGCGCCGAGCACGCCGGCGTGGCTCGCGGCGGCGGCGATCGGACGGATGTAGGCTTCGAGCGCCTCGTCGTCGCGGCCGCGCCGCCAGCCCGAGACACCGGCATTGACGACCGGGACCGCAGGATTGAACGCCCGCGCGATCGGCAGCAGCTCGTAGAGGCGAGGTGAGTTCCGCCCGAGGTGCGGCGCCAGGTTCTCCGGCGTGAACACCGGTCCGTCGTCGAGCATCGCGAAGAGCTCGTCGAGGCCGCGCAGGACGAGCAGATCGCAGTCGAGCCAGAACACGTCGCGCGCCGGCGCGGCACGGATCAGCAGCGGGCAGATCCAGAGCGGCCAGATTCGCTTGCCGGGCTTCGCCAGGGCCGCGGCAGCGCTGGTCGCGGCGATGAGCTGCGCGATCAGCGGATCGTCGGGCAGATCGACGACGTGCAGCTTCGGAATGCCGCGCGCGCGCTCGCGCTGATCCGGCGTGAGTCCCGCATCGTACGCGATCACGTCGCACGGATCGCTGCTCTGGATCGACGCGTGCAGCGCGAGCAGGCCGGGAAAGTAATGCGAATCGCAGAGCGTCACGACGCCGCGCGGGACCACGCCCGCATCGTCGATTCGCTTCACGTCGTCAGATTTCAGGGTGTGCGCCCCGGCGTAGCCATGGCGCGCGTCTTTGGTCGCATTCGGGTTCGTCCCTTTGCTCGCGAGATCGCTCAGAATCGGCTGGGACGATCGCGCCGGATACCGCGGGCGACCGGCGAAGTGCGCGCGATGCACGCGATCGTCGTCCAGCGCACCGGTGACGCCTCCGTCCTCGAGTGGTCCGAAAAGCCGGACCCCGCGCCGGGACCGGGGCAAGTCACCATCGATGTCACGCTCACGGGCGTCAACTTCGCGGACGTCATGCGCCGGCGCGGCGGCTACCGCGGCGGCCCGCCGCCGTTCACGCCGGGCCTCGACTGCTCGGGAACCATTCGCGCGATCGGCGACGGCGTCACGGACCTGCGTCCCGGCCAACGCGTCGCCGCGTTCCCGGACGACGGCGGGTACGCCGAAATCGCGGTCGCGCGCCCGGTCCTGACGTACGCCCTGCCGGATGCCGTGCCGGACGAGGCCGGCGCGTCGCTGACGATGCTCGTGACGGCCTACAACCTGCTCGCGACGGCGGCGAGCCTCGCGCCGGGCGAGACCGTGCTGATTCACTCCGCCGCCGGTGGCGTCGGCACGATCGCCGTGCAAATGGCGCGCGCGCTCGGCGCCGGAACGATCGTCGCGGTCGCAGGCGGCGCGGAGAAGGTCGAGCTGGCGCACGGTCTCGGCGCCGACGTGACGATCGATCACACGCGCGAGGACGTCGCAGAGGCCGTCCGAGCCGCGACGCACGGCCGCGGCGTCGACGTCGTGCTCGATGCCGTCGGCGGCCCGACGTTCGATGCGACGCTGCCGCTGCTCGCGGAGTTCGGGCGCTACTGCATCTACGGTCAGGCGTCGGGCGACGCGGGTACGGCGAAAACGAACGTGCTGCACGCCGGCAACCGGGCCGTGATCGGGTACTCCACCGGCGGTTACCGTGCGGCTCGTCCGGAAAAGCTTCGCGCCGGGGTCGAGGGAGCGTTCGCGCTGGTCGCCGCCGGCAAGGTGCGCATCATCGAAGGCGCGCGGTTCGCGCTGCGTGACGCCGCGGACGCGCACCGGCACGTCGAGTCGCGCGCCAGCCACGGCAAAGTGCTGCTGACGGTTTAGCGCGCCTCGAGCAACGCCGGAAGGTCTGCGGCCGGGACAGGTCTGCTCGCTGCTCGAGAACGACCGTAGGTGCGCCGCGCTGCACGCGTTGCGCGAGCTCGGAGTAAGCAGCAGCACCGACTCGGTGACGTACGGCTATTCGACGTCTGCCTTTCGCCGCGCGAGCGGCTGCCGTTTCTCCCAGGCCTCCCCGTCCCACCACGATTCGGTCACGCTCACGAGCGAGCGTCCTCCAGCGCCAACGCGAATGCTTCGGCCACGTGGAGCGGCCGGCGGCCGGCGCCGTGTTCGATCTGGTGCTTGCAGCTCATGCCGTCCGCGATCACGAGCGTCGCGTCGCCGGCGGCGCGCACCGCCGGCAGCAGATCCCGTTCGGCCATGCGCATCGACACGTCGTAGTGCTCGACTTCGTAGCCGAACGTCCCCGCCATGCCGCAGCACGAGGACTCGACGAGGCTCGCCTCGAGGCCGGGGATCGACCGGACGGCGCGCATCACGTCCGGCATCACGCCGAAGGCCTTCTGATGACAGTGCCCGTGCACGATCGCGCGCGCGTCGAGCGCGCGCAGCGGCGGAGCCCACCGGCCGGCGTCGAGCTCACGCGCCACGAACTCCTCGAACAGCACCGCGTTCGCCGCCACGGCGCGCGCGGCGTCGCCGGGGATCAGCGCGAGGAACTCGTCGCGCAGCGTCAGCAGGCACGACGGCTCCAGGCCGACGATCGGTACGCCGCGCTGCGCGAACGGCAGCAGCGCGTCGACGGTGCGGCGCGCCTCGGCGCGCGCGTCGTCGAGCAGCCCGGCTTGCAGATACGTGCGCCCGCAGCAGAGCGGCCGCGCGCCCGGATTCGCGCGCGCCGGAACGACGTCGTAGCCGGCCGCGTCGAGCACGCGCTCCGCAGCGCGCGCGACGTCGGCCTCGAACCAGCGGTTGAACGTGTCGACGAAGAGCACGACCTCGCCGTGACGCGCGGAGCCGTTGCGCGGGACGGGACGGTCGCGATACGGCTGCGCGTGCCAGCGCGGGAGCGCGCGCTTGGACGTGAAGCCGATCGCACGCTCGACGACTGCCGCCGCGCCGGGCAACCGGCTCGCGACGTTCGCGAGCCGCCGCAGCGGTCCGAGACGATGCGCCGCCCGGGGCAGCCCGGCGACGAGACGGTCCGCGAGCGGCGTCCCATGCTTCGCGCGGTAGTGCGCCAGAAACTCGATCTTCATGCGCGCCATGTCGACGCCCGTCGGGCACTCGCGCTTGCAGGCCTTGCACGAGACGCACAGGTCGAGCGCGTCGTACAGTTCGGCGGACGTCAGGCCGTCCGCACCGAGCTGACCCGTCAGCGCGAGCCGCAGGCCGTTCGCGCGCCCGCGCGTGACGTGGTGCTCGTCCTCGGTGACGCGGTAGGACGGGCACATCGCGCCGCCGGTGCTCTTGCGGCACGCGCCGTTGTTGTTGCACATCTCGACGGCGCCGGTGAATCCGCCCCACTCCGACCAGTCGAGCACCTCGGGCAGCGGCACCGGCGCGTAGCCGGCGCCGTAGCGGAAGAGCGCGCGGTCGTCCATCTTGGGCGCGTCGACGATCTTGCCGGGATTGAGCACGCCGTCCGGGTCGAACGCGCGCTTCACGTCGCGGAACGCCTCGACGATGCGCGCTCCGAACATCTCCTCGTGGAACTCGGACCGCACGATGCCGTCGCCGTGCTCGCCGGAGTGCGCGCCGCCGTACTCGCGCACGAGCGCGAACGTCTCCTCGGCGATCGCGCGCAGCTTGCCCACGTCTTCGTCGCGCTTGACGTTGAGCACGGGGCGCACGTGCAGGCACCCGACCGATGCGTGCGCGTAGAACGTGCCCTTCGTGCCGTACTTCGCGAAGATGCCGTTGAGGCGCTCGGTGTACGCGGCGAGATGGCGCAGCGGCACCGCGCAGTCCTCGACGATCGAGACGGGCTTCGCGTCGCCGCGCATCGACGTCATGATGTTCAGACCGGCCGCGCGCACTTCCCACATCTCGGCTTGCGCCGCGGCGCCGGTCAGCTTCTCCACCGCGTTCGGAAAACCGAGCTGCGCCATCGTCTCGTCGAGTTCGTCGAGCTTGCGGGCGAGCGGCTCGGGCTCGTCGCCGGTGAACTCGACGAGCAGCAGCGAGCCGGGCTCGCCGCGCACGTACTTCGCCATCGCCGGCGCGAACGCGGCGATCTCGCGCGACAGCTCGATCATCGTGCGGTCGACGAGCTCGACGGCTACCGGATCGAGCCCGACGAGCGCTTCGGTCGAGCGCATCGCGTCGGCGAACGACGGAAAATGGCAAACGCCGAGCGCCTTGGCCGGCGGGATCGGCTGCAGCACGAGGTCGATCGCGTCGAAGAGCGCGAGCGTTCCCTCGGAGCCGACGAGCAGGCTCGCCATGTTGAACGGTCCGCGTGCGCGCACGCGCTGGATCGCGTAGCCGCCGACGTGGCGCTGCACCTTGGGGATGCGCGCGTCGATCTCGCTCGCCTCGCGCGCCGCGATCGCGCGCACGCGCTCGACGAGCTCCCGGTACCGGGGCGATGCGGCGCCGTCGTCGACCTCGCCGAAGTACGCGCGCGTGCCGTCTGCGAGCACGGCGTCGATACCGGCGACGTTGTCGGCCATGATGCCGTACCGGATCGAGCGCGCGCCGGAGCTGTTGTTCGCGGTCATGCCGCCGATCGTCGCGCGGCTTGCGGTCGACGGATCGACCGGAAAGAAGAGGCCGTGCGGCCGCAGCGCGCGGTTGAGGTCGTCGAGCACGATGCCCGGTCGCACCCGCGCGCGCCGCGCCGCCGTATCGACGCCGACGAGCTCGCGCAAATGGCGGCTGACGTCGACGATCAGACCGTGGTTCACCGTCTGGCCGCATTGCGAGGTTCCGCCGCCGCGCGCGGTCAGCGGTACGCCGGACTCGCGCGCGATCGACAGCGCCGCCTCCACGTCCGCGGAGGTGCGCGGAATGACCACGCCGAGCGGCTGGATCTGATAGATGGAGGCGTCGGTCGCGTACATCCCGCGCGAGACGCGGTCGAAGAGCACGTCGCCCGCGACCTCCGCGCGGAGGCGCGACTCGACGCGCCGCGCGAGCACCGGCTCGCGCGCGGTAACGCTCACGCGGGCGGGGTTCAGACCGCGGCGAACTGCGGCGCCGTCGTCGGCGCGGCGAGGTAGTCGAGCGCGGCGGAGACGCCGTCGCCGTGCGCGATGCCGGCGAGGCCGAGCCCCATCTGCACGCCGCACAGCGTGCCCGCCAGCATGAGGTCGTTGAACGAGCCGAGGTGACCGATGCGGAACACGCGGCCCTTCACCTTGCCGAGCCCGGTCCCGAGCGACATGTCGAAGCGGTCGAGGATCGTCGCGCGGAGCGCGTCGGCGTCGACGCCGTCCGGCACGAGAATCGCGGTGAGCGTGTTCGAGTACTCGCGCGGGTCGACGGCGAGGATATCGAGCCCCCACCCGCGGACCGCGCGGCGCGTCGCCTCGCCGTGGCGAGCGTGGCGCGCGAAAACCGCCGGCATCGTCTCCTCGTGCAGCATCGTGAGCGCTTCGAGCAGCCCGTAGAGCAAGTTCGTCGCCGGCGTGTACGGGAAGTAGCCGGTGCGGTTCGCGTCGAGCATCTCGTCCCACGCCCAGTACGAGCGCGGCATCTTCGCGGTGCGCGACGCGGCGAGCGCTTTTGCCGACACGGCGTTGAAGGCCAGGCCGGGCGGAAGCATCAGCCCTTTCTGCGAGCCGCCCACCGTGACGTCGACGCCCCATTCGTCGTGGCGGTAGTCGATCGACGCGAGCGAGCTGATCGTGTCGACCAAGAACAGCGCCGGATGTCCGGCGCGATCGATCGCCGCGCGCACGTCGGCGACGCGGCTCGTGACGCCGGTCGACGTCTCGTTGTGCACGATCGCGACGGCCTTGATCGTGCGGTCGCGATCCGCCGCCAGACGTTCGGCGATCGCGTCCGGATCGGCGCCATGCCGCCAGTCACCCGGGATGATCTCCACGTCGAGGCCGAGGCGCGACGCCAGCTTGCTCCACAGCGCCGCGAACTGCCCCGTCTCCGCCATCAGCACGCGGTCGCCCGGCGAGAGCGTGTTCACCAGCGCCGCTTCCCACGCGCCCGTCCCCGACGACGGATAGATCACGACGGGCTGCGTGGTGCCGAACACCGGCCGGATCAGCTCCTGGATCTCCAAGGTGAGCTTCGCGAAGCCCGGGCCGCGATGGTCGACCGTTGCGCGGTCGATCGCGCGCAGGACGCGCTCGGGGACGTTGGTCGGCCCCGGAATCTGCAGAAAATGGACGCCGCTGACATGAGACACTGGGATGCTCCTCCGCACCGTGGTTCTCTCGCACGCGCCGCCGATTTGCCTGCCGTCGCGCGCCCTCTGCCGTCTTACGGAGCCGTTTGAGCTTGCGCTTGCATCGTACGGTCGGGCGTCGTCGAACGCGCGTTCACGAACAGCGCGACCACGATCAGCGCCATGCCGCCGAGCTGCGCGGGCGGCGGAATCTCATGCAGCTGCAACGCGGCCGCGAGGACGCCGACGACCGGCGTTGCGAGCGACGCGATGCTCGCGACGCCGGCGGGCAGCCGAGAAAGGATGAACATCCACAGGAACCATCCGAGCGCGCCGCCGCCGACGGACATGAACGCCATCGTGGCGATGAACGACGGCGTCCAGCGAATCGGCGCCGGAAAGAGCAGCATGAGCACGAGCAGCGGCAGCGTGCCCCATAGCAGCTGCCACGCCGTGAGCGAAAGCAGCTCGACCTCGTGCGCCGCGCGCAGCCGCTTGGCGTACACGGTGCTCGCCGCCCACGAGATGCCGGCTGCGATGGCCAGCCCGTCCGCGATGAACGCGTGCGGGTCGAGCGGCGCGATGACGAACGCCAGGCCCACGGCGGCGAGCGCGAGCGCGAGCCAGCGCAGCCGCGTGACGCGCTCGCCCAAGAACGGCCAGGCGAGCAGCGCGGTCCAGAACGGCATCGTGTAGCCGAGGACCGCGGACTTGCCCGCGCCGCCGATCGACACGGCGAACGTCTGCAGCAGCGTCCAGCCGGTCGTCTGCAGCAAGCCGAGGATCAGCGTCGGCACGAACGGCGTCGGGCGCAGAGAGCGCCCCGTCAGCGCCAGCATCGCGAACAGGATCAGCGTCGCGATCCCGAGCCGCATTCCGGCGACGACGTACGGCGACGCGTCGTGCGTGGCGATCTTGATCGCGACCCACGTGTAGCCCCAGACGAGCGCAAGCACCACCAACGCGGCGTACACGGTCGCATCTGCGCGTCGAGCGTTCATGTTGCGCCCTTCGACAAGCTCAGGGTGACAATGGTTGTGCGACGAAGCGGACGGCATGAAGCGCGCGCGGTTCGGAACGGTGCTCGGGGCGGCGGCTGTCGCGTTGCCCGCTGCAGCGACCGCGGCGGCCGCCGCGGAACGGGACATCGCGAGCGAGGAGTTCTGGGCGCACAAGGGTTCCGTCAGGCTCGCCGTCTACCGCAAGCGCGTCGTGCCGGCCCCGCGCGCCGGCGCGATGCCGCGTCTCTTCCTCGTTCACGGGTCGTCGATGAGCGGCCGCTCGACGTTCGACCTGACCGTCCCCGGCGCAAGCGACTACTCGATGATGGACGCGTTCGCGCGCCTCGGCTTCGACGTCTGGACGATGGACCACGAAGGCTACGGAAGGTCGGACCGCACGAGCGGCAACTCCGACATCGCGAGCGGCGTCGCCGACCTGCGCGCGGCGATGGACGTCGTGCGCCGTGAAACGGGTGCCGGCAGCGCGCATTTCTTCGGCGAGTCGTCCGGCGGCATTCGCGCCGCCGCGTTCGCCGTCGCGCAGCCCGACGCCGTCGGCCGTCTCGGCCTCTCGGCGTTCACGTGGACCGGCCAAGGCTCTCCGACGCTCGCGAACCGCGCGAAAGACGTCGAATTCTACCGCACGCACACCATGCGCCCCGCGACGCT
Organism: Vulcanimicrobiota bacterium; assembly: GCA_963818845.1. GTDB lineage: Bacteria > Vulcanimicrobiota > Vulcanimicrobiia > Vulcanimicrobiales > Vulcanimicrobiaceae > Vulcanimicrobium. The sequence goes on along the minus strand of CAWFTO010000004.1, from coordinate 176,102 downwards.
CGAGCTGTACCGCAGCATCTTCACGCGCGACCAACCCGGCACCGCGGATCCGGCGGTTGGCGACGCGCTGTACGCCGCGGAGAAACCGTTCGGCGGCAGCGTGCCGACCGGAACCTATCTCGACATGGTCACGAAGCTTCCGCTGGTCGATCCGGCGGAGCTGCGCGTGCCCGTTCTGCTGGCGCGCGGCGAGTACGACGGCATTTCGACGGAAGCCGACGTGCTCGGGTTCTTCGCGAAGCTCGGTACGCGGGACAAGCAGTACGCCGTGCTGCCGGGTTCGGCCCACTCGCTCGTGCTCGGCTACAACCGCGCGATGTTCCGACACACGCTGCACGCGTTTCTCACGCAGCCTGCGCGAATCGACCGCGCGGGCTGACGCCGCGTCAGCCGGTGAGCGGCAAGTGCACGTCGACGTACCGGCGATAGTTCTCGAACGCGGCCCGGTAGGTCGCCGCAAGCTCCGCGTTCGGCCGCGTCGGCTCGTCGTATCCGGCCGCGCGTGCCGCAGCGACGGCGTCGTCGACGAGCCCGACGGACGCGGCGGCGAGCAGCGCGGCGCCGAACGCCGACGCTTCCTGTTCGTGCGGCTGCACCGCCGGGAGGCCGAACACGTCGGCGAGCAGTTGCCGCACCAGCGGTGCTTTGGTGAGCCCGCCGCTGAGCAGCAGCCGCTCCGCGCGGCGGCCGACGTCGCCCATCACCGCGTACACCGCGTACACGCCGTAGACGACGCTCTCGAACGCGGCGCGCAGGATGGTGCGGCGATCGTGCGCGAGGTCGAGGCCGTCGAACGTTCCGCGCAGCGCGCTGTTCCAGTACGGTGCGCGTTCGCCGGCGAAGAACGGCAGCACCACGAGGCCGTCCGCTCCCGGCGGAATCGCCGCCGCGAGCTCGACGGCGCGCGCGAACCGCGCCTCTTTCGGCAGCTCGTCGAGCAGCAGCGCGAAGATCCAGTCGAGCGACGCGCCCGCGGCGCTCGTCGGACCGCCGACGACGTACCGGCGGTCGTCGGCGCAGTAGCAGAACGTGCGCGCGCGGGCGTCCAGGAGCGGCTCGCTCGAGAGCACGCGAACCGCACCCGACGTCCCGAGCGTGAGCGCCACGTCCCCTCGCTCGCCCGCGCCGACGCCGATGTTCGCCAGCGCGCCGTCGGACGACGCGAGCACGACGGCCGTCGCGTTGGTGAGCCCGAGCTCGCGCGCGATCGCAGGGCGGAACTCGCGCACGGCGGTCGACGGCGGTGCGAGGCGCGACAGGCGCTCGGGGGCGACGCCCGCGAGCTGCAGCGCGCGCGGGTGCCAGTCGCGTGCGCGCAGGTCGAGCATCCCCGTCGCCGACGCGATGCCGTGGTCGACGAGCCACTCGCCGGTCCAGCGGAAGACGACGAGCTCCTTGAGACCGACGAAGCGCGCCGTGCGCTCGAACAGTGCGGGCTCGTACTCCGCGAGCCAGTGCAGCTTCGCGATCGGCAGCATCGGGTGCATCGGCGCGCCGGTCACCTCGTACAGCGCGAGCGCGGTGCCGTCGCCGCGCCACTTGTCGGCGACCGCGTGCGCGCGGCGATCCATCCACGTGATGACGTGCGAGATCGGCTCGCCGGCATCGTCGACGCACAGCACGCCGTGCATCGCGCTCGAGAGACCGATCGCGGCGACCTCGCTGCCGCGCATGCGCACGTCCGACAGCACCCGCGCGAGCACGCGCATCGTCGCGCGGTAGACGACGTCCGCGTCCTGCTCGACGACGTCGGCCTGCGGCGTCACGAGCCCGTAGAACTCGGAGCCCGATGCGATCTCGCGCCCGGCCGTCGTCGTCGCGAGCACCTTGACCGCGGACGTGCCGAGGTCGATGCCGACGACGACCTCGGCCGGCGCGTCAGGCACGCTGCGCGATGGACGCGGGTTCGGGAATCGGTTCGATCTTCCCCAAGAGCCAGACGTAGGATGCGATGCCGACGAGCAATACGACGGCCGCCGTGATGAAGGCGTTCGAGAACGAGCTCGTGCCGGCGACGATGTAGCCGGTCACGATCGGCGCGAGAATGCCCATGACGTTGTTGAAGAAGTTCATGATGCCGCCGATCGAGCCGACGCTGCCCTTGGGCGCGATCAGCGACGGGATCGACCAGCCGATCGGCGCCGTGCAGGCGAGGCCGGTCAGGGCCACGGTGATCCAGAAGATCGCGACGTTCGGGTTCGTCGTCGTGACGGCGCCGATGATCGTGAGCCCCATCAGCATGCCGATGACGATGATCGTCTTGCGTACGCGGGTCTGCTCGAATCCGCGCGCGACGAGGTGGTCGACGAGCCAGCCGCCGACGATGAGGTCGGCGATCGCGGCGACGATCCACGGCACCATCGAGTACGCGCCGCTCTTGATGATGTCCATGTGGTACGTCTTGACGAGATAGCCGGGCAGCCATGTGAGCAGCAGATAGAACGAGTAGCCGTATGCGGAGAATCCGATCGTCAAGCCCCACACCTTGCGCTGGCGGAGCAGATATCCGAGCGCGGCTCCGACGTTGCCGGCGCTCGTGACGCCTTCGGGCTGCGCGCCGCCCGCTTTGATGTACTCACGCTCCGCATGCGAGAGCCGCTTGTCTTCGCTCGGGTTCCGGTAGAAGACGTAGAACGCGACGAAAAACAGAAAGCTCAGCGCGGCGGTCACGATGAAGGTCATGCGCCAGCCGTACGAGACGAGGATCAGTGCCACGATCGGCACTGCGATCCCGGTCGCGAGCTTCGCTGCCGCGTCGAAGATCGCCGTCGCCAGGCTGCGCTCTTTGATCGGGAACCAGTATCCCGTCGCTTTGGAGTTGATCGGGAACGTCGGCGTTTCCGCAACGCCGAGAAGCAGCCGCGACGCGAAGATCGCTCCGAACCCGCTCGAAAGCGCGGTGAGCAGCGACGCGATGCTCCACAGCAGTGTCGTGACTCGACCGATCACCACGACGCCGTAGCGGTCGAGAAACACGCCGACCGGAATCTGCAGCGCCGCGTACGTCCAGGCGAAGGCGCTCAGGAGATAACCGAACCCTATGTCGTCGATGCCGAACTCCTTGCGGAGCGACGGCCCGGCGACCGTGAGGTTCACCCGGTCGAAGTAGTTGATGAGGACTCCGACCCCCAAAAGAACGGCGATCCCCCACCGCAAGTTGGTCACGCGTTCGGCCGGAGCGATGATGCTGCGCTGCACGGTCCGGTTGTCCCCAAGAAAGACGGGTCCGCGCGCCGAAGGTCGCTGCGAATGAAACGCACGCCGCCCTGGGTCTTCATCGCCGCCGCCGGGGTCATGCTCGCCGGTCTGAGCCTCTGCGCGTGGGCGATGGAGCGTAGCGTCAAAACCGAGGAAGGCTCCGCCGAGCCGCCGCCCCCGCCCGGACCACCGGAGCCGCCGGGGCAGCGCGAAGCGCTCGCGCCGGGGGCCGCCGACGCGGCGCCGCCGGCTGGGCCGGCGCCCTCCCGTGCGCCGGAGGCGGCTCCGGCGGCCCCCGCCGCGCCTCCGGCCTCCGAGCGCGCACCCGAGCCGGCCGCCGCCCCGCCGCCGCCTGCGCCTGCGGCCGCTCCCGCGGCGCCCGACGCGCCCGCCGCAGCCGAGCGCGCGACGCCCGCTGCGCCCGCCGCGCCGGCGCCCGAGCGACGTCCCCCGCCGCCGAGTCCGCCGGAGCGCGAGCCGGCGCCCGGTCCCGCGATCGTGCACGCGAACCGCGTCGCGGACCGCTTCGAGCTCCCGCCGAGCGTCTTCGAGAACACGATCGCGGCGCCGCGTTTCGAAGCGCCGTTCGACGAGCCGCCCCGTCCGCGGCCGTCGCCCGCCGTCGTGCGCGTCCAAGCGACGTCGCCCGACGCGCCGATGTTCGGCGCGCCGCCATCGCGGCCGCGCGAGACGCTGACGGAGCCGCGCCCGCTGCCGCGGTTCATCACCGAGGTCGCCGACGATGCGACGCAGATCGTGCGCGGCTCGGCCGCCGACGGCGTCTTCGCGTTCGGCTTCTACGCCGACGGCAACATCCGGTTCTCCGACGTCGACGGTTCGCGGTACGCGGGGATGGCGGAGAGCGCGCGCGCGCGGATGCGCGAGGTCGACGGAACGCGCGCGTTCACGGTGCAGATCGGCGTCGCTGCCGACGGTCGCCTGCAGGCGACGTTCACCGGCGGCCCGCACGACACGGCGACGATCGCGCTCGAAGCGCTGGCGGGCTGGACCGCCGCATGAACGTGCTCGACCGGCTCGACACGACGCTGCGTGTCGTGGGCGGCGCGCGACTCGAAGGCAGCGTCGAGGTGCAGGGCGCGAAGAACGCCGCCCTGCCGATCATGGCGGCGGCGCTGCTCGCGCGCGGCAAGGTGACGCTGCACCGCGTGCCGCGCATCACCGACGTGTCGGTGATGTGGTCGCTGCTCGAAGCGCTCGGCGCGCGCCTCTCGCTGCACGACCGCAACACGATCACGATCGACGCGGCCAACGTCAACAAGGCGCGCGCGCCGTACACGCTCGTGCGCAAGCTCGCCGCGTCGTTCGACCTGTGCGGCCCGCTGCTCGGGCGCTTCGGCCGCGCGGAGGTGCCGCTCCCGGGCGGCTGCGTGCTCGGCACGCGCGCGACCGACATGCACGAAGCCGCGTTCCGCGCCTTGGACGCGGAGGTTTCCGTCGCGCACGGCTACCTGATCGCGAGCTCGCGCAACGGCCGCCTGCAAGGCGGCGAGGTGTCGTTCCGCATGCCGTCGGTCGGCGCGACGAAGAACGCGATGCTCGCCGCGGTCACGGCGCACGGCGACAGCGTGATCCATAACGCCGCCATGGAGCCGGAAGTCGTCGACCTGGCAAACTTCCTGGTCGCGATGGGCGCGCGCATCAGCGGACAGGGCGGCGACACCATCCGCATCACGGGTGTTCCGGAGCTGCACGGCGTCGAGTACGAGATCATTCCCGACCGCATCGCGACCGGCACGCTGCTGCTCGCAGGCGCGATCACGCGCGGCGACGTCACGGTGAAGAAGACGCGTCCCGACGACGTGCTCGCGCTGCAGCTCTCGCTCGGCGAATGCGGTGTCAACGTGACGAGCGGCGACGACTGGATTCGCGTGCAGGCACCCAAGGTCAAGGGCGGCACCGACGTGGTCACCGCGCCGCACCCGGGCTTCCCGACGGACCTGCAGCCGCAGATGCTGTCGTTCCTGTGCACCGCGCCCGGCGTGAGCGTCGTGGAGGAGTCGATCTTCAACGCGCGCTTCTCGTACGTCAACGAGCTCGTGCGCATGGGCGCCGACGTGCGCGTCGCGATGGAGAACAACACCGCGCTCGTCAAGGGCACGACGCTCCTCTCCGGCGCGCCGGTCGAAGCACCGGACATTCGCGCGGGCGCGGCGCTCGTGCTCGCGGGCCTGGCGGCCAACGGCGAAACCGAGATCATCGGCCTGGAATACATCGACCGCGGCTACGAGCGGCTCGAGGAAACGCTCTCGTCCCTGGGCGCGCAGGTCCAGCGCGCGAGCGGCATCATCCCGTTCAACGAACCGACCGGAACGTTCGAAACGGTCGTCTTCCCGGGCGTGTAGGCCGGCGACGGCGGCAAGATCGCGACCCTGGGCGGCAAGGATGCCGGACGCTCGGGTTGGCCGCCGTGGACTGCGCCTCGCACGATGACGCGGACGCTGCAAGACCTCGTCTGAGGATTTCGAGGCCGGGGCCCGAACCGCATAAGGTCTTTTAAGGAGTCACCGTCATCGATATTGGGATCGACCTGGGCACCGCGAACGTCCTGGTCTACGTCAAAGGAAAAGGCATCGTGCTGCGGGAGCCGTCCGTGGTCGCCAAGGACGTGCGCACGAACAAGACGCTCGCCGTCGGTGAAGAGGCCCGCCTGATGCTGGGCAAGACGCCGAGCAACATCCAGGCGATCCGGCCGCTTCGGGACGGCGTGATCGCCGACTTCGAGGTCACCGAAGCGATGCTCGGCTACTTCATCAAGAAGGTCACGCGGCAGCGGTCGTTCCTCTCGACGCTGTTCCGGCCCAAGCCGTCCGTCGTGATCTGCGTCCCGGCCGAGATCACGTCGGTCGAGGAGCGCGCGGTGCGCGACGCGGCCAAGCTGGCCGGCGCGAAGTCGGTCGACATCATCGAGGAGCCGATGGCCGCCGCGATCGGCGCGGGGCTGCCCATCGACGGGCCGTCCGGCAACATGGTCGTCGACATCGGCGGCGGGACGACCGACGTCGCCGTGATCTCGCTCGGCGGCATCGTCGTCTCGCAGTCGATCCGGGTCGCCGGGAACAAGCTCGACGAGGCGATCATCCGGCACATCCGGCGCGTTTACAACCTGATGATCGGCGAGCGCACGGCGGAAGAGATCAAGATCAAGATCGGCTCGGCCTACCGGCTCGAGCAAGAGCTCGCGATGGAGATTCGCGGCCGCGACCTGATCAATGGACTTCCCAAGACCGTGAAGATAACGTCGGAAGAGGTGCGCGAGGCATTGTCCGAGCCGGTGCAGGCGATCGTCGAAGCGGTCAAGGCCGTGCTCGAAAAGACGCCGCCGGAGCTGGCGGCCGACATCATCGACCGCGGCGTCATCCTCACGGGCGGCGGCGCGCTGCTGCGCGGGCTCGACACGCTCCTGGGTGAGGTCACCGGCATCCCCGTCATCGTCGCCGACGATCCGATGTCGTGCGTCGCAATCGGCACGGGTCAGCGCGTCGGGTATGCGGGTTCGCTGAATCTGTGATGGGCATCGCCCGGCCCGCGGCCGCCGCCTGCGTCGTGCTGCTCGCGGCCAGCGCCGCGACGGCCAGCGCCGCCGCGCCGAACCGCCCGACCGGCCTCGATACCCCCGACTACCGCATCGTCACGGATCACACCGACTACAACTTCCAGACCGGCAACTTCACGATGCCGGGCAAGGTGCGGCTGACGCGACCGGGCACGGACGCCGTCGCCGACAGCGCGCACGGAAACTCCAAGCAAGGGCTCGCGACGCTGATCGGACACGTCGTCGTGCACGACAGCGGCAACGCTCCGGAAGTCTCCGGCGCGCAGTCGTACCATGGCAGCGGACCCGCGACGCTGATGTGCGATCAGCTCGACGTCGACTCGCGCGCGCGCTTGTACACGGCGACGGGCAACGTGCACTTCGCTCAAGGCACGAGCAGCGGCACGTCGGACAAAGCCGTGCTGAACCGCGCGACGGGCGATCTGCACCTCGAGGGGCACGTGCACCTGAGCCAGGAGGGCTCGACGGCAACCGCCGACACCATCGACTACAACCTGAACACGAAGGACGCGCACATCCAGGGCGCGCCGACCGTCCTGACCGAGCCGGCGAATAAAGCCGCGACCGTGCCGACGTCCGAGCCGCGCAAGCCGCTCGCGAAGCCGCAGCCCAAACCGCAGCCGAAGCCCACGCCGACGCGCCGGCCGTGACGCGCATGCCGGCACGCCGCACGCTCGCCGGGCTCACGCTCATCGCGTGCTGCGCCGGCGCCGCATCGCCCGCGCCGTCGCCGAAGCCCGCGCCGTCGCCGGTCACATCGCCTGCGTCGTCGTCATCGCCCGCGCCGGCGAGCGCGGCGCTCGACACGCCGTTCTACCGGCTCGAGACCGACGAGATCGACCTCAAGGGCAACGGCGACTTCACGATGCCGCACCACGTCACGTTCTCGCGGCCGGGCAGCGATGGCACCGCCGACCGTGCCGAAGGCAACCGCACGCGGGGCACGACGACGCTGATCGGCAACGTGGTGATCCACGACAACGGCAAAGCGCCGGAAGCCGGCGACGACGAGTACGCCAAAGGCGGTCCGTCGACGCTCACGTGCGACAAGCTGGACGTCGATTCGAAGGCCAAGGTCTACATCGCGTTCGGCAACGTGCATTTCGAGCAGGGCGATCGCAAGATGTCCGCGCAGCACGCCGTGCTCAATCGCACGAGCGGCATGCTGCATCTCGACGGCAACGTCAAGACGTCAGAGGGGGCTTCTTCGCTCACGGGCGACGACGTCGACTACAACCTCAACACGAAGAAGGTCGAGGCAAGCGGAAAGCCGGTGATGATCAAGCAGCCGGTGCCGACGCCCGAGCCCGGGTCCGTCAAGGCGACGCCGAAGCCGAAGAAGCGCAAGCTGCCCTTCCCGTGATCGGGCTTTTCGACGGCACGGACGGCGATCCGGGGACGCGCGCCGCGCGCGTCCCGGAACCGCTCGCGGCGCGGATGCGGCCACGCACGCTCGACGAGTTCGTCGGCCAGGAGCAGATCGTCGGCGAGGGACGCGCGCTGCGGCGCGCGATCGAGTCCGACCAGATCCCCTCGATGATCCTGTGGGGGCCGCCGGGAACGGGCAAGACGACGCTCGCGCAGATCATCGCGCACGCGACGGGCGCGCACTTCGCCGGGCTTTCCGCCGTCAGCGCCGGCGTGGGCGACCTGCGCCGCGTCGTGGCCGACGCGCGCAAGCTGCGCGCGGGCGGACGGCGCACGGTGCTGTTCATCGACGAGATCCACCGCTTCAACAAAGCGCAGCAGGACGCGGTGCTGCCGTACGTCGAGGACGGCACCGTCACGCTGATCGGCGCGACGACCGAGAACCCGTCGTTCGAGGTGAACTCCGCGCTGCTCTCGCGCTCGCGCGTCTTCGTGCTCAAGGCGCTCGGCGACGACGACGTGCGCGAGCTGGTCGTGCGCGCATTGCACGATCCGGAGCGCGGCCTCGGCAACGCGCGTGTCGAGCTGCAGCCCGATGCGCTCGAGGCGCTCGTGAACCTCGCCAACGGCGACGCGCGCGCGGCGCTCAACACGCTCGAGTTCGCCGCGTCCGCGGCGCCCAAGGGCGACGACGGCGTCCGCACCGTCGACGTGCAGACGATCGCCGACGCGCTGCAGCGCCGCGCGACGGGCTACGACAAGGCGGGCGACGCGCACTACGACACGATCAGCGCGTTCATCAAGACCATGCGCGGGAGCGACCCCGACGCCGCGATCTACTGGCTCGCGCGCATGATCGACGCGGGCGAAGACCCGCTGTTCATCGCGCGCCGCATCGTCATCCTCGCGAGCGAGGACGTGGGCCTCGCCGATCCGCACGCGCTGCCCATCGCGATGGCGGCGCAGCAGGCCGTGCACTTCGTCGGCATGCCGGAAGGGTTCTATCCGCTCGCGCACGCCGTGCTGTACCTCGCGACCGCGCCGAAGTCGAACACGGTCGGGCGCGCGTACTCCGCCGCGCTCGCGGACGTCGAAGCGTCGCGCAACGATCCGGTGCCCCTGCACCTCCGCAACGCGCCGACCAAACTCATGCGCAACCTCGGCTACGGCGAGGGTTACCGCTACGCGCACACCGATTACGCGGGCATGGAGGCCGAAGGCGACCTGCCGCCCGCGGTGGTGCTGCAGTCGAACCTGCCCGAAGCGCTCGGCGAACGAGAGTACTTCCGGCCGGAGCGCCAGGGTGACGAAGCGCGACTGCGCGCATGGATCGATAAGCGCCGCCGCAGCGCCGGCAAACCGCCCGAGAGCGAACTGTTCGACGAATGAGCGCGGTCGGGTCGGAGAAGATTACGGCCGTGCGTTCCGAACATGCGCGTTCCGGGGTCGGCACACGAGCGTAAAGGAGGCCCGACATGCGAGCATTCTGGCAGATGGACGGCGGCCCCAAAGGCGGTCCGGGCGGCGCGGAAACCGAGAACACGGCGCCCGACGAAGACGAAGAACAGGACAACTGACCCGCCGGTGAACGACGGCGCTCCGCGGGCGGCGGCCTGGCGGGCGGTGCTCGTCGGCGTCGCGGCCTTTGCCGGGGCGCTCGTCGTTCTCGTGCTGCTCGCGAAGACGGTCCTCGGAACGAACGGCGACGCCGGCTTGTCGCTCGTTCCCGCCCATCGTCCGTATACGGTTACGGTCGCCTCGGTCACGCCGCGCGGGCCCGCCGCGCGTGCCGGCGTGCGCGCCGGCGATCGCATCGACCTTCGCGCGCTCTCGCTCGACGACCGCGTGCTGCTGATCGCGTCCCCGGTTGCGGGACGCGCCGTGCCGCTTCGCATCGAGCGCGGCGGCAGCGTCCGCACGGTCACGATCGTCCCCGAGCGCACGCGCCTGGACGGGTTCGGCTGGGCCGCATACGTGATGCTGCTCTGGATGGCTGCTTTCGCCGCGGTGATCGGATGGCGGCGCCCGGCCGTGCCCGAAGCGCGGCTGCTGTCGCTCGCGATGTCGGTGTACGTCGCCGCCGACGTGCTGCAGTTCCTCGCCACGCCGTGGCCGGCGGTCGACGTCGCCGTGTCCTCGCTGGAGTGGAGCGGCATCCTGGGAACGCTTTCGCTCGCACTTTTCGTGCGCTTCAGCGAGCTGTTCGGCCGCCCGCTCGGGACCAGCCGCCGCATCCTCGACGGCATCGCGTACGCCGGCAGCATCGTGCTCGGAGCGTACGGCATCATCGGGGCCTTCGCGCTCGCGGCGGCTACCATCGACCCTGTGCCGTTCTACTTCGGCACCGGCGCCGCCGCGCTGCTGGCCGGCGTGCAGCTGCTCGTCGTCGCGGCCGGCATCGGAGCGGTCGCGGGGTCGCGCGGTGTCGAGCGGCAGCGCGCCGCGTGGGCGGTGGTTTCGTTCGGCGTCCTGTTCGTCGCGACGAGCTGCGAGCTTCTGATCGACGCGCTCGTCCCGACCACCGACATGCAGGTCGCCGCGCAAGCCGGCGTCAACGCCGTCGCGCTCGTCACGCCGGTCGGTCTGACGTACGCGATCGTCAGCCGCCGTCTGCTCGACATCGGCTTCGCGCTCAACCGCGCGGCCGTGTTCAGCACCGTCTCGCTGATCATCGTGAGCGCCTTCATGGGCGTCGAATGGGCGCTCGGGAACTGGCTCTCGAACCTCACGCAGTTCACGAGCACGCTCGTCGGGCTCGCCGTCGCCATCGTCCTCGGGTTCTCGATCAAGTTCATCCACCATCGCGTCGATCACGCCATCGACCACGTCTTCTTTCGCCGGCGGCACGAGCAGGAACGGGCGCTCCTGCGATTCGCTGCGGAGGCCGCGTACGTCACCGACGCCGACTCGCTGCTGCGGCGCACCGTCGCCGAGGTGCAAGCGCACTCGAGCGCGAGCTCCGTCGCGATCCTGTGCCGCGCGGGCCGGCGCTACGAGACGGCATGCTCTTCCGGCGCCGCGCCGCCGTCCGTCGACGAGAACGATCCCGCCGTCGTGCGGATGCGCGCGTCGAAAGAGCACGTGCACCTGCACCGCTACGCCTCGGCGATCGACGGCGAGCTGGCCTTTCCGATGGTCGCTCGGGGGGCGCTGATCGGCATGCTGGTGTCCGGTGACAAGCGCGACGCCGATCCGTACGCGCCCGACGAGATCGCGGCGCTCGCCGGCGTGGCGCATGCCGTAGGCGTCGCGCTCGACATGCTGCTCGCGCATCACGGTCCGGACGCCGTCGCGGCCGGCGAACCGAGCGCGGCCGTGCTCGCGTTGCAGGTCGAGGTCGCAGCGCTCCGCGACGACGTGCGCGAGCTGCTCGCGGCGCTGCGGCTTCCGGAACGATCCTGACCGCGCCCGGGTTGTCAGCCCGAGCGATGCGCCGAATCTACCTGGACCACGCGGCGACGACGGCGATGCGGCCGGAGGCGGTCGACGCGTTCCGCGCGGCGGCCGGCGGCTTCAACCCGAGCTCGATCCACGCCGAAGGGCGAGCCGCGCGGGCGCAGCTCGACGCCGCGCGCGAGACGGTGGCGCGCGTGCTGGGCGCGGCGCCGCGCGAGATCGTCTTCACCGGCAGCGGCTCGGAAGCCGACGTCCAGGCCGTCACCGGCGCCGCGCGCGCGCTCGCTGCGCGCGGCCGGCACGTCGTGACGACGGCGATCGAGCACCATGCGGTGCTGCACGCCGTCGACGTGCTCGAGGCCGAGGGCTGGACGATCACGCGGCTACCGGTCGACGCCGACGGGCTGGTCGATCCGGACCGCTTCGCCGCGGCGCTGCGCGACGACACGACCGTCGCAAGCGTCATGCTGGCGAACAATGAGATCGGCACCGTGCAGCCGGTCGCCGTGCTGGCGCGAATCGCGCGGGCACGGGGCGTCGTCTTCCATGCCGACGCGATCCAGGCGCCGGCATGGCTGTCGCCGAGCGCCGGCGCGCTCGGGGTCGACCTGCTCTCGCTCTCCGGCCACAAGTTCGAAGGACCCAAGGGGGTGGGCGTGCTGTACGTGCGGCGCGGTACACCCATGCGGCCGCTCGTCGTGGGCGGCGGCCAAGAGCACGGCATGCGCGCGGGGACGGAGAACGTCGCGGGCGCGGCCGCCTGCGCCGCCGCGCTCGCCCTGGCGGACGCGGAACGGGTCGAGGCCGTGACGCGCGTGCGCGCTCTGCGCGATCGCCTCGAGGCCGGCATCGTCGAAGCGGTGCCCGGCGCGCGGATCAACGGATGCGGGGCACCGCGGCTGCCGAACATCGCCTCGGTCGCCTTCACCGGCGCCGCATCCGACGCGCTTCTGATCCGGCTGGACCTGGAAGGCGTGGCGGCGTCTGCCGGGAGCGCGTGCGCAACCGGCGCGCTCGAGCCGAGTCACGTCATCGCCGCGCTCGGCCTGCCCGAGGACGAGCGTCGCGGCGTCATTCGATTTTCGCTCGGCCGCGAGACGACCGGCGAGGACGTCGACGAGGTGTTGCGCCGCTTGCCGAGAGTACTCGCCGACGTTCGCTCTCCGCTTGCCGTGTAGTGCACCCCAATTATGGGAAAGGGCCGACCGTGGCTCTAGCGAGCACGCGGAGGATCGTTTTTGAGTTCGGGGATAGACGGAGCGCTGATTCGTGATGTCCTTGTCGGCATCGGTGTCCTCCTGATTGGAATCGGTGCTTTTGTTCTGAGCTCGTCGTTGGCTCGAACGTTCACGCGCCTGAACCAGACGCTCGACGAAGTCGATCGTCAGATTGCTGCCCTGTCGAAGCCCGTCGCCGACACGCTCGTGCACGTCGGAGGCATCGCCGATACCGCGGACCAGACCGTCGCGCGGCTCGGTGCCGTCGTCGGCAAGCTCGAGGACGTCGCCGGCGGAGTCGGCGGCACCGCGAAGCTGGCATCCGACGCGCTCGCTCCCGCCATCGTGAACGTCGGTGCGACGCTCACGGGCGTGAGCGCGGGGCTTCGCAGGCTGGTGTCCGGGCGTCCGGGCGCGGCCCCCGACGAGCGGATGGCGTCGCATGGCTGACGAGCGCTCGGACTCGGGCGGACCGTTCGGCGGCTTTGCGGCCGGACTCGTGCTCGGCGTGCTCGCGGGAGCGGCGCTGGCCGTCGTGCTCACGCCGCAAGCGGGTGAAGATACGCGCGATCTGCTCGTCGCGAAGGCTCGCGAGGCCGCGGAACGCGCGCGCGACACCGCCGGCGACGCGGGCGATCTGCTGTCGCGCGGTCGCCGCATCGTCGCGGAGGCCAGAGCACGAATCGACGGTGCGGTGTCCGAAGGAAAAGACGCCGCGGCGCGCCAGCGCGCCATCCTCGAGAACGAAACCAACGCAAGCCAGTCGTAGGAGACAAGGTGGATATCAAAGTCAACGTTCGGGAGTCCGAGGGCGACGCGTACGTCGTCGACCTAACCGGTGAGATCGACGTCTACACCTCACCGAAGGTGAAGGACGCGATCACCGAGCTGATCGACCAAGAGCACTACAACCTCGTCATCAATCTCGAGAAGGTTCGCTACATCGACTCGACCGGCTTGGGCGTGCTCATCGGCGGCCTCAAGCGCGTGCGCGAGCACGGCGGGTCGGTCAACCTCGTGTGCACCAACCCGCAGATCAAGAAGATTTTCGACATCACGGGACTGGTGAAGATCTTCGGCATCTTCGATGACGAGCAGAGCGCGATGAAGGCGCTGGTGTGAACCCCGCGTTGCTCGAAGTGTCGTCGCACGGGACGGTCGAGCTCAAGATTCCGGGGCGAGCCGAATGGGTCGCCGTGGCGCGGCTGGCCGTCGCCGCGGTCGCCAGCCGGCTGCGGTTCTCCGTGGACGAGATCGAGGACATCAAGCTCGCCATCGCCGAGGCCTGCACCAACTCGATCCAGAGCTCCGGGGGCATCGACGCCGGGACGATCGAGATCGTTTGCGAGGCCCTGGAAGACGAGCTGCGGGTGATCGTCCGGGACGGGTCTTCGACCCACCGGCTCGAGCCCGTCAAGCCGGGCGGGCTCGACGAGGGGCGCACCGAAGAGCTAGGTGTGTTCCTCATTCGCGCTCTCATGGACAGCGTCGACTACACCAGCGACCCGCGCCGCGGGACCGAGCTCTCCATGACGAAGCGCGTTACGGCGTAACGGATGTCGTCCTCGGTTCCTCACGTCGACGAGGAACGGTGGGATCGGAACCGCGCACGCCAGGCGTTCGCGCGGTTCGCGCAGCTGCGCGCCGATCGGAGCCTCGACAGCGGCGCCGACCATTCCGGTCTCTCCGAGTTCGATCGTTTGCGCAACGAGCTCGTCGTCGCGCACCTCAACCTGGTGCGCTACCTCGCCGTGAAGTTCGCCAACCGTGGTGAGGCGCTCGACGATCTGATTCAGGTCGGCACCGTGGGGCTGCTCAAAGCCATCGACCGCTTCGACCTCGAGCGCGGCGTGGAGTTCACCACGTATGCCACGCCGACGATCGTCGGCGAGATCAAGCGCTACTTCCGCGACAAGGGCTGGGCGGTCAAAGTGCCGCGCCGCCTGCAGGAGCTCAACCTCTCCGTCAACCGCGCGATCGAGAAGCTCACCGTCAAGCTCGGGCACTCGCCGACCGTCGCCGAGCTCGCCTCGCACTTGGGCGCATCGGAGGAAGACATCCTCGAAGCGCAAGAGCTCGGTCAGGCGTACAACTTGCTCTCGCTCGACACCGAGCTCAACGGCGAAGGCGACAAGAAATCGCAGACGCTGGCCGATTACGTCGGTCAGAACGATGCCGGACTCGAGCTGCTCGAAGACCGCGCGAACCTCGAGCGCGCCTTTCAGGTGCTGACGGGGCGCGAGCGCGTGATCCTGTACCTGCGGTTCTACGAAAGCGTGTCGCAGACCGAGATCGCGAAGCGTCTCAACGTGTCGCAGATGCACGTGTCGCGCCTGCAGCAAAAAGCGCTCGAAAAGCTCAAGAACTTCCTCCAAGAGAAATAGCGGCCGTGGTCGCGCCCCGGTGAACGGCGCGCGGCCGAGCGGCGAGGCGGCGTGCCGCGGTCGTGAGCAGCGCGACGATCAGCATCACCGAACCGTCGATGACGGCGTAGCCGCCCGCGACCGCGGACGGCGGGTTGCCCGACGTGACGTGCATCCACGGCGTCTGCGGCACCCACGTCCACGCGCCGAACGCGGTTCCCGCGAGTTCCAGATCGGTCACCGCGATGAAGATTCCGGCGAACAGCGCTTTGCGCGGGCCGATCAGGATCGCCGCGGTGAAGAGCGGCAGCCAATACCACCCGTGCCGGTCGACGCGGTGCGTGAGGGCGGGAAGGACCGTCACGCCGGCGACCGCCCACGTCCACGCCACGGCGAGCGCGGCGTACGCGAACGCGCGCTCGCGCCGTGCGACGAACGGCGTCGCCGCGAGCGTGTAGGCGAACACGTAGACGAGACCGTGACCGAACGGGACGAACGCGGGGATCGTCCGGAAGCGGTAGCGGTACCCGCCCCAGAGCTGCGAGCCGACGTACTCCCAGCCGATGGACACGACGACGCACACCCAGACCTGCAGCCGGTCGGGCGGGCGAGAGCCGGGCCGTCCACCAGGCGAGCACGGCGAACGTGACGGCGCCGAGCACGTACTCCCACGGCCACGGCGACGGGAGCCGGCCGTCGACGAACAGCAGCGCCGGCGCGTACGCCAGGATCGCGATCAGACACCACGCCGGGATGCGGGGCCGTCCCGCGCGCTCCGCGCTCACGGAGCCCCCTGTTTCGAGCCCCTGCCTCGCTCCCCTCGGCCCCCGCCGCCCCGCCTCGTGTCATGCTGAGCCTGTCGAAGCACGAGCAGGGCGCCTCTTGTCATGCTGAGCCTGTCGAAGCACGAGCGGGGCGCCTCTTGTCATGCTGAGCCTGTCGAAGCACGAGCGGGGCGCCCGTCGCGAGCCTCACGGTGACGCAGGCGACGCTCAGGATGACCTGACGGGGACGGCGAACCCAGCCGGTCGGCCATGACTTCCCAAGAACTGCGTCAAGCTTTCGTCGACTTCTTCCAGCGGAACGGGCACGCGCATCTGCCGTCCGCGTCGCTCATCCCGGACGAGATGAGCACGACGCTGTTCACGATCGCGGGGATGGAGCAGTTCGTCCCGGTGTTCCTCGGCGAGTCGCCGGCACCGGCGCCGCGCGCCGTCACGGTGCAGCGCTGCCTGCGCGTCGCTGGCGCGAAGTCCGACATCGAATTCGTCGGACGCACGGGACGTCACGGCACGTTCCTCGAGATGCTCGGCAACTTCTCGTTCGGCGACTACTACAAGCCCGAGGCGATCCGCTTCGCGTGGCAGTTCCTCACCGAGGTGATGAAGCTCGATCCGGCGCGGCTGTACGTCACCGTGCACACGTCCGACGACGACGCGCAGCGCATCTGGGAGACCGACATCGGGCTCGATTCGTCGCGCATCTCGCGCTGGGACGAAGACAACTTCTGGACGATGGGTGCGACCGGCCCGTGCGGTCCGTGTTCGGAGATCTTTTACGACACCGGCGCGGCGAACGCGTCAGGCCCCGAGGACGACGGCCCGAACAAGGGTAATCGCTACGTCGAGATTTGGAACGTCGTGTTCCAGCAGTACAATCGCGGCAGCGACGGCAAGCTCACGGAGCTGCCGCGCAAAGCGATCGACACGGGCGCGGGCTTCGAACGCATGCTCGCGGTCGCGAACGGCAAGGTCTCGATGTACGAGACGGACCTGTTCACCGATCTGATCGACGCGCAGCCGCCGGTCGGCACGACGAATCTTCCGCCGGCCGAGCAGCTCGTACGCCGGCGCATCATCGCCGACCACGCGCGTGCGGCGACGTTCTTGATCGCCGACGGCGTGTACCCGTCGAACAGCGAGCGCGGCTTCGTGCTGCGGTTCCTGATCCGCCGCGCGATCCGCAACGGGCGCCTCCTGGGCTATCCGCGCGAGTTCATGGCCGAGCTTGCCGCCGCCGTCGTGACGTCGCTCGAGAGCGGCTATCCGGAGCTGCGCGCGCGCGTCGCCGACGTGCAGAGCGCGCTGCGCATGGAAGAGGCGGGCTTCCTTCGCACGCTGGACCGCGGCGAGCAGCTGCTCGAAGCGGAGATCGAAGAGGCGATCCGCGATTGCACGATGCTGATCTCCGGCGAGGACGCGTTCGTCCTGCACGACACGTACGGTTTTCCGATCGAGCTGACGCGCGAGATCGCGGGCGAGCGCGGCGTCGCGATCGACTCGGTCGCGTTCGAGCAGAAGATGAACGAGCAGCGCGAGCGCGCGCGCGCCGACGCCGCGCTCAAGCGCGCCGCCGTCAGCGTGACCGATCTGCCGGCGGTCTCGTCGGCGTTCGAAGGCTACGGCGGTCTCGAAGCCGACGGCACGGTGCAGGCGATTCTTGTCGGCGGCGCGCCGGCCGGCACGATCGAGGCGGAGACCGAGGCGCAGATCCTGCTCGACCGCACGTCGTTCTATGCGGAGAAGGGCGGCCAGGTCGGCGACCGCGGGCGCATCACGACGCGAACGGGCGCGCTGTTCGAGGTGACCGACACGCAGTTCGTCGGCGAGGCGATCGCACACCACGGCCGGCTCGTGCGCGGCGAGCTGACCGCCGGCGACGCCGTGCACACGAGCGTCTATCCCGAGTGGCGCGAAGAGATCAGGCGGCACCACACGTCGGCGCACTTACTGCAGCGCGCGCTCAAGGACGTGCTCGGCGAAGAGGTCGTGCAGGCCGGCTCGTGGGTCGGCATCGATCGCATGCGCTTCGACTTCCGCAGTCCGAGCGGTGCGCTCACGCCGCCGCAGCGCCGCGCGGTGACGCAGCGTGTCAACGAGCTCATCCGCGCCGACTACCATCAGGAGATGCGCGAGCTGCCGATCGAGGAAGCGAAATCGACGGGCGCCGTCACCATGGCGGGCGAGAAGTACGGCGACCGGGTGCGCGTCGTCGGCTTCGGGCCGTCGGTCGAGTTCTGTGGCGGCACGCACGCGCACACGACGGGCGAGCTCGGGCTTTTCGTCATGCTGAGCGAAAGCTCGATCGGCAGCGGCGTGCGCCGCATCGAAGGGATCGTCGGCAAAGCGGCCGAGGCGTACGTCGAGCGCCAGCAGGACACGGTCTCGACGCTGAGCGAGGCGCTCTCCGCAAGTCCCGACCAGCTCGTCGAGCGCGTGGAGCGACTGCAGACCGACGTGCGCGATCTGCAGAAGGCGATGGCCGACGTCAAGGCGCAGCTCGCGGCCGCCGACGCGGCGCGCTACGTCGACGCGGCGGAGGAGATCGGCGGCGTGCGCGTCGCGGGCGCCGTGGTGCGCGAAGCGAACGCCGAGGCGCTGCGTGCGCTGGGCAACGCGATCCGCTCGCGGCTGCGCTCCGGCGTCGTCGCGCTGGTGGGAACCGACGACGGCACCGCGTCGCTGTTCGTCACGGCGAGCGACGACGCGGTCCAGGCGGGCGTGCACGCGGGGAACCTCGTCAAAGCAGCCGCGCCGCTCGTCGGCGGCAAGGGCGGCGGCGCACCGGCACAGGCGCAGGGCGGCGGCAAGGATCCCGCCGGCGCCGAGGCCGCGCTCGCCGCGATGCGCGACCTGCTGCGCCGGCGCACGGCGTGATCTCTGCGCCGGCGCGAGCGCTTGCGGCCGCATGGGCCGCGACGATGCTGCTCGCCGCGTCGCCGCACGGAGCCGGGACGTCGCCCGCGCCGGCGGCGCCGCCCGCGCTGACGCCGCCGATCGTCCTTGCGCGCTATGCGTCCGCGCTCGCGGCGCTGCGCGAGCCGCGCGTGTTCGCGTTCGAGTACACGCTCGAGCAGACCGGATCGCGCACGCTCGATCAGACGCATCGCGTGTTCCGCAGCGGCGGCAACGAGCGCGACGAAACGCTCGCGGTGAACGGAACGCGCTCGACCTCGCCGGTCGTACGCGTGTTTCGCGGACGGCCGTACCGGTACGCCGTGCGCGCGCTCGCGCCGAAGCCGTCGGCATACGAGTTTACGTTCTCGGGCCCGCGCCGCAACGGCAAGCACGTCGACTACGTGTTCGTGCTCAAGCCCAAGGGCGTCCGGCCTGCGCTCGCGTTCACGTCGGTGACGGTCGACGGCATCACGTTCTTGCCCCGTTCGGTGTCGTTCGCTGCGAGGGGCAGCGGCGCGGGCGGCTCGGTGTCGTTCGCCAAGGCCGACCGGTACTGGGTCGCGCGCGCAGCCGTCGCGCAGGCGGCGAGCCGCGACGGCGTCGCGCACGAGCGCCTGAGCTTCACGAACTGGCGCTTTCCGAAGGCGCTGCCGCCCTCGACGTTCTCCGTACCGCGGCCGCTGCCGACCCTGCCCGTCGTCCCCGCGGGGTAACGCGCTCGACCGCCCGCGTACGAACGCTGCGTCAGAGCGCCTGGCCTTCGACCGAGACGCGCAACGCGCCGAGATGCTCGTCGGCGTGCTCGCACGCCAGCGTCCAGCCCGCCTCGTCGACGTCGAACACGGCGTAGCCGCCGTTGGCGACCCGCGTCTCCCAGAACGCGTCGAGCGTGCGGCGGCGCGCGTCGACGAGCGCAGCGCGCACGACGGCGTCGTGCGTGACGACGAGCGAGGGAACGCGCGGTTCGAACGTTGCGGCAAAGGCGCGCCAGCGTTCGAGCACCGCCGACAGCGTCTCGCCGTTTTCGAACGCGACGTTCGCGGGATCGCTGCGCCACGCGCGGTAGCGCTCGGGATCGTTTGCCGCGATCTCGTCGCGGATGCGGCCCTCCCACGTGCCGTGCGCGATCTCGATGAGCCGGTCGTCGAGTTCGAGGGCGACGCCGGCGAGTCGCGCCGCCGGTGCCGCCGTGTCGACGCATCGCGACAGCGGTGAGCTGACGACGCGCGCCACGCCGTGCGCGGCCATCGCGCCGGCGAGCGCGTCGGCCTGACGGCGGCCGAGCTCCGACAGCGGCGCATCGAGCCGGCCCTGATAGCGGCCGGCGCGATTCCATGTCGTCTCGCCGTGCCGCGCGACGTACACGCGCACCGTACGCTCTACGGCGAGAGCGCGATCATCTCCCCGCGCCCGACCACGCGCACCTTCTCGCCCAGTCCGGCAGCGTGCATCGCGGCGACGAATTCGTCGAGCGACGAGCTGAACAGGTTCCAATCGTCCGTGTGCACCGGGACCACGCACCGAGGATTCACCATCCGCACCGCTTCGACGCCGCCGCGCGCATCGAGCGTCACGAGGATACCCAGCTTCGGGCTGGGGATCCGCGTGCCGCCGAGATGCAGAATCGCGAAGTCGATGCCGGACGGGAAGCGCGCCGGAATGTCGCGTAGCGCGTCAAACAGGACGGTGTCGCCGCTGATGTAGACGCGCAGCTCGCGACCCGTGTCATCGGCGGCTTCCAGCACCCAGCCGTTGGTCGGCGGAAGCAGTGCGGCGACGAGCTTCGTGGTGCCGTGCTGCGCCGGGGCGGCGGTGATTCGCACGCCGCCGCCGCCCAGTTTGTCGAGCGCGGCGACCTCCCAGGTGGCGAGCCCCAGCGTGCGGGTGAAGCCGCGTTTTGCGAGAGCGTGCGCGGCATGGCGTGTCGTAATGATCGGCAAGCCGCGATCGAGCGCGCGTTCCGCCGGCGGATCCCAGTGGTCGCCGTGCAGGTGCGAGAGCAGCACGGCGTCGAGCGGCGGCAGGTCTTCGGGCTGCATCGCCGGTTCAAGGAGCCGCTTCGCGAACAGGCCGTAGCCGACGTGGACGTGGTCGCCCGCGTGCAGGAACGACGGATCGGTCAGGATCGTGCAGCCGCCGAGCTGCAGCAGCGTCGTGGCGTTCCCGATGAAGGTCAGCGACGGCGCACGTCCGGCGGTGACGCCGGTGAGAGGGACGCGTTGCACGTACCGCGTCTACCCGCCATGCCGTGCTGTGCCGTCCAGACGGCGACCGAGCGGCTCGACGCGACGGTCCGCGCGCCCGCGCAGCCGCCATCTGAACCTTCGTGCTCGCGGATGCGACCGAGATGCGTGAGAACCCGGACATTGTTGGTGTACGGGTTCGCGATGTCCCAGTGACGCCTAGACCGCGAGAGAACGAACCGACGCGATTCCCGCCACCGCGCGCAGCGCGGCGAGGGTCGGTTCGTCGGCGGGACGATCGGTCGAAAGCACCATGATCGCGTCGCCGCCGACCGTGTTGCGCGATACCTGCATCGCCGAGATGTTCACGCGCGCGTTGCCGAGGATCGTGCCGACGCGGCCGATCATGCCCGGCATGTCGGCGTGCTGCGTGATGAGCATCGCTCCCGCGGGAACGGCGTCGATCTGGTAGCCGTCCACGTCGACGATGCGCGGCGAACCGCCGATCGACGTCGCCGCGATCGAAACGTCGCCCGCGACGAGCCGCAGCGACGACGCGTACGATGACGGGCGCGCATCAGGTCGCGCTTCGACGGTGATGCCCAGCTCGCGTGCGATCGTCTCGGCGTTCGCGACCGAGACACGCCGGTCGGTCGTCGCCTGCAGCAAGCCGCTCAGAAAGGCGCGCAGCAGCGGCTCGGGGGGCACGCCCGCCAGAGCGCCGCCGAGCGCGAGCGCCATCGACGACGGCATCCGCGCGGGGCGCGCGTACTGCGGATAGAACCGGCCCAGCCGGTACGCCACGTCGAGGAACGGCACGACGCGCTCGGCGTCCGGACCGCTCGGCACCGGCGCGTTCACGGCCGAGCTGACGGGCGCGCCGGCGAGCACGCTCGCGACGTCGTGCGCGAGCTCGGTCGCGATGCGCGCGAGCGCTTCGTGGGTCGATCCGCCCAGATGCGGCGTCGCGTAGACCTTCGCGTGCCGGTGCAGCGCCGCACCGGTGCCGCCGGCCGGCGGCGGCTCTTCGGCGACGACATCGATCGCGGCGCCGGCGAGGACGCCGGCGTCGAGCGCGTCGAGCAGATCCTGCTCGGCGATCACGCCGCCGCGAGCGCAGTTGATCAGGTGCGCGTGCGGCCGCATCATACGCAGCCGCGCGCCGTCGATCATGCCGATGGTCTGCGGCGTGAGCGGAACGTGCAGCGTGACGACGTCGCTCTCGCGCAGGAGCGTGTCGAGGTCGACGAGCCGCGCCTCGAAAGACTCGGCGCGCGCAGCCGTCACGTACGGGTCGTACGCGAGCACCGTCATGCCGAATGCCTTCGCACGTGCGGCGACGTTGCCGCCGATGCGGCCGAGACCGACGATGCCGAGGGTCTTGCCGAAGAGCTCGGTGCCGACCAGGTGCTTGCGGTCCCAGATGCCCTCGCGCAACTGCTGCACGGCGGTCGGCGTGCGCCGTGCGAGGGCGAGCATCAGCGCGAACGTCTGCTCCGTCGCGGCGAGCGTGTTGGCGCCGGGCGTGTTCAGGACGAGGATCCCGGCGTCGGTGGCCGCGTCGACGTCGATCGCATCGACGCCCACCCCGGCGCGCGCGACGACCGACAGGCGCCGCCCGGCCGCGAGCAGGTCGCGGTCGACGCGCGTCTCGGAGCGCACGATCAAACCGTCCGCCTCGGCGAGCGCTGCGATGAGGTCGGCGCGCGGCCGCCCGACGAGCGAGTCGACGTCGATGCCGGCGTCGCGCAGCACCGCCAGCCCGTGCTCCGCAAACGGTTCCGCGACGACGACGCGTTTGCGCGAGAGGCCGGTTCGATCCATCGGGCGTAGTTGCACGCGCTTGCCTCTCCGCCTCCACGGTCCGGCCACGATCGGGATCGCGATCATCGTTCCGCTCGCCGTGCTGCTCGCGACGGTTCGAACGTCGGTCGGCTTTTGGGACACCGGCGACTTGCAGACCGTTGCGTGGATCGCCGGCATCCCGTACCCCACAGGCTACCCCGGATACGTGGTCGTCGCGTGGCTGTGGTCGCACGCGCTGCCGATCGGGACGGTCGCTGCGCGCGTGAACGCGCTGTCCGCGTTCGCCGTCGCGGCGAGCGCCGGGACCGTCGCCGGGATCGCGCTGCTGTTCGACGTGCTGCCCGTGATCGCGATCTGCGCCGGCTGGACGTTCGCGTTCTCGCACCTGGTGTGGCTGCGCGCGACGTACGCGGACGTCCACCCGCTGGGATTCGCCGTCGCGTTCGTGGCCGTCGCGCTCGCCGTGCGTTGGGCGCTACGCGGCGACGCGCGATCGCTCGCAGCCGGCATCGTGCTCGCCGCCGTCGCGCTCGCCGTCGACAACACGACGGTGCTCGTGCTCGCCGGCGGCGTCGTCGTCACGTTCGCGCGCACGTGGCCGATCGCGCTCATCATCCGCAACCTCGCGATCGGCGCGGCGCTCGTCGTCGCGGTGTACGCCTACCTGCCGCTGCGCAGCGCGTACGTTACGTCGCACCACGCCGATCCGACGCTCGCACTGGGCATCGAGCCCGGTCGGCCGTTCTGGGACGACCACCATCCGTCGACGCCGGACGGTTTTCGTTCGCTCGTCGCGGGCTCCGAGTGGAGCCCGAGCGTGACGATCGTGCGCGTGTTCACGCCCGACGCGATCCGCGCAGCGGTCGAGCGGATCGGGCCGGTGTACACGGCGGACGAACCGCAGGGCCTGCCGCTCGTCGCGCTCATCGGCATCGCGTTCATCGTTGCGCGCGCCCCGATCCCCGGCGCGGGACTCGTCGCCGGCGCCGTCGTGCCGGCCGTGTTCGGCGCGACGTACCAGGCGGAGGCCGACCCGGGCCGCTATCTCTTCATGCTGTACGCGATCACCGCTCTCGGCGCGGGCGTCGCGGCCGACCGCGCCGTGCGCGCGTTCGCGCGGCAAGCCGTGGCGGTTCCGCTCGCCGCGGCGTGCGCGTTGTTCGCCGCACTGTTCGTGTACGACGCGACGCGCGCGGGCGATCTGCTCGCGGCGCGCGGCGATACCGCCCCTGCCGATCTCGCCGGCCGCGTCGCGGCCGCGACGCGCGACGGCGCCGTCGTCGTGGCGCCGTGGGACTGGGCGACGCCGCTGGCCTACCACGCGTACGTCGACGGCGCAATGGGGAACCGTATCGTCGTGTGCGCGCTGTCCGGCGACTACCTCGATCGCTACGCCGCGTGGGCGCGCGACCATCAGCTCGCGATCGTCTCCGACGGGCCGCCCGACCTTCCGGGCTTCGCGACACGCCGCCTGACCGGCGGCACGCCGCAAGTCTACGAGATCGTTCCGCAGTGAACGCGCTGCTGGCGGGGCTGTTCGGCGCCATCGCCGCCGTGCTGTGCGCGCACGGGCGCGTGTCGCCGTACGACAACTACGTGCTGCTCGCGGACGCAATGCTGCACGGACGGCTGTGGATCGACAACCTCTGGCACGATGCGTCGATCGACGCCGTGCTGTACCACGGCCACCGCTACATCGTGAACGATCCGGTGCCGGCGCTGCTGATGCTGCCGCTCGTCGCGGCGTTCGGAATCGCGGCGAACCAGACGCTGCTCGCGTGCCTGCTGTGCGGCGTCGCGACCGGCGCGACGTGGGCGCTGCTCGAGCGGCTGGGACTCTCGTGGAGCACGACGCTCTGGCTGGTCGTCTTCTTCGCGGCCGGCACGGACCTGCTGTGGTGCTCGATGCTCGGCGACGTGTGGTTCATCGCGGAGACGTCGGCCGTTGCCTTCACGATGCTCGCGCTCTGCGAGCTCGCGGGACGCGGGCGCGGGTGGCTCGTCGCGATCTGGATGGCGCTGGCGCTCGGGTCGCGCTTCACGCTCGTGATGGCGCTGCCGGTCGTGCTGTGGTGGGTGTGGCGCGGGTTCCGTACCGAACGCGCGCGGCCGCGTGACGCGGTGGCGTTCGTCGCGACGCTCGTCCCGTTCTTCGTCGTGTGGATCGCGTACAATCTCGCGCGGTGGGGCGTCCCGTGGGACGCGGGACACACGGTCTTCTACCATCAGGACCCGTACATGGGGTCGCCGTCCGGCTCGCCGTTCGCGCTTGCGAACGTCCCGATGGAGCTGTACTCGTTCTTCGTCGTGCCGCCGTTGTTTCACGCGACGTTTCCGTACGTCGAGCCGCTGGCGTTCGGCACCGCGCTCTGGTTCACGAGCCCCGCGCTGGTGCTCGCGTTCTTCGCGCGCGAGCCGCGCAGGCTCGTCGTCTCCTTGTGGATCGCCGTGGTGCTCACCGCGGGACCGTCGCTGTTGTACTATGCCAACGGCGGCTCGCAGTTCGGCATGCGTCACGCGCTCGACTTCGCACCGTTCCTGGTGGTGCTGATGGGACTTGCGACCCGTACGGTCTGGGGGGCCGTGTGGCGGGGGGCGCAAGCTCTCATGGTGTGGAGCGTCGCCGTGGGGGCGTACGGCATCTGGTACTGGGATGCCGTGCTGCGGAACGGGTCGTGAGCCGGCTCTCGCTTCGCGCAGGTACGTCCTTCCGCTTCGTGGGTACAGTGATGGCCGCAGCTCGCTACCGGGAGAACCGCCGAATGGAAGAACGCAACGTCTCGATCGACCGCGAAAACGGGGGCTCCCTCGCGACCTTCAGCTTGGTCGCCGTCATCGTGGTGGTCGCACTGATCGCGCTGTTCGTATGGCAGCCGTGGAACTCGACCTCGACGTCGCGCACCAGCGGCGCATCGACGACGATCACGCAGCCCGGCGGCGCGGGAAGCTCCGGGACGAATGCGAGCGGTTCGGGCTCGACGACCACCACGCACTTCGGGAGGCACGCACTGATCATGGAACGCCGCAACGATCCGATTGAAACGCTCAAAGGCGACACGCGCGACGGGCTCGACGAAGCGAAGGAGCGCGTGAAGGCGGGCGGCGAGAAGCTGAACCGTTCCGCGCAGGGTGACGACATGTCGCTCGGCGACCGCGTCGCTTCGCACGTGAAGGAGGCGGGCCACAACCTCAAGGCCGACGTCGACAAGACGAAGCGCGACGTCCGCGACCACAGCTGAAGAAAACCGCCGGCCGGCTCGCCGAGTACGTTCGCAAGCGCGACTTCTCGGCGACGCCGGAACCATCCGGAGCGAAACGAGCGGGGGCTTCTTCCAAGAAGCTCCGCTTCGTCGTGCAGGAGCACCGCGCGACGCGGCTGCACTGGGATTTCCGGATCGAAGCGGCCGGCGTGATGCCGTCGTGGGCGATCACACGCGGTCCGACGATGGTCGCCGGCGAGAAGCGGCTGGCCATGAAGACCGAAGATCATCCGCTCGACTACCGCACGTTCGAAGGCGTGATCCCGGAGGGAAACTACGGCGCGGGTGAGGTGATCGTCTGGGACGAGGGCTTCTACACGCTGTTCGAAGGCGACGATCCGGTGAAGCAGATCGCGAAAGGACGGCTCAAGATCGTCCTCGCCGGTCACAAGCTCAAAGGGCTCTTCACGCTCGTGAAGATGAAGCCGCGCGAAGGCGAGCGCGGCGAGCCGTGGCTGGTGTTCAAGGATCACGACGAGTACGAAGACGCGGCGTGGAAGGTCGAGAACCACGCGGAGAGCGTGAAGAGCGGGATGACGCTCGCGCAACTGCAGTCCAAGCGCAAAGACGCGCCGATCTGGAAGAGCAACCGCGCCGCGTCCGCCGACGGCACGGCCGTCAAGCGCGGCGCGCGAGCCAAGGCGGCGCGCGTCGATCCGATCCCCCGCGATGTGAAGCCGATGCTCACGACGCTGGTCGATGAACCGTTCGACGACGACCGTTGGCTGTTCGAGCTCAAGTGGGACGGCTATCGCGGCATCGCCGTCGTGGAGAAGGACGAAGTCACGCTCACGTCGCGGACCGGCAAGGACCTGCTGCACCAGTTCCCCGAGGTCAAGGACGTCGCGCGCGCGTTCCGTTCCATTCCGGTCGTCGTCGACGGCGAGCTCTGCGTGCTCGATGACGAAGGCCGGCCGAACTTTCAAGCGCTGCAGTCGCGCGACAAGCCCGCGCCGCGCGGTTCCGTCCGCCGCAAGCCCTCGCCGGTCACGTTCGTCGTCTTCGATCTGCTCTACGCGGACGGCCGCGATCTGCGCGAGCGTCCGCTCGAGGAGCGCAAGCGGCTGCTCGAGGAGATCATCGTTCCGGAGCGCGGCGTGCTGTATTCCAAGCACGTGATCGGCACCGGAAAACAGCTGTTCGCGCTCGCGCAGAAGCGCGGCCTCGAAGGGATCGTCGGCAAGGTGCGCACCGCGCCCTACCGCTCGATCCGCTCGCGCGAGTGGGTCAAGATCAAGGCGAAGATGCGCCAGGAGTTCGTCGTGGGCGGCTGGACCGAACCGCGCGGCAGCCGCAAGGAGTTCGGCTCGCTGCTCGTCGGCTACTACGAGGGCGGCGAGCTCGTGTACGCCGGGCACGTCGGCACGGGGTTCGATGCCAAGCTGCTGCGCGATCTGATGGCCAAGCTCGAGCCGCTCGAACGCAAGACCTCGCCGTTCGCTGCGACGCCGAAAACGAACACGCCGCCGCATTGGGTCAAGCCGCAGCTCGTCGCCGAGATCGCGTTCGCCGAGTGGACGCGCGAAGGGATCCTCCGGCAGCCGGTGTTCATGGGGCTGCGCATCGACAAGGACCCGAAAACCGTCGTCCGCGAGCACGCGGTCCACGCGGACCCCGACGCATGACGCCGTACACGTCGAGCGCCCTTCGACAAGCTCAGGGTGACAACGTACGACGCCAAGATCGTCGTCATGTCACCTGCAGCGTGTTCTTTGTCACCCTGAGCTTGTCGAAGGGCGTTTGACCGTGCCGCGCAGCAGCGAGACGATGGTCGACGTCGGCGGGCGCGGCGTCAAGCTGACCAATCAGGACAAGGTTCTGTTCCCGAACGACGGCTACACGAAGGGCGACCTCGTGCGGTACTACCGCGCCGTCGCGCCGATGATCTTACCGTATCTGCGCGACAACCCGCTCACGATGGAGCGTTTCCCCGACGGCATCGCGGTGCCGCGCGGCATCTGGGAGAAGCAGATGCCCAGGTACACGCCGGACTGGGTGCAGCGCGTCACGATCCCACCGTCGACGGGTGAACCGCGAAAGGTGACGTACGTCGTCGTCGACGACGAGCCGTCGCTCGTGTGGGTCGCAAACCTCGCAGCGATCACGCTGCACATCTGGTACTCGCACGTCCCGACGATCGACGTGCCCGACGTGATCCTGTTCGACCTCGACCCCGGCGAACGGTGCCCGCTCGCGCGCCTTGCGAAGGTCGCGCTCGCGTTTCGCGAGGAGCTCGACAACGTCGGCATCCGCGCGTACGTGAAGACGACGGGCGGAATGGGACTGCACGTCATCGTTCCGCTGGAGCCGCACTATGACTACGACGTCGCGAAGGGCGTCTCGGAACTGGTCGCGCGCCGCATCCATACCGTGCTGCCGAAGGACACGACGCTGGAGCGCGCCATCGCGAAGCGACCCGACGACCTCGTCTACCTGGATTGGGTGCAAGTAGGCAAGGGGAAAACGTACGTCGCGCCGTTCACCGTGCGGGCTCGGGACGCGGCGCCGGTGTCGATGCCGCTGGCCTGGGCGGACGTCGAGGCGATGCGCCGCAAGCGCGCCCCCGAGACGACCGCCGAGATGCGGCGCTGGACGATCGCGAACGTGCCCAAGCTCCTCGCGAAGTCCGGCGACCCGTGGCAGCGCGAGGGTTGGAAGCCCCAGGCGCTCGAAAGCGCCTTGGCACGCGCTCGCCCGCTCTGGGCAGTCTAAGGGAAAGCCGTCGAGGAGACAACAGAAACGTGGCACACGCGATCTGGTCCGGCGCGATCAACTTTGGGCTCGTCACCATCCC
Organism: Vulcanimicrobiota bacterium; assembly: GCA_963818845.1. Taxonomy (GTDB): domain Bacteria; phylum Vulcanimicrobiota; class Vulcanimicrobiia; order Vulcanimicrobiales; family Vulcanimicrobiaceae; genus Vulcanimicrobium. The sequence continues at coordinate 147,266 of CAWFTO010000004.1, read as the reverse complement.
GGTGAAGCTCTACACGGCGGTGCGGTCGGACGACCTGCGCTTCAACTTTCTGCACAAGAAAGACCAGGGACGCATCTACAACGAGCGCCACTGCAGCGAGTGCGGCGAGAAGGTCGAGTATGCCGACCTCGTGCGCGGCTACGAGTACGAGAAGGGCCGCTATGTCACGGTCACCGACGACGACCTCAAGGCCGTGCGCCCCGAGGCGACGCAGTCGGTGCAAATCGTCGAGTTCGTCGAGCTCGAGCAGATCAACCCGATGTTCTTCGACACGCCGTACTATCTCGAGCCCGAGAAGAAGGGGCGGCACGCGTACGCGCTGCTGCGCGACGCGCTGCTGGACTCCGGGAAGGTCGCAATCGCGCGCGTCGTGATTCGCTCGCGCGAGCACATCGCGGCGGTCAAGCCGAACGGCGCGGCGCTGGTGCTCGAGCTGATGCACTTCGTCGACGAGCTCGTCGAGCAGGGAAGCTTCGACTTCCCGGCGCTCAACGAGAAGGTCGCCGACGCGGAGAAGAAGGTCGCGAAGATGCTGATCGATACGATGAGCGTCGATGAGTTCGATCCCGACGCCTTCCACGACAAGTACAAAGAAGACGTGCTTGCCATGATCGAGGCGCGCGCCAACGGCGAGGAGATCGAACAGCCTGCAGTGCACAAGCCGGCCGCCACCAACGTCGTGAACTTGATGGATGTGCTGCAGCGTTCGCTCGAACAGTCCAAGGAGCGCCGCAAGAAGGGCGGCGCCGCGGACGACGACGAGGACGCGGCCGAGTCGAAGCCCGCCAAGCGCAAGACGGCCGCGCACAAGAAGGCGCCGGCCGCCAAGCCGAAGCGCAAGAAGTCCGCGGCGTGATGCGGCTGCGGCCCGCCGGGATGGTCGCAGCGCTACTCGCCGTCATCCCGCTCGCTGCACCGGCGTCCGACGCGGACGACGCGCTGAAGCTGGCCGCGCGCATCGCATCGCTCAACGGCCTTGCTGACGCCGTCGTGACGCTGCGCGCCGCGCCGCGCGACTTGCCGTCCTCCGTCCCTCTTCCGAGTGCGTCGCTGCTGGGAAGCGTGTCCGTGCGCATGCATCCGCCGCGCATGATGAGCGGCGGCTCGGGCAGCACGTTCGTCGTCTCCCACCCGTCGATGACGCTCTTCTACGACGCGGGCCCTGCACGCGCGACCGCGCTCGGCCGGTACGACGCGGCGCTGCAGCGCGCGGGCTGGAAGCGCGCGCCGGATTGGCGCGCGCGGTTTCCCGTCGCGCAAGGCGGCTTCCAACCATCGCTGCCGGCGTTCGATGCGTGGTGCGCCCCCGACGACAAGCTGTCCGTCATCGTCTTGCCGTCGTCGGACCCCAGCGGCTTCAACGTCGCCGTATCTGCCGCGCAGCAAGCGACGTCCCTGTGCAGCGAAGGACGGTTCCCGGCTGCCGAGCAGCCCGCGGCTCCGTCGGCGCTTCCACCGCTCACGGCTGTCCCCGGCGTGACGATCGAGCACGCGGGGCCGGCAAGCGACGGCAGCACGACGGGCGCGCGCATCCTGTCGTCACTGGGGACCGGCGCGGTCTTCGACGTCTTCGCGAAACAGCTCACGGCGGCGGGTTGGAAGCCGAATGCGGCGACTCGGGCGCCGGGGCTCGTTTCGCAGACCTTTGCGAAGACCGTCGACGGCAGACCGTACGTGGCGCTGCTCTCCGTCTACGCGCTCGACGCGACGCACTTCGTCGCCCTCGCCGACGTCACGGCCGGTTAGGCAGGAGCGCTCGGCCGGTTCTTCCTGGCCCGTACGCGAAACGGCGGGACATGGGATCGTATAAGATCGCGGCCATCCCGGCCGACGGGATCGGACCGGAAGTCATCTCCGCAGGGCTCGAGGCCCTCGACGCGCTGCAGCGTACCGATTCGTCCTTCCGGCTCGACGTCACGCACTTCCCGTGGGGCTCGGACTACTATCGCGAGCACGGCGTGATGATGCCGGCCGACGGACTCGACGCGCTGCGCGGGTTCGATGCGATCTACTTCGGCGCCGTCGGCGACCAGCGGGTACCGGATCACGTGACGCTGTGGGGACTGCGCCTGGCGATCTGCCAGCCGTTCGACCAGTACGCGAACGTGCGCCCGACGCGCATCCTGCCCGGCCTTTCAAGCCCGCTGCGTGACTGCGAGCGCGGCGATCTCGACTGGATGATCGTGCGCGAGAACAGCGAGGGCGAGTACGCCGGGATGGGCGGTCGCGCGCACCGCGGCCACGCGATCGAAGTCGGCACCGAGGTGGCCGTGTTCACGCGCACCGGCGTCGAACGCATCATCCGGTTCGCGTTCGAGACGGCGCGCAGCCGGCCGCGCAAGCTGCTGACGGTGGTCACGAAGTCGAACGCGCAGCGGCACGGCATGGTGCTGTGGGACGAGGTCGCGGTCGACGTCGCGCGCGACTTCCCCGACGTGCGCTGGGACCGCGAGCTGGTCGATGCAATGACGGTGCGCATGGTGAACAAGCCCAAGAGTCTGGACACCATCGTTGCGACCAACCTTCACGCCGACGTGCTCAGCGATCTCGCCGCCGCGCTCGCAGGCAGCATCGGCATCGCGCCGACGGCGAACCTCGATCCGTCGCGCCGCTTTCCGTCGATGTTCGAGCCCATCCACGGCTCGGCGTTCGACATCGTCGGCAAGGGCGTCGCGAACCCGATCGGCGCGTTCTGGACCGGCGTCATGATGCTCGAGCACCTCGGCGAGCACGAGAACGCCGCGCGGCTCATGCACGCCATCGAGCGCGTCACCGCCTCGGGCGTACGCACGCCGGACCTCGGCGGCACGGCGCGCACGGCGGACGTCACCGCCGCGGTGTGCGATGCGCTAGCCGCAGTGCCCGTCTAGCGAGCGCCGCCGAACAAACCGCGCAGCACCGAAGGCGGGCACGCCGCGCCCGCCTTCGGGACGACGTTTCGTCCCGTGTCGAAGTGCGTGCCGATCCTCGCGAGGATCGTGCGCGCCAATGACGCCTGAAGCGGCGCGCGCAGGTCGGTGCCGCGCGCGACCGGCGTGAGCGCCGCGCGGCCGCCGCGCATCCGTGCCAGCGCGAGTTCCGTCGCGATCGACTCGAGCTCGGTGTCGCTGAGCGTCGAGGCGCCCGCAAGACCGGCGCCGTTCACCTGGGCGAGCGCCGCGCGGCGCGATGCGACCGCACGGTCGAACCCGCCGCGGTCGGCGAACGCCTTCGTCGCCAGCGCCCACCCGACGGTTGCCGGACGCCGCGGCTCGACCGGCGCCCAGACGCCGTCGAAGTACAGCTGCTCGCCCAGAAACCCGCGGGTGCGCACCGAGTCGATGCCGCGCATCAGGTCCGACCGCGACGGGCGGGGCACGGAGTGGATCGTCGCGCGGTCGTTGCCGGCCCAGGCCGCGTTGTTGCAGAGCACGTAGCCTTCGATGAAGTCGTTGCGCGTGAGCACGCCCGCGGCGTCCGCGGCGCGCGCGGTGAGCAGCCACGCCATGAGCATGAGCAGGGGACGCATGCGGGAAGTTGTCACGCGGGCAGCACCGCGTTCCTGCCGAGCCCGAGGCTCCGGTTGACATCGTGCCGCGGTTAGTCGGCGGCTGCGACCGCCGGCGAGTCACCCGTGAGGCGCCGCCAGTTCAAGAACATCACCAGCGGGATCGACAGCACGAAGATGATGCCACACAGCCGCAGGACGACGTCGTACGAGATCACCGTCGCGTTCAGCATCACCATCGAGTACAGCTCCGAGACGTTGCCGTGCAGGTCGCGTAGAAAGGCCGACACCGCCGGGTTCGCCGGCGTCACGCCCGCCGCGAGCGTCGCGTACGCGTTGTCCTGATACCGCGTCTGGAGGAACTGCAGGATTGCGATGCCGAGCGAGCCGCCGAGCTGACGAACGAGCGTGTAGATGCCGGTCGCGTTCGCCATCTTGTTGCGCGCGATTTCGCCGAGCGTCGCCGTCGACAGCGGCACGAAGAGGAATCCGAGCGCGAAGCCCTGCAGCGCACGCGGCCAAAAGACGTTCCAGTAGCCCGAATCCTGGTTGATCCCGCCCATCCACCACGCGGCCGTCGCGAAGATCAGCATGCCCGCCGCGATCAAGAAGCGACCGTCCACCTTGGCCACGAGCCGCGATGCAATCGGCATGCTGATCGCCGTCGCGATCGCGCCCGGCAGCAGCGCCATGCCGGTTTCCGTCGCGGTGAAGCCCAGGACGTTCTGCAGGAACAGCGGGATGACGAGCGCCGTTCCGAACAGGCCGAACCCGGTCACGATCCCGATCGTGCTGCCCGCGCTGAACGCGCGCGACTTGAACACTTTCAGGTCGACGAGAGGCCGCGGATCGTACCACTCCTTGAAGCCGAAGATCACGAGCGACACGACCGAGACGACGGTGAGGATCACGATCGTGGACGACGAGAACCAGTCCTCGCGCTGTCCGCGCTCGAGCACGTACTGCAGCGACGCGATGCCGGCGGTGAGTAGCCCCAATCCGACGTAGTCGATCGGCGAGCGATCCCGCTTGAGGTACGCGGGGTCACGGATGTACGCGAGCGTCATGAGGAACGCGACGATCCCGATCGGGATGTTGATGTAGAAGATGAGTGGCCAAGAGTAGTTGTCGACGATGACGCCGCCGAGCGTCGGGCCGATCGCCGGGCCGACCATCGCGCCCAAACCGAAGATCGCCATCGCGCCGGCGCGCTTGTCCGGCGGGTACGACTCGAAGAGGATCGCTTGGGCCGTCGGCTGCAGCGCGCCGCCGCCGAGGCCCTGGACCACGCGGTAGAACACGAGCTGCCAGACGCTGGTCGCCGTGCCGCACAGCAGCGAGCTGAGCGTGAAGATCGCAACGCATGCCGCATAGAAGTTTCGCCGGCCGAACCGCGCCGTCAGCCACCCGTTGAGCGGCATGACGATCACGTTCGCGAGAATGTAGCCGGTCGCGACCCAGCCGATTTCGTCGATCGACGAGCCGAGGTTGCCGGCCATGTCGTTCAGGGCGACGTTGACGATCGAGGCATCAATGATGGCCATGATCAAGCCGAGCATGACGGTCAGCGTGATCATCGCGAGCGGCGGGTTGGCCTTGCGCTCGGCCCGGCGCTCCGCGGCCGACAGCCGGCCGCCAGGGACCCCGGTATTCACGGCCTGGGCGCTGGAGGACACTCCGGTCCCATACCCGCCACGGCCGCTTGCGGATGCGCCCGCGGCCGGCCCGAGACCTAGCGTGCCGGGGCGCGCTCCCGCAAGGCCACGAGGGCGGCTTCCAAACGGTCGATCTGCTGCTGCATGGCGGCTTGCCGCGCACGCAGCGTGCGTTGCTGCGACCGCAGGCTGCCGTTCTCGGCGTGCAGTGCTTTGATCGCGGACAGCGCGACGCCGTCCTCGTCGATCGACGTGATGTGGCGGTCGTCTTCGCCGACGCCGAACGCCGCATAAAAGTCCTGCGCCATGGGGCCGACGTGGCGCACGCCGCGTTCGGAAACGTAGCTCCACGCGCCGATCGGCAAGCGCGCCACCTTGTCGAGCACCTGTGCGTCGTCGATCGACGCGACGTTCGTCTTCATCGCGCGGTCGCTCGCCGACGACCATGTGCCGGAGCCCGGCGCGAGCGTCGCGCCGACCGTGTTGGTCGCGTTCGTCCAGAGCGTGAAGCCGCCCGAGGCGCGCGCGAGAAACTGATCGGCGACCGTCGATGTCAGCTGCGTCGCGCCGCTCGAGTCGTCGCTCCACACGAACGAACCGGCCGTTGCGGCGTTCGAGTTGACGCCAGCGGCCAGGCTCTGGTTGCCGGATGCGGTGTTCTTCGAGCCGCCCAGCACGGTCGCGTGCGTACCCGACGCCGTGTTGTTCGCACCGCCGGCGACGTTCGCTCCGTTGCCGGACGCCGTGTTGGTGTTGCCGCCTGCGACGGTACCCCATTCGGCGATCACCGAGTTGTTCGCGCCTCCACCGATCGTCGCGAACGAGGTGGTCGCGCCGGAGATCGCGTTCGTGCTTCCGCCGCCGATTACCGAATCCGAACTCGACAACGTATTCTGATTGCCGCCGCCGATGACGGAGTTCGGAGCGGTCAGGGCGTTGACGTTGCCGCCGCCAATGACGGACTGATAGCCGTTGGCGCTGATCGAGTTGTCGTAGCCGGAACCGATCCATGCATAGTACGACGTGTTCGCGCCGCTCGAGATGAAGTTGTAGTAGCCGCCGCCGATCGAGCTCTCTTCGTCGCACACTTCATTGCTGTTGCCTTCGAGCACGCCGGAGTACGCGCCGTCCGCGACGTTCTCGAAGCCGCCGCCGACGAACGCCCCCGTGCCCAGACCGCTGCAACTCGGTACGCTCTGCGGCTTGCGCCCGACCCCGTGGGAGGGCACCTGGCCTCCCTGCGCCGGCAGCACGCCGGCGGGGCTGGTTCCGGCAGATCCTCCGCCTGAACACGCTGCGAGGAACGCCGCACATGCGAGCGCGGGCAGTCTTGTGTGCATCGGAGCCATCCCGTCTCCCGGCAGGCGCCGGGCACGCGTGGAACCCGCTAACCACACGATTATGCGGTCGCCTCCATACCCCTACGAGCCGAAGAGCACCTCGGGCTCGTGCGGCGTCCAGGAATGACCGTGCGCGGCGCTCAGCGCTTCAGCGATTCCCGGGCAGCCACGGCGTGGACGAGCGCGCCGAGCCGGTCGATCTCGCCTTGCATCGCGGACTGCTTCGCACGCAGGATCGCGTTGTCGCGCGTGAACACCCGCCGACCACACGATTTATGCGGTCGATTTCATACCCCTACGAGACGCGCAGCGCATCACCGTGCAGCCGGGGGCGCGCGCGATCGCTTTCTCGGCGCGCGGCGGTATCGACGTCGACACGACGGGTTTCCGGTGTCCGCCACGAATCCCGGCGGCATGACGACGACCGCCGTGTCCGCGCCCGCCCTCATGGAGCGCCTCGTGGCGTTCATGGATTCGGACGTCTACCCGAACGAGCACGTCTACGAAGAGCAGTTGCGCAGCGGACCGACGCCCTGGGTGCAGCCGCCGGTGATGGACGAGCTGCAGGCGAAAGCGCGCGCGGCCGGACTCTGGAACCTGTTCCTGCCAGAGCCCGAGTGGGGCGCCGGCCTGACGAATCGCGAGTACGCTCCCATGTGCGAGGTCATGGGACGCTCGCACATCGCGCCGGAAGTGTTCAACTGCAGCGCGCCCGACACGGGCAACATGGAAGTCTTCGCGCGCTACGGCAGCGACGCGCACAAGGAGCGGTGGCTCAAGCCGCTGTTGAACGCGGAGATCCGTTCGGGCTTTTCGATGACCGAGCCGGACGTCGCGTCGTCCGACGCGACGAACATCTCCGCGCAGATCGTGCGCGACGGCGACGGTTACGTGATCAACGGCCGCAAGTGGTGGACATCCGGCGCGGGTCATCCTCGGTGCAAGGTCCTGATCTTCATGGGCCGCTCTGACCCGAGCGCGCCGCGGCACCTGCAGCAGACGATGGCGGTCGTTCCCGTCGAGGCGCCCGGCGTCACCGTGCGCCGCACGCTGTCCGTGTTCGGCTACGACCACGCGCCGCATGGGCACGCCGAAATCACCTTCGAGAACGTCCGCATCCCGGCGGAAGACGTGCTCGTCGGCGAAGGCCGTGGCTTCGAGATCGCGCAGGGCCGGCTCGGACCCGGACGCATCCATCACTGCATGCGCGCGATCGGGCTCGCGGAGCGCGCGCTCGAGGCGATGGTCAAGCGCGTCAAGTCGCGCACGGCGTTCGGCAAGCCGCTCGCCGAGCAAGGCGTGATCATGCAGTGGATCGCCGAGTCCCGCATCGAGATCGACGCGAACCGGCTGCTCGTGTACGACGCCGCCGAGAAGCTCGACGCGTTCGGCAACAAGGTCGCGCGCAACGAGCTCTCGATGGTCAAAGTGTCGGCTGCGCAGATGGCGTGCCGCGTGGTCGACCGTGCGATCCAGGCGTTCGGCGCGCGCGGCGTCAGCGCCGACGAGGAGCTCGCGTCGATGTACGCGCACGCGCGGACGCTGCGCCTGGTCGACGGCCCGGACGAAGTCCATTTGCGGTCCATCGCCAAGTACGAGCTGCAGAAGGGAGAGCGGTGAGCCGGCCCGATCCGCTCGACGAGCTCGGCCTGAGCCTGCGCCGCGGCGCTGCCGAGCTGTACCTGGTGCGTCACGCCGACGCGGTGCCGGAGTCCGACGAGACGTTCACGATCTATGACGACTACGAAGCGCATCCGCTGAGCGCACGCGGCCGAGCGCAGGCCGAAGCGGCCGGCGAGCGCTTCGCCGACGCGGGCATCACGGCGGTCTATGCGAGCCGCATCCGCCGCGCGCGGGAGACCGCGGAAGCGATCGCGGCGGCCGCCGGCGTCGACGTCCACGAGGAGCCCGACCTGCGCGAGATCGAGATCGGTGCGGTCGACGCGTCGATGACCCTCGCGAGCCGCCTCGCGTGGCTCGCGACGGTCGCGATGCGCGACGGCTCGTGGAACGGCATCGCCGGAACGGAGCCCTCTGAGCGCGTGCGCGCGCGCATGCTGCGCACGCTGGACGCGATTGCCGGACGGCACGCGGGGGAACGCGTCGTGGTCGTCTCGCACGCCGGCGCCATGAACGCCGCGCTGGGCGCGATCGTGGACAGCTCGCATCAATTCCTCTTCCCGCTCGCGAACGCGTCGATCAGCGTCATCCGCGCCAATGCCGGACGGCGTCTGCTGATGAGCGCGAACGAGACGGCCCACTTGAGCGCGATCCCGTCGCGCGCGCGCCGATGACGGCGTCGCGCGCGGACGATCCCGAGACGATCGACGTCCGGCACGAGGAGCGCCTCGATACGGCGCGTCTCGAGCCGTATCTGCGCGAGCATCTCGACGGGGCCGAAGGTGCGCTGTCGATCCGCCAGTTCGGCGGCGGCCACGCGAACCTCACGTATCTGCTGCGCTTCGGCGAGCGCGAATGGGTGCTGCGCCGTCCGCCGCTCGGCCCGGTCGTCAAGGGCGCGCATGACATGCGCCGCGAGCACCGCGTGCTCTCGACGCTGTACCGTGGCTATCCGCTCGCGCCGCGCAGCTATCTGCTCTGCACGGATCCCGCGATCATCGGCGCCGACTTCTTCGTGATGGAACGGCGGCACGGCATCGGGCTGCGCCGTACGATTCCGGAACCGTTCGTCCATCAGCCGGCGGTGCTGCGCGGCATCGGCGAGGCGCTGATCGACGACCTTGCCGCGCTGCACGCGATCGACCCCGCGAGCGTCGGCCTGGACGATCTCGGCAAGCCCGAAGGCTACGTCGAGCGGCAGCTGCTCGGGTGGATCGACCGGTGGAACGGCGCGCTCACCGACGACGTCGGGCCCGCGGAGCCGTTCACCGGCTGGCTGCGGCAAACGCGGCCGCAGCAGCGCCGGACCACGCTCGTGCACAACGACTACAAGCTCGACAACACGCTGCGCGACGCGGCCGATCCGCGGCGCACCGTCGCCGTGCTCGACTGGGACATGTGCACGCGCGGCGAGCCGATGATGGACCTCGGGTACCTGCTCGGGCTCTGGGCGCAGAAGGACGATGCCGACGTGCTCACGCACGGCCGCATGCCGACGTGGCACGACGGTTTTCCGACGCGCCGCGAGGCCGCCGAACGGTACGCGCGCGCGAGCGGCGCCGACGTCTCCGACCTGCACTGGTACGTCGTCTTCAGCGTGTTCCGCTACGCGGTGATCCTGCAGCAGATCTACATTCGCTACGTGCGCGGCCAGACGCACGACGAGCGCTTCCGCGACTTCGGCGCGACCGTCAACGACCTCACGCAGAAAGGCCTCGAACTGATCGAAGCGGGCGACCTTTAGACGCAGCGAAGGCACCGCGCGCGTCACACGGTGCCTTCGTTGCAGCTGTCGGGATGGAACCCTAAATTGTCCCGACAGCCGCGTCCAGTGCGTCGACGTTGACGCTGCCCAAGCCGCTCGTGTAGTCAAAGCCCGGCGTGGCGGAGTAGAAGCCGTTCGCGCCGCTGAGGACGTCGTGGAACGGTCCGTACGGCGCCGTCGGCGGCGGTCCGGTTTCGGTCGCGCCCGATGTGCTCGCGGCGAAGATCTTGTACAGCGCGGGCGGAGCATAGCCGGCGGAGGTGTGGTCGTTGAGCATGCGCGCCCACACGCCCGCCATCAGCGGCGACGAGAGGCTGGTGCCGCCGATCACGGTCCAGCTGCCCTGCATGTACAGGATCATGCCGGTCTGCAGGTCGCCGTCCATCGCGACGTCCGGCAGGCCGCGGAAGCTGAGTCCTGCCGGCGTCGTGCTGACCGGCTGGATGCCGCTCTGCCACGCCGGCGAGTACTCGAACTGGCTGATGCCGCCGCCGCCCGCGACCCACGCGGACTCGCCCTGGTACGCGCCGCCGATGCCGCTCCACAGCGTCGTTCCGCCGACGCCGTTCACGTACGGCGACGTCGCGGGATACTCGACCAGCGGCGCGCCGCCGGGGACGCCGTTCGGGTTGCCGACGGAGCAGAACGATCCGGTGTCGCCGGTCGACGCGAAGAGCGTCTGGCCTTGCGCTGCGCCGACCGCGAAGATCTCGTCGTCGACCAGCATCGAACCGTCGACATACGGATACACTTCGCAGCCGCCGAACGACGCGTTCGCGACCGGCTCGGTGTCGTCCGTCACCCACTTGTTGAACATGAGCGCGATGTCGGAATCGGTGAACGAGGTGGCGGCGTAGATCGTGATGCGGCGGACGTCGCCCGCCATGCCGCTCGACGCCGTCATGTCGAGCGTCCACTCGCCCTCGGCGTCGGCGCTGGTATCGGTACCGGGAAGGCCGACGGTGCGCACGCCGACGGGGACGGACGGCAGCCCGTCACCCTGCTCGTTGATCCGGAAGTCGGAGATCGCCGGCTGCGGGTTGCCTTCCGTCATGATCGCGACGCGCACGCCGCTCGCCGCGGGCGTCTTCTTCGCGTGGTACGCGCGCCAGTAGTCCGACGGCGTGTAGTTGCGCGGGCAACCGATCTGGCCGGCGACGGGCGTCGGCTCGGGCTGCGGCGACGGCAGGCCGATGATGTAGACGCTCGAGATCGAGCACGGTGACTCCGGTTGCGGCGCAGGAGCCGACGCGGACGCCGCGGCGTGATTGATCGCCACGGTCTTGGGATGCGGGCGCACGCCCAGCGTGCGCATGTTGTTCAAGCCCAGCACGGCGACGACGATACCGCCCAGCGCGGTCGGTACGTACGCCGGCGTCGGGTTCGCATAGAACTCGCTGCCGGACAGGGTGAAATGGTGCAAGCTCGTGTTGAACGCCGCGGAGACCGCCGCCGCGGTCCCGGTCGCGCTCACGATGATGTTGTCCGGGTCGGTGGTGATGTTGGTCAAGCCTTTGCTCTGCAGGTACGACGTCACTTGCGAGACGTCGGACGAGGTCGGTCCGTACGACGCGAGGACCGCGCTGTGCGACATCTGCGAACGCGACGCGATCGCCGACTTCAAAGCATCCAGATTGTGCAGCTGCAGGCCGAGACGAACCGTGATCGTCTTCGAGGGGCTCACGGCACCGATGTCCGTCGCGTTCGTCACCGCGAACGCTTGCGTGCCGGTGCTCGCCCAACCGGGCGGCGGGGTGGCGACGCTCGCGACGCGGGTCGAGCGCATGCCCAATGCGGTGCTCGTCGCCGCCGAGGACGCCGACGAGGAATTTTGCCCTCCCGACGGGAGCAGCGAGCTCGCTCCGTGTCCGCCCGAGCATGACGCCAACGTCACCCCGAGCGCCGCGGAAGCGGCGGCGAATCGTTTCATAGGGTTCCGACCTCCTCGCTTGCGCCGTTACCGCAGGGCGAGGGGTACCCAACCTACCGAAAATCGGGTATGTCGCGCCGGCCGGGCCGGCGCGAACCCGCTACAGGCCGCCGGTTCCGGCGGGCGTCCCTAGGCCGGTCATGGTCTGATAGCCGCTGCCGCCGACGGGGCGGAACGCCGAGGCGTGCCGATACGAGTACCGCGGTCCGGCGGGATGCCCGGACAGCGCGTACGCAGCCGCGACGAGCGGAGAACCGACGCTCGTTCCGCCCGCGACGTACCAGCCGCCGGCGAGGGCGTCGAACGTCGCCACGCCCGTCTGCGGGTCCGCGACGGCCGCGACGTCGACTGCGGAACGCGCGCTCCCGCACGACGTCCCGGTCTGCCACGCGGGGTGCGGAACATACGCGCTGCAGCCGTGCCCGGTGTACTGCCACGGCGTCTGCGACCAGCCGGCGCCGGACGACGCCAGGGACGTGCCGCCGACCGACGTCACGAATCGTGAAGCGGCGGGATACGTCGGGTACCCGCGGTCCCCGGAGCTCGCCGTCACCGCAATGCCGGCGTGGCGGTAGTGGACGTCCTCGGACTGCTCCGACGACCATTCCACCGCGTAGTAGCTATTGCTGATCGCATTGGCACCCGCGGCGGCGCCAGCGTCGACCGCGGTGCCGAGGTCGTCGAGCGACGCGCTGTCGGCCTCCACGACGACGATGGAACACTTCGGACACGCCGCCGACACCATGTCCACGTCGAGCGCGATCTCTTGCGACCAGCCCGGATTGGGCGGCGGGAACGCGGAGCCGCCGCGCTGGTCGATCTTGCGGAAGCAGCCGTTGGCGCTCGTGCACGGCGGCAGGCCGAAGGCCGCGCGGTAGACGGCGAGATCGGCTTCCGCCGTGGGGTCGTCGTAGGCATCGACGATCGCGACGATGCCGCCGGAGCGGTCCGACGGAAGCCCGTAGGCGCTCTGCAGATCGGCCGGGTGCAGGCCCGGGATCAGTGAGGCCGGCTGCGTCGGGTTCGGAATTGCCGCGACGTTGAGGTTGATCGCGATGGTGCACCGGGCCGTGCCGACGGCCGGCACCCCGGTGCAGGCGAACTGCGCGCCCGGCAGGCCCTGGGGGTTCTCGCCCGGCAGGCCCTGCGGATTCTCTCCAGGCAAGCCCTGCGGGTTCTCCGCGGGCGCTGCGGTGGCCGAGACGGTGCGCGTCGTCTGGGCGGCGCTCAGCGGCGGCGTCGCCGTGCCGAGCGGGCCCGCGCCGGCGCAGCCGCCCAGCACGATCAGCGAGAGAATGGCCAGCGGTCGCATCATAGGGTCCGAGAGCGAGCATACCCACACGCGTCGCAGGGGATGCTCGCCCGGGCTGCAGCGAAACGAGCGTGATCGCCGTCACGAAGCTGCTCCGCGCGCGCGTCAACGAGCGCCTCGCGCGTGCCGCCCGGTACCCCGTCACCCTGATCGTCGCGCCCGCGGGGTTCGGCAAGAGCGTTGCGCTGCGCGACTTCGTGCAGACCTCCCGGCTGGACGCCGTGCGCTACGATGTCGCTCGCGACGACCGCACGCTGATCGCGTTCGTGCGCGGGCTCAGCGCGGCGCTCGAGCCCGTGGCGCCGAGCGCGCTCGCGGCGTTCCCCGCGATGCAGCAGCGCTTGATGAGCTCCGAGAATCCCGTCCGCGATCTCGCGGACTGGTTCAGCGAGCACCTCAAGCGCACGGTGTGCACGATCGTGATCGACGACCTGCACAACGCGGCCGCCGACCCGAACGCCGTCGCGCTCGTGGTGGAGATCGTCGAGCGTTGCGGCGATCGCATCCGGTGGATCTTCGCGGCGCGCTCCGACGTCGGGCTGCCCGTCGCGTCGTGGATCGGCTACGGCCGCATGGACCTGCCCGTCGGCGAGGACGATCTCCGGTTCACCGTCGACGAGGCGCTCGCGACGGCAGACGACGCGCAGGCGGGTGCAGCGCCGCATGAGATCGAGGCGCTGCGCGAGCTCACCGGCGGCTGGCCGATCGCACTGTCGATCGCGCTGCGCACGCGCACGCACGCCGCGGACCTGCGCGCGGCCGCGAGCGGCACGCGCGAGATGGTGTACCGCTACCTTGCGGAGCAGGTGTTCGGCGGGCTGACGCGCGCGCAGCAGACGTTCTTGCTGCGTACCAGCGTCTTTCCCGCGTTCGACGGCGGGATCGCGGAGGCGTACGGTGCGACGCCCGTATTCCTCGAAGAACTGCGGCGTTCCGTGACGTTCCTGGGCGCGGGCGGCGCGGAGTACCGTTATCACGATCTGTTTCGCGACTTCCTCGAACACGAGCTGCGGCGCGCGGGCGCGTCGCAGTGGTTCGGCGCGCACGTCGACGCGGGCGCGCTGCTCGAGAGGCGCAGCGGCGGCGAGGCGGCGGCGCTGCGGCTGTATTGCAAAGTGGGTGCGGCCGACGCGATCGTGCGCGCCGTCGAGCGGTTCGGCGTCGCGCTGCTCGAACGCGGCGAAGGTGAGACGGTCGCCGCCGCGATCGATGCCGTCCCCGAATCACGGCGTGCGGGTAACGCCGCGGTGATCGGCGTGCGCGCGATGCTCGACGCCAACCGCGGCCGATTCGACGCCGCGGAGCGCGGCTTCGTCGCGGCGATCGATCGTGCCGCCGATCCCGCGCTGCGCGTCGCGCTCGTGCATCGCTACGCCATCGAGCTCGTGCGGCAGGACCGCGAGAGCGTCAGCCTGCTCGAGCCGCACGCGGCCGATGAGGCGCTCCCGCTCGAGCAGCGCGTTCCGATTCTCGGCACGCTCGCGACCGCCTACGTGCGCGAAGGCCGGCTGGACGACGCGCTCGTGACCATCCGGCGCGCGCTCGATCTGTCCGAGCCGTTCGGCGACGACGTGCGTGCGCGCATCTACCAGCAGGCGGCGTACGTCTACCAGTTCGACGAGACGCACGAACGCGCGCGCAGCCACGCCGCGCACGCGGTCGAGCTCGCGACGGCGCGTGGTTTGTACGAAGTGGCGGCGCGCGCGTACAGCGTGCTCGCGACGGTCGTCGACGACGAGGACGACGACCCGATCGCGACGCTGGCGCTGCTCGACAAGCTCGGTGAGAGCGCGCGCAAGGGCGCGAGCCGTCAGGCGCGGTTCTTCGGGCTCATCTACTCATACGCGGTCGAGACCGATCGCGGCGACGACGTCGCGCTCGATCGTCTCGACCGCGAGCTCGACGACGACACCGCGGCGCCCGCGCGCGCCCGTGCGCAGGCGATGCTGCCCGCGCAGGCGATGCGCTCGGCCTGGGAAGGCGATTTCCGGCGCGCGTTCGATCTGCTCGCCGGCACCGCGGCGAGTCAGACGACGCCGGAACGCCGCGCGCTGCGCGCCGCGGACATCGCGCTGTACGCGTTCGCCGCGGGCTTGCACCCCGAAGGCGAGGAGTCGCTGCACGACGCGCAGGCGGCGCTGGAGGACACGTCGCGGCCGACGCCGCGGCTCGCGCGCTCGTACCTCACGCTCGCCGTCGCGGAGCTCGCGCGCGGACGCTCGTCGAACGCGCATCGATTCATCGCGGGCGCCGAGCGCATCCTGACGCCGCCCATGCGGCGCCTGCGCGCGTACGCGCACGCCGTGCGCGCACTCGAACGCGTGCAACTCGGCCAGGCCGATCCTGCCGCGTTGACCGCGGGGCTCGAGCGCCTGCGCGCGGAGCACTTCGGCGGCGTCGCGCGGCTGCTCGCCGCGCTGCCGATCGCGCGCGCCGAGGATGCGGGCTACGCGCGGCTCACGCCGTCCGAGCGCGAGATTCTCCAGCTGCTCGCGAGAGGCGCGAGCACGAAGGACGTCGCCGCGAACACGGGCCGCAGCCCGCAGACCGTCGACACGCACATCCGCTCGATCTGCCGCAAGCTGCGCTGCAGCGGCCGTCGCGAGGCGATCGCGATCGCGACGGGCGCCGGCTGGGTCACCGTGTAAGAGCATCGTCATGGAACCGCTCGACCTCGAAGCGCGCCCGCCGCGCAGCCCGCGCGAGCAGATGCTCGGCGTCTACTTTCTGCCGCGAACGATCGACAAGATCCGCGCGGAGCTGCCAGGCGGCAAGCCCGGCGACTACATCGTCACCGGGCCGAACAGCATGAGCGCCTACGTGCTGCACAAGCTCAAGATCGACGTCGGCGAGCTGCGCGCCGTCGTCGCGCGCGCGGCCGGTGAAGACGAGGTCGAAGCGTGGCTGCGCGAGCGCATCGACCCGTCCGTCGTCGAGGGCGTCAACGCCAAACTGCGCGGCTCGCGCATCGATGCCGCGTCGCCGGAGAATTTGGCGCTGATCCATGAGCGGCATCCGTGGCTCGCGTCGCGCCCCGACGTCGTCAATGCGTTCGAGATGCTCGACGCCGACGACGAGTACGCGTTCGCGAAGCGGTGAGCGTCAGCGCTCAGCGGTGCCGACGAGCTCGCCCAGCGCGACGACGTGTCCCGCGATCGCGTCGAGCAGGCGCCCGCGCGTCGGCGGCTGATCGAAGCGCGGGACGTAGTCGACCGCGAGCAGCGTGAAGACGTACCGGTGCGGACCGTGTCCGGGCAAGGGCGCAGGCGCGATGTAGCTGCGGCGTCCCGCGCTGTTGTAGCCCATCGTCGCGTGCTCGCCGTCGAGCGCGCCGGCTTCCAGCGACGTCGTCGCGGGGTCGATCGCATACGTCACGGCGTGCGTGATCGGGCGCAGCAGCGGTACGTCGACGTCTTCCATCAGCAGCACGAGGAGCTTGCGCCTCGGGCGGCACGCCGCTCCACGCCAGCGGCGGCGAGGCCTTTCCCGGCGGCAGCGGTGCGCCGCCGGCGAATGCCGGGCTGCGCAACGCCAGCGTGCGGGGCGCCTGCGAGAAACGAATGTCCTCGGCGACGCGCCATTGCTCGCCCGCGCGCCACGAACGGATACGCCGCCCGATGAACCGCATCAGCGCGCAGCTCCGGACGCGATGACGCCGCTCAGTTCGGGATGAACTCGATCGTCATGTAGACGCCGGTCTGCGCGGCCAGTGTGGAGGCCGCGCCCGAAGCGAGGTTCACCTGGACGTCTTGCGCGCCGTACAT
This sequence comes from Vulcanimicrobiota bacterium, assembly GCA_963818845.1. Lineage (GTDB taxonomy): Bacteria > Vulcanimicrobiota > Vulcanimicrobiia > Vulcanimicrobiales > Vulcanimicrobiaceae > Vulcanimicrobium. The sequence goes on along the minus strand of CAWFTO010000004.1, from coordinate 130,393 downwards.
CGCCGTGATCACGCCGCCGTTCACCGTCGGCGTCGCCTGCGACATGAGATCGAGCGTCGTCGCCGAGCTGGTGTAGTATTCGAGGCTCGGCGTGCCGGGGTTGCCCGGCGTCGTTCCGCCGGTCGATGCGCCGCCGGTCCCCGGAGGCACGATCGAGCCGCCGGCGCCGCAGCTCGTGAGGTTGTTGCCGGTGAACGTTCCCGCCGCCGGATTGCCGGCGCGCGCCGACGCCGTGACGGGCGCGATGGCCGGCGTCATCGGGAAGCTGCCGCCGCCGCCGTTCGGGTAGGCGCAAATCCCGACGCCCGTGGTCGGCGTCGAGTCGAGGTACTCGTGCACCGCGAAGCCCGCGCCGTCGTTGGTCTGCACGGAGACCGCCACGGCGTTCTTGTAGAGACAGGCGGTCGCGGCGGCCGGGCGCGGGGTGAGCGCGCCGAACGTGAGCGTGAAGTTCGTCTCGGAGGCGCCTGCGGTGCACACGCCCGCGACGCTGGGCAGCAGCGTGGGGGCTGCCGTGCCCTGCGTAAAGGTTGTGCTGTACTGCGTCACGATGGCCATCGTGGCCGTCGCGGAGGTGGTCCACTGGATCTGCGCCGCGCCGGTCCGCGTGATCGACGCGCGCGCGATCTCGGCCGACGACGCTAAGAGCGACGCAGCGAGAGCGGACGCGACGACGAGACGTTTCACCAAGGCAAATCCTTTGCAACCATAGGCCGGCACGAAGGCCATGCCCGGCACCGCCATCCTGGCGATGCGAGGGACCAGACGTTTTGAAATGTCGTCCGGACGAGCCCCGGAGTTTAGCGCTCACTCGGCTGCCGCCGCTGCCGGCGCGCGCGCGACCCCGCGCGCCTGGAGCAGCCCGAAGACCAAGGCGAGCGCGACCAGGGCGGCGATGATCCCGGCGGCCGGGGGGACGCCGAAGGCGCCCAGCACCCACGTCACGATCGGCGGCATCACGAAGCCCGCGAAGCTGTCCAGGCCGCCGAAGACGCCCAGGACCGTGCCGCGCTTGTCGTCGGCGGCCACCTCGGACGCCAGCGCGGGAAAGGCCGCGTTGTTCAGGCTCAGCCCCGTTCCAAACAGGGCGATCAGAAGCGCGGCCGGCGCGAAGGACCGCACGAACGGAACGAGCGCGAACGCCACGAGGCAGAACGCAAAACCGACGTTCGTCGAGGTCCGGTTTCCGAGCGCGTTGAGCACACGCCCGACGACGGCCAACTGCAACACGACCTGCAGCACGCCGAACCCCGCGAAGACGTACGACATCTCGGCGGAGTTCCACCCCAGCTGGGCGTGCAGGACGAGGGCCATCGACGAGAACCAGCCGTACATCGCGAGCGTGTAGAGAAGGCGAAGCCACAGCACCGGAGCGACGGCCGGATCGGCGAACGAGCGCAGGATGTCGGACGCCCGGGACGGCGCTGGTGCATCGGACGGCGCGCGTCCGCGCGACTCGGGCAACAGGAAGATCGTGACGATCAACGTCACGAGCTGGAGCACTGCGGCGAGCGCGAACGCGACGCGGTAGCCGTAGAGCTGCGACAGCCAGCCGCCCACGGCCGGACCGAACACGAACCCCGCACTGAACGACGCGCCGACGTACGCGAACGCCGTGCTGCGCCGCTTGGGCTCGACGAGGTCGCCGACGTACGCCTGCGTGACCCCGATGTTGCCGCCGGAGAGACCCTCGAGCGCGCGCGAGAGCAGCACGAGCGGGATCGACGTGGCCAGCGCGAGCAGCCCCCACGCGATCGTCGAGCCGACCTGCGAGACGATGAGCACCATCTTGCGGCCGATGCGATCGCTGACATTGCCCCAGATCGGCGCCGCGATCAGCTGGCACAGCGAGAACGTCGCAAAGACGATGCCGACGACGACGTCGGGTACGTGGAAGTCCTTCACGAAGAACGGCATCAGCGGAATCATGATGCTGAAGCCGAGAATGTCGATGAAGGTGATGCCGAGTATCGGCAGCAGCCGCAGCAGCACCTACGCCCGCTACAGGGGCACGGCGATCGCGAACCACAGCGCCGCCGCGGCGGCGCCTCCGCACAGCACGTAGACCGCCCACTCGGCGAGGCGGCGAGTCGAACGAGGGACGATTTCGTCGAGCGTCGCGGCGTCCGGACGCGCAACGCGCTGGATCGGCGCGAACACGAGATACGCGCGGCCGCGACGATCGGTCACGATGCGTTCGGCGCGCTGCACGAAGCGGAAGTCCGTGATGGCGACGTCGCGGCCGCGGCGCAGGTCGGCATTCTCGCGCACGAACGCGCGCAGCCGCGCGGCGGCGCCCGCCTCGTGGGAGGGGACGCCGCACAGCAGCTCGTTGACGGCGGAGACGACCCGCGCCCACGACCGTTCGCGCGTCGCCCGCGGCGCGCCGATCGCGATGCGCGTGCGCGCCTCGATCTCGGCCACCGCGGACGGAGCGCGGCCCGCGGCGCAACGGCGCACGTCTTCGACGAATCGCCGGAAGAAGAGCATCTCGTCCGTCATTCCGCGGGCCTCGGACCTCACGCCGGGGCGTTCGCCAAACGCCCCGGCGAACCTAGGGTCAGTAGCTCTGGACGCACCCGTTGTTGGCGTTGCTCCAGAGGGGCTGCGTCGGGTAGCCGCCCGCGTTCGGGTTGTTCTCGAGGCTGGTCCACGCGCACTTGTCGCCGTTCTCCTCGCCGCTGCTGTCGAGCCAGCCGCTGTTGGGCTGCGGATCGGTCTCCGTCTCCGCCTGCTCGTGTCCGCTGACGATCGTCACGCCGTCGGTGGTGCCGGGGCTGTTCACCGAACCCGCGCCGCACGACGCGCCCGCGTCTTCGAGATACGGCAGGTTCGTCCACGAGATCGTTCCGCCGCTCGCGGACGTCGAGCTGTGATACGCGCAGTACTGCGTGCCGAAGCCCGACGGCTTGATGCCGTGCGGCATCGCGACGACGTACGACGCGTTCGAGGTGTAGTTGCCGAAGTGCGCAGCGGCCTTCGCGGCTTCCGCGGCCATCTGCGACTGCGTCGGACGCGACGGCGGCGAGCTGGTCGTGTCGACGTACGAGCCGGCGTAGATGTTGCCGGCGTTGCCGACGTGCGCGCCGCCGCTCTGCGTGTACTGCGTGACGCTGTTGAGCCACCTGCTCCCGCCGATCACGCCGTAAAACGCGAGCAGCCTGCTCTTCTGGCCGTCGGGGTCGCCGCTGCCGTTCCACGCGGAGCCCCAGAACACGACGTAGAGCTTGGGCGCGGTTTGAATCGGCCCGCCGTAGTATTGCAGGTTCGCGACGGCTTGCGTGGAGCGCTGCCCGGCGTTCGTCGCCGCGAGCGCGTCGATCGTGTCGCGCGTCGGAAAGATGCGGACCGTCTCGCCCGTGAGCGTATTGCGGGCAGTGAACGTCGAGAGAACCGTGAGCTCGGAGGAGTCCGGCTGGGCGGCGGTGTTCGAAGGAACGATCGACTGACCGCCCCCGGAGCAAGCTGCGAGCAACGCCGAAACGGCGGCTGCAGCGAAGAGCCGTGAATTCAAGAAAAGCACCCCATTGAAAGTACCGGCGCCCGAGAGGAACAGCCGGACCGCGCGGTTGCACGGCGGCGCTTTCGTTGTGCCGCTCGTCCTGATTCCCCTGCGCCAATAGTCGCATATGCGACATTCGTCATTCGCGCGCGCCGGTACGCGAAAAAACGAAGGCCCGCCGCGAAGCGGCGAGCCCTCTTTCCGTCATGCGACCGTGCGTCGCAGGCGAGCGAACGTCAGTAGCTTTGCACGCACCCGTTGTTGGCGTTGCTCCAGAGGGGCTGCGTCGGGTAGCCGCCCGCGTTCGGGTTGTTCTCGAGGCTGGTCCACGCGCACTTGTCGCCGTTCTCCTCGCCGCTGCTGTCGAGCCAGCCGCTGTTGGGCTGCGGATCGGTCTCCGTCTCCGCCTGCTCGTGTCCGCTGACGATCGTCACGCCGTCGGTGGTGCCGGGGCTGTTCACCGAACCCGCGCCGCACGACGCGCCCGCGTCTTCGAGATACGGCAGGTTCGTCCACGAGATCGTTCCGCCGCTCGCGGACGTCGAGCTGTGATACGCGCAGTACTGCGTGCCGAAGCCCGACGGCTTGATGCCGTGCGGCATCGCGACGACGTACGACGCGTTCGAGGTGTAGTTGCCGAAGTGCGCAGCGGCCTTCGCGGCTTCCGCGGCCATCTGCGACTGCGTCGGACGCGACGGCGGCGAGCTCGTCGTGTCGACGTACGAGCCGGCGTAGATGTTGCCGGCGTTGCCGACGTGCGCGCCGCCGCTCTGCGTGTACTGCGTGACGCTGTTGAGCCACTTGCTGCCGCCGATCACGCCGTAGAACGCGAGCAGCCGGCTCTTCTCGCCGTCCGGGTCGCCGCTGCCGTTCCACGCGGAGCCCCAGAACACGACATAGAGCTTGGGTGCCGTTTGAATCGGTCCGCCGTGATAGGTCAGGTTCGCGACGGCTTGCGTCGAGCGCTGGCCGGTCTCCGCGATGCGTGCCGCCTCGAGCGCGTCGCGCGTCGGGAAGATGCGCACGGTTTCACCGGTCTGGACGTTGCGTGCTTCGAACGTCGAGACGTTCATCAGTTCCCGATCATCGACCGCCGCGGTTTTCGGCATCTGCGGGGGCGTCGCGCTGCCGTTGTTGCATGCCGCGAGCAACGTGGCAGCGGCGGCGACGGCGAGGAGCTTAGGCTGCTTCAAACGGGAAGACCTCCAACCCCAAACAAACGTCGGGGGCAGCGTGAGGAAGAGGCGGCTACCTTTGGCCGACCCTCGAGCAGTCCTTTGCAAATTCAGAAAAGTGTGACGAAAGTCTGAAGGACCATCCTGCGCCGTGCGGCGTCAGACCGAAGTGGATGAAGGCAGGCCGTGCGGGGCGTAGCATGACTCGCGTGCCGGTCCGAGCCGTCGGCGTCGCGGGCGCGCTGTTCTACATCTTCCTGTGGGCGTCGGCGTTCGTGCCGAGCAAGATCGGCGTCCTGGGTTCATCGCCGCTGTGGTTCCTGACGATCCGCTTCACCGTCTCGGGCCTGCTCGCGCTCGCCTTCGCGCTGGCCGCGGGCGCGCGGATGCCGCGCAACCGCCGCGAATGGGCCGCCGTCGTCGCCGTCGGGCTGCTCGCCAATGCGCTGTACCTGGGATGCACGTACGAAGCGCTGCGGCATCTCGCGTCCGGCGTCGGCGCGATCGTAGCGTCGATGAACCCGCTGGTGCTCGCGATCGTCGCGCCGTGGGTGCTGCGCGAGAAGCTCACGCCGCTCAAAATCGCGGGGCTGCTGCTGGGTTTTGGCGGCGTCGTCGCCGTGATGATCGTGCGGACCGGCAGCGGCAGCGCGGAGCCGCGCGACGTCGCGATCGCGTTCTGCGGCGTGGTCGCAAGCGTGGCGTCGACGATCGTGTTCAAGAAATGGTGCACCGAGCTCGACCTGCGCGCCGTCGTGCCGATCCAGCTGCTCGCGTCCGGCGTCGCCTTGGTGATCCCGGCGATCGTCTCGGAAGGCGCGCCGCACGCGCAGTGGTCGTGGCAGCTCGTCGCCTCGTTCTGGTACGTCGTGGTCGTGATGTCGTTCGGCGCGTCGGTGCTGTGGTTCTGGCTGCTCACGCGCGGCGAGGCATCGCGTGTGAGCGCGTACTACTTTCTCACGCCGGTCTTCGGGCTCGCGCTCGCGGCGCTGCTGCTCCACGAGCCCGTCGGCGCGCGTGACCTCTTCGGGCTCGGCGCGATCGCTGCGGGCATCGCGCTGGTCCAGCGCGCTTGACAAGGAGACGACGATGCTCACGCTGCTGCTCGCGATGACCCTTTGGAGCCCCGATCTGCGCGACGGCGCGTCCGTGCCGAACGCGTTCGTTTGGAACCGGGACGGCTGCACGGGAACGAATCGCACGCCGCGTCTGCGCTGGAGCGCGCCGCCCGCGGGCACGCGCGCGCTGGCGCTGACCGTCATCGACTACGACGCGCCGAAGAGCGGCGGCTGGCTGCACTGGCGCGTGAACGGCATTCCGCCGAGCGCGCGCGCACTCGGGCCCGCGTTGCCGCCGGGAGCGACGACGCTGCCGAACGACTTCGGCACGATGGGATGGGGCGGACCGTGCCCGCCGCCCGGCGCACCGCATCACTACACGATACTGCTGACGGCGAGCGGAACGAAGGGCCGCGTGCTCGCGACCGCGCGCATGGTGCCGACGTACCGGCGATGACGCGATGACGCCGCGCTGGCGCGTCCTCACGCTGATGACGCTCGCGCAGGCGGGCGCGTCGGTGGTGCAGCAGGCGCTCGGGTCGCTCTCGCCGATCCTCGTCGCGACGTTCGACATCTCGAAGGCGCAGCTCGGCGGGATCTTCACCGCGCTCATGTTCGGATCGGCGTCGTTCACCGCCGCTGCCGGCGTGCTCACGGATCGCTTCGGCGAGCGCCGTCTCGTGCTGTATTCCGGGATCGCGATGACCGTCGCGCTCGTCGCCGCAACGATCGTGCCGGCGTACTGGTGGCTCGTGCTGTGCGTGTTCGCGTTCGGGATGGCGTACGCGGTGTCGACGCCCGCGGGCGGCCGCGCGGTCCTGGCGTGGTTCGACCGCGACCGCGGTCTCGCGATGGGCATTCGCCAGACGGGCGTGCCGGTCGGCGGCGTCGTCGGCGCGCTGACGCTGCCGTTCTTCGCGCACACCTTCGGCTACCGCGCGGCGTTCCTGTATGCCGCGGTCATCACGCTGGTCACGACGCTGATCGCGGTCTTCGCGTACCGCGAAGCGGAGCGCGGTCCGAGCATGTCGAGCGCGTCGATCGTCGCCGGGATGCGCACGCTCGCGCGCGATCCGCGGCTGATCGGCGTGACGGCGACGTGCATGGTGCTGTCCGGCATCCAGCAGATCATGAACGCGTTCGTAACGGTGACCGGCCGTGACGCTCGTCGGCACGTCGCCCGCGCTGGCGGCGCTCGCGTTCGCGAGCGCGCAAGGTGCCGCGGTTGCGGGACGCCTCGGCTGGGGCTTCGTGAGCGATCGCGTGCTGCACGGCGAGCGGTTGATCCCGTTCGCGATCATCTGCGTGCTCGCGGCCGGCGCGACCGCGACGCTCAGCACGCTGCACGCGGGCGCGTCGGGTCTGCTGTTCGGCGCGGCGTTCGTTCTGGGGTTCAGCGGCGCGGGCTGGAACGGCCTGATGGCGGCCGCGCTGGCCGAGGTCGGCGGCGTCGACCGCGCGGCGAGCGCGCTCGGCCTCGCGCTGACGGCGATCTTCACGGCTTCCGCGATCGCGCCGACCGGCTTCGGCGCGCTCGCGGACCACACGAGCCTGCGCGTCTCGTGGCTGGTCGCCTCGGCGCTCGCGCTCGCCGCGATGGCGCCGGTGCTGTGGCTGCGCGCGCACCTGTCGTCGGCCGCGCGCAGGTCGGCGGCGCGGACGGGCTGAATCGGGTTCGGTTCCATCTGCGCCCAGGTGGCGGAATTGGTAGACGCGCTAGTTTCAGGTATTAGTGACCGCGAGGTCGTGGGGGTTCGAGTCCCTTCCTGGGCACCAACGGAACGAGCAGGCCCGACACGTCGACGACGCTGGCGGGCTTTTTCATACTTCGTGCGTTGCACGCCGCCGCCGGTCGACAGGCGAAGCGGGCGGTGCCTCCGAATGAATGCGGACTTCCCGGAGGTGCGTCCATGATCGTTCGGCCTATAGCCGCGTTCGTTTCTGCTTTTCTGGCGCTGGGCGCACCGGCGCTCGCGCAGAGCGCGGCCGCGTCGTCTCCGGTGCCTGCGCCATCCTCGTCGCCGACGGCCGCCGCCGCGGGCGCCGCTGCAGGCGCGGCCGCCGGGGCTGCAGCGGCTGCAGCGGCGCGGCCTGGTGCTGCGACCGCTCCGGGCGCAATCCCGGACTACGACGCCTTCGTGAAGGACGCGGTCGTGCAGGACGGGCTGTTCCGGCTCGTGCGCAAGGACGGCAAAGTCTATCTGCGCGTCGCCGCGGATCAGTTCGACAAGGACTATCTGCAGACGGCCGTCCCGAAGAACGGGCTCGGCGGCTACGGCGTGCTCGCCGGCGACGTGTGGGAGCAGGAAGCGCGCGTCGTGCGGTTCGTGCGCGTCGGCAAGGCGGTCGCGATGATCTGGCCGCACACGCGGTTCCTCGCCGAAAAGCGACACGCCGCTCGCGGACGCCGTGCGCGCGTCAACCGCCGACTCCGTCATGGGCATGGCGAACATCGTCGCCGAGAAGAAGGACGACAAGTCCGTCGTCATCGACCTCTCCGCGCTGCTCGGCGACGTGATCGATTTCGGCAACAACCTGAGCGAAGTCGTCAAGGACCCGACGAACCCGATGGGCGGGTACCACCTCGACCCGACGCGCTCGTTCTTCGGCGTGTCGAAGGCGTTCCCGAAGAACGTCCTCGTCGAAGCCGATCAGACGTTCGCCTCGCTCAAGCCGAGCGTCGTCGACACCGTGGTCGACCCGCGCTCGATCCAGATGCGCATCGCGTACAACTTCGCGGAGCTGCCGGACGCGAGCAAGTACATGCCGCGGCTCGTCGACGACCGCGTCGGCTACTGGGACGACGCGCACATCGCGTTCGACCACGTCGAGCGGATGGACAACCTCGTGCGCTACGCCACGCGGTGGAATCTCAAGGCGAGCGATCCGTCCAAGCCGCTCTCGCCCGCCGTGCACCCCATCGTGTACACGCTCCAGAGCACGATCCCGATCGAGTTCCGCGACCCGATTCGGCAGGCGATCCTCGCGTGGAACGCGCCGTTCGAAAAGATCGGCATCGCGAACGCGATCCAAGTGCAGGACCAGCCCAAAGACGCGGACTTCGACCCCGACGACATTCGCTACAACATGATCCGGTGGCTGACCGAGTCGAACAGCGGCGGGTTCGCCGAAGCGCAGATCACCTGGGATCCGCGCACCGGTGAAATCTTCCGCAGCGGCGTCATGATCGACAGCGACCTCGTGCGGTTCGGCACGATCCAGCGCACGATTCTCGGGCTGGCGGCGGACGGCAGCGACGACCCCGACCGCGACGAGCGCGTGATGGTCCACAACCACTTCGCGCACAACGACGGCCCGGGCGCGCACGCGCAGCTGATGTACGCCGCGGTCACGTCGGCGCTCATGGACGGCGGCGACCCGACCGAGATCGCGCACAAGACCGCCGCCGCCTACCTGCACGCCGTGGTGCTGCACGAAGTGGGTCACGATTTCGGGCTGGCGCACAACTTCATCGGGCACATGGCGTACAGCGCGTCGCAGATTCGCAACCGCAGCTTCACCGAGAAGTACGGCGTCGCGTCGTCGGTGATGGAGTACAACCCGGCCAACGTGTGGCCCAAGGGCATGAGCACGGGAACGGTCGAGCAGACCGTTCTCGGGCCGTACGACTATCACGTGATCAAGTGGGGCTACGCGCCGGTTCCCGGCGCGAAGACGCCGTTCGACGAGGTCCCGACGCTCTCGAAGTGGGCGTCGAACTGGACCGATCCGAAGGTGCGCTTCGCGAGCGACGAGGACGTCGCGTGGTCCGGCCACGCGATCGATCCTCGCGTGCACCAGTGGATGCTCACCAACGACCCGTTGACGTGGTGCACCACGCAGCTCGGCCTCGTGCAGTCGCTGCTGCCGAAGGTAGACCAGCGCTTCCCGCAGTCGGAGCACACCTACGATGAGGAGCGCATCGCGTTCGCCTCGCTCGTCAACCAGTACGCGCGCTGCGCGACCAACGCATCGCACTGGATCGGCGGCGAGTACCTCTCGCGCTCGCGCCGCGGCGATCCCCACGCCGAGCCGCCGCTCACGCCGGTGCCGCTCGCGGACGACAAGAAGGCGTTCGCGATCCTCGACCGCTACCTGTTCTCGAACGACGCGTTCCGCTACCCGTCGAGCACGCTCCGCCGCCTGGTCTACGCCGAGCACGGGACGGTCTCGAACTTCGGCTACAACCCGCCGCTGCGGCACGACCTCTCGGTGGCCGACATGGCCGGTCGCGTGCAGATGCGTGCGCTCGCGTACATGTACTCGCCGCTCGTGCTCGCGCGCCTCGCCGACATGCCGACGAAGGCGAAAGCCGGCGAGACGATGACGCTCGCCGACCTCTTCACGTGGTCGCAGGCGTCGATCTTCGGCGACATCGCCGGCGGCAAGGTCGGGCAGGCGACGCAGGTGCGCCGCAACCTGCAGCGCCGCTACGCGACGATGCTCGCAACGCTCGCCGTCAAACCGATGCCCGGCGTGCCGTACGACGCACAAGCGCTCGCGCGGTACGAGCTCGCCGCGCTCGACCACTCGGTCAACATCGCCATGACGCGCCCCGGCCTCGACGTGCAGACGCGCGCCCACCTGGGCGCACTGCACGACGACGTCTCCCGCACCCTCAAAGCCCAGCGAGTCGTCACCAACTAAGCTCCAACGTCACCCTGAGCTCGATGTCATCCTGAGCTTGTCGAAGGGCGCCTTCCCCAACGTCACCCTGAGCTTGTCGAAGGGCTGGCGCCGCCGTCAGCGGTCGGCGCCCGGCCCGAACACGAGACTGCGCTCGACGATCTCCTGGATCACGACGCGCGGCTTCTGTGTCTCGACGATGCGGCGGTCGAACTGCGTGGCCCCGGCGTTGACGTACGTGGCGCTCAGGACGGTATCGAAGTCCTCGCCGAGAAACCGCCGCAGCGCCGACGCGAACGAGTCGCCGAATACGACCGCGTTCGGCAGCGCGCGATCGCCGGTCGTCGTCGCACCGAGTACGAAGGCCGAAGCGACGTCGGGGTCGTTCGCGATCGCGGGCGGCGCAACCGCGTGCGCTCGTTGCGGGACGTCATACTGCACGATCTGGTTTGGCGCGAGCGAGGCGATGCCGGCGAGGCGCAGCAGGTCGCCTTCGCCGTCCACGGTCCTCGACCGGATTGCCGTGCGCGGGACGCCGTCCCGCACGCCGGCGTCACGGAGCGCCGCGACGGTCGCCTCGTACGCAATGTACGCTCCGGCGTCGTTCCAGTGCGTGTCGCCCTTCGAGTAGACGTCCGTTCCCGCGCCCCGCGATGCAGCCGCGGCGGCCGCGCCGAGCGCGGCGCGCACGTCGACGACGCGAACGCCTCGCGCGCGCATCGCGGGAACGAGCAGGTCCGCCAGGGTCGGCGTGACCGGTCTGACGTCTGCCGGGAGGTCGTTGCGGTATACCGTGCTCTTGTTCGGCGCGAGCACGAAGACGTAGGCGATGCCGTGCTGCCTGCACCATGCCGCTCGTGCGGCATACGCGTCAGCGGTCCGCGCGATTGCTGCCGGCGAGCGATCGTCGTCGCCTTCGACGTACCGGCGCTCCTCGTCGGCGAAGAAATACCACCCGTCGCGGCCCGCGATGACGTGCGGCGACGAGACGTCGCGAAAGCCCGCGAACTCGATGGCGTGATAGGCCGCGATCAGCGGCGTCCGCAGCGGAAAGCCGTCGGCGATGCTGCGCTCCGCATCGCGCTGCCAGCCGCCGGTGGCGAGCGCGCCGCTCGCCGGCGCCGGCGCGACGAACGGAGCGCGCGCTTCGGTATGCAGGATGAAGTCCCGGTCCGCGCCCGCGTGCCCGGCGAGCGCGAGCACTCCCGGCAGGGCGATCAGCCCGGCGAACAGCGCGACGATCGCCGCGCTCGCGCGCGACGGCGGATCGTCGTCGAGCGGACGGTCGCGGCGGGTTTCGGCGCGCGCGGTGCGGTCGTCCATCAGAACCGGAAGTAGATGAACGGGTTGTAGGTCCCCGCCGCGATCTTCGTGACGCACGCGACGAACAGAATTCCCAGCGCGGCCGGCACGGCGACGCGTGCGAACGGTGGCCGCCACCACGAAGCGCTTTCGCGAAACGCGCGCTCCACGCGGCTCGCGACCAGCGGCGTTGCGAGAACGCAGCCGATCGCGAACGCGAGCGCGGTCTCGTGATTGGCGGCGCCCCAGAACCCGAGCTTCGGCGAGGGCGCCTGCACGACGAGAGCGCGCAGGTACGCAAGCGCGTACGCGAACGAGTCGGCGCGGAAGAACACCCAGGCGAGCGTGACGACACCGAGCACGTAGACGTGGCGGACGATCGGCGTCGCGGTGAAGCGGCGCATCGCGCCGACGCGTTCGAGCACGAGGAAGAGCCCGTGGATCAGGCCCCAGACGACGAACGTCCATTTTGCGCCGTGCCAGAGCCCGCACAGGAAGAACACGATCACGAGATTGACGTACACGCGCCAGGGCTCGACACGGTTTCCGCCGAGCGGAACGTACAGGTAGTCGCGAAACCAGCGCGACAGCGAGATGTGCCAACGCTGCCAAAACTCGCGGACCGAGCGCGCGACGTACGGAAAGTCGAAGTTCTCCAGGAACCGGAAGCCGAACATCCGCGCGAGGCCGATCGCCATGTCCGAGTAGCCGGAGAAGTCGAAGTAGATTTGCAGCGTGTACGCCGCGAGCGCGAACCATGCGAGCGCCCGCGAGACGTCGGCCGCCGGCGTCGCGAAGACGTGGTCGACGCAGGCGCCGAGCGTGTTCGCGATCAGGACTTTCTTCGCAAGGCCGGCGACGAAGCGGCGGACGCCGTATGCGAAGCCCCCGAGCGTCACCACCCGCCGCGACAGCTGTCCCGCGACGTCCTTGTAGCGAATGATCGGCCCGGCGATCAGTTGCGGAAAGAAGACGAAGTAGAGGATCACTTCGAGCGGGTTCTTGCGCGCCTGCGACGTGCCGCGATAGATGTCGACGACGTACGAGATGGCGTGGAAGGTGAAGAACGAGATCCCGAGCGGCAGATAGATCTGCGAGAGCGCGACGTTGCGGCCGATGTGACCGCCGGTCAGAAACGTCAGGTTGTCGTTCAGGAATCCGGCGTACTTGAACCACGCGAGGATCGCGAGGTCGAACGTGACCGCCGCCGCAAGGACGAGCTTCCGCTCGCGCGTGCCGCCGCCGGGAAGGCGCGACAGCGCAAGCCCGAAGCCGTAATTCGCGAGTGCCGAGACGAGCACGAGCGGCACGTACATCAGGCCGCCCCACGCGTAGAACACCAGGCTGAGCGCGACGAGCACGGCGTTCTTCAGGCGCGGGCCCGGCGTCAGAAAGTACAGCGCGAGCGCGGCAGGCAGAAACCCGAAGAGGAAGACCTCGCTGCTGAAGACCATGCTGCAGCGTGACGCCTTGGCCGCTCTCGGTCGCTTTCCCGCTCACGCTGGCCGGAGCGGTCGTGCTGATCATCGCGTTCGACGCCGTCGCCGCGTGGGCGACGCGCGGCAATCCGCCCGTGTACCGGCGGTTGTGGCCGGTGCAGTTCTTGCTGTACGTCGTGATCGGATACGTCGCGATGCTGACGACGCTCGAGCTGCGATCGGTGGAGATCATCGGCGCAGCGACCGGCTTTCTCGAAGCGACCGTCGGATGGACGATCACGTGGCGCATCGGACCCGGCTGCGTGAAGAACGCGAACGCCTTCAGCATCGGTTCCGTCGTGCTGTCGATGACCGCGTTCGGCTTCGGTCTCGCGATCGCCGGTGCGTTGTTGTTCAACGCCAGCGCGCCCGCACTGATGCACACGCGCTGACGCGGCGATTCTTGACATCGGCTATCGCAGCGCAGTAGAATGACTGCGTGATCCCCCCTGCTGCTTCGGCGACAGGGTTGCAAAGCCGCCGCAAGGCGGCTTTGGTCTTTCTCCGCGCGGGTGGCTGCGAATGACGACTTATCTCTAGGTTGACGGGTTCAATCTATACTACGGCGCATTTGGCAAGGAGCGCGGCTGGCCGTCGTCCGGCTACAAGTGGCTCGACCTTGCGGCTCTCGGGGCGCATGTGTGGCCTGCGCTGGCCCCGATTGCGAAAGTCAGGTATTTCACGGCTCTGGTGAAATCGCCGGCGTCGGATCCTCAGATCGCCGTTCGGCAACAGACATACGTGCGAGCGCTGCGTGCGCTCGGTACTGAGGTTCACTTCGGCACGTTCAAGCTGCGGCGCAAGACTGTTCGCTTGACTGGCGTGCCTCCGAAAGCACCCCCGTTCACCGGTAACATCGTTGTGTCGGCAGAGGCGCAGATCGGCAAGTATGACGAAAAGGGCTCCGACGTCAACCTCGCCACATACCTCATTCGGGATGCTGCGAAGTGCGAATGCACCGCCGCAATCGTCGTCTCGAACGATTCAGATCTCGTTGAGCCGATTCGCGTCGCTCGACGAGAATTCGGTATCGACGTCTACCTGATCAACCCGCAAAAGCGCGCGATCGAAGAACTGACCCGCGTAGCAAAGGGATCGCGCGATCTCGCGCTGAGCACTCTCGCAGCGTGTCAGCTTCCCCCGAAGCTAGCGGATGCCGCAGGCACTGTTACTCGCCCGGCGACATGGTGATCACTTCACGATGATCGTGCCGCGCATCATCGGGTGGTACGTGCAGATGTACGCGTAGGTGCCGGGCTTGTCGAAGCGGTGCGTCCACGTCGCGTGCTGGTCGAGGTTGCCGCTGTCGAACGATTTGTCGACCGCGGTGACGGTGTGCGGGGTCTCGTCGTCCTGCACCCAGCGCACCGACTGGCCTGCGACGATCGTCACCGTCCCGGGCGCGTAGTCGAAATTCTTCACGTGCACCACGGTCGCCGCCGCGGTCGCCGCCGGTGCGCTCGATGACGACGGTGCGGCTGACGGCGCAGGTGGCGGCGATTGCGCGAGCGCGACGCCGCCGCCGAGCGCCAGCGTCACGGCGAGCAAGAGAACGAGTCGGCGCATGCTGCTCCTCACGAAGGCGAACGAGCGGGTTCACGCATCGTGCGGCAGCGATGTGACGAATGCGTGAACGACGCCGAGCTGTGCGCCTTCGCGCCACACGGCCCAGCGCTCGAGCTCGGCGCGCGGGTCGGTGGGGCGGTACGTCACGCGGCCGGGCGCGACGGCGTTGACCGACGCCGGCACGATCGCGACGCCGAGTCCGGCCGCGACCATCCCGACGATCGTGTAGATCTCGCTCGCCTCCTGGACGATTCGGGGCGCGAAGCCGGCCGCGTGGCACAGGCGCAGCGTCTCCTCGTACAGCGCGGCGCCGCGGTCGGCCGGGTAGGTGACGAAGCCGTCCTCGCGCAGGTCGGCCAGGCGCACCGACTGCTCGCCGGCGAGGCGATGATCCGCGGGCAGCGCCACGAGGAGGGTCTCCGTCGCGACCCGCTGGCCCGCGAGACCCTGGTTCCAGACCGGGCCGCGCACGATGCCGATGTCGATCTCGCCGGTCTCCACCGCCTCCAGCTGGCGCCGCGAACCGAGCTCGCGCAGGCGCAGCTTCACGCCGGGGTACCGGGCCGTGAAGCGCCGGATGAGGGGCGGCACGATGCCCAGGGCGGCGGAGTCGATGAAGCCGAGGGTCAGCGTGCCCGCGACGCCGTCGGATACCATGCGCACCGACTCCGCGGCGACGTCCGCCTGGGCCAGCACCGCCCGCGCCTGCGGGAGGAAGGCCTCGCCGGCGTCCGTGAGGTCGGCGCCGCGGCTGGTCCGCTCGAAGAGGGCGGCGCCAAGCTCGTCTTCCAGCTTGCGAATCTGCTCGCGACAGCGCGGGCTGCGACACGTGCAGCTGTTCGGCTGCCCGGCTGAAGTTGCGGTGTTGCGCGACCGCGACGAAAGAACGGAGGTCTCGTAGCTCCATCGGTGTTGCCTCTGCCTACGATAGGGACGCGCTATTTCCCATCCGCCTGCAGGCCCGATATGATCTGGAACGACGCCTCGGAGGGCGTCACTTCGGGCCAGCCCGAAGTCTGCGGCTTCCGCCAGACGGCGCGCTCCCGGAGAACTGTGTGCAAACGCTCGTGAACGTCACCCTGCCCGAGATGGGCGAGTCGGTCAGCGAAGGCTCGATCGTCGAGTGGCGCAAGAAGGTCGGTGACTGGGTCGACGAGGGCGAGCCGATCGTCGACGTGACGACGGACAAAGTCGACGTCGAGGTGCCTTCGACCGCGAGCGGCGTGATCACCGCGATCCACGGCGACGAAGGCGCGACGGTCAACGTCGGCAGCGTGCTCGCCGAGATCGACACCACCGCCACCAAACCCGAAGGCACAGCCACTGTCACCGCCACGCCGTCGAGGGACGCCAATGTCACGGCGCGAGCCATGTCACCCTGAGCCCGTCGAAGGGTGAGCTCGTCACGCCGTCCAGCTACGGTGCGCGCGGTGCGGACGCGCCGCCGGCGGAGCGGCACGAGAACGGCAAGCGCGGCGGACAGCTTTCGCACCACGCGCGGCGTCTCGTCGAACGGCTGCACATCGACGCCTCGCAGCTCACGGGCAGCGGCCCCGACGGCCTCATCCTGCGCGAAGACGTCGAAGCGGCGATCGCGTCGGGCGCCATCATCACCGTGAGCCCGTCGCAGGGCGGTGCCGGCGATGTCACCGCGAGCTCGTCGAACGCCAATGTCACCCTGAGCTCGTCGAAGGGCGCGCCTCAACCGCCCATCCCTGCGAACGCGAAGATCACCGAGCTCAAAGGCTCCGTCGCGACGCTCGCGACGTACATGGACCAGTCCCTGACGATCCCCGTCGCGACGTCGTTCCGCACGCTGCACGTCGGCACGATGGAGCAGCGCCGCGCCGAGCTGAACAACGCGCTCAAGCAGGCCGGCCGCAGCGAGAAGATTTCGTTCACGCACATCATCGCGTTCGCGCTCGCACGCGCAGCGAGCGAACAGCCCGGGATCACCGCGTCGTTTCGCCGCGCCGACGGCAAGCCGCAGAAGATCGAAGCGGGTATCCATCTCGGCCTCGCCGTCGATGCGCAGCGCAAGGACGGTTCGCGCTTCCTCGTCGTGCCCGTGCTCAAGAACGCTGCCTCGCTGGACTTCGCGGCGTTCCGCGCGGCGTACGAAGACCTCGTCGCGAAGGCGCGCGACAACAAGCTGTCCGTCGAGGAGCAGACGGGCGCGACGTTCACGCTGACGAATCCCGGCGGAATCGGCACGGTCGCATCCGTGCCGCGGCTCATGGCCGGACAGGGCGCGATCATCGCGACCGGCGCGATCGCCTACCCGCCGGGCTTCGCGCATGCGACGCGCTCGACGCTCGAGCAGCTCGGCGTCGAGAAAGTGATGACGATGACGTCGACGTACGATCATCGCGTCATCCAAGGCGCGCAATCCGGCGAATTTCTGCGCCGCGTCGACGAGCTGCTCGGCGGCGCCGGCGAGTTCTACGAGACGCTCTTCGCGCAGATCGGCGTGGGTGCCGCGGTGCGCGGCGTCGCGACGAGCGCGAACGGCACCGCGCCGACGCTCCGCGACGCGCACGAGCCGCGTCGACGGCAGACATCGCGGGCCTGCCGTCGGAGGAGATGCTGCGCGCGATTGCCGCCGGCATGGCGATCGTCTCCGCGTACCGCCGTCACGGACACCTCGGCGCGACGCTCGACCCGCTCGGCAGCGAGCCGCCCAGCGATCCGACGCTCGACCCCGCGACGTACAATCTCACGCCGGCGATGATGCAAGCGATCCCGGCGTCGGTGCTCAACGTCAAGGTGCCGGGCCGTACGCTCGCCGATGTCTTTCCGAAGCTTCGCGAGACGTACAGCTCGACCATCGCGTACGAGGTCGAGCACATCTCGAACACGCGTCAGCGCGAGTGGCTGCGCGAGTACATCGAGACCGGAAAGCACAAAACGCCGCTCACGCCGCAGCGCCGCGTGCAAGTGCTCCAGCGCCTGACCAAGGTCGAGACGATGGAGCGCTATTTCCGCAAGCAGTTCATGTCGCAGAAGACGTTCTCGGTCGAAGGCCTCGACGTGATGGTGCCGATGCTCGAGGAGACGATCTCGATGCTGGCCGAGGACGGCACGAAGACCGTCGTACTCGGCATGGCGCACCGCGGCCGTCTCTCGACGATCGCGCACGTCGTGAACCGTCCCGTACGAAGAGCTGCTCCGGGAGTTCGAGTCGGCCGCGCTGCGCGAAGAAGCGCCCGCGAGCCAAGACGACGACGCGACCGGTGACGTGAAGTACCACCACGGCGCGCACGGCGAGTACGTCACGCCGGTCGGCACGAAGGTCACCGTCGAGCTCGCCAGCAACCCGTCGCATCTCGAAGCCGTGGACGGCGTCGTGGAAGGCATGACGCGCTGCCTGCAGACCGATCACAGCGCGAACCCGCCCACGCTCAACCACGAAGTCGCCGCGCCGATCCTGATCCACGGCGACGCCGCGTTCGCGGCGCAAGGCGTCGTGGCGGAAGTGCTCAACCTGCAAGGCCTCGCGGGCTACGCGACGGGCGGCACGATCCACATCATCTCGAACAACCAAGTCGGGTTCACGACGGATCCCAGCGAAGCGCGCTCGACGCGCTACGCGAGCGACCTTGCGAAGGGCTACGACCTGCCGATCGTACACGTCAACGCCGACGACGTCGACGCGTGCATCGCCGCCGTGCACCTCGCGATCGACTACCGCCGCAAGTTCGGCCGCGACGTCGTCGTCGACCTGATCGGCTACCGCCGCTTCGGTCACAACGAGCAGGACGAGCCGGCGTACACGCAGCCGCGGCAAGTCGAGCTCATCAAGCAGCACCCGACGGTGCGCGAGCTGTACGCCGCGCAGCTCGTCGCGCAGGGCGTGCTCACGAACGAGCAGCTCAAGGAGATGCAGGACACCGCGACCGCGCGCATGGTCGAGGCGCACAAGAACGTCAAGAGCGGCGCCTTCAAATCGAAGCTCATCGACCAGGCCGCGAACGGCAACGTGACCGAACCCGCGCCCGACACGCGCGTCAACAAGGCGAAACTGCTCAAGTGGGCCGAGGACGTGACGAGCGCGCCCGACGGCTTCCAGCCGAACCGCAAGCTGACGCAGCAATTTCAGCGGCGCGCGCTGGCGCTGCGCGAGAGCGGCGAAGTCGATTGGGGTCTGGCCGAGGCGCTCGCGTTTGCGAGCCTGCTGACGGAAGGCACGCCGATTCGCCTGACCGGCCAGGACTCCGAGCGCGGAACGTTCTCGCACCGCCACGCCGTGCTGCACGACGCGCGCACGAACGCGAAGCACGTCCCGCTGCAGCACCTTCCCGGTGCGAAGGCGTCGTTCGAGATCCATAACTCGCCGCTGAGCGAGTACGCGTGCCTCGGGTTCGAGTACGGCTACGGCTTCGAGCTGTCCAACGCGCTCGTGCTCTGGGAAGCGCAGTTCGGCGATTTCAACAACGGCGCGCAGATCATCATCGATCAGTTCATCGCCGCCGGCGCCGCGAAGTGGGGCCAGAACACGCGCCTGACGCTGCTGCTGCCGCACGCCTACGAAGGCGCGGGTCCGGAACACTCGAGCGCGCGGCTCGAGCGGTTCTTGCAGCTCAGCGCCGAGGGCAACATCCGCGTGGCGAACTGCTCGACGGCGGCGCAGTATTTCCATCTGCTGCGCGCGCAAGCGAAGGCGACGCAGGCGTACCCGCTCGTCGTCATGACGCCGAAGAGCCTGCTGCGCAATCGCGCCGCGTACGGCACGATCGACGAGCTCGCGACCGGCGCGTTCCGCGAGGTCATCGACGACGCGCGCTACGAGGGCAAAGACAAGTCCAAGGTCGAGCGCGTGCTGCTGTGCAGCGGGCACATCTACTACGACTTGCTGGCGAGCCCGCTGTACGAGAAGGCGGAGAACACGGCGATCGTGCGCGTGGAACTGCTCAGCCCGCTGCCGCGGCACGAGCTCTTGCGGATCATCGCGAGCTACGGCGAGCGCGAAGGAAGTCGACGTGGGTCCAGGAAGAGCCGAAGAACATGGGCGCCCGCGCCCACGTCCGCCGGCGCCTCGTGGAGCATCTGCCGAACGGGCTGAAAGACGTCGAGTACGTCGGCCGTCCGTACCGCGCGAGCCCGTCAGAAGGCTACCCGGGAGCTCACGCCGTCGAGCAGGAGCGGATCGTGAGCGAGGCGCTCGCAGCGTCTCCATGATTGGTCACATCGGACCGTCTTTTACGCGATCGAAGTGCCTGCCTGGATCTGACGATGTAACCGAAAGCGCAGAGTGCCAGTAGAAACAGCTTTCGCTTTCCGGAATCGAGTGTCGTGGAACAGACGCCCTACTTAGAAGCGAACCCCTTTCTCGCTGCGCGGTATGCCGATAATCCGGACCCGCGTTGCCCCTGCGTGCTCGTGCTCGACCGGTCCGGCTCGATGGCCGGCAAGCCGATCGCCGAGCTGAACGCCGGCCTGCAGCAGTTCCGCTCCGAGTTGCTCGGCGATCAACTGGCCGCGCGGCGCGTCGAGATCGCTGTTGTGCCGTTCGGACCGGTGTTGCGTGGCTCGCCGTTCCACGTGCCGACCGAGTTCTTTCCGCAGGCGTTGACCGCCGAGGGCGGGACGCCGACGGGCGAGGCCGTCGAGTACGCGATCGAGCTCATTGCGACGCAGAAGGCGACGTACAAGCAGCACGGCATCCCGTACTACCGTCCGTGGATCATCTTGATCACCGACGGCCAGCCCACCGACAACTGGTCGCGCGCCGCGCAGCTCGTGCGCGATGGCGAGGCGGCGAAGGCGTTCTCGTTCTTCGCGATCGGCGTGAGCGGCGCCGACATGGACGTGCTGCGCAAGCTGTCCGTGCGCGATCCGCTCAAGCTCCAAGGCCTTGCGTTCCGCGAGTTCTTCCTCTGGCTGTCGGCGTCGCTGTCGAACGTCTCGAAGAGCACCGTCGGCGACACCGTCGCGCTGCCGCCGCCGACCGGCTGGGCCTCGGTCTAACGCCGGGTTCGTCCGCGGTGTGGAGGACGATCGGCGCGTCGGTCATCGGCGCGTCGCACGCCGCCACGCAGACGCGCTGTCAGGACTATAGCGCATACGCCGTCGCCGCGGGTCCGCGACGGCGCACGCGCTCATCATCGCCGTCGCCGATGGCGCCGGCAGCGCGCCGGCGTCGTACCACGGGGCGAAGACCGCGGTGGACGCCGTGATCGCGCACATCGCCGCCATGGTCGTTGGCGGGCGCGCTCTCGACGCGGCGCTGCGTAGCCGATGGCTTCGCCGCCGCCCGCGCGCGCGTGCTCGAGACGGCCGCCGACTACGAGCACGACGCGCGCGACTACGCCTCGACGCTGCTCGTCGCGGTTGCGACCGCTGATACGACGCATCGCCGGCCAGATCGGCGACGGCGCGATCGTTGCCGATGACGGCGAGCTGCGCGCGCTGACGTGGCCGCAGCAAGGCGAGTACGCCAATGCGACGACCTTCCTGGTCGACGCCGACGCGCTCGACGCGCTCGTCATCGCCGAAGGCGGCGCGGCTCGCCGTATCGCCGTCCTGTCCGACGGCCTCCAAAGCCTCGCGCTCGACTACCAGGCGCAAAGCGCCGTTCGCGCCGTTCTTCACTCCATTCTTTACGTACCTCGAGACGGCGTCGAAGGACGACGCTGCAGTCGAACGCGAGCTGCGCGAGTACCTCGACTCGCCGACCGTGAATGAGCGCACCGACGACGACAAGTCGCTCGTGCTCGCGGTGCGCCGGTGAACGCGCCGGTGCTGCTCGACGCGGGCGGCCGCCCGATCAACGTCGGCGCTCGCCTGGGTGGCGGCGGCGAGGGCGAAGTCTTCGCGCTCGGCACTGCGGAAGTGGCCAAAATCTACACGACCGCGCCGGCGCGCGCGGCACGTTGAGAAGCTGCATGCGCTCGCGCGATGTCGGCGCGCGAGACGCGCACGGCATCGCTGCCTGGCCGCAGGACATTCTGCGTTCGCCGGCCGGCGTCGCCACCGGCTTCACGATGCGCCGCATCGAGAACCGTTTCACGATCGCGACCGCGATGAACCCCGGCAGCCGAAAGGCGGCGTTTCCGAACGCGACGTGGGCCTGGCTCGTCCACGTCGGCCGGAACCTCGCCGTCGCGATGCAGACGCTGCACGAGATGGGCATCGTCGTCGGCGACGTCAACGACTCCAACGTGCTCGTCGGCACGGACACGTTCGTGCGGTTCATCGACGTCGACTCGTTCCAAGTGCGCGACGGATCGAAGCTGTACGCGTGCGACGTCGGGATGCCGATCTACCAGCCGCCGGAGTTGTACGGCCGTTCGTACGCCGGGCTCGAGCGCACGCCGAGCCACGACAACTTCGGCCTCGCCGTGCTGCTCTTCCAGCTGATCTTCATGGGGCGTCATCCGTGGGCGGGCGTTTGGAAGGGCGCCGACTACGAGTTCGATACCGGCGAGGTGATCGCGAAGCTGCCGTTCGCCTTCGGACGCGAAGCGGAGGCCGCGGGCCATCGTCCGCCGCCCAACAGCGTGCGGCTCGACCGGATTCCGGACGAGGCCGCGGACCTCTTCGAGCGTGCGTTCGGGCGCAAGACGCAAGAAGCGGCCCACGGGCGCCGAGTGGGCGACGGCGCTCGCGGCGTTCGAAAGCGCGCTCGTGCCGTGCGGCATCTCTTCGATGCATCGCTACGTGCCGGCGCAAGGCTCGTGCCCGTGGTGCGACCTCGAGCGGCGCGGGTTGTTCCTCTTCATCACCGGCGGTGCCGCGGTGCCCGGGGCGGTGTACCTCGACGTCACGACGGTGCAGCGTCACCTCGACGAGATTCCGCCGCTCACGACGCTGCCCGTGCCGGCGACGCCGCACGAGCTGCGCGTGGAAGGCGCGCCGCTCGAACGGCGACCGCGTCTCTACCGGCGCGCGTGGCTGATCTCCGGCGCGGCGAGCGTCGTGGCGGCATTGGTCGCGACCGATGAGTTCCTTCGCGACCCGCACATCATCGAAGCGCTGTGGGGCGGCGTGAGCGCGCTCGGCGTTTCTCGCGCGTCCGCGCATCGCGGCGATCAAGCGCGAGCGGCGAACGCGCCTTCGCGACGCGCGTGACGCCTATGCCGACGTACTCGAGCAGTGGTACGCCGCCGCCAACATGCAGGATCTCGACCTGCGAAAGCGCGACCTCGAGGCGAAACTCGAGCAGTACCGCGCGTTGCCGGCGAAGTACACCGCGGAGCGCGTGCGCCTGGAAGCGGAGAAGCCGCTGCACCAAATGCGCGAGTACCTCGACCGCTTCTTGATCGCCGACGCGAAGATCGCCGGCATCGGCAAGAAGAAGCGCGCCACGTTGCTGTCGTACGGCATCGAGACCGCCCTTGACGTGCGCGAGCGCCTTGCGTCGAGCTACATTTCGAAGTTCGGCGACACGTCGCGCGGGCTGGTGTTCGCGTGGGTGCGGCTGCTGGAGCTGCGGTTCCGGTACGACCCGTCCAAGCCGCTCGACGCCCGGCTCCTCAACGAGTTGACCGCACGCGAGAACCGCGAGCGATCGGATCTCGAGCGCGACCTCCGCGGCGGACCGCAGGCCCTGCGCACGCTGGCCGAGCAGCGCATCGCGCGCAGGGAAGAGCTCCGCCCGGAGATCACCCGGCTCGCGCTCGAGTTCGCGACCGCAGACGCGGACGTTCGGGCGCTGCGGCGCCTGTAAGCGCGAAACGGAAATTCGCGTATGATGCTCGGCTGGTCGTCGCGCGGTTCGGCGTCCGGACGCCTCGGCGCTGAACTCCTTGCCGGGGTGCGTTAGTCCGCCGCCGCGCGAGCGTTCGGCGGCGGCTGTATGCGCGTGTTCTGGAACGACGCGATCTTCCAGCCATCGTCCTCGCGCACGAGCACCGCGGTCGCGAGCGTCCGCACGCCGCCGGCCATCGCGCCGTGCGGCACCTGTACGTCGGCCGCGATGAGCGCGACGATCGCGTCCGCCGCGCCGACGCGCCGCTCCTTCACCACCGTGAAGGCGTTCGTGCTCTCGCGATAGATCGTGCCGAAGATCATCGCGTGGTTCTGCACGATCGCCTCGCGCCCGATGTCGTGGCGACCGAAGATGTTCACGAAGTCCGCGTCGTCCGTGAAGGCGCGTCCGAAGGCTTCCGCGTCCGCGGCGTTCCAAGCATCCGTCAGCGCGGCGGCGATGCGGCGGGCGTCGGTCGTCTCCATGGGGGCGCAGATTCGCCGCGGCGCCCGCCATCCTTTGCGGTCCGCACGCGCATCGATCCCGGTCAGCGCAAGTGCTGGTCCAGCCAGTCCAGGATGTGCTGCTCGTAGCTCTCCAGGCGAACGGGGTCGCGCGGCGTGTGGTGAGCAGTCGGGATGCCGATCAGGTGCACCGGCACGTCGTTCTCGCGCAACGCATGATAGAACGCCCATGACTCGCTGAACGGCACCACTTGGTCCGCGAGACCGGTGAGGATCAGCGTGGGCGTGCGGACCTGCGTCGCGTACGTAATCGGTGAGTCCTCGCGGTAGCGCTGCATCATCGCCGCGCTTTGCCACGGCGACCCGCCCAGCGAGTCGCGCGTCCACGCGAGGTTGCCGTTTCCGGACAGATCGTAGGCCTCGAGCCAATCGACGGCGGCATCGCCGAGCACGGCGCAGCGCCAGCGCGTGTCATGACCGATGATCCACGCGGTCATGTCTCCGCCGTACGAATGGCCTCCGATGCACTCGCGTGACGTGTCGACCGCACCGCGCTTCTCGACGGCGCTCACGCCCGCGATCACGTCGCTCATCGGGCCGACGTTGGGATCTGCAAAGATCGCATGCTCGTGCGCCGTTCCAAGGTCGTCGCTGCCGCGGTAATTCGGCAAGAACGCGTACCAGCCGTGCGCGGCGGCGAGCTGCCCGATCGGCCAGCTCTCGTCGGTGCCTTCGGTGAACGCCGTGTTCACCGCGGCCTCCGGCCCGCCGTGCTGCCAGATCAGGAGCGGGTACTTCACTCCGGCGCGCTCGTGCACCGGATGGACGAGCAACCCTTCAGAGACCATGCCGTCGGGCGCGGTCCAGCGCACCGTCTCGACGCGCCCGAAGGCGAGCCGCCGCAGTGCCGCGTTCGCCTGCGTGATCGCACGCGGCCGCGCGTTCGCACGCGTCAGGACATACACTTCTTGCGGGTGCGTCGGGCTGCTCCCGACGAACGCGATCGTGCCGTTCCGAGCGGCGTCGACGTCGTCGACCGACAGGCCGCCGGCGTTGATGCGCTGCGCCTGTCCGGATGGTGGAATGCGCACGATCGCCTGCTGCATGCCGTCCGCTGCGGTCGCGATCAACGCGTCGCCTGACCACCGCAGCGTGTACAGATCGCGATCGAACGACGGCGTTCGATCGGTGCCGTCGTCGCCAGCGCGCGAAGCGACGAAGGCGTCCAGGACGCTGATCGGTCCGGGACCGTGCGGCTTCAGATACGCATAGCGGTCGCCGCGCGGCGCGAACACCGGATCGTACACGTACCGGCGCGTCGTGCCGAGATCGCGCACCGCGCCGGTCTTGACGTCGACGACGGCGGGCCACGACCGATCCGTCACGGCGTCGTGCGGGTCGGGCTCGCGGGTGAACAGGATCGTGCGGCCATCCGCCGACCACGACGGATCGCTCGTGCCGCCGACGAACGGCGCGACCGCTTCGTAGACGCTCCACGCGCCGTGCGTGAGCCGCCGTGCCGCGCCGCCGCTCGCGGACTGGAGCCACAGATGGGAGGGCACGAGCGGCTTGTCCGTGAGGAACCCGTCGTCGCCGAGTTCGAACAGATCGTCCTTGTGCTTCGCAGCGGCGGCGTTGGGGGCCGCGTCCGGCGTGACGTATGCGATCTGCCGGCCGTCAGGGCTCCACGCGAACTGCTGTACGCCGCGCGGGGCGTGCGTGACCGTGCGCCGCGTGCCGCCGCCAAGCTGCACCACGACGATCTGGTCCTCGTCGTGCTTGGCCGTGTGCCGCAAGTACGCCAGCCGCGTGCCGTCCGGCGACCAGCGGGGCGAGCTCGCGAACGGCCCGTCAATCGTCCGGCTTCCGGCGCCGTCGACGCGAACGACGACGATGGCATTCGCCGTGCGATCGTTGCGCCGATCGCGTGTCGTGCGCACGTACGCGATCCGCGCCGCATCGGGCGAGAGCCGCGGGTCGGAGAAGGACACCAGGGCGCGCAAGGCCATCAGCGTGAGGACGTCGCTCATCCCCTCGCCGATGCTGGAGGCGTCGCCGACGGCCCTTCGCAATTGCGCGAAACCGTACATCTGCGGCGTCTCAGCAATTTCGGCCGCGTTCCCGATACCCGGAGAGCGGCATGAGCACGACGGATACCATTTTCAACGACCAGGACGTTTTCGAGCTCTCGCGCGAGGAACTCGACGGCCTGCCCTACGGCGTGATCACGCTGGACCGCGCCGGAACGGTTCTTCGCTACAACCAGATGGAGGCCGCGTTCGCGCGGCGCTCGCAGGACCGCACCATCGGCCTGAACTTCTTCGCCGACATCGCGCCGTGCACGAACGTCCAGGCATTCAAAGGCCGCTTCGACGCGTTCGCCGTCGGAACGGACTCGGGCGTCGACCGTTTCGACTTCTCCTTCGCGTTCCGTTGGGGACGCGCCGACGTTTCGATCACGCTTCTTCGCAAGGCCGAGCACGACGAGATCAACGTGGTCGTCCGCGGCCGTTCGATGTCCGCCGTCGACGCGTCCGCCGTCGCGCTTCCGCCGGAGTTACGCACCCGCCGCCGGTCCGACCCTGACACCGCGACGCCGGAAGTACGTCCGTACGACGTTGCGCTCGGCGTGCCGGTCACGCTCGTCTACGGATCGCCCGACGTCGGCGCGTGGCGCGCGCGCATCCATCCCGATGACGGCGGCGTGCTGCGCGCGATCGACGCCGCACGGGCGCGCCGCGAACCGTACGCCGTCGAATACCGCGCATTCGCCGACGACAAGACCGTCCGCATCTACCTCGAGCAGGGACTTCCCGACCGCACGACCACGGGCGCGGCGAGCGTGCTCGACGTCACCGAGCGCCGCCGCCGCGCCGATGCCTTGTGGCGCGCCGCGAACTACGACGCGCTCACCGGGCTCGCGAGCCGTAGTCTGCTGCTGCGCCGCATCGAAGACGCCGCTTCGGAAGCAATCGCCGGGAAGCGAATCGCCGCCATCCTGTTCCTCGATCTCGACGGGTTCAAGACCGTCAACGACACCTTCGGTCACGGCGTCGGCGACGAGTTGCTGCGCGCTCTCGCGCTGCGACTCGGCGAATGCGTACGTGGTGGCGACACGGTCGCGCGGTTGAACGGTGACGAGTTCGTGGTGCTGCTGACCGATCTGGACGACGTCGCCGCGGTCGAACGTACGGTGCGCCGCGTGCTCTCCTCAGCGTCGCGGCCCATCGAAATCGCCGGACGCCGGCATTACGTCACCGCTAGCGTCGGCATCAGCATGGCGCCGTACCATGGCTCCGATCCCACAGCGCTGCTGCGCGCCGCCGACAGCGCGATGTACGCTTCGAAGAAGAACGCGCGCAACGGCTTTCAGTGGTACACCGCCGAGATGTCCGCGTCGATCGCGGTCAACGTGCAGACGGAGGAAGAGCTGCGGCGCGCGCTGGATCGCGGCGAGTTCGAGACGTACTTTCAGCCAATCGTCGATGTCGACGAGAACCGGATCGTCGCGGCGGAAGCCCTCGTGCGCTGGAACCATCCCGAGCGCGGCCTCGTGATGCCGGGTGACTTCATCGGCATTGCCGAGAGTAGCGGTCTGATCGCCGCGATCGGCGAGGTCGTCCTGCGCGCGGCGTGTCGCCAGGTCGTGCAGTGGACGCAGACCGGCTGTGACGTGCGCGTCTGCGTGAACGTTTCCATGGGACAGTTCCGGCAGAAGAACTTCGCGGGCACGGTACGCGCCATTCTCGCCGAAACCGGCGCGCCCGCGAGCCGCATCGAGCTCGAGATGACCGAGAGCATGATGATCGACGGCTTCAACGAGACGCTGACCGCGCTCACCGAGCTCAAGCTGATGGGCGTTCGGCTCGCCGTCGACGACTTCGGCACGGGCTACAGCTCGCTCGCGTACCTGAAGTACCTGCCGATCGACACGCTCAAGCTCGACCGCTCGTTCGTCGCGGACATTGCGGTCGACCGCTTCGATCGCGCGATTGCGACCGCTGTGCTGGCGCTCGCGCGCGATCTCAAGCTCGAGTGCATCGCCGAAGGCATCGAGGACGCCGGCCAGATGCAGCTCCTGCGCGAGCTGGGCTGCCGCCACATGCAGGGCTATCACTTCGGCCGGCCCGCGCCGGCACGCGAGTTCCCCGTCTCGCTGTAGCTTCCGGGCGCCCGGGAAGAGGCGCGTCGTTGCGTCCCGAACGTCGGGCGACGTGAAAGTTGCCGTTTGGGGCGGAGGCTCCGTGTACGAGGCGGCGGTACGCGTATGCGCCCGACACGGCCTGGACATCGTCGAGGACCCGTCGGACTGCGACGTCCTGCTGCTCGCCAACTACACGCGCATGGTGAAGGCGGACGTTCGCGCGCTCCCGCGGATCGGTGCCCTGTGCTTTCACCCGAGCCCGCTGCCGCGCCACCGCGGCCGCGACGCCGTGTACTGGACCGTCAAGATGGGCGATCCGACGTGCGGCGTCTCGTGGTTCTGGATCGACGACGGCATCGACACCGGCGACGTCGCCGGCGTGATCGAGATCGCGCGGCCGGACGTGCGCGCGCGGGACCTCTACGAGGACACGCTCGTGCCGCTCGGCGAGACGCTGCTCGACGCGCTGCTGGTTCAATTCGAGCGCGGGTTCGTTCCGCGGTACGCGCAGAACGAGGCGCTCGCGACGTACGAGCCGCCGCGCCCGAAACCCGCCGTCGTCGCGGCGGAACGGTAGCCGCCCTGACGGTCGTTAAGCTGTCCGCCGGGCTGCGGAGCTCGGTGCAATGATCGGCTTGATTCTCGCTAAGTAGCGTGCCGCCGGTGCGTGCTCCGCGTCGTACATGTCGACGGTGAGTTGCATGCGGAGCCATGACTCCGCCTTCATGCCGAGCGCGCGCTCTAACCGAAGGGCCGTATCCATGGTGATCGGGCGCTTTCCGTGAATGATTTCGGAAAGCCGCGCAGGCGTTACGCCAATCCGCTTTGCGAAAGCACTCTGTGTAATCTCCAGCGGCTCCAAGAACTCACGCAGCAGAATTTCGCCCGGGGGGACCGGGCGACGATGCGTTGGGACGGATAGCGAGCGGTGCATCGATAACTCCTAGTGATAATCGACGATTTCGACGTCTACCGGCCCGCCGATCGTCCATCGAAAGCAGATCCGATACTGATCGTTGATGCGTATCGAGTGCTGTCCGGCACGGTCGCCGTGAAGCTGCTCGAGACGGTTTCCCGGCGGTACCCGCAGTTGCTCCAAGGTCACTGCGGCGTCAAGTAACGTAAGCTTGTCCAAGGCCTTCTGGCGGAGTCCGGCGGGGATCAGCCGACGCGCGGCCTTCGAGGATACGCCGTTATATAGCTGCGCGGTGGCGCGATCGGCGAAGACCACGGCATGATCTTATCGCATCACGATAATATCGTCAACCGATAAGCACGGCTCGGCTGCGACGGCGCGGTTCTCCTTCTGCTGAGGGGAGCGAGGCGTCAGTGCGCTGCTTTCCTGCTCGCTTGGCAGTGATTTCTGCCCATCTCCGCAAAGGTACGGAGGTGATTCCGTTTCGATTTGCCGTGCGCTTCCTTGGCGCGGCGGCCTTCTGCGCACTGATCGCGACGTCGCTGCCGCACGTCGCCGTGGGCGCCGCCTCGAGCGGCCCCGCTGCCGGCGCGAAGGTCCTCGACCTCGCGGCCGACCTCGATCCCACGTGCAAAGCGTGCGACGACTTCTATCAGTTCGCGACCGGCGGCTGGGAGAAGAACAACCCGATCCCGCCCGGCCACGCGTCGTGGGGCGCGCTGGCGCAACTGGCGGATCAGAACCGCGCCGTGCTGACGTCGATCCTCGAAGACGCCGCCAAGAACACGAGTGCGCCGGCAGGCAGCGATACGCAGAAGCTGGGCACGTTCTATCGCGCGTGCATGAACGAGGACGCGATCGAGAAGGCGGGCACGACGCCCATCGATCCGCTGATCGCGGCGATCAACGCGGTCTCGTCGACGCCGGCGCTGATCGCGGAAGTCGGCAAGCTGCACGCGGTCGGCGTGAACGGCGGACTCAACTTCAGCGCGGACGCCGACACGAAAGACTCCTCGAAGCAAATCGCCGCGCTCGGGCTCGGCGGGATGGGTCTGCCCGATCGCGACTACTATCTCAAGGACGGCGATCGCCTCGTCGCGATCCGCAAGGCGTACCACACGTACGTCGCGACGCAGCTGGCGAATCTCGGTGAAACGCAGGCCGCGGCGGATTCCGACGCGGACAACATCATCGCGCTCGAGACCGCGATCGCGAAGGCGACGCCGCCGCGCGAAGAGTTGCGCGATCCGGCCGCCACGTACCATCCGACGCCGGTCGCGCAGCTCGCGTCAATGGCGCCGCACATCCCGTGGACCACATACTTTGCCGCGTACGATCCGCCGAAGTTCGACATCGTCGACGTCTCGGTGCCGTCGTACGTGAAGGGCTACGACGCGCTCGTCGGCTCGACGCCGCTGCCGACGTGGAAGGCCTACCTGCGCTACAAGGTCGCCGACGCGTACGCGACGGCGCTGCCGAAACGCTTCGCCGACGCAGCGTTCGCGTTCCGCAGCACGACGCTTGCCGGTGTGAAGGAGCAGCTGCCGCGCTCGGAGCGCTGCACGGCGGCGACCGACGCGTCGCTGCGCGACGTGCTGGGCCGCGCGTACGTCGAGAAGGCGTTCCCGCCCGCCGCGAAGGCGCGCGCCCTCGCGCTCGTCAACAACCTGCAGAGCGTCCTGCACGACGACATCGGGCAGCTCGACTGGATGAGCGCGCCCACGAAGACGAAGGCGCAAGAGAAGCTCGCCGCGTTCACCAAGAAGATCGGCTACCCGGACAAGTGGGTCGACTTCTCGTCCGTGACCGTCACCGACTCGTACGCGAACGACGTCACGGCGGTGCGGAAGTTCCAGAGCACGCGCAACATTTCGCGCATCGGTAAGCCGACGGACCGCACGCTGTTCGGCATGACGCCGCCGACCGTCAACGCGTACTACAGCCCGCAGGACAACGAGATCGTGTTCCCGGCCGGCATCCTGCAGCCGCCGTTCTTCAACCCGAGCGCGGACGACGCGGTCAACTACGGCGCAATCGGCGCGGTGATCGGCCACGAGATGACGCACGGCTTCGACGACCAGGGACGTCAGTTCGACGCGAAGGGCGACTTGAGCGATTGGTGGACGCCTGCCGATGCCGCCGCCTTCAAGAAGCGCGCGCAGTGCATCGTCGACGAGTACACCGCGCTCGAGCCGCTGCCGGGCGTGCACGCGAACGGCGTGAACCTGCAGGGCGAGGCGATCGCCGACCTCGGCGGACTCACGATCGCCTACAAAGCGTTCGAACGGACGCCGCAGGCGAAGGAGCACAAGAGCATCGACGGCTACACGCCCGAGCAGCGCTTCTTCCTCGCGTACGCGCAGGTGTGGCGCGGCTCGCAGACCGACGCGGCGATCCGCCAGGCCGCGCTGACCGATCCCCACCCGAACCCGCGGCTGCGGGTGATCGGGACCCTCTCGAACATGCCGGAGTTCCGCGCGGCGTTCCACTGCGCGGCCGGCACGGCGATGGTGCGCAAGGAGAGCTGCCAGATCTGGTGAGAGGACCGTCGCGCCGCGCCGTGTGAAATACCGCGTCAGATGTCGACGCTTGCAAACCCCGGCGTGCACGACGACGCAACCACCCTCGCTGGGCGCACGTGGCCCAGCGAGGGTCTCACGCGCGTGCCGTACTGGGCGTTCGACGCGCCGGACGTGTTCGCGGCGGAGCAGCGGCGGCTGTTCGAAGGCCCCGTCTGGAACTACCTGTGTCTCGAGGCGGAGCTGCCGAACGCCGGCGATTACCGCACGACCTTCGCGGGGCGCCTGCCCGTCATCGTCGTCCGTGACCGCGACGGTTCGATCAACGCGTTCGAGAACCGCTGCGCGCACCGCGGCGCGCTGATCGCTCTCGACAACCGCGGGAACGCGAAGACGTTCAGCTGCGTCTATCACGCCTGGAGCTACGACCTCAAAGGCAATCTCGTCGGCGTCGCGTTCAAGAACGGCGTCAAAGGCGAGGGCGGGATGCCGGCCTCGTTCTGCATGGCCGACCATCACCCGCGCAAGCTGCGCGTCGAGCGCGTCAGCGGCCTGGTGTTCGGCACCGTTTCGTCCGAGGCGCCGCCGCTGCGTGCGTATCTCGGCGATGAGATCGTCGCCCGCATCGAGCGCGTCTTCCGCGGCCGCACGCCGGTCGTGCTCGGGCGGTTCACGCAGAGCCTGCCCAACAACTGGAAGCTCTACGTCGAGAACGTGAAGGACTCGTACCACGCGAGCATCCTGCACCTGTTCTTCACGACGTTCAAGCTGAACCGGCTGTCCATGAAGGGCGGCATCATCGTCGACCCGAGCGGCGGACACCACGTGAGCTTCTCGGCGATCGACCCGGCGGCGGCGAAAGACCAGGAGTACGCGAGCCAGCAGCTGCGTTCGGAGGACGAGTCGTTCGGGCTCGCCGACCCGACGCTGCTCGAGGGTTTCGACGAGTTTCCCGACGGCATCACGCTGCAAATCCTCTCGGTGTTTCCAGGGTTCGTGCTGCAGCAGATCCAGAACGCGATCGCGGTGCGCCAAGTGCTGCCCCGCGACATCGGCCGCACCGACCTGAACTGGACGTACCTCGGGTTCGCCGACGATACGCCGCAGCAGCGCGCGATTCGCTCGAAGCAGTCGAATCTCGTCGGGCCGGCCGGCTACGTCTCGATGGAGGACGGCTGCGTCGGCGGCTTCGTGCAGCGCGGGATCGCGAGCGCGAGCGACGCGTGCGCCGTGCTCGAGATGGGCGGCTCCTCCGCCGAGTCGCAGGAGTCGCGCGCGACGGAGTCGTCCGTGCGCGGCTTCTGGAAAGCCTACCGCTCCGTCATGCGCCTGTGACGGACGCGTTCGCCGCGATCGCCGCGCTCAACGCCCGCTACGCGCGCTGCATCGACGACGGCTCGCTGTCGGACTGGCCGCAGTTCTTCACCGAACGCTGTCTCTACAAGGTCACGACGTCGGAGAACTACGCCGGCGGCCTCGAAGGCGCCGTCATCTACGCCGACTCGCGGGCGATGCTCGTCGACCGTGTGTCGGCTCTCGCCGAGGCGAACATCTACGAGCGGCACACGTACCGTCATATCCTGGGCGCTCCGTTCATCGAGGGCGACGAGGGCGATGCGACACGCAGCGAGACGTCGTTCCTCGTCGTTCGCATCATGCGCGACGGCACGACCGACGTGTTCGCGAGCGGCCGCTACGTCGACGTCGTGCGCTTCGACGACGGCGAGCCGCGACTCGCGCAGCGGATCGTCGTGTGCGACAGCTCGCGCATCGACACGCTGCTGGCCCTCCCGCTGTGACGCGCAACGGCGTTCCCGTCGCGCTGACGATCGGCGACCCGAACGGGATCGGTCCTGAGATCGCCGTCAAAGCGGCGGCGGCGCGCGCGCAGACGCCGCCGATCATCGTGGGCGACCGCCACGTGGTACGTACGTACGCCGAGCGCCACGCGCCCGCGCTCGCGCTCGTCGACGTCACCGGCGCGTCGGGCGTGCGCGCCGGCGCCCTCAACCTGCTCGCCGTCGACGCGCTGCCCGCCGGCGCGTTTGGTCCGGGCACGATCGGCGCCGCCGGCGGCGCGGCGACCGTCGCGTACGTCGAAGCGGCGCTCGGCCTCGTGCGCAGCGGAGATGCGAGCGCGATCGTCGCGTGCCCGCATTCCGAGACGGCCGTCAATGCGGCGGGCATCCCATTCAGCGGGTATCCCGGTCTGCTCGCGCGGCTGCTGCACATCGCAGAGGATCGCATCTTCCTCATGCTCGCCGGCGGCGGACTGCGCATCGTGCATGCGACGCTGCACGAGCGCTTGCGCGACGCGCTCGACCGCCTCACGCCCGAGCTCGTCGAGGCGGCGGCGCTCGCGGCGGTGGACGCGCTCGGAACGCTCGGCGTCGCGCAGGCGCGCATCGGCGTCATGGCGATCAACCCGCACGCCGGCGAAGGAGGCCTGTTCGGCGACGACGACGATCGCGTCACGCAGCCCGCCGCGGACCGGCTCCGCGCGCGCGGGATCGCGGTCGACGGCCCGGCCGGCGCCGACGCGCTGCTCGCGCTCCGCGACTGCGACGCGTACGTCGCGATGTACCACGATCAAGGCCACGTTCCGGTGAAGCTGCTCGCGCCGCGCGCGAGTGCCGCACTGTCGATCGGCGCCGGCGTGCTCTTCTCGAGCGTCGGCCACGGCAGCGCGTTCGACATCGCCGGACGCGGCGTCGCCGACCCCTCCGCGACGCTGCGCGCGCTCTCGCTGCTCGCGTCCGCCGCCTCACCGCACTCCGCCGAAAGGACTCCCGCCCGATGAACCGTTCGACCGTCCTGCATGCGCTCGCCGCCGGCGCCGCCGTCGCCGCGCTTCCGCGAACCGCACGCGCGGCCGATGCCGTTCGCTTCGCGACCATCCCGATCGACACCGGGGCCGAGGTGTTCTACGCCGACGCGCAGCACCTGTTCGCGAAGGCCGGCATCGATGCGCACGTGCAGTCGATTCCGAACGGCAGCGCGATCACGTCGGCCGTCGTCGGAGGTTCGATCGACGTCGGGTTCTCGAACCTGCTCTCGCTCGCGCTCGCGCACGAGCGGGGAATTCCGATCACGCTGATCGCGCCTGCGGGGCTCTACGTCAGCCACGCGCCCACGTCGGTGCTGATGGTGGCGAAGGACTCGCCGGTCAAGGATGCGCGCGGCTTGAACGGCAAGACCGTCGCCGTCAACGGCCTCAAGAACATCACGCAGCTCGCGGTGCAGGCTTGGGCCGACAAGAACGGCGGCGACTCGAAGACGCTCACGTTCGCCGAAATGCCGTTCTCGGACATGCCCATCGCGCTCTCCGCGCATCGCGTCGAGGCTGCGCTGATCGCCGAGCCGGACGTCACGACCGCGAAGAGCGGGGCGCGCGTGCTCGGCAAAGCGTACGACGCGATCTCGCCCAACTTTCTCATCGCCGGATGGTTCACGTCGACGAAGTGGGCGGGCGACCATCCCGATCTCGTCAAAAAGGTGGCGCGCGTGATGCGCGACTGCGCGACCTGGGCGAACAAGAACGAGTCCGCGACCGCCGAGATCCTTGCGCGCGAGACGAAGATCGAACCCGCTACGCTGCGGACGATGGTGCGCAGCGTGTACGCGGAACGCCTCGACCCCGGCGCGATCCAGCCGCTGATCGATCTCGCCGCGCATTACGGGCTGCTCAAGGCGGCGTTCCCGGCCCAGGACCTCATCGACAAGAACGTCCAGGGCTGACGTGCGCCTCGCCTCGTTCGTCGCCGGCGGAGAGCCGGCGTTCGGCGTCGTCAGCGACGACGGACGGACCGTCGCCGACCTTGCTGCCGCGGGCGTCGCCGGCGATCTCGAAGCGTTCGTCGCGCTCGGCGCTGCGGGTCTCGTCCGCGCGCGCGAACTCGCCGCGAGCGGCGCGCAACGACGCTCGCTCGGCGACGTCACGCTGACCGCGCCGTTCCCCCGGCCGCGCGCGACGATCATCTGCGTCGGCAAGAACTATCGCGACCACGCGGCGGAATTCCACGGCAGCGGCTTCGACGCGACCGCCGGCGCGTCGGCCGTTCCCGACGTGCCGATCATCTTCGTGAAGCACCCGTCGTCCGTGATCGGCCCCGAGCAGCCGATCGTCTCGGCGAACGATCCGACCAGCACGATCGACTACGAAGGCGAGCTCGCGGTGGTGATCGGCACGCCCGCGCGCGGCGTCGCGGCAGCCGGCGCGATGCGCTACGTCTACGGTTATACGATCGTGAACGACGTGACGGCGCGCGAGCTGCAGAGCCGCCACAAGCAGTGGTACGTCGGCAAGAGCGTCGACACGTTTTGCCCGATGGGGCCGTTTCTCGTGACGGCCGACGAGGTGCCCGACGTGCGCGCGCTCCGGCTGCGCACATTCGTCAACGACGAGCTGCGCCAGGATGCGGTCGTCGCCGACCTGATCTTCGACATTCCCACGCTGATCGAGACGCTGTCCCGCACGACGACGCTCGTGCCGGGCGACGTCATCGCGACCGGAACGCCCGCCGGGGTCGGAATCGGCTTCACGCCGCCGAAGTACCTTCGCCCGGGCGACCGCGTCCGCATCACCATCGATCGCATCGGCGAGCTGGTCAATCCCGTCGTTTGAGCCGGAAGGAACGGTATCCGCAATGAGTGATTTCGTCTCGCGCCGCGCCGTGCTCGCGGGGGCCGCCGCGAGCGTCCTCGTGCCGCGCGCCGCGTTCGCGCAGCAGCACCTCACGCCGATCGCGTGTGCCGGCTTGCCGGAAGACTCGGCGACGCCGGTGCTCTACGGCATCTCGAGCGGCGCGTTCAAGCGTGAGAACCTCGACGTCAAGATCGAGGCGCAGCGCAGCGGGCCGGCCGTCGCCAGCGGCATTGCCGGCGGCGCATACCAGATCGGCAAGGTGAGTCTCAACCCGCTCATCGATGCGCACGCGAAGGGCGTGCCGCTCGTCATCGTCGCGCCCGGCGGGCTCTCGACGGCGGCGAACCCGATCGCGGGCCTCATGGTGCGCGCCGACTCGCCGATCAAGTCCGCCAAGGACCTCAACGGCAAGACGATCGCCGCCGGCGCGCTCAACGACATCTTCACGCTCGCGCTGCGCGCATGGATGGAAAAGAACGGCGGCGATCCGTCGAGCATCAAGATCGTCGAGATTCCGATCAGCGCGATCGCCGAGGCGATCGACGCGAACCGCGTCGTGGCCGGGTCCGCGAACGAACCGATCCTCGGCGCCGCGCTCGCGACGGGGAAGGTGAAGGTGCTCGCGCACTCGTTCGATGCGATCGCGCCGCGCTTCATGTTCACGGCGTGGGTGGCCACGCGCTCGTGGGCGGATCAGAATCGCTCTGCGGTCGACGCGTTCGCGCGCGTGGTGCGCCAGTCAGCCGCGTACGTGAACGCGCACCATGCCGAGACGGTCAACGACATCGCCCAGTTCACGAAGCTCGATCCCGCGGCCGTGCGCAAGATGCCGCGCACGGAAGCGGGCACGTCGCTGGACGTCGCGCTGATCCAGCCGGTGATCGATGCGGCCGCGCGCTTCAAGGACATTCCGGCGCGCTTCGACGCGAAGGAACTCGTCTGGAGCGCACCCGCGTGAGCGCGCTCGAGCTGGAGACGCGCGAGCGGGTGTCGACGCCCGACGACCTCGTCGAGCACTACTTCGAGCAGGCGTGGAGCGACGGACTTCCCGTCGTGCCGCCGACGCCGGCGAAGATCGATGCCGTCGTCGAGGCGCTCGGCGGAAGCCCCGGCTTTCCGGAGGCGGTGATCCCGCCGCGGCGCGGGACGCTCACGCGCGAAGTCCTCGCGATCAACATGGTGATGGCGGGCTGCAAGCCGGAGTACGCTCCGGTGGTGCGCGCGGCGATCCTCGCGCTCTGCACGAAGCAGTGGAACCTCAACGGGGTGCAGGCGACCACGCACATGGCGGCGCCGCTGCTGATCGTCAACGGGCCGATCCGCAACGCGATCGGCATGAACGCGGGGCACAACTGCTTCGGCTCGGGCAACCGCGCCAACGCGACGATCGGACGCGCGATCCGGCTGATTCTGCTGACCGTCGGAGGCGCGACGCCGGGCGATCTCGACAAGAGCACGCTGGGTCATCCCGGCAAGTACACGTACTGCATCGCCGAGAACGAAGAGCTCAGCCCGTGGGCGCCGTACCACGTCGAGCACGGCTTCGCGCCCGAGGACAGCACCGTGTTCGTCATCGCCGCCGAGCCGCCGCACAGCGTCGTGAACCACGTCGCGAACGACGCGCAGGGCGTGCTCGACAGCCTCGTCTCCGCGATGAGCACGTTCGCGCACAACAACGCCGTCGCGAGCGGGTCGTGCGCCGTCGTGATCGGTCCCGAGCATGCGGCCACCATCGCGTCGTCGGGTTTCTCGCGGCTCGACGTGCGCAGCTATCTGTGGATGAACGCCGGCAACACGTGGGGCGAGATCTCGTTCGACGACCGGTATGCAGGCGGCAAGAAGGTGTACAACAAGGCGCTGCCCGCGTGGTACAAGCGCGAGAAGGACGCGCGCATCCCGATCGTGCCGACGCCGGACGACATCCACCTGTTCGTCGCCGGTGGAGCGGCGGGCCGGTTCTCGGCGTTCATTCCGGGCTGGGGCCGCATGACGAGTCCGGTGTTGCGGCGCATCGACGGCGCCGGGCCGCCGGACGGTGCGGCGTGCGTGGACGGAACGTGCGCGCTGTGAGCGAAGCGGCGAGCATGGAGAACCGCATCTACGATCCGCGCGGCGTCGTGCACGCCGAGCGGCTCGACGTCGCGCCGCGGGTGGCGTCCGTTGCCGGCCTGCGCCTCGGCGTGCTGGACAACACCAAGTGGAACGGCTGGCGCGTGCTCGAACGCACCGCGCAGATCGCCGGCGAGTCCGCGCCGTTCGCTTCGGTCACGCGCTACAAAAAAGAGAGCTTTTCGGTCAACGCGGAGGACGAGCTGATCGCGCGCATCGCGGCGGAGAACGACATCGCGCTGATCGGCATCGGTGATTGAGGAAGCTGCACGTCGTGCTGTACGTACGACGCCGTCCGCCTGGAGGAGTCAGGCATCCCGGCCGCCGTCATCGTGACGACGGTCTTCGAGCATGAAGCCGCCGTGCAGCGCGCTGCGCTCGGCATGGTCGCGCTGCGCCCGATCGTCGTGACGCACCCGCTCAGCACCCTGACCGCCGAGCAGCTCGACGCGCGCGCCCGCGAAGCCGCGCCGCAAGCGCTGCGCGTCTGGACGCACCCTTCGACAAGCTCAGGGTGACGGCGCGCCCTTCGACGAGCTCAGGGTGACGAGATCGTGTAGAGCCACCAGCGCGGCTGGTCGCGGCGCGTCTTGCGGTCGAAGTAGACCACGGCGGTTCGTCCGTCGTCGAGCGCGAGCTCGAACCAGTGCTTGGCGAGGTAGACGTCGCCGCGATCGGTGACGGTCGACCGCCACGTCCGCACCACGTCGCGGATCACGAGCCGGTCATCGTGCCACGCGAATTCGCGCGGCAGCGCGGGTTCGCCGCGGCTCAGTGCGCCGTCGTCGATGTGCGCGGCCGACGGCGTCAACGCTTCGCTCACAAAGCGCGCCACGTAGGCTCGTTCGCTGGCGACTGCGCGGCGCTCCTGGGACTGGGCGTCCGCCTCTCCAGGTACCCAGACCGAGGCGGCGAACTTCGTCGACGGAGGGATCGCCATGCGCGTACCAACCGCGGTGCTGGCCGGGCTGATCGGGCTCGCTGCGACCGCCGGCTCCGCCCAACCCGCAGTCGCGTCGCACGAAGCGGTCGTCTACGTCACCGCGTCGGGGTTCTCGCCCGGCTCGGTCACGATCGCGTCGGGCGATCGCATCAGGTTCACCGTGCGCGATCACAAGCCGCACCAGCTCGCGAAGACGAGTGGCCCCGACTCCGGAGACGTCGCACCGAACGTGCTCGAAGGGCAGGGCAGCAGCGTCACGCTCGCGCTCGCTGAGCCGGGCACGTACCTGTACGTCGACCGGCTGAACCCGCGCCATGCCGAGTTTCGCGTGACGATGCGGCGCTGAGGCGC
The DNA here is from genome assembly GCA_963818845.1 of Vulcanimicrobiota bacterium. GTDB lineage: Bacteria > Vulcanimicrobiota > Vulcanimicrobiia > Vulcanimicrobiales > Vulcanimicrobiaceae > Vulcanimicrobium. The sequence continues at coordinate 90,906 of CAWFTO010000004.1, read as the reverse complement.
TAGGACCGCTCCAGCGCTTCGGCGGCCGTCTCCCAGGCGGCCAACGCCTCTTCGGCGTCCGCGCGCACGCGCTCGAGCTCGTGCTGCAGCTCGACGACGCGCTGCGGATCATCGTAGAGGTCGTGCGCGGTGAACTCGTCCTCGAGCTCCTTGCGACGCGCGTCCAGCCGCGCGACGCGCAGCTCGGCGTCCGCGAGCGCGCGCTTGCGGCGTCCGAGATCGAGCTTCGCCTCGTGCGCGACCCGCCGCTCCGCCTTCGCCGGTTCGGCGGCCGCGCTCGCCGCCTGCGGGCGCGCCGTCCCGTTCGCGCCGGCCGGCTCGTGCGCGCGGCGCTCGTACGCGTCGTAGTCGCCGTCGATCACCTGCGCCGCACCGTCGCGGATCGCGACGACCCGTTCGCCCAGGCGCTTGAGCAGATAGCGGTCGTGCGAGACGACGAACAGCGCGCCGTCGTACTCGGCGAGCACGTCTTCGAGCGCTTCGCGGCTCGCGATGTCGAGATCGTTGGTCGGCTCGTCGAGGAACAGGCAATCCGCGTGCTGCGCCATCAAGCGCGCGAGCATGATGCGCCGGCGCTCGCCGCCGGAGAACGCTTCGACGGGCTTGTCGCCCGCGTCGCCGCCGAGGTTCAGGCGGCCGAGCAGCGCACGCGCTTCCTCGTCGCCGACGCCCATGCGCATCACGGCCTCGGCGGCGGTCGCGCGCGCCGGTAAGTCGTCCACGGAGCTCTGCGCGTAGCTCGCCGTGCGCAGTCCCGTCCCGTAGCGAACGCTGCCGCGGTCGGGCGCGATCTCGCCCGAAAGGATGCGCAGAAACGTCGACTTGCCCGCGCCGTTCGGCCCGACGATCGCGATGCGCTCGCCGCGCGTGAACGTCGCGGTCACGTTCGCGAACAGCGGGCGATCGTACGCCTTCGCGACGCCGGTGATCTCGACGGCGGGACCGTTGGTCGCGCGCCGCGACGCGCGCAGCGACACCGCGATCTTGCGACGCTCCGCGCGCGGCGCGTCCGCCGCGGCGACGCGCGCGAACGCCTTCTCGCGCGACCATACCGCGCTGTAGTTGTGCGAGCCGTGCGTGCGCAGCTCGTCGATGACGGCGCGCTGGCGCTTGCGCTCCGTCGTTGCCGCCTCGTAGTCGCGGCGCTGCTGCTCGCGGCGCGCGTCGCGCTGCTCGACGTACATCGAGTACGCACGCCCCGGCGCCACGTCGTACGCCGCGAGCTCGCCGTGATCGAGCTCCCAGATCGACGTCGCGACCGTCTCGAGGAAGTACCGGTCGTGCGAGACGATCACGAAGCCGCGCGGGTCGCGCGCGACGAACGTCTCGAGCCACCGCACGGTGTCGAGGTCGAGATGGTTCGTCGGCTCGTCGAGCACGAGCCAGTCCGGCTGCTCGAGCAGCGTTCGCGCGAGCAGCGCGCGCGTGCGCTGACCGCCGGAGAACTCGCGCATCGGCCGGTCCAGATCGCGCTCCGCAAAGTCGAAGCGGTTGAGCGTCGCGCGCATCTCCCACTCCGCCGCGCTGCCGCGCGCGATCGCCTCGTCGAAGGCGGCGCGCAGCGTCGCCGGCCCGCTCTCGGCGGCGTCCTGCGCGAGATATCCGAGGCGCCGTTCGCGCGCGCGCACGATCGTGCCGCCGTCCGGCTCGTCGAGGCCGGTCAGGATGCGCACCAAGGACGACTTCCCCGCGCCGTTCGGCCCGACGAGCCCGATGCGGTCGCCGTCCCGAACGACGCCCGAGATTCCGGTGAACACGTCGTTTGCACCGTAGTGGCGTTCGAGCGCCGAGAACCGTACCAGCTCCATCCGAACAGCAGGCTTCGCCGCGCAGCCCGCGTTCTGCTTGGAATCGCGTCGGGGGCCGAAGTCAGGGGGCGCGCGACGAGCTCGCGACGTAGCAGCCCCCATGCTGGCCTCCGTGATGCTGGCGGCGGCGCTCGCGACCCCCGCGCCCGCCGCCCAACCGACGCCGTCGCCGCAGCGCGTGCTGGGCTTGATCCGAGCGCAGTTTCGCTCGCACCGTCCGCCGCCGCCGTTCGAGACGTACACGCTGATTCGCTCGCAGAAGGCGACGAACGGCTATCCGGATCCCAGCGGAAGCTACACGAAGCACTTCTGGGTGCGCAACCTCGATCGCGCGGCGCTCTCGCGATTCGTCTTCCGCGACGAAGCGCGCGGCGACCTCACGTTCGACCGTCCCGCGTTCAACGAAGCGCGCGATCCGGGCCCGCCGACGGCCGACGTCTTCGAACCCGCGCCGTCGCGGCCGCATCCGGTCTCCGAGGTGCCGACGCCCGAACCGCGCTACACGCCGCTGCCCGTGATCGGCGGCGTGCGCACGATCATCGAGTCGGACTACCGCGTCGATTCGCTCGAGATCGTCGGCGACGAAGTGCACCTGCACATCTTTCCGATCCGGGACGTCGAGCGCAACCGGCTGCGCGAAGTCTACGCCGACAAGAAGACATACGAGCTGCACAAGCTCATCGCGACCGACAAGCTCTTCGACGGACGCGGCCCGGTGTATCCGGTGACGTTCACCGTCACGATGGGCGTGGTGCAGGGCTATCCCGTGGTGACCGACTTACACGGCGTGGTCGGCGGCGGCTATCACGACGACGGTCAGGAAGTCGATTTCAAGTTCAACGACATCACGTTTCCGAAATCGCTGCCCGACTGGTACTTCGACCAGCGCTCCTACGCCGCGCACGCGAAGGACGCGCCGTCCTGATCGCTTAGCGGCCGCGCAGCGACGCCGTCTCGTCCTGGGAGAGCTCGTTCGCGATCGCGGCGGCGGCGACGTTGGCCTCGAGGTGCGCGACCGACGACGTGCCCGGGATCGGCGTGAGCACCGGCGAGCGGCGCAGCAGGTACGCGAGCGCGACCTGATGCGGCGTCGCGTCGTGCGCGCGCGCGACGCGCTCGAACGCCGGCGGCAGCTGTGCTCCGGCGCCGCCGAGCGGCGCCCACGGCAGGTACGCGATGCGCTCGCGCTCGCAGTAGGCGAGGACGTCGCGCTCTTCGCCGTCGTCGGAACCATCGGCGGCGAGCCGATTCTGCACCGACACCACGGGCGCGATGCGGCGCGCCCGCTCGAGCTGATCGAGGTCGACGTTCGACACGCCGAGATGCCGGATGACGCCCGCGCGCTGCAGCTCGGCGAGCGCGCCGAACGACTCCTCGAACGGCACGTTCGGATCCGGCGTGTGGTACTGCAGCAGGTCGATGCGGTCGACGCGCAGCCGTCGAAGACTGCCCTCGACGGCAGCGCGTAGATGCTCGGGCCGCCCGTCCGGCACCCAGCGACCCGGGCCGGGACGCTGCCATCCCGCTTTCGTCGCGATCAGCACGCCGGCGGGATACGGGAACAGCGCCTCGGCGACGAGCTCTTCGTCAACGTTCGGGCCGTACGAGTCGGCCGTGTCGATCAAGTTCACATTGAGCTCGACCGCGCGCCGCAGCACCGCGTGCGCCGTTTCCCGGTCGGCGGGCGGGCCCCACACGCCGGGCCCGACGAGGCGCATCGCGCCGAAGCCGAGGCGGTTGACCGTGACGTCACCCAGCGTCACGGTCCCGGCCGCACCGGCGTCGAGCGTGCGTGATCTCATGCGAGCCCGCTCGCCGGCTACTGGAAGCCGAAGACCAGGATGCCGCCCGGGGCGCTCGCCGTGGGCGAGATCGGCACGAACACGTTGCCGTTCGTCGGATCGACCGCGACCGAGTGCGAGCCGGCGCCCGTCGGCAGGTTCTCGATCCAGGTGTTGCTCCCGGCGTCGATCACGCCGAGCACCGGCGTGAACGATGCGTTCGCGTTGCCGGTTTGCGAGATGCCGTTCGCCGTCATGTCGCGCGAGGCGGTGTAGTAGCGGTTGGAGAGCGGATCGTACGCGACTTCGTCCTCGCCGCCGACTTGCGTGATCGTGCTGACGATCTTGCCCGTCGCCGCGCTCATGATCAGCGTGATCTGCGGATCGCCTGCCGGCGCGTCGCACCCGACGAGCAGGTTGTCGTTGGGACCCAGCACGAGACCGGCCGGACCGCAGTTCCCTTCGGGATACACCGCGGAGACCGTCGGCGTGCCGGCGACGACGGAGGCGGCCGAGATCACGTCGAGCTCGCCGTTCGGGTTCGCCGGCGTGCCGTCGTTGTTGATGAAGAAGTTCTTCGTCGCCGGATCGTACGCGCACGCTTCCAGCCCGACCGACGTCGGGAACGTGAGCTTCGTCGTGACCGTGTTCGACGCCGTCGAGATCCACGACGCATACGGCGGCGTGTCGGCCGGGTTCGCGAACATCATCAGGTTGTCGTCGGGATCGTAGCATCCTTCGTCCGTACGGAGCCCGCTGGTGCCGGTCGTGACGGTCGCCGTGATGGTTCCGGTCGACGGATTGACGACCTTGACCGAGTTCACGTCGCCGACGTAGACCGCGCCGCCCGGCACGAAGTTGACGCCGTCCGGACCGGAGCTGCTGTTCGACGGCTTCTGCCCCGTGAAGCCGTGGACATAGTTCGCGGCGAACGATCCGGTGTCGACGATGTCGAGCGACGCGTTCGTGCGGTCGGCGAGATAGTAGTGATGCGTCGCCGGGTCGACGGTCCCGATATCGTACGTGAACTTTCCACCCGCCGGCAGATTCGCGAGCGCGACGGTTTGCCGTAAACTGAACGTCGCCGCTTTGCCCGGATTCAGCGGGGGCGGAGACCCCGCTCCATTATTGCACGCGGCGAGCACGCCGCTCGCAGCAACCAGTCCTGCGATGCGCAGCCAAGCAACGGACATGCTGATCCCCCGAATGTCGCAATGTATCGTGGATGGCGTATACCACATCCGCGCCGTTCGCACCCACGTGACGGGTTAGCGTTCGGTCGCGTGCTTCGATGCGGCACAAAGCCGGTCGACGGCCGCTTGCCACGTCGGGTACGCGTCGACGATCGCGCGGTTTGCCGCGCTGACGAAACCCTTGGCGGTCGCGCGGTCGATGAGCGCGACGAGCGGGTCGAAGTAGCCGTCGACGTTGACGAGGATGCACGGCGCGTCGATCAGCCGCAGCTGCACCCACGTGACGATTTCGAAGAACTCCTCGAACGTGCCGAACCCGCCCGGCAGCGCGACGAACGCGTCGGACACCTCGGCCATCATCGCCTTCCGCTCGTGCATCGACTCGACGACCCGCAGGTCGACGCCGCCGTGCGCGATCTCGCGGTCCTCGAGGAACCGCGGGATGATGCCGATCACTTCGCCGCCGGCGGCGAGCGCGGCGTCGGCAACGGCGCCCATCAAGCCCACGCGACCGCCGCCGTACACGACGCCGATGCCGGCTTGCGCGAGCGCGGTCGCGAAGCCGCGCGCAGCCGCGACGAAGCGCGGATCGTCGCCGGGCGACGAGCCGCAGTACACGCACACCCGCACGCGCTAACCGATCGGCGTGCCCTTGACCGCTTGCCGGCCGGTGGCGAAGGTGCGAATCCCGTTCTTGCCGAGCCGCTCGAAGTGCGCGGTACCGAAGTGTTCGTCGAGCGCCGCTTGATCGCGCCACGTTTCGTACAGGACGAACGAGCCCGGCTGGCCGGCGTCCCCGCGCATCACCTCGAAACCGATGCAGCCTTCTTCGCGAAGCGACGCGGCGCGCAGTTCGGCCAGCAGCCGCGCGGCCTCGTCGGCGCGCTCCTCGGGGAACTGGTACATCACGGCATTGATCAGCATCGCCCGGATGCGTTTACGCGAGCGCCGCGACCTTTCCGCCTGCCTGGGCCACGGCCTGACGGATCATCTCGTCCTGCAGCGCGGGCACGGCCCAGCGCGCCTGCGCGTCCGGCGCCAGCGTGTCGATCGGGTCGAAGTACAGGAACGACTGGCCGGGTTTCACGCTCGGCGCAGCGTACACGGCGATGCCGTTCTCGCGGTCGTAGTACTCGTAGGAGTGGACGTCGCGCTTGCCTCCGCCGCCCGGCGCGTCGCAGATGAACAGCGGTGTGTTGAAGCCGGCCGTCGCGCCGCGCACCGCCTTCTCGAGGTCGACCGCCGTCTGGATGGACGTGCGCATCTCCTCGACGCCCTTGACGAGGTCGTGCATGTAGACGTAGTACGGGTGCACGTTGATCCACGCGAGGCGCTTGGTCAGCAGCGTCATGCGCGCGGCGTCGTCGTTCACGCCGCGGATCAGCACGCTCTGGTTGCGCACGGTGATGCCGCGCTGGAAGAGCACGTCCGTCGCGCGCCGCGTGATCTCGGTGATCTCGCTGGGCGTGTTGAAGTGCGTGTGGACGACGACGTCCTTGCCGAGCGCGCGCCCCTTCTCCACGACGCCGGTCAGCGCGTCGACCCACGCGTGGTCGGTGAGGATCTTCATGGGCATCACGGCGAGGCCTTTGGTCGCGAAGCGCAGGCGGCGCACGTGCGGGATCGCGAGCAGCGCCTCGCCGATCAGCGTGACGTTCTTGGGCGCGAGCTGGTACGTATCGCCGCCCGAGATCACGATGTCCTCGAGCTCGGGACGCGACGCGATGTACGCGAACGCCGCGTTCCACAGGTCGGGCGTCTTCGCGAGCGCCGCCTTGTCGACCGACTCGGTGTCGGGACCGATCGCGTACGACCGCGTGCAGAAGCGGCAGTACACCGGGCACGTCTGCAGCGGCAGAAACAGCGCCTTGTCGACGTAGCGATGCGTGAGGCCTTGCACCGGGGCGTCGTCCTGCTCGTGCAGCGAGTCGAGCGTCAGGCGCGGGTGATCCGGCAGCAGCTTCGACGCGACCGGGATGAACTGGCGGCGGATCGGATCTTCGTACGGCTGCGTCCAGTCGATCGACGCGACGACGTACGGCGAGACGCGCACGGCCATCGGCGCGCGGCGAAATCCCTCGCGCACGTCCTCGAGAAATGTCGGATCGACCATGCCGCCGATCGTCTCGAACATCTCGTCGGGCGTCTTGATCGAGTTGCGCCCTTGCCAGATGTGGTCGAGGAACGTCCGTTCGTCGATCTCGCCGTATGCGGGGACCGTGCGCCAAAATTCGCCGCCGCGCAGGTTGCGATGCTCGAGGGCCGCGGGGTCGGCGGGCGGCTTGACGTGGTGCTGCACTACTGTGGAACGTCTCCGGACGGCACGAGGCCGTAGCGCTCGCCGAAATACGCCGCGATGGGCGGATGGTTGCGCAGCGTCTGCAGGGCGGCCGCCGCGTGCCCTCTGGCGTACCCGTTCCCGACCATCATGGCCACGTCTTTGCCGATCCCCTCGGCGCCGAGCGCCGCCGCGGTGAACGAGGTCGCCATCGAGAAGAAGTACACCGTGCCGCCGTCCTTGCAGCAGAGGATGGAAGCGAGCTCGGTGCCGCCGACGTTGACGCAGTTCACGACGAGGTCGGCGAGCTCGGGCAGCGCGTCCGGGATCGCCGCGAGCACCGCGAGCGCGTCGCGCGCGTCGGCGACGATGATGCGGTCCACGTATCCCGCGTCGCGAAGCAGGCGCGCCGCCTGCGTCTCGGCGCTGGGCACGATGCCGACGACGCGCCCGCCGGAGCCGGTGCGCTCGCGCGCTTGCGCGCACGCCAGCAGCCCCGACTTGCCGTCGGCGCCGATCACACACACCGTGTCGCCGGGCCGCGCGAGGCGCGCAACCTGCGCCGGCGCTCCGGCGACGTCGAGCACCGCGAGCGCGACGCCCGCCGCGATGTCGTCGGGCAACCGCGCGTAGACGCCGCTCTCGAAGAGCACCGCCTTGCCGCGTACGCGAACCTGTCCGGTCGCGACGTCGACATGCTCGATCGCGTCGAGCTGCAGCGGCGTGAGCGTCAGCGAAACGAGCGACGCGATACGGTCGCCGATCGCGACGTCGTCGCGCTGCGCAAGGTCCGGCCCGATCTCCGCGACGCGCCCGACGAACATCCCGCCGCTGCCCGTCACGGCGTTGTGCTGCTTCCCGCGCGCGCCGACGGTCTGAAAGATGTGGCCGGCGATCGCGTCGGGGTCGCCGTCGCACAGCGCACGGATCTGCGCGAACGATGCCGAGTCGACGTTGAGCGACTCGACGTCGCAGACGATCTCGTTCGCGTACGCGTGCGGCGAGTTGTCCAGGCGCCACGCGGCCTGGGGAAGCACGCCTTTCGGCTCGAGCACGCGGTGCGAGCCGAGCCGGCAGCCGGCGATCATCCCAAGGCCTCGACGGGAAGCCCCGCGCGCTCGAACGGCGTCGACAAGACGACCGTGGTGCGTGTGCGCGCGACGCCGGGGACGCGCTTGAGCTTGGTGAGGACCTCGTCGAGATGGGCCGTCGAGCGCGTGACGACCTTGAGCACGAACGTCTCGTCACCCGCGACGCTGTGAACCTCGAGCACTTCGGGGAAGGCTTGCACCGCCTGCGTGAAGGCGTCGTAGTCGAGGTCCGGCGCGCAGTACGCGCCGACGAAAGCGGTCAACTCGTAGCCGACGCGCCCGGCGTCAAGCAGCGCCGCGTACCGGCGGACGAACCCGCGCGATTCCAGCCGCTTGACGCGGTCGTGTACGGCCGGCGGCTTGAGGTCCACGAGCAGCCCGAGCTCAGCATAGGTCGAGCGAGCGTTCGTCTGCAGCGCCCCGAGCAAGCGCCGGTCGACGTGGTCGAGATCTGCCGGCCCGCCGAGCGAGCGGCCGTTTCTGGCAGCAATCGATTCGGAGTTCAGCAGCATAGACACTGTATTCTTCGGCAGAATGACCATACCTGCCGAACGGATATCGGGGGGGGGCGTCACAGGGTTCCAGCAGGCCCGCGACAGCATTTGACTGCCGAAAACGCCCGCTCGCATGGTACGAAAGCGCACCGACTGGCTCGTGCCGCGGGGATACGATGCTCATCCAGATGTCGATTTCCAGCGTTTCCGAAGCGGAGGCGTGCCGCTACCTCGGCCGTCGCGTGACCCTCATCGTGAGCGGAGGAACGTCCGTCGCGGTGGGCCGTCTCGACCACGTATCGAGTCGAAGCGCCTTCGTGTTTGCCGACGCGGTCGAGGCAGGCCCCAGAGTGCGGGCCGTGCGCCTCGCGTCGCTGGAGCGAATCGAGCCGGTCGATCGAGGGGGCGTAACGCGATGAAATATTTGATCTTCTGCGTATGCGGTCACGGGCTGGACAAGCACGGGACGTTCGGGTGCGAGGGCGACGGCCGGATGCCGTGCCGGTGCAGCCGCGACCAGGAACGCGCGCTCGATAGCGCGATCGACGACGCGCGCAGCCACCCGTGGGGTTCGGCCACGTACGTGACGGGGGCCGCCGAGGCGCAAGCATAGCGCGGCGAGCGCGGGTGCTGCGGGAGCCGCGCGGGAAGGGGGCCGCGGATGCGACCCTTCGCGCTGCTCCGTGCCGCCGCAGCCGCGCTCGCGTGCGCGGCGGCGGGATGTAGCGCACCGCACGACGGCGCGCCGGCCGGAACAGCGCGCGGCGCGACGGTCCGCTTCGCGCTGGCGGCCGATCCGCAGACGCTCGACCCGCTCTTCGCGCACGCGGATGCGAGCAGCGTCGAGCAGCAGGTCGCGCGCTTGGCGTTCGAGCCGTTCGTCGACGTCGACGAGCGCGGTGCAACGGTCCCGGTGCTGCTCGATCGCGTTCCGACCGTCGAGAACGGCGGCGTGTCGCGCGACGGCCGCGTCATCACCTACCATCTGCGCGCCGGCGTCCGCTGGCAGGACGGCGTGCCCGTCACCGCGCGCGACGTCGTGTGGACGCTGCACGCGATCCTGGACGACCGCAACGCGGTGCGCTCGCGCGCCGGCTACGACCGCATCGCGCGCGCCGATCCGGTCGGCGAGCGCACCGTGCGCGTCACGCTCAAGGAGCCGTGGGCGCCCGCGGTCGCCACGTTCTTCGCGAACGGCACGGCCCCGCAGTACGTGCTGCCCGCGCACCTGCTCGAGCGCGAGCCGAATCTCGAGCGCGCCGCGTTCGCGTCGCACCCGGTCGGCGACGGCCCGTACCGCTTCGTCGCGTGGGCGCGCGGCGACCACCTGACGTACGAGGCGAACCCGTCATACTGGCGCGGGGCACCGCGCGTCGCGCGGCTGGACGTGCGCATCGTGCCGGACCCCGGCACGAACTTCACGCTGCTCCGCAGCGGCGCCCTCGACTGGAACTTGCTGTCGCCGGTGCAGCGCGCCTCGCTCGAGACGGCCGCGAGCCTGCGGTTCCGCACCGTGCCGCTCGCGCTGATCGCCGGGATCGCGATCAACACGGCGCATCCGCCGCTCGACGACGCGCGCGTGCGACGTGCGATCGCCGCGTCGATCGACCGCGCGACCATCTCGCGCAAGATCACGTTCGGCCGGTATCCGGTGGTCGATACGGCGCAGCCGATCGGATCGTGGGCGCGCGATCCGTCGGTGCACGAGCCGGCCTACGACCCGCGCGCGGCCGACGCGGCGCTCGACGCGGCGGGCTGGCAGCGCGGGCCGGACGGCGTGCGCGCCAAGAACGGCGTGCCGCTCGGGCTCACGTACGTGCAGTTTCCGGAATCGCAGACCGGCGTGCGCGTCGCGACGGTCGTGCAGAGCGAACTCGAAGCACGCGGGATGCGCGTGACGATAAAATCGCTCTCGAACGCGCAGCTCTTCCTGCCGCGAGCGCAGGGCGGCACGCTGGCGAGCGGCAAGTTCGACCTCGCGTACGTGCCGTGGCCGATGGGCGCCGACCCGGACGACTCGTCCCTGCTCGCGTGCGGCGGCAGCGCGAACTACGCGCGCTGGTGCGACGCGCGAGGTCGACGCGCTCGAGCGGCGCGCCGTCGTCGCGCCGAGCCGCGCGGAGCGCAAGGCGCTCTACGCGCGCATCGAGCGCCGCGTCGCGGATGCCGTTCCGATCGTGTACCTGTTCGACCCGTCGTACTCGTACGCGTACCGGACGGCGCTGCACGGGTTTTTCCCGAACGCGTTCGATCCGACGTGGGACGCGTATCGCTGGGACCTCGCGCCGTAGCGCGGCTCAGCCGATGTGGCAGATCTCCAGCTTGTTGCCGTCGAGGTCGTCGAAGAAGACCGCATAGTAGCGCGGACCGTACATGCCCTCGGTCCACTCGACGTTCGTCGCGCCGATCGCGGGCAGGATCGTCGCGATTGCGTTGACCGTGCCGCGCGACGGAGCGTCGAACGCGACGCGCGCGGGCCCCGGCGTCATCGCGGGATCTTCGGTGATGCCGAACCACTCCGATGCTTCGTAGCCGTCGGGCGCGTCGGCCGGCACGATCGACCACGTCGTGAACGTTTTGCCGACCTCTTTCACGGCGCCCAGCACGCTGAGCAGCGCGTCGTAGAACTCGGCGGCCTTCGCGCGGTCGCGCACGCGCAGGTCGACGTGCGAGAGGAGCATCGTCATTTCGTGTCTCCCGTACAGCCGACGGAGCGGCGCGCGAGCGTGCAGTGGGCGCGTTCGCTGCCGTCGGCGTCGCGCAGCGAGATGGTCCAGCCGGATGCGGTGCGCGTATACAGCGCGAACCCGTGGTGCGACGACCCGAAGATGTCGCCTTGCACGTGCAGGCTGCCCGCCGCGAGGCCGAGCAACGCCGCATAGTTGGGCTCGAGCTGCGTTCCGCCCTCGCCATTGATCAGCAGCGGCGGCAGCGTGGCCACGTTCATCGCCGCGAAGAAGTGGATGTGCCCCGCGAGCACCGCGTCGAACGGCACGAGCGCGTCGTCCATCGCCGCCCGCTCGTCGGCGTTGACGTACGGCGGGCGGTGCGTGACGAACCACGCGGTGCCTTTCGCCATCCCGCGCACGGCGGCGAACTGGCGCCGGTAGATCGGATCGCGCGACGCATCGACCTTCCGGTCCTCGGCGACGGCCGAGTCGAAGCCGACGAGCCGCAGGTCGCCGAGGTCGACGTCGTACGGCTCGGTGTCTTCCGAGCACGCCGTCGCCGCGTGCGGATCGAGATAGCGGAACCAGCCCGGACCGTTGCGGTCGCACTCTTCGTGGTTGCCGCGCAGCAGCATCACCGGAGCCGCGCCGAAGATGGGCGCGGCAGGCGCGAGGAAGTCCGCGTACCATGCCGGCGCATCGTCGCCGTACGGGCTGTCGGCGCAGCGCGCGAGCGGCGGGCAGCCGTGCTCGCGATAGAGATAGTCGCCGACGTGGATCACGAGGTCGGGATGCGCGGCCGCGATGGCGCGCGCGATCTGCGGAAACGGCCACGCGTTCGCGTCGTTGCACGACTGCGCTTGCAGCGCGCTGATGCGGCAGCCCGTGTCCCCGAGGACGGCGATCGTGCGCGGGTCGTGCACGGGCGCCGGCAGCTCGCGGTCGCCGATCCGCACGCGCTTCGCGCCCGGTGGGACCGGCGCATCGCACACGACGTCGTCGAACTGCGGTGCGCGAGGCGCGCGCCGTCCCATCGGCTCGGAGCGGCCGTCGACGCGCGACCGGCGGACACGCGGCGTCGGAGACGACGGCGCGCGCGTGCGGCTTGCCGTCGGCCGCATACTGCAGCCACGCGGCGATGACGGCTGCGACGATCACAGGGCCGCTCCCGCTGGGCAGAGAAAGCAGGCGCTCGCGCCGGGGAAGGGGTGGTCGATCATGGGACTCGTTCGCTTCGGGATCGTCCTGGGAGCGCTTGCCGCGTTCGCATTTTTCAGTGGCGCCGCCGGAGCCGCGCAGACGGGCGCGCCGGTGCCCACCCCATCCCCGCTTCCGCCGCCCGCACCACTTGCGCCGCCCGACGTCTCGCTCACGATGACGATTTGGATCTCGGGACTCGTCGCGATCTTCGTGGCATGCGTGACGTTTTTGTTCACACGGCCCAAGCGCACGCTCAGCGCCGACGGCCCGACCGACCGCGATCTGGAAGATTCGCGCATCGGGTACGGTTTCTGGCTGATCGTTGCATCGCTGTTCGTGACGCTTGCCATCGTGATCGTCACGATGACGTTCATGCGCTATTACGGCAGCACGGTCTCCGACGTCATTGCCCTCGTCACGTCGGTGACCGGCGTCGTCGGCACGCTCACCGCGTCGTTCTTCGGTATCCAAGCGGCGGGTGCGGGGCGCTCGCAGGCGATCAGCGCGCTCGGCGAGCAGCTCAAAGCCGCCGCAAGCCCGGCGAACGCCACGCAGTACTCCGTTGATCCGGCGGCGGGACCGCATGCCGGCAATACCCGCGTCGCGATTCACGGGAACGGCTTCTCGAGCGGCGGCGACGTCGACGTCAACTTCGGCTCGACTCCGGGTACCGGAACGAAGGTCGAGAACGACGCGATGATCACGACCACGACTCCTGCGGTCGCGCTCGACCGCAAGGCGATGACCCAGAAGGGGAAGAGCGACGTTCCGGTCGTCGTGGCGTTCAAGGGCAAGAACACGCCGAACGTCACGATCGGCACCTTCTATTACTACACCGTCGACGTCGAGCGCAGCGTCGACGGGAAAGACGTGCCGTACCTGAACGTCTACGGATCGGGCTTGGCCGGCGTCTCGCAGGTGCAGCTCGGTCAGACGCGCCCGATCGACGTCACCGCGGCTTCGGACGACCTCGTCCAAGTCCGGATCTACGAACAGGACGCGCCGGCCGGCAACACCGACTATGCTGACGTGTGGAGCAAAGTCTGGAACCAGGAGGTCGAGGTCGCGCTGATCTACGCCAGCGACAAGTCCGCGGCAACGAAGTCCGCGGTCATCGGCCGCTACCGCATCCCGCAACTCGCCGCCGCGAAGGAGACCGCCGCGGTCGAACCGCTGCCGCAGGTCACGTCCCCGCCGAAGGTCGGTTAGAGCGCCTTCACGCCCGCGACCACGCCGTCGATCGACTTCTTCGCGTCGCCGAACAGCATCACGGTCTTGGGGTCATCGAAGAGCGGGTTGTCGATGCCGGCGAACCCGGAGTTCATCGAGCGCTTGAGCACGACGACGTTCGCCGCTTTGTCGACGTTGAGGATCGGCATCCCGTAGATCGGGCTCGTCTTGTCCTCGCGCGCGGCCGGGTTCGTCACGTCGTTGGCGCCGACGACGAGCGCAACGTCGGTGCGGTCGAACTCCGGATTGATGTCGTCCATGTCGTACAGCGAGGTGTACGGCACATTGGCCTCCGCAAGCAGCACGTTCATGTGACCCGGCATGCGGCCCGCGACCGGATGGATCGCGTACTTGACGTCGACGCCCTTCTTCTCCAGCTGATCGGCGAGCTCGCGGATCGAGTGCTGCGCCTGCGCGACCGCCATGCCGTAGCCCGGCACGACGATCACCTGGTTCGCGTACGCGAGCATCGCGGCGACGTCGTCCGCGCTGACGGACCGCACGTTCTGCTGCTTGGCGGCGCCGCCGGCGGCCGCGCTCGTCTTCACCGCGCCGAACGCGCCGAAGAGGACGTTCGTGACGGACCGGTTCATCGCTTTGCCCATCAGCACCGTGAGCAGCGTGCCGGACGCGCCGACGAGCGCACCGCTGATGATCAGCACGTTGTTGCCGAGCACGAAGCCGGTCGATGCCGCGGCGAGCCCGGTGAACGAGTTCAGGAGCGAGATGACGACCGGCATGTCGGCGCCGCCGATCGGCAGCACGAACAGGATGCCCAGCGCGAACGAAGCCACGAGCGCGATCCAGAAGTACTCGAGCGAGTTGGGCGCGTTCGCCACGACGAGGCCCCAGCACACGAGGATCGCGAGCGCGATGAGCGCGTTGACGACCTGCTGGCCCGGATACGTGATAGGCCGCCCGGTCATGACCTCCTGGAGCTTGAGGAACGCGATGATCGATCCGGAGAACGAAACCGCGCCGATGACGGCGGACAGCACCGAGGTGAACGAGACGTCGTACGTGGGAACCGTGCCCGCGTTGTAGACTTTGAGCAGCTCGCCGGCGGCGACGAGCGCGGCGGCGCCGCCGCCCGCGCCGTTGAAGATCGCGACCATCTGCGGCATCGCCGTCATTTTCACGCGCTGCGCCGAGACGATGCCGATCGCGGCGCCGACGACGAGCGCCGCTCCGATCACGTACCAGTTCACGATCCCTTGCGCGAGCGTCGCGACGACCGCGATCAGCATCCCGACGGCGCTGACGCGATTCCCCAGCCGCGCCGTGCGCGGCGAGCTCAAGTAGCGCAGCCCGAAGATGAAGCAGATCGCCGTGATCAGATACGCGACGTCGATCCAGTTGGCGGCCGCAGTCTCGACGTTCACGGCGCACCATCCGCGGGCATCTTCGGTGCGGGAGCCTTCGGCCGGAACATCTGCAGCATCCGTTCCGTGACCGTGTAGCCGCCGAAGACGTTCAGGGACGCCAGGAGGACGAGCAGAAAGCCGACGACCGCATTGTACGGTGGGCTCGCGGCACCGGCGACGAGGATCGCGCCGACGAGCACGATGCCGTGGATCGCGTTCGTCGCGGACATCAGCGGCGTGTGCAGCGTCGTCGGCACCTTCGAGATCACCTCGAGGCCGACGAACACGGCGAGGATGAAGACGGTCAGCTCGATCAGCAGATGTGCGGTCACGCGGCTCCTCCGGTGAGCGCGGCGCGCGTGGGCTCGTGCACGATCTCACCGTCGCGGGTGATCGTCGTGCCGGCGACGATCTCGTCGTCCGGGTCGAGCGCGAGCGCACCGTCCTTGGTGATGTAGTCGATCAGCGCTTGCACGTTGCGCGCGTACAGACGGCTCGCGTCGAACGCGAGGTCCGACGCCAGGTTCACGAGGCCGACGATCGTCACGCCGTTCGCGCTCGTCGTCACCTCGCCGGGCACCGTTCCGTCGACGTTGCCGCCCGTCTCCGCCGCCAGGTCGACGATGACGCTGCCCGGCGCCATCGCCGCGACCGCCTCGGCGGTGACGAGGATCGGCGCGCGCTTGCCGGGGATCGCCGCCGTCGTGATGACCACGTCGCTGCCGCCGATCGCCTTGACCATGCCCGCGCGCTGCTTGGCGAGCGCTTCGGCCGAAAGCTCTTTCGCGTAGCCGCCCTGACCTTCGCCGCTCTCACCGACGTCGATCTCGAGAAACTTCGCGCCGAGCGAACGCACCTGCTCGGCGACGACGGGCCGCGTGTCGTACGCGGTGACGACGGCGCCGAGCCGCCGGCACGTCGCGATCGCCTGCAGGCCGGCGACTCCGGCGCCGATGACGAGCGCCTTCGCCGGCGCGATCGTGCCCGCCGCCGTGGTGAGCATCGGGAAGAACTTCGGCAAATGATTCGCGGCGAGCAGCGCCGCCTTGTAGCCGCCGATGTTCGCCTGCGAGCTGAGCGCGTCCATCGCTTGCGCTTTGGTCGTGCGCGGGATCGCATCCATCGACAGCGCCGTGATCCCGCGCTGCGCGTAGCGTTCGACCGACCGCGGATCGCCCAGCGGCGCGAGGAAGCCGATCAGCGCCGCGCCGCGGCGGATGCCGTCGAGCTCGGCGTCGGACGGCTTGACGACGCGCACGATGGCGTCGGCGTCGCCGTACGCGACGCGCGTATCCGGAGCGATCGTCGCCCCGGCTGCCTCGTAGGCGCCATCGAGATAGCCTGCGCTCGTCCCCGCGCCGCGCTCGACGGCGACGGCGTGCCCGCTCTTGACCAGCTTCGCCACGATCTCGGGAACGAGCGCGACGCGTCGTTCACCGGGCGCGCGTTCCTTCGGGACGGCGATCTTCATGCGCCCCTATCGGAGGCGCGGGTCGGGAGTCCCTCCCGCCTAGGTTTCGACCAGGGTCTCCGGCGCGATCGGCATCGGCGTCGGGCGCGTCGCGTGCGCGCGCTTGCCGAGGCGCAGGATCGGCCGCTCGAACGCGTACGTGATCAGCGCCGAGACGCCGAGCGCGAGCGACACCGCAACGGCACCGTACGCGAGCATCCAATGACGGTCGTCGTGCGGGTCGACCGTCGCGTACGGCGGCACGCGCAGCTGCACGAGGACGCGCGCGATCGGCTGGTGCCAGAGGTAGAGATTGTACGAGACGGCGGCGAGGAAGAGCAGCGCGGGATTCGCGAGCACGCGCTGATACCAGCGCACCGCGAACAGTGCGCCGAGCGCGGCAGCGAGGCACGCCAGCGCGAGCACGGAGCGCCACTCGACGGCCCACCGGTTCGGCCACTCCGCGTCGCTGCGGTGCACGTAGCAGTCGTTCATCACGAGCACGAGCGCGACGAATCCGGCGACGGACAGCGCCGTGAACGCCCAGCGCCGCTCCGCGAGCGCCGGGCGCCGCAGCGCGACCGCGGCGTACAGGAACGCGCCCAACATCCCCGCGGCGAAGAAGTCGATGTAGCCCGGCAGCTGCGCCAGCCGCTGCTCGTAGTAGTAATGGTTCGAGAGCATGCACCAGACGCGCCAGCCGTTCGCGACCGCGAACAGCGCGACCGCGCACAGCACGGGACGCCGCACGAACGCGAACACGAGCAGCGGAAAGAGCACGTAGAACTGGATCTCGTCGCCGAGCGACCACATCACGCCGTCGATCGTCGCGTTCGTCGCGGCGAACCAGTCGTGCACGAACAGCAGATGGAAGACCACGTCCCGCACCGCGTTGCCGGCGTTCGCGTACGTTTGGTACCCCGTCGCGATCAGCACCGCGATCGCGAGCACGTACGAGGGAACGATCTTGAGGAAGCGCCGCCCGGCAAAGTGCCGCAACGCCGGCGGCGGCGCGCCGGTCAGATGCGCCTGCGCGTACGGCAGCGTGAGCACGAAGCCCGAGATGAAGAAGAACAGCGCGACGCCGACGAAGCCGGTCTCGGCGATCGGCTGGAGCGAAATGCCCACGAGCGGGATCGCGGCCGACTGCCACGAGATCTGCCAGACGTGGAACCAGACGACGATCGCGATCGCGATGCCGCGCAGCCCGTCGATCACGGCGATGCGCCCGTCGCGAAGCAGGTTCACGGGCGGTCCGTCATCGCGATCAGGCGCGGCTCCGATGAACCCGCCGGCGTGCGCGACGTGCGCGGGGCGCAGGCCGCGCGCCGACGCGAGACCGATCGCGTCGGCCAGCCCGATCAGCGCCGTGAGCGCGAGCACGCGCGGGCGCAGCACGTCGTCGCCGCGCACCGCGAGCAGCACCGCGCCGGCGACCATGTCGCGTGCACCCGCAGCGCGCACGAACGCGAGCGCGGCCGCGTCACCGGTCGGGATGCCGAAGATTCTCGCCGAGGCGCGCGGCGCGACCGTCGCTCCCGCTCCGATCGCGATCAGCGCGACCGCGACGGCGCCGGTCAGCGTGCGCTGCACCGCCGGCCTGTTAGAACCGCGCGACGAGCCGCACTTCGTTCAGCGGCGGCGCGTACGTGAGGATCTTGTCGGCGAGGAACTCGCGCTGCATGTCCTCGAGCGTGCCCTGATCGATGCGCAGGTCCGGCTTGAAGTCGTAGCGCGGTGCGGCCTTGATCGCCTCGACCGGCTGTTTCGTGTACTTGGCATACGTCTCGACGTTCGCCGGAGCGAAGAACCCCGGCCCCGCGACGTCGGCGGCGGCGCGGCGCAGCGCGCTCATCACCGCGCTTGCCGCATCGCGGTTGCGCAGGAGCGCGGGGCCGAAGAACACGCCGGAACCCGAGATGCCCGGCGGCGGCGACGCGACGATCGTGCCGAGCCGCTTGGAGGCGAACTCGTCGCTGTACGGCGCCGACGTGAACAGCGCGTCGATCGCTTTGTGTTCGAGCGCCGTCTGCTGCTCCGGATTCGGGATGTTCAGCGGCTCGATGTCGGTCAGGCGGATGCCCGCCGGGCGCAGGATGCGCGCGACGTAGTACGCCGACGCGGCCCCGGTGTTGCCGATCCAGCCGAACTTCTTGCCGCGCAGGCCGGCGACGCGCAGCCCGCCGTCGTACAGGTCCTGACGGATGAGCAGCGCCGACGGCCGTCCGCTGCGCGGCTGGTAGCCCGTCGACGCGACGAACTTCACTTCGAGCCCGCGATTGACGGCGTTGTAGAATGCCGCCGACAGCGCGGCCGCCGCGACGTCGACCTGCCCTTGCGCGACGAGGCTCATCGAATCGGCACCCGCGACGATCGGGCTGAGCGTCGCATCGAAGCCCGCGTCGCGCAGATAGCCTTTCTCGGCAGCGACGAACACCGGCGCGAACAGCGTCGAGGGGACGTAGCCGATCGATAGCGCCTTGCGGCTCTGCGCGGCGATCGCGACGGGCCACGCGCCGGCGGCTGCCGCGGCACCCGCCGCGGCGAGAAATCGAACGCGGGTGGTCATGCGGCTACGCCGTGATGGAGACGGCGTTCCGCAGGACGCCGATCTTCTCGATCTCGACTTCCATCACGTCGCCGTCCTTGAGAAATTCGGGCGGCTTGCGCGCGAAGCCGACCCCTTCCGGCGTGCCCGTTGCAATGATGTCGCCCGGCTCCAAGGTCGTGCCCTGCGAGAGCTCCGCGATGACGCGCGCAACCGAGAAGATCATGACGGCGGTGCTGGCGTGCTGCTTGGTCTCGCCGTTGACGCGCAGCGAGACGTCGAGCTGCTGCGGGTCGCCGATCTCGTCCGCGGTCACCAGCCACGGTCCGAGCGGGCAGGTGTCGTCGAGCGTCTTCCCGGCGAACCACTGCGTCGTCGCGCGCTGCTTGTCGCGCGCGCTCACGTCGTTCAAGCACGTGTACGCCCACACGACGTCGAGCGCGTTCGCTTCGGCAACGTCTTTGCACCGCGTGCCGATCACGACCGCGAGCTCCGCCTCCCAGTCGTACTTCTGGGACACCTTGCCGCTGAGCTGCAGCGTCTTGCCGGGGCCCGCGATCGACGTCGGCGCTTTCGTGAAGAGCGTCGGCACGGCGGGCAGTTCGAGGTCCTTGCCGAGCGCGCGCGCGCCTTCTTCGGCATGCGCAAGGTAGTTGCGGCCGACGCAAAAGACGTTCTTGCGCGGCGCGAGCGGCGCGTGCAACGTCGCGGATTCGAACGGCACCGCATCGCCGACGCGCTTTGCGGCGGCCTCGCGCGCCGCCGGGTCCAGCGCGGCGAGCGCGTCGAGAGACGCGACGCCGACCAGCGGGCGGATCGAGTCGCCGTCGAGAACGCCGGGACGCGGTTCGGCCGAAGCCGCGGTGCTGAACTGGACGAAGCGCAAAGAGACCTCCGGGTGGGGAGTGCGGAAACATGGGAACGCAGGTACCCCGGCCCCTTCCCGACAGGCCTCACACACCCCGCCTCGCCGAATAGGAAGAACGATGATCGCGACCGATTCGCTCGATCGGCTCTTCAGCGACGCGGCGGCGCAGGACGCGCAGCCGCTGTGGACGATGATGGAAGCCGTCGTTCCGCCGCACCCGCGTCCGAAGGCGATTCCGCACGTCTGGCGGTATGCGGCCATGCGCCCGCTGCTCGACCGCGCCGGCTCCCTCGTGACCGCGAAACAGGCCGAGCGCCGCGTGCTGCAGCTCATCAACCCGGCGCTCGCACCGCCGCAGACGACGGACACGCTGTACGCTGGACTGCAGCTCATCCTGCCCGGCGAGGTGGCGCGCGCGCACCGGCACGTCGCGTTCGCGCTGCGGTTCATCGTCGAAGGCAGCGCGGCGTACACCGCGGTCGGCGGCGAGAAGGTGACGATGCGCCGCGGGGATCTCATTCTCACGCCTTCGTGGGAATTCCACGATCACGGGCACGACGGCGACGAGCCGATGGTGTGGCTCGACGGTCTCGATCTTCCCGTCTACCAATTCTTTCCCGCGAACTTCGCGCAGCCGTACGCCGAAGAACGGTTCCCGTCCGAACCGGCGCCGCCGGAATCGCACCTGCGGTATCCCTGGGACGACATGGAGGCGCGGCTGGAAGCGGAGCCCGGGCCGTTCTCGCACGCCGAATACGAGCACCGGCACACCGGCGGACCGATTTCGCGCGTGATCGGCGCTGCGGCGGAGCGCATTGCGCGCGGTGCCTCGTCGCCGAAGCGCCGCGAGACCGCAGGCGTCGTCTATCACGTCTACCGCGGCCGCGGCAGGACGACGGTCGGCAGCGAGCAGCTCGCGTGGGAGAAGGGCGACACGTTTTGCATCCCGTCGTGGATGCCGTACCGGCACGAGGCCGACAAGGACACGTATCTCTTCCGCTACGACGACCGTCCCGTGCTCGAGGCGATCGGCGCGTACCGCAGCGAAGCGTCGGCGTCGTGAGCGCTCCCGCGCCCGACGCCGACTTGCGCGCGCATCCGCCGCGCAGCCCGCGCGCAATGCTCGGCGGCTTGTATTTCCTCGCGCGAACCATCGACAAGACCCGCGCGAAGCTCAACGGCACGCTCGGTTACTATAAGGTCGGGCCCGGCATTTCGATGTACTTGTTCGAGTGGCTCGGGATCACCGAAGAGCAGTTCACCGACGCCGTCCGCACCGCGCACAACGACGACGAGGTCGTCGCGTGGGTGCTCGAGCACACCGATCCCACGGCGTACGCGTCGATCAACCGCCGACTGAGCGAGCGCGGCATCCGCGACGACGCGCACCGCGCCGAGGTCCTGCCGCGCTATCCGGTGCTCGAAGACCATCCGCAGCTGCGCACGTGGTTCGACATCCTCGACGAGGACGACCGCTGGATGTTCGACCCGGCCAACGCCTCGCGCGTCGCAACGATGGCCGTCGGCTAAGACATCCTCGCAAACGGAAGATTCTGTGCCGCTGCGTTAAGCGGAATGACCCGGTCGTTCTCGGCCGCGACGAACGCAATGCGCTCCTGCTCCAGCACGCCGGAGACCCACGAGACGTCACGCGAGGGCGGCGATGCAAACGCCAACACGCGCTGATGCCTTCCGATCAGGTTTTCGTACCGGTATGCGTAGTCTGCGAGTT
Source organism: Vulcanimicrobiota bacterium (assembly GCA_963818845.1). Classification (GTDB taxonomy): domain Bacteria; phylum Vulcanimicrobiota; class Vulcanimicrobiia; order Vulcanimicrobiales; family Vulcanimicrobiaceae; genus Vulcanimicrobium. The sequence goes on along the minus strand of CAWFTO010000004.1, from coordinate 69,200 downwards.
GGCCGATGCCATACCGCATTCGATCGATGACGACTGACGGCGACGTGACGCTTTTCGCCTCGACCAGAAACGTCTTCTCACCAAAGTGGGCCAGCAGGTCGATGTTATTGTTGTATTCCGTCGTCCCGCCGGACCGCCGGACGGCCTCGAGAATGATGCGAAGCGTCTCTTGATGGTCTTTGCGCGCTCGTTCCTGTAGCGCCGCGGACTCATACACGTTTACGTGCGCGGAATCGCTGCGCGGTGCATAGCCCGCGCCGGGGGGCACCGCGTTCATGGTTCTCAAAGCGTCGGCCGGGGCTGCTACGAGCGGCAGAGGGTACGCACTTGCGGCAATGCCTTCGGTATCAGGCATCGAGTCGAGGCTGTATTGAGTTACTCCCGCCGCCGCCAGTATCGCATGGTATGCAATCGGGGACAGCTCGCGTACGGCCGATCGAAATTGCGGTTGGACACTTGATTCCGTTTCATAGTACTGCCCCACCTGATTCCGAAGCGGAACGAGGCGCGGAAATGGTTGCGACCGGGCGATGTTTACGAAGCGGTGGCCGGGCTTGCGATAGTCTTCGTACCACTCGCCCAAGATTCCATGCCCGAAGTAATGCATTGAGTCAGAGCGGCGCGCGGACTCGCCGAGGGGCCGATAATACACGAATGGTTCGTATCGCCGGACGCGGCTAAAGTATTGGCGAGGATAATGGTACAATGAAAATTCGACGTCTTCGTAGACGCGGTCCATGGGTGAAAAGTGTTGACTGAGGACGACCGGCATCAGGTCGGGCGCCGCGTGAGGTGCCAGAAGCCGCAATAGCGGCACTCGTACGAGTAGAGCACGTCGCCCATGCCGTTCATGAGCGCGTGGGCGTGCGCGTCGTCTTCGTCCTTGTACTGCTGCTTGGACGTGCACGACCTCGCGACGTCATGGTCGATCTGCGGATCCGGCTCGAGCCGCTGTTTGACGTACCACTCCATGAGCGCGTCGGCACCGGCTTTCGGGTCAGGTTTCGGCGGTCGAACGCGTCGGGGCACGTCCCTGCGCGCGAGCCTACGGGTGTGGCGCGGGCGTTGCCGTTCGCATGACCTGCGGCAGGTCCGGCATGCGTCTGATGTTCACGCTCGGGATCGGGCCCGGGGTCACTTGGTAGGCGGGCGGCGGCGTGCGCTTCGCGTTGCGGCGCGCGATCTCGAGCATGTCGTCCACCGCGCCCTTTGCGTTCGGGTTCACGCCGCCGCGCCGCACCAGTTGCGGCTCGCCGCGACGCACGTGCAGCGACTTGGGATCGTAGTCGAACGCGATGCGATAAATTCCCGGAATCGCGCGGCCGTCCGGCAGGCGGATGAACATCTGCAGCACGTTGCCGTACGTGTGCGCATCGAACGCCTGATCGTGCGACGGCTTGACGGAGCGCACGCGCGTGACTTGCCCGAAGCGGTTGACCTCGAACGTGTACTCCGCGTGGAGCGGTCGCTTCGGCGCGAGCGCCTTCGGCTGGAGGTCGAGGACGTTGATGCGCGCCGGCGCGGTTGCGGCGCTGCGCGGCGCAGGGGTTCCGGCCTTTGCGGTACCGATACAAGCGAGCGCAAGCGCCACGGCGCCCAGCGCCCGGCCCAGGCTCGTCGCGCGCGTCAATTCCGTGACAGGGCGGCGAAGGCCGCGCCGCACGACGCGCACGCCACGATCACCTGGAATGTCGCACCTCGGTCGCGGACGTCCGTCGAGCGCTGGTCCTTCGCATGACTCCCGCAGTAACGGCAGCGGGTCGAGGTAGAGTTCCCCCTCGAACGATCGTCGGTCACGAGGAGCATCTTCCCGCACGGCGAGCGCCGCCCCTCGGCGCGGGACGCCCGCACGAAGCCGCCGAACGCACGGCCCGTGATCAGACGCATAGGCGCCGCGCTGGCGCTGGTGTTCGCCCTCGCGGCGTGCAAGGAGAACGACGCGCCGAACGGGCCGCAGCTGTTCTCGGGCCGCGGCGACGTTCGCGTCATTGAAGCCCACATCGTGCCGACCGGTGACTCGTCCGCGCAGACGGGCGGCGGCACGCTGCGTTACGTGATCGCGCGCGTCGAGCTCACGAACGATTTCGGCGTCGACCTTACGCCCGACATCACCCACTTCTACTTGCTCGACCTGAACAACAACCGGTATTCGGGGAACGACAGCGGCTCATCCGTCTTCACCGGCGTGAGCAACTCGGCGCAAGTGCTCAAGGTCGGCGACAAGCGCGAGTACACCGTCGGCTTCCGCACCAACGACCCGAACGCCGCAGGGTCGATCTTCTACGAGCGCTAGAGCCTTCCGGCGGATGCCCGGAGCGCTCGCGCTTCGCGCGGGCCGCTTCGCGGCGCTCAGCGTCGTCGCGTGTGCGCTGGCCGCCGCTCCCGTGATGGCGGCGCGGCCGCTGCCGGATTCCGGAAAGTCCGATCGGATGTTCGCGCTCTACGCGCGCGACGTCGCGGTACCGTGGAAGAAGATCGTCGTGCGTCTGGACACGTACAGCGGCGCGCCGGTCGATTTCGCCGCATTTGAAGTCGATCCGGCGGACGTGCTCGTCGCCGGCACGTCGCGTTCGCGACCGATCGACACCGCGCATCGAACGCCGGTCGTACGGTGGCGCTTCACGCCGCCCGCCGGCCTGCGGTACACGCCGAACGACGTCGAGGTGCCGCTGCAGAACCGCGAGGGCTTCTACGTGATCGAAGCCCGCCGCGGCGACGCGGTGCAGCAAGCATGGCTCGACGTGACGCGCATCGGACTGCTCACGAAGGAGTCGCCGGGCGGCATCGTGCTCTACGGCGCCGATCTCGGCAGCGGTCGCGCACTCGCGGGCATGCGCATCACGTACCTGGTCGGGACAAGCTTCGAGTTCGCGAAGACCGACGCGCACGGGATCGCGCGCCGCACGAGCGGACCGCGGCCCCGCTTCGCGATGGCGGAATGGGGCCGCAGCAAGTCGTTCGTGTCGTTCCTCGCGCAACCGCCCGTCCCGGCGGAGCTCGTCGGCGTTCGCGCGGATCGCGCGAACGTTCGCGCGGGCGAGCGGCTGCGCGCGATCGGGTTCGTCCGGCGGCGCGCGGGCACCGCATACCGGCCGGCGAGTGGTGACGTGCGCGTCGCGCTGATCGCGCGCGGCCGGACGCTGGCGTCGGGCGACGCGCGGCTCGACGCCGCCGGCGCGTTCACCGCGGAGCTCGCCGTGCCGGCCGACGCGTCGACCGGCGACGCCGCGGTGCTCGCCACCGCCGGCGGCGCGAGCGGCGGCGCCGCCGTGCACGTCGACGGCGTCGGGGACGCCGTTCTCACGGTGGACGCGGCGTGCGGACAGAGCTGCGTCGCCGACGCGGCCGTACCCGTCGTCGTCTCGGCGAAGCTGCGCGCCGACGGGATGCCGGCCGCCGGCCGTGACGTGCGCCTGCGTGTGATGCGCGCTCCGCACGTCCCGCCGCCCGGCGCTTCCGACGAGAGCGGGGCGTGGGGCACGACGCAGGTCGCCGACGTGCTGCTGCGCACCGACGCCGCGGGCACGGCGCGCTACAGCATTCCGGCGCCGACCGACGGCCTGCCGTCGACGTACGGTCTCGTCGCGAGCGCCGGATCGTCGACCGCATCCGCGCGCGTGACGGCGCCCGGCGGCCGCGTCGCGCTCGACGTCGAGCCCGAACGCCCCGACCTCGACATCGGCGAGCCGGCGAGCATCGACGTGCACGGATTCGACGCGGCGGACGGCCGCCCGGCGAGCGGGCTGGCGGTACGGCTGCGCCTGGTGCACGGCCCGACGGAGCAAGAGCAGCACGTGACGCTGGACGCGGAGGGCCGCGGGCGCACGGTGTTCCGCAACGTCGTCCCCGGCACGAACCTCGCGTTCGCGCAGGCGGACGTCGACGGCAAGACGGTGACCGACGTGAACGCCGTGACGGTCGCGCCGCAGGCGTTGCTGGGCAGCCGTTCGCGGCGCAGCGTCGAGGCGCAGATCACGACCGACAAGCCGCGCTACCGTGCGGGCGAACGCGTCCGCGTCGACGCGTCGCTGAGCGGCGCGACCGGCGATGCGTTCGTCGACCTCGAAGGCGCACGCGCGATGGGCGAGCAGACGGTGACGGCGGCAGGCGGCCGCGCGAGCGCGACGTTCACGGTTCCGGAAACCGTCGGCGACGCCGCGGTCGGCGTCGCGTTCGTTCGCGACGGCGCGCTCGAGTACGCGACGCGGCGCCTGGCGATCGACGGCCCGGGGCACGCCCGCGCGACCGCGCTGAGCACCGACAAGACGGCATACGCGCCGGGCAGCGTCGCGCACGTCACGATCGCCGACGGCGAGGCGAACGCGGGTGCCACCGTCGCGATCCGCCTCGCCGACCGCAGCGCGTCGGGCGGCGCGTCCTTCGACGACGCTACCGCCGTGCTCGCCGGCACGGGCACGACGACGCAGAATCCCGCGTCGTCGGATCCCGCGTGGCACGCATCGGTCGCGCCGACGCGCTCGACGGCGCTCGACGGTTCCGGCAGCGAGCGCAGCGCGCCGGCCGCGCAGTCCCTCGGTGCGCCGTCGGAACGCGCGCTGCTGTGGCGCGTCGAGCGCCCGGCGAAGGACGAGTTCGATCTGACGCTGCCGCAGACGCCGGGCCGCTACGTCGTCTCCGTGCTCAAGGTGTCGGCCGACGGCGACGTCGGCGCGGCGACGCTCGCGATCGAGGTACGGTGATGTCGACGCAGACGGAGATGGCGCTCGCGGTTGGGCCGGGCACCGCGCGCCTGATGCTGCTCGACACGTACGGCCTGGTGTACCGCGCGTTCTTCGCGCTGCCCGAGCTCACGACGACGCGCGGCATGCGCATCGAGGCGGCGTACGGCTTCACGATGATGCTCAACAAGCTCATCGCGGACGAGAAGCCCACGCACGTCATCGCGGCGTTCGACAAAGGGCTGCCCGCCGGGCGCATCGCGCTCTATCCCGGATACAAGGCGCAGCGCACGGAGACGCCCGGCGAGCTGCGCGAGCAGTTCACGCTCGTGCGCCGCATTCTGGACACCTTCGCGATCCCGATCGTCGAGATCGACGGTGAAGAGGCGGACGACGTGATTGCGACGCTCGCGCGCATCGCCGAGGAGCAGCGGCAAGACGCGCTCGTCGTCACCGGCGACCTCGATCTTCTGCAGATCGTCGACGACCACACGACCGTGCTGACGACGCGCCGCGGGATCACGGAGCTCGGGCGGTACGACGAGGCGAAGGTGCGCGAACGCTTCGACCTCGAACCGCGCCGCCTCCCCGACTACCGCGGGCTCAAGGGCGATCCGTCCGACAACCTGCCCGGCATCCCGGGCGTCGGCGAGAAGACGGCGATCAAGCTGGTGAAGAGCGCGGGTTCGCTCGACGCGCTGCTCGCCGATCCCACCCTCGCCGGGACGCCGAAGCTCGAGGCGCTCGTGCGCGAGTACGGCGAGCAGGCGCGCGTGTGCCGCGACGTGTCGCTCGTGAAGCGCGATCTGGCGCTCCAGCTGGACTGGGAAGGCGCGCGATACGCGCCGCCGCCGAACGACGCGCTGTACGCGCTGTATCGCGACCTCGAGTTCAAGACGCTGCTCGCGAAGCTCGAGCCGCCCGCGACGCCGCAGCCGTTGCCGAGCGAAGAAGCGCTGGAGGGCGACTATACGTCGTACGCATCGATCACCGATCCGCCGGACTTCGCCAAACTCGCGGCCGTGATCGACGCCGCCGCGTCGCGCGAACGCGTCGCCGTCGCGCGACGCGGTGAGCTCTACGCGATCGCGCCGGACGACGGCGAGGCGTTCGCGTTCAACGCGTCGGCGACCGCGAGCGCGCCGAACGTCGGCGCGGCGTTCGACGCGCTGTGGAGCCGCGTGCCGCAGCTCGTGGTCTACGATGCCAAGTCGGTGATCAACGCCGGCGCGCTTCCGGTGCGCGCGCTCGCCGACGACCCGATGATCGGCGCGCACCTGCTCAACCCGTCGCGCACGTTCGCCGACGTCGCGCAGGCGTCGAGCGAGTTCCTCGACCGCGTGCTGCCCGAGGATCGTCCGGCCTCGGCGGCAGACGCGGCGCGCCGCCTCGCGCTCGCCACGCGCGAGGAGCTCGAGCGGCGCGGCCAGCACGACCTCTACGCCGACGTCGAGCTGCCGCTGGTCGGTGTGCTCGCGAAGATGGAGCGTGCCGGGATCGCGCTCGACGCGAGCGCGCTGCGCGACCTCTCCGCGGAGGTCGACGCCGCGGTCGAGCGGCTGCAGGGCGAAATCTTCGCGATCGCGGGCGAAGAGTTCAACCTGGGCAGCCCGCAGCAGCTCGGGCGCATGCTCTTCGACAAGCTGGGTCTGCCGGCGGGCCGTCAGAACAAGACCGGCTACGCGACCGGTGCCGACGTGCTGCAGGGCCTCGCGCGCAGCTTCCCGGTCGCCGCGAAGGTGCTCGAGTGGCGCGAGGTCTCCAAGCTCAAGAGCACCTACGTCGACGTGCTGCCGGGCCTCGTCGACGCGAACGGCCGCATCCACACCGCGTTCAACCAGACGGCGACGGCGACGGGGCGTCTGTCGTCGACGAATCCGAACCTGCAGAACATCCCGGTGCGCACGGAACTCGGGCGTCAGGTCCGCAAGGCGTTCGTCGCGCAAGGCGACGACCGCGTGCTGCTCGCGGCCGACTACTCGCAGATCGAGCTGCGGCTGATGGCGCACCTGAGCGGCGACGAGGCGATGCGCAGCGCGTTCCACGAGCGCCAAGACATCCACGACTTCACCGCGCGCCGCATCTTCGACATCGGACCGCTCGCGCAGGTCGACCGCAACCAGCGCACGATGGCCAAGTCGGTCAACTTCGGGCTGCTGTACGGCATGTCGGACTTCGGCCTCGCGCAGCGGCTGGAGATCGACCGCGGCACCGCGCGCGCGATGACCGAAGCGTACTTCGCGCGCTTTCCCGGCGTGCGCGGCTACATCGACGCGTCGCTCGAGCAGGCGCGCGAGCGCGGCTACGTCGAGACGATCCTCGGGCGACGGCGCTACATGCCCGACTTGCGCACGAAGAACTACATGCTGCGCGCCGCCGCGGAACGCGAGGCGACGAACGCGCCGCTGCAAGGCTCCGCCGCCGACCTGATGAAGCTCGCGATGGTGCGGCTGGACCGCCGGCTCACGACGGCCGGTCTCGACGCCGTGATGCTGCTGCAAATCCACGACGAGCTGATCTTCGAAGTGGCACGGCGCGACCTCGACGCGGTCGGACGGATCGTGAAGTACGAGATGGAGCACGCGCTCGAGCTGAGCGTGCCGATCGAGGCGACGCTCAAGACCGCGAGGAACTGGTACGACGTGGAGAGCTGGGATCCCGATGCCGCCGATGCGCCCGTCGCATAGTCTCGCCGCCGCCGCGGCGCTGCTGCTGTGCGCGCAGTCGCCCGCTCCCGCGGCGCCGATGCCGTGGTGCGCGCACATCCCGCTCCCCGCGACGAGCGCGCCCGCATGCCGGCCGCTGCTCGTGCGCGCGCCGCAAGGCACGCTGCGCCTCGCCGTCGCCGCGACGGAGCAGCAGCGCGAGCGCGGGCTGATGAACGTCGCGTTCGTGCCGCCCGCGCAGGGCATGATTTTCGTGTTCCCGGGCGGCGACGAAGACCGCGGCTTTTGGATGAAGGACACGATCACGCCGCTCGACATGGTGTTCGTCACGGCCGGCGGCACGATCACGGCCGTCGCGGTGAACGTACCGGCGACGCCGCCGCACACGCCGGATGAGAAGGTTGCACGGCGCAGCGGGCTCGCGCACTACGTCATCGAGCTCGGCGCGGGTCAAGCCGGACTGCTCGGACTCATTCCGGGCGCGACGCTCGTGATTCCGGCGGTCGAAGGACGGTGAGCCTCGGGCGCACGCTCGCGGCGCTCGGCGTCGCGGTCGCGTGCGCCGCGCAGGCGCCGGGCGACGGCGCGTCCGCGTTCACGCCCGATCAAATCTTCGCGCGCGTGAAAGCGGCGTTCCGCGCGCATGTACGGCCGCCGTTCGTCACGTACACGCTCGTGCGCCGTGACCGCCGTGATGGCGCGCCCGATTTCCCGAACAGCTATACGCTGAAGATCTGGTGCCGCACCGCGGACCGTTCGGCGCTCGCCCGCCGCGCGTGGCGCGGCACCGCGTACGGCGACCTCGAGCACATCACGGTGATGTTCGACCGCGAAGTCGACCCGGGTCCGCCGACCGCCGACATGTTCGAAAAGCGCCTGTTCGGCGCGGCTTCGCCGGCCCGGCCGAGCGCGGCCGGCGCCGCATCGCCGGAGCCCGTGACGACCGAGCTGCCGGAGATCGGGCGTGTCAGCGCGCTCGACGGCGACTACCGCGCGACGCGCGCGCGGACCGAGGGCGATGCGCTGCACGTGTGGCTGCAGCCGCGCAGCGATCCCGACCGCAATCGCCTTGACGAGATCTGGGTCGACGCCCGCACGTTCGAGCTGCGGCGCGCGCTCGTGCGCGATCATCTGTACCTGAGCCCGGGCGGCGCGGCGCTCGACGAGGAGTTCGACGTGCGCTTCACGCCGGGCCCGGGCGACCTGCCGCTGATTACGTCGATCCACGGCGGCACGCGCGACGGTGCGTTCGAGACGGAGTACACGTTCGAGGACGTGCGGTTCCCCGCGTCGCTCCCGGACTGGTACTTCACGCCGAAGCTCTACGGCCTGCACCGAGCCGACGCTCCGGCGTGACGGCGGTCGTCTTGCTGAGGGAAGATCGCCGAGCCGGCGTTCGGCCCCTCATGCAGCCCTCTCCCAGCGGCGGCTCTCGTGCAACATCTGCAGTGCGCGACGGGTCTTAGGACCGGTGCCCGAGCTTCCCGAAGTCGAGACCATCGCCCGTGGCCTCGCGAACGCCGTGACCGGCAAGACGGTCGCGGATGTCACCGTGTCCCTGCCCAAGGTCGCGATCGCGCCCGTGGGCGAGACCTTCGAGCAGGCCCTCGCCGGCGAGACGATCGCCGGAGTCGGCCGGCGCGGGAAGTACGTGGTCATGCGGCTGGCGTCCGGACGCCGGCTTGCCGTTCATCTCCGGATGACCGGCCGGCTCATCGTCCAGCCGCCGGCATACACGCAGGCGCACCCGTATACGCACGTGCTGATTGGGTTCACCGACGGCAGCCGGCTGTGCTTCGCCGACGTCCGGCAGTTCGGCCGGGTGCGGTTGCTCGCCGCCGGCGACCCTTGGGACGCCGACGGCGGGATCGAGCCGCTTTCCGAGGGGTTTACCAGCGAGGCGTTTGTGAGTATGCTTGACGGGCGTCGCACGCCGATCAAGTCCTTCCTGCTGGACCAGACGAGGATAGCAGGGGTCGGGAACATCTACGCGTGCGAGGCCTTGTGGGAAGCGGGGATCCGGCCGAGCCGCCCGTCTCACAAGATCAGCAAGCCGGCCAGGCGCCGGCTGCACGGCGCGGTCCAAAGCGTACTCCGGCGCGCAATTCAAGCGCGAGGGACGTCCGTGGACGACTACGTCGACGCTGAGGGGCTGAGGGGCGGGTTCCAAAACCAACTCGCCGTTTACGGCCGCCTCGGCGAACCGTGTCCGCGGTGCGCGAAAGCCATCGTCCGAACGGTCATCGGTCAGCGCGGGACCTGGTGGTGCCGCGGCTGCCAAAAATAAAAAATATAGACGAAGGAAGTTACCTCACCATTTCCACCACCATCGAGGCGCCCGTCGCGGCGCCGGCCCACGAAGAAGAAGACCAGCTCGCACTCGAGCAGCGCCTGTACGAAGAGTCCCTGAAAGTCCTCGACGAGGGCCAGGTGCTCACCGGCGTCATCGTCGCCAAGTACCAGGACGAGCTGCTCGTCGACATCGGCGGCAAGTCCGAGGGCATCCTGCCCTTCCGCGAGCTCTCGCTCGCGATCGAGCCGAAGGAGCTCAAGGTCGGCGACACCCTGGAAGTCATGATCCACCGGATCGACGACCAGGACGGTCAGCTGTACCTCTCCGAGCGGCGAGCCCGCGCGCTGAAGACCTGGGAAAAGGTCATCGAAGCGCACGACAACGACGAAGTGATCGAAGCGACCGTCACGCAGGTCGTCAAGGGCGGCGTGCTCGTCGACCTCGGCATGCGCGGCTTCGTTCCGGCCTCGCAGATCCGCCGGCAGCCCGTCGGCAATCTCGACGAGCTCGTCGGCAAGAAGCTGCGGCTCAAGGTCATCGACCTCGACCACAAGCGCCACCGCGTCGTGCTCTCGCAGCGGCAAGTGCTCGAAGAAGAGCTCAACGCCAAGAAGCAGGAGCTGCTCGGCACGCTGCAGGTCGGTCAGATCCGCGAAGGCGTCGTCGTTCGTCTCGCCGAGTTCGGCGCGTTCGTCGACCTGGGCGGCATCGACGGCCTCATCCACAACAGCGAGCTGTCGTACGCGCGCATCAAGCATCCGTCCGAGGTCGTCAAGATCGGCGACACCGTGTCGGTGGAAGTGATGAAGTTCGACCCCGAGGCGAAGAAGGTCTCGCTCTCGCTCAAGCACGCGTTGCCCGACCCGTGGGTCGAGCACGCCGACAAGCTCTGGGAAGGCAACAAGCTCGTTGCGCAGGTCGTGAAGGTCACGCCGAACTACCTGCTCGTCGAGATCGTCCCGGGCGTGCTGGCGATGGTGCCCAAGGGCGAGTTCGACGCGAGCGTCCAGTACTCGCCGGGCCAAGAGGTCGACGTCACGCTGCTGACGATCAACCACGGCACGCGCCGCATCACGGGCTCGATCCAGCACGTCGCCGACGTCGCTCCCGAAGAGATCGAAGGGTTCACGTCCGAGGACGGCTTCGGGCCGCTCGGCGCCGAGCTCACGCAAACCGTCTAGTTCGCTCCGTCGCTACGGCGACTCGCGATCCTGATGCACGGGGGAAGCGGAAACGCTTCCCCCGCGTCTATTTCCGGCGCGGCGCGGCGGATCGGCCGAAGGCCGAACGCGAAGGCTTCCGCGAAGCGGAAGCCGCTATGGTTGGCCGTCCTGCGCGGCGAGCTGCGCGACCATTGTCCTGATCTCGTCGACGTCGCACTCGACGCGGCTCGCGATCTGGATCAGGATGCGCTCCTGCAGCTCCTGATGGTACAGGAGCCGTGAGATCGAGTCGTGATCGTGCTCGGCGCGCAGCTCCGCGTGCGCGCTCGACTGGCGCTGCCCGACCGCGAGGATGAAGATCAGGATCAGCTGCAGCACGTTCGAGCACGTCAGCAAGAACGTGAACGGGAACGGGTCGAACTTGGTGTAGATCCCCAGCGGAATCCAGAGCGCCTGCAGCAGAATCGCCAGCGCCAGCGCGACCGGCGCACCGGTCCAGTCGGCGACGCGCTTGCAGAAGCGCTCCGTGGCCGAGAGATTGTCGCTGTGCTCCTGGTTGACGTCGTGAACCAGCGGGTGTTCCGTCACGTCGTGGGGCGGCGCCGCGGGAGAGGTCGCTTGCATGCGGCCAGTATACTACGCGCCATGCCAAAGCTGCGGGTCGGCCTCACGGGCGGGATCGGCTCGGGGAAAAGCGCCGTGGCCGCGATCTTCGCCGAGCGCGGCGCGACCGTCGTCGACGCCGACGTGCTCGCCCGCGAGGCCGTCGCGCAGGGCTCGGACGGGTTGCGCGAGATTGCGGCCGCGTGGCCGTCGGCGATCGGCCCGGACGGCAGCCTGGACCGCGCGAAGCTGGCGGCGATCGTCTTCGCCGACGACGAGCAGCGCGCGCGGCTCAACGCGATCACGCACCCGCGCGTGCGCGCCCGCGCCGACGCGCTCGAGCGCGAGGCGCCCGACGGCGTCGTCGTCCACGTCGTGCCGCTGCTGTTCGAGGGCGACTTCTGGACGCGCTGCGACCGGACCGTCGTCGTCGTCGCGCCGGACGAGGTTCGGATCGCCCGCGTCCTGGCTCGCGACGACGCGCAGCGCGAAGACGTCGAACGGCGCATGGCGGCCCAGATCGACCCTGCGCTGGCGCGCCGGCGCGCCGACTACGTCATCGAGAACGGTGGTGATCGCGACGCGTTGCGCGAAAGAGCGCTCGAGGTCTACGAAATGCTGCTCCGCGAGGCAGCAACGAAGGAGTCCCCATGACGATCGTGACCCCGCCGCCTCCCGAGGTTCCGTTCGGGGCGCTCTTCGCTGCGTCGTGGCGCCTGTTCAGCCGGAACTGGATCGTCGCGTTACCGCCGGTGCTCGCCGCCATCGCCGGGCTCGCCGCGTTGTGCGCGTACGTTGCGGCGCTGGTCGGGATCATCGGCGTCGCCGGGGTGCGGGCGCTCGCGTCCTCGTCGTCGTCGCACCCGCCCGACGCCTTCCCCACGGCGGCCCTCGTCTCGGTCGGCCTGATCGGCGGCGCCGTCGTGGCCGTCGTCTCGATCGCGCTCGCCCTGTGGTCGGTCACCGCGACCTACGGCATGGCGAACGCGGCATGGGAGCGCGGCGTGGCCACGTTCGGGGACGGCTTCGCCGCGTTCCGCACGCGGGGGGGCGCGGTTTTTGTCGCCGGAATCGGCATCTGCTTGCTGGCGGTGGCGGCGGTCGTGCTCGCGCTGCCGACGCTCTTTCTCTCGCTGATCGCGCTGACGCTCGTGACGATCTTCGTCATGCCTGCGACGGTCGGCGGCGGCCGCGGAGGATTCGACGCGATCGGCGACTCGTTCCGGCTGATCCGGCGATTCTTCGTGCCGTCGCTGATCACGTGGCTCGTGCTGTACGCGATTCAGTACGGCATCGGCTTCCTGACGGGGTTCGCGATCATCCCGCTCGAGATGTCGGCGATGCCGGCGACGCCCGAGGGACCGCCCGTCATGCCGCCGCTGCCGCTGATCCTGTTCAGCGGCGTGATGTACCTCGTGTCGCTCGTGCTGCTGATGGGATACACGGGATTCCGAGCGATGGTCGAGGTGGGGCTGTACCGCGAGTTGCAGTCCCGCGGCGCGGCCCTCGCATCGCAGCCGCAGATCGTGCTGCCCTCGGCGTAGAGCCGCTACGGCGGCGGCGAGGGTGCGTTCTCGAACGCCGGCGCGCTGCGTCCCACGTCAAAGACGCGCTCGTCGCCCGAGGCGTCGAGAAAACCCCGCACCACGAACGTTCCCGTGGTCCGAAGACCGAGCGCGCGTGAGAGCCGGATCGTCCCCGTCGCGTCCCGCAGCCGCGGTGTGCCGCCGTCGACGTACGGTTCGCCCGCGATCGTGAGGACCGTGCCCGCTTTCGTCGCCAGCGCGTGCGCAATCGTCTCGGGCGCGTCGAACGCGATCGTCTTGTCGACGACGACGCCGAAGTTCGTGCCCAGCATCGCGACGCGCACGGTGTAGCGGCCCGGAGCGAGAGCGCGCCGGTCATCCGTCGTGGAGTCGACGATGACTTGCGCCAGTCGCAGCTGCCCGGGCGGGACGTCGAGCTGGCGCGTGATCGGAATCGGCTTGTGCCCCGTCACCGAGGACCACACCGGTGAGTCGTCGCGCAGCACGTCGACGCGAAACAGATCCGCCGTCGGGAAGCGCAGGCGCACGACGTGGTTCGCCGGGTTGTGCAGCACGATGGCGACGGAAAACGGAGCCAGGAGCGCCGTGCCTTCGCGGTCGAGCGTCACGTCGGCCCACACCGTGCGCGGCGTCGCTGACGGCGTCGCGTGTGGAGCGGCGGAGGCGGGCACGCCCCACACGACGGTGAGGGCGAGCGCGAGCAGGGTGAGAAGCTTCACCAGAATGGTCGTGTTGTGCGCCGCGCGCAGAACTCCCACCCGTCAGCCTCGCCCGTTGCGGAGCACGCGCCCCGGACGGGCGCCTGTGACGGCGCCGCCGCGAACGACGGCGCGGCCGTTCACGTAGACGTCGCGCACGCCCTCGGGCGGTGCGAAGGGCGCTTCGTAGGTCGCGCGGTCGACGATGCGCGACTCGTCGAAGACGACGAGGTCGGCGTGGCTGCCTCGCGCAATCGTTCCGCGGCCGTGCAGGCCGAAGTGCGCGGCAGGCAGCGACGTCATGCGGCGCACGGCTTCCGCGACATCGTACACGCGTCGCTGGCGCACGTACCGGCCGAAGACGCGTGGAAACGTTCCGTACGTGCGCGGATGCGGAACGCCGCGTGCCGTCACGCCGGAGAAGGCGCGCGCCGACGCGTCGCTGCCGATGCTGCAAAACGAAGCGCTGAGCACGGTCGCGACGTCGTCTTCGCTCATCGAGAAGAACGCTGCCTCGACGCGCATCGATTCCTCGACGAGCAAGCGGATCACGGCGCGCGCCGGAGTCGTACGCCAGCGCTGCGCGAGGGCGTCGACGCGCATGCCCGCCAGCTCGGCGTTGCGTTCCGAACCTGTGCCGGTGATCAGCACCGTGTCCCAGCCGTCGCCGCCGAACGCCGGGTCACGCGCGAGCTCCATACTGAGCGCCGCGGAAGCGGCCTGCACCGGATCGCGCAGGCGCGCGAGCGCGGCGTCGTGGCCGCCGTCGCGCACCGACGGCGCCAGCAGCGTCGCGAGCTCCGTCCACGACGCGACATACGGATAGGCGTCGCAGGCCGCCGCGGCGCCGCGTGCTCGCGCGCGATCGATCGCGGCGAGCGTGCGATGCACCTTGCCCCAGTTCTTGCGTCCCGCGGCCTTGTGGTGCGAGCACTGCACCGCGACCTCGGCCCGCTCGCCGATCGCAAGCGCTTCCGCGATCGCCGCTTCGACGTCGTCGCCTTCGTCGCGCACGTGGCTCGCGTACAGTGCCCCGCCGGCCGCGCGCGCGGCCACCGCGCACGCGGCGAGCTCGTCGACATCCGCGTATCGCCCCGGCTCGTAGATGAGGCCGCTCGAGACGCCGAGCGCGCCTTCCTCGATCGCGCCGCGCACGAGGCGCTGCTGCGCGAGCAGCTCGTCGGCGGTGAGGCGGCGGGCGTCGCTGCCGGCCACGCAGCGCCGCGTCGTGCCGAGACCGACGAGCGAGGCAACGTTGAGCGCGACGCCCTCGCGTTCGACGAGCGAGAAGAACGCGTCGAACGACGTCCATTGCACGTCGAGCCGGTATGCGGCGGCGTCGCGGCGCTTCGCCGCCAGCGCGTCGCCGAATAGCGGCGCCGGCGACGTGCCGCAGTTGCCGGCGATCTCCGTCGTGACGCCCTGCAGCGTCTTTCCTTCGCAGGCCGGGTTTATCAACCACAACTCGTCGGAATGAGAATGCACGTCGATGAATCCGGGGGCCAGCGCGAAGCCCGCGCACGGCACGCGTTCATGCGCATCGCGATCCGAAAGATCTCCGATCGCAACGACACGGCCGTCCGCAACGGCGACGTCGGTTGTGTACGGCGCGCCACCCTGGCCGTCGTACACGCGAGGGGCTTCGAAGATGGTCCAGAGCACCGTTTAACCTAGCTTCCGCCGGGTACAGGACAGGCGGTGGGCCGACAGCTCGGGGGGACTATTTCCAACATGGCGATCAACGACAACGTGACCACGACGACGGGCGGCGGGATGAGCGTTCGCGAGGCCGGGAAACGCGGCGGCGATCGCGTCAAAGCGAAGTATGGAAGCGAATTCTACGAAGCCATCGGACGCAAAGGCGGCGAGGCGACGAAGAGCAAGTACGGTCCGTCGTTCTACGAGGAGATCGGTGCCAAAGGCGGGCAGAAGCTGAAACGAACCACGAAGACGAGCGGGTGACGCATGGCCGATCCGAAGAGACCTCCGACCAAGGCGCGCACGGAGAAGGTCGACGGCGAGATGTCGGTCCGCGAAGCCGGGAAAAAAGGCGGCGACACCGTCCGTGACCGCTACGGGTCCGGGTTCTACGAAGAGATCGGACGCAAGGGCGGCCAGGCGACGCGCGAGCGGCATGGTGCGGAGTTCTACGAATCGATCGGCCAAAAAGGCGGCAAGGTCGTCAAGGAAAAATATGGACCGAATTTCTACGAACAGATCGGTCACAAAGGCGGTCAGAAAGTCAAAAAGCTGATTGCCGAAGCGAAGAAGAACGCAGCCAGCGAAGAGCCCGAGACCTAACGCCGGCGACATCGAAGTTTCACGTACGGCGCCGCATAAGCGGCGCCGTACGTTTTCATGTGCGGTCATCGCTGCGCGGTCGGGCTCGTGCCTTCGATCGGTCCGAGCTTCATGTCGCCGGTGCGGAAATCGACGGTCGCGTTGCGCACGACGAGCTTCGTGCCGCCGTCCGTGATCGTCGCCGTGTGATCGAGCTGCAACTGGCGCGTCGGGCCGATGTACCGGGCGCCGTTTGTCTCGAACGTGCGCGTGCGTGCGGCGCCTTCCGGGTCCGTGAATTTCACGTGGCCCGACACGATGAGATCGTTCGTCGCGGTATTCACCTGCACGCCGTCGCCTTGCATGAGAATGTCCGGTTTTCCCGGCCGATGAATCCGCCCGTCACGCACGTGCGCGATCGTCGCGATCGTGTTGTCCGGGCTCATCGAGACGGTGTCGTAGTCCAGCGACCAGGACCGTCCGTCGAGCCGCTTGCCGACGACGCTGCCGCCCGTGAGCGAGCCGGCTTGCGGCAAGCGCTGCACGCGAATGTCGCTGCCCGCGCGGCCGATCTCGAAGCCGACCCAGGCCATGAGCGCCAGAACCGCCACGGCGGCGACGACACGCCAGTTCATGCGCTTGCGCGCGAACGGCGCGCGAGCGCCAGCGGCAGCACGACGATCAGCGCCATGACGATGCCCACAGGCAGCGGTCCGAACGCCGCGTACGGCGGCGGCGCAGGCGCCCCGACGTCGCCGACGACGACGGCCGGTCCGCCGAGCGCCGTGCGAATCCGCCACGTGCCGTCGGGCGCGACGATGCCGCTGATCCCGGTTGCGGCCGCGCGCAGCACCCATCGTCCCGTCTCGACCGCGCGCAGGCTGGCCGCCTGTGCGTGCTCGTACGGGCCTTCGGTCGTGCCGAACCACGCGTCGTCGGTCGCAATCAAGAACAGCGACGGATCATCGCGCAGCCGTGCATACGCGATGTCGCCGAACACCGATTCCCAGCAGATCAGCGCGGTCGCGCCGTCGTACGTTTCGCGCGCATTCGCTCCGGGCGCGAACGCGCCGATCTGATCCGCGAACGGCAGCGCGCGCAGCCATGCGGGCCCCGGCAGGTACTCCGCGAACGGCACGAGCTGCTCTTTCACGTACAGGCCCGCGACGCCGGTCGTGCTGATCCGCGGATCGAAGATCATCAGCGCGTTCTCGAGGCGCGTGCCGTCGTCCCAGAAGCCGCCCGCGTACAGCGTCGTGTGCAGGCGCGCCGCAAGCGCGGCGAATCGCTCGCGCAGCGCCGGGTCCGCTTTGAAGTCCGTCGTGATGACCGTCTCCGGCCACAGCACGAGCGCCGGGTGCTGCGCCGCGAGCGGCAGCGTCATCGCGGTGTAGCGTTCCAGCGCGAGCGCCAGCCCGGCGTCGCTGCGCTTGATGGTCTGCGCGATGCCGCCTTGCACCGCGGCGACGCGGCGCGTGGGCGCCGGCGCGTGCCGAGCCGGCCACGCCGCGTACGCCGCGACCACGCACGCCGCGACGCCCGCCCAGACGGCGACGAGCGTGCGCGCCCGCCGCGCGTCGCGACGCGCGCGCAGCCACCATCCGAGCGACGCGCCGAGCAGCACCGTCGCGAACGTCAGGCCGTACACGCCGGCGTATGCGGCGAGCGGCCGCAGCGGCGAATCGATCATCGTGATGCCGAGCTGCTCGAGCGGCACGCCGAGCACCGCGCTCGACCGGATCTGCTCGCCGAGCGCGAACGCAGCCGCCGCCACGAACGGTACGACGCGCGCGTCGCACCGGCGCGCTGCCAGCGACGTGACGCACGCGGCGAACGCGAACGCGGGCGCTTCGATCACCGCGGGCCCCAGGTCGAGAAGCGGCGCCGCGGGCCCGACGAGCGCGCCCGCCGTCTCGCCGAACCACGCGAACCCCAGCGCGAAGAACACGAGCCCGCTCGCGTATCCGACGAACACAGCAGTGCGCGGTGGAACGGCGCTCCAAGCAAAAACCAAGCCTGCGCACGCGAACGGAGCGAGCCACCACCACGTTGTCAAAGGGAAGGCGAGATGCAGACCGACCGCGCACACCAACGCGACGGCCGTGCTGCGAACGGTCACGAAGGAGACAAGGGTGCGTCGGCTCATTTCTGCGGTGGTCGTTACGGCGATGTTGGCTCTCCCGGGCTGCGGCCGTCAGGTCACGGGCCTCGATCTGCCGAGCGGCGCGATCGTTCCGATCGGGCAGACCTTGATTCGCTTCGAGACGGCAGGCCCGCTCGACTTCCAGAACGTGTCGTATCTCATCGTCTTCAACACCTCCGGCAACGGCCAGCAGCCCTACGCTCAGGGCTTCAACAGCGACTTCAAGAACTGGTCGGCCTACTTCTTGGTCGGCGGCGGCGCGACGTTTGCGAACTTCCCGGGCCTCGAAGAAGTGTACCAGAATCCGGCCTCGGGCGCGTCGCAGTCGTTCAACGTCGTGATCCCGACGGGCACGGTGAACTTCCAGACGACGATCCCGAACGCGAACGCGCAGTACGGCTTCCAGATCACGTTCAACCGCTGTCTGCTCGATCTCGCGCCGCCGACGGCCACCCAGCAGCCGCCGCCGAACGTCAACCGCGTGTGCCCGCCGTACACGAACATCGCGACGAACTGGAACGTCAGCCTGTTCACGCTCGACCGCACGCTCTCGCCGATCGACTCGCTCGGAACGAACGGGCCGAACGACACGAGCTACGTCTTCTCGATCGAAACTGCCCAGACGTTCACGACCAACAAGTTCAAGCCCGCGAGCAACGCGACGGTGTCGAACCCGTCCGCGCAGATCACCGGCATCGAAGTCTTCAGCACCGCGCCGATCGGCGCCGTCGCGGCGCCCTCACCCTCGCCGGTCCCGGCGACGACCCCCTCGCCCTCGCCGACGCCGTAGCGGCGCGCGCGCTAGCGCGAAGCCGCTATTGGACGTCGCACGGCGGGTGCCCGCAGGCGCACGTCGCCTCGTTCTCCTCGTCGGTCGAGTCGCGCTGCTCGCACACCTCGCTGCAGTACGCCGCGCCCTGGACGCCTCCGGTGACGGTGCAGTTGCACTCCTGGTACTCGCACGGCTGGGTGTAGGTGTTCATGGTTTGGGTTGTACCGCGCGAACGGCCGTTTCGATCAGGGTCCGCCCGTCTGGAAGGTGCTCGAGGAGAAGCTCTGCGGGATGATCGAGCTCAGCGACGTCGACCCGAGCCCGAAGTTCACCACGTGCGACGGGAACGCCAGCAGGTCGACGCTCGCGGTGACCTGCTTGAGGTCCTCGTTGTAGGCCACCCGAATCTCGTAGCACTCGCCGACCACGTGCCGGTAGTAGATGTTCTTGCTCTCCAGGCGCATGTGGTTCTTCCAGTCGACGAACGTCGAGATCTGGATGTCGCTCTCGTAGCCGAACGGCGAGGCGACCTGCACGCTCGTGCGGTCGAAGCCGAAGCCGGGGCCCGGCGTGAAGCTGCCGCCCAGGAGCAGCGTCGAACGCGGTGACGGCCGCGAGGTGAGCTGATACCCGATCGCCTGCGCCTGGCGGTTGAAGAACGTCGTGCCGGTGAGCGAGAGCGAGTAGACGTCGCCGTTGAAAATCCGCAGCACGTCGTTCGCCTGCTTCGTGCCGGCGCCGAGCACGTCGATCGACTTGAACGGTTCCGCGTACGGGCCGTTCGTGTTCGACTCGTCGTACGAGATCGTGTTGATGATGTGCCCGAACAGCGGCGTCGTGAGCGTCGCGTGCTGTCCGATCTGCGCCTTGAGGTCGCCCGTGCCGTATGCGTCCTGCTGCACCGTGACCTGGCCCGTGAAATCGCTGGCGAGAAAGTGCGCGAGGCCCGGACCGATCTGCACGCGCGCCTCACCGCGGCTCGTCGTCAGCCCGTTCTTGGTGAGGTCCGGCTGCGCTTCGGGGTCGTCGTAGAGCCCGATCGTGTACTGCGCCGTGATCGGGACCGCGCGCAGCCGCGGGAACAGCGGATCGTGCGGGTGGATCGCGAGCTCCGGCTCCTTCTGCACGTTGCTCGGCACGCTCGTGTCGTAGCGGTCGAACGTGAGGTCGTAGTCGTACGACTTCCCGCTGAAGTGCGTGAGCGTCTCGAAGTGCAGCGTCTTGGACGGCTCGAACCCGTAGCTCTGGCTGTTCGTGTACGACAGCGTGAAGTCGTTGGTCAGCTTCTGCGAGAACGAGCGGTGATCGCTGAAGCCGTAGTCGTTCGTCGACGCCTGCGTGCCGGTCGACGAGCGGTGGAAGCTGTAGTTCTGCCGGTCGCCGCGCTCGTTGCCGTGATCGACGGCCGCGGTGAGGTCGTACTGCGGCGGCAGCGACACGAGCGGTCCGTAGTTGCCCGTGTAGTTGAGCGCGAGCTTCGCCTGCGTGCTGCGCGAGAACAGCTCGCTGTCGTTGAACTGCAGGTTGTTGCTGTTCGTTCCGTCCGTGCTGTTCTTCATCCGGAAGAAGTTGATGTCGGTCTGGCGGCGCCCGTCCTTGCGCCGCAGCGTCGCGACGTAGCCCAGGCCGAGGCCGATGCGCGTGTACTCTTCGATGCGGTAGTAGCCGTAGTAGGTGTCGCTCGGCGAGAACCCGACGCGCGCCTTGATGTAGAACCCTTCCGCCGACGAGTACCCCACGATCGGGATGAAGCCGGGCTGGCGCCGCGAGCCCTCCTCGTCGTGCCGCAGCGAGATCACGGCGACCGGCAGATAGAATACCGCGAGCGCGCCGAGGAAGAGCACCGCGGAGCGCGCGACCGCTTTGTCGCCGGGATACACGTCGAGCGTCTTGGACTCGAGGTGATACCCGCCGCGCGGGTTCTCGCACGTCGTGATGTTCGCGCGGTCGACGTGCGTGACGCCGCTGCGGTCCGTCACCATCTGCGTGCCGGTGAAGTGCAGCTTCCCCTGCTCGACGCCTTGCGTCGACTCGCCGCGCCCGCGCAGCAGCGTCGCGTTCTGCGTGTGCGTGTCGAAGCGGATCGTGTCGGCGTACAGCGTCGTGTCGCCCGCGCGGTTCTTCACGAACGTGTGTCCGGTGACGTCGATGTAGCGCTGGCCGTCGTAGTGCGCGTGGTCGCCGCCGAGCACGCCGTCCTGATAGAACACGTTCACGTGCCCGTCGAGGTCGAATGTCTCGCCCGGCTTGTTGACGCCGGTCAGCTTGTCGCCGAGGATCGCGTACGAGTTCGGATCGAGGATCTCGCCTTGCGGCGGCGGCGACGCCGACGCGGCCGGCGACGGGACCACCGGACCCGAGCTCACGACGGGCTGCGGAATCGGCGTGCTCAGCGGCGGAACGGTTTGCGGCGTGATGATGACGGGACCCGGCGTGCCGCTCGGCGTCGGCGTCGCGGTCGGCACCGGCGGCGGCGTGATGGCACCCGGCGAAGGCGACGCGACCGGCGGCACGAGGATCTGCGGTCCGTTCGGCGCAGTGGGCGGCCCGACGTACGGCGCCGGCGTCGGCGACGCGGAGCCGGCCGGTGCCGGCGACGCGACGGGCTCGGGTGACGGCGTCACCTGCGCGACCTGCGCCGGCGATCCGCAGCCGCTGTTCATCAGCGTGAGCGCGTGCGCGGTGTCGCCGTCGGCGTCGGCGAGCACGGGGCGCACCCAGGACAGCCCGAACGAGAGCGCGACCATCGTCACGCCCACGCGCCGCAGCAGCATTCTCATCGGTCTTCTTGCCAGACCAGCACGGCGCCGGCCGCGGCCGTGATGATGTTCGGCAGCCACGCAGCGAGATACGGGTTGAGCGCGCCGTTCTTGCCGAACGCGGCGGCGAGCGCGCCGAGCGCGTAGTATCCGAACAGGCCGACGATCGAGAGCACGATGCCCAGCGTGCGCCCGCGCTTACCGAACTTCACCGCGAGCGGCACCGCCAAGATGACGGCGATGAACGCGGCGAACGGGTAGGCGTACTTCGTCCCCAGCGCCTGCTCGCGCACGGCGAGATCCGTGCCGCCTTGTCCGGTCGCCTTGCGGAACTTGATGTCCTGCGAGAGCCGCGACGTGTTCATCGTGAACGTGTCGTTGTTCGAGTTGCTCAAGAAGTTCTGCCCGTTGTCGCCCATCGGCAGCGGCAGGTGCACTTCGTTCGCGATGACGTCGACCGCGCTGATCTGGCCGTCGCCGTTGATGCGCGTCTGCACCGCGCGGTCGAGGATGATGTCGGTCCCTTCGATGCGCGCGGCCTTCGCCCACAGCACCTGCACGACCGGCGACGTGCGGCCCGGCTCCCAGATCATCACGTTCTGCATCGTCTTGCCGTCGGCCGACACGGACTGGATGTAGTACATGTAGCCGGTCGACGGATCGGTGCGCAGGATGTTCGGCTCGACCGGCAGCGTCTGCGTGTGGTACAGGATCTGGTAGAAGCTGCGCGTCGAGAGATCGGTCGCCGCCGGTGCGATGTGCTCGTTGATCAGAAACGACGTGAGCGCGACCGTGACGCCGGCGAGCAGCGGCAGCCGGATGATGCGGAAGAACGACACGCCCGAGGTGCGCATCGCGTTGATCTCGTTGTCCGCGGCGAGGCGCCCGAAGCCGAGCAGCGTGCCGAACAGGCACGCGAACGGAAACGCGA
Organism: Vulcanimicrobiota bacterium; assembly: GCA_963818845.1. Classification (GTDB taxonomy): domain Bacteria; phylum Vulcanimicrobiota; class Vulcanimicrobiia; order Vulcanimicrobiales; family Vulcanimicrobiaceae; genus Vulcanimicrobium. The sequence continues at coordinate 46,666 of CAWFTO010000004.1, read as the reverse complement.
ACGGCGTCGCCTGCGGCACGCGGAACACGAGGAAGCGCAGCACGAGGAAGATCGGCGCGCCCTTGTTGACGATGTAGTCCGCCGCGAGCACGAAGATGTTCGCGAACCAGAACAGGAAGAACGCCGCGAGCGCGAACGCAAACGGCGACGCGACCTCGCGCAGCACGTACGCGTCGAGGATCGGAAGGAAGCGCAGCCGCGGGGGACTCGTCCGCGCGTAGGCCGGCGTCCCTACGCCCGGAAAGGCGGCCATCTCCTTAGCGGATGCCGGCGACGACGCGGTCGACGTACGCGCGCGTTTCCGCGAACCGCGGTATGCCGTGCGCTGCGTCGACGGCGCCGGGTCCCGCGTTGTACGCGGCGACCGCGAGCCGGACGTTGCCCTTGTACCGGTGCAGCAGGTCGTGCAGATAGCGCGTCCCCGCATCGACGTTCTCGTACGGGTCGAACGCGTTGGCGACGCGGTACATCGACGATGTTCCGGGCATCAGCTGCATGAGTCCCTGGGCTCCGACGCGCGAGACGGCGCTCGGGTCGCCGTGCGACTCCGCGTCGATCACCGACGCAACGAGCTTGGGGTCCACGGCGTTCGCCTGCGCGTACGTCCGCACGATGCTCTCGAGCTGCGCGGGCGGCATGGTGTGCGGCCCGTTCGGCAGCAAGCCGCCGCCGCTGCAGCCGGACAGGCCGGCGAACACGAGGACCACAGCAAAACACGAGGCGCGCGGAGACACGTCAGCGTCCAGGTTCGCCCGTCGCGCCCACCCGGCCTTGCCGGGGATGCGCTTCGCGGCGCAGGCCATACCAAATCTGCACGTTTCGGAACCTCTGGCAAGCGAGGCGGCCGAAACCGCCTCCCTCACGTTATCGGGCAAAAACCTTGGGGCAAGCATGATCCCGCCCGGCGTTTCACCCCGCCTCGGACGGCGCGTCGTGGCAGCCGTGCTCCATTGGATGCCGAGCGCTCAGCCGCCATAGCGCCACGGCAAGCAGCGCGAACGCCGCGTTCAGCCAGAACGTAGAATCGAACGCGAACGTCGCGAAGCCGGCCCGCGCGTGCGGATTCCGCACCGGCACGAGGTGCAGCGCCGAGAACGCGAGGTCCATCACCACGGCCGCCGCCGCCATCGTGACGAAGAAGACGCCGGTGATGTACAGCATCATGCGCACCCCGTAGTACCGGCGGTAGACGTCGAGCAGCGGCAGCACGATCAGGTCGGCGTACAAGAATGCGAGAACGCCGCCGAACGAGATGCCGCTCGCCCACAGCACGGCGGCGAGCGGTACGTTGCCGATCGAGCAGACGAACGCGACGACCGCGATCAGCGGCCCCAGAACCACGTTACCGGCGAGCTGCAGCCCCGGCGCGGCGTCGTGCAGGAAGAGCGCCGTCCACGCGCCCGCCGGAACGAACGCCGCCAGCGCGCCGGCGATGACAAATCCGCCGGCCAGGTCCTTCCAAAGCATCTCGATGTCCATCGTGAAGTTCTGCGCGATCGCCACGCGCGTCGCGGGATCGCGCAACCGCTCGAGCAGCGTGCCCTCGCCTTCCATCGAGCCGTGATCGTGACCGGTCGCCGCGTCGAGGTGCTGCCGCGCCTCGGCGACGAGCGCCGCCGGATACGTCAGCTTCACCAGCACCGCCATGATCGCGATCATCACGAGCCCGCCGATCCACTCCGCCGCCGTGAACTGCCAGCCCATCAAGAGCCAGAGCACGATGCCGAGCTCGACGACGAGGTTCGTCGACGCGAACAGGAACGCCAGGCTCGGCACGAGCGCCGCGCCTTTCTTGAAGAGCGTCTTGCTCATCGCCGCCGCCGCGTACGAGCACGACGAGCTCGCCGCGCCGAAGCCCGTCGCGATCGCGATCTCGCGCACGCCGTCGCGCCCGAGCAGCGCCTGCATGCGTTCTTTCGACACGAGCGCCTGCACCGCGGCCGATACCGCAAACCCGAGCACGAGCGTCCAGAACACCTGCCACGCCATGCCCGCCGCCATGAGCACAGCATCCAGCAGCTTCGAGAGGATCACGAGGAGCGATTAGACGCGCCGGGTACCCTAGCCCGGTGACCGCGCCGCTGCTCGTCGCCACCGTGGCCGCGGTCGGGGTGCTGCACACGCTCGTCCCCGACCACTGGGCGCCCATCGCCGTCATCGCCCGGCGCCAGGGCTGGTCCGTTGTGCGGACCGGGCGCGCCGCCGCGGTCGCCGGACTCGGCCACGTCACCTCCACGCTGCTGCTGGGCGCGGTCGTCTGGGGCGCCGGCGCGGCGCTGGCCGTCCGCTACGGCCACGCCGTGAACGTCGTCGCCGCGGCGGCTCTCATCGCGTTCGGTGCGTGGATCGCCTACGCCGGCTGGCGCGAGCTGCGCGCGGACGACCACGGCCACGAGCACTTCGGGCACGCGCACGTCCACCGCCACGCCGATGCAACGACGCACGTGCACTGGCACGATCACCATCACGACGACTGGCACGCCGTCGAAGGCGGCGTCGCCGTCATGCACGAGCACGAGCACGCGATCGGCGGACGCACGGCGCTGCTCCTGATCCTCGGCTCGTCGCCGATGATCGAAGGCCTCCCGGCGTTCTTCGCCGCGTCGACGTCGGGCGCGGCGCTCCTCGCGACGATGGCGGTCGTGTTCGCCGCCGCGACGATCGTCACGTACGTCGCCGTGTCGTGCTTCGCGATCGCCGGCCTGCAGCGGACGTCGTTCGGCGCGCTCGAACGGTACGGCGAGGTGCTCAGCGGCGGGTTCGTCGCGCTGGTCGGCGTCTACGCGCTGCTGACGGCCTGAGCGCGGCGCGCGGCGGCACGCGCTCGGCAGGTCCCGGAGCCTCGCGTCGAGATTATCGCGGTCGATGCGCCGTTTTCTCACGCTCGTCACCGCCGTCGCGCTCGCGTGCTCGTTCGTCTCGACCGCCGTCGCCGACGAGGGAATGTGGACGTTCGACCACTTCCCCGCCGCGAAGGTCAAGGCCGCGTACGGCGTCGCGCCCTCGCAAGCGTTCCTCGACCACGTGCGCAAGAGCGCGCTCCGCCTGCCGGGCTGCTCCGGATCGTTCATCTCGCCCAGCGGTCTCGTGATGACGAACCACCACTGCGTGCTGGGATGCGTCGGCGCGCTCTCGACGCCGCAGAAAGACTACGTCGCCGCCGGCTTTTACGCCGCGCGCCGCGAGGACGAGCTGCGCTGCCCGAACTTCGAGGTGAACCAGCTCGTCGCGATCTCCGACGTGACGAAGACGGTGCAGGCCGCGACGGCCGGCAAGACCGGCGCCGCGGCGAACGCTGGCGATGCGCGAGATCACGACGAAGCTGCGCGCGTCGTGCGGCACGGACGCGACCATCCGCTGCGACGTCGTCGCGCTGTATCACGGCGGCGTGTACGATCTCTACCGCTACAAGCACTACGACGACGTGCGCCTCGCGTTCGCGCCGGAGTTCGGCGTCGCGCAGTTCGGCGGCGATCCCGACAACTTCAACTTCCCGCGCTTCGATTTCGACATCGGCCTCGTGCGCGCGTACGAGAACGGTCAGCCGGTCGCGAGCCCCGACTACCTGCACTGGAGCGCGAACGGCTCGAAGGCGGGCGAGCTCGTCTTCGTCCCCGGCAACCCGGGCGGCACGTCGCGCGAGCTGACGGTCTCGGAGCTCGCGTACGAGCGCGACTACGGGCTGCCGAGCGCAATCGCGCGCAGCGAGGAGATGCGCGGGATCTACGAAGAGTTCGAACGCCGCGGACCCGAGCAGATGCGCGAGGCGAACGACCGGCTCTTCGGCCTCGAGAACGGCATCAAGGTTCAGTCCGGACGGCGTCTCGCGCTCGTCGATGCGGCATTCTTCGGCACGAAGGTCACCGAAGAGAACCGTCTTCGCGCCGCCGTCCAAGCGCGTCCCGCGCTGCGCGCCGACGCGTCGGCCTGGACCGAGATCGCGCGTCTCGAGCCGCTCAGGCAGAGCATCGGGCGGCGCAACGGCGTCGCCGGCTCCGCGATGGGCGGCTTGCTCGGCACCGCGCTCACGCTCGTGCGCGCCGGCGACGAACGTCCCAAACCAAACGCCCAGCGGCTGCCCGAGTACAGCGATCTCGCTCTGCCGCAGCTCGCGCGCCGCCTCACCGCGCGCACGCCGTACTACCCCGACCTCGAAGAAGTGCAGCTCGCGTTCGGCTTCTCGAAGCTGCGCGAAGCGCTCGGCACCGACGATCCGCTCACGAAGGCGTTCCTGGGCAAAGAGTCGCCGGACCAGCTCGCGCACCGGCTCGTGACCGGCACGAAGCTGAACGATCCCGCCGTGCGCAAAGCGCTCTACGACGGCGGCAAAGACGCCGTCGCCGCGTCGACCGACCCGATGATCGTGTTCGCGCGCACGCTCGACCCGCAACTGCGCGCGTTGCGCAAGGACGACGAGGACCGCATCGGCGCGCCCGCGCGCGCGGCCGCCGAACGCATCGCCAAAGCGCGCTTCGCCGTGTACGGCACGAGCATCGATCCGGACGCGACGTTCACGCTGCGCTTGAGCTACGGCGCGGTGAAAGGCTTCACCACGCTCACCGGGACGCAGGTGCCGCCGTACACGACATTCGGCGGATTGTTCGACCGCGCGACCGGCGCACCGCCGTACGTGCTGCCGCAGAGCTGGCTGACCGCGAAGCCGTCGCTCGACCTCGCGACGCCGTACAACCTCTCGACGACGAACGACATCATCGGCGGCAACTCCGGCAGCCCGCTGATCGACGCGAACGCGAACGTCGTCGGCCTCATCTTCGACGGCAACATCTACTCGCTCGGCGGCGACTACGGTTACGACGCCGTGCACAACCGCGCGATCGCGGTCGACAGCCGCGCGCTGATCGAAGCGCTCGCGAAGGTGTACCACGCCGACCGTCTGGTCGGCGAGATCACCGCTGCGCGCTGACTACCGCAGCGGCGTCATGCTCTCGGCGTGCGCGTCGCACGCCGAGACGTGAAAGCGGTCCGGCTCCGCCTCGCGAGCGCTGCAGCCGCACTCCCAGCGGATGTGCCCCTGCCGCCCCGTGCCGCTGCTGTCCGTGAAGTAGAAGAGGCCGGCGCCGAGCAGACGCTCCAGTGCCGAACGTCCGTACGAACCGCCGCTCCCCTCGCTCAGCATCACGGAAAAGGGTACCCAAGCAGCCGTCCCACGACACGCCGCCCCCGTGTCATCCTGAGCCTGTCGAAGGACGCCGCCCCCCGTGTCATCCTGAGCCTGTCGAAGGACGCTGCCCCCCGCGTCATCCTGAGCCTGTCGAAGGATGCCTACGTCAGCTCGCCATTGTCGGTCTCGTCCGCTCGCGTCCGCCGTCGTCACAGCACAACCGGCCCCGATTCGATCCCGAGCCGCGGCGCCGCACCCGCCCCGATCTTGCGGATGTCGATCCGCCAAAGGTCGGGACCGGCCTCGAGGTACTCGAACGCGAACGCGCCCGGCGCGGACCGTTCCAGCGCGTGCCGCAGCGGCACCGGGTCGTGATCGTTGATGATGCGCAACACGTCCCCCACACCGAGCTCGTCCAGCATGCGGAAGATCGTCGGATGCTTCTCCCGGCGCGGCAAGGCCGGAACGTTCAGCTCGCGGAGCATGCCAGTGACTTGCCCGCCGAAGGCGGCGTCACATCGACGATCTCCCACGACTTGCCGCATCTTTTGCGGCAAGTCGGTGGTATACTTGCCGCAGCAGATGCGGGAAGCGACATCATGGATCTGGCAGCGCCGAGGCTGGCCGAACGTGACCTACGACGCGGCGCGCGCACTCAGGCCAGCCGGCGCGGCGCGCCGTGCCCAAGGGCTGGTGGCGGGCGCCATGGGTGCGATAGACGATGCCGGCCGGCGCCATCTGCTTGCGCAGATGCTCACCGACGACGCGGTAACGACCTCGCAGATCGAGGGCGAGGCGTTGGATCCCGCCTCGGTACGCCGCTCGGTCGAACGGCGGCTGCGCCTGGATCCGAACTGGCCGTCGGATCGGCGGCGCGAAACGCGCGCCACCGAGGGCATCGTTGCCGTGACGGTCGACGCGGTCGAGCACGCGGGGAAGCCGCTGACTGCGTCACGCCTGCTTCGTTGGCACCGCATGCTTGGTCCCAAGGGCCTTGCAGCCGATGAGGTCGGGGCATTCCGGAAGACGGAAATCCACGTCGAATCGGGGCCGATCGGACGCGAGACGATTCACTTTATCGCACCGCCTCCCAACTCCATCGAACGAGAAGTTCAGCGCTTTCTCGTGTGGTTTGCCGCGCTTGAGGTCGCGGACTGGCTGATCGCCTCGGCGCTGTCACACCTCATCTTCGTGACGATCCACCCGTTCGTCGACGGGAACGGCCGGATCTCGCGTGCGATCGCGGACCTGTTGCTTGCCCGCGACGTCCAAAACGAAGTGCCCATCTCGATGACGCGCCAGATCCTCGCCGAGCGACAGGAATACTATGCCATCCTGGAACGCACGCAGCGCAACGGTCTCGACGTCACCGAATGGCTCTTGTGGTTTCTCGGATGCTACGAGCGCGCGGCACTCCACACGCTCGACGTCATCGCTGACGTCGAACGCGGCAACCGCATCTTCGTGCGCGCCGCGCAGCGCGGCGTCAACGAACGTCAGGCCGGCGTTCTTCGCGTCTTTCTCGACCGGTACGATGGCCGACTGAACCCCGCGAAGTACGCGCAGATCGCCGGAGTTTCCAGAGACACCGCGCAGCGCGACCTGGCGGACATGGTCGAAAAGAGAATCCTCGAACGAACCGGCGCGACGAGCAACGTTTCATACATCATCGCAAGCGACATCATTGAACGGACGACGCTCCTGCGCCCCAGCGCGACGAGCGATGCCATCGTCGCCACGACAAGCCCGCGCCGCACACGACGCCCGACATAGATTCCAAAGATTGAATCACAAGATCTAGGAGCTAAGGCTATGAAGTCGGTCGACATGGACGAGGCGAAGAGAAACTTGTGCGGCCTGGTGCGCGAAGTGCGAGAAGGCACCCAGTCCGAAATCGTCATCTGCGAGTCGGGCCGGCCGGCGGCGAAGCTAGTGCGCATCGAGGGGGAACCCCGTCGGCAACTCGGAGTCGACCGCGGCCTCATCCGAATCGCGCCGGACTGTGATGCGGTCAATCCAGAGATAGCCGCTCTGTTCGACGGGCCGTAGTCGTTGCGCCCCTGCTCGACCGCTCGTTCTTCTCTGATTCTACATCGCATGGAACGCGGTGACATGGCCCAACCTTTAGCCCGCGAACCTCGCGTTGCCGTCGTTCAATGGGGCCGCAGCTCCTCGTCTGCGGGCGCGTTGATTCGACCGTAGCGACATCATACGGGCCTCGGCCCCAGCTGCGGCAAGACGAAAGCCGTCGGCGCCGACCTCCGCCGGTTGCTAGACGACCCTGATTTCCCGGCGCAGCTCGGCGTCGAACAGGCTCTTCGGGATCATTGCGTGCACGCCGCGCACGATGTTGACGACTTGCGTGATGCGGAAGCTGCACGCGATGCTCAGCAGCCCGTACGCGTCGAGCTCGGTCATGTGCGCGCGCGACGCGAGGAACTTGATCGCGTTGCGCGCCGCCATCGTGATCGCCGCGTTCAGGTCCTTGTCGAAGCCGAGCACGATCCAGTGCGTCGGCGTCTCGGCAATTGGCCACGCGAAGTTCTTCTGCTTGTGCAGAACGACCTCGATCTGCATCTCCTTCATGCGCGTCTCGAGCGCGGAAAGGTTGATCTCGCCGTCGCCCTGCACGGCATGCGAGTCGCCCGTGAAGATCAGCGCGCCGGGCTTCCACACCGGGATGAACATCGTCGAGCCTTCCGCCATATCGCGCAAGTCGGTGTTGCCGGCGTGCGGTCCGGGCGGCACCGAGCTCGTCACGCCGGGTGACAACGGCGCGAAGTACCCGTCCGGTGGGGCGACGCCGAGGGTGCCCTGAAACGGCTGCAGCGGTATGGTGACGTGCGGAAGGAACTCGGCTGTCTTGTTCTTGAGGTCCAGCTCGAGGTATTTTACCTGCCCTTGCGGGTAGTCGCCGGGCAGCAGACCCGTGCCGAGCGCGCCGGGATTGTTGAACACCGCGCCCCACGTATCGGGGACGAGACGCTCGTAGCGTACCTCGAGCACGTCGCCCGGCTGCGCGTCTTTCACCGCGATCGGCCCGATGATCGAGTGCGGCCCGCGGCCCGGATTGCTCAGCCGAAGCTGTGCGAGCGTCTCGACCGGCGTTCCCGGATGAAGCTGGTTCAAGAAGTGCGACCACGTGTTGGTGAACCGCACCGAGTCGCCCGACTCGATCGTCAGAATCGGCGGCAGCGTCGTGTCGAAGACGCCGAGGTGCGTGTTGTCGCGGTCGGCTTCCACGACGTGCACCCGACCGCGCGCGCGGCTCGGCGTTTCGGCGAATGGCTGCGCGCCGGCAGGGGCACGCGCCGCCGCACCTGCGGCGCGGGTGAACCATGGTCCGACCGCGGCGAGCATGCCGAGCGACGCGCTCGTCGCGAGCAGCTCGCGCCGCGACCGCCCGCGCGTCGTGACGAACGCGTCGAGCCGCTCTTGGTCGATTTCGTCCATGTGCAGCAGCCGATCGGTGCGGCGTGCGTCCAACCGCGCATCGACCACGCCCTGCGAGTACGCGCCCGTACCGCGCTCCTCGCCGCAACCGAACAGATCGCCGCACCGATGGTCGTGCGCCGCGGCGGAGATCGCATCGTCGTGAACGTCGCTCATGAGCAAGTGATCGCCGGCCCGCGAGGAAACACCTTTGGCGAATGCGGGCTGGCCCACGGCAGCCGGGACGGCGTTTCTCGGCGGACAAAGAGACGCGTGATGCCTCTTGAGTTCCGGTGTACGAAGTGCGGTGAGAGCAAGGACGTGCGCACGCTGCGCGCGTCGCTCTGTCCCGAATGCCGCGAAGCGATCGAGAGCGGTTCGGCCGCGGCCGCGGACGCGCAGGCAGCCCAGCGCGCGCGCTACGAAGCGACGCTGCGCCGCGGTCCGCACTACGCCGGGCCGATCGATGCGTGGACGAAGAAAGACCCGGTCTTGCTGCCGGACGGCGAGCACTTCGTCTGCCCGACGTGCAAGAAACGTGCGCACCTCGTGCACGACTTGAGCTACCGCTGGAACAAGCAGCCGTTTCCGGTCCCGAACAAGTACACGTCGTGCGACGCATGCCACCGCAAGGAGACGGACGACACGGCGTTCGAGCGCCCCGCCGCGCGCAACCGCTTCAACCGCGAGCGCTGAACCGGACGGACCTAATGTCGCGCGTTATGCGACATAGCCTTTGCGAATGGCGACCCGTTCCACCCCCGGGCGTCGTACGTATCGGGGTCGACGATCTCTACGTCGGCGTCGAAGCAAACGCGTGCTTTCTCTACAGCGCCAAGCTCGGAAAGCGCGTTCGTCTGCGTTCGACGCACATGATGAACCCCGCCCATATGCCGCCCGTCGCACGCTTTCTCGATGCTCTCACGCGCCAGGGCACGCGAGCTCCGGGTCCGCGCTTCTCGCAAGGTCTGCAGTCGGCTCCTTTCATACCGCGAATACGATGCGGCCGGCTCGTTCTCTCGCGCGCGCGGTGGCTCATCGACGCGCAGGAGCTCGCCGACGACGCACGGACGCGCGCGGTGCTCGAGCAGTACCGGGTGAACTGGGCGCTGCCGCGATTCTGCTACCTCGTCGATGCGGACAACCGGCTCGTGATCGAGACGACGAGCGAGGCCGGGCGCGGGCTTCTGCGCGATCAAGGCGTCAAGGCGGGACGCAAGTTCGTCGTGCTGCAAGAGATGCTGCCCGGTTTCGAGCACGCGTGGCTGCGTTCAGCAGACGGGCCGCGGTTCGCCGAGTTCGTGGCGGACTTCGTCCGCACTCCGCGTGCCGTAACGTCGAACGGCGCGCGCTTACCGGTCATGGACCTTGCGCAAAACCGCGAGCGAGGCCCGGGCAGCGACTGGGTGTATCTGAAGCTCTACGGCGGCCAGAAACGGGCCGATGAGCTCCTGCGGAGCGAGGTTCCTGCGCTCGTCGAGCGGCTGAAGAACGGCGGCCGCCTCGTAAACTGGTTCTTTGTCCGCTTCGCGGATCCGCTGCCCCACGTGCGCCTGCGATTCCACTTCAGTGACGTCGAAACCGCGCAGCACGAGCTGACCGCGATGTTTTCGTGGGCCGCGCAGCTTCTTGCCGAGGCGAAGATCGACCGTTACGCCGCGGACACGTACGTTCCGGAGCTCGAGCGGTACGGCGGTGCTCAGGCAATGCTCGCGGTTGAACGGCTGTTCAGCATCGACAGCGATGCCGCTCTCGCGGCGCTCGCCAGAACGCCGCGAGACGTCGACGAACGCTGCGTCGCAGCGGTCCTCGCGTTCGACCCGTTCGCTCGTGTGGCCGGCGACGACGCGACCGCCGACAACGGCAAACAGCCGAAGCTCGACGCAAACGACCGTGCGAACATCAAACGACTCGAACGGCTCCTCGGTAATTTGTCGATGGCGCCGCTCGACGCCGAGCTCGAAGCATGCGCAAAGCACATCGCAGCACTATCGTCGGCCGGTCGCCTAACGGTATCGCCGGCCGACATCTGGTCGTCCGTCTTCCACATGCACTGCAACCGTTTCGGGGTCGGGGTGGTCGACGAGCGGCGCGTGCGGATGTGGATGCGTGGCGCCTACCGGGCGCTTGGGTACCGCAATGCCGCGCATGCCGCGGCGGGACGGGCACCGGTCGGAGTCCGACAATCCGGCGTGTGACGTTGCTGGCGAGCGGCGCGGCGGCGCTCTGCGGCGCGCGCGCCGGGGGCGCCGCCGGGCCGTTACGTGCACGCGTCGATGCGTCCGTCGCGCGCGCGATGGCGGACCTGCCGATCCGCGCGGTCAGCGTCACCGTTGCGCGGGACGGCGTTCCCGTCGTGGCCGCGGGATACGGTCTCGCCGATCCGCGCACGGGGCGACGGGCGGATGCGAGCACCGACTATCCGATCGGATCGATCACGAAGACGTTCACCGCCGCCGCGATCCTGGCGCTCCGCGACCAGGGGCGCCTCGATCTCGACGCGCCGATCGCGAGGTACGTGCCCGATGCACCGCACGGCGATGCGATTACCGTTCGCATGCTGCTCGCGCACCGCTCCGGACTACCGGACGTCATCGGGGACTTCCCCTGGGAAGTCCGGATGCAGCACGCGACCGCCGAGCAGATGGTCGCGAGCGTCGGCGGCCAGGCGCTCCGCTTCGCGCCCGGAAGCCAGTTCGCGTACGCAAATACCAACTATCTTGTCTTGGGGCTTGCGGTCGAGCGCGTCACGCGGATGCCGCTCGAACGCGCGCTGCGCCGGCTCGTCATCGAGCCGGCAGGCCTCTCGCGCACGGGCTTCGTCGGGCCGAACGTTCCGAACGTCGCGGTGGGATACCAGCGGCAAACCGATCCGCAAGGCGCCCCGATCGATCTTCCGTACGGCGCGCGCATGTACTGGGGCGCCGGTGCATTGACGTCCAACGCTATCGATCTCGCCCGTTGGGACGGCGCGTTGCTGCAGGGACGCATCATCCGCCGCTCGTCCGTGGACGAGATGATGCGAGCGTGGCCGGGAGCAGACGGGCCGCAATCGTACGCGATGGGTTGGTACGTCGACGATTTTCACGGCCGGCGGCGCGTCCGGCACGGCGGAAACGTGCCGGGATTCTCGTGCAGCAACGACGTCCTGCCCGACGACGGCCGCAGCGTGTCCGTTTTGAGCAACCTCAGCCGCATCCCCATCGAACTCCTCGCCGACCGGATCCTTCTCGCCGTAGTCGGGCTTTCCGATCCAGGCGGTCCGATCTTCTGATAACGCGGCCACGGCAGCCGCGAGACGGGCGCGATGCCGAGCTCGCTCGGAGCGCGTCGAGGTCGTCGAGCGCCGGCCACGGGCCGACGCGACCTTGCAAACATACGTTCGACCGCCATGCTGCCGCTCACGCCCAGCTGTCGGCGTAGACGGAAATCACGCGCGCCTCCGTTGCCGTCGACCCTCGGGTGGGCTATAGTGGGTGGCAGTGGCGCTGCGTGGGACGTAGCGGGCCTCCGTGTCGGATCGCCCGCTGTTCACCGGTTCGTTCGAGCACACCCTTGACGACAAGGGCCGCTTGGTCGTTCCCTTGCGCTTCCGCGAGCGGCTCGGCGGCGGCTTCTTCCTGACGATCGCCCACCCGGACCCGTGCCTCGCGCTCTACCCGGCCGAGTACTGGAACGAGATCGTCGCGCGCATCACCGACGCGAGCGTCAAGGACGCGCGCTACCGGAGCTGGGTCCGTTACCTCTTCGCGCACACCGAGGAGATCAACGTCGACGCCAACGGCCGGCTCGTGATCCCGCCGCACCTCCGGTCGTGGGCCGGCATCGAGAAGGACGCCGTGCTGATCGGCTCGATGCGGCGCGTCGAGCTCTGGGCGAAGGACCGCTTCGAGGAGCACGTGCGCGAGACGGGCGAGCTCCCGGACCTCACCTCCGAGCTGGGACTGTTTTGATTGCCGCCGCATGTCCCCGTTCTCGCGGGGCCCAGCCTGGAGTCGCTCGCGATTCGGCCCTCGGGCACGTACGTCGACGCAACGTTCGGTGCCGGTGGGCACTCGGCGCTGATCCTGGCGGCGCTCGCCCCGTCGGGCCGGCTGATCGCGCTCGACGCGGACCCCTCGGCGGGCGCGCGTGCGCCGGCCGACCCGCGCTTTACGCTGGTGCACGCGAACTTCCGCGAGCTGGCGGCGCAGCTCGACGCGCTGGAAATCGCACGCGTCGACGGCGTGCTCTTCGACCTGGGGGTCAGCTCCATGCAGCTCGATGAGGGCGAGCGCGGCTTCTCGTTCCGCGTCGCCGCGCCGCTCGACATGCGCATGGACCCCACGCGCGGCGAGAGCGCCGCGGACTTCCTCGCGCACCGCAGCGAGCACGAGATCGCAGATGCGATCTACGCGTTCGGCGAGGAGAAGAAGTCGCGCCGCATCGCGCGCTCGATCGTCGCTCTGCGCGAGGCCGGCACGCCGGTCCGCGACACCGCCGACCTCGCCAACGTCGTCGCGCGCGCCGTGCGCGCGCCCGGCCACGCCCGCATCCACCCCGCGACGCGCACGTTCCAAGCGCTGCGCATCGCCGTCAACGACGAGCTCGGCGCCTTGCGCGACGGGCTCGACGCCGCGCTCGCACGGACGCAGCCCGGCGGACGGATCGCCGTCATCAGCTTCCACTCGCTCGAGGATCGCATCGTGAAGCAGACCTTCCGCGAAGACCCGCGCGTCCACGCCGTCACGCGCAAGCCGATTGTCGCGGACGAAGCGGAGGTCGCCGCCAACCCGCGCGCGCGCAGCGCGAAGCTGCGCGCAGCGGAGCGCGTCGAGGTTACGGCATGATCGCGCCCGAGCTGATCGAACCGCGCCGCGCGCCGCGCGAGCTGCGCCGCATCGACCGCGTGCGCCACGCGACGCGGCGCCGCGCGCGCCGCACGCGCCGCCGCTTGAACCGGCCGGTCTTCACGGTGCTCTCGCTCGCCGTCGTCGTGATGGTGATGATGCTCACGTACGTGCAGCTCACCGCCGCCGTCACCTCGGCGACGTACCGTCTCGCGCAAGCGCATCACGAGCGCACCGCGCTGCTCGCGGACTCGCTGCAGAACGACGAGACGATCGCGCAGCTGCAGTCCCCCGAGCGCCTCGCCGCGCTCGCCGCGAAGCTCAAGATGCACGACCCGCACGTGTACGCCGTCGTGCGCGTCCCCGAGCCGAAGGCCCAGCCCAAGCCGACCGGACTCGCGTTCTTCGGCACCTGGTTCGCGCCCGCGGAGCACTGACCGCTATGGCCGCACGGGCGTTCGCGCGCGTCGCGCCGGTTCGGGCGAAAGTCTCGCTCGTGATTGTCGCGCTGCTCGCGTGCGCCTTGACGGTGCGCCTGGGCACCGTGCAGATCCGTGACGGGCCGAAGCTCGCGCGCGAAGCGCTCGCGCAGCATGACGAGACGGTGGAGTCGTTCGCGAAGCGCGGCGCAATCCTCGACCGCGACGGCGGCGTGCTCGTGCGCTCGCTGCCGTCGGAGTCGATCTTCGCCGTGCCGACCGAAGTGACCGACCCGCATGGCACCGCGGTCAAGCTCGCGCCGATCCTGGGCAAGCCCGTCGACCGCCTCGAGCCGGCGCTGCGCGATCACTCCGAGTTTCGCTGGCTCGCGCGCAAGGTGCCGCACAACGTCGCCGAGCGCGTCGAGCGCCTCGCGCTTCCCGGCATCGAGCGCAAAGCCGAAGAGACGGGCCGGCGCTTCATCGCGTCCGGCCGCCTCGCGTCGACGGTGCTCGGGTTCACCGACACCGACGAGAAAGGCGTCGAAGGCCTCGAGTACGCGATGGACTCCACGCTGCGCGGCACGTCCGGCCGCATGCGCATCGAAGCCGACCAGTTCGGGCGCGCGATCCCGTTCGGCGACACGCATGTCGTGCAGCGCGCGACGGCGGGCGACAGCGTCGTCACGACGATCGATCCGTACGTGCAGTTCGAGGCGGAGCGTCTGCTGCGCGACACGATGAAGAAGTGGTCGCCGCGCAGCGCGACCGCGATCGTCATGGACCCGTGGACCGGCGAGCTGCTGGCCGTCGCGAACATGCCCGACTACAACCCCTCGCACTTCGGCTCGTTCCCGCCCGCGCTCTGGCGAGACGGCGCGGTGAGCGATGCCTACGAGCCCGGCTCGACGTTCAAGCTGATCACCGCCGCTGCCGCGCTCGAGAGCGGACGCGTCGGCGCCGGCGCACGCTTCCCCGCGCGCGACGCGCTCGAAGTCGGCGGCCGCGTGATCCACAACGCCGAGGACGGCATGATGGCCGCGAACATGGGCGGCAGCGAGTCGATCGAGCAGATCATCGCGTACTCGCACAACGTCGGCGCCGCCGAGATCGGGCTCGCGGTCGGTCCTACGGCGATGTACCGCACGATCCAAGCGTTCGGTTTCGGCGCGCCGACCGGCGTCGAGCTGCCCGGCGAAAGCAGCGGCATCGTGAACCCGCCGTCGGCGTGGAGCGGGTCGACGCTGCCGACGATCGCGTTCGGCCACTCGATCTCCGTCACGCCGATCGGGCTCATCCGCGCGTACGCGGCGATCGCGAACGGCGGACTGTTGCTGCGCCCGCGCGTCGTGTCCGCAATCGAGGATCCGAACGGCAAGGTCGTGCGGCGCTACGGCACGGAGGTCCAGCGCCGCGTGATCTCCGAGCGCACGGCCGCGACGCTGCGCGGCTACCTGCGCGCCGTCGTGCTGCACGGCACGGGCAACCCAACCGCGCGCGTCCCCGGCTACACGACCGCCGGCAAGACCGGCACGGCGCAAGTCGTCGGCGCGGGCGGCTACCTCCCCGGCGCCTACATCGCGTCGTTCGTCGGCATGATCCCCGCCGAGCACCCGCGCTTCGTCATCCTCGTGAAGGTCGACCGCCCGCGCGGCTCGATCTACGGCTCGCAGGTCGCGGCGCCGGTCTTTGCGGCGCTGGCCCGCGCTGCGATGCTGCACGCCGAGATCATGCCGGCCACCACCCCCACCCACCACGCCGCCACGCCCCCGCACGCCGCGGCGCCCGCCGCGCCGTCACACGCCGCGCGCTTGGTCAGCGGTGATGCGCCGCCGAAAACGCCGCGCTGATGCGCCGCCGAAAACGCCGCGCCGATGCGTGACACCGCCCAGCTCGTCGCCGGGCTTCCGGACGCGCGCGTCACCGGCTCGCTCCCGCCGTCGGTCGACGCGATCGCGACGGATTCGCGCGCCGTCCGCCCCGGCACGATGTTCGTCGCGCTACGCGGCGAGCGCACCGACGGCCACGCCTACATCGCCGACGCAATCGCCCGCGGCGCCACCGCCATCGTCCTCGAACCCAATGTCACCCTGAGCTCGTCGAAGGGCCCCAATCTCACCCTGAGCTCGTCGAAGGGCGCCTTCATCACGGTGCCCGACACGCGCATCGCGGTCTCGGCGCTCGCGGACGCGTTCTACGATCACCCCTCGCGCTCGCTCACCGTCGTCGGCGTCACGGGCACGAACGGCAAGACGACGACGACGCACCTGCTGCGCGACGTCTTCGAAGCGGCGGGCATCCCGTGCGGCGTGATCGGGACGTTGGGCGGCGAGTTCCGCGGCCGCACGTGGAAGCTGACCAACACCACGCCGCTGGCGCTCGAGCTGCACGAGCTGCTCGCCGCGCAACGCGACGCGGGCGCGCAGGCGGTCGCAATGGAAGTGTCGTCGCACGCGCTTGCACTGCACCGTGTCGACCACGTCGCGTTCGGCGTCGCGGCGCTCACGAACATTACGCGCGATCACCTCGACTTCCACGGCACGCTCGACCGGTACGCCGCGGCGAAGCGCCGGCTGTTCGATCTCGCGCCGAGCGCCGTGATCAACGCAGACGATCCGTGGGGCGAGCGCTTCTTGCGCGAGCTGCCGGCCGGCTCCGCGCGTCCGTACGCGATCGACGCCGAAGCGCGCGGCGGGTTCCGCGCGACCGCTGTTCGCCTCGCAGGCGACGGCTCGACGTTCCGCGTCGGACCGCACGAGTACGCGATCAACCTGCCCGGACGGTTCAACGTGCGCAACGCGCTCGCTGCGCTGGGCTGCGCCTCCGTGCTCGGCATCGCGGCCGGCGACATTGCGCCGCGGGCTCGCCGCGACGCGCGCCGTGCCCGGCCGCATGGAGCGCTTCGGCGCGTTCGGCATCGAGGCGATCGTCGACTACGCGCACACGCCCGACGCGCTCGAGAACGTGCTGCGCGCCGCGCGCGAGACGACGCGCCGCGAGCTGATCGTGGTGTTCGGCTGCGGCGGCGACCGCGATGCCGGCAAGCGCAGCGAGATGGGCGAGATCGCCGCGCGGCTTGCCGACCGCGTGATCGTGACGTCGGACAACCCGCGCAGCGAAGACCCGCTCGCGATCGCGAAAGCGATCGCCAACGGCTTCCGCCGCACCCAGATCGAGATCGACCGCCGCAGCGCGATCCGGCGCGCGATCGGCGAGGCGCACGCCGGCGACACGGTCGTCGTGGCGGGCAAAGGACACGAGACGTACCAGATCGTCGGCGAGCAGAAGCTCTCGTTCGACGACCGCGACGAGGTGCGCAGCGCCTTCGCGACGCGCGCGGAGATCGACCGCGTATGACGCTTCCGACGCCGGCGGCGATCGAGGCGACGGGCGCCGGCGTGCTCAGCGCCGACGCGCTTCCCGCCGAGCTGCTGATCCAGACGGACACGAGGTCGATCGCGCGGGGCGCGACGTTCCTCGCGCTGCGCGGCGAACGGTTCGACGGGCACCGCTACGTCGAGGAAGCGTTCGCGCGCGGCGCCGCGTGCGCGATCGTCGACGACCCGAAGACGGTCCCTGCGGGCCGCGCCGCGCTCGTCGTGCGCGACACGCAGCAGGCGTACCTCGACCTCGGCGGCCTCGCGCGCAGCGCGCTGCGCGGCCCGGTCGTCGCCGTGACCGGCAGCACCGGCAAGACGACGACGAAGCAGTTCTTGCTCGCGCTCCTGCGCGGCGCGAAGATTCCCGCGACCGCCACGCCCGAGAACGAGAACAACGAGATCGGCGTCGCGAAGTTTCTGTGCGGGCTCGAGCGCGGCGACGAGCGCGTCGCCATCGTCGAGATGGGCGCGCGCAAGTTTCGCGACCTCGACGTGCTCGTCGCCGCCGCGCGGCCGGACGTCGGGCTGCTCACGAACGTCGGCGAGGCGCACCTGGAGATCATGGGCTCGCACGAACGCATCGCGGAGACGAAGTGGTCGGTGCCGTCGGGCGCGCGCCGCGCCGTGCTGAACCTGGGCGACGCGGTCTCGCGCGAGCGCGCCGCGTCGCTGCCGGCGGCGCCGATGTGGTACGGCATCGACGACGAACGGCCGCCGCACGGACAGGCGGCGCTGATCGTCGAGCGCGACGCCGCGTGGGCGATCGCCGCGGACGGCGCGACCGAGACGCACCCGATCGCGATCGGCTTCCCGGGCGACCACAACCGCCGCAACCTCGCGGCCGCGTTCGGCGCGGCGCTGCTCTGCGGCGGCACGCCCGAGGCGCTCTCGCGCGCCGTCGCCGGCGCGACGCTGCCGCACGGCCGCTACGAGGTCGTCGAGCTTCCCGGCGACGTGCGGCTGATCTTCGACGCGTACAACGCTTCGCTGTCGGGAACGCTCGCGACGCTCGCCGCGTTCGGCCGCGAAGAAGCGGAGCGCCGCATCGCCGTGCTCGGCAGCATGGCGGAGCTCGGCGACGACGCGCCCGCGATGCACCGCAAGATCGGCGAGGTCGCGGCGTCGCGCGCGCACGTCGTGCTCGCGGGCGGCTCGTTCGCCGGCGACACCGCGCACGGCGTCGCGTCGAAGTCCGGCGCCGTCGTGCGCTACGCGAGCAACGAGGAAGCGGTCGCGTGGCTGCGCGCGAACCTGCGCCGCGGCGACGCGGTGCTGCTCAAAGGTTCGCGCGTGTACAAGATGGAGCAGATCGCCGAAGCGCTCGGCGCCGACGTGTTCGCATGATCCCCGTCGCGGTGCGCGAGAGCGGGCTTCCCGAAGGACTCGTCGCGATTCCCGTGCGCACGCGCCTGATCGCGCCCGGCGACGACCTCGAAGCGCTCGTCCGCGACGCGGTGCGCGGCATCGCGCGCGGCGGCGACGTCGTCGCAATCGCCGAGACGGCCGTCGCGATCGCGCAGTCGCGCTTCATCGCCGCGGAGATGATCCGGCCGTCGCGGCTCGCGCTCGTCATGTCGCGCTACGCCGACCCGCTCGCGACCGTCAGCCAGCCCGAGTCGCTGCAGCTCGTCATCGACCAGGTCGGCTCGCGGCGCGTCGTGTGGGCGCTGATCGCGCACGTGCTCGGCCGGCTGCGCGGCAAGCGCGGCGTCTTCTACGAGATCCTCGGCGAAGCGATCGCCGCGATCGACGGCTACACCG
Source organism: Vulcanimicrobiota bacterium (assembly GCA_963818845.1). Taxonomy (GTDB): domain Bacteria; phylum Vulcanimicrobiota; class Vulcanimicrobiia; order Vulcanimicrobiales; family Vulcanimicrobiaceae; genus Vulcanimicrobium. The sequence continues at coordinate 27,723 of CAWFTO010000004.1, read as the reverse complement.
GAACGCTCCCGCCGTACGAGCGCGCGATCGTGCTCGGCCCGGCCGACCCCGACCGCGTCGCCACGGACCTCGCCGCCGCGCTCACGCGCGACCTCGCCGTCGACGCGATCCACGTCGCGATCGTCGACGCGAACGACCTGCGCCGCGCGAAAACGCTGGGCGCGTCGCCGCAGCTCGACCGCGCCGCCGTCGAGCGCGCGCTGATCGGCAACCCGCACGGCAACGGCGACGAACAAACGCCGATCGTCGTCCTCACCTGGCGCGCCCCCGGCCCCAACCCACTCCTCACCCCCAATGTCACCCCGAGCGCCCCCAATGTCACCCTGAGCTTGTCGAAGGGCCCCGTCACCCCGAGCGCGCCCCCCGTCACCCTGAGCTTGTCGAAGGGCCCCGTCACCCTGAGCGCGTCTCCCGTCACCCTGAGCTTGTCGAAGGGCGCACCATGACGCTCGCCCTCGACGGCTTCACGATGCCCTGGTACCTCCCGCTGCTCATCCGGCTCGCGGGGATGCCGTACGGACTGGGCACGCTGATCGTGTCGCTCGTCCTGGCGGGCGTGCCCGCGTTCGCGATCGTCGGGCTGCTCGGCCGCCCGCTCATCAACACCCTCGCGCGCGCGGCCGCGCGGCAAACCGCGTACGAAGACGCGCCCCAATCGCATCAGACGAAGACGGGCACGCCGACGATGGGCGGCATCCTGTTCGGCGTCGCACCCCTCCTCGCGCTACTCCTCGCACCCTCGCGCGCGACGTTCGCGCTGCTCGTGCTCGTGTACGCCTGCATGGCGATCGGCGCGTGGGACGACGCGATGGCGATCCGCAAGCAGAAGAACCGCGGGCTGCGCGCGCTGCCGAAGTTCGCGCTGAGCGGCATCGCCGCGATCATCTTTCTGCTCGTCGCCGGTCCGCAGACGCCCGCGCTCCTCGGCATCGGCGCGGTGCCGCCGTGGCTCTGGTACGCGCTCTCGGTGATCGTCGTGATGTCGACGACGCACGCGGTCAACCTGACCGACGGCCTCGACGGGCTGGCAAGCGGCACGATCGTTCCGCCGCTGCTCGTGCTGATCTGCGCGAGCGCTCTGGCGCACGTCGCGTTCGGCGTCTCGCTGTTCGCGGCCGCGACCGTCGGCGCGGTGCTCGGCTTCTTGCTCTACAACCGGCACCCCGCGCGCGTGTTCATGGGCGACACGGGATCGCTTGCGCTCGGCGGCGCGCTCGCGGGCATCGCGATCCTAACACGTACGCAACTGCTCCTTTTGCTCATCGGCGGTGTCTTTGCAGCCGAAACCTTGAGTGTCATCATTCAAGTCGCATCGTACAAGACCACGCGACGCAGAGTTTTTCGGATGAGCCCGCTGCACCACCATTTCGAGCTCGGCGGCTGGCCGGAGACCACGGTGACGTCGCGATTCTGGCTCGCATCGTTCGTCCTCTCACTCCTCGGCTTCGTCCTCGTGGCGCGCACGGCATGATTGAATCTACGAGCGGCCGTTTCGACCGCACCGACCACGCACTCGTCATCGGCCTGGGCCGAAGCGGACGCGCGAGCGTCGACGTGCTGCGCACGCGCCTCGGCTCCGTCGTCGCGACGGACGAAGCGCCGCCGGAGAAGCTAGCCGGCGCGCTCGACGAGCTGCGCGCCGCGGGCGTCGCCTTCATCCCGCCCGGCGAGCTGGATGCCGCGCTCGAGAACGTCACCGTCGCCGTGCTCTCGCCCGGCATCCCGCTCAACAACCCGCTCGTGCGCCGCGTGCAGGCGGCGGGCATCCCGGTGTTCAGCGAGGTCGAGGTCGCGTACCGTCTGTGCAAGGCGCCGATCGTCGCGGTCACCGGAACGAAGGGCAAGACGACGACGACCGCGCTCGTCGGCGCGCTGTTCGCGGCGGCCGGCAAGCGCGTGCACGTCGGCGGCAACATCGGCAACGCGCTGATCCGCGAGACCACCGCGGCGGCGGCGGACGACTGGGTCGTGGCCGAGGTCTCGTCGTTCCAGCTGGAGTCGATCCGCTCGTTCAAGCCGCGCGTCTCGCTCATCCTCAACGTCACGCCCGATCATCTCGACCGCTACCACTCGATGGAAGAGTACTCCGAAGCGAAGTTCCGGATCTTCACCAACCAAGGGCCGGGCGATACGTTCGTCGGCAACCTCGACGACCCGATCGTCGCTTCCGCGCCCGGCGAGGACGGCAACCGCATCAAGTCGCGCGCGCTGTGGTTCTCGAGCGAGCCGCGGCGCCTCTCGACGCTCTACGTGCGCAACGGCGAGTCGATCGTCTACGCGCCGCCGACCGGCGATCCGCGCCCCGTGGTTGTGATGCCCGTGAGCGAGATCGGACTGCTCGGCGCGCACAACGTCGAGAACGTGATGGGCGCGGTGCTCGTCGCGCTCGCCGCCGGCTTGCCGGTCGACGCGATCCGCGAAGGCGTGCGCACGTTTCTGCCGCTCGGCCACCGGCTCGAGCCGGTCGCGCAGATCGACGGCGTGTCGTACGTCGACGACTCGAAGGCGACCAACCCCGGCTCGGTCATCGCCGCGATGCGCGCGTTCGACCGCCCGATCGTGCTGATCGCAGGCGGCAAAGCGAAGGGCACCGACTTCGCCGAGATGGGCAAGGTCGTCAGCTCGCGCGCGAAGGCGGTCGTGCTGATCGGCGAGGCGGCGGACGAGATCGCCGGCGTGATCAAGCGCGCGAAGGTCACGCGCGCGCCGTCGATGGAGGAAGCGGTGCGCTCGGCGCACGGCATCGCGAATGCCGGCGACGTCGTGCTGCTCTCGCCCGGCTGCGCGTCGTTCGACATGTTCCAGTCCGCCGAACACCGCGGCGAAGAGTTCGCGAACGCCGTCCGCGCGCTCCAAAACCCGGTCGCCCATGCACGATAGACGCCGCCCGAACGTCGCCGCGCGCGCAAGCGTCACCCTGAGCCCGTCGAAGGGCCGTTCACCCCTGAGCCCGTCTTCCGTCACCCTGAGCTCGTCTTCCGTCACCCTGAGCTCGTCGAAGGGCCCCCGACCCGCGACGCAGCTCAAACCGCCCGACCCGCTGTTGCTCGGCTCCGTCGCGTTCCTCGTCGTCATCGGCCTCGTCATGGTGTTCAGCGCGTCGAGCGCGACCGCGTACGCCGAGTTCCGCGACACCGCGCACTACCTCAAGCACCAGGTCGTCTACCTCGTCGTCGGTCTGGTGTTCGCGTATGCCGCGTACCGCGTCGACTACCGCAAGCTCCGCGGCCTCGCGCCGCCGCTCGTCGTCGTGACGTTCGTGCTGCTCGTCGTCACGCTGATCCCACACGTCGGCTTCGCGGCGGGCGGCTCGCGCCGCTGGCTCGGACTGCACGCGCTCTCGTTCCAGCCATCCGAGCTCGGGAAGCTCGCGCTCGTGCTGTTCCTCGCCGCGAAGCTCGCGCAGATCAACGAAGGCGTGACGTCGCTCTCGAAAGGCGTCGTCCCCGCCCTGTTCGTCACGCTGATGCTCGCCGGTCCGGTCTTCCTCGAACCCGACATGGGCACGGCATCGCTCTACGTCTTCACCGCGTTCGCGCTGCTCTTCACCGCGGGCGCGCGCATCCCGCACCTCATCATGTGCGTGATCGTCATGCTGCCGCCGGCCGCGCTCGCGGTCGGCTCGTCCGCGTACAAGCGCGCGCGCATCTTCGCGTTCATCGACCCGTGGAAGGACGCGCAGAATACCGGGTTCCACATCGTGCAGTCGCTGCTCGCGCTCGGCAGCGGCAGCATCTTCGGCGTCGGGCTCGGCGCCTCGCGGCAGAAGTACTTCTACCTGCCGATGCCGCACACCGACTTCATCTTCGCCGTGCTGGGCGAGGAGCTGGGCATGCTCGGCTGCGTCGCGGTGATCGCGCTGTTCCTGCTGTTCGCGATCCGCGCGGTCAATCTCGCGATCAAAGCACCCGACCGGTTCGGCATGCTCCTCGCGATGGGGTGCACGTTCATGATCGTGATCCAGGCGTTCGTGAACATCGGCGTCGTGACGTCGTCGTGGCCTGTGACCGGCGTGCCGCTTCCGTTCATCTCGTTCGGCGGAACCTCGCTCATCGTGTCGCTCATCGCCGTCGCCCTCATCGCGAACATCGGCCGCCACCGCACGACTTAGTCGTAGGCAAGTCCGAGAGCGGGCAGTCGGTAGGATAAGCGGGCGGCCAAGCGTAACATTCTTGTGGGCTACTGGCTCATTGGGTACAAAAATGCGCAAACCTAATCCACGGGAAGAAGTCGAGCGCGTTACTGATAGCGGAAAGCAACAGTTGTGCGATCCTGTTCCTGAGGCCGCCGCGCTGAATGCATTGGCGCAGCGCGCCCATTTTAAGGGGGTTTCTAAGCACAAGAGAACGCCCGCCCGCTTTGGCTTGCCTCCGTTTACCGGACGTCGGCAAGACTTTTCATTTTGCGACGGACACGCCGCTTTTCAGCCCGAGTTTGAAGTCCGGGTTCCGGGCTGGCTGAGAGCGGGAATCCTAGCGGGATTGATCAGTCAAAACGAAAGCAATGGAGTGCCGACAATGGTATGGGTTGTTTCGGACTACGGTTGGCTTTTTGAAGGCCGAATCACAAATTCAGAACAAGCGCTCTACCATGGCTACCCGATGCTTCCGAACCAGGCGTTCGCTGCGGAGATAGTCGAGCGCTTTGCGGCTCGGGCAGATGCCGACGGGACGCGTATGCTCCAAGCGATCAGAGTGAAGTACGGACTGTGACAGCGGAATTTGAAATAGCGTTTGACTTAGGCGCCCCGGCGGCAGAACCGGAGGACGCGGCGGACATTCGCATTAGGGTCGGTAGTCATATTCTGACTCGCATGTACGATGTCGAAAGCGAACAGCCGCGCGACTCCCTTTGTGCGCCGGTTGTTCCGCTTGCGCTCTGGCTCGCCGACAACTGGTGGCGCATTCAGTACGAACCGTTTCCGCCCGACGGTGCGCCCGTAGAATGGCGCCGACGTCATGAATTGACATCGATTTCCGCATCGATCGCATGGCCGCCGGCAATGATATACGGCACGGGTGGCCGCGCTGTAGTCGGTCCGCGCGCCGGGATCGCTCGTGTACCGGGTCCGGCCGTTTATTACGAGTCGCCAGTCGTCTCCATTGACCGCATCAGTCTTGAGACCGGATTCGACAAATTTTTCGCGACTCTCGAGAGCACTGCGACTAAACTACCAGATTACTCGGCCCTTCAGGCCGTACTGCAGCAACTGCGCGACGAGCGCGCAGATGACGACATCTCCTCGTGGCGTCGGCTCGAGGCGCAACTCGGCTTTGACCCGGACCAAGCGCCTACTGAGCTTATCGAAAAACTTGGGCGTTACGAAGAACGCATCGGCGAAGACGCCGTTGGTGAAGCTGCGGTTGCCTCTCCGGGCCTACGAGCGGCTGAGGTCCTGCAAAACGCACTCGACGCGGCACGTGCTGGCACGTTGTTGAATCGCGACGCTGCGAAAGTAGGGTTACTTTTTGAGCGATCGCTGGAGCGCGCGGAGACGGCGTGGCAAAAAGCCGAAAGCGCCGCGGCTGCTGTCAGACGACGCGTCGGCATGGAGCGAGGGCCGATCTTGGGTACTGCTCTCGGCGATATATTGGGCGTACGCTGGGATGCGGTTCGGCAAGCTCCCGCGACGGCCGGGGCGTTACCGTACGGCGCGGTCGTGAGTGATGATTCGGATCGCATTGCGTTTCGATCCCCGCCGTACGCTGCGCCCCGTCGTTTCGAACTCGCACGCGCGCTCGGCGACGCCGCTTGGGACAGCGAGAGCTCGTTCGCGCCCCTCAGCCGAACGAAGACCGAAAGGCAGAAGTTTCAACGCGCCTTTGCGCAGAGCTTTTTGTGTCCATTCGATGAGGTTCTGGAGCTTATCGGTGCAGAAAAGCCGAATGACACGCATATTGAGATGATTGCGAGACACTTCCATGTTAGTGAGCTCGTCGTGCGGACGTTGCTTGTTAACAAAGGGCTATTGCCACGCGCGTTTGCAGACGTGCTCGAAGCCGCATAGTCGCTCGCTAGCAGGCGCCGAACCTCCATGTCCGAAAACGTCGCGTCATGACGACTCGGGTGTATGCCGGGCTGGTTTTGGCATGTCTTTTCGCGGGCGCCGCCGGCGCGCCCGCCGCGGCGGCGGACGACGCGGCGGCGCTGCTGGCCAAGCACAAGGCGTACATGGGCTGGCAGGACGGCGACGGCGGCATCACGTCGCTGCGCGAGACCGGCGCGGCGACGTTGGACGGCAAGATGCGCGTGGTGATGACCGAGCTGCACCGCGGCGCGCTGTTTCGGCGCAGTCGCGTTTCACCGTCCGGACGCTACGACGACGGCTTCACCGGGCGCGTGCTGTGGTCGTCCAACCGCAACGGGTTCACCGTGCAGACCGTCGGCGAGTCGGCGCGGTACGTGTACACGCGCAGCGCGGTCTTCGACGAGCGCACCGCGGGAATGCCCGCAACGCTCGCTCGCACGGAGACGATCGACGGCATGCCGGTCACCTGGGTGCGGCTGCAGCCGGAACTCGGCGTGCCGGCCGAGCTCGCGATCGATGCGTCGGGTGCATACAAGCGAATCATGCTCGATCCGGGCGGCAAGTTCGAGACGCGCATCGACGTGGTCGGATACACCATCGTCGCCGCGGGGAAACGCGTGATGTCGTCGTGGCGCTACGACGGCGGCAAGACGACGTACGCGTTCACGCACATCGAGGCGAATGTGCCGGTCACCGACGCTGAGCTGCACCCGCCCGCGCAGACCGCGCGGTGGACGTTCGATGCGAGCAACGGCGCCGTCCCGCTCGAGCTCACGCAGTACCGCATCCTGGTCGACGCGGTCGTGAACGGCGTGAAGGCGAAGTTCATCCTCGATACCGGCTCGTCCGGCATCGCGTTCACGGACTCGTTCGCGCGCCGGGTCGGTGCGAAGCGCGTCGGCGCGACGGAGATCGCCGGCATCGGCGGCGGCGCGGCAGCGAACGTCTACCGTATCGACACGATCGCATTCGGCGCGAACGTGCTGCACGACGTCGATATCTCCACCGGACTCGACGAGAACGGCTCGGACGAACGCGACGTCTCCGGCCTGATCGGCTTCGACCTGCTCGCCGGCGCGATCGTGGAGATGAACCTCGACGACAAGACGCTGCGCATCATGGACGCGTCGAAAGTCGCGCCGGACACGTCGAAGGGCTACGTCGCGCGCGTCGACCTCGAGGACGGCACGCCGCGCATCGGCATGACGGTCGGCGGACGCGTCCCCGTGCTGGCGACGCTCGACAGCGGAAACCCGCTGCACGTGCTCTTCAGCAGCGATCTCGTCTCGCGCGACCGCGTGGCGTTCTTCTCGGATCCCGGCAGCCTCGCGAACGAGGTGCGGTACTACGGCGTCAACGGCAGCGAGGTCGACAAGTGCGGCCGCCTGCAGAGCCTCGAGCTCGGCCCGATCGTCTACCGCCCGGTGCCCGCGTGCGCGTCAGGATCGTTCTCGCGCAACGATGTCCTCGTCGGCCTCGACTTCATCAAAGCGTTCAACATCGTCTTCGACTACCCCGACGGCTACTTGCTGATGATGCCGCGCAAAAGCGCCTCGCCCTAAGCCCCCCGTCACGCCGCGCCCCGTGTCACCCTGAGCCCGTCGAAGGGCGCCCCGTCACCCTGAGCCTGTCGAAGGGCCCCGTCACCCTGAGCCTGTCGAAGGGCCCCCGTCACCCTGAGCCTGTCGAAGGGCACCCCGCGTCACCCTGAGCCTGTCGAAGGGCGCGGAACCGTGTCCGCTCCTCGCGAAAAGCGCTCCGTGACGTTTTCACGCGCGCGTGCCCTCGCTGCGATCGTCGCCGTCGCGAGTGTCGCACCGCTGGCCGTCGCCGCGGCGCCGAGCGACCTCGTGCAACGGGTCGCCGCCGCGGGCGGTCCGCCGGGCCTGCGCCTCGCGTACGGCACGCTGCCGCCGGGCTTCACCCTGCCGAACCCCGTGCCGAAGCTCCCGCTGCTCGGCTCGTCGTGGCTCGCCGGCACGAACCCGCCCGACGGCGTGCGAATTTACTACCGTCCTTCCACCGCGACGAACGCCGAAGCGGTCGCGTTCGAAGCATCGCTGCGCAAGCGCGGTTACGTGCGCGGCACACCGAGCGGCTTCCCGAATCTGTTCGTCGGCGACGATGGTCCGACGCAGCGCTGGTGCCCGGCCGACTACGGCCCGGTGCTGTTCGTCACGATCGTCGGCCGCGGCACGCAGCGCGCGCTCGACGTCGACGTGCTGCGCGCCTCGGCAACGGCGGCATGCGCGTCGGCCGGCCGCCTGTCGGGCCCGGGCGCGGGCGCCGCGCTGCCGGTTCTCGGCGATGTCCCCGGTCTGGCGATCGATGCACCGGCGCGCTCGTCGACGCCACGCCGCATCGAGTCCACCGCGATCATCCGGAGCAGTCTCCTTGCGTCCGACGTGCTCGCGCGACTTGCCGCGCGCATCGAAGCGTCGGGCTGGCGCGGCGAGCCCGCCGTGCTCGAGGGAGAAACGATGCAGCAGCGCTTTGCGCGCGCCGATCGCGCGACGGGCTGGGTGCTCGACCTGCGCGTGAACGAACGCGAACCCGGCGTGTACGACGCCGCGCTCGTCGCGGCGCCGCCGTCCTAGCTCTGCCGCTCGCGCATGACGTCGGTGTTCTCCGCGATGCGGAAGACGGCCATCGCGAACTCGAGGTAGACGCGGATCGAGATCGACAGCACGACGAACGCAACCGGCGCCGCGATGATCTGCACGATTCCGAAGAAGATGAGCGTGCCGTTCGGCCCCGCTCCGAAGCCGCTGAATTGCGAAGCCGCGCCGATCGTGCTGAAGCCGCGATGACGATGTCAGGCACCAAAGCGCAGCGACGATGAGCGCAATGACGTAGATGACGCGAATGATCCGCGGCGTGATGAACTCTCGGAACGAGAGCTCGAAGAGCTCGCCGAAGAATCCGCGGTTGGGTCGGGACGACTCGTCGGTGGGTTGCATGGTAGCCCTCCTCGCTTGGTAAGGCAGGCTTATCGATCCAGTGCGGCCGCCCTTCCCGGAGCCGAGCCGCGCCGTACCGAAACCGGTGGCGTGTCGCGAAAATCGTCCGCCGCGTGAAGCTCAAGGTCGCGTTCACCGGCGGCGGAACCGGCGGGCACGTCTACCCGGCGCTCGCGATCGACGACGCCCTGCGCTCCGAGTACCGCCCGGACGCGTACGAGGCGCGTTTCTTCGGCAACCGCGACGGCCTCGAGTCCTCGATCGTCAAGACGATCCCGCTGACGTTCGTCCCGAGCGCACCGCTCGAGCGAAAGCTCTCGCTCGGCACGCTGCGCACGGTCTTCGCCAACGCCGCCGGCGTCGTCGTCGCGCTCGGCGCGCTCGCGCGCTTCAAGCCGATGTTCGTCGTCGCGACGGGCGGCTACGTGTGCTTCCCCGTCGTCGTCGCCGCGCGGCTGCTGCGGCTCATCGGCCTCGTGCGCGCGCGCATCGCGCTGCTCGAGATCAACGTTACGCCCGGCCTGACGAACCGGCTCCTCAAGCCGCTCGTCGACGAAGTGTGGACGACGTATGCCGCGTCCGAGACGTCGTTCGGCCGCAAAGCCGTCGTCACGGGCGCGCCGGTGCGCGCGTCGCTGCGAATCGCGAAGGACGCCGCGAGCGCGCGCGACCGCCTCGGCCTGGATCCCGACCGCGTCACGATCGTCGTCATGGGCGGCAGCCAAGGCGCGCGCTCGATCAACGAAGCGGTCACGGCGCTGGTGACGCGGCGCACGCTCGAGCCGAACTGGCAGGTGCTGCACGTTTCCGGCGAACGCGATCATGTCTACATGCAAGCGGAGCAGCGTGAAGTCGCCCCGGGCAACCGCGTGCGCCTCGTGCCGTATCTCGACGACCCCGCCGACGCGTACGCCGCGGCCGACGTCGTCATCGCGCGCGCCGGCGCGTCGACGCTCGCCGAGCTTGCGACGACCGGAACGCCGTCGATCCTGATCCCGTATCCGTTCGCCGCCGAGCAGCACCAAGCGCACAATGCCGCGCTGTTCGAGCAGGCCGGCGCTGCCGTCGTGCTGTCCGACGCCGGCCTCGACGGCGACCGCTTGTGGTGGACGCTGCGCGACGCGCTCGACCCGGACAAGAATCACGTCATGCGGCGCGCCGCCCGCTCGCTCGCGCCGCGCAACGCGGGTGCGACGATCGTCGCACGCATCGAAAGCGCGCTGCCCGCGCGGGTGGCCGCCGACGCGGAAGCGAACGCACGAGAACCGTGACGGACACGGCGTACCATCTCGTCGGAGCCGGCGGGATCGGCATGAGCGCCATCGCGCGGTTGCTGCTCGCCCGCGGCGCGCGCGTGAGCGGTTCCGACGTCACGCGCACGCCGCTCATCGACGAGCTCGAGTCCGAAGGCATGCGTGCCGCGATCGGCCACCGCGGCGGCAACGTCGCGGACGCGAACGTCGTCGTCGTGTCGTCCGCGATCGCGCGCGACAACCCCGAGCTGCGCGCCGCTCGCGACGCCGGCGCGCGCGTCGTGACGCGCGGCGCAATGCTCGCCGAGCTGGCGCAGGGCCACTCGCTGCTCGCGGTCGCCGGAACGCACGGCAAGACGACGACCACCGCGATGCTCGCGACGATCTTCGAGACGGCCGGACTCGACCCGACCGTCGCCGTCGGCGGCATCCGCGTCGACACGGGCAGCAACGCGCGCGCGGGACGCGGCCGGTGGTTCGTCACCGAGAGCGACGAGTCCGACGGTTCGTTCCTCGCGCTGCAGCCGGCGATCGCGGTCGTGACGAACATCGAGAACGACCACGTCACGTCGGACGACGGCGCCGCCCGCCTGCGCGCGCAGTTCGACGCGTTCGCGAACACCGTCGCGCCGTCCGGACGGCTGATCGCGGGAACCGACAACGCCGCGAGCGCCGCGCTCGCGCGCACGACGACCGCGCCCGTCACCACGTTCGCGACGCACGCGCCCGCCGACGTCACCGCGGACGGCGTGTCGTTCGAAGCACTCGGCTCGCGCTTCACCGTGCACCGCGCGGGCGAATCCCTCGGCGAGATCGCGCTGAACGTTCCCGGCGACATCAACGTGCAGAACGCGCTCGGCGCCGTCGCAGCGTCGCTCGCCGCGGGCATCGCGTTCGACGACATTGCGCGCGGGCTGGCCGCGTTCCACGGCGTCCGCCGCCGCTTCGAGATCGTCGGCCGCGGCGCGCTCACGGTCGTCGACGACTACGCGCACCACCCGACCGCGATCGCGTCGACCATCGCCGCCGCGCGCGGCTTCGCGCCCGGCCGGCCGGTCGTCGTCGCGTTCCAACCGCACCGCTACACGCGCACGGCGTTCCTCAAGGACGACTTCGCGCGCGCGCTCGCCGGCGCGGACCACGTGTTTCTCGCGCCGATCTACGCCGCGTCCGAACCGCCGATCCCCGGCACGAGCGAACGCAGCATCGGCGCGCCGCTCGAAGCCGCGGGCACGCCCGTCACATACGTCGCGAACGTCGAGTCGCTCGCCGACGCGATCCCCTCCGGCGCACCCGAAGGCGCGCTCATCCTCATGCTCGGCGCGGGCTCGATCTCATCCGTCGCCCACACGCTCGGCCACCGCCAAACCGCCACCCCCGTCCCCTCGTCACCCTGAGCTCGCTCCCTGTCACCCTGAGCTTGTCGAAGGGCGCACACCCTGTCACCCTGAGCTTGTCGAAGGGCGCACGATGAAGACCGTCCCCCTCCTCGACGACGGCGACCGCGACGCGCTGCGCGAGCGCTTCGGCGAGCGCGCGCGGTTCGACGAGCTGCTCGCGCCGTACACGTGGTGGAAGATCGGCGGCCCGGCCGACGCGCTGCTCGACGTCGACACCACCGACGAGCTCGCGTTCGTCCTGCGTCGCGTCTTCAAGCGCCGTCTGCCGATGTTCGTCCTGGGCTCCGGATCGAATCTGCTGATCGGCGACGGCGGCATCCGCGGCGTCGTGCTGCGGCTCGGCGGCGACTTCGGGGCGCTCGACGTCCGCGCCGACGACGGCGCCGTGATCGCCGACGCGGGCGGTAGCGCCTCGCTGCCCACGCTATGCACGAAGGTCGCGAGCCTGGGGGGCGTCGGCGTCGACGGCCTGGCCGGCATCCCGGCGACGGTCGGCGGCTCGGTCCGCATGAACGCCGGCACCGACCGCGAGATCCGCGAGTTCGCCCAGGAAGTCGTGGTGCAGACCCCGTCGCGGCCGGAGCCGCACGCGATCGACGTCGGCTGGCGCTACCGCGAGACCACGATCCCGCGCGACGCGATCGTCGCCCGCAGCACGCTGCGGTTCGAGCGGGGCGACCCCAAGGCCGTGCGCGCCCGGCTGCAGGACCGGCTCGTGCGCCGCAAGGCGACGCAGCCCGTCGCGATCCCGAACTCCGGGTCGTGCTTCCGCAACCCCGAGGGCGACCACGCCGGCCGGCTCATCGAGGCCGCCGGGGCCAAGGGCTGGCACGAAGGCGGGGCCGAAGTGTCCGGCTTGCACGCCAACTTCATCGTCAACACGGGCGGCGCGTCCGCGCGCGACGTCGCCACGCTGCTCACCCGGGTGCGGCGAGCGGTGGACGAGCGATTCGGCGTCGAGCTGCACCTCGAAGTCCACCTGGTCGGAGAATTCACCGCGAGCTGATGGCAAGTCTGAAAGTCGCCGTGGTCATGGGCGGTCCCAGCGCGGAACGCGAGGTGTCGATCGAAAGCGGCACGTGCATCATGCGCGCGCTCGCGACGCTCGGTCACGACGCGCGTTCGCTCGACTTCGACGCACGCTTCGTCGACGCGCTGCGCGAGATCGCGCCCGACGTCGTGTTCAACGCGCTGCACGGTACCGGCGGCGAAGACGGCACGATCCAAGGCGTGCTCGAGTGGATGGGCATTCCGTACACCGGCAGCGGCGTGGCGGCGTGCGCGATCTCGCTCGACAAGCATCTCACGAAGAAGCTGCTCTCCGCCGAAGGCCTGCCGACGCCCGCGTGGGACACGTTCGACTTGACCGGCGGAACGCTGCCGCTGCTGCCCGGATCGCTGAACCTTCCGCTCGTCGCAAAGCCGCGCTCGAGCGGCTCGAGCGCGGGCGTGCAGATCGTCAAGACGCACGAAGCGTGGACGAAGGCGATGATCGAGGCCGCGGAGCGCACGCCGGAAGTGCTCGCGGAAGAGTTCGTGCCCGGACGCGAGTTCTCGTGCGCCGTGCTCGGCGAGGAAGCACTGCCGGTCGTCGAGATCATCGCGAACGACGAGTTCTACACGTACGACGCGAAGTACAAACCGGGCGGTTCGCGTCATCTGATCCCGGCGCCGATCGACCACGACCTGACGCTGCGGCTGCAGACGCTCGCGCTCTCGGTGCACCGGCTGATCGGCCTGCGCGACTACTCGCGCACGGACTTCATCGTGACCGACCATGGCCGCCCGACGATCCTCGAAGTCAACGCGCTCCCCGGCATGACGCCGACGAGCCTGGTCCCCGACGAAGCTGCGCACGCGGGCATGTCGTACGAAGCGCTGGTCGAGCGCATTCTGCAGTACGCCGTCGCGCGGGGAAGCCAGGTCTCAGTCGGATAGCGGCGCGAGACGCTCGCGTGAGGCGGCCCGTTAGCCGCTGGCGTCGGAATCCGAGAAGAAGCACAGCAAGCCGTATGCGCCGGCGGACTGCGAGTCGACGTACACGCCGGCTTGCCGAACGATCGCAAGATCACGAAAGAACGAGCGCCGCGACACGCCGAAGCGCCGGCGGTAATCCGCGAGCGTGAGGGCTTCACGCCGGCACAGTTTCGCGGTCATCCAGGCGATTCGTACGAGCCGGAAGGCGACGCCGTCAGAAGAGGTCGCAGACCGCACCGCGCCACCCCGTGCCGGGGAACGCCGCGCGTGAAAGCCGAACGGATTGCTTGTCATTCGGTGGGTGACTCCATCGTGTGACAGGCTCGGTCGGTGTTCGCGCACCGGCCGAGCCGCTTTAGTTGTCTTCTACTATTGTACTGCATCGAAAAACGAACGGCAATCAAAAGCCGAAGAGCCGCGCGGCCAAGACGAACCAATATCCCGATAATTTGACTTAGCGCAATTGTCGCCCGTCATGAGCGTCATGCGGGATAGGCCTCGCATCAACGCCCGATGCCCCCACCCTATTAGACACGTGAAGCTTGTCGATGGCGACGGGACCGTCAAAGTCGTCACTAGAGCGGTGTGTGGCTGGCACCGCATCTACAGATGCCCGCGTGGGCTCATACCCGGATTCCTGATGACCGACTTTGAGCACGTCAGGGCTCTGAACGACAATTATCTGAGATTTACATCTGCTCAGTTTAGAAGCAGCGTCCGGTCAGTCTGCTCATTTTAGCGCCGTCAAAGCGCGCGCGCTCGGGTCTCTCTGTTCCCTTAGACCGGCAGAATCGCTAGCGAAAGATTTCACCTGGCGGCCTCACGGGAAGCTACTGGCGACCCATAGCAGCATTAACGAACGGCTGGGTCTTTTGTAAGAAAAATGCAGAGCGACTCCCTGGATCAAAACAGCGATGGCAAGACCGATGAGCACAGCCCCTATTCCACAGCCATTAGCCATGGAGCAACTAGGCCAAGGATCACGCCTATGAGACCATAGACGGCCCACCAGTTCGCCCCGCCGCTGCGCGTATGGGCGTACGAGTACATCGAACCCAAGGCACCGCCGATCACGGCGTTCGCAGCAATTCCCGCCGTGACCACAGGAAGGCTGCGGCTCACGAACAGGATGACAAGAGCGACGACGATCGCGATGACGCCTTCGGCGCCGAGAGCCGTTTTGCGGAGATCCTGACCAATCGGCGGCACGCCAAGCGGCGATCAATGACAGTACGCCGTCGGCCAAGGCAAAATAAGCAAAGATGTACACGGCGGCGCCCGCACTCGACGTGTTGAGGACGATTGCCATCGTCGAGGCGAACAGAATCGCGAGCACTCCACGCGATACGAAAACGACTCGGGTCGAGAAGCGTCTGTTATTTGCACGCGGCATGCTTCGCCTCGGTTAAGGCGAGAAATGTGATCGTCGTGGGAGCGAGCGTGGTTCGTGCCGGCTGGTGCTGCTATTGCGCTAAGCGCGGGTAACGCATCGTCAGGGCCTTTGCGGCGCAATTGAATCGCCGTCAGCGCACCTATTATGATTGGGTGAAGACCGCGACCTCCGAAATCTTGACGCCGGAACAGACGACAGTCCCCACACATCTGCCATAGCTTGGTCATCGCGCCCATTGGCCGTTTGGATCATGCGGCCGGGAGAATCTCCGCTGGCGCGCGCGATCCGACTGGCAGAAGAGTTATTCTCGTGGACGACTCCGCGTACTTAGTGCACCACGGTGCAAACTGGAAGCCGGCCATCGTTTCACATGGTCTGCCCACGGTGACCGCATCGGAATACGCGCTTTCCGCCGTACTCTCTGGCGTTCCGCAATTCGAGTTCGACGCAGCGTTGCGCCGCCTTCCGAGCGAAGGGGGAGAAGGGCGTGTCGGTGATCTCTTCCTCGATATCGCTGGCTTCATGGGTCGGCCGAATCAGGGCACGACTCTCGCGACGGTCCTACTGTGAACGCGCTGGGGCGGGCGGAGACGCGGATTCCTTTAGCGGTAAGGCGGATCTACGCGGCGCCCTCAACGAATACGGGGACTCCCCAGGGGTTCTTCCCCTCTCGTTCAAGCCGTTGGCCGATTTGTACAATCGTTCGGACCTCATCAGCGGTAAAGCACTCAAGGGCGAGCTGCGCGGCATACCGATCCCAGATGTTTCCGTAGTTGCTGGACATTGCGTTGGCGTTCTTCGCGGCGCGTTGAACGTGCACGGATCGCCTGTTCCGTACCAGTCTCATGGATGCGCGATAGGCGCAGTTTGATCGGTGCGTAGTAGGCCTTCGCGTCATGAAGCCCAGGCCGGTTTTCCCAGTCGAGCTTCCGAGGGGCGCGGCACGTCGACTTCAAACCGCGGATCGCTTTCACTCAGGTCTTGCGTGTAGCGGATGCCCGAAGCGCTGGGCATCGTGAACGGCAGCCGGCACGTGAAGGCGTAGGTGCTGAAAAGCAGGATGGTCACCAGCACGCGGTCCCCGTCGGGGTAGCAGGTAATCTCGTGGCGTGCCGGCCAGGAGTCCGGAAATACGTCGCCATGAAGGAACGGCGTTCGGACGTTACGTGCCAGCCCAGCGACTCGTCGCCGACGATGGACGGTAGGAGTGCGGACGCGCGCTCTCCGGGGGCATCGCCAACGAAGCCCGCGTAGAAGTGAAGCGCAATCTTGAGGACGGCGCCCGAGAGCGTCTCATCCACGCCGACCCCGAAGCGGGCTGACGGATTCGAACGGTTGCGATGACTACGTTGAGACCCTCAGGGCTTAGGGCGTCCGCGGGAGGCGATCGAGATGCGCGAGATCGCCGACAGCGTGAAGAATGCGTCCGCGCTCATCCTTTCGCAGGACCTCGAGAACCTTTTGCTTGGCGAAGCCTTCGGCAACGATCGTGACTGGCTCGCCGTCGTCATCTGACGCGATGAACTCTGCGCCTACCGTACCGCGTTGGCGTCGAACTTGCAGCATCGTCACGAGAGGGGCAAAGTTCTTATTCAAGCCCTCGTCCGCGCGAGTATTCACCTCGGCATTGTGCCTTGCGCAGAGAATGCGCGCCCAAAGCCGGCCGCCGATCGCCTCCGTGAGCGGGTGCTCTTTGGTGCGTGCCGCGTCAGCGCAGTAAAGACACGTTGACGGCGATCGGCGTGCAGCATCGATCAGCGCGCCCGAGCGGAGCCGGATCCGTTTCGCTGCGGCGCCATCCGCTACGGCTTCCGCCATTTGTCCGGCGTCCCGCGGCTGGTATGACGAACGCGCTCGACGAGCGGGGTAACCCCGGGCTGTAGCTCACGCGCCCGTTGTATAGCTTCGGCTTGCGTATTGAGTACGTCGCTCGCTCGGGCCGCGTTCGGTCGGCGGATGGCGTAGTCGCCTTCCGGCCGGCGTTCGATAAAGGTCTGTTTTCTATTCACAAACTGCTCCTCGTGCGCTCGACTCCCATAATCGGTCCGTGACGGAGCAAACACACGTCGATTGTAGCATGCGAGCCTTGCGCCCGGCGCTTGCGTCCTTCTGACCGATCGTATAACATTTCTGCTCTGGAGGTCAATTTGACAGTAACCGATGATCATATTCGACAGGTCGCCCACCTGCTGTTCGCCGACCTTTATGAGCGCGAGTTCCGCGGAAAGAGCCGCGGGCGGTTCGCGATTACACGTGCCCAGATCAAGCAAGCCCTCGCCGTGGAGAAATTGCACGCTTCAACAATCGAACGGTTACAAGACGAGGCGCTTGACCTCGGTTTGGTGATCGTGGACCTCGACGATGTATTTGCATGCGTAGAGATCGGCGTATTGCGCAAGTACCGTCGTCCGCCGCGCACAATTTTCGAAGATCTCTTTTCGAGTGGGCTGAACCCAGCATTGGCAGAATTGAACGTGACGGGGAAGACGAGGCTGAAGACCGTTAGGCGAGCGATGACGAAGGAAGAGCGTTTCGAGCAGTCGTGGAATTTGTTGTATTTGCGGCCTTCCAAGGGCTCGATTTGTTGTCTAAAGCAGCCAGTGGTGGCCGGCAGCCGCGTTGTGCTCCATCGCGATCGATATATTCGCTGACACGCTGACTGATGGCGGCGACGCAAGCGCTGTGGAATACACGAAGTTTTCCAAGGCGACAAGGCGCTAAGCGAATATGGACCGTTCGCAGAGCGCTTCTATGGTTCACTGCGTTGCGGGCTGCTTCATCGTATGATACCGAAAGACACGCGGGAGCGTGAAGATCGGCATGGCGAGATAATCCCGCCGGAAGGGCCAGTTGCCCTAGGAGATGGAACGCGCCGCCGAGACTTAAAGGAGATCATCTGGTTGTTGACGTTCCGCATCTCGTCAAGGCCGTGCGACGCTCTTTCGACGATTTCCATTCGGCTGCGTTCAGCCCGCGTCACAGCCGCTTTATCCAGCGTATGAACCAAACGGTGTTTGATGAAACTCCCGACGGGCTCGTTCCGCGGGGCGAGTAGCCTGCCGTAACTCTGAGCTGCAGACGTGTTCGGCGGTTTGTTGTGCCCTGCACCTTACCGTTTCAAAGTGGCGACGTCGACTTTATCGGTTCGTCAGCGGATCAATACTGTCAGCGACGGCGAGCGCCCACGCAATCCAGCCGCTCTCCGTGGGAGCAGCAGCAGCGACGAACGAGCGAATGTCCTCTGCTTGCCGCCATTTCGCGGTTTGTTCAACGAGCGCAGCGACTCGTTCGCGGTCTTTCCGACGTGATCCTCGAGTTCCGAGCGCCTGATCCATCTTCCTCGTGTGGGCGGTGTTCCGCCTCTGCTCGCGCTTGCCGCGCGGCTTCAGCGCGTCGATCGCGTTCGGCAATCGTTATTGTTTGTCGGAGCAAATAGACTAACACGTCAGTGAGCCGGCCCTTCTAACGGCGTGTCGTCGGTGTCCATGAATCTTTATGATGATCACGTTCGCCGAGGACGCGGATACGAAGGACGCCGGAGGGGGGCGGATTCGGTTTTCCAGTCCCGCGTTTCCCAGGACGGCCGATTGCGCATCTCTTTGGCGTCGAGCGGCACGCGGACCCGGCGCTCCGGCTCCGAGCACGAAAGTCTGAACGAGCTGCCGTAGATGCGCGACGCTAAAGAATCCGGCGGCATCGAGGCGTTTAACCGAACCCTTTGCGCGCTCGACGCCGCGAAAGAAGGCGCTCAGGATCGACGACGGCGGAGATCAATGGATCTGGCGGTTTGCGCTTCCGTCCCACGACGGCCGACCGAGGATTCGGGCGGCCTCCGATACGAGTCGATGCGGTCGGCTGGTATTCTCGCTAGTACGATCCGGTTCTCGGCTGGAGCGCTCGTTCAACCGCGGCGGCGATCGACGGCTCCAACGCCGGCTTAGGGGCGGCGAAGGACGCGGCCCCATCCTTCGGTAATCCGCACCGTCTCGTCCGGAGTTTTCGCCAGCCGCAGAAACACGCGCCGTGGCTTCTGTCCGTGCTGGACCTTCGCCCAATAGCCGCGAGGCGGTAGTGGAATGCGGTGCTTCTTGCAGATCTTCACGAGGCCACTGCCGGACAGTTTGTAGCGGCGTGCGATCGTCTCGACTGGCTCGATCCATACGACGTTGTAGAGGTCAGCGCGTTTCAGGACATGAGTGGGTCGGTACATCAGCGCCACGATCCTTTACGTTTGTTGACGGCTGCACTTGTACTTGTCCGGGTGGCTTGCCCCTGGCGAAGAAGGTATCGAGGTAGAGTCAATGACGACGACGTTAGGAAGATTGCTAAAGCAGTCCCATGAACATAACGACCTATGTTCCAGCCAACGGCGGACTTTGAAAAAGCATTCGCTGCTGCATCCGATGGCGTTAAGAAAGCACTACGTGCGCTGCTGGACGCGCGCAACCGGCGTACGGACCGCATCAGCGACAGCATGATAGAACAGTTGGATATCCTACTTTCGACGTTCGCAACCACGAAGTCATTGCCGCTATATGATATTACGACGGTGGGGGCAAGGTTTGAAGCCCGCGCTTTCACGATAGCGCATTTAAACGACATTATAGATCAAGGCCGCACTCGAAAAGCGCGTGTCGCCACGGACGCTTATGTCCTTGCCGTTGAGGACCTAAGACGGCTCGTAGCGCGGCACGTTAACGTGCACCCAAATGTCTACTTGAGCCTTGCGGACGCGCGCCGCGCCCAGGCTAAGCAAATGCGGATGTCCGTCAATGCGATACAGACGGGCTCCCATCCAACGTGACTGCCGTCGGGAGATATGAGAATAGGACGTGCTGACGAAGCATTCAAAGTGCTGGCCTCTTCGCATTTTTGCATGGAGCATTTTAATCTTGGCGATCAGTGGCTCAGGTACTGCGTAGTCACTGAGGCCGTAATGCGAGCACCGCATTACGACATTGCCATCGAACGCTTTACTGCATACGTCAAGCCACTCATAGCGCGCGTTCTCTAAGGGCCGTTCTGGAATAAAGTGGCTCAAGTGAATGAACAGTTGATAGACTGGCGGTAGAAGTGCCATTTCGTCTTCGGTGGCTGACGGCGCGATCCCGAACGCAGGTATTTTCTTGATCGGTGCATCTTCTATCATGGCGCTGCGATGTCGCCATAATCGAGGGAGTAGACGCCGCTGGGAGTAGACGTCACCGTGCCCGAAGGCAAAAGCAGCGATCGATCAAAGTTGTAAGTCATTGCCAATTCATCGATCGACGTGGCGCTTATGTCAAGCTCGAGAACTTCGATCTTTTCCGACCGTGTCCGATTTTGGACTTGATCGATACGTCTTAAGAAGCCCTGAAACACGAAAACTCAGGGCTGCGCGACCACTCGCAAAACAAGGCAACGATCTCAAGATTAGCGCTCGTCGATACGACGGCGGAGTTCCCGTCCCAGTGTGATCCAGTGCTCGGGCTTGGGAGCGGTCCGGAAACGCGGCGTCGGATGAACTGCTCAGTGCGCACAACGTCGGTCCGGACCAGCGGAAATCAACGCCAGAGGACGAGCCAAAACCACCCTCGTCCGATACCCGGGCGCCAGCGCCGCATCGTAACCGAGCACTATGTTGAGGTCAAGAGCGGAATGCCTTGGGTGAGATTTTCGCTCGCGGAAAGGCATGGGTAAGCGCTCGTCGAATGGTCGGCGAAGAATACAGTTGCCGCTCCTCAAGATGCATCAGTAGCTGACTCCTTGCATTTCAGATGAGGGAATTCCGTCGGCGGGGAAACGGAGAGCATCATTATGACCGCGTTGACGGGGAGTGTTCGTCCCCACGCGACGTGCACACCGCGTACCATCTCGAGTGCACGCGTGACGCCCAGTCCGCATCCCGTCTGCGGCCCAGCAGCTACGGCTAGTCCACGCGCTGTTTGCAGGCCGACTGGTACGCCCACACCGCGCGCCGTGTGCAATCCGAAGACCTCCCCAAGCCCAACGTCGACCACGGGCACGTCTCCGTCGACATCGCTTCCCGCGAAGCTGAATGAGGGAGATGCATTGGTCGGGCTCGGCTTGTTGGCGGCGATTCTCTTAGGCGGCGCTCATCGCCCGCTTCGTTCCGCTGGAAGCCGGAGAGATGACGCGGGAGCGCTTCTTCCGGTCGAGACCGTGGCGCTTTGCGCAGACTCTGCTTTTCACACTGTTGTTGCTTGGCGCCGTTTGGCGCAGCGCTGCGGTTCAAGGCGGTCCCGACGCCGTAGTTCTAACGTTCGTCATTTTGGCGTTTCTCGTCGCGATGGCACCGCTGGTCGAAACAAATCTCGTTTCCGGGCTCAGGCTCGGTCGATCTAGGCAAACAGGTCAAGGCGACGTCGAGGCGTTGCAGCAGTACAACTCGCGCGTTCAAATGGCGCTGGCTGCGGCCAGCCGCGTTGTTACACAGAATCTAGCCGAAATTCTCGTGGCTTCCCGGGGAACCACGCCTAACACAAAGGCGATCATCGCCTATCTCGGCGCGGCGACAGAAGCCGTGGCCCCATTTTTGCGTCCCCCACAACCGGCATCATCGGACGCGGCGGGGTCCCGATGGCGCGACCGCGGCACAAGCACCCGATGCCGAACCCATCCGCGTAAGCGCTTGGAATAAGTCCGAAGACAGCAAGTTCCTCGTGTTCGCGGCGGGCTGGCTGCAAGAACTGTCCTCGACCCTGACATCGGTTTTCATGCAGGCCAATGACCAGAGCCCCGCGGCCGTCACGTTCGTCACGGCCCAGATTCTCAATCATCCAAGTGCGCAGCCGGAGATGCGTCCGCCGGCGCCAACTGGTTTTCCCTTCAACGGGCTACTCGTCGTGCCGCTTCAGGCCGGAGGCGCCACCGTTGGGGTGCTCGTGGTCGAACGAAAGCGCGCTGAGCGCTTCGAACCGTTGTCGGTCGCGGTTGCAAAGCAACTCGCGGCGCTCTACGCCGGGGCCTTCGCCTAATCGGTCAGCGTAACGTCGTTGAAAGCCGGTGGGAGATTTCCTTGGCGGACTGCATGGCGAGGGCGCCTTCAGTGATGATGAATGCATCGGGACGAGCTCAGCCCGGCGCCAATCACCTGATCGTCAACATCGCCCTGCTCGTCGAGATGCTCCTCGATGAGGGCGCGCGCGACGGCCGAGCCCGCCTGCGGTGCCTTGGTCGGATCAACGGCCTTTTGGTATGCCATGGGCCCTATTATTCTCCCGACGGCATTTGTGTTCCAGGGCCGCATTCGCTGCCCCACGGCATTCGCTTCAGTGCGCTAAACGCCAGGTTCCGTTGAAACTGACGCCGGCTTGTCCTCCGAAGGGCCGGCCGCGTCCAAATCAACGTTGAATATCCCATCGAGATATTTGCCGGGGGCGATGCCGCGCGCTGAGGCGAACCGAATTAGCATAGCGCGCGTGCGCGGATGCGTTGTGATGGACCAGGTTTCTCGCGTGACTTCGGGTCTTCTCGTGGTTTCCCGCGCTCGCGCTTGCTTGCTTCTTTCTTCGTCATCGGCGGCGGACCAGTCAAAGTCGACATGCCGTCCTCGCCGTCCTCTGCTCCTAAAAGGGGCGATGGCGGGTAATATCCGAGTGTGATATTATTGGAAGCAAGCGCATCGCGGTCCGCACCGGCCCTGCATGTAATCACTGGTGGAGGCCGAAAGGGAAGGGGCCTTCACCAGGTTGGCGAGACGGCTGGCGGGCGCGTTGACGCGTCGCTATGTCTCACTTCGGGAAGGAGACGGCCATGGACGCCCCATCCGAGACGAGAGTCAGTTCACCAGAGATGATGGATACCGAACAACGCAACGAGCAGTTCATTGAAGGCGCAACGCGCTTGAACCAGGAGCTCGAAGACTTTTTGGACGGCCAGCAGGTGACTAGAGAGTCGCTCGACGTCGTCATCAGCGTCTAAGGTCGGCGCGGCGCTCGGGTGGCGTTCGACGTCTACAAGTTTACGACCGATGGGTTCAAGGGGCTCGTAGCCAACGAGCGAGCGACCTATGAATACATCTCGTCTAATCCACACAAGTTTCCCCAGGTCGTCTATTTAGCCGGGTACCTCGGGCATCTCGGCGCCAAGACTGTTGTCGTCGAGCATCGGTACGTCGATCGCGATTATCTCGCCGACTATTCTTCCTATTATGCCTCGTGCTTCGATGATTTCGGGCCGCGCTGCAAGCGGCTGCACTTTTTTTCTTCGACGTTCATCGAAGACGAGCTGAGGGGCTGGATAACCGCGCCGCGAGACGATGTCGACGCCGGGCTCCAGGGCGCGTACCTCGGCTTCGTCGTCGTTCGGCCCCTCCCGGAAGCGCTCATCGGTCGCACCGTACTTGCGACGTATCAGCAACAGGCGAACCGGACGTACGCGAAGCGCAAGTACAAGGTAAGCTTGTTCGGGATCGATCTGACGATCGACAGCCTGGCCTACCAGCAGCAGGACAACGTCGTCGCTGCATGTGCCACCGTCGCGCTCTGGACGGCGTTCCATAAGACTTCGAAGGTCTTCGAACATCCGTTGCTTCGACCAGCAGATACCACCGCCACCGCCAGCCGCGTCCAAGGATCGGGTCGCGCGATGCCCTCGCATGGCTTGCGGCCTGAGCATATTCTTCTCTGTAATTCGCCGGGTCGGATTGGAGCCCGTTGCGGATAGCGTCAACAACGCAACGCCGCTCATGTCGCTGCTCAAGGGGTATCTGGATTTCGGACTTCCCGTCGTTCTCTTCGGAATCGTTCCGGCGTTGAATTTTCAGGCCCACGCCATCGCTGTATCAGGCTATTCGCTTGGTGAGGAGCCGCCGGAATTCGACTGAGCCTATGGTCGGCGGCATCAAATCGGTCGGCCGGCTCATCGAGAAAATTTACGTCCACGACGACAACATCGGGCCGTTTGCACGGAGCTTTCCTGTGGCGAATCCGTACCACGCGAAGGCGCCGCCGGTGCCTGCCAACGCCAGTCTACTGACGTACGGACTCGAGGCCCGCGACCAGGATGGAACAGTTCAGTCGCTTTTCGTTCCGTATATGGCGGTCGTCCCCGTGTACGGAAAAATCCGCATCCGGTACGCGGAAGCTCATGCCTGGATCGGTCGGACGCAAGATGTCATCTCGCGAGCAGGCATTGAAACCGACGATCTGCGCTGGACGCTTTCGTTGACGACGACGCAAAGCTACAAGGCGTTGTTGCGCCGCGACTATTCGACGAATGCGAAGGCCGCGGAGATATTGATCGACGGCCAGCCGCGCTTCATCTGGCGTGGCGTGGCGCAGCGCGGCGATGATCTGGTGCTCGAATGCCTCATCGACGGAACGGGCGTCTCGCGGTCGTGTCCCGTGTTCTCCTGGATGTGGCACGATGATGCCGCGCGCGCGTCCTATGAGGAGGCAATCCTCAAAGTCCCCAAGTCCATCCTCGAAAATCTGTATTCGCCCACCTTCGCGAAGGTCGTGTACCCCGAGGTGCGGGCGGCTGGTTGACCGAGAGTAGGATCGTGAATTTCTCCCGTCAGCGTCACGCTGAGTTGGTTTGCGGTGATTTCCTCGTGAAGCCACTTGGGAGGGTTCCTATGCATACGACGGTTCGCATCGAGGTCAACGGTCACCATCACGAGATGCAGCACCACGAAGTGTCCGGGCTGAAGATCAAAGAGATCGGTCACCACGAGCACGGCGTTCTGTACCGCGAAGATGAGCACGGGCGGCACAAGATCGCGGACGACGAGGAAGTCCATCTCCATGACTGCGATCGTTTCGTCATCGTCGCTGCGGACGTGCACCAGCCGATCACGATCGAGGTTGACGAGAAGCCCTATCACACGATCGAACATCGTCTGACGGGCGCGCAGATCAAGGCGCTCGCGAAGCGCCCCGCCGGCAACACGCTCTACCGCCTCGAGGGCCAGCAGCGCATCCAGCTCGGCGACAACGAATTGATCGAGCTGCACGAGCACGAACGTTTCGTGACCTTCCCGCCACACGGACACGCAAGTTGAGCGGCGAGGAAGAGGCAATCCTGACGAGGCTTTTCGGTCATGGGGTGGCCGAACGCGTCGATGCCGGCAGACGACTCATTCTTCTTCCGATCGTTCCCCTTCCGGTTGGATGCCGTCCGTCTCAGGCGTTCTCGGGAAATTATGTCGCCCTCGGCGTACGGCGGGTACGAGACTCGCCTGTTCCTCGACGCCCCAATCACGCTCGGCGACGGTCGCGTTCCGGCTGTCACCACGGACGTGCTTTGCGGGCGCACCATGTACGCGGCGAGCTGGCGTGGCGTGCCCGCCACGGTGCCGCTCAACGAAGGTATCCTCGCGCATCTACGTCTCTATGAAGGCGTTGCGGCGTGAGTCGACTGGCCCGACTGTTTCGGTGGCTTTTCCCGCCCGTCCCGTCGTCGGCAACCGGAACTGGCGGTACACAGCGTGCGGAGACGGCGGGTGTGCGTCTCCACGTGCCGCGTTCGATCATGCATGCGCTGCGCACGGCAACGCTGCCGACGCGCGCGTTGCCGGAACCGTTGATGCTGCTGCACGTGCGTTTCGCCTCGGAGGAGCAACTCGACACTGTGGTCGCCATCGGCGCGATGCCCTTCCCGATGCACGCGTACCTGGAAGGCTTCGCCGGCGCAAATTTCGACACGACGTGGGTCGTCGATGCGGCGAATGCGGCGATCGTGAAGAATGCCGGTGTATTCTTGGTGCACTCGCACGGTGGAGCGGGCGTGCCGCGCTTCAGTGCGGTCGATGAGAAAACGAATCGGAGCATCATGGCAATGCTCTCTGCCGGCATTACCACGGCCCCGATACGGCGCGATGGTGATGAGCCGCAACGCGGCAACCGCAGTCCTCGCGCGCGACGGTGGCCTCGCGGAGATGCGCGTGGTCGAGGTTCCCGACGCGCTCGGACGCTTCGAGATGACGGCATGAATGCCTCATCACGCATGAGCTTCCTTGGTGGCGGCCTCTCGTGGCTGTCCTCGGCGACGGTGACGGTTCTTGGCGCCGGCGGAGGCGGGTCGCATATTGCGCAACAGGTCGCCCATCTCGGCGTCAGGCGCATGGTTCTGGTTGATCACGATGTCCTTGAACACAGCAACGTCAATCGCGTCGTTGGTGCGAACTATGGCGATGTCGGATCGCCGAAGGCGACGATTCTTGCAGGCCGACTGACGTCTCTCGGCACCGATATCGTGCCGGTCGTAGCGCGCGCCGAAACGGGCGAAGGACGCCGCTGGATTGGGGCAGCGACATCGTCTTCGGCGCGGTCGACGGCGGTCGTGCACGCGCAACAACATCGAACGCATCTGTCGCGCCGCCCTCGTTCCCTACATTGACGTCGGCTTGAAGGTCGATGTCGCCGACGACAAATCCATTCGCGCCATCGGGGGGCAAGTGTTCACGTCGCTCCCCGGCGGCCCGTGCATGCGGTGCGTCGGGCTTGTTTCCCCCGAAATCCTCGAAGCGGACCGCGAGGAATACATCGCGGGACAACCAGAGCAGCAGGTCGTCTCGATGAACGGGCTGCTGGCGTCCCAGGCCATCAATGCGCTCCTTGCGCTGGTCGCCGACTATGGCGTGGATTTTCCGCCGCCGGCGCTCGTGCGCTATGATGGGCTTCTCCACTCGCTCAAGGCCGACGGTCACGGTGCCCGCCACGTGCACGCACTATCCCCTGGAGGACGCTGGGTGGCGCTACGTGCTCCCGCCACGGGAGAAACGCCTCGTGACGAATGCCGAGTACGTCGCTGCCCTCGACGAGGCCCGACGCCAGGGTGGTGACTGGCGACCGATTCAGGCGGCGTGTTACCTGTCGCTGCATCCCGGATATCCTGCAAGGCCGAAATCGTGAACGAAACGCTCATCGCGATTCATAAGAAGTTTGTGGCAGGTGAACCGAGCGTCATCATCGCGCCACAGATCGGCGGTATCGTTCATAATCAGAAGTTGCGTGCGCAGCAACGCGAACTGCGCGTGTACGAGCATCTTGTTCCCGTCGGCGACGATGAACATCGGCTCGACGGGCTGGCACCTTCCGAGGACGATCCGGCTCTCGCGACGGTGACCGTCGAAGAATTACAGGAGCGCGTCGAGCTCGTTCGGTCGGCACTGGAAAGCCTCAAGGCCGAGAATCCACGTCAGTACGAACTGATTTGGGCGGATATGAACGACGTCTCCGCCACCGCGCATTTGCATAGCATTTTCGGAAAGCCGCTGAAGGCGGAGGCCGTGCGCGCATTGCGACATCGCGCGCACGTCTCCATGGCGCGGCATCTCGCAGAAGTTAGAAAGGAAGGGTCGCATGAGTGAGAGCGACGACACCACGATATTGGCCCTCGCGTATCTCCGGAATGAAGCGAAAATGGAACAGAGCACGGGCCACCTTTTGCGGACATCCCCCAGGGCGCCACTTGCGCGACTCATCGATGCGTATCTCGACCAGCATCCACACTTGTCAACGGCAGCGCTGTTGCGAAGCATCGCCGAGCTAAATCAAGGGCGCCTAGAGGACCTGGACGTGCCGGTATTTATTTCGTATTTAGTTGATAAGTGTCGGACCGACGAATTCATGATTCGCAGCGTCGTCAATACACTGCGCACATACGACATGGTCTCCAACGCATCGCCGGACTCGTACGATTCGGATCTTTTGATTGCGGCGAGGTCAGAATCGGACGAGAGGGAAGATATTTCGCTCGATGCTCT
>CAWFTO010000003.1:0-964935 GCA_963818845.1 Vulcanimicrobiota bacterium | reverse complement strand
ACCGGCGTGCCCAACCTCGCTTACATCTTCGGTTACTTCCGTGCCAGCTGGACCCTGCGCGTCGACCTCATCACCGACCTGGTCTGCCGCCTGCTTGAGCACATGAGCGAGCGCGGCGCCACGATGGCGACCCCTGTGCTGCGGGACGGCGAGGCCAGCATGCCGCTGCGGCCGTGGATGGACCCGGACGACTTCAACCCCGGCTACCTGCTGCGCAGCATCGACCGGGTGCCCCGGCAGGGCGACCGGCTGCCGTGGCGGGGGGCCGACCTCGGCTACCTCGACGAGCGCGAGATCCTGCCCGCCGCGGACTTCGAGGACGGCACGCTCAGCTTCAAGTAGCCACGCCTACCCCAGGGGGCACCCAGAGTCAACGGTCAAAACCGTATAGACTATTAGAATCTAGTTCTGGAACAGCCGATACCGCCCGCTCGGGGCGGCCGGTGGGGGCGAAGGAGTACCCGTGGAACCAGCACCGCGGCCGCCGCGCGAGAAGTCGCCCGGCTCCTGGCAGTGGGCGCGCACCGCCGGGACGCAGCGCGCGCTGCTTGACGCGGCCCGCGAGGTGTTCACCGAGCAGGGCTTCGCCGAGGCGAGCATCGCCGAGGTGGTCCGGCGGGCCGGGTCCAGCGTCGGCAGCCTGTACCACCACTTCGGCGGCAAGAGCGAGCTTTTCGTCGCGCTGTGGCAGGAGCACCAGGCGGCGCACGAGGAGGCCGCGAGCACGGCCGTCGCGAAGGCGAAGCGGGCTGGCGTGACCGACCCGTTCGAGCTGTTCTCGGTGGGCGCGCGGGCCTTCCTCGAGGGTAGCTGGCAGCGCCGGGACCTGGCGATGCTGTTCTTCAGCGGCGACAGCCCGCCCGGCTTCGAGGTGATGAAGCGGCGCCGCGGGCACCAGTGGATCACGGCGAACGACACCCTGCTGCGGCTGTCGGAGAACTCCTTCGACCGGCTGTACGCGAGCATCCTGACGTCGCTGATCGGCGAGGGGGCCAGGGAGGTGGCCGCCGCCGGCAACCGGCGGCAGGCCAACAAGGTCATCGACGCGGTGATCGAGTACGTGCGGCGGCTCATGGCCGACGGCCCCTGGAAGCCCCCGGCGGCGGTGCGGGCGGTCAGCGGCTCAGCTAGCTGACGCCGACGCCCGCGGCCGGGCCGGGCGCCGTCAGCTGACGTGCTGAAGTTCCTCGGGCTCGAACGCCTCGACCGCGCTCGCGTCCACCTCGGTGACGTTCATCGCGCGGGCGACGGCGAGCGCCTCAAGCCGGCGCTTGCTCAGCCGCCGGTAGCGCTCGTACTGGTCGTCAAGCCCCGCCGCGTCCTGCTGGCCGTCCTGCCCGCCGGCCGCTCCGTAGCCGCCGCCGAAGCCCGCGGTGATCCGCGCCCACCGCTGCTCCAGCCACTCCCACAGCTCCGGGTTCTCCGCGAGGATGCGCCGGGAGAGGTAGGTGCCGTAGGCGATGTGGCGCCGCTCGTCCCGCTGGGTGAGCTTCAGCCCGGCCTCCAGGCCGGGGAGCTTGCCGAGCCTGCGGAAGGTCTCCTCCCAGCGCTGGTACCCGGCGATGGCCATCACGCCCTCGACAAGCTGGTTGTAGATGAGCGACGCGTCCAGGATGGCCTGCGGCGACTGGTCGGTGTCGAGCCGGCGCATCACCTTCGTCAGTCCGCCGTCGAAGACCCCGGTGCGGCGCTCCCCGAGGGCGGCCTGCTGCGCCCGGACCAGGTCGTCGAGCGAGGCCGGGTCCATGCCCACGGCGTCGAACCAGCGGCGGAACATCTCGGTGTGCTTGGCCTCCTCCATCGCGAACATGGCCAGGTACATCGTGTCCTCGAGCCGCCCGAGGTCGGACATGCAGCGCAGCAGGGGGACGATGTCCAGCGTCACGGCCTCCTCGCCGACCATGAACCCGCGAGCCGACATGGCGACCAGCGTCCGCTCCTCCTCCGACATCCCCCGCCAGTCGACGGCGTCCTGCGAGAAGTCGATGTCGGCGGGATCCCAGAACAGCTTCTTGGACCGCTCCCACAGCTTCCACGGCACCGACTCGTAGTCGAGACCGCGCGTGGACCGGTAGCGGCCGATATCCGTCTCCTGGATCTTGCCGCCGCCGCAGGCTCGCTCATCTCGCATCTTCTTATCGGCCATCAATTCTAGAATTTCTTTGGTCCATTAGACATCCCCGCCGGCCACGGGGACAACCGCCGGCGCCCGGTTTCGCCGAGCGGGCAGGCCAGGCGGGCGCGTACGCGAGCGGCCCAGGCGAGCAGCCTACGCAGGCAGGCCAGGCGAGCGGCCTAGGCGGGCAGGTCGTCGTCGCCGTCGTCGACGGCCAGCGCGTCGGGGGAGAGGGGCAGCTTGACCTGGAAGTCGGCCCCCTGCCCGGGCGCCGTGCGCACCGAGACCGTGCCGCCGTGCGCGGAGACGAGCCCGGCCACGATCGCCAGCCCGAGCCCGGTCCCGCCCGAAGCCCGGTTGCGCGCCGCGTCGGCCCGGTAGAACCGCTCGAAGACGCGCTGCGCCTGCTCGGCGCTCATCCCCGGCCCGTCGTCCTCGACGTCGAGCACGACGGCGGGCACCTGGCGACCGGAGCCCGCGCCGTCAAGGCGGCGCTGGCCGAACCGCCCCAGTCCTCCTGGCCCGGCCTGCCTGCCCCGCCGGCGAGTGCCGGTCTCTGCTGGCCAGCCGCAGCCTGAGCCTCCAGGGTGCCCCGGGCGATCTTCACCCGTACCGGCGTCCCGGCCGGCGTGTGCGTGATCGCGTTGTTCACCAGGTTGGCGAGCACCTGCCGCAGCCGGGGCTCGTCCCCGTCCACGAGGAACGCCGTTCCCGGCGCGACGACCAGGTCGATCGGCCGCCCGGGCGAGACGATCCGCGCGTCCTGCACCGCGTCGGCGGCCAGCGTGAGCAGGTCGACCGGGGCCTTGGTCGAGCGGCCGCTGCTGGTCGAGCCGGGCCAGCGTGAGCAGGTCCTCGACGAGCAGGCCCATCCGGCGTCGCCTCGGCCTCCACCCGGCCCATGAGGTGGTCCAGGTCCTCGGGGACAGCCCGTCTGGCGGAAGCCCGGCGACGGGGGAAGCCGTGGGACGCGGCGGAATCAGCCGCCTCCGTTCGGGATGACTGGCTTTGCCGCGCCGGTCCCGCCCGGCCTGCATGCTGCGGCTCGCGCCGCCGCGCTGGCGGTAGTGCGCGGCGAAGCCGCGGATGGTGGTCAGCGGCGTGCGCAGCTCGTGCGCGGCGTCGGCGATGAACCGGCGCATCCGCTCCTCCGACTGGTGCGCCGCCTGCTCGGACTCCTCCTGCGCGTGGAACGCCCGCTCGATCTGCGCGAGCATCACGTTCAGCGACCGGCCGAGCGACCCGATCTCCGTGCGCGGGTCGCCCTCGGGTATCCGGTGATCCAGGTGGCCGGCGGCGATCTGGCCGGCGGTCATCTCGATGTCGTTGAGCGGCCGGAGGTTCGCCGCACGACCGCCGACGCCCACGGCCGCGAGGACGACGACGATCGCGCCGCCCACGATCAGGTCGAAGACGATGAGCCGCTCGATCATGCGCGTTGATGTCCCGAGGTCTTCGGCGACGACGAGCATGACGGTGCTCGCTGGTCGCCGTCGCGTGCTGGTGACCGGGATGACGGTTTCGGCCGATGACCCGCCAGCTGTCGGCGCCGGACTGCGCGGGGAGCGTGACGGCCAGCCGCCGGGCTTGCAGGCCGGCCCAGGCAGTGCCGTTGGCAGGCTAGGCAGGGGCTGCGGCTCCCGGAGTTGCCGTGGTTGGCGAGGTTGTTAGCCGACTGGCCGCCAGGTGAGCTGGCTGCCCGGCTGCTGGAGTCCCGCGACGATGTCCGGACGTGTCGGCGCGGTAGGCCGAGCCCGACGTCCCGACGATGGTGCCCGTCGGTGACGGACTGAAGCGGACCCTGGAGCTGAGTGTCGTGCTGGGTGGTGACGTAGCTGCGCAGCATGTAGACGCTGGCGACGCTGATCGCCGCGAGCGCCATGATCACCAGCGCGAGGACCGCCGTGATCAGCTTGGTCCGCAGCGGCGTCCGGTCGGAGAGCCGCTTGCCCGCACCCAGGGGACCCCGCGCGGCCGAGTCTCCCTGGTCGTCCAGCCGGTCTCCTCCGCCACGTCCGCTGTCATGTCTTCCGCCATGTCCGCCTCCGCCATGGCCCGCCCCATTACGACGACGGGAGCCGCAGCACGTATCCGACGCCGCGCAGGGTGTGGATCAGCCGTGGCTCCTTGGTGTCGATCTTGCGCCGCAGCACCGACACGTAGGACTCCACGATCCCGGTGTCGCCCCGGAAGTCGTAGTCCCACACGTGGTCGAGGATCTGCATCTTCGACAGCACGCGGTTGGCGTTGGACATGAAGTAGCGCAGCAGCTTGAACTCGGTCGGCGACAGCTGCACCTGGGCGCCGCCCCGCCACACCTCGTGGCTCTCCTCGTCGAGCTCAAGGTCGGCGAACTTCAGCCGCGGCGTCGGCTCCACGCCGTCACCGCGGGTCCGCCGCAGCACCGCCTTGATCCTGGCGATGACCTCTTCGAGCGAGAACGGCTTGGTGACGTAGTCGTCGCCGCCGAGGGTGAGGCCGCGGATCTTGTCGTCGGTCCCGTCCCGCGCGGTCAGGAACACCACGGGGATCCGGGCGCCGCCGCCGCGCAGCCGCCTGATGACGTCGAAGCCGTCCATGTCGGGCAGCATCACGTCGAGCACGATCAGGTCGGGCCGGTGCCGCTGGGCGGCCTGGACCGCCTCGGTGCCCGCGGACGCGGTGATCACGTCGAACCCGGCGTACCGCAGGGACGCCGAGAGGAGCTCAAGGATGTTCGGCTCGTCCTCGACGACGAGCAGCCGCGCGTCGGCCTGCGTCCCCGCTTCGGTGATCGACGTGTTCATGATGACTATCTTCGCTCGCTTTGCTGAGGGAAACCTGAACGTTTCCTCGGGGACGGCTGTCGCCTTCCAGCGTACGCCCCGCCGTCACCGCGGCGGCCAGCTGCCGTCACTACCGGTAATCAGCGGCTAGAGCTCAACGATGATTCCCGAACGTACGCGGCTGACTCTCGCCGCCCCGCTCATTGCCCCGCGCCGGCACCGGCGCGGGCGGCACCCGGGGTTAGCCGCGGCGCTGAGGCCTCTGCGGTGCGCGCGACGAGAGCCAGTGGGCGATGGCGGCGGAGCGGTTGTGCACACCGAGCTTGGAGTAGATGCGTCTGACGTGGTTCTTGACCGTCTTCTCCGCGAGGAACAGGTGTGCTGCGATCTCCCCGTTGGTGTGCCCGCCGGCGATCAGCGACATGACCTCAATCTCGCGTGCCGACAGGCCGAGGCTAGTTTGCTCATCAACCTGTGCACGGCTCATGAGACCTCCGGTTAAGTCATTTCGTGACACGCAAGCACCGGCGCGGCCCGATGTCAAGACCTACCTTTACAGGTACAGATACACCAAAATGCCGCTGCTCAAACCGCCCAAAAAGGAGCAGGCGTTATCGCCTGCCCCATCTTGGCGTCGTTCGCCTGGCGTCGCGCTCAGCCAACCTTCGTGCCGGTCAGCAGCCCGGCGGGGACGGCCTTGCCCGCCTTCAGCGCGTTGAAGAGCTCAAGTGCCTGGGTCTGGTTCCACAGCACCGCGTCGCCGGCGTTCGTCGGGTAGTTGGCGTTCGCGATCGGCACGGTGCCCGACTCCGGCCCGCGCAGCGCCAAGGCCGCCTGGACCAGGTCGTACAGGCTGGCGCCCTTGTCGACGGAGATCGAGCTCGCCGCCGTCGAGCCGAACGGCAGCGCGGTGAACGGGTTCAGGTACACGCCCGGGCTGGTCGCCTTGGACAGCAGCGCGGAAAGGAACGCCCGCTGGTCCTGGATCCGCTGCAGGTCCGAGGCGGCGAACGAGTGCCGGTCGCGGACGAAGGCGATCGCCTGGGTGCCGTTGAGGTTGTGGCAGCCGGCCGCGAGGCCCTTGAAGCCCGAGTACCGGAGTCGGCCGGGATCGCGGTCTTGACGCACATCCGCACCCCGCCGACGGTGTTGACCACGTCGGCCAGGCCGCCGAAGCCGATGCCCATGTAGTGGTCGATCCTCAGGCCGGTGGCCTGCTCGACGGTCTGCACGAGCAGCGTCGGCCCGCCGAACGCGAGCGCAGCGTTGATCTTGTTCTGCCCGTGACCGGGGATCGGCACGTAGGAGTCGCGCGGGATGCTGATCAGCACCGGCTTGCCGGTGCCCATGTGCAGCAGCAGGAGCGAGTCCGAGGCGTCCGCGCCTTCCGAGCCCAGGTGCAGCGCGTCTCGCTCGGTGCGGCTGATCCCGTTGCGTGAGTCGTCCCCGGCGATCAGCCAGTTCGTCCCGGCGGAGGTGCCGGTGAACGCGGGCAGGGCGACGGAGCGGTTCAGCTTCCCGTTGATCCAGAAGTACGAGCCGCCGATCGCGCAGGATGAGCACGAGCACGACGACGCCGATGACCAGCGCGATTCGCCGGCCGCGCCGTCCCGGCTGCCCCCAGAACCGCCAGCGCCGCCCGCCGCCGCGCGCGGGCGCGCCGTCGGCGGTCGAGGTCCCGTAAGGCGCGCCGTAGCCCGGACCGCCCGGCCGTGCACCCGGGAGCGGCCCGCCGTACCCGCCGCCCGTTCCCGCCGCCGGGACCGCTCCGGTAACCGCCCCCGCCGGACGACACCGGCGGCTGCTGCGGGCCAGGCGCCCCGCCCGCGCCAGCATCCGCTCCCTGGGGACGGCGGCATCCGCGACGAGATCGTCATGTCCTGCGTCGGGTCTGACCCGGCCGCGCCGGCAGACGGCTGCTCTGGCTTGGTACCAGCCCTTCCAGGGGTCCTCGTCACTCATCGGGCATCCCTTCACCAGCCGTCGGCCCCGCCGAACGCTCCCGCCGTCTGCTTCCCAATCGGCCTGTGTTTCACAGTCAGGCCGTTCTTCCCAATCCCGTGCTTCCCAATCGGAGAACGGTCGGGACCGGGCCTAAGGTTCAAAAATCCGCGAACCCCCGCCATCCCCGGGGCGGGACGGCGAGCGACGGCGGCGGACCGGGATCGCGGATCGTCACGCACGCGCTACGCGTCAGTGTACCGGCGCCCCGAGCACCTTTCCGAACCAGCGCAATTAGGGCGATTCCGGACAGGGTGCGGAGCCTCGCGGATTAACCGGCGGGAGGGGCGGGAACCATGCTCCGCGGGGTGCTGGGCAGAACAAGGGGGAACAGTGTCCACGCAAATCACCAATCAGGACGGTACCGAGGCCGACCTGATCGAGCATCTGCGCCACATGCATCAGAAGGGCACCAAGGGTTACACCGACGAGTACCTGGCAAACCTGCACCAGACGCTGCACCAGCGTAAGCGCGACCCGCTGCCCGAGCACTCCCACCCGGGCGACGAGTCGGTCGGCGGCGAGCCGGCCAGGGAGCCTGCTGAGGCGTAGGGACGCTGCCTGAGCACGAAGAGCCCCGGCGCGCGCCGGGGCTCTTCGCGTGTCGCCAGTCAGTCAGCCGGCTGCCAGAGGTGGAAGGTCATGCCCTGGTCGTCGGCGCACTCGGCAAGCAGCCCGAAGGGCCTGCGCACGGGCTCGTCCGCGCTGCCGCCGGCCGCCCGGACCCGCTCGACCGCGGCGGCGATGTCGTCGACGCGGTAGGACAGCCCCACCGCGGGCTCCGCGTCCCGTGCGGGCAAGATGGCAAGCGCCGGCGTGGTCGCCTCGGTGCGCCAGGCGCCCGGGTGACCTTCGGAGAACGGCACCCGCAGCACCGCCTCGTAGAACTCCCTTGCCCGGCTGGTGTCCCGCGCCGTCATCGTCACGTTCGCGACGTCACCCTGGCGCAGCCGGGTGGCCCGGCTGGCGGCCGCATCAGCGTCCACCGGTGCCCGAACGGGTCGACGATCACCGCGGCCCGACCGTAGGGCTGGTCGGCGGGCTCACGCTCCACCGCGGCGCCGTTGCGCCTGGCCCGCTCGGTGGTCCCGTCGACGTCGGCCACGTCCAGGTGGAGGGTGTGGCTGAACGTCGCGGGGGAGTCGGGCGCGCGCACGGGCACGTTGGGCCAGAGGCTGGAGGCTTCTGAGAACATCAGCACCCCGTCGCCGATGCCGACCTCGGCGTGGCCGATCGTGCCGTCCGCGTTGACGTGGGGCTCGCCGCGCCGCTGGCCGCCGAATACCTCGACGTACCAGTCCATGGCCCGCCGGGCGTCGGACACGACGATGTAGGGGGTCAGCGCTGGTGGCCAGGCGGGCGGTTGTGCGGTTTAGGCTCTTCCCGGTTCGCTCGCCACTACTACGGGAATCTCGGTTGATGTCTTTTCCTCCGGCTACTTAGATGTTTCAGTTCACCGGGTATGCTCTACCGCGACTATTGTATTCATCGCGGAGTACGTGACCATGACGCCACGTGGGTTGCCCCATTCGGAAATCTCGGGATCATCGCTCGTTGGCAGCTCCCCCAAGCTTATCGCAGCCTGCTACGTCCTTCATCGCCTGTCGTGCCAAGGTATCCACCTGTGTGCTCTTATGTACTTACTAAGACGCGTTCAAAGGAACACAATTTTGAAATTGCAGTCCATGCTCTGCGCATGGACCCGCTCTCATGTTTGGCACATGAAAGTTCTTCTCTATGCAGTTTTCAAGGTACGAGGCGCTGACTCGCGGACCGCCGGCGATCGCATCACACAAGATGAGCGAATCGCTGCGCTTCCGGGGCCGTGCCCTCAAAGCTGAACAGTGCAGCCCGGTACTTGCGCGCCTCTTCGTCGAGCGGCTTCGTTGCTTGGTCGCTCGTGGTCGTTAGACCACTTCGCTTCCTCGCGCCTCGCGCTCGACGAAAATTCGTGCAAGTACATTCGGTGACTTCCCTTTACGGAAGCCGCGCAACCGATGCTGAAAAACATCGGGCCGTTTGATCTCATCCAGACCTTAGCTCTAAAGAGCCGGCTGAACCCCGATCGCATGGCATCGTCTGTGGTCGACCTAGAATGTCCGCCGTTGCAATCACGCTAGGCGCGATCCAACGACATGGACTCCTTAGAAAGGAGGTGATCCAGCCGCACCTTCCGATACGGCTACCTTGTTACGACTTCGTCCCCCTTACCTAGCACACCTTAGACGCCTTGCTCCCTTGCGGGTTGCACGGGCGGCTTCGGGTACACTAAACTCAGGTGACGTGACGGGCGGTGTGTACAAGGCCCGGGAACGTATTCAACGCAGCGTAGCTGATCTGCGTTTACTAGCGATTCCGACTTCATGGAGGCGAGTTGCAGCCTCCAATCCGAACTGAGGGCAGGTTTAAGGGATTAGCTTACTATCACTAGCTCGCAACCCGTTGTCCTACCCATTGTAGCACGTGTGTAGCCCGGGACGTAAGGGCCATGCTGACTTGACGTCATCCCCACCTTCCTCCGACTTCTCATCGGCGGTCTCGCGTGAGAGATCCTTGCGGACCAACACACGACGAGGGTTGCGCTCGTTGCGGGACTTAACCCAACACCTCACGGCACGAGCTGACGACAGCCATGCAGCACCTGTCTCTGCGTCCGGTTGCCCGGAAGCCTACTTTCGTAGGATGTCGCAGGATGTCAAGCCCCGGTAAGGTTCTTCGCGTTGCGTCGAATTAAACCACATGCTCCACCGCTTGTGCGGGCCCCCGTCAATTCCTTTGAGTTTTAACCTTGCGGCCGTACTCCCCAGGCGGGATACTTATTGTGTTAACTGCGGCACAGATGGAGTCGATACCACCTACACCTAGTATCCATCGTTTACGGCTAGGACTACCGGGGTATCTAATCCCGTTTGCTCCCCTAGCTTTCGCTCCTCAGCGTCAGAACAACCCCAGGTGATCGCCTTCGCCACTGGTGTTCCTCCCGATATCTACGCATTTCACCGCTACACCGGGAATTCCATCACCCTCTGATTGCCTCAAGACCAAGAGTATCGGTGCCGTTCCCTGAGTTGAGCCCAGGTCTTTCTTCACCGACTACCTGATCCGCCTACGAGCGCTTTACGCCCAATGATTCCGAATAACGCTTGCCCCCTACGTCTTACCGCGGCTGCTGGCACGTAGTTAGCCGGGGCTTCCTCCAAGGGTACCGTCATTATCTTCCCCTTCGACAGTGGTTTACGACCCGAAGGCCTTCTTCCCACACGCGGCGTCGCTCCGTCAGGCTTGCGCCCATTGCGGAAAATTCCTCACTGCTGCCTCCCGTAGGAGTCTGGGCCGTTTCTCAGTCCCAGTGTGGCTGGTCGCTCTCTCAAACCAGCTACCCATCGGTGCCATGGTAGGCCGTTACCCCACCATCTAGCTAATGGGACGCGGTCCCGTCATCGAGCGGATTGCTCCTTTTATCGCCAAGGGATGCCCCTCGGAGACGTATGCGGTATTAGCTAACCTTTCGGCTAGTTATCCCCCACTCAACGGTAGGTTGACCACGCGTTACTCACCCGTCTGCCACTAGGTATTGCTACCTCGTTCGACTTGCATGTGTTAGGCACGCCGCCAGCGTTAATCCTGAGCCAGGATCAAACTCTCCATAAAATTCATGGAGCTTTTGACAGCTCTATCTTCGCTGACTGGTCGGACGAACTCGATCGCTCGAGATCGCCGATCGATCCGAATTGCGAATCCGGATCTTGCCGTCCGCCTCGCGGCGGCCGGCTTCGTCATAAATTGTACGGGACTCATGCTTGGTGCGGGACTTCCCGGTGGAGCCGGGGGAACCGCAGCACGAATCCAACTCATCTCGCGAACCCGGACAAACAAAAACGCGGACCTTTCGGACCGCGCATCGTCTGCCTTGGGCCGGAGACCCACAGACTTATGCGCTACTGCACTGTTCAGTTTTCAAGGAACGGACGCTTCCGCCAGGTCCGATTCGGACCGGATCACTGACCGCACCAAAGGGGCCCGGCGTCAGAGTCAACGTTCGATAGACTACCACCGCGCGTCTACGGTGTCAACCTTGTCGCAGGCCATTTGTCCACGGCTCTATGCACAGTCGGCTCGCCGGCTGCCGCACGAGCAACCGGCCGCGTGCTGCTTTAGTCCATCCCTGCGGCGAGGTCGTCGGCGGCGCCCGCAGCGACCTTGCGCGAAATCGACTTTCCCTGCACGAACAGCAGCAGGTAGTCGTAACCGCCCGCCTTCGAGTCCGTCCCGCTCATGTTGAAGCCGCCGAACGGCTGTCCGCCCACCAGCGCGCCCGTGCACTTGCGGTTGAGGTAGAGGTTGCCGACGAAGAACTCGTCCGCGGCGCGGCGCAAACGCTCCTCATCGCGCGAGAAGGCCGCGCCCGTCAGCCCGAACTCCGTCCCGTTGGCGATCTCGAGCGCGTGGTCGAAGTCGCGCGCGCGGACCACCGCGAGGACCGGCCCGAAGATCTCCTCCTGCGCGATGCGCGCGCCCGGGTCGACGTCCGCGAACACGGTCGGTTCGATGTAGAAACCCTCCCGGTCGGCGCGCCGGCCGCCGGCGAGCAGCCGCCCTTCGGCTTGCCCGAGCTCGAGGTAGCTGCCGATCTTCTCGACGGCCTTCGCGTTGATCACCGGCCCCACGGCCGAGCCGTCGACCGACGGATCGCCCAGGCGCAGCGCCTGCACCGCCGGGACGAGCTTGGCGAGAAACGCGTCGTACACCGACGCGTCGACGATCGCGCGCGAGCACGCGGAGCACTTCTGCCCGGAGAAGCCGTAGGCGGACGCGACGACGGCTGCCACCGCGGCGTCGACATCCGCGTCGTCCGCCACGACGATGGCGTCCTTGCCGCCCATCTCGGCGATGACGCGCTTGATCCACTTCTGCCCCGGCGGCGTCTTGGCGGCCAGCTCGTTGATGCGCAGTCCGACGCCCTTGGAGCCGGTAAAGGACACGAACCGCGTGCGGGGATCGGTCACGAGCGCCTCACCGACGGTCGCGCCGTCGCCCGGCACGAAGTTGATCACGCCGGGCGGCAGGCCCAGCTCGTGCATGAGGTCGACGAAGCGCGCCGCAATGACCGCCGCGTCCGGTGACGGCTTGAGAATGGCCGTGTTGCCGGTGACGACCGCCGCCGACGTCATGCCGGCCATGATCGCGAACGCGAAGTTCCACGGCGGCAAGACGACCCCGACGCCGAGGGGCAGATAGGTCAGCCAATTCTGCTCGCCCGCGATCGGCGTGAGCGGCGGCGGGTTCGCCAGCCGAAGCGCTTCGCGCGCGTAGAACTCGAGGAAGTCGATCGCCTCGGCGGTGTCGGCATCAGCCTCGATCCACGGCTTGCCGACCTCGAGCACCAGCAGCGCGTTCCAATCGTCCTTCGTCGCGCGGATGCGCTCGGCGGCGGCGAGCAGGAAGCCGGCGCGCTCCTCGGCGCTCGTCTTCTTCCACGTCGCGAAGGCGGCGGTCGCGGCGTCGAGCGCCTGCGACACCTGCTCGGCGCTCGCCTCGTCGACCTCGCCGACGATCTCCGAAGGCCGGGCCGGGTTGACCGACGGAATCGTGCTCGGTCCGCGGAGCTTCGCGCCGCCGACGAGAAGCGGCCACCGCTGCCCGAGCCCGGCGCGCGCGCGCGCGATCGCGTCTTCGAGCGAGCGCCGGTCGGCGGGCTCGGAGAAGTCGCGGATCGGCTCGTTTCGGAACGGCGTGATGGCGCGCGGGGCAGTCAGCATTGCGCCCAAGACCTCCGCGATGATCGGATTCGTTCCCTGTCGCGACGAAGCTGCCGCTCATGCAGCTCTCCTGGGAAGCGGTCACTGCGGCGACCTCGCTCTTCTCGTCGCTGACGGTACTCGCCGCGGTGATCGTCGCCGTCCGCCAAGTGCGGGTCGGCGCCGACCAGGTCGAGCACTTGCGCCGTGCAACGCAGCTCGAGGGCACGATGAAGATCTTCGACAAGCTGGGCAGCCCCGAGCAGCAGCGCGCGCGCACCTTTATCGTGACCGAGCTCGGCGGTCGGCTCGAAGACCCGGTCTTTCGCGCCGAGCTGGAGCGTGTGCCCTTCACCTACGAAGGCCACCCGGAGATTGATTACCTGCGGCTCATGGAGATGGTCGGGACCTACGTGAAGCACGGCCTGCTCGACAGCGAGATCATCTTCGACTACTGGTACGGCGTCATCATCGCCATGTGGTCGCGGCTCGAGACGCTCGGTGTGGTTGCGGCGCACCGCGGCGCCGCGGGCGCCCTGATGTGGGAGAATTGCGAGGCGCTCTACCATCACGCCCGCGCGTGGGCCGCCGTACGCGATCCCGAATTTGCGGCGAGATTCGCGCCCGATGCGAACGCCGCCGCGGGCCGGAACGAAGTCGTAGCGGGCGGATAGCCGATCTGGGAGAATATTTGCGCTATGGTCTATGACGTCGCCGTCGTCGGCGGGGGAATCGTGGGTCTCGCGACGACCCGCGAGCTGCTCCTTCGCCATCCCAAGCTGCGCATCGCGAACGTGGAGAAAGAGGACGTCTGGAGCAAGCACCAGACGGGCCACAACAGCGGCGTCATTCACTCCGGCATCTACTACAAGCCCGGCTCGTTCAAGGCCAAGCTCTGCACCGAAGGCCGCAAGCTCGCGTGGGAGTACTGCGACGCGAAGGGCATCGAGTACAAGAACGTCGGCAAGCTGATCGTCGCAACCGAAGAGTCCGAGCTCGGCCGGCTCGACGACCTCTGGGACCGCGGGCACCAGAACGGCGTCGAAGGCCTCGAGATGCTCGACGCGCAGCAGATCGCCGAACGCGAGCCGTACTGCCGCGGCATCAAGGCGATCTTTTCGCCGGTCACCGGCATCGTCGACTGGGGTCTCGTCTCGCGCAGCTACGGCGAAGACGCGCGCGAGATGGGCGCCGACATGTATCTCGGTCACGAGGTGAAGGCGATCGAACGGCGCGGCGGCATCACCGTGCTGCGCACGCCCAAGGGCGAAGTGCACGCGAAGTACGTCATCACGTGCGGCGGCCTGTACAGCGACAAGCTCGGACGCATGACGGGCGGCGACCGCGATCCGAAGATCGTCCCGTTCCGCGGCGACTACCTCATCCTCAAGCCCGAAAAAGCCTACCTCGTCAAAGGGAACATCTACCCGGTCCCCGATCCTGAATTTCCGTTCCTGGGCGTGCATTTCACGCCGCGCATGGACGGCACGATCTGGCTCGGGCCGAACGCGGTGCTCGCGTTCGCGCGCGAAGGCTACTCGTTCTTCACGATCAATCCGGGCGAGCTGTGGGACGCGCTCACGTACCCCGGCTTCTTCAAGATGGCGACGAGGTATTGGGAGATGGGCGCGGGCGAGATGTACCGCGACCTCATCCGCTCGGCGTACGTGAAAGCGCTGCAGCGCTACATCCCCGAGCTGCAGCCCGAAGACTGCCTCCCCGGTCCGGCCGGCGTGCGCGCGCAAGCGATGACCGCCGACGGCGGCCTCGTCGACGACTTCGTGTTCGAAGGCTCGGAAGGCGTCGTGCACGTGCGCAACGCGCCCTCGCCCGCCGCGACGTCGTCGCTCGCGATCGGCAAGTACATCGCCGACGACGCCGAGCAGCGCTTCGCCCTGAGCAAACCGACAATCCCGATGTCATCGTGACGCCATCCCAACCGTTGTCATCGCAGCGGATGTCATCCCAGCCGTTGTCGTCCCAGCCGTTGTCGTCCCAGCCGTTGTCGTCCCAGCCGTTGTCATCCTGAGCTTGTCGAAGGATGAGCCACGATCGTGATTTTCGCGAAATCACCTGGGTCGCCGAGCATCGCGGCGATCCGCGCGTCCGCCTGATCGATGCGCGAAGCGTGCCGCACGGCGGCGTCGTTGCGATGCCGTCTGGCCGCGAACAGTACGCGGCGGGCCACATCCCCGGCGCGGTCCACCTCGACTACGCCGACGATCTGAGCGATCCGGCGACGCCGTACGCCGCGCGCGTCGCCCCCGCCGAGCGCTTCGCGCGCGTGATGGGTGAGCACGGCATCGGCGACGACACGATCGTCGTCGCGTACGACGCGGGCACGATCCCGTTCGCGGCCCGCATGGTGTGGATGCTGCGCTACTACGGTCACGACGAAGCGTACGTGCTCGCCGGCGGATACCCGGCGTGGGTCGCCGCTGACTATCCCATCGCGACGCACGCACCGGCGATCGCCCCGGCGACGTTCACGCCGCGCGAACGCGCCGAGCTGCGCGCGTCGCGCGACGACGTGCTCGCGATCGCCGAAGGACGCAGCAGCGCGCAGCTGCTCGAGACGCAGCGCGACCAGACGTACGCGCAGCGCGACCGCGACATCAAAGGCGCGGTGCGCGTCAGCGGCAACCTGCTGCTCGAAGACGCGCGCGGCGGCCGCGTGGCGTCGCCCGAGACGCTGGACCGGCTCGTGCGCGAGGCGAACCTCGACAAGCACGCGCGCACGGTCGTCAGCTGCGGCAGCGGCGTCTCGGCGTCCGGCGCGTGGCTCGCGCTGCGAGCAGCCGGCTTCGAGGACGTCGCCGTCTACGACGGCTCGTGGATGGAATGGGAGCACGACGCGCTCCCGACGGTGCGGAAGCCCGCGTAACCAGCGCTCAGCAGCCGTCGCCGGCTTGCACCTCCACGAGAACGCCTCGGCTGAAAACGAAGTTCTCGAATCTGCCGCAGTTCGATGGCCCCAGCGGCTCGTAATACGACAGCACGCGGAGTCCCGCGGTGGTCGACGACGCGTGCAGCGGCGCGGCGCCGTACGCACGCCGGACGGCGCCGACCGTCGCGCCGAGCCCGATGCCGCGCGGCGTGCGCAGCGTCGCAAGCGCCGCGCGCGGAACCGCGTGCGGGGGCGCCGTGCGGACGCGCGCGAGCACCGTCTCCTGCCACGCGCAGCAGCCCTGATAGTACAGCACCCGTCCGGCGGCGGGATCGTACGCGGGGTGGCGCCATTCGCGCAGGGCGAACATCGGATCGACGTGCGCGATCCGCATCGCGAGATGGCGGCGCCACGGCTCGAACAGATCCTCGCCGTGCGGCAGCCACCGCCACAGCGCCGGATCGGCCCGCGAGTACGGCAGCATTGCGGCATGCGCGTCTCCGGCGCAGATCGCGAACGCGCACAATCCGACGGCAAGCGCGAGCACCGCAAGACCGCCGCGACGGCGCACCCCGGTTACGCCGGCTCGGGTAGCGTGAACGCGACGATCTCGTCCGCCTCGCGATGATTCGTCCAGAACCGCTCGCCGTCGAACGCCAGCGCGCGCGCCGGGAACGGCACGACGGCAAGATCGTCGACGTGCGGGCGTTCGCCGCGCGCATCGACCCGCGTGATCCAGTACTCGCCGGTCTCCTCGTCGTCGGTCGTCACGAGGTAGAACCGTCCGTCGACGACAGTCTGCGCGCACACGCCGTGCGGCACGTCGAACGCGCGAATCACCGCGCCGCTCGCATCGACGCCGAGCACGCGCCGGTTGTACCACTGGCTGATCGTGAGCACGTCGCCGTCCCACCCGAGCTGCGAGCCCGTGCCGTCCGGCGCACGCACGGGCTCGCCGTCAAAGCCGCTGCCTGGCACGTACCGCTGGACGACGCGGTCGTCGTCCTCACCGACCCCATAGATGACGACCAGGGCGTCGCGCGCCCACGTCATCCCCCACGGCACGCCCGGCATTTCCGCTTCTTCTCGCGCACGCCACGACACGGGATCGATCGCATACAGGCGCCGCGTCTCGCGCGATCCCATCCACAGCGTCGTCCCGTCGAACGCGAGCGACTGCGGCTTCGACGCCGGCGAGGGCCGCCGCGCGAACTCGGTCACGGACGGGATCCACATGAACAGGTCGATACGCGAGTTGACCCTATTGGCCCTCGCCAGGAAAGCCGGCATTCACGGCGTCGGCGACATTGCC
This sequence comes from Vulcanimicrobiota bacterium, assembly GCA_963818845.1. Classification (GTDB taxonomy): domain Bacteria; phylum Vulcanimicrobiota; class Vulcanimicrobiia; order Vulcanimicrobiales; family Vulcanimicrobiaceae; genus Vulcanimicrobium. The sequence continues at coordinate 948,116 of CAWFTO010000003.1, read as the reverse complement.
GAACCGGTAACCGCCGCCCCCCTCGATGCCCATGTGAGGCTCGCCCGCATCGTGCCGCGAAGAGCGGGCGCCATGCAGAAGATTACTCCGTTCTTATGGTACGCGCGCGAGGCCGAGGAGGCGGCGGCGTTCTACGCGTCGATCTTTCCGGATTCGCGGATCGCGAGCGTCGCCGCGCTCGAGAGCGACTCACCGAGCGGTCCGCCCGGTTCGGTCAAGGTCGTCGAGTTCGAGCTCTTCGGACAAGCATTCACCGCGATGACTGCCGGACAAAACGAGCCGTTCAACCACGCGATCTCCTTCGTCGTGACCTGCGACGATCAGGCCGAGGTCGACCGCTACTGGGACGCGCTGCTCGCCGGCGGCGGATCACCGGAGGCGTGCGGATGGCTGACAGACCGCTACGGCGTGTCCTGGCAGATCGTCCCGTCCATCCTGTTTGAGTTCATGAAGAGCGACGACAAAGCGGCATCGAAGCGTGCGTCCGACGCGATGATGCAGATGGTCAAGCTTGACGTCGCCGTGTTGAAGGCCGCCTACGACGGCACCGCGTGACGTCGCCGCTACCCGGCGTCACGCGCGATGGTCGCGGCTACACGCCGAGATACGCCTTCTTGACCTGCGGGTCGTCGAGGAGCTGCGCCGACGGCCCGCTGAGCGTGATGCGCCCCGTCTCGAGCACGTACGCGCGCGAGCTCACTTCCAGGGCCGTCTGCACGTCCTGCTCGACGATCAGGATCGACACGCCCGTCGCGTGAATCTGCTCCAGAAGCTCGATCAGGCTGTCGACGAGCACCGGCGCGAGGCCGAGCGACATCTCGTCGATCAGCAGCACCTTCGGGCGCGCCATCAGTGCGCGCGCGATCGCGACCTGCTGCTGCTCGCCGCCCGAAAGCCGTCCCGACAGAAACCGGAACCGTTCGCGCAGCCGCGGCAGCAGCGTGAGCATCCGCTCGAGATCGCTGCGCACCTCGTTGTCGCGGCGCAGGTACGCCCCCATCAGCAAGTTTTCTTCGACGCTGAGCGATCCGAACAGCCGCCGGCCTTGCGGCACTTGAATCACGCCTGCGGAGACGATGCGGTCGGGCTCGAGTCCCGTCAGACGCCGGTCGCCGAAGCGCACGTCGCCCGACCACGTCGGCACCTGACCGCTGATCGCGCCGAGCACCGTCGATTTTCCCGCGCCGTTCGATCCGATCAGCGCGACGATCTCACCCGGCTCGATGCGCAGCGACACGTCCCACAAGACCTGTGTGTCGCCGTAGCCCGCGCTCAACGCCTCGACGACGAACGGCGCCGCCGCGATGCCCGACGCGCCGGCGGCCGTCACGCGCCGTCCTCGGCGTGCTCGATCGCCGCGGCCTCGGCGCGCTCGCGCGCCACGATCTGCAGCTGCTCCTGACGCTTCGCCCAGCGCGAACCGAGGTACGCTTCGATCACCTGCGGCGAGGCGAGCACGTCGCTCGGCGCGCCTTCCGCGATCTTCTTCCCTTCGGCAAGCACGACGATGGACGTCGAGATCGACACGATCGCCTTCATCAGGTGCTCGACGACGATCAGCGTCACGCCGCGCGCGTGCACCGTGCGCAGCAACTCGAGCGCTTCGTCGACCTCGGTCGCGTTCAATCCGGCCATGACTTCGTCGAGCAGCAGCACGTCGGGATCGAGCGCCAGCGCCTTCGCGACCTCGAGCCGCTTACGGTCGGGAATCGTCAGGTCGCTGGCCGGACGCGACGCGACGCGCGCCAGCCCGACCGCGTCGAGCAGCTCCTGCGCGCGCTCGAACGACGCGCGCGTCGATCGCTTTCCGCCCTCGACGCCCGTACATCGCGCCGACGGCGACGTTCTCGCGCACGGTCAGGTTCGCGAACGGCTTGACGACCTGGAACGTGCGCGCGATGCCGAGGTGGCACACCGCGTGCGTCGGTACGTCGCTGATCCGCCGGCCGCCGTAGAGCACCTCGCCCCTCGTCGGCTTGTACACGCCGCTCACGACGTTCATCAGCGTCGTCTTCCCCGAGCCGTTCGGCCCGATCAGCCCGAGCACCGCGCCGCGCGGTACGTCGAACGTCACGTCGTCGAGCGCCCAGAGCCCGCCGAAGCGCATGCCCACGCCGCGCACGCGCAGCGCGACGTCCGGCCCCGTGGTGCCCGACTGCGATTGGGACTGCGACTGCGTGCTCACACGCGATACGCCGCGAGGCTCTTGAGCCATGTGCGCGCGCCGCCGCGCAGGCCGAAGAGCCACACCAGGCCGCGCGGGAGCAGCAGCACGATCAGCACGATCGTCGCTCCGAAGAACAGCGTGTGCGAGTTGATGAAGTAGTTCTGCAGCAGCTCGTTCACGCCGGCCAGGAGCAGCGCGCCGATGAAGGGCCCCGCGACCGTGCCGATGCCGCCCAGGATCGTCATCGCGATCGGAAAGACGTTCGAGTCGGGCGCGAACGTGATCGACGGCTCGATGAAGCCGTTCGCCGGCGCGAAGATCGCGCCGGCGGCCCCCGCCATCATCGCGCTGATCGCCCACGCGGTGATCTTGTAGCGCGTTGCCGCGATGCCGAGCACCGCCGCCGCGTCCTCGTTCTCGCGGATGGCGACGAACGCGTAGCCGAGCTTCGAGCGAGCGATGAAGAACGTCGCCAGCATGGCGCCGAGCGCGACGAGCCACATCGCGTAGTAGTACACGGAGAAGTGCGCCTCGTCGACCTGCGTGAGGTGGATGCCGCTCGAGCCGCCGAGCACGTCGAGGTTTTCGACGATGTCGGAGACGGCCAGGCCGATGCCGAGCGTGGCGATGCCGAAGTAGTGCCCGCGCAACCGCAGCACCGGCAAGCCGACGATCGCGGCGAACGCCGCGTTGACGACCATCGCGACGAGCACGTAGACGAAGAGGTTCGTCACGTGATGCGTCGAGAGCACGCCCGAGCAGTAGGCGCCCAGCCCGAAGAACGTCACGTTGCCGAACGACACGTATCCCGTGTAGCCGCCGATCAGGTTCCAGCCGTACGCCATGGCCGCATACATGAGGATGTTGCGGAACACGATCTCGATGTAGCCGTTGTGGCCCAGCGGCACGAGCAGCAGCAGCGCCATCACGGCGAGCACGAACGCGAAGGCGATCGGGTTCCCCGTGATGCCGCCCAGGCCGATCTTCACGCGGTCGCTTTCCCGGCGATCCCCGTCGGGCGCACGATGAGCACGATCAAGAGCGCGATCAGCGCGATCGCGTCCTGCAGCCCCGAGCCGCTGATCGACTGCCCCAGGATCGTTCCGTTGTACTGCGTCGCGAACGCCTCGACGATGCCGTACGCCAGCCCGCCGATCAGCGCGCCCTGCACCGAACCGAGCCCGCCGAGCACGCAGACCACGAAGCCTTTGATCAAGAACGGGTCGCCCATCGACGGCGTCATGGCGTACGAGAGGCTGATGAGCGATCCGGCGACGCCGGCCAGACCCGCGCCGAGCCCGAAGACGATCGCGTAGATTTGCCGCACGCGCACGCCTGCGAGCTGCGCGGCGCCGATGTCCATCGACGTCGCGCGAATCGCGCGGCCGGTGCGCGAGCGCGTCAGCCACAGCTGCAGGAGCCCGGTGATCACGAGCGCCGCCGCCAGCGTGAGCAGCTTCACGAGCGGCACCGTGACGCCGCCGAACGTGAAGTTGGCTCCGGAGTACGACGTCGTGACGCCGCGCGTGTCACCCGTCCAGACGATCAGCGCGAGGTTGACGACCAGCAGCGACAGCCCGAACGTGAGCAGGAACGTGATCAGGATCGGCGCGCGCGCGACGCGGTTGATCAGCAGCCGCTGGACGAGATAGCCCAGCGCGAACAGCAGCACGAACGCGATCGGCATCGTCAAGAACGGGTCGAGGCCGAAGCTCTTGGTCAGCTGATACGTCGTGTACGCGCCCAGCATGATGAACGAGCCGTGCGCGAGGTTGATGATGTTCATGATGCCCCAGACCAGCGAGAAGCCGAGGGCGACGACGGCCAGGATCCCGCCTGCGAGAATCCCGTTGACGAGATCCTGAGCCAGCAGCTGCACGAAGGGGCTCCGCTACTTCCTCTGGCCCCACGGCGGCGCCGGGTACACGGGCTTCGCGGCCGCGAGGCCCGTCGGCCACACCGTGAGCAGCTTCCCGCCTTGGATCTGATTGACGACCATCGGCTTGTACACGTTCAGGCCGCGGCTGTCGAACTTGATGATGCCGTAGAACGTCGTCACGTCCAGCTTCGCGAGCGCGTCGCGGACTTTCTCGGGGTCGAGCGATCCCGCGCGAGCGATCGCGTACTGGAACGCCAGGCACGCCGCCGTCGACTCCGCGTTGTGGTAGTCGGCGTGGTGGTGGTAGCGCTGCTCGATGACCTTCGCGTACTCCGGCGCGGTGCGGTAGAATCCGGGCTCACCTTTGTACTTCACCGACTCCGACCACTGCGCGCCACCGAACACGTCGTTCGCGTCCGCGCCGAGCGTGGTGGCGAAGTCCGGGGTGTCGGGGCCGACCGAATAACCGTACGCCTTCGCCGGCACGTTCTGCTCGCGCAGCCCCTTCTGCACGAGCAGCGCATCCTGCAAGTGGCCCGCGTTGAGGATCACGTCGGGATTCGTCGCCTTCAGCGCCGAGATCAGCGACGACACATCGGTCGCGGTGTCGGGATACTTGTTGTTGTAGACGACCTTCATCCCGTGCGACGTCGCCCACGCGGCCGCGCCTTGCGCGACTTCCTGCGAGAACGCGTCGCTGGCGGCGGTCACCGCGAGCGTTTGCGCCGCGGGCTTCTGCGCGCGCGCGAGCGCGAGGATGCCTTCGAGGTAGCGCCGCGCCGGCGAGAGCACGCCGAACGTGTACTTGAAGCCCTGGTTGAAGATGCGCTCCGCGGCGCCGTTGCCTTCGACCATCGGCATCTTCTTGCGCTCGGCGATGCCGGCGACGGTGAAGCTCGTCCCCGAGCCGTACGGCCCGAGCAAGAAGTTGACGTGATCCTGATCGATCAGACGCTCAGCGAGCTGCGCCGACGTGTCGTTCTTGGACTCGTCGTCGTAGTACTTGATGTCGACCTTGTACGACTTGCCGCCGACTTTGATGCCGCCGTGCGCGTTGACGTAGTCCTTCCAGACTTCGTAGCCCTCTTGCGTGAGGTGGCCTTCCTTCGTCAGGCTTCCGGTCAGCGAGATCGGCGCGCCGAACAGGATCGTGTCGCCGGCTGCGGCGACCGGAACCGACGGCGCGGCGAACGCCGCGAGTAGTGCGAGCGCGGCGGCCGCGGCGGTGGGGCGAAGATGCATGAACGGCGTCCTCCGGAACGGGGGAACAAAACTGCACCCCCATGCGCCTTGCCGGGAGCGATTCCTGCTACGACGGCCGGCGGGGAAGCGCGTCGCGCAAGGAAGCGGCGTACCGTCCTGCCCGCCGCGCCGCGTCCGCGCCGCTCGTTCCGGCGTATGCATCGATCAATGCGCTGCCCACGACGACGGCGTCCGCGACGGCGCCAACCGCGGCGACGTGCTGCGGCGTGGAGATGCCGAAGCCGACCGCCAGCGGCTGCGCGGTCGACGGACGCAGCCGTGCGACGGCCTCCGTGATCCACGCGACGTCGGGCTCGCGCTTCGCCCCGGTGACGCCCAGCCGCGAGACGAGATAGACGAAGCCGCTCGACGCCTGCGCGAGGCGCACCGCGCGCGCGTGCGGCGTGGTCGGCGCGATCAACAGCGGGATCGCCAGGCCGGCCGCGCGCAGCGGCGGCGCGAACGCGTCGAGCTCTTCGAGCGGAACGTCGGGGACGATCGCGCCGTCCACGCCGGCGTCGCGCGCCTCGCGCGCGAATCGCTCGGGTCCGTAGCGGTCGACCGGATTGAGGTACGTGAAGAACAGGATCGGAGCCGAACCGCGCGCACGCGCTTGCGCGGCGAGCGCGATCGAGTCGGCGAACTTCATGCCGCCGGCGAGCGCGCGCTGTCCGGCCGCCGCGATCGTCGGACCATCGGCCAGCGGATCGCCGTACGGAATGCCGAGCTCGATGACGTCGACGCCGGCCTGCGTCAGCGCGTCGATGACGCCGAGCGTACTCTCGCGGTCGGGATCCCCGGCGACGACGTACCCGATCAGCGCCGCGCGGCGCTCGTCGCGCGCACGCGCGAATGCAGCGTCGAGCGGCGTGCTCGCGATCACCGCAGGACCTCGGTGCCCTCGAGCGCGGCGACGGTGCGCACGTCCTTGTCGCCGCGCCCGCTCAAGTTGACGAGCACGAGTCCCGACGGACCGCGCTCCGCGGCGAGCCGCGCGGCAAACGCGATCGCGTGCGACGACTCGAGCGCCGGCACGATGCCTTCGCGCCGCGCGGTGCGGTGAAACGCGGCCAGCGCCTCGTCGTCGTCGACCGCGACGTAGGTCGCGCGGCCGCTATCCTTGAGGTACGAATGCTCGGGCCCGACGCCCGGATAATCCAGACCCGCGCTGATCGAATGCGTGTCCTTGACTTGGCCTTCGTCGTCTTGCAGCACGTAGCTGCGCGAGCCGTGCAGCACGCCGACGCTGCCGGCGTTCAGCGACGCCGCGGTGTCGCCGGCGTGCAGGCCGTGACCCGCGGCCTCGACGCCCCACAGCCGTACGTCCGCATCGTCGACGAATCCGCGGAAAATGCCCATCGCGTTCGAGCCGCCGCCGACGCACGCGACGACGTCGCTCGGCAGCCGCCCGTAGCGCTCGAGCACCTGCGCGCGCGCCTCGACGCCGATCACCTTCTGGAACTCGCGCACGAGGTACGGGTACGGGTGCGCGCCGACGACCGACCCGATCACGTAGAACGTGTCCTCGACGCGCGCGGCCCACTCGCGAAACGCCTCGTTCGTCGCGTCCTTGAGCGTGCGCGTCCCGCCTTCGACGGGATGCACGGTCGCGCCGAGCAGCTTCATCAGATAGACGTTGAGCGCTTGCCGCTCGACGTCGACGGCGCCCATGTAGACGTCGACCTGCATGCCGAGCTTCGCGCCGATCGTCGCGGTGGCGACGCCGTGCTGGCCCGCACCGGTCTCGGCGATCAGCCGCCGCTTGCCCATGCGCTGCGCCAGCAGCGCCTGGCCGACCGTGTTGTTGATCTTGTGCGCGCCCGTGTGGTTCGTGTCTTCGCGCTTGAAGAGCACGGGTGCGTGCGGCCCGTCGACGAGCCGCTCCGCGTGGTAGAGCGGCGACGGCCGTCCGACGTAGTCGCGCAGCAGCACCTCGTACGCGGCCCAGAACGCCGGATCCGCGAACGCCTCGTTCATCGCGGCTTCGAGGCGAGCGAGCGCCTCGACGAGGACCTCCGGCACGAACACGCCGCCGAAGCGCCCGAAGTACCCGCGCGCGTCAGGCTGCGTCCGCATGCCGCACCGCTTCCACGAACGCGCGCATTTTTGCTGCGTCCTTCATGCCGCCGGTCTCGACGCCGCTGCGCACGTCAACCGCGTACGGCCGCACCGCGCGCACGCACTCGCCCACGTTCTCCGGCGTGAGGCCGCCGCTCACGACGAAGCGCCGGTGGCCCGCAAGTTCGCGCGCCGTCTCCCACGGAAACGTGCGTCCGGTGCCGCCGCTGCGCCCGCCGTCGCCGGCGGTGTCGAACAGCCACGTCGCGTGCTCGAACGGCCGCGCGAACGCGTCGAACTGCGCGCGCGTCGTCGCACGATCGCCTCGCACGTGATACGCCTTGAGGTACGGCCCCGCGGCGAACGCCTCGCACGACGCCGCCGGCTCGTAGCCGTGGAACTGCGGAATCGCACCCGCCTTGAGCGCCTCGTCGACGAGCGCAGCCGGCGGATCGACGAAGACCGCGACCAGCGTGATCATCGCCGGCACGGTCGACGCGATCTCGCGCAACCGCTCGACGCTCACGTGTCGCGCGGAATGCTCGGCGAGGATGACGCCGACGGCGTCGGCTCCCGCCTCGATGGCGAGGCTCGCGTCCGCGGGGCTCGTGCAGCCGCAGATCTTGACGCGGGTCCGCACTACGCCGGGGTCATGTCGACGGGGACGTTCTTGAGCGCCCGGATCGCCCGCGCCTTGTCGTCCGACCGCATCAGCGACTCGCCTACCAGCACGCCGCGCGCGCCGTGCGCGACGAGCCGCCGCACGTCGTCCTGCGACCTCACGCCGCTCTCGCTGATCACGATCGCGCTCGGCGGCACGAGCGGCAGCAGCTCTTCGGTCACGGCAAGATCCGTCTCGAAGGTGTGCAGGTTGCGGTTGTTGATCCCGAGCAGCGTCGCGCCGAGCGCGAGAGCGCGCCGCAGCTCGACCTCGGTGTGCACTTCGACGAGAACGTCCAGCGCGAACGCGCGCGCGTGCTCCAGCAGCGACGCGAGCTGCTCGTCGGTCAGCCCCGCGACGATCGCCAGGATCGCGTCCGCGCCGTACGCTGCGGACTGCGCGACCTCGTACGGCGTGGAGAGAAAGTCTTTCCGCAGCAGCGGCAGCGCCGACGCGGCGCGCGCGACGTCGAGGTATGCGAGGTCGCCCAGAAAGTGGTCCGCCTCGGTGAGCACGCTGATCGCGTCGGCGCCGGATGTCTCGTACGCGTGCGCGATCTCGGCCGGATCGAGGTGCGGCACGATGATGCCCACCGACGGCGAAGCGCGCTTGATCTCCGCGATGATCGCCGGCCCACGGGCGGCGGCGAGCGCGCTGCGCAACGGCCGCCGCTCGGCGACGCGCGCGACGGCACGTTCGCGCACCGCCTCGTACGGTTCGCGCACCTCGTCCGCAGCGCGCACGCGCGCCTTGGCAGCATACAGTTTCTCGAGCATATCGGTCATCGAACGATCGGCACCATCACCCTGACGTTCCTGTTGTCATCCTAACGATGTCACCCTGCACTACCCCTATGTCACCCTGAGCTTGTCGAAGGGCGTCACCCTGCGCAGCCCCCATGTCACCCTGAGCTTGTCGAAGGGCGTCCAGCGCGGCGCGAGCGCGGCCGGTGTCCACCGACGTGCGCGCGCGAACCATGCCGTCCTCGAGGTCGACGGCCTCGCCGGCGACGACGAGCGCGAGCGCCGCGTTGAGCACGACGAGGCCGGCGCGCGGCGAGCGCTCGCCCTCGAGAATCGACAGCAGCGCCGTCGCGTTGGTCCCCGGGTCGGCGCCCGCGATCTCCGCACGCGACGCGTGCACCCCGTGCGCACGCGGATCGAGCGTCCAGCGCCGCAGGCCGCGCGCGTCGAACTGCGCGACCTCGGTCGGCGCTTCGCCGGAGATTTCGTCCAGGCCGTCCGACCCGTGGACCACGGCGCCGGCCTCGGTGCCGAGCAACTGCAGCGCGCCCGCCATCAGATCGACGTGCTCGGGCCGCGCGACGCCGATCACGTGGCGCGTCGCGCCGGCGGGATTCGTGAGCGGGCCTAGCAGGTTGAAGACGGTGCGCACCCCGAGTTCGCGCCGGATCGGCGCGACGGCGCGCATCGCCGGATGGTGGCGCTGCGCGAACAAGAACGCGATGTTGTGGTCGCGCAGGAGCTGCGCCGACTCGTCGGGCGAGCGCTCCAGCTTCACGCCGAGCGCTTCGAGCACGTCCGCGCTTCCGCACGCGCTCGACGCCGCACGATTGCCGTGCTTGGCGACCGGCACGCCGCAGCCCGCGACGATGAACGCGGCGGCGGTCGAGATGTTGATCGTGTGCGCGTTGTCGCCGCCGGTGCCGACGACGTCGATCACGAGCGGCAACCCGTGCTCGACCCGAACGCTGCGCTCGCGCATCGCGCGCGCCGCACCGACGACCTCGTCGACCGTCTCGCCCTTCGCGGCGAGCGCCGCGAGCAGCGCCGCCGCGCGCACCGGCGAGAGCAGCTCGTCCATGATCGCGCCGATCGTCGCCGCCATCTCGTCGGCCGTCAGGTCGCGTCCGCCGAGCACGCCGCGCAGCAGCGCGGGATAGGCGTCCGCGCTCACGGCTCGCCCTGCGCTTGTCGCGACGCGTTCATCCATCGGACGACGTTCTCCGCGAGCCTGGGGCCTTCGCCCGTCAGCACCGACTCGGGGTGGAACTGGACGCCCGCGATCGGCAGGTCGCGGTGCGCGACTCCCTGGATGACGCCGTCGTCGCTCGCCGCGCTCGCGCGCAGCGCGGCGGGAAACCCGTCGTGCGAAACGACGAGCGAATGATAGCGCGTCGCGGTGAACGGGGAAGGCAGGTTCGCGAACACGTCACGCCCGTCGTGCGTGATCTCCGACGTTTTGCCGTGCATTTGCGCGGGCGCGTGCACGACGCGGCCGCCGAACGCTTCGCCGATGGCCTGCAGCCCCAGGCACACGCCGAACAGCGGACGCCGGTCGCGTGCCGCTTCGCGCAGGATCGCCGGCGTGCGCCCCGCGTCCGCGGGACGCCCCGGGCCCGGACCGACGACGACGCCGTCGTACCGCGCCGTCACGCCGTCGTCCAGCCGCGGATCGTCGTTGCGCACGACATCGACGTCCACGCCGGGCAGCGCACCGAACAGATGCGCCAGATTCCACGTGAACGAATCATAGTTATCGACAAGCAAAAGCTTCATCGCGCCCTTGTCACCCTGACCTGCATTGTCACCCTGACCTGCATTGTCACCCTGAGCCTGTCGAAGGGTCGATGCCCAGCACGGCGCGCACGATGCCCGTCTTCGCGAAGACCTCGGCGTACTCGGCGGCCGGTACGCTGTCGGCGACGATGCCGGCCGAGGCCTGCCAGTACGCGCGGCCGTTGGCGACGGCGACCGAGCGCAGGATGATGCACGAGTCGAGGTCGCCGTCGAAGTCGAGATGTGCGACGCTGCCGGCATAGAACCCGCGCGCCACGGGCTCCAGGCGGTCGATGAGCTGCATCGCGCGGATCTTCGGCGTGCCGGTCACCGTACCGGCCGGAAACGACGCGGCGAACAGGTCGAGCGCGTCCTTGTCGTCGCGCAGTTCGCCCACGACGTTCGACACGATGTGCATCACGTGCGAGTACCGCTCGATCACCATGAGCTCGTCGACGCGGACCGAGCCGGGACGACAGACGGCGCCGAGGTCGTTGCGCGCAAGGTCGACGAGCATGACGTGCTCGGCGCGCTCCTTGGGATCGGCGAGGAGCTCTTCGGCGACGCGCTGATCGCGCTCGGGATCGGCGTCGCGCGGGCGCGTCCCGGCGAGCGGGCGAATGCGCGCCGTCCGTCCGTCGAGCCGCACGAGGAACTCCGGGGAAGCGCCGAACACCGCGCGTCCGCCGCCTTCGACGAAGAACATGTACGGCGACGGATTGCGCGCGCGAATCTGCCGGTAGAAGTCGAACGCCGTGCCGGCGAGCGCGCACGAAAAGCGGATGCCGACTTGGAGCTGGTACGCGTCGCCGTCGTAGATGAAGCGCTTCGCCTGCGCGACGCGGTCGAGAAACGTCGCCTCGTCCATCGACGCGACGACCGGACCATCGGCGCGCACCGCTCCGGGCGCCGTCGGGCGCTGGTCGAGCAGCCGCGCGACGTACGCGTCCAGCCGCGCCTCGACGCCGTCGCGCTCGCTCTCATCGCGCGCAAACCCGATCAGCGTGAGGCGGTGCGTGAAGTGGTCGAACACGAGCCAGGTTCCCGGAACCACGACCAGCGCATCCGCAAACCGAACATCCGCCGGCGGCGCACCCCTCTCACCCTGAGCGACCCTCATGTCACCCTGAGCTTGTCGAAGGGCAGGCTCGAGCGCGCGCGCCGCGTCGTACGTGAACACGCACACCGCGCCGCCCGAGTACGGCAAGTCGCTGCGCTCGAGACGGTACTTGCCGACCGTCGCGCGGATGCGCTCGAGCATCGCGGGGTCGCGGTCGATCGTGAACGACTCGAGGTAGTCGAATCCGATCAGCGAGAACCGGCTGATCCGCTCGGTGCCTTCCACGGACTCCAGCAAACACGAACGCCCCGGCTGGGCCAGGGCGAGATACGCGGAGATCGGCGTGATGCTGTCCGCGACGAACGATCGTGTTATGGGCGTGAGACTGAGCGGATCGTCCGCGGTCGTGGTCACCATGAGGGGATAGCCCCTACTGTAGCAGATTCTCGGCCGCTGGCTAGTGCCGCGGCCGAGACGTCGGCTACGAAGCTATCGAACCAGCTCCAGGATCGACAATTCCGCCGCGTCGCCGGGGCGAACGCGGCTCTTGGTGATGCGCGTGAAGCCGCCGGACTTGTCCTTGAGCGACGGCGCGATCTGATCGAAGAGCTTCTTCGCGACGGGCTCTTCGGTGAGATACGACGCAACGAGGCGCCGCGAGTGCAGGTCGCCGCGGCGCGCCTGCGTGATCAGGCGCTCCACGACCTTCGAGATTTCCTTGGCCTTGGTCGAGGTCGTCTCGATCTTCTCGTGCTTGAAGAACGACGTCGCGAGATTGCGCAGCAGCGCTTTGCGATGGCCGTCCGTGCGCGAGAGGCGCTTGTTGGCGACTTGGTGCGGCATGATTCCTTACCTGCGGATGGAGTGCGGCGAAGCCACTAGTTCTGGCGGAGCGAGAGGTTGCGCTCTTCCAGGACCTGCTTGATTTCGTCGAGCGACTTCTTGCCGAAGTTGCGCATCTTGATGATCTCGTCTTCCGTCATGTCGAGAAGCTCGGAGACCTTGGAGATGCCGGCGCGCTTGAGGCAGTTGAACGAGCGCACGGAGAGGTTGAGCGTCTCGACCGGCACGTCCCACTCGCTGGCGGGCGCCGTCGCGACGGGCTTCTCTTCGGTGGAGAACCCGATGAACAGACGCAGCTCCTCGGTGAGAATCTGCGCGGCCTCGGAGAGCGCGTCGTCCGGCGTGATCGAACCGTTCGTCTCGATCTCGAGCGTGAGGCGGTCGAAGTCGACCGACTGGCCGACGCGCGTGTCGTCGACGCTGAAGTTCACCTTGCGGATCGGCGAGAAGATCGAGTCCATCGGGATGAGCCCGATCATGTGCTCGATGTTGCGCTGCTTGTCGGACGTGACGTAGCCGCGCGACTTCTCGACGCCGATCTCCATCGACAGCTTCGCGTCCTTCTTGGACAGCGTCGCGATGTGGTAGTTCGGCTGCAGGATCTCGACGTCGGCGTCCGGGGCGATGTCGCCCGCGGTAACTTCCTTCGAACCGTTCGCGCTGAGCGTGAGGACCTTGGGGTCCTCCGTGTTCAGCTTGATCGGGAGACCCTTGAGGTTGAGCAGCAGGTCGACGGTGTCTTCGACGACGCCGCTGATGGTCGAGAACTCGTGCAGCACGCCGTCGATCTTGACGTACGTGACGGCGGCGCCGGGGATCGACGAGAGCAGCACGCGCCGCAGCGCGTTGCCGAGCGTGATGCCGAAGCCGCGCTCGAGCGGCTCGATCACGAACTTCGCGTAGTTCTCGCGGCGCTCGCGGACTTCGATGTTTGCGCCTGCCGGCGCTTCAAGGACGGTCATGATGTTTTCGGTGTGGTCTTTCTCCGCTTACGTTATCCGCCTCGACATCGTCGAGACGATCGCACGCCTAGCGGTGGTTTGGGTCAATCTTGCCAGAGCGGTAAGCGTGGTTCGATCGCAAGGCGCCGGATGGCGAAGCGTACTACGGTACGCGAGTCATCCGGCAACGCAGCGAGCGGGCCGCGATTACCGCGAATAGAACTCGACGATGAGCTGCTCGTCGACGGGGGTATCGATCTGCTCGCGCGATGGGAGAGCGAGCACCTTCGCCGTCGAGTCCGTCTCGCTGAACTCGAGCCACTCGGGGTGGCGGCGGTTCTTGGCGGTCTCGATGTTGGCGAGGATGAGGTCGGACTTCATCGAGCGGTCCGCGATCGAGAGCACGTCGCCGGGCTTCACGACGATCGACGGCACGTTCACGATGCGCCCGTTGAGGCGGAAGTGGCGGTGCGTGATGAGCTGACGCGCCTGCGCGCGGCTCTGCGCGAGGTTCAAGCGGTACACGACGTTGTCGAGACGGCGCTCGAGCAGCTGCAGGAACGTCGCGCCGGTCTGGCCTCTGACGCGCTGCGCCTCGCGGAAGTAGTTCGTGAACTGCGTCTCGAGCACGCCGTAGTAGCGGCGCATCTTCTGCTTCTCGCGCAGCTGACGGCCGTACTCGGAAATCTTCTGGCGCGTCTTGGTGTTCTGCGTCTTCTGTCCGGGCGCGGTGCCGCGGCGCTCGACGGCGCACTTTTTCGACAGGCAGCGGTCGCCCTTGAGGAAGAGCTTGATCTTTTCGCCGGTCTTCGAGGTCGCGGTTTCGCGACGGCACAGACGGCAGACGGCTTCAGTGTAGCGGGCCATTCTTCTCTCGAAACCCCGTTACACGCGCCGCCGCTTGGGCGGACGGCAACCGTTGTGCGGGATGGGCGTGACATCTTTGATGAGCGTGATCTCGAGGCCGGCGGCCTGCAGCGAACGGATCGCGGCCTCGCGGCCGGCGCCCGGTCCCTTGACGTAGACCTCGGCGGTCTTCATCCCATGGTCCATCGCCTTGCGCGCGACCGCTTCGGCGGCCATCTGCGCGGCGAACGGCGTCGACTTCTTCGAGCCCTTGAACCCGAGGTTGCCGGCGGACGCCCAGGCGATCGTCGAGCCGGTGTTGTCCGTGATCGTGACGATCGTGTTGTTGAACGACGAGTGGATGTGCGCGACGCCCGAACCGACGTTCTTGAACTCGCGCTTCTTCCGGGTCTTGGTCTGCTTCTTGGCGGCCAAACGAAAACTGCTCTCTACGGTGATTTATCTTGCCGGGCGCGGCCCGGTGTCGTCGCCTCGACCGGCAGGCTCGCGTCCGCGAGACTCCGACCTTCCTTCCGGCCGCTCGGCGAGAGCGGCGGGCGCGCGAACGCGCGTTGCGCCCGCAGCCGGACACAACGGCTTACTTTACCATAGGCCGAGGCCCACGGCAACAGGCGTCTCCAGCCCGGTAGTGGTCTCTTTTCACGCCTTCTTTGGGCCCCACCGCTTGCGCGGCGTCCTCGGCGATCCGCTTGCGGTCCTCAGGTGCTAGGTTCCCAGCGCGCTTCTTGCCGGCGCGTCGCCCTAGCTCGGCAGCGGCGCGTCCGGCGTCGGCTTCTCCACCTCGGGCTTCTGCCGTCACCAGGTCGAGGGTCGACCGAGCCGCCACCGCCGGATCGGACGCGGCTTCTTAGCGCTAGGCACCCGTCAAGGTTCGGCCCCGCACGCGGTTAAGACAATCCCCTCCATCAGTTGAAAGCAGAACGGGGGTGACATGGACGATATAGACCGCGCGCTGGAGCAGCTATTTTACGCCCTGCTGAAAGCAGGGCCGGGCAGCCAGGCCGTGACGTGGCGACAAATAACCGCACCGTGGCAACAAATGAGCCGCCGCAAGCGCCTCATCGCGGTTATGACCGTCTTGCTCACGCGCCTCGATGAGCACGACCCGGGTTCAGCCTAACCCGGGTGCCAAAAGGGACCACTACCCTCCAGCCCTAGGGCATTATGCACCCGCTCGCTTCGGTGACACGATCGAGCGCGTGTGGGCGACGCGGCCGGAATAGCTCGATGACTTCGGGGCTTGGAAGCGAACGAGCGCGCTTCGGTGCGCTTCACCCGACCATCCGCTCTCTGGATCGGCTCTGCCGTCGCGTTCCTGACGCTCTCCGTCCTGGCCGCCGTGCGAGCGGCCGACTGGAGCTACGGCGCCGACACCGGCACGTTCGTGCAGATCATCCTGGCGTCGTTCCACGGGATGTTCAACGGCGTCGAGCAGACGACGCACTACCGCTTCCACTGGTCGCCCGACCTCGTGCTGCTCTGGCCGCTGCTCGCCGCCACGCACAGCGTCTGGGTGCTGCAGACGCTGCTCGCCGCGTGCGCCGTCGCGTGCGCGCCGCTCCTCGCCGCGATCGCGCGGGCGCGCGGCGCGTCGCCCTCGCTCGCGAACCGCATCGGGGCGGTCGCGCTGGTCTACCCGCCGCTCGTCGCGGTCGGCTTCGCCGAGTTCCGCGACCTCGGGCTTCTTCCGCCGCTCGCGCTCGGCTGGTGGCTCGCGCTCAAGACGCGCTCGTGGACGTGGGTCGGTGTCTGCGCCGCGCTGATGGCCGGCCTGCGTGAAGACGTCTGCCTCGAGCTCGCCATCCTCGGCATCGCGGTCGCGATCGCCGAAGGCCGCAACGGCGACCGCGGGATCGTCCGCGCCGCGCTCGCATCCGCCGGCGTCGCGCTCGTCTCCGACGCGGTGTACCTTCTGGTCGTGCTGCCCCGCGTCGGTCCGTGGCCGCCGTCGCACTTCTACGACTATCCGTTCGCGCACGGACCGTTCGCCCTCGTGCTGGCGCCGTTCACGCACCCGCTCGCCTTCGCGGCCGCGGTGCTCACGATCGGCCGCCTCACGTACGTGCTCGAAGCGTTCGTGCCGCTCGCGTTCTTGCCGCTGCGTTCGCGGCTGGTCTGGCTCGCGGTCCCCGGTTTCGCGATCGTCCTGCTGGCGAACAGCGGCCTGGTCTGGCGCATGGGCATGCACTACGCCGCACTGTGGATTCCCTGGCTGCTGATCGCTTTCGGCGCGGGCGTCGCGGCCAGGCGGCGCGCGCGGCGTTTGACGACCGTCGCGTTCGCGCTCAGCACGATCGTGCTCATCGCGTTCAGCCCGCTGCACCCGCTGCACTACCTGCGCCCGTCGTACCACGCGCTCGGCGACGCGCGCGCCGTGCTCGCGGCCGTCCCCGACGGCGCGACCGTCGCGACGCACGACGAGTGGTACACCTCGATCGCCGCTCGCCACCCCGGCGCATCGGTACTCGGCACGGGGCCGCGCCCGTTCGACGCGCAGTACATCGTCTTCGCCGACGACTACCCGAACACGGATTTCCAGCAGCGCGTCCTGCCGCAGGTTCGCGCGGTGCTCGCGCGCGACCGCTACCACGTCGTCGTTCGCATCGGCGCCGTGACAGCATACGAGCGACCGTGACGCCGCAACGCCGAGCGCGTACCCCGGTTTCGGTGGGTAGGACTCCCACCGTCTCGCCGTAAGGAGAACCCGTGATCGCTTACCTCGGAACCGGAATGCTCGGCGCCAACTTCGTGCGCAAGATGCTCGAACGCGGCGAGACCGTCCACGTCTGGAACCGCAGCCCGGAAAAGGCGCGCGCGCTGGAAGCCGACGGCGCGAAAGCGTTCGAGACGGCGGCGGAGGCGGTGCGCGGCGCCGCGGAGATCCACCTCACGCTCAGCGACGATGCCGCGGTCGACGGCGTGCTCGAGCCGCTCGCCGACCTCATCCTGCCGACGGCGATCATCACCGATCACACGACGACCGCGCCGACGCCGACCGGCGAGCGCGTGCAGCGCTGGAAGCAGCGCGGCCGCACGTTCGCGCACGCGCCCGTGTTCATGGCGCCGGCGAACGCGCGCGACGCGACGGGCTTGATGCTGCTCTCGGGCGAGCCCGCCATCCGCCAGCGCGTCAAGCCGCACCTCGAGCCGATGACCGGCAAGGTGCTCGAGCTCGGCGACGATCCGACGCGCGCCGCGGCGTTCAAGCTGTTCGGCAACATGATGCTGCTCGTGATCACCGGCGGCCTCGCCGACGTGTACGCGCTGGGCCGATCGCTCGGCATCGAGCCGATCGACGCGTTCGCCCTGTTCAAGGAATTCAACCCGGGCAACGCGATCCAGGGCCGCGGCAAGAAGATGGCCGAGGGCGACTACACGCCCTCGTTCGAGCTGTCGATGGCGCGCAAAGACCTGCGGCTGATGGTGGACGAGGCCGCGCGCCACGGCAGCAAGCTCGACGTCGTGCCGTGCGTCGCCGCGCTGTTCGACCGCTACATTGCGGCCGGCTTCGGCGACAAGGATCCGTCCGTGGTCGGGTCGGGCCGGGCGTGAACCCGCTCTATCTGACCGAAGGCGACGTTGCCGCCACGCTGACGGTACGCGACGCGCTCACGCTCGTCGAGGAAGCGGCGCGCGCGCTCGCCGAGGGACGCGCGCAGAACCGGCCGCGGCAGCGCGCGTACTTGGAGTCGTCGGTCATCCAGGTTCTCGCAGCGTCGTACGCGGGCCGCATGGGCCACAAGACGTATACCGTCGCAATGAAAGGCCGCGGCGCGCGCTTCTGGTACCTGCTGTTCGACGACAACGGCCAGATGCTCTCGATGATGGAAGCCGACACGCTCGGACAGATTCGCACGGGCGCGGCCTCGGGCGTCGCGACGCGCTTCCTCGCGCGCGAGGATGCGAGCACGCTCGGCGTCATCGGCACCGGCTGGCAGGCGCGCTCGCAGCTCGAGGCGTGCTTTCACGTCCGCCACTTCACGCGCGTGCTCGTCTACGGCCGGAACGCCGAGCACCGCGCGACGTTCTGCGAAGAGATGACGGCGAAGATCGGCCGGCCCGTCGAGCCGGTCGGCACCGCGCGCGAAGCCGTCGAGAACGCGGATGTCATCTGCACGATGACCAGCGCGAACACGCCGGTCTTCGAAGGCGCCTGGCTCAAGGACGGCGCGCACGTGAACGCCGCCGGCTCGAACCGCGCGAATGCGCAGGAGATCGACGTCGAGACCGTGCGCCGCGCGTCGGTGATCGCCGTCGAGGACGTCGCGCAGGCGAAGGTCGAATCGGGCGATCTGCGCGCCGCGAACGAAGCAGGCGCGTTCACCTGGGAGAAGGCGACACTCCTGAGCGACGTCATCGCGGGCCACGCGCTCGGGCGCACCGGCGACGAGCAGATCACGCTGTTCGAGTCGCTCGGCATCGGCTTGTGGGACATCGCAGCCGCCAGCCACGTCTTCGACCGCTGCATCATCGAAGGCCGCGGACAAAAGCTCCCCATCCCGAGCTGACCGGCACCCCTCCGGCCGGCCCGGGACGGCGTTCGCGAACGTCAGGCCTTCGCGAGCGCGGGAACACCGACGGGCTGCGTGCCGCCGTTGGCATGCGGCGTGAATCCGAGCGCCACCGCGTGGATCGGCTCGATCGTCTTGAGCATCGTGATGATCGGCGAACCGGGCTTGATGATCGTGACAGTCTTGAAGTCGCTCGTGTAGCCGATGTACTCGTAGCCGTTCGTCACGCGCGAGCTCGCGCCGATGCGGAACAGGTACGCGCAGGTGTACGGCGGGACGAATCCCGGCGCCGCCGGCGCGGTCGCGTCGCTCGGCCCTTGCCACACGTGGTGACCGGTCGGATCGTGGTGCGCCGCGTACGAGTCCGACGCGATGCCGGACACGACGCCTGCGCCGAACTCGGCGTCGAGCGACCACGACAGCAGGTCGCCCTCGGCGTCGAACGCTTCGAACTCGAGCTGCACGCCGTCCGTAGCCGACGAGAGCGTGAGGATCGTGCACGGCGCGACGGGCGTCCCGTTGTGCAGAATGTTGAGCAGCTTGACGGTCGGAGCCTGGTTGTCGATCCGCAGCGTCAGCGTCTGGACGGGCGCCGCGATCGGCGCGCCGCCGGCCGCGAAGAACTGCATCTCGAGCTGGTGCACGTTGTTCGGTTCGGCGCTCGTGTCCCACTGGCAGAGCAGCGCCTTGATCGAGTAGTCGACCGACGGATCGACGAACGTGTACATGTCGTTCGCATCCGGCGCGAACGAGTCCATGACGTACGTCGCGCCGTTCCAGCGGTAGTTGACCCAGTTCACGCGCAGCGGCGCCCACGCGGCCGCGTTGACGTTCGCCGCCGTGTTGCCCGAACGGTGCATTACCTTGTACTTGCGCGCGCCGCCCGCGTACAGCGACGCGGCGGTCGCGGTGTTCGCCAGAATCTCGAGCGTGCCGCCGAACGCGGCTTCGTCCGGATCGATCGGGTACGGCGCCGGAATCGCCATCGCATAGCCGTCCGCGCCGATCTTCGTCGCCGGGATGAAGCCGACGCCGCCGATGACCGCGCCCGCCGTCCCCGCCGGATAGATCACCGCCGGTGCCGTCGCGAGCACGATCGCGTCGAATGCCGCGAAGTCGCTGAGCACGTTCGCGGGCGTGTCGTGCACGAACCCCGGCGTGCTCGACGCGCAGCGCAGCCCGAAGTGGATGACCGGCGGCGGCAACGACGGATCGATCGCGATGCCCAGCTCGCTGAACTCCAGACGCAGCTGCCATTGGCGGTGCGGTGCGCCCGACTTGGCCGACGGGCCGAAGCCTTCGTGGCACTGCGAGGCGATCACCTGATCGAGCGGCGCGCCGTAGGTCTCGTTCGGCCCCGCCATGAGCCAGCGGCCCAAACGGTTCGGCTGACCGGGGAAGAGCCCGTAGAGCACGTCGCGGCTCGGCGTGACGGCGCCGTTGTTGTCGACGTCCACGACGAACCAGAAGTAGTCGTTCGTGCCGGCGTCGTTCCCGGAGTCGCCGACCAGGTCCAGGCCGATGTCGATGGCGCTCGCGTCGTTCTGCACGAGCATGAAGCCGGCCGGAATCGCCAGCGAATGGGCCGACGCCCAGTGCGGCGCGTCCAAGAGACCCGTCATCGGGATCGGCGTGGCCGAGCTTTCCCAGGCGCTGCGGACAATTGCCATGATACACCCCTCGCATTCACGCGAAGCGACGACGCCAATGCGACGCCGATGCAAGGGTTGTACGCGAAGCCCGTTACCCGAGACTTACGCCCCGACCGGGTGAAATATGCGTGTAAGCCGCTGCGAACAGAACGGCCCTCGCACAAACGTACGAGGGCCGTGATGCAGACGGTAGCGATGCCGCTCGCGCGGCACCGCTCCGAACCTACTTCTTGGTGGTCTTCTTCTTGCCGGCGACCGTGCGCTTCGGACCCTTCCGGGTACGCGCGTTCGTCTTCGTGCGCTGCCCGCGAACGGGGAGCCCACGGCGATGCCGGATGCCGCGGTAGCAGCCGATGTCCGTGAGGCGCTTGATGTTCGACGCGATCTCGCGGCGCAGGTCGCCCTCGACCTTGAGGGTCTCGACGGCCTCGCGCAGACGCTGCTCGTCCTCGCTCGAGAGGTCCTTGACGCGCACGTCGGGGCTGACCCCGGTCTGGCGAAGGATCTGCTTCGAGGTCGGCAGGCCGATTCCAAAGATGTACGTGAGGCCGATCTCGATGCGCTTCTCGCGCGGAAGATCGATGCCGGAGATACGAGCCATTAGCCTTGAACCTGCTTGTGCTTCGGATTGACGGTGCAGATCACGCGCACTTTGCCTTCGCGGCGGATGACCTTGCACGAATCACAGATGCGTTTGACGGAGGGTCGAACTTTCATGATGCCACTCTTACGGTTTCTTCGGTGGGACGGTAGCGAGCTACGTCCGGGTGCTCGGCCACGTCCCGCAACGTCAGGATCTTCGGACCATCGTCCGTGATCGCGATCGTATGCTCGAAGTGCGCCGCTAGTTTACCATCCTCGGTTACGACCGTCCAGCCGTCGTCGAGGGTTGCGACCTCGTAGGTCCCTTCGGTGATCATCGGCTCGATGGCCAGCACGAGGCCCTTCCGCAGCACGGTTCCCTCGCCGGGACGACCGTAGTTGGGGACCTGCGGGTCCTCGTGCATCTTGCGCCCGACGCCGTGGCCGACCAGGGCGCGGACGACGCCGTACCCGTGCGACTCGGCGTGCTTTTGGACCGCGTAGCCGATGTCGCCCAGCCGGTTCCCCGCCTGCATCGCCGCGATGCCGTGCATGAGGCACTCCTGCGTCACGCGCATCAGGCGCTCTGCCGCTTCGCTGACGTTCCCGATCGCGACCGTGACGGCCGAGTCGGAGACGTAACCGTCCAGCGTCGTGCCGATGTCGATCGACAGCAGGTCGCCGTCTTCCAAGACGCGGTCGCCCGGCATGCCGTGAACGACCTCGTCGTTCACCGACGTGCAGATCGACGACGGGTAGCCGTTGTAGCCGACGAACGTCGGAACGCCGCCCATCGAGCGAATCGACTGGTCGGCGAGGCGGTCCAGCTCGCGCGTGCTCACGCCGGGCTTCGCCGCGTCCATGAGCATCGCGAGCGTCTTCGCGGTGACCTTGCCGCTGCGCCGCATGATCTCGATCTCGCGCGGCGACTTGATCGTGATCACGTCGCGCTCGGCATCCCGCGCGAGACGAGCTTGACGAGCTGCGTGCTCACCACGTCGATCGGCTCGAGCGCGTTGACGTGCACGAGCTTGGTCACCGGGCTCTTGTCGTAGTAGCCGACGAGCGGCGCCGTTTTCGCGTCGTACTCCGCGAGGCGCGTGCGGATCGTCTCTTCCTTGTCGTCGGCGCGCTGCATGAGCGGCTCGCCCGTCACGTCGTCGCAGCCGGCCACCTTCGGCGGGTTGTGCCGGACGTGATACGTGCGCCCCGACGCCGCGTGCGTCCAGCGGCCGGTGAGCCGCTCGGTGAGCACGTCGTTGTCGACGTCGAACGCGATCGCGACGGCGTCGCGCCCCTGGCGCGCGAGCAGCGCGTCGAGCGCCTGCGCCTGCGCGACCGTGCGCGGAAAGCCGTCGAAGATCACGTCGGCGGATGAACCGGCCAATTCGCCTTCGACCATGCGGATGATCAGATCGTCCGGCACGAGCTCGCCGCGGTCCATGTAGCCCTGCGCTTCCGCGCCGAGCGGCGTCTTCTCGGCGCGATGGCGCCGCAGGATGTCACCGGTCGAGAGCTGCCGGTATCCGAACCGCTCCTCGAGCGCCTTCGCCTGCGTGCCTTTGCCGGCACCCGGAGGCCCGAGGAAAAT
This sequence comes from Vulcanimicrobiota bacterium, assembly GCA_963818845.1. Taxonomy (GTDB): domain Bacteria; phylum Vulcanimicrobiota; class Vulcanimicrobiia; order Vulcanimicrobiales; family Vulcanimicrobiaceae; genus Vulcanimicrobium. Next base: position 925,543 of record CAWFTO010000003.1, on the reverse strand, counting down.
GAGGTTCACCGGTTGATGAACCCGCGATAGTCGCGCATGGCCAGACGCGCTTCGATCTGCGTGATCGAGTCGAGCGCCACGCCGACGACGATCAGCAGCGAGGTCGAGCCGATGTAGAGCGACGTCACGCCGACGTCGCGCTGGAGCGACGGCAGGACGGCGAGCAGGCCGAGGTAGATCGCGGCGGCCGTCGTGATGCGGACGAGGATCTTGTTGATGTAGTCGATGGTCGGCTGGCCCGGACGGATGCCCGGGATGAACGAGCCCGACTTCTTGAGGTTGTCCGCGATGTCTTTGGTGTTGACGACGATCGCCGAGTAGAAGAACGTGAACACGACGACCAGCAAGAAGTAGACCAGGTTGTACAGGAACGAGGTCGGTCCGAAGTACGTCGTGAGGTAGAACGAGATCGTTCCCGCCACGCCCTTGTTGTTGCTCGCGCCGAACCACGAGAGCGCCTGCTGGGGCAGCAGCAAGATCGAGATCGCGAAGATGATCGAGATGACGCCGGCGTTGTTCAGGCGCAGCGGGATGTAGCTGGAACGTCCCGCGTACATCTTGCGGCCGATCACGCGGCGGGCTTGCTGCACCGGGATGCGGCGCTGGCCCTGGTACATGAAGACGATCGAGACGATCGTGACCAGCGCGATGCCGAGCCACAGCATCAGGCCCAGCCAGTTCACGTTGCCCTTGTTGGCCAGCGAGAACGTCTGGCCGACCTGCGTGGGGAAGCGCAGCACGATGCCGACGAAGATGATCAGCGAGATGCCGTTGCCGATGCCCTTGTCGGTGATCTGCTCGCCGAGCCACATCAGGAACATCGTGCCCGAGACGAACGCGATCACGGCGTACACGATGAACTGCCACGACGAGTCGTAGAACACGCCGCCGCGGCTCATCGCGATCGCCATCGACGTCGCCTGGATCGTGCCGAGCACGATCGTCAGGTAGCGCGTGTAGCGGCTGATCGTCTTGCGGCCTTCCTCGCCGCCCTTCTTCGCCATCTCCTCGAGCTGCGGGATGACCACGGTCATGAGCTGCATGATGATCGACGCATTGATGTAGGGCGTGATGCCCATCGCGATGATCGACAGCTTCTGCAGCGCGCCGCCCGAGAGGAACCCGAGGAACTGGTAGAACGCGCCCGATTGGATGAGCGAGTTCCACTTCGCCTGGTTCACGTTCGGGAGCTGAACGTGGATCATGAAGACGAAGAGCGCGAACGCGAGGAACACGAACCCGATCCGCTTGCGGATGTCGGGAACGGTCAGCGCGTTGCGAAGGGTGTTGAGCACGAAGCCTCTTACTCGGCCGAGGCGGTTTCGGTGTCGCCGAAGTCGGCGCCGACGGCGCCGAGCGCCTCACGCGCCGACGCCGAGAACAGCACGTCGCGGAAGCGCAGGCCGGCCGGCAGCGAGCCGCCCTTGGCCTTCGACTTCGTCGAGCCGCCGAGGATCTTCACGCCGTCCTTGAGGTTCTTGATCTTGCCGGCGTCGCGCAGCGACTGCGGGCTCACCTCGACCGCATTGTCCCAGCCGGCGAGATCGCCGACGTTGAGCACCGCGAACGTCTGCCGGAAGTGGCCGATGTCGCGCGCCTTCTGCGAGTAGCCGCGCTTGGTCGGCAGCCGGCGCGCCCACGGCGTCTGGCCGCCTTCGAACGCGGGACCCTTGCCGCCGCCGGAACGCACGGTCTGACCCTTGCCGCCTTCGCCGCCGGTCTTGACCATGCCCGACCCGTGCCCACGGCCGATGCGCACGCGCTTGGGACGCGAGTGCGGATTCGGCTTGAGCGTAGCCAACGAAAACTGTTCAGCCATTATGCGAAAATCTCTTGGACCGTCTTGCCGCGCAGCGCCGCGACCTTCTCGGCCGTCTTGAGCGACCCGAGGGCCTTGAACGTGGCGAGCACGACGTTGATCGGATTGTTGGTGCCGAGCGACTTCGTGACGATGTCGTGGATGCCGGCGAGCTCGAGCACCGCGCGCATCGCGCCGCCCGCGATCACGCCCGTACCGGGCGACGCCGGCTTGAGCATGACGTGTCCGGAGCCGACCTGCACGTTGACCTGGTGCGGGATCGTCTTCTCGACCATCGGCACCGTGATCAGCGCCTTGCGCGCCTGCTCGACGCCCTTGCGGATCGCCTCGGGCACTTCGCCGGCCTTGCCGATCGCGAAGCCGACGCGGCCCTTCTTGTCGCCGACGACGACGAGCGCGGAGAAGCTGAAGCGCTTACCGCCCTTGACGACCTTCGCCACGCGATTGATGCGGACGACCGTCTCCTCGAAGCCCTGGTTGTCGCGATCGCGACCACCGCGGTTGTACATGCGCTAGAACTCCAATCCGGCTTCGCGCGCCGCCGCAGCGAGCGCCGCGACGCGGCCGTGATACTTGTGGCCCGAGGTGTCGAAGACGACGGCATTGATGCCGGCGGCCTTCGCGCGCTGGGCGATCGCCGAGCCGACCTTTTGAGCCGCCTCGATGTTGGTGCGCGAACCCAGACCGTCCGCGACGGTGCCCTCGCGCGTCGACGCCGCGACGAGCGTGTGGCCCTTCGTGTCGTCGACGACGAACGCGTACGTGTGGTGCAGGCTGCGGAAGATTTGCAGACGCGGGCGCGACTGCGTGCCGACGACCTTCTTGCGCAGGCGCGTGTGGCGCCGCAGGCGCTGATCGTTGCGTGAAACCGGCATTACTTCTTCCCGGCCTTTCCGGCTTTGCCGAGCTTCTTGCGCACGACTTCGCCCGCGTAGCGGATGCCTTTGCCCTTGTACGGCTCGGGCGGACGCAGGCCGCGGATTTCCGCCGCGACCTGGCCGACGCGCTGCTTGTCGATGCCGTCGACGTGCACGCGGTTCGTGCCCTCGACGGTGAACGCGATGCCGTCCGGCGCCGCGTACGTCACCGGGTGCGAGAAGCCCAGCGAGAAGTTCAGGTCGTTGCCGGCCTTGTTCACGCGGAAGCCGACGCCTTGCAGCTCGAGCGACTTGCGGAAGCCCTTGGTCACGCCGTCGATCATGTTCGCGACGAGCGTGCGCGTCAGACCGTGCGCCGAGCGGCCCGGCTTGTCGTCACGCTTGCGCGTGACGGTGACCGTGCCGCCGTCGATCGCGACCTCGACGACCGGGAGGATGTGCTGCGAGAGCTGGCCCTTGGGCCCCTTGACGGTGACGGTCGAGTCGTTCAGCGCGACGTCGACGCCCGAGGGAACCGTGATGGGCAATTTTCCAATGCGTGACATGATCGTTTACCAGACGTACGCGAGGACTTCACCGCCGAAGCCTTCGCGCTTGGCGCGCTTGCCCGACATGATGCCCTTCGAGGTCGACATGATGACGAGACCCAGCCCGCCGAGGACGCGCGGGATCTCCGTCTTCGAGGTATAGACGCGCAGACCGGGCCGGCTGATGCGGCGAAGGCCGGTGATGACCTTCTCCTTCTCCGGGCCGTACTTGAGCGTGATGCGCAGCGTGCCTTGCGGCCCTTCCTGCTTGAGCTCTTCCAAACCGGTGATGAAGCCTTCGTCGAGCAGGATCTGCGCGACGGCCTTCTTCATCCTCGACGCCGGAACGTCGACGGTCTGATGGTTCGCGGTGTTCGCGTTGCGGATCCGCGTGAGCAGATCGGCGATCGGATCGGTGATGACGCCCATTACCAGCTGGCCTTCGTGATGCCGGGGATGAAACCGCGATGCGCGTTCTCGCGGAAGCAGATGCGGCACATGCCGAACTTGCGGTAGTACGCGCGGGGGCGGCCGCAGACTTTGCAGCGGTTGTGCGCGCGCACGCTGAACTTCGGCGTGCGCTTCGACTTCTCGATCAGCGAGGTCTTGGCCATTATCGCGCCCCTGCGGTCTGGGTACCGGCCGGCTTCTGCAGCGGCAGCCCCATCTGGGTGAGGAACTCGGTCGCTTCTTCGTCGTTGCGGGCCGTCGTCACGATGACGATGTCCATGCCGCGCGCCTTGTCGACCTTGTCGAAGTCGATCTCCGGAAACACGAGCTGCTCGCGCAGACCGAGGTTGTAGTTGCCGCGCCCGTCGAACGAGCGGCGGTTGAGCCCGCGGAAGTCGCGGATGCGCGGCAGCACGATGTTGAAGAGCTTGTCGAGGAACGTGTACATGCGGTCGCCGCGGAGCGTCACCTTGGCGCCGATGTTCATGCCTTCACGCAGCTTGAACGCCGCGATCGACTTCTTCGCCTTGGTGATCACCGGCTTCTGACCGCTGATCGTCGTCAGCTCTTCGACCGCTTTGTCCAGCGCTTTCGCCGTCTGGATCGCGTCGCCGACCGACATGTTGATGACGACCTTCTCGAGCTTGGGCACCTGCATCGGGTTGCGGTAGTTGAACCGCTCCTGCAGCTTCCCGCGCACTTCGTTGTCGTACTTCTCTTTGAGTCTCGCTGCCATTAGTCGCGTCCCTTCGGGCCGCGACGTGGACCCAGCGCCACACGTGGCGCCTTCGCAGTCGGCCCGATTTCGATGATTTTCGTGCTGATCGCCACGATTATTTCGCCTTCACCGGGACGAGGAGTTCCTCGCCCGACTTGCCGACGCGCACCGTGGTGCCGTCCGAGCGGCGCATGCGGCGCACGCGCGTGGGACGGTCGGTCTTGGGATCGATCACCATCAGCGCGGAGAGCGGGATCGGCGCTTCCTTCTCGAGGATGCCGCCGGCCTGAACGCCCGACGCGCCCGGCTTGGTGTGGCGCTTGACCACGTTCAAGCCCTCGACCGTCGCGCAGCCGTCCTTCGGCCACACGTGCTTGACGATGCCGCGCTTGCCTTTTTCCTTGCCGCGGCGCAGCATGACCGTGTCGCCCTTGACGATCTTGGTCGCCATGCTAGAGCACCTCCGGCGCCAGCGAGGCGATCTTGAGGAACCCGCGCTCGCGAAGCTCGCGGCAGACGGGCCCGAAGACGCGCGTCCCGCGCGGGTCGAGGTTGTCCTTGTCGCCCTTGATGATCACGCACGCGTTCTCGTCGAACTTGATCACCGAGCCGTCGGGACGGCGGAACGGCGCGCTGGTGCGCACGATGACCGCCTTCACGACTTGGCCCTTCTTGACCGCCGCGCCCGGGATCGCGCTCTTCACGGTGCCGACGATCACGTCGCCGACGTGCGCGTACTGATGCCGCGAGCCGCCGGTGACGTGGATGCACAGCAGTTCGCGCGCGCCGGAGTTGTCGGCCACCTTGAGCCGTGTCTCTTGCTGGATCATGTTCCTGTCACCCTGAGCTTGTCGAAGGGTCGGGTCATCACTTCGCGCGCTCCAGTACCTCGACCAGACGCCAGCGCTTGTCGCGCGACATCGGCCGGCACTCTTGGATGCGCACCAGGTCGCCCATCTTGGCGTCGTTCGCCTCGTCGTGCGCCTTGAAGCGCGTCGACCGGCGGACGACCTTCTTGTAGACCGGATGCGGCACGCGGGTCTCGGTCACGACGACGATGGTCTTGTCCATCTTGTCGCTCGCGACGCGGCCCTGCTTGACGCGGCGCCGGTTCGTGCGTTCCACGGTGTTAGGCTGCTCCATGACGTGCCTTCATGTCACCCTGCGCTTGCCGAAGGGTGAGCTGCTTTTCGGAAATTGCCGTTTGAATCTGGGCGTAGCTGCGGCGGACCAGCTTCACGCGCGAGAAGTCGGACAGGTGTCCGGTCCGCAGCGAGAAGCGCAGGTTGAACAGCTCTTCCTTGGTCTCGCGAGCGCGCTGCTCGAGCTCCGCGAGCGAGAGCTCGCGCAAGGCGCGCAAGTCGTTGCGCTTCATTAGGATGCCACCTCTGCCTCTTGCTCGGCACGCGTCACGATCTTGGTCGCGATGGGGAGCTTTTGCGCCGCGAGACGCAGCGCTTCACGCGCCACCTTCTCGTCGACGCCGGCAAGCTCGAACAGCACGCGGCCCGGACGCACGACGGCGACCCAGAACTCGGGATTGCCCTTACCGGAGCCCATGCGGACCTCGGCCGGCTTCTTCGTCACCGACTTGTCGGGGAAGATCTTGATCCAGACCTTGCCGCCGCGCTTGATGTGACGCGTCATGGCGATACGAGCCGCCTCGATCTGCCGGTTGGTCATCCACACCGGCTCGAGCGCCTGCAAGCCGAATTCGCCGAACGTCAGCGTGTTGCCGACGAGCGCCTTACCGCGCATGCGGCCGCGGTGCTGACGGCGCCATTTCACTCGCTTCGGGGTGAGCATCTAGCGTCCAACCTCCCCGGCACCGGCGTTGTCGTCTTCCGGTCCGGTCTTGAGCTCGGGGCGGTTGTGCGTTCCGCCACCGGGCGCGGGTTCGGGATGATCCGCGGTCGGCGCGCTCGAGTGCGCACCGGGGCGCTCCGCCGCGTCGATCGTGCGCTGCGAATCGGGATTCGTCTGCGACGTCTCGCCGGTCACGCCCGCATCGGCGCTCGCGGCGTCGCCGTGCGCGCGATAGCCCGTGTCCATGCCGGCGTGCGGCGCGTTCGGCTTGTCGCCGCCTGCGGCCGGAGCGCCGTCGATGACGGACTCGAGCGACTGCGCGTCGGCCTGCGCCACGCGCACGGCCTCATCCAGAGCCGGCCGATTGTCGTCCTGCGCGGGTCGAACGGCGCCACGACCGCGTCCGCCGCGCGTGCCGCGACGGTTGTCGCGGAAGCGGGCTCCGTCGCCGCCGCCGGCGCGCCCCTGGCCCTCACGCTCGCCGCGCGGGCCTTCGGGAAGCACTTCGCCTTTGTAGATCCACACCTTCACGCCGATGCGGCCGAACGTCGTGAACGCCTCGACGTGCGCGTAGTCGATGTCGGCGCGCAGCGTGTGCAGCGGCACCTTGCCGTCGTGATTGCGCTCGGTGCGCGCGATCTCGGCGCCGCCCAGACGGCCCGAAACCTGCACCTTGACGCCGCGCGCGCCGGCCTTCATCGTGCGCATGATCGCCTGCTTCATGGCGCGGCGGAACGCGATGCGCTTCTCGAGCTGGTCGACGATGTTCTGGCCGACGAGCCGCGCGTCGAGCTCGATCGTCTTGATCTCGACGACGTTGACCTGAACCTGTTTGCCGGTGAGGCGCTCGAGGTTCCGGCGGATGTCGTCGATGCCGACGCCGCGCTTGCCGATGATGATGCCGGGCTTGCCCGTGTTGATGATCACGCGCGCCTGGTTCGCACGCCGCTCGATCTCGACGCGCGAGATTGCAGCCGCACGCGTCATGCGACCGAAATACTTCCGGATCGCGACGTCCTCGTGCAGCCACGCGACGTAGTTCTTCTTCTCGAACCAGCGGCTGTCCCAAGTCCGGGTGATACCGAGCCGGAGGCCGACGGGATGAATCTTCTGTCCCATGGTGTCCTTACGCCCCCGCGCCTGCGGCGGCAGCCTGTTTCTTGCGGCGCGGAGCGGCGGCGCCGGACGAGCTCTTCTTGCGTCCGCCGGCGACCTGCGCTTGGCGCTGCGCGCGCGTCTTCAGACCGATCGCCGCGCCGGGGCGCTGCTTCGGCTGGTGCTTGGGCGGCTGCGCTCCGACCGCGATCGTGACGTGCGAGAGCCGCTTGCGCTTGAACGCCGCGCGGCCTTGCGCGCGCGGATCGAGACGCTTGGTGAACCCGCCGCCGGGACCGCCGTCGACGGTGATGCGCGTGACGAACAGACCGTCCGAGCTCATGTCGTGGTTGTTCTCGGCGTTGGCGACGGCGGAGCGCAGCAGCTTCTCGATCGGCTCGGCGGCGAACACGCCGGAGAACTTGAGGAGCACGAGCGCTTCGCGCACGGTCTTGCCGCGGATCGCGTCGGCGACACGGCGGAGCTTGCGCGGACCCACGCGCGCGAACTTGAGATGCGCGACCGCTTCGGTGCGCTCAGTAGCAGCCGCGCTCACGATACTTTCGCCTTGTCGCCCGCGTGGCCCTTAAAGGTACGCGTGGGCGAGAACTCGCCGAGCTTGTGCCCGACCATGTTCTCGGTGATGAACACCGGGATGTGCGCCTTGCCGTTGTGCACCGAGATCGTGTGACCGACCATCGCCGGGATGATCGTCGATGCGCGCGACCACGTCTTGATGACGCGCTTCTCGCGGGTCGAGTTCATCTTCTCGACCTTCGTCATCAGATGGTCCGCGACGAACGGGCCCTTCTTGAGTGAACGTCCCATGCTACTTCGACTTTCTCTTCCGAACGATCATCTTGGTCGTGCGCTTGTTGCGGCGCGTCTTCTTGCCCATGGTCATCTGACCCCAAGGCGTCGTGGGCGGACGGCCCGACGTCGAGCGCGCCTCACCGCCGCCGTGCGGGTGGTCGACGGGGTTCATCGCGATGCCGCGCACCGACGGACGCTTGCCGAGATGGCGCTGGCGCCCGGCCTTGCCGATGATCTCGTTCTCGTGGTCGAGATTGCCGAGCTGACCGATCGTCGCGCGGCACACGACGAGGATGCGGCGCACTTCGCCGGACGGCATGCGCACCTGCGCGTACTCGCCTTCCTTCGCCATGAGCTGCGCCGAGCCGCCGGCCGAGCGCACGAGCTTGCCGCCCTGGCCGGGCTGCAGCTCGATGTTGTGGATCACCGTGCCGAGCGGGATGTTGCTGAGCGGCAGCGCGTTGCCGGTCTTGATGTCCGCCGCCGGCCCCGACTCGACGGAGTCGCCGACCTTGAGCAGCGCGGGCGCCAGGATGTAGCGCTTCTCGCCGTCGCGGTAGTGCAGCAGCGCGAGCCGCGCGGTGCGGTTGGGATCGTACTCGATCGCCGCGACCTTGGCCGGAATGCCGTCCTTGGTGCGCTTGAAGTCGACGATGCGGTACTGCTTGCGGTATCCGCCGCCTTTGTGCCGCGTCGTGATGTGCCCGTTGTTGTTGCGCCCGGCGTGCTTCTTGCGCACCTCGAGCAGCGACTTCTCGGGATCTTTCTTCGTGATCGCGCTGAAGTCGGCGGTCGTGATGAACCGGCGCGCAGCGGAGGTCGGCTTATACTTCTTAACGGCCATCTATTGCTCGAAGTAGTTGACGCCGCCGAGTTGAATCTTCTGACCCGGCGCGAGGGTGACGATCGCCTTTTTCCAGTCGGACTGCAGGCCGCTGGACCGCTTGCCGCGGCGGGCGAAGTTCTTCTTCTTGCCGCCGACGTTGACGGTGTTGATCTTGACGACGGTGACGCCGAAAATCTCGGAGACAGCCGACTTGATCTGCGTCTTGGTCGCGTGCGGGTTCACCTCGAAGGTGTACTGCTGCACCGCCGTCCCGGCCATCGACTTCTCGGTGATGAGCGGGGCGATAATGACATCGCGCGCGTCCACTACTTGGTCTCCTTTGCGAACTTCGCCGAGAGGGCGTCGTGCGCGGCGGTGGTCAGCACGAGGCGACCGTAGCCGACCACGTCTTTGACGTCCAGCTCGCCGGTGTGCGTCACGGCGACGCGCTCGAGGTTGCGGCCGGCGCGGCGCAGCGGCGTGCCGACCTGCGCGAGCTCTTCGGTCGCGAACACGACGAGCGTGCGCGTGCCCGACTTCGCGGCCTTCGGCGAGCCGAACAGCAGCGACGCGAACGCCTTGGTCTTGGTCAGGTCGAGCGCGGCGGTGTCGAGCACCGTCACGGCGCCGCTTTGGAACTTGTCCGCCAGCGCGGCGTGCATCGCGACGCGGCGTTCCTTCTTGTTCAGGCTGGAGACGTACGAGCGCGGCTGCGGGCCGAACACGACGCCGCCGTGCGCCCACTGCGGCGAACGGATGGAGCCCTGGCGCGCGCGGCCGGTGCCCTTCTGGCGCCACGGCTTCTTGCCGCCGCCGCGAACTTCGTCGCGCTTCTTGGTGGACGCCGTGCCGGCGCGCGGGTTCGCGAGCTCGCGGAACACGGCGCGGAAGACCGCGTTGGCCTTGCCGTCGGTCGCACCGCTGAACGCGGCCGGCGTCTCTTGCTCGCGCACGACCTTGCCCTGCGCGTCGATGACCTGCGCCATTACGCGCTCACCTTCGTCTTGACGGACAGCTGCACGATGACGAGCCCGTTCTTGGGTCCCGGAACCGGACCGCGCACGAGCAGCAGGTTGCGCTCGGCGTCGGCACGGACGACCTCGAGATTCTGGTGCGTGATCTTGTCGACGCCGTAGTGACCCGGACGCCGGCTGCCGCGATGCGTGTGGCCGGAGTTCGTGTCGCCGTTCGACGCCGGCTGACGGTGGATCATCGAGCCGTGGCTCGCGCCGCCGCCGGAAAAGTTCCAGCGCTTGATGCCGCCGGCGAAGCCGTGGCCCTTCGAGACGCCCTGCACGTCGACGCGGTCGCCCGCGGCGAAACCGTCCACGGTGATCGTCGCGCCGAGCTCGATGCCGTCGATGCCCGTGCGGAACTCGCGGATGTCGCGCTTGGGCGCGATGCCGGCTCTCTTGTAGTGTCCCTGAAGCGCTTTGGTCAGGCGCGACGGTTTCACGTCGCCGAACGCCAGCGCGACGGCTTCGTAGCCGTCGGTCTCTTTCGTCTTCTTCTGTACCACGATGCACGGACCGGCTTGGATCACGGTGACCGGTACGCTCCGGCCGTCGTCCGTGAACACGCTGGTCATCCCGACCTTGCGGCCGATGATGTTCTTCACGTTGATCGATCCCTTACGGATATCCACGGGCCCTGGCGTATCAGTTACACCTTCCGCCGCGCACGCCTCAACGGCGTCCGCGGCGCGGACCACAACCGGGATAGTGTACCGGCTCCGCGCCAGGGCGTCAAGGCCGCGCCCGTCCGGCCATCCACGGGACCGGGCGTTGCGCGTACATCCGCCCGCGGGGTCGCGGGAAGATCGCGCCGGGATGTCGTGCTCACAGCGAGGCACGACGAGCGGCCTAGGCCTCGCCGTCCCGCCTGGGCCTTTCGGGTCGCTTGCGGTGCGGGGTTGTGGAAAGCGGGGACGGTGTGAATATGCTCTCGATGGTCCCCGTGCCCGCGATCCCGGACAGCCGGCCCGCTGCCCTGGTCCCGGCCGTGGCCCCGGTCGCGACCGCGCGACCGGTACACCGCATCGAAGCCGAGCCGCATGCCGCCCGGGTTCGCACGATCGCCGTCGAGCCCGCCGAGCGCCGGCACGCCCCGCCGCGCTTCGGCGTCGGGACGCTAGTCGACACGTTCGCCTGACGCAGCCGGCCCTCGCGGCTGAGCGGCTGACCGTTAGCGTATGTCATCCTGAGCTTGTCGAAGGGCGCGCCATTCCTATCACGCGCGCCGCGCGAGAAACAAGGGCTACCGCACTCCGTCGCTCAGCGAATACCGCGGTAGATCTGCTCCCAGTCGAGGACCAGGCCGTCGAACGGCTCGAGCGCCCATGCGCCGCGCGCTTCACGATGCTCCGCGGCCCGAGCCGGCCGGTGGATCGCGACGGTGCGCTTCACCGGATCGATGACGAGCACGACGGTAGCGCCGAACTCGAGGTACAGCGCGATCTTGCGCGCCAGACGCCCGGGCCGGTCGGACGGCGAGACGATCTCGAAGGCGATGTCCGGTGCGATGCGCGGCCGCTGCGCCGCGTCGTGCATGCCTTGGGGCAGGCGCTCTTCCGACATGTACGCGACGTCCGGCAGCACCGATGACCACGTGCCGTCGGCGTGTTCGAAATAATAGCGTATCTCGACGCCGGCGCGTCCCGCGTCGCCGGCCCATGCATCCAGGGCGGTAAAAACGCGGCCCGCAAGCCGTCCGTGGAGATCGTGCGGGCTCACGTCGGGCTGCCGCTCGCCGTCGAGCACTTCGATGTATGGTTTCTTTTCGTCCAGCGCTTCGAGCCACGCCGGAATCGGTGTCGCAACCATCTCACGCCATTCCTATCACGCACCCGCAGCGCGGGACAAGGTCCGCGGCGCTCCGTTCCGGCCACGTTTGCCAGGAGGGCCCCTGAGCCGGCCGAACCGCCTCCCATGGCCACGACCGCCCGCCCCGACAGCCATCGCGCGAACGTGCCCGCGCCTTCGCCCGCCGACTTTCTCGGCATCGACGCGCTGCTCGACGACGACGAGCGCCTGATCCGCGACACCGTGCGCGCGTTCGTGCGCGACCGCGTGCTGCCGAACATCGCGCAGTGGTTCGAAGACCACACGTTCCCGAAAGCGATGGCCAAAGAACTGGGCGACCTCGGGCTGCTCGGCATGCACTTGCAGGGCTACGGATGCGCGGGAACCAGCGCGGTCGCGTACGGTCTCGCATGCCTCGAGCTCGAGGCGGGCGACTCCGGTTTCCGTTCGTTCGTCTCCGTGCAAGGATCGCTGGCGATGTACGCGATCTGGGCGCACGGCTCGGAGGAGCAGAAAACGACGTGGCTGCCGCGCATGGCCGCGGGCGACGCGATCGGCTGCTTCGGCTTGACCGAGTGGGATTTCGGCAGCGATCCGAGCGGCATGCGTACGACGGCGCGCCGCGACGGCTCGGACTACGTGCTCAACGGCTCCAAGGCGTGGATCACGAACGGCGGCATCGCCGACGTCGCCATCGTGTGGGCGCGGACCGATCCCGAAGACGGGCACCGCAGCGGCACGATCCGCGGATTCGTCGTACCGAAGGGCACGAAGGGCTTCTCGACGCGCAACATCGAGAAAAAGCTCTCGCTGCGCGCGTCCATCACGTCGGAGCTGGTCCTCGAAGACTGCCGCGTGCCGGCGGACGCGATCCTCCCGAACGTCTCAGGATTGCGCGGCCCGCTGTCGTGCTTGAACGAAGCGCGCTACGGCATCGTCTGGGGCGCGGTCGGCGCCGCCCGCGCGTGCTACGAGAGCGCGCTCGAGTACGCGAAGACGCGCGTGCAGTTCGACAAGCCGATCGCCGCGTTCCAGCTCACGCAGGAAAAGCTGGTCAACATGATGCTGGAGATCAACAAAGGCCTGCTCGTCGCGCTGCACGTCGGCCGCTTGAAGGACGCGGGCAAGGCGCACTCCGCGCACGTGTCGTTCGGCAAGCTCAACAACGTGCGCGAGTCGCTCGCCATCTGCCGCGAAGCGCGCACGATTCTCGGCGCGAGCGGCATCACGCTCGAGTACCCCGTCATCCGGCACATGAACAATCTCGAGAGCGTGCTCACGTACGAAGGCACGAGCGAAGTCCACACGCTGATCCTCGGCCAAGCCATCACCGGCCAAAACGCGTTCAGCTAAGGCGCACTCCCTTCGATGTCACCCTGAGCTTGTCGAAGGCGGCACCCGCTCCGTCAGCGGTTCACGAACGACATGTCCGGATAGCGGTCGCCGGCGACGGCGCCGCGAGGCGCTGCCTCCTCGATGCGCGTGAGCTGCAGCGGCGTGAGGCGGATGTCCGCGGCGGCGGCGTTCTCCTCGAGGTAGCGCACGCGCTTGGTCCCGGGGATCGGCACGATGTCGTCGCCTTGCGCGAGCACCCACGCGAGCGCGAGCTGTGCGGGCGTCACGCCCACCTCGCGGGCAATCTCCTCGAGCCGCGCGACGAGCGTCGCGTTGCGGTCGAAGTTGCCCTCGGCGTAGCGCGGGTTCGACCGGCGGAAGTCGCCCGGCTCGAGCTGCTGCACGTCCTTGACGGCGCCCGTGAGGATGCCGCGGCCGAGCGGGCTGTACGCGACGAAGCCGATGCCGAGCTCGCGCACGGTGTCGAACACGCCGTTCTCCTCGGGCTCGCGCGTGAAGAGCGAGAACTCCGTCTGCAGCGCTGCGATCGGCGCGGTCGCCGCCGCCTTGCGAATGTTCGCGGTCGCCGCCTCGGACAGCCCGAGGTAGCGCACCTTGCCCGCCTGCACGAGCTCGTGCATCGCACCGACCGTCTCTTCGATCGGCGTCGACGTGTCGACGCGGTGCTGGTAGTACAGATCGATGTGATCGACGCCCAGGCGCTGCAGCGACGCGTCGCACGCCTGGCGCACGTAGTCCGGCTTGCCGTTGATGCTGCGCTTCTTCGGATCGCTCGGATCGCGCACGATGCCGAACTTCGTCGCGAGAAACGCGCGGTCGCGACGGTCGGCGATCGCACGGCCGACGAGCTGCTCGTTGTGACCCGCGCCGTACATGTCCGACGTGTCGAGGAACGTGATGCCGAGCTCGATGGCGCGATGGATCGTGCGGATCGACTCCGCGTCGTCGGCCGTTCCGTAGAACTCCGACATGCCCATGCAGCCGAGCCCGAGCTCGGCGACGAGGGGACCGTTGCGGCCGAGGCGGCGTTGCTTCATACGCCGTCGGACCGCGCGCGGTGGCTCAGCGTTTCAGCACGCGCCCCAGCTTGTCGAAAAGGCCCTCGATCGAACGCTCGTGCTGTTCCTCGAGCCGACGCCACAGCAGCCGCCCTTGCACCTCGTCCAGCGTCGCGGTCAGCCGGTGACGCACCGTCACGCGCCGGCCGTCGGCTTGCAGTTCGAACGCGTGCGTCCCGTCGACGCCCTCGGTGTCGATGCGCCAGACGATGCGCTTCTCCGGTTCGACGTCTTGCAGCACCGCGTGCAAACCGCTATGCCATTCCTCGGTGACGCCCGGCGTGAGCGGTCCGGGACTGCGCATGAACGGCTGCGACGCGAAGGGCCAGATGCGGTCGCCGGACGTGCCGAGCTCGGTCAGCAGCTCGAAGATCCGGCGTGACGTTCCGCTGAACGTGCGCTCGTACGTGACGTCGATCGGCGTCGGCATGCTCGGCTGGTTCGACGCACACCGCGCGGGCCATCCACCGTCCGGCGCGGCGCGCGGCGCGGCAGGCGCGCAAAGACCCCGGTCGGTGGACCGGGGTCTTCGCGGATCGTCCGGACGGGAAGCTTTAGGCTTTGAGCTCGATGTCGACGCCGGCCGGGAGATCGAGGTGCATCAGCGCGTCCATCGTCTTGGGCGACGCCTGCAGGATGTCGATGAGGCGCTTATGCGTGCGCATCTCGAAGTGCTCGCGCGACTTCTTGTCGACGTGCGGCGACCGGTTGACGCAGAACCGGTTGATCTCCGTCGGGAGGGGCACCGGACCGCTGACGAACGCGCCCGTGCGCTTCGCCGTGTCGACGATGCGCTCGGCCGACTGATCGAGCACGCGGTGATCGTACGCCTTGAGCCTGATACGAATCTTCTGCTTAGCCATTGAAATCTTTCAAGAGAGTCTGCTCAGCGGGTTGAGCGTTTGGTCAGATGCGAGGCGACGAGGGGTGAAGTGGTCTAAGGACCACGATCCCCTCGTCAACGAAGCAGATGGCCGGACGATCAATCCGCCACGGTAGTGACAACGCCCGCGCCGACGGTGCGGCCGCCCTCACGGATTGCGAAACGCAGGCCCTCTTCGCACGCGATCGGCGTGATCAGCTCGACGTCCATCTGGACGTTGTCGCCGGGCATCACCATCTCGACGCCTTCCGGCAGCTTGATCGTGCCGGTCACGTCGGTCGTACGGAAGTAGAACTGCGGGCGGTAGTTCGCGAAGAACGGCGTGTGGCGGCCGCCCTCTTCTTTGGAGAGGACGTACACCTCGGCCTTGAACTTCTTGTGCGGCTTGATCGAGCCCGGCTTCGCGAGCACCTGGCCGCGCTCGATGTCGTTGCGCTCCACGCCGCGGAGCAGCACGCCGACGTTGTCGCCGGCGATGCCGATGTCGAGCAGCTTGCGGAACATCTCGATGCCGGTGACGACGGTCTTGCGCGTCGCGTCCTGCAGACCGACGATCTCGACTTCCTCACCGACCTTGACCTGACCGCGCTCGACGCGGCCCGTGCCGACCGTACCGCGGCCCGTGATCGTGAAGACGTCTTCCACCGGCATCAGGAACGGCTTGTCGACCGGGCGCTCCGGCGTCGGAATGTAGTCGTCGACCGCGTCCATCAGCTTGAAGATCGGGTCGGCATCCGGATCGCCGCGCTTGCCGGAGCTGTTGAGCGCCTTGGTCGCCGAACCACGGACGAACGGAATGTTGTCGCCGTCGTAGTCTTGCTTGGAGAGCAGCTCGCGCACTTCCATCTCGACGAGCTCGAGGAGCTCCTCGTCTTCGACGAGGTCGACCTTGTTGAGGAACACGACGATCTTTTGGACGCCGACCTGCTTCATCAGCAGAACGTGCTCGCGCGTCTGCGGCATCGGACCGTCGGTCGCCGCGACGACCAGGATCGCTCCGTCCATCTGGGCGGCGCCGGTGATCATGTTCTTGATGTAGTCGGCGTGACCCGGGCAGTCGACGTGCGCGTAGTGGCGCTTCGCCGTCTCGTACTCCTGGTGCGAGATGGCGATCGTAATTCCGCGCTCCTTCTCCTCGGGCGCGTTGTCGATATCGTCGACGTTGCGCTTCTGGATGTTGGCGTTCTCGGTCGCCAGGCAGTTGATGATCGCAGCCGTAAGCGTCGTCTTACCGTGGTCGACGTGACCGGTCGTCCCGATGTTGACGTGCGGCTTCGACCGCTCGAACTTTGCCTTTGCCATGATGCCCTTTTCTCGGTGTCCTTCTGTGCTATGCGAGTTGTGGTAGTCGACGACCCTAAGCGGTCGCGAGTTTCTTTCCTTGAGCCTTGGCGACGATCTCTTCCTCGACCGACCGCGGCGCCTTCTCGTAGTGCGAGAACTCCATCGTGTAGGTCGCGCGGCCTTGCGTCGCCGAGCGCAGGTCCGTCGCGTAGCCGAACATCTCGCTGAGCGGGACGTTCGCCTTGATGACGACGGCTCCGCCGATCGCCTCGTCCTGCGACTGGATCTGTCCGCGGCGGCGGTTGAGGTCGCCGTTGACCGCACCCATGTAGTCGCGCGGCGCCGTGACCTCGACGCCCATGATCGGCTCGAGCAGGATCGGTCCCGCCGCGCGGTTCGCTTCCTTGAACGCCATCGAGCCGGCGATCTTGAACGCCATCTCGCTCGAGTCGACGTCGTGGAACGAGCCGTCGAAGACCGTCGCCTTGAAGTCGAGCACGGGATAGCCCGCGAGCGTGCCGGACTCGGCCGCTTCGCGGATGCCTTCCTGCACCGGCTTCTGGAATTCTTTGGGGATCACGCCGCCGACGATGCCCCACACGAATTGATAGCCCGTGTTGGGTTCGCCGGGCTCGAGCCGCAGCCACACGTCGCCGTACTGACCCTTACCGCCGGTCTGACGGATGAACTTGCCCTGTTTCTCGACCTTCTTCGTGATCGCTTCTTTGTACGCGACCTGCGGCTTGCCGACGTTCGCCTCGACCTTGAACTCGCGCTTGAGGCGATCGATGATGATCTCGAGATGGAGCTCGCCCATCCCGCCGATGATCGTCTGCTGCGTCTCTTCGTCGGTGCGCATGCGGAACGTCGGGTCTTCCTGGGCCAGGCGCGTGAGCGCGATGCCCATCTTGTCCTGGTCGCCCTTTGTCTTCGGCTCGATCGCCTGATGGATGACGGGCTCCGGGAACGTGATCGACTCGAGCAGGATCGGGTGCTTCTCGTCGCAGAGCGTGTCGCCGGTGCGCGTGTCGGAGAGACCGACCGCCGCCGCGATGTCGCCCGCGCCGATCGCGTCGATGTCCTCGCGATGGTTCGCGTGCATCCGCAGGATGCGCCCGATGCGCTCCTTGCGGCCGCTGCGCGCGTTGTACACGTACGAGCCCTTCTCGAGCACGCCGGAGTACACGCGGAAATACGTCAGGTTGCCGTACGGGTCGGTCGCGATCTTGAACGCGAGCGCGGAGAAGTACTCGTCGTCGTTCGGACGGCGCGTCATGTCCGACTCGTCGCTCGGGTCCTTGCCGGTGATCGCCTTGGCGTCGATCGGCGAGGGCAAGAAGTCGACGACCGCGTCGAGCAGCGGCTGCACGCCTTTGTTCTTGAACGCCGAGCCGCAGAGCATCGGCAGCACCTTGCCCTGGATCGTCGCCGCGCGCAGCGCCTTGTGCAGGCGCTCCACCGGGATCTCTTGCTCCGCGAAAAACATCTCGAGCAGCTCGTCGTCCTGCTCGGCGATCGCCTCGATCAGCGACTGGCGCCATTCCTGCGCCGTCGTGAAGAGCTCGCCGTCGGCCTCGGTGACCGGCGTCGTGTCCGACGTCGAGCCGAGGTCGTCCGTGTAGACCACCTTGTTCATCGTGAAGAGGTCGACGACGCCCAGGAAGTCGGCCTCGGCGCCGATCGGCACCTGGATCGGGGTCGCCGGCGCGCCCAGGCGCGTGCGGATCTGACGGACGCAGTTGAAGAAGTCCGCGCCCATGCGGTCCATCTTGTTCACGAAGATGATGCGCGGGACGGCGTACTTGTTCGCCTGGCGCCACACGGTCTCGGACTGCGGCTGCACCGCGGCGACCGAGTCGAAGAGCGCGACGAGGCCGTCGAGCACCCGCAGCGAGCGCTCGACCTCGACCGTAAAGTCCACGTGGCCTGGCGTATCAATGATGTTGATGCGCGTGTCGCGCCACGTGCACGCCGTCGCCGCGGACGTGATCGTGATGCCGCGTTCCTGCTCCTGGACCATCCAGTCCATCGTCGCGGCGCCGTCGTGCACTTCGCCGATCTTGTGCGTGCGGCCGGTATAGAAAAGAATCCGCTCCGTCGCCGTCGTCTTGCCGGCGTCGATGTGAGCAGCGATCCCGATGTTGCGGGTGCGGTCGAGCGGATATTCGCGTTTGAGAGGCATGATCCTAAAAGGGGAGAGTCCCGGTCACCAGCGGTAGTGCGCGAACGCTTTGTTGGCCTCGGCCATCTTGTGCGTGTCCTCGCGCTTCTTGATCGACGCGCCCTGGTTGTTGGCGGCGTCCATCAGCTCGTTCGCGAGCTTCTCGGTCATCGACTTGCCGGGCCGTACCCGCGCGTAGGTGATCAGCCAGCGCATCGCCATCGCCTGACGGCGATCGGGACGCACTTCCATCGGCACCTGGTACGTTGCGCCGCCGACGCGCCGCGGACGGACCTCGACGAGCGGCATCGCGTTACCGAGCGCCTGCGTGAAGATGTCCATCGGGTCGCGGCCGGTCTTGGTCGCGACCAGCTCGAGCGCGTCGTACGTGATGAGCTCGGCGACCGACTTCTTGCCGCGCAGCATCACCTTGTTGATGAAGCGCGCGAGCACTTTCGACCCGAACTTGGGGTCGGGCAGAATCGGTCGTTTGGGGACGGGTCCCTTACGCGGCATGAATAACGCGGTTCCTTACTTCTTCTTGGCGCCGCGCTTGGCGCCGTACTTCGAGCGGCCTTGCTTGCGGTTCGCGGCGCCCGAGGTGTCGAGCGTGCCGCGAATGATGTGATAGCGCACGCCGGGGAGATCCTTGACGCGACCGCCCCGGATCAGAACCACCGAGTGCTCCTGAAGGTTGTGCCCGATCCCCGGAATGTAGGCCGTGACCTCTTCGCCGTTGGTCAAGCGCACGCGCGCGACCTTACGGAGCGCCGAGTTCGGCTTCTTCGGCGTGATCGTCTTGACCTGAGTGCACACGCCGCGCCGCTGGGGGTTGCCCGCGACCTCGAAGGTCCGGTTGGGCAGGTCGGGGTGGCCCGGCTTGGGTCCGGTCGAAACGACGCGGAACGCCGGGGTTTTCACCTTTTTCTGCTGTTGCTCGCGGCCCTTACGGACCAGCTGGGAGATCGTCGGCACGTACTACTCCGGATTGCACACGAAAGCGGCCGAACCACGGCGGTCCGGCCGGAACCGCGCAAGCATAGCACTTCAAGACCCAGGTTTCAAGGCGGCCAGCAGCCGCCGCTTACTCGATCGCGAACGCGATCGGCGTGCAGCGGTTGTTGTTCGACTGGGCGGCCGAGCAAGCCGTCAGCCCCACGACGAGCCGCCTCTCGGCGCGCACGGAGAAGCGGTCGCCGGCCCGCGAGAGCGGCGGGAGCACGGCGACGCGCCCGTCGGGAGCCACCTCGGCGCGCATGAAGACGTTGAAGCACGTCGGGATCGCGTCGGGCGCGACGCCGAGCGGAGCCAGCGCCGCCGTCAGGTTGCCGAAGCAGCCCGGGACGTCGTCGTGCCGGCCGCCGTAGCAGATGCGCCACGTGTCGCGGCTGCACGGGCTCAGCAGGAAGTCGTGCGTGCCGACGTCGTCGCGGACGATCGTGAGCAGCGGGCGCGAGCGGTTGGACCACAGCCGGTTGCCGGTGGTTAGCCGTACGGTCCCCTCGTAGTCGAACGTGCGGCCGTTCGACAGCGCCTCGCGCACGTCGTCGGCGTCGAACGCGACGAGGTCGGCGACCTGCTCGCCCTCGGGATCGGTGACCGTCAGCGTTGCCCCCCGCTCGAGCACGAACGCCGTGCCCGTCCGCGGGGCCAGCACGGTCAGCGCCGCGGCACGAATGGGCATTTCCAATCGGCGCCGGCCGGGCGGCCGGAGTACTGGCGCGCCTCGGAGTGCACGCCGTAGTCGGCGAGGTTGGGGTTGAGGCCGCCGTCCAGGCGCACCTCGCGCGCGCGAATCTGCCGCTGCAGCCCGCCGAAGCGGCCCTCCTCGCGGAGATGCTCGAACTGGTCGTGCGCGTTGAAGACAAGCGCGGGCCACGCGAAGCGGCGCGCCGCGCGCGACGCCGCCGGGTGGAGGCCGACCACGAAGAACGCGCTGCCCGCGATGCTGAACGAGAACGTGGGATCGTTCGGGTCGGCGCCGACGCGCGGATCCCACGCGTGGTGCTCGGCGTCGAGGTCGTGCAGCCGCTGGAGCTGCGACCACAGCGCGCGCTCGAAGACGTCTTCGTTCGCGAACGAGCGCTCGCGAAAGACGGCGACGTACGTGGTGAACAGGCGCGCGATGCCGTCACGCTCGGCCGCGAACGCGTACAGGTCGCGCGCCAGGCCGCGCGTCACGGCGGGATCGTCCAGGCGCGCGTAGCCGCCGATGCGGTACGTTCCGCGCCGCAGCGACGCCTTGGCGCCCAGACACGAGAACTGCTCGTCCAGCACGAACGCGCGGAACGCGTCGTTCGCGACGCGCACGAACGCGCTCGCCGGCGCGGTTTCGAGCAGCCGGACCACGCCGTCGCGGTGGACGGCGTGATACGACGAGTGCGCGCGCGCGACGTCGTCGTCGAACGGGTTGCGCAGCGCGCGTTCGAACGGCTCGAGGACGTCGTTCACGGCGCGTCCTCCGCGCGGCCGCCCGGCCGCGCGTGCGTGCGGCCGGCGTCCGTGCCTTCGCGCAGCCGTGCGCGCACGACGCGCTCGGTGTTCGCCGCGCGGCGGAGGCGACCGTGCGAGTACTGCACGCCGCCCGCGGCACCGAGCGCCAGGGCGTACCACGCCGTGGCCGCGCGTTCGAGCACCCACACCGGCGCGCACAGCGACGCCGCCGGCGAGAACGCGCGCGTCGCGCCGCCGCGCCGGCGTCCCGCCTCGGCCAGCGCGATCGCGGCCAGCATGAACGCCGCGAGCGCGGGCGCACCGAAGCGTGCGAGCGCGAGCACCAGCAGGGGCGCGAGCGCGAGCTGCACGGCGAACCGCCGCGGCCGCGCGTGCTCGTCGTACGCCTGGCGCACGCGCTGCGCGAGGTAGTGCCGCGCCGAGGGCGGCCGCCGCGGCACGAAGAGGTCGAACGCGACGAGCTCCCGGCCGCCCGCCGCGCGGATCGTCCGCACGAGTTCGAGGTTCTCGAACAGCACGTCGCCGTCGTAGCCGCCGGCGCGCCGGTAGCGGTCCATGCGCAGCCCGATGGTACCTGGCCAGTCGCCGCCGGTCGCGCGCGCGATCAGGGTGCGTCCGGCGTCGAGCGTCGCGTGCCACGGCGCGGGCACGAACACGTTCTGCGGCAGCACGGCGTCCGCGCCGTCGAGCAGCACCGCCATGCGACGCAGCGTGAACGCATCGTGACGAACGTCGTCGTCCGCAATGATCGCCTTCGCCGTGCGCACGCGGCGCAGGCCCGTGACGACGCCCGCGACCTTACCGTTCAGATCGATGCGCCGGTCTTCGTCGACGGCGACGTGCTGCACGGAGCGCGGCCACGCCGTGCGGTGCTGCGCGAACACCTCGGGCGGAGAGCCGTCGACGACGACGACCGGAAGCAGCCGCGCGATCGCATCGAGATACCTGCCGAGGTCGTCGCCCTCGACGAGCTGCGTGCGGCGGATCGGCAGCACGTACGTCGTGTCGGCGATGGGCGAGGCCATGTCGCCCCGTTGCATACCCCTGCTCGACGGCTCGGCAAACCCTGTTCAGGGCTCGCTCGCTAGTCGCCGCCTCGTGCGAATGCGAACGCCATCGAACGATCGTACGATCCCGCGTCGGCGATCAGCAGAACGTCGCCCTCCGCGATGTCCGGCGGGAAGCGCAACCCGTCGACCAGATCGTACTCCAGGCACGTACGTCCGCCCAGGCGGTCCGGGCCGCGTCCGAGCGCGCGCCATGCACCGTCGCGCCACACCGAAATCGCGTGCACGTACGCGTGCATCTGCGGCCACTCGGGATAGCCGGCGTCGACGATCGCCTCGCGCCGCGGGCCGCGCGCCCGCACCTCCACGACGCGCGTGACGAGCGCTTCGGACGGCGTGCTCACCGCCTGCCCCGGCTCGACGATGAGCTCCGTGCAGGCGGGCAGCTCGGCGACGATGCGCTCGACGAGCCCGCGCACGTCCGGTTGGAACGCAGCGTCGAATTCCTGCGGCGTCCAGCCGCCGCCCACGTCGAATGCAACGACTGCGCGCGCGGTGCTCGCCTGCAGCGTAACGGCGCGGTCGAGCACGTCGCCCGCGACGTCGCTCCACGACGCGCCGTGGAAATCTTCGCGCCGCGCGTGGAACGACACCGCGAAGGGCGAGCCGGCGGGCGTCGCTGCGAGCGCGTCCGCCAGCGCGGCGTCATCGTCGACGGGCACGCCGAACCGCGAGTCGAGCATCGACGGGCGAAGACGCACGCCCGCGACGTGCGCGACGCCGGCGCGCACGTTGCGCGCGAACGCCTCCACGCTATCCGCGAACACGATGCCGACGCGGTCGTGCGGTGCCGCGGCGGGCGCCGGCTCCGGGCCGTTATACACGATCGCCTCGGGCGCGAAGCCGAGTTCCCGCGCCCACCGCAGCTCCTCGCGCGAAATCACCTCCGCGCGGTAGCCGCACTCCCGCGCCGCCGTCACCAGCTCGGCGCGCGGGTTCGTCTTGAAGCTGTACGCGGCCACCAGCGCCACCGGCGGGCGCGCGAGCACGTCGCGCAGGCGGGCGACGTGCTCGATCCGCTCGCGTGCTTGCTCCGGCAGAAAGACGCGGTACGGCGTGCGCTGGTCGGAGCGCGGCGGCGCGGTCATTGCCCATGGTATTCCCCGCGCTACACGCGCGCGACGAGCCCGGCGATCTCGTCGGGCGCTTCGACGGGAAGGTTGTGGCCCGCGCGCTTAAGCTGCACGAACAGCGCGCCCGGAATCGCGTCGACGACCTCGCGCTTGACGCGCGCGGGCGGCGCAAGCGGATCGTTCTCGCCCGCGACGGCGACCGACGGCACGGCGATGCTGCCGATCCGGTCGCTGAAGTCGGCGGCACGGCCGCGATCGTACCAGCCGAACCACGCTTCGCGCTGCGCCACGAGCGCATCGTCGACGATGCGCTCCATCGTCGCCGGGGCGACCTCGCGCGTCATTGCGGCGCGCTGGAACCGCTCGATCCGCACGCGCGACCCGAACGCGTGCTCCGCGAGCGCGCGGTGCTTGGGGCTCATCGCGTGCGCGCGGGCGGAGCCGGGCGCGACGAGGACCAGCCGTTCGATCGCGAGCGCACCCGAGGCGGCCACGAACTGCGCGACCTTCGCACCCATCGAGTGCGCGACCAGCACGTCCGGGCGAACTTCGGCCGCGACGGCGCGCAGGTCGGAAGCGTAGCCGTCGAGATCGTGTCCCTCCAGCGGACGATCGCTCAGTCCGGCGCCGCGAAAGTCCATCAGATACGCCGTGAAGCGCGCGGAATCGAGCCGTTCTGCCACGTCGTACCACATGCGCCGCCCGCTGATCCAGCCGTGGACGAAGAGCACGCGGCGCGGCCCGCTGCCGCGCGCCTCGACGGCCAGGCTGACGTCTTCGTTCGGGATGTACGCGATCATGCCGCGTCCCCGTTCGGCCGATACGAGGGCAAATGGTACCGCTGGCCCAGCACCTCGTCGGCTACCTCTCGATGTTCTTGCAGTTGGGCGTCCTCTCGCTCGTGGCGGCGCTGGCGATGCTGGTGCGCGCCTCGCTCGGACGCCGGCCCCTCGACGCGTGGACGGGCGGCCTGCTCGCGAACGCAGCCGCGCTGCTCGTGCTCGGAATCGCCGCCGTCACGCGCGACGCGCACGTGCTGCCCGCCTTGCCCGGCGCGACGCTCGTCTATGCGCTGCTCGAGGACCTCTGTGCCGCGGCGTTCGTCGCGGGCGCCCGGAGGCAGCGCGGCGTGCGCGCCGTGCCCTGGTGGCTCCCGGCGTCGGTCGCGGCCGCGCTCGCCGCGACGGCCGTCTCGCTGCTTCGGACCGATCTCTTCCTGGACGTCTACCGCATCCACGCCGCCTGCTTCGCGGCGCTTCTCGCGCTCGCCGTGCGTCGAGCTGGTGCGCGCGCGGCCGCGCGGCTTGGGCGCACGGCTGCTGATCGTCTCGCTCGCCGCGCTCGCCGCCGACTACGCGCACATCCCCGTGCTCACGCTCGCCGGCGTCGCGTTTCCCGACACGTACCTCGGCCTGGAGAGCTACGCCACGATGGTGCTCGACATCGCCGTCGGCGTGGCGCTCGTCGTCACGGCGACCGACGCGGCGAACGTCGAGCTCGCGCGCCGCAATGCCGAGCTGTGCGAGACGCAGCGCGCGCTGCACGACCTCGCCTACACGGACGCGCTGTGCGGCGTGCCCAACCGCGGCGCGTTCCTGGACGCGATCGCGTCGCCGCCGCAAAGCGGCACCATCGCGATGATCGACCTCGACGGCCTCAAGGCGATCAACGACCGCTTCGGCCACGCCGCCGGCGATGCGTCGCTCGAGATGACGGCGCGCTGCCTGCGCGGGCGGTGCGCGGAGCACGGCACGGTGTACCGCATCGGCGGCGACGAGTTCGCGGTGATCTGGGCCGGCGTCGCGCCGGACGCCGTGCAGGACACGCTGCACGCGGTTGCCGGCGATCTTGCCGTGCTGGCCGAGGACGTGCAGGCGCCGGCGCGCATCTCGTGGGGCGTCGCCGCCTTCGGCGGGACCGTCTCGTTCGCCGACGCGCTGATCGCGTCCGACACCGACCTCTACGACGGCCGCAGCTTCCGCCGCGACTGACCCGGCACCGCGAGCACGCCACGCCCGCCGCCGCGACGCACACCACGACCGACGCCGCCATGACCGCGCGAAACCCGGCCAGGTAGCCTTCGCGCACCGCGGCGCCGACGGCCGCACGGTCCGGCGGCGGGACGTCGTCGGGAACGCTTCCGGCATACAGCCGCGCGCGCTCGTCCGACGCGATGCGCGCCGTTCGCGCGCTGACATGCTGCCGCGCCATGCGCGCGTCGAAGCCGGCGTCGAATACCGCCGCCAGCACGATGCCGAGCGCCGCCACCGCGAGCAGCCCCGCCGTGCGCGCGACCGCGTTGTTCACGCCCGAAGCGACGCCGCTCTGCTCCGGATCGAGCGCCTCGAAGACCGTCGTCGTGAGCGGCGCGACGAAGCACACGGCGCCGAGCCCGAGCAGCACCGCGGCCGGGAAGTATGTCGTCCAGTACGACCCGCCCAGCCCGGGGAGCGCGTATGCCGCAAAACCGGCAGCCGCGAGCAGCGCGCCCGCGATGAGCGGGATGCGCGCGCCGATGCGCGCGACCAGGCCGCCGGACCAGCGTGAGAGCGTGAACATGAGCACGATGAACGGCAGCCCCGCCGCACCGGCGGCCGTCGGCGTGTACTGCTGCACGTCGACGAGCAGATACGGAAGAAAGTACAGGCTGCCGCCCAGCGCGGCGTAGAGGAACAGCGTGTAGACGTTCGCCGCGGTGAACGTGCGCGAGCGAAAGAGCCCGAGCGGCATCATCGGCACCGGCGCGCGCCGCTCCGCGACGACGAACGCGATCAGCAGCACCACGCCGGCGAGCAGTGCGGCGACGGCGCCGGGACCCGGCCGTCCTCCCTGCGCGGCGATCAGGCCGTACGTGAACGCGCCGAGCCCGGCCGTCGCGAGCACCGCGCCCGGAACGTCCAGCCGTCGCTGCATCGTCTCGTCGCGGCTCTCCGGGAAGCCGCGCCACGAGACGGCGAGGACGGCGAGCGCGAACGGCAGGTTGATCAGAAACACCCAGCGCCACGACGCGTGCTGCGCGAGCCAGCCGCCGAGCACGGGACCGGCGGCTCCCGTGATCGACGCGAATCCCGACCAGGTGCCGATCGCGCGGCCGCGCTCCGCACCGCTGAACGTGGCGCTGATGAGCGCGAGCGATTCCGGCATCGCGCACGCGGCGCCGATCCCTTGCACGCACCGGGCCGCGACGAGCACGCGCACGTCGCCGGCGGCGGCGCACGCGGCCGACGCCGCGGCGAAGATCGCGACGCCGATCAGGAACAGGCGTTTGCGCCCGTACAGATCGCCCAGGGACCCGCCGAGCAGAATCAGCGCGGAGAGGAACAGCGCGTAGCCTTCGACGACCCACTGCATCTGCGCGGCGTTCGCGCCGAGCTCTCGCTGCATCACCGGCAGCGCGACGTTGACCGCGGTTCCGTCGATGAACGTCATCGCGGAGCCCAGGATCGCCGCGACCAGGACGAGCGTGTTCTTTCTCATCGCACCGGCGCGAGATGGGACCCGCCCGAGCATTCGCGATCGCGTAAGTCCCCGGTAAGCCCCACGACGTACGGTTGCGAGGTGCGCGGCCGGCGCCCTTTGTGGGGTGCCTCGCGTACCTCTTGATAAGAGGTGTGTGCAGTGATTACCATGCGCGAAATGCCGGAGGCGTCCGCAGCGCTCAAGCCCGCGATCGGCCCTCTCATCCAGACCGTCGCCCGCGTAACGATGGCAACGCCGAACGGAGGCTCGATCACGGTCGCGCCGACGATCTACCGCGAATGGGTGTCGCTCAGCGGCGCGCGCACCGCGACCGGACAATCCGTCCAGGCCGAGCTCGGCTGGCCGGTCGAGGACTTCACGCTGCCCAATCACACCGAGGTCGTCTACTTCGAGCGCGGCACGATCGTGCTGCGCCCCGACGGGCGCGCCTACGCGGTGTACGGTCAGATCTATCTGCATTACCGCGACCTGTACGATCTCAAGACCGGCGCGGGACCGTTCGCGATCGGCCTTCCGCTGCAGGAAGAGCAGGCCGTCGCGGGCGGCCGCTTCCAGACGTTCGACCAAGGCGAAATCTCCTGGGACGCGTCGCTGAACGGCACATACGAGGTGCACGGCGCGATCCGCGACAAGTGGCACGCGCTCGGCGGTCCGGCGGGGTTGTGCGGCTTTCCGATGACCGACGAGCAGCGCGTGCTCAAGAACGGCGTGGAGATCGGGCGCTCCCAGGTGTTTACGGGCGCGACGATCTTCTGGTCGCCGCCGACCGGCGCGTACTCCGTGCACGGCGCAATCCGCGACCTCTACGTCGGCGCGTACAACGGCCCGCTCGGCGCGTTCGGCTTCCCGCTCTCGGACGAAACGGGATCGCCGGCCGGCGGCAAGCGCTACAACGACTTTGAGCACGGATGCATCGTCTGGACCGCGTCGTCGGGCGCGCTGCAGACGTTCACGAGCCTGGACGTGTTCGTCCAGAACATCAACGGCAGCGGGAGCCACACGTTCGCCGAGTCGATCGGCGTGGCGTCGGTCTGGCTCTACGCGAAGGTCCACATCACGTCGAACACCGGGATCAACAGCCAGTCGCACCTGCCGCCGGCGGGCGGCGACTACGGGCATCCCAGCGCCGACCCGGGCACGATCTTCACCGTCGGCGTGGTGCGCGGCGAGCTCGCCCTCACGGTTTCGCTCGACGGCTGGGACAAGTGCGCCGTGCAGAGCGACGTCCATCTCGGCACGGTGTCGAGCACGCTCAACGTCGACAACGGTTGGGGCGTGAACAACCCGATGCACCTCAACGACGGCGACTTTCATGCGGTGCTCGACATGCGCGCGCGCAGCGCGGACAACCCGAACGACCCGAACTTCCGCAAAGACCTCTTCTGGGGATTCGACAACCCCGGAACGCCCGTGCTCACGCGGGCGCAGTACGCGGCCACGTTCTACGACGTCGAGTCGAACGAGAGCTCGGCCCACTGGTGGGACGACATGTACTACAACGACTTCTTCAAGACGATCGCGGCCGGCGGCAACTGCTTTGGCATGTGCTTGGAGTCGTGCTACGCCGAGCACAACGACTCGCTCTTCAGCGAACCGATCTTCCCCGTCCCCGTGACCGCCGCGATCGACGAGATCAACATCAAGCAAGCGTATCAGCTCGGGGCTCCGTACCTGGACTGGTTCGCGTCGAACTTTCTGGCATTCGAGTTCTGGGACCCGATCAAGGTCTTCAACGCGAGCAAGGCCGCGTGGGACCGCGGCGACTACCCGCTGATCTGCCTCACGGACCAGCGGATGTCGGAAGGCCACTGCGTGCGCCCGTGCGGCCCCAACGCGTTCCGCGACATGGGCGCCACTCTGGTCATCGAGGTCGCCAATCCCAACGCGCCGGGCACCGACGATGCGAACAACGCGAACCAGATCGTCATCGACAAAGCGACGAACTCGTACTCGTTCTTCCTCTCGACGAACGGATCGCACTGGACGGGCGGCCACTTCACCGGCGGGCTGATGTCCTGGGTGCCGTTCTCGGTGATGTGCGGCCACCCGCGCACGCCGTTCTGGGAGGCGTTGACCCTGGCCCTGGGCGTCGGCCTGCTGCTCCTCGGCGCGGGCGCGTCGACGACGCAGATCACCGACGACGAAGGCCGCACGCTCTACAAGCCCGAGCGCGTCGGCGGCTCGCCGCGGTGGGACGACCTGCGTGTCGACGCCGGGCGGATCCGGGACTCGTTCGCGTGCCGCAGCACGCGGCGTTCCTCTCGCGCGGCCCGATCGTCGGCGTCTCGCTTGAATCAGTCGCGCGCGCCGTGTCGACGGGACCCGAGCTCTACCGGCTCGTCGGCGTTGCGGATCCGTACGGTCCGGCGCCGTCGCAGTCGTCGTTCACGACGATCGGCACGAGCATGATGATCGCCGATTCCGCGCACGCGGCGGCTGTCACGGCGACGCCGTCCGCGGTGACGGCAACGGCGCTTGCGCACGCGGCCATCGCGTCGGGCGCACCGGCGAAGCTGCACCATCAGGTGACGGCCTCATCGGCGGCCCCGTACCGCTGGGGCTTCCATACGACGAGCGCCGCCGTCGTCGCGACCGTGACCGGATCGGGCTCCGGCGCGGACGAGTTCGTCGTCGAGCGGATCGGCGGCGTGGACCAGCAGATCACGCTCCTGGCCCCGAACGCCGGCGGCGCGCGCAACGCGCAGCTCGTCCTGCGCTCGAACGTGCCGCAGAAAGGCTCGATGAGCTACGCGGTCGACAACGTGACGATCCACCCGGGTACGGCCTTCTGCGCGAGCGTGCTCGCCGACGGCCGTTCGCTGCAGTTGCAGAACCAGGGCGCGGACGTGACGGTGACGCTCCGCATGCAGGGCGACACCGGGCCCGGCAGCGCGGTGAAGACGCTCGCGATCCCCGCCGGGAAGACGGCCGTCGTCGCGGCCGCCGACATGGCGAACCTCGCCTCGACCGCCGTGAGCGCGCACATCATGGCCGCGCCCGGCGGCACGATCGAGACGACGCTCACGCTGTGAGCGCCGCGTGACACGCCGGGAAGCCGAACGCGTCGAGCGAACGGCTTTCCGGTCGTGCCCGCATCGAAGAAACCCTCCGCGAAGAAGGCCGCGCCGCCGGTGCGCGTGCCGAAGCGGCCGACGCCGCCCGAGCGCGTTCCGCGCGTGATCCCGAATCCGGGCGCGAGCGACCACCTCGCCGTCATCACGCGCGCGGTGATGCAGGCCGGTCTGTCGTGGGCCTTCATCGACGCGCGGTGGGACGACTACGTCGCCGCCTTCGAGTCCTTCGACGTCGCCGTGGTCGCCGCGTACGGCGAGATGGACGTCGACCGCCTGATGCATACCGACGGCATCATCCACTCGAAATCGAAGATCGAAGGCACGATCAAGAATGCGCGGGCGCTGCTGGAGGTCGAGCGCGAGTTCGGCTCGGTCGGCGCGTACCAGCGCTCGTTCGCGGACTACGACGCCGCCCGCAAGGACGCAAAGAAGCGCTTCGCGTTCATGGGCGACCTCAACGTGTACTACTGGCGCTTCCGCACGGGCGCGCCGGTGCCGGACCTCGAGGAGTGGATGCGCGACCAGGACCGCGACCACCCGCGCATGCGCGAGATGGTGCGCGCCGCCGCCGCATCCTAGCCCGCGTTGCGCGGGCGCCCGATGAGGTGGTGGATCGCGTTGCGCAGTTCGAGGAACCGGGCGTCGCTGCGCGTGCGTTCCTGGTCGCGCTCGGCGCCGAGCGGGATGTCGAACGAGCGCACGACGACCGACGGCGGCGGCGAGAGGACGAAGACGCGGTCGGACAGGTAGACCGCCTCGTCGATGTCGTGCGTGACGAGCAGCATCGTGATGCCCAGCGTCGCGCGCAGGTGCAAGGTGAGGTCTTCCAGCTCCGCGCGCGTGAGCGCGTCGACCGACGCGAACGGCTCGTCGAGCAGCAGGATCTCCGGCCGGAACGCGACCGCGCGCGCGATGGCGACGCGCTGCTGCATACCGCCCGACAGCTGCCACGGGTACCGCTTGGCGAAGGCGTCCAGGTTGACGGCGCGCAGCGCGCTTGCGATCACCTTGCTGCGCTCTTCACCCCGCAACTGTTTCTTCTTGAGCGGGAACGCGACGTTGCCTTCGACCGTGAGCCACGGAAACAGCGAGCGCGCGTAGTCCTGAAACACGAGCACCATCTCGGGCGGCGGCGCGGTGACGAGCCTGCCGTCGAGCGTCACGCTGCCGGACGTCGGCTGCAGCAGGCCGCACACCGTCTTGAGCAGCGTCGTCTTGCCGCAGCCCGACGGGCCGACGATCGAGACGAACTCCGAGCGCCGCACGTCGAGCGTCACGTTCTCGATGGCGAACGTTCCGCTCGAGGCGTAGCGCTTCGCCAGCCCGTCCACCACGAGCACGCGATCGCCCGCATCGATGCCGTTCGCCGCGACGCTGGTCATGCCGGGCGCGCCGACTGGCCGTGATGCCACGCGAGCACCTTGCGCTCGACGGCGAGAAATCCCGCGTTGAGGAGATATCCGAGGATCGCAAGCAGCACGATTCCGGCGTACATCTCGGGGATCGCGAACGTACGCTGCGCCTGCAGGATCGTGTAGCCCAAACCGTTCGTGCTCCCGATCATCTCGGAGACGACGATCATGATGAACGCGATCGAGAGGCCCGTGCGCAGCCCGGCGAAGATTCCGGGCAGCGCGCTCGGGAACGTCACCCAGATGAGCTCGCCCAGCGCACCGGCCTGAAAGATGCGCGCGGTGTCGAGGCGCTCGCGCGGAACGTTGCGGGCGCCGTCCGCGGCGTTGATCAGGATCGGCCAGAACGCGCCGAACGCGATCACCACGATCTTCATGCGGTCGTCGATGCCGATCAGGAGGATGCCGACGGGGATGATCGCTGCCGGCGGGATCGCGCGCAAAAACTGCAGGAACGGGTCGAGCAGCCGGAAGAGCGCAGCGTACGCGCCGATCAGCACGCCGGCGGTCACCCCGAGCACCGACGCCAACGCGTATCCCGCCGCCATCCGGTAGAGGCTCGGGATCGCCTGGTCGCGGAACTGCGAGGAGAACCACTCGTGCACGAAGGTCGTCGCGATCGTGCTGACCGGCGGCACGTAGATGCTCGGCTTCGCGCGCGCGGCGATCTCCCACACCGCGAGCAGGGCGACGACGACCGCGACGCCGAGCACGTTGCGCCGCAGCCGCGTCACGGCGCGGCCTCGCGGCTCGCGGGCGACCAGAACACGACGCGCCGTTCGACGGCGAAGAACGCGACGTTGACGAGGTACCCGACGATGCCCGTCAGCAGAATCCCCGCGTACATCTCCGGCAGCCGGTTCGCCTGTTCCATCTGGCCGACGTAAAACCCGAGCCCGCTATTGCCCGCCACGAGCTCGGTCGTGACGGTGACGACCAGCGCGAGCGACGCGGAGACGCGCAAGCCGGTCGCGATGCTCGCGAGCGCGGCCGGGAGCGTGACGCGGTAGAGCGCTTCGAACGGCGATACGCCGAAGTTGCGCGCGGTGTCGAGCGCGACGGGGTCAACGGCGCGCACGCCGTACAGCGTGTTGATGAGCAGCGGCCAGAACGCCGCGTACGTCACGACCGCGACACGCATCGGCGTGCCCAGGCCGAGGAACAGAATCGCCAGCGGGATCATCGCGACGGACGGGACGGGACGCAGGAGCTCGACGAGCGTCGCGAGGGCATCGTACACGACCGGGATCGCGCCCATCAGCACGCCGATCGTCACCGCCAGCACGCCTGCGAGCACGAGGCCCTCGCCGAAGCTCAGGAGCGTCATGCCGACTTGGCTCGAGATGTCGCCGTCGACCAGTCCGCGCCACAGCGCCGCCGCGGTCGCCGACGGCGGCGGAACATACGACGACAGCAGGCCGCGGCGGGCGGCGATCTCCGCCGCGATCGTGATCGCGACGGCGAATGCCGCGCCGGGCAGCCACGCGTCGACCGCGTTCCCGCGACGCGCGGCCGGGAGGACGGGTTGCGCGGGAGAAGCGACCAAAGAGCACCGTCCCTCGTCGAGCGTAGGCTCGATGCGAGTACGTCCCGCGGCGGCGGGCTTCCTCGCGAGGCGACGGTGCCCGAGGCGCTAGTGCGTTACGTCGGCCTGCGACTTCCAGACGTCGTTGGTCTGCTCGCGCACGAGCGCGGCGGCGCCCGTCAATACCGTCTCGCCGTCGTCGCGCAGCTCGGCGAGCACGACGTCGGGGATGATCTGCACGATCTGCATCACCGCGCGCGCGTAGTCGGCGAGATGCCGCTGCGCGAGCGCCGCAACGCCGGTGTCGCCGAGTCCGACCGCCGTCGCGTGCAGCATCGTGTAGCTGATCGCGGCGAGGTTCAGGGCGGTGTAGTCGTCGCGAAGGTTCTTCGAGACCTTGGTCTTGCGCACGCTGTCGATCGCGGCCGCGCCCACGCCCAGCAGCGAGCTCCACGCGGACTTGATCCCGCTCGCTTCGTGACCGCCGAGATCGGCCAGACACTGCTCGAGCGCGACCGCGTGCGCGCCGCACAGCCCGTGCATCTCCGTGACGATGCTCCGCGCCGCGGCGTAGTTGGCCGTTTCCGCCATTTCGAGCTGGCGCTTGAGCGGCTGCGCGATGTGCCGTTCGAGGGCGAGCATGTCGCTGACGTAGGTTTGGATCGAATGGCGTTCGTCGCCGGCGCCGGATGTGGAGTCGTAGCGCACCGACCGGTCGAGGTTCGTTCCGAGATCGCTCATGCGCGTGCTGTACCCGCCGAACGCCTCGTCATCTAGGCGCGGGCGCTGACCTCTCGCTTGCGCACGCGGTCCGCGCGCAGGCGCAGCACGAACGTCGTGCCGCGCTCGCTCGTCTCCGCCAACGCGAGCGTGCCCCCGGCGCGTTCGACCGCGCGCTTCGCGATCGCCAGGCCGAGACCCGAGCCCTCGACGTCGCCGCGCGTCGCGCCGCGGTAGAAACGGTCGAAGATGGCGCTGCGGTCGTCGGGATGAATGCCGGGGCCCTGGTCGGCGACGCACACTTCGACGCCGCCGTCCGCCGCCGCCGCGGTGACGCGGATCGGCGCGCCCGGCGCGTACTTGATCGCGTTGTCGACGACGTTGGCGATCGCTTCGTGGATTTCGGTCTCGTTGCCGATAACGCTCGCGTCGATGCCGCAGTCGAGCTGGAGCTGCGCCTCGGGATGGATGAGCCTGCGCCCGTCGACGATCTGCTCGAGCAGCTCGCACAGCTCGAACGGCTCGGGCGGACGCACGTCGGCGCCCTCCATACGAGCGAGGAGCACGAGGTTGTCGATCAGCGTGCGCATGCGCCCGCCTTCGGCCGCGATCGACGTGAAGATGCGGCGCGAGCGCTCGTCGCCCTCGGCCGCGCGGCGCCGCAGCAGGTCGATGTAGCCCAGCACGATCGTGAGCGGCGTGCGCAGCTCGTGGCCGGCGTCGGCGACGAACTGGCGCATCTGCGTCTCCGCCTGCGCGCGCTCGGCGAACGCCGCCGCGACTTGCGCTGCGGCGGCGTTGTACGCGACGGCGATCGCGTCGAACTCGGACTTGCCGGCCACCGCGATCGGCTGCGGCGTGAAGTCGCGGGTCGCGAACCGCTGCAGTGCGTGCGTCACCTCGACCAGCGGCTGCAGCACCTGCGAGGTGACGTAGCGTCCGACCAGCCACGCGAGCACCCCGGCGACGACGGCGACCAGCAGCATCGCGCCGAGGATCAAGAAGGCGACCCGCTCCGTCGCGTCCGGATCGGGGTAGATGCGCATGTCGCCGTCGCCGATGTCGACGCGCTGAAGGTGTGCGCCGAACGCTGTGCCGAGTGCGAAACCCATGCGGCTGCCGCGCAGCGTCGCAGGCCCGGGCGGCAGATGGTACACGCGCCCGTCGATGACGGTCGGCGGCGGCGTTCCGTCGAAGCGCGGCTGCGTGCCGCGGCCTCGCGTCCGGTCGTTGGCGCTCTGCGGCCCCGGCGGCGCGACGCGCATGAGCAGCGGCACGCTGACCGAGCTCGGCCGTCCGCCGGCACGCCGGTCGTGCGCCGGATGCCCCTGCGCGTACATCCGGATGCCGGGCCGCGCGAGCCGTTTCTCGAGCTCGACCGCCGCGGCGATGAAATCTTCGTGCCGCGCCACCGCGCGCGTGCCGAACGCCTGGGCCTCCCGCGCGTCGACGTCGACGCCGTCCTGCACGACGTGCACGTACGCGACCATGCCGACGACGCCCAGCGCCCCCGACACCGCCAGCATCACGATGACCGCGCCGACGACGTACCAGCTCGTCAGCCGCCGAGCAAAAGACCCGAACATCTTTAAAGGCGCTCCGCCCTGGGCTGCGCGCCCCCCGCGCGTTGCGCGGGGCCCCCGGGCCGAGCTCGCAACGGGCTCGGTCGCATGGCACGGTGGTTCTGCGCTCGCTCCATCGCCATTGCTCTCTAGTGCGCGCGCAGCGCGTAGCCTGCGCCGCGGATCGTGCGGATGAGCTTGGGCTCGAAACCCGCGTCGATCTTCGCGCGCAGGTACGAGACGTACGTTTCGACGGCGCCCGGGCCGACGTCGCGATCGGTGCCCCACACGAGGTCGAGCAGCTGATCGCGCGTGAACACGCGTTCGGGATTGCGCACGAACGTCAGCAGCAGCGCATACTCGCGCGCCGAGAGCTCGATGCGGTGGTCGCCGCGCTTGACGTCGCGGCGGTCGAGATCGATCGTCAGGTCGGCGTACGACACGATCGACGGCTGCTCGAGCCGCGGGCGGCGCAACGCCGAATGCAGGCGCGCGGCGAGCTCCGACATCTCGAACGGTTTGGGGATGTAGTCGTCGGCGCCGCGGCGCAGGCCGCTGATGCGGTCGTCGGTGTCGGCCTTCGCGCTGAGCATGAGGATCGGCGCTTCGGTGATGCGGCGCAGCATCGGCAACAGCTCGAGCCCGTCGACGAACGGCATCATGACGTCGAGCACGATCGCGTCGGGCCGCCAGTCGCGCACGAGTTGCAGTGCCGTGCGCCCGTCCGGAGCGCTCTTCACCTCGAAGCCGTCCTCGCCGAGGCCCAGCTCGAGCAGCTCGCGCAGGTGTCGCTCATCGTCGATCACGACGACCCGAGGTGAAGCTGCCATGCTCCTAGGGTTTGACGCCGCTGCCCGCAGCGCTTCCCGGCGAGGCGGACGGAGCGGGCGCCGGCGAAGCGCCGGCCGCCGGCGCGGGACTCGCCCCCGCCGCTCCGGAGCCGCGGACGCTCCCGCCGCCGGTCCCGAGATCGGGCGGCCGTACGACGAACAGACCGAGCGCGGGCGCGTAGAACAGGGCGTTGGCCTGGCCGCGCCGCGGGTTCGGGCTGGCGCCCGGCCGCGGCGACGCCTGAGGCGACGGCGAGGGTGAGGGTGAGGGCGACGCGCCCGGTGCCGCGGCGATTCGCGCGCCGGGGGCTTCGATGTCGAAGCCCTTGGCCTTGGCCTCGGTCGTGGTCAGCACGGTGCCGTACGAGCAGGACGCGACCGCGCGCAGCGGCTCGAGCGCCGCGATCAGCTCCGGCGGCGGTGTGAACTGGCGCTGCTGGCTCTCCGGCGACGCGGCCGTGACCTCCGGCTGGAAGCCCGGCGGTCCACCGGGGCCACCCGGTCCGCCGGGACCCCCCGCGCGGCGGCCGCCGCGCGGCCCGCCGCCGTTCTGTTGGAACTGCGCGCGAATCTTCTCCATCACGCTCGCGGGGATGTTCGGCCCAAGCGCGAGGTACCACGTGCCCTTCGCGTCGCCGTGCGGCGTGACGGTGAGGCCCTCGACGGCCGGCAGCGGCTGCCCCGCCGCGTATGCCGTCGCGGCGACGCCGAGTTGCGCGAGCACCTTCTGCGCTTCGGGCCGCAGGTCGGCGGTGCACTCGCTGCGGCTCGCCGCGACGCTGAGCGGATCGACGCCGGGCGGCGGCGGCGTGAACGTGAGCCGTCCGAAGTTGAGCCCGCCGCGCGGCTGCGGGGTGGTTCCGGCGGCGCCCGCGGTCTGCGAGCCGCGGCCCGCGCCGGCGGCGCCGCGCGAGAAGCCCGCACCCGGCCGCGCGCCGGTGTTGAACGAGTACGTCACCGTGTACTGCCGCGGCGCGTTGGGGTTCGCGGCCTGCAGCAGCGTCCCGCCGCCGCTCAGCGCGATCGGCACCGCGTACTGCAGGGTCGAGAAGTCGCCCGCCTCGGTGTTGAAGAGGTTCGATGCGAACACCGTCAAGCGCCCGAGCCCGAGCTGGTGCGAGAGCCCGACGTTGACGAGGCCGTACGGCGCAATCCGCTGGTTGTTGTTCGCGCCGACGTAACGGACGTTGGCGAGAAATTCCATGCCCGTCCACGGCTGCAGCGCGTCGATCGTGAGGTTGCCCGTGTGCAGCGGCCGGCCCGGCACCTGCGCGCCGAGGACCAGCGTGCTGTCGTATCCGAGGAAGCGCGGGTCGGCGGCGGTGACCATCGTCGAGGCGGTGGTGAACGACGGGATGACGACGACGTTCTTGCCGATGCCGAAGCGACCGGTCGCGGTGAACCCTTGGTACACGCGCGTCGTGCCGCCGATCTGCTGCTGCACGTAGAGCGAGTCGGCCGTCGGCGTCGCGAAGCCCGGGCACACCTGTCCGAAGTAGCCGGACACCGCGTCGAAGTACGGATCGCCCGGCACGAGGCCGAGGCTCGCCGCCGTCACCTGCGCGCCGATGAGCTGACCGGCCTGCGACTGGCGGTACAGCGAGAGGTTCACCTGGCCCGTGCGCCACGAATGCACCCACGACGCATCGTAGCTGATCGCTGACTGCTTGCCCGGCTGATCGCCGGGGCCGCTGACCTGCGCGGTGCCCGCGTAGCAGTTCACGCGCGCGGAGTTGGGATCGCTGTACGTGCGCACGAGGCCGTTCGCCGCCTGCGAGCTTCCGACGCTCACCGACGCATTGTACGTGTCGTTCCCCGTCGGGCGCCAGTTGGCGGAGAATCCGCCCAGCAGCGAGGAGCCGCTGCCGGTCGTGCCCGCGTACGAGACGTTCGGTCCGAGCGCGAGCTTGTCGTTGACCTTGTACTGGTCGGAGAGCTGGACCTGACGCGAGGCCGTTCCGAACGTCGACGGCTGCACGAACTGCGCGCTCGAGCCGCTCAGCACGAGCGGCGTGAACGTCGTGATGCCGGCATACGTCGAGCCCGACAGCGTGAACGTGTGCTTCTCGCGCGTGAGCGTCGCGCTCGCCGCGATGCCGCGCGCGAGACTGCCGTTCTTCGTGGAGTACGGGTTGAGCACCGGTCCCGGCGTGCAGCCCGCCGGCGAGCCGGCCGGACACGTCTGCAGGATGTAGCGGTCGAGGTCGCTCGCGAGCGAGGTGTTGTCGTTGACGTACGCGGTGACCGCGAGCGCGGTGTCGCCGATCAGCGACTGCACCGTGCCGTACATGAACTGGAACTTGCCGGTGTTGCCGTTGTCCGGCCCGATGCCGCACGGCAGCGGCGTGACGAACTGCGTGCAGAGCGACGACGTCGCCTGATTGTTCTGCAGCGCCGTGAACATGAGCGTCGTCCGGTCGGTCAGACCGTACCGCAGCTTGAGGAAGTCTCCGATGTTCGCGCTCTCACCGCCGTGCGCGTAGTCGAGCCCGCTCTGGTCGAGGTAGTCTTGGAACGTGAGGGGGTTGTTGCCGGCGCGCTTGGTGTGCAGCAGCGCGATGCCGAGTTTGCCGATCGAGCCCGTCTCGCCGATCTGGAAGTTGTACTTGTCGAAGGTGCCGTACGACGAGGCGAACTTCGTCTGCCACGTCTGCGTCGGCTGCAGGGTGCGGAAGTTGACCGAGCCGCCCAGCGCGCCGGCCTGCGCGCCGAAGCTCACGCCCGCGCCCGAGAACAGGTCCGTGTTGATCGAACGCAGGTTCACCGCCGACCCGGGCGCGCCCAGCGGGATGCCGTCGAGCGTGATCGCGGTCTGCGACTCGTCGTGACCGCGCAGCGAGATCGTCTGCGCCGCGTTCGGGTCGTTCGAGTCCATCGTGACGTCGACGCCGCCGATCGTCGAGAGCGCGTCGGTGAGCGAGTCGGAGATGCGCCGCACCGCGCTGTTCTCGTCGACGTCGGTCGTCGAGACGGTCACGTGCGCCTTCACCGACCCGATGATCTTGAGCCCGGTCTCCGGGTCGGTAGCCGCCGTGGTCGTCGTCTGCGCCGTCGCGGGCTTCTGCGTGCCCAGGTCGACGTCGACCGCGACTTGCTTCTCGCCGAGCACCTCGAACGCGGACGACGTCACGCCCGTGTAGCCGCCCTTCCCGACGCGCACGCGATAGATGCCGCTCGGCACGTCCGTGTACTTGACGATGCCGCTCTTGGTCGTCAGCGCGCTCGCGACCGTCGGCCCGATCAAGAAGACGCGCGCGTTGGCCAAGGGCTGCTGGTTGGCGGCGTCCTTGACGGTGATTTGAATGATCCCGGTGTCGCTCGAGCTCTGTGCGCCCGCGGGGGTGCCCATGCCGAGCATCCCTGCGAGCAACGCCAGAGCGAGCGTCACCGCGGACCAGCGGCTCGATGCCCTGCTCATGTCGTGCGAAATCCTGCCATGGCGATCTGTGCTCTCCCTGAGAGCCCCGGGCGCTTCCTCAAGCTTTAACCCACCGAGGCGGGCGGCGCGCCCTCGGCGATCGCGGCGAGAAACCGCGCGCCGAAGTCCGCGAGCTTCTTCTCACCGACGCCGCTGATGCCGCGCATCTGGCCCGGCGTGCGCGGGCGCTCGCGCGCCATCGAGCGCAGCACCGCGTCGCTGAACACGATGTACGGCGGCACGTCGCGCTCCGCGGCGATCTTGCGGCGCAGGTCGCGCAGCACCGCGAACAGGTCGCGATCGTACGTGTCGTCGGGCGTCGCGCGTTCCGGCACGACGCGCCCGCGCCGGCCGCGCGCCGGCGCGACCGCTTCGCGGACGGCGATCGGCGTGCGCTCCACGAGCGCGCGCTTCCCCGTCTCCGTCAGCGAGACGACACCGAAGTTCGCCGCGTCCTGCGCGATCAAGCCCAGACGAATCAGCTCGTCGGCGAGGTGGCGCCACGTGCGGCGGTCGCGGTCCTTGCCGATCCCGTACGTCGACAGCCGGTCGTGATACCAGCGGTCGATCTTCTCGGTCTTCGCGCCGAGCAGCACGTCGATCACGTGCGCGATTCCGCAGGCGCGCGATTCCCGCACGCGGTAGACGCACGAAAGCAGTTTCTGCGCATCGGTCGTCACGTCGACGTCCGCGCGCGGCTCCAGACAGTTGTCGCACGCTTCGCAGCGCGCGTGCGGGTACGTCTCGCCGAAGTAGGCGAGCAGCTCGCGGCGCCGGCACGTGTTCGAGTAGGCGTAGCGCTTGATGCGCTCGAGCTGCGCGCGCGCGGCGGCCTGCTCCGGCTCGGCCTTCTCCGTGACGAAGCGCTCGGCGCGCGCGATGTCGCCGTACGCGAAGAACCACGCGCAGTCCGCGGCGAGGCCGTCGCGGCCCGCGCGGCCCGTCTCCTGGTAGTAGCCCTCCAGGCTCTTGGGGATGTCCCAGTGCACGACGAACCGCACGTTCGACTTGTCGATCCCCATCCCGAACGCGATCGTCGCGCACATCACGCGCACGTCGTCGCGGATGAACGCGTCCTGCCGCCGCGCGCGCGTGGTTGCATCGAGCCCCGCGTGGTACGCGAGCGCCGGGATGCCGGCCGACGCGAGCGCTTCGGCGAGCTTGTCGGCGTTCGCGCGGCTACCCGCGTACACGATGCCGGCGTCGTCGTCGGAACGGGCGCGCAGCCACCCGATCAGCGCGTCGACGCTGCGCGGCGCATGCAGGACGCGGTACGTCAGGTTCGCGCGGTCGAACGACGCGACGTGCACGGCGGGACGCCGCAGGCCAAGCTGCGCGACCACGTCGTCGCGCACGCGCGCGGTCGCGGTCGCCGTGAACGCGCAGAACGGAACGTCGGGGAAGCGGTCGCGCAGCGGCGCGATGCGCCGGTATTCGGGCCGGAAATCATGTCCCCACTCGCTGATGCAGTGCGCCTCGTCGACGACGAAGCGCGCGACGCCCCACCGCTGGAGGTCGTCGGCGAAGCCCGCGAGCGTGAGACGCTCCGGCGCCACGTAGAGCAGCTTGTACGCGCCGCGATCCAGCCCGTCGATGCGCCGCCGCAGCTCGTCCCACGCGAGCGACGAGTTGAGTGCCGTGGCCGCCACGCCCGCCGTGTCGAGCGCGTCCACTTGGTCTTTCATCAACGCGATCAGGGGCGAGATGACGACGGTGAGACCGCTCGTGAGCACGGCCGGGAGCTGGTAGCAGAGCGACTTGCCGCCGCCCGTCGGCAGGAGCGCGAACACGTCGCGGCCCGCGAGCACGTCGCGCACGATCGCTTCCTGCGACGGACGGAACGTGGGAAACCCGAACCACCGCTCGAGCGCATCCCGCAACTCGTCCGCCTGCACCGCCATGAGCCTCATCGCTTCGCCGTCTGCGCACTCGCAACCGTCTCGCAAGTTCTGTGAAATCCGGGCAAGGAGTCGCGGGCACCGGCCGCCGTACAACTCTACGCCCGGGCAGCAGACAAAGGTAGGGCTATCTTGCGGGTGGGGATTTTCCTACGCCAACTCTACGAGTGGGCGGAAA
This sequence comes from Vulcanimicrobiota bacterium, assembly GCA_963818845.1. Lineage (GTDB taxonomy): Bacteria > Vulcanimicrobiota > Vulcanimicrobiia > Vulcanimicrobiales > Vulcanimicrobiaceae > Vulcanimicrobium. The sequence continues at coordinate 884,377 of CAWFTO010000003.1, read as the reverse complement.
AGCCGTGCGTCCTAACGGTCCGGATCGCCGCGACCGGGGGCGAGATCCGGGTGACGGGCGTGTTGCGCTCGTACTACAGCCTCGCGTCGTTGCACGGATGGGGGCTCGTGCCGCCGCAGCAGCACGGCGGCTGGACCGCGCAGCGCTTGACCGAGCTCGACGCAATCGCCGACGCGACGCAGCGCGACGTCGTGCTTACCGGCCACGGGCGCCTGCTGCGCTTCTCGCGCGGCAGCGGCGTCGTGTTCGAGCTCGAGCGCGACCACGCCACGCTGACGCCGCCGCCGCGCGCGGTGCGTCACGGCCGCTACCTCTACGTCGGCGGGCGGCGGCGGCGCGGCGCGGAGTCGTGGATGCTGCAGTAAGGCACAGGACTTCGCGGGCGCGCGCGACACCTTCGTCGCGATGCTGCTCGCGGCCGCGGTCGTCCTCGAAACGCTCGCGGGCGCACGCGCGCTCGCGCGCATGGCCGCGACCGCGGGCGGCACGCCGCTCGCATCGGCGGGCGACGTTCCGCGCGACGAGGTCGCCGTCGTCGTGCCGGTGCTGAACGAAGCGGCGCGTCTGGGGCCTGCGCTACGCGCGCTTGCGCGGTGCGGCGCCGAGGTCGGCGAGATCGCCGTCGTCGACGGCGGTTCGACCGACGCGACGCGCGACGTCGTCGCGCGCGCCGCCGCCGCCGACGCGCGCATTCGCTGGATCGCTGCGCCGCCGGCGCCCGCCGGCTGGAACAACAAGGCGTGGAACCTCGCAGCCGGCGTGGCGAACACGCACGCACCGTGGGTCGCCACGGTCGATGCCGACGTGCGCCCCGGCGCGCGCGTGTTCGCCGACGCGGTCGCGCGCGCGCAGCACGATGCGCTCGACGCGCTCAGCGTCGCGACGCGGCAACAGCTGCCGGACGCGGTCTCCGCGCTGCTGCATCCCGCGCTGCTCGCGACGCTCGTGTACCGCCACGGGCTGCCGAACGCGATTGCGTCCGAGCCCGCGCGCGTGCAGGCGAACGGCCAGCTCTTCGTCGCGCGGCGCGACGCGCTCGAGCGCACCGGCGCGATCGCAGCGTCGCGCGCATCGCGCTGCGAGGACGTCACGATCGCGCGCGTGCTCGCGGCGCACGGCGCGCGCGTCGGCTTCTTCGAAGGCGACGCGGTCGTGCGCATGCACGACTCGTGGCGCGAGTGCGCGTCGAGCTGGCCGCGCTCGCTCACGCTGCGCGACCGTTTCGTGCGCGGCGAGCGCCTCGCGCTCGCGCTCGCCGAGGTCGTGCTCGCGCAAGCGTTGCCGCTGCCCACGCTCGTCGCGCTGCTGATCGCACGGCCCGCCACACCGTGGGCACCCGTCGCGACCGCATTCGCCGCCGGTCTGGTGTGCGCGCGGGTCGGCGTGCTCGCGGGGATGCGCCGCGCATACGTCGCGCCCTCGCCGCTGTACTGGCTCTCGCCGCTCGCGGACGTCGCGGCCGCCGCGCTGCTCGTCCGCAGCGCGCTGCGCCGCACGCACACCTGGCGGGGGCGCACGCTCGTCGCCGAACCCGCGTGAGAACGGCGTGGGCGCTCACGGCGCTGCACGTGCTCGCGCTCCTCGCCGGCCTGTTCGGGATCCTCGTTGCCATCCCGCATCCCGAGCTGTGGGCCGGTCAGCCCTTCGCCGCCGCCGTGTACGCGTTCGCGCTGCAGAAGACGGGCGGCGCGTCGATGGCGCTCGGCGCGGTCGCGATGCTCGCGTACGGCTTCGCCGCGCTCGGCGCGCGCCGCACGCTGCTGTTCTTCGGCGCGGCGGTGCTGATCTCGGCGTGCGCGGAGCTGACCGGGACGAAGACGGGCTGGCCCTTCGGCGGCTACGAGTACACGGACTTCCTCGGTCCCAAGCTGCTCGGCCGCGTACCCGTCGCGGTGCCGCTGTCGTGGTTCACGATGGGCTTCGCGTCGTTCGTGCTCGCGGCGACCGTCACCGCACGGCGCGCGCGCCGCGACAGCGTCCTCACGGCGATCCTGCTCGGCGCGTGGCTGCTGACCGCGTGGGATCTCGTGCTCGACCCGTCGATGGCTGCGCCGCAGCTGCAGTACGTGCACTTCTGGCGCTGGCACGAGACCGGGCCGTACTTCGGTATGCCGCTGCGCAACCTCGCCGGCTGGTTCGGGACCGGCCTGCTCTTCATCGCCGCGGGACGGCTGCTGTGGAACGAGCGCAGCACGGGGCCGATGCCGGCGCTGCTGCCCTTCACCGTGTACGCGGCGAACGTGCTGTGGTCGATGATCCTGAGCGTTGCGGCCGGGATGTGGCCGACCGCCGTCGTCGCCGTCGCGCTCGCGCTGCTGCCCGCGGCGCTCGCGTTGCGCGCCGCGCCGCATTCCGCCGCCGCGTGATCCCGCGCCCGCGCGGCGCGTACCCGCCGCCGGGCATGCTCGGACCGCGCGCGCTCGCCTGGTGGGCGCTGCGAACGCAGACGACCGCCGTGCGCGTCGAGGGCCTCGAGCACGTGCCGCGCGACGGTCCGGTGCTGCTCGTCGCGCGGCATTACCACCATCTGCTCGACGGCGCCGTGCTGGTCAACGCCGTGCCGCGCCCCGTGCACGTGCTCGTCGCGCTGGACTGGACCGCGAGCCCGCGCGCGCGGCGCTGGATGGAACGCGCGTGCCGGTGGGCGCAGTGGCCCGTCATCCTGCGCGAGCGGGAGCTCGCGGCCGGCGCATCCTCGCCGAGCGCCTTCGCGCGCGCCGACGCGCTGCCGTACCTTCGCCGCGGCCTGCGCGACGCGGCGCACCTGCTCGCCGAAGGCCGCGTGGTCGCGGTCTTCCCGGAAGGCTATCCCGCCGTCGACCCGTCGCCGCGCCCCGCGCCGCCGCGTGACCTGGACGGATTTCTGCCGTTCGCCCGCGGGTTCTCGGCCGTGGCGCGGTTCGCCGCGCGCGAAGGCGCGGACGTCGTGGCGGTGCCCGTCGGCTTTCGCTACGCGCGAGAAGGCAAGCGCTGGTCGGTCATCGCGCGCTTCGGCGAGCCGCTACCGAACGGCGCGGACGCCGCGCAGGCCGAGCGTGCGGTGCGGGCGCTCAGCCGCTAGTCGGGACGGTCGGCGACGACGACGGCGGTGCGGCGGGCGCGGCGCAGCGCGTCCGTCACCTCGATCGGGCCGGACCGCTTCGAGAGCACGCAGTTGGCGCCGGCGAAGCGCAGCCGGTCGGCGCGCGGGCCTTCGCCCTCGGTGTAGGCGCAGATGAAGGCGCGGGGCAGGGCCTCGCGCATCGCGCTGACGGCGTCGGCCGGGTCCACGTCCAGAAAGTCCGTGTCGACGAACAGCGCCTCGGGGCGCGTCGCTCGGATGTCGTCGACGTCGAGGCTCGCAGCGACCCGGACGACGCGCATCTCGGCCCCCGCGAGCACGTCGCTCAGGTAGGGGACGAAGAGTGACTGCGGTTCAACGACGTACGAGTCCACCTTGTGGAGGTACCGCGCACCATGGTCCCCTCACACGGAGGCTTGCGTCCTAGTCGAGCAATGGTCCGCTCGGGAACATTTGGGCTTACGCGAGGCCCGTCTTGATCGCGTGGACCGCCGCCTGGGTGCGCGCGGTGATGTTCAGCTTCGCGAAGATGCGGCTGATGTGGTTCTTGACGGTCTTCTCGGAGAGGTGCAGCTTCGAGCTGATCTCCTTGTTCGACATCCCGCGGGCGATCAGCCGGATGATCTCGGTCTCGCGGACCGACAGCTCGTTCTGGGCCGTGCGGCCGAAGCCGTTCGAACGGCGCTTGAGCACGCCGCCCGCGACGCGCGGGTCGACGTAGTTGTGGCCGGCGGCGACGCTCTTCACGGCGCGGATCAGCTCGGCCGGCAGGATGTCCTTGACGACGTAGCCGTCGGCTCCGGCCGAGAGGCAGCGCTGCATGACTTCGGGCTGGATGTGGGTCGAGAGCACGCACACCTTTGCCTGCGGCGCGAGCTCGCGGCAGGTCCGCATCGCCTCGGAGAACTCCATGTGGTGACCGTCCAGGTCCAGGACGATCAGGTCCGGGCGCAGCCGGCGCAGCGGCGCGTTCGCGACGGAGTCCGCGTCCCCGACCACGTCGATCTCGGTGTCGCTCGCCAGCACCTGGCACAGCGCCTTGCCGAACAAGGCCTGGCCTTCAACGACCAGAACCCGGACGGGCTTCGCGGCAGACGACGGGGGGACAGCGATCGATCCGAGCATCTTTTGTATTCCTCAGTCCTTTGGGGAAGGGCCGATGTACTAGGCCCTTCATAGTGTGGCTTCAAACGGTGCTGAAGGAACTCCCCAGAATTGGGGGTTTCTGGGTCTGCGGCCCTGCCAGGCGACCGGGCAGTGAGGACCGGGACCAACGCGGAAACGACAGCACCGTGGCTACTCGACGAACATCCCCGGCAGCCGCCGTCCTCACGGCGGTCCCGGAAGCCGACCGCACGCGGGCGTTCGTGGGGGAGCTGCGCAGCCTCGTCAAGGCGACGTACGTGGTCTTCTCGCGGTACGACCAGAACGGGCTCCAGTCCGAGATGGTCCTCTCGGAGGGCACCGGGAACCCCGGCCGGCAGACCGAGTGGCTGCAGGCGGAGCGCCTGCTGCAGTCGCGTTCAGAAGCGAGCATCCCGCGCGTGACCGAGGCGATGATCGCGCTCGACGGCATGCGGGGCCTGGTCGCCGTCTACGGCGTCGACCGCACGATCTTCGGGCTCGCGATCGTCGCGCGCCGCGGTCCGTTCGCTCTCGAGGAGCGCAAGCTGCTCGAAGGCACGCTCCGTTCCGGCTCCGAGCTCATGCGCAGGCTCTCCACCTTCGAAGGCGAGCAGAGCGCGCAAGAGCGCACCGCCGAGCGCGCCGCGGCGGCCCAGTTCGTGCTCACGCGCAACTACGCGGTCGAGTCGAAGTGGATCCCCAGCGACGATCCCAACGACGTGCTGCAAAACATCCTGCAGCTTTCGGACGAAGCGCTGCCTCCCGTCGTCGAGAGCGCGGTCCGCTCGATCACGGCGTCGTGGACCGACGACCCCGCGACGTGGGTCGACGGCACGGTCGTCCCGCTGCCGTTCATGGTGGTGCACGTGGCGCCGCTCACCGGGTCCGCCGGGCCGAAGATCGGCGTGCTCGTCGAGCGCTATCGCTCCCGCAACCCGCTGCGCCACGCCGCCGACAAGTTCGCGATGAGCTCGCGCGAGCTCGAAGTGCTCGCGCTCGTGCTCAAGGGCTACGGCACACCCCAGATCGCGTCGGCGCTCGACATCGCCGAGTCGACGGCGCACGACCACGTCAAGCGCATGATGCTCAAGACGCGCGCCCGCAACCGCGTCGAGCTCGCGGCCAAAGCGCTGGGCTGGCGGGGCGCCTGAGGAGTTCTTCCGCCGCCCGTCGCGCTGCCTAGTAGGCAGCGAAGGCGGCGGCCGGCGCGGCCTCCCGCAGCGGCTGCTCCGCCGTCGGCGCCTCTTCGATCGCCGCACGGAACTCCGGCGAGAGGAACGGCCGCTCCGCGATCCGGTAGAAGCCGTACGCGAGCGCGATCACGACCGGCACGAGCAGTCCGTACGCGACGGCGCTCGCCGCGGTCCCCGCGTGCCAGTGGCCCAGAGCGGCCGCCGTCAGCGCGACGAGCGGCGCGTGGATCAAGTAGAGGCTGTACGAGAACGTTCCGACGAGCACCACCGGACGCAGTGCGAGCAGACGCGCCGTCAGCGGCAGCCTCGTCCCGCCCGCGGTGACGAACAGCAGCGCGACGGCGGTGCCGACGACGAGGTCGGCCGGCCAGAGGTTACCGTCGGCCGCGGCGTCGCCGCGCGGCAGCACCATGAGCACGGCCGCGACGGCGAAGACGGCGGCGAGCGGGCGCAGCCACGCCGCCGCGCCTCCGCGCGCGGTCACGTGCGCGGCGACGACGCCCATCGCGAACAGCGTGAGCATCCACGGGGCCGTGTACGCCAGCGCGCCGTGCAGCAGCAGCTGCGGTGCCAGGCCGATCGCGAGCGCGGCTCCGAGCTGCGCCCACGGGCCGAAGCGCTTCCATAGCGGCACGAGCAGCAGCGCGAACACGACGTAGATCTGCACCTCCAGACCGATGCTCCACATCGGCCCGTTCAGATACGCCGCGAGCGGTTCGAACAGGTTGTGCACGAGCGCGAGATGCGAGATCAGCGCGCCGGCGACGTGCGAGACGGGGACGTGCTGTCCGCGCAGCGCGAGCGTCGCGTAGAACGGGATCAGGGTCAGGAACAGCGCGAGAACGTATGCCGGACCGAGGCGGCGCGCGCGACGGCGCGCGAACGCGCGCGGGTCGAAGCGGCGCTCGAGGCGCGTCGCGACGGGCATCCCGAGACAGTAGCCAGAGATCACGATGAAGACGCTGACGGCGAAGTGGCCGAACTGCAGCCACGGCAGCGTGAACGGCAAGAGCAGCGGCAGCGTCGCACCGGCGTGCGCGACCGCCGACTGCCACACGTGGTACAGGAACACGTAGAGCGCGGCGATGCCGCGCGCACCCTCGACGTGAGGGAAGTAGGTCCGTTGCGGTTGTCGTGCGGCCATCCGTGCCTTCCTTTCGCTCTCGCGGCCGCGGGCGCGCCCCGCACCGGCGTCCCCGCGACCAAGCCCCGTGGTGTGTTACGCGCTCGGCGGCAGCTCCCGAAGAGCAGGCGTGCCGGCTGCGAAGTAGTCGCTGTACTCGTCGACGCTCGCGGTCGAGCGGTTGACGACCGTACCGATCAGCTCGTTCACGCCGACCGTCTCGAGCCGCGCGATGGCGCGGCGCGTGGAGCGCCGGTCGGTCTGGCCGGCCGACAGGATCATGACCGTGCCGTCGGTCTTGTTCGCGAGGATCGCGGCGTCGAACACCGGCACGAGCGCCGGCGCGTCGACGATGACGGTCGCGTAGCGCTCGCGCGCCTCACGCAGCAGCGCGTCGAAACGACTCGACTGCAGCAGCTTGATTGGGTTGGGCGAGTGCCCGCCGCTCGTGAGCACGTCGACGCCGGGGCGGTCGGTGCGCTGCACGGACTGCGCGAGCGTCGCGCGCCCGATCAGGATGTCGCTCAGGCCGAACGTGTTCGGCACGTCGAACTTCTTGTGCAGCGACGGCCGGCGCATGTCGGCGTCGATGATGAGTATGCGCGCCTCGCGCTCGATGCTCGAGACGGCGATCTCGCCGAACGCGCCGGCGATGTTCATTGCGACCGTCGACTTGCCATCGCCCTTGAGCGGGCTCGTCACGGTGACGCTGCGCAGCGGGCGGTCCGAGCTGTAGCGCATCGCCAGCACGAGCTGGAAGTACGATTCCATCGCGGCGCTACGCACGTTCGCCGGGACCGCGGCGTTGCCGTCGCCCGACGGCAGCAGCGGGATCGACGCGAGCACCGGCAGGCCGAGCTCGCTCTCCACGTCGCGCTCGTCGCGGATGCGGCCGTCGAACCAGTCGGCCAGGAACACCACGCCCAGCGCGAGCAGCAGCCCGACGATGAAGCCGATCGCGAGGTTCAGCCCGAGCTTGGGCGACTTCGTCGCGAGCTTCGGATCTGCGTACTCCGTGATCGAGACATCGCTGATGCCGGTGCTCCGCGCGATCGTCGCGTCGTTGTACTTTTGCTGCAGCGTGTTGTACATGTCTTCCGCGAGCTTCTTCTCGCGTTGCAACGAGAGCAACGTCGCGGACTGGCGGGGGAGCACGCTGAGCTGCGGGTTGATCGCCTTGCGCTGCTGCCGCGCTTCCGTGAGCTGCGCGTCGTCGCTCTGGCTCTGCGCACGCGCCGCCGCGAGCTGCTGACTGAGTTGCTGGTACAGCGGGTTCGCGATCGTGTTCGTCGATGCCACGACCGTCGCGGGCGCGCGCTTGATCTGGCGTTGCAGATCGGCGATCTTCTGCTTGAGCGCGATGACGGTCGGATGCGAGTCCGTGTACTGCGCCTCCGCCGCGCCGAGATCGATTTGCGCCTGGGCGAGGTTGGCGCGCAGCGTCGGCAGCACCGGGTTCTGCGCGACGCTCGAGCCGCCGCCCGTCGTCGAGCTGATGCCGCGCAACTGGCTCGAGAGGCTCGAGATCTGCGCGTCGGCCTGCTGCTTGTCGAGCTGAAGCGAGTTGACCTTCGCATCGATCGTGCTCGCTTGCGCGACGAGCGACGTGGTCTGCGATCCGATGTCCGCGAGGTTGTGCGTCGTCTCGAAACGGCTGACCGCGTTCTCTGCATCGGCCAGACGCTTTTGAGCCGCCGGCAGTTGCCTCGAGAGCACGTCGATCGCGCCGCTCGCGGAGCCTGAGACGAGTTCCGCCTCACGGGCGACGAAGACGTTCGCGAGGTCGTTCGCGATGTTGGCCGACGTGTCGGGGTCCTTCCACGTCACCTGCGCCGAGAGGATGTTCGTGTTGGTGACCGGCTTGACGCGAATCGCTCCCTTGAGCGCACTGACGGTCGTGTTGAGCTTGAGGTGATCGATGACTTTTTGCACGACGGGCGTCTCGCCGATCAGCTCGGCGTACGTCTCCGACGACTGTGCGGCATTGGGGATCAGCAGCGCGTTGAGCGCTGACAGGCCCGTCTGGGCGCCTTGCGGGTTCGCCGCGACGCCGCTGGGGTTGCCGGCGATCATCTTCGTCTCGGTCGTGTAGCGCTTGGGCGTGAGCAGCGTGACGATCAGGACGATCGCGATGACGCCGGCGAACACCGCGAAGAACAGCTTGCGGCGGCGCGAGAGCGTGGTGAGAAACGTCTGCCAGATGGCGACCGGGTCGACGTCGGCGGGTGCGGGCCGCGTCGTCGCGACAACGGGAGTCGCGAGCGGGATCGTGCCCCCCGGCAGTCGCTGCGGTTCGTACATCGGAGTCCTTTCCTAGAAACCCAGCAGCCTGCCGATGATTCCGAGCACCCCAATGGTCGCCGGCGTCAGCTGTCGAGCTTCCGGTACCCAAATCTTGTCGTCTTTTTGCAGGACGGGATCGTACTGCTGTTGGCCCTTCTCCAGACCGTTGAGCAGGTTGACTTGATATGACGTCGTCTTGCCGGTCGCGGCGTCGGTGCGCGTGAGAAAGATCTTGCTCAGATCCGGGTGCGTCGTCGTCTCGGCACCGGCACGCGCGAGCGCCATCGAGAGCCGGTCGCCTTCGCCGATCTCGACGTTGCCCGGCCGCGACACCGCGCCGAGCACCTGGACGCGCACCGTCTCGCCGCCGGTCACGTAGACGTACGAGCCTTCTTCCAGCGGCAGATTTTGCGACACGTCGCCGGCGCGCATGAGCTTCGTGACGTCGGCGGTGTCCATCGTCCCGTCGAGCTGCTGCACGCGTGCCATCGGCGGCTGCGAGCTGAGCGTTGCGACGCCGCCGCCCGCGGCGATCGCGTCGCTGAGGCGCGCGCCGCTGCGCATCTGATACTTGCCGGGGTTCTTCACGTTGCCGAGCACCGTGACGTTGATCAGCCCCGTCTGCTGCACGGAGAGCGACACGACCGGCTTCTTGTAGAACTTCTTGAGCTTCGTCACCAGCGCGTCGCGCGCTTCGGCCGCGCTCATCCCGCCGACGAAGACCCGTCCGACGAGCGGGTACTGGATGGTGCCGTCCGACTGCACGACGACGGTCGGCGGCAGCGACGAGTCGCCGTAGACCGAGATCGAGAGCAGGTCGCCGGGATGGATCGAGTTCGAGACGGAGACGCCCGCGTCGGCCGGCAGCGGCGTCGCCGCCGGCGCGACCGGCGCCGGTGCCGGCGTCGAGATCGGCTCCGGCTTCGCTTGCGCGCCGCTCACGAGCGGCGCGGAGGCGAGCACCAGCGCGGCCAGCGATGCGGCCAACGCGCGAAGACCAGTGAGACGAAGGCTCATGACGATTCCCCGGGATCGAGCGACGGCAGGTGGTCCCGGATCGCGGTCGCGGCGGTGGTGGCCGCCGTCGCGTTCTGCGCCGAGATGAGCGCCGCTGCGTACGAGACAACGTCGTCCTCGGCGGACCCGTTCCACGTGCTTCTGCGCAAAGTATACAGCATCGCGGCCTTCGCGCTGGTGGGGTTCGCCGCGGACAGTGCGCCGGGGGAGAGCGCCCGGATGGGGCGGCTCGGCGCGAGGGGCGAGCGCATCAGGCGCTCGCGGCGGTCGTGCGGCAGTCGGGCGCGGGGCAGCGGGCCGCCGCGGCCGTCAGGGCCGCGGCGGTGCCGGAATGCGTGTCGCTCCGTCGATCGTTGCTCACCTCACGAATCCTTTCGTTCGGGTTCGAGCCGGGGTCTCGGCCGCTGCGTTGGCCCTAGGGGCAGGGAGGCGGTCCGACCACCGTACCCGAGTTCGCCGTCGTGATCGTACCCGGCGAGCTGCCGCTGTGAACCAGGAACGGCAGGAGCGCGGCGAGCGGGAGCAGGCTCAGGCCGTGATGCGCGGCGGCGGCGGCCGGAATCGCGATCGGCGGCGTGACGGCGGCGACCTGCGGCGCCGGGGGCTGCACGGCGGCGACCGCCTGGCAGTCCGGATACGCGGAGCCGACCATGCCCGGCCCGCACGGCTGCGGGGCGGCCACGGACGCAACGTGCGGGACCGGGAAGTTCCGGATCGTCGCGACGTGCGGCACCGTCCTGCGGATGACCGACAAGTTGCCGCACTTGGCGGGGAGGAAGAGGGCGATGATCTTGTCGCCTGCGTGCAGGTCGACTTCGACGCCCTTCTGGTTCGCCGGGATGATGACGTCGTGCAGGACGTGCACGCGGCCTCCGGAGGCCCACGTCATCGCGTCGAGGTGCCGCGGGACGGTGACCCAGTTCGGTTTCCCGACTTCGAGCGCGAGGCGGAACTGCTCGTACTGCTCACCCGTCAGCCCGATGTCCATCCCGGCCTGACGCATGAGCGCCTCGTTTTGCTTGAAGTTGTACTGGAGTTCGGCGGCATTCGTCGACTGGCCCATGAGAGGCGCACGTCCGAGTGTCGCGATCTCGATTGGCTGCGCGAGCGCGGGGAGTCCGGTCATAGCGACCAGCAGCGCGACGGCGGCCGGGCGGGCGATCCACATTGTGATACTCATCTCCTTATGCGGTTGAATGAGTGTTGCCCGATCCTTCGACGCGGACGACGTGGCCCCAGTCCCGTTTTAATAGGATAAAAGTCCTATTCTTTGGGAGCCAACTAGTACATCGACAGGGTCCCGTCGACGCGCGCCTTTTGCACGGCCCGCGCGAAGACCCACAGCGACAGGGGCATGAGCAGCGCCGAGGCGACGAGCAGCCAGATCGCGTCGCCGGCGACGCCCGCGACCGGGACGCCCGCGACGGCGGCGCGGAAACCGTTGAGCGCGTGGGTGATCGGCAGGCACCAGCCGATGATCTGCAGCGCCCCAGGCAGGCCCTTGAGCGGGAAGATCACGCCGCCGAACAGGTTGGCGGTCGACGTCGAGATCCACTCGACCGGTCCCGTCTTCTTGATCACCATCGAGAGCGCCGCGGCGAGCACGCCGAGCGGCGAGACCGGCGCAGACGGTCAGCACCAGAAACGCCAGGGCCGTGACGAGGTTGATGTGCGTAAGGTCGAGCCCGAACGCGACCGCGATCGCCAGGTACACGATCGTCTGTAAGAACGTGTACGTGAACGACCAGAACGCCGACGAGAGCACCAGCGTGGGCAGCTGCGTCGGCGTTGCGAGCACGATCTCGAGCGTGCCGGTGAGCTGCGCGTCGCGGATGGACTCCGCGAAGCTGTTGAGCGCGGCGGACTGGAACCGCACGAACGCCGTGTTGATCGCGATGTACTGGAAGTACGGCGTGATCGCGCCCGTCGTGGAGAATTTCGAACTCGGCAGGAACAAGCTTAGAGATGTACCATGCGACGACGACTTCGACGACGATGCCGAGCCACGAAAGCGCGAAGTTTCCCGGATACGAGATGCGCGACGCAGCGCGTCGCGCTTGAAGATCGCTGCGGATTTAGCGATCGACGCCGTCACCGGTGGTCACCTTTCTGAAGACGTCGACCGGCTCCGGCTCGACGGGGCGGAAGTCACGCAGCGTCGAGCCGTTCCAGGATACCGCGCGCATCAGCGCTCCGAGCGCGCCGTCCGATCGGTTCGAGCTCGACGTGCAGGTCGACGCCGTGCTCCGTGCGCACGATGCGCAGATCGCGGAATCCGGGGACGGTGCGCGTGCGCGCGATCATGTCTTCGTCGACCTCGTCGACGGTCAGACGGTACCGCGAGATCGCGTGCAGGTCGACGTCGAGCTCGCGCGGCGGTCCGAGGGCGACGATGCGCCCGTGGTTGACGACGGCGACGCGGTCGCAGAGCTGCCACGCCTCTTCGAGCAGGTTGGTCGCGAGGATCACGGTCTTGCCCGAGCCTTCGACCAGATTGCGACGGATCAGCGCGCGCAGATCCTCGGCGTGCACCGGGTCGACCGCGCGGGTCGGCTCATCGAGGAACAGAATCGCCGGATCGGCGAGCAGCGCGCGCGCCATCGTCAGACGCACCTTCATGCCGGACGAGAAGCCGCCGAAGCGCGTATCGAGATGCTGGCGCAAGTCCACGAGATCGATGCACTCGTTGATGCGCTTGCGCAGGCGGCTGCCGTACAAGCCGACCAGCGAGCCGAAGAACTCGAGGTTCTGCCGCGCGGTCAAACGGAAGTAGAAGCTGCGCTCGTCGCTCGTGCACAGTCCGATGCGGGTCTTCGCTTCGACGGGATTCCGCAGCACGTCGATGCCGTCGATGGTCATGCGGCCGCGCTCGGGCACGGTGAGCGTGGCCAGAAGCTTGAGCAGCGTGGACTTGCCGGCGCCGTTGGGGCCGAGCAGACCGAAGAGCTCGCCGCGGCCGACGCTGAGCGACACGTCGAACAGCACTTGGCGGCGGGGAACGCCGTGCACGAACGAGCGCAGCATGGCGGCGGGACCCTGCGCGATGGGAAACGACTTGTCGACGTGCTCCACCGTCAGCATGCGGTCCGTCATGTTCGCCTTCGTTCTGCCCCGCGGAAGGCTCCCAGTAACGGATGGCTCGCTCGCTCCGCCGAATTGGAGCGCCTGATGCGCGTGATGCACGTCGCCGCGGATCTCGGAACGTACGGCGCGGAGCGGTTCGTCGCGCTGCTGCTCGAGCGCCTTCGCGAACCCGACATCGAGCTGGCGGCGCTCACGTTCGCGCCTGCCCGCGCCGCCGGCGTGCCCGAGCGTGTCGCGCGCTTCAGCGCGCACCGGCGCGGCCGGTACGATGTCGCGTTTCTCGGGCGCGCGGTGGCAGCGATGCGCGCATGGCATCCTGACATCGTCCACACGCATACGCATACCGGAAAATACTGGGGCCGGCTTGCGGCGATTCTCGCCGGCGTCCCGGCGATCGTGCACACCGAGCACAACAGCGAATTCGGTGCGCCCGCGTTCTTTCATCCGCTGAACACGTTGCTGCTGCGCCGGACTGCTGCGCTGGTCACCTTCTCGAGCGCGCAGCGCGACCGGCTGGTCGCCGAGGAGCGCGTGGACCCGGCGCGCATCGTGATCATTCCGAACGGGATCGAGCTCGCCCAGGTCGGCGACGAGGCGCTGGCGCGCGCGCGGGCCACGCTCGGCGCCGGTGTCGGACCCGTCCTCCTGCACGTCGGGCGCCTGAGCGCCGTGAAGAATCAGGCGCTCGCGATCGAGGCGCTCGCGCTTCTTCCGCCGTCCGTGCGGCTCGCGTTCGCCGGCGACGGGCGCGACCGCGCCCAACTCGAGGCGCTCGCGCGCGAGCGCGGCGTCGCGGACAGGACGGCGTTCCTCGGGTATCGTGACGACGCGGCCGCCCTGGTCGCGGCAGCGGACGTCGCCGTGGTGACGTCGCGCAACGAAGCGATGCCTCTCGCCGTCATCGAGGCGCTCCTCGCCGCGACGCCGGTCGTCTCGACACCGTGGACGGGTGCCGACGAGATGCTCGGCCGCGGCGCGTTCGGCTCCGTCGCCTCCGCGTACGACCCGGCGGCGTTCGCGGCGGCGCTGCGCGCGACGCTCGACGAGCCGGAGGCGGCACGCGACCGGGCCGCGCGCGGCGCCGCCTTCGCCCGTGCCGAGTACGACATCTCGACCGCGGCGCGCCGCCACGCCGAGCTCTACCGCACCGTGAGCGCGCGCAGCCGCGCAGCCAACCGCGCCATCACCGCGCCGCGGTCGTAGTTCGCCCGGACGAAATCCGGGCCGGCGGCGCGGAAGGCGGCGGCGAGCTCGGGCTCGTCCAGCACGCGGCGGATGCCGGCCGCCAGCGCGGCGCCGTCGCCCGGCGCGACGGCCAGCCCGGCACCCGCGCGCTCGATCAGCCGCTTCGCCTCGCCGGCGGCGCTGAGCACGACGGGCGTGCCGACCAGCATCGCGTCGAACAGCTTCGTCGGCAGGCTGTCGGCGATGGTCGCGACCAGCGGGACCACCGTCAGCGCAGCGTCGGCCATCGCGCGGAGCGCGTCGGCGCGCGGTAGCGTTCCGGTGAAGACGACGTTCTCCAGACCCTCGCCGGCAGCGCGCGCACGCAGCCGCGCCGCGTCGGCGCCGCCGCCGATCAAGACGAACCGGATCGAGCTGTCGCCGCGCAGGCCCGCAGCCGCGTCGAGAACCACGTCCAAGCCGGTCGCGAGCCCCATGTTGCCGACGTAGACGATGTCGCGCACGCCGGCCGGCGTCGCGTACGGCGGGTTCGGCGACGGCGCCACGGCGTCGAACCCGTTCGGCACGAGAAGCACCTTGGCGGGGTCCACGCCGCGCGCGACGATCTCGGAGCGCGCCGTCTCCGTGACCGCGACGACCAGCGAGGCGCGCGCGTAGAGCGCGTCGGCGACCCGGCCGACCACGCGCGGCAGCAGCGAGCCTTCCTTCCATGCGCCCATTTTGACGGCGACGTCGGGGAAGACGTCGCGGACGTCGACGACCAGCGGCGCGACGTGCGCGAACGCGCCCGCGAGTGCCGGCATCGCCAGCGTGATCGGCGGCGACGAGACGACGATCAGATCGAAGCGCTCGCGCACCGCCGCGATGCGGTGCGCGATTCCGGCTGCGACCGAGAGCCAGTTCAGGATGCGGTTCCCGGGGCGCACCGCTGCGGACGCATAGGTCCAGACGCGCTCGACGGTGATGGGACCGTCGTTTTCGACCACATGCCGGCGGCCGCGGTACGCCGGCGGGATGATGCCGTCGGGGAACGACGGCATCCCGGTGTACACGCGCACCTCGTGGCCCTCCGCGGCGAGCGCGCGCGCCAGCGCGCCGACGCGGTTCGCCGCGGCGCACGGTTCGGGCGCGTAGAATTGGCACACGAGCGCGATCCTGGGCATCAGGCGAAGTGTACCCCGATTCCCGTTAGGCGGTCCCCTGCTTTGGGAACGCCTGACGCATGGCGATGGAACGGATTCCAATCGCGCGCCTCGACGAATTCGACGCGCTGCGCACCGAGTGGGACGACCTTCGGCACGCCGACCCCCATGCGACGCTCTTCCTCTCCTGGGATTGGCTGCGCGCGTACCTCACGGCGGCGCCGAACGGCTGGCGTATCCTCACCGTGCGCGAACGCGGCCGGCTGATCGCCGCGCTGCCCGTCTCGATCGCGGGCGTTCCGCATCGGCGCGCGCCGATCGCGCGCGAGCTGCGCTTTGCGACGGCACCGTTCGCCGACTATCAGGGCATGCTGTGTCGTCCCGAGCACGAGACGGTTGCCATCGTCGAGCTGTGTGCGATGCTGCAAGCGCTGCGGTGGGACCGCGCGCGATTCAGCGACGTGCGCGATCCGCGGTTCTCGGCCGTCATCGCGCGGCTGGCAGCCGACGGCGTCGAGATGCGCGCGCTCGAACCGTCGCCCTGCAGTGCGATCGCGTTGCCGTCGGATTGGGACACATTCCTCGCGCAGCTCAGCAAGGCGACGCGACGCGCGACGCAGCGTCCCTTCAAGCATCTGGACGACGAGCTGCCGGACTGGCGCACGACGTCCGTGTCGTCGCTGGACGACGGTGAGGCGCACGTCGACGCCGCGCTGGACGTGAACGCACTGCGCTGGGGCTCGACTCCGGCGCGCCGCGCGAAGTACCGCGCCCTGTTTCTCGCCGCGCTCGCGCGCGGGTGCGCACGCGTCGACGTCATCTGGGACGGTGAGCGGCCGATCGCCGCGGGCGTCTCGTTCGTGGATCCCGAGCGCGGCACGTCCGGGCTCTATCTCATCGGCCACGACCCCGCCTACGCGCGCTTCAGCCCGGGCAAGGCGATCCTCGCCATTGCGGTCCGGCAGGCGATCGCGCTCGGATACCGCACCTTCGACTTCATGCGTGGCGGTGAGTCGTACAAGCAGTCGTACGCAACGCACGAGATCGCCAACGCTCACTGGGAGCTGCGCCGCCGGAGCACGCGCGCCGTGCTGCTCGGGGCGGTGCAGCCCGCGTATGCGGCTGTGCGTACCGCGTTCGTGCGGGTGACGATGCCGCGCCGCGCGGTGTGACGACGGCACGCGCGTACCGTGGAGCTGACCCGGATCGGCGATCTCGCCGCGTTCGACGAGATCCGTTCCCGGTGGGACGATTTGCGCCGTGCCGACCGCTACGCGACCGTGTTCCTGTCGTCGGCATGGCTGCGCGCGTTCTTCGCCACATCGCCCGTACCATGGAGCGTGCTCGTGCTGCGCGACGGCGATCGGCTCGTCGCCGCGTTGCCCATCTCGATACGCGGAACGCCGCACCCGCGTCTTCCGGTTGCGCGCGAGCTCATGTTCGCGGCGGACCCGTTCGCGGACTACAACGGCTTGCTGTGCCGTGACGAAGACGAAGCGGAGGCGCTCGCGGCGCTGGCGCGCGCGTTGCGCGCGATGTCTTGGAACACCGCCGAGTTCCGTGACGCCGCCGACCCGCGCATCGCGTCGCTCCTGACGCTGGTATGCGCGGACGGAGCGGTGCTGCACGAGGCGGAACCGACGTCGTGCAGCGTGATCGAGCTGCCCGAGACGTGGGACGCGTACCTCGCGAGCTTGAGCAAGGCGACGCGGCGCTCGACGCTGCGCCTGCTGCGGGCACTCGGCGACGATCTTCCGCACGGTCGCATCTCGAGCGCGACACCCGCCGACGCCGCAGAGCACATTTCCGCGCTGCTCGAGGTGAACGCGCGACGCTGGGGCACGACGGCGGTGCGCACCGAGCGGTTCCGGCGGCTGTTCCACGCCGCGTTCGCCGAGGGATGCCTGCGCGTCACGATCCTGTGGGACGGAGACCGGCCCTTCGCCGGCGGGGCTGCGTTCGTCGACCCGGAGCGCCGCGTCTACGGCGCCTACATGGTCGGCCACAGCGCGGAGTACGGCCGGTTCAGCCCCGGCAAGGGCATTCTCGCGAGCACCGTCCAGGATGCGATCGCCGAGGGGTACGCGACGTTCGACTTCATGCGCGGCGGCGAGTCGTACAAGAGCTCGTACGCTACGATGGAACGGCAGAACCGCCACTTCTCGCTCGTGCGTCCCGGGGTACGCACCGTCGCGCTACGGCTGCTGTCGCCCGCCTTTGCCGCGATTCGTTCGGCGTCCGCGCGCGTGCGCCGGCGGTACGGAACGGGCTGACGTGCGCGTTCTGCAGCTCGCGAGCTTCCACGGCACGGCGGGCGGCGGCTTCGTGCCGCTGATCGTCTCGCTCGCACGCGCGCTCGCCGCACGCGGCGACGTGCTCGCACTGGTCGTGCCGCGCGTCGACGGCGCGACGTGGCACGGCGCCGCTCGCGACGCCGGAATCGAGTTGCACTTGGTCGACGCCGCATCGGACGGCATCCGATTCGCGCGCGCATGGCGCCCCGACGTCCTGCACGTGCACTTCGCCGACTGGGCGACTCGGGCGACGACCGCGCTGTGGACGTCGCGCGCGCGCATTCTGTGGCACGTGCACTCCAGCGTCACCGCCCACGAGCGAGGACGCGCCGCGCGCACGCCGCGCACGGTGGCGAAATACCGCATGGTTGGCATGCGCGTCGAGCGCTTCATCGCGGTGTCCGCGGCGATTCGAAACGAGATGATCGTCAACGGCGCGCCGAGCGCACGCGTGGCGCTGGTCGCGAATGCGGTCGACGAAACGCGCTTCCGGCCGCCGTCGCAGGCGGAACGCGACGCCGCGCGCGCGGCGCTCGGGCTCGGCGACCGCCGCAGCGTGATCTTCTTCGGGCGAGATCCGAAACTCAAAGGTGCCGATGTTTTCGCGGCAGCGCTCGCGCACGTCGAGCGGCCCGTCGTCATCGCGGTTGCGACGCCGGCGGAGGCCCGAGCCGAGATCGCGCGGCACGCCGACGTCATCGCAGTCGATCGCACCGACGACGTGGTGAGGCTGCTGTGGGCTGCCGACGCGCTTGCGATGCCAAGCCGCGCCGAAGGCTTCGGTCTCGTGCTCCGCGAGGCACTTCTCACCGGACTCCCCGCCGCGGTCAGCGACCTTCCCGCGCTACACGAGACGGCGGCGAACCGCGCGATCGTCGGGTTCGCTGCGCCGGGCGACGCCGGCGCGTTCGCCGCCGCGCTGTCGCACGCGCTCGCGACGCCGCGCGACGACCGCGCGGGCGCGCCGCGCGACGAGCTCGCGCGCTGGGCGTCCGACGTGCTGGCGCTCTACGACCGCCCGGCGGTCAGCGCCGCGGCGTCAGCCAGTACTGCAGGCTGACAACGCTCGTCGCGCCGACGGCGGCGTGACGCAGCCGCGACCGCAGCGGACGCGGCGGAACCGGCTCCTGCGTCGTCGCGACGGTGAACCCCAGCTGCTCGAACTCACGCGTCCAGGCGGCGTTGCTCAGGAAGCAGACTCCCGCGCCCGCCGTGTTGGCGCCCAACCGCGACGTGAGCGGTGCGAGCGTCTTGCTCGACGTGAGCGCGTAGACGACGCGGCCGGGCAGATTGTGGAACGGCACGCCGTTGTACGTGATCTCGGTGACCGCGATGCGCCCGCCCGGCGCCAGCATCGCGCCCGCCGCGCGCAAGCTGTCCCGCTGCAGACGCCGCGTTGCGGCGTAGCTCGGGCCGATGAAGTGGTGCAGCGCGAAGTTGAAGAACGCGACGTCGAAGCGCTCACCCGGCAGCGCCGCTTCCAGCTCCGTCGCCGACCCGAGCACGAGACGCTTGCGCGGGTGCTCGACGTTGTCGTACAGCAGCAGGTCGGCGTTGTCGAGCACGACGCCCGTGCACTCCGGAAACGCCTCGAGCACGCGGTCGGCGAAGAACCCTTTGCCGCCGCCGACGTCGAGGAACGTGAAGCGGCCGTCGGGCCGGTCAGCGCGGATGCGATCGACGATCGCCGCGAACACCGGCTCGCTGACGTAATCGTGATCGAAGTTCGCGAGCGCGCTGTCGGGAAGCTTCTTGACGGACTCCGTCGTCATGCGCGCCGGCGATCATCGCGATGCATTGCGCGGTTGGGTTCGTCCGCAACGCCCCTCATCCCGCTTCGACCGTCACTGCACGAGGATGGCCGCGGTCTGGGCAGGCAGCGACGCCGGTGCGCCCGCAGCGACGCGCGCTCGTCCGCCGTGGTAGAGGCTTTGCTCGTCGAGCTGGACGTGGTGCGCGTATGCCGCACTCAAGCGCGGCATCGGCGCGCCCGCGTGCGACGATGCGTTGACGACCGCGGCGCAGGCGCCGATGGGCCGGCCGGCGATCGCGCACGCGCCGAACTCGCGCACGAATACGCCGTCGCGGCGCAGGTCGTCGATCGCGCGCGGCGTGCGTAACGGCTGCAGCGGCACGAGCTCCGTCTCGGGATACAGGGCCTCGCCGTCCTTCTGCGGCACGTTCATCAAGAGCACGGAGTAGCGCGGGTCGTACGTCAACAGCCACGAGGCGTAAGCGTACATGCGGTGCGGCGGTGACGTATCGCCCGTCGGAAAGCAGACCGCCAGCTTGCGGCGCGCCGTCACCGAGAGCAGGCCGTTCTCCTCGCGTCGGAAGGTATCGTTCAGCTCGGTATAGCGATACTTGCCGGCGTTGTTGAAGCAGCCTTCGAACTGCTGCGCGTAGACGAACGGCAAATCGACGAAGCGGCCGCGGTACGCGGGCCCCCACGTGACCGGATCGCCGCCGTTGATCATCACGGGCTTCCCCGCCGCAGCGAGGACCGCGCTTTCGGCGGCGAAGAACTGCTCGTCGCTCGTGATCTCGACGCCGCGTCCGCTGTACTCGCCGTAGAGGTTCGAGCCGAGCACGCCGTCGCCGCCGGTGAACGGGCTGCCCGAATCGTCCGCTTCGAAGCCGTCCAGCCGCGGTGATGCGGCGAGGATCGAAGCGGTCGTCTGCGCGTACGCGCGGCGCACGCCGGGATACGTCGGGTTGAAGACTTCCTGGTACTGATAGTATGGATCGCTGTAGCGGTGGATGCGCGCGCCGGCCGCGTCGTGAATGAAGGCGCGCTCGTCGGTTGCCACGAGCTTCGCTATCTGTCCCTGACAGCGCCCGGCCGGCGGCGTGAACGGCGGCGGGCAGTGCGCCGCGTACGTCGGATCCGTATACGCGATGGCGAACCCGCCGCCGGCGCGCTTGAACGCGTCCGCGTGCTCGGCGGTGTACCCGTCGTCCTCGACGATGTCGACGTGCTCCGCCATGTACGAGGGCGGAACGTCCTGATTCACGCCGTTGAGGCCGTAGTACGCTTGCGTGCGAACGTGCCGAACGAGTCGCCACGCGCTCGGATCGGGTACCGGGGACGGCGCGCCGTCGAGAGCAGCCGCGGCCGCATCGAACGCGGCGTCGGAGGCAGCCGGGTGAAGGCGCGGATACGCGACCGCCACCGCGGCGATGACGGCCGCGACCGCGGCAAGGGCGGGAACGACCCGGCGAGCCCGGACGCGACGAAACCCGGTCGGCACGACGTGCACGTTCGAGGCGCCCGCGCGCGCCGCCCTCTGCGCCGTCGCGCGGTTAGCGGACGAGGATCGCCGCGGTGCCGGCGCCGAGCGATGCCGGCACGCCGGCGACGACGTTCGCCTTTCCGCCGTGGTAGAGGCTCTGCGGATCGAGCGCGATCTGATGCGCGTACGCCGTCGAGAGCGCCGGAATGGCTGCCGTCGTGCTCGCCGATGAGTTGACCACCGTCGCGCATGGCCCGATCGGAACGCTTGCGATCGCGCACTGCGCGAACTCCCGGACGTAGACGCCGCCGTTGCGCAGCTCGGCGATGCTGCTCGCCGCCGTCGCGCGCGGTTGCTGCGGGACGAGCTGCGTCTCGGGGTACACAGCTTCGCCGTCAGACTGCGGGACGTCCATCTCGTAGATCGAGTAGACCGGATCGTACGTGAGCAGCCAGGCAGCGTACGCGTACATCCGGTGCGCGGGCGACGTGTCGCCCGTCGGGTAGCACACGGCCGGCTTGTGATGCGCCATCACGGCGATCAAGCCGTTCTCTTCCTTCGCGAATTTTCCGTCGGAGTCGGTATAGAGGTAGTTTCCGCCGTTGTTGAAGCAGCCTTCGAACTGCTGCGACATCACGTACGGCAAGTCGAGGAACGCGCCGTTGTACGCCGGTCCCCACGTCGCGAAATCGCCGCCGTTGATCATGAGCGGCTTGCCGGCCGCGGCGAGCATCGCCGACTCGCCGGCGATCCAGGTCGCGTCATCCGGGATCTCGACGCCGACGGCGTCGAAGTTGTAGTACAGCAACGAACCGAACGGGTTGCCCTGCGCCGTGATCGGACTGCCGGAGTCGTCGGCTTCGAAGCCGTCGAGAAGCGGCGACGCCGCGAGAATCGACGCCGTGGTCGCGGCATACGCATGCTGCGCGGACGGCGCGCCGACGTTGAAGACTTCCTGGTACTGGTAGTAGTCGTTGAAGAACCTGTTCACGCGAGCGCCCGTCGCGTCGTGCACGTAGGCGGTCTCGTCAGCGGGCACCCGATTCGCGATTTGGCCGGTGCACTGACCCGCGGGCGGCATGAACGGCGCAGGGCAGTGCGCGGCGTACGTCGGGTCGGTATACGCGAGCGCCATCTTGCCGCCTGCGCGCTTGAACGCGTCGGCGTGCTGCGCCGTGTATCCGTCATCCTCGACGATGTCGACGTGCGCCGCCATCCATGCCGCCGGAATGTCGGCATTGATGTTGTTCAGCCCGTAGTACGCGTGGTTTCGGACGTGGTCCGGAAACGCCCCGGCCGGGGCGGGCGTCGCGAGTACCGGCGACGGCGTCGCGGGAGCCGGCTGCGGCGTCGCGATCACGGCGGACGCGATCGTCAGCGCGGCGGTTTGCGCGCTGACGGCGGAATTGCCGGAGACGGCGGCGGTGACGTGCACCGACGACACCGCGCTCGAACCGTTGTACGCCAGCGTCGCGGTATCGTTGGGCGACGCAAGGGACGTCGCCGAGAGCTGGGTCGCGCCGGAATGGTCGTCGGTGCTGAGCACGATCGGGTCCGCGTAAGCATCGGGGCCGACGATCGTGTAGCCGGCGGCGTCGATCGCTTTGACGACGAGCGGAATCTGCGCCGCGGTGCCCGCCGTCACCGAGGCGGTTCCGAATGCGACGGACACCTTCGCCGCGACGCCGCCGAACGTGATGGACACGACGTTCTGCTGTCCGACGACGATCGTCGTGGTCGTCGCGCCGCTCGACAGAAGGTTCCCGGCACCGTTCGCCTGATCGTATAACTGGGCGGAGATGCTTTGCTGTCCCGAACCGAGCTGCAGCGTCGCGTTGCACGTACTCGTGCAGTTCACGACCGTACGTCCGGTAGCAGTGATGATGACGGCGGACTTTGTGCCGGCCGACACGTAGCGCAGGCGGCGAACGCTCGAGCTCGTCTGCCCGCTCGGAATCGCGATCGTGAGAACGAGTGACGCCGTTGACGCGGTCGCACCGGCCGGCAGTGCGCCGTTGCCGGCGCTCGTGGCCGGCAGCGCCGCCGCTCCGCCACCACCGCCGCCGCCGCACGCAGCGAGCGACACGGCGGACAGACAAAGCGAGAACAAGACCGCGAAACGACGCGCGCCCATCAAGAACCCCCCGGTGCAGGCGGTTGCGACGGCGCGGCCTTGGTGTTAGACTACACCAAAGTCGGCGTCCAAAGACCGCTGACGACTAGACTGCCATCACCGGCCGAGCTTCCCGGCAGACCGTTGGTGGCAGTTTTTTCTATCGGCGCTCGGGAGCCGGCGCATGAGGTTTCGGGGCGCGGTGTGATACCGACCGGCCAAACGCGCGGACGATTCGCGTGCTCAGCGCGCGGAAGGCTCGCCCCACGTTCCGAGCATCGCGGTACGTGCGTTTGCCGTCGACGACCAGCGTGTTGCGCGCGAACGTAATCGTGTGGAAGCCGTCGGCGAAGCGGCCGGCGGGCGGCGCGATGCGCCGAACGATCGTCTCGCGGTAGGCGGTCGGCGTGAGTTCGTCGATCCGCACGATGGCGACGGCGCCTCCGTACGTCCGCGAGCAATCTTGACCGGTCCGATACAAAACCCCGTCGAGGACGAACGGCGGGCCGGCGGGGCGTGCGCACGTGACGTCTACGACGATCGGGTTTTGCGCATGCGGCGTCCACGGTCCCCGCGGCCCCGGCGCGTAGAACGCGTGAAGCGCGAGGTTTGGGCCGGTCGAAAAGCGCGTGGCGAACGCCCACCAACGCCCTTCGTGCGCGAACAACGTCGTGTCGACGCCGTCGATTCCGATGAGCGCGCCTTCGCGCTCCCACACGTCGGGGAAGGCTACGCACCGGTAGAGTGCCACCTCGTTCGCAGCACTGCTCTCGGGCACGAGGTAGAGTTCTCCGTCGATCTCGAGCGGGAACGGATAGCTCAGGTGCACGGGAGTCTCGAGCGCGCGCGTGCGGCGCACGACGTTGTCATCCGCGTCGAGCACGAGCGCATCGATGACGCCGCGCTCGCGCGTATAGTTGAAGTCTTCGAGAAACAGCACGCGCATGCCGTCGCGCTCGACGACGAACGGGTCCGCGACGAACGAACGGTGCGGCGGTTCGTCGAGCCAGCGCACGTCGAGCGCGTCGCCGTCGAGCAGCGCTCGCGCGTCGCCCTGAGCGAAGCCGACGTTCCACTGGTCGATGGTGAACAGCGCCTCCTGCATGCCGGTAAAGAAGCGCGAGACGAGCGAAGCGGCGAACGCGCGTCGCGATCCACGGCGCGCAGGCCATGATGCGACCGACGCGACGGTCGCCGACGGTTGGACGCCGTCTCGCAGTCCCGCCGCGAGTGTTGCCGGCCACCGAGCCGCTTCCTCGAGCGTGAGGCGCAGGAGCGTCGGATACCACATGACGATCGAGAAGCGGCCGGCCCGAAGCGTGTCGACGACGCCGTCGAGGGTGCGCTCGAGCACGATCGTGACCGTCGCGTCGCCGCGCGCGATCTCGGTCGCGAACGGCAGCGAATCCGCGGCGTTCTCGCCGACGCGGAACGACCACACGCCGTGCGGCGGCGACATCGAAAATGGATGCGACGTGAAGTTCAGCAGCAGCGCGCAGTCGGCCAGGTCCGATCGATCGGGCTCCATCGGCGCCGGTGCGAACGCCGGCCCGGCAAGCCGGGCCTCGAGTCCGCGCAGTGCGGGCACTTCGCCCGGGACGTCCACCACGCGCACGTCGATGCCGTCGAGCGCGCGCAGTCCGTCGATCGCGTCGCGCTGCCACTTGGGAACGTGCGCGGCCGGCACCGCCACCGCGATCTTCACGTAATGCCCGGCCGGTGCGCGATGCGACGGACAGGGAATTCGAGCACGGCGGCGGGCGCCGCCGAGGCCGTTTGCTGCCGTGCCACGGTGCGCAGTTGCGCGATCGTCGTGAGCACCAGCCACACGTACTTGTACGAAGCGAGATCGATGAAGAACGACACGAACACGATCGCGACGAGCGCTGCGGTCAAGCCCACGCGCAGGTCCCACAGGCCGCCGGTGCGCGGAACGGCGCGCAGCATGGAAAACGCGGCGAAGTAGGCAGCCGCGAACAGCGCCAGCCCGATGATGCCGAGCTCGACCGCCGTGTGCAGCGGCGTATTATGCGGCGTGATGATCCAGCCGACCGGATGCGCCTGGTAGACGCGCAGAAAGTTCGCGTCGATCGCGTCGACAACGCCCGCCGTCCCCCACCCGAAGATCGGCCGCTGCGCCAGCGCGGCGAGCGCGACGTGCCACAGCGACGTGCGGCCCGCGCCGCCGGTGCTGAACGCCTCGACCATGCGCTGCCCGATCGCCGGCACGAACAGCGGGATGCCGATCAAGAGCGGGAGCGCGATGAGCGCCCCGGCGATGCGGTGGCGCGAGAGTGCCACGGCGACGGCGACGATCAGCACGCAGCCGAGCAGGGCCTCGCGTGAGAGGCTGATCAACACGCCGGCGGTGAGAATCGCCAGCGCGATCAGGAAGGCGAAGATCGCGGCCGGACGCCGCGTGGACGTGAGCCCGACGAACGCGAGCGCGATCGGCGCCAGCAGCGAGTTCGCGAAGTGGTTCGGATCGATGCGGCGGTCGCCGACGTTGATCATGAGCCGCCCGTAATCGCCCGCCATCGCCGGCGCGTTGTGCAGCAGGTAGATGCCGTAGACGCTCGCCGCGACGCCGCCGAGCACGATGAACGCGCAGATCGCGCGCAGGTCCTTGGCGTTGAGCGGCGCGACCGACAGGACCGCGAACAGCAGGACGAGCGACGTGAGCGTCTGCAGCTGCAGCAGCGCGTTCGTCAGATCCGGACTCCACATGACGGCGATCCCGTTCCAGGCCAAGAACGCGAACCAGAGCCAGAGCGCGCGCGGCGGCACCGAGATGCGGCGCTGCACGAAGGCGTGCACGCCGATCGCGAGGATCGACAGTACGCCGAGCAGCTTGGTCAACGTCCCGCCCGATCCGAGACTGAGCATGTTGTCGAACGGGACGAGCATGACGTAGAGCCCGTACGGGAACACGTACGGCCAGCGAAGCGCCGCGACGACGAGCGCCGGCGCCGCCAGAATGCCCGAAAACACGAGCACCAGCTTCCAGTCGCCGGTGCCGATCTGCACCGCGATCGCCATGACGACCGCGGCAATGAGGGCGGCACCCAGCGCGAGCTGGGTCCGCCGGCTGCTCAGGTCAGGATGCGGTAACGAGACGGAGCGGATCACGGCGCTTTCCGCCGAGGGTGTAGACGTCGAAGCCGGCGGCGGCCCAGCGCTGCGCGGGCAGGAACGCGCGCGTGTCGATCAGGAGCCGCTTGCGCACGAGCGCGCCGACGGCGGACGGGTCGAGCACGCCGAACGCGTCGTGGCCGACCATCAGCACGACGGCGTCCGCACCGCGGATCGTGTCCTCGAGCGTCGCGGTCAGCTCGCCGTGATAGCGCTCGGCGACGGGGTCGAACACGCGCGTGGCGTAGCCGCGCTCGCGCAGCAGCTCCTCGACGCGCTCGGTCGGCGACTCGCGCGTGTCGTCGACGTTCGCCTTGTACGCCGCGCCCAGGATCGCGACGCGTCGCGCCGTCGCGCGCCGCGACGTGCTCGGCGATGCGCCGCACGACGACGTGCGGCATGCGCTCGTTGATGCGCCGCGCCGTTTGGATCAGCTCGGTGACGAACGGGTTCGCGTTCGAGAGGAAGTGCGGATCGACCGGGATGCAGTGGCCGCCGACGCCGGGACCCGGCGAAAGGATGTTGACGCGCGGATGCTGGTTCGCGAGCGCGATCGCCTCGTGGGCGTCGACGCCGAGCTCCTCGCTCAGCAGCGCGAGCTCGTTCGCGAACGCGATGTTGACGTCGCGGTACGTGTTCTCGATGACCTTCACCAGCTCGGCCGTGACGGTGTCCGTAACGTTGATCGCGCCGGTCGTGAAGCTCGCGTACAGCGTGCGCGCGAGCTCGGCGTCGCCGGGCTTGCGGCCGCCGACGACGCGCGCGTTCTCGCGCAGCTCGGTGACGATCGCACCGGGGATCACGCGCTCGGGGCAGTGCGCGATGGCGACGGAGTCGGGATCGACGCCGGCCGCGCGCAGCGCGGGGACGACGACGCGGTCCATCGTGCCCGGGCGGGACGGTCGACTCGACGACGATCAGGTCACCGGGGTTCAGCAGCGGCGCGACGGCGGCCGAGGCGGCCTGCACGAACGAGAGGTCGGGCTTGTGGTCGATCGTCGGCGTGGGGACGCAGATGATGTACGCCTCGGAGGCGGCCGGGATCTCGGACGCGAGCGTGAGCTTCCCGCTGCGCAGCGCGTCGAGCACCAGCGCGCGGACGGGCTCTTCCTTGACGTGCGAGGCGCCGTCCTCGAGCGCACGCAGCACGCGCGCGTCGACGTCGTACCCGACGACCTGGTGCCCCGCCAGCGCCATCATCGCGGCGGTCGGCAGACCGATGTATCCGAGTCCCAGTACGCAAACGTTCATCCCTGACCCCATGCCGCGTCGGCTCCTTCCGTGGTTCGGACGTCTTCGAACGTCCGCCTACCCGTGGCTTGCTCGCTCGTAACGGACGCGCTCTCGCTCATGCGGCGGGCGAGCTCCGCCGCGACGCTCACGACGTCGAACCCGGCCCGGACGCGCGCGTGCGCCGCCTCGGCGAGCCGCGCGCGCAGGTCCGCGTCCGCGGCCAGCTCGCGCAGTGCGCGTGCGATCGCGTCGACGTCGCCCTGCGGAACGACGCGGCCGCACGAATCGTCGACCAGTTCCATGATGCTGCCCGTCGACGTGGTCAGCACCGGAAGCCCGAGCGCCATCGCCTCCATCAACGCGACGGGGATGCCTTCCATCACGCCTCCCGGCAGCTCGAGGCTCGTCAGCGCGGTCGCGTCGTAGCGACCGGCACGAATCTCGTCGAGCAGCGTGTCATGGCCGACGTAGCCGCGGAACGTCACCGCATCGGCGATCCCGAGCTCACGCACGAGCCGCTCGAGCTCGCCGCGCAGCTCGCCATCCCCCGCCAAAACAAGCCGCACGCCCGCCCGTCACCCTGCAGCTTGTCGAAGGGTCCGTCCTCCGTCACCCTGAGCTTGTCGAAGGGTCGGAGCCGTGCCAACGCTCGCACGAGGTCGGCATGGCCCTTCTTCCGCACGAGGTTCGCCGCGCACAGCACCGTGAACGGCGCGCCGGCCGCGCGCGCAGGCCGGGCGGGCAGCGTCTCGGGCACGTCGACGCCGACGTGCAGCACGCCGATCCGGTCCGCCGGCGTCCCGGGAACCGCCGCGAGCAGGTCGCGCCGGCCGCGCGCCGAGATCGCACGCACGAAGCGCGCGCGGCGCAGCTTCGGGCCGAGCGCGTTGGCCTCGTAAATATCCCAGAGGTGAGCGGTACTGCTGAACGGCACGCCGCGCGACGACGGACGCGATCAGCGCGACGGTCGCGGGCGTCGAGAGCCAGTACGCGTGCACGTGGTCGAAGCGGCCGCGGCGCAGCGCGACGCCGACGGCGAGTCCGAGCGGGATCACGGCGAGGTTCTTGAGCTTCACGCGCGGACGCTCGCGCGCTGCGAGCACGGTGCCGATCGCGCGCAGGCTCGCGAGCGGCCGCGTCGCCAGGGCCGTCAGCGCGCCCTGTACGGTCGCGAACGAGAAGAGGCCGAGGCGGTGGACCTCGGCCGGAATGTCGCGGTACGCGGGGGCCGTGCGCGGAGGCGACGTCGGGAATACCGCGATCGCCGACACGTGCGGCGCGAGGGCGCGCAGCTCGCGGTCGAGGTAGGCTTCTTGCGGTCCGTACGGATACTTCGCCGCGACGATGGCGACGCGCACGTCAGCGCGGGGCGCCGAGCTCGAGCACGGCGATCCACGCGTACGGCTGCAGCGCCGGGACGCTCAGCAGCGCGCGGTCGAGCGCGGAGAGCGCGGCGAGGACGGGCTTGAAGATCGGCGTCTTCGTGAACGGCGCAGCGGCCAGCGACGTGAGGTGGTAGTACCAGACGTTGACGCTGGCGAAGCGGCGGCGGGCATGCGCGAGGTCCGAGCGCAGCAGCGGGTGCTCGTCCGGCGTGCGCTGCGACGGCGTCGCCTTGCGGTAGAGGTTGATCAGCGCGTTGTGCCCGAGCGGCTCGATGAACACGGCGCGTCCGCCCGGCGCGAGCAGGCGCGCGATCTCGGCGTACGCGCGGTCGAGGTCGAGATGGTGCAGGATCGCGCCGCCGACGACGAGGTCGAACGAGGCGTCGGGGAACGTCGTCTGCTCGGCGTCCATGACCTCGAATGTGATGTCCAAGCCGTCCGCCCGGGCCTGCTCGCGCGCGATGTCGATCGCGACCGGCGAGATGTCGATCCCGGTCACCTTGGCGCCGCGCCGGGCGAGGTCGAAGGCCTGGCTGCCGGGTCCGCAGCCGTACTCGAGGATGCGCTTCCCGGCACAGTCGTCGTAGATCAGAGCGCGGTGCCGGCCGTGCGACTCGCTCGTGATCCGGTAGAAGACGCCGGTGCCGCCGCGAGGCCCGCCTTTTCCAAAGCGAGCGTCGTGGAACTCCTGCTCACGCGTCTTGCGCTCGTCGACCATCATGGTTGGGTCTTTCTACCCAGGCAAGCCCCCGTCTACCGCGCCGATCGCGTCACCCTGAGCTTCCAGCCCGTCACCCTGAGCTCCCGGCCCCGTCACCCTGAGCTCCCCGCCACGTCACCCTGAACTCCCGGCCCCGTCACGCTGAGCTCCCGGCCCCGTCACCCTGAGCTTGTCGAAGGGGGCGCCGTGCCGCGGCCTACGCGGCGCGGTGGAAGAGCACCTCGGCGGCGGTCTTGAGGCAGACGGCGACGTCCATGAACAGCGACCAGTTCTCGACGTAGAACAGATCGCCGCGCAACTTGTCGGGGATATCGTCGAAGCCCAGGACGCGCTTGCCGTAGACTTGCGCCCACCCGGTGATCCCCGGCGCGACGAGGTGCCGCTCCGCGTAGCGGGGGTGCTCGCGGGTGAAGCGCTCGACGAAGACGGGGCGCTCCGGGCGCGGGCCGACCACCGACATCTCGCCCCGCAGGACGTTGATGAGCTGCGGCAGCTCGTCGAGCGACGTGCGGCGGATGATCTTGCCGACACGGGTGACGCGGGCGTCGCCGACGGTCGCGAGGCGCGCACCGTCCTTCTCCGCGTCCATCCGCATCGAGCGGAATTTGAGCATCTTGAACGTCTTGCCGTCGCGGCCGACGCGTTCTTGGCTGTACATCACCGGCTCGCCGTCTTCGATTGCGATCGCCGCGGCGACGATCAGCATGATCGGCGCGAACAGCGCGAGCGCGATGCCGGCGACCGTCATGTCGAAGAGGCGCTTTCCGATGCGCGCGCCGGGCTGCGTGGCGCGCAGCGGCTTCGCGACGATCAAAG
Source organism: Vulcanimicrobiota bacterium (assembly GCA_963818845.1). Lineage (GTDB taxonomy): Bacteria > Vulcanimicrobiota > Vulcanimicrobiia > Vulcanimicrobiales > Vulcanimicrobiaceae > Vulcanimicrobium. The sequence goes on along the minus strand of CAWFTO010000003.1, from coordinate 854,237 downwards.
CCTGCTTGCCGATCGAGTCCATCGTCAGCTCGTAGGAGTGGACGCGGATGCGCGGCGGCGCAAATGCGACCGTCATTCCGTAGCGCGAGGCGGCGGCGAGCATCTGCGGCATCATCGACGGCGCGAGGATCTCGGTGAACACCAGCGTGTCGCAGCCCCACGCCGCCGCGGCGCGGAACCACGGTTGCGCTTCGACGGCTTCGGGCGTGAGCGTGCCGAGCCCGTCGATGTTCGGGACGGCGAGGCGGAACACGCGCCCGTTCGGCAGTGCGCGCATCGCGTCTTCGGCGAAGTCCAGCCGCGACGGATGGCCGACCACGGCGATGCGGCGCGGGTGCGCCAGGTCGACCGCGTCGCGAACGCGGTGCGTGACGGCGCGCGCCGAGCCGATCAGCGCAATCGCGAACAGCAGCGAGCACAGCGCGACGACGCGCGAAGTCGAGATGCCGGGGAACAGCGAGAACGTGATGAGGACGGGCGCCGATGCCAGCGACAGCGCCGCGACCGCGTGATAGAACTCGTCGCGCACCGACATCGCAAAGGAGCGGCGGTACAGGCCCAGCTGCCAGAACACCAGCACCGACAGGACGACGGTGAGCAACGTCGGCACGGCAACGTGGCGGATGTGCAGCGCCGATGAGTAGAAGTTCTTGACGAAGACGCCGGCGAGATACGTCGCGACGAGGAAGAGGACGACGTCGGAGGCGACGAGCATCGCCACCCAGCCGCGCGAGAACGAATGAACACCCTTGCGAGCGTCATCATGTGGGAGAGCGGCGATTTCGTGTTCCAGGGCGACGGCCATCTCGGTGCGATCCTCGCGGTACGGCAGCTGCGCATCGGTGCGCCGTATCACTGTTCGCCGGAAACGATAGGACCAACTGAAGCATAGGGCCTCAATTGCCACATGCTTTAGCCCTAGAAAGCGGCCTTCACCCCGGGCGTAAGTCCCGAGACATTCGACCTGCCGTCATACCGAGGATTTGAGGGTCCCTAAGGTCCCTATCCCCAAATCTGGGGGGCAGCCAAACGAGTTCTTCCCGGCTGCCTAATTGCCGAAACCGCGGGCGACCAGAAGGCCGATCACGGTGCAGTCGATCAGTGCCACAGCGATCAGGCCGAACATGAACAGCTCGATGCCGTTGAGGCGTGAGGCACGGGGCTTTGCCGATATGCGCGCATGCGAGTGACGCGCGCGAAGACCCGACTCCATGGGAACTCCTCTCGCGAAGTGCAGTGCGGCGGCCGCCGGTATTGTGGTGTATCGGCGGACCGGGTCCGAACTTGAACGGCTTTGCAAGAGTGTGACGATTCCGGGGGCAGCTCCGGGGGCGCGCCGAGCGGAGCGCGGTGCGAGGGAAGCGGTCCGCGGCGCGGTATCGAGCGCGGATGCTGCTTCCGCCGATGCCGTTCGACGAGATCGTCCGGGCACTCAACGACGTGCACCAGTTCACGCAGGTCGCGCTCGCGCCGGACGGCCGCCGCTTCGCCTACGTGGAGACCGCCGGCGGCCGGAGCGCGATCCGCATAGCGGACGTCGCGCACCCGCTCGCCGCTCGCACGATCACGGCGTGTCCGGGCAGGCGCTGCGACGAGAGCGACGTCGCCTGGTCGCCGGAAGGGCGCCGGATCGCCTTCGTGACCACCGACCCGAAGGGCCAGACGCAGATCGCCATCGAGGACTTCGGGGCGGGCGCTGCGCGCGTCTTGACCGCGGCGAAGGGACCGCTGTCCACGCCGCGCTGGTCACCCGACGGCTCGCGCCTGGCCTTCCTCTATGCACCCGGTGCGCCCAAGACGCCCAGCCCGCTGAACCCGTCGACGCCCGACGCGGGCGTGGTCGGCTCGCACGTGTACGAGCAGACGGCTGGCAATCATGCCCGCCGCGGGCGGCGCGGTCCGGCTGCTCGGGCCGGCCGATCTGAACGTGTACGAGTTCGACTGGTCGCCGGACGGCACGCGCCTCGCGGGCACGGCCGCACACGGCGACGGCGACGCGAACTGGTGGGTTGCCGACCTGTATACGTTCGACGCGGCGAGCGGCGCCGCGACGAAGATCCATCACCCCGAGCTGCAGATCGCCTCGCCGCGCTGGTCCGGCGACGGCAAGCGGATCGCGTACATCGGCGGCATCATGAGCGACGAAGCGATCACCGGAGGCGACGCGTACGTCGTGCCGGCCACCGGCGGCGAAGCAACCGACGTCACGCCGGGACTCAAAGCGTCGGTGACGACCATCGCGTGGAACGGCTCGCCGTCGACGATCCTCGCGACCGAGCTCGCCGGCGATCGCATGGTGATCGCTGCGCTGAACGTCGCCGCGAAGACGCAGCGGCAGCTCTGGAGCGGCCAGGAGACGATCTATGCGACGGGTTTCGCGGGCCTCGCGCCGGGCGACGCCGGCGTGTCCGTCTCGCGCGACGGCAGGGTGGCCGCGACGATCCGGCAGTCGATCGCGAAGCCGCCGGAGATCGCGATCGGAACGATCGGCGCAATGCACGACGTGACGCGTGCGAATGCGCATGTTCGCCGCACGACGGGAGCGGCGCGCAGCATCACGTGGACCAGCGACGGCACGACCGTGCAAGGCTGGCTGATCTTTCCGCCCGCCGCGCAGCCCGGCGTGACGTACCCCCTGATCACGACGATCCACGGCGGCCCGGCGTACGCGTACTATCCGATGTTCCCGTCCGGCCCGCAGGCGTTCGAGGCAGCGCTTGCGGCGCGCGGCAACATCGTGTTCGAGCCGAACCCGCGCGGCAGCTACGGCCAAGGCGAAGCGTTCACACGGGCCAACGTGAAGGACTTCGGCTATGGCGACCTGCGCGACATTCTCGCCGGCGTCGACGAGGTGGGGCGCACGATCCCGGTCGATCCGCGCAAGGTCGGCATCTTCGGGTGGAGCTACGGCGGCTACATGACGATGTGGGCGCTCACGCAGACCAGCCGGTTCAAAGCCGGCGTCGCCGGTGCGGGCCTCTCGGACTGGCTCAGCTACTACGGCACGAACGGCATCGACACGTGGATGATCCCATACTTCGGCGCGAGCGTGTACGACGATCCGGCGGTCTACGCGAAAAGCTCGCCGATCGGCTACATCAAACAGGCCAAGACGCCGGCGCTCATGCTGCACGGCGATCGCGACGCCGAGGTTCCCGTGACGCAGTCGTACGAGTACTGGCACGCGCTGCGCGACCGCAACGTGCCGGCGGAACTCGTGATCTATCCCGGCGAAGGCCATCTCTTCGCGAAACCCGCCGATCAGATCGACACGCTGCGCCGCGCCTCAAACTGGTTCGCCCGCTGGCTGAAATGAGGTCGACGTCGTCACGCTCGCCGTCGAAGGACAACGTCATCCTGAGCTCGAAGGAGCAGCGTCATCCTGAGCTTGTCGAAGCAGCAGCGTCATCCTGAGCTTGTCGAAGGGCGAACAGCGACGGTCCGCGGACTGCTTCGTAGCCCTCGATCTCGAGGAGGCGCAGTTTCGTGGTCGTGCCGCCCGGCCCCGAAAAGCCGTGCATGCGACCGTCGGCGGCGACGACGCGATGGCATGGCACGATGATCGGAAACGGATTCGCGCCGAGCGCCTGACCGACGGCGCGTGCATCGCGTGGCGTCCCGGCGCGCGCGGCGACGTCGCCGTACGTCAGCGTCGTGCCGGCCGGGATTGCACGCGTGATCGCGTACACGGTGCGCTGAAATGCCGAGAGTCCGGATTCGTCGAGCGGCGTGTCAGCGAAGTCGGCGTTCTCACCGCGCAGCAGTGCGCGCATGCGCTCGATCGCGTTCGCAACGTGCACCGGCGGTTGGCGTTCGACCGCATCGGCGAAGCGCCGCCCGATGCGAGCGCGAACGGCGCGTTCGCTCGATTCGGGAAGCTGCACGCCCGCGATCCCGCGCTCGTTCCAAACGATGCCCGCGTGTCCGGCGGTGGTGTCGAAGATCGCGTAGTCGAGTGCTAGCATGGCGTCGCCTGCTGGAACACGGGCGGCATAGCGCGCGTTGCATCGGTTCCCTTGGACGACGTGATGCCGGGCGGCAGGACGGCGCGTATTTCGCCATGCACGGGTATGACTCTCGTCACCATGAGCAAGACCACTGCCCTCGAGTTCTTCCGCCCGGTCGCGATTGGCCTCGGCATTTTCGGCGCTACGGCCGCGATCGGCGCAGCACAGGCGACGAACCCCTGCGCACCTTCGGCACCGATGGGGCAGACGGCCTACGGACCGTCGTCCTGGGGCACGTTCGACCCCGAATACAACAGCGTCGATACGTGGCAGAACGCGTGGGACACCGGCGCGTTCGACCGTAACCACGTCATGATCGGCACCGTCGGCAAGTTCGCGACGGGCCGCCTCACGATCGCCAACACTGCCGGCGACACGACCGTCGTCGATCTCAAAGAAGGCACCGTGATCCGTCCGACGGGCGCGACGCCGACCGCAGGCCAGCGCGTCGCCGTGTTCGGCTACTGGAGCAACGGCACGTTCATCGCGAACCGCGTCGTACTCCGCGGCTAAGCTCGGCACGACTGCAACGAGGTGAGGCCCGGCACCATGCCGGGCCTCTTTCGTTGCGCACGAAGCGGGTAGAGACTCGCATGCGCGGATCGTATGACTTCACGTTCCACACGATCAAACCGGAGCTTGCAGCGCTGGCCGAAGGCGACCCGACGCTGGCACTCCTTGGCATGCAAGGCTGGGAGATGCGCGGCATCACTGCGCTGCGTGACGGCACCGTGCTCGTCGCGCTTCAGCGCAGGCTCGACGACGAGAGCGCTCTGCCCGATGCCCCGGCGATCAGCGCCGCGCTCGCCGAGCCGTTGACCGCGCCGTCGTCCGACGACGCCGGCGGGACGTAAGCCGCGAGCTCGAGGAACCCGCACACGCCGTTCGCGACACGCACGTCTTCGACGGACGTGCAGCGCCGCGCGCGGAGCTCGGGGCTGCCCAGCAGCACCGCCAGCGCGCGTGCGCGCGAGATCGCGACGTTGAACCGCTGGCGGTCGAAGACGAAGCTCAGCCCGCGGGACGCGTCCTCGGGCGTCGACGCTGCCGTCGCGAAGAATACCACGAACGCTTCGCGTCCCTGGAACTTGTCGACCGTGCCGACGGCGACGTCGCCGAAGCCGCGCCTTTCGAGCTCGCGGCGAATGCAGCGGACGTGCGCGTTGTACGGCGCAACCACGATGACGTCGTCGGGACGCGCCGGCCTCGTGCGCCCGGCCGCGTCGGTGATCGTTCCGCGCAGCACGAGGGCGATCTCGTCCGCGATGCGCCGCGCTTCTTCCGGCGAGCTTTGCGCGTTGCCGTCGTGCACGACCGGGATGTAGCGCAGCCCCGTGCCCGACAGGCCGTCGCTGTCGACGCGCTGCAGCTCGCGCCCGGGTGCCGACCGGAGCTTCCCTTCGTAGAGCAACGTCGAGATGAAGCCGCACACGTGCGGGTGCATGCGGAACGAATCCGTGAGCAAGATCCCGCGGTCCGGCGCGACGGGGCGCAGCACCACGCGCTCGCCGGCAACCGCGTTCGCATCGGCGAGCACGTGCTCGAGCACGGACGCCCCGATGTTCCCGGGATGCTTCGTGTGCGAGACCTGCGAGAGCTGCAGCGGATCGCCGAGCAGCACGACGTTCTTCGCCGACGTCATCACGGCGATCGCCGCAGGCAGCGACACCTGGCCCGCCTCGTCGATGAAGATGTAGTCGAGACGCTGGTCCATCGCTGCCGGGCCGAACGCCCACGCCGTGCCGGCGACCAGGTCCGCATCGTCGCGCGCGAGTGACTCGTCGGTGCTCAGGATGTGCACGTTGCCGTACGCCTGGTCCGGGTCGTCCTTCTTCGACTTCTTGAACCCCGTGAACGACACGCCCAGCTCGACCGCGACCTTCTCGACCTCATCGAGCAGGTTGTGGATCGCCTTGTGGCTGTTCGCGGTGACGCCGACGCGCTTGCCGCCGGCGATGAGTCCGACGATCAGCCGCGCGCCGATGTACGTTTTGCCCGCGCCCGGCGGACCTTGGATGAATAGATAGCTGTCGTCGAGCGCGTCCGCGACTTCCCGCACGGCAGCCAGATCGGCACGCTGCGGCTGCACGCGGTCACCCGGCGCGCGACCGCGAATTCGCGGCAGGGCGCGCGTGAGGACATCGAGGGCGGCGCGGTACGGCGTCGCCGTACCGTCGGCGAGCAGCGACTCCGCGAAGCGCGCGATCGCGTCGAGCACGGAGCTCGCGGGCACGATGTTCCGCACCGTGATCGCCGGCGGCAACGGCACGTCGCGGAGCTTGGGGCCGCGCTTGATGCGCAGCATGCCGAAGTCGTCGCCGTCTTCGATCGCCGTGATCGTCCCCGCGTCGTCCTTCGTGAGCGCATCGTAGCAGTCGTCCAGGCCCAGCTTGTGGAGCTGCGCCGGAAAACGGAACGCGTACTCGAACGACTTCTTCAGCGGCACCGGCTCGCCGATCGGCTCGAGACCGACGATCGCTTCCGAGTCGTCTTTCAACTGCGCCGGGTCTTCGTGGTAGGTCGCGCAGCGGTCGTGGAACTGCCACCACACCGGCTTGTCCTCGCGCCAGTGGTACTCGAGCATGTGGCGCGCCAGATACAACGGCCGAACCGCACCGAACCGCGGGTCGTCGCTTTCCGGATCGAAGTCCGCCGGGATGTGCTCGTCGAGCCGGCGCATCAGGTCGCTGTACTTGTGTTCCTTCGGCTCCTTCTCGGCTTCGAGCGGCTTGCCGGCGTACGGGGGAATCTCGATGCCGAGCTGCTCGGCGGCGCTCGAGCGCAGCTCCAGCAGCCATTGGCGCAGGCCGAACGTCGAGACGCAATCGTACTTGTTGTAGACCTCGAGATCGTCGAGCAGCGCGTCGTCGCGATGCCCGGGTGCGCGGCGTGACGCGAGCCACTCTTCGAACTGCAGGATCGAGTCGTCGCCGGCCTTCACGCCCGACGCGTCGCCACGCTTGCCGTAATACTCCTCGACCTTCTTGATCGAGTAGCTCGGCTGCCCGATGACGAGCGCCTGGCGCACGACGCGGTACAGATCGACGAGCACCTCGTCGCGCAGCATCGTGTCGACCTCGCGCTCGCGCGTCGCGTGCCGCAAGCAGAGCTTCTGCAGCGCCGTCTTCTCGTACGCCGCATAGTGGTAGACGTGCATGTCGGGAAAACACCGGCGGCGCTCCATCACGAAGTCGACGAAGTCCTCGAACGCCTTCTTCTCCGCGAGCCGGTCGCTGCCCGGACGTTCGGACCGGTCGCAGCCCCAGAACGGCGTGAACGTGTCGTCGTCGGCCGTGTACGCGCCGAACAGGTACTCCAGGCCCGGTGCCGATGTCGTAATACGGGTCGCCTTCCATGTCGAAGAACACGTCGCCCGGCGACGGCAGCGGCAGCAGCGCGAAGCCGCGCCGGTGCTCGACCGCATCTTCGATGAACTCGTACTTGGCCGCGTTCGCGTCGCCGGCCGCGCGCGCGCGGCGCTGTTCGTCCTGCAGCCGCGCCTGACGGCGCAGCTTCTCGAACGTCGCGGGAACCATCTTGTCCGGCTTCGCGGACGGGTCTGCTGCCGCGAGCTCGGCAAGCCTCGTGATGCCCGCGCGGTTGAGCCGCTCCGTCTGCAGGCGCGTGATGCTCGCGACACCGCTGAGATGATCGTCGCTGCGGCGCCGTGCCTCACACGCGGTGCTCCACACGCACAAGCTGCAGTGGCCGACCGGGAGCGGGTACGTCGGATCGGCACCGTGCAGCGCGTGCACGAAACGGTCACGGACGCTTCGGAAGTACGCGGAGAAATCATCGACACGGAAGCCGTAGCGCTCGCCGTCGCCGAGCACCACGTACATCGACCGCGGTGCCGCGCCTTGCACGCGCGCGACGTGTTCGCTGTAGAAGCACAGCTGCAGCAAGAAGTACGGCTCGGTGTGGCGCGCGAGCTTGGTGTCTTCGACCTCGTAGTGCCATGGCCAGCGGCCGCCGGGCAGCGGCTCGTCGACGCGGCGCAAGAAATCCGCGTGCCCGACCCACGTCCCGTCGAAGAACGTCGCCTGGTAGACGACCTTCGCGCCTGCCGCCATCGCTGCTTCGGTGGCGCGCGCCGCCGCCTCGAGCTCGCGAACGCGTTCAGCACCGCGCGCGTCGCGCGGCCGGTCGATGGTGACGACGTCGTGTCCGTCGGCGCGCAGCCGCTCGAGATAGGTCGCCTCGTGCTGCTCGCCCAGGTCCGCAAGCAGCTTCGCCTGCTTGGAGCGCTCGTGCGGCCGGGGCAGGGCGCCGCGCAGCGCCTCGAGGTCGAGCGCCGTGAGGTGCTCGCAGGCGAGGAAGTTGTTGAGATCGGTCGCGGAGAGAACGATCGCGTCGTCGAGCAGTTGCAAAGAACCCGGCTCCTTTATGGGCCCGACTCTACCGAGGCATCGCGCCACCTGGGTGGCACAGTGCCCTAGATTCGGCTCGTTAGGCGGCCGTTCCGCCGGCCGGCACGTTTCCCGCCGCCGCGTACCGCGCGACCGCGGTGTCCAGCCACGCGTCGAGGTCCGCATCCTGCCACGCTCGCGCGTTCAGGATCTCGATTTCGACGTCCGCCCGGTAGCCTGCCGAGCTCACGGCCGCCTCCAGCGCGGGCAGGTCGATGCAGCCGTCGCCGATCATCGCGCGGTCCGCGGTGACGTCGCCGGTGGGCGTCGTCCAGTCGCTGACGTGGAAGCCGGCGATGCGCGCGCCCGCGCGCGCGATCTCGCGCTCGACGAACGCGTCCCACCAGATGTGGTACACGTCCGCGATTACCCCGACGGTGTCCGCCTCGAACTGCTCCGCGAGGTCGTTCGCTTCTTCGAGGCTCGCGATCACGGAGCGCTCGCGCGATCATCATCGGGTGCAGCGGCTCGATCGCGAGCCGCACGCCGGCCGCTCGCGCATCGGCGTCGACCGCCGCGATCCCGTGGTACACCTGCGCGCGCGCTTCGGCGAGCGGCTGACCTTCCGCGGGACCGCATACCAGGACCAGCGCCGGCGCGCCGAGCGCGGCGGCCTCTTCGATCGCACGGCGGTTGTCGTCGATGCGGCGCGCGCGCTCCGCCGCGCTCGGCGACGGAAAGAACCCGCCGCGGCACACGCTCGACACGCGCAGCCCGGCACCGCGCACCATCGAGACGGCGCGCGGCAATCCCGCTTCCGCGATCTTGTCGCGCCACACCGCGATCGCCGGGATCTCGCGCTTCACGCACGCCGCGACTGCCTGCTCGAGCGACCACGGCTTGCACGTGTACTGGTTGAACGAGAGCCGCGAACGGTCCACGCTACACGATGCCGGCCGTCGCGAACACGCGCGCCGCGCGCTCGGCAGCACGCTCCTGATCGACGATGAGGCCCGACGCGTCCGCCAGCTCGAGCGCGCGCGCGAGATGCACGACCGACCGCGCGCTCTCCGCGCCGCCGATCATGCGGAAATGATCCTGAAAGCCGTTCAGGTACGCGAGGAACACGATGCCGGTCTTGTACGCGTACGTCGGCGCCGCGAAGAGATGGCGCGACAGTTCGACGGTCGGCTCCAGGATCGCGTCATAGCGCACGCGGTCCCCGTCGTCCAGTGCGCGCAAGCGCAGCGCGTGCGGCCGGTGCGATCGCGTCGAAGATGCCGAGCAGCGCGTCGCTGTGGTGCGCGCCGTCGCCGGCGATCAGCTCGGGATAGTTGAAATCGTCGCCGGTGTAGACGCGCACGCTCGCCGGCAGCCGGCGGCGGATGTCCACTTCGCGGCCCGCGTCCAGCAGCGAAATCTTCACGCCGTCAATTTTGCCCACGTTCGCCTCGACGATGGCGACGAACGTCTCCGTGGCGACGTCGAGGTCGACGCTGCCCCAGTAGCCGCTCAGCAACGGATCGAACATCGGCCCCAGCCAGTGCAGGATCACGGGCTTGGTGCACGCGGAGAGCACCGTCGCGTAGACGCGCGCGTAGTCGTCGGCGCTGCGGGCGTTGCGCGCGAGCGCGCGGGAGCACATCACGATCGCGTTGGAGCCGCAGCTCTTCGATCAAGGCGCACTGGTCGAGAAAGGCGCGCTCGATGGCGTCGAGCGAGTGCGCGGCAAGGGGATCGAGGGCGTCCGTCATCGCGCCGCAGCCGACGACGCCGCCGGCCGCCTTCGCCTCGGCCGAGGAACGGCGGATCAGCTCGCGAGCCGCGTCCGGGGTGAGGCCCATGCCGCGCTGCGCTGTGTCCATCGCGTCCGCGACAGCGAACCCGAGCGACCAGAGGTGCCGGCGATACGCGAGCGTCGCATCCCAGTCGACGGCGCCGCCGAGGACCGGATCGATCGGCGCGCGCGGGTCCGACACAACGTGCGCCGCCGCGTACGCCACGCGGGTGCGCGGCGGCGGTTGCGGCGCCACATCATGCCGCGGCACATCGCTCGGCACGTACGGCCGCAGCGACCCGTCCGCTTGCGGCAACCGCAGATGCGTCGCAATCATCCCCTAGTCACCCTGACCTTGTCGAACCGCGCACGTCACCCTGAGCTTGTCGAAGGGCCATGTCACCCTGAGCTTGTCGAAGGGCCATGTCACCCTGAGCTTGTCGAAGGGCGCACTCATGCGGGGACCGCATCGACCACGAGTTCGGGAAGCTCGATGAACCGCTTCTCGTGCCACGATCGCAGGCCGGCTTCCGCGAGCTGCACGCCCTTCGCGCCCGAGACGAAGTCGTACGGGAACGGCTCGTCGCGCACGACGTGGCGCAAGAACTGCTCCCACTGCACGAGGAAGCCGTTCTCGAACGTCTCGTCCGGCACGGCGCTCCAATACGCGCGATGGTCGATCGGATCGGGAATGTCCGGGTTCCACACCGGGCGCGGCGTCATCTCACGGCGCTGGATCTTGCAGTTGCGCAAGCCGACGACGGCGCTGCCGTGCGTGCCGTCGATCTGAAACTCCACGAGCTCGTCGCGGTTGACGCGCACGTCCCACGACGAGTTGATCTGCGCCACGATGCCGCCATCGAGCTGAAAGATCCCATACGCAGCATCGTCTGCCGTCGCTTCGTACACGCGGCCGTTCTCATCGACGCGCTCGGGGATGTGCGTCGCGCCGAGCGCCGCCACACCGCGCACGGGCGCGATCAAGTACTCGAGCACGTAGCTCCAGTGGCAGAACATGTCCAGGATCACGCCGCCGCCGTCCTGCACGCGGTAATTCCACGAGGGCCGCTGCGGCGCCGGGCCCCACGTGCCCTCGAACACCCAGTAGCCGAACTCACCGCGCACCGAGAGGATCCGTCCGAAGAAACCGCTGTCGACCAGCCGCCGCAGCTTCAGGAATCCCGGCAGGAACAGCTTGTCGTGCACGATGCCGTTCTTCACGCCGCGTTCCCGTGCGAGCCGCGCGATCTTGAGCGCTTCGTCGAGCGTCGGCGCGAGCGGCTTCTCGCAGTATACGTGCTTGCCGGCCTCGATCGCGCGCTCGACGAGCCCGGGCCGCGCCGCGGTCGTCGCGGCATCGAAAAATACCTCGCACTGCGGGTCGCGGATCGCCGCGTCGAGGTCGGTCGTCCAGCGCGCGATGCCATGCGCGCGCGCGAGCGCTTCGAGCTTCTCCGCGTTGCGGCCGACAAGCACGGGCTCCGGCCAGATGGTCGTGCCGTCGTCCAGCGCGATGCCGCCGCGCTCGCGAATCGCCACGATCGAGCGGATCAGGTGCTGGTTCATCCCCATGCGTCCGGTGACGCCGTTCATGGCAATCCCGACGGTGCGCGTCGACATCGTTCTCTCCGTTATTCCGTGTGGGCTGAAGCGCCGAGAAGCGTGCGGGCGCGGCCGCCGAGCTCGGCGAGAATGTCCGAGCGCATCGTCTCGGCGTAGTTGCGCTCCGCCGGCAGGCCGACGTCGAAGATCTCCGCGATTCGGCCGGGGCGCGCCGTCATCACGACGACGCGGTTCGCGAGGTAGAACGCTTCGGGAATCGAGTGCGTGACGAAGAGCACGCTCGTGCCCGTCTCGCGCCAGATGCGGTGCAGCTCCACGTTCATCGTCTCGCGCGTGAGCGCGTCGAGCGCGCCGAACGGCTCGTCCATCAGCAGCACCGGCGGCCGGTGCAGCAGCGCGCGGCATAGCGACACGCGCTGCTGCATGCCGCCCGACAGCTCGTGCGGGTACGCGTTTTCGAAACCGCGCAGGCCGGTGAGCTCCATCAGCTCATCGGCGCGCTTCTCCGCCTCGCGGCGGTCCATGCGCCGAATCTCCGCCTGCAGCAGGATGTTGCCGCGCGTGCTGCGCCATTCGAGCAACGCGGCGCGCTGGAAGACGAAGCCGATGTCGCGCTGCGGGCCGTTCACGGTGTGGCCGAGCAGCTCGGCGCGTCCGCGCGACGCGCGCACGAGGCCCGCCGCAACTTTGAGCAGTGTCGACTTGCCGCAGCCCGACGGGCCGAGGACCGAGACGAACTCGCCCGGCGCCACGTCGAGCGAGACGCCCGCCACCGCGTCCGTCGTCTTGCGACGCGTCGCGAACCGCACCGCGACGTCGTCGAAGCGAACGGCTGTGGAGCCGAGGAACGTGCTCGCGCGCTGCGACGCCGGAGCGGTCACGCTACTTCGCGATCGACGCGTCCCAGTACGCGTCGGCACCCTTGGGGTTGGCGAGCCCAAGGTACTTGCTCACGGTCGCGATCGTCGACGACCAGTCGGCCGGATCGTTCACCGCGATCGGCTTGCCCTTCGTGCGCGGCGTGTGCAGCAGCCCGACGGTGATCGCCCACTGCTTGGCGAGCACTTCCTTCGGCGGCGCGTTCTCGGCGAGCTTCGCTTCGGCGGCGACCGCGTCGGCCTGATGCGTCGACGCCTCGGTCCACGAACGCTGCGACGCCTTCATGAAGTCGCGCACGAGCTGCGGATCCTTCTTGAGCATGGCGTCGCTCGCGAGCAGGCCCGTCGAGAAGAAGTTTACGCCGTGATCCGCGTAGCGAATCTGCTCCATCTTCTTCCCGGTGCGCGCTTCGATCGTCGGCGACTGGTCGTTGTAGAATCCCGCGAGCGAGTCGGCGCGGCCGCTGATCACGGCGGTCAGCTTGCCGGCGGGATCGACGTTGAGGCGCTGCACGGAGTCGTTCGGCACGTGGTTCGCTTCGAGCACGGCGGCGAACGTCTCGTACGCGGCGTCGCCCGGACTGCCCGCAACGCTCTTGCCCTTCATGTCCGCGACGCTGTGGATGCCCTTGTCGGCGAAGAACTGGATCGACGCCGGCGTCGTCTGCAAGAAAACGCCGATGCTCTTGACGTCCGCGCCCGCCGCAATCGTCTTGAGCAGCGCGGGCGTATCCGCATAGCCGAAGTCGACCTTGCCGGCCGCCACCGCCTGCACCGTCTGCGTCGAACCGCCGCCCGGCTGAATCGAGAGATCGATCCCCGCGTCCTTGAAGATGCCTTTCTCGAGCCCGTAATAGAAGCCGGCGTGCTCGCCGTACGGATACCAGTTGAGCATCAGCGTGACTTTGCGCAGCGGCTTCTGCTGCGCGCCGGCCGCCAGCGGACCCGCGAGGCCCAGGACGACGACGAGCGCGAGCATGGCACGGAGCATTCGGTACATGCCGGTTCCTTTCGAGAGCATCTAGGAAGTTATCAGAATGTCGCGCTCTTCGCGCGCGACGCGCCACGGGACGGCGAAGCGCTCGGCGATCTCGAGCACGACGAACAGCACGATGCCGATCAGCGACATTGCGATGAGCGCGGCGAAGAGCTGCGGCGTGTTGAGGTTGCCGTTCGAGCTCATCACGATGTAGCCCAGGCCGGAGTTCGCGCCGACGAATTCGCCGACGACGGCACCGACCACGGCGAGCGTGACGGCGACTTTGAGGCCCGCGAAGATGTGCGGCATCGCGTTCGGGAACCGAATCTTCGCGAACGAATCCCAGGGCTTCGCGCCCATCGTCGCGGCGAGATCGAGCAGTTCCGGATCGACCGCGCGCAGGCCCGCGACGCCGGAGATGACGACCGGAAAGAACGCAATCAGCACGGCGACGAGAATCTTCGGCATGATGCCGAAGCCGAGCCACACGACGAACAGCGGCGCAATCGCGATCTTCGGCACGACCTGGGCCGCGAGCAGCAGCGGGTAGAGCGTGCGCTCGACGCCGCGCGAGTACACGATCGCGATCGCGCACACGAGCCCGACGACCGCCGCGACGACGAAGCCGATGACCGTCTCGAGCAGCGTGATCGAGGAGTGCTTCGCGAGCAGCGGGCCGTCTTTGCCGAACTCGGCGACGACCGAGCCGGGCGACGGGATCAGGTACGGCTTCACCAAGCCGAGCGCCGTGACGGCCCACCACAGGAACACGACCAGCAGCAGAAACAGGGCCGGCCGCCACCAGGCCTCGATGAAGTCGGCGAGGTTCGAGGACGGCGGCCCGGGGCTCTCGGGCGACCCGCTGAAAGCGTTTGCAGCCACTGTGCGCGATTCTATCGCCACCCCGAAAGATGCGTTCCTGCGCGCTCCCTTGCCGTCACCCTGAGCGTGTCGAAGGGCGCTCCCTCCCCGTCACCCTGAGCCTGTCGAAGGGCTTCGTCCCGTCACCCTGAGCTTGTCGAAGGGCGCTCAACCAGGAATCGTGCAACCGCTTTCAAACGACCTCGGCGATGTCGGCTCGCCTGCGAGACGTGGCCCAGAGGGCCGGGGTGTCCGTCGCGACGGCCTCTCGCGTGCTGTCCGGGAACGCCGACGGCGTCGCCCGCGAGCGGCGGGAGGCGGTGGTCGCCGCGGCGCGGACGCTGCACTACGTGCCGAACGCGCACGCCCAGGCGCTGGCGCGCGCCGGCACGACGCACATCGGCGCGATTCTGCACGACGTCAGCGACCCGTACTTCTCGGAGATCGTGCGCGGCCTGCAGCGCGCGGCCGCCGACGGCGACCGGCTCGTGACCGTGTGCAACAGCTACCGCGACCCGGAACGCGAGCTCGCGTACGTCGGGCTGCTGCGATCGCAGCGCGTCGGCGCGCTGATCCTGACGGGCTCGGGCCTCGATGACCGGTCCTACAGCGAACGGCTCTCCGCGCAGATCGGCGCGTTCACCGCGAGCGGCGGACGCGCGGTGTTCATCGGACGGCATCAAGTCGCCGGCGACGCGGTGCTCCCCGACAACGTCGGCGGCGCAAGAGCGCTCGCGCGCGCGCTGGTCGAGCTCGGCCACCGGAAATTCGCGGTGATCAGCGGCCCGCCGCTCCTGACGACGACACGCGACCGCCTCGACGGCTTCACCGCCGGCCTCGGTGAACAGGGCATCTCGCTCGATCGGAACGCGGTGATTCCCGGCGACTTCTCCGGCGAAAGCGGCACGGCGGCCATGTCGCGCCTGCTCTACGCAAACACCGACGCGACGTGCATCTTCGCGCTGAACGACGCAATGGCGCTTGGTGCGCTTCGTTCGCTGCGCGCACGCGGTATCGACGTCCCCGGCCGAATGTCCATTGCGGGCTTCGACGACATCCCATCCACGCTCGACACGAACCCCACGCTGACGACAGTGCGGATCCCGCTGGTCGAAATGGGCACCATCGCCGTCCAACTCGCGCTCGAACCAGCCACCGACGAACTCCGAGTCCGCCACATGCGCAGCGAAGTAATCCTCCGCGAAAGCACCGCGCCCCCAGTCCCTGTCACCCTGAGCTTGTCGAAGGGCGTCACCGCACGCCCGTCACCGCGAGCACCACCCCCGTCACCCTGAGCTTGTCGAAGGGCGCACCATCGTGATCCAACCGATCGACCTCAAAATCGCCAAGGTCGAAACCTTCCCGGTCGCGCTCCCGACGATCGCCGACTTCGCCGTGAGCGGCGGCAGCGTAGCGACCAAAGGAAAGCCGTCGATCCGCGTGCTCGTGAAGGTCACCGCCGACGACGGCACATTCGGCTGGGGCGAAGCGACGCCGATCCCGTCGTGGACGTACGAAACCCTCGAGTCGATCACGACGACCATCGACAACTATCTCGCGCCCGTCGCAATCGGCATCCCGGTGTGGGATACCGACCGCCTCACGCGCGCCTTCGACCGCGCGATCAACCGCGGCTTCTCGATCGGCATGCCGCTCGCGAAAGGCGCGATCGACGTCGCCGTCTGGGACCTCCTCGGCAAAGCCCTCGGCCTCCCCGTCTACGCGCTCCTCGGCGGCAAGCGCGTCGACACGATTAAACTCGGCTGGATCGTCTCAACCGAAGGCCCGGGCGGCGCCGAAGCGTCGATCGCCGAAGGCCGCGACCGCGGCTACAAGGCGTTCAAAGTGAAGGTCGGCCTCCACGGCGAGCGCGACGACGTCCGCACCGTCGAACGCGTCCGCGCCGCCGCCGGCGACGACGCGTTCCTGTGGATCGACGCTAACCAGGCCTACACGACCGACATCGCGCTGCGCGTGGCGCGCGAGCTCGACCGCCTCAATGTCGCCGCGTTCGAACAGCCGCTCCCGGCAAACGACGTCGATGGCCTGCGCCGCGTCCGCGAGCGCTCGCCGATCCCGATCGCGCTCGACGAATCGCTCCGCCACCCGACGGACCTTGCCACCTTCGTGAAGCTCGGCGCAATCGACATCGCGATCGCGAAGGTTCAGCGCAACGCCGGCCTCACACTGTCCCGTCGGCTGTGCCAGTACGCGCTCGACTCCGGCGTGCGCCTCATGGGTTCCGGCCTAACGGACTCCGACGTCGGCCTCGCCGCAGCATTGCACTTATTCGCGGCCTTCGGAATCGACATGCCCGTGGACCTGAACGGCCGTCAGTTCATCAGCAGCGACTACGCCGGCGCCACCATCGAGGTGAGCGCCGGCGCAGCACAGGTCCCGAACCGCCCCGGCCTCGGAGTCGAGGTCGAAGAGGATTGGCTCCGCGCGCACCGCGCAGCCGCCGCGTAGCTTCCTAGCCCTGGACGATCCAGTTCGTGATCGTCGCAGTCGTGCCGTTACTGTACGTGATCGTGCCGTTCCCGGATGCATCGGTCGTGAACGTCGCGAGCGTCTGGCCAGTCGACGTCTGCTTCACCGTACCGGTAATCACTGCCGGCGTGCCTGAAGCGGCGATCGTCACCGTGCCGTCATCAGCGGCATCGCTGAGCGTCAGCGTCATCCCAGTAACGTAGCCGCTCGTCGTGAAGTTGACCGACCCATTGAAGCTGGCCGTATCGACTGTGGTGCCACCGGTGACAACCCAGCTCGGAAACACGCCCGCGCTGAGCGAGAGCGCGTTCAGGCTTCCCGCGAACGACGAGCCGGTTCCGTTGATCGCCAGCGCCACTGCGCTCGATGTCGTGCTGACCGTCGCGTTGAACGTCAGGGTGTCGCCCAGATCCTGCGACGCTGCCGCCTCATGAGCGACCGCGCCGACGCCGCAGCCAACCGAATTAGAGTTGATGCTGCACGCCACGCCGGCCGCGGCCGTCTGTGCGGCGCTCGGGCTCGGCGCGTCAGTTCCCTGAACGGTGATCGTTCCGGTATTCGCGCCCGTCACAGTGATCGTGAGGGCCAGCGTCGCGTAGTCGTAGATCGTACCGCTCGAGGTGTAGTATGCGTCCGTGCCCGTCGCCGTCACGGTGCTCGATGACGTCGCGACGAGGTCGAGGAAGACGTCCTGGTACAGATGCGTGCAGGCGGCATCGTAGAAGGTTCGCTCGTAAGCCTGAATTTCGACCTGCGAAATCTCGTTCACCGCCGACTCCGCGCCGTTCGCGCACGCCGAATACGTCACACTGCTCGCACGGCGTAGGCCTTCCGGCGAGGCGCCGCGCGACGCGCCGGCACGCCAGGCTGACATCGCCTGGCGGGCGGTCGCCATGATGTGACGGGCCGTCCCGGCGCCGGTAATCGTGGCGAAGGTGTACACTTTTCCGGCCGCCGACGGGACTGCCAGCGCCTGGTTCGCGACGGCACGCTGCACATTCGTGGTATGGATAGGCGGTGTGCTCGGCGTCGGCGCGGGGCCCGGTGCGGGAGTCGTGCTGCCCCCTCCGCCGCCACCGCCGCAAGCTGTCAGGATCATTGCCGCACACGCAAAAACGAAAGCGCGTCTCATAAGCCCTCCCAAATGCAAAACCGAGCGCCCACAACCCGTAGACCTCCGTGGGGCCTTGCGGCGCCTTTGGCGCGTCTCGAACGCAGCCCTCCCGGGGGAGCCAGGCGGCACTGCGTCCTTCTGCTCCTGTTGGACGCTGCGCTCCATCGCGTCGATCAATGAGAGCCGCTGTGCCGATTATCGAGGTACTTCATGCGGGCGGACGGTGCCACGCTCGCCCGCCGGCACGCTCGTCGAACGTATCGACGAGGGCGCTTAGCTTAGGCGAGCGCTCACATATTCACGAGTTTCTTCGTCCAGGAACGCCACATAACAACCCCTCAGACCCCGCGTAAGTAAGACGCGATAGACGTTCTTGACGCATTCCAGGAAGCGCGTATTCGACTTGGCTCGTATTCCGGCGTCGTGCGACATGACGCTCTGCCCCACCCACGTTCCATTTCGCACGACAAGGTCCGGCCCAAAGATCACGCCTACGTAGTCAAACTCGAAGCCCTGCGCTGTATAGATGCAGCCCACCTGATCGACACCCGCGGGGGTCCACGCCCACAACGGCGCCGGGGGAATACCCACGGCGAGCTTCTTCGCATCGGGCTTCGCGTTCCACGGACGCCGGAAGTCGCCGATCACTACGTCGTCAACGAGTTTGCCCTGGTCGTCGGGCGCTGACCATTTCCAACAATACCCGGCTGTGAGACGCGCGGAGTGGCCTGCTTCAACTTTCTCGCGAATCCGCACGTCTAGCTCTTGTGGCGTAGCGACAATCTCGAACTCGAATGGATCGTCAGCGGGCAATGTCTCCTGTCCCGTCTTTCTAATCTCCATGAGTTGGTCAATCCATTCGAGGTATGCGCCAGACCCGCCGCAGCGAAACTGCGATTCCAGAGTTACTTCGCGGTATCGCGCGCCAACGGCCACCGCGCTTTCCCGAACCAGGTTCGCACTGCCGATTTCATCCGGCCGAACCGCCTGAAATTCATCGATGAAGAATACCGACGTCTTCGCGGCGCCGATCAGCTCGTCGATCTGCGCGCGATCGGTGCGCTTAGCTTTCGGCGTCCGCCACGTGTTGCTCGACTTGCGGATTCGGTGCCCTTCGTCGCAGATCAGTACGTCGACCTCACACTCGCTGAGCGACCCGAATTGATGAAAGTAGCGAAACTGCGGCATGGATCGCCGGCCTAGCACGTCCCACAGCGTCTGCGTGAACGCTTTGCTTCCCGTTGCGTGTCGGACATCGAAGTTCAGCTTCGACAACTTGCCGACGAGATTTAGGGCAATGACCGACTTTCCCGTCCCTGGTCCGCCCTTGACCACGACGACCGAGTGAGGCGATTTCGACCGGTCGCCTCGTCTGACTTCGCGCATCACCGATTGGAATGCGACCTCCTGCTCATCTAGCAGGATGTATCGCGGCTCGCCAGCGATGACGGCCGCGGTGTGCTCCAGTAGCTTGCGTGATGGACGCGCCGGCTTCGTGAACGCCTCCTGCATGACACGCTCGCCATCACCGTGACCCACGACGAGTCTCATGGCGTCCGCGAACTCGTCAGCGTCGCGACCAATGAACAGCGGCGATTCCCGCATCAGATGCGCAAATTTGCCGGAGCGAAGCGCCCGCGCCTCGGCCGGAAGCATATTATGCAAGAAGCTGCAGGGCCGAATCGCGATTCCATCGTCAGCATCGTATCCCGCGTGAGCGTCACTCAAGTACTGCGCATAGTTGCGCGCTTGGATCGACGGATGAAGGTGGTCGCGCTCTGCGCCGCCCACGAAGGTAACGACGCAATCGTCAAGGTCGCTCGGCTTGGTTTGCGTCCATTGCTTCAGCTCCACGAGGAGCGCGCTCGCCCTACGGGTACGGTCACGGCCGTAGATCATCACGTCCAAGCGGGCCGACGAAAGCGGCAACTCCATCTCCACGACGACGCCGTTATCGTTCTCGTGCAATCCAGCGTGCGTGATCTGCAGAGCCATCGCGGTCAATGAATTTTGCCACGACTGCAGTTCAGAAACTTTCACGTGGCCGAAGTAGTCGTATGAACTTTCACTGAGCTTCTCGCCGAGACGATGCTGCACCGCGTCGCGGACGAATTCGCTCGTGGTGCCTACGTAGAGCTGCACTCCGTGTCCCCCGAAACAAGATGGCAGCCGCCTACCTACCGCGGCGTTGAAGCGTTAGTACGGTGAAGGCAGCGGGTAGCCTGTCGAGTCGAGATAGTGCGACGCTCGGAGCGAGCCCTTCAGTGTAGCTCGCCTTTTTTTGATTTCGCAGTCCACATTGTGCGCCGATGACCGTAGCTTGCCGCGCCTCAGGCGCCCATGACCGGTCGCGCGCTTATGTGCACGCCGCCTCGGACGCGCAGCAATATTTCGACCGACGCGGTCATTTGAACATCGGAGCGCGTTGCCCCCAGGAGGTTGCTAATTGTGGCTCAGTGGGAGGCGGCCTACTGTACCGCAACGTTCTGCGCCCGTGCGAGCGCGCGTTCTGCCGCTGCCCTGTTCGCGGGAATCTGCTCTTCCGTGGCCGCCTTCTCCAGCAATTTCACACACCACGGCGCGCGCAGCATCGCCAGGTCCTCGATCAACTTCAGTCTGGCCGCGTCATCGAGCGATCCTGACCGCGGTTCGAACTGACGCGTCCACGTTATCTCCCGCATCGGCGCAGTCGCCAGCCCCGCCGGCCGCGCCGGAGCGATCGGCACCGGCTCACTCACGACGCCGTCTTCCGCGTCAACGTCGCCCGCGACAACTACGGGCGTTTTTCGTCCACGCATCAGCATGTAGACCACGACGCACGCCACGGCAACGACGCCGACCGCAACCCCGATCTCGATCATGAGCTCGCGGAGACGCTCCGATGCGCCCCGAGCGCACGAAGCACGCGCCGCCGCTCGTCGTCCAACCCAGCGACAGCCGGGCCTTGTACCGCCGACTCGAATTCCGCCGGCGCGAGCTTTTCGAGCGCGCGCAATGCACTCACGAGCTCGTCACGATAGGCGCTGAAGTCTGCCACAACCCGCCCGTCGCGCTCGAGCGTCGTGCCAATCAAGGACGCCGCGATGCGCCACGGCGTCGCCGTGTACATCGGCACCCGCTCGAGCTCCGCGGCCGCTTCATCCAGCACCGCAACATCGACCGACCCCACAAGCCGTAGCGCCCCCGGCGCCTCGCCGCCTGCGCCGTCCTCGTCACCCAACGCGTCGATCAACGCTTCCAGCGACGCGCGCGACGCGCGATTCTCCAGGTCGTTCCGCGTGAGCTGCACGTCCGGCAGCCGCAGCTTCAAGAACAGCCGGTCCACTAGCTCCGCCTGCACGTCCCCGTACGCCCGCAGCGCCGCGCTGCTAGCCGGCGCCCCCGCCGACTCCGGGAACAGCGCACGGATCATCATGAAATGCCCGATCAGCGAATCAAAGCTCGCACGCTCCAGATACTGCACGATCCAGTCGACGCGCTCCGCCGACAACGGCAACGCCAACCTCACCGCGTCGTCCGCTTCTTCGAAGTCCTCCGATTCCGGCTCGCCCTTCGACAAGCTCAGGGTGACGGGGGCGGAGGCGTCGTGCGCGACATCGCTGACGGACCCGATCGCCCCGTGCGCGGCTTCGCTCGCCGGCGCGAGCGCGTCGCGCGGCGTCACGTCGGCCTGCGGCAGCTCGTTCGCTCGCGTCCGCCGCGTGCGGACCGCGACCGCCGGCGGCAGCTCCAAGTACGTCGTCTCGCCGCCGGACGACAGTGCGCGCACGTGGTTGTTCCCGCCGTGCGGCCCGGCCGCGGCGTCGAGCACCGAGAACGGCAGCGACGGATCCACGATGGGCAGCGCGGCCGCCGAACGCACGCGCAGCGGTTCGGCGTAGATCACGAGCTCCGGCTGATCGTCCCATGTGACGTGGGCGCGCGTCTCGATCGTCGTGCCGGGGGGCAGCGGCGTGTTCACGATCGCCGCGATCCGCACGAACACCTCGGCTCCGCTCGCCACGTCGCCTAGGGTCAACCCGGTCGGCACGAGCAGCGGCGACGTTCCGGCGAAGTCCAGCAGCGAGAGATCGTTCACCGTCGTGGAGCCGGGCGCGTACACCGCGTTCGTCGGCGCGTCGATGCGCGCGTTCAAGCGCCGCGCGACGCCGTCGCCCGAGTTCCGCAGCGCGAGCGTGTACACGACCTCTTGTCCGGCGTCGACCGCCTCCGCCGGTATCGCCGTCAGGCTCGCGCCTTCCGCGAACGCCGGCTCCGCATGCGTCTTGAGCGAGATCGGCGCGAGCGACAGCGGCACCACGTTGCTGCCCTCGAGCCGCGCGTTGATGTGCAGCACGTCGCCGTCGCTCACCGCGCCGAGCAGACGCAGGTGCACCGTCGCGTCGCGCGACTCTTGCGCGGGGACTTCGCCGAACACCACGCCTTCGGCGTCGCGCGCGGCGCGGTCGACCGACTCGAGCCGAAGCTCCTCGGGAAGCTGCAGCCGCACGCGCACGTCGCGCGCGCGGTCCGTGCCGCCATTGTGCAGCGTGAGGCGGCACGCCATCGTCCGGTTCGGCCGCAGCACCTCGCCGCTTTCCGGCGCGATCTTCGATGTCGCGGCGTCGAACTTCGGACGCGACGCGACCGTCTGTTGTGCCGAGCCGAGCTCCATATCCGCAAGCTGCGCTGTGCGCAGCACCGCGCGCAAGCGCAACTGGCGCTGGTCTTCCACCGTCGCGGCGATGCGCGACTCGATGCGCAGACGCCGCGCCGCGCCCGGCTCGAGCGTGTCGAGGTGCACGGCGCCGTCATCGGCGATCGGCAGCTCCGTGTCGCCGTCGAGCACGCGCATGTTCTCCAAACCCTCGTCTGCGTCTAGCTGCAGACGGGCGTTCACCGCCGCGTCCGCGCCGAGGTTCAGCAGGTGCACGGTGCAGACAGCGGGGTCGCCGGGCGACAGGCGGCGCGGCGTCTCGCGTTCGATGCGGTTGAACGCTTCCGGGAACGCCGGTCCCGAACGCACCGTCAGCGTGCGCGTGAACGCCCGTTGCGTCTTCTGCCACTCGATGCGCGCTTCGAGCGGCAAGTCCGCTCCGCTGGCCGCCGGCAAGCGCACCACGCCGGTCAGCGCGACCTCGACCGACCGGCCCGGCTCGACGTCGCCGAGCACGAAATGTCCGCGTCCGCCGTCGCCGTCGACGGCAGGCGCGCCGTCGATCGTCCGCGTGCCCGGGCTGTAGGCGATGCCGTCCGGAAGCTTGATGACGGCGCGCACGTTCTTCGCTCGCGCAGTGCCGACGTTACGCACGTGCAGCACCGCGCGCACGCGCTGGCCCGGCACCACGTCGTCTTCGCACTCGACGCGGAAGCTCGTCGCGTCTCCGTCGAACGACGCCTTCGATGGGATGTTGAGCGTCACCGGGCTGAACGCGAATTCCGGCAACTCCTGCGTGCAGATCGCGCCCGTCGCGGTGATCTGCGTGGCGTCGTCGAGCACCGGATCGATGCGCACGCGGTAGACCACGTCGAGCGTCGCGCCGGGGCGCACGGCGGACGCGACGATCGTCGGCGTCGTGAGCCCAAGCGGCTCCGTCTCCGACAGGCCGGCGCGCGGGCGCCCGTCGACCGTCGCGCTGGCCGACACGTACGACGTGTGCGCGGGGACCGGCAGCAGCACCATCACGTCGTGCGCGCTGCTCTCGCCGGAGTTGTGGACGTGCGCGCGAACCTGCAGCTCGGCGCCCGGAACGGCTTCGCGCACGGCCGTGAGCGAGAGCTTCGTGTGCGGCCCCTGCAGTGTCGGGCGGCTGCGCACCAGCAGCCGTACGACGTTCGACCCGATGACGGGCACCTCGAACGACGCGATCGCCGCTTGCAGCGTGATCTGCGTGCCGTTCTCGATCGTCGGCGCGACGGTGTAGGCGACCGAGATGCGCCGCTCGCCGCCCGGCGGCACTTCGCCGAGCTTCGCGCCGCCGCTCGACAGCAGCGTCGTCAGCCCGCCCTGCTCGTCGATCTCGACGCCGTCGATCTGCGCGGTGCCGACCAGGTATGTCAGCCCTTCGGGCAAGCGAAAGCGCACGCGGAAACCGGTCGCGGTGCCTCCGCCGAGATTCCGGAAGGTGAAACTGGCGTGTATCGTCTGCCCCGGCTCGACGATGCGGCTCGGCGAGACGGTGAGCGTGCGCAGCCCTTCCGGGAGAGGTGGAGAGCCCGGGGCGAAAACCGACGTCAGCGTGCGCATCTGCGTGAGACGTGCGAAATCGGCCGGCCCCGAACCTGCCGGCGCGGCGCACACCGCTCGGGCGCAGGTTCGTTCACGGCGGCGCGGTACGAATCGCGGATGAGCGTCAAACTGACCGTCGTCTACGACAACCCCAAAGACCCTGCGGCCTTCGAGGCGCACTACACCAGCAAGCACATGCCGCTCGCGCAGAAGATCCCGAACGTGCGGCGCGCCGAGCTGGCGAAAGTATTTCCGAAAGAAGACGGAAGCCCGACGCCCGCGTACCGCACGGCCGACCTGTACTTCGACGACTACGACAGTGCGTGCGCCGCGGTCGCGACGCCCGAAGGTCAGGCCGCGATCAAAGACGCGCTGAGCATCGCGACGGGCGGCGTCCGCTTCTTGCTGTCCGACATCGAGTACTCGAGCTAGCGACGAGCAACCCAGGCGACCGCAACCCCGGTACCGGCTCCGGCTGCATGCAATCACCCGCCTAATGCACGAGCGGCAACCGGCCAACGCCCAGATGCGCGCGGCGGTGGAAGCCTACGACTGGGGATCGACGCCGCTTGGAGCCCGCGAGACGTGGCCCGCGAGCTTGCGGACGATGATCGGCATGGTGCTCGACAACTCGTTCGCGATGCTGATCATGTGGGGTCCGGATCTAGTCCAGCTCTACAACGACGGATACGTGCCGATCTTCGGCGACAAGCACCCGCGTTCGCTCGGGCAGCGCGCCGCCGAGTGTTGGCACGATATTTGGGGAGACGTCGGCCCGCTGCTGCTCGGCGTGTACGAGCGCGGCGAGCCGGTGTACTTCGAAAACCTCTTGTTGCCGATGCAGCGGCACGGCGGCTACGAGGACGCGTACTTCACGTTCTCCTACAGCCCGATTCGCGACGGCGACGCGGTCGCCGGCATCCTGTGCGTCGTGAGCGAGACGACGTCGTACGTGCTGCGAGAGCGCGAGATGGAGGAGCGTGCCGCGGCGCTCGCGGAGATCGACCGCGCGAAGACCGAGTTCTTCAACAACGTGAGCCATGAGTTCCGCACGCCGCTCACGCTCATGCTCGGTCCGCTCGAAGAGCTCACCCGAACGCTGCCCGATTACGAGCAGCGGCGCACCGCGGACCTCGCGCGCCGCAACGCGCTGCGCCTGCAGAAGCTCGTCAACATGCTGCTCGACTTTTCGCTCGCGCAGAGCGGGCTCGCCAAAGCGCATCGCGAGCCGATCGACGTCGACGCCCTCACGGCCGACCTTGCGAGCGAGTTCCGCTCCGCGTACGAGGGCGCCGGCCTGGCGCTCGAGCTCGATTGCGCATGCGGGCGCGACGTTCTGCTCGATCGCACGATGTACGAGAAAGTCGTCCTGAACCTGCTTTCGAACGCGCTGAAGTTTACGTTCGACGGCCACGTTCGCGTCTCAACCGCCATCGACAAGTCCGAGCTCGTGCTGCGCGTTTCCGACACCGGCATCGGCATCGCGGACGGCGATCTCTCGCGGCTGTTCGACCGCTTCACGCGAGTACGCGGCGCGCGTTCCCGCACCCACGAAGGCAGCGGCATCGGCCTGGCGCTCGTGCACGAGCTCGTCGCGCTGCATGGCGGCAGCATCGAAGCAGGCAGCGTGCTCGGCGAAGGCACGACGTTTACGGTCCGATTCCCCATCCCGGCCGGCGCGACCGCGGACGCCCCCGCAAGTCCCATCGACACGCGGAGCCTGCGGCTGCAATTCCGCGAAGAGGCGCAGGCGATCGCGCGCAGCGAGGACGTCGTTCCGCATCGAAGCGGCGGTGAAGCGCCGCGCATCCTCGTCGCCGACGACAATGCCGATCTGCGTGCATATCTCGCGCGCATCCTGGGCGAGCGCTACGACGTTTCGCTTGCCACCAACGGCGCGGAACTGGTTGAAAGCGCGCGCGACGACGTCCCGGCACTGATCATCGCGGACGTGATGATGCCGGTGATGGATGGCTTCGCGGCGCTCCAGCGGCTGCGCGAGCTTCCCCAGACGGCGAGCGTGCCGGTCGTGCTGCTGTCCGCGCGCGCGGGCGACGAGGCGGCCGTCGAAGGGCTGCGGCGCGGCGCCGACGACTACATCGTCAAGCCGTTCGTCGCCGCGGACCTCGTCGCGCGCGTCGATGCGCTCCTGCGGCGCAGCGGAGCGCGAACCGGATCTCGCGAGTCCGACCGTGCGCAACTCGAGGCGGAGCTGCTCGCAAGCGCCACCGATCGGTTCATCGTCGCGTCCGATATCGCGACGGTGTGCGATATCGTCACGTCGACCCTCGCGCCCGGGTTCGCGGATTGGGCGATCGTCTACGCCGCCGAGCCGTCGGGACGCATCGTCGCGCACGCGTTGCGTCACGCCGAGCCTGCGAAGCAGCAGCTCGGCGAAGTGCTCGACCGCGAGTTCCCGTATCACGTCGGCGACGAGTCGACCGCCGGTACCGTGATCGCGACGCGCCGCTCGATCCTGGTAGCCGTCACGCGAGATGACTACTTCGAGCGCACCGCTCGGAGCGAACGGCACGCCTCGATCCTGCGCGCGCTGGACATCCGCTCGCTGGTGCACGTTCCGGTCGATCTCGGCGACGGCGCGGCCGGTTCCATCGCGGTGGTCCGCTCGGAGAATCCGGCGCCCTTCGACGAACGCGACCTTGCCTTTCTGGAGCGCTTCACGAGCCGCGCCCAACTCGCGTTCCAGAGCGCGGGCGCGCACGAACGCCAGCGGACGATCGCGTCGACGCTCCAGCGCGCGCTGCTGCCCGGAGCGTTGCCGACCGTACCGGGCTTGCGTTTCAGCGCTTCCTATCGGCCCGCGGCGCAGGAACATCTCGTCGGAGGCGACTGGTACGATGCGTTCGCCCTCGACAGCGGCCGTGTGACGGTGTCGATCGGCGACGTCGTCGGACACGGACTCGACGCCGCAACCGTCATGGCTTCGCTGCGTCAGGCGATTCGCGGTCTGGCCATCGAAGACCGCGACCCCGGCGTCATTCTTGCCGCATTGAACCGCGTCCTGATGAACGAGCGGCCCGGAGCGCTGGCGACCGCGTGCATCGCATCGATCGACCCGCAGACGCTTTCCGGTTGCGTGGCTTCGGCGGGACACTACGGCGCGATTCGCGTCTCGAGTGATCTCGCCGTCGACGTGCTCGGCGCGCAGGGATTGATTCTGGGCGTCGATGGCAACGCGCAGTACGAGACGCGCATCTTTCAGCTCGACCCTGACGACCTGCTCGCATTCTACACCGACGGCTACGTCGAGGCCGAACGCGACCTCGAACAAGGCGAACGCAAGCTCGTCGACGCGCTGCGGCGCAGGCGCGACTCCGATGACCCCGCGGGAGCGGTGCACCTGGACGTGTTCGCGTCCCTCGAACCGCGTGATGACGCCGCGCTGCTGACGATGCGTGCGGCACGCGTGTTGCCGTCGGTGAACCTTACCATCGCTGCCGCCGCCGAGGAGGTGCAGGGGGCGCGCACGGCGCTGCGTCGCTTCCTCGAGGGCACGCAACTCTCCGAGGAGCAACGGTTCGGCGTGCTCGTCGCCGCGGGCGAGGCCATCATCAACGCGATCGAACACGCATACGTCGGGACCGAGGCCGGCGGCATCGCCGTTACGGCGCACGCCGACGACGGAGACGTCATCGTCGAGGTGACGGACCGCGGCTCGTGGCAGTTCGACAAGCGCGACTCCGCGCAGCGCGGGTACGGGCTGCCGCTCATGCACGCCTACGCCGACGTCGTGGACGTCGAACGCACGCGCGCGGGAACGCGCGTGCGGCTCAGCGCGCGGCCCGCGCACGCTGCCGTTCAGTAGGTCAACGGGACCGTTTTCGTCTCGTTCGGCGCGAAGAAGAACGTGGTTGGCGCGATGATCGTCCACCGTAGTTGCACCGCGCGTTCGGAGACGCGGCGGTCGTGCCGTTCGACGCCGGCGCTCGCCGGGCTCATGGCCGGCGGCCCGACGCGAGCGTCCGCGACCAGGGCCGGCCGCAGCCGCAGCCAGACCGCCGACTGGGCCGGAACGCTGATGGCGTAGCGGCAGCTCCCGTCCGGCGCGACGGTCGGGTCCGTGCGCGCGATGAGGTGGTTGTCCAGCCCGTCGCGCGCTTCGACGACCAGCTGCGAGCACGACGGCGCCATCTCGCCGGCCGCCGCCTCGTGGATCGCGATGACGCCCTGCGCGAGGGCCAGCTCGCGAGCCGCGGCCGGCTGGGCGGCCATGAGGGCCGCGAGGGCCACGAGGAGCGGCGCGCCCTTCGACAAGCTCAGGATGACACGGTTTGGCACGGTTCTGTGCGGCTACCCACGCAGACGGCGGCGCTCTCCCGCGCAGGTCCTTTCTCCCAGCGCGGGCGGGCCGGGCGGCCTACGTGATCTCAGTTCGAATTGCGAAAAGACCGGCGTCTGATCCTCCGGCGGGCCAGCCTGGGGCCGATACCAGAATGGTGACCCGTCCGGTGGACGCCGAGTACGCGCGGTGGCTGCAGCGGAACGCAACCACGACCGTCCTCATTTACAGCGGCATCATCGCCTTCTTCTTGCCGGCGTTCCATTACGTATTGGCCGCGTTGCCGGGCGTGCCGCCCGGGTCCGACTGGATGCCGCTGCGGCTCGCCGTCGCCGGGCTGGTTCTGACGCTCGCGGGCGCGCTCGTCATCTGGAAGCCGCTGCGCGCGTACGCGCTGCACGTCCAACTGATCAACGTCGCATCCGCGGTCGTCGCGATCGCGATCCTGGTTGTGAACAGCGGCGACCACTACGCCTACATCGCTTCGGGCCTGTTGATCATCATCGGGGCGCAGCAGGCGTTCTACCGAACGGTCGACCTGGCGTTCACGTTCGCGCTGGGTTTCGCGACGCACGCTGCGTGGTCGGCGATGCTCGGAACGTTTTGGATGCCCATGAACCTCGTCGGCCTCGGGACCTTCGGTGCGGGCTATGTCATCGGGTTCATCCCCGGAGCGCTGCGGATCGGCATTCAGCGCAGCGAACTGCGCAATCGGCTCATGGCGCAGCGCGCGCAGCAAGAGCTCGAGCAGGTCCAGGCGATCACGCACCTCGGCAACTGGACGTATGACATCGCAACCGGCGGCGTGGAATGGTCGCGCGAGCTGCGACAAATCTTCGGCGTCGATGCCGACGCCGACGTCGACGGGCTCTACAAGGACTCGATCCACCCCGACGACCTCGCCGAGTACATCCGAAACGTGGAGCGAGCGCACGACGCGGGCGACCCGTTCACCCTCGACCATCGGATCATCGTCGGCGATACGGTCCGGTGGGTCGAGCTGCACGGCAAGTACGAGTTCGACGAGCACGGCACCGCGACGCACTGGGTCGGCGCGGTGCTCGACATTTCGGCGCGCAAAGAAGCGGAGAACGCACTGCAGCGGCTGGCGCGCTTCGACATGCTCACGGGACTCCCGAACCGCGCGGCCATCCATCAGATGCTCAGCGACGAGGTCGCGCGCGCCGAACGCGACGGCACGACCTGCGCGGTCGCGTTCGTCGATCTCGACCGTTTCAAAGACGTCAACGACACGCTCGGCCACGAGATCGGCGATCGGCTCTTGCGCGACATCAGCCGCCGCCTCGCGTGGGTGCTCGGCATGGACGGCGTGCTCGCGCGCTGGGGCGGCGACGAGTTCGTCGTGATCGTCCCGGCCGCTCGCGACGACGCGGCCGTCGCTTCCCTCGCGATGCGCCTCGTCCACGCCGCGGGAGAGCCGTTCGCCGTCGACGATCTCGAGCTCGCCGTCACCGCAAGCGTCGGCATCGCGATGTACCCGCGCGACGGCGACGACGCCGGCATTTTGATCCGCAACGCCGACACCGCGATGTACAAGGCGAAGCAGGAGCTGGGGTGCGGCTACGCCTTCTTCAGCGATGCCCTGCACGCCGCCGCGTCCTCACGGCACAACATTCGCTACGCGCTTCGCAAAGCGATCGCGGACGACGACCTGCTTCTGCACTTCCAGCCGATCGTCGGCGCCCAGGACCGCCGGATCGTTGCCGCCGAGGCGCTCGTGCGCTGGCGCGGTCACGACGGCCAGCTGCACATGCCGGCCGAGTTCATGAGCGTTGCCGAGGACAGCCGCATCATCGTCCCGCTCGGCACGTGGGTGCTCAATGCAGCGTGCCGCCAGTCGGTGCGGTGGCGATCGCAGGGCTTCGACATCATCGTCGCGCTCAACGTCTCCCCGCGGCAGTTCGCGCACCCGGACTTCGTCGAAACGGTCGCGAGCGCGCTGCGCACGACCGGCGCCGACCCGTCGTCGATCGAGATCGAGATCACGGAAGCGGCGATCATGTCGAACATCGAGCCCGTGCTGGCAACGTTGCGCGCGGTGCACGCGATGGGCATCCGCGTCGCGATCGACGACTTCGGAACCGGCTACAGCAGCTTCGCCTACCTCAAGCGCTTCGAGGTGAGCTCGCTCAAGATCGACCGCACCTTCGTCGACGGGATCGAGGAAAACGACAACCTCGCGATCGCGGCGGCAATCGTCAGCGTCGCGCACGCGCTGCGCTTGCCCGTCACCGCCGAAGGCGTCGAGACGCCGGCCCAGGCGCAACTGCTCACGGACCTGGGCTGCGACCGGCTGCAGGGCTACTACTTCGGCCGTCCGGTCCCGATCAGCGAATTCGAAAGCGAACTCCCGCGCCTCGCGCGAGTGTAACGGCTCGTGATGACAGCACCGCCGCACGTTCAGGCGGTCCGTTCAGCGTCGCTTGATCGATTCGAGCTCGTCGAGCGTTTTCGGCCAGTCGCGGCCGAGCAGGCGCGAGAGGCTGCGGTCGGCGAGCAGCTTGCCGCCGGTCTGGCACTGCGCGCAGTAGTTCGTCTCGTTGTCGGCATAGCGGATGCGCTGGACCGGCTTCCCGCAGACCGGGCACGGTTCGCCGAAGCGTCCGTGCACGGCCATGTCCTTCCGGAACGCCGTGACGTGCTCCGGAAAGCCGTCCGCGGCCTCGGCGCGTAAGCGGTCGATCCAGAGTTCGAGCGTCGCGCGCGCGGCCTCGTAGAGTCGCTGCATCTGCTCCGCGGTGAGATCCCGTGTGAGCGCGACCGGCGACAGCTGCGCGGCGTGGAGGATCTCGTCGGAGTAGGCGTTACCGATGCCGCTGAGGATGCGCGGGTCGGTGAGGGCGCGCTTGAGCGTGCGGTTCTCGGCCGTCAGTGCGGTGCGGAACGAAGTGAGGTCGCTCGCGAACACGTCGATGCCGCCGGCGTCGAGGTCGTGCATCCCATCTTCGCCGCCGAAGAGGTACAGGGCGGCGCGCCGCTTCGAACCCGCTTCCGTGAGAACGAGCGAGCCATCCGCGAAGTCGAACGCGGCGAGCGCATTGCGGCCGGCGAGCGTCGCGCCCGGCGGCCGCCAGTGCAGGCGCCCCGCGATCATGAGATGCAGCACGAGCCAGAAGTCGTCGTCGAGGCCGATCGCGATGCGCTTGCCGACGCGTCGCAGCTCGCGCACGGTGCGGCCGTCGACGCTCGCGATCGGTGGTTCGGCCGTACGCAACAGAAACGGACTCGCGAGCCGCACGTGCAGCAGCGCCTGCCCGACGATCCGCGGTTCGAGCGCGCTCAGATACGCTTCAACGTCAGGCAGCTCAGGCATGCAGCGGTCGGACCCTCCGCTCTTGGAGTACGGTTATCTCAGGCTCTTAGTAACCCTCAGACATAGCGCGAGCGATCCTCGGGTCGAACACCATCTTGAACTTCTTTGCCATATCTATTGCCCACGAGCGGCTTGCTCCGAGCTGCGCGGCGTCCTGCCGGTCTACGGGGATTGACGTCCAGACCTGTTGGCGCTTCCTCGACTCATCAAAGTCCCACTTCAACGGGCTTCTCAGCTCGGCTTCGATTGCCGTGCCCTCGGCACTCAGGGCCTCGTAGATGTGGCGGTTCCCAGCCGCATCAAGACGGCCAATGTACAGCCCAAGCGTCAGTAATCCGCGACTGAAAGCAACTGCGATCGACGCGCCGGCTGAAAGGCGGTCTAGCACGAGATCGTGCGGATGTTGGACGCGAGCCAGGACGAAAAATGCTGCGGCTCTAGCTTCCACACTTCCCGAATGTCCAGTGTAGTCAACTCACCCAGTTCGACCATTGCATTCATCCTCCGCGACCAGCCATCCGAGCGGTGCACACTTCGACAACGGCCAGGAACGCCACTCCGCCGCGGCGAGCGACTTACTCTGCGAAGATGTCCCGAAGGACCCGCAATGTGGACATGAGGGCAGGGCGCGGAACGCTGCCAAGTCGCTTCACGAGTCGCGCCTTGTCCAGCGTCCGAATCTGGTCCAAAACAATCAAGCCACGCTTTCCGCCAAAACTGATCGGGACGCGGAACGGGGCGGGCTTGCTACCCGTCGTCATCGGTGCGACGATTATCGTCCTCAAATACTGTAGTTCAACCGGCGACACGATGACGCACGGTCGCGTTTTTTGGATCTCGCTTCCGACGGTTGGATCGAGGCGAGCGAGCCAGATATCCCCCCTCACCACGTCAGTTCGTTGTCGCCTTCGTTCGCGAACTCGGGCCATACGAGGGCATCGTCGCCGTCAACGGCCAGCGACTTGCTGGCCTCTGCCCAACCCTCACGAACGTGAGCTGTCGGCTTGCGAAGCACGACGGCATCGTCCAGGACTTCGATCTCCACCTCGCGCTCGAAGCCCACCTGAACCAAGATCGGCTTCGGGATGATCACTCCCTGAGAGTTCCCGACGCGCTGCAAAGCCGCTCGCATGTTAGAACAATGATACTACTGGCTAATCCGTTTCTCAAGGCCCGCTCCCGGGGGGCCCGTCGCCTTTCGCGCCCTTCGACAAGCTCAGGGTGACAATGGCGCCCTTCGACAAGCACGACGGTGGCGGTGATGGTGACCCCTTCGAAAGCTCATTGACACTTCTTGGCACGAAAAAGGCCCGCTCTTTCGAGCGGGCCTTGTGTTCGCGAGTCCTCTGCGATCAGAGGTCTTCGGGGTTGATGCCCTTGGGCTTGTACTGCGTGCGCACGCCGGGAGCGCCGACGGTGGCTGCTTCGTCGTAGTCGCCTTCGTACTGCACCGTGTTCTCCGCCATCCGCTGGCGCTCGTACGGGCCGAGCACCTTCGGATTGAGCTCCTGACCGTTCGGGGCGATCACGTCGCCGTACGACGTCATGCCGTCCTCGTTCGGGTTGAAGTCGAGGAACACGTTCTTCGGGCGGCCCTCTTCGTCGAGGTCCTGACCTTCGGGCTCGATCTGGAGATTGCGATACCGCGACATCCCCGTACCGGCCGGGATCAGCTTGCCGATGATGACGTTCTCCTTGAGACCGAGCAGCGGGTCGTGCTTGCCCTTGATCGCGGCGTCGGTGAGGACGCGCGTGGTCTCTTGGAACGACGCCGCCGACAGGAACGACTCGGTCGCAAGCGACGCCTTCGTCACGCCGAGCAGCACCGGGCTGCCCTCCGCGCTCTTGCCGCCGCCGTCCGCCTTGAGCTTCTCGTTCTCTTCCGCGAACACGGCTGCTTCGATCAACTGACCGGGGAGCATCCGCGTGTCGCCGCCGTCGACGATCTTGACCTTGCGCAGCATCGAGCGAACGATCACTTCGATGTGCTTGTCGTTGATGTCGACGCCCTGCGAGCGGTAGACCTTCTGCACTTCCTGCACGAGGTAGTTCTGCAGCGCGGTCTCGCCGCTGATCCGCAGGATGTCGTGCGGGTTGAGCGAGCCTTCCGCAACCGGCTGACCGGCCACGACGCGCTGCCCTTCGACCACGTTGAGGTGCGTGTTCGCCGGGACGTCGACTTCGTGGTCGACGCCGTCGTCGTCGGTGACGAAGACGACGCGCTTGCCCTTCTCCTCACCGAACTTGATCGTGCCCGCGGCTTCCACCACCGGCGCCTCGCCCTTCGGCTTGCGCGCCTCGAAGATTTCCTCGACACGCGGGAGACCGGTGATGATGTCCTCTTGCGCGACGCCGCCCGTGTGGAACGTGCGCAGCGTGAGCTGCGTGCCCGGCTCGCCGATCGACTGCGCCGCGATGATGCCCACCGCTTCGCCGATGTCGACCTTCAGGCCGGTGGCGAGATTGCGTCCGTAGCACATCGCGCAGACGCCGTACTTCGCCTGGCACGCCAGCACCGAACGGATCTTCACCGTCTTGATGCCGGCCGCAATGATCGCCTTGGACTTCTCCTCGTCGATCTCTTCGTCGCGCTTGACGATCTTGTCGCGCGAGTTCTCCGGGTTGCGGATGTCCTCGGCCGCGCGGCGTCCGATGATCCGATCGGTGATCGGCTCGATCGTCTCCTTGCCCACCGTGATGTCGCCGACGGTGATGCCGTTCGGCGTGCCGCAGTCTTCCTCGCGGATGATGACGTCCTGCGCCACGTCGACGAGCCGGCGGGTCAAATAGCCGGAGTCCGCCGTGCGCAGCGCGGTGTCGGCGAGACCCTTGCGCGCGCCGTGCGTCGAGATGAAGTACTCGAGGACGGTGAGGCCTTCTTTGAGCGACGCCTTCACCGGGATCTCGAGGATGCGGCCCGACGGGTCGGACATGAGCCCGCGCATACCGCCGAGCTGCTTGACCTGCGCGATGGAACCGCGCGCGCCCGACGTCGCCATCATGAACACCGGGTTGAGCGGGTTCTGTGCCGCCTGCATTGCGCCCGTGACGTCGTCACCGGTCTTCTGCCAGATCTCGATCGTCTTGTTGTAGCGCTCGTCGTCGGAGATGAAGCCCTGATCGAAGAGCGAGTGGAGTTCGTCGACCTCGACCTGCGCCTTGTCGAGCAGGTCGTGCTTCGCCTGCGGCACGATGATGTCGTTGATCGACACCGTCGTCCCCGACTGCGTGGCATAGTGGAAGCCCAGTGCCTTGATCGCGTCGAGGAACTCCGCGGTCTCGGCGTTGCCGTACTTGCGGTAGCACTCGGTGATGAGCTTCTTGAGCGCCGTCTTGTCGACGATGCCGTTGAGGTACGGATACTCCCACTCGGCCGGGAACGCTTCGTTGAAGATCACGCGTCCGGGAGTCGTCTTGACGCGCTTGCCGTTGAAGCGGACCTCGATCCACTCGTGCAGGCCGATGAGCCGGTGTTCGAGCGCGATGATCGCTTCCTGGCCGTCCTTGAATGCCGGCAGCATCGCCGAGCCGTCCTCGTTGCGGCGCGTGGCGCCGTTGCGGAAGACCGGCGAGGAGTAGAGCGCGTCGTCGGCGAGCGCCGCCTTCGCGGGACCCTTGTACTCGTCGGGCTGGAACGTGAGCCAGTACAGACCCAGCACCATGTCCTGGGTCGGAATCGACACGGGGTTCCCGAACGACGGCTGCAGGATGTTGTTCGAGGACAGCATCAGGATGCGCGCCTCCGCTTGCGCGCCGGCGCTCAGCGGAAGATGGACGGCCATCTGGTCGCCGTCGAAGTCGGCGTTGTACGGCGTGCAGACCAGCGGATGCAGGTGGATGGCCTTGCCTTCCACGAGCACCGGCTCGAACGCCTGAATGCCGAGACGATGCAGCGTCGGTGCGCGGTTGAGCAGCACCGGATGCTCGCGAATCACTTCGTCGAGCACGTCCCATACTTCGGGACGCACGCGCTCGACCATGCGCTTCGCGCTCTTGATGTTGTGCGCTTGACCGCGGTCGACGAGCTTCTTCATCACGAACGGCTTGAAGAGCTCGAGCGCCATCTCTTTGGGCAGCCCGCACTGATGCAGCTTGAGGTTCGGGCCGACGACGATGACCGAACGGCCCGAGTAGTCGACGCGCTTGCCAAGCAGATTCTGACGGAAGCGGCCCTGCTTGCCCTTGAGGATGTCCGAGAGCGACTTCAACGGGCGGTTGTTGGGCCCGGTGACGGGGCGGCCGCGGCGGCCGTTGTCGATCAGCGCGTCGACCGCTTCCTGCAGCATGCGCTTCTCGTTCTTGATGATGATCTCGGGCGCGCTCAGCTCGAGCAGCCGCTTGAGGCGGTTGTTGCGGTTGATGACGCGGCGGTAGAGATCGTTCAAGTCGGACGTGGCGAAGCGTCCGCCGTCGAGCTGCACCATCGGACGCAGCTCCGGCGCAATGACCGGCACCGCGGAGAGGATCATCCACTCCGGCTTGTTGCCGCTCGCGAGGAACGCTTCGACGACTTCGAGGCGCTTGATCGCCTTGATGCGCTTCTGGCCGGACGTCTCTTTGAATTCGCGGCGGAGGTCTTCTTGCAGCTTGCGCAGGTTCAGGTCGCGCAGCAGCTCGCGGATCGCTTCCGCGCCCATGCCGGCCTTGAACCGCGTGCCGTACTTTTCACGGCTCTCGCGATACTTCTGCTCGGTGAGGATCTCGCGCTTGGTGAGCGTCGTGTCGCCGGGATCGGTCGTCACGTACGCGGCGAAATAGATCACCTTCTCGAGCTGACGCGGCGACATGTCGAGCAGAATGCCGATGCGCGACGGCACGCCCTTGAAGTACCAAATGTGGGTGACGGGCGTGGCGAGCTCGATGTGACCCATGCGCTCGCGGCGCACTTTCGCGCGCGTGATCTCGACGCCGCAGCGGTCGCAGATCATGCCCTTGAAGCGGATGCGCTTGTACTTGCCGCAGTGGCATTCCCAGTCTTTGGTCGGGCCGAAGATCTTCTCGCAGAAGAGCCCGTCGCGCTCCGGCTTGAGCGTCCGGTAGTTGATCGTCTCGGGCTTCTTGACTTCGCCGAAAGACCACGCGCGAATTTGTTCCGGCGACGCGAGGCCAATGCGCATCGCGTCGAAATTGTTGACGTCGAGGAGGTTCATCGATTCCTTTGCTTAGCGCGTCGGCAAGACAGAGGCGGCCGGGAGACGTCCGGGTGACCGGGTGGCCTGGAATCCGTATCGCTGCCGCCCGTGCTCGGTGCGTTGCCGCGCGAGCGGCAACGTTGTCATCCTGAGCTTGTCGAAGGACGGGGGCAGCGCAAAACGGGCCCAGGAGACGCCGGGTCCGACGTTCCTTGGGTCCGCGTTATCGGCCGAAGGGCATAGGCAGGTAGTATAGCACGATCCCGCCAGTCCCTCAAGGCGCGGGCGGGAGGCGAACGAGCGGCCCGTCGAACGCGGCGGCGGATGGACGACGCGACGCGGCAAGGAGCGCTTGCCCTGCTCGGCTTCTGGCTCCGGCGCCTGCTGACGTCGCTCGGCCTGCTCGTCGCGGTCGCCGTCGTCGCCTTCGGAGCGTACGCGGGCTACGTCGCGCTGGCGGTTCACAGCGGGGTCTCCGCCGTCGATGGGACACGCGCCGGCGTCCCCGTGCTGCAGCCCGTCACGATCGCCCGCGACGCTCGCGGGGTGCCGCATGTCCGCGCCGCCTCGGCGCACGACCTGTTCGTCGCCGAGGGCTACGCGATGGCGTCCGACCGGCTCTTCCAGATGGACCTCACGCGGCGGTACGTCTACGGCCGGCTGGCCGAGCTGCTCGGCGGCCCGCTCGTGCGCGTCGACCGCCGCATGCGCCGCTATCAGATCGACGCCGTCGTGAGCCGCGTGCTCGCGACGGCGGACCCGCAAGAGCGCGACGTGCTGACCGCCTTCGCGTCGGGCGTCAACGCCGCCGCGCAGCAGCAGCCGGTGCCGCCTGAATACCGCGCGCTGTTCGCGCACTTCGAGCCCTGGCGGCCGCAAGACTCGCTCGCCGTCGGCATGGCGACCGTCCTCGACCTCGACGACAAACCCGAGGACGTCGTGATCCGCGACGAAGTGCGCGCGGTGCTGGGACCCGCCGGCACGGACGCCTTCTATCCGCTGACCGATCCCAAATACGACGTCCCGACGGACGGCAGCGCGCCCGGCACCATCCCCAAGCTCCCCGACCTCCCGCCGCCGTCCCACCCCGTCACCGTGAGCGTGTCAAAGGGCATCGCGGATGAGCGTGCGCCGGTGGGGAGCAACGCGTGGGCGCTCGGCGGCGCTTGGACGACGACCGGCCAGGCCGTGCTCGCGAACGACCCGCACCTGGACATCGGGATCCCCGGCATCTGGTGGCTCTTCGAAGGCAGCGCGCCGGGGATTCACGTCGCCGGCGCCGCGCTCGCCGGGACGCCCGGCGTCACGCTCGGGCACAACGAGCACCTGGCGTGGGGCGTGACCGCCGGCGAAACCGCGGCGATGCACGTGTACCGCGCGCCGGCGCGCGGCGACGAATTCGAAGTGCACGATCGCTGGATTCGCGCGACGCACGTGCACGAGCCGATCGCGGTGCGGTTCGGTTCGACCGTGGACGCCGATGTATTGAGCACGCCGTTGGGCGTCGTCATCGCGCGCAGCCGCGACGGCCACGACGCGTACGTGATGGACTGGCCGATGCGGCGTTCGCCGGTCTCGCCGCTCGCGCCGTTCTTGCGCCTGCTGCGCGCGCGCACCGCCGCCGACGGCGTCGCGGCGATGCGTTCGCTGACCGAACCGGCGCTCAACGTCGTCTTCGCCGACGATACCGCCAAAGCCGCATATCACTTCGCGGGCCGCGTACCGCTCGAACCGTCGTTCGGGCGCTGGGCGACCGACGCGAACGACGCCGCCGCGGGCTCGGCCGGCGCGACGCTGGAGTACGACGCTGCGCCGCACGCGGATCCGTCGCGCGAGACGGCGATCGTGACGTCGAACAACCGCCCGCGCGGCGGCGGTCCGCGTCTCGCACCGTTTTGGCCCGTGCCGTATCGCGCGTTCGAGCTGCACCGCGCGCTCTCGGTTCCCGCGAATGCGCACGCATCGCGCACGCACGCGCGCTGGTATCCGGAGGCGTTCGCGCAGCAGAACGATGACGCGTCGCCTGCGGAGCGCGAGTTCGCGAAGCTCGCCGCCGCCGCGGCATACCGCGCGGGCGCGAACGACGAGCCGGCGTTGGAATCGCTGCTCGAGCAGCTCGCGACGTTCGACGGCAACCTCGTGCCGGAGTCGCGCGGCGCGACGGCCGTCGTCGCGCTGCGCCGAGAGATGGTCGCGCAGATCGCGGCGCTTCACCTTCCGGGCTGGCTCGCACGCGACGAACCACCGTCCGGCGCGGGCTTCGGCGTGGTGCTGCGCATGCTGCGCGAGCGCCCGCGCGGGTGGGTGCCGCGAGACGACTACGACGGCTTCGTCGTCGCGGCGCTCCGGCGCGTGCAGACGACGCTCGGCAACGACGTGCCGCCGTTCGGCACGTACGCGGCGCAGCCGCTGAAGCACCCGCTCGCCGCGTTCGGGTTCCGCATGTGGAACGGCCCGACCATGCCCGGGCGCGGCGGCAGCTTCGCACCGGCCGTGCAGTGGAACGATCACGCGCAGTCCTTCCGCGCGTTCTGGATCGCAGGCGACTGGGATCGCGGCACGATCGATGTTGACGCCGGCGAGTCCGGCGAGCCCGGCTCGGCGCATTATGCCGACCAAACCGCGGGGTGGGAGCGCTTCAACCGTACGACGCTGCCGTTCTCGGATACCGCCGTGCGCGCCGCCACCGTGTCGACGTTGACCCTCACGCGATGATGACGCGCGCGACGGCGGCGGTCGCGGCATCGGTTCTTCTGCTCGCGGCAACGCATTCCGGCAGCATCGCACGTACCGTTACGCCGCAGCGCCGAACCGCGTGTCACGCAGACGGTGCTGCCCAACGGCATGCGCGTCGCGATCGTCGAGAACCACACGCTGCCGCTCGCGCAAGTCGCGATCTGGTACCGCACCGGCAGTGCGAACGATCCGCCGCGGCGCTCGGGGCTCGCGCACGCGCTCGAGCACATGATGTTCCGCGGCACGCGCGCACTGTCGGGCGCGTCGTTCGACGATCTCGAAGCACGCCTGGGCGCAGAAACGAACGCCGACACCGACTACGAGTACACGCATTTCTATCAGACGGTGCCGGCGGACGCCGTCGGCGTCGCCCTGCGCGTCGAGGCCGACCGCATGCGCGGCTTGCTGCTGCGGCCCGAGGACTGGAAGCTGGAGCGCGGCGCGGTGCTCGCCGAGCTGGCGGGATATGCGTCGTCCGACACGACGACGCTCGAGGATGCCGTCCGCGCGGCGGCCTACGCCGGCACGCCGTACCAGCGCGATCCGGGCGGAACGCCGCTCGACGTCCGCCGCATCGGCGTCGCCGACTTGCGGCGCGCATACGACGCCGGCTACGCGCCCGACGATGCGACGCTCCTGGTCGCCGGGGACGTCGATCCGGCACGCATGCTGCGGACGATCGCGGCGACCTTCGCGCGCGTTCGCGCGCGCGCGCACGTCGCGCCGCAGCAGTCGGAACGCGTCGCGTCACGCGGATTCGTCGTGCGCACGCAAGCGCGCCGAACGCGCATGGTGGACGTCGCGCTGGAGCTGCACGGTGTGCAGGGCGCCGGTGCGCTCGCCGAAGAGCTGGCGGTCGAGCTGCTGCAGCCCAGCCACGCGCTCTTGCGCGACGCGCTCGTGCGCGACGGCCCGTGCGACAGCTACGAGGTTGATGACGACGTGCAGCAGTTCGGCGGCCTCGCGCACGTCGTGTGCCGCCTCGACGACGAGACGGAACCAGCGAAGGCGCTGCAGGCGATGCGCGCCGCGATCGCGGCGCTCGCGACGCATGTTTCCGCGAGCGCGCTCGCCGACGCGCGTCGCGCCGACCGAGCGGCGACCGACTACGCGAGCGATTCGCTCGAGGACGAGTCCGATCTGTGGGGCACGTCGGTCGCCACGATGCACGCGACGCCGCCGGACCTGGACCGGCGCATCGCACGCGTCCCGGACGCCGCCGTGCTCGCGGTCCTGCGGCGCTGGTCGCAGCCCGTCGGCGTCGGCATCGCGGGCGGCGCGCTTCCGCAAAACGAGTTCGGCGTCGACGAATCCCGGCGGCAGTCGCGCGGCGAGCACGTTCCCGCGCCGTCGCGTCTGGAGCCGATCGCGCTGCCGCCGTGGGCGCGCATCGCACCGCTGCCGGAGGCGTCGATCGCGCCGGTCGACGCGTTCGCGCTTCCGAACGGCTTGCGCGTGTTCGTGCAGCGGCGGCCGGGAGCGCGCACCGCGTACATGCGCGGCAACTTCGAGAACTCCGTCTGGCTCGACGTGGCGCCGCCCGTGCGCGAGCGCCTGGAGCGTGAAGCGGAGCATCGCGCGATCGTGCTCGACATCGGCACGCCGACGAGCGCGCACGGCTACGCCGCCGATCTTCCGGTGATGATCGCCATCCTGCGGGACGCGTGGCGCACGCGCCCGCCCCGCGCCGCGAAGAACCTGCGCTCGTTGATCGCGCGGCACGCACCCCAGCCGCGTCATGCCTGGATCGCGGTGACGGGGGACGTCGACTCGTCCGCGGTGTTCGCGCAGGTTGCGCGCGCGTTCGCCGGATGGGGCAATCCGCCGGAGCCGTCGACGAGCGCGCCGCGCACGCACGCCTCGATGCCGCCGCGGCTCACGGTCTCGGTGGGTCCGTCGGCGCCGCGCGCGTCGGCCTACTTCGTGCAAGAGGCGCCGAAACGCGAGGACGCCGACTTCGCGGCGATGTCGCTGCTGAACGCGATCCTGGGCGGCGAGGGCGACTTCGATACGCGGCTGATGCGCGAGGTGCGCGAGCGGCGCGGTCTGGCGTACGGAGCCGGCAGCACGTACGACCCCGCGCGCGGACTGCTGGGCCTCTACTTCGACGCGTCGAGCGCCGAGTTCGCCGCGGCGCGCGCGGCGCTGCGCCAGACGGTGGAGCAGCTGCGCGCCGGGCCGATCGGTGCCGACGAGCTCGCGCGCGCGCAACGCAAGCTGCTCGCGGCCGCCCTGCGCGCCGAGGCGTCGCCGGACGGCGTGCTCGATCTGCTCGGAGCGGCTGCTGACGAGCGCCGCACGCCGGACGACTACGACTCGCTGGCCCCGATCTATCGGAGTGTCTCGGTCGCCGACCTCGAGCGCGTGGCACGCGCGCAGCTCCACCCCGACCGCATGATCGAGCTCGACGAAGGCATCGGCCCGCGCGGCAAGGTGATCCGGCTTCCGCGCTGAGCGCTTCGCGCGCGAAATCGCGCCGCTCGCGCGCCGAACGGCGCGTCTCGCGCACGACACGCGCGCCGCCGGCGACGGCATGGCTATACTCACCGCCATGATACGACCGTATTCCGACGGCGACGTCGCGCGGCTGCGCGGAAGCGTCCGCATCGAGCACACCCTCGCGCGCCGCGGCGCGAATCGGCTGCGCGCGCTCCTCGCGCGCGACGAGCCCGTCGCCGCGCTCGGGTGCATGACCGGCGGCCAGGCGGTGCAGGCTGTTAAAGCCGGCCTCGAGGCGATCTATCTCTCCGGCTGGCAGGTCGCAGCCGACGCGAACACCGCCGGCCAAATCTACCCCGATCAATCGCTGTATCCGTACGACTCGGTGCCGAAGGTCGTCGAGCGCATCAACAACGCGTTCCAGCGCGCAGACCAGATCGACGCGGTCGAAGGACGTGCCGGCGAACGCGACTGGTTCGCGCCGATCGTCGCCGACATGGAAGCGGGCTTCGGCGGACCGCTCAACGTGTTCGAGCTGACGAAGTCGATGATCGCGGCCGGCGCGGCCGGCGTGCACCTCGAAGACCAGCTCGCGTCGGAGAAAAAGTGCGGCCACCTCGGCGGCAAGGTGCTCATTCCGACGGCGCAGGCCGTGCGCAATCTCATCGCCGCGCGGCTCGCGACGGACGTGTGCGACGTGCCGACCGTGCTGATCGCGCGCACCGACGCCGACGCCGCGAACCTGCTGCTCAGCGACGTCGACGACCGCGACAAGCCGTTCCTCACGGGCGAGCGCACTCCCGAGGGATTCTTCCGCGTGCGCCCGGGCATCGATCAGGCGATCGCGCGCGGGCTCGCGTACGCTCCGTACGCCGACCTCATCTGGTGCGAAACGTCGCATCCGTCGCTAGAGGAAGCCGAGGCATTCGCACGCGGCATCCACGCGCACTTCCCGGGCAAGGCGCTTGCCTACAACTGCTCGCCGTCATTCAACTGGAAGCGCAAGCTCGACGACGCGACGATCGCACGATTCCGCTCCGCGCTGTTCGAGTACGGCTATCGCTTCCAATTCATCACGCTGGCCGGTTGGCACGCGCTCAACCACGCGATGTTCGAGCTCGCGCACGATTACGCAGCGCGCGGGATGGCGGCGTACGCAGACTTCCAGCAACGTGAGTTCGCGAGCGAGCCGGACGGCTACACCGCAACGCGACACCAGCGCGAAGTCGGGACCGGCTACTTCGACGAGGTCGCAAAAGTCGTCGGCGGCGGGACGTCATCCACGACGGCGCTCACCGGCAGCACCGAAGAAGCCCAATTCAGCCCCGCCGCCACCGCCGCATAACGCACGCCGCCACCGGAGCGCACGTTGTCACCCTGAGCGAAGTTGCACCCTTGTCAGAGCTTTTCGAAGGGCGCCGTCACCGCGAACGCACTTGTCACCCTGAGCTTGTCGAAGGGCGCCGTCACCGTGAGCGCACGTTGTCACCCTGAGCTTGTCGAAGGGCGCGCCAGCCGGCGAATCTCGGCCCAATCGCCGCGAATGAGGGCCTCTTTCTTCGCGCGCGACCAGCCCTTGAGCTTTTTCTCCACGCGGATCGCATCAGTTGGCGAGCCGAATACCGCACTCCACACGAGAATCGCGGGTCTGCGCGTGTACGCAGAGGAGTCCGGGTCTTGGCCGGCATTATGCTCGGCGACGCGAATGTTGACATCGCCCGTGACGCCGATGTAGTAGCTGCCGTCACGGCAGCGCAGCATATACGCCCAAAACTGCTTCACGCGCATCCGATGCGCGGTGAGCGCCCTTCGACAAGCTCAGGATGACATGCCCTTCGACAAGCTCAGGGTGACGTGGCCCTTCGCGAAGCTCAGGGTGACGGAGTCTAGTCGCGCGCTCGGTGTTGTCGGAACGTTACGTTGAGGCGCGTTTCGGTGATGCGCGGGTCGCGAGGGACACGATGTTCCCAGTAGAGCTGGGTGTCGCCGGCCATCACGATGAGATCGCCGTGCGAGACTTCGACGCTGATTGGGTCATAGCGCAGGCCGCTCTCCTTCTTCGGCCTGACCTGGAACGTGCGCGTCGCTCCAAGCGACAGCGATGCGACGACCAGGCGCGCGTCGCGCGAGCCGTCGCGGTCGCCGTGCCACGCGACGGCGTCGTTGCCGTCGCGATACCGGTTGAGGAAGCAGTAGTCGAACGTCGTGCCGGTGTGCCTCTCGGCCATCTCGCGCACGAGCGCGAGCGCCGGCGTCCACGGCTGGGCCATCTTTTCGCCGCGGCCGGCCGTTTCGCGCGGCACCAGAACCCGCTTGCCGTACATCACTCGCGAGTCGGCCTTCCAGCGCGTGTCGGCGCTCAGCTCGCGCACCACCGCATCCGCGAGCGCACGGTCGAGGAACTCCGGGACGTAGGTGACGTCGCCGTGGTC
Source organism: Vulcanimicrobiota bacterium (assembly GCA_963818845.1). Classification (GTDB taxonomy): domain Bacteria; phylum Vulcanimicrobiota; class Vulcanimicrobiia; order Vulcanimicrobiales; family Vulcanimicrobiaceae; genus Vulcanimicrobium. The sequence continues at coordinate 809,638 of CAWFTO010000003.1, read as the reverse complement.
GCCGACCAGGCGCGTCGGCGAGGCGGCGGAGGCGAAGAGAGCGAGCTGTCGGGCGGGCATAGGTGAGACGAACATACGTTCGCTTCAGGGGCCGCCGCGCCCTTCGACAAGCTCACGGTGACATTGATCCTGGCGCCCTTCGACAAGCTCAGGGTGACGGGGGCGCGGTGTCTACCGGTGGTGCGCGGCGACGAAGGCGTCCGCGGCTGGGACCAGGTGTTTGGACATCGCGAGCTCGAGCCGCGCGCGTTCCATGCCGCGGGCGACGTAGCGATCCGCGTTCGGCGGCGAGTGCGCACGGACGTACGCCTCGAGCTGGTCCAGCGGCGCCGCGCGCCAGAACGTCGCGGGCAGGTTCGTCATCGACAGCGCCCGCGAGAACTCCGAGACCGCGCCGACGAGCTGCGGCTCGTGCGCCTGATAGAAGCTCCAGACGAGCTGCGGGTTCCGTCCGGCTGCAGCGAGGACGAGACGGTTCCGAATCCCCGCCGTCTGCGGCGGAAGCTCCGGCGACAGGATGATGTCGAGCGCCTGCGCCAGCAGTTTCGGATCGCGCACGTTTGCGAGCGCGCCGTAGTCGGCACGTGCCTCGGCTTCGTCGCGACTCGCTTTCGCCATCGCGTGCAGCTGATCGAAGGTCGCCTGGTCCGCGTAGGCGCCGACGATCGGCAGAACGCTCTCGCGGTCGTCCATCGTCAGCGTTGACCTGCCGGCGACGGCGGCAGCGAAGCGCCGCTTCGCCTCCGCGATCACCGCCGGATCGCCCCACGCGCCGAGATCGGCGATCGCGACGCGACGAAGGTCACCCGTCGTCGGATCTTCATTCGGCTTCGCGTCCCACCCGACGCGGTCGAACGCCGGACGCATCACGCTACGCGCATATGCCGTGAAGGCATCGTGCCCCGGCGTGCCGCGCTCGTACGCCTCGATCGTGCCGAGCGACTCGCCGATCTGCGTCCACGCGCGCGCGTCCAGGTCACCGCCCATCGACGACGCGAGCCCGAGATACGACGCGAGCGGCGCCGCATTCGCTTGCACGAGCGCCCACTGATCGTCGAGCAGCGCGATCTTGTCGGTGTCCGGCAGCGTCGCGAAGCTCGCACGGTTGCGCTCGAACGTCGCGTCGTCGTACGCGACGCGATAGAACCCGAGGTCGCCGGCGTTCGCGCTGAGCGGCTCGTCGCAACGGCCCGCGCGCACGCTCTGCCCGTCCGTCGTGAACAGCACCGTCGTGACCGTGCCGTTCGCTCCGGAGCGCACGTCGAGCGGGATGCTCCACCGCGAGCTCTTCGGATCCGTTCCGGCCAGGAGAAAACGGCGCTGCGACAGCGCGATCGTGCGGTTCCCGGCGGCATCGCAGGTCGCGCGCACGCTGACGAGCGGATATCCCGCTTGCGTCGTCCACAACGACGCGACGGCCTCGACGTCCCGCCCGCTCGCCGCGGTGAGCGCGCGCCACAGGTCGCCGCTCGTCGCGTTCGAGAACGCGCGCGCCGCAATGTACCGGCGAACGCCCTCGCGGAACGTGTCCGGCCCGATGTACGCTTCGAGCATCCGCAGCACGGCCTGTCCCTTGTCGTACGTGATCGCCGAGTCGAACGACGCCTCCGCATCGAGCTCGTTCACGACGTGCTGCTCGATCGGGTGCGACGACAGCCGCGCGTCAGCCGCCATCGCGGTTTCCTTCGAGGCGTCCTGGCGTTCCGACCACTTCCAGCCGGGATTGCGGAGATCAGTCTCCTTCGCGGCCATCCACGAGGCGAAGCTCTCGTTGAGCCAGATGTCGTCCCACCAGCCCATCGTGACGAGGTCGCCGTTCCACTGATGCGCCATCTCGTGCGCCTGAATGCTGAACACGCGCTGCCTGCGGTTCAGCGGCGCGCCGGCGGGCACGAGCAGCGCCTGATCGTTGTACGTGATCGCGCCCCAGTTTTCCATCGCGCCCTGGAAGCCGCCGGGCACGGCGATCGAGTCGAGCTTCGGCAGCGGAAAACGGTAGCCGAAGTAGGCGTCGTAGTCGGCGAGAATCTGCTGCGCGTTCGCGAGCGCGTACGCGCCCTCGTCCTGCTGGCCGCGGACCGCCCACACGCCGAAACGGCGTCCGCCCGACGTCGCGTCCACGTGCGCGAGATCGCCGGCGGAGAACTCGACCAGGTACGACGGCATGCGCGGCGACCGCGCGAACGTCGTCGTCGCGACGGCACCGTGCACCACGCGCGATGTCGCAGGCATGTTCGAGACGGTCGACCATGCGTCGGGCACGGTCGCGCTCAGCTGGAAGGTCGCGCGGAACGCAGGCTCGTCCCAGCATGGGAACATGCGCCGCGCGTCCGTCGCCTCGAACTGCGTCGACAGCATCATTCCGGTGGCACCGCCCGGCGCGCGGTAACGCTGCGCGAACAACCCCTGCGCGGCCGTCTCGATCTTTCCCGTGTACGCGAACGCAAGCGTGTGCATCCCGGGACGCGCCGCGCGCACGAGCGTGACGGTCGTCAACTGGGCCGCGTCGTCGCTCGTGGTGCGCGCGACCGGCGCGCCGTCGAACCGCACGTCGCGTAGCCGTTCGTTGAGCGAGTTGAAGACGATCGTCCGGACGGGCTCGCGCACGCGCACGGCGATCGTCTCGGTGCCCGACAGCGTGCGCTGCGCGGCGTCCGGGACGATCGCGATCCGGTAGTCGATCGGCACGACCGTCTTCGGCAGGCGACCGGGCGCCTTGTCGAAGTCGAAGGGCGCCGACGCGCGCGCGGCGGCCGTCAGGGCAACGAAAAGCGCGGCCACCAGCGCGGGCCGCGTCATGCGATCGAGCATGACGCGGTCAATTCCGGACTTCGGCGCTCACACCTACGACTGCGCGCGAGCGGCGCGCGTCTCTCGATCGTTCGCGCGCCGGATCTCGTCGGCGATCTCGTCCTTGCGCATGTGCGTCGTCACGTGCGCGCCGAGCTTGCGCGCCTCGTCGAGCAGCTCGTCCTTCGTCTTGCCTTCGACGTCGACGCCGCCGAACGACCGTCCGGTGGAATCGGGCCCGTGCTGCTCAGCGCGCGGATCCGACGGTCCGCGCTCGTCCTTGGGTTCCCAGTGATCGCCCACTTTCTCGAACGAGTGCTTCACGCTCGCCCATGCGGCGCGGTGCGCGCGCTCCTCGTCCCCCTCGTACGTGCGCTCCGCGCTTTCGAGCGTCTTTTCGTAGGTGTCTTGCGCCTTCTTGGGCGAGCGTTCGAGCGTCGACGGCAGCGGCGCGAACGTGTCCTCGCGAGTGCGCCCAGAGGCGTTCTTCCCTTTCGCAGGCATGAACGGTTCGTACCCGCGGTAGACGGTCCGCATGAACGACGACCAGCCGGACGACCTCGAAACCGCTGACCCGGAAGGCGACGACGCCACCGGCCCGGACCTCGACGCGCTCGACGACGCCGTGCTGGCGGCGGACGACACGGGCATGCTTGCCGGCGAGCGGCTGATCACCATCGCGGAGACCGACCAGTCGCTCAACCCGGGCGAAGAGGGCTGACTTAGGGCTACAAGCCAAGTCGACGGCAAAGGTCGCGTGTAACCCGTGACGTAACTTGCGGCACGTGAACGGAACTCGCGGTGCTCGCGCCACCCTCTGGGAGAAGGCGATGAGTCTTCCTCTCGCGCGCGACGACGATTTCTTCGGCGGTAACCGCCGTCCGCCGGGTCTGGACTCGAAGCACTTGCGCGTGATCAACGATACCGCGTTACGTTCGCGGTTGATCATGGCCGGAATCGCGGAAGGGTTACAATCACCCAAAGGTCCGCAACGGATCAAATCGATCATCCGCCTCTATCCGGACTTCGACGCGCCGCGGCCGACCAACAAGCCGCGCCCCGTGCGCGCGGCCGCCCCGCAGGAGACGACGCGCTCCGCGTTCGGCCTCCCGACGGTCGAAGAGCTCAATGCGCTACTCAACCGTATCCACCAGGCGGAGCGCGAGGTGAGTCACGAGTTGCAGGGTCGTTTGAACGGCGACATCGAGCGCCTCAAAAAGCAAATCGCGACGCTCGACGGTGACGAGTTCGAGCGCGCGTTCCGCGAGCTCGACACGGCGATGCGCCAGCGGCGCGATCTGGCCACGCAGATTCGCGAAGAAGCGTTCCGCCGGATCGACGCGGACAGCGGGTTCGAGCCGCGCCGCTACTTGCGGCTGATCGCGCGCGAGCGGGGTTAGCGCCCGCTTACTGCATCGGCGGGATGCCGGCGTCCGCGCTCGCCTGGCATTCGGGATGACCGCACAGGCAAGCCCCGTCGCCGCGCGGTCCCGCCGCCGCTTCCTCGCAGCGCCGGCTGCAGTACTCGCCGTCGGGATCGAGCCGTTCGGTACTCGCGGCCTGCGTTTGTGCCGAATACGGCCGGGTGCACAGGCAAGCGTCGTGCGCGCACGTAGCGGTCGTCGTCATGGGACGCTCGTACCCGGGTAGGATGGCAGCATGAGCGCTCCTCGGGGGAGCGGTCCATGATTCGAAGCGTCGCGGCCGATGGTCGTCCCGATCTGGGCGGTGCGTTTCGCCCGATCGACCGCCCGCGCGTCCTCGAGCGTCTGCAAACCGCCGCGCAGTACCGCATCGCGACGATCATCGCACCGGCGGGATTCGGCAAGTCGGTCGCGCTGCGGCAATTCGTCGAGACGGTCGGCGGCGCGATCGTGTACGACGTGCCGCCCGACGCCACGACGCTCGCGCCGTTCGTGCGCGCGTTCGCCGACGCGCTGGGCGCGCTGGTGCCGGCCGTACCGCGTTCCGTCGTCACGGCGCTCGACGCGGCGCGCGCGTCGACGACGCCCGGTCGCGACCTGGCCGCGTGGCTCACGGCGCACATTCGCGACCGCGACACCCTCATCGCGATCGACGACGTGCACGTCGCAGAAGGCGATCCGGAAGTGTCGCTGTTCCTCGCGGCCCTGCTCGAACGCACGAAAGATGGACCGCGGTGGCTGCTCTCGTCGCGCAGCCCGCTGCAGCTGCCGGTCGCGTCGTGGCTCGCGTACGGTGAATCCGACCTGGTCGTCGACGCCGTGGACCTGCGCTTCACCGTCGACGAGGCCAAGCACAGCGCGCGCGCGACGCGGGTCGCCGTGCGCGACGAAGAGCTCGAGCAGATCCTCACGCTGATCGACGGCTGGCCGGCGGCGCTGACGTTCGCGCTGCGGACGTCGACGCGCGCGAGCGATCTGCGCGTTGTGTCGGCGGGGACGCGCGAGATGGTGTACCGCTACCTCGCAGAGCAGGTCTGGAACGGCCTGGACGACCGGACGCGCCGGTTCCTGCGCACGGCGGCGTTTCTGCCGCGTCTGGAGACGCGTCTCGCCGTGGAGGCGGGCTTCGACGACGCGGCGGCGATCATCGAGTCGCTGCGCGAGCGCGTCGCGTTCGTGAGCGTGATCGACGCCGGCGTCTACAAGCTGCACGACCTCTTCCGTGACTTCGTGCAGCGCGAAGTGGCGCTGGAAGGCGACGACGCGCTGCGCGCGGCACGCGTTGCGGCCGCGCGGCTGCTCGAGCGCTCCGGAATGGAGGTCGCGGCGCTCGAGGCGTTCGCCGAAGCGCGCGCCGGCGGCGAAGTCGAGCGCGTGCTCGCCGGTGCCAACTTCGCGCTGTTCGAGAAGGGAGGCTTCGACGTGGTCGAGCGCGCGCTGCGCTCGCTGCCGTCCGGCGCATCGCTCGCGAACCCGCGAATTCTCGCGCTGCGTGCGACGCTCGAGGAGGCGCACGGACGCACCGATCAGGCCGAGCGGTGGTACGCGGCGGTGCTCAAGCGCGTCGACGGCGACGCCCCATTCGCCGTGCGTGTCGCGACGCGTTATGCGCTGCTGCTCTACCACGACGCGCGCCTGGACGCGATTCCGGTCCTCGAGTCCCTGCGCGACCGAGAAGACCTCGGGACGACCGAGCGCGCGGACGTGCTCGGACTCCTTGCGATCACGAGCGCGCACGCCGGGCGGGCGCATGAGGCCGACACGGCGATGTCGGAGGCGCTCGAGCTTGCCGAGTTCTGTGACGACTCGCTGCGTTCGCGCACGTTCTTGCGCGCGTCGATCACGGCGTTCTACGCGTCCGACGAGGCGGCGGTCGAGTCATACACGCGCGAGGCCGCACGGCTGTCGATCGAGTTAGGTGAATTCGGCCGCGCGGCGCGCGGCTACACGACGCTCACGTCGCTCCACTCAACCGCCGGACGCATCGGCGTTGCGGCGTGGTACGCGGCCCAGGTCGTCGCGAACGCCGAGAAGGCGGGCGACATGCAGACGCGCATCAACGGGCTGCGGACGCTCATGGAGCTCGAGGCGGAGCGCGGTAACGCCGCGCGCGTCGCCGAGATCGACCGCGAGCTCGCGCGGCTGTCGTATCGAGGCCCGATGGCGCTCGCTGCCTACCTGATCGCGAAATCGCTCGAGGCCGGGTGGTCGGGCGGGTTTGCGGAGGCGCGCGCCGTCCTGGCGGCAACGAGCGATCGCGACTTCTCGCCGTATCACAATCGGATTCGGAGCGCGTTCATGGCGGTCGTGTGCGCGAAGCTCGGCGATCGCGCGGCTGCGCTGGCGGCGCTCGCACGGTTTGACGAAGCCGCGTCCCTCGACCTCGACGACCGCGCGGTGTACGCGCGGTGGCGCGCGCTGGCCGATCGCTTCGCCGTGATGGCGAACCTCGTCCTCGAGCGCACGGCTGCTGCGCAGAAAGCGATGCGCGCGCTACGACCCGACGCGCCGGAGCTCAAAGCGTTCGACGCGGCGATTGCGGCGATCGTGAACCGCGTCCCCGAGCAGTTCGATGCCGCGCTGCGCGAGCTGCGCCTCGCCGGCGTCGGCGGCATCGCGGCGTTCGTCGACGCGGTCGCCCGCGACGCGTTCGCCGATCGCGGCGGTGCAGCAGACGCCGAGGCGCTCACGCCGGTCGAGCTGCAGGTGCTGCGATCGATGTCCCAGGGCCTCGGGAATCAGGCGATCGCGGACGAGCAGGGACGCACGGTCAACACGATCCGCACGCACGTGTCGTCGATTCTTCGCAAGCTCGCATGTGCGAACCGCGGCGAGGCGGTCGCGGAGGCTCGGCGCCGCCACCTCGTCTGACGCGGAACGGCCTCGTCCTTTCGGACGAGTGTCGCTTCGGGCCGCCCTTGTTAGCGTGGATGCATCCCCCACGCAACAACAAGGAGTGCTCGAACCGCCATGGATGCCGCCCTCATCGTTACCCTCGCAGCCGCCGTCGTCATCACCCTCATCCCCCCGATCGGGGCGTAGAGCACGCAATGCGGAGCTGCACGACCGACGGGCGCGCCTCGCTGGCGCAACGACTGATCGACGGGCGCATCGCGCTCGCGGCGACCGTCGCCGAGCGCCGCGGCGACGCGTCCGCGGCCGCCTCGCCGCTGTTGGTGCGGTCGCTGGTGTCCGCGCTCGCGAACGCCGTTCGCGTGTCGAGCCCGGAGACGGTCGTCGCGTGGGCTCGCATTGCACGCCAGGCACACGCGTTGGGCATCGTGCTCGAGCTGCTCGATGCAGCGTGCGACGTCGTCGCCGAAGCAGGTGAGTCGCACGAGCTGGACTTCTCGTTGCTGCTGGTCTTCCTCGAAATCGTCAAGACGACCGTCGCCGACGCGTTCCCCGCCGCATCGGGCATCGTCGGCGAATCGCCGGCGCGCGCGACGAGCGGCATGATCGACGGCGTGCTCGCGATGCTGAAAGCGCGCGACGAAGCGACGTGCGCGCACTCCCAGGCGACGGGCGCGTGGTGCCGCCGCATCGCGCAGGCGATGCGCTTGCCGGCCGCGCTGACCGACACGATCGTCAAAGCGGGCGTGCTGCACGACATCGGCAAGATCGCCACGCCGGACGCGATCCTTTTCAAACCCGGCCCGCTCACGCCCGAGGAATGGATCGTGATGCAGAAGCACGCGGAGTTCGGCGCGGACGTGCTCGCTGAGCTGCCCGCGCTCGCGCCCTACGCGCCGATCGTGCGCGCGCACCACGAGCGCTGGGACGGACGCGGTTACCCGTACGGCGTCGCTGGCGGCGAGATTCCGTTCGAAGCGCGCGTCGTCGCCGTCGCGGACGCGTTCCACGCCATGATCAGCGCTCGCCCGTACCGGCCCGCGATCCCGCAGCGCGACGCGCTCGAGATCCTGCGCGATGGCCGCGGCACGCAATGGGACGCGACGGTCGTCGACGCCATGCTCACGATGTTACATGCGCAGCCGGCCTACGGGCGTGGGACGGCCGCGCACGCCTAGCCTACTGGGTGTGGGCCCAAAGAAAGCCGGTGGAAGGGACGCCACCGGCTTTCTTTGCTTTTTGCCGCGCAGGCCGGCGCGGCGCCATGAGGCGAACCACCACATCTTCGCCAGCGTTTTCTAGGAGGTCGCGATGCAAAGCGACGCGGTCGTAAACAAATCGGATGCGGCGAGCGGGTGGTTCGGCTACGGCCGATGGGGGGCACCGTACTGGTTCATCGGAAAGGAACCGGGCGGTTCCGATGATCCCGAACAGTATGCATCGTGGCGCCGGCTGGGCGGCGCGGAATTGATCGACTGTCGAGAACATGACCTCGACTGTCCCTCGACCGGCCGAGCGCCGGGGTTATGGCACGGCGGTGAATCGCCGCCACTTCAGCGTACGTGGCGCCCCCTAATCGCGATGGTGCTCGCATACGAGGGCGCAGCGTCGTATGACGAAGCCGCCGTGCGGAAATATCAAGATGAGGCGTGGGGCCGACTCGATGGCAATACGGCCGTCGTCGAGCTTTCCGCCGTAGCTGCACCTTCTGTCTCCCATTCGGAAAAGATGCGCCTCTTTCAGATCGATGAGCGTATCAACACGATTAGAGAACACCTCCGGCACACGGCGCCGGAGTTCGTTGTGTTCTATGGTCTCGGCACCGACCCGGTTCACAACGTGCCATATCTTCGGCACTGGCGGAGGATTGCCGACGCGGACCTCGAGGTCGGTGAACCGGTCCAGGTCGGTAAAACGATCTTCGTCGCTGACCGTCATCCAACCGCGCACGGAACGACGACACAGCATTGGCTGGATCTGGGGCGTCGTCTGCGCGCCTTGCATGATCGTACGACCGGGTCGGCCCCTTCGACAAGCTCAGCGTGACAACGCCTTCAACGAGCTCGGGTGACAACGGGCACGCGCTCGCGCCGTAATGCGTAACCACGACTGCGCGTGCGGCCGCTGCTCCGCATCGTGGCTGAGTGGGGCGGGAAGCGATGGGGTGCGGCGGGTACTCGCGAGCGCGCGGAGCGCAGGATGCGCGAGAGCGCGCGAACGGTAGCGCCCGGAGCGCACGACATGCGCGCAGGGCGCGTGCCAGACGCGCCCCATCGCTCCCCGACCCACGCGCCCTTCGACGAGCTCAGGTGACAACGCCGTAACCTCAGGGTGACAATGCGTACGTTCAGGGTGACGAAAACGAAGAGGCCCGGGTTTGTCGCCCGGGCCTCGTTTCGTGGATCAGTAGTCGTCGTCGGTCGAATGAGCCAGAGGGCCTTCGTCCTCTTCCTCTTCTTCCTTGAAGTCTTCGTCTTCTTCTTCGAGGATGTAGCCTTGGTCGTCTTCTTCCTCTTCCGCGGCGACTGCCGGCACTTCTTCGTCGGCGACTTCGTCGACGACGATCTCGCCGTCGTCCGTCATCGTCGCGCGAAGTCCGCCGAGCGGGCTCGTCGGGAGCAGATCGTCGTCGGCCGCACGCGCGCCGCGCGCCGGAGCGGCGCTCACGAGCGGAGCCGAATCGTCGAGATCCTCTTCCTCTTCCTCAGGCTCTTCCTCGACCACCGCGGCCGCTTCGCCTTCGGCTTCTTCTTCCTCGACCGGTGCGCCGATCGCGGAGACCGCAGCCGCCTGCGAGAGACGATCGCGTTCCGCTTCGCGCTCGGCGAGAGCGGTCTGCGACAGACGCGGATCCTCGTCGCCCATCAGGAGACCGATCTCCTGAGCGCGCTCGGTCATGTCGTCGTCCTGGATGCGGATCTCGACCTCTTCGCGCTGTTCCGTCAACACCTTGACGTCGAGCGCGAGCGACTGGAGCTCCTTGATCAGAACCTTGAACGACTCCGGAACACCCGGCTCCATGACGTTCTCGCCCTTGACGATGGCCTCGTACGTTTTGACGCGGCCGACGACATCGTCGGACTTGACCGTGAGCAGCTCCTGCAGCGTGTACGCCGCGCCGTAGGCTTCCAGCGCCCAGACTTCCATCTCGCCGAAGCGCTGGCCGCCGAACTGCGCCTTGCCGCCCAGCGGCTGCTGCGTGATCATCGAGTACGGGCCCGTCGAGCGCGCGTGGATCTTGTCGTCGACGAGATGCGCGAGCTTGAGCATGTAGATGTAGCCGACGGTGATCGGGCGGCCGAAGCGATCGCCCGAACGGCCGTCACGCAGCCACGTCTTGCCGTCCGCGGGCAGACCCGCGTCCTGCAGCCACTCGCTGATGTCTTCGGCGTGCGCACCGTCGAACACCGGCGTCGCGATGTGGAACCCCAGCATCGCGGCGGCCCATCCGAGATGGGTCTCCATGATCTGCCCGAGGTTCATGCGCGACGGAACGCCCAGCGGGTTGAGCACGATGTCGACCGGCGTGCCGTCTTCCGTGTACGGCATGTCCTCTTCCGGCAGCACCTTGGCGATGACGCCCTTGTTGCCGTGCCGGCCCGCCATCTTGTCGCCCTGCAGAATCTTGCGCTTCTGCGCGACGTAGACGCGAACGAGGTGGTTGACGCCCGGGCTGAGCTCGTCGCCGTTCTCGCGCGAGAAGCGCTTGACGTCGATGATCTTGCCCTTCTCGCCGTGCGGAACTTTCAGCGAGGTGTCGCGCACTTCGCGCGACTTCTCGCCGAAGATCGCGCGCAGCAGGCGCTCCTCGGCCGTCAGCTCGGTCTCGCCCTTGGGCGTCACCTTGCCGACGAGGATGTCTTCCGGACGCACCTCGGCGCCGATGCGCACGATGCCGTTCTCGTCGAGGTCCTTGAGCGAGTCCTCGCCGACGTTGGGGATGTCGCGCGTGATCTCTTCCGGTCCGAGCTTCGTGTCACGGGCTTCACACTCGTACTCCTCGATGTGGATCGAGGTGAAGCGGTCGTCCTTGACCATGCGCTCGGAGATGAGGATCGCGTCCTCGTAGTTGTAGCCTTCCCACGGCATGAACGCGACGAGCACGTTCTGGCCCAGCGCGAGCTCGCCCTCATCGGACGACGGTCCGTCGGCCATGATCTGACCGCGCACGACCTTGTCGCCGACGGCGACGATCGGGCGCTGGTTGATGCACGTGCCCGCGTTCGAGCGCGTGAACTTGAGCAGGTCGTAGGTGTGCTCGAGCCCGTCGTCGTCGTGCTTGACGACGATGTGGTGCGAGTCGGCCGCGGTGACTTCGCCCTCGGAACGCGCGAGCACGCAGCCGCCCGAGTCCTTCGCCGCGCGGTACTCCATGCCGGTGCCGACGATCGGCGCCTGCGGGCGGAGCAGCGGCACGGCCTGACGCTGCATGTTCGCGCCCATCAGTGCGCGGTTCGCGTCGTCGTGCTCGAGGAACGGGATGAGGGCGGTCGCGACCGAGACGATCTGCTTGGGCGACACGTCCATGAGCTGCACTTTGAGCGGCGGCTCTTCGACGTACTCTTCCGCGTAGCGCGCGACCACGGCCGGCGCCGTGATCTTGCCCGTCTTGTCGTCGATCTCGGTATTCGCTTGCGCGATGATGTACTCGTCTTCGCGGTCCGCCGTGAAGTAGCGAATCTCGTTGCTGACCACGCCGTCCTTGACGACGCGGTACGGCGTCTCGATGAAGCCGTAGCGGTTGACGCGCGCGAACGTCGCGAGCGAGCCGATCAGCCCGATGTTCGGGCCTTCCGGCGTCTCGATCGGGCAGATGCGGCCGTAGTGCGAGTGGTGGACGTCGCGGACCTCGAAGCCCGCGCGCTCGCGCGACAGGCCGCCCGGCCCGAGCGCCGACAGACGCCGCTTGTGCGTGAGCTCGGCGAGCGAGTTGGTCTGGTCCATGAACTGCGAGAGCTGCGAGGAGCCGAAGAACTCTTTGATCGCCGCGACCACGGGCCGGATGTTGATCAGCGCCTGCGGCGTGACGGTCTCGATGTCCTGAACGGTCATGCGCTCGCGCACGACGCGCTCGAGGCGCAGCAAGCCGACGCGGAACTGGTTCTGCAGCAGCTCGCCGACGGAGCGGATGCGGCGGTTGCCGAGGTGGTCGATGTCGTCCTTGTGGATCGTGCGCGCCTGGACTTTGATCAAGCGGCGCAGCACTGCGATCATGTCTTCGCGCGTGAGCGCCTTCTTGTCGACCTGCGGCACGGTCAGGCGCGCGGCGGCATACTCGCGCTCCAGCTTGCCGGAGAGCTTGTAGCGTCCGACGCCGGCGAGATCGTAGCGCTTCTCGTCGAAGAACAGCGACTCGAGGAGCTTCTCGGCGTTCTCCGCGTTCTCGGGCTCGCCGGGACGCAGCTTCTTGTAGATTTCCTTGAGCGCGTCTTCCTTGGTCTTGATGTCCTTGTCTTTTTCGAGACAGTTCGCGATCAGCGGCGAGTGGTCGAACAGCGCGAGGATGGCCTCGTCGTCTTCCCAGCTGTGGCCGAGGTCAGGGCGCGAAAGCGCGCGCACGAACGTCGTCGCGTAGATCTTGCGGTTCTTGTCGATGCGAACGCCGATCGTTCCCTCGGTCTCGTCGTTCTTCGTGCCGTTGTCGGTCTCGAACTCGATCCAGGCGCCGCGGTTCGGGATGATCGTCGCGTTGAACGTGTCGCGGTTGTTCGTATCTTTGTCCGCGAGGAAGTAGACGCCCGGCGAACGGACGAGCTGGCTCACGATCACGCGCTCGGCGCCGTTGATCATGAACGTGCCCTTGTCCGTCATGAGCGGGAAATCGCCCATGAAGATCTCTTGGTCCGGGATACCTTTGATCTCGCCCGACTCGGCGGTGATCAGACGCACGCGCACGCGCAGCGGCGCGCTGTACGTCATGTCGCGCTCGCGGCACTCTTCGACCGAGTACTTCGGCTCGCCCAGGCTGTGGTCGCCGAACTCCAGCACGAGGTTGCCGGTGAAGTCCTTGATCGGCGAGATCGAGTCGAACGCGTCCTTCAGACCGTCGTTGATGAACCACTTGAACGACGCCTTCTGCAGCTCGATCAGATCGGGCAGCTGCAGGACGTCCGTGATCTTCGCGAACGAGTGACGCTGGCGCTTCGCACCCGGATCCGCCGGAAGCTCAACGGTAAACGCTTCCTCGGGAACGTGAAAGCTCGCGTTCGCGATGTTCTCTTGCTTGACCGCGGTACCCGACCCGTTCGGCGCCGCCGGTGCCGCGTCGGTCTTCTTGCGGCTACGCGTGGTCTTGGGTTTGTCCGCCGTCGTCTTCGTCGCCATTCTGTTTGTAGGGGTCTTCCTGCGTGGTCTCACGCTTGCTCGGGGCATGCCGGCCGGCAACGCGAAAAGGCAACGACCGACCCACCGGAGTGAGGGGTCCTCGCTCGTCCGTTATGCCGCTATCCGCCGAGGGGCATAGGGCCGTATCCTATCACCGTGCCGAACGGGGCGTCAACCCATTCGGCAGCAGCGCCAGGAGAGATTTCGAGCGGGTTACCAGGGGCTAGGCTGCGCCGTCTCCCGTGGCGTACGTGCTGTAGACCGGCGCCGTCCTCACGCTGTCCACCGCCGCTTCGAGCGCCGCGTAGCGGTCTCGCGAGCAGCCGCACGGTCGCGCACGGTCCCCCGTGCATCCGGCGTAATCGTGTTCCGCGAGCGCGTGCCCGCAGGGGCACAGCACGAGATTCTCCATCCAGCTCGATCTCCCGACGCATGTGACCGTACCGCGCGGTACGGCGTTCCCACGCTCGGATGGTACCCGATCGGGCAGGCTGCAAACTGACGGGCGGGGTTCACACGTGTCTGGCGGCCGGCCGGACCGCGGCCACGCGCGCCAGCATCTCGCGCAGGCGCTGACGCTTCGAGACGCGCTCCTCGATCTGGGTGACGGGGGCCTGACCGGGGACGAACCGGAGCGACGTGAAGCGACCTGAGGCGCCCGTGACGCCGCCGACCGCGAGGGCGATCCGCACGCCCGCGTCCCACGGCGGAAGCCACGAGCCGTCGATGCGGCCGCCCAGCGTCGTCCACCCGCGGCCGTCCGCGCTGAAGGCGAAGCGGTAGGCGTGGCCGGAGAGCGCCGTGCAGCGCAGGTGCACCTTCTCGCGACCGACCTTGGCGACCGCCAGCTCGCCGAGGCGTCCGCCGCGGCGGCGCCAGACGGTGACCATGCCGTCGTGCACGCCGATTCCGATCGCGTCCCGGTGCGATCCGTACGCGCAGAGCGAGGCCATCGTGCCGGCGGAGAGGTCGCGCGCGTCGACCACGGCGGTGGCGGCGTAGTCGCCGGTCGTCACGGTCCGCGCGGCGACCGCCGCGAGCGGATCGCTTCCGCGCCGCGGGTGATCCGCAGTCAGCACCAGCGCGCCGCGATCGGTCTCCATGCGCGGCGCATTGGACTGCGGCCACTGCCAGCCGCGGTCGAGCGGACCGCTGAAATCGGTCGACCAGCGCACGCGCTGCGGCGAGCGGTGCCCCAGGTGGAAGGGAGCGTCGGCGACGCGGCTCGGCCCGCGGCCCTGGTTGATCGACGGCCAGCCGTCGTAGTTCCACTGGATCGCGTCCAGGCAGAGCTGCCGCCCGACGTAGATCGCGTCCGCGCGCTCCTCGTAGGCGTGGTAGAGGTAGTACCAGTTGCCCTTGCCGTCGTCGACGGGGGCGCCGTGACCGGGGCAGCGGAACGCGTCGTTGCTCGCGAGGATCGGATTGCTCGGGCACTTCTCCCACGGTCCGGTGAGCGCGCGCGCGCGCGCGACGCCGACCGCGTACGCGCACTCTTCGCCGCAGCACGCGTTGCCTGAGTAGAACATGTAGAACCAGCCGTTGCGCCGGATGACGTGCGGCGCTTCGACGAGACGGCCTTCCCACGGCGCGTCGTTGCGCAGCAGTTCGACCTTGTCGCCGACGAGCACGAGACCGTCGTCCGTCAGGCGCTGGGCCCAGATCGGCGTCGGGCGGTTGTGCGCGTTCCCGTCCTCTTTCCAGAGCAGCCAGCGTCCGCCGTCCGCGTCGTCGGCCGCCATCGCGTCGATCGAGCCGTAGGCTTGACCGATGAGCGGGCCGTGGTCGACGTACGGGCCTTCGGGGCGATCCGCCGTCGCGACGGCGACGCACAGCGGGCCGTCCTTGCGGCGCGCGGTGTAATAGACGTAGAAGCGCCCGTTCTTCTCCGCGAAGTCGGGTGCCCAGAAGTTGCCGGCGCACCAATCCGGGCGCTCGGCGAAGACGTGGCCGACGAGCTGCCAGTCGACCAGATCGGTCGAGCGGAAGATCGGGAAGAACGGCGCCCAGTCGGTCGACGTGGTGACGGCGTAGAACTCGCGAGCTTGCCCGGTGCCGTTCGCCGCGCCGACGCGGATCACCGAGGGATCAGGAAAATCGCCCGCGTGAACCGGGTTGAGATACTTTCCTTGGAATGCCGCATGAAGCGGTAACGAAACCACCACGATCTTGCTCGATCGGTCTATCGGCATCGCGCCGACGGCACTTTAGATGGTTTTGCAACGGAATGGTCAGGCTATTGGTGCCGCGCCGTCCGAAGCTCTCACGTCCGTCACAGAAACCTTGCGCCCGAACCGTGCGGCGTATGCCGACTCCAGTGCACGAGCGAGCCGCACCGTCGCGTCGCGGCGCGCCAGCACGACGATCGAGCCGCCGAATCCGCCGCCCGTCATGCGCGCGCCGTAGACCCCCTCGACGGTGCGCGCCGCCTCGACCAAGGCGTCGAGCTCGGGCGCGCTGACCTCGTAGTCGTCGCGCAGCGAATCGTGCGAAGCGTACATGTGCGCGCCCGCGGTGACCAGATCGTTCGCGCGCAGCGCGACGACCGTCGCGAGCACGCGCGCATTCTCTCCGACGACGTGGCGCGCGCGCTTGCGCAGCGGTTCGGGCAACGTCGCGCCGCGCCGCGCGAAGTCGGCGATCGAGACGTCGCGCAGCGTGCGCGCACCCAGCAGACGCGCCGCCTCCTCGCTCTCCGCGCGCCGGTCGTTGTACGCCGAGCTCGCGAGCGCGTGCTTGACTCCGGTGTCGGCGACGACGATCGCCGCTTCGCGCGGGATCGGAACCGGCGTCACCTCTTCGGAGCGGCAGTCGATCAACAGCGCGTGATCGCGCACGCCGAGCGCCGACGCGAGCTGGTCCATGATGCCGCTCCGCAAGCCGACGAAGCCGTTCTCCGCCTCCTGCGCGGCGTGGGCGAGCTCGTGCGGCGACAGCGTCTCACCCGACGCGCCGAGCAGCGCGAGGCCGACCGCGAGCTCGAACGCCGCGGACGACGAGAGCCCGGCGCCGATCGGCACCGCGGTGCGCAGCGCGACGTCGGCTCCGCCGAGCTTCACGCGGCGCAGCAGCGCGAGCGCGACGCCGCGCGCGTAGTCGCTCCACGCGCCTGCGGGCTTGGGGTCGCGCTCGTCCAGATCGAATTCCGCCGTCTCGTTCTGATCCAGGGAGCGGACGCGCACGGTGCGATCGTCGCGCGGCGCCGAGGCGGCGACCGTCGCGCGGTCGATCGCGAGCGGCAGCACGAAGCCCTCGCTGTAGTCGACGTGCTCGCCGATCAGGTTCACGCGGCCCGGCGCGCGATAGAACCGCGGCGCGCGGTCGTTGAGCGCCGCGAACGCGTCGCGCAGTCCGTTCAGCTCGATCATCCTTCGACGGGCTCAGGACCGGCTCGCGCGGGAATCTTCGCGCGCAGCTCCGCCGCCTTGTCCTCGGCGAGCGTGTCGTCGATGAACATTCCGGCGCCGGCCTCCGAGCCGGCGAGGTACTTCAGCTTCGACGCGGTGCGCATCGGCGGATAGAACTCGACGTGCAGGTGGTACGGCGCCCCGGTCTTGGGCGCTTGATGGATCGCCATGATGTACGGGAACGACACGGAGAACAGCGCGTCGAACCCGACCAGCACGCGCTTGAGGATGCGCGCGAGCCCGCGCACTTCGCCTTCATCGAGATCGGTCAGCGAGCGCACGCAGCGCGTCGCAATGAGGTGCGTCTCGTACGGGTAGCGCGCGAAGAACGGGACGTACGCGACCCACCCTTCCTCTCGCGCGAGGATGCGGCGGCCGTCGTCGATCTCGCGGTCGCGCACGTCGCAGAACAGGCAGCGCCCCGCGCTCGCGCGATACGCCTCGGCCTGCGCGATCTCGCGGCCCACCACCGGCGGCACGAAGGGATACGCGTAGATCTGACCGTGCGGGTGGCTCAGCGTCACGCCGATCGCCTCACCCTTGTTCTCGAACGGGAAGACGTGCACGACGTCGTCGCGCGCTTCGAGCGCACGCGTGCGGTCGCGCCACACGCGCACGAGGTGCTCGATGCGCCGCACGGTGGCGCCCGCCAGCGTGGCGTGGTGGTCCGACGTGTACACGACGACTTCGCACTCGCCGCGTGACGGCTCGACGGGCTCGAGCGCCGTCCCCTCGACCGCCGGCGCCGGCGGGTTGCGCTGCAGCGACGGAAACTTGTTCTCGAACACGACCATGTCGTACTCGGGCGCCGGAACTTCGGTCGGAAACTTTCCGGGCTTGGTCGGGCACAGCGGACAGTAGTCCTCGGGCGGAAAGAACGTGCGGTCCTGCCGGTGCGTCGCCGTCGCGACCCACTCGCCGAGCAAAGGATGCCAGCGCAGCTCAGACATGGCGCATCGTCACGCTGAGCCTGTCGAAGCGTCCGCCGCGACACGAAGCCGTGGGCGTCGCGTTACGGTGGCGCTGGGGCGGCATCGTCATCGGCGTCGAAGGTGTAGTAGATCAGATACCGGTCGCCGGAGATCGTGATGATCTCTTTGTGCATCCCCGGTTCGGCGCTCGCGGGCGCACCTGGCTCGTCGGTCACTCTCCGACGTGCTTGCCCAAGACCGCCGCGAGGGATGCATCGGCGGTCGCGTCGACCGCGACGAGCGACCAGCGCTCGACGTGGTGCGCGACGCCGCCCGGCGCCAGCGTGACGAGCGGCCCGAGCGTTTCGATCTCGCAGAACGGGCCTTGCGTGTAGACTTCGACCGAGCAGCCGCGGTCGGGGTACTCGCCGGCCGGGTCGTACGCGGCTTCGATCACGAACGCGCTGCCGCCGGTCAGGTACGCGAACCACCCGCGCTCGCACGCGACGCCGATCTTGTTGGGCTGCGGCGAGCTCGCGTCGCAGCGCAGCCGGAGAAACGCCGGGCCGAACGCGAAGCGCGCGTCCGAGAGGTCGGTGTACCGCCACAGCGCCATGGTACGCGCGGGCAGCAGCGCTTGCGGCTGGGGCGCGAAGTGCGGCTGCGGGATCACGGCCGTGCCGCCCGGCGCCGCGACCGTGATCGCCCACGGCGCGAGCCGCCGCGCGGCCGGGCCGTCGTTGGCGATCGCATGCCGCACGGTGACGCCCGTCCCGGCCGGTTCGAGCTCGATCTCGATGCTGGCGATCAAGCCCGTCGTCTCGTCGCGGGCGCGCCGCACGACGGCGCGCCGCTCGGACGCCTCGACCTGCGGGGGGGCGTCGTCGATCGTGTACGTGTCCGGAAAGATCTCCGGTGCGGCCCAGAGCCGGTGTCCGCCGTACGCGCGCCATAGCCCGCGCGGGGTCGCGCGCTCCACGCCGGCGCCGTCGCCGAGCACATTGGTGCCGCCCGTGAAGCCGTAGTGCGCGATGCGCGGACCGTGCGCCGTCGGGATGCCGACGTCGACGACCCCGTTCGTGAGCCGCAGCGCGTCAGGCGACGGCGGTTCGGTCACGCTCCCACCACGCCGGCTCGGCCGGTGCGCTGGGAATCCTTCCCGCGGCAAGCTCTTGGACGACGTCGGCGACCAGCGTGCGCTGCGGCACGCCGAGCGGACCGGCGCACGTGAACACGCCGTCCTCGGCGACCTGCTCGTTGCGGCACAGCAGCGAGATCCAGTCGATCATCCCGAACGCAGCCCACGCCCCGAACGCGACGATCGGCACGCCGTCCCCGCGCACGGCGAGCGCATCTTCAAAGCGGTGCAGCATCCAGCGCGCGCGCTCGCGCTCGTTGCCGAGCACGTGCACTTCGGACAGCGCCATCGGCAGCCCGAGCCGCGCGTGCGCGGCGCGCAGCAGCACGCGCATGTCGAGCCGCTCCGGTGCGATGTCGACGACGCCCAGGTTGCGGTGCCCGCCCGCGCCGTCGCTCTCGAGCCACCGTTCCGAGTTCGGGTAGTAGTTCCAGCCCATCACGTCGGGCGGCTGCGGCCGGCGCGCGAGGTGCTGCAGATCGGCGCGCGGCACGCGGCACCGTTCGAGCAGATACCGCTCCATCGGGTGGCCGTCGACGATGCGCCCCTGCAGCAGCTCGCACGAGAGGTACATGCGCTGGCGCTTGTGCTCGGCGTACGCGGCCACGCCGTCGTCCGCCGCCGTGACGCTCTGCAAGTCCTCGGTGAGCAGGAATGTCGCATCGGGGACGAACTCGCGAATGCGCTCCTGCGCGGCGGCGATCGCGAGCGCTTCGTTGAGGATCGCGCGGCCGAAGGCTTCGTCGTCGAAGAAACGGTTCGGATACCACGCCGCGTACAGCGTCGAGAAACGCGCCGTCGTGAGCGGCTCGTTGATGGGCGTCCAGCGCTTCACCCACGGAAAACGGCGCGCCGTCTCCGCCGCGTAGCGCGCGAAGAGCTCCGGAAAGGCCGGGTCGACCAGGCTCGTGTACGCCGGCCCGCTGCCGTGGTGCAGCAGCGTGACGATCGGCTCCACGCCGCGCTCGGCGAGCGCGTGCAGCCGGCGCGATGCCCACGCGTAATCGCGGACCTCCGGGTGGTACGGTGCGACTTTCTCCCAGAGCACGGGATACCGCGTCGCGCGCACGCCCAGGCCTGCGATCAGGTCGACATCGTCCTCGCGCGCCTCATGGCCGGTCTCGCGCAGTTGGTCGCGCGTGCGCAGGCGGTCGATCCGGGCGACCGTCGGCTCCGGCGAAGCCCATATTTCGGGAAGGCGATCCTCCATCGTGTACTCGGCCGCGGCCTATGAAGCGACCGCCGCGGTCGTGCGAGCCATCTCTTCGAACGTGACGAGCGCCGACGCGACGACCTGGTCCATGTTGAAGTACTTGTACTCGGCGAGCCGCCCGACGAACGTCACGTGCCGCTGCGCCGCGCCGAGCGTCGCGTACTTGCGGTACAGCTCGCGGTTGTCGGGGCGCGGGATCGGGTAGTACGGGTCGCCTTCCGAGCTCGGGTACTCGCGGCTGAGGATGGTCTTCGCGTGCTGCTGGCCCGTGAGGTGCTTGTACTCCGTCGTGCGCGTGAACGGAACCGAGCCGTCCGGTTCGTTGACGCAGCCGACGGGCTGCACCCAGGCGACATCGCGCGTCTCGAACTCGAACTGCAGCGAGCGGTACGGCAGCTTGCCGAACTTGAACTCGAAGTACTCGTCGATCGGTCCCGTGTAGACGACGTGGTTGAAGCGCGCGCGGTCGAGGATCCACGCGAAGTCGCAGCCGGTCACGACTTCGATGCGCGGGTGCGCGAGCATCTTGCTCACCATCGCCGTGAACCCGTCCTTCGGCATCGCCTGGAACGCGTCGGTGAAGTAACGGTCGTCGTCGTTGGTCCGCGTGGGGATGCGCCCGCATACCGTGGCATCGAGCTCGGACGGATCGAGGCCCCACTGCTTGCGGGTGTAGCCGCGGAAGAACGTCTCGTACAGCTCGCGCCCGACGCGCGAGAGGATCATCTGCTCGGAGTTGTCGATGCGCGCCATTGGCTCGGCGCGCGTAGCGAGAAAGCGCGCGACGCCCTCGGGATCCAGGTCGAGGTCGTACAGCCGGTTGATGGTCGTCCGGTTGATCGGGATCGGAACGAGGTTGCCGTCGACTCGCGCCAGGACGCGGTGCTCGTACGGCAGCCATTCGGTGAAGGCGCTCAGGTAGTCGACCACGTGCTGCGCGTTGGTATGGAAGATGTGCGGGCCGTATTGATGGAAGCGTAGCCCGTCGGGCGAGAGCGGGTCGTGGGTGTTCCCCGCGACGTGCGGTCGCTTGTCAATGACCAAGACGCTGGCGCCGAGCTGGCTCGCGAGCCGCTCGGCAATCGTGCTGCCGGCCAAGCCGGCGCCGACGACGAGAAAGTCGTACACCTAATTTCAATTCCGCCCGGCTGCTTGCGCTGGCCAGGTCGACGCGGGTTGGGTAAGCCGCCTATACCCCGAAAACAGCCTCGCCGCTAGCTTACTTTCTCACCAAGGAGAACGTTCCATTCCGTACGATCCCGTCGAAGCCGTCGTCGTGGGCCTGCACCTCCGGTGGCGTGGCGTCTGGCAGCGGCCCAACCACGTGCTGTCCCGGATCGCGCGCGACGTCCCGGTCGTCGTGCTCGAAGAGCCGCTGCTCGCGAGCGACGACGAGGACGCCGTCGAGACCTTCGGCGGCGTCACCGTGGTCACGCCGCACCGGCGCACGCTGCCGGGCGACGCGCTCGACGAGGCCGGGATCGCCGCGGTGCGGCGCGCGCTCGGGAACCGGCGCCCGCTCGTGTGGCTCTACACGCCGATGATGCTGGCGCTCGCCGACGCCTTCCCCGGCGCGCCGCTGATCTACGACAAGATGGACGAGCTCGCGAAGTTCGCGCAGGCCGATCCGCGCATCGCGCCGCGTGAAAACGAGCTGCTCGCACGTGCCGGGATCGTCTTCACCGGCGGCCGGTCGCTGTTCCGCACGGTCGAACACCGCGCGGCGGTCGTGCGCTGCTACCCCAGTGGCGTCGACGTCGAGCACTTCGCGGCGGCGCGCTCGGCGGCGCCGCATGCGGAGCTTGCGCCCTACGCGGGGCGGCCCGTGTTCGGCTACGTCGGCGTGATCGACGAGCGGATCGATCTCCCGCTCGTCGCCGCGCTGGCCGATCGCTACCCCGACGCGGTCGTCGCGATGGTCGGTCCGCTCGCGAAGATCGAAGCCGGCGTGCTACCCCGCCGCCCGAACCTCGTGTACCTCGGCAAGCGCGAGTACCATGAGCTTCCCTCGCTCCTCGCCGGCTTCGCGGTGGCGCTGATGCCGTTCGCGCTCAACGAGCACACCGTGAACATCTCGCCGACGAAGACGCTGGAGTACCTCGCGGCGGGGCTCCCCGTCGTGAGCACGGCGGTGCCGGACGTCATCGCGGACCATGCGGGCGTCGTCTACGTCGCCGGCGACCGCGACGAGTTCGTCGCGCTGGTCGACCGCGCGCGCGCCGGCGACGCGCAGCGGGCCGCGCGCGGCGACCAGAAGGCGCACGCGGCGACGTGGGACGCGATCGCGGCGGCGATGCGCGAGGACGCGCGCGCGGCGGGAATCGACTACGCGGCGGCGAGCCCCGCGCGCAAGCAGTTCCGCGGCCTTGGCGTAGCACGCGCACGACACGCCGCTCAGCCGCAGGGGATCGGTAATGCGCACGCGCGCGTAGCCGTGCTGGACCATGCCGTCGGTCACGAAGCGCCCCAGCGCGCTCACGACGCTCGCACGGCGCACGCCGAGCATCATCGCGATCACGTCCTGCGTGATCTGGATCTCGTCGCCGACGCGGTCGCGCGTCGCGAGGAGCCATTTCGCGAGCCGCTGCTCGATGGTATGGCGCGCGTTGCACGCGACCCACTGCCCGCGGACCGCGCCGACCGCTGCGAGGTACCGGTTCGCCGCTTCGCGCAGCAGCGCGTCGCGCTCGAGCGCGTCGGCGAAGATCGCCGCATCGAGCCGCGCGAAGCGGCCGGGCGACTGAACCACCCACGCATCGGGCGTCGAGCGCGCGCCGAGCACGATCTCACCGCCGAGGAAGCCTTCGGCGCCCGATGCGTCGACCTCGACGTTGACGTCGCCGTCGAGCGGGCGCAACGTCGACACGATGCCCGAGAGCGGAAACCACACGGCCTCGATCGGAGCGCCGGCCGCGTGCAGCACGTCGCCGATCCCGCCGCCGTGCACGCTCATGCGGGCCTCGAAGGCCGATCGCATCGAGGGCACGAGCCCGCTCAGAAACCGATTTTTTTCAGCTGTCCCGGCAAGCATGATGAAATGTCATACCCGTACATTTCAAAAAAGCTCAGGCGGTCGCTCCGTTCCTGCGCAGATGCAGCGACAGCCGGACCTCGGTGCGCGCCTGATGCGTGCGAATCTCCACACCGTCCATGAGCGCGCGCATGAGCGGAAGTCCGCGACCGCGCTCGTCGCGGCGCTGAGCAGGCTTCCACTTGCCGTCGTCCTCCACGACGACGTGCAGCACGCCGTCCACCTCTTCCGCGTGCACGCGGACGAGGCCGGGCGGTCCGAGGTACGCGTGCTCGACCGCGTTCGCGAGCGCTTCCCCGGTCGCGGTCAGGACGGCGAACCGGCGGTCGGCATCGAGCCCCAAGCCCTGCGCATAGCGCTCGAGACTGCGGCGCACGAGCGGCACCGCCATGGGAAGCGCGGTGAACGTGAAGACGAACGACTCCGCCTGAACGTCCACGGCGGCGACGGTGAGCGTCGCGACGTCGTCGGTGTTGTCGCCGGTCGCGAAGACGCGGCGCACGAGCGCGCGCGCCGGCTCGGCGTCGGCGTTGGCGATCCCCTCGCGGACGGCGGACACCAGACGCCGCTCGCCCTCGATGACGTCGCGCGAGTACTCGATCAGACCGTCGGTGTAGAGCGTGAAGACGGCGCCGGGCGGCAGGGTGAACGTCCAGTCGCTCGCGTCCACGCGGTCGAGGATGCCCAGCGGCACGCCGTCCTTCGGCAGCACCTGCACGGCGCCGCCCGGCAGCGCCAGCACCGGCGCGGGATGGCCGGCCGACGCGTAAGTCACCGTGCCGTCGCGCGGATCCGCAACGCCGAAGATCGCCGTCACCATCACGGGATTCGCGCGCATGTTGACGATCGTGTTCGCTCGCTCGAGCACGAGCGACGGTGAGTTGGGGTTGAGCGCCGCGGCGCGGAACGCTTGGCGCACTTCGCCCATCACGATCGCGGCGCGCAGACCGTGACCGGCGACGTCGCCGATCGAGAACGCAATGCGGCCGTCCGGGATCCGGAACGCATCGTACCAGTCCCCGCCGACGATCGCTTCCTGCGCGCCGGGCAGGTACGCGGCGTCGAACGACAGCCGGTCGTCGACCGGCAACCCTTCGGGGAGCAGCGCGCGCTGCAGCGTGTCCGCGACGTGGTGCTCGCGCGCATACACCTGGCCGGCGTCGACCGACACCGCGATGCGCAGCGCGAGCTCGGTCCACAAATCCAGTCCGCTGTCCGCGTCGACGCCGAGGTCCGTCGCGCCGATGCGCATGACGCCCAGTTGCTTGCCGCGCGCCGCGAGCGGAAACGCGAGCGCGTCGTCCGCCACGCGGCCGGCTTGCGCGAGCGTCGTCGCAATCTCACCGTCGTCCACGATGACCGCAAAGCCGCTCGCGAACGCGGGGACGACGAGCCCCGCGACGGCGGCAAGCGTCTGCGCGTAGTCGAAGGAGGTGGCGAGTTCGCGGCTCGCTGCGACGAGGAGACGGAGCGACGCGGCTAACGGTCGGTCTTCGATCGGGCTCACGCTACCCTTGCTTGCTCGGCGTCAAAGGCGGCGCCGCGTCACCGGCAGGGCGACACGGACGTGATTACCCCGTCCGGGCAGGCGGTCCGCTCGCAGGTTGCGGCCGAGCGCCGAGATGATGAAGAGCCCGCGGCCGCGCTCGCTCATCACGTCGGCCGGCAGCGTCGAGCGCAGGTCGAACCCGCCGCCGCGGTCGAGGACGTGCAGCACGGGACCGTCGCCGCCCCACTCCAAGTCGATGTCGATGGGGCCCGCCGCGTATCGCACGACGTTTCCGATCAGCTCGCCGAAGATCAGCTCGGCCGCGCCGAGGTCCGAATCGTCGGTCGCCTCGCGCGCCAGCGCCGCGATGAACGACGAGCGCACGCTGTGCGCGGCCAGCGCGTCGTCCGACTCGAACGACCAGTGCGTCTCGCGCCCGAGCGCGAGGGTGAGGATCGCGACGTCGTCGCGCCAGCCGCCCTGGAGCACGAGGTCGCGGATCAGGTTCGCCGGCGAGTTCGAGTGCAGCACGGCGTCGTGCGTGAGCGCGGCGCGCAGCCGCTCCTCGCCTTCGATCACGTCGCGCGTCGCCTCGATCAGCCCGTCGGTGTAGAGCACGATCAGCGAGCCCGGCGGGATGCCGACGAGATGGCGCGTGCGGCGGTCGGCCTCGATCGGAACGCCGAGGGGAAGCCCGGCGCCGCCGAGCGTCATGAGCGTGCCGTCCGGGCGCCGCACGTACGCCGGCGGGTGGCCGGCCGAAGAATACGTGAGCGACCACGAGCGCGGGTCGACCACCCCGACGAACGCCGTGACGAGCCGGTCGACGTATTCCATCTGAAGGGCGGCCTCGGCGGCGCCGAGGATCGCGCTCGGCTCGAGCCCCTGCAGTGCGGCGACGCGGATCGACTGGCGCACGGTCGCCATCAGCACCGCCGCGTCGATGCCCTTGCCCGCGACGTCGCCGACGGTCAGCACGAGCCGGCCGTCCGGGAGCGGGAACGCGTCGTACCAGTCGCCGCCGATGCTCAGCTCGTCGGAGGCCGCGATGTAGACGGCGTCGAGCACGAGCCCCTCGAAGCGCGGCAGCGACTTGGGCAGCGCGGCCCTCTGGAACTCGTCCACGACGCGCTGCTGCAGACGGTACTGGCGGACGTTCTCGTACGCGAGCGCAACGCGCTTGCCGAGAATCTCTGCGACCCGCAGGTCGGACTCGTCGTACGGCATGCTCGCGCGGCCGCGCACCAGGAGCAGCGCGCCGGCGCGCTCACCGCGCACGACGAGCGGGACCGCGATCGCGCTCGCGACGTCGAGTTGCGACGTGAGCGCAAGGTGACGCTCGTCACGCGCCGCCGCGCGCATCCGCGCCTCGTCGACGTGCGGCACGAGGATCGCGCGTCCGCTGTCGATCAGCTTCGCCATCGGATCGTCCGGCCGCACGGGGTACCGGCGCACGATCTCCCACCCGAGCTTGAGCTGCTCGGGGTCGACGTGCGCGAGCGCCGCGACGCGCACGCCCGCGTCGCTGCGCACGTACACCGCCAGCCAGTCGGCGATGCCGCGTACGGCGAGAGCCGCGACGTCCTGGAAGATGCGCTCTTCATCGGTCGCGGTCGCCAGCACGTCGCCGACGTCCGCCAAGAATGCGAGCGCGGCCTCGGCCCGCACGCGGTCGTCGACGTCGACCGCCGTCGCCACCCATCCCGCCGGCGCGCCGTGCTCGAACGCCGGCGCCGCGCGGATCAGGAACCAGCGGTACACGCCGTCCTCGGCGCGTTGGATGCGGCACGGCATCTCGAACGCCTCGAACGTGTGCAGCACTTCGTTCCAGCGCTCGATCAGGCCGCGGCGGTCGACCGGGTGCAGGGCGCGCGCTCGGTCCAGTCCGGCGGTCTGTTCCAGCGTGAGGCCGGTGTACGCGATCCAGCGCTCGTTGACGAAGTCGAGCACGCCGTCGCGGTCGATCGTCCAGACGAGTTGCGGCATCGCTTCGGCCAGGCGACGGTAGCGTTCTTCGCTCGCACGCAGCGCGCGCGCCAACTCGTCGGCGGTCGCCGGGTTGCTCGGTCTCACCGTTGCACCGGATTCGGCCGACAACGTCGGAAGGACCCCCTTGCTCGACCGGTGACGGATCGCATCAATCTCTCGTATCGTACACAGTTGCCGAGCTGCGTTCCCCGTTTCGCGCCTGCCGCCGACGGGTAGCTTGCTCGTAAGTTTGCCGGTGCCGCGCTTCCTTGCAGCTTACGCTGTCTGGAGTGCGACGGATTCGGCCTTTCGTCGCGCCCGCCCGCCCCGAGGAGTTCCGCATGCCGCCTGCGGCCATCGCCGGTAAACCCAAAACCAACGGAAAGCGCGCGCCCGCGCACAACGGCGCGCCCGCCCGGAACGGCGCGTCGAACGGTTCCGCGAGCACCGTCGCCGAGAACACGAAACGCCAGCTGCTGTCGGCGCTGCGCGCGGTCGGGCGCGGCGACTTCACGGTCAAGCTGCCGACCACGTGGGAAGGCATCGACGGCGACATCGCGGAGGCGTTCAACGAGGTCGTCACCATGGACGCGCGCATGCTGCGCGAGTTCGAGCGCATCTCGACGGTGGTCGGTCATGACGGTCGCCTCGGTCAGCGTGCCGACGTCCAAGCACCGGGGTCGTGGGGCGAGAAGCTGCTCGCCGTCAACCGGCTCATCGACGACCTCACGCACCCGATCGCGGAGACGAGCCGCGTGCTCGGCGCCGTCGCGCGCGGCGACCTCTCGCAGCAGATGTCGCTCGAGGTCGACGGCCGTCCGCTCAAGGGCGAGTTCTTGCGCAGCGCGCGCACGATCAACGCGATGGTCGATCAGCTCAACTCGTTCGCCGGCGAGGTGACGCGCGTCGCGCGCGAAGTCGGTTCCGAAGGCATCCTCGGCGGCCAGGCGCACGTGCGCGGCGTCGCCGGCACGTGGAAGGACCTCACCGACTCCGTCAACCTGATGGCGGGCAACCTGACGAGCCAGGTCCGCAACATCGCCGAGGTGACGACGGCCGTCGCGAACGGCAACCTCTCCAAGAAGATCTCCGTCGAAGCGCGCGGCGAGATCCTCCAGCTCAAAGAGACCATCAACACGATGGTCGACCAGCTCAACACGTTTGCCGGCGAGGTGACGCGCGTCGCGCGCGAAGTCGGCACCGACGGACGGCTCGGCGGACAGGCCGACGTGCGCGGCGTCGCCGGCACGTGGAAGGACCTCACCGACTCGGTCAACTCGATGGCCGGCAACCTGACGAACCAGGTCCGCAACATCGCCGAGGTGACGACCGCCGTCGCACGCGGCGACCTCTCCAAGAAGATCACCGTCGACGTCAAGGGCGAGGTGCTGGAACTCAAAGGCACCATCAACACGATGGTCGACCAGCTCAACGCGTTCGCCGGTGAAGTGACGCGCGTCGCACGCGAAGTCGGCACCGACGGCCGTCTGGGCGGTCAGGCCGTCGTCGAAGGCGTCGCCGGCACGTGGAAAGATTTGACGGACTCGGTCAACACGATGGCGCGCAACCTGACCGGTCAGGTGCGTAACATCGCCGAGGTCACGACGGCCGTCGCCAAGGGCGACCTGTCGAAGAAGATCACCGTCGACGTCAAGGGCGAGGTCGCCGACCTCAAGGTCACCGTCAACACGATGGTCGACCAGCTCAACGCGTTTGCCGGTGAGGTGACGCGCATCGCGCGCGAAGTCGGCACCGAAGGCCGCCTCGGCGGTCAGGCGCAGGTCGAAGGCGTCGCCGGCACGTGGAAAGACTTGACGGACTCGGTCAACACGATGGCGTCGTCGCTGACCGCGCAGGTCCGCAACATCGCCGAAGTGACGACCGCCGTCGCCAACGGCGACCTCTCCAAGAAGATCACCGTCTCCGTGCGCGGCGAGGTGCTCGAGCTCAAGACGACCATCAACACGATGGTCGACCAGCTCAACTCGTTCGCGGGCGAGGTGACGCGCGTCGCGCGCGAGGTCGGCACCGAAGGACGACTCGGCGGACAGGCCGACGTGCGCGGCGTCGCCGGCACCTGGAAAGACTTGACGGACTCCGTCAACTCGATGGCCGGCAACCTGACGAACCAGGTCCGCAACATCGCCGAGGTGACGACCGCCGTCGCGCGCGGTGACCTTTCGAAGAAGATCACCGTCGACGTCAAGGGCGAGGTGCTCGAGCTCAAGGGCACCATCAACACGATGGTCGACCAGCTGAACGCGTTCGCCGGCGAGGTGACGCGCGTCGCGCGCGAAGTCGGCACCGACGGCCGTCTCGGCGGTCAGGCGCAGGTCGAAGGCGTCGCGGGCACCTGGAAAGACCTCACGGACTCCGTGAACTCGATGGCCGCGAACCTGACGAACCAGGTCCGCAACATCGCCGACGTCACGACCGCGGTCGCCAACGGCGATCTTTCGAAGAAGATCACCGTCGACGTGCGCGGCGAGATGGCCGAGCTCAAGAGCACGGTCAACACGATGGTCGACCAGCTCAACGCGTTCGCGTCGGAAGTCACGCGCGTCGCGCGCGAGGTCGGTTCCGAAGGCCGTCTCGGCGGTCAGGCGTACGTCCAGGGCGTCGGCGGCACGTGGAAGGACCTCACCGACAACGTCAACTTCATGGCGTCGAACCTCACGTCGCAGGTGCGCAACATCGCCGACGTGACGACCGCCGTCGCGAAGGGCGATCTTTCGAAGAAGATCACCGTCGACGTCAAGGGCGAGATGCTCGAGCTCAAGGCGACCGTCAACACGATGGTCGACCAGCTCAACAGCTTCGCGGCCGAGGTCACGCGCGTCGCGCGCGAGGTCGGCACCGACGGCAAGCTCGGCGGCCAGGCCGTCGTCCCCGGCGTCGGCGGCACGTGGAAGGACCTCACCGACTCGGTGAACTCGATGGCGAGCTCGCTGACGGCGCAGGTTCGCAACATCGCCGACGTGACGACCGCCGTCGCACGCGGCGACCTCTCGAAGAAGATCACGGTCGACGCCCGCGGCGAGATCCTCGAGCTCAAGGGCACGATCAACACGATGGTCGACCAGCTCAACGCGTTCGCCGGCGAGGTGACGCGCGTCGCGCGCGAAGTCGGCTCCGAAGGCATCCTCGGCGGTCAGGCGCAGGTGCAAGGCGTCAGCGGCACGTGGAAGGACCTCACCGACTCGGTGAACTCGATGGCCGCGAACCTCACCAACCAGGTCCGCAACATCGCGAAGGTCACGACGGCCGTCGCCAACGGCGACCTTTCGAAGAAGGTCACCGTCGACGTGCGCGGCGAGATGCTCGAGCTCAAGGACACCATCAACACGATGGTCGAGCAGCTCAACGCGTTCGCCGGCGAGGTGACGCGCGTCGCGCGCGAGGTCGGCTCCGAAGGCATCCTCGGCGGCCAGGCAGCGGTGCCGGGCGTCGCGGGCACGTGGAAAGACCTCACCGACTCCGTCAACACGATGGCCGGTAACCTCACCAGTCAGGTGCGCGGCATCGCGAAGGTCGTCACGTCGGTGGCGAACGGCGACCTGCAGCGCAAGCTCGTGGTCGACGCGAAGGGCGAGATCGCCGAGCTGTCCGACACGATCAACGGGATGATCGACACGCTCGCGATCTTCGCCGATCAGGTGACGTCGGTCGCGCGCGAAGTCGGTTTCGAAGGAAAGCTCGGCGGTCAGGCGGAGGTTCCCGGCGCCGCCGGCCTGTGGCGCGACCTCACCGACTCGGTGAACCAGCTCGCCGCGCAGCTCACCTCCCAGATCCGCGCGATCGGCGAAGTCGCGACCGCGGTGACGAAGGGCGACCTCTCGCGCACGATCGACGTCGGCGCGCAGGGTGAGGTCGGTCAGCTCACCGAGAACGTGAACGAGATGATCCGGAACTTGCGCGACACGACGCGTAAGAACCAAGAGCAGGACTGGCTCAAGACCAACCTCGCCCGCTTCACCGGGATGCTGCAGGGCCAGAAGGACATCAAGACGGTCGCGAAGCTCATCATGAGCGAGCTCGCGCCGCTGGTGAACGCGCAGGTCGGCATCTTCTACCTCAACGAGCCGATCGACGAGATTCCGCTGCTGCGCTTCACGGCGGGCTACGCCGCGCCGCGCCGCCGCGGGACGCTGCAGTTCGCGCCGGGCGAAGGCCTCGTCGGGCAGTGCATCGTCGAGAAGGACCGCATCCTCGTCGCGAACGCGCCGGCGGACTACCTGCAGGTGAGCTCGGGAACGGGCAACGCGCAGCCGCTCAACGTCGTCGTGCTGCCGGTGCTCTTCGAAGGCGACATCAAGGCCGTCATCGAGCTGGCGTCGTTCGAAGCGTTCAGCGACAACCACTTGCTCTTCCTCGACCAGCTCACGCAGTCGGTCGGCATCGTCCTCAACACGATCGCCGCCAACATGCGCACGGAAGAGCTCCTCAAGCAGTCGCAGTCGCTCACGATCGAGCTGCAGTCGCAGCAGGAAGAGCTCCAGCAGACCAACGAGGAACTGGAAGAGAAAGCGCGACTGCTCGCCGAGCAGAACGAAGAGGTCGAGAAGCGCACGCGCGAGATCGAAGAAGCGCGCCGCGCGCTCGAGCAGAAGGCCGAGCAGCTCGCCCTCACCTCGAAGTACAAGTCGCAGTTCCTCGCCAACATGTCGCACGAGCTGCGCACGCCGCTGAACTCGCTGCTGATCCTCTCCAAGCAGCTCAGCGACAACAAGGAGCAGAATCTGTCGCACAAACAGGTCGAGATGGCGCAGACGATCCGCCGCGCCGGCTCGGACCTGCTCACGCTGATCAACGACATCCTCGACCTCTCGAAGATCGAGTCCGGCACGACGTCGGTCGACATCGCCGAGCAGCGCATCTCCGACATCTGCGACGACGTCGAGCGCACGTTCCGCGGCGTCGCGCAGGAGCGCGGCCTGCTGTTCGCGATCCACGTCGGCGATCAGGTGCCGGACGCGGTCGAGACGGACCAGACGCGCTTGATGCAGATCCTCAAGAACCTGCTCTCGAACGCGTTCAAGTTCACGGGGCACGGTTCCGTCGAGCTGGACGTCAACCGCGTCACGCGCACGATCGACGGCGTGACCGCCCCGTTCGTCGCGTTCTCGGTGCGCGACACCGGCATCGGCATCCCGGCCGACAAGCACAACGTGATCTTCGAGGCGTTCCAGCAAGCCGACATGTCGACCGCGCGCAAGTACGGCGGCACGGGCCTGGGACTCGCGATCTCGCGCGAGATCGCCGGCCTGCTGGGCGGCGAGATGACCGTCGAGTCGGAGCCGGGTGCGGGCTCGATCTTCACCTTCTTCCACCCGATCGAGCGCACCGCGCGTTCGGCGTCCGGACTCGATCCGTTGCCGTTGCCGCCGCGCCCGAAGGCCGTGACGAAGACGATCGTCTCGGTGCCCGTCAGCGCCTCGCCGATCCCGGTGGTCACCGGGCCGGGCGAGGACGACCGCTCCGCCGTGCGGCCGGACGACCGCGTCGTGCTGATCATCGAGGACGACGCGACGTTCGCGCGCATTCTGCTCGGGCTCGCGCGCGACCGTGGCTTCAAGGGACTCATGGCCAGCTCGGGCGCGGAAGGGCTCGCCCTCGCGCGTCAGTTCGTGCCCGACGCCGTCACGCTGGACATCGGCTTGCCCGACGTCGACGGATGGTCGCTGCTCGATCAGCTCAAGCGCGACCCGGCGACCAAGGCGATTCCCGTCCACGTGATCTCCGGCGAGGAGCAGTGGCAGAAGGCGCTGGACAGCGGCGCGTTCGCGCACCTCAAGAAGCCGGCCAGCGAGGACGCGCTCACGCAGGCGTTCGACAACCTGCTGGGCTTCGCGGATGCGTCGTCGCGCAACGTCCTCGTCGTCGAGGACGACGTGACGCAGCTCTCCGCGATGGCGAACCTCATCCAGTCGGGCGAGGTGACGGTCACGGCCGTCTCGACCGGCGCGCAGGCGCTCGCGGCACTCGACGAGGCGCACTTCGACTGCGTCATCGTCGATCTCGGGCTGCCGGACATCGAAGGGATCTCGCTCATCGAGCAGATCAAGGCGCACCGCGGGCACGCGCGCGTTCCGGTCATCGTCTATACCGGCCGCGAGCTCACCGAACAGGAGGACGCGGCGATCCGCCGGCTCTCCGAGTCGGTGATCGTCAAGGACGCGATGTCGCCGGAACGCTTGATCGAGGAAACCGCATACTTCCTCAACCAGGTCGAGGCACGTCTCCCGGAGGCGAAGCGGCCCGTGACGCACGGCACCACCAACGGCAACTCGCTGGAAGGCCGAACGATCCTGATCACGGACGACGACACGCGCAACATCTACGCCCTGCGCAGCGCGCTCGAGGACTTCAAGATGAACGTCCTGAGCGCCGAGTCGGGCGCGGAAGCCATCGGCATCCTGCGGTCGCGCAGCGACGTCGACGTCGTCCTGATGGACATCATGATGCCGGAGATGGACGGCTACGAGACGATCCGGCGCATTCGCTCGCGCGACGAGTGGAAGAACCTTCCGATCATCGCGCTCACGGCGAAGGCCATGATGGGCGACCGCGAGCAGTGTCTCGCGGCCGGCGCGTCGGAGTACATCTCCAAGCCCGTCGACATCGATCAGCTCGTCGCCCTGATTCGCGTCTGGCTCAACGTCGCGGCGTAGCGTGACGCTGAAGATCGCAGCGACGGAGACGGCCTCTCCGTCGCTGCAGCCGGCGCCCCCGGGCGTACCGGCAACGAACGGGACGAGCCCGGCGGTCTCCGACCTCGAGCTGAACCTGTTGCTCGAGGCGGTGTACCGTGTCTCGGGCTTCGATTTCCGCGAGTACGCGCCGGCGACGCTCAAGCGCCGCGTGGCCGAGCGCGTGCGCAGCGAAGGCGTCGCGACGATCACGGGCCTGCTCGAGCGCGTGCTCCACGACGCGCCCGCCATGGCGCGGTTCGTCGACGCGCTCACGCACAACGCGAGCTCGCCGTTTCGCGAGCCGCAGTTCTTCCAGGCGTTCCGCGAGCGCGTGCTGCCGCGCCTGCGCACGTTCCCGCACGTCCGCATCTGGGTCATCGGCTCGGGCGACGACGCGTACTCGCTCGCCGTGCTCCTGCGCGAGGCCGAGTTCTACCACCGCACGCGCATCTATGCGACCGACGCCGGCGAGGCCGCCATCGACCGCGCCAAGGCCGGCGTGTTCCCGGCCGAGATGCTCGACGAGTACGCACAGCGCTACGTCGAGGCCGGCGGCGCGAAGCACTTCTCGGACTACGTCGACGTCGTCGGCACGCAGGGCGTGTTCAAGTCCGGCCTGCGCGAGCAGATCGTGTTCGCGCAGCACAACCTCGTGACGGACGCGTCGTTCAACGAGTTCCACCTCGTCGTGGCGCGCAACGTCGTGGCGCATTTCAACCGCACGCTCGCGTACCGCGCCCACCAGGTCGTCTACGAGAGCCTGATCCGCCTGGGCTACCTCGGCGTATCCGCGAAAGAGACGCTGCGCTACACGCCCCACCAGCGCGCGTACGAAGAGATCGCGGACACCGAACGCTTCTACCGCCGCGTCCGCTAAGTCACGCTGAGCCTGTCGCAGGGCCCAACGGGCATGTCACCCTGAGCCTGTCGAAGGGCTCAACGAGCATGTCACCCTGAGCCTGTCGAAGGGCTCCCGGTGAACCTCGAGCCCCTCCCCTATGCCGGCTGGCTGCCGACGAAGACGACGCTGCACCTGTGGTCGCAGATCGTCGGCAAGATCGCGCTGCGGTCGAGCGCGCTGCGGAACCACTGGTGGAACTGCACGCTCAAGCCGACGGCGCACGGACTGCGCACGGACCGGCTGAACGCGAACGGCACGTCGTTCGACATCGAGCTGGACCTGACCGGACACCGCGTCGTCGTCCGCGCCGAGGACCGCGATGAAGCATCGTTCGCGCTGCGCGACGGGCTGAGCGTCGCGGACTTCTTCTCCTCCGTGCGCGAGACGCTGCGCGCGGTCGGGATCGCCGTCCCGATCGTCGCAAAGCCCTACGGCGTTCCCGGACTCGAGACGCCGTTCGCGCGCGACGACGAGCATCGCTCGTACGACGCGGACGCGGTACGCCGGTGGTTCGCGGTGGTGCGCTGGAGCGCCGACGTGATGGAACGCTTCGCGAGCGAGTTCACCGGCAAGCAAGGGCCCGTGCAGCTCTTCTGGCACAGCTTCGACCTCGCGCTCGGACGGTACTCCGGACGCCGCAATCCCGGGCCGCTCCCGGACGACCCGGTCGCACGCGAAGCGTATTCGCACGAGGTGATCGCGTTCGGCTTCTGGGCCGGCGACGCGCGCGTCGAAGCGCCGGCGTACTACACGTACACCGCGCCGGAACCGCCGGCGCTCACGACGTTACCGCTGCGCCCGGCGGGCGCCGGGTGGGTTGCGTCGGGCGCCGGCCATCTCGGAACCGTTCCGTACGAGACGATTCGCACGGCGGGCGATCCCGCCGGCGCCTTGATGGAGTTCTTGCGCAGCGCCTACGACGCGGGTGCGAACGCCGCCGCGTGGGATGCTGCGTTGCTGCGCCGTTCGCCGTAGCGCGGTTTCGGCGCCGGGCTCAAAAGGTGGTCAGCAGACGTCGTCCGGGAGCGTCCAGAGCGTCGCGGGGCGCCGGTACGCGGCCAGCACGATCGGTTCGGTGCGCGACCGCGTGGCCTTCTCGCGCAGATCGGCGAGAAGCTCCGCGCGGCGCTCGCGGAGCGCCGCCGCGATTTCTTGCGCGCGACGAAGACGCTGCTCGTCACGGCGCCGGCGGTCATCGATCATGCTGCTCCTTACCCCGGAGAGCGGGCCGCCAAGAGCGAGCAAGCATCAAAACAGGGACCAATTGCCAGCTTTGTCTAATGAAATTCCCAGAAAGCGAGGCGCACTTGGCCTACGAGGTAATCAAGCGGGTCAGCGGCCGGGCGTACCGCTACCGCGTCGAGAGCTTTCGCGACCCGGAGACCCGCCGGGTCCGGGGCCGGTGGACGTACCTCGGCCGCGTCGACCCGGCGGACGCCGGCCTGCCCGAGCGCCCGGCAAAGCCCTCGTCCCGCGACCGCCTGCTCGACGCCGTGGCGCGGCTGCTGGCGACGTCCGACGCCGAGTCGCTGTCGGCCGGCTCGATCGCGCGCGAGGCCGGCGTCGCGTACGGGACCTTCTACCGCTACTTCTCCGACCGCAGCAGCGCGGTGCGTGAGGCGCTCCTGCGCCACGGGCCGACGATGGCCGACGCCCAGGCGACCTTTGCCCTGCCGATCGGCGCGCACGCCGACGAACGCGCCCGCGTCGCGAGCTGGCTCCGGGCCTCGGCCGACGATGCGCGCGTACGGCGCGGGGTCGTCCGCGCCTGGCACGTCTACTCGAACGCGGACGACGCCGTCGTCAAGGCGCGGCGCGCGTCGGTGGATGCCGCCGTCGATGCGGTCGGCGCGTACCTCGACGCGCTGTCGGGGGCCGGGGTCGCGTCGCTGACGTCGTCGCGCTTCGCCGCGTACGCGCTCGTGGCGCTCGCCGTCGCGCTCGGCCGCGACGCCGCCATTGAAGACGACATGGCGGCCGAAAAGGTCGAAGGGCTGATCGCGCTCGCCTGGGACCTCTGCGGCCTCTAGCGGATCAAGCCCCGGCGGTACGCCGTCACCGCGGCATGCGTGCGATCGGCGGCCGCGAGCTTCTCGAGGATGTCGGCGACGTGTCCCTTCACCGTGCCGAGCCCGATGTGCAGCCGCTGCCCGATCTCGACGTTGCCGACGCCGTCCGCGATGAGCCGGAGGATCTCCGTCTCGCGCGGCGTGAGCGGCGATGCGTCGGGCCGCGCGGGCGTGCCGCCGAGGCGGCGGAGCACGACGTGCGCGACGCGCGCGTCGAAGTACGCGCCGCCGCCCGCGACCGCACGGATCGCGTCGACCACGACGGCCGCATCCGACGACTTCACGCAGTAGGCATCCGCACCGGCCGCCAGCGCGGCGAGCACTTCGAGGTCGTCTTCCTGCATCGTGAGGATCACCACGCGCGGTGGATCGGCGAGCGCCTTGAGCTCGCGCGTCACCGCGATGCCGTCCTTTCCCGGGAGCCCGAGATCGACGACGGCGACGTCGGGCTTCGCGAGCGCGACCGCTTCGGCTGCGACGATCCCGTCGGACGCCTCCGCAACGACGGCGATGCCGGCCGCTTCGAGCGACGTGCGCAAGCCGGCGCGCACCAGCGCGTGATCCTCCACGATGGCAACGCGAATCGCGCTCATGACGACGCCTTCGGCAGCGTGAGCATGAACACCGATCCGCGCGGCTCGCGCGGCTCGTAGCGCACCGCGCCCCCCGCGTCCTCGGCGATGCGGCGCACGATGTAGAGGCCGAGCCCCGTACCGCCGCCCGAGCGCGAGGCGCTCGCGAAGCGCTGGAACAGCGCGGCCCGCGCGTGCGGCTCGACGCCGAAGCCGTCGTCCGCCACGACGAGCTCGACCGCGCCGCGCGAGACCGTCACGCGCACGTCGACGCGCCCGCCGGAAGGCGTGTGCGCAAGGGCGTTGCTCACGAGGTTCGCGGCCGCGCGCTTGAGATCGGCACGCGAACCGAGCGCGACGGCGGCACCGGCGGTCTGCGCGTGGAGCGCGACGCCGCGCGCATCCGCCATCGCGTGCAGCTCCGAGGCGATCTCGCGCGCCAGCGCGGCGAGGTCGACGCGGTCGCGTTCGATGCGGCGCTCGCCGGACTCGAAGCGCGCAACGAGGAGCAGCGTCTCCGCCAGGCGCGCGAGGTCGTCGACGGAGATCAGGCTCTCGCGCAGCACGGTCGCATAGGCGCCCGGCAGCGATCCGTACGCGCCCTCCGCGGCTTGGCGCAGCGTCATCGAGAGGGCGGCGAGCGGTGTGCGCAGATCGTGCGAGAGCGCGTACACGAGGTCGCGAATGACGTCTTGTCGTTCGCTCAGCGCCTCGTTGCGCTCGGCGAGCGCCGCGAAGAGCCGCGCTTGCGCGAGCGCGTTGACGGCGACCGCGGCGAACGCGCGCGCCGCCTGCACGACGGCGTCGTCGGGCTCCGCGACACCGGACGTGACGACGACGGTTCCGAGCACCGTGTCGCGGTCGACGAGCGGGACGGCGAGCGCGGCGGCGGCGCCGAGCCGGTCCAGCACCAATCGCCCGACGGGGTCCAGCGGACGTACGACGGTCACGCTCCGGCCGGCGGCGGCGCGGTGCATCAGCGAAACGATCTCGGGCGAAGGCCGCTCGTCGACGACGTCGACGTCGCGCGCATCGCGGTCGCGCACCGCGAGCACGTCGCCGTTCCCGCTCGGATACCAGTACGCCGCGTCGCCGTCGAGCAGCCGCGGCGCTTCGCGCACGACGGCGCGCGCCACCAGTTCGGGCGACAGCGAAGCGCGCACGCGGTCCGCCGCGGCGGCGAGCGCAGCTTCACGCCGCGCGCGCGCTTCCTGCGCGGCGAGGCGTCCGACGCGCTCGGCACGCTCCTGCACTTCGGTGCTCAGGAAGCCGACGAGCACGATCGAGAGCATCGAGAGCAATCGATCGCCGGCGCCGATCGTCTCCCACCGGTATCCGTCGTGCGCCGCGTTGACCACGCCTGCGGCGGCGTCGGCCGCCAGCGCGGCGACGACGAGCGCGAACGTGAGGCGGCGGCTGCGCGTGAGCGCCGCCAAGACGATCGGAATGTCGAGCAGAATCGCCACGACCAGCGACTGCGGCGTGAACGCGTCGACCACGAAAACGCCCAGCAGCAGCGCGAAAGCGCCGGCCGCTACCGCTCGCGAGCGCACGCGAGCCGCTTCGGGGAGGGTTCCGCTCGCCCTGCGAACACCGCAGCGTGCGCGAAAAGGCCGACGAGGTCGCGGAACGCCGCGCCAAGGGCGCAGCGCTGCTGGCGGAGCTCGGCGGCGGACCGAAGCTCACGATCTATCTGGCGGGCGCGCCGGGCGCCGGAAAGACGCATCGCCTGCTCATGGACGCGATCGGCGAAGCGAACGGCGGGCGACGCGTGGCGATCGGATGGATCGAGACGAAAAACCGGCCGCAGCTCGACCGCATCGCCGCGGACGTGCCGCGCATCCCGTCCCGCCGCTTCGCCGTCGGAGACGCGTCCGTCGACGACTTCGACCTGGACGCTGCGCTGGCGTCCGACGCGCAAACGATCGTGCTCGACGAGCTGGCGCACGCGAACCCGGCCGGCGCGCCGCACGCCAAGCGATGGCAGGACGCGCTCGCGCTGCGCGACGCGGGCAAGTCGGTGCTCGGCGCGTTCAACGTGATGCACCTGGACACGGTCGCGCCCGTCGCAGAGCGCATCGTCGGCTTTCCGATCCGCGAGCTCGTCCCGATCGGCTTCCTCAAGCGCGCCGACCGCGTGATCGCACTCGACGTCGCGCCGTCGATCCTCGAGTCGCGCCTGCGCACGGGACGGATCGTGCGCGACGAGGACGTCGAGCGCGCGGCGGCCGGCGTGTTCCAGCCGAGCAATCTCGAGATGATGCGGCAGCTTCTGCTGCGCGTCGTCGACGATCTCACCGTGCCGGTCGTCGCTCCCAGCAAGGTGTCGACGGCGCTGGCGATCGTCGCCGGCTCGGTCGACCCCGAACCCTTCGTTCGTCGCGCGGCCGCGTTCGCGGAGGCGCTCGACCTTGCGCTCGAGGTCGCCGCCCTCGGAGACGTCGATCGCGAACGGCTCGCGGACGTCACGGTGCGTTCCGACGGCGGCCTCGTCACGCTCCCGGAACGGATCGAGCGCGGCGACCTCCGCAACGCGCGCGCGTCGCTCGTGATCGTGCCGCGCGGCGCGCTCGCCGACCGCGTGCTCGGCGCGCCGGTCGACCGCGACGTGCTCGTCGCGGATCCTCGCGTCGTCCCGGCGTTCGCGAGCCGCACCGCGCAAAGCGATCTTCGGACGGAGGCGGGCGACGAGCCGCGCGGCCGCCTCGGAACGCTCACCGTCTACCTCGGCTCCGTCGCCGGCAGCGGCAAGACGTACGCCATGCTCGACCGCGCCCATCAGCTTCTCGAGGACGGCGTCGACGTGGTCGGCGCACTCGTCGAAACGCATGGCCGCGCGGAGACGACCGCACTGCTCGCCGGCATCGAGCAGGTTCCGCGACTGCCCAACGGCGAGCTCGACCTCGATGCGCTGCTCGCGCGACGACCGGGTGTCGCGCTCATCGACGAGCTCGCACACACGAACCAGGGCGCCGGCGCACGCTCCAAGCGGTATCTCGACGTGCTGGCCGTCCTGCGCGAGGGCATCGACGTCATCACGACGCTCAACGTGCAGCATCTCGAAGGGCTCGGGGACGCGGTGGAGCGCTTGACCGGGACGCGCGTGCGCGAAACGCTGCCCGATCGCGTGCTCGAAGACGCCGGCGAGGTGATCTTCGTCGACGTGGCCCCGGACGTGCTGCGGCAGCGGCTGCGCGACGGCAAGATCTACCCTCGCGAGCGCATCGACGCCGCGCTGACGCACTTCTTCCGCGCCGACAACCTTGCCGCGCTGCGCGAGCTCGCCGTCCGCGAGCTCCGGCGCGCGCGATCGGTACGCCGGTCCGCACCGCCGCTCAAACGCATCGTGCTGGGAACCGCACCGCGCGAGCGCGACCTGCAGCTGGTCGAGCGCATGACGCGTCTCGCGCGCCGTCTCGGTGTCGAGCTGAAGGTCGTGACGGTGCCGAAGGGCGACGGCGACACCGCGACGCGCCTCGTCGGCATGCTCGCGCCGGGCGACATTCTCGCGGTGGAGTCGCCGCGCCGCGGGCGGCGGCTCCCGTTCGGCAGGCGTTCGTTCGCGGTGCGCACGCTCGCCGCAGGCGCGCGCGAGCTGCTCGTGCTGGCGCCGCGCTAGAAATAGTAGCTGACGCCGAAACCGACCGTATGGTAGCGGCCGGTCGCGGCCGTCGGCGAGAACGCCGTCGACGCGTCCACTTGCAGCTTGGGGCCGAGGTCGCGGTATGCGCCGACCATGTACTGCGTGCGCCCAGCCGACGCCGGACCGAGCGCGTTCGAGAACGTGGCGACCTCCGCGAACACGCCCGTCGTGTTCGGCAGCGCCGCGCCGAGCACGAGTGACGGTACGAACGACGACCATCGCTGCGTGCCATTCGTGAGAGAGTTCGCCGCCAGCGTCGTTGCCAGCGAGAACACGGGGCTGAGCGTGTAGCCCGCGTTGAGCGCGTACGCCGCGGTCGATCCGTTCGCCGACCCGCCGTTCAAGCCGGTCGGTGCCGTGAAGAACACCTGGCCGCCGTAGTTGAACTTCGGCGTGTAGCCGAAGACGTATTTCAAACCCGCGCCGACGTCGGTCGAGGCCGCGTTCGGACCGCCGGCGTTCGTCCGCACGAATGCCGGCGGTGCGATCTGCAGCTCGAGCGCCGGGATCTGCGTTCCGACGCGGATCAGGGCGTTCGGGTACGTCACGGTATTGCCGCCGCCGCTGCTCGACGTCGAGTTGATGTAGCCCGTCTCGACCGAAACGTGGTTCGGGCGCACCGTGCACACGGAGTTCGTGAGCGACGGCCGCGTGACGATGGCGGCGATCGTCGTGCACGGGTCGTTCGGCCCGAACGCCGGCCCGATGGGGTTCGGCGCGGCCGAGGGGCCCGGCGAAGCGACGGGGGACGGCGGCGGGGACGCCGGCGCCGTCTGCGCGCGAACGGGGTTCGAAACGCTCGCGATCGCCGCCAGCATGGCGAGGGCGGCGACTTCGAGGGCGCGCTTCACTTCGGCGTAGCTCCTTGCGCGTCCAGCGCGCGATTCAGCTCGAAGACGTTGACGTGCGGCTCGCCGAGCAAGCCGAACTGCCGCGGGACGACCGACGCTGCGACGATCGTTCGCACGGCGTCTTCGGACATCCCGCGCGCGGTCGCGACGCGCGGCACCTGGTATGCCGCCGCCTGGGGTGAGATGTCGGGGTCGATGCCGCTCGCGCTCGACGTGACCAGATCCATCGGGACGGGCACGCTCGCGTGCGGGTTTTCCTTCTCGAGCGCGGCGATCGTGGTCTTCGTCGCATCGACCAGCTTCTTGCTGGTCGGGCCGTCGTTCGTGCCGCCGGTGGACGTCGGGTCGTATCCCTTGCCGGCCGCCGACGGACGGCCATGGAAGTAGCGCGGTTTCGTCCACGTCTGGCCGACGAGTTCCGAACCGATCAGCGCGCCGTTCTTGCCGTAGACCATCGAGCCTTCGGCCTGATGGTGGAACAGCACCGTTCCGATCCCCCACATCACGAGAGGATAGATCAGCCCCAGCGCAATCACCGACACCATCGTGTAGATCACGGAGGTGATGATCGAGCGCAGCGTGCTCTCACGCGCGCGGGTCGTCTCGGTCGTCATCGTGCTATTGGCCCGTGAGGTGCAGCCCGGTGAGGATCAGGTCGATCGACTTGATGCCGATGAACGGCACGACGATGCCGCCCAAGCCGTAGATCAGCACGTTCTCGCGCAGCACGGCGTCGGCGCCGCGCGGCCGGTAGGCGACGCCGCGCAGTGCCAGCGGGATCAGCGCGACGATGATCAGCGCGTTGAAGATGATCGCCGAGAGGATTGCGCTCTGCGGCGTCGCGAGCCGCATGACGTTCAGCGCATCCATCGCCGGATACGCGACGGCGAACATCGCCGGCAGGATGGCGAAGTACTTTGCGACGTCGTTGGCGATCGAGAACGTCGTGAGCGAGCCGCGCGTCATGAGCAGCTGCTT
Organism: Vulcanimicrobiota bacterium; assembly: GCA_963818845.1. GTDB lineage: Bacteria > Vulcanimicrobiota > Vulcanimicrobiia > Vulcanimicrobiales > Vulcanimicrobiaceae > Vulcanimicrobium. Next base: position 767,384 of record CAWFTO010000003.1, on the reverse strand, counting down.
GCCGATCTCGACGACTTCGATCAGCTTCGTGGGGTCGGAGTCGAGGTCGACCATATTCGCCGCCTCCTTCGCCGCCTGCGTGCCGCTGTTCATCGCCACGCCGACGTCCGCTTGCGCGAGCGCCGGAGCGTCGTTCGTGCCGTCGCCGGTCATCGCGACGAGCCGGCCTTCAGACTGCTCGCGCTTGATCAGCGCCATCTTCGTCTCCGGCGTCGCCTCGGCGAGGAAGTCGTCGACGCCCGCGTCGCGCGCGATCGCAGCGGCGGTCAAGGGGTTGTCGCCCGTGATCATCACGGTGCGGATGCCCATGGCGCGCAGCCGGTCGAACCGCACGCGCATGTTCGGCTTGAGGATGTCCGCCAGCGCGATGCAGCCGAGAAGCCGGCCGCGCTCGGCAAGCAAAAGCGGCGTGCCGCCACCGCGCGCGATCTTCTCCACCTCGGCAGCAAGGACGTCGGTCGTCATCCTGAGCTCGCCCGTTGGCATCCTGAGCTCGTCCGTTGTCATCCTGAGCTCGTCGAAGGATGCGCCGCCGGCGGTGACGCGGCTCTGCGCGACCCACACGCGGACCGCATCGGGCGCGCCCTTGCGAAGCTGCGAGCCGCCGGCGTAGTCGACGCCGGACATGCGCGTGTACGCGCTGAACGCAATCGGGACGGCGCCCGGCGGCAGCGTGCTCGGCGAACCGTCCGGATCGACCGCGTCCGCTCGGAGGAGCGAGTTCGCGAGCAGCACGATCGAGCGGCCTTCCGGCGTCTCGTCGGCGAGGGAAGCGGCGTATGCCGCGCGATAGAGCTGCTTGCGGTCGACGCCCGGTGCCGGAATGATCTCCGTCGCCTGGCGATTGCCGAGCGTGATCGTCCCCGTCTTGTCGAGCAGCAGCGTGTCGACGTCGCCGGCCGCTTCGACGGCACGACCCGACATGGCCAGCACGTTGCGCTGCAGCACGCGGTCCATGCCGGCGATACCGATCGCGCTCAGTAAGCCGCCGATCGTGGTCGGGATCAAGCATACGAGCAGCGCGATCAGGACGACGACGCTCGGCGTCGCGCCGGCGTAGATCGAGAACGGCGCCAGCGTCGCGACCGCGATCACGAAGACGATCGTCAGCCCGGAGAGCAGGATCGCGAGCGCGATCTCGTTGGGCGTCTTCTGCCGTGACGCGCCTTCGACCAGCGAGATCATGCGGTCCAGGAACGTCTCGCCCGGGTTCGCGCTGACCTCGTAGACGATGCGGTCCGAAAGCACGCGCGTGCCGCCGGTGACCGAAGAGCGGTCGCCGCCCGTCTCGCGGATCACCGGCGCCGACTCGCCCGTGATCGCGGACTCGTCCACGGTCGCCGCACCCTCGACGACCTCGCCGTCCGTCGCGATCAGGTCGTTCGTCTCGGCGACGACGCGGTCGCCGCGGCGCAGCTGCGAGGCCGGCACGACGACCTCGCGCGCATCGGAGCCCGAACCGGCGAGGCGACGCGCGAACGTCTCGCTCTTCGTCCGCCGGAGAAAATCTGCTTGCGCCTTCCCGCGCCCTTCGGCCATCGCTTCGGCGAAGTTGGCGAAGAGCACCGTGAACCACAGCCACAGCGAGATCGCGAGGTCGAACGCCGCCTGACCGTTGCGCGCGTCGCGAACGGCGAACAGCAGCGAGGCGACGGCGCCCACTTCGACGACGAACATCACCGGGTTGCGCATCTGGACGCGAGGATCGAGCTTGACGAACGACGAGCGAACCGCCGGACCGACGATCTCCGGATCGAGCAGTGACCGAGTGCGCGCAGCCATCAGAACAGCGTTCCTTGCAGGTTGAGGAGATGCTCGACCACCGGCCCGAGCGCGTCGGCGGGGAAGAACGTGAGCGCACCGACGATCACGATCACGCCCATCAGCAGAACGACGAAGGTCGACGACGTCGTGCGAAACGTCCCGGCCGTCGCCGGCACGGCTTGTTTGCGGACGAGCGAGCCGGCCAGCGCGAGCACGGGAATCACGATCGCGATCCGTCCGAAGAGCATGACGACGCCCGTGGAGACGTTCCAGAACGTATTGGGCGAGAGACCCGCGAACGCCGAACCGTTGTTGTTCGCGGCCGAGGTGTAGGCGTAGAGGATCTCGGTGAATCCGTGCGGCCCGCCGTTACTGCGCGTCGCGAGCCCCGCCGGAAGCACCGAGGCGAGCCCGGCCGGGACGAGCGCGAACACCGGCACGACGAGCGCGGCGAGGATTGCGAGCTGCACCTCGCGCCGCTCGATCTTCTTTCCGAGGTACTCCGGGGTCCGGCCGACCATCAAACCGGCAATGAAGACCGTGAGAACCGCGTAGCAGATGATGCCGTAGAAGCCGGATCCGACGCCGCCGAAGACGACCTCGCCCAGCTGCATGTTGAAGAGCGGGACGAGCCCGCCCAGCGCGGTGAACGAGTCGTGCATCGCGTTGACGGCGCCGCACGACGTGTCGGTCGTCATCGTTGCGAACAGCGCCGAGGCGGCGATGCCGAACCGAACCTCCTTGCCTTCCATGTTGCCGCCCGCGACGCCGAGCGCATGAATTGCGGGGTTACCGGCGGCTTCGGCCCAGTACGCCACCACGAACCCGCCGGCGAACAGCGCCGTCATCGCCGCAAAGAGCGCCCAGCCCTGGGCTTGATTCTTGACGTACCTGCCGAACGTGTACGTGAGCGCACCGCCGATCAGGAACATCGCAACGAGCTCGATCAGGTTGGTGAAGCCCGTCGGGTTCTCCCAGGGTGCAGCGGAGTTCGCGTTGACGAAGCCGCCGCCGTTCGTTCCGAGCTCCTTGATGATCTCTTGCGACGCCATCGGCCCTTGCGGGATCGACTGCTTCGCGCCGTCGAGAGTCATCGCGGTCGGGTAGGCGTGAAAATTCTGCGGCACGCCCTGCCACATCAGCAACAGCGCGCCGACGAAGGCGATCGGGAGGAGCACGTACAGCGTGCACCGCGTGAGATCGACCCAGAAATTGCCGATCGTCTGCATTTGCCGGCGCGCGAGCGCGCGGATGAGCGCGATGCAGATCGCGATGCCCATGCCGGCCGACACGAAGTTGTGCCAGGCGAGCCCGGCCATTTGCGACAGGTAGCTCATCGTCGACTCGCCGCTGTAGAATTGCCAGTTCGTGTTCGTCATGAACGAGATGGCGGTATTCCACGCGAGGTCGGGCGCGAGGTTGCCGAAGCCCTGCGGGTTCAGCGGCAGAAACGCCTGAAGGCGCAGCAGCGCGTACAAGTATGCGAAGCTGACCAAGGAGAAGGCGATGACCGCGAACGCATAGCCCTTCCAGCTCATCTCGCGAGCGGCGTCGATGCGGCAGACGCGATAGATCGCCCGCTCGACCGGCGTGAACGCCGGCGTGAGGAAAACGCGTTCGCCTTCGAACACGTGCGCCATGTACGTGCCGACGGGCTTGATCAGCACGCAAACGATCGCGAAGACGACGGCGGCTTGCAGCCACCCGATCACGGTCATGACGTCACGTACCTTTAGAAGCGCTCGGGTCGCAGCATCGCGTACGTCAGGTAGACGAGCGCCGCGAGGGCGAGGATCAGGCCGGCCAAGAGATCGAGACTCATATGCGCTCGCAGCCGATGACGTAACGGTCGAGCAGCCAGAATGACACCGCGGTGATCACCAGCAAGCTCAGCTCGACTACAATGTCGTTCATCGCGCGGTCTCCATCGGAAAAGGCTGAGCCTCGCTCCGAGGATAGTACTGCCGGCCGGCGCCGGGTAGCCGCCGTTCGGCCGGACCGTTCGGCTCGGATAACGGCCGTAGGGCGCTACCGGAGCTCTACATCGCGACGTTTCCGATCGATCGGAACGGCTCTACGCGGCGCTGCTGGGGAACGGCAGCACGGCGCGGGTCAACCGCGGGCTCGAGCCCGCGCCCGCATCCACTCCGCCCGCGTCAGGCTGAACAGCATCACGTCGACGTGGCGCCCGCGGATCACCGCGCCGCTGCGCAGCACGCGCTCTTCGCGGAATCCCGTGCGGTCGAGCACCGCGCGCGACGCCGTATTTTCCGGCACGATGCACGCCTGGACCTCGTCCAGGTCCGCGGTCGCGAATGTCTCGTCGATGACGGTGCCGAGCGCTTCGCTGGCGTAACCGCGGCCGCGCGCCTCCGCGACCAGGCTGTATCCGACCTCACCGACACGCGGCGTGCGGTCGTTGACCCGTAGCGAGATCCAACCGACGGCGACCGGCGGATCGCCCGCCTTCACGAGCCATTCGAAGCGGCCCGTCGCGCCCGGACGCAGAGCTTTGGGGCGCGCGCGCACCTGGCGCTCGAACTCCTCGACGCGCACGCGCGGAATGTCCTGGAACTTGCGCAGGTCCGGCGCGTTGAGCACTTCCCAGAGCTCGCGCGCGTTTCGCACGTCGACCGGGACCAGCGACAGCCGTTCGCGGCGGAGCGCCCTCATCGCGGTCGGCCTACGGCGCGCTCTTGCCGCGCGCCTTCCGGCGCGTGAAAGCACCAGCGGAGGTGCCCATGGAGGTTCGCTACGCGGGGACGGTCACGACGCCGCCGTCGTTCTTCTCGTCCCGGCATTCGCACCATACGCACGAGCAGTTCGACGTGCGCGCTGACGACGGGTCCACGTTCCGGGTCGTCGATAACGTCTCGATCGCGCCGCGCGTTCCGGTGCATCCGGGCGACCGCGTGACCGTGCAGGGTGAACTGATTCACCCGCACGGTCAACCGCCGATGGTGCACTGGACGCACCGCGACCCGCGTCACCATCATGCCGACGGCTTCATCGCGGCCGGCGGCCGGGTCTACGCGTGAATCAGCGCCGCTTCGCGGCGCCCTTCTTCGCGGCGCCCTTCTTGGCAGGCGACTTCTTCGCGGGCGACTTCTTCGCCGGCGCTGCCGCTTTGCGTCCGGCGGCAGCCTTCGAGGCGGTTTTCTTCGCCGCGCCCGCCGTCTTCTTGGCACCCGCCGACGACTTCTTCGCCGGTCCCGACGACTTCTTGGCGCCGCGCTTCGCGGTCCCGACCGCTTCCTTGAGGCTGCGGCCCGCGATGAACTTGAGGACGCGCTTGGCGGGGACGTTCACCGGCTCGCCCGTCTGCGGGTTGCGCGCGATGCGCGCCGCCCGGTCGCGGATCTTGAACTGGCCGAACGGCGTCAGCTGCACGCGGTCGCCCGACTTGAGGACCTCGGTGATGCGGTCGAGCATCGCCTCGACGATCTCGACGACCTGTCGGCGAGGAAGCTCGAAATCGTCGGCGAGCTCTCTCGCCAGCTCGTTCTTGGTCATGGATTCCTTTCGATGTCGGTTCGGCTCCCAGCGAGCCGTGTTGCCCGAGCGTATACGCCGGAAAGCGGCCGTTTCCGGCCGTTTTTCTGCGAATTTCGAGCGATTTTCAGCAGGAATTGCGACGCGTCAACGCACGCCCGGAGCGGGGTGCGACGGGCCGCGCACACGGTACCAGGCCACAACGGCAAACACGACGATCCCGGCCACCTGCGAGATCGCCGACACGGCGAGGGCACCGCGAGCGACGGGACCGGTCCCGAGCGCGGGTTCCGCGATGATCCGCAGGACGAGCCCGCCATTGAGGAGCGCGTACACGAGAACCGGTGCGCGGGGTGGATACCGGCCGGCCGTCCGCGGGTAGCGGGCGCGCGCGAGCGGCAGCATCCAGAGTGCGATGCCGATGACGAGGTTGACGAGCCAGCCGACGAACGCGAGGTGCGCGTGCTCCACCGCCCAGATGGGCGGCAGCGGCTTGCCGAGCGTTTCCGCGATCGCCATGATCGCACCCCAGACGAACGCCAGGGCGAGCGCGACGAGCGACGTCTTGACGAAAAGACGGCTCTCGTACGGCACGTCAGCGCGCGCGCTTCACGACGTCCGGCGTGATCCGCGGTGCCTTGTTTCCCCACGACGCGCGCTCGTGGTCGACGATCGACGCGATGTCCGCATCGGACAGCTGCGCGAACGACGGCATCTGACTCGCGTACACCGTGCCGTTGATGCGCTTGCGCTGCAAGCCGTGCAGAACGATGCGCACGTGTTCCGACGGGTTGGCTGCCGTGACGACCGGATCGCCGGCCAGCGGAGGAAACGCGCCCGGTACGCCGGCACCGCTTGCGCCGTGACACGACGCGCAGTTGGACGCATAGAGCCGTTCGCCGTTCGCCGCGTAGTCGAATCCCGCCGCGACGCCGTTTCCGCTGTAATGCGGCGGCAGCGCCGCTGCGTCGGGAACCTGCGCGTTCTCCGCGCCGCGCGCCGCCGCTCCCCCCTCCCCGCCGTACGTCGGCGTCACGGCATACTGCGGCGGCACGGCGAACGCCGCCAGCGCGTACCATCCCGCCCACGCGAGGAAGACCGCGGCCATCACCCACGTCCACACGGGAATCGGGCCGCTCGATTCCGCGCGCACCGGATCGAACGGCTCGTTGCCGCCGAACGCGTTGAGCTCGACGTCGACGCGGCCGCCGACGCGCTCGCCGGCGCGCAGTCCCGTGACCGTGATTCCCGGCCCGTTCTGCACGGTGAACGGGATGCTTCGCCGTCCGACGTTTCCGGCAGCGTCGTGCGCTTCGATCCGCAGCACGTGCGGGCCGTCGTCGAGTTGCGTGGTGTCGAGCTCGATGCTCTGCGGTGGCACGATCGTTCGCAACGGCTCGGCGGCATCGTCGAGATAGACGTCGATGCGCGCGACGGGCATCGTTCCGGTGAGATCGCGCATCACCGGTCGTCCCGCAGGATCGCACGCTTCGGATGGTCGGCGCCCGTCTCGCCGGGCCAGAACGTCCATCGGAAAGCGAGCACGAACGCCACCGACGTAACGAGCGCGCCGAGCACGACGACGGCGACGCCGACCGGGTCGGCAGGATCGATCAGCACCATGCGGTCGTTCACGGCTGCATCGCTCCCGCCCCGAGTGAGCTCTGCTTGAGCGACTGCAGGTATGCGACGAGGTCGTTCGCGCTCGCGGTCGCGACGACCACTTTCCCGGCGGGACCGTATCCGGGCGGCACGGCAACGACGGTGTCTCCGGGCTCCGCACGATCCTTGATCTCGAAGAGCCAGGGATACGCCGGCATGATCGAAGCGTGCACGAGCGAGCGCGGCTGATACAGATGGATCAACTGCCAGACCGCGCTCGGCTGCCGCGATCCGATCGTCGTGAGGTCGGGCCCGGTACGTTCGCTGCCGAGAAGCTGCGGCGTGGAATACGCGTAGTCGCCGCGCGCCGACGGCCTTCCCCACACGCGGTCTTGCGCGAGCGGACGGACCTGCTGCGTATGGCAGTAGGAGCAGCCTTCGCCGACGTACACGTCGCGGCCGCGTGACGCGGACGCCGACAGGGGGACGACGCCCGGTCCCGGCGCCGTCGCGGAGAGCACGGCACCCGGCACGACGCCCATCGCGATCGCCAGGATGCCGTACACGACGATCGCCGACAGCAGCAGCACGCGCACGTCGTTCATGCCGCGGCGCATCATGCCGGCGCTCCGGCCGCCGACGCGCGTGGCGCGCGCCGCGGAGCCAGCGTCATCACGTAGACGTTGTACGCGAACACGCAGTGCCCGGCGAACATCATCGTGCCCGACACCGCACGAGCCAGCCAATACGGAGCTGCCGCCTCGACCGAAGCGATGAACGGATCGCCGTTGGCCCAGGTGAGGCCCTGCTCCGTCCCGGCGATGGAGAGGACCGCGACATAGACCGTCACGCCGATCAACGCGAGCCAGAAGTGCACGCCGACCCAGACCGGGCCGGGCTCCTTGCCGGTCGCGCGCGGCACGAGCGCGTAGATCGCGCCCCACGCGATGAACGTGATGAACCCGTACATCGTGGCATGCGAATGGCCGACGGTGAAGTTCGTCAGGTGCCAGATCGCCTGCAGCGAGCGGAACGCTTCGATCGTCCCCTGCGTGGAACCCAGGAAGTAGTACGCGATGCCGGCGACCAAGAACGGCAGTGCGTACGACCGGCGCACGCTGCTCCAGCGGCCGCGCAGGGTGAGCGCGAAGTTACCGGTCCCCGCCCAGACCGGCACCAGCATTCCCACGCTGAAGACGATCGCGAGCGTCTGGAACCACCACGGCAGCGGCGAGAACTCGTAATGATGCGCGCCGATGACGGGATAGAACACGAGGTTGGTCCAGAACCCCAGCACGCCGAGCGCGTACGAATAGATCGGGCGGTTCAACAGCTTCGGCAGCGCGTAATACGTCGCGCCCAGCGCCAGGAACGTGAACCACATGCCGACCGCGTTGTGCATGTAGAAGGCCTGCACGGCGACTTGCCCGAGTCCGTGCTGGTACCACGGCAGGATGGCGACGAGACCGAGAATCGTCGTGAACACGAAGCCGCCGATCGTATACCAGTTCGCGATGTAGATGTCGTGGCCGATGCGCGCGGCGACGGTCGCGACCACCACCCACCCGCTCGTGACCACTGCGAGCAGAAACAGCGCGGTCGCCGGCCAGATCCATTCGCGGTACTCTTGGCTGCCGTTGCTCATGCCCAGGTCGAGCGCGACGATTCCGACGAGCGCGGCCGCGTTGAAGCACCACAGCGAGAACCACGCGAGGCGCGGAAGGCGGATCGACACGCCGCCGGACCGCGCCGCCACGTACATCGCGCATCCGACGAGCGCGACCGACGCCCAGCCGAAGAAGGTGCCGGTCGTGTGGATCGCGCGCAAGCGGCCGAACGAGAGGAGCGGGCTCGTCAGCAGGTCCGGGTAGCTGTACTTGAAGCTCAGCAGCAAACCCACCGCCGTCGCGATGAGGAGCCATGCCGTCGCGCTGATCGTGAACGCGGCGAGCACGCGCGCGTCGTCGGCGACGCCGCGGCCTCCGGGTGCTCCGACATACGCACGAAGGTCTTCCACGCCGCCTCCGGTCCTCGGCTTCGTCCAGCAGGCCGACTGCTTTGACGTGCGGCGGCGCCCCCCTGGGGGAGGGTCGAACGGCTACGAACCGGCGAGCTGGTCTACGGTCACGAAACGGTACCCGCGCGCTCGCAGCGCGGCGATGACGCGCGGCGCGAGGCGCGCTTCATAGGCGCGTTCCCCGTCGTCGTCCCGGCCCTGGTCGCCGTCGTGCAGCACCACGATCGCGCCGTCGCCGACCTGCGCGAGCAGCTTCGCGGCCAGCACCGCCGGATCGGCGCGCGGCGACGTCTCGTCCAGCATCGCCGACCACAGGACGACGCGCATGCCGGCGCCGTGCGCCGCGTCGAGCACGGCGGCGTTGCGTGCGCCGAACGGCGGTCGCAGCCAGTGCGCGGTCCGCCCGGACGCGTCGCGGATCGCTGCAGCGGTCGCAGCGATCTGCTCGCGCGCGTCGCGCGGCACCAGCGCGTTCAGGTGGGCGTGCGTGTACGAATGATCTTCGATCTCATCGCCGTCGGCCGCCATGCGGCGCAGCAGGGCCGGCTCGCGGCGCGCGGCGCGGCCGACGACGAAGAACGTCGCCGGGACGTGTTCACGCTCGAGCACATCGAGCACGCGGTCGGTCACGCCGCGCGTCGGTCCGTCGTCGAACGTCAGCGCGACGACGTGACCGCTCCCGTGCGTGAGCACCGGCTCGAACGCATCGCTGCGCGGCGATTCGATCAGCTCGTACAGCGCGAAGAACCCCGCGCACAGCAGCAGCGCGCCCGCGAGCGCACGCAGCGCGGTCACGATTTGAGCAGCTTCTCGCGCGCCGCGGCGACGGTTTTCTTGAAACGCGGCGGGCCGAACGAGGCGAAGTCGCCGACGACCTCGCCGTACCGCGCGTCCGCGGTCGACGTCGAGTTCAAGGTGACCAGATCCGGCACGGGCTTGTTCTTGTCGAGATGGATCTCGTACTGCCGGCCGGCGGTCGTCGCCAGATACTTCGGATCGGCGAAGACGAACCGGTGCGACCCGGACCGGTCGCCGGCGACTTGCCGCACGGAGATGTCGTAGATCGGATCGGTGTTGCCGCGCAGCGGCCGCGTCTGCAGCTCCCAGATGCCGTCCTGCACGAGTCTTTCGAACGCGAACGTGACGTCGTAGCCCTTGATCGGCTCGGTGAACTTCGCGACGCGCGTGCCGGCACGGTTCTCCGCCGAGTACGACGCGCTCGACACGCCGTTGTCGTTGTCGAGACGCCACGTCTCGCGCGCGATCGGCCCCTTCGCGTGGATCATCGTCTCGCTGAAATGCAGTTCGGAGCGCTGGTTGCGCACCGACTGCACGTCCGCGTACCGCTGCGTTTCCGGACGGTAGAACAGTCGCCAGCCGACGATCAGGCCGACGACCGCCAGGACCAGGATCACGGTGGTGGTCGGGAAGCGGCGCATCTCCGGTCTACAACCCTCCGGCGGCCTTCGCAGTGTCAGACGTGCGCGTCGAGCACTTGGTTCACCACTGCGTCCGCGGCGGCGTTGTCCTTGCGGCGCACGTGGCCCACGTCGGTTCGCGCGAACTTCCGCAGCAGGGCCTTCGCCTCGGCGTGCAGCGGAATCAAGCCGGGATGCTTGACGCGGTAGGCGCCGGAGAGCTGCTTCACGACCAGCTCGGAGTCCATCCGCACCGTAATGTCGTCGACCCCGCGCGCAAGCGCCGCCTTGAGCCCCTCCAGCAGCGCCGTCCACTCGGCGACGTTGTTCGTCGCGATGCCGAGGAAGGTCCCGATCTCCTCGAGCACCTCGCCGTCGTCGCCGAACAGCACGGCACCGGACGCGGCGGGACCGGGATTGCCGCGGGAACCGCCGTCCGCGTAGAGCGTAGCCTTCACGTGGAGAGGGGGAACACCATCCGGCGGCTTAATACCTTCCGGGACTCCCGTCGGGCAGTAGCGCAGCTTGGTAGCGCATCAGTCTGGGGGACTGGGGGTCGCAGGTTCAAATCCTGTCTGCCCGACCACGTACGAAAGGGCTCGCGAGTTGCGGGCCCTTTTCGTTTTCCGCGCGCGCGCGACGCGCTCACGTTCCCGGCGTGACGCTGACCGTGCAGACCTGCGTGTTGCCCGTCGTGAGGATCGCGGGCGGGTGATTGATCCAGACGGTGACCGCGCCGTGCGTGTCGACCTTGTACGCGAACATCGATGCGTCGCACGCCGCCGACTGCGCCAGCTTGAAATTCGCCGCGGGCGTGAAGTGCGTCGTGACGCTCGACGGATACGCGAACGCGCAAAAGTACGCGTTCCACATGCCTTGCCACGTGCCGCCTTCTTGCGCGCACTGCGCCTGCGTCACCATCCCGTCCCAGTCGGAGACGCCGTCCGAGAGAATCGACACTTCCTGGCCGGGCGGCAGATACAGGCACGCCGACGCCTTCGCCGCGTTGCAAAAGGCCTGCATGTCGGCCGGCGCCGACGCGTACTGCGACGGCGGCTCGACGAACGGCTGCGGCACCATCTGCAGCGTGCTGGGGTTCGCGGCGCTGACCGCTCGCGTACCGTTCTGCGCGGTGAGATTCTTGCCGTGCACGACGTTGCCGAACGCCCGCGCTCGCATGACTCCGGCTTCACGCGCCCGGTGCGCCGCGCGCAGCGCGCCCAGCGTCATCGTGCGCGCACCGACCTGCACCAGCATCGCGTCGGGCGCGGTCGCGAGGCGCTGCTCCAGCGTCAGCCGCGCGATCGGCACGCCGGCCGGTGCGCTCGCGGCCGTCGCGTCCGCCGAGACGACGAGTGCGGCGATGCCGCAGAGCGCGATCAGGGGACGGGCGCTCGTCCAGAGCGCCGTTCGAGCACTCTTCATGGTCGAACGGTAGTCCAGCGCTCGGATCGCGTCAAGTACGCGGTCCCGGAGCAAACGAAAAGCGGGCCCTCGACGAGCCCGCTTCACGAACGGGGATGTGAATGAGTGCTATTTCTTGCGCGAGCTCTTCCCGCGCTTGGGTCCCCCGACCGCATCCTTGAGTCCCTTGCCCGGCGCGAACGCCGGCACTTTGCGCGCGGGGATCTTGAGGGTTGCGCCCGTCTGCGGATTGCGTCCCGTACGCGCTTTGCGCTCGCGAACGACGAAACTGCCGAACGGGATCAGTTGCACTTTCTCGCCCTGCTTGAGCGCCGTCGTGATCTCGTCCAAGATCAGGTCGACGATCTCGCCGGCTTGGCGTTTCGACAGCTCGTGCTCGTTGGCCAACGAGTCGACGATATCGGCTTTGGTCACTGCTTCGGTTGCACCTCGAAAAGCATGTGGGAAGCGGCTTTGAACGCCCACCGGTGCTGCCGCTCGCCCGGGTGAGGATACGCTTGCACGCAGCCCGCTCCTCCCCCAGCGGGTTATTCCGAAGGAATGCATCGTCTTCTCACCGCCTCGGCCGCACGCGGCAGCGTTTCAATCGTGGCGGGCATCACCACGGACCTCGTGCGCGAGGCGCGCGAGCGCCACGACCTCGCCCCCACGGCGAGCGCCGCCGTCGGGCGCCTGCTCACCGCTGCGGCGCTGCTCGGCGCGTCGCTCAAAGGGCGCGAGCGCCTGACGCTGCAGATCGCCGGCGACGGGCCGATCGGCAGGCTCACCGCCGACGCGTGGACCGCCGGCAATTTCAAGATCGGCGCGCGCGCGTACGCGCGCAACGGGCGCGCGGACGTCCCGCTCAACGCGCGCGGCAAATTCGACGTCGCGCGCGTCGTCGGACACGGCAGCCTGCAGGTGACGAAGACGTACGACATCGGGCAGCCGTACAGCGGCATCGTGCCGCTGGCCACCGGCGAGATCGGCGACGACGTCGCGGCCTATCTTGCGAACTCCGAACAGATCCCGAGCGTCGTCGCGCTCGGCGTGCTCGCCGATCCGAACGGCATCCGCGCCGCGGGCGGGGTGATCGCGCAGATTCTTCCCGGCGCCGACGACGCGACGATCGCGACGCTCGAACGCAACGCGGCAGCGATGCCGCCGGTCACCACGCAGATCGCGAACGGCGCGGATGCGGCCGCGCTGCTGCGCGCCGTCGCGGGCAACCTCGAGCTCAAGACGTTCGACGGTTACGACGTCGCGTTCGACTGCCGCTGCACGCGCGAGAAGGTCGAGACCGCGCTGCTCGGGCTCGGCAAGGACGAGCTCGCGAAGATTGCCCGCGAGCAGCCGCAGACCGAAGCGACGTGCGAGTTCTGCCGCGAAACCTACGTGCTGTCCGCCGACGACGTGCTGGGGCTGGCGGAACGGCTGGGGTAGCCCTTCGACAAGCTCAGGGTGACGAAACGCCCTTCGACAAGCTCAGGGTGACGCGAAGCTAGGGTTTTGCGGCGGCTTCGGGGCCTTTGGTTTTCGCGCCACCGATGCGCGGGCGGAACTCTTCGACGATGCGGCCGTGGCCGAGGTTCGTGTACCACCAGCCGCATTCGCAGCGGACGGGCGCGCCGTGGTCGTGCGGGTACGGGTACACGCGCTCGCAGCGCGGACAGGTGAAGGTCGGGCCATCGACGCGCTGCGCGGGCGTGTAGGTCACCGGGGGCACCGAGGGCGCGTTCTTGTGGGCTGCCATTACGGGTGGTTCTCTCCTGCGGGGATGATGCGGACGAATCTTCGCGAGCCGGCCTGAAGTACCGCCGGGCTGGTCGCGGTCCAGCGGGCGCCGGGGTCGGTCACGACCGTCCCGTCGATGCGCACGCCGCCGTCGGCGATCAGCCGCGCCGCCGCCCGCTTCGATTCGGCAAACTTCGCCGCCACGAGCAGATCGGTCACTTTGCCGTGCCCGTCCAGCGGCATCTCCGGCATGTCGGCCGGGATCTCGCCGCGCTGGATCGTTCCCTCGAACCACGCGCGTGCCGCGCGCGCCGCGTCGCGGCCGTGGTAGAGCGCCACGAGCTCTTCGGCGATGGCCTTCTTCTCGTCCATCGGCGCGAGGACGCCGTTGACGAGGCCGGCTTCAAGCTGCGCGACGCGCTCCTGCGGCCACCACGCGGCGAGCCGCGCGTAGCGCGGGATCACGCGGTCCGGAATGCTCATCGTCTTGCCGAACATGTCGTTCGGCGCATCGGTCAGTCCGATGTGGTTGCCGAGCGACTTGGACATCTTCTTGTCGCCGTCGATCCCTTCGAGCAGCGGCACCGTGATGCAAATCTCCGGGTCCTGCCCCGCGCGAAGCTGGTACGGGCGCGAGATCAGCAAGTTGAAGAGCTGGTCCGAACCGCCGAGCTCGACGTCGACGTTCATCGCGACGGAGTCGTACGCCACCGCGACGGGATAGACGAACTCGTGCAGCGCGATCGGCACGCCGTTCTCGAAGCGCTTCTTGAAGTCGTCGCGCTGCAGCATCTGCGCGACCGTCGTCTCCGACAGCAGCTTGTACACGTCGTCGAACGTGAGCTTCGAGAGCCACTCGCTGTTGTAGCGCAGCGTGACGCGGCTCATGTCGAGCACCTTGCCGGCTTGCGCCGCGTACGTCTGCATGTTCGCGGCGATCTGCTCATCGCTCAGCGGCGGGCGCAGCGCGTTGCGCCCGCTGGGGTCCCCGATGCGCGCCGTGAAGTCGCCGATCAGCAGGATCACGTCGTGCCCGTCCTCGACGAACCGCTGCAGCAGCCGCAGCACGACGGCGTGCCCGACGTGCAGGTCCGGCGACGTCGGATCCAGCCCGAGATACACGCGCAGCGGGCGGCCGCGTTCCAGGCGGGCCGTCAGCTCGGCGAGAGTCTCGACGTGGTCGCAGCCGTCGGTCAGCGCAAGCGCGCGCTCGCGGGCGCTCGTGGTAGGCGAGGAGGTCATGCGGTCGGCGAGCGGAGTTCAAAGACGGTCACGCCGCCGCCTCCCTCGTCGGCATTGCCGTAGCGCACGTTCTGCACGAACGGATGCGCCTTCAGATACTGCTGCAGGCCCTTGCCGAGCAAGCCGGTCCCCTTGCCGTGGATCAGACGCAGCGGCGAATGCCCGAGTAGGATGGCATCGTCGATCCAGCGCTCGACCAGCGGCTCCGCTTCGACGAACCGCTTGCCGCGCACGTCGATCTGCGTTTGCGCCGTCGACGCCGTCTCGAGCGCGGCCCCATTGTCACCCTGAGCCTGTCGAAGGGCGCGACCCTTCGACGAGCTCAGGGTGACGTTGGCGGCGGACGCGCGCACGCGCAGATCGGCCTTCGGCACCGTCAAGCGCATCGCGCCGATCTGCACGAGCGCGTTGTCGCCGAGGTCTTCGAGCACAGTTCCGTCCTGCTCCCACGACGTCACGTGCACGCGCGCACCGGCGCCGATCGGCGCGGCGGCGTCGCCCTCGCGCGCGCGCGACGGGCGTTCTTCCAAGCCGAGCTCACGGTGCATCTGGTCGAGCGTGCGCGCGAGGAGGTCCGCCTGGCCGGACGTCACGCGTGGCGCGCGCGCCTCGCGATCGGTGCGGCCGGCGGCGCGCCGTTCGAGCTCGGCGGTGAAGCGGCGCAGCGCTTCGGCGAGCTGCGCGTCCGCCTTCTTGGCCAGATCGCGGCGTTCACGCTCGAGGGCCTCGCTGCGGCGGCGCGCGTTGTCTTCGAGCGAGCGCAGGTGCGCGCGCTCGCGGTCCAGCGCCTCGCGCTCGCGCGTCGCGCGCATGCGCTCGTCCGCGACTTCCGCCAGCGCCTGCTCGTAGTTGCGCTCTTGGCCAGACAGCAGCTCTTGCGCGCGCGCGACGACGTGCGGGTCCAGGCGCATGCGCTGCGCGAGCGCGAACGCGAGCGACTGGCCGGGCGACCCGACGTCGAGCTGGTACGTCGGCTCGTACGTGTCGGGATCGAACCGCACGCTCGCGTTCGAGACGTGCGGGTGATCGGCGCCGAACAGCTTGAGCTCGGTCGCGTGCGTCGTCGCGACGACGCGCGCGCCGCGTTCGAGGAAGCGCTCGAGCACGGCGACCGCCAGCGCCGCGCCGGCGTTCGGCTCGGTGCCGCTTCCGATCTCGTCGATCAGAATCAGCGTGCGTTCGCCTGCGGCGGCGACGATCTCGGCGAGCCGCCGGAGATGCGCGGAAAACGTCGAGGCGTTCAGCGCGATCGACTGTTCGTCGCCGATGTCGGTGCACACGCGCTCGAAGCGCCCGATCGTCGCCGCATCGGCGGGGACGTGCATCCCGCAGGCCGTCATCGCGACCGCGAGGCCCACGAGCTTGAGCGCGACCGTCTTGCCGCCCATGTTCGGCCCCGAGACGATCAGGATGCGAATGTCGTCGTCCAGGCGGACCGTCTGCGGCACGGCGCGCTCGTCGAGCAGCGGATGCCGGCCTTCGTCGATGCGTACGACGGCGTCGTCGACCAGATCCGGCGCAACGGCGCGCATGCGGTGCGCCACCGCCGCGCGCGCCGCCGCCAGATCGAGCTCGACGTAGACCGACAGATCCGCCGCGATCTGCGCGGAGTCGGCCTGCACGAGCGACGAAAGCTCCGCGAGAACCCGCGCGACCTCGACCTCTTCCTGCACGCGCAGCGCGCGCAGCCGGTTGTTCGCCTCGAGCGTCTCCAGCGGTTCGACGAACAGCGTCTGTCCCGACGCGCTCGCGTCGTGCACGATGCCCTGCACCTGCCCCGCGAACTCGGCTTTCACCGGCACCACGAAGCGGCCGTCGCGTACCGTGACGATGGCGTCCTGGATCGCGTTTGCGTAGCGCGAGGACCGCACGATCGCGGCCGCGCGGTCGCGCGCGTCGTCCTGCGCCTGCTGCATGCCGCGCCGGATGCGGCCGAGTGCCGCCGAGGCGCGGTCGAGCACGTTCGCGCGCTCGTCGATCGCATCGTGGACGCGGTGCACGATCTGGGGCAGCGCACGGAACGGCGCGCACGCCTCGCGCAGCAGCGGCGCGTCGATCTCCGCTTCGCGTACCGCCTTCACGGCGGCGGCCGCGGCCGCGAGCGCGTCCGCGACGGCTCGCAGGTCGCGCGCTCCGAGGGGCACGCCGCGCGCCGCCGTTGCCACGGCGTCCTCGACGTCGTCGATCCGCTGCATCGAGAACCCGCCGTCCCCGATCAGCGCGCGCATCTCCGTCGTCTCGCCGCTCAGCCGGCGCACGAGCGTGAAGTCGTCGCTCGGTTCGGCGATCAAGGCGCGCGCGTGCGACTGCGGGGCGTGCGTCTGCCCCGCATACCGCTCGCGGATGCGCTGGAAGTCGAGAACGTCGAGGCCGCGCTCGTCGATGAGCATGGACGCGGAAAATTCGTCCCCGCACGGACAAGCTACTGCGCGGCGCGGAAGGCCGGAGGCGGCGGGGTGAGCGAACGTGCTGTTGCCATGGCGCAAGCGGCCGAGCTCACGGCGCGAAACGATCCGCCGCGCAGCGCCGCCACGGACCGCGCGCGCGCTCGCACGGCGGAGATCGTCGCGATGTGGATGCGCGGCGATTTTCGCTGCGCTCTCGACGCCGCGGACCATGCCATGGCGCTGCCGGAGCACGCGGACGACGTCCGCCTGATGCGCGTGCGCGTGGAGTGCCTTCGCCGGCTGCGTCGCACCGCAGACGCGGTCGCGTATGCCCGGAGCATCCAGGTTGCGCCGGGCCGTCCCGACTTCGCGCAGCGCGCCCTGCTGCTCGGTCTCGCGCTCGTGTCGACCGCCGCCTGGCAGGAAAGCGATGACGTGCTCGCCGAGGCGCTCGCGCACAGCGCGATCGCGGAGCGCGACGAGATCGTCGCGTACCGTGCTCTCACTGTGATGTACCGGGGAGAGTACGAAGCGGCGCTCGAGATGCTACGCTCCATCCCGCCCGGCGACACGCTCCCGTACGTCAAGCGGCTCGAGAACGAGGCCACGATCGCGCACCTGCGCCTGGAGCTCGACGCGGCCGCCGGGCTCGGCGAGGAGGCGCTTACGCGCCTGATGCGCATTCCGCACGAGCGTTTGCTCGAGCTCAAGCTTCTCTCGTTCGTCGGCAACCTCGCATGCGAGCGCCTGGACATCGAAGGTTGGCTGCGCATCGCCAGGCGGTACGGCGATCTGCAAGCGATCCCGGAAGAGCTCTGGTATCCGCGATTTGCCGCGCACCGCCAGCAGTCGACGCTGCTCGAGATGGTCGGAAACCCCAGGGACGCGCTCCGCAGCGCGGACGCGATGCTCGCGCCGAGCCTCCCTGTCAGCCTGCAGCTCCAGGGCATGTGCCGCAAGGCGCTCATCCTGCTGCGATACGGCGAGCAGCTCGCTTTCCACGACGTCGCCGAGAGCATCCGCCGGTACTATTGCGAGCAGCGCATCGACGCCGTCCAGCACCCGGTCGAGTCGCAGGCGTTTCTCATGATCGCGGAGGTTTTGGCGAGCGACGGCGATCCGGACGCCGCCGGCGCGGTGCTCGAGGATCTCGCCAACCACGCCCACATGCCCACGCCGTGGCAAGACTACAGCGCGGATAGGGCGGAGCTCGAATACGTGTCGGGCGTCATCGCGGACGCGCGCGGTCATACGCTGCGCGCGCGACGCCTCTATCGCAGCGCATTCGAGACGTTGCGGCGGCTCGGGTTCCAGATCGCCGCGCTCATCGCGGCCCATCGGCTCATGGAGCTCGACCGGGACGCGGATGTCGTGCGCTACGTCGACGAGCGAGCCCGTGCGTTCGCGCCCGACTCGTGGATTCGGCGCGGCGTCAACCGTCACATCGCCTCGCTCAACGCGTCCGCGCTGCGCGACCTCTCACGGGCCGAACGCGGCGTGCTCGATCTTCTGCTGCAGGGCAAGAGCACGGCGCAGATCGCGCGCCAGCTGGACCGCTCGGACAAGACGATCCGCAACACGATCTCGGCGCTGCTCAAGACGTTCGGCGTCGAGAACCGTCAGGCGCTGCTGTGCGAGTGCCTCCGGCGAGGCATGGGCCCGATTCTCTAGCACTCGCGCGAACGACACGGTCGCCCACACCCGCTGCCGGTACCCGCCGCCGGACTCCAGGCGATGATACGTAGGTCGCACGCGACGCCGCTAGTGTGACGAGTGTCCCGATCGTACGGTCGCCGCCCGCCGCTCGGAGCGGTCCCTAGCCCAGCTTTTCTTTGAGCAGCTCCTGCGCGAGCGACGGGTTCGCCTTGCCGCGCGACGCCTTCATCACGGCTCCGGTGAGAAAACCCATCACGTTGGTCTTGCCGGCCTTGTAGTCCGCGGCGACCTTCGGATTCGCCGCCAGCACCTCGTCCACGATCGCCTCGACGGCGCCGCGGTCGCTCACCTGCGCGAGACCCTCGCGCTCGACGATCGCCTTGGGCGAACCGCCCTCGCTCCACAGCGTGTCCAGCACCTGCTTCGCGGCCTTCGAGTTGATCGCATTCGACGACGTGAGGGCGACGAGCTCGGCGAGCGCCTCGGGCGTCACCTTGCCGTCGGCGACGTGCGTGCCGCTCTCGTTCGCGAGGCGCGACAGATCGCCGAGCACGAACGCCGCGACTCCGGCCGCGTTGCCGCCCGCCGCTTCGAGCGCGCGGTCGAACCACGCCCCGAGCGCGCCGTCGTCGACGAGCTGCGTCGCGCGTTTGGAATCGAGCGCGAGCTCGTCGACGTAGCGCACGTAGCGCTCGTACGGCGTGGGCGGAAGCGCCGCGCGCACGCGCTCGACGGTCTCCGGCGTGACGTCCATCGGCACGAGGTCCGGGTCGGGGAAGTAGCGGTAGTCGTGCGCCTGTTCCTTGGACCGCTGGCTGTGCGTGACGCCCGCGTGCTCGTCCCAGCCGCGCGTCTCCTGGATCACGCGTCCGCCGCTCTCGAGCACGGCGATCTGCCGGCGAATCTCCGACTCGATCGCGCGCCGCACGCTGCGGAACGAGTTCATGTTCTTGATCTCGGCCTTCGTGCCGTATTCGGTCGCGCCGCGCAGGCGGATCGAGACGTTGGCATCGCAGCGCAGCGAGCCTTCTTCCATCTTCACGTCGCTCACGCCGAGCTGCCGGAACGTGCGCGCGAGCGTCTCGAGGTATGCCACGGCGTCGTCGGCGCTGCGGATGTCCGGTTCGGAGACGCACTCCATCAGCGGAACGCCGGCGCGGTTGAAGTCGACCAGCGACGACGTGGAGCCCGCGAGGCGTCCGTCGGATGAGCCCGCGTGCGTCGACTTGCCGGTGTCCTCTTCGAGGTGGATGCGTGTGAGGCGGCACTCGCCGCGCGTGCCGTCCTCGAGCCAGTAGCGCACGACGCCGCCCTGCGTGAGGGGCATGTCGTACTGCGAGATCTGGTAATCCTTGGGCATGTCCGGATAGAAGTAGTTCTTCCGGTCGAACTTCGAATGCGGCGGAATCTCCGCGCCGAACGCAAGGCCCGCGCGCAGCATGTGCTCGATCGCGACCGCGTTCGGTACCGGCAGCGCGCCCGGCAGCGCAAGGCAGACCGGGCACACTTTCGTGTTCGGCTCGCCGCCGAACGCGTTGGGGCACCCGCAGAACATCTTGCTCTCGGTCTTGAGCTCGACGTGGCACTCGATGCCGATGACGGCTTCGTACTTTCGTGACGATTCGTCGCTGGACGGTGTCGCAAGGGAAGTCATTTTTAGCCTACGATGTCTTTCACGATGTCTGCGACGCGAGTAACGACGTCTTCCGGAGCGTGCCCGGCGGCTGTCGCCGCCCTCGCGTTCCAGTCCAGTGCCTTTACTTGATGAGCGAGGATCGAGCCGTGGATTTTCAGTCCCGGCGGTAACGCGACCTCGAATGCATTTCGACTCGCACGCGTTGTGATCGGCGCGACGAACGCGACCCCAAAGGCGGCGTTGAACGGTGCGGGCGACAGAACCAACCCCGGTCGGCGCTTACTCTGCTCGCGGCCGCGCTGCGGGTGCAAGTTCAGCACGACCAGGTCGCCGCGGTCCGGCACCTTCATTCGAAGACCTCGTTGCCGACGGCCGGCCCCGTGTCCCACTCGCCCTCCGGCGGGCCGGTAACCGTTGCAAGCATTGCCTCGAGCCGGGATCTGTGCCGCCGGTCGACCGCGAGACCCGTGTCGGTACGCCGCAGCGTCACGACGTCACCTTCACGCAAGTCGAGCTCCCGGGCGAGCGCCGCCGGAAGACGCACCGAGAGGCTGTTGCCGTATCGCGCGATCTTTGTTTCCGTCATAGTATATCCGGAAGTATACACGCCCATAGCGGTGCCCCGCAAATGCGCGCCGTATCATTCACCCTTCGACAAGCTCAGGGTGACATCTCCGGCGCTCAGGGTGACATCTCCGGCGCTCAGGGTGACATCTCCGGCGCTCATCGCGGACACCGACGCGCCGGGCGCGGTGACCGGACTGAGCTTCGCGGCGTAGTGCGTTGCTTGTTCGAACGCCTGCGCATAGCTGAGCAGCTCGCGCTCTTTGAACAGCGGCGTCGTCATCTGCAGACCCATCGGCATCGGCCGGTCGCCGTCGTCGGGGACGACGGGCGCGCACGGCACCGACAGTGACGGCAGCCCGGCGAGCGAACCCGGGATCGTGTAGTAGTCCATCAGGTACATCGTGACCGGGTCGCTCTTCGCGTTGAACCGGAATGCCGGCGAGGACGCAGCGGGCGAGACGATCACGTCGCAGCGCTCGAACGCGCGCGCGAAGTCCTCGGCGACCCGCGTGCGCGCCTTCTGCGCCTTCAGATAATAGGCGTCGTAATAGCCGGACGAGAGAGCGTACGTGCCGATCAAGATGCGGCGCTTGACCTCGGGGCCGAAGCCCGCGGCGCGGGTGCGCTCGTACATCTCGTTCACGTCGGCGCCGTCGACGCGCAGGCCGTAACGCACGCCGTCGAACCGCGCGAGGTTGGACGAGCACTCCGCGGGCGCGATCAGGTAGTACGTCGCAAGGCCGTAGTCCGCCGTCGGCAGCTCGACGTCGACGAGCTCGGCGCCGAGGCGCGCGAGGTCGGCGTACGCGGCCTCATACGACGCGCGGGCAGCCGCGTCGAGCTTGTCGAGCGCGAACTCCTTGACCAGGCCGACGCGCACGCCGCGCAAATCCTCGCGCCTCGCGCCGGCCGCGGGCTCGACCTCGCGGTCCACGCTCGTCGCGTCGAGCGGGTCCTTTCCGGCGATCGCGTCATAGACCAGGGCCGCGTCATCGACCGTGCGGGCGAAGGGGCCGATCTGGTCGAGCGACGAGGCGAACGCGATCAGGCCGTAGCGCGAGACGCGTCCGTACGTCGGCTTGAAACCGACGAGGTTGCAGAACGCGGCCGGCTCGCGGATCGAGCCGCCGGTGTCGCTTCCCAAGGAGACCGTCGCCTCGAATCCCGCCACCGCAGCGGCGCTGCCGGCGGAGGATCCGCCCGGGACGCGGTCGAGGTCGTACGGGTTGCGAGTCAGAGCGAGCGCGGAATTCTCGCCGGACGAGCCCATGGCGAACTCGTCGAGGTTCGTCTTGCCGACCGGCAGCGCGCCCGCCTCGAGCAGCCGGGCAACCGCGGTCGCCGTGTACGGCGCGACGAAGCCCTCGAGAATCTTCGAGCCCGCGGTCGTGCGCGTGCCGTCCAGGCACATGTTGTCCTTGATCGCGACCGGGACGCCCGCGAGCGGCAGCGACTCGCCGGCGGCGATCCGCTCGTCGACGCGCCGCGCACGCGCCCGCATCAGGTCCGGCGTGAGCTGCAGGTACGCGCGCAGGCTCCGGTCGGTGCGCTCGGCATGCGGGATCAGCGCCTCGGCGATCTCCGCGGCGGCGACGGCGCGTGCGTTGACCGCCCGCGCGATGTCGCGGGCGGTGTCCTTGACCGGGTCCACGTCAGCCCTCCTCGGCCAGGATCCGCGGCACGCGGAAGAATCCCGCCTGGGCTTGCGGCGCGTTCCGCAGCGCGGCCTCGCGCGACAGCATGATCTCAGGGCGTACCGCGTCGGCGCGCTGCACGTTGCGTGAGGGGACCACTTGCGCGGTCGCGGGGACGTTCTCCGTGTCCAGTGCGGCGAGCGCGTCGACGTGGGTCATGAGGCTGCCCAGCTGCGGACCGAACGTCTCGATCTCTTCGTCGGTGAGCGCCAGCCGCGCGAGGCGCGCGACGTGGCGGATGTCGATGCGGTCCGAAGCCATGACGCGCCGACGTTCGCGTAAAACGTCCTAGGCTCCGTCCGCGACCAAAGGCCCCGGCGACTCGATAGGTGCCAGCGGTGTTCTCGACGTACAGAGACGGTACCGGCTCACGACGCATCGTCATGGGCCGTGATCCGCTTGGGGGTGCAATGCGGTTTTTCTCTCGGTCTAGTTGCTCCGAGGTTTTTCTGTGAAACGTCTTGCTTGGACGCCTTTCGTCATGCTCGGAGCAGCTGTTGCGCTCGTGGCGTGCCAAGGCGGCGGCACGAGCCCTCCGCCGCTCTACACCGGACAGACGGCGCTGTTCAGCGCGACGACGACCCAGACGGTCAACCTCGGCAGCACCCCGCAGACGGTGCCCCTTCCGAGCTCGAACGGCTTCAGCGGCACGGTGACGTTCCCCGCGATCAGCCCGCCGGTCACGGCGACGTTCACCGAGACGATCCAGAACTTCGCCCCGACCGACGGCTCCGCGCCGCCGGCGATGCAAGGCAAGTACGTGATGGGCGGGCGCGCCGCGCTCGACACGCTGCCGCATGACACCATCCTCTACATCTCGCTGATCTCGAACACGGTCGTCTCGGAGCCCACGAGCCATTATTTCTCGCTGACCGTGCCGCCCGCGGACATCATCCCGGGCGCCAGCTACTACGTCGCGTTCTACGATGCCACGGCCAACGTGTGGCAGCTCGCATTCCTCGGGCCGGCGACCGTCAGCGGCGACACGCTCACGTTCACCTCGAACAACCTGACGTTCACGTTCAAGGCGAACGTGAAGTACTGGTTCGCGCTCGTCGCGTTCACCGGGCCGACCCCGTCGCCGTCGCCCAGCCCGACGCCCACCACGCGGCCTTCCGTGACGCCGACGCCGACCGCAACGCCGGTCGGTCAGACGCCGAGCCCCACGCCGACGGCATCGCCGACGCCGACCGCTACGCCCGTCGGGCAGACGCCGAGCCCCACGCCGACCGCATCGCCGACGCCGACCGCTACGCCCGTCGGCCAGACGCCGAGCCCCACGCCGACGGCATCGCCGACGCCGACCGCTACGCCCGTCGGCGCAACGCCGACCCCCACGGCGACGCCGACACCCACGCCGACACCTTCGCCGACGCCTACTCCGTCCCCGACGCCGAGTCCGACGCCGACGCCGGTCCCGAACGTGCTGGTCGTCAACCCGAACTCGATCGTCGTGATCACGGGCGCCGCGAATGCGGGACACGTGCAGGTCAGTGAAGGCGGCTACGGCGGCACGTTCACCGAGAGCGACACGTGTTCGGGCAAGGCGACCATCTCGTCGGCCAGTCCGATCGGTCCGTCGACGTCGTTCACGATCACCGGCAACTCGGCCGTCACCTGCACGGCGACGTTCAGCGACAGCTTCGGCCAAACGGCGCAACTCCAAATCTCCGTCACCACGAGCGGCTTTGTCATCAACAGCCGTCGCCGCCACTCATGATCCGCCCCACGTCCTCGCTCAAGGAGCTCCCGATGCGTAAGATCCTGACGTTCGTCGCCGTTCTGGCGCTCGCGGGTTGCGGCGGAGGAGGCGGCGGAAGCGCGCCGGCTCCCACGCCGCAGCAACCGCAGACCCCGGTTCAGCAACAAGGTAACCTCGTCACGCCGCAGTTCGTCCTGAAGATTCCGCAGCGCACGAACAGCAAGGCACGCACGCCGCAGTACGTGTCGAGCGCGACGCTATCGGTTGTCATCACGCTGACCGCCGACTCCGTCGGCATTACTCCGAGCTCGATCAGCGGCAACCCGGCGACGACGACGGTCTCGGCGGGTCAGTGCTCGACCAGTTGCACCGTCAACGGCCCGCCGACGCCGCCCGGCACCGACTCGTTCACCGTCGTCACGTACGACAACGCCAATCCCGCGGGCGCCCACGCACTCAACGCCGGGCAGCTCAACAACGTGACGATCAACGCCGGCGTGAGCAACGTTGAGACGCTTACGCTCGGCGCGATCCCCGCGACGCTGACGCTCTCGAACGTCCCGACGAACGTTTTCAACGCCGGATCGCAGAATCAAACCGATTTCGTGAGCGTGATCGCTACGGACGGCGCAGGCCAAACGATCCCGACGGGCCAGAGCCCCGCGGTGACGTACGTCGACGCGACCGGCGCGCCGCTGGTAGTCAAGATCAGCGATCCGGACACGAACGTGTACGGCACGTGCATCGAGCCGGCGCCGGGCAGTACCGCTTGCACCACGGGTAGCCCGACATTTGTCACGCTCAACGGGCCGGACGCGGGCGCGACGGTCCGCTACGACGGGCTCGCGGAGAACCCGGTGACCATCACCGCGTCGGCGAGCACCGCGACCAGCAACAGCGCGAGCATCCAGCCGAACCTCAACGCCCCGGCCTTCAATTCCGCGCAGGCAACGCCGTCCGGCGTCGCGCTGTCCGGCTCGGCGGAGATCGACCTCTTCGCCCCGAGCGGCATCGGCAGCACCGGCTCCGAGTCGTTCACGGAGAGCGGCTGGACGAACTCGCCGTACGGGCACGCGCTGAACGTCAGCGTACCGGCGGGCTGCGCCTCGATCGCGACCGCTTCCGCGGGGACGAACGATACGACTGCGGGCACGCCGATCACGGCAACCGTCGTCGCCGGCCCGGTCGCCGGGTCGTGCACCATGACCGTCGCCGACGGCCTGACGGGCAACTCGACGGACGGCAGCGCTTCGCTGCTCGTGACGTACACGACGTCGTCGGTCAACGCGAACGCGAAGCACCGCCGCAACTAGCGACTGCGCAGCAGACCGCCCGTCGTGCCGAGGACGACGGGCGGTCGTTCTCACGTCCTCGGTCTTTCTTCCACGCCGCGGGGGTCGCGGCAAAAGGATCGCTGC
The DNA here is from genome assembly GCA_963818845.1 of Vulcanimicrobiota bacterium. Lineage (GTDB taxonomy): Bacteria > Vulcanimicrobiota > Vulcanimicrobiia > Vulcanimicrobiales > Vulcanimicrobiaceae > Vulcanimicrobium. The sequence goes on along the minus strand of CAWFTO010000003.1, from coordinate 741,651 downwards.
ATGAATCGGCTCGCGAACTCGTTCGCCACTTCGATCGCCGCCGTCGCCGCGTCGGCGTCGCTCCTCGCCGGCTGCGGCGGCGGAGGCGGCTCGTCGTCGCCCGCTGTTCCCGCGCAGCAGCCCACGGCCGCGCCGACCACGGCGCCACAGCAGCAGTATCCCACCTCGACGATCGTCCTGACGTTCCCGCACGGTCCCGCGCCGTCGGCGACGCGCCGCACGCCGCAGTACGTCTCGCCGAACTCGACGCAAGCGCAGTTTCTGATCAACACGATCAACACCGTCGCGCCGACCGGCGCGCTAGCGGCGATCGCGAACCAAGGCCGGGCTCTGACCTACGGCGGCGGCGGAAACTGCTCCGTGACGAACAACACCGCGACGTGCACGTTCACCGTGATCACGCCGCCGGGATCGCTGAACTACACGCTCAAGACGTTCGATAGCTCCAACCACGTGCTCTCCACGGTCACGAACACCGTCACGATCACCACCGGCATAGCGAACACGATCAACGCGACGCTGCAGGGCGTCGTTTCGACGGTGTCCGTGAGCGGCGCGACGCTGAACGCGAACGACGCGACGTACAAGACGAGCGGCGAAGCGCTGACCGTGACGGCGAGCGACGCATCGGGCGCGACGATCGTCGACGGCACGACGCCGGCGAACTACGCCAACCCGATTCTGCTCACCGACAACGATCCGACGGGCCAGACGAAGCTGAGCCTCAACGGTGCCGCCGGCGCGAGCAGCGTGACGGTCACCAAACCGTCGGACGTCGTGACGCTGACGTACCCCGGCCAGGCGGAGAACCCGTTCACGATCACCGCGAGCGACCCGGGCGCAACCTCGTACCCGGCGATCACGGGCGGCGGCACGATCTCCACCGCCGTGAACGACATCACGCTGACGTCGAACGAGAACCCCACCACGCCGTTCGGGATTTACCTCGACGACGCGAACCACGGCGGGTTGAGCTCGGACACGAATTGGGGCCAGCAGACGCTGTTCTTCTATGGAACCGGCGGAACGCTCACGGTGACCGCGGCGGAAAGCGGGTTCACGAACGCTCCGTTCAGCCAGGGCTTCACGCTGGTGCTGAACAGCTGCACCAACATCGCGACCGCTTCCGCGAACTCGACGGCGCCCATAACGTCGTACACCGTCACCGCGAGCGGCGCAGGTATCTGTTCCGCGCGGTTCGAGGAGAGCGGAACCGGCTACCCGCTCACCGGGCACACCGCGAATACTGCCGGCAACCCGACGCACGACGGCACGTTCTGGATCTCGGTCACCGTGTCCAACGTGGGCGTCAACGGCCGGAGCCGCCACTAACCCATCATGTCAATTCAGAAACGGTTCGCCATGGATCTCACGGCTCGTAGACTTCGCTCTTCCGTCGCCGCACTCGCCGTGTCGGCATCGCTGCTCGCGGGGTGCGGCGGCGGTCACGGTTCGTCGTTCGTTCCGTCCGGCGGCGGCTCCGGCTCAGGCTCGGGCACGTCCGCCGTCGGCTCCGCGACGGCCACGTTCACGTTCACGTTCCCGAAACCGACGAGCTCGACCGGTCGCGCGTCGCTCGGCACGCGCGCACCGAAGTATCTCTCGAGCGCTACCGCGTCGATCACCGTCCAGGTAACCGACACGAAGAGCGCCGCGGCCGGGAACGCCGACATCTACGCGTACGTGCCGGCCGCGCTCAAGGCCGCGCAGGCCGTGAACTTCTCCAATCTCACCGGGAACCCGAGCACGCCGGGCCAGTGCGGCACCGACCCGAACAATGCCGGCAACTATATGTGCACCGCCCAGTTCCAGATGCCGATCGGGATCGACACCGCGACGATCGCGTCGTGGGATGCGAGCGGCGGAACGGGCAACAAGCTGTCCGAGAACCATGCGACGTTCACGATCGCGCAGGGCGCCGTCAACACGCCGAAGGTGTCGCTCGACGGCAACGCGGCGACGATCTCGCTCAGCGGCACGCAGCCGTGCACGTCCGGATCGATTCAGAGCGCGTTCGGTTCGGGCAACGGATCGAGCTCCGGTCACGATCAACGTCAGCTTCGCGCGATCCCGCCGGGAAGACGATCGTCGCGCCCGGCCTTCCGCAGATCCAGATCGAGGACAGCAGCAGCGTTTGGCAGACATCGTCGGGCACGCTCACCGGCACGGGCGGCAACGTGACGTTCACGATCAATCAGTCCTCGCAGTCGATCACGCTCACCCCGACCGCGGTTCCGGTGAGCAACGTGAGCGTCAAGGTGCGCGGCGTGCCGCCGAGCGCCGACGGGCTCACGTTCACGCAGGAGCACGACTTCACGTTCTCCGCGTCCGCCGCGCCGCCGACCAGCAACTTCCTCGCGATCATCGAGCAGAACACCGCGGGCACGTCGGGGTCGGTCAACTTCTTCACCACCTCGCTCGGCGGCTCGGGCGGTCCCGATTCGCTCACGGCGTGGTCCACGCCGAGCCTCGCGCAAACGCTGTCGATCAGCTCGCCGCAAGACTACGACGTCGACAATCCCGAAGAGCTCGTATTCGACTCCGGCGGCAACCTGCTGATCGCGAACGGCGGCGCGGGCGGCGCCAACAACGGCAACCCGGCGCACACCGACTACGGCAACTTCGCGTGCGTCCCCGCGGGCGCCATCGCCACCGGCGCGAACCTCGCGACGACGACCCAGACCAACATCCACGTCCCCGACTCCATCGCGCTCAGCAGCAACGGAACCGTGGCGATCGGCAACAATCCGACCACGACGTACAACGTGCAGACGTTCGTTCTGAACACGAACTACGTGGCGGGCGCGAACTTCGCGAACCCCGGGTCGTACGGCGTGCCGTTCGGCCGGCCGCTCGTGAACCTGCCGACGCTCAACGCCGGCACGTTCGCGTTCGGCATCTACGACGGCACGAACTCAAAGATCGTCGTCCTCAACTCCTCCGGAACCACCGCGACGATCACGAACGCGCAAGACGCGACGATCACGGATCCGTTCTCGATGGCGTGGGACGACCACAACAACCAGCTGCTGGTCGGTACGAACGTCGCGCACGGCGGCTACCTCGACTACTACACGGTCGGCAACGGCCCGTCGATCACGAAGGTGGGCGGCCAGCGCATCCAGCCCGACCCGGATACGGCGGACGACTGCCCGGGCGGCGTATCGCCGTGCTCGGGCGGTCAGGCGCAGCGCATGGCCGTCGCGCCCACGACCGGCTACCTCGCCGTCGCGCTGCTGAACGACTACAACAGCTACTACGGCGGCGAAGAGATCCAGATCTACGACGCGAGCCACAACCCGCTCGCGAACGGCGTCATCGCGTTCGACGGCGCGAACACCGGGGCGCTCGCCTGCGGAAGCTCCGGCGCGCCGGATCCGACCGCGGACTACGTCTACGGCGTTTCCGGCGTCAACATCCGCGACCTGAAGTGGCTCTCGTCGACGAAGCTGCTCGTGCTGTTCACGCAGCCCAACAAGACGTCGGTACAAGGCGCGTACATCTACGACGTCAGTACGACGGCGGCGCAGTCGGGCTACTGGGGTCCGTACTCGGGCGGCTCGTGCGTCCCGACCGCGGTGCCGAACGGTCCGAAACAAACCTACTTTTTGAACCTGCCGACGAACGGGCCGTACGCGGCCGCGTTCAAGCCTTAGGAAAGGGGTCTCATGAGCTCACCGTATATCGGCGAGATACGGATGTTTGCGGGGAACTTCGCACCGGCGGGATGGTCGACGTGCGACGGTCAGCTGCTCCCCATCGCGGAAAACGACACCCTCTTCAACCTGATCGGCACGACGTACGGCGGAGACGGCGTGAACACGTTCGCACTGCCGAACCTCGCGGCGCGCGTGCCCATCCACGTCGGCAGCAACGGCACGTCGACGTACACGCTCGCGCAGAACGGCGGCGTCGCGAGCGTGACACTGACGACGAACCAAATCCCGAACCACGGACACCCGATCGTCGCGGACGGCGGCGCGGCGTCGACGACGCAAGGCTCGCCCGCCAACAACTACTACGGCAATCCGACCGCGAACTCGATCTACGCGAACGCCCCGCTGGGGCGCAACATCCATACGATGATGACGCTGCCGACCGAGGGCGGGTCGCAGCCGCACGACAACATGCAGCCGTTTCTCGCGATCACGTACATCATCTCGCTGTTCGGCGTGTACCCGAGCCCGACGTAAGGAAGAGCGATGTCGAACCCATTTGTCGCGGAGATCCGCATCTTCCCGTTCAACTTCGCCCCGCGAGGGTGGGCGTTCTGCGACGGGCAGATCATGCCGATCTCTCAGAATACGGCCCTCTTCTCGCTCCTCGGGACGCAATACGGCGGCGACGGCAAGTCGAACTTCGCGTTGCCGAATTTGCAGGGCTCCGTCGCGATGCACACCACGCAGTACAGCGGCAACTCGCCGTTCGGCCAGTTCTCCATCGGGGAGAGCAGCGGTGAGGATTACGTCACGCTCCTCACCTCGGAGATGCCGGCGCACGCGCACAACGTGCAGGCCGACGTGAACGCCGGCGACACGAACACCACGAGCCCGAGCGGGGCGCTGCCCGGGAACACCGGAAACATCCCGCTGAACATCTACTCCAGCAGCGGAACGCCGCAGACGGCGATGATGAACGCCGCGATGGTGTCGGTGGCCGGCGGGAGCCAGCCGCACAACAACATGATGCCGTACCTGACGCTGAACTACTGCATCGCCCTCCAAGGCGTCTACCCGCCGCGGACGTAGGAGAGAAATTCGATGGCGACCCCCTTTCTCTCGGAAATCAAGATCGTCTCGTTCAATTTCGCGCCCAAAGGGTGGGCGTTTTGCAACGGGCAGCTTCTTCCGATCAACCAGAATCAGGCACTCTTCTCGCTGCTCGGCACGACGTACGGCGGCGACGGTCGGGTGAACTTTGCGCTGCCGAACCTCCAGGGCCGCGTACCGATGCACATGGGCGCCGGGCACACGCTCGGCGAACGCGGCGGCGAAGAGGCGCACACCGTCATCATGAGCGAGATGCCGGCCCACATCCATCCCGCGAACGGCGACGCGCGGCCCGGCAACGCGAATCAAACCGTTCCGACGAACACGCTGCCCGCCGTCAGCTCGCCGGCCACGGTGTACTCACCGGGCAGCAGCAGCATGGTCGCGATGCACGCGTCGATGGTCACCCTGATCGGCGGAAGCCAGCCGCACGAGAACCGTCAGCCGTTCCTCACGCTCGCGTTCTGCATCGCGCTGCAAGGCATCTTCCCCTCGCAGAACTGACGCGGTTCGAAGCCACTTCTCGCCAGAACTCTACGAAAGGATTTCGTTCATCGTGAAGCGCGCCCCGTTTATGGGAGCGGCCGCAGCGGCCTTTATGACCGGTTGCGGCGGTCACCATGTCCTCCAAGCGCTTCCGGGTGTCGCGCCTTCCAAGAGCAGTCGCACACAAGTGTTGGGCGGCGGTTTCGTGCCCTCGACCGCCGACAAGATCCCCGATAACGTTCTCACGCGCCCCATCATCGGCGAAGCCTGGCGCTTCGACGGGACCGTCGCTCCGGCGGGTTGGCTGCTGGCGCAGGGCCAGTCGATCACCGTCAGCGACTACCGGATGCTGTTCAGCATCCTTGGAACCAGCGCCGGCGGTGACGGCAAGGTTTCGTTTCGGCTGCCGAAACCCGGTGTCGGCTACATCGTCGCGGTCGCCGGCATGTACCCCTCGAGTCCGACGCTCATCGCGCAGTCGGGACGCCGCATGTCCGCCCACGCCGACTCGCTGCGGTTGCCTGCGGCGCTGCGGCGCGCGCCGCAGCTGGTTCCGGAGCGTGCGCGCGCGCTCGCCGACGCCCGCAAGCTCTCGGCGTCGGCGGTGCGCTACGCGGCGGGATTCGCTCGTCCGATGGCGGCGGACGTACTCGCCCGCATGGAATCGACACGCGTGTCGACGCGCGACGTGGCGCTCGGCGCGCTGAGCGAGCCGAACCGCAGCACGTTCGCGGCGGCGGCGGACGCGCTTGCCGGCGGCGCGCTTTCGCTGAACGACGGCATCGCGCGCATGTCGGCGCGCCTCAGCGCCTCCGAGGCAAACGCGCTCCTCGACGCCAACGACGCGCGCATTCGCACGCTGCGTGGCGCGTGGTCCGGCATGGCTCGCGAGAACCCGCAGTTCGAAGCCGCACGATTCCTGTTCTCCATCGGGCTCACGCACGAGCAGGTGAACGGCTTCGTCGCCCACCAGCCGCAAATCTGACATCGGAGCCGTGGGAAAGATCGTCAACTTCCACATCCCTGCCGACGATGTGGAACGGGCCGCGATGTTTTACCGGACCGTGTTCGGGTGGGACTTCGCGCCCGCCGACGGCGCGCCGGTGCCGTACTGGGTGCACGACGGCGAGGTCGCGGACGGCGCGGGCATCCCGGCCGCCATCACGTCGCGTCAGGACATCGTGAAGGCGCCCACGCCCACGGTCGCGGTCGACGACATCGATCATGCGATGCTCCTGATCGCGACGGGCGGCGGCCAGCAGGGCCGCGTGCAGAACATCCCCGGCGTCGGGCGGTTCGGCTATGCGATCGACTCCGAAGGGAACATCATCGCGCTGCTGCAGCGCGCGACGAACGGGCACGCCTAGCTCACGACGGACTGCGGTACGCGAGCGCGCGCAGCGCGGCGTACGGTTCGTCGAGCCGGCGCGCGTCGTTCTCGATCGCCTCGGAAAACGGCGGGGCCGCGTCGACGAACGGCTCGTCGCGCTTGGCGTCGCGCCGGGCGATCGCATCCATGCGGTCGCGATCGTGCGGCGCGACGTCGACCCCGAACGCCGGCGCGATCCGCGACGCCACCGCGGACGGCAGCTGCTCGTAGTCCACGAACACCGCGCGCGGATCATCGGCGTGCCGCAACGCCGCCGTGCAGAACGCCCCGATCACCCGCGCCCGATAGCCCGCCGCATCGCCTCCGCCGGAAAGCGATGCGATGGACGAAGCGGGCGTCCGCGTCGCCGTGCCGAGCGCCGCGGGCGGAATCGTGCCCGCGATGACCTCGGGCCCCGGCTCGCGCGCCTGCGAACGCAGCACGGCACGCGGGTCGCGTGCGGCGAACGCCCACGGCACGTCGGGAAACGCGCGCTGCAGCAGCGGCAGCGCCAAAATATGCCACGCATGCAGCTTCACGACGATACGCCGTTCGCCGTCCGCGGCAAAGGCGTGCGCGAGCCCGCGCAGCGCGCGCACCGCGCCGTCGACGTCGGACGGATCGCGCGCGTAGCGGCGCAGCACGCCGTCGAACGGCTGGGGCTCGGAGAGCACGAGGAGCGTCGGAATCTGGGCCAGCATGCGCGCGATCAGCGTCGAGCCTGCGCGCGACATATGGAACACGAACCCGGCTGGAGCGCGCGCGCTCGGCTGCGCCGCGAACGCGTCGAGCACGCCGACGGGAGTCGGCCGCGCGAAGAGCGCGTTGAACGGACGGCGCATCGCGATGTCGGCGTCGTGCTCGAAGAACGCGTGCTCGGGCGGTTCGCGAAGCATCGCCCAGTCGATTCGCGACTGCGCAACCGCGACGTGAACGGGCGTCCAGCCGTGCAGCGAGGCGGTCAGCGAATCCAGCGCAGCGTCCATTCCGCGCGCGCTCGCGCGGCCGCCGTGTCGAGGTCATCGCGCGTGACGTCCAGCTGCGCCGAGCGCGCGAGCTGCTCGACCGCGTCGAAGAGCTGGCCGTCCCGCAGCATCGCGAGCGTCCGCGCGAGATGCGGATCGGCATGCACCTGGGCGCGAAGCGCGTCGAGCGCGTCCGACGGCATCAGAGCCACCGCACCGGGATGTTCTGTGCGCGCATGAGGCGCTCGAATCCCGGCACGACGGGCGCGCTCGCGATGACGGTGAAGCCGTTGCGCTGCAGCAGCCGTTCGCTCCGCACGTTCGCCGGTTCGTAGTACGCGGTGAGCTTCTTCAGTTGAAGCGTATCGCGCGCATACGCGATGACCGCCGCCACCGCTTCGCCGGCGTACCCGCGTCCTTCGTACGCGCCGTCCGCGGTGTAACTGATCATCGCGCCGGCGTCTTCGTCGGAGAAACCGTGCAGGTCGACGACCGCCGCGAGCGCGCCGTTCGCGCGGTCGAAGGCGAGAAACGCCGTCGGCGCGCCGCCGTGACGATTGGCCCGTGCGGCAACGATCCACGCCCGGTGCACGGCCGCGTCTTCGGCGCGCGGCGGTTCCCAGGGCGCGAAACGCTCGGCGTTCCGGGCGTAGTAGTCAAGCAGCAGTTCGGCGTCCCTTTCGTCCGGCTCGCGCAACGCGAGACGTTCTCAGTTTTCCGCTGCGCACGTTCGCGACCTCGTAGTACGCGGAGAGCTTCTTCAGCGTGGCATCCATGTGCGTGATGTACGTTGTCGCGACTCCGCACACTTGCCGGCCGGAGCACGCCTCGCGTTCGCGCGACATGGCGCTAGAGATTGCGGACGGCGATGTTCTGCACACGCATCAGGCGCTCGAAGCCGGGTACGACCGGCGTCTGCGCGACGACCGTGAAGCCTGCGCGCTCCAGAAGCCGTCCGCTGCGCTGGTTCGCCGGCTCGTAGTAGGCCGTCATCCGCCGGATCGCCAGTTCGTCTCGCGCATAGTCCAGCACCGCGGCGACCGCTTCGCTCGCGAAGCCGCGTCCCTCGTACGCGCCGTCGACGGTGTAACTGATCATTGCGCCGCCGTCCTCCGAGAAGCCGTGCACGTCGACGACCGCGACGAGCGCGCCGGCGTCGAACGCGAGGAAGATCGTCGGCTTGCCGCCCTGCCGGTTCGCGTGCGCCGCCCGGATCCACGCGCGATGCGCGTCGACGTCGTCGGGCCGCTCGGGCTCCCACGGGGCGAAGCGGTCGGCGTTGCGGCGGTAGTAGTCGCGCAGCGCGTCGGCGTCGCCCAGCTCGGGCTCGCGGAGCGTGAGGCGCTCGGTCTGCATCGTGGGAACGATTGAGCGCGTGGGTCCGATTCTCATTGGAACGAGCGGGTGGACGTACAAAGACTGGCGCGGGCGCTTCTACCCCGCCAAGCTGCCGCAGCGCGAGTGGCTGGCGTACTATGCGACGATCTTCCCGACGGTCGAGCTCAACGTCACGACGTACCGGCTGCCCAAAGAGCACGACCTGGCGCGCTGGGCGGCCGTCCCGCCCGGGTTCGTGTACACCGTCAAGCTGAGCCGGCTGATCACGCACCGCAAGCGGCCCGGCGAGCCGCGCGCGTTCGTCGACAACTACATGACGCGCATCGAGCCGCTCGTGCCTCGCATCGCGAACTTTCTCGCGCAGTTTCCGCCGTTCTTCGCGCGCGACGACGAGGCGCTTCGCGGCTTCCTCGACGCGCTGCCGCCGCGGCACCGCTACGTCGTCGAGTTCCGCGAGCCGTCCTGGTATCACCCCGATGTCTACGCGATCCTGCGCGAGCGCGGCATCTCGCTGTGCCTGCACGACCTGCGCGGCAGCGTCGCGCCGCACGTGCTGACCGGCCCGGTTCTGTACGTCCGGCTCCACGGCCCCGTCCGGGCGTACGCCGGCTCGTACCCGCGCAAGCGCCTCGAGCAGTGGGCGGCCTCGATTCGCGAGCTCGCGGCGAACGTCGACGCGACGTACGTCTACTTCAACAACGACCAGAACGCATACGCACCACGCAACGCGCTCACCCTGATGGAGCTGCTGTCACGCTGAGCCCTCAGTGTCACCCTGAGCCCTCAGTGTCACCCTGAGCTTGTCGAAGGGCGACGTCGTCCGAGGATCTACGGCTCCTTGAAAACCTCGTGTCCGCCGATGCGACGCCAGCGAATCGCGACGTCATCATCGACGCGCACGAACTCGAACGTCGCACGGCCGTCAGGGCCGGAGAACGACCACGTTACCTCCCACACGCCATGCGCGCCCTCCACGTCCTTCACGCGAAGCGCTTTCGGCCATTCGATACGGCCGCGCGCACCGCTCGCAACATGCCGCGAATACGCGTCGTTGATCGAGCGTACGCAGTCTTTGAACAACGCACGTTCTCGGTCTCCGAGACTACTGTAGCCGGCCCGGAACGACGCCGTAAGCTGAAATTTCAGATGCGATCGAGCTCTTCGATCAAAGCATCTACGGAGTCGAACGCCGTTATGCGTCCAGCCGCAATGTCGGCGTCCGCTTCGCGCTCCATGCGCTGCCACCGTTCGGTCCAAAACCACGCCTGCGACGCGTCGATGGCTTGTTGCGGGATAAGCTCGAGGACCCCATTGTCTGACGGGCGCACCTCGTAGAGATTTGCGCGGCGCAATGCCTTGGGCAACGTGATCGCGCCGCGGTCGGAAACCTCAACCAGAATCTTCTCAGCCTTCGCGCGCGCCATAGCGGAATCAGTATAACGGGATTACAGTAATTGCGCAAGTCAGCCGATCCGCGCTAAACCGTCAACCAAGCCCAAAATAGCGGTCTCCGCGTCATCGACGGAGACTCACTCGACGGCGCCATGCCGCCGTGCCGGCACGACGAGAGCGTCCCTTAGCTCGCTCTGCTCGGTGTCGAGAGCGTCGTCTGCCTACAGCCCCCGTCACCCTGAGCCCGTCGAAGGGCCGGTCGTCCTTCGACAGGCTCAGGATGACAGTAGGGCGCGCACACGATGACGCGCTACTGCTCGACGAAGTCGGGGTACTCGCTTTTCGCGTACTTGTCGTCGGACGGCCATTCGGGGATCGTTTCGTCCCACGGGGTCGCCTCGCGCTTCGGGAAGCGTGACGTCGTCCGGCGTGCCGGCCTTGTGCAGCGTCACCAGCGTCTCGACGTGGCCCGTCTGCGGAAACATGTCGAACGGCTGCACGACGCCGAGCGCGTACCCGCGCTTCGCCAGGTACGCGAGGTCGCGCGCGAGCGTCGCCGGATTGCACGAGAGATACCACAGGTTCGGCACGCCCGCTGCGGCGATCGCCTCGAGCGTCGCCTCGTCGCTGCCTTTGCGCGGCGGGTCGAGGAAGACGATGTCCGCCGCGGCGAGAGCGGCTTTGCCGTCCTTGTTCGCGACGGCGCCTTCGACGCGCCCTTCGACGAACCGCACGCGGTCGTCGACCTTGTTGAGCGCCGCGTTCTCGCGCGCTTCGCGCACGGCCGCGGGGTTCTCCTCGATGCCGACGACGCCCGCGCCGCGCGAGGCGAAGAAGATCGCGAACGTTCCCGCACCGCAGTACAGGTCGACGACCGTCCGGCCGGTGCGGAGCCCCGGCGCGAGGAACCGGAAGATGTGTCCGACCATCTCGCTGTTGACTTGGAAGAACGACGCGGGCGACACGCGATAGCGCACGCCTTCGATCGTTTCCTCCATCTCGCGCGCACCCCACACGTACGACATCTTTCGCCCGAGCACCGCGTTGGCGGTGCGCGGCTCGAACGAGTTCGATACGCCGACGACGCCGCGCACGCGGCGTGCGATTGCGGGCGCGCGCTCGCGGATCTCGGGCGACTGCCGGTCCGTCGTGATCGAGAGGACCGCTTGTCCGGACGCCGCGCCGGCGCGCACGATCGCATGCTTCGCGCGCGCGAAGGCATCGCGCGACTCGGGAGCGCGCGACGCCTCGTACAGTCCGCCGATCGCCGCGTCGAGCTGCGGCAGCACGACCGGGCACGAGTCGATCCGCACGAGCGCGTGCGAGCGCGCTTGGTAGAAGCCGAACGACGTCTCGCCCGACGCGTGGTCGGCGACCAGCGCCATCTTGTTGCGGTAGTTGCGCGGGAACGCCATGCCGACCGGACGGCGCACGTTCGCGTCGGGGAAGCCGCCGATGCGCCGCAGCGCGCTGCGCACGATCTGCTCTTTCCACGCGAGCTGCGCCGGGTACGCAAGGTGCTGCACCTGACAGCCGCCGCACACGCCGAACACCGCGCAGAACGGCTTCGCGCGCATGTCGGACTGCGACTCGTACTCGACGACCTCGCCGACGGCGTACTTCGGCTTGACCTGCGTGACGCGCACGCGCGCGCGCTCGCCCGGCAGCGGGCCGTTGACGAACACGACGAACCCGCCCATGCGGCCGACCGCCTGGCCGTTCGCAAGCAGGTCCGTGAACCGCACGGACGCCACCGCGCCCGGTGCTAGACCGCTCAGCTCTGCTTCTTCTCGTCGAGGGTCTTGATCAGGCGGTTCGCTTCCTCGATCAGCGCCTGGATGCGGTCGGCGGTCTCGTCAGGCGCGACCGTGCCCGGACGCAGCAGCGTGCGCACGGCGAGGTACGTCAGCGCCGCGGATGCGCCCGCGACGCCGACCCACATCAAGGTACGGGCGAGCGGGAACCCGGTGCTGTGCGCCTGGGCCGGTTCTCCGTTCGTGCTCGGCGCGCTCGTCTGGTCGGTCACGTCGGCCGTCCTTCGACAAGCTCAGGATGACATTCCCGGTGAAAGCTCACGATGACATTCCCGGTCGGGGCGCAGGATGACATTCCCGGTCGAGGCGCAGGATGACATTCCCCCGGGCCCGGTGGGGATCAGGCGGCGGCGGTCTCGATGTCGGCGGATTCCATCTCACGGCGCTCGGCCAGCGAGATGATGCGGGCCAGGTCCAGCAGGATGATCAGCCGGTCCTCGATCTTGCCCACGCCGCGGATGTACTCCGTGTCGACGCCGGTCAGCATCTCGGGCGCGTCCTCGATCTGCTCGACGGGCAGACGCAGCACTTCCGACACCGAGTCGACCACCATGCCGACGCGCTTCGTGCCGATCTCGGTCACGACGATGCGCGTGTTCTTGGTGTGCTCGGCTCGCGGCATCCCGAAGCGCGTGCGCAAGTCGATGATCGGGATGAGCTGCCCGCGCAGGTTGATCACGCCTTCCATGAATGCCGGCGCGCGCGGGACGTGCGTCACGGAGACCATGCGGTTGATCTCCTGCACCTGAGCGATGTCGACGCCGTATTCCTCGGCGCCGAGCTTGAACGAAACAACCTGAATGGTCTCTGACACGGTGTTATACTCCTGAGAATTCGGCGCGGGCGGCCTTGCCCGAACCGGAGGCGGCGATCAGCGAATGCACGTCGATGATGAGCGAGATGGACCCGTTGCCGAGAATCGTCGCGCCGGAGATGCCCGGGATGCGGCCGATCACGTCGGACAGCGGCTTGATGACGATCTCTTGCTCGCCCTGGAACGAGTCGACGACGAGCCCGACCTGGCGCCCCTGAACGCCCACGATCACGATCATCACCTTGTCGGGATCGCGCGGGGTGTCCAGGCGGAAGAACTCGCCGATGCGCACGAGCGGGACCACCTGTCCGCGCAGCGTGATGACCTCGCTGCCGTGCACCGTGCGGACGCCGGACGCCTCGATGCGCTGCGATTCGACGACCGCGTCGAGCGGGATCGAGTAGAGCTCGTCGGCGACGCGCACGAGCAGCGCCTGAATGATCGCCAGCGTGAGCGGCAGCTTCATCGTGAACGTCGTGCCTTCGCCCGGCACGGAGTCGACGTCAAAGACGCCCTTGAGGCGCAGGATGTTCTTCTTGACCACGTCCATCCCGACGCCGCGGCCGGAGACGTCCGTCACGTTCTCGGCGGTCGAGAAGCCCGGGGAGAAGATCAGCTCCATGATCTCGCGGTCGGTCAGGCGATCGCTCTCGGAGATCACGCCCATGCGGATCGCCTTGCTGCGCACGCGCTCGAGGTCGATTCCGCCGCCGTCGTCGGAGATTTCGATGATGACCTGGTTGCCTTCGTGATAGGCGTTGAGCTTGAGCGTGCCGGTGCGCGGCTTGCCGCGCGCCTCGCGCACGTCGGGCGGCTCGATCCCGTGATCGACGCAGTTCCGCACGAGGTGCATCAGCGGCTCGCCGACCTCGTCGACGATCGTCTTGTCGAGGTCCGTGTCCGCGCCGGAGATCTCGAGCTGGATCTCTTTGCCGCGCGCCTTCGCGAGGTCGCGCACCGTGCGCGGGAACCGGTCGAACACCTGTCCGATCGGCACCATGCGCACCTTCATGATGCTCTCTTGGATCTCGTTGGTCGTACGCGCGAGCAGCGCCGAGGAGTCGGTGAGGTCCTTCGCGAGCGCCGCGAGATGCGCCGCGACGCCGTCCTTCGCGCCGAGCTCACGCCCGAGCGTCGCGGCGATGTCGGAGATGCGCGTGCGGTTGATGACGAGCTCGCCGACGAGGTTCAGCAGCAGGTCGAGCCGTTCGATGTCGACGCGGATGGTCTGGTTCTTCGCGGCCGCGTGCCGCTTCGCGTCGCCTGCGTCGAGGGCGGCCGGTTTGGCCGCGCCGTTGGACGCCGGTGCCGCGGCGGGAGCAGCCGCGGACGCCGGAGCCGATTCGGCTACGGCCAGCAGGCGCGCGACCTCGGCTTCGAACGCGCTCACCTGCGCGTCGTCGACCGCCTCCAGCGCTTCGTCGTCGTCGGCTCCGCGCGGCCCTTCGATCGCCTGGGCGGTCTCTTCGTACACGCCCGCCGCAGCGTCGAGCCGCGCGACGTAGTCGTCGACGCCGTCCGGTTCGGCGCCGCCGCCGACGGCGGCGCGCACGAGCGCGTTGAGGACGTCACGGCCCTCGAAGAACAGGTTGATGCCGCTCTCGGTGAGCGGCATGCGGTCCTTGCGCAGCAAGTCGAAGATGTTCTCGAGCTTGTGCGACACGAGCTGGACCGACGCGAACTGCAGCATCCCCGCGCTGCCCTTGATCGTGTGCAGCGCGCGGAACAGCGAGTTGACGATCTCGAGATCGACCGTTCCCGCGTCGACGAAATGCTCGAGCCGCAGGAGATCGGCCTCGATCGCCTGGAGCAGCTCCTCGGTTTCGTCCCGGAAATACTGAATGAATTCCGAGCGGTCAAAGAAATCGTCTTGCATGAACCTACCTGGCGGATTGCGCGCAGCGCAAACGCGAAGGCTTCGACGAAGTCGAAGCCACCTATTCGACGCCGAAGACCGACAGCAGCGGTTCCAGTGAGCCCGTTTCCGGGATCAGGATGAACTGACCGGACACCGCGCGGTCCTTGTCGAGGAACTGCGACTCGATGAGGAACACGTCCTGATCGGGCAGGATCGACATGAGCGTGCGGAACGCGGCCTGCACCGTGCCGTACGAGAGCGTCGGCACCGACGGCAGCAGGTTCACGCCCGTGAGCGAGATCAGCGCCGTCAGATACGAGCCGGCGATGATGTTCCCGAGCTCCTTGAGCGTCGAGTCGATGATCGAGTCGAAGATCTGAATGTCGCCGATGATGCGCTTGATGAACACGTTGACGAACTCTTGCGCCTGCTCGCGGTCGAAGAGCACCACCATCTGTCCGGGCGCTTCGCCGCGAATGTACATGTGCAGCGCCGCCACGGGACGCTCGCCGGCGCCGAGCCGGTTCGAGAGATCGCGGAACTTGAGCACGTCGATCGTCGGCTCGGAGAGCTTGACCGTCGCGTTCAAGAGCTGCGAGAGCGCGGTGGCCGCGTGGCCCGCGCCGATGTTGCCGACTTCCTTGAGCGCGTCCCGCTGAAGCTCGCTGAGCGTCAATGTCTCGGTCATGCCAACACCTTCTCGATGGTTTCGAGGATCTTCGGCGGCTGGAACGGCTTCGTGATGAACGATTTCGCCCCGGCCTGGATCGCCTCGACCACCAGCGCCTGCTGGCCCATCGACGTGCACATGATGATGCGCGCCTCCGGATGGTTCGCGACGATCTGCCTGACGGCTGAGATGCCGTCCATCTCCGGCATGACCATGTCCATCGTGACCAGATCGGGACCGAGCTCGCGGTACTTCTCGACCGCCTCCGCCCCGTTCTGCGCCTCGCCGACGACATCGTAGCCGTTCTTGCTCAAAATGCCCTTGATCATCATGCGCATGACGACCGCGTCGTCGACGATCAGTACTCGTGCTGCTCCCATACGTCCGTGTGCTCCCTCACGCCAAACCGCGGTTGCGCCGTTCGGACAACCGCTTGTTGATGAATTCCATGATCGACCGCTCGTCCTCGGGTCTGACCCCGCGGAATCGCAAGCCCAGTGCTATCTTCTTCGTCGTTTCGACGTTCGAACTTCGCATGATCTCGCCGAGGAGCACCAGCGGCGACGCCGCAGTGCTCAAGGCGAAGCGCATCTCGACGAAGGTTCCCTTCTTCACCTCGCGGTCGACGATCAGCGATGCGCCCGAGCGGCTGATGTCGGTGAGCGAGCCGCGCGCGTAGTCGCCGTTGCCTTTGCCCTCGGGCGCGAAACGCCACTGGGCAGGCACCGTCGTCTGAATGCGAACGGCGGTACGCTTCTGCGTACCGGAGAAGACTTGCAGGGTCTCGACGCGGTCGGGGACCGCGAAGACCGCGGTTCCGCCGCGCAGTGCCACGCACTTCGCGCTGAAGCGGAACCGTCCGACGGGATTTGCGTAGCTGAACACGCCGGTTGCGCCGGGCTTGGTGCCGGGCAGGCCGCCGACGCTGAAGTTGCGCTCGTTCAGCGACTCCAGGCACACGGAGCCGCGCGGCCCGCCGCCCGTCATCGTCACGTCGATGAACGAGTTCACCTGGGGCAGCTTGAGCTTGAGCGGGTTGGCCGGTTTCGGCCCGAATCCCAGCAGTCGCATCGCGTCAGGCCGGCGCGCCCGCGTATTGCGGCGCTTCTTCCGTGGTGGAAATCTGGCCGATCGACTCGACGCGCAGGCCCGGCGCGATCTCGCTGTACGAGAGCACGACGAGCGCGGGCGCGGCGCGCTCGGTGAGGCGTTTGAGCGCGAGCCGCGTCCCGGGCGACGTCAGCACGATCGGCTGCAAGCCGCCCTGCTGCGCGTCCTGCATGCGCTTGGTGAGCGAGGCGTAAATCTTCGCGACGGTCGCGGGATCGAGCAGCGCGTACGCGTCCTCGCCGCGGCGCACGGCTTCGCCGAGCAGCGTCTCGAGGCGCGGATCGACCGTGATCACCGAGAGCAGGCCGTTCTCCGCGTACTCGGCGCAGATGTGGCGCGCCATGGCCGCGCGCACGCGCTCGGTCAGGTAGTCCACGTCCTTGGACGCCCGCGCGCCGTCGGCCAGGTTCTCGAGGATCAGCAGCAGGTTGCGGATCGGGATGCGCTCGCGCAGCAGGTTCTGCAGCACGCGCTGCACCTCGCCGACCGTGAGCAGATTCGGGATCAGCTCGTCGACGACCACGGGGTAGTGCTGCTTGACGTTGTCGAGCAGCGCCGACGCCTCTTGGCGTCCGAGCAGATCCGGCGAGTGCGTCTTGATGATCTCGGTCAGGTGCGTCGCGATCACCGACGTCGGGTCGATGACGGTGTAGCCCGCCATCTCCGCGTCGGCGCGGCCGCTTTCGGCGATCCAGATCGCGGGCAGGCCGAAGGCCGGCTCGGTCGTCGGGATGCCGTCGATCGTCGACGTCGCCGTGCCCGGGTTCATCGCCAGCAGACGCGAGACCATCACCTCGGCGCGCGCGACCTCCAGGCCGTAGATTTTGACCACGTACGTGGACGGCTTGAGCTGCAGGTTGTCGCGCACGCGGATCGGCGGCACGACGATGCCCAGATCGCGAGCGGCATGCCGGCGAATCATCGTG
This sequence comes from Vulcanimicrobiota bacterium, assembly GCA_963818845.1. Taxonomy (GTDB): domain Bacteria; phylum Vulcanimicrobiota; class Vulcanimicrobiia; order Vulcanimicrobiales; family Vulcanimicrobiaceae; genus Vulcanimicrobium. The sequence continues at coordinate 724,140 of CAWFTO010000003.1, read as the reverse complement.
ATGCGCTCGAGCAGGTCGCCGCCTTGCGACACGTCGACGAGCGGGATCAAGCCGAAGCCGATCTCGAGCTCCATCGGGTCGTACGAGAGCAGCGGCACGACGGACTCCGCAGGCTTGACGGCCGGCGCGCCGGACCCGCCCGCAGCTCCGGCCGCTCCGGGGAGAGCACCCTTGCCCCCGGCGCCCGGCTTGAGCGCCGCGGCCTTCTGCTGCGCACGTCCGCGCACGAACAGCATCAGGACGATCGCGGCCATCGTGAACATCGCCCACGGCGGGAGCCCGAAGAGTCCGAACATGATGAGCAGCACGCCCGCGATGAGCAGCACGCGCGGTTCTTGCACGAGCTGGCGCGTGAGATCGTGGCCGAACGAGCCTTCCGAGGCGGCGCGCGTGACGATGATGCCGGTCGCGGTCGAGATGAGCAGCGCCGGAATCTGGGTGACGATACCTTCGCCGATCGTCAGGAGCGTGAACCGCGAGGCGGCTTCGGGCAGCGACATGCCCTTCTGCGCCATGCCGATGACGAGGCCGCCGATGATGTTGATGAAGACGATGATGATCGCCGCGATGGCGTCGCCGCGCACGAACTTGGACGCACCGTCCATCGCGCCGTAGAAGTCGGCGGAGCGCTGGATGTCGCGCCGGCGCTGGCGTGCCTCGGCCTCGGTGATGAGGCCGGCGTTGAGGTCCGCGTCGACCGCGAGCTGCTTGCCGGGCATGGCGTCGAGGGTGAATCGGGCCGCGACCTCGGCGACGCGCCCGGCGCCGTTCGTGATCACGACGAACTGGATGACGACGAGAATGGCAAAGATGACGATGCCGACCGCGTAGTTGCCGCCGACGACCACGTTCCCGAACGACTCGATGACCTGGCCGCCGTACGCGTGCAGCAGGATCGTGCGCGTGCCCGTGATGTTCAGCGCCAGCCGGAAGACCGTGATGATCAGCAGCAGCGTCGGGAACACGCTGAACGAGAGCGCATTCTCGGTGTAGAGCGTCACCAGCAAGATGACCAGCGCCAGCGTGATGTTCGTCGACAACAGCATGTCGAGCATCCACGGCGGCACCGGGACGATCATCAGCACGATCAGCATGACCGAAGCTGCGGCCACCCAGGCATGGGAGGTCGAGGCGAGTCGGTCGAGCAGGCCCGGGCGCGCCGGAACGGCCGTTGCCACTAGGTCACGGTCCTCACGTCTTTAGGGTTATCGGCGCTCCGTGAGCCTGCCGTGAGCGCCAAGCGGGCTCTTGACCCTGCGGCGCAGGCGTCGGCTAGGCCGCATGTCCCCACAGCCTAGAGTCCGACGCCTCGTTTCAGAACGTCGCTCGGCGCGAAAAGGAAACGTCCCGGGGTCGCTTTTGTCCGGCGAGCTTTTTTCGCTTGGAGGCCGCGCGTTGATCCGTTCTACCGGCTTGGCTCTCGTTCGCAGCGCAGGCATCGCCGCGCTCGCCGCCGGCGTGGTGAGCATCGCCTCCGGCGGCTTCGCCCAAAGCTCCGCACCGCCGCCCGAGTTCGGAAGTCCGCCCGCGGGGGAGATCCCGATCGTCTTCGACGACCAGCACGTCTACGCCAAGCCGGACCTGCTGCGATCGGGCCGCGTCCTCGCCGGGCTCGTCCGCCACGGCGTGCTCATGGTTCCGCTGCGCTCCATGTTCGAGCGGCTCGGAGCGACCGTGACCTGGGACGAGGCAACCGGATCGGTGGACGTCTCCAAGCCGGGCTCCAACGTCAAGGTCACGCTCGGCAAGCCGAGCGTGGTGGTGAACGGGGAGGAGCGCCCGCTCGACGTCCCACCGGCGCTTTACCGCGGCGTGGTGGTCGTGCCGGTCCGCGTCATCTCCGAGGCGATGGGCGCCTACGTCGAATGGGTCCCCGATCGTCGCGTCGTCGTCGTGCGGTTTCTCGGGATGCCGGCGCCCCCGACTCCGGCCCCCGCCACACCCGCGCCGCCTCCCCCGCCGCCGGCCGCGACGCCTGCGCCTGCGCCGTCACCCGCGGCCACGCCGACCCCGCCGCCGCCCGCGAGGCACAACGAGGCGTTCATCGCCGGGGACTTTTTGATCTCGCCCAAGATCTATAACGAGACGAGCCCCGGCAACACGGCGACGGGCTCCTACGACGTACGCGGTGCCGTCGAGTTTCCGCTCTTCAGCCTGCCCGCGATGATCGAAGGCGACTACCGCCACTACCGGTTCGCGCACGGAGCGAATCAGCCGGTCGGCGCCTGTGCTCCCGGTGCGGCCGGCTGCGGCACCGTCGTCGGCAACCAGGTGTACAACAGCGGCCTATGCCCGTCACCGAACGATCCGGGCTGCGTCACCGTCGCCGGCTATTTGCCCGTGATCGCGTACAACGGCCTTGGACAAGCGTACGTCCCGGCGTTCACCGGCCAGGAGGACGAAGGGGACGTGCGGCTCGGCGTGCGCGTCTTCAACCCGCGCGTCTACGTGGGCGCCGGTTACCTGACGAAGACCTACAACTATCTCGGCTATCCGCGCATCGCCGGCGCCGGCTTCGGCGTCACGAAGCTGCCCGACCTCGACGCGCCGGTCTCGGTCGAAGGCAGCGTCTGGTACTACCCGTCGGTCTCCGGCACGTACACGTACCCGACGTCGCCGTTCCTCGGCCCGCTGTCGGGGACGTCGATTCCGTTCTCGTACGCCTACTGGAAGTACCGTGCCGGCGCGACGCTCGCGGTCGGCAAGTCGGGCGTCTTCGTCGACTTCGGCTACGCGGGCGAGCGCGCGAACGCGCGCAACAATGCCCCGGCCAACACGACCGTCAACGGTCCGTACGCCGGCGTGGGAGTCCACCTGTGAAGTCGCGCAGGGCCGGTGTGCTGCGCCTGCTCGCACTTGGTCCTGTCGCGTGCGCGGTGACGCTCGCGGCATGCGGCGGTTCCGGCGGCAGTGGAGCGCCCGTCGCGCCGATCAACGCGCCGGCGGGGGCAACGCCGACTGCCCGGCCCACGGGATCGCCGACCGCGACGCCCACGCCGTCGCCGACGCCCATCACGACGTCGTCCTTCTCGGTCAGCATCAGCCTGCCCAACGGCAGTTCGGGGACGGCGAGCCGCCGCGCTCCGCTGTACGTTTCGCCCGGCACCGCGTCCGTCGCGGTGTACGACGGCAAGACCCTGATCTTCGTCGGCAACTACACGCAAGGATCGCCGCCGTCGTTCAGCACGGTGTACGCGAGCAGCGGGCCGACGGTCGTTACCGGCGGCAGTTGCACGAACGGATCGCCGACGGCGACATGCACCGTCAGCCTCGTCACGTCGATCGGCACGCATGCGTTCGACGTCATGACCTACGGAAACGCGCAGACGAGCGCGACGCCGGCCGGCGTCATCTTGTCCGAAGGCGAGCTCGCCGTCACCCTCGCTGCCGGGCCGAACCCCGGGCAGATGATCACGCCGCTCGGCGTCGCCGACAAGGCCACGTTCGTCGGGCCGGCGCTCACTGCGCGGCTCAACGGAAACGGCGCTTTCGTCGGCATCATCGGCACGCAATATACGTTCCAGTACGCGATCGACGACGCGTCGGGCAACCAGATCGTCCAGCCCGGCAACTATGACAACGCGCCGGTGACCATCTCGGAAACGGACGGCGGCGGGATCGTCACCATGACGCCCGTCTCGCAGACGGCGCCGCCCGCGTCGACCGGGATGCAGACGTTCACGGTGACGTGCGCAAACAACGGCACCGCGACGTTCACCGCGGCCGCCGGGGCGCAGCCGGCCTCGTCGTACGCGTCCGGCCTGACATACACCGCCGCGAACTACGCGAGCGGCACGCTCGGCACGACCACGCTGCAGTGCGTGCCCGACTCGGCGACGCAGCCCATCACGGTGCAATGAGGATGCCGTCCATGAACGTCCGTTCCGCTGTCGCGCTCGCCGCGGCCGCCGCCACACTCGCCGCTTGCGGAGGAGGCGGCGGCTCGTCAGGGACGGCTGCGGCGGTCGCGCCGGCCGGCCCGTCATCGGCGACCGGAACGATTCCGATGTCGATCACGATCCCGCGCAAGCCGGGTTCGAGCGCCGCGCGCACGCCGCAGTTCTTCTCGCCGAGCGCCGGCGCCCTCGCGATCTACGACGGCGCCACGCTGGTCTACGTCGCGAACCTCGCGCTCGACAGCACGCCGCCGTTCCAGACGGTGTACGCGAAATCGGGCGGTACGACCGTGACGTTCGGAACATGCTCGTTCACCAGTGCCGAGGCGACGTGCAATCTCACGCTCACCGCGACGACCGGCGCGCACGCCTTCGACCTCATCGTGTATCCGCAATCTCAGGCGCAGGGCACCGGCGGCGCCGCCCCGACGTTTACGGGCGTGATCTCGTCGGAGGGGGAGCTGTCGGTGAATCTCAGCCCGGGCAACAACCCCGCGCAGACGCTGACGCTGCTCGGCGTTGCGGACCAGGTGTTGTATGCGGGTCTCTCGGAAGCGGCGTATCAAGACACGGTGACGTACGGCTTCCGAATCGAGGACTCGACGAACCAGCAGATCGTGCAGCCCGGCACGGCGTACGACAACGGACCCGTGACCATCACGGCTTCGCCCGCAGGCATCGTGACGATCACGCCGAGCAGCATGGCGACCCCGCCGGCGACCAGCGGCGACCAGAACTTCGACGTCCAGTGCACCAACACGGCCGGCGGCAACGTCACGATCTCGTTCAACACGCAAACGAAGCCGAACACCGCGTACGCGTCTGCACTGACGTACTCGGCGTCGAACTACTCGGGCGCGACGATTGCGACGATTCCGTTCACGTGCGACCCGGCCACCGGCACCATCCCCGTCACCATCCAGTCGAAAGGGCACCGCTGATGCGGACCGGCTTGGCTCTGCTCTGCGCGTCGCTCGTGCTCGCCGCGGGGTGCGGCGGCTCCGGCGGAACGGCGCCGGCCGCGCCGGCGCAAGCGCCGAGCGCCGCCGGCACCATGACGCTCACGCTCTCGATCCCTCGGCTACCCACGGCGAGCGCGCGGCGCGCGCCCCGGTACGTTTCGCCGGACATGACGTCGCTCGCGGTGTACGACGGCACGACGCTCATCTACGTCGGGAACTTCGCTTCGAGGGGCGCGTCCAATTTCACGACCGTCTACGCCGCCTCCGGCACGTCGACCGTCACCGCCGGATCGTGCACCGCTACGACGACCATCACGTGCACGATGACGCTGACCGCCGCCGTCGGGACGCACGCATTCGACGTCATCACGTATGCGACCAACCAATCGTCGGCATCGACGAGTACGCCGCCGGTGTTCACGGGCGTGATTCTCTCCGAGGGCGAGCTGTCGGCGACCGTCGCGCAGGGCACCAATCCCGCAGCGACGCTCACGCTGCTCGGGGTAGCCGCTTCGGTGGCATTTTCGGGTCCAACGTTCGGGCTGTTCAACGGCACCGTGACGATCGGTTACCAGATCGACGATGCGGGCGGGTCTCAGATTCTGCAGCCCGGAAATTTCGACAACGGTCCCGTGACGATCACCGTCGACAAGCCGAGTCTCGTCACGTTCACGCCGGTGTCGGAAACGACGCCGCCGAGCACGCCGGGCGACGAATCGTTCACCGTCAAGTGCGTCAGCCCCAGCGGCGGCACGGTGACGTTCACCGCCGCGGCCGGCACGCATCCGAACACGGCGTACGCGTCGGGCCTCACCTACTCATCGAGCAACTACGCGAGCACGCCGCTCGGCACGTACTCGCTGAATTGTAACGGCAGTTGACGCGGCGTGGAGACCGCACGCCGAATCAGGCGATCGTCTTGTTCTTGAGCTTGAAGACGAAGGCGATGACCTGCGCGACCGCCGAGTAGAGGTCCGGCGGCACCGGCGAGTCCAGATCGACCTTCGCGTAGAGCGTGCGCGCGAGCGGCGGGTTCTCCAGAATCGGCACGCCGTGCTCCTTCGCCAAGTCGCGAATCCGCTTGGCGACGAGGTCGGCGCCTTTGGCCGTGAGGACCGGCGCGTTCATCTTGAGCTCGTCCCACTCGAGCGCGATCGCGTAGTGCGTCGGGTTGGTCACGACGACGGTCGCCTTCGGCACCGCGGCCATCATGCGCTTGCGCGCCATGGCGCGCTGGCGCTGCCGCAGCGCGCTCTTGGCTTCGGGGTTGCCCTCGGACTGCCGGTGCTCGTCGCGCACCTCGGTCTTCGTCATCTTGAGCGACTGCTCGAGGCGGCGCCGCTCCCACGCGTAGTCGGCGACGCCGAGCAGCAGCAGCAGGATGCCGACCCTCAGGCCGATGCCGAAGACCATGCCCTCGATCGACACGATGATGTCGTGCGGCGACGCGTGCGCGAGCGCGTACAGCATCGTGAGGTTGTCCTTGACGCCGAACCAGCAGATCAGGATCACGATCGAGAGCTTGAGGAGCTGCTTGGCGAGCTGCACGAGCGTCTGCGGCGAGAAAAAGATGCGCTGTAACCCGGCCATCGGGTTGAGCTTGCTGAACTTCGGCGCCACGAGCTGCGGCGAGAACAAGAGGCCGAACTGCAGGACGTTCGCGGCCACCGCGAGCACGACAGCCGCACTGAAGGCCAGCATGAGCAGCGGCATGTAGGGCATCACGCCGGCGACGAACAAGCTGCCGACCGACGCCGGCGTGAGGTCGCCCAGCGTTCCGGCGTGCATGAGCGAGACTTGGAAGGCCTGCGCGCCCGCGCCGATGGCGCCGAGAAAGCCGACGTGCAGCGCGACGACGATCGCGATGAAGACGGTCGAGCCGCCGATGTCCTGGGAACGCGCGATCTGCCCGCGCTCGCGAGCCTCGCGCCGCCGTTTTGGTGTGGCCTTTTCGGTGGCGTCGGGATTTGCCATCGATTAGGGCCGAACCGCCATCGCGCGCAGCACGGCGTCGATCTCGTGCGCCGAGGTGTCGATCAGCGTCGGGAAGACCGCGCCCATCAGCGGCATCGAGACGATCAGCATGACCAGTCCGACGGTGATCTGGATCGGGAACCCCACGATGAACACGTTCATCTGCGGCGCGACGCGCGCCATCAGCCCGAGCATCACGTTGACGAGAAACAGCGCCACCGCGACTGGTGCCGCGATCTGGAACACGATGAACAGCGACTGCGCGAAGAAGCGGAGGACGTCGCCGGCCAGCACGTCGGGCGCGGCCGCGAACGGCAGCGGCACGAGACCGAAGGAGCCCGCCACGCCCGCCAACAGCATGTGGTGCGCGTCGGCCGCCAGGTAGAGCAGCGTCGCCAGCGCGAGCTGCAGCTCGCCGATGACCGTGACGCTCTGCGAGGTGAGCGGGTTGATGACGTTCACCACCGCGAACCCGATCTGCACGTCGATGATCTCGCCGGCGAACTGGATTCCGGTGAACAGCAGGAACGCGACGAAGCCGAAGACGACGCCGACGAACGCCTGCGAGACGATCGCGACGAAGAGCTCACCCAGGCCGCCGAGCGGCGCAATGACCGGCACCGTGCGCGACACGACCAGCGCGATCAAGAGCCCCAGGCCGAACCGCACGAGATGCGGGATCTGCGTCTGCGAGAAGATCGGAACGAGCGCCAGCATCGCCGTGACGCGCACCAGCACGAGCAGCACCGTCTCGAAGTGCGCCGCCGACAACCCAAAAACGTTGAGCGAGCCCGTCACGCGCGTACGGTGCCGGACCGAGCGCAGAAGAATCGAGCGCTGTCCGCATGTCGTTGCGAGGTCGGACGCGGGGGCCCCACGCAAAGCGTGGGGGGCGCGCAGCCTAGGGCGGAGCGCCGTTTCACTGGATGAACTGGGGGATGCCTGCGAAGACGCGCGACGTGAAGTCCGTCAGCAGCGCCAGCATGAACGGGCCGAACAGCAAGATCGCGAGCGCGACGACGACGATCTTCGGGATGAACGCGAGCGTCGGCTCCTGAATCTGCGTCACGGCCTGGAACACCGACACGATGAGGCCCGTGACCAGCCCGAGCAGCAGCGCGGGCGCGCACACCAGCAGCGCGACGAAGATCGCCTCACGCCCAAGCGAAAGCGCCGCCGCATAGCTCATTGAAAGGCGCTCCGCCCCAGGCTGCGCGCCCCCCAGGCTGCGCGTGGGGCCCCCGGTCCGACCTCGCAACGACATGCGGACAGGGCTCGATTCCCCTGCGCTCGGTCCGCCATTATCGATTAAAGCTCGCGAAGAGCGCGGCGACGGTGAGGTTCCAGCCGTCGACCAACAGGAAGATCAGGATCTTGAACGGCAGCGAGATGATGACCGGCGGAATCATCATCATGCCCATCGACAGCAGCACCGATGCGACGACCATGTCGATGACGATGAACGGGATGTAGATCGCGAAACCGATCTGGAACGCCGTCTTGAGCTCGCTGATGACGAACGCGGGCACGAGCAGGTACGTCGGGACGTCCTCCTGGCGCGCCGGGCGCGGCTCCTTCGACAGCGTGTAGAACAGCGCGATGTCCTTCTCGCGCGTCTGCTTGAACATGAACTTGCGCAGGGGGACGGCCGCGCGGTCGATCGCGACCTTCTGGGAGATGTGGTTGCCGAGGTACGGCTGGAGCGCGTTCTTGTTGACGTCCTGGATCACCGGGTTCATCACGAAGAACGTCAGCAGCAGGGAGAGCCCGACGAGGACCTGCGTCGGAGGCACCTGCTGCGTTCCGAGCGCCGTGCGCACGAACGAGAGCACGATGACGATGCGCGTGAACGACGTGAGCAGCACCAGCAGCGTCGGCGCCAGCGTGACGACGGTCAGCAGGAGCAGAATCTGCAGCGACAGCGCGACGTCCGACGGCTTGGTCGCCGGGCTGACGCCGATGTTCACGCGCGGGATCGGAATCGTCGGGTTGGCCGGCGCGGTCTGCGCCAGCGCGGGTAGGGCGAAGCACGCGATCGCGGCAAGCGAGCCGAGCGCGGCGACCAGGATCAGGAGACGGCGGTTCACTGCTGCTTTCGGAATCTCTGCAAGAGGCGGAGCACCGCATCGCGCTGCTCGCCGAGCGCCTTCCGTTGCGTCTCGATGTAGGGGTCGACGACGTCACCCGGGACATCGGCGATGTGTGTAACCCCGGCGGATCCTCCGCCTACCAGATAGTATCGGTCGCCGACCTTGACGACGTGAAGGGTGACGTGTTGAGCCAGAAACGTCGACTCGACGACGGTGACGAGGCGCTTGCCCGTCGCCGCCACGATGCGGCCGCGGTTGAGCGAGCGCACGGCGTACGTCAGGCCGACCAGCAAGAGAGCGACGATCGCGAACGCCCAGATCGCGCGGAAGACCAGGTCAAGCTCCATGGCGGGCTACGCGCGGCGGCTCGGGCGCGAAGCGCCCGAACGCGACGGCTTCAGCGAAGCTGAAGCCACTAGACGCGGTCGACGACTGGGTTCAGCTCGCTGATCTTCACGGCGAACTTGTCGTCGACGACGACGACCTCGCCCCGGGCGATGAGGATGTTGTTCACGTAGAGATCGATCGGCTCGGTCGCGAGCTTGTCGAGCTCGAAGACGCTGCCGGTCTGCATCGAGACGACCTCGCGCAGCGAGAGCTCCGTCTGGCCGAGCACCGCGGAGATCTCCAGCGGCACGTCGTGAACGAGATCGAGGTTGGCATGGCCGGGCGGGGCGGTGCGCATCGGCGTCGGCTGCATCGGCGAGAACGTCACCGGCTGGCCGTCCGTGCGTGCCGGAGCGCGCGAGCTGGTCGCTGCGAGCGGTGCGGCGGGCGGCGGCGCGGCGTGCGAGACGCCGGCCGTGGGCGGCGGCGCGAGGCGGTGCTGCGCGAGCACGTCGAAGTCGAGCGTGATCGTCGTCGTGAACGACTCGTCGAGATCGAGCGGCGCCGTGAACGTGACGAACGGCGGCGCCGGAAATGCGTGCGCGTCGGCGGCGACCGTGGACTCGATTCCTTGGGTCGCATGGTTCGTGTCGCTGGCGAGCGCTTCGCCCATCGCGCTCGAGATCTGCGCGACCGTCTCCGCAACGATCGAAAGCTGCATCGCGTCGAGCTCGCCGCCGTCCCCCGGGGCGCCCAGCATCATCTCGACGATGCGCGCGAGGTCACGCTTGCGGTAGCGCGCGGCGAACGCGAGGTCCGCCGACGGGATGCGCGTGACGGTCGCGACGATGTCCGGCTCGACGCGAATTGACCCGTCGCTCTCGGAGCGCGTCGCTGCGCCGGCCGTGACGGTGCGGCCCGCCAGCGTGCCCAGGACGCTCGCCGCGGAGGCGAACATCGCTTCGGCGATGGGCTGCATGATATCGGACAACGCTTACTCCTCGCTCTCGACCACGCGGCTGACGCGAACGGCGAGCTTGTCGCGGTTCACGCCTGGGAACACTTCGAACTTCTCGCGCTCGTTGACGGTCGCCGTCAGCGGTTCGTCGACGGACTTGTCGAACATCACGAGATCGCCGGGCTGCAGCGAGATCAGGTCGCGCAGCGAGACGACGGTCTTGCCCAGCTCGACTTTCACGTCGACCGGCGCGCGCTCGACGTTGCGCGCGAGCTGCGCGATGTCTTCTTCCGTCATCCCGCGGCCGGACACGACGCTCGGCGACCACTGGAAGTCGGAGAGTTGCGGCCCGATCGACTGCAGGACCGCGTACGGCAGGCAGAAGTTCATCGAGCCCGTCATGTCGCCGATCTTGAGCTCGCACGTCACGAACGCGACGATCTGGTCGAGCGGGATGATGCGGGGAATGAACTGCGGGTTCGAGTCGAGCGCTTCGATCTTCAGCGAGAGCGTCAGCAGGTAGTTCCACGACTCGCGGTAGCTGTTGAGCATCCGGGCCATGAAGCGCTGCATGAGCGTGCGCTCGATGTCGGTGAGGTCGCGAAGCTTCTGCGGATACCATCCGGGGCCGCCGAGCAGGCGATCGATGATCGAGAACACCAGGTTCAGGTCGATCTGCGCCATGCCGGAGCCGGGCAGCGGGTCCATCGAGAAGATCGACAAGATCGACGGGATGCCGATCGACGCGATGAAGTCGCCGTAGCTGATCTGCTCGATCGAGACGATCGTCGCCTCGACGCGCGTGCGCAGGTAGACGGACAACGAGTTGTTCAGCAGGCGCGTGAAGTTGTCGTGCAGCGTGCGCAGCGTCTGCAGCTGGTTCGTGCCGAATTTGTCGAGCCGCTTGTTGAAGCGGAAGTCGAACGGCTTGATGCGCCGGACGTCGGGCGCGGCCGCAGGCTGCGGCGTCGCGAGCTCGTTGACGAGCGCGTCGATCTCTTCTTGCGAAAGCATGCTCATGGCTTCAAGGCGCTCGACGTCTCGCCGTTCGCGCTGTCCTCGCTGCTTGCGCTTGGGGTCGGGGAACCGCTCAGGATCACGATGTCGACTCTCCGGTTCTGCTGGCGGTGAGCCTCGGTGTCGTTGGCGAACTTCGGGTGGAACTGTCCGTATCCCGCGAACGAGATGCGGGTCGGGAAGATTTTCTCGTGTTCCACGAGGTATCGCGTGACACCGGTCGCGCGGGCGGCGGAGAGCTCCCAGTTGCTCGGGTAGGCATAGGTCGCGATCGGCACGTTGTCCGTGCTGCCCTCGACGCGAACGTCGTTGCGTACGCCGCGAAGCTGGCCCGCGACGACGCCGAGCAGCCGCTTCGTCTCCGGCCGCAGTTCGGCAGAGCCCGAATCATAGTACGTCCTGTCGCTGAGCAGCGTCACGATGAGGCCTTGCTTGTCCAGACGCGTCTCGACCTTGGACTGCAAGCGCTGCTGTGCGATGTAGCGGTCGAGCCGCGCCTTGATCGCCACCATGTTCGCTTCGAACGAGTGGCCGCGCTGATCGCTCGTCGTCCCGCCGTTGGGCGGCGCGTTGACCGGATCGGTGTTGTTGAACCCGCCGGAGATCGCCTTGACGAGACGGTTGAACTTGACCGACGAGATGTTCGAGATCGCGAAGAGGATGATGAACAGCGCCAGCAGCAGCGTGATCATGTCCGCGTAGGTCAGGAGCCAGCGCGTCATGCCCGCGCTCTCCGGCTCGTGCCCTCCGCCTCCTCCGCCGCCACGGCGCAGCCGCGAGCGCAGATCGTTGCGAGAGACCGACACTACGCTCCCGCGAACTCCGGCTCGCCGACCGCGCCGCCGGCTTCGACCTCGGTCTCGCGCTCCTCGGGATCGAGGAAGGCGTGCAGCTTCTCCTCGAGCAGGCGCGGGTTGTCGCCGGCCTGGATCGAGAGAATGCCTTCGACCATGATCTCGCGCAGCAGCAGCTGCTCGCCCGCGCGCTCTTTGATTTTCGTGGCGAGCGGAATCCAGAACAAGTTCGCGAGCGAGATGCCGAAGAACGTCGCCACGAACGCCTGCGCCGTCGCGACGCCGAGCTGGCCCGCGATGTTCGTCGAGCCCGACAGCGTGCCGAGCGCCTTGAGCATCGCGATCAGGCCGAGCACGGTTCCGATGATGCCGAGCGTGGGCGAGAAGCCGCCCATCGTCATGAACACGCCCTCGGCCTTTTGATTGCGCTCCTGCACGAAGCCGATCTCGGTCTCGAGGATCTTGCGGATGATGTCGGTGTCGCGGCCGTCGATGACGAGCTGAATGCCTTTGCGCATGAACTCGTCCTCGAGCGCCGCCGCCTCGTTCTCGAGCGCCAGCAGCCCTTCGCGGCGCGCCTTCTCGGCGAACGACACGAGCGTCGCGATCACTTCGCGCTCGTGATACGCGGGCTCGACGAACGCGGTGCGCATGCCGTCCGTGACGCCGCGCAGGAACGTGCGCAGCGGATACGAGACCATGGTCGCGCCGATGGTGCCCCCGAAGACGAGAATGAACGCCTCGTACCGGGCGAAAATGATGCGTACGTCGACGTTGCCGATCCATGCCGAGAGCGCCAGAGCGCCGATGGCCAGCAGCAGGCCGATGATGGTCGCGAAATCCAAGGGAGACGGCCTTTCCGAACGAGGACCGGGCGCGGGGTGCTAGAGAGACTATCGGCGCCCCCAGCCGCGTATTTGAGCCTCGGCGGGTCCCTTCAGCGAGGGGTCGGTTGTTCGCCTTCGCCGTAGATGCGGCGCTTGAACTCGATGATCTTCTCGCGGACCTCGTCCATCGTGTCGCGGACGATGAACTTGTTCCCGGACGCCAGCGTGACGACGGTGTCCGGCGTCGACTCCAGGAACTCGATGAGGTCCGGATTGACCATGATGGCTTCGTTGTTGAGCCTGCGCAGGGCGATCATTGTGACCTCCATCATGTCAGAGCGGACAGCGCCGGTACAGCGTCAATGATGCGATGTGCCGGCGATGTCCGCGAAGCCTCACCCTAGCGGATCAGCCCGATGACCGTTTGCATGTCTTCGGACGCCGTGGTGATGCTCTTCGAGTTCGCCTGATACGCGTTCTGCGCCGCGATCATCTTGGTGAACTCGTCGGCGATCGAGACGTTCGAGCTCTCGAGCGATCCCGAGACGATCGAACCGTACTTGCCGACGCTGGCGGTGCCGACGAGCGCGAGGCCCGAGTTCGCGGTCTGGGCGAAGTCGCTGCCGCCCAGGCGCTGGAGCCCGCCCTCGTTCTGGAACGTCGCGACCGCGACGCGCCCGAGCGTGGTGTCCTGGCCGTTCGAGAACGCGCCGCTGACCGTGCCGTCCGCCCCGATCGTGATGTTCGAGAGGATGCCTGCCGCGTAGCCGTTCTGCGCGAGGACGTTGGCGCCCGCGGTGCCCGATACCGACGTCGACTGGTGGAAGTCGAACCCGATCGGGCCGGTCTGCGGGGCCGGTCCGCCGGCCGTCGGAGCGACCGCCGCGTTCGTGTTGCCCGTGCCCCACGAGCGGACGTTGAGCTGGTTGCCGTCGACGAGCGACGCCGCAGCGTTGTTCGTGTGCACGTTCGCGCCGGTGATGTTCTGGCCGGCGGCCACGCCCTCGATCGACGAGGTGTTGATGTACTGACCGTTCTGGTCGAAGTAGACGAAGCCCATCGTGCCCGACGAGACCGGCGCGGCGGTCGTCGTCGCGGCCGTCACGGCGCCGCCGGCGCCGACGGTGCCGGGCGTCTGGATCGCGTCGAACGTCGTGCCGTCCGCGAACGAGACGGACACCTTCCAGCGCGACGCGGCGTTGTGCAGCGCACCGCTGGAGTCCGCGACCTGGTTCGGCAGACCGTTCACCGCCGGCGGGCCCGCGGCCGAACCGGTGGCGTCCGGCGTGTACGTGATCGACGCGAGATGCGCGTTGCCGAGCGAGTCGTAGATCGTCGTCGAGATCGTGTACGGCGTTCCGGTGCCCGCGGCAGGCGGGTTGGCCTGCAGCCCTTGCGCTTCTTTGATCCACTGGCTCTGGTCGAGATTGCCGCCCAGCGAGACGTCGAAGACCTGGTCGTTGGTGCCGCCGAACTTGAGCTTGGAGTTCAGACCCGTCCCGACGGCCTGCTCCTGCAGCCCGAGCGGGATCGTCATGTCGCCCGGCGTGCCGGTCTGGTTGATGTTGCCGCTGCTGTCGGCCATGTAGCCCTGCACGGCCATGCCGCTCGAACCGTCGTACAGCAAGCCGTTGGAGTTGAGCGAGAAGTCGCCGTTGCGCGTGTACACCGGCTGGCCGTTGCCGTTGGGCTTACGCAGGATGAAGAAGCCGTCGCCGTTCATGGCGAGGTTCGTGTTCACGCCGGTCGTCGTGAGGCCGCCCTGCGCGAAGTCCGTGTCGATGGAGCCGATCTTGACGCCGAGCCCGACGTCCTGGCCGTTGATGCCGCCCGTCGTCTGGGTCGGCGCGGTAGCGAAGCTGTTCGCCTGGTAGATCAGATCCTGGAAGTTGACGTCTTGGCCTTTGAAGCCCGTCGTGCCAACGTTGGCGATGTTGTTCGAGATGGTGTCGATCTGGCTCTGGTATGCTTCCAGGCCGGTCACACCGACGAACATCGAATCGAAAGCCATGCTAGACCTTTCGTGTCAATCGATGGGCGAGGCGTCGTTCGATCAGCCCCGCGTGAGAGCTCCACGAGTGGTCCGCTCTCAAGAGTGAATAATGGTTGCCCGCGTTCATTCGATGATGGCCGCGGAGTCGATGTTGGTGAAGACGTTGTCCTTCATGCTGCTCTGGTCGACGGCGGTGATCACGGTGCGGTTTGCGATCGAGACCACCATTGCGACGTCGCGCATCATGAAGAGCGACTGCTTCGAGCCTTTCGCCGCGGCTTTGTCCGCCATCGCGTTCATCTTTGCGACGTCGTCCGAGCTGAGGCGAATGTTCCGGGAGTCCAGGCGCGCCTGCGCGTGGGCCGAGAACTTGAGGGGCTGCTGCGTCGCCGGCGCGTGCGCCGTCCGCAGCACGTCGCGGAACGATCCCGTCCCGGTAGGCGGAATCTGAACCGGTACGCCCTGCGGGCGCGCGACCGGGTTGATCGCAGGCGGGATCGGAACCCCGTCGATGCGATTGTCGGCCATGGCCGGCGCCTACGACCCCGCCGTCGCGGCGCTCGTCCCCGACCCGATCGAGAGGATGGCCGAGGTCGGAAGCTGCAGCGGATTGCCGTTCGCGTCGGTCAGGAGCGTCCCGCTCGAGTTGGCGAGCGTGAACTCCGGAACGCCGTTGACGACCGAGATCGTCTGCACCGTTCCGCTCACGGTCGACACGTTGCCGCTCGCGTCCGTCGACTGCGCCGAGACAGCCTTGCCGAGAAGCCCGGCGGACTGCATCACGGAGAAGTTCGATTGGAACGCCGTGAACGAATCGCTGAGCTGCGTGACGGCCTGCACGCTCGAGAATTGCGCGAGCTGCGCAACCGACTGCGTGTCGTCCATCGGGTTCAGCGGATCTTGGTTCTGGAGCTGCGTCGTGAGCAGCTTGAGGAAGGCGTCCTGGCCGAGCTGCGTGTTGCTCGAGGACGTCGAGGATGCCGATGCCGCCGTCGTGGTCGGCACCGGATTGATGAGCTGGTTGATGGTGCTGGACATAGAGTTCCTCTTATGCGAGGTGGTTGAAAGCGCCGGGCAGCGACCGTGCCGAGTAGATCGGCGGGCCGAAGCTCGGCGTCGCGAACAGCGACGCGTCGTCCGTCTCGTCTTGCGCCTGCCCGACGCCGCCGATGCGGCGTGAGGAAGAGCGTGTCCACGAGGCGTTCGAATGCGACTGGTCGCGTGCGTCCGCGAAGCCGCCGCCGGCGAGACCGACCGAGAAGCTCTGCAGCTTGAGGCCGGAGTCGGCGAACGATTTCGCGAGTTGGGACTGCGCGCCGGCGAGCGCGCTCTGCGCTTCCGGCGTGTGTGCGGTGATCGTCGCATCCACCGCGCCGCCGGAGACGACCAGCTTCACGCTGACGTCGCCGAGAGACTCGGGGGTGAGGCGAAGGCGCACTTGGGATGAGCCGTCGGTGGTGTGCACCGCGACGCCGCGGAGCAGTTGATCGACGACCGCGTTCGCGTCGACGTGCTGCGGTTGCGGCAGCGCCGAGGCGGGCACGGGCGGCGCGACCGGTGCCGCGTCGTGGATCGGCGAGGCGCCGAGCGAAGCTGCAGCCTGCACGGACGCATCCGCCGAGGCGGACACGGAGCCGGCTGCGTTCGCGGGCGCCGCGGCGTCGCGCTTCGCCTCGCCATGTGCGATCGCCGTAGCGAACGCCGAGACGAACGCGTCGAGCGCCGCCGTGTCGGACGCGCTCGGCGCCGCGACGGCGACGTCACCACCCTGCGCTTGTCGAAGGGTGAGCGAGGACGGCGACGACGCGCCGGCGTCGTCACCTTGAACCTGTCGCACGTCACCCCCAGCTTGTCGAAGGGCGAGCGGCGAAGAGCCGCTCGCGCCGTTCGACGAGCTCTGGATGCTGCGCGCGAGGATGCGCCCGAGCGGCGTGTCGCCGCCGGTCGCGACCGCGAGCGCGGGGGAGTCGAGCGCGACGGTGCGCCCGTCGCTCGCCGCCGCGGTCGCGGCGGAAACGGCGGTTGCGGCCGCGCCCTGGGAGGCGGCGGGAGACGCGGGCGCCGCGAGCGCTGCGAGCGCGTCGCGGAGGATGCGGTCCGGGTCGGGGGCTGGATTCGCTTTCGCCTGTTCGGCGTCCGAGCTCTGTCCTGCGATCGTTAGGATCGGTTGCCCCTGGTCTCCGTTCGCCACCCTCGTCGCTGCTTCGGCTACGTGCCGAAGTGTCGTGACGAGGGATGACGCCCTCTCGGCGTTCGTGCCCGGCGGCCCGGAGCCCGAAGGCTGCAGCGCCTGCGTGAAGACCGAAGTCAATCGCTGCGCCGCCGCCTGTGGCGAGATGCCGAGCTGCGCGGCGACCGAGGTCGCGAGCGAGCTCGCCAAACGCGCGATGACGTCGTCGAGCGAGGTCCCTTTGTCGAGCTGCTCCTTGACGGCGCTCACGAGCTTGTCGTCGACGGCTGCCGCGGAGGCCGCCGGCGTCGATGCCGTCGTGGTCGTCGTCCCTTGGAACAGCGCGGCGATCGAGTCACCGAGCTGCGCGCGAAATGCTGCGCCGCCGGTGGTCTTCGCCGTCGAACCCTGCGTCGAGCCGGCCGTGCCGGCGCCCGCGGGGGTCGAAAGGATCGTGATTGGATTCAGGATGTCACCTCCTTTCGTGAACGTGGAACGAGCGTCCGCGGACGGACGCCTACTGCAAGCTATCGGCCCGAGGCGGTCGCGACCTGAGCCTCGGCGCGCGTGAGGCGGGCCGCGGTTGCCGGCGGGAGGGCGCCCAGGATCGCGGCGGCACCGTCGGTGTCCATCTGCGCGAGCACGCGCACCACCTGATCGTCGGGCAGGCGCTGCACGAGCGCGGCGGCCTTCTCGGGCTCCATCGCGGCCCACGTCGCGGCCGTGCGGCGGTCGGCGACGGTCGTCCCGCCGTCCGATCCCGGCACCGTCGCCGGCGCGGGCTTCGGCCGCACGACCGGCGCCGGAGAGGCGGCGGGCACGTCATTCGTCGCGGCGAGCTGGCGCTGCAGCTGCGCGATCCGCGCGTCCGCGTCGGCCTTCGCCGCGCGCTGGGCGTCGAGCCGCGCGTTGAGATCGCGGATCTCGCGATTACGGTCGGCCAGCGTGGCCTGCTGCCCGGCGAACGACAGCGGGCGCGACACCGCCGCGGCCAGGTTGCTGCCGCCGACCCAGACCGGCCGCAGCGGGCTGTGCGCGATGATGCGCGCGGTCGGCGGGAAGCCGATCAAAAAGCCGCCGACGGCCAGGATCGCGAGCGGGATGAGGATGCGGCCGAGATGCCGGCGGCGCTTGCGGTGGCGGGTGATGATCACGACGGACGTCCTTCGGATTGGCGGTTGCGTTCGAACGCGCGCGCGTTCGAGTCGTCGAGCTCGCGCTGCTCGACGTGCGCGGCTTCTAAATCGAAGCTTTCGCGGCGGCGGTCCTTGAGCGTGGCGAGCACTTTGCGGTCCTTGGCGGCTTCGACCAGACGCAGCCGCGCGCGCTCGGTCTCGGCGATGCAGGCGTCGACCCGCTGCTGCGAGGCCGTGATCGCCCGGTCGAGGTAGTCGAGGTGCGTGTACGTCGCGCGCAGCTCGTCCGCGTCGAAGCGCGCGTGCTGCTCGACGAGCCGGTCGCGCAGGCCGTCGCGGCGGTCGAGGAGCTCGTCGTGCATGCGCTGCGCGGCGAGCTGATCGGCGAGCGTGCGCGCGTGGTCGGCGGCGCGCGCGTTCTCGACGCGTTCGCGCTGCCCGAGCACGGGATCGAGACGGAACGTGAATCGGGCCATGCTAGACCAGCCCCGTCACGATGCGCTCGGCGTCGTCGAAGCTGGACTCCTCGTAAATGCCTTGCCGCAAGAAGTTCCGCACCTGGTCGATGCGCGCGAGCGCATGGTCGACGCGCGGGTTCGATCCCGGCACGTAGGCGCCGATGTTGACGAGGTCTTCGGCTTCACGATGCGTCGCGAGAATGTCGCGCACGGCGGACGCCGCGCTCAGATGCGACGGCGGAACGACGTCGGGCATCACACGGCTCACCGAGCCGAGCACGTCGATCGCGGGGTAGTGATTCGCGGCGGCGAGCTTGCGCGAGAGCACGATGTGGCCGTCGAGGATCGAGCGCACGGCGTCGGCGACCGGCTCGTTCATGTCGTCGCCGTCGACGAGCACCGTGTAGAGCGCGGTGATCGTTCCGTGTTCGGACGTGCCGGTGCGCTCGAGAAGCTTGGGCAGCAGCGCGAACACCGACGGCGTGTAGCCGCGCGTCGTGGTCGGCTCGCCGATGGCCAGGCCGACCTCGCGCTGCGCCATCGCGAAGCGCGTGACGCTGTCCATCATGAGCATCACGTCGAGACCTTGGTCGCGGAAGTACTCCGCGATGCGGGTCGCGACGAACGCCGCTTTGATGCGCACGAGCGCCGGCTGGTCGGAGGTCGCGACGATGACGACCGAACGTTTGAGACCCGCCTCGCCGAGATCACGCTCGAGGAAGTCGCGGACTTCCTTGCCGCGCTCGCCGACGAGCGCGATGACGTTCACATCGGCGGCCGTGTTGCGCGCGATCATCCCGAGCACCGTCGACTTGCCGACGCCCGAGCCCGCGAAGATACCGGCGCGCTGACCTTTACCGACCGTGAGCATGCCGTCGATCGCGCGCACGCCGACGCTCAGCGGCTCGGCTACGCGGCGCCGCAACAGTGCGTTGGGCGGCGTGCCGACGATCTCGGCGCGGCGCGCCTCGACGATCGGTCCGAGGCCGTCGATGGGACGGCCCAGCCCGTCGAGCACGCGCCCGAGCAGCCCGTCCGAGAGCCCGATCTGCAGCGGCTTGCCGAGTGCGACGACCGTCGACCCGGCGGCGATGCCGCCGAGCTCGCCGAGCGGCATCAAGAGCACTTTCGCGTCGCGGAAGCCGACCGCTTCGGCGAGCACCGGCTGCGCGGTGCGCCGGTACGCGATCGACGCGGTCTCGCCGATCGCCATCGGCGGCCCGTTCGACTCGATGACCGTCCCGATGACCTGGCTGACCTTACCGTTGGTGCGGATGAGGTCGGCGTCGGCCAGCTCGTCGAGGTGGCGCGACGCGTCGAAGAGCGCGGGCATTACGACGCCTTGGCGGCGGGCAGCTCGGCCTTTGACAGCACGTCGACCGGCGCCGGCTCGACGATCACGTCGTCCTCGATGTGCAGCACGGCGCGCGCTTCGTCGAGCTGCGTGGAGATGCGCGCGTCGATCGTTCCCGCGTCGGTGTCGACGACGACGCCGCCGCGATCCACGCGCTGGTCCTCCACGACGCGCAGGTTGCGGATGTCGCCGAGCGCGATCAGCTCGTCGCGGTGGTCGCGCATGCGCTCGAGGTCGGCCGGATTGACGCGCACCGTGACGCTGTCGCGCTCGATCAAGCGTGCGATCGCGACCTTCGCCATCTCGACGACGACGCCGCGGTCGAGCGCGATCTGCTGGTGCAGCACGCGCTCGGCGATGCCGACGGCCAGCCGCACGAGCTCGGGCTCCGCGCTCTCCATGAGCTTGTGCCGTTCGGCGCGGCCCATCTCGAGCAGCCCGCGCATCGTCACGAGCATGTCGTTCATCTCGCGGTCCGCAGCGTCGCGCCCGGCCTGGAAGCCTTCGGCGTGCGCGCGTTTGCGCACATCCTGTGCGAGCGCGTCGGCACGGGCCGCTCCCTCTTCGACGAGGGCGCGCGCACGAGCGTGCGCGTCGGCGAGCAGCGCTTCGGCGTTGCGGCTCGCTTCGTCGATGAGCTCCTGCGCTTGCGCCTGGATCGCGCCGAGGTCGATCGCCGGCTCCGCCGGCGCGCCCGCCAGCGGTCCGTCCGTCAGGAAACCATCGTCGGAGAAGCCGAAGCCTTCCGCCGAGAGGTCGTCGGAAGGCAGCGGCTCGGCCGGCGGCGGCGCGATCTCCGGGGCGGCAAGCTGATACCGCTCGACCCGGAGCTGAACGCCCTTGATCACGCGACCCACCGTTAGCTGGCGCCCCCGTCGTGCGAGAGCGCGTCCGGCGTCATACGATCCGGTCTTCCTTGCCGCCGCGCGAGATCACGATCTGACCGTTCTCTTCGAGCGTCCGAATGACGTCGACGATGTTCTGCTGTGCCTTGCCCACCTCGCGCACGCGCACGGGCCCGAGGACCTCGATGTCTTCTTTGAGCGTGGCCGCGGCGCGCGTCGACATGTTCTTGTAGACGCGGAAGAGCAGGTCGTCGTTCGCGGTCTTGAGCGCGAGCGCGAGGTCCTTGCCGTCGACCTCTTTGAGCACGCGCTGGATCGCGCGGTCGTCGAGGTTGATGATGTCCTCGAAGACGAACAGCAGGTTCTTGACTTCTTCGGCCACGGCGGGGTCGCGCTTGGCGAGGCCGTCGAGAATGTTCTTCTCCGTCTCGCGGTCGACGAAGCCCATGACCGCGGCCAGCGTTTGCACGCCGCCGCCCTTGGTGAAGTCCGAACCGCTGACCATGAGCCTGCGCCCGAGAAGCTCGTCCAACTGTTCCAGAATCTCCGGTGCGGTCTTCTGCAGGATCGCGATACGCATCGCGACTTCGCCTTGCAAGCTGGGCTCGAGCTGCGAGAGCACGGCGCCGGCCTGATCGGGCGACATGTACACGAGGATGAGCGCGACCGTCTGCGGGTGCTCTTCCTTGATGAACTCGAGGAGCTGCGCCGGCTCGGTCTTCTTGACGAGCTCGAGCGGGTTGCCGTGCTTGAGTGCCGCGAAGAGCCGGTTCGTCATGTCGTCGGCTTGGCCGGCGCCGAACGAACGCTCGAGGATCTCCTTGGCGTACTCGATCCCGCCCTCGTTGATGTACTTGAGGGCGATCGCGCGCTGGTAGGCTTCCTGGACGACGGCGTCGCGCTTGTCGATCGCGACGGTCGAGATCTTGGCGATCTCGAGGACGATGCGCTCGACCTCGTCCTGCCGCAGGAACTTGAAGATCGACGCGGCGAGCTCGAGCCCGATCGTGATCATCAGGATCGCGGCCTTCTCCGGCCCGGACATGTCCGGAACGGCCGGCGGCGCGTACGACGGCTCCATCGGGAACGATCCGAGGCCCGACATCGGATCGTCATCGAGCGTGAGAATCGGCTTATCGTGAATCATTTTAACGGCGCTCCGCCCCCGGCTGCGCGCCCCCCATCGCTACGCGATGGGTCCCCCATACGTTACGCGCGCTCACCGTTACGGTGGTATTGCGACGCCCCGTGGGCGCGCTGAACAACGTTGTCTTCATCATTCCGCCAGCCAGAGCTTCACGAGCTTTGCGATGTTGTCGGGGTTTTCTTGAGCGACGGTCGTGACGTACTCGATCATTTGCTCGCGCGTCAGATCGGCCGCGGACCGGATCGGCGCGGCGATCGACGGCGTCCCGTCGAGCATCGGGTGTTCTTCGAACGACGGCAGCTCTTCAGCGAGCGTCGAGTCGAACGTCGGCAGCTCCGTGCTCGGCTTGAACGTCCGCCGGCGCAGCATCGCCAGGCCGAATCCGGCGCCGACGATGCCCAGGATCGCGAGCAGCGCGACGAACGGCACGAGCGGTAGGCCGAGGACGGTGGTCGAGGTGCCGGCGACGGCGCGGCCCGTCCCCATCGCCTCCGGCGCGAACGGAATAGCCTCGACGGAGATCTGATCGCCGCGCACCGGATCGATGCCGGCCGCGGCCGAGATCGCGTTGCGCACCTTGGTGACGGTCGCTGCGGAGACGACGTACGGCGCGGCCGTGGCCGTGCCGGTCGCGGCCGCGGGCGGCGGAACGTTGACGAGGACCGCGACCGACAGGCGCGTCACCTTGCCGGGAGCGTCGACGTGCTTGACGTTCTGCTCGCCGACCTGATAGTTGCGGGTCGCCTCGCTGTTGTTGTAGCGCGTGTTTCCGCCTTGCTGCGCGCCTTGATAGGTCGGAATCACGTTGGTCGTCGTGCCGGGAACGCCGGCCGCGCCGGGACGGCCGCCCGCGCCGGTCAGCGACTCGCGCTTCGTCTTTTCCGAGAGCACGGTGCCTTGCGGTGCGTACGTCTTCGTCTCCGTCGCGTTCGCGTCGAAGTTCATGTCGGTCGCGACGCGCACGGCGGAGCGGTGCGCGCCGATGGTGGCGTCGAGCAGACCCTGGAGCGACTCCTGGAGATCGGACTCGTACTTTTCTTTGGCGACGAGCTGGTCTTGCGTGTGCTTGAGCGCGGACGAGCTGTCGCCCAGCGCGCTGTCGTCGATCGCCGACGGGCGCAAGATCGTCCCGTTCTGGTCGACGATCGTCACGTTCTCCGGCTTGAGGCCTTCGACCGCGCCCGCGACGAGCTGCGTGATGCCGCGGACTTCCTGCGGCGAAAGCTGCATGCCGGGACGGGTCGCGATGGCGACCGACGCCGTGGTGGGGCGCTGCGTTTCCACGAAGAGCGAGTCTTGCGGCGTCGCGATGTGCACGCGCGCGGACTGCACGGTGGCGAGCCCGGAGATCGTGCGCTGGAGCTCGCCCTCGGTGGCGCGCGTCTTCGCGATCTTCTCCTGGAAGTCGGTCATGCCGAGGTTCGTGCGGTCGAACAGCTCCCAGCCGGTGCCGCCGCCCGCCTTGACCACGCCTTCGCCGGCGAGCTGCACGCGCTGCTCGTAGACGTCTTCACGCGGGACGAGAATCGTCGCGCCGCCGTCCCCGAGCTGGTGCGGAACCTTCTCGGAGTCCAGCTTCTGAATGACGGCGTTCGCTTCGTCCGGCTGCATGTTCGAAAACAGCACCGCGTAATCCGGTCCGCGCATGCGGAACGCCGCGAAGAAGCCGATCGCGAGGATCAACGTCAAACCGATCGCGCCGTATACCAGGCGATTAGTCGAGGTCTGCGCGCTCCACCAGCCCCGGATTCGATCCGGGTACGACGCGACAGACGAGGTCAGACGCTCCAAATGCCACCTAACGCGAAGCGCAAAGATGCGGTTCGTGGGTATGCCGACCGTGGCACGATCCACCGCGCGTCCTTGCCCGGTGCTGTGGATACTATCGGCCGGGCACCTGCGCTTATTTATCGCGCAGCATCAACCAGGCAAGCGTACCCTTCGAGGCAGCATCATCTCACGCCGGGCGCGTGAGTGCACTCACACCGCGAACGCGGAGCGTTCCGGACCCACGGAAGCCGCGACGACGCCGACGCCCGTGAGCGCGGCGAGCCGGTCCAGCAGCGCGCGCGCCGCGGGCGGCAGCTCGGCGATGCGGCGCACGCCGCTGATGTCCTCGCTCCACCCGGGCAGCTCTTCGACGTCCACCTGCAGGTCGGGCTCGCCGATCGCCTCGATGCCGCACGGCGTGCCGTCGGCGCGCTTGTAGCCCGTGACGATGCCGACGCGCTCGAACCCGGACAGCACGTCGAGCTTCGTGATGACGAGCGCGGTCAGGCCGTTCACCTGCGCCGCGTAGCGAGCGGCGACGGCGTCGTACCAGCCGCAGCGGCGCGGGCGGCCGGTGTTCACGCCGAACTCGTGGCCCAGCGCGCGCAGGCGCTCGCCGCGTTCGTCGAGCAGCTCGGACGGAAACGGCCCGCCGCCGACGCGCGTGCAGTACGCTTTCGCGATGCCGAGCACGCGCCCGATCGCCGTGGGGCCGACGCCGAGCCCCGTGCAGGCCGCGCCCGCGACGGTATGCGAGCTCGTCACGTACGGATACGTTCCGAAGGTCACGTCCAGCATCGTGCCCTGGGCGCCTTCGGCCAAGATGCGCTCGCCGCGCGCGATCGCGTCGTGCACGAACGCGACGTCGTCGACGACGTGCGGCAGGATGCGCTTCGCGTCCGCGAGCGCCTCGCCGACGACGTCCTCCTCGCGCGGCAGATCGTCGGCGCCGGCAAACTGCGCGGTGCGCGCCAGCAGCGCCTGACGGATCTTCGTCGCGAGCACTTCGGGCTTCGCGAGGTCGCCGAACGTCACGCCCAGGCGGCCGGTGCGATCGACGTACGCGGGGCCGATGCCGCGCCCCGTCGTGCCGATCGCCGCGCCGCCGCGCTGCTTCTCCAAGAGCCGGTCGAGCGTGGCGTGGTAGGGGAACACGACGTGCGCGCGCGACGCGACCGAGACGCGCGAGACGTCGACGCCCAGCCCGGCCAGCGTGTCGAGCTCGGCGGCAAGACCGCGCAGCGAGAGCACCGTGCCCGCGCCGATCAGCAGCTTCACGCCGTCGACGAGCACGCCGGACGGTACGACCCGCAGCGCGAGCTTCGTGTCGCCGACGTGGATGGAGTGACCGGCGTTGTCTCCGCCGCCGAACCGCGCCACGACGCCGTAGTCGCGCGCGAGCAAGTCGACGATGCGCCCCTTGCCCTCGTCGCCCCACTGAATCCCGACCGCCACGTCCAAAGGCGCTCCGGCCCGGCCACTCCGAGCCCCGCCGTCTCCCTGAGCGCCGCCGTCACCCTGAGCTCGTCGAAGGGCCCACGGGAAGCGCGCGCTCTCCATTGTCATGCGGCCCGGTTCCCCGAGGGCGCGCGCGGAACCGTTTCCGTCGTCCGTTCCGCTGTCAGCCCCCGCTGAAGTTGAGGTCGGCGGTGTTGCCGACGGGCAGCGCCGGGACGCCTTCGAACGACGTCATGACGTACTCGCTGAACAGCGCGTTGGGCCAGCCGAAGTCGGCGCGGGTGAACCGCGTCGGGTCGTTGGGATCGAACGACTCGTGCAGCTGGTGATCGCCCGGGTCGGACGCGACGAGCTCCGAGAGGACGTCCTTGCGCTCGGTGTCGGTGTTCGCCGTGAACCCCTGCATCAGCATGGCGATCGGCCACACCCAGTTGTCGTTGGTGTGCTGCGAGCCGATGCCGCGCGCGTACTTCCCGATGTAGTACGTCGGATTGTCCTTGGACAGCAAGAACTTGCGCGTGTTCTGATAGATGAACGAACTGCTTTTGCCGTAGCCGATGTACGGCGCGGACAGCAGCGAGGGCACGTTGGCGTCGTCGATCATCAGCGCTTTGCCGCTGCCGTCCACCTCGTACGCGTAGACGTAGCCGTACGGCGGCTGAAAGATCACGCCGTACGTCTGGATCCCGTTCTGCACTTCGTCGCGCAGCGTCTTGGCGCGCTGCGCTTTGACGATGTTGTGGTAGACGTCGCGCTCGATCTCCTCGAGCTCTCCGAGCGCTACGACGGCCATCATCTCCGACGGGATGAGGTAGTTGTACGTGCACGCGTCGTCGGACGGGCGGAAGCCGGTCCAGATCATGCCCGTGTACGTGACGGGATTGCCCTTGCCGCCGTCGGGCATCTCCTTGTGCGTGTACTTCGAGTTGCGCGGGTGGTCTTGCTCGCGCTCCATCGTCAACAGCGCGCTGTCGAAGCCGAGCGAGAGATCGCCGGTGAAGACCGACGAATCACCCGTGACCTTCCAATACGTCCACGCCAGCGTGATGGGGTACGCGAGCGAGTCGAGCTCGAACTTGCGCTCCCACACGCGGTAGTCGAGGGTGAACGCGTTCGCGTACGGGTCGGCCTGCAGGTACTTGCCCATGCGCGCGATCGTGCCGCGCAGCAGCCCCGCGACCTGCGGATCGTTCTTCGCGAAGAACAGGTACGGCCGCACCTGGACGCTCGCGTCGCGCAGCCACTCCGCCGGAATGTCCCCGGTCTTGACGTACGTCGTGCCGTCGCCCGCGATGGTGATCTGCTTGCCCGTGTTGAGCAGCGCGGCCCGGTACATCGTCTGCAGCTTGGCATCCGAAACGGTGTAACCGGCGGCGGCTTTGGAGACGGCATCGACCTCGAGTGCCGCAGTCGGCCGAGGTGCGAGCAACGCGAGGGCCGCGAGCGTGCATAACGCCGCGCGAACGATCGGAAATCGCATCGTCACGGCCAGCATACCATGTTCGTCGTGAGCTTTCCTTGCGGCTTCAGCTCAAATCCCCGATCACGTCCGCGAGCTCGCTGCCGGCGCGCTCGCGCAGCACGCGATAGATCAGCGATGCCGGAAACCCAAGGCGTTCCAGTTTGCGCGCGACCGTCGGGTACGACGCGTCCGGCTTGGTGCGCCGGATCTTCTCGTATGCGGCCTGCACGCGGTCGCGTTCGGACAGCGTCGCCGCAACGACGCGTTCGCGCGCCGCATCGCGATCGATGCCGCGTTTGACGAGCTCCGCGACCAGGCGCGCGTCGCCGACCGGCGCGTGCTTGGTCTCGACGAAGAGGGTCGCGTACAGCGTGTCGTCGAGCAAGCCGTCACGCTTGCACGACGCGACGGCCGCCGCGACCGCGTCGTCGTCGAACCCTTTTCGCTCCAGCTTCGCGAACAGCTGCGCCTCGGTCAACCGCCGCTGCGCCAACAGGCGCAGGGCGGCGACGCGAGCATTCATCTAGTCGTCGTCGCCTGCGACGGCACCGACCGGTTTCGCGATGCCGTTCGGCGAGACGGTCGCTTTGAGCGCCTCGCGAATCTTCGTGGCGATCTCGTCGGCGACGTCGCTGTGCTCTTCGAGGAACGCTTTCGCGTTCTCGCGGCCTTGACCGATGCGCTGCTCGCCGTACGTGTACCACGAGCCCGACTTGCCGATGATGTTCCGCTCGAGGGCGACGTCAATGATCGAGCCCATCTTCGAGATGCCCTTGCCGTACGTGATGTCGAACTCGGCCTGCCGGAACGGCGGCGCAACCTTGTTCTTGACGACCTTCACGCGCGTGCGCGAACCGACGACGTCCTGTCCGACCTTGATCTGCTCGAGCTTGCGCACGTCGAGGCGCACGGACGCGTAGAACTTGAGCGCGCGACCGCCCGACGTCGTCTCGGGACTGCCGAACATGACGCCGACCTTCTCGCGCAGCTGGTTGATGAAGATCATCACGCACTTCGAGCGCGAGATCGCCGAGGTGAGCTTGCGCAGCGCCTGCGACATCAGCCTGGCCTGCAGGCCGACGTGCGTGTCGCCCATGTCGCCTTCGAGCTCGGCCTTGGTGACGAGGGCCGCGACCGAGTCGACCACGACGACGTCGACCGCGTTCGAGCGCACGAGCATCTCGGCGATGTCGAGCGCCTGTTCGCCGGCGTCCGGCTGCGAGACGAGCAGGTTGTCGAGATCGATCCCGAGCGCTTGCGCGTACGTCGGGTCGAGCGCGTGCTCGACGTCCACGAATGCCGCCGTGCCGCCGGCCCTCTGCGCCTCGGCGATGACGTGCAGCGCGAGCGTCGTCTTACCGCTCGACTCCGGTCCGTAGATCTCGATGACGCGGCCGCGCGGCAGACCGCCGACGCCGAGTGCGAGGTCGAGGGCGATCGATCCGGTCGAGATGACGTCGAACGCCATCCGGTCCGTGAACTCGCCCATCTTCATGATGGACCCCTTGCCGAACTGGCGCTCGATCTGTGCGAGCGCGTTCGAGAGGGCTACTTGCTTTTCGTCGGCCATGATGCTCCGTGCGGCAGAATGCTGTCGGTGTATCCGACGGTATCGCGCCACCGTGCCAGGTGCATGGCAGAGTGCGAAGCCGTCGCCGGACATTCCCACCTGCTTCCGCGCCGGCAAGCCCCTCGAGACCCGCGGTGACGCGTCATTAGGGTCCTCCTTCGGAGCGGCCGGGCATCGAACCTCTGTTCGATTCAGCGAATTCGCAAGCCGCCCGAACCCCGGCCGCGAGGAGACGCGCGGTTCGCTTGGTAGTCGTCGGTATGCGCGGTGTTCTCGTCGCGGTATTGGTCGGGACGCTGCTCGCCGGCTGCGGCGGGGGCGGCCCTGCGACGTCCTCGAGCTCGACGCCGCATACGTTCACCGGCACCGTCACGGAGTACGCCTCCGGGATTACGACGGGGGCGGCGCCGCAGGGCATCGCCGCCGGCCCCGACGGCAACCTCTGGTTCACCGAGCCCGGGCTCGACCGCATCGGGCGCATCACGCCGGCCGGCGTCGTCACCGAGTTCACGAACGGCATCAGCGCCGGCTCGGGCCCGTCGGCGATCGCGACCGGTCCTGACGGCAACCTGTGGTTCACCGAGCCCAACGGCGTGCGCATCGGGCGCATCACGCCGGCCGGGACCGTCACGGAGTTCTCGGGCGGCATCACGGCCGGTCCGACCGCCATCGCGGCGGGACCCGACGGCAACCTCTGGTTCACCGAGCAGTTCGTCGCGGGCAACCGCATCGGGCAGATCACGACGTCCGGGATCATCAGCGAGTTCACCAACGGCATCACCCCCGTCGCCGGGCCCGCCGGCATCGCGCTCGGCAGCGACGGCAGCCTGTGGTTCACCGAAAGCACCGGCAACCGCATCGGCCGCATCACGCCGGCCGGCGTCGTCACCGAATTCTCGGCCGGCATGAGCGCGGGCGCGGATCCGCTCGGCATCGCGGCCGGACCCGACGCGAGCCTGTGGTTCACCGAGTTCGCCGGCAATAGGATCGGACACATCACGACGGGCGGCTCGATCACGGAGTTCGCGAACGGCATCAGCGCGGGCGCGGCGCCGTACGCGATCGCGCTCGGCCGCGACGGCAACCTGTGGTTCACCGAACAAGGCACGAACCGCATCGGGCGGATCACGCCGGCCGGCACGGTGACGGAGTTCTCGACCGGGATCACCGCGGGCGCGCAAGTCTCCGGCATCAGCGCGGGCACGTTCGGCATGTGGTTCACCGAGCCGGCCATCGACCGGATCGGGCATCTTCAGTAGGACCGCGTCAGCTCGGCAGCACCTGCCATCCCGAACCGCGGTTGACCTCGACGAACGTGTTGGCTCCGTTGACCTCGCCCACCGCGAACACGATGCCGCCCGCGCCGATCGTCACGGCATGCAGCGCGGTGCCGCGCGTCTGCGTGCAGACGGGAGTCTGGCTCGCCGTCGGTTCCCACGCGGACAGCACGAAGCGCATCGTGAGCGCGTGCAGACACGCGTCGTCCTGGTACCATCCCGCCGTCCACGCGGTGCCGTCGGCTGCGACGACGATGTTCTCGAGCGCCGTGTCCGACGACGGCACTGCGGGCGTGGGCACGATCGACCATCCGCGGCCGTCGGAGCGGAGCGTCAGCGTTCGCACGCGGTTGTCGGGGTCGACGTAGCGGCCGACGGCCCACACGGAACCGCCGCCCGACGCGACCGCGTTCAAGACCGTTCCGGCAACGGTGTTCGTCGGCGGCGACGGCGTCGCCACGGGCCGCCAGCCCGACGACGATTCGTACGTAAGGACCAGCGTGCGCTGCGGCGCCGGCGCGCGCTCGCTGAAATAGCCGACCGCCCACAGACGCCCGTTCGGCTCCGCCGTCACCGCGGTGAGCGCCGCGGACACGCCGGGCGTCGGGCTCGGCACGATGCGCCAGCGTGAGCCCGCGTACGCGAGCGCAAGCGTCTTGGTCGCGCCGGTCGCCGCAGCACCGCGCTCCTCGTACGCGCCGACGGCGAAGACCTGACCGCTCGGCGTCATCGTGACGCCGCCGAGCATCGACTGCCGGCCCGGGCTCGGGCTCGGCACGATCGACCACGCGCGCCCGTCGTAGCGCTCGGTCAGCGTGTGCCGCAGCCCGTCGCGCCCGTGCATGTCGCCGACCGCCCACGCGCCGCCGCGGCCGTCCGACACGACGGCTTGCAGCGTGGCGCACGCATGGGGAGCGGGCAGCGGCTGCACGCGCCACGTCGACACGTCGCCCGTCTCGGCCAGGGGATGCAGACAGACCGGATCGCGCAGCCAGCCGACGGCGATGGCGCCGCCGCGCCCGTCGGGCGCCACGGCAACCAGCGTGCCGCGCGTGCCCGCTGCGTCCTGTGCGAAACCGGAGAACGGAATCAGCGCGCAGACGAGCGCGGCGAACGATGCGAGGATGCGCCGGAGCGCGAGCCGGAACATGCGGAGCGCTATGGTGCTACGCGGCGGGCGCGTTCTCGAAGAGCGCTTTGGTGAACGCGGCAGGATCGAACGGCGCGAGCGCGTCCTGCCCTTCACCCAGGCCGATGTATTTCACCGGAACGACGAGCTGGTCGACGATGCCGACGAGCACGCCGCCCTTCGCCGTCGAGTCGAGCTTCGTGACGACGACGCCCGTGAGCTGCGTCGCTTCGTTGAACAGCTTGGCCTGCGAGAGCGCGTTCTGACCGGTCGTGCCGTCGACGACGAGCAGCGTCTCCGCCGGCGGCGCACCCGTTTCGCGCTCGATGATGCGGCGCATCTTCTTGAGCTCTTCCATCAGGTTCGTTTTGGTCTGCAGGCGGCCGGCCGTGTCGACGAGCACGACGTCGACGCCGCGCGCTTTGGCAGCGTTCATGCCGTCGAAGACGACCGACGCGGGATCGGATCCTTCGGCGCCGCGGACGTACTCGGCGCCCGCGCGCCGCGCCCAAATCTCGAGCTGCTCCGCGGCGGCGGCGCGGAACGTGTCCGCGGCGACGACCATCACTTTCTTGCGCTGCCCGCGCAGCAGTGACGCGAGCTTGCCGATCGTCGTGGTCTTGCCGCTGCCGTTGACGCCGACGACGAGCACGACGGCGGGCTTTGCGGTCAGGTGCAGTCCCATCTCCGGCAGCGTCAAGAAGTTCTGGACGTCGCGACGGAAGCGTGCGACGACTTGGTCGCTGCTCTCGTACCGGTCTTGCTTCGCCACGCCCTTGAGCGCCTCGACGATCTTCGTCGTCGTGGGCACACCGAAGTCGGCGCGGAGCAGAATCTCTTCGAGGTCGTCCCACAGCTCGTCGTCGACCGGGCGGCGCGCCAGCGCCATCGTCTCGAGCTCGCCGCCGAACGCCTCCCGTGTCCGCGATAGCGCAGCTTTGATTTTTCCGAGCCAGCTCACTTCTGCCACGGCGTTCGGCGAAGCTGGGTAGGAAGCCCTCATGCTGACGACCCGCGAGATCGCGCCGGGCGTCGCCGTTTCGGCGATCGGCTTCGGCGGTTACCACCTCGGCCTGCTCAAAGACGAGAAGGAAGCGATTCGCCTGCTGCACGCGGCGATCGACGCGGGCATCACGTTCCTCGACAACGCGTGGGAGTACAACGAGCACGTCAGCGAGGAGCGCATGGGCAAGGGGCTCGCCGACGGCGACCGCCGCGACCGCGTGTTCTTGATGACGAAAGTGTGCACGCACGGCCGCGGCAAGGACGTCGCGCTCAAGCAGCTCGAGGAGTCACTCCGCCGCCTGCGCACCGACCACCTCGACCTCTGGCAGGTCCACGAGTGCGTGTACGATGATGACCCGGCACGCCACTACGCGAGCGGCGGCGTCCTCGAAGCGCTCGACGCGGCGAAGCGCGACGGCAAGGTGCGCTTCGTGGGCTTCACGGGCCACAAGCACCCGGGCATTCACCGCGAGATGATCGAGCGCGGCTATCCGTTCGACACCGTGCAGATGCCGCTGAACGTGCTCGATCCGAACTATCGCAGCTTCGAGAAGCACGTGCTGCCGCTCGCGCGCGAGCGCGGCATCAAGGTGCTCGGGATGAAGGCGTTCGCCGAAGGCCGCATGGTGGAGGCGGGCGGCGTCGATCCCGACGACGCGCTGCGCTACGCGATGTCGCTGCCCGGCGTCCTGGCCACGATCACCGGCATCGACTCACAGAAGGTGCTCGACCACCACGTGCGGATCGCGACGGACTTCACGCCGCTCGACGAGGTCGCGATGCAGGCGCTGCGCGACAAGTACCGCGACCGCGCGACCGACGGCCACCTCGAGCTGTACAAATCGACCGCGAAGAACGAAGCCGACGAGGGCCGCGCGCAGCACGGCTTCCCGCCGATGCAAGAGCTCGCGATGTAGCGCTCCCCTCGATGTGCGCCCCCGATGTAGCGCTCCCCTCTGTCATCCTGAGCTTGTCGAAGGATGGCGCGCGCGCTTCGACAGGCTCAGCGTGACATCGGCGCTCACGGTGACGTTGATTCGCGATAGAACCTCAGCATCTCGGCTTTGAACTGCACCAGCGCGTCGTGGTTGAGGTACACCTCGTGGCCCGACCAGAAGTACGCGAAGTGCAGGCGCTCTCGCTGCGCCGGCGACAGGTTCATGTGGTTGAGAAGATACTCCGTGCCGTAGAAGCTCGTCGCCAGGTCGAAATAGCCGTTGGCGGAGAGGACGTGCAGCGACGGGTTCTGCACCATGGCCGCCTGCAGGTCGCCGACGACGTTCACGGCGCTCGGGTCGTGCCCACGCTGGTACTTCCAGTCGCGGTTGACCGCGTAGTCGAGCACGTCGTAGGGGCGGTCCTCGCGGTAGCCCAGCACGTCGTGCGCGTAGTGGTTGAACGCGCCGACGAATGCCGCGGCCGTCATCGTGTCCGACGGATCGTAGTCGACGTACGTCGCGTTCGCGTCGATGTCGGGACCGCTGTAGCGCCCGTCGTACCGGCCGACGTTCTTGCCCTCACGGCGCAGCAGCTGCTGCTGGAAGCGGTTGGGGTCGATGCGCAGGTTCGCCGCCTCGATGTACGCGGCGTCGAGCCCGATGTAGTCGTGCAGCTTCGCGACGATGCGCGCTCGCGTGCCGGCGTCGAGCGTGTCGCCGCGCAGCAACGCCTGCGCGTACGGGCCGCCCGCGAAGGCGCGCACCTCGGCGAGGAAGCGCGGCAGATCTGGCGGACTGCCGGCGACTTTGTGGTGGTACCACGCGACCGCCGCTTCGGTCGGAAGGTAGCCGATGTAGGCGAAGTCCTCGCCCGGCCCGTTGCCGATCGGCAGCACGTTGTAGTCCAGGGCCGCCGAGAGCAGCACGACCCCGTTGACGGCGACGCCGTCCTGCTGCAGCACGTTGACGACGTTCGCGGCGCGCGTCGTGCCGTACGACTCGCCGAACAGGTACTTGGGCGACTGCCACCGCCCGTTCCGCGTGACCCAGCGCTGGATGAACTGCGAGAACGCTTTCGCGTCTTCGTCGACACCGTAGAAATCGGTCGTCTTGCCTTTGCCGGCGATCGTACTCCACCCGGTGCCGACGGCGTCGATGAAGACGAGGTCGGACGCGTCGAGCAGCGACTGCGGGTTCGAGCGCAGCGGCGGGTTGGGTCCCGGCTGCGTCGCGTCCTTCGGGACGTCGACGCGGACGGGTCCGAACGAGCCCATGTGCAGCCAGATGGTCGACGATCCCGGGCCGCCGTTCCAGAAGAACGTCACGGGGCGCTTGCGCGCGTCGCCATGGTCCGCCGTGTACGCGACGTAGAACACGCTCGCCGCCGGCGCGTCGCCGGCGTCGCGCAGCACGATCGTGCCGGCGCGCGCGGTGTAGCCGATCGTGCGTCCGTTGAGCACGATCGTGTGGTGCGTGACGGCGTCTTTGACGCGCGGGATCGGCCGCGGTGTCGCCGACGGCGCGGGCTTCGCCTGCGCGTTCGTGCGCGCCGGTATCGATGCGGGTCCGACCACCGCCGCGGCGACGGCGAGCGCGAGCAGCATGCGGCGCATCAGCGCGCTCCTGCTTCGCGGTAGAAGCGCACGAGGTCGGCCTTGAGCGCGCGCCGCGCCTCGTCGTTGTGGTAGATCATGTGTCCCGACCGGTAGAACCCGAACTCGACGTGCGAGCGCACCGACGGGTCGAGCGCAAGGTGGTTGAGCGTGTACTCCGTCCCGAAGAACGGCGTCGCCAGATCGAAGTAGCCGTTGACGGAGAACACGCGCAGCGACGGGTTCTTGGTGAGCGCGTCGCGCAGATCGTTCGCGCCGCTGGGCGCGACGATCGATCCCGTGCGGCGGTAGTTCCACTGCTGGTTGACGCTGCCGCTGCCTCCGATGTACGGGCGGTCGACCTTGAAGCCGAGGTCGTCGCGCACGTACCGCGTGAAGGCGCCGACGTACGCGTCGGTCATGGCGTCGGAGAACGACGGGTCGTACGCGGGAGAGTCGCCCGTGCGGTCGAGCTCGGGGCCTTGGTAGCGCGCGTCGACGCGGCCCGTCACGAGCCCGCGCGACGCGAGCAGCTCGTGCTCGAAGCGCGACGGATCGATGCGGAGGTTCGCGCGGTCGATGTAGCCGGCATCCAGGCCCGTGTAGGCGTGCAGCTTGGCGACGATCGCGCGGCGCGTCGCGGGATCGAGCGTGTCGCCGCGCATGAGCGCGTCGGCGTACGGGCCGATCGCGAACGCGCGCACCTCGCGCACGAGCGCGTCGAGGTCGTACGTCGCGGGCAGCGCCTTGTGGTACCACGCGACCGCCGCGAGCGACGGCAGGAACGCGATGTACGAATAGTCCTCGCCCGGGCCTTGACCGACGTCGAGCGCGTTGTAGTCGAGCGCGGACGAGAGCAGGATGACGCCGTTGATCGCCATGCCGTCGCGCTGCAGCCGCGCGACGGTCGTCGCCGCGCGCATCGTGCCGTACGACTCGCCGAACAGAAACTTGGGCGAGGCCCAGCGGTCGTTCGCCGTCGTCCACGCACGGATGATCCCGTCGAACGCCCGCGCGTCCTCGTCGACCCCGTAGAACGTCTTCGGCGTGCCCTTTCCGGTGATGCGGCTGTACCCGGTGCCGACGGCGTCGATGAAGACGAGGTCGGACGTGTCCAGCAGCGTCTCCGGGTTCTGGATCAGCGGCGTGTTCGAGACCGGGCAGCGTACCGTCGGACGGCACGGCGACGCGCACCGGTCCGTACGATCCCATCTGCAGCCACATCGTCGCGGTGCCCGGGCCGCCGTTCCACATGAACGTCACCGGCCGCGTCGCCGAGTTCGTTCCGTCTGCGGTGTACGCGACGATGAACACGCGCGCGATCTCGTCACCGTCGGCGTTGCGCAGCGGTTCGGTCCCCGCGCGCACCGTGTACGCGAGCGCACGCCCGCCGACCGTGACGGTGTGGTGCGTGACGGACGGCGCGGGGTCGCTGCCGGGCGCGGGCGCCGGCGTGGGCGCCGGCGCCGCAGCCGGCGCGGCCGTCGCCGCGGGCGCCGGATCGTCGTCGGCAAGCGCCGCGGCCGGGAACAAGGCGCATCCGAACGCCGCGGCGACAACCGCCGCGAGACTCCGCATTCTCACGGAGCCCGCCGTTCGGCGAAGCGCGCCGCAACGCCCTTCGACAAGCTCAGGGTGACGGGGTCAGCGTGACTGGGCGTCGACGGCGTAGACGAAGGCAAGCACTTCGGCGACGACCGCGTACAGCTCGCGCGGAAGCGTCTGGCCGACCTCGAGCTTTGCCAGCGCTTCGACCAGTCCGGCGTCCTGGTGGATCGGCACGTCGTGCTCGCGCGCGAGGCGCACGATCTCTTCCGCCGAGAGGCCGCGCCCGATGGCGACGATCTCCGGCGGCGCGGAACCGACCGGGTCGTAGGCGAGCGCGGCCGCCGCCGGACGAGCCGGCGCGTTGCGGCGCGCGTCGTAATAGCGCGCGTTCATGCCGAGCGGTCCACCGCCGCCGTCGGATCCGGCGCAGCGGCCGGCGGCCCGTCGACCGCGACGGTCGACGTCGTGCCCACGGACGCGCCCGCCGATGCGACGCGGTAGCGCAGCG
Source organism: Vulcanimicrobiota bacterium (assembly GCA_963818845.1). Lineage (GTDB taxonomy): Bacteria > Vulcanimicrobiota > Vulcanimicrobiia > Vulcanimicrobiales > Vulcanimicrobiaceae > Vulcanimicrobium. The sequence goes on along the minus strand of CAWFTO010000003.1, from coordinate 687,935 downwards.
ACTCCAGGCGGTCCACCAACGCTCCGAGCGCGTCGCGGAACGCGCGCATGGCGGGCGCGGACTCCGTACGGACATCGACCGTGACGTCGCGCCCGACGGTGACGAGGTCGATCGCGACCGTGCCGTAGTGGGCGGTCTCCAGAACGAACGCGATCCGGAAGTTCGGGGCGTCCGCGCGGGACGACGCGCCGCGCTCGGGAGCATCGCGGGTGATCGCGATCTGCGCGTTGACCGTGCCGCTCGCGGTGGCCAGCGGGAGCGAGAACGCAAGACCGTTCGGGTTCGCGGCGAGCGTTTGCGCGGCCGAGACCTGCGCCGCGGTCAGCGCGGTGATCGCGCCCGCGAGCGAGGGTGCGAGCGACGACGGCGTGTTCGGGTCCGCCGCGACGGCGAGCAGCGTCGACTTGAGGTCGACCGACAGCGCCGCTGCGCGCTCCGCCGCGACCGCTCCCGCGACGGGCTGCCCCTGCGCCGCGGACGCGTGCGCCGCGACGAGCGTCGCCATCTTCGGCTCGGCGCCCGCGACGACGTGATCGACGAACGCCTCGACCTGCGTGGCGAGCACGGGCGAGCGCGGATCGATGCGGCCGACGAACGCCAGGAGCGTGCGCAGCGTCGCGACGTTGGCGTCGTCCGTGCCGCGCGGGAGCGCGGCTTCGAGCGCCGCGAGCGCTGCCGGCAGCGACTCCGGCCGCTGCAGCGCCAAGGTCGCCGACGCCACGTTGCTCGCCGTCACCGGGAGCCGCAGCGCGCGCAGCAGCGCAGCGGGCTCGGCGTACGTCGCAGGCGATGCAGCGCGCGCAGGTGCGCCCGGCGACGCCGGGATTTTCGGCGCGATCGGAGGCGCGATGGCGTGCGCCGCGGTCGGAGCTCCGGCGGCTTTCGGCGCGATCGCCGGCGGCGCGACGAAGCGGCTCGCCGCGCCGGCGGCCGGCGGCGCGCCCGATGCCGGCGGCGCCGGCGGTGAGGCGCGGCTCGCGTCCAGGCGGGCTTCGATCGGCGTCGTGTCGCCCGGCATCGCGATCGGGCGCGACGGAACCGGTGCGCCGCCCGGCGTCTCGGCGAGCGCGCGCGGCTGCGCCGGCGAAGACACCGCACCCGCCGGCGCGGCACCGGGCGCCGGCGGAGCACCGGCTGCCGGCGCGCTCGGCGCCGCGGGCCCGGATGACGCGACGTTGGCTCGCGTGACGACCGACGAGAACGCCGCTCCGACGGCGGGTCGCGACGGCACGGCGGCCGGCGGCAGCGATCCCGCCGCGCCGGCTGCGGGCGGAGCCGTGCGCGGCGCCGCACCGGGCCCGGCGGACGGCGGCGCCGGCTGGATCGACGCCTGGACGAACACGGCGGGATCGGGAGCGACCGGGGGCGGCGCGGGTCCGCTTTCGACCGCAACGTCGCCGCCGGTGCCGACGATCTGCATGAGGATGCGGTCGCCGTCGAAGCCCGTCACCTGCACCTGCAGCACATCGCCGGGTCGCACCGTCGGCGGCAGCGAGGCCGCGACGCGGCGGCCGGCGATCTCGATCAGATCCGTGAGACCGTTCGACGGCAGCACGCGCGCCGTCACGACGGCGTCCTCGACGAGCAGCCCACGCAGCGCCTGCGCGTCCGCGGCGAGCTGCGCCAGCTCGGCGTCGACGAGCGCGGCGAGGTCGGCGTTGCCGGCAGCGATCGCGCCGGTTCCGTCGACGCTCACGTCACGCGGTGAAGTCGATCAAGTGGGGCGGTTCGTCGGGGTCCGGTTCCGCCGCGGCCTGCGCGAGCGTGCCGTGCGGACGGCGCTCGTCGGGCTCGTACGTGTCGCCGCGACCGTCGCGCTCCGCGTTCGCGTCGATGCGGTTGCCGAGCGACTCGCCGCTTTCAGCGACGCGCTCTTCGCGCTCCTGAACGTGCGCCGCGAACGAAGCCTGCGCGGCTTGCTGGGCGGCGCGCGGCGCCTCCTCGGCGCGCTGCGTCAGCGGCGCAGTTTGCGACGCCTGCCAGATTGCTCCTTGGAGGTCGGTCGGCCGGATCGCCACGGCGCTATCCCGCGGCTCCGACGTCTCCGGCGGGAGCTTGCGGACTGCGGCGCGTGTACTTCTGCTTGACCGTCGGGTCGCCCTCACGGTAACCGAGGTCGGCCTTGAGCGCGCGCAGCTTCGTGCGCAGATGGATCACGGCTTGCGCGTGAATCTGCGAAACGCGCGACTCCGAGACGTTCAGTGCTCCCTTGATCTCCTTGAGCGTGAGGCCCTCGAAGTAGTAGAGCGAGATGACGGTCCGCTCTTGCGGCGGCAGGTCGTCGACGGCGCGGATCAGCGCGGCTTTGACCTCGCGCGCCTCGACCGCGCTGGTCACCTCGGTGCCGTCGTCGCGCAGCGTGTCCAGCAGCGGGATCTCGTAGCCGCGCTCGTTGGGGAGGAACTCCTCGAGCGAGAGCACCGACGTCCCGCGAATCTTTTGCATGAGCACGTCGAGCTCTTTGAGCGTGAGGCCCATCTTGTCGGCGACTTCTTCTTCGGTCGCCGCGCGGCCGAGCTCGACCTCGAGCTGCTGATAGACCCGCTCGAGCTCGCGCGCACGCTGCCGGACCGCGCGCGGTACCCAGTCGAGCGCTCGCAGCGCATCGAGGATCGCGCCGTTGATGCGCGTGATGGCGTACGTCTCGAACTTGACGCCGCGGGCGTCGTCGTACTTCTCGATCGCGTCGATCAGCCCGAGGATGCCGTCGTTGATCAAGTCGTTGATCTCGACGTTCGGGGGCAGATTGATCGAGATGCGCCCGGCCACGTACTTCACTAAGTGAAGGTACTTGTGGACGATCTCCTCACGACTGAGCTCTACTCCGCCGATCACATACCGGGGAGTATCGCGGAGTGCTTTCACGGCATGCTCCCATGACGGGACACCCGCCCCGGTTTTCCGAGGTGTTCCCTTCGCACGTGCTGTCCTCCCCTATCCCGGGCGCACAATGTGTTCGTCCTTGGTTAAACTTGCGCGCGCAGACCGGCCAGCTCGCAGAGCGTGCGCGCGACGGCGTCCAACGGAACGACGCGATCGACGAGCCCCGCCACCGCCGCCGCCCGAGGCATCCCGTAGACGACGCTGCTCGCCTCGTCCTGACCGACGACGTAACCGCCGCGGTCCTTGACGGTGCGCAGCCCTATGACCCCGTCCTGTCCCATGCCCGTCAGAATAACACCCAGCGCCCCGGATCCGTACGTTTCGCCGACGGATGCGGCCATCGCGTCGACGCTGGGCACGTGGAGCGAGCGCACCTCGTCCGCGGCGAGGGCGACGCGCACGGCTCCTCCGCTGCGGCGCACGCGCAGCTGCATCCCGGCAGGGGCGATGATCGCCGTTGCGGGCTCGAGCGGCATGCCGTCGGCGCCTTCGACCACCGCAATCCGGCTGGCGGCATCGAGCCGCTCCGCGAGCGGGCGGGTGAAGCCGGGGGGCATGTGCTGCACGACGACGACCGGCAGCGGAAAGCCGGCCGGCAGCCGCGGCAAGATCTGCGCGAGGGCGACCGGCCCCCCGGTCGACGTACCGATCGCGACGCAGGCGAACGCCCCGGTGCGCGCAGGCGTCGCCACGGCGCGCGGCGGCGGCACATCACGCGGGGCACGCATCGCGCGCATTGACGCGCGCCGCGAGCCGAAGTGCTTGACCTTCTCGACCAGCTCGCGCTGCACGTTGACGATGTCGATCAGCGCCGAGTCGGGCTTGGGGATGAAGTCGACCGCGCCGGCTTCGAGCGCGCGCAACGTCGTCTCGGCGCCTTCGCGGGTGAGCGCGCTGACCATGATCACCGGCGGTCCCCGGCGGGCGACGATGCTCCGCACGGCATCCAGGCCGCTCATGCCCGGCATCTCGACATCCATCGTGATGACGTCGGGGTGCAGGCGCTCGGCCATCGCGATGCCCTCGTCGCCGGACGCGGCGGTGCCGACGACGCGAATCGTCGGTTCCTTCTCGAGCATCGTCTGGATGGCGCGGCGCATGAACGCCGAGTCGTCGGTCACGACGACGGTGATGCGATCGGCGCTCGTCGTCACGCGCGCACCGGTTCCCTGAGGCGATAGACGATCGCGTCGCGTCCGACGATCGGCTCGTACAGGTCGGTGAGATGGAACAGCGACTCGGCGTGGCCCAAGAACAGATAGCCTCCCGGACGAAGGGCCTTCGCGAACGACTCGACGACGCGCTTCTGCGTCGGCTTGTCGAAATAGATCAACACGTTGCGGCAGAAGATCGCGTCGAACGGGCCCTCGGCAGCGACGCGCGACGCCTCGAGCAGGTTCATGCGGCCGAACGAGACCAAGCGCTTGATGCGGTCGCCGACGGTGAAGCCGTCGCCTTGCGGCACGAACCAGCGCTGGATCATCGCCGGCTCGGTCGCGCGAAACGAGAGCGCGCGGTAGAAGGCCTTGCCGGCGAGGTCGAGGACGCGCGGCGAGATGTCGGTCGCGCGGATCGAGAGCTGCGCATCGGTGACCTTGCCGGTCTCGAGCAGCGTCATCGCGAGCGAGTACGGCTCCTCGCCCGACGAGCACGCGGACGACCACAGCCGCACGCGTCCCGAGCGGCGCAGGAACTCGTCGACGATGTCGCCCGCCAGCGCCTTGAGCTGCGCGCGCTCGCGGAAGAAGTACGTCTCGTTGTTCGACAGCACGGACGCGAGGTCGTCCCACTCCGCGGCGGCGCGCGGATCGCGTCGCAGGAACTCGACGTACGCGCCGTACGTCTCGAACCCGCGGCGCGCGAGCCGCGTCGACAGCCGGCTGAGCAGCAGAAAGCGCTTCTGGTCGTCGTACCAGATGCCGTAGCGCTCGCGGATCAAATCGCGCAGCGCGACGAAGTCGCCGTCGGATATCTCTAACAACGGCGCTTCGCCCCAGGCTCCGCGCCCCGGTCCATCACCATACTGCTGCTAGCTGTAGCGCACGCGCGGATTGGCAACGGCGTACAGCAGATCGACGACGGCGTTCACGATGACGAACACGGTGGCGAAAAGCAGGACGCATCCGTTGATGACCGGCATGTCGCGGTTCGAGATCGCTTCGAATGCGAGCCGGCCGACGCCGGGCCACGCGAACACCGACTCCGTCAGCACCGCGCCGCCGAGCAGCAGGCCCGCCTGCAGGCCGAGCACGGTGATGATCGGGATCAGCGCGTTGCGCAGCGCGTGCTTGAGGACGACGGCGCGCCGGCCGAGCCCCTTCGCGCGCGCGGTGCGCACGTAATCCGACGAGAGCACGTCGAGCATGCCGCTGCGCGTGATCTTCGCAACGATGGCGAGCGGGATCGTGCCGAGTGTCAGCGCGGGCAGCACGAGGTGCCACAGCGCGTCGAGCGCGGCGCGGCCGTTCCCGGCGAGCAGCGCGTCGACGACGATCAGGTGCGTGCGCGCCGGAACGACGTACGTCAGCGCGATCCGTCCCGACACGGGGAACAGGTTCACGCCGTGCAGCGACGGCACGACGGCCAGCACGTAGACGAGGAGCCAGCCCAGCCAGAAGACCGGGATCGAGACGCCGAGCACCGCGGCGCTCATCACGAGCGCGTCGATCGCGGTGCGGTGGCGCACGGCGGCGATCACGCCGGCCGGCACGCCGCCCAGGATCGCGACGACCATCGCGCTGACCGTCAGCTCGACCGTCGCGGGGAAGTACTGCGCCAGCTTCTGGACGACGGGCTGCGCGTCGAAGACCGACTGTCCCAAGTCGCCGCGCGCGACCGCCAGCAGGTAGTCCGCGAGCTGCACGAACCACGGCCGGTCGAGCCCGAGCGACAGCCGCAGGTGCGCGATCTCGTCGGGCGTCGCGTGCTCGCCCAGGCGCAGCGCGATCGGGTCGCCCGGGATCGCGTGCATGAACAGGAAGCTCGCGACGGTGATCGCGAGCAGCACGAGGACGAGACGGACCATCCGGTCGATCACGAAGCGCAGCATCCGGGAGTCAGACGCGCAGCGCGGCCAGTGAGAACTTGGCGGCCTGCGCGTAGAGATAGAGCCATTCGGCCGGCGTGAACGCGTTGCGGTCGCGCTGCAGCATGTCGGCGAAGCGCGGCGTCGCCTCGAGCTGACGGAAGAGCACGTCGAACCGCGCCGTCTTGCGCTCGAGGAACGTCATCAGCTTCTGGCGGTGCGTCAGCCGTCCGTAGAACGCACGCTTCACCGCGCGCTCGTACGGCTTGGCAGCGTCGCTCGCGCGGCCCCGGCGCAACGCCGCGACGGCCGCGGCCGCGTAGCGCCCGGTCGTCGCGGCCTCGTAAATTCCCTCGCCGGTCGTCGCGTCGACGAGTCCGGCCGCCGTGCCGCCCACCATCACTCCATCGGCGCCGATGGTCGTGCGCGGGAGCCCGCCGTACAGCAGATTGCCCTCCTCGCGGACGGTGTAGGGGACGCCCGGGAACAGCCGCGCTTCAACCGTCGTGAGAAATGCCTGCAGCTCGGCGCGCAGTTCCGCGCCGCGCACCTTCGCCTGGATTCCGAGGCCGATCGAGAGATGGTCGCGCTTTGGAAACATCCACGCGATGACGTTCCGCCCGGAGATCGCGCTGAGATAGTAGTGCATCTCGAGCACGCCGTACGTCTCGGGCGCGGCGGGGCGCTCGGGATAGACGCGATACTGCAGGCAGGTGATCAGCCCGCTGCTCCACCCGGCGAAGCGGAAGCGCGGGTCGACGTCGTCCAGGCGCGCCGATGAGCCCTGCGCGAGGAACACCGACCGCGCCCGGATGGAGCGCCGCTCGCCGCGCGCCGTGTCGGCGTACTCGACGACGACCCCGCCGCCGCTCGCGGCGCAGTCCGCGGAACAACGCGCCGGTACGGATGTCCGCGCCCTCACGGCGAGCGAGGTCGCCGATCGTGCCGTCGAGTTCTTCGCGGGTCGTCGTGTGGGCGGGCCCGACGCTGAAGGTATAGGTCCGTCGAGCGGTCGTCAGGCTGATCGTCGGCGGGTCCAGGTGGACGATCGACCGCGGCAGGTCGAAGTCCTCGCAGAAGCCGGGCCGCAGGCCCGCCGCGCACACGCGCTTCGCGCCGACGACGGCGTCGCGCTCGAGCACGACCGTCGCGACCCCTTGGCGGGCGGCCTCGCGAGCCGCCGTTCCGCCCGCCGGGCCGCACCCCACCACCAAGAACTCGGTCGACTCCATCCGGCCCGCCCTTTTCGCGCCTTGCCGCGCGATGCCCGTTGCCCGCGAAGGACCCCACCCCGGCTGCGCTAAACCCCGGACCGTTCGAGGTGCTCGGCCCGGCGGTCGAGCCTTTCTTTGTGTCTTAGTAAGGAATCTTGTGACGATCGGTTTGACGCAACAGCTCGGGATCGAGCTCGGCCTGGGCGCCGGGATACTGGCGATCCTGTACGGCCTGTACCTCGTCTCGTGGGTGCTCAAGCAGCCCGCGGGCAACGCGACGATGCAGAGCATCGCGGCAGCGATCCAAGAAGGCGCGATGGCGTTTCTGCGCCGTCAGTACACGACGGTGGCGGTCGTCGCGGTCGTGCTCGCGATCGTGATCGCGGCGCTTCCGTCACCGCTCGGTTGGGAAGCCGCGCTCGGGTTCGTGATCGGCGCCGTGCTGTCCGGCGCGGCCGGCTTCATCGGCATGATCGTCTCCGTGCGCGCGAACGTGCGCACCGCGGAAGCAGCGCGCGGCGGCGTCGGGCCCGCGCTCGATCTCGCGTTCAAGGGCGGCTCCGTCACGGGGCTGCTCGTCGTCGGGCTGGGCCTGTTCGCCGTGAGCGGCTACTACGCGATCGTGAGCGCGATCAACGCGGGCCACGTGTCGCCCGAGTCGGACAGTCTGGCGGCGCTGATCGGTCTCGCCTTCGGATGCTCTCTGATCTCCGTGTTCGCGCGTCTCGGCGGCGGCATCTTCACGAAGGCGGCCGACGTCGGCGCCGACCTCGTCGGCAAGGTCGAAGCCGGCATCCCCGAGGACGACCCGCGCAATCCCGCCGTCATCGCGGACAACGTCGGCGACAACGTCGGCGACTGCGCCGGCATGGCGGCCGACCTCTTCGAGACGTACGCCGTCACGACGATCGCCGCGATGCTGCTCGGTCATCTGCTCTTCGGCACGCGGCTCCCCGGCGCGGTGACGTTCCCGCTCATCTTGGGCGCGGTCTCGGTCGTCGCCTCGATCATCGGCACGCTCTTCGTGCGCATGGCGAAGAACGCGGTGCCCTCGCCCGGCAAGATCATGGGCGCGATGTACCAGGGCCTGATCGTCGCGAGCATCCTTTCGGCGATCGCGTTCTACTTCGTCGCGCAGGCGCAGTTCGCGGGCGGCATCTCGCTGCCGAACGGCCAGATCATCGGCACGACGCAGATCTTCGTCTGCGCGCTCGTCGGCCTGATCGTCACCGGCCTGATCACGTTCATCACCGAATACTACACGGGCACGCAGTACGGCCCGGTCAAGCAGATCGCGGCGGCGTCGACCACCGGCCATGCGACGAACATGATCGCGGGACTTGCGGTGTCGATGCAGTCGACGGCGCTGCCCGCGATCGTCATCGTGCTCGGCATCCTGGTCTCGTTCGGCTTCGCGGGCCTGTACGGCGTCGGCATCGCCGTCATGTCGATGCTCTCGATGGCCGGCATCATCGTCGCGATCGACTCGTTCGGCCCCATCACCGACAATGCGGGCGGCATCGCCGAGATGTCGGACATGCCCGAAAGCGTTCGCGGCGTCACCGACCCGCTCGACGCCGTCGGCAACACGACGAAGGCCGTGACGAAGGGCTACGCGATCGGATCGGCCGGTCTCGCCGCCGTCGTCCTGTTCGCCTCGTTCCTGCAAGAGCTGAGCGACAAGTGCCACGCCACGAGCGGGGCGGCGTGCAACGTCGCCGACACACAGCTCTTCAACTCGTTCTTCAGCATCGGCAACCCGTACGTGCTGACCGGTCTGCTCGTCGGCGGCCTGCTGCCGTACCTGTTCGCGTCGCTGTCGATGCAGTCGGTCGGGCGCGCGGGCGGCAAGGTCGTCGAGGAAGTGCGTCGTCAGTTCCGCGAGATGCCCGGCATCATGGACGGCACGCAGAAGCCGAACTACGCGACGACGGTCGACATCGTGACGCGCGCCGCGCTGCGCGAGATGGTCCTGCCCGCGCTGATCCCGATCGGCGTGCCGATCATCATCGTGATCCTCTCGGTCTCCGGCGTTCTGCCGGGCGTCGCGGGCGCGCAGATGATGGGCGGCGTGCTCGTCGGCGCGATCGTCACCGGCATCTTCGTCGCGATCTCGATGACGTCGGGCGGCGGCGCGTGGGACAACGCCAAGAAGTACATCGAGGACGGGCACTACGGCGGCAAGGGCTCACCGGCGCATGCCGCAGCCGTCACCGGCGACACCGTCGGCGACCCGTACAAAGACACCGCGGGTCCGGCCATCAACCCGATGATCAAGGTGCTCAACATCGTCGCACTGCTCTTGGTGGGATTCCTGGTCCACTAACCCGCATCGTCACGCTGAGCGTGCCCGTGTCACGCTCGGCGTGATGTTGTCACCCTGAGCGCGCATTGTCACCCTGAGCGCGCTGTTGTCACCCTGAGCGCGCTGTTGTCACCCTGAGCGCGCTGTTGTCACCCTGAGCTTGTCGAAGGGTGAGAGAGAACCGTGGCCTTCGTGCACGAGACTCTCTCACGCTTCGACAAGCTCATGCTTCGACGAGCTCATGCTTCGACAAGCTCACCATGACGGCGACGGCGTCATGGGGTTCCTGGTCCACGAACCGCCGGCGCATTCGTCGCCGCGTCTATAGAGCGTCGACGGGAACGAGGCCCTCGTTGAACCATGCCGCAGCAAAGGTGCGGCGCGTCGACTCATCCGGGATGCGGCCGAGCCGGTCCCGATACGTCGCCTCGGCCTGCGCGAAGAGATCCTCGGCGCGCGCGCGGTCACCCGCGGCCCGCGCCGCCTGCGCGGCAGCGCGCAGCATGAACTGCGGCTGCGTCAACCCACCGTAGCTCGTCTCCGCGAGCGCGCACAGCTCGTCGACTGCATCGGCGGCTGCGCGCGCATCATCCGCCGCGAGGTGGGCCAGCGTAAGCTCGGCCACGTCCTGGCCGATCATCCATCGCAGCCCGGCCGCGCGCTCCATCGCGACTCCCCGCTCGAGCGATGCGACCGCCTCGCGCGCCCGCCCGAGGCGGCGCAGCGCGGCACCCGCGGTACAGTACGCGGCAGCCTCGATCTCGACGGCGCCGAGCGCGCGCGCCGGTTCTACGCAGGCGCGGGCACGGCAAACCGCGTCGTCGTACGCACCCCGCGCGCAGTCCGCGCCGGCGATGTTGACATCGCTCAGAACGGTGCCGAAGACGTCGCCGTCGCCCTCGGCAATCGCGCGTGCCTCCTCGAAATGACGGCGTGCCTCGTCAACGTCGCCGAGCGCGTACGCAAGGATCCCGCGGCAGAGCGCGATCGTCGTGCGATCGCGCGGGCTGCCCAGCGTCTGCGCCATCCGGTCCGCGATCGCGTGATGCTCGCGCGCCTCGGCGATCCCGAAGACGAACAGCGCGGCGTTGGCGAGCCGCAGGTGGTTGAACATCTCGGCCCGCCGGTCGCCGATCCGCTGCGCGTACGCCAAGAGATCGCGCGCGATCAGGTGCACGCGATCGAAGCGCTCGCGCGCACGCGCGATTCCATGGCGCTGGTGGAGTACGCGGTACCGCAGCGCCTCATCGTTGCCCGCCATGTTCCATGCCTCGTCGAGGACGCGCTCGGCGTGATCGTACTCCGCACGGTGGATGGCGATCTCGGCGAGATGACAGCGGACGTCGATCGCGAGCGAGCGATCCGCGCCGGCGCCGAGGTCCTGCGCGCGGTCGATCGCCGCTCGCGCCCGGTCGAGACGGCCTGTCGCGATGTCGGCCGAAGCGCGCAACAGCAGCGCAACCGTCTCCCAAGGCGAAGAACCCAGCTCCGCTGCGCTTTTTTCCAGCCTTTCGATCGCGCGTGCCTCGGCATCGTGATCGCCGACGACATGCGCCCATTGCGCGCGGCGCCGCAGCACCTCGCACCGCACTTCGTCGTCGGCGGCGACGGCGTCGCTCGCCTCGAGCGCGTTCAGGTCGTGCTCCTGCGCGACGCGGTCTCCTGCCCGGCGCGCCAGCTCTTCACGTAGCAGCAGCGCATCCGCGATCGTGCGCGCGTCGTCGGCGTGCGCGAGCACGCGCTCGAGCCGTTCGCGCGCCTCGTCGTGCGCGAACAGCGCGAGCGCGCGCCGCGCCGCGCGGAGGTGGAATCGCGCGGCGCGTGCATGTTCCGCCGCCCGCTCCCAGTGATGGCCCAGCTCGCGCGCGAGGCCGTCGTGCTCGTCGCCGCCGAACGCTTCCAGCGCTTCGGCGACACGGCGGTGACGCAACGCCAGGTCGGACTCATCGCTCCGCCGGTAGATCGCGTCGACGATGGTATGGTGGACAAAGGCGAACTCGCCCTTGCCGGCGTCGTGCACGAGGGATCGATCGAGCAGTTCGCTGAGCGCCGCAGCCGTTCTCGATTCGCCGAGGCCGCTCGCACGTGCGATCACGTCCCGGGCGAACCGCCGTCCCACGACCGCAGCGATCTGCGCGAGCGCGCGCGCGGGCGGGCTCAAGCGCTCGACGCGATCGGCAAGGACCTGCTCGACCGCGCGCGGCAGGCCGAGCGCGTCGGCCGTGACGGTGCCGGCCGCAATGTGAATCGTGCCCGACTCGAGGCCGTCGCGCAGCATCTGCCCCAGCGCGAACGGGTTGCCGTCGCTCTGCTCGTGGAAGCGCGCCGCGACATCGTCCGAGATCGTTCCGATCCCCGTCGCCGCTGCTACGAAGCGCCCGACTTCATCGCGACCGAACGGCCGCAGGGCGAGGTGCTCGGCGCTGCGGCGCACGCGCCGGCGCACGTCGAGCAGCGGATGGTCGGCCGGGACATCTTCGTCGCGATATGTGACGACCAAGACGACGGGCGCGTCAATGATGCGCTCGGCAAGCGCTCCGACGAGCGCGCAGGTTGAACGCCCCGCCCAATGCAGGTCTTCGAGCGCGACCACGAGCGGGGTTCGGCGCCCGACCGCGCGCAGCGTTTCGGCGATGGCGTCGAAGAGCCGCTCGCGCAGCTGCGCGGGATCGAGATCGGGCGGTGCCTCGAGGCCGGGGCGCAACGTCGCGAGCGCGGGGAGCACCGCCCCGAGCGTGCGCAGTCGCAGCTCGTCCAGGCACGAGTCCGCAATCGCCGGCGCGATCCCGCACAGCGCGTCGAGGACGGCTTCGTACGGTCCGCTCTCCGGCGTGCTGGTGCTGCCGCCCGCGAACGCGCCGCCCTCACGCTCGACGCAGGCGCGGAACGCCGCGACGAGCCGGCTCTTTCCGATCCCCGCCTCCCCCGCGACCAGAACCGCTGCACCGTGCCCGTACCGCGCGTCACGATACACCGCGCGAAGCCGCCCGAGCTCGTCGTTGCGCCCGACGAACGGCGTGAGCATTGCGAGCGACGCCGCGCGCCGCGGCGCCTGAACGGGGAAAACGAGCTCTTCAGCGGCGATCCGCTCGCGCAGCGCCCGCGTGTCCGGCATCGGTTCGGTACCGATTTCCGCACGGAGCGCGTCCTCGAAGGTGTCGTACGCGGCCAGCGCGGCCGCGCGATCGCCGAGCTCGAAGCGCGCAGCCATGAGGGCCCGCAGCGCGTCCTCGCGCCACGGGTCGCACTCCAGCAGACGGCGCGCAACCTGCGCGACCGACGCATGTCGCCGCGCCGACGCTTCCGCCGCAAGCAGCGCGGCCAGGTTCTCGAGGTGCAGGGCGCGCAGGCGCGCGCGTTCGGCGTCGAGCCACTCCTCGTCGAGCTCCGCCAACAGGTCGCCGGCGTACAGCTCCGAGGCCGCGGCGCGGTCTTCTCCTGCGAGTAGCGACTCGAATCGCGCGACGTCGAGCTCGAGGGGAAGATCCCGATTCCATCGCACCGCGCGGGCATCCGCGCGGAACCACGGCGCGCCCGCATCGGGAAGCGCCCGCGAGAGGTAATGCAGGTGCCGCCGCAGGTTCGCGCGCGCCGTCGCGCTCGGCTCGTCGGGCCAAAGAGCAAACGCGAGGCGCTGGCGCCCGATCGGGTCGTCGCGGTGGAGCAGCAGCGCGGCCAAAAGCGGCGTCACCTTCGGCGGCGCGGCGAGGGTCAACGCCTCGCCGCCGTAGCGCACACGCAGCGAACCGAAGAGGCAGACGTGGAAGACGCGGGCATCGACCGCGCTCATGCCTCGTTGTTAGCCCCTCCCCCACAGGGGTTCCTCTCCGATGCGTTCGAGGATGCGAGACGGTTACGGGTCTGCCGCGGCGCCTCGCCATACCGGCGCGGGACGCAGCCCCGTCATGCCGGCGACGGCGCCGCACGCGGCGCCGACGCACACGACGAGAATCGCTGCGCCCAGCGACGGCTTGACGATCATCACGAACATGACGGCGCAGACGAGCCCGACCTCGACCATCGTGCCGGCGACCAGCACCGGGTCGCACAGGCGTGCCGCGGTCGCCGCGTCGATCGGGCCATTGCCCGCGGCATGGAGCTCGCGGTGCAGGGCGCGCTCGCGCGCCCCGATGAAGCCGCCTCCGATGACGGTGACGAGCAGCAGACCCGCGATCGAGACGTCGATCCACGGCGTCGTCCAAGACCACCGCGCGTGCGTCATGTAGGCGCCGGTCAGCAGCAGCAACACGGTGGCAATCGGCATGATCTTCCCCGCCGCGGCAGCGGTCGACGCAGCGGAGAACGCGCTCGCCACGTCGGGAACACGTCGCAGCCGTATCAGCGCGCTCACCATAATTCCGATCACGAAGAAGGCGGCGGCGATCGTAAGGATGTGCAGGAACAGCACGACGTCGTACATGGCGAGCTCCTGCACCTAGTGGACGGCGATCGTGGCGACCATGCCGTCGTCATCGTGGAAAAGACAGTAGTACGTGTACGTTCCGGCGCGCGTGAAGGTCAGTTGGAAGCTCTGCCCAGGCATCATCACGCCGGAGTTGACGAGGGTCGTGCCGTCATACGTCGGCCCGCCGCTCGGCGGTGAGAACGGCGAGAGCGCCGCGGGCGGCGTCTGACCCGCCGGCGGGAAGACAACGTCGTGCGGCTCGTTGTTCGATTGGTTCGTCCAGGTCACGGTCGTGCCGACGGCGACGTCGACGGGTCCGGTCGAAAGCGTGCTCGCATCCAGGAAGCGCAGCACCGTCGAGGTCGCGGGCGCGCCGCTCGAGAGCCCCGGTGCGAGCCCGGCCGCGAGATGCGGCCCGCCGGTGGAATACGGGAACAGCGCGAACGACGCCGTTCCGGCCGCGAGATCCGCGCTCTCCGCCGACTGCGCTTGCGCGTCGTACGCAGCCTGCGCCTGCGGGTATGCGGCTCCGGCCTGCTGCACGGTGATCGTCGCGGTTTGTTCCGGCTGGTGCGTGATGCAGTACACCTTGTAGGTGCCCGCCTTGGTGAACGTGAGGGAGTACGTGGCTCCGCCGGCGAGAAAACCGGAGCTGGTGTACGCGGAACCATCGTAGCTCGAGCCGCCGGCGGGTGCGGCTGCCGACGGATCGTTCGGCGGCGGCGGCGTTGCCTGCCCGGCACCGAGTAGCGTGACGGTGTGCACCTCGGCCGTTGGGAAGCGCCACGTGACCGTATCGCCCGCATCGATCGTCAGCGTCGACGGATAGTAGTCGAGGCCCTGGATCGCTTCTTGCGACGTGGACGCCCCGACCGTCACGTGCCAGCTCTGCGGCGTGAGGGGCGGAGGCGGAGGCGGAGGCGGCGCGGACGTCGGCCCCTGGCCGCATCCGGTAATGATGAGCGCCGCCGCGGCAGCGAACGGCGCGACGAGCGTAATTCGTGCAAACATGGCGCGACCGTAGCATCGCGAGCGTCTAAAAAGCGTCCGGCCGTTCCCGTTCTTGCGCGAGGCCGGCGTCGGAACACGGTCGGCCGGGGAACCGGCCGTCGTGGCGGCCTTTAGCCCGCGGCCTTCTCGAGATCCGCCGATGCGTCGAGCAGCGCGGTGATCGCGTCGCCGTTCATCGGGCGGTAGAAGTGGAATCCTTGCGCGTACTGGCAGTCCAGCTCCAACAGCTCTTTCGCCTGACGCGCCGTTTCGACGCCCTCGGCGACGACGTTGATACCGTACGACCGCGCAAGCTGCGTGAGCATGCGCACGATGGGCGCGCTGCCGATGCCGCCTTCCGCGCTCTCGACGAACGACCGGTCGATCTTCATCGCGTCGAACGGCAGCTGGTGCAGGTAGCGCAGCGACGAGTAGCCGGTGCCGAAGTCGTCGATGCACAGGTGCACGCCGGTCGCGCGCAGCTTCGCGAGCGAGCCGAGCGAGAGCGTGTTGGAGCGAATGACGGCGCTCTCGGTGATCTCCAGGACGATGTCGTCCGACGACAGCCCGAAACGGCGCAAATTCCGGGCGACGAACGCGTCGAGGTCCGGCTCGAGCACCTCTTGCACCGAGAGGTTCACGTGCATGCGAAGGTGGAGCTGCGGCGCGAGGCGGCGCCATTCGGCGAGCCGGCGGCACGCGTCCCCGAACACGAAGCGCCCGATCGGCACCACCAGGCCGACCTCCTCGGCCAGCGGGATGAACTCGCCGGGAAGCACCTCGCCCGTCGTCGGGTTGCGCCACCGCACGAGCGCTTCGAATCCCATGATGCGGCCGTCGTTGAGCCGCACGATCGGCTGGTAGTCGACCGTGAACTGCTGTTGCTCGATCGCGGCGCGGAGGTCGCTCGTGAGCGACAGCCGGCGGGCCGCCTCGTAGTGCATGTGATGGTCGAAGAACGCGTGGCGGCCGCGGCCGAGCGACTTGGCGTGATACATCGCGGTGTCCGCGTTGCGCAGCACGTCTTCGATCTGCTCGTCGGCGGGATCGATGACTGCGATTCCGATCGAGGCGGTGTTGTACACCGCGCGGCCGTCGATGAGGAGCGGCGCGATCAGCGCGTCGCCGAACGCCTCGACGGCGTCCTGCACCTGGCCGAGGTCGGTCCGCTCGGCGAGCAGGATCGCGAACTCGTCGCCGCCGATGCGCGCGATGAAGTCCTCGCCGCCGATCGTGGAGCGCATGCGCGCCGCAACGGCGATGAGCAGCGCGTCGCCGGCGATGTGCCCGAGCGAATCGTTGATCGCCTTGAACTCGTCCAGGTCAACGAATAGCACCGCGTAGATCAGGTCGGGCCGCGCGCGGGCCTGCTCGAGCGCCATGGCCAGCCGCTCTCGCAGAGCCGTGCGGTTCGGCAATCCCGTCAGCGCGTCGTGCGTCGCCTCATGGCGAAGGCGCGCGTGATTCGCCTCGAGCAGGCGGCGGCGGTCGACTTCGGCGCGGTGCGCCTGCGCGTTCGCCAGCGCGAGGCCCATCAGGTTCACGAACAGCTGCAGCCCGCGCAGCGTGTCGCGGCTGGGGATGCGTCCGTCGGCCGGCCCGTCCGGGCTCAAGTAGCCGATCATCTCACCCTCGGAGTCGCGCAGCACGAGGCAGATCGAGTCGCGCTCGTGCCAGGCGTCGTCGTCGGCTCGCGGCGAGTCGCGGTCCGTTTCGCTCGCGTAGATCGCCCGCTCCCACTGGAACTCGCGCTCCGCCGGGATGTAGTAGGCGTTCTCGAACACCTCGTAGCTGGGCGCGAGGACCGCGAGGATGTCGGCCTTCGCGATGCGCTCGTTCCTGCGCTCGCGGACGACCGACGGCGCGTACCCGAGCAGGACCCGCCGCGTCATCTCGTCGGTCTGGTTTCGGTCGGCGAGCACGATGGTCACGTACCGGAAGCCGAACAGGTCGGCGACGCCGCGCGCGATGGACTCCAATGCCAAATCCAGCTCACGCAGGCGCAAAATGTCCCGCGTGATCTCGAGGACCCGCTCGAAACGCCGTTCGCCCGACATTCCTTTGAAGTATCGGCGAGGCGCCGTCCGGTCCCTAGGCGCGGAGCGGGCCATAGCACAATGCCACCCAGTAGGCACTTTGGGCGCCTATTCTCGCCCCATGGACACGACGTTCGTCTGCCCCGACTGCACCGCCGAGCACGGAGAGCCGGCCGAGGCGCGCCTCGGCCTCCTGGTGCGCTGCCTCGACTGCCAAATCGAAGTCGACCTCGCCTTCGAGATCAGGTTCGCGCCGCTCGAGCGCGTCGCGGCGTAAGCCCATCCGGCCTCCGTCCATCATGCCGGCAGCGGTCAGCGCTTCGGCTCGATCGCCCGGTTGAGGCCTTCCATTGCAATCCGCTTCGCGCCGTAGCCCATGAACTGCGTGCAGCTCCGTGTTGACCGCGCGATAGCATTCGCATGCCACGTCTTCGAGCGCCGGCCGGTCCAGGACCGAGATGAAGCCGCGGCGGTACGAGATCAGTCCCGCGCTGCTCAGCGTCCCCGCCACGACGGTGACGCCGGCACGACGTACGCCGAGCATTTGCGCCGTGAACTCTTGCGTCAGCGGAAATTCGTTGAGGCCGACGCGATCATCCGCCATGAGCATCCAGCGGGCATACCGCTCTTCGATCGGATGAAGGCGATTGCACGCCGCGAACTGCGTCGCGGCGTTGAACGAGTAGCCGGCGTATGCAAAGGCCCGTTCTTTGAGCGCCGCGTCTTGCTTCAACAGCTGAATGAACTCGTGCGCGCCGATGCAATATGCCGAGTCGGGGATTTGCACGATCGTCTGGTGCGCACTGTCCCGAGCTCCGTACAAGAGCGCGAGTCCGGTCAAGCCGTCGTGTCCCGTGAGCCCGACTTCGATCGCAGCCCCATCCTTCATCTGGGTCAGGGTCGAGATCACGCTGGCGATTGGAAAGAAGACCTCTTGGATCGCAGCGCCCGGCTCGGAGACGACGTATCCCCGCTTGAGTGCGCTCGTCTTGAGCATCGGAAGCAACCGCGACTGCGTCGCTGCGGGGAGGGAATCGAGAAACGCGTTACCGGTTGGCTTTGATGTGTCCGCCACGGGACGGCCGATCTTCCCGGAACATAGAATTCCGGGGGCACTGGGTGAGTCCGGTCGTGGCAGATCGCGGGTCTATGAAGGAGCAATCATCCGCTTCGGAATCGCGAAGCTTCGAACGTCTTAGTATACCACACTCACAGCGACGGAGCGCGCCGGCTGTGCAGCGTCACGGCGACGTACGCACCGCCCTCTTCACGGTTGCCGAGCTCCAGGTCCCGGGAGAGCGCGCCGACGAGCGCCAGGCCGCGGCCCGATTCCTCGAACGGTTTTTCCAGGCTCGACGCCGGGAGCGCCGGAAAGCCCGGTCCGCCGTCGATGACCAGCAAGACGGCGTGGTGTCCGCGCCAGCCAAGCGAGAACGTCGCCGAACCGTTCGCGTGGCGCATGACATTGGCGACGAGCTCGGCGGCGATGAGCTCGACGTCGTCGAGATCCGAGACGCCGCGCGCGTACGGCTCGAGGAAGCGCCGGCATGCCAGACGGACACCTGCGCCGCTGAGTGCTCCCGGTATCGAGGCGGACCATTCGCAGCGCCACGGCTCCGCGTGAAAGGCAACTGCGCCGCTTGAGTACAGCACGATCGAGGCAGGCTCGAGACGCGCGTTCCGGAGGGTGAGATCGAAGCAGGGAACGGCAGGCGGCCTCGGTCTTTGTACGCCACCGTACCCAACGCACTCCGCGTGAAACCCGCTCCAACGTGCGTGACCGTGCATTGCGAGCGCGTCCGGGTGCATGGCCGCGCGCGAACGGAAGCCGCGGAGAACGGCGCGAACGTGCCACCCGCAATGTGGCCGCCGGCACCGATGGAAATGCGCGCGCTCGACACGATACCGGACGGCCCCGGATGGCAGTACGAGCCCAAATGGGACGGCTTTCGGTGCATCGCGCATCGCGACGGCAACGAGGCAACGCTGACATCCAAAGCGGGTCAGCCGCTCGCGCGGTACTTTCCGGAGATCGTCGCCGCGCTGCGCTCGCTGCCGGCGGACCGCTTCGTGCTGGACGGAGAGCTCGTCGTTCCACTCGCGGGCGCGCTGTCGTTCGACGCGCTGCAACAGCGAATCCATCCGGCCGCCAGCCGCGTCGCGATGCTCGCGAAGCAAACGCCCGCGATCCTTCTCGCGTTCGATCTGCTGCAGCTCGACGGTGACACGTTCGTCGAGCAACCGCTGGAGGTGCGCCGTCCGGCGCTCGAACGGTTCGCGGCCGGGTTCTCCGGCCAGGCATTGCTTCGCCTGAGCCCGGCGACCACGTCGCGAGCCGTCGTCGACGGGTGGTTCGACCGGGTCGGCGGCGCGCTCGACGGCGTCGTCGCCAAAAGGCTCGGCGTGCCGTACGCGTCCGGGCGGCGTGACGCCGCCGTCAAGGTCAAGAAGATGCGCACGGCCGACTGCGTCATCGGCGGCTTTCGCTATGCGAAGGGATCGACGAGCCGCATCGGTTCCGTGCTGCTCGGACTGTTCGACCGCGACGGTCTGCTCGACTATATCGGCTTTTGCAGCGCCTTCTCGAATGCCGAGCGCGAAACGCTGCTCGCAAAGCTGCGGCCCGACATCGGAGAACCGGGATTCACCGGCGGCGCGCCCGACAGCGCGCCCAGCCGCTGGAGCCGCGGCGAAGACCGCGACCGCACGTACGTCAAGCTGCGCGGATCGTTCGTGCTCGAAGTCGCGTTCGACCAAGTCACGTCCGGCCGCATCCGGCACGGGACCCGGCCGGTACGGTGGCGGACCGACAAGGCGCCGGCGTCGTGCACGACCGACCAGCTCGAGACCACCGGCGCGATCTCCGCGCTCTTGAACGAATAGACGAACGGCACGGCAAGGCCGGCTACGCGGAAGCGGTCTTCTTGGCCGCGCGCCTGGGCTTCGCGGGCTCCGGGATGAACCGCTCGAGGTTGAGCCGGCCCGTCTTCGCCTTGAGCGGCGCCCACAAGTCGCCGACTTTCACCAGGCGTTCTCGGACGTTGTCGAGCCGGAAATCCTCGAGCTCGCACCCGGCCGCGATCTCGTCCCACGTCACCGGCGTCGAGACGGTCGCGCGGGGGCGCGCGCGCACCGAGTAGACGGACGCGAGCGTCTTCCCCCAGGCATTCTGGTTGTAGTCGACGAGCACGCGTCCCGCCGGCCGCTTCGCGATGCGGTACTCCGCGGTGATGACGTCGGGGTGCATGCGCTCCATCGTCTGCGCGAACGCCTTGGCGAACGTCCAGACGTCCTTCTGCCGCGGCCCGCGCTCGATCGGCACGTACACGTGGATGCCCGACGATCCCGACGTCTTGGCGTACGCGGGGATGCCGAGCCCGTCGAGCGCTTCGTGCACCAGCAGCGCCACCGTGCGGACCGTCGCGAACGACGTTCCGCCGCCTTTCACCGGGTCGAGGTCGAAGTGCAAGTAGTCCGGACGATCGGTATCGTCGCAGCGCGAGTACCATTCGTTCAAGTCGATGCAGCCGAGATTGATCAGCCACAGCAGCGAGGCGAGGTCGTCGACGATCGGAAACGCGATCACGCTGCCCGATCCGTGCTCGATCGAGCACGTGCGCAGCCATGGCGGCGCGTTGCCGGGCGTCCGCTTCATGTAGAAAAACTCGCCGGCGGCGCCGTTGGGATAGCGTTTCATCACCTGCGCGCGGTCCAGCATGTACGGCACCAAGAACGGGGAGACGTCCGCGTAGTACTGCAGCAGATCGCCCTTCGTGATGCCGAGCTCCGGCCAGAACGGCTTGCGCAGGTTCGTGAGGGCGACGTCCTTCCCGTCTGGACGCACGACGGCGGCCTCCCGGTCGCGAGGGATCGGAAACCGTCCGGGCTCAATCTTCGGGGTCGTGTTTCGGCTCATCACTTGCAACTTGAACGGGATCCGGGCGGCGGCACGCAAGGGCTTCTTTCGCTGGATGGACGCGCAGGACCCCGACGTGGTCTGCCTTCAGGAGACGAAGGCGCAAGAGCACCAGCTGCCGCCCGAAGCGCTCGACCTCACGCGCTACCATTCCGCATTCGTCGACGCGCAGAAGAAAGGCTACAGCGGCGTTGCGATTTACGCCAAGCGCGAGCCGCTGCGGATCGTACGTGGGCTCGGCATGGACGACATGGACGCGGAGGGCCGCTTCGTGCGCATGGACTTCGACGGCGGACTCTCGATCGCGTCGCTCTACGTGCCGTCGGGCACGACCGGGCCTGCGCGGCAGGCGGTGAAAGAACGCTTCCTCGACCGCTTCATCGCAAACCTCGCGCAGATGAAGGCGGAAGGACACCCGTTCATCGTATGCGGCGACTACAACGTCGCGCATCGCGACATTGACGTGTTCAGCGTGAAGTCGTGCGCCGGCGTGACGGGATTTCTGCCGCAAGAGCGCGCGTGGATGGACGACGTTCTCGACCGCGTCGGGTGGGTGGACGCGTTCCGCGTCGTCGACCCGCGCCCCAAGCAGTTCACGTGGTGGTCCGGCTGGAAGGGCGCCTGGGAGAACAACCTCGGCTGGCGCATCGACTACCAGCTCGTCACGCCGGACCTCGCCCCGCGCGTGCGCTCGGCGTCGATCTATCGTGACGAGCGCTTCTCGGATCACGCGCCCGTCACGATAGACTACGACTTCTAAGAGCTCTTCTTCCGCCCGCGGTTCGGGTTTCGCGGGACCTTCTTGCCGGATCGCCGCGCCTCGGACAGACCGATCGCGATCGCCTGTTTGCGGCTCTTGACCTTCCCGCCTTTGCCGCCGCTGCGCGCGCGTCCGCGCTTGAACTCGTGCATCTCCTTGCGCACGCTGTCGCCGGCGCTGCGGCTGTACTTCCGCCGCGAGCCGGTCTTCTTGCGCCCGGTGCTCTTCTTTCGCGACGCGGTGCTCTTCTTGCGGCCGCCGGTGCTCTTCTTTCGCGATGCCGGACTCTTCTTGCGGCCGCTGGTGCTCTTCTTGCGCCCGGTGCTCTTCTTGCGGCCGGTGGTGCTCTTCTTGCGCCCGGTGCTCTTCTTGCGGCCGGTCGTGCTCTTCTTGCGGCCGGTCGTGCTCTTCTTGCGGCCGGTGCTCTTCTTGCGGCCGGCGCTGCTCTTCTTGCGGCCGGAGGTGCTCTTTTTGCGTGCGGTGGTCTTCTTGCGTCCGGTGCTCTTCTTGCGTGAGCTCGAACGCGTGCTGGTACGGGTCGCCATGGGCATACCTCCTTTGCAGACCGAGTACCCTTGTTCCGGGCAACTCGAACGCGCACGCGCGGCGTGGGTACTTGCAACGCATGAGCGAGAGTCATCACACCGATCCGCGTGAAGCGGAGCGCGAAGGCCTAGAGAAGCTCGAGCGCGCGCCGCACCATCAGACGACCCAGCACGACAAGCCGCCGCACGCCGGTTCTCCGACGAACGCTGAACCGCCGGGCGAACAGCACCGCGGGGGGCCGCTGCCGTATCAGAAGCGCTGAGCGCTCGACCGCGCGGTTGCGGCACGATTCGCGCGGCGCGGTGGTCATGGATGGCATGAGAACGTTCATCCGCGCGGCGGCCGCGTGCGCCGCCGTCCTGGCCGGCGCCGGGGCGCCGCTCGCGGGATTCGCCGCGACCGCTTCGACGGCGCAGCCTCAGCACTACGCCTTTCAGACCGAGCTGACCGACCGCTATCACGCGGGCGCATACGTCGGTACGCTCGCGCTGACGGTCTATCCGGACGGCATCGTGAACGGCACGTACCGCCCCGACAATGGAGCCTTTCATACGGTGACCGGCGGCGTCGAAGGAACGTCGATTTGGCTCGACGTCGGATCGCTGCCGAACCTGCACCTGACCGGCACCCTCCAGAACGGCGTACTGCGAACGTCCGCCGCCACGCGCGACACCGTCTTCGAGTTCGACTCGATCGGCTCGTAGCGCATCGGCGCGCCGCCGTCAGACCGGGCGGCGTCCAATCGCTGCCGGAGAACTCGTGACCCGCACCTCGCCGGCGACGTACTCGACCGCGTCGGCGACCGTGCGCTCGACGTCGTCGTGTTCGGTGTCGAGCAGGAGATCGGGAAACTCGGGCACGTCGTAGGGCGCGCCGACGCCGGTGAACCCGGCGATTTCGCCGGCGCGCGCGCGGGCGTACAGATGCTTGGGGTCGCGCCGCTCGCACGTCGCGAGCGACGCGGCGACGTACGCTTCCCGAAACGCGTCGCCGACGATCGCGCGAGCACGCGCGCGGTCGCCGGACGACGGCGACACCAGCGAGATGAGCGCGATCGTGCCGGCGTCGGCGAGGAGCTTGGCGACCTCTGCGACGCGGCGGATGTTCTCGCTGCGGCCTTCGTCCGAGAAGTCGAGGTCGCTGGTCAGCCCGGTGCGGATCGTATCGCCGTCGAGCGCGTAGACGTGATACCCGCGGTCGAAGAGCTCGCGCTCCACGCGCATCGCGACGGTCGTCTTGCCTGCCCCGGGCAGCCCGGTCAACCACAGGACCAAGCCGCGGTGGCCGTTGCGGTGTGCGCGCGCCGCAGCGTTGACGAGATGCTGCGAGGCGAAGATGTTCGCGCCTTGCGCTTCGAGCTTGATCGCGTGCGCGGCAGCGATCGGAACGCCGGCGCGCGCGATCGCGCAGCGATCGGTCTCGTCCAGCGCGACCGGCACGGCGGTGCGAAGCGCGAGCGTGTAGATCGTGCCGCGCGACGCGCCGAGATACTCGGCCGGTTCGAGCGTGCGCGGGTCGACCGCGCCGAGCACCGCGACCACGCGCGCCGCGACGTCGGCGCTTCCCGCCCGCAGGCGAACGGATTCGTCGACGTGCGGCGGCTCGCGGTCGAACCAGCACGCGCGAACGTGCAGCGACCGCACGGTGACGGGCGCGTCCTCCGGCGACGAGATGACGTCGCCGCGATCGACGTAGACCGCGGAGTCGAAGACGATCCCGACCGCGTCGCCCGCGGCGGCGTTCGCGCGGCTCTCGGGCCACGCGCGCAGCGCGGCGACGCGTGCCGTTGCGCCGGACGGCGCGATCCGCACGGTGTCGCCGGCGGCAAGGCGGCCGCTGCGGATCGTCCCCACGGCGATCCGCTCGGCGCCTCGGCGGTAGACGTCCTGCACCCACATGCGCAGCGGCTCGCTCGCCGCGGCCTCGCGCGGCGGCGCGACGCGCGCGAGCAGCTCGAGGAGCGAGGGACCGCGGTACCACGGCGTACGCGCGGAGATCGCGGCTACGTTGTCGCCGTCGCGCGCCGACACCGGGACGATCGCGGACGCCGCGATGCCGACGGCCTCGAGTGCGACGCGCGCGGCGGCTGCCGTCGCGTCGAACTCCGCCTGTCCTGCGGCGTCCATCTTGTTCACCACCACGATCGCCTGCGGGATGCCGAGCAGCCCCAACAGGTAGATGTGACGCCGCGTCTGGTCCTCGATGCCGCGCAGCACGTCGACGACCAGAATCGCGGCGTCGGCGTCGCTCGCGCCGGTCATCGCGTTGGCGAGAAACTCTTCGTGCCCCGGAGCGTCGATGATGACGAACCGGCGGTCGCCGATCGTGAACCACACGCGCGTCGTGTCGATCGTCACCGCTTGATCGCGCTCGTCCTGGAGCGCATCGAGCGCGAAGGACCACTCCGTCTGCAGACCGCGGCGACGGCTGCTCGCGACGATCTCCTCGATGCGAGCGGCGGGCAGCGCTCCCGTGTCGTACAGCAGGCGGCCGATGAGCGTCGACTTCCCGTGATCGACGTGACCGAGGACGACGATGCGAGCGTCGCGGCTCACATGTATCCTCCCGTGCGAAGCCGCTCGAACGATGCCTCGCTCTCCTGGTCCATCGTGCGGCCGGCGCGCTCCGGCTCGCGCGTCGCGGCGAGCTCGGCGATGATCTCGTCGATCGACGCCGCGTTGCTCGCGATCGGCACCGTGATGTTCTTCTCGCCGAGCGAACGGTACCGCAAGCCGTCGCGGGCGAGGTACAGCGGCACGATCGGGATGTCTTCGCGGCGCGTGTAGTGCCACACGTCGAGCTCGGTCCACGGCAGCAACGGATGCACCCGCACGTGCCCGCCGTGCGGCACGTCGCTGACGGTGTAGCCCCAGAACTCCGGCGGCTGTTCCCGAACGCTCCACGCGCCGTCGACGGCGCGCGGGCTCACGACGCGCTCTTTCGCGCGCGTCGCCTGCTCGTCGCGCCGGATCCCGACGAAGACGGCGCGGAACGCTTCGCGCGCCAGCAGCGCTTTGAGTCCCTCCGACTTGCGCGCGGCCGCGCGCGACTGCGGCGGCAGCGACGGATCGCACGATTCTTCGGGTGGGCACTGCTCGACGCGCAGGTCGAGATTCCCACTCCCGGGCGATGCGGTCGCGAAACGCGTAGACTTCGGGCAGCTCCATGCCGGTATCGAGCTGCACCACCGGCATCGGGACGGTCCCCAGGAACGCCTTGCGCATCAGCCACAGCAGCGCCGTGCTGTCCTTGCCCATCGACCACAACACGCACGACGGCGAGAAGAGCCGGTGCGCGTCGCGGATCACCGCGATCGCTTCGCCTTCGAGTCCGTCCACCGGATCAGCCGCCCGCGACGGGGGAGAGCACGAGATGACGCCCCGAGCGTAACGTTCGGGGCGTTGGGACAGTGGGCTGACGTCCCGGGAACCGTGTGCCCCAAGGAACCGGGCGTCTACACCTCTTCACGCAAAGGTTGTACGCCGCCGCGGTCCGCCTTTCCGGCGAGCGCGTCAAAGCGCTCGCTCGACCGGCTCGCAGAACGGGCGCAAGCGCGCGCCGGACCGCGGCTACGAAAGAACCCCGCCCCCGCGTTGCGGCGGTGCGGGGTTCCCGGGAACGTGCCGAGAGCCAGAATCGAACTGGCGACACCAGGTTTTTCAGACCTGTGCTCTACCAACTGAGCTATCTCGGCGCGACCAACCCGGGTTCGGCGGCGTCACTGCCCGCCCTGCCCCGCGCGTCGGGACCGTGCGTCCGCGTCGTGCACGGCTCGCCGAACCGCTCGAGCGCTGCGATCGGCACCGAGCGCGGCGGCCCATGCCTCGCGCCAGCGGCGCGCCGTCACCGGAACGACCGCCGCGCCGTACTCGCGTGCGATGCGCGCGTCGTCGCGGCGGAACCGGCGCGCGATGCGGACCAGGTCGACCAGGCCGAGCGGCTTGAACGGCGCGCCGGCAATGGCCGCTTCGTCGAACGCTTCGGCGTCAGGCTGCGCGGCGAGATTCGCGTGCATGCGCCGGAGCACCGCGTCGGCCGTCCCTCGCACGTTGAGCACCGCGTGCGTGTCGTGGCCGGGCGGCAGCTCGACGCCCATCACGCCGAAAAAATCGCGGACGATGCGGTCGCGCGGAGCGTCGGCGTCGAACGCGCGCGCGACGATGCCGCGCGCGCCGAACACGGATCGAAAGACGTCGAGCACGGGGCCGTACTGCGTCGCGTACGAAACGACGTTGCCCCGGCGGCCCGTGAACGGCACCTTGCCGTCTTCGAGCGCGCACCGCAAGAACTGCGCGAACGTCAGGCGCGATTCGCCGACGAGCAGCTGCGGATACAGCGACTCGAGATAGTCGGCCTGCGACCGCAGATAGAGGACGACGCGCGGCACGTAGCCCGCGGCGAGCGCCGCATCGCGAAAGCGTTCCAGCGCCGCGGGCCATTCGAACAGATGGTTGAACGCCTCGGCACTCACGCACGCGACCGGACAGCCCGACGCGGCGATCTCCTCGATCGCGGCGTCCAGGCCGCCCAGCTCAGGGCGCCAACTTCCGCCCAAGAGCTCGCGCGCGATGCTGAAGTGCGCGGGAAAACCGTCGCCCGAGCGGCTCGACCTCGGGTAGCACAACGCTCCACGGGGGAGGTCGTCGAACGCGCGCAGCGCGGACTGCAGCACCTTCGTCCCGGTCTTGTGCATCCCGGCGTGGATCCACAGCGTGCGCTGCGAACGCGTCGGCGCGGTGGTCACGAGCGCTGCGTTCGCCGCCACGGAAGCGCCACGGACTCGATCGCGTCGACGATCGCGGCCAGCGCAAAGCCGAGCAGCGAGACCGCGACCAGCGCGGCGTAAAGGCGCTCGACGTCGAGCAGCTGCTGCGCGTTGAAGATCGCAAAACCGAGCCCGACGCGCGTGAGCTGGTACTCCGCGGCGACGGCGAGCACGATGCCGATCCCGATGCTGAGCTTGGCGCCCGCGTAGATGTTCGGCAACGCGCCCGGCAGCAGCACGCGGAAGAAAAACGACGCGGGCCGGATGCGATAGGCGCGCGCGACGTCGAGGTAGATCGTCTCGATCTGCCGCACGCCCGCCTCGGTGTTCATCGCCATCAAGAAGAACACGCCGACCGCGACCGCCGCCCACTTCGCCGCCTCGCCGGTGCCGAAAATGAAATAGAACAGCGGCAGGATCGCGATCTTGGGGATCGGGTACAGCAGCGCGATCACCGGACCGAAGTAGGCTCGCACCCATGCGTTCATCCCCATCGCGAGCCCGATCAGCGTCCCCGGCACGCCGCCGAGGACGAGGCCCGCGAGCAGTCGCGAGAGCGTCCAGTACGCGTTCGTCGCGAGCTCGCCGCTCGCCGCGTACGCCACGAAGTTCGCCGCGATCGCCGTCGGCGGCGGGAACAGGCCGGGATTGAGGACGCGCGTCGCGACCGCGAGCTGCCACAGCAGCACCAGCGAGATCGGCGCTGCGATCGAGACCCATCGCCGAGCCGTCACTTGAGCAGCTCCCAGATGCGCACGACGAGCTCACCGAAGCGCGGCTCGCCGCGAATCGACACGGCGTCGCGCGGGCGCGGGAAGCCGACCGGAACGATCTCCTTCACCCGGCCGGGACGCGCGCTGAGCACGACGACGCGGTCCGCCAGGGTGACTGCTTCTTCGATGCCGTGCGTCACGAAGACGATCGTCTTCGGAGAGCGTTCCCACAGCCGCATCAGCTCGTTGGCGAGCCCGACGCGCGTCTGCTCGTCGAGCGCACCGAACGGCTCGTCCATGAACAGCACCGGCGGATCGGTCACGAACGCGCGCGCCACCGCCGCGCGCTGCTTCATGCCGCCGGAGAGCTCGTGCGGCCACGCGCGCGCGTACTCCGCCAGACCGACGAGCGCGAGCACGTCGCCTACGCGGCGCCGGATGTCGTCGCGCGCGACGGGCAGCGAGTCGAACGCGAAGCCGACGTTGTCGCCGACGCGCATCCACGGAAAGAGCGACGCTTCCTGGAACACGGTCGCGCTCGGCAGCTCATCCGCGCGGGGCGCGGGCCCGGCGATGCGCACGCGGCCCGACGTCGCGACGTCGAGTCCGGCCATAATGCGCAGCATCGTGCTCTTGCCGCATCCGCTCGGTCCGACGACCGCGACGAACTCGCCGTCGCCGACGTCGAGCTCGACGTCGTCCAGCGCGAGCGTGCCGTTCGGATACTCCTTCGAGAGATGCTCGACCGCGATCGACGCCACGCCGCGCGGTGTTCGAAGAAGCGAACGCCGGACCCCTTGGCGGAGATCCGGCGCTCGTGACTGGCGACGCTGAAGGGGCTCGAACCCTCGACCTCCGCCGTGACAGGGCGGCGCTCTAACCAACTGAGCTACAGCGCCAACGGCAGATGGTGGGCACGGTTGGGATTGAACCAACGACCCCCCGCGTGTGAAGCGGATGCTCTCCCACTGAGCTACGCGCCCACGTCCATCCGATTGGCGAACCCGCGTATTCTCTCCGACGGGGGCGCCCCCTGTCAACCGCCTTGGCGGCTGCTTGTGCAGGGTAGAAAGCCCGTGATGCTCCCGACCGAGGCTCCCGAAGCGGCGAAGGCCGCCGGACTGCGCTACACCACCGACGCGCTCCCCGGCATCCGCCGGGTGAAGCGCGGCAAGAGCTTTGCGTTCGTCGCCCCGGACGGCAAGCCGATCAAGGATCGCAACGAGATCGCCCGCATCACGTCGCTCGCGATCCCGCCGGCGTACACGGACGTCTGGATCTGTCCGATCGCGAACGGGCACCTGCAGGCCACGGGCCGGGACGCGCGCGGGCGCAAGCAGTACCGCTATCACAAACGCTGGCGCGCGGTGCGCGACGAGAACAAGTTCGACCGCATGCTCGAGTTCGCGAAGGCGCTGCCGGCGATCCGCGCCGCGGTCGCGCGCGACATCGCCCGCGCCGGGATGCCGCGCGAAAAGGTCCTCGCCACGCTCGTCTCGCTGATGGAGCGCACGGCGATCCGCGTTGGCAACGAAGAGTACGCGCGCGAGAACGATTCCTACGGTCTCACGACGCTGCGCGACGAGCACGTCGACGTCAAAGGCGCGACGGTGCGCTTCCACTTCCGCGGCAAGAGCGGCAAAGAGCACGCCGTCACCGTGCGCGACGCCCGGATCGCGCGCATCATCGAACGCAGCGCGCAGCTTCCCGGCCGTCAGCTCTTCGAATACCTCGATGACGACGGCACCGTGCGTCCCGTGCACTCGGACGACGTCAACGAGTACCTGCGCACGGTCAGCGGCGGCGACTTCACCGCGAAAGACTTTCGGACGTGGGAGGCGACGATGATGTGCGCGCTCGAGCTCGCGGCGCTCGACGCCGCCGAGGACAGTCAGACCGAGCGCAAGCGGCGCGTCGCCGAGGTGATCAAGACCGTCGCCGAGCACCTCGGGAACACGCCGGCCGTCTGCAAGAAGTCGTACGTCTTTCCCGGCGTCATCGACGCGTTCGTCGCAAGCGGTGCGCTCGGGCTCGTCGAGAAGGCCGTGAAGCGCGCTGCGCACGCGCTCGACCCGCACGAGAGCGCCGTCGTCGCGCTGATCGAGAGCATCATCGCTCGTGAGAGCGAGCCCGTTGCGAAGGCGCTCGCGAAGTCGGTGCGAGCAGAGCGCGCGAAGCGCCGGCCGTCAGCGCGCAGGCGAGCGGCCGGCCGCGACAAAGCCGCCTGACGGGTAATAGGCGAGCATGCGTACTCTTCTCATGGCCGCGGGGCTCACGGTGCTGCCCCTCGCGACGATCCTCAGCGCGGCACCGGCGTCGGCGGTTCCGGTCGGCTCATCCTGGGTCGAGGGAACCCTCGTCCACATCTCCACGAGCAACATCAAAGTCAAAGACGACAAGACCGGCAAGGAGCTCAGCTTCGCGCTCGTGCCGCACTTCGACAAGGTGTTCTCGAGCGACGGCAGGTCGACGTATCAGATGAAGAGCCTGCACTCGGGGCAGCTCGTGAAAGTCTTCTACGATCAGAAGCTGCTCGGGCTGCGCCATGCGGATCGGATCGAGGTCCTCAACCGCATGGAGCACCCGGTCAAGCAGCAGAAGGGCTGATCAGCGCTGGATCGGCGTCGGCGAGGGTGAGGGCGTCGGCGCGGGAGTCGGCGTGGGCGCCGGAGTCGGCGTCGCGGACGGCGTCGGCGACGGTGAAGGCGTCGCGGGCGCTCCGACGGTCACGGGGATCGTGATGCTCGGCGCGTTCCGATCGTCGCGGTCGCCGTCGCCGTCACCCGCGCTCACGGTGATCGTGCACGACGCCGGGCCGGCGCCGTTCGGCGTCACGGTGATGACGCCGTTCTTCGCCCAGTTACCGTGGTGGCCGTCGTCGCCGTGGTGGCCGTCGTCGCCGTGATGGCCATCGTCGCCGTGGTGGCCGTCGTCGCCATGCCAGTCGCCGTGGTGGCCGTCGGCATCATGTCCGTCTTTGTCGTGGTCGCCGTCGTCGTCACCCTTGTGGGCCGGCTGCAGCTTCGAAGGCGAGACGGTCGGGCAGTTTCCCGTGCCCGCGATCGAGACGGACAGCGGACGGTCGGATTGCGCCGTGATGACGACCGTCTGCGGCGTTCCGGCCGCAGCCTGCGCAGCGCTGAACGTGAGGCTCGACGGGGACGCGCTGATCGCGGCGCCGTTCGCCTTGCCCTGATCGGCGACGGCTCGAGCGGCCGACGCGGTGGCCAGCGACGCGGACTGCGTCGTCGTTCCGCCCGGCATCGGCGGCGGGGTGGCGGATCCGCCTTGGCATGCGGCGAGCATGGACGCAGCGGCAACCGCCGCGAGTAAACGGGGCGATGAATGATTCGGCACGATGGCCCTCCGTGGCTAAAAGCTTGCCTCCATTGTATCGGCGCCGTTCGCAGCGAAGTCCAGCGAATTCTTTACGATACCGATCACACTCGCAAGAGATTGGTCCCTTGCAGGTGGAACGGAGCGACGGACCCGGCGTATGCGCGGGACGCCATCTGCTACAGGAGACCAGGCTTGAGAATACGTCACATGCTCGGTGGATTCGCCGCGGCCGCGCTCATCGTCGAGCTCGCCGGCGCCGGCGCGCCCGCGCGGGCCGCCGGGCCGGCGAAGGCGCCCGTGAACGTCGGACTGATCTACTCGAAGACCGGATTGCTCGCGAGCTACGGCGCGCAGTACGCCGAAGGCTTCGCGGCAGGCCTCGACTACGCGACGCACGGGACGGGCATGGCGGCCGGCCACAAGATCGCCGTGACCGAGCGCGACGACGCCGGTGACGCCGCGAAAGGCGTCGCTGCCGCGAAAGAGCTGATCGGGCAAGGCTACAAGATCATCGGCGGATCGACGGCGTCCGGCGTCGCGCTGCAGCTCGCGCCGCTCGCGAAGGAGAACAATGTCCTGTTCATCTCCGGAGCGGCGGCGACCGATGCGCTGACGGGACTCAACCGCAACACGTTCCGCTCCGGGCGCCAGACGTATCAGGACGTCCTCACGGCCGGAACGATCATCGGATCGAACCTGCGCGGCAAGAAGGTCGTCGTGTTCGCACAAGACTCGGCGTTCGGCCAGGCGAACGTCGGCGCGGTCCGCGCCGTGCTCGGCGGTGCCGGCGGCGACGTCTCCAGCGTGCTCGCGCCGCTCTCGGCCAACGACTTCGCGCCGTTCGCGCAGAAGATCAAAGATGCGAAGCCGGACCTGCTCTTCGTCGCCTGGGCCGGCGCGACGGCGCCTGCGATGTGGAAGGCGCTGGACGACTCCAACGTGTTCGCGACCACGAAGGTCGTCACCGGGCTGGACCAGCGGTCGTCGTACGAGACGCTCGGCGCCGCGGGCGCGAAGCTGTCGTTTCTCTCGCACTACTTCTACCAAGCGCCCAAGAACAAGGTGAACGACGCGCTGATCGCGGCGCTCAAGAAGTCGAACAAGGTGCCCGACCTGTTCGATCCGGACGGGTTCGTCGCGGCCGAGATGGTCGTGCGCGCGATCGAGAAAGCCGACGGCGACGACGTCGGCAAGATGATCTCCGCGCTCGAGAACTGGACGTTCGACGCACCGAAGGGACGTCAGACGATCCGCGCGGCGGACCACGCGATGCTGCAGCCGATGTTCGTCGCGAAGCTCGGCGGCAAGGCCGGGTCGCTCGAGCCGGTGCTGGTGCGCACGGTTCCGTTCCAAGCGGTGTCGCCGCCGGTCAAGACCTTCAAGTAACCGGGTGACCGAGACGGCACGCGCCGCGGTGATGTCGACCGCGGGCCTGGGTCTGCGGATCCGCGGCGCGGTGATCGTCGACGACGTGACGCTCGATGTCGCGGAGGGCGAGTTCCTCGTGATCATCGGGCCGAACGGCGCCGGAAAGACGACGCTGTTCAACCTGCTGTCGGGCGTCGCGCGGCCGACGTCCGGCCGCGTCACGCTGCGCGGGACCGACGTGACGAACGCGCCGCCCTACGCGCGTGCTCGCCTCGGGCTCGGGCGCACGTTTCAGACGTCGACGATCTTCGCCGAGCTGACGACGCTCGAGAATGCGCGGCTTGCCGCGCAGGCGTATCTCGGCGGATCGAACCGCCTCTGGACGCTCGCCGATGCGCAGACCGGCGCGATCGTGCGCGCGCGCGAGGCGCTCGCGTCGGTCGGGCTGGAAGCGCGCGCCGCCGCCAAAGCGGCGTCCCTTTCGCACGGCGAGAAGCGCAAGCTCGATCTCGCGCTGCTGCTGTGCGGCGATCCGCACGTCGTCCTGCTCGACGAGCCGACGGCGGGCATTGCGGTCGAGGACGTGCCCGAGATGATGGCGCTGATCCGCAGCATCCATCGCGACCGCGGCAAGACGGTGCTCATGGTCGAGCACCGCATGGACCTCGTCATGGACCTCGCCGACCGCATGGCGGTGATGCATCACGGTTCGCTGCTCGCGATCGACACGCCCGAGCGCATCATCGCGAACGAGACCGTGCAGTCGGCGTACCTGGGAGACCCGCTGTGAGCGACACGCTGCTCGCGGTGCGCGATCTCAACGTGTCGATCGGCGAGGCGCACATCCTGCAGGGCGTCTCGTTCGACGTGCGCCGCGGCGGCATCACCGGGTTGCTCGGGCGCAACGGCGTGGGCAAGACGACGACGCTGCGCGGCATCCTCGGGCTCGTGCCGCGCACGGGCAGCGTGCTGCTCGGCGGCGAGGAGACGACGCGCCTGCCCGTGCACGAGATCGTACGACGCGGCGTCGCCTACGTGCCCGAAGACCGCGACGTCTTCGCCGGCCTGACGGTCGAAGAGAACCTGCGGCTCGCCGAACGCGCGGGCGCGCAGCACCGCTACGACCTCGTCTACGAGCTGTTTCCCGAGCTCGAGCAGCGCGCCGCGCAAAAAGCCGGAACGCTCTCGGGCGGTCAGCAGCAGATGGTCGCGCTTGCGCGCGCGCTCCTCAACGACAACCGCATCCTGCTCGTCGACGAGCCGACCAAGGGCCTTGCGCCGCTCGTGGTGCGGCACGTCGTCGAGGCGCTGCGCCGCGCCGCCGAGGCGACGACGATTCTCCTCGTCGAGCAGAACCTGTCCGTCGCGCACGCGCTGGTGCGCGACGTCGTCGTGCTCGACCAGGGCCGCGTCTCCTTCACCGGCGACGTCGACCAGTTGATCGGCGATCCGGCGCTCGCGCGCCGCCACCTCGGCCTCGCGGCCGCCGGGAGCCATTGACGTGACGACCTTCGCGCTGCTGTTGATCACCGGGCTCGGGCTCGGGGCGCTGTACTTCCTCATCGCGGCCGGCCTCTCGCTGATCTGGGGCTTGATGCGCGTGCTCAACTTCGCGCACGGCGCCTTCTTCACGGTCGCGGCGTACGCGGGATGGACCGCCGCGCGGCTCGTCCCCGCGACGTCGCCGGGCACGCAGTGGGTGCTCGCGGTCGTCGTCGCGATCGTCGTGGGCGGCGCGTTCGCGGCGCTGACGGAAGTGCTCCTCATCCGGCCGCTCTACGCGCGGCACGTCGGACAGGTGCTCGTCACCGTCGGCCTCGCGCTCGCCGCGCTCGCGCTCGTCCAAGGCGGGTTCGGCAGCGACCCGCAGCAGTTGAATCTGCCGGTGTGGATGACGAACACGACGAGCATCGCGGGGGCGAACATCCCCAACACGCGCCCGCTCGTGATCGTGAGCGCGCTCGTCGTCTTCGGGCTTCTGCTCTTCTTCCTGCAGCGCACGCGCTTCGGGCTGATCGTGCGCGCGGGCGTCGAGAACCGCGCGATGGTTCAGGCGCTCGGCATCGACGTGCAGCGCGCGTTCACGCTCGTCTTCGCGATCGGCGGCATGGCGGCGGGTCTGGCGGGGATGCTCGCCGGCACCTACTACGGCACGATCGACCCCGGCCGCGGCACGTCGATGCTGATCTTCGCGTTCATCGTTGTGATCATCGGCGGCCTCGGCTCGGTGACGGGCTCGGCGGTCGCCGCGGTCGTCGTCGGCGTGCTGCAGCAGTTCCTCAACTACTACGGTGCGACCGGCGTCGGTGACTTCTCCGTGGTGCTGCTGCTCGCCGTCGTGCTGCTGGTGCGGCCCGGCGGGTTCGCGGGCGCATCCGCATGAGCGCGCGCGTGCGCTTCATCGCGATCCTCGCCGCGGCGCTGCTCGTGCTCGCGGCGCTTCCGCTGGCCGGGATCACGATCCCCGGCGTCTTCGGCGACGCGCTCAACGCGCCCGGCACGCTGAACCTGCTGGGCCTGTGCCTCGTCTTCGGCGCGCTCGCGCTCACGTACGACCTGGTGTTCGGCTATGTCGGACTGCTCTCGTTCGGACACGCGCTGTACTTCGCGACCGGCGTCTACGTCACGGCGATCGCGGTCACGCGCTGGCACTGGAGCCTGCTGGCGGCGATCGGGCTCACGGCCGTCGTCTCGCTGGTCCTTCCGCTGATCCTCGGCGCAATCTGTCTGCGCATGCGCGACATTCCGTTCGCGATGGTCACGCTGGCGTTCGCGCAAGCCGGCTCGATCCTCGTCATGCAGAATCCGTGGGGGCTCACCGGCGGCGAAGAAGGTCTCGCGCTGGGCGGCGATACGCTGCCGTCGTTCCTGGTCGGCGTCGCGAACACGCGCAACCTGTACTGGATCGCGCTCGCGCTGCTCGTCGTCGTGTACGCGACGGCGTGGTGGGCCGTGAACTCGCCTCCGGGTCGCGTGTGGCAGGCAATCCGTGAGAACGAGCGCCGCGTGAACGTGCTCGGACTCAACCCGTATCTCTACAAGCTCGGTGCGTTCGTGTTCTCGGCGTTTCTCGCGTCCGCCACCGGCGTCGTCTACTTGCTGCTGCAGGGCGGCGCGAACCCGCAGGTGACGACCGCCGACTTCACGCTCGCGCTGCTCGTCATGGTGGTGCTCGGCGGCGTCGGCACGCTGTGGGGCGCCGTGCTCGGCGGCGTGGTGTACGAGTACCTCGACTTCCGCCTCGTCGCGCTCTCGAACACCACGGCCGTTCAGACGCTGCCCGGCGTGCTCCGCGTGCCGCTGTCCGAACCGCTGTTTCTGCTCGGCGTCCTGTTCATCGTGCTCGTGCTGTTCGTCCCGGGCGGCCTCGGCGGAGCGCTGCGCCGTCGCCTGGCGACCTGAGCGAGCGTCCCCGCGCGGAGCCGGCTCTGCGCCGGAAGGGTTTGACGCGGACCCGCCGCATCGACTACACTCCCTCCTTGGACGGGCGGCTAGCTCAGTGGGAGAGCGCTACATTGACACTGTAGAGGTCACAAGTTCAATCCTTGTGCCGCCCACCATCGTTCGGTGAAGACCTCGCGACGACTCGCGGGGTCTTTTCACGTCTCGGCGCTCAGACGGCGTGGTTTACCAGGCGCGCGAGTCCGTATGCCGCGCCCGCGGCCAGCGCGCCGATGAACCACGTCTGGAACGCGCCGGCGACCACGTGCGTGGCGAGCACGCGCGCGCGGACTGCGCCGAACGCGAGCAGCGCGGCGCTCGTGAAGCCGATGGACCACAGCAGCGCGTCGTGGGCGTTCGCGATGAACACGTACGGCGCGAGCGGAAAGATGCCGCCGAGCACGTAACCGCCGCCGACCAGCGCGGCGCTGCGCGGCGCGGCGCGCTCGTCCGGCCGCTCGAGCCCGAGCTCGTTGCGCATCATGAACTCCACCCACTGCTCGCGGTCGCTCGCGATCTCGTTCACCACCCGCGTGAGGATCGGTTCGCGCACACCGTATCCGAAGAGGATCTGCGCGACCTCCGCCTTCTCTTCGTGCGGAATCTCCTCAGTCTCGCGAAGCTCGCGCGCATATTCCTTGTCGTAGTGAGCGGCCTCGCTGCGCGCCGCGAGGTAGCCCCCGAGGCCCATCGAGATGGCGCCCGCGACGATCTCGGCGAGGCCGGCCGTCACGACCAGCGTGCTCGCCGCGACGGCGCCCGTGACGCCGGCCGCCAACGCGAAGGGGACCGTCAGGCCGTCGGCCATGCCCAGCACGAGATCGCGGATCGTCGCCGTTCCGGCGCCGTGATGCTCGTGGTCGGCGGGCTGGATCATCCGGCGATGGTACCGGACGGCCGGGATTTCGTCACGCCTTGGCCGGCCGTGAGGCACGCCGAACGCACCCGGCGAAAGAGACGGCGTGACGACTTCGACGCACCCTGCCCACGCCGTGGACATCGCGCACCTCCGCCACACTGCGGCGCACGTGCTCGCGTACGCCGTGCAAGACCTGTTCCCGGATGCCAAGCCGACGATCGGCCCCGCGATCGAGAACGGGTTCTACTACGACTTCGACCGCGACGCGCCGTTCACACCCGCCGATCTGGAGAAGCTCGAAGGCCGCATGCGCGAGATCGTCGAGGCGGACTACCCGATGACCGGGCGGCGAGTCTCGCGCGAGGAAGCGATCGACGCGTTCCGCGACAACCCGTACAAGGTCGAGATCGCGCGCGAGATTCCCGAAGGCGAACCGATCACGCTCTACACGATCGGCGCGTTCACCGACCTGTGCCGCGGCGGTCATGCGGACTCGACGGGCGCGATCGGCGCGCTCGAGCTCGAGTCGGTCGCGGGCGCGTACTGGCGCGGCAAGGCCGAGAACCGGATGCTGCAGCGCATCTACGGCACCGCATTCCCGACGCAGCAAGAGCTCGACGACTACCGCGCGTTCCTCGAAGAAGCGGCGAAGCGCGATCATCGCAAGCTCGGCGCGGACCTCGATCTGTACCACGTCGACGAGATGGCCGGCGGCGGACTGATCTTCTGGCACCCGAAGGGCGCGCTGATGCGCGGCATCGTCGAGGAATTCATCCGCGACGGCTTGCGCGAGCGCGGCTATCTGCCCGTCGTCACCCCGCACATCGTGCACGAGAATCTGTACGCGACGTCGGGCCACCTCGAGAACTTCGCCGACGGCATGTTCGGGCCGATCGAAGTGGAGGGCCAGCGCTTCCGCCTCAAGCCGATGAACTGCCCAGGACACATCCTGATCTACGCGAGCAGCGCGCGCTCGTACCGCGATCTCCCGCTGCGCTACAGCGAGTTCGGCACGGTGTACCGCTTCGAGCTGAGCGGCACGCTGCACGGGCTCACGCGCGTGCGCGGCTTCACGCAGGACGATGCGCATCTCTTCTGCACGCCCGATCAGCTCCAGGGCGAGTTCGAGCAGACGCTCGACGAGGCGCTGCGCTTGATGCAGGCGTTCGACTTCAGCGGTTTCGAATATTTTCTCTCCACACGCGAACAGCGCGGACCGAGCGACGAGATTGCGGAAGCCGCGATTCGCAGCGCCCTCGAATCGCACAATCTGCCGTACGGCGTCGACGAAGGCGGCGGCGCGTTCTACGGCCCCAAGCTCGACATCAACCTGCGCGACGCCATCGGCCGCAAGTGGCAGCTCGGCACCGTGCAGGTCGATTTCGTCTTGCCGCAGCGCTTCGGGCTCAAGTATCGTGGCTCCGACGGAATGGATCATGCGCCCGTCATGATCCACCGCGCGCTCGCCGGTTCGATGGAGCGCTTCTTCGGCGTGCTGATCGAGCACTTCGCCGGCAACTTCCCGGCATGGCTCGCGCCGGTGCAGGCCATCGTCTGCCCGATCTCCGAGCATCAGCTCGACTACGCGTACGGCGTGCGCGACGAGCTGCGGGCGCGCGGGTTCCGCGTCGACGCCGATGCGTCGAATGAGAAGCTCGGGTACAAGATCCGGCACTGGAAGACGCAGAAGGTTCCGTACGTGCTCGTCGTCGGCAAGCGCGAGGCCGAGGAAGGCACCGTCAACGTCAACGAGCGCGGTATCGAAGAGAAGCGCACCGTGAGCGTCGACGCGTTCGCCGGCGAACTCACGCAGCGGGTCAGCTCGAAGCGCTAGCGCTCGGAACGGCGGCTTCTTCCTCGACCGGCGCGAGCTCGATCGCGACGGCGTTGCGGCCGCCGCTCTTGGCTCGATAGAGCGCAGCGTCGGCGCGCGCGATCAGCGCGTCGGCGTCGTCGTCGTGGCCGCCGAGCATCGCGAGCCCGACGCTGATCGTGACGACGCCCACCGGGACCGGCGACCGCCGATGGGCGATCGCGAGCGCGGCGACCGCGGCGCGCAGCCGCTCGGCGACCTGATACGCGCCTTCGGCGTCGGTCTCCGGGAACAGCGCGACGAACTCTTCGCCGCCCCAGCGCGCGACGGCATCGCCCGGCCGCATCGCGGCAACACGCAGCGCGCCGGCCACCGACCGCAGCGCCTCGTCGCCGGCGAGGTGTCCGTAGGTGTCGTTGAACTGCTTGAACGCGTCGACGTCCGCGAGGACAAGCGCGAGCGGCCGGCCCGTGCGCCGCGCCGCGCGGATTTCGTCGTTCAGGCGCGACTCGAAGTAGCGGCGGTTCGCGAGCGCCGTCAAGCCGTCGACCATCGAAAGGTCGCGCAGGCGGCCGAACAGCGCGTCCATCTGGCGCAAGTAGGCGTACAGCACGGCGGCCGACGAGCAGAGCACCATCGCGCGGCCCGCGTACCAGCCCAGCGCGTAGCGCGTGCCGCCCGCCAGCGAAATCTGCGTGTCCAGACACGCCGCGACCAACGCGACGATGAGCCACGTCTGCAGCGCGGTGCGCGCCTGCGTCCACCAGACCGCCGTCCCGAGCGCGAGCAGGTTGGCAAGCACCATCGTCCCGCGCTCGATCGTCTGCCACAGCGGCCGGTCGCCGTTGGGGTGCATCATCGCCGGCAGCGCGCTGCCGAACAGCGCGAGGGTCACGGCCGGGACGGCGACGACGAGAAACGCCCCGAGCACCACGCCCCAGAGCCAGCGCGCGGCGTGCGCGCGCTCGTGCGCGAAGCGCTTATCGCGGTCCGCCCACAGCGCGACGATCACCGCAGCGGGAAACTCGAAGTGCCACGCGACCCACACCCACGGTGCGACGTTCGGTGCGAACGTCTCGCCGAGCACGCCCGGGTACGTCACGTTGTACGCGAGCACCGACAGCGCGCCCACCAGGTATGCGCCGCCGAGGAACGCCGTGCCGACGAGCCTGCTCGAGAGGAACTGGCTCATGAGCAGGTAGGCCGTGACGAGCTGCGCGGCGAGGGCGACGCCCATCACCGAGGGCACGAACCCGGGCGCCGCCGGCACAATCGTGGCGGCGCCGGGGAGCAACGCGAAGGTCACCGCCGTGAGAACGAAGATCACGGCGATCGCGACAAAACGCTGGCGCGCGTCGATCGGCGCCGTCGCGACACTGAGCATGGGGACCGGCTCCGTTCGGCTTTCCCTCGCTTCGGGCGAGGGGTTACTTCCTATACTACATCGGCGATCGGCGCTCCGATTCCACGTCCGCTCGGGCGCGTCCAGAGCAGATACGCGACCGCCGCCGCACCGGCTTGCACTGCGACGATGAGCGCGACGACGCCGGGCCAGCCCGCGCGACTCCAGACGACAGCGGGCAGAACCGCCCCGAGGCCGCCGCCGGCGTAGTACACCGTGATGTACAGGGACGCGGCCGTCGAGCGGCGTTCGCGAGCGACCACGCCGATGTAGCCCTGCGACGATGCCTGGGCCGCGAACACGCCCGTCGAGAGCACGGCGAGACCGGCCACGATCGCGGGCACCGTCGGGATCAGCGTCAGCAGCGCACCGGAGGAGCTGGTCCCGAGGCCGATCAGGAGCGCCGTCCGGTGGCCGGCGCGGTCGATCACGCGCCCCGCCAGCGGCGTCGCCACCACCGCGATCAGGTAGACGAAGAACACGTTGCCGAGCGCCACCGTGCCCAGACCGAACGGCGGCGCGGCGAGGTGATACGTCGCAAACGTCAGCGCGGTCACGAGCGTGAACAGCACGCTGCCGCCGACGGCGAACGTTGCGAGCAGCACGGGATCGCGCACGAATCGCCCCACGGCGCGCAGGGCATCGGACGCGGACGACTGCCGCGTGAACCGCTGCGCGCGCGGCAGCAACGCGAGCACGAACGTTCCTCCGGCGAGGTTGAGCACGCCGAGCACGACGAACGCAACGTGCCAATTCCACCAGCCCGCAACGAGCGCGGCAACGTAGCGCCCGAGAAACCCGCCGAGCACGTTGCCGGTGATGTAGGCGCCGATCGCGCGACCGCCGATCGACGAAGGGAACTCCTCAGCCACGTATGCGAGCGTCACCGCGAACACCGCCGGCATGAAGAGCCCTTGGACGAACCGCCATGCGACCAGGCTGTGCAGCGTGCTCGCGCCCGCCGCGCCGAACGTCACGAGAGCCAAGCCGAAGATCGCCGCGACGATGACCCGCTTGCGCCCGATCGCGTCGGCCAGCGGCCCGACGAACGGCGCCGCGAGCGCGCACGCGAACGTCAGGGCCGAGATCGTCGCGCCGACGGCCGCTTCGCCCACCCCGAACTGCGTGCGCAGCTCGGGAAGCAGCGGCTGCGTGGCGTACATGTCGAGGAACGCGGTCCCGCCGCAAGCGGCCACTGCCAGGTAGCGGGGTTCGACGCGCACGCCGCTATCGTACCGGAAACGCAACCGCACACCTTGCCGCACAGGTCGGAGCCTCGATGCTCCTTCTCGGGATCGAGACGTCTTGCGACGACACGGCGACCGCGGTCGTGCGCGACGGCGTGCGCGTGCTCTCGAACGTGTCGACCAACCAGGACGCCTTCCACGCGAAGTACGGGGGAATCGTCCCGGAGATCGCGTCGCGCCGCCACGCCGCGCTGCTCTCCGCCGCCGTCGACGACGCGCTCACGCGCGCGAACCTGGAGCTCGGGGACGTTGACGGCATCGCGGTCACGGCCGGGCCGGGACTGATCGGAAGCCTCGTCGTCGGCGTCGCCGCCGCGAAGGCCCTCGCGTTCGCAACCGGCCTGCCGCTCTACGCGGTGAACCACCTGCACGGCCATCTCTTCGCGCCGTTCCTCGAACGCGACGAGCCGCCGCCGTATCCGTTTCTCGCGCTCCTCGTCTCGGGTGGCCACTCGCAGCTCGTGGACGTGCACTCGGCGACGGAGCTGCGCGTCATCGGCAAGACACGCGACGACGCGGCAGGCGAGGCGTTCGACAAGACGGCGCGACTGCTCGGCCTGCCGTTTCCGGGTGGCCCCGCGCTCGAAGCGCTCGCGCGCGACGGCGATCCACGCGCGTTCGCCTTCCCGCGGCACCGTCCCGACCCCGGCACGCTGGACCTGAGTTTCTCCGGCGTGAAGACGTCGGTGCGGTACTTCCTCGAGAGCGACGACGGGAAGCGCGCGCGGCCCGCGGACGTGGCCGCATCGTTCCAAGCCGCGGTCGTCGACGTCCTGATCGATCGCGTCTCGCGCGCGCTCGACGCGGGCGACTATTGCGGCGTCGTGCTGAGCGGCGGCGTCGCGGCGAACGGCACGCTGCAGTCGGCGTTCACCGCGCTCGCGGAGCGGCGCGCCGTGCCGGCCTTCGTGCCGGAGCGGCGATTCTGCACCGATAACGCCGCGATGATCGCGGCCGCCGCCGAACACCGCAGCCGCAAACGCGCGCGTCGACCCGCTCACGCTGGTCGCAAACCCGAACCTGCCGTTCAGCTGACGGCGAATTCGCGCTAATCCGCCAGGCGCGTCCAGCGCTCGTGGTCGCGCCACGCGCCGTCGAGGAACAAGTAGCGCGGCGAGAAGCCTTCCTTCGAAAAGCCGCAGCGCTGCGCGAGCGCGATCGACTTCGCATTGGCCGGCTGGATGTTCGCTTCGACGCGATGCAGGCCGAGCTCTTCGAACGCGAACCGCACCGCGCGGTCCAGCGCCTCCGTCATCAGCCCGCGGCCGCCGGTGTTGCGATAGCCCCAATAGCCGACGTACGCGCTCTTGAACACGCCCATTACGATGTCGTTGAGGTTCAGCACGCCGACGACGTACCCCGTGCCGCGCTCGTGCGCGATCAGCAGCACGTTCGATGCGGTGATGCTGCGCGCAAACCAGGCGTCGAAGGCCCCCTGGTCGGTGAACGCCTTCTCCCACGGCATGTGATAGTCGACGTTCTCGCGGTTCGCGGCGATCAGCTCGCCGGCGTCGGAGCGGCGGACGCGGCGCAGATCGACGCGCGCTGCGTCAGGCAACGCCGCCGTGCGCGAGCACGTAGTCGATTGCAGCCGCGAGGTTCGCCTCGGTCGGTTCGTCCTCGAACAGCACGTCGTTGACGAAGAACGCGGGCGTGCCCGGGATCCCGCTCTCCTCGCCGCTCTGCTTCTGCTCGGCGACGATCCCCGCGTACGTTCGCTCGCGCAATGCCCGGGCGAGCGCTTGCGGATCGAGGCCCAGGTCGCGCGCGTAGCGCAGAAGATCGGCTTCGGCGAGCGCGCGCTGGTGCTCGTAGAGCACATCGTGCATCTCCCAAAACGTGCCGGCATCCGCTGCGAACTCCGCCGCCTCGGCGGCAGCTTCCGCATGCGCGTGCTGCGCCAGCGGAAAGCTGCGGAACACGACGCGCACATCGTGCGGGTAGCGAGCTTCGATCGCTTTGACCGCCGGGTAGGCGATGCCGCAGTACGGGCACTCGAAGTCGCCGTACTCGACGAGCGTCACGGGCGCGTTCGCCGGTCCGCGAACGTGGTCTTCCGGTCCCACGGGAACCGCGAGCCGGATCAGTCCGTCATCCATCGTGCTCCTCAGCGTTCCCGATCCAACGCCGTAGGGCTCGCTCGACCGCTTCGAATTCGACCGGCCGGACCCGCTCGCGCAGCTGGGCCTCGGTCGCCGCGCCCGCGACGCGCAGCGGAATCCGCACCAGCACGTCGCCGCGATCCGTCTCGGCCGTCACACGATGGACCGTTGCACCGACCCATGGCACGCCGCCTCGCAGCGCATCCCGCAGAGCGTGTGCTCCGCGCAGCGCCGGGATCGACGTGCCGTCGGGCGCGGTCACGTCGTCCGCGCGCGGATCGAGCGGTAGATACGCCGGATGCAGGTTCAGCGTCTCCGGGAAGCGCGCGAGGAACGCAGCCGGAAGCAAATGCATCCAGC
Organism: Vulcanimicrobiota bacterium; assembly: GCA_963818845.1. Lineage (GTDB taxonomy): Bacteria > Vulcanimicrobiota > Vulcanimicrobiia > Vulcanimicrobiales > Vulcanimicrobiaceae > Vulcanimicrobium. The sequence goes on along the minus strand of CAWFTO010000003.1, from coordinate 644,446 downwards.
CGAGGAGCAGCACGAGCTGCGGTTCCGTCGCGGCGACGGCGTCGGTGAGACGCACGTCGTACGCGGCGCGCGTCTCGCGCGCGCGATCCCACACGACGGCTTGCGCGGGTACGCCGTGGTCGCGAGCGGCATCCAGCGCGCCCGCGGCGGAATCGTTGACGACGAGCGCGCGGACGTCGAGCGCCAGCGCGCCCTGGCGCACGCGCTCGAGCACGTTGCGTGCGTTCGATCCGGTGCCCGACGCGAGGATCGTCGTCCGGAACGGTGCGCGGCGCAACGCGTGCCGGTCAGGCGCGCGCGGGGCGCACGATCACGCGCGGCTCACCTTCGCGCCGGGGCTGCACGAACCCGACGACGCGTGCGCCCGGCGCTGCCGAAAGCGCCGCCGCGACGTCGGTGATCGGCACGATGAGCGTGTAGCCGATCCCCATGTTGAACGTGCGGTATTTCTCGTCGTGCCCCAGACTGCCGCGAGCGACCAGCTCCGCCATGAGCGGCGGCACGTCCCAGCGCGTCTGCTCGAACACCGCGGAGACGCCGTCCGGCAGCGTGCGCGGAACGTTGTCGAGCAAGCCGCCCCCCGTGATGTGCGCCATCGACTTCACGTCGGCGACCGCGCGAATCGCGCGCACCGGCGCGAGATACGACGGATGCGGCGCGAGCAGCGCATCGGCGAACGTCGCGCCCGCGAACGATGCGCCGTACTCGGCTTCCGCGATCAGCGCGCGCGCGAGCGTGTAGCCGTTGGTGTGCAGGCCGACGGCGGGCAGGCCGATGATCGCATCGCCGGACGCGACGCGGTTCGGGTCGGGCACCGCGTCGAGGTCGACGATGCCGACGATGGTTCCGGCGAGATCGAAATGCTCGGGCCGGTACACGCCGGGCATCTCGGCGGTTTCGCCACCGAGGAGAGCGCAGCCGTTCGCACGGCATGCAGCGTGCACGCCGGCGACGACGGCGGCGGCCATGTCGGGATCGAGCTTGCCGACGGCGAGGTAATCGAGAAAGAACAGCGGGTCGGCGTTCGTGACGAGGATGTCGTTGACGCAATGGTTGACGAGGTCGGCGCCGACCGTATCGTAGCGGCGCAGCTCGGCGGCGATGACGATCTTCGTCCCAACCCCGTCGGTCGAACCGACGAGTGCACGCTTCGCGTCGCCCGGCAGGCGGAAGAGCCCGCTGAACCCGCCCAGCGAACCGAGTTGGTCCGGATGCGACCAAGCGGATGTGACGTCGCGATAGCGCTGGACCGCGAGGTTGCCCGCGTCGATGTCGACGCCGGCACGCGCGTACGCGTCACCGGGCTGCCGAGCGTTCGTCATGGGCGCCCCGCAGCGAGTCGACGGGGGCAGGACGCGTCGACGGCGCGCCAAAACGCGAACAGGTTGTTCATCACGGTCGCACGACCGCTTCTGTCCCTCCGGAGGAATCCATGCAGGTCCACGTCTCGAACGACGCCGCGACGTCGGTGCAGGCCGGCGCGCTCGTCGTGCCTGTCTTCGCGGGCGGTGCCCTCGACGGTGCCGCAGCCGAGGTCGATCGCCTGCTCGGGGGCGCGATTGCGGACGTGCTCGCGAACGGCGAGCTCAGCGGTAAGCCGAACGAGACGTCGCTGATTCACGCGAAGGGCGCGCCGTTCAAGCGCGTGCTCGTGGTCGGTCTCGGCGAACGCGACAAGCTCAAGCCGTCGGCAGTCGCGAAGTACGCGGGCACCGCGGTGCGATTCCTCGGCAAGCGGGGCGCGACGTCGATCGCGATCGCGCTGCCGGACGGCGCCGACGCCGCGCTCGCGGGCTCGTTCGCAGCGGAAGGCGCGATCGCCGCGACGCTCGACACGACGCTCTATCGGAGCGAGGCCGACAAGCCGGTGGTGACGACGGACGTCATGGTGCTGGCCGGCGCTCTCGACCGCGAGGCGCTCGCGCTGGGCGTCGAGCGCGGCGGCGTGCTCGGTGAAGCGGTGAATGCCGCGCGCCGCATGGCGCTCACGCCGGGCAACGACATGACGCCGACGCACCTCGCGCAGCGCGCGCGGGAGCTGGCGAAGGACGCGGGGCTCGAGGTCGAGGTGCTCGACGAGGCGCGGATGCACGAGCTCGGGATGGGATCGCTGCTCGGCGTCTCGCGCGGCAGCGACGAGCCCGCAACGATGAGCATCATCACGTACAAAGGCGACCCGTCGTCGCAAGAGATGATCGCGCTCGTCGGCAAGGGGCTCACGTTCGACTCCGGCGGCATCTCGATCAAGCCGGCCGAGAACATGCACGAGATGAAGTACGACATGTGCGGTGGCGCCGGCGTGATCGCGGCGATGTGGGCGATCGGTAAGCTCAAGCCGCGCATCAACGTGCTCGGCGTCGTGCCGTCGTCGGAAAATCTGCCGGGACCGAAGGCGATGAAACCCGGCGACATCCTGCGGGCGATGAACGGCAAGACGATCGAAGTGCTCAACACCGACGCCGAAGGACGGCTGATCCTCGCGGACGCGCTGTGCTACGCGCGCAAGCTCGGCGCGACGAAGATCGTCGACGCCGCGACGCTCACCGGCGCGTGCGTCGTGGCGCTGGGGCACGCGGCGAGCGGCACGATGTCCAACGACGACGCGTTCGTGGAACGTTTCCTCAAGGTCGTCGCCGACGTCGGCGAACGCTACTGGCGCCTACCGCTGTATCCGGACTACGACCAGCAGATCAAGAGCGACATCGCGGACCTGAAGAATACGGGCGGCCGCGCGGGCGGAGCCGAGACGGCGGGCGCGTTCCTCAAGGCGTTCGTCGACGAGACGCCGTGGATCCACCTCGACGTCGCGGGCACGGCGTATCTCGACAGCGAGTCGTCGCACATGGCGAAGGGTCCGACCGGAACGCCCGTGCGCGCGTTCGTCTCGATCGTCGAGGACCTCGCGAAGAACGGCACACGGTCGAACGGCGTCGCGAAGAGCACGGCCGCGGCGGTCGCATGAACCCGCAAGAGCCCGTGCTTCCGGATCCCGACCAGCCGAAGCAGCCCGCCGGTCCGGTGACCGATCCGTCGACGCCGGATCAGCCGGGCGAGTACGACGCGTACGACGAGGCGGACGCGGAGTCGTTCCCCGCGAGCGACCCGCCCGCCGCGTCCGAGCCCGGCGTCGGCTGACCCGGCAACGCGCTTCGCCACGTCATTCTGAGCTTGTCGAAGGCCATGTCATCCTGAGCTTGTCGAAGGACGGCGTCACGCTTTGAGCGCGGGCTGCCGGTCCGCCTGGATGTTCCCGTGCGATGAGGCCGGGCGGCTGGGATAGCGCCCGGTCAGACAACCGAGACAGAAGTCGCGGCGCTCGCGGCCGGTCGACGCGACGAGGTGTTCGATGGCGAGAAATCCGAGCGTGTCCGCACCGACGCGCTCGCGTATCTCCGGCACCGTAAGATTCGCCGCGATCAGCTCCGCGTACGAGGCCATGTCGACACCCAGATAGCACGGGTGCGCGATCGGCGGCGAGCTGATGCGCAGATGCACCTCGCGCGCGCCGGCGTCGCGCAGCAACCGCACGATCCGGGGCGTCGTCGTTCCGCGCACGATCGAGTCGTCAACGACGACCACGCGCTGGCCGCGCAAGTTCTCGACGATCGGGTTGAACTTGAGCTGCACGCCCTGGCTGCGCAGCTTCTGGTCGGGGCTGATGAACGTCCGCCCGATGTAGCGGTTCTTGATGAGCCCTTCGACGTACGGCAGACCGCTCTGCGCCGAGTAGCCGATCCCCGCGGGGATCGCGCTGTCGGGGACGGCCATCACCACGTCCGCCTCCACCGGATGCTCGCGCGCGAGCGCGCGGCCCATCTCGTAGCGCGCCATGTAGATCGAACGGCCGCTGAGCACGCTGTCGGGGCGCGCGAAGTAGATGTACTCGAACATGCACAGCGACGGCGGCTTGATCACTTCCGCATGCTCGCTGCGCAAGCCGCGCGCGTCGGCGCACACGATCTCGCCCGCATCGAGCTCGCGCAAGTACCGCGCGCCGACCGTTGCGAGTGCGCACGACTCCGATGCGATCATGTATCCGTGATCGCCGTACGTGCCGATGCACAGCGGACGCACGCCCCACGGATCGCGGAAGCCGTACACCGCGTCGATGGTGCACATCACAACCGAATACGCGCCCTCCGCGATGCGCATTGCGGCCGCGATCTTTTCGGTCCACGTCTCGCCCGGCGCAAGGGCGATCGTCTTCGCGAGGATTTCGCTGTCGGACGTCGCTTCGAGCCGAAGGTCTTCGGGCAGGCGCGTGGCGAGCTCGTCGGCGTTCGTGAGGTTGCCGTTGTGCCCGAACGCGAACGGACCGAGATTCGACTGCTCGACGAACGGCTGCGCGTTGACGATTGCCGAGCTGCCGGTGGTCGAGTAGCGCGTGTGGCCGATCGCGACGTTGCCGCGCAGCCGTCCGAGGATCTCCTCGTCGAATACGCCCGTGATCAGGCCCATCTCGCGATGACTGTCGATGCGACGGCCGTCGCCGACCGCGAGCCCGGCGCTTTCCTGGCCGCGGTGCTGCAGCGCGTACAGCGCGAAATACGCGAGGCGTGCGACGTCCTCGCCTGGCGCGTAGATGCCGGTGATCCCGCACGCTTCGTGCAGGACGTCGCCGGCCGGCTGATCCGATTCGCGATCGTACGCCCGCGCCATTACCCCAACCTTCGACGCAAAGCCACGGTCACCCTGACGCTCACGTCACCCGAACCGGCGTCGCCGTGGCTCGTCCGTCACCCTGAGCTTGTCGAAGGGTCACCTACCGCCGCCGCGCCCCGAACAGCTCCAGCAGCGCGAGGAAGATGTTGATCGCGTCGAGGTAGATGGCAACCGCAAGCTGCACCGGCGTCGCGCCGCCGCCGCCCGCACGGATGCGACTGAAGTCGACGAGCGTGAGCAGCGTGAACACGCCGAGCACGAGCCACGAGTACGTGTCCGGATGCACCCAGTGCGTGAACATGGAAACGATGCCGACCACGACGAGCGCGATCAGCAGGCCGAATGCGACGCCGGCGAAGCGCCTCCAGTCGACCGAGAACACGAATGCGACGCCGCCGAGCACGAGCATTCCGAAGCCGGTCGTCGCGGCCGCGTTCACGACGACGTCCGGACCGAAGGCGTTCGTGTAGCGCGCGATCGTCGGAGCGAGCCCGATCCCCTCGAGGAACGTGAACGCGTAGAACCACAGCAGCGCGACCTGCGGCGACTCGCGCACGCCGTTCATCACGAACAGCAGGATGAAGCCGCCGAAGAACGCGAGCAGCCCGGCCATCGGCGAGATTCCGCGGAACAGATACGCGGCGACCGCGGTGATCAGGAAACCGACACCGGTGATCCCGAGGACCTGGCCGAGGAGCCCGGCCGTCCCGACGGCGGGGCCGGACTGATACGGCGCGCCGTAGCGGGACCCGGAGGGTGGACGTGGCTGGTACATCACCTTCTTCTACCACGCGGGCGGGGCCACGGTTACGTTCGGACGAATCGGGCCGCCGATGGTCGTCGCGCTTCGCTCACGGGCCGCGGCGGTGTCGGCGCGCCCCTGGTTCGGCGCGGTCGCCGCCGGTGCGGTCGCCTTTCTGGTCATGCTCGCCAGCTCGCACCTGCGCGCGACGCATCAGAACAACTACGTTCGCGTCGCCTACGCTTGGCTGCACGGACGGATGTGGATCGACTGGCCGGGGCGCTGGATGGACGCCGTCCAGTACAACGGGCACTACTACGGCGTCGACGGCCCGGTGCCGGCGCTCTTCATGGTGCCTTTCGTCGCGATCTGGGGCAACGAGGCGAACCAGACCCTGGTCGCCATCGCATTCGCCGCCGTCGCGACGGGCCTCGCGTGGATGCTCGCCGAGCGCCTCGGGGTCACGGACCTGTCGACGAAGGTTTTCCTGATCCTGTTCTTCGTCGCGGGCACCGACGTGTGGTGGTGCGCGATGCTCGGCGATGTGTGGTTCCTCGCGCATCTGTGCGCTCTCGCGTTCATCCTCGGCGCGCTGGTCGAGCTGACGGGCAAATGCCGCGGCTGGCTCGTCGCGCTATGCGCCGTACTCGCCGCGGGCGCACGATTCCCCGAAGTCGTGGCATTCCCAATGTTCGCGTGGGCGCTGTGGACGGGGGCGTTCGCCGGAGCACCGCCGCCGCAGGACCAGCGCATCGCGCGACTGCGATCGGCGTGCATCGTCTTCGTGTGCGCCGTCGCGGCGTTCATCGGCTACGACGAGCTGATGTGGGGCACGATGCTCGACATCGGGCACACCGTGTACTTCCACGCGGACGCGTGGGGCTCGCCGACCGGCTCCCCGTTCCAGCTCTCGTACGTGCCGTACCAGATCTACTCGTATTTCTTCCGCGCCCCGATTCTCGTCGAATGGCTGCAGCACGTGCAATGGCCGTACGTGAAGCCCGACACCAACGGCATCGCGCTCACGTTCACCAGCCCGGCGCTCGTGCTCGCGTTCCTCGCGAAGACGCCGCGGAGCGTGGTGCGCGCGCTGGCCGTCACGACGCTGCTCGTCGCGGTCCCGGAGTTCACGTACTATCTCAACGGCTGGGTGCAGTTCGGGATGCGCCACTTCCTCGACATGCTGCCGTACGTGTTCGCGCTCATGGCGATTGGCGTGCGCGAGCGGCTGCCGCGCTGGGGCGTCGTGCTGATCGTCTATTCCGCTCTGGTCGGCGCATGGGGCGTCTGGTACTGGAACAACTTCATCCGAACCGGCACGTAGAGCGCGAATACCGATAGAGGGGTCGCGCGGCGTCTATCGAACATATGTTCGATGGACGGCTTGCCTGTTGCTCGGCGGCCTGGAGACGTTCGCGTGGCGGAAGTCGCTGCGAAGAGCGCGCTTAACCGCGTCCGGGGCATGGGGTTCACCTGGTCGCTGAACCCGTTCACCGGCTGCGCGCACCAGTGCGTCTTCTGCTACGCCCGCGGGACGCACGCGTACCGGGAGCTCGACGGCGTGCGCGAGTGGGGCTCGATGCTGAGCGTCAAGGTCAACATCGCCTCGGTGCTTCGCGACGAGCTGGCCGGCCGGGCGTACCGCGGCGAGGAGATCGCCATCGGCACCGCGACCGATCCGTACCAGGCGCTCGAGGGCCGGTACCGCCTGATGCGCGGCGTGCTGCCCGCGCTGCGGGATGCGCGGGCGCCATTCCACATCACGACGCGCTCGCCGCTGATCGTGCGCGACCTCGATCTGCTCGCCGGGTGCGCGAGGCGCGCCGACGTCAGCGTGGCGGTGAGCATCGCAACACTGGATGATGCGCTCGCTCGCGAGATCGAGCCGACGGTGGCTCCGCCGCGCCAGCGCTTGCGCGCCGTGCGCGCGCTCGCGGAGGCCGGCGTGCGCGTCGGCGTCGCCGTAGCGCCCGTGCTGCCGGAGCTGACCGACGACGAAGCGTCGATGACCGCCGTCGTGCGCGCGGCCGCCGAAGCCGGCGCGTCGCACGTCTGGCACAGCACGCTCAACCTCGGCGCGGTGACGCGAGACGCCTACTTCGCGTACCTCGAGTCGGCGCGGCCGGAGCTCGTCGAGCGGCACGAGCGCCTGTACTCGCACGGCAAGTACGCGCCGTCGGCGTACGTCCGCACGGTGACGGACCGGTTCCACGCCGCTTGCCGCGCCACGCGATTCGCGCGGCATCGCGCGCTGCCGCACGACCCGTCCGGCGCCCAGCTCGCCCTACTGTAGGGAACGCCGTCCGCGGCGGCGGAACGGCTGGCGTATGAACCCTCGGGCGTGTGTTCTACCAATCGCGGCGCTGGCGGCGTGGGCCCTCGCAGCGCCGGCCGCCGCCGACGAACCGGTCCCCGACGCCGAGGCACTGTTCGCGAAAGTGCGCGCGGCCGCCGGCCCGGTCGCCTCCGCCTTCCGCGAAACGGATGTCACGGTCGTGTCGAACGGGACGACGACGACCGAGCACGACTTCCGGCGCGGCAAAGACTTTCGCTCCGTGTTCGACACCGGGCCGTTTCATACGGAGCACGGCGTTCACGACGGTTCGGCCTGGCACATGAACGACAACGGGCAGGTCGTATTCGACGAGCCCGACCCGGGACAAGCGGCCCGCGAAGTCACAAAGAGCACCGTGACGCCCGTACACGCGCCCGTCGAGGGCTTCGTCATCGCCGTTCTCAACGCTCGCGGAAACGGAACGAAGCAATACGTCGACGCGGCGCGGTGGTATGTCTCGCGCCGCGAACGCATCACGCCGAACGGGACCGTCACGACGACGTACGACGACGTGCGAGAAGATCACGGGCGCACGTTCGCGCACCACGAGCACATCGATGACGCGATCGCGCACACGACGAGCGACGTGCGCATCACTGAATACATTCCCGAAGCCGTCGCCGACGCAGACGTCGCCGTCCCGGCGCCGCGCCGTGCGCTGGTGACGTTTCCGGCGGATGCGACGAGCGTCGACCTTCCCGTTAAATTCGGGCATTCCCACGTCTATGTGCGCGTCACGATCGGCGGTCGCGGCCTGGACTTCGTACTCGACACGGGGGCGAGCGGCATCACCATCGACGACTCCGTCGCGCGCGAGCTGGGTTTGCCCGAGTATGGACGCCGCTCGGCCGTCACCGCTGGCCGCTACACGACGTATCGCACGATCGTGCCGGAGATGCGCGTCGGGTCGCTCACCATGAAGAACGTTGCCGTCCAAGCCGTGCCGCAGGGCTGGAATACCGCTCGCGACGTGAAGGAGGTCGGACTGCTCGGATTCGACTTTCTGGCCGAGCTGGGTGTCACGATCGACTACGAGCACCAGCGCGTCACGGTGGTGCCGTCGGCCGTCTATGCGCCGCCCGTCGCGCCGGACACGATTCCGCTCACGGTCCGGATCGGCAACGGACAGCCTCGCACGGCGGCCGCGATCAACGGCGCCCTTGGCGAGCGCTGGGTGCTCGATACCGGCGGCACCGGGACGTTCCTGATCTTCGACCACTTCGCGCGCGTGCACCCGGAGGCGCTCCGCGACGAAGGCCGCGGCGCGGTCAGCAATCCCGACCTGTACGGGATCGGCGGTGCGATTCCGGCGCGCGCGTATCAGATCGCATCCCTGCGGCTCGGCAACGTGAACTTCACTCACTTCGTCGGCTACCGCGTGACGAGCGCCTCCGCCTACGCCGGCAATGACGACGGAATCATCGGCAGCGAGTTCTTGCGCTTGTTCACGCTATCGCTCGACTATGCGAACAGCCGCGTGTATCTCGTTCCGAATGCGACCGGCCGCGCCGCGATGGGGATCAAGTAGCGCCGTTCGCGGCGCGCAGCAGCACCGGCGACAGCGCCGCTGCCAGCATGCGGTATCCCGCGTCGGACGGGTGAAAGCGGTCTTCCGACAGGAAGCGGCCGACGTCGCCGTGCGCGTGGACCGTGACCGCGAACAAGTCGACGAACGCAGCTCCGAAGCGGTGCGCCGACGTGCGCACCGCCGCGTCGTCCGCGCGAGCGAGCTGGGCGACGGCCGCCGCCTCGAAGCCGGTGAACAGCGGGCTCATGCCGACGTCGGGGACGCCGCAGCACACGATGGCCGCATGCGGCTGCAGCGCTCGCACGCGTGCGAGCAGCCGCGTGTAGGTCGCAGCGAAGCGCGCGGCATCGACGTGCCGCACGACGTCGTTGCCGCCGACGCACACGATCACGACGTCCGCGCGCACGCCGGCAAGACGCGGCACTTGCAGCCGCAGCACGTCGGCAACGGTCGACCCGCCGATCGCGTACGAGTCGATCCGGCTGTTCGGCCGGCGCGCGAGCACGTCGAGGAAGGCACGAAAGATGAACCCGTTGCGCGGTGCGGACGCGCCGGTGCCGAGAGCAAGCGAGTCGCCCAGCGCCACGATGTGCACCGGCCGCCCCGGGGGCTGCGTCGTCCCGGCGTGCGTCGTGCCGCTGCGTCCGCACGCCGCCAGCGCGGCGAGGGAGCCGAGCAGGGCGCTACGGCGCATGGTCGCTCGCTACGCGGCCGTCGGCCAGGCGGATCACGCGCCGCGCGCGGCGCCACACGGCTTCACTATGCGTCACGACGATCAGGGTTTGGCCGCGCGCGTTCAACGCCCCGAGCACCTGCATCACGGCCTCGGCGGTGTGCGAGTCCAACTCTCCCGTCGGCTCGTCCGCAAGCACCAGCGACGGGTCGTTGACGAGCGCTCGAGCGATTGCGACGCGCTGCTGCTGGCCGCCGGACAGCGCGGACGGCCGGTGATGCATGCGATCGCCGAGGCCGACGTCGCGCAGCGCGCGCTCGGCTCGCGCGCGCGCTTCGGGCGGCGTGCGCCGCGCGTACCGCGCCGCCAAGGCGACGTTCTCGCGCGCGTCGAGATTCGGCAGCAGGTTGAATCCTTGGAACACGAAGCCGATCTCGCGCGCGCGGATCGCCGCGAGGTCGCGCCGCGACGTGCGCGCCAGCGAGCGGCCGCCCAGCACGACATCGCCCGATGTCGGACGATCCAGGCCCCCGAGGACGTGCATGAGCGTGGTCTTGCCGCTGCCGCTTTCGCCGACGATCGCGACGTAGTCGCCCGACTCGACCGCGAACGAGACGCGATCGAGCGCGCGTACTTCGGTCGCCGTGCCGGGCGCGTGCACCTTGACGAGCTCGCGAACGTCGACGACGACGTTCATCGGCGCAGCGCCACCGTCGGCGGCAGCCGGGCGGCGCCGAGCGCCGGAATGAAACCCGCGACCGCGCTGAGCGCGACCGCGAACGCAAAGGCGCCAAGCGCCACGCGCGGCGAGATGGCGAAGAGCTGCAGGTTCCCGCCCGCGGCGCTGCGTGCATCGATCCCCGCGACGACCGCCAGGCCGAGCGCGATGCCCGCGAGCCCGCCGATCGCCCCGATGGTTGCCGCTTCTCCGACGAACGTCAGCAGCACGTCGGTATCTGTCGCCCCGATCGCTTTGCGGATCCCGATCTCGCGCGTACGCTCCGTGACCGCGATCGTCATCGTGTTGATGACCGAGAATGCGCCGACGAGCAGCGCGATCAGCGCGGCCCCGAACACGATCGCGTCGAAGATGCCCAGCGTCGAGCGCACCGCGCTCGCGACTTCGTGCGGATCGCGCGCCGACAGGCCGTCGATCAGCGCGATGCGGCGCGCGAGAAGACCGACGTCCACGTCGCTCTTCGCGACCACCATGAAGGCCGAGACCGGATCGGCGGGCAGGGAAGCGACGACGGGCGGCACGGTCTGCAAGAGCAGGTCTTGCGCGTCGCGGAACGGCACGACGACCGCCGCGTCGAAAATCGTGTACGTCTTGTCGAGCACGCCGATCACGACGAAGGAATTGCCCTGGAGCGCGAGCACGTCGCCGATCCGCGCGTGCTCGGCCGCGGCGAAATCGGGTCCGATCACCGCAACGCGGCCGTCCCCCGGCGCGTACATCCGCCCGTGCGCGACGACGAGGAGCTCGCGCCGCAACCCGCGCTGCCGGTCGGGGAAGCCGAACACGAACGACGGCGGTCCGAAGCGTGCGCTCGCGATGCCGCTTTCGTACGGCACGAGCACCTCGGGGACAACGGCGCGGACGCCGTCCAGCTTCACCAGGCGCCGGTAGGCGGCGCTCACGGTCTCGCGCGCGTTCGGCTCGATCAGCGTCGCGCGGCGAATCGTTGCAAACACGATGCCGGTATTGAGCGCGGTCGAGCGTGCGACGATCGTGTGCAGCCGTTCGGCGAGCGACCCGACGACGGTGAGCGCGAGGATCCCGATCGCGATCCCGGCGGCCGTGAAGAACGTGCGTGCCGGACGCGATGCGAGATCGCGCAGGGCGTTCACGGCAGGCGCGCGATGTCGCTGCGGTACGCGAGCGGCACGCCTCGCGGAAAGCGCTCCTTGAGCGTGCCGACTGCGGCGTACGCGCGTTCGCGCGCCTGCGCGACGTCCGCGCCGCGCGCGGTGACGGTCAGCACACGCCCGCCGGGAGACGACACGGCACCGTTCTCCCGCGTCGACGGTCCCCAGAACGCCGTCGACTCGTCGCCCAGACCGAGGTCCGCAGGCAGCCCCGAAAGGCTCGTGTTCTCGTACGGATAGCGCGACGTCGCGAGCACGACGCCGACGCACGCGTCGGACGACCACGTGACCGCACTCGCGTCGAGCGCACCGCGCGCGGCGGACGCGAGATACTGCGCGAAGTCACCGTCGGCCCGCGGCATCAGCACCTGCGTCTCCGGATCACCGAACCGCGCGTTGAACTCGATCACGTACGGGCCGCGCTCGGTCTGCATTACGCCGCAATACAGCACGCCGCGGTATTCCTCGCCGTCGGCGCGCAGGCCGCGCAGCACCGGTGCGATGATGCGCTCCTCGACGAGCGCGAGCACGTCGCCGGGGAAGCCGGCCGGCGGTGAGTACGCGCCCATGCCGCCGGTGTTCGGACCCTTGTCGTCGTCGCCGGCACGCTTGTAGTCGCACGCGGCGGCGAACGGTGTGAGCACGCGGCCGTCGCCGATCGCGAAGACGCTCAGCTCGCGGCCGGACAGCCGCTCTTCGATCACGACGTCGCTGCCGCCGCCGGGAATGCTCTGCGCTGCGTACCACTGCTCGAGGACGCCGCGCGCGGCGGTCGCGTCGTCGCACACGACGACGCCCTTGCCCGATGCGAGCCCGTCCGCTTTGACGACGGCGCCGCCTCGCCAGCCGTCGAGCGCGCGACGCGCCTGATCGGCATTGTGCACGACCTTGAACCGCGCGGTCGGGACGCCGTGGCGCTCCATGAAGCGCTTGGCGAACGACTTGCTCGTCTCCAAACGTCCCGCGCTGCGGTTGGGGCCGAAGACCGCGATGCCGGCTTCGCGGCAGCGGTCGCCGACGGCGGCCGCGATCGCGGTCTCGGGACCGAGCACGACGAGATCGATCGCGTGTTCCTGCGCTCGCCGCACGATGCCGCGCGCGTCGGTCGCGGCAACGTCCGCCCAGTTGGTGCCGCGCGACGCGGTGCCGGCGTTGCCCGGCGCGTGGAAGAGCGCGCCGCAGGACGGCGAACGCGCCAAGCGCCACGACAGCGCGTCTTCACGAGCGCCGCCGCCGACGACCAGAACGTTCATGCCGGCTGCGGCGTGCCGGTTCGGCGCTGGTCTTCCTCTTGCAGCTGACGCCACTGCACCTTGCCCGACGCCGACCGCGGCAGCGACTCGACGAACTCGATCGCCGCGGGCACCTTGTACGCGGCCATGTGCTCGCGCGCCCACGCGATGATGTCAGCCGCGCTCGCCGAAACGCCGTCGCGCAACACGACCAGCGCCTTCACGTGCTCGCCGAGCCGCGGGTCGAGCGATGCAATGACGCATGCTTCTTTGATCGCCGGATGCGCGAAGAGCTTGGTCTCCACTTCGGCCGGCCACACCTTGAAGCCGCCGGCGTTGATCATGCGCTTCACGCGGTCGACCAAGAAGAAATAGCCGTCGTCGTCGACGTAGCCGAGGTCGCCGGTGCGCAGGAAGCGTTTGCCGTCGCGCTCGATGAATGCTTCGGCGGTCGCTTCCGGCTGACGCCAGTACTCGCGCATCACCTGCTGTCCCGCGATGATGATCTCGCCGGTCTCGTTCGGACCCAGCTCGCGCAGCGTCTCGGGATCGATCACGCGCGAATCGACGGCGAACGTCGGCACGCCCAGGCACTGCAGCTTCGTGCGGTCGGGCGGGTTCGCGTGCGTCATCGCGATCGTCTCGGTCAGGCCGTAGCCTTCCATGTAGTTCAGCCCGAGCCGCTCGCTCAGCTCCGTGCCGACCGCGGCCGGCAACGGCGCGCCGCCGCCGCCCAGGGCATTGAGCGACGTGAGCGCCTCGGCGCGGTACGCCGGATGTGAGAGCAAGTCGACCACCATCGTGCTGATGGCCGTCATCCCGGTGCACTGATGGCGTTCGATCATCGTGAGCGCGGTGACGGGATCCCAGCGCGTCATCATCACGATCGTCCAGCCGTTGCACAGGCCGGCGTTCATGTCGCCCGTCATTCCCGTCACGTGAAAGTACGGCAGCACGGACAGCGGACGGCCGCCGGGGCCCATCGTGCCGCCCCACATCGGCGTCGCCCACGCGGTGCGCTGGACCGAATGGTGCGTGTGCACGCAGCCTTTCGGCCGTCCCGTCGTGCCCGACGTGTACGGCAGCACCGCCATGTCGTCGGCGCCCGTCGTCATCGGTCCGGGCGCGGGAGCACCGTCGAGCGCGTCATTCCAGGCGATGAACGCGTCGCCGGGCAGCGCGGCGCGCGGCGCGGCCACCGCGGGCGGAAGCGTGACATCCGTCTCACGCTCGACATAGTCGCCGTACGCCGCGACGACGACGCGGCTCAGCTTCGACGGCACGTATGCCGCGAGACGCGGCAGCAGCTCTTGACCGGCGATGGCGACCGTCGCGCCGCTGTCGTCGACGTACGTCGCGAGCTCTTCACCGACGAGCATCGGGTTGAGGGGCACGACGACGGCGTCGGCGCGCAAGATCGCGTAGTACGCGATCACGAACTGCGGCGAGTTCTGCATGTACAGCAGCACGCGGTCGCCGCGCGCGACGCCGGCCCGGTGCTGCAAGTAGCCGGCGAGCGCTTCCACTTCGCGCCACAGCCGCGCATACGCGATCGGCGTGTCGTAATAGATGATCGCCGCGCGGTCGGGCCAGCGCGTCGCGGACGTCGCGAGATTGTGCGCGAGGTTCGTCGACGGAACCGGAAAGTCGCGGGGACGCCGCTTCGGCCAGTACGCGAGGTGCCGCTGTTCCATAAGGATGACATTGGCTTCCGCCGGTGTAAGGGACGAGTCCTTGTCGATTCCAAGCAGCCTCCCGCCGACCACGCAGATCGGCGACCGCATCGCGCAGATTCGTCTTCCGATGACCGGCAACCCGATGCGCTATGTCAACGGCTACCTGCTCGAGGACGACGACGGGCTCACGCTGATCGACTGCGGGTGGAAGACCGACGAGGTCTTGGCAGCGCTCGAGGAAGGCCTGGCGCAGCTCGGTCACAGCCTGCGGGACGTCCGGCGCCTGCTCGTGACGCACTTTCACTTCGACCACTACGGTCTGGCCGGAACGCTGATGGCGCGCGGCGTTCCGGAGCTCGCGATGCACGAGCGCGATTGGGAGTTCCTGCGCGCGCGCAAGGAACGGCGCGGCGACGACGACTCCATCGTGAACGCGTGGCTCGAGCGCAACGGCCTGACGGTCGATCCCGATGACGATGACGACTCCTGGCGCGTGCGCTTCGACTACGTCGCGCCGACGCGCATGCTCGAGGACGGCGAGCGCGTCGGCCGTCTGCGCACCGTCTGGACGCCGGGGCATTCGCCCGGTCACATCTGCTTCGTCGACGCGATCTCCGGGCGCACGTTCACCGGCGACCACGTGCTCGATCCCGTCACGCCGCACGTCGGCGTGTGGCACGACAGCGGGCGCGATCCGATGGGCGAGTACGTCGCATCGCTCGGCACGGTGCGCGCGCTCGAGACGACGGGCGCGCTGCCCGCGCATGGCGAGGCGTTTGCGGACCTCGCGCGTCGCGTCGACGAGCTCCTCGCGCACGAAGCCGCGCGCGAGACGGACGTGGTGAACGCGCTGGCCGGCGGGCCGAAGACGGCGACCGGCGTCGCGGG
This sequence comes from Vulcanimicrobiota bacterium, assembly GCA_963818845.1. Classification (GTDB taxonomy): domain Bacteria; phylum Vulcanimicrobiota; class Vulcanimicrobiia; order Vulcanimicrobiales; family Vulcanimicrobiaceae; genus Vulcanimicrobium. The sequence continues at coordinate 628,841 of CAWFTO010000003.1, read as the reverse complement.
CGCGCTGAAGTGGCGCCGGCGCGGCGACCGCTTCGATCAGCTACCCGGCGAGTACCAGCAGTTCGCGGTCGCCGAGACGCTCGCGCACCTGCAGCACCTCCGCGAACAACACCGCGCAACGCGCACCGACACGCCGAACGAGATCATCTGGTCGCTCACCGCGACATAACCCTCTGTCACCCTGAGCCCGTCGAAGGGCGCTTCGAGGCGCTCATGCTTCGACAGGCACGATTGGGTTTATTCCCACTCTACTGTCGCGGGTGGCTTGGATGTGATGTCGTAGGCGACGCGATTGATGCCGCGCACTTCGTTGACGATGCGCGCGGAGATGCGCTCGAGCAGATCGTGCGGCAGGCGCGCCCAGTCGGCCGTCATGCCGTCTTCGCTCGTGATCGCGCGCACGCCGACGAGGTTGCCGTACGTCCGCCCGTCGCCCATCACGCCGACGCTGCGCACCGGCGTGAGGACCGCGAAGTACTGCCAGGGCTTGGGTGAAAGACGGCCTTCGGCGATCGCCGCGTCGATCTCCGACGTCACGATCCAGTCGGCCTCGCGCACGGTTTCCAGGCGCTCGCGCGTGATGTCGCCGATGATGCGCACCGCGAGGCCCGGGCCGGGGAACGGCTGGCGTTCGACGATCGCGTTGGGAAGGCCGAGCACGCGTCCGGCTTCACGAACCTCGTCTTTGAACAGCGCGCGCAGCGGCTCGACGAGCCCGAGCGCCATACGCTCCGGCAAGCCGCCGACATTGTGGTGCGACTTGATCTTGTGGCCCGCCTTCGAGCCCGGCGTCTTCGACTCGATGACGTCGGGGTACAGGGTGCCCTGCACCAAGAAGCGCACGCCGGCAATCTTTTTCGCCTCTTCTTCGAAGATCGCGATGAACTCGTGCCCGATGCGGATGCGCTTCTCTTCGGGATCCTCGACGCCGGCGAGGCGTTCGAGGAAGCGCGCCTCGGCGTCGACGTGAATCACGCTCAGGTGCAGCACGTCGCGAAACGCGGCGAGAACACCCAGCGACTCGTTCTTGCGCATCAGCCCCGTGTCGACGTAGATGCACGTGAGCTGCTTGCCGATCGCGCGGGACACGAGCGTCGCCGCGACCGCCGAGTCGACGCCGCCGGAGAGCGCGCAGAGCACGTTCGCCTCGCCCACCTGCGCGCGCACCTTCTCGATCGCGTCGTCGACCCACGAGTCCATGCGCCACGACGCCGGAATTCCGGCGATCGTGTGCAGGAAGTTCTCGAGGATGGCGGTGCCCGCTTCGGTGTGCACGACCTCCGGGTGAAACAGCGTCGCGTACAGCTTGCGCGCATCGTCGCTCATCGCCGCCACCTGCGAGCCGGCGGTGTGCGCGAGCGCCGTGAAGCCCGGCGGCACGCCCTCGACGGAATCCCCGTGCGACATCCAGACGCGCGACTCGGCCGGGACGCCGAGGAACAGCGGCGAGTCAGCGCGGTCGACGACGAGTTGCGCCGGGCCGAACTCGCTGCGGCCCAGCCGCACGAGGTCGCCGCCGAAGCGCTTCACCATGATCTGCATGCCGTAGCAGATGCCGAGCAGCGGCAGCCCGGACTCGTACACGCGCGGGTCGCAGTCGAGCGCGTCGTCGCCGAACGTCGACTCGGGGCCACCGCTGAGCACGATCGCGGCCGGATCACGTTTGGCGATTTCGTCCCACGAGACGTCGTACGGCAGCAGCTCGGAATAGACGTTGGCTTCGCGCGCGCGCCGCGCGATCAGCTGGCTGACCTGCGAACCGAAGTCGAGGATGACGACGGTCGCCGGCTTGACGCGCACCGAGGCCGTCACGTGAGAATCTCTTCCAGCCGGCGCTGCTCGCGCGCCCACACGAGCTCCATGGCGATGCGTTCGCCGTACGAGACGTCGCGCCCCCACCGGTACGCCGTGTAGGGCGTGTAGCGCGTGCCCGGCGAGCCCGGGATGCGCAGGCTGACGTCGTAGCAGACGAAGTCCTTCGGCGGTCCGCTCACGATGACGCACTGCAGCGCGAACGGGCCGATGACGCCGATGCCGTCGACCTCGCGCGCGGCGCGCACGAACCGCTCGCCCATGTCGAACGCTTTCTCGAGCATCGACTCCGTGAGCGTCGCCGCGATGTGCCCCGCTTCTTCCATGCGCACGGGCTCGTCCGCGAGTTCGCGCGCCTGATTGAAGGGCAAGCCCGCGAAGCCGTCGCGGTTCGTCTGCCGCCGCGTGTCGGTGCCCATGAGCTCGAGCTCACCGAGCACGGGCGACCAGAAGAAGTTCAAGTTCACGGTGGGACCGAGCGCGAACTCTTCGATGACCGCGCCTCGCAGGCCGTCGGGCGTGACGATTCCCGCGGCGGTCAACCGCTCCGCCGTGCGCGCGTACTCCGCGCCGTCGCGTGCGAGAAAGAACGCGCGCTCGAACGACACTTTCGCGTGCGGCGCCTTCACCATCACGAGGCCGTCGATTGCCTCCGGCGACGCGAGTTGCCGCGGGTAGCGGATGCCCGCGCGGTCCATCAGCGCGTACTGGTTCTCCGGCTCGTCGCGCTCTTCGGCCCTCAGCAGACGACGGTTGCCGAAGAACGGAACCGACATGCGCTCTTCGATCTGCGCGTAGCTGTAGCGCTGGTGCAGATACACTTCGAACGAGCGGTTGGGAACGAACACGACGTTCTCGCGGCGCAGCGACGCCTGGACGTCGTCGTCGAGCAGGTCCGCGAACCGGTCGACCTCGAGCGTCGCATCGACGCATCCGCGCGGCGAACCGTCCTCGCGCCGCGCATAGTACCGGTCGTACGTCGCATTGCGCCCGCGTTCGGTGACGATGAGATTGCGAACGCCGTGCGCGCGCGCGCCGGACGCCACTTCGAGCGCGGAGTGGCTGCCGACCGAGCACAGCGTCAGCCGGCTCTCGTCGTACGACGCAAGCGCCCCACGCACGTCAAAAGGCACCGAAGCCTTTACGACGAGATGAAGCCCCTCGCCTCGCTGGAGGTCGGGTAGTTGACGAGCAGCGTGCGCCGCACGTCGGCCTGCGCCTTCTTCGCCTCCGGGGTGCCTTCGCGGCCGAGCACGTCGTACACGCGCCGGTACAGCCGCGGCAGCTCGTAGTCCCGCGGGTACTGGTGCTGCCAGTCGTCGAGCGAGTCGATGACCCAGACCGTGTCCTTCGTCATCTGCCCGCCCCAGCCGGCGTCCAGATACTTGTTGATGCGCGTAAGCTCGTTGCGCACGCCGATGGGCGAGAGCTTCGTGCGGCCGAAGTACTCGTCAGCCGGTGCCGTGATCACGAGGTACTGATCGTGCGAGATGACGCGGCCGATCACAGCCAGGCCGTGCGCCGATGCGCGATGCGACGCGATCACGCGTGCGGTCTCACGCTCGGCTTCCGAGTAGCCCGGCCCGGAGTTGCGCGCGGCGTCGACCATCGGGAAGAGCACCCGGCCGAGGTCCTGAGGCACCGACGCGATCGGAAACGTGTTCTGTGCCGCGCGCTGCAGCGCCAGCGTGCGCCAGCGACCGTCCTGCGTGAGGTTGTACGCGCGCAGGTCGGCGTCCACTTGCAGGATCAGCGCCTCCGCTTCGCCCGGGAACGCGGTGGCGAGGGCCGTCGCGTCGGCGTCGGCGTCGTACGCGAGCTTGGCGACGCTCGCGTCCTCGGCGTCAAGCTTCGCGAGCAGCGCGCGTGCGGCCGGCCCGCGCTGCGGGTCGTTGACATACGACTGCGCGGCGAGACGGACGTACCACTCCGCCGCATCGTTGCTGATGAGCGGGTCGTACGACAGCTGCGTCGCGACGTCGACCGTGATGCCTTTGATCGCGGCGTTCTGCGGATCGTCGCGGCGGCGCAGCTCGTATCCGCGTCCCGCTTCGAGTACCGCGGACAGATAGTCCAGATGATCGGCGAGGTGCCAGCCCGCGGCCTGCCCCCTGTCGAACACGGCCTTCATCTGCCGGTACATCGCCTGCGGGTCGATGTCGAGCGCCGCACGCGCCGGAACCATGGGGCCGAGGACGAGGAGTGCCGCGAGCGCGGCGGCGGCGAGACTACGCAGAACCGGTCGTGCTGTCGTCGAGGACGGCGTCGAGCGAGTTTGAGAGCAGGGCATTCTTGATCTCTCGGGCGATACGGCGTCCGGTTGACATCGGCTCGCTGTAGTTCAGGTACGAGTACGGCGAGCCGTCGATGAACAGGTTGGTACCCGCGACGATGCGCGCCGAAATCTCCATGATGTAGAACTGCGTGTCGGGCGTGATGATCGTCTCGATGCAGAACGCGCCGAACAGGCCCTTCGGCCCGCAAATCTCCTGGCTCACGCGCACGACATCCTCGCCCATGCGGTACGCCTCGGCGAGCATCGACTCACGCAGGCTGATCGGCTGGTTGCCGACCACGACGTACGACGGGTCGACGTCCATGCCGGCTTGCGCCTGGGACGGAATGCGCCCGAGCGAGTCGACGTTCGTCTCGTACCGCCGGTCCATCGACATGATCTCGAGCTTGCCGGTCAGCGGCGAGTAGAAGTAGTGGATGTAGAGCGGAACGCCGATGATGTACTCTTGCAGGATGTAGTTCTGGCGCGCGAGCAGCGACGCGCGTTCCTCGAAGTCCATCGCGTCGCGCAGGAACATGTAGCCCTTGCCGCCCTGCGCGCCGTACAGCTTGACGATCACCGGCCGGTCGATCTCGGCGCCCGTCTTGAACTGTCGCGGCAACTTGAGGCCCGCGCGCAGGAGCCAGTCGCGCTGCAGCTCGCGGCTCGCTTCCCAGTCGAGCACGGCTTTGTTCCCGAAGTACGGGATCGTCATCTTCTTGTGCTCGTCGAGCGAGAGGTATGCGACGAACGACCCGTGCGGCACGATGATGATCTTGCGCTTCTCGAGTTCCGGTACCAGCGCCATGAAGTCGCTGTACCGGTCGATCTTGATCACCTCGTCGACGAACTGATACGAGCTGTAGAGCCGCTCGGTGTCGCGGTTCGCGATCGCGAGCGTGTGGAAGCCCTCGTCGTGCGCGCCCTTGAGGATCTGCAGCGCCGAATGTGATCCGAGCGTCGCGATCGTGTACATCTCGCCGATGCCGCGCGCACCGGATCTCGCCTGCGGGAGTGGCTCCACCATCATCGTCATGCTGGCCGGATGTCTTTGTCGGTCAACGTATCGCTACCTGGAACGCCGGATTGCAGAGGAACGTCTCGACCGCTCGCTCGAGGTAGCCTGGGGCGAGGTCGAATCCCGCATCGTCGAGCAGCCGCCACGCCGTGCGGCGATGCACGGCTCGCACGCCCGGGATCGGACGCCCGGCGACGAGCGACGAGGCCGCCTCCTCGCGCGCCGCGATCCACACCTCGCCGCGTGCGGGCCGATCGGAGTCGCGTTCAGCCAAGCGGTGCTTGTTCGGGTTGTGGATGGTCTCGATCGACGCGACGGTGCGCTCGAGGTCGTCCACGGCTGCGTCGACGTCGAACTGCCAAATTTCCGCGCGAGCGACGCGCGCGACGGGGAGGCCGAGGCGCGCAAGCGTCTCATACGCGGTGAACGCCTCGTTGTCCGGGATCGTCAGCGTCACAGCGAACGTGCGCGTCACACCACCGCCTCCGCAAGCACCGCGCGCGCGAAACACTCGAACAGCGCGATGCCGCCGGACGGCGCGAGGGCTTCGGCTGCGCCGGCGCGGACGGCGTGCGGGTCGGCGTCGAGGTGCTGGTACGTCCAGGCGTCGCGCTCGGGATGCGGCATGAGCGCGAGCACGTTTCCTTCGGCGTTCACGAGGCCGGCGCAGTTGAGCGCCGATCCGTTCGGCGGTTCGACCGGCCTCCCGGCGCGGTCGCAGTAGACGAAGGCAAGATGTCCTCCAGCCTCGATGCGCGCGAGCTCCGCGCCCGGTGCCGCGAGGCGCCCGTCGCCGTGGGACGCCCACGCCGGAATGATCTCGTCCGGCTCGATCCCGGCGAGGATCGGCACGCGGTCGGGCGGTACGGCGAGCTTCACGTGCACGTGCACCGACTGAAATCGGCCGCTCGCGTTCGGCGCGAACGCCGCGGTCGGGCGCCGCAGCGGTCCCGTCCCCGGAACGAGCCCGGCTTCGGCAAGGATCTGCGCGCCGTTGCAGATGCCGAGCACGAATTTTCCGTCGTGCGCGGCTTCAATCACGGAATCCATCAGCGCATCGTGCGCGGCGACTGCGCCCGCGCGAATCCGGTCTTCGTACGCGAAGCCGCCCGGCAGCACGAACGCCTCGAAGTGCTCGAGCTTCTCGGGCTGCGACCAGTGCACGAGCTCACCTTCGAGACCGACCGCGCGCACCGCGCGGAGCGTCTCGTCTTCGCTGTTGGTGCCAGGAAAGACGAGGACGGCGACGCGCGGCGTCACGCGTAGAAGTTCCGCAGCGGCGCTTCCCACGCGTCGCGCAGCGTCGACAGCAAGATGCGCTGGTTGTTGCCGCCCGGGTCCCGGTCGACGCCGAAGACGGCCTCGGGCTGCGGAATCGTCTCGCCGATCTTGCGCGCGTGCGCGCCCGCCCGCGCCGCCGCACGGAGCGCCTGCGGCAGCACCGCTCGGTCGACTTCGAGCACGAATCCCGGCGCTTCGGAGAACGCGTGCGCGCCGCACGCAGCGTCGTCGAGCCAGAATCCCACGCCCCGCTCCTCGAGCGCGGCGAACGTCATCTCCGCGAGCGCGGCAGCGACGCCGCCGTCGCTAATGTCGCGCGCCGACAGCACGACGCCGTCGGCGAACGACTCGCGCACCATCGTGCACGCCGCAGCGAACGCCGCGAAGTCCGTTTCGGGCAATCCCTTCGCCCGCGCGCCCGTGACCTCCGCGATCACCGAGCCGCCGAACGCCGGCGACGGCGTTCCGATCAGCACGAGCGCCGAGCCCGGCCGCTTGAAGCTCGACGTCGCGGTGCGCGAGACGTCGGCGAGCGTGCCGACACATGCGACGATCGGCGAGGGCGCGACGTGCGCGCCCGAGGACGAACGGTTGTAAAGCGAGACGTTCCCGGACACGAACGGCAGGCCCAGCGCACGCGCGGCATCGGCCAGACCCTCGACGGCGGCGACAAACGCACCCATGTGCTCGGCGATGTCGGGTCGCCGAAGTTCAGGCAGTCGGTCAGAGCCACCGCCGTCGCGCCGACCGCGGTGACGTTCGCGACCGCTTCGAGCACTGCGAGCTGGGCGGCGCGACGCGGATCGATCTTTCCGTAGCGCGGGTTGCCGCCGACACCGAGCGCGACGCCTAGCGGTGAACCCGGGATCGGCACGAGCACGCCCGCGTCCGCGTATCCGAGCGGCACCGCCGTGCATCCGCGCACGACGCCGTCGTACCGGCGATAGATCGACGCGCGGGACGCGACATCGCGGTGCCCGAGCACGTCGCGCAGCAGCCGCGGCATCGACAGCTGCTTGTCCGCGATCGCGGCAGCGACGGCCGGCGCGTCGTCGTCACCGGCCGGCGCAGGTCCCGGCATCACATACGGGCGCGAGTAGCGCACGCCGCCCGTGAGGAACTCGAGATCGACGTCCATGACGGTGACGCCGCGGTGCCGCGCCACGTACCGTCCGCTCTCGGTCACCTTGCCGACGATTGCTGCGCACGCGCCGCGAGCGACGCGCGGCAGCGAATACACCTCGTTGTAGATCGACAGCAGCGTGGGCGTGAACGACGGCGGCACGATCCAGCACAGGCGCTCCTGCGTCTCGCCGATCGCGATCACTTCCGGCGGGAGCTCGCGCTGCGCCGTCGCGACGCGGTCGAGCTCAATCTCGGCACCGACGCCGCCCGCGGCGCACAGCTCGGCGCTGCAGCCGGCGAGCCCGCCCGCGCCGAGGTCTTTGAAGCCTGCGTCAACGCCGTTCTCGCGCAGCGCGGCGAACACCGCATACGACGCGCGCATGATGACGTTCTTGAGGAACGGATCAGGGACTTGCACGGCGCCCTTGTTTTGGTCGGCGTCGTCTTCGTCGAGCGCGAGCGAGGAGAACGCCGCACCGCCGAAGCCGCTGCGGTCGGTCGCTTTTCCGACGAGCACGATGTCCCACCCGACGCTGCCTTCCGGCGCGCGCGAGCGGATGATGTCCTTCGCCTTCACGAGGCCGAGTGCGACGACGTTGACGAGGACGTTGTCGTCGAACGATTCATCGATGTAGACGTCGCCGCCGACGTTCGGCACGCCGATCGCGTTGCCGTACGCGGCGATGCCGTCGACGACTTGCTGCGCGACGTACCGGCAGTGCTCGTTCTCGAGCCGTCCGAACCGCAGCGGGTCCGCGATCCCGATCACCTCAGCGCCCATGCAGAGCACGTCGCGCACGATGCCGCCGACGCCGGTCGCAGCGCCTTCGAAGGGCACGACTTGCGAGGGATGATTGTGCGACTCGTGCGCGACGACGACGCCATACGTGTCGCCGTTCCACTCGCCGAGCCGAACGATGCCGGCGTCCTCACCAACACCCAGGAGCACGCCCGCTCCTTCGGTGGGGAGCTTCTTGAGATGCTCGCGCGAAGACTTGTACGAGCAATGCTCGCTCCACTGCGCGTCGAACGCGAACAGCTCAGTGTCGGTCGGCAGGCGTCCGAGGTGTTCGCCGATGCGCCGGATCTCGTCGGCTGACAGTGCGACGCCCAGCTCGCGACCGCGGGCGACCGCGTCGTCGAGCAACGCCGTCATCTACGCGAACGCCGTACCCGGCGCCGGCGGAGGCGGCGGCTGATTCAGCTGCGCGTTCGCAGCGAGCGTCTGCGAACGCGCCTGCGTGTCGGCGAGCAGCACGCGTCCGAACACGACGGTGTCGTCCAGCGCCAGAATCTTCGCGCATCGCGCTGCGGCCTCGTCGAACCCGCCCTTCGTCACGTCGCACCGCACGACGGGCTGGCCGGTGGCGTGCTCGAGGAGCGCGGGCAGCGCGCTCTCGGCGCCGGTGACCGCCGCAAACACCAGACGGCTGCGCTTGAAGCTCGCGTCGAGCGACGTCGCGATCATCGCGGTGTGGTCGGGCATGCGGCCGGCGGAGACGACTTGCCGCACCATCGCGGCGCCGTACTGGCCGAGCGCGCGTCCGAGCGCGTCGGCCGCCTGCACGTACTCCGGGCCGTCGATCACGATGGCGACGATGCCGCCGCGCAGCTGCGCGAAGCTTCCGGCCATCAGCGCGACCGACTCGTAGTCGTCCTTGATCTTCTCGAGCGCTTCGTCCGTGACGGTCTCGAGGTTGCGATAGTTCTGCTTGTCGAGCGCGAGGTCTTCACGGCCCTGCGGCCAGATGCGCCACGAGTCGTTGTCGATCACGTCGGCCACGACAAGCGTGCCTTTGTTCTCGCCCGACGCGAGCCGGCCGAATTCGATCTTCAGGTCGACCAGCGTGACGTCGCGCCGCCCCCACGCGTGCGCGAGGATCTCGTACGTGAGGCGCGCGTACTCGCTCATCGTGCCGATCTCTTCCGCGGACGCGATGCGGCGCGCGACGATCTCCGCCGGCGTGACCAGCGGATCGTGGTTCGCGTCATCTTTGAGGAAGAACTCGATGACCCGCGGCGCGAGGATGTTGCCGCGCGGCAGGTCGGGCCGGCGGCGCGCGAACGATCCGGCCGAGACGCCGCGCACCACGACCTCGAGCGGAATCATCTGGCAGCGGCGCACGAGCATCTCGTTGTCGTCGTCGTCTTCGCCGCCGTTGTGATAGTGCGTCGGGATGCCGCACAGGTTCAACAGCCGGAAGACGCGCGACGTCGTCTGCGCGGCGAGCCGGCCCTTGCCGTCCATGACGTCGCGCCGCGCGCCGTCGCCCGCCGTGATGGCGTCGCCTTGCTGCACCACCGCCATGTCGGGCTGGCCCTCCAGCTCGAACAGCACCTTGGTCTTGCCGCGGGCGATTTCGTGTCCCTTATTCATCATCGTTCTCACGTGATCCGACGGTTTCGCGGATGCGGCGCGCAAGGCGCCGGGCGCGTTCGGCCGCGTCGCCGACGTGCTCGGTCGGGTCGAGCCGTTCGCGCACTTCCGCCGGATCGACCCAGCGCGCGATCCGCTCGTCGTCTGCGAGCAGCGTCGCGAGCGGGTTGGAGTTCCCCGCCGCGAGCGCGTCGTACGCGCGCATCGCGCTCTCGCGGATCACTTCGTGCAGCTCCTGCCGGTCGGCGCCGCGCTTCGCCGCTTCCATCAGGATCGCTTCGGTGCCGGCGAACGGTCCGTACGTGCGCAAGTTCTCCGCGATGCGGCGCTCATCCACGCGCAGTCCGTCGACGATCTTGCGCGCGAGCGAAACGATCTCGTCGGTGCATAGGAGCGCTTCGGGGAGGATCGTGCGGCGGTTCGCGCTGTCGTCGAGCGTGCGTTCGAGCAGGTTCGTCGACGCGTTCTGCCACGCGGTGTCCGCATAGGCGGGCAGCAGCCGCGCGAGCGAGTCGATGCGCTCCGACATGACGGGATTGCGCTTGAACGGCATCGCGCTCGAGCCGACTTGCTTTGCGCCGAACGGTTCGGCGACGTCGCCGAAGCCCGGGCTCGACAGGATGCGCACGTCGAAAGCGAACTTCGCGAGCGACGCGCCCAGCCCGGCGAGCGTCGACAGCAGCAGGTAGTCGAGCTTCCGCGGATACGTCTGCGTCGCGACGTCGCGAGCCGTGAGATCGAAGCGCGCGAGGACGTCGCCTTCCTGCTCTTCGGGCGTACGCGACGTTCCGTCGAGCAGCGCGGTGTACGACGCCGACGTGCCGACCGCGCCGCGGATGCCTTTGGCGGTGAGCTGCGTGCGTGCCGCCAGCAGCATCTCTCGGTCGATCAAGAGGTCCTGCGCATACGACGCGAGGCGATACCCGAGCGTCGTCGGCTCGGCCGGCTGCAGGTGCGTGTAGCCCATGCAGACGAGGTCCGCGCGCTTTTCGATCTGCGTCGCGAACGACCGCAAGAGGTCGTCGAGCGACGCGAGGATCGCGTCGAGCGCGCGCCTCATGCGGAACGTCTCGACCGTGTCCTCGACGTCCATCGACGTCGCGCCGAGGTGAATCTTCCCGCCGCCGACGGTCGCCTGGCTCGCGTACACGCGGATCTCGGCCATCAGGTCGTGCCCGATCTCGCGCTCGATCGCGAGCGCAGCGTCGAGGTCGACGTGCTCTGCGTGCGCGCGAAGATCGGCAAGCTCGGCGTCGCTGACGAGACCGGCGCGCTGCTGTGCTTCCGCGAGCGCGACCCAGACCGCTCGCCACAACTTGCGACGCTCGCGTTCTGAGAAGAGCTCGCGCAGCGACGGGCGAGCGTAGCGCCACGAGAACGGCGAGGCATAGGTGGTATCGTTCACGGTCCGGCGCGTCGGTTTCGCGGCGTGCCGAAGAACGGCCTCGACGGCGGCAAGAGGAAGGGAGGCCCTCCGGCCGGGAATCCGCGCGGGGTCGTTCGGGCACCGCCTCGGGTGGTGAACGGACGCACCCAGCCCGGCCAACGGGGATTCACGCTCATCGAGGTCACGATCGCGGTCGCGATCGTCGCCGCCACGGCCGCAGCCGGCATCGGCGTCGCGCTGTCGTCACGCTCGCTCGCCGTGGCGACGGCCGCCGCCGAATTCGATCACGTGCTCGACAGCACGCGCACGATCGCTCGTGAGACGAGCGGAGCGACGATCGTCTTCTCGCCGGACGCGTTCGGCGACGGAACCGACGTACGCGTGCTCACGGGCGGGCCGAATGGCGCGCTCGCGGCGACGACCTTGCCCATCGTGCACACGCGCGCAGCGATCGCGGAAGTCGCGTCCCTCGGCGCGACGCCGTTCGCGTTCGTGGTGCACGCAACGGGGCTGCTCGGAGGCAGGCCGGGCTTTCGTCTGGACACCGCGACGACCACGCCCGAGACCCCGTGTCCGCCGAGCGGCTCGTTTCATTTCACGATCGCCGCTGCCGGCGCGACCGCGGACCGCTTCGTGCCATGCCGGATTGACCTCGCCGCGACGGGCCCCGTGGCGCTGACGGCATGGCCCGCAGCGTCGACGGCGCCCTCTCCGACGCCGTGCCCGTCGTGCACGACCGCGACGCTGCCGCCCGTCCCATCGTCATCGCCGACGTGTCCACCGGGATACACGCCCATCGCGGGCGGCTGCGCGCCGGCGGCGGCACCGGCGTATCACGTGACGGCTTCGGCGTCGTCCGCGACGCTGACCGTCGGCGGCACCGACGGCGTGACCGCGCAGGCGACGCTGATCAACCCGCTCACTGCGCCGCCCGGTACGCCGGCGACGGTGCCGATCACCGCGCAGGCGGCGGACGGCACATGCTCGGTGACGCCCGCCGGGTCGCAGCCATCGGGATCGACGTTCGCGATCACGGGGCTCACGCCGGGCACGTGCACCGTGACGGTGCAAGCCGACGTGTCGAACGTCGCCCGCGCCAGCAGCGACTCGGCGACGCTGACGATGACGGTCGTCGCAGGGCCCAGTCCGGCGCCATCATCGACGCCCCAGACGTGCGATCTGACGGCGAACGGCAAGTGCTATCACCTGATCGTCCCGCAGACGAATCAGACGTTCACGAAGTTCGTCGAGCCCGCGACGAGCTGCGACGCTTCGCAGCCGCCCAACTGCGTCTACGTCGACCAGATCGACGGCATCCAGCTCTCACCGCCGTACATTATCCAGCCGCCGGTCGCGCCCACAGACGCAGACCACGAACTGCTGTTCGAACTTGATGGTATCACGGCGGCCGGTCAAGGATGCTTGCCGTATATCGACTTCGTGAACACGCCTGCAAGCGCACTCATCGTTTGGCCGTCAAACGTGATCGGCTTGCCTATCCCTTTTCAAGTTGGCGTGGGCGACCCATCGAAGTTTCTTACCAGAAACCAAGTTGTGCAAAATCCGGGTACCGTCACCGCACAGATTCCGTGGTCAGCTCCAACTACGCTAACCGCCGCATACAATGCAGTTCAAAACGGCGAGATCGGAGCCGCGCAAGTGTTTACTTACTCCGGAGATGTCCCGGCCGGTCCACTGCAATGGTACGCAGATTTCCCGGGATGCGACGCTTCGGGCGATCCCAATGCTTCGGCGAGCGAATATGGACTCGCTTCACTGAGCATAGAATTCAAGATTTACCAAGCTAACTAGCAGCAATAAAAGAAGGGCCGCACTTCGGCGACCCTTCTTGCTGTTGACTTTGACCCTGCTTAGAAGCCGTATCCGGCAGATTGTTCTACGAGTGCGACTAAGTTTAATCCACCAGCGGGTGCATCGATCCCATACAATTGGACGATATATGCTTGCCCTGATACAGTGCCGGGCGCTGCAACCGACGTTACCGGCACCGGATTTCCCGCCGGCACGCCCGTGCCGTCATAGAAGCCCGGCGGTACACTTGCAAGCGACGACTGCACGAAGCTGTTCGTCGCGGTCACCGTCGCCGATGAAACTTTCGGCGCGGCGACGTTCTGTGCTCCGCTCAGAGCGACCGGCGCAGCACACGGCGTGACGGTCGTCGTGCAGATTCCGAAACCGACGCCGGTCCCTTTGCTCTTGCTGTACGCAGGCGCCGCATTGTGCGAGATCGCGGCCGGACCGGCGGGCGTCGGGAACGTCGGCTCGTTGAACACGTACAGGCCGAGCGTTCCGCTCGCCGCAGTGCCGCCGAGAACGACCGTCATGCGCACGTTGTTACCGGGGACGATCGTCGCCACCGCGATCGCCGATGTGCCGAAATACGGACCCGGCGCCGTCGCGCACTCGGAGCCCGGAACGCTACCGGGACCCGACGCGACCGTCGGAAAGACCGCAACGGTGTGCGAGATGCCGCCCGCGATGCCGTAGAGCTGCAGCGACGCCCTGCCGTAGCCGACCGTGGGCGCGAAGATCGTGATCGGTAACTGATCGATGCAGACGTCGACGTTCCCCGCGGCGTCTCCGGCGCCGGGAGCGCCGTTCACGAATCGAAGCAGCGCCAAGCCGTTCGAGCCGCTCTGAATGGTGCCCTGAGAACCGCCCGCGTTGTTGGGCGCACCGGCAAACGGCAGCGACGTTCCGCTCCCGCCACCGCACGCGGTCATCGCGACGGCGAATGCCCCGAGGACGGCAAAACGGGCGAGGAGGCTGCGCATGCGTGGAGTGACCTCTCAGGAAGCCCAGGGCGAGCAGCGAACGCGAGTCGCCGAAAAAGCAACCCGCGGGTGGTGCCCGGAGTTTGGATTCGCGGGGAGGCGAATCCTCCGGTTCGTCAACGAGGCGAGGCGAGCCGCCCGGCGAGGTCGATGGTCAGCAGCTCGATCATCGCGCGCGGGTCGTCGATGCGTCCCGTGACCACCGCCTCGAAGCCACGCACGGCCGCTTCGTAGCCGTATCGTGCACGGCGCTCGCCGACCCGCCGCGCGATCGGACGCAGTGCGCGCTCCCGCCACCGGTGGCGCGGCGGCAGGGCACCGCCGTTGGGACGCGCGAGCTCCCACAGAAGCGCGAACTCCCCGGCCAGCGCGCTGGCGAGCGGGACCGCCGCCCCGCGCGGGTCGTTGGCGAAGACATCGAACGCGATGGCCAGTGCCTCAGCGCCGCGGCCTTCGACGACAGCCGCGGCGTAATGCCAGGCCTTCGGATCCTCGACGCTCAGGCTCTCGCGCTCGAGGTCGGCGACCGTGATCGTGCCGCTCGCGAGCGCAAGCTTCTCGAGGTCGTTGCGAATCGAGCCGACGTCGGAGTCGCTCTCCGCCAACATCGCGATGACGCGCGGCTGCGCCTTCGCGCCGAGCCGCTCGAGCGTCTCGCGTACGAATCGCTCGCGCACGTCCGCGTTCGGCGTGGTGTCGATGCGCAGCGCCTTGCGGCCGGCGAGCTGGCCGAACGGCTCGGGCTTCGTGCGCTTCGCGGGCGGAAAGAGGTCTTCGAGGACGAGCGTGTTGCCCTCCGGCACCGCCTCGGCGACGGCCCACAGATCGCGCCGCGGCTGCGCCCGCAGACGATGACAGTTCCGCACGACCACGACGCGGCGGTCGGCCAGAAACGGCATGGCGTTCACGGCGTCGCCGACCGCGCGGCCGATCGCGTCCGACTCCGGGCCGTCGAAGACGTCGCAGTTCAGCGCGCGCATGTCCTCAGGCAGTAGGCGGTTCAGCACGTCGTCCAGCGCGCGCTGGGCGAGCACCGGATCATCGCCTTCGATGATGACGAGACCGTCGATCTTCGGGGTCTTGTCGAGAAAATCGTAGAACTTCACGCGGGAACGGCGATGCGCGGGCGGTACTCGAGGTCGGCGATCGTGTCGGCATACGGCGGGCGAACGACGCCGTACTCCGTGATGAAACCGGCGATCAGCCGGCCCGGCGTGACATCGAAGGCGGGGTTGTACACGGCGTCGTCGGGCGCGATTCGCACTTCGTCGGCCGAGCGTTCTTCGATCGGGATTGCCTCACCCGAGGACACCGCGAAATCGAACGTGGAGCGCGGGGCCGCGACGTAGAACGGAATGCCGTGGAACGCCGCGGCGATCGCGACACCGTACGTCCCGATCTTGTTCGCCGTGTCGCCGTTGCGGGCGATCCGGTCGGCGCCGACGACGACGGCGCGCACCGCACGCCTCTGCATCGTGATTGCGGCGGCCGAGTCGACGATGAGCGTGCATGGCACGCCGGCTTCGTGGAGCTCGAACATGGTGAGCCGCGCGCCCTGCAGCAGCGGGCGCGTCTCGTCGACGAAGACGTGCAGCGCCTTGCCGGCACGGTGCGCGGCGATGAAGCACCCCAGCGCCGTACCGTCGCCGCCCGTTGCGATCGGCCCGGTGTTGCAGTGCGTAAGCACGTTGCCTTCGGCCGGAAACAGCTCGACGGACGCCTCGGCGATGCGCCGGTCGACGTCGCGCTGTTCGTCGTGGATGCGCTGCGCTTCGGCGAGCTCTCCGCCCGGGACGGCGAGCACGCGATCGACCGCCCACATGAGATTCACGGCTGTAGGGCGCGCCGCGCGAATCAGCGCCGCCGCCCGCTCCAGCGCGGGGCGGTCGCCGGCGCACGCGCGCGCCGCCAGCGCCACGCCGTACGCGCCGAAGATCCCAATCGCGGGCGCGCCGCGCACGGCAAGCGTACGGATCGCGTCGACGACGTCTTCGACGGTCGCGGCACGACGGCGCGAGACCGCTTGAGGAAGCGCCCGCTGATCGAGAAACCCGACGGCGTCGCCGTCGAACCAAACCGAATCCACCCGGCCGGATTCGGCGCAGGTCAGTGAACTACCGTCAGGCCCGCACGGCGTTCAAGGCCGTATAACAGTTCCGGCAGTAGACGGGGCGGTCGCCGCGAGGCCGGAACGGCACGGTCGTCGCCGTCCCGCACTGCGCGCACACCGCCTCGAACATCTCGCGTAAGCCGGCCGTCGACGACGGCACCTGGCCGAGCTCGGACGAACGCTGCGTCTTGCGCGCCGCGCGACAGTCGCGGCAGCGTTGCGGCTCGTTTTCGAAGCCCTTCTCGGCGTAGAACATCTGGTCGCGCGCCGTGAAGTCGAACGGGCTGCCGCAGTCTTTGCAGATCAACGATTTGTTTTCGTACACCGACCTTCGCCGGGAGGCGCAGCCGCCCGGTTCCCCTTGGATGGATGCGAAACACGGCACCGGCTGATGGCAGGCGTCGTAGGGGGAGTATACGGTAGCCGACCCGTCTTGGCAATCCGGCAGAGCAGTGGAATTCGGCCGTGAGCCCGCGAACCGACGCGTCCATGATTCGGCGCCTCTGCGTCATTGCCGCCGCGCTCGCGATCCTCGCTTTGACTCCGCATTTCGCCGGAGCAGCGGATGTCGAAGGCGACGTCTTTCCCTGCGCGATGGCGTTCAGCGCGACGAGCGGCCCGTCGAGCACCGGCTCTGCGACCACACTGCACCTGACGGGGCCGCGCGCGCTGTCCGGGACGGCCCGGATGTTCGGGCGCGAGCGCAGTTGGACGGCGGCGATCACGCCGGCGATGTCGGTGACGACGACTCCTTACGGCGAGGAGCAGCACGCAGTGCTCGTCCGGACGGCCGCACCGGTCGTCGGCGTGCAGTTCACGCCGAACGGCGAGACCTGCTCGCTGGTGGCCGAGGTACGTCCGCACGGGCCGTACGACCGCGAGGACCCGGATGCAGATCGCGCGGTCGACGGCACGGACGCCGGCCCCGCGCCGTCGACGCCCTGCACGAAACCGTACGCATCCCCCTTGGTAGTCCGGGCGAAAGAACCGGAAACGCCGCCGCTCGCACAGCAGCAACACATCACGGGAACGGTAATCATCGCGGTCGCCCTCGATGAGAACGGGCGCGTCACCGGCGCGCGGGTGTCGAGTTCACCTTCCGTGGTCCTCAATGCGTCCGCGCTCGACGCGGCACAGCAGTCAACCTTCCGTACCGCGGTTCTCGCCTGCCGGTCAATTCCGGCCGCGTATGCGTTTGTCGTGAGCTACTCGTCGCGATAGCGGTCGCTTTTAGCGAAAGCCGATGCGAGTCGTCTCGCGCTTCGGCTCGATCACGGCGACGCTCGCCGCTGCGACCGCCGCTTCGTAACCCTTGTCGCCCCGTTTGGGGTCGGCGCGTTCCTCCGCTTGGGCGAGATTCTCGGTCGTGAGCACGCCAAAACCGATCGGCACGCTGGTCGTGAGCTGCACGTTCATGATGCCGCGCGCACACTCGCCCGCGACGTAGTCGAAGTGCGGCGTATCGCCGCGGATCACGACGCCGAGCGCGACGATACCGTCGAGTTTCTCGCCGCCGATGAGCCGCCGGGCCGCGATCGGGAGCTCAAAACAGCCGGGAACGCGAACGATCTCGACGTCTTCGTCACGCACGCCACAGTCGCGCAATCCGCGTCGCGCGCCGTCTTCGAGCTGCGCCGCGAGATCGGCGTAGAACTCCGCCACGACGATCGCGAACTTCTTGCCGCTCGCGTCGGGTAGCTTTTGCGCGCGCTCCGCTTTCACTCGGCACCGACCGGATTCGGCGCCCCGAACATGTGCCCCATCTTCTCCCGCTTCGTCTGCATGTAGTGCACGTTGTGGACCGTCGGCGTGATTTGAATCGGCACGCGCTCGGCGATCGTCAGTCCGAAGCCTTCGAGACCGGCGATCTTCTTGGGATTGTTCGTGAGCAGCCGCATCTCGCGCACGCCGAGGTCGGCGAGGATCTGCGAGCCGATGCCGTAGTCGCGCTTGTCGGCCGGAAGGCCGAGCAGCGTGTTGGCCTCGACGGTGTCCGCGCCCGCGTCTTGAAGCGCGTAGGCGCGCAGCTTGTTGGCCAGCCCGATCCCGCGGCCTTCCTGATGCAGATAGAGGAACACGCCGCGACCTTCACGCGCGATCGCGTGCAGCGCGGCATCGCGCTGCGGACCACAATCGCAGCGAAGAGAGTGCAGCGCGTCGCCGGTCAGACACTCGCTGTGCACGCGCACGAGCACGTTCTTGCCGTCGGCGATATCGCCCATGACGAGCGCGACGTGCGCGGTCTTGTCGGTCTTCGTCTCGTACGCGATGCCGCGGAACGTTCCGTTCACGGTCGGCAACGTGAACTCGGCGATGCGCTCAACGAGCTTCTCGTGGCGCATGCGGTACGCGATCAGGTCCTTGACCGTGATCATCCGCAAGCCGTGCTTCTTCGCGAACGTCTGCAGATTGTCGCGGCGCATCATCGAGCCGTCGTCGTCCATGATCTCGCAGATCACGCCGGCCGGGTATAGCCCGGCGAGCCGCGCGAGATCGACGGACGCTTCCGTCTGTCCCGCACGGACGAGCACGCCGCCTTCGCGCGCGCGCAGCGGAAACGTGTGCCCGGGGCGCAGAAAGTCGGGCGGGCCTGCTTTGGGATCGATCAGCGCGAGGATCGTGTTGGCGCGGTCGTGCGCCGAGATGCCCGTCGTGACGCGCCCGCGCGCTTCGACCGACACGGAGAACGCCGTGCCCAGCGGCGCGGTGTTGTCGTTCACCATGTTCGGGATCTGCAGAGCGTCCAGGCGTTCTGACGTCATCGGGACGCAGATGAGGCCGCCGCCTTCCTTGCGCATAAAGTTGATCGCGGCGGGCGTGACCTTCTCGGCCGCCATCACGAGGTCGCCCTCGTTCTCGCGATCCTCGTCGTCCATGACGATGACCATCTTGCCCGCGCGAATGTCGGCGACGGCCGACTCGATCGAGTCCATCGTGCTCCGTTCAGGGTCGAGACGCCGCCCAAGGTTCGGCAGCGCCGTAGCAAGCTTGCGGACGCTCTTGAACGACGGCTCGCGCCGGCCGGCCCGCAGCAGCGAGATCGCGGCCTCCGTCAGGCCGGTCCGCTGCGCCAACTGGGCCGAGGATAGCCCCGCCTCAGCCATGGCGCTTCGCAACTCGTCCGAGAAATGATCCACGCCCTCATGACACAGGACGGGCTTAACAGGTGTCAAGACGATATACTTGGCTCACCCGGCTCTTGCCCGGCACGCGGATCGGCCGCCGGGCCTCCGTGCGACGGGCGGGAGGCGCTCGCGGAGCGAGCAAACGTTCGCGGAACGGCTTGTCGGGAGGAGCCTGCGTGGCACGACGCATGACGGTGGCTGCCATCGCCGCATTCGCTGCGGTCGCTCAGGCGTGTCTCGCGTCGGCGCAGTCGCCGCCCTCTCCCTCGCCGGCGGCGACCACCTTGCCGTACATCGGCGGAACGCGCGCCGGACGGCTGTGCGCGGTCGTGCGCGACTCCGTTGCGCCGGCCGTCGTCGGGCTGATCAACGCCGATCAGTACATCGTACAGAGCCAGAGCACGTACGACGCGATGGCCAATACGCCGGGCGACAACGAGCGCCAGACGCTGCACCGCATCGCGCTCGGCAAGATCGTCGTCGGTCTCGCCCACAACCTTCAGGTCGTCCAAGGCGTGCTCATGGATTCCAAACGCTTCCCGGATCCGCCGAAGAGCGACGACGATCGCCTGGCGCTCAAACTGCGCGAGGAACTGCGCGCGACGGCCGCGCAGCAGACCGACGCGCTAAACATGGTGAACGGCGTGCTGGAGACTGACCTCATGCGCAAGATGATGGGCATGTTTCCGCACACTCCGCAGCCGCCGATCAACCGGGCGTTCTATGCCAAAGTCGCGCTTGCGATCGGCGAGCATCGCGAAACGATCGCGAAGACGGAAACCGCTCTGAGCGCGACGGTGATCGAGGCGACGAACTCGTGCACGAGCGCGACTCCGCCGCCGTAGCGCGGCTCCGGCGTTGGCCTAATGTGGCGGCCTCGCCAGGTGCCGGTAAGGGCGGACGCGTACGGCCGCCTCATGAAGTTTGGCAAGCGGTCTGTCCAAACGGTTCTCGGCGTGTGCGCGCTCGCTTCAGCGCTCACGGCCCCAGCGAGCGCCGTGTCCGGCGTCGACATGGAAGAGTTCATGGTGCCGACCGCGGACGCCGGCATCTCCGTGTACGTGCGCAACAAACATCCGCACGGCATGAGCTCCTTTCGGCCGGAAAAAACCGTGCTGTTCGTGCACGGCTCCACGTACCCGGCGGAGACGTCATTCGATCTGCCGCTCGACGGCATGTCGTGGATGGACTACATCGCGCAGCACGGTTACGACGTCTGGCTCGTCGACGTGCGCGGTTACGGCCGCTCGACGCGCCCGGCTGCAATGGATCAACCCGCCGCGGACAACGCGCCGATCGCACGGACCCCGGTTGCCGCGGGCGATGTCGGCTCCGCCGTCGACTTCATCAAGCACCGGCGCGGTATCGCGAAATTGAATCTGCTCGGATGGTCGTGGGGCACGTCGATCATGGGCCTCTACACGACGACGCACGGCGAAAACGTCAACAAGTTGGTGCTGTACGCGCCACAGTGGATTCGCGCCGCCGGAAACGCGTCGCTCGTGCAGGCCGGCAACGGCCCGATTCCCGCGTATCGCACAGTTTCGGTCGCGTCCGCGAAGCAGCGCTGGCTGACCGGCGTCGCACCCGACAAAGCTGCGGCGCTGATCCCGCCGGGCTGGTTCGAGCAATGGGCGGCGGCGACGTGGGCGACTGATCCGAAGGGCGGCGGTCAGACGCTACGCGCGCCGAACGGTACCGTCGCCGATACCGCCGACTATTGGGGCGCGGGCAAAGCGCTGTACGATCCGGCGAACATTCGCGTACCGACGCTGCTGGTGCACGCCGAGTGGGACGCCGACCTGCCCACCTACATGGACGACGCGTACTTCAAGCTGCTCACGAACGCGCCGTACAAGCGCTTCGTGCAGATCGGCGAGGGCACGCATACGGTCATCATGGAGAAAAATCGCATGCAGCTCTTCCAGGAAGTCCAGCTCTTCCTGGACACCTGATCGCGCGCCATCGGGCGCATGAGCCGACAGCGCCTAGCGCCGATCCTTGACTCGTCGCGATAAGCGCCCTTCGCCCTTCGCCCTTCGACAAGCTCAGGGTGACCGGGCTGGGGGCGGGTTGATGGCGTCGCGGAGTGCGCGCGGGAGGCGCGTTGGGCGCAGCGTCGTGCGGTCGACGGCGGCGAGCACGAGTGTGCCGTCCACGAGCCGCGTGCCGTCCGCACGGTCGATCGGGAACGCGAACGTCATCGACGAGCCGCCGAGCTTGCGGAGTTCGGCGCGGCACACGACCTCATCGTCGAGCTTGGCTGGAGCGCGGTAGTCGCACGCGAGGTGGACGCGCGCGATCCACACGCCGTGCTCCGCGGCGAGCACGTCGTACGGAAAGCCCGCCGCGCGAAAGAACTCGGTCTCCGCGGCTTCCATGAAGCGCACGTACCGGGCGTAATAGACGATGCCCATGACGTCGACGTCGCTCCAGCGTACGCGTTCGCGCACCGCCGGACCGACGCGGATCGCGTCGCCGGACACGCTCAGATCTCGTACGCCCAGGCGACTTCGTCGGCCGTCGGACCTGCGTCGCGCTGCGAGTACGCCGACACCGCACCCTGCGCGTAGCGCGCGAGCGGATCGATCTCGAGGTTGACGCGGTCGCCCGGACCCTTCGTTCCGAGCGTCGTGCGCTTCGCCGTCTCGGGAATCAGCGCGATGGTGAAGCGTTCCTGCGTCACCGACGCGACCGTGAGGCTCACGCCGTCGACCGCAACGTAACCCTTCTCGACGATGAATGGCGTGAGATCGTCCGGCAGCACGACGTGCAGGCGAAAGCCTTGGCCTTCCACGTCCTTCGCGAGGATCGACGCGTTCGCGTCGACGTGCCCGTACACGAAATGGCCGCCGATGCGGTCGCCGACGCGCAGCGAGAGCTCGACGTTGACGCGGTCGCCGCGCCGCAGCGTGTCGAAGCCCGTGCGGGCGACCGTCTCCGGGACCACGTCGAAACGCATCGTGCGCGCGTCGAACGCCGTCACGGTCAGGCAGGCGCCGTTCACCGCGACGGAGTCGCCGATGGCGACGCCGTCGGCGATCGCTTCGGGCGCCTCGACGGACAGCGTCATGCCGCGCACGGCGTCGCCGTCGACCGATGCGACGGCGCCGGCGCGAGCGATCAAGCCCGAGAACACGAGGTGAGGTCGGCGGAAAGCAGCATGTCGTCGCCGACGCGTTCGATGCGGTCGAAGCGCCATCCGTTCGCACCGGTCAAATCGTCGCCCGCCAGCGCGGGGACCGCGCCCTGGGCGTGCAGGACGACAGGCGCGAGCAGCCACACCAGCCGCTGCACCAATCCGGCAGCAAGCAGGTTGCCGGCCAGCGTGGGCCCGCCCTCGCACAGCACCGTGGCGACGCCGCGCTCGCGCAGCGCGATCATCGCGGCGCGCAGGTCCAGCCGCGCTGCGTCAGCGCCGCCCACCGGCACGACGTCCGCGAGCGGCTCGAGCGCGGCGAACGCGGCGCGCTCGCCGCCCGGGACCAGGACGATCGTGCGCGCGTACGCCCCAGCAGGCGCATCATCCGGCGGGTGCAGCACGCGGCTCGTCACCGGAACGCTGCCCATCTCGCAGACGACGACGCGAACGTAGGGCTTGCCGCGCGTCGCGTGCGGACGCACGGTGAGCTGCGGATCGTCCACGCGGATCGTTCCCGCACCGACCATCACCGCGTCGTGTTCGATGCGCAGGTCGCGCACGCGCTCGCGCGCGAGCGGCCCGGTGAGCCATTGCTGCGCACCGGCACGCGACGCGACGAACCCGTCGAGCGACGCCGCCATCTTGAGCGTGACGAACGGCAGACCGTGTGCGACCGTCCACCGGAATCGTTCGATACGCGCGGCGGCGCCCGCGTCGTCGAGCACGTCGACGGCGATGCCGTGCTCGCGCAGGCGCCGCACGCCGCCGGCCGCCGTTCTCGGGTTGGGGTCCAGCGCGCCGACGACCACGCGCGCGATTCCCGCGTCGATCAGCGCGGCCGTGCACGGCGGCGTGCGGCCGTGATGATCGCACGGTTCGAGCGAGACGTATGCGGTCGCGCCGCGCACGGCGGCACCGCGCTCGCGCGCGTCGCGGAGCGCTTCAACTTCGGCGTGCGGCTCGCCGCGGCGGTGATGCCATCCCTCGCCCAGCGTTTCGCCGTCGCGCACGACGACGCAGCCGACGGGCGGGTTCGGCGACGCGCCGGCGACGGAGCGCGATGCGAGCTCGACCGCGCGCGCGAGGTACGTGGCGTCGGCGTCTACGGTTTGACCTCGACGCCTTTCCAGAACGCGACGTAGCCTTCGATGTTCTTCGCCGCGTCTTTCGCTTGCGGGTAGAACCACGCCGCGTCGGCGTTCCGCTCGCCGTTCACCTCGACGGTGTAGTAGCTCGCAGTGCCCTTCCACGGGCACACCGAGTGCGTCTCCGACGGCGCGAAGAACTCGCGCTTCACCGAGTCGGGCGGAAAATAATGGTTGTTCTCGACGACTTCGGTGCGGTCGCTCTCGGCGAGGAGCGCACCTTTCCACATTGCCTTCACGTCGGACATCGACCCGGCGGGACGCCCGTTGGTTCCGCGCTATCCTGCCGTCCGCGCCAGCACGACGATCCGCCGTACGTCGACGCCTCCGGCGCGCAGCGTCGCGATCGCGTCGGCGACGGTTGCGCCCGTCGTCGTGACGTCGTCGAGCACGGTCGCGCGCGGCGGCGGCGCGACGCCGCGCCGGATGCGAAAGCGCCCGGCCGCCGCGAGCCGCGCACGCCGGCCCCGGCCTGCCTGCGCCGCGCCCTTCTTCTCGAGCACCGGGCTCCACGGCACGCCGAGCCGCGCCGCCGTGCGCCGAGCGAGCTCGACGCTCTGGTCGAAACCGCGCGCCGACGCGCGCGAGCCTGACGTCGGCAGCGGGACCAGCGTACCGATCACGGGGGCGCGCAGCGCGAGCAGCGCCGCGAAGACGTCGAGCGGGTCGCGCTCGCCGCGCTTCATCGCGACGATCGCGCGCCGCAGGGCACCGTCATACGCGCCGAGCGCGAACCCGGGAACGCCGTCCGCCTCGAAGTCGATCGCGTCGCCCAGCCGCGGCGCGCAGGCTGCGCACAGCGCCGGACCCGGCGCGTCGCACGCCGCGCACGCCGGCGGGAAGAGCCACGCCCGCAGGACGTCGATCATGCCGGTCCATCCCGCGCGGCCGCGTCGCGGCTAGGGCAGCATGCTTAGGTCAAGCATGTAGCGAACGGAGCGCTCGTAAAGGGGTTACAACGATGCCGACAATCAACGCTGCGGGTCTTGCCATCATCAAGGAGAGCGAAGGACTCGTGCTCACCGCGTATCCGGATCCGGGAACGGGCGGCGACCCGTGGACGATCGGGTACGGCCATACGGGGCCCGACGTGCGCCAAGGCGTCACGTGGACGCAAGGGCAGGCGGATCAGGCGCTGCAGAACGACCTGACGAAATTCGAGACCGGTGTGAACGGCATGATCGCGCGACCGCTGAACTCGAATCAGTTCTCGGCGCTCGTCTCGTTCGCGTACAACGTCGGGCTCGGCGCGCTGCAGAACTCGACGCTGCTCCGCGACGTCAACGCGGGCGACTTCGCCGGCGCGACCGCGCAGTTCGGTCAGTGGGTCAACGGCGGAAACGGTCCGCTGCCCGGGCTCGTCACGCGGCGCCAGCGCGAGAGCGCGCTCTTCAAGACGCCGTAGCGCTCAGGCCGGCTCCGGCTCGTTCGCGACGATCGCGCCGTCGAGCGTCGCGCCGTCCTCGACGACGTAGCGCTCGCCGACGATCGCGTTGCGCAGCGACGCGTTCGCTCCGATCGTCGAACCGTCCCAGACGATCGTGCGTTCGAGCGTCGCGTTGGCGCCGACTCGGACGCCGTCGCCGATGACCGTCGGCCCGACGATGCACGCCCCCACGCCGATCTCCACGTCTTCGCCGACGCGAACCGCGCCTTGGAGGCGCGCGCTGTCGGCGAGCTTCGCACTGGCGGGCGTGCCGGTCGCGCGCGCGCCCGCGATCTTCACGCGCCCGTACAGCACGTCTTCCGTCGCACGGCGGTACTCGCCGGGCGTACCGATGTCGCGCCAGTACGCACCGCGCAAGTGCATACCGTAGAACGGCAACCCGTCGCGCAGCAGCTCCGGAAACACCTGTTTGCCGAAGTCGTAGAACGTGTTCGCGGGAATGCGTTCGAAGATCGCCGGCTCGAACACGTAGATGCCGGTGTTCGCGAGCTTCGAGAGCTCCGTGCCCTTCGTGGGCTTCTCCTGAAATCCGGTGATGCGTCCTTGGTCGTCGAGCACGACGACCCCGTACTGATCGACCTCGTCGACTTCGACGAGCCCGATCGTCGCCAGCGCGCCGCGCTCTTTGTGAAAGCGCACGAGCCCGGCGAGGTCGGCGTTGGTCAGGTCGTCGCAGCCGACCACGACGAACGTCGAATCGAACCACCCCTCCATCTGCTTGAGAGCGCCGGCGCTGCCCGTGAGCTCGCGCTCGCGAAGGTAGTGCAGCGTCACGCCGTATCGCGCGCCGTCCCCGAATGTCGCCTCCACCTTTTCGGCGAGGTAGAACACGTTGATCGCGACCTCGTCGTACCCGAACGACGACAGCCAGCGCATCACGTGCCCGCTGATCGGTTCACCGGCGACCGGCACGATCGGTTTGGGGACTTGCTTCGTGAGCGGGTAGAGGCGCGTGCTCATACCGCCCGCGAGAATCATGGCGCGCATCAAGACCCAGTGTTCCCCGCTTTTCCTCGGGTCAAGGCTTCGGCCGCGGCCGCCACAGCGAAGCGCGGCAGCGCGAGCTGCCGCCGCCACCGCTTCGGCTCGCGGGCGAGCCGGTACGCCCACTCCATGCCCGTGCGCTGCACGAGCGCGGGCGCGCGCACGACGTTGCCCGCATAGACGTCGAGCGAACCGCCGACGCCGATTCCCACGCCGCAGCCGGTCGCCGCCAGGTAGCGCGTAAGCCACAGCTCCTGCTTCGGCGAGCCCAGGCCCGCGAGCAGCACGTTCGCGCCGCTCGCGCGGATCGCCGCGACGACCGCGTCGTTCTCGGCCTCGCCGAAGTAGCCGTCGCGCGCGCCGAGGATCACCACGCCGGGGTACTGCCGCTCGAGCGCGCCGGCCGCTCGCCGCGCCGTGTCGCCGCCGCCGCCGAGCAGGTACATGCGCACGTCGCCGCGCGCGGCGGAACGCGCCGCCAGCGAGCCGACGAGCTCGACGCCGGTGACGCGCTCTCGCAGCGGTCCGTGACGCAGGCGCGACGCGAGCAGCAACCCGATCGTGTCGCACGTGACGAGCGCCGCTTCGTTCACGGCGCTGCGAAACGCGACGTCGTGCTGCGCCGCCATCACCATCTCGACGCCGAGCGTCACGACAACGGCCGCGCCGCCGCCGTTCGCGAGGGACGCGATTCGGTCGACGGCTTCCTCGCGTCCGACGGCGTCGACGCGACAGCCGAGAACGACGAAGCTCAGCCTGCGAGGACCGAGGGCTGGTAGGGCGCGATCAGCGGCGCGAGCCGCGCTTTCAGCTCTTCGGGCATCGCGCCGAGCGGCGAGCGGCAGGGCCCGACCTCGAAGCCGAACGCCCCCATCGCCCACTTCACCGGAATCGGGTTGGTCGTCGCGAACAGCGCCGCGTTGAGCGGCGCGAGGTCGGCGTGGATGCGCGCCGCCGTATCGACGTCGCCCGCATCGAACGCTGCCGCCATCGCCTTCAGCTCGCGGGAGACGAGGTGTCCGTTCACCGAGATCAGCCCGTAGCCGCCGACCGACATCGATGGCAGGTACATGTAGTCGTCGCCGCACCAGAACGTGACGTCTGCGCGCGCGCGCGTGCGCAGAATCTCCGTGAACTGGTTGATGTCCGAAGTCGACTCTTTGATGCCGGCGACGTGCGGGTAGCGGCGCGAGAGCTCGGTGAAGGTCGCGGGCAGCATGTTCGCCGCGGTGCGGCCCGGGATGTTGTAGATCACGAGCGGCAGCGACGTCTTCTCGGCGATGGCGCCGAAGTGCGCGAGCATGCCGTCCTGCGTCGGCTTCACGTACGCGGGCACGGTGAGCAGCGCCGCGTCGACGCCGCACCGCTCCGCCTCGCGCGTGAGCTCGATCGAGTGCCGCGTGTTGTTCCCGCCGGTGCCTGCGATGACGCTCGCGCTCGATCCGAGGGCGCGCTTCACCTCGGCGAAGAGCGCGAGCTTCTCCGCCGTGTCGAGCGCGTTGCCTTCGCCGGTCGAACCCGCCAGCACCACGCCGTCGTTCCCGCGGTCGACCAAAAAGCGCGCGATGCGGCACGCCTCCTCGACGTCCACCTCGCCGCTCGCGTCGAACGGCGTGATCATCGCGGTCAAGAGACGTCCGAGAGTCTTCATCGTGCCACCGCTCCTCGCCCCAGCCGGAAGGTGTCGTGCAGCGCCTGTTCGGCCGCGCGCGCCTGATCTGCCGGGACCAATATCGAGATCGTGATGTTCGAGTCGGTCGAGTGGATGATCTCCACGCCCGCGTCCGTCACCGCTTTGACCACCCGGTAGATGACGCCGGACGTACCGCGCATCCCCGCACCGACCACGGAAATCTTCGCGCAGTGCGGACGCATCCGCAGCGCGAGATTGAGGTCCGCGAGCGCCGGCCGCACGGCGTCGGCGTGCTCGTCGTCGACGATGAAGAACACGCCCGCATCGTTGACGTTGACCATGTCGACCGAGATGCCTCGCTCGGCGATGCGCGCGAGCACGTCGCGGTCGACGTCCGAGCGCTCCGCGTCGTACGTCTGGCCTTGGATGATCCGGCAGAACGTCACGTCGGCGATGACGGTCAATCCCGTCACGGGCCGCCCGGGATCGATCGGCGCGTCGTCGTCGATCGTCGTGCCGACGTTGCTGCGCAGGCCCTTGACCACGTAGGGCGTGCGCGTCGCGTGCGCGAGCTCCGCGGCCTTGTGATGCATCACCTTCGCGCCGTTGCCCGCGAGCTCGACCATCTCCGCCTGGGTCGCGCGCTCGATCGGGTGCGCGCCGGCGACGCGCCGCGGGTCCGACGTCATCACGCCGGAGACGTCGGTGTAGATTTCGACCGCCGCCGCGCCGAGCGCGTCGCCGAGCGCCACGGCCGTGAGGTCGCTGCCGCCGCGCCCGAGCGTCGTCGTCGCGCCGTCGCGCGTGCCGCCTTGGAATCCCGTGATCACCGGGATCGCGCCGCGATCGAGCACCGCGAGGACGGGCTTCGGATCGACGTCGAGGATCTCGGCGTCGCCGAACTCGTCGTCGGTCGTGATGCCGGCCTGACGGCCCGTCATGGCCTGCGCGGAAGCGCCGAGGCTGCACAGCAGCTCCGCGAACACCGCGCACGCGATCGCTTCCCCGCACGCGAGGAGCAGATCCCGGTTGGGGCCGTCGGCAGCCGGGGCGAGCAGCGCGGCGAGCGAGTCGGTCGCGTACGGTTCGGGCGCGCGTCCGATCGCCGAGCACACGACCACGGGACGGTCCCCGCGCCGCACGACGTCGAGCACGCGTGACGCCGCGATCTCGCGCAGCTCGTGCGTCGCGAGCGAAGACCCGCCAAACTTGAGCACGACGACATGGCTCACGACGCGGCTCCCGCACCCTTCGACAAGCTCAGGGTGACACTGCCCTCCTGAGCACGTGCCGGGGCCTCGTCACCCTGAGCTTGTCGAAGGGCGGCGTTGCCACCCTGAGCTTGTCGAAGCGCGGCGTTGTCACCCTGAGCTTGTCGAAGGGCGGCGTTGTCACCCTGAGCTTGTCGAAGGGCGGGGTGGTGCGACGCGAGCAGCAGCTCGAGGATCTGCACGCCGTTCGTGGCGGCGCCTTTGCGGAGCTGGTCGCCGACCACCCACATCTGAAAGCGCGTGCCGGTCGCGTCGCCGGCTTCCGGGCGGACGCGGGCGACGTGGACGAGGTCGGTGTCCTCGACGTCGCGCGGCGTGACGATGCCCTGCTCGTGCAGCACGACGCCGGGCGCATCGCGCAGCGCGTCGCGCAGGGCGGCCGCGGTCGTGGGCGCCGACGTCTCGAGGAACACGGCCTCGCTGTGCGCGCGCATCACCGGGACGCGCACCGTCGTCGCGGCCATCACCAGGTCCGGGCGGCCGAGCATCTTGCGCGACTCCGCGACGACCTTCTCTTCTTCGCCCGTGTCGCCGTCGCCGTCGAAGCTGCCGACCTGCGGGACGACGTTGCGATGGATCGGCGCGGCGAACGTGCCGTCGGGCGCGTCGCCGCCCTCCTCGCGCGCGAGCGCGTCGAGTCCCGCACGACCGGCGCCGCTGACGGCCTGGTACGTCGCGACGCGCACGCTGCGCAAGCCGGCCGCGCGCTCGATCGGCGCGAGCGCGACGCACAACACGATCGCCGTGCAGTTCGCGACCGGAAAGATGCGATCGTCCGGCGCGACCGCGTCCGGATTCACCTCGGGAATTACGAGCGGGACGCCGGGTGCCATGCGGAACGTCGACGAGTTGTCGATCACGACGGCGCCGCCGTCGACGAGCGCCTGCGCGAGCTCCGCGCTCGCATCGTCGCTCGAGGCGAAGAACGCGACGTCGAGCCGATCGGCGACGAGGCGCTCGCGCGTCGCCGCGAACACCGGCAAGCTCTCGCCGCGAAAGCGCACGCCGTCGGCGCGGTCCCGCGAGGCGTAGGCGCGCAGCTCGTCGACCGGCAGCTCGCGCTCTTCGAGCACGCGCAGGATCATGCCGCCGACGACGCCGGTCGCGCCGATCACGCCGACCCGCAGCCGCGGCGCCCCCTCGGCGAGAGCGGCGACGGCTGCCGCCACCGGTTCCATCACGAGGCGCTCAGCATCCGGTCGACCACTGCGTCGAGCCCGATGACGAGCCCGCGCTGCGCGCGCACGGCGCGCACGGCGGCGACGATGCCGGGACCGAACGACTCGCGCGCGAGCGAGTCATGGCGCAGCGTCAGCGTCTCGCCCGTGCCGCCGAAGATCGTCTCCTGATGCGCCACGAGGCCGGGCAGACGTACGCTGTGGATCGGCGGCGGCGGCGCGCCCGCGTCGGCGATGCGCCGCGCGGTGAGCTTCGCCGTGCCGCTGGGCGCGTCGCGCTTCGCGTCGTGGTGGAGCTCGATGATCTCCGCGCGCGGAAACACGCGCGCCGCTTCCGCGGCGAACCGCATCATGAGCACCGCGCCGAAACTGAAGTTCGGGACGAACATCGCAGGCACGCCCGTCTCGTTGCAGCGGCGGCCCAGATCGGCCAAGTCGGCGTCGGTCCACCCGGTCGCGCCGATCACGAGCGGCACGCGCGCGTCGAGCGCGGCGCGCGCGACGTCGAGCGTGACCGGATACACCGTGCAGTCGACGACCACGTCCAGCCGCGACGCTGCGAACGCCTCGAGATCGTCCGTCGTCCGTACGCCGTTCACCGTCTCGCCCGAACGGCGCGCGAACGCCGCCGAGAGGACGATCCCGTCGGCGGCATCGAGTGCGGAGCAGGCGACGCGCCCGAGTCTTCCGAGCGCGCCGGCCACCCCGGCGCGCAATTCGCTCATTATGCCGTCCTGAGATCTGTCATCTGAGCGTGTCGAAGGGGGACTCTGTCATCCTGAGCCTGTCGAAGGGCGACGGGGCCTAAACTTTCTCCAGCGGGGCGTATTTGAGCATGACCATCTTCTGACCGACGTTCGGGAAGTTGATGGTCAGCAGCCCGTCGCCGCCCGCGCCGACGGTGTTGACCACGGTGCCCTCGCCCCACTTGGGGTGACGCACCTTGTCGCCCGGGTTGAGCTCCATGCCGACGCCCGCGCCGGCGTTCTCGTGGATCGAGACCTCACGCCAGCGGCCGCCGCCCGGACGCGGACCGATGCCGATCCCGCCGATCACCTCGACCGAGGGCATCTCCTCGATGAAGCGCGACTTCGGGTGCGAGAACGTGTTGCCGAACAGCGTGCGGCGTGCCGCGAAGCTCAGGTACAGGCGATCCATCGCGCGGGTCACGCCCACGTACGCGAGCCGGCGCTCTTCTTCGAGCTCCGTCATGTCGGTCAGCGCGCGCGTGTGCGGGAAGACGCCTTCTTCGAGTCCGGTGAGGAAGACGATCGGAAACTCGAGACCCTTCGCCGCGTGCATCGTCATGAGCGTGACGAACGACGCCTCGGGATCGAGCGTGTCGATGTCGCTGATCAGGGCGATGTTGGCGAGGAAGTCGTCGATCGACGAGCCCGTCTCGGGGTTGCTCTCGAACTCACGCGCCACGCCGACGAGCTCTTGCAGGTTCTCGACCCGCGCGCGCCCGTCGGGCGTTTCATCGGCCTGCAGCTCGCGCAGGTAGCCGGATTCTTCCATCACCGCGACCAGCAGGTCGCTGACGGAGAACGACTGCGCCTTCTCGCGCAGGTCGTTGATGAGCTCGGCGAAGCGCTCGAGCTCGCGCTGCTTCTTGGGCACCGCGCGCTTGAGCAGGTTCGAGTCGAACACCGCCTGGCCGACCGAGACGCCGTCCTTGTTCGCGGCTTCGAGCAGCGACGCGAGCGTCTGCTGACCGATCGAGCGGCGCGGCACGTTCACGATGCGGCGGAACGCGACGGCGTCCGACGGGTTTACGATGTAGCGCAGGTAGGACAGCATGTCCTTGACCTCGGTGCGCGCGTAGAACCCGACGCCGCCGACGACCCGGTACGGGATGCCTTCGGCGAGGAAGCCTTCTTCGAAGTAGCGCGACTGCGCGTTCGTGCGGTACAGCACGAGGAAGTCGCGGTACGCGGCGCCTTCGCGCACGTGCTCCTTGACCTTCTCCATCACGTAGCGCACCTCGGCGCGCTCGGACTCGGCCTGGAACGCGGTGATCTTCTCGCCTTCCGCGCGCTTGGTGAACAACTTCTTCGGCTCGCGCCCGGCGTTGTGCGCGACGAGTTCGTTCGCCGCCTCGAGCACGGTCTGCGTCGAGCGGTAGTTCTCCTCGAGCTTGAAGACCTTGGCGCCCGGGAAGTCTTCCTCGAAGCGCAAGATCATGCGGTAGTCGCTGCCGCGCCACGAGTAGATCGACTGGTCGTCGTCGCCGACGACGGTGATGTTGCCGTGCTCCTTGGCGAGCGTCGCGACGAGGCGGTATTGCGCGTAGTTGACGTCCTGGTACTCGTCGACGAGGATGTACTTGAACTTCGTCTGGTAGCGCGTGCGGGCGTCTTCGTCGTCGTCGAGCAGCTTGATCGCGTTGGCGATCAGGTCGTCGAAGTCCAGGCCGTTCGACTCGGCCAGGCGCCGGTCGTACTCGCGGTAGACGTTGGCGTAGCGCTCGCCGGCGAACGAGGGGTTCTTCTCCTCGTACTGGTCGGGCGTCCAGAGGTTGTTCTTCGCCTTGGAGATCTCGGCGAGCGCGGCGCCCGGGGCGATCTGGCGCTCGTCGTAGTCGAGGTCGGCGATGACCTCACGGACGATCGCCCGCTGGTCGGCGTCGTCCATGATCGCGAAGTTCGGCGCGATGCCGATCTTGCGGCCGTCGCGGCGGAGCATCCGCACGCACATGCTGTGGAACGTCCCGACCCAGAGGTCGCGCGCCGGCGCACCGACCATCCGCTCGAGCCGCGACTTCATCTCACCGGCTGCCTTGTTGGTGAACGTGACGGCCAGGATGCGGTCCGGGAAGACCTTCTTCTGCTCGAGGAGGTATGCGATCCGGTGGGTGAGCACACGAGTCTTGCCGGATCCCGCTCCCGCAAAGATCAGCACGGGGCCGTCGGTATGTTCGACAGCCGCGCGCTGCACGTCATTGAGTAGTTCGGTCTGCGCCAGCATCACGACAACGTTCGCCGCGAAGGCCAGTTTGGCCTAGTACGCGCATTTGAGACGTCCGCGGAGCCATGGGAACCGCGGCCCGGCACGCAGAAATCGCCTGATTCCTCTGCGAAGGAGTCGTGGTGGCCGAACGCCGCGCGCTCGCGCGCGCACAGCAGGCGGTGCTTGCCGCCGTGGTCGACACGTTCGCGCCGGCGGACGCCGATTTGGGCGCAACCGCGTCGCTCGTCGAGACCGCGCTGTCGCGGCTCGCGGCGCACAAACGCGCGCGCCTGGGGATGGTCCTCGCGCTGCTCGCGAGCCCGCTCGCCGGTCTCGCGCTCGGCGGGAGGCTCGCGCCGTTTCCGAAGCTGGACCGCGCACGCCGCGAACGCGCGCTGCTGCGCATGGCGCGCCTGCGACCCTTGCGGCCGGCGTTCGACGCGCTCGCCCGGCTGTCGCTGTTCGCGGCGCACGCGTATGCGGACGAGGACGGCCGCAGTGCCGTGTGGGACCGGCTCGGGTACCCGGGTCCGCGAGGCGACGTTCCGGCGCCTGATCCGTTGCCGCTCGCCGCGATCCCGGGCGACCGCCGGATCACGGCCGACGCCGTCGTCATCGGCTCGGGCGCCGGGGGCGGCGTCGCTGCGGCGGTCCTCGTCCAGGCCGGGCTGCGCGTCGCCGTGCTCGAGGCGGGACCGCCGTTCGAGCCGGTCGCCGCTCGCCAGCGCGAAGCCGACGCCTTCGGCGAGCTCTACCTCGAAGCGGGCCTGTGCGCGAGCGACGACCTCGGCGTGTCGATCCTCGCGGGAGCCTGCGTGGGCGGCGGGACGGCGGTGAACTGGTCGACCTCGCTGCGGCTCTCGCCCGCGGTCGCGACCGCGTGGTCGTCGGCGCTCGGGCGGCCCGCGTTCGCGGCGGAGCTCGCGGACGCGTACGACGCCGTCGAAGCGCGACTCGGCGTGACGCTCGCCGCGAGCCACAACCGCAACAACGCGGTGATCGCCGACGGCTGCACGGCGCTCGGCTGGCCATGGCGCGCGATCCCGCGCAACGCCGCGTGCGAAGGCGACGCCTGCGGCTATTGCGGTTTCGGCTGCGCCTACGGCACGAAGCGCTCGACCGCGGCGACGTACCTGCGCGATGCCGTCGCGGCGGGCGCGCGGGTATTCGCCGGCGTGCGCGCCGAGCGGGTCCGGCTCGAGACCTCCGGCGACGGCGCGCGCCCGCGCCGCGCATGCGGCGTCGACGCCGTGGATATGGATGGTCGCACAGTCGTGGTGGACGCGCCGCTCGTCGTCGTGGCGGCGGGCACGCTGCGGACGCCCGGCATCCTCGCGCGCAGCGGCGTCGCATCACCGCACCTCGGCAAGCACCTGCACCTGCACCCGACGAGCGCGCTCTCGGCGCGGTTCCCCGGCCGCGTCGAGCCGTGGCACGGCGTCATGCAGAGCGCGCTGTGCGACCGCTTCTCGCAGCTCGACGCGCCCGCGAGCGAAGGCGGCTTCGGCGTGACGATCGAGGCCGCGCCGTCGCATCCGGGCCTGATGGCGCTCGCGCTGCCCTGGACCGGACGCGAGCAGCACGCGAACACGATGAGCGACGCAGCGTTCTCGGCGACCCTGATCGCGCTGACGCGCGACCGCGGCGAAGGATCTGTCAGTCTCGACGAGCGGGCCGGCGTGACGTATGCGATCGCGCCCGACGACGCGCGCCGCCTCGCGCGCGGACTCGCGGGCGCCGCGCGCATCGCGTTCGCCGCGGGCGCCGAGTCCGTCTCGACGCTGCACGCGCAGCCGATGGAGCTCGCCGCCGCGGACGCGACGGACGCCGGGCTCGACGCCTTCGAGCGCGAGCTCGTGCGCCGCGCCGACGCGCGCGCGCCGCTCGCGCTGTTCTCCGCGCATCAGATGGGCACGGCGCGCATGGGCGCGACCGCGGAGACGGGGGCGATCGATCCCGACGGCCGCGTCTACGGCGTCGAAGGCCTGCTGGTCGCGGACGCGTCCGCGTTTCCGTCGGCATCCGGGGTGAACCCGATGCTCACGATCATGGCGCTCGCGCACCGCACCGCCGGCGCGTTCATCGCGCGGCGAGCGGCACGCGCGGACGCCGCGCTGCCAGCGCCGACGCGCTCATGAGGTAGGACAGCGTCGACTCCGCGCCCATGTTGGCGTTGAGCTCATCGTCGAGGCCGTCGCAGCAGCCGCCGCTCGGCCGCGCGAGCGCGACGCCGTGCGTGTTGCGCCCGGCGTACCACGCGTGCGCGATCTCCGCGACCGCCGCCCACCGCGGCTCGCCGGTGACGTCGTGCGCGGCGAGTGCGGCGCCGACGAGCGCGGCCGCTTCGAGCGGCTGCTGCCCGCGCCGCGAACGCATTCCGCCGCGCCGGTACCAGCCGTCGTTGCCGATCGGCACGAAGATCGCGCCGCCTGCGGACGGTTCGATCACCACGCCGGCGTAGAAGTCGAGCATGTCGAGCCCGGCGTCGACCGCGCGCGCGTCGCCGAGCAGCGCGCCGCCGCGCAGCAGCGCCTCGCACAGGCGCGCGTTGTCCCAGCACATCATCTCCTCGCACCAGCGCCAGCCGGGGCGGGCGTACCGGTCGTACGCGCTCACGATGCGCGCGACCGACGCGGCGAGCGCGCGCCGCAACGGCGCGGCATCGGGCGGGTCGCCGCCCAGCGCGTACGCGAGGCCGAACGCGACGAACGCGTGCGAGCGGGCGTAGCGGAGAGCGTCCGCAACGCCGAGCGCGCGCCGCAGCATGCGCGCCGCGAGCGTGCGCCACGCCTCGCGCGGCGCAAAGCGCTCGGCGTACCCGAGCGCCCAGATCGCGCGCCCGACGCAGCACGGCGAGCCGCGCTCGTCCTCCCACGTCCGGTCGTACGCCATGACGTTGTGGAACCAGCCGTCGGGAAGCTGCGCGTGGTGAAGGAAGGCGAGATACGTACGGAAGAGGCGCGTGCCGTCGTTCGCGGTTTCCGGCCGATTCGCCGCGTCGCACGCGACGATCAGCGCACGGCTCACGTCGTCGGTGCAGTAGCCGAAGGCGCGGTTCGGCACGTCGAGCACGGCGTGCTGGAAGATGGCGGTGTCGTCCGTCATCGCGAGCACGTGGTCGAGCGGCGGCAGCATCGCGCTACGCGGAGGGCACGAGCGCGTCCGCGGCGCGCGACGCGGCGACGAGCGTTGCGAAAACCGCGGCGTAGCTGCGCGCGACGTCGCTCCACCGCGCGCTGCGCGACGCCGCGAACGCGCGCCGCCCGAGCGATTCGCGCGCGCCGGCATCGCCGAGCAGCTCGACGAGCGCCGCGGCGATCGCGCCGGGGTCGCGAAACGGCACGAGGCGGCCGCACCCGTCCGCGAGCAGCTCGCGCGCGTGCAGGAACGGCGTCGCGACGACGGCGCGTCCAGCGCCCGTCGCGTACGCGAGCGTGCCGCTCACGATCTGCGCGGGATTGCGATACGGGGCGAGCACGACGTCGGCCGCGGCAAGATACGCGAGCAGCTCGTCGTCGGCGACGAAGGCGTCGACGAAGCGCACGTGCCCGCTCACGCCTAGGCGCGCGACGCGCTTCTCGAGCGACCGCCGGTAGCGCTCGGACTCGTGTCGCCGCACGATCGGATGCGTCTGCCCGACGATGAGATACAGCACGTTCGGGTGCGCGGCGGCGACGCGCGGAATCGCGTCGATCGCGTCTTCGAGCCCTTTGCCGCTGCTGATGAGTCCGAACGACAGAACCGTCGCGCGGCCGGTCAGGCCGAGTCGCTGCTTCGCATCGTCCGTCGCGCCCGGCACGACGTCCGGCACGCCGTGCGGAATCGCCGTCACGCGCGACGGATCGATCCCGTAACGCTCGATCAGCAGCATACGCCCCGTTCTCGACGGCACGACGAGCGACGATGCCGCGGCGATCGCGCGCGTGACGCGCGCGTACTCGGCGTCGGGATCGGGCAGCACCGTGTGCAGCGTGGTGACGGCCGGCGTGCGCAGCGCGCGCAGCAGGTCGAGGACCCAGTCGCCGCGCGAGCCGCCGAACAGACCGAACTCGTGCTGCACGCAGACGACGTCGCACGCGGACGCGTTCGCCGCACCGGCAGCGCTGATGTACGAGGCGCGGTCGGCCTGGTCGATCCGCGCAATCGTCGCGGCCGCGTATCGCCGCGCCGGCGCGCCGAGCTCGTCCACAGCGGCGCACAGGCTGGCGGTGCCCGACACGGCGCCGTACGCGGCGACGAGGTCGCGCGCAAACGAGGCGATCCCGCACTCGCGCGGCGGGAACGTGCTCACGAAGAACGCGCGCGGTGCGGGAAGGGACACGGGACCTCCCGGAGCTGGCCGCTCAGGACTGCGAGGCGACCCTCGCGTTCTCCTCGACCACCGCGCCGTCCGCGATGGTCGCACCGTGCCCGATGACCGCGCCGTTCGCGACCACCGCCCCGGCGCCGACGCGGGCGCGGCTGGCGACGATGGCGCGGTCGAGGTGCGCGTCGCGCTCGACGACGACGTCGTCCCACAGCAGCGAGTCGGAGACGACCGCGCCCGGTCCGACGCTGCAGCCGTCGCCGAGCACGGTGTACGGGCCGACTACGGCCGTCGGGTCGATGCGGCAGCCGGAGCCGACGAAGATCGGCGGGCGGACCGCCGAGGCCGGGATCGTTTCGCGGCCCGGACCGTCGACCTCGGGCCGGAGCCCAAGCGGCATGACGCCGTCGAAGACGTGGCGGTGGGCGCTCAGGTACGCCTCCGGCTTGCCCAGGTCGATCCAGTAGTCGTCGGTGGTGTAGGCGTACAGCGGACGGCCGGCGGCGATCAGCTCGGGGAACGTCTCGCGCTCGATCGAGACGGGCCGGCCGGCCGGGATCCGGTCGAGCACCTCGCGTTCGAGAAGATAGGTGCCGGCATTGATCTCGTTCGTGGGTGCCTGATCGCGCGGCGGCTTCTCGATGAACGCCTCCACGCGGCCGGACGGGTCGTGCACGACGCAGCCGAACGCGCTGGGATCCTCGACGCGGATGAGGTGCAGCGTGCCGACGCCGCCCTTGCGGCGGTGGAACTCCATCATCGCGCGCAGGTCCAGCGAGGTCAGCACGTCGCCGTTGAGGACGAAGAACGGCCCGTCGATGTACTGCTCGACGTTCTTGAGCGCGCCCGCGGTGCCGAGCGGCGTTTCCTCGACGACGTAGCGGATGCGCAGCCCCAGCGGCGAGCCGTCGCCGAAGTAGGACGTGATCGCCTCGGGCAGGTAGCCCGCGGGCAGGATCACGTCGTCGATCCCCGCGTCCTTGAGGCGCCGCAGCGTGCGCTCGAGGAACGGCATGTTCATGACGGGGACCATGGGCTTCGGCGTCTCGAGGGTCAGCGGCCGGAGCCGCGTGCCCTCACCGCCGACGAGCACGACTGCCTGCACGGGACACAGAGTATCGAGTGCGGGCGCGGGATTGCCTGCCTCGCACGAATCGCGCCGCAGCTGTGCCCGCCTGCTGGCACAGCGAGCGAGTAGGCTCGCTGTATGGCGAGCGGGTGTCGGAAGCGGTACGACTGGAGCGCGGTCCAGCGGTTCTATGACGAAGGGCACGGGCGCGACGAGTGCATCGCGCAGTTCGGGTTCACGACGATCGCGTGGTACCGGGCGATCCGATATGGCAAGCTGCGCGCGCCAACTGCAGCGGCAGAAAACGATCGACTGGCCGGCGGTGCAACGGCTACTACGACGAAGGGCACTCCTACCGCGAATGCAAGGACCGGTTCGGCTTCGCGGCTGCGTCGTGGTCGAAGGCGGTAAAGCGCGGCGACTTGCGTTCGCGCCCGCGGGCGAAGGCGCTCGAGGTAATCTTGCAAAAGAGCCGGAGCCGCTGTACCATAAAACGTCGTTTGCTCATGGCAGGCAAGCTGCGGAATCAGTGCGACTTCTGTGGGCTAAGCGACTGGCGCGGACAACCGATATCGATCCAGACTCGATCACATTAACGGGGTGCGTGACGACCATCGGATCGAGAACCTCCGGATGCTGTGCCCGAACTGTCACAGTCAAACGGAAACGTTCGCCGGCAAGAAACGAAGACACAAGCCAAGCAACCGCTATCCCGGGTCGTCTAACGGTAAGACGCATGCCTCTGGAGCATGTTATCGGAGTTCGAGTCTCTGCCCGGGAGCATAAACCAAGCGGCCCTATCGTCTAGAGGCCTAGGACGCCGCCCTCTCACGGCGGTAACACGGGTTCGAATCCCGTTGGGGCTACATTTCGTTCTTGGAAAACCGCGTTGCTACGCGGTTTTTCGCTTTGTCAGGCCGGAGATGATCACATGAATGGTCACAGCGAACCGCCTGAGTATCGCCGAGTCTCGCGGCTCAGCATCGCGGAGTCGATGCCTCACACGCCGCGCTGGTCGGACAGCGCCGCGATCGGTACTCCGCGTACGTCCGGCGCGTCGACCGCGCCGCGGCTGGCCGAGGGAAAGCGCGCGATTTGCATCCGGCCGCTGCACACCACGAGGAGCCGAAAGGCACCCAACGCGCCTGACAGGGCCGATTATCGCTCGCAAGAGCCCTGATCGGTTAGCGACGCGCTTCGTGTCTGGAATAGCCGCTCAGAATCATAGGTTTGATCGGCAAAACGGCATTGCACGAACCCGCCCTGACGCAGGTTTTCGGGCCCGCCCTCAAAGGGTTCAGCGGGGGCGGCTAGAGCGATTGACCAGCGTCGCATAGTCAGGTACGCGCGCTACCATACCGCGGCTGGGCAGCGCGATCGTTACGCCGCCTTCTAGTTGACGGTAATAGCTCGCGGGCGAAAACCCCAGCGGACGCGACGCCAAGTTCGATGTGATCGTGAGATCGACATCGCGCATTGTTAGCTTCGCGAACCGCACGACGCCCCCACGGTAGTGAATGTAGCTCGCGTACGGAAGCGCCGGAGCCGCGACGACTTCCGGCGCGCCGATGACCATGGTCATCTCATGCGGGGTCACACGAACCGAGCGCAGGACACCGCTGACTTTGGGCGGCGGAAACATCGAGACGATCGGCATGATCAGGTCGTCGCCGACCGCGTGGAACACATAGGTGTTGCGCGGCTGCGCGACCTTGGAGAGCTTCATCCCGACCGCGTCGAGGACGCCTTTGGGGACGAATCCGCCGGCGCGCATCTTGACCACCCGCAAGCGCAGGTCGCCGTCGCGCGTCGGCTCGGGCACGGCGGTCGCCTTGAACCCGACGCGCGCGCCGCCTTTGACCAGCACACCGGTCATCCCGATCGCGCCATCGCCAAACGTCACGTCGACGTGCTTAATGGGCCCGTTTGACGCGGGCAAAATATAATGGTTCATGAGTGCGGTGATGGCCGGTGCACCAATGTGAACTTCGGCGTGCTGGAGCATGATGCCGTACGACCCGATGTCGTCGAGCACAATGGGGCGGCC
Source organism: Vulcanimicrobiota bacterium (assembly GCA_963818845.1). Classification (GTDB taxonomy): domain Bacteria; phylum Vulcanimicrobiota; class Vulcanimicrobiia; order Vulcanimicrobiales; family Vulcanimicrobiaceae; genus Vulcanimicrobium. The sequence continues at coordinate 588,365 of CAWFTO010000003.1, read as the reverse complement.
GGATCGCGTGGGCGCCGCGCTGCCGCTCAGTTGCGCGACGTGCGACGGAACATCGCGGAATGGATAGAGGACGACATCACGCATCCACACCTTCACTGGACCGTCGCGGGCGAGAGCCGGCGACGGACGCGGCGCGAAGACCTGCACGGGTGCGGCGGATGCGGGCGCTGGGCAGACGCCGGCGAAGGCCGGAAGCGAGACGACAAGGGCGAGCGCCCAGCGGGCCGTCAAGCGCGAACTGCGACGGCGGCACGTTCATCGCAGAACGTACCGACGACGGCGTTGAATGCCTCGTGATGTTCGAGCAGGCCCATGTGCTTGGCGTTCGGCAGTACGGTTTGCGCGGCGCCCGGGATTACCATCGCAAGGTGGGCGCTCGCGCGGGGCTTGATCACCGGGTCGCGATCGCCCGGAACCACCAGGACCGGTACGGTGATGTTGCCGATCGATGATGTCTCGTCGAAGCGGAACATGGCCAGCATGCCGCGCGCGAGCACGCTTGGACGCGCCTTGACGAAGAACAGGGTCGCGAAGTCCAGCTGAGCGCGTGACTCGCTCCCTGCGAAGCCCGTCAACGCGGTCGAGATGAGTTGCGATCCGTTCACGTAGCTGAGCCAGTTCATTGCCCACACCAGCGGTGCGAGCGCGATGGTGAGCCACATGAGAGGGACGAAAAGCGGGCGCTCGAGCGCATGCATCACGCCCGCACCCGCCGTATCGCAGGTCGGATCGCGGTACGTCGTCCCAACGAGGACGAGTCCCGCAACCTTCGTTCCCAGGCTCCCGGCATGGCGCCGCGCAAAGCTCTGCGTGATCATCCCGCCGATGCTGTGACCGATCAGGACCGCAGGGTCCTCGGCAAGCTCGACCACCGCGGCCAAGTCGTCCGCCATGGCGTCGAGCGAGTAGCCTTCGTTGCCCGCGCGGCTCGACTGCCCGAGGCCGCGAAGATCCCACGCGAGGACGCGGTGATCAGCGCGCAGCGCGCGCTTTGTGTAGTAAAACGCGCGGTTGTCCACGCCCCACCCGTGCGTCAGCACGACGGGTGGTCGGTCGTCTCGACCGCTTATCTCGACGTGGAGCACGGTTCCGTCCGGCCGTTCCAGCCGGCGGATCTGCGCGTCGCGCGCCCACGAAGGATCATCGTGACCGCCGCGATGGAATGCCAGCACGAGCCAACGTCCGAGCAGCGCAACGACGAGCATTCCAAATCCGATGACCACAACGGCGGCCGAGATCGCCGCCCCTTGCCACCACTCGTACACGATGTAGCCACCGCCGACAAGGAGCGCAATCGAGACAAGACCCGACAACCACATGGACAAGATCGCAACCGGCATGAATGGCACCCTGCTCAGCTACCCCCGCGGAGCGCGCTCGCTCGCCGCCTTAGCCGCTTCGCGGCACGACGCCGAGGGATCTGCGATCCGCAATATCAGCGGCTCCGTGAGGTGCTACGATCGGTCGTGCTGCGTGGAAGCAAACGAGGATGGATGTCGCTTGGTGCGACTCCCACCGTAACGCTTACTTAGACGAATCGGTGTTCGGTGGGAGGACGGCCTCCGGCGTCTTCCATCCCAAGAGGCCGTGGGGCCGCCCGGTGTTGCATGTTTACCGCCAGTCTGCAAGGACGCGCCAAACCCTGGCGTGCGTTTGCGGCGTCCTAATGCGACAGAGAAAGCCGCGCTCGCCCGGCGCAGCAGCGTCGGCTCTTGTCAGAGAAGGCTGATACATGTAGGTTGGGACGCATGGCGCTCAAACGCATGGACAACATAGGAATCGTCGTTGAAGACCTGCGCGCTATGGTCGAGTTCTTTCGGGAGCTCGGCCTCGAGCTTGAAGGAGAGGGCATGATTGAAGGCGAGTGGGCTGGACGTGTCACTGGCCTGGGAGATCAGCGCGTCGAAGTTGCGATGATGCGTATGCCCGACGGCCATGGCCGGGTCGAACTTTCTCGCTTTCTCAGGCCGCCCATCCTCGCCGATCATCGCAACGCCCCCGTGAACGCTCTAGGCTACCTCCGCGTTATGTTCACCGTGGACGACGTTGACGACACGCTTGAGAGGCTCCAAAAACGTGGCGCGCGACTCGTAGGTGAAATAGTCCAATATTTGGACGTGTATCGCCTTTGTTACATCCGCGGGCCTGAAGATGTTCTCATTGGACTCGCTGAAGAACTCAGCGATTCTCACAAGGGGTGACCGTCTTCCATCCCAAGGCGCCGTGAAGCCGCCGCGTGTTCGCTCTTTCCCGCCAATATCTGCAGGGACGCGCCGCGCGGTCAAAGAGCGACGTGCAGTCGTGTTCGTTTAGGCACTCGTCTCGAAGGCGCGCGTTGAAGCTGTCGATGAGCGCATTCTGAACTGGCTTTACCGATGATGCGATATGGTGCGGCCGGACGCGCCGGTCGGATTGACATTCCGCAACCCGGCATATAACTCACGTCCTGACCTATCCGGCGCGCGTCCGGCTAGCCAAAATACGCAAACGTGTCCGAACTGGCTTAGGCCGTACGGTGAGGCCATGCAATATCTGCTCAACGAAAATGACGTCGTAAGGCACACATGTTCCGCGCTGGTTCGTGAGCGCTGGAGCATCGCGCGGGCCGCGACGACAAAGGATCGTGGCATAGACATCATCGCCGACCGTGACGGCAGCCGTCTCTATGTCGAAGCGAAGGGGGTGACGTCTTCCGACGAGACTCCAGACGCTAGGGCTCGCTGCAGACGCCCAGTCAGATCTTCATCCAGATCGCCGCGGCACCCCTGAAGACGGCGGAACTTCACGACACGGATCCTCAGGCCGAGGTGGTGATCGCGGTTCCCGAGCGCACCGGGGCGCCTGCGGAACGGATCTTCGCCTGCGGCGTGACGCCAGGGATTTTGCAGCGCTCGCGGCGCACAGCGTTCGCATGACGTTCGCCGGCCTCGTCCGCGCGCGCCGGAGCACCGCCGCCATGTGGGCGGTGCTCCTCGGTATCCCCGCCGTCTGCATCGCCGTGCTCGTCGATCGCCGCAGCATGTGGCTCGATGAAACGACGAGCATGCTCGTCGCAGGGCAAGATGTCGCAGGCATGGCGCAGATTTTGCGGCACGTCGATGCCGTCTTCGCTCTTTACTACGGGCTGCTGCACGTGTGGCTCACGGTCGGCACCGGCACCGTCCATGCCCGCATGCTCTCGGCGCTGTTCGCGATCGCGACGCTGCCGGTCGCATACGCCCTGGCGCGCCGGCTGGTCGGCCCGCAAGCAGCGTTCCTCGCCACGCTGACGCTCGGAACATCGTACACGTTCCTCCGGTACGCCGTTGAGACGCGACCGTACAGCCTTGAAATCTTGCTGTGCGCGACGTCCGCCTGGTGCTTCGTCGCGCTGCTCGACGCACCGCACCGGCGGACGTTCGCGGCGTACGGGGCCGCGACGCTGCTCGCGATCTACGCGCACCCGCTCGCGATCCTCTGGACGCTCGCGCAGGCCGCATCGCTCGCCTTCGTTCCTCGCTCACGGGTGCTGCTCCGCAGACTCGCCGTCACTGCCGGATGTGTCGCCGTCGGATTGCTTCCGCTCGTCGCCGGCGTCCGGCTCAACGGCACGCATCAGGTCGACTGGATCCCACCCATGACCGCGGCACGGCTCCTGGAGTTCTTCGAAGTCCTTGCCGCCGGCCCCGGCGGCGGTCCGTTCGGTCACGGCGAGCTCGCACTCGTACTTGCCGCGAGCGCCGCCGCGGGCGCTCTGATCCTCGTCCGGTCGTCGCGCTCGCGTTTCGCGCTGGTTCTCCCGACGTGGCTCATCGTGCCGATCGCAGCGATGCTGATCATCTCGGTGTGGAAGCCGCTCGACGAAAGCCGGTACGTCTGTTACCTCGTCCTTCCGGCATCCTTGCTGATCGGCGTTGCGCTCGACGCGCTGCGGAGAACCGCCGGTCGCACCGTAGCCGTCGCGGCATTGATCGTGGTCGCTGCGGCCGGCAGCGCGCACATGCTGCTCTATCGCGGCGAAGACTGGCGCGCGACATCGGCCTTCTTGGATCGTGCGAGCGGCACCGACGGCATCGTCGTGTATACGTCGAACGTCGCCCGCGCGCTGCAATACGCGCAGACCGAGCGCGGCGTTTCGCTGCGCGCCGTGGTGCTCTACCCCAGCGTGCGGCCGTGGACGGGCGACCAAGCTATCGAACCGGTCCCGCTGGACCTTCCTAACCGCGCGGCGTCGGCGTTTCCGCGCCTTTGGGTCGTGCTGTCGCATCGCAATCGGACGTGGGAGCCGGTCGTCCTGAAGCCGCTTCGCCGGTTTTACGAGGATGTTGGCGTAGAGCACTTCGGCGACGTCGAGGTTCGCGAACTGCGCCTACGGGGCGACCTAACAGCCAAAATCGAGCGAAGTCGTCGGTACGGTCACGGGGTCGCTGCGCAGGGCCGCGCTGAATGAAAGCCGCCCGATCATAGCGTAAGCACCCGGGAGATGCTGCCCGCCGAGGTACCCGAGTATCGGGTCCACACGAAGTTATCGCGCGTCGAGCATTGGCGCCATGTGCTGGAGATCGTTGCCTTGATTGCGGCGGCGATCTGGGCATTCTATGTTTTCATTTACCAAGAACGGATAAAACCGGCGGGCGAGCCGCCCCGACTGCAGGTTGACACGCGCGTTTCGCACGACGCGCTCGAAGGGGGCACAGAACTCGTCACGATCAAAACGACGCTAAAGAATACTGGTTCGACCGATATCGCGATGGGTGCTTTGCTCGTCAATGCGTACGGGATGCGGTATGCGAGCGATGGCACGCGCGAATCGCGAGAGTTCCATCCTTCTCGAGGGATCACGATCATCAACCGCGGCCTGAGGAGTGCCGCTCCGGTGCTCCTGTACAGCCACCTCTCCCAGTGGCAGCCTCTTGGTATAACGCGTCAGATATTGCGGCTGCCCATCGCTCAGGAGTTGACGTTTGAACGGTCGTTCGTGATCGAGCGTCGTACGTATGAGACGATGCGTATCACCTACGGGTATTGCTATCAGCGGCAGGACAATCAAACCACGACCACGTTCGTCCCGAGGCGCGCGCGAGACGGTGCGTTTGACGTTCGAGACATTCTCCGCGCAAACGGCTTGTACGTGGGACTCCGTTGCGGTGGAACGCTCTCCTACAACGGCGAGTACGCGTTATGAGCGAGGCTGCCTAACAACGCCCTCTCTGGCCTGACGTGGCGCGACGTGCAGCCAGTCCGATCGGCGCCGGCCGAGGCGCCGCGGTGTGCCGCCCAAGGGCGCGAAGGCGGTAGCTCGTGGAGGTAAATCCCATTCGCGACCAGTTGGGGCTGGAGAGCACCGACGATGCGGACTCGGCAGGCAACAATCCTTTAGCGAATGATAGGAACGGCCGAACGCTTCGACATATATGTTTCGGTCATGATACGGCCGCTTATCCGTAGCCTTTCCGCGGCGCTTTGCGCCGCCGTCCTCGTTGCTATTGCTCGTCCCGCAAGCGCGGACGATATTAGCGGCGCATACTCATGCATGACGCGCACCGGCATCAAGCTCGCCGTCATCCTGATCCAAAACGGTGACGATGTGAGCGGCACGTATATCGGGCACAACGGGATCGCGGGCCATCTCACCGGCAAACTCGACAACAACGGCGTGATCCAGTATCAGTGGGTACAGAGACCGGGCGAAGCCTCGAACACGGGCGCTGACGGCGGCTGGGGCCGAATGACGTTCGACGGCGCATCCGCCATTACGGGGATGAAAACCGCCTGGGGGCGCCCGAACGATACCGGACCGGTCGGCTTCTGGACCTGCGGATCGCCGCTCTAAGACCGACTTGGGGCGGTGGCGTGCCCTCGTCCGCCATCGCTTCATCGCGTCTCGCCTGTCGCCGTGCGCCACCCGGCGTCGGCAGGCAAAGCCCGCCGTGGCACGCGCGTGGAACGTGCTCGCCGCGTCTTGCTGTATTTTCGCGTGTCGCCCCGCGCTCCAGAGATCCAGGAAGGCACCGCCGCCAGGGCGGTGGTCGCCGGATGCGGTGTTCCGCGAGCCTTTCTACGGCGTGCCCGCGCTCGGCGTAGCGTCCCAACCGAGAACGCGAGCGACGAGTTCGGTTCGATTACGGCTCTCCGTCTTCTCCAGCATGCTGTTGATGTGGTCTTGAACGGTAGAGGACGTGATGCTCAACCGCGCCGCGACGTCTTCCAACCGTTCGCCGTCGAGCAGAAGCGCGAGGACCTGAACTTCGCGCGGGGAGATATGATAACGCGCTGCGGCGCCGATCAATGAATTGCTGGGGCGAAACCGATCGACGTGCACGCCGATGAAAAGCCCGATCGGGCCTGACATCGGCTGCGTCCGCACGACGAGAAACGGGACGGGATTTGCAACCCCCTTCTCTTTGACCGACTGCCCCGACCATGCCGCCGTCAGTTCGCGCACCGTGTTTTCGAGCAACACGGGAAGACGTTCTGAAATCCGCGTGTACAGACCGGTCAATGCTATGCGGCGCTGTTCTTCCTCGCTCCACGCCAAAACGATCTGCAGATCGCTGTCGAGCACGTAGAAGGCACCGTCGTGCTGCTCCGGGGCGGGCGGGGCGCCACGGTCGACGGCGTCCGTATCCGCCGGCCGCGGCGGTTGCAGGCGAAAACCGGACAACTTGTCGGAGACGGCGTCCAACGCGAGCGTGAGCACGCTGATCTCACTGGACGTGAACGGCCCGAGTTCCCGCGTGCGAAGGAGAGTCAGGATGCCGTAATTCGTCCGCGCATCGGCGAATAGCAGCGTGATCCCGCTCGCGAACTCTTCCAGATCGCCCATGGTCGCCGATATCTTTGCGCCCGACCCGGGCTTTGTGCGCTGGCGCTTGAATTCCGCCGTCAGGCCTTCGACGCGCTGAGCACTGAAGCCGAATGCCGAGACGACCTCCCCGTTCGGCTCGATCCGCGCGAACGTCCACCGCGACGCCGGTACCACCGCGAGAATCTCGGACACGATCGGGAACGCGGGGTCGGACCGCGGCAGCGCGTCTTGCGGAAGACCGCTTCCTCCATCCGCCTTGCTCACGGCAGCCTCAGCCTCACGGTCTGTCTATTACCCGGCCGTTTTGAGTGGCGCACGGGCCTCCGGGAACCGTACCGGGGGAGAGAGTCCTCGGCCGGTTCGGATCGGCCGCTTTCACGGTGCCTCGGTACGGCCCGGGCTGCTAGGATAAGTGAAATGGGTTGTCTCTGATCGCGCCGAGGTATTGTAAAGTGGTCGTCCGCAGCCGGTCGTCCTTGGCGCTCGTGATCGCGATGGGCGCATGTATCGTGTCCGCGAAGCCCGCCGCTGCGATACCCGTTTTTGCGAACGGACAGGGCGTCAGTTGCGAACAGTGCCACACCGTGCCGCCGAACCTGAATCAGTACGGCCGCTACATCCTGGCGACCAACTTCTCCAAGGCGCTCGACGCGCACGCCCAGATGAGAAACAATACGCGCGATCCGATATCCCTGGAGCTCACGGGAAACGGCTCGAATACCGCGGACGCGACGTTGCCGAAGACCTACGTCGGTCTGGAGCAGATCCTGTCGGGCGGAAACGTGGGCAACGACGTGACGTATTACTCGTCCGTTCCGATCGTTCAGGGCGGTTTTCCGGCATCGGGCGTCGATCAGCTCTGGGCCGCGTACAACGGGCTTTCCTCCGGCAATGCAAGCGTTCAGGCGGGAAAGTTCCCGACGCCGGTGTTCGCTCCGTGGCTCAGCCAATCGGCGTCGCTCTCCGGGTACTCGCTGGCCGCAATGCCGGTCGGGTTGAACACCGTCGGCATCGGCGACAACCGCTGGGGCGCGTCGTACACGCAGATCGGACGCAACGGACTCATCGGGAACGTCGCGTACGTGACGAATACGGGACCTCTGGAGCGCGCGTACAGTAGCGACATTACCAGTACGACCGCGGGAGCCGAAGGCCAAACCTACGTCGCGTCGCTGCAACAGATGGGAATCGGCTCGCACTTCACCGGCGGACTGGCGGTCATGCGCGGCGGCTTCCCGTTGCCGTCCGGCGCAAAGGACACGTTTACCCGCTCTATAGCGCTTGCGTCCTTCTCGACGTCGCCGAGATACGATGTCGTCGCGATGGCACTCGTAGGACATGACAACAACCCCAACGACGGTGCCTCGCCGGCGTCGGCGAGCAACGGCCTGTCTCTCGAAGGTATCTTCGCTCCCCTGCGGTGGCTGCATCTCGATGCACGCTACGAGCGGACCAACGACGGGCTGGGCACCATTGCACACAACTACGTCGGCGACGTCGCGTTCAGCATCCGGCCGAACCTCGTCGTCACGCTCGAGAACGTTTCGAGCGTCGGGGCGCGACCCGTAATGAGCTACCAAGTCCTGTATGCGGGCCCGTGGCTTGCACGCCGCAATGCGCCGACGATCGTTGCCGCGAGCGCTGCGGCCGCGCCGGGCGACGGCGCGGGTAAGCAGCTCTATGCGACAAATTGCGCCGCTTGCCACGGTGCAAGCGGACAGGGCGGCGTCGGTCCGAGCCTCAAGAACATCGCCCAGCGCGAGTCCACCGCCAAGACCGTCGCGTTCATCGAAAGCCCGACCGGCGCCGTCATGCCGAAGCTGTATCCCGCGACCCTGTCGGCGGCACAGGTGCAGCAGGTCGCCGGCTATATCCGAACGACGTTTCGGTAAGCAGCGCTCATGCAAGACCGGGAGCGCGTTCCATGCCCGCGGTAAACCTCGATACGATGGTGCCGAGCCCGCAATCCATCATCGGACCGCGTCTGCACACGATCTTGGCCACGTATGCGCAACGTGAGGATTTCTCGCTTTCCGTCGAGGCCGGCTTGGCAGGCACCACGGTCAGCGTGGCTGTTACCATCAACCTCGTTCAGCCGGACCGTCGCACGGCATTCACCATCCCAGTCGCTATTGCCGCTGCGCATCACGTCGCGTGGTTTCCTCAGTTTTCCGGCGAGGTGAGGAGCGTGGCGCGCACGCCTCTGGACTCCGCTCTCCAGCTCGTCGGAGAATATGCCGTGCCGCTCGGAACCCTCGGTGCCGTCGCCGACCGCGTCGCTTTGACGCGCGTCGCCGAGTCAAGCCTGCGCATCTTTCTGATGCGCGTGCGTGAAGACGTGCTCGACGAAGTGCAGAGGAGCGAGCTCTCAATACGGCAGCGAGACGCATAGCGTTCCCCGCACCGAAGTCAGTACGCGAACTCTATCTATGCGCACATGAACCGGCTATGAAAGCTCACGCCCTGGTCGCGATTTTCATCGCAGGACCCGGGCACGGGCCGTCATGTCGCCGGGACGGCGCTCCGGTCGTCGTGCGCGTCATGAGGGGGAACGAGAACCTCATGGTAGCCCGCCACGCTTACGCCGCGCTCTTCGCGTAACAGCCGGTGCGTTCGATGCCGAAGTGCGAACAAAGAGACGCGCCGATCTCACACGAGCGCGCGCGCCGGGTGAGACAACGCCACATGCGAGGCGCGCGCGCCGAGCGCTTCGTGCGACGGCGCTGACACGTTTCGGGGCGGCCGGCGACCAGAACGTCGCACCGTCACGACCGGTACGCGCGCTCCCTGCACGACGGCCGCCGCGACGCTGCCGAGCAGGCGCGCGACGAGGGCGCGTCCATGCGTCCCCATCACGATCATGGACGCACTCTGCTCATCCGCGACGCGGAGCAGTTCTTCCGACGGATGGCCGCGACGCATGACCGGCGACGCCTGTACGCCATGGCTGAGCGCGTGTTCGGCGGCGGCTCGTAGGACGACGTCCGCTTCCGATGCAGCCTCGTTGCTCTCGCCGCGCACGTGCACCAAGATGAGGCTAAGTCCACGAGATCGCGCAATGACTATCGCCTCGTCGAGCGCCGCCTGCGCCGCGGGCGATGCATCGGTCGCGACGATGATGGGTCCGCTTCGATCCAGGTCGTCTTCGTGGACGATCACGACAGGCACATCGCTCGCACGGAGCAGACCCTCGGCGACGCTTCCCAAGAGCGTCCGTGTTAGGCCCGTCCGGCCGTGCGTGCCGATGACCAGCGCATCCGAGCCGTTGTGACGCGACAACGTTTCGACCGCCTGGACGCACGAGCCGTGCAGCGTTTGAATGTCGGCGACGATACCCGCCGCGGCCGCTCTACCCGCCGCTTCGCGGCAGAACGACGCAGCGTTCTCGTCGAGAGCCGCCAACATCGGACCAGGATCGAGCGCAACGCCCTCCGCGGCCGGGAGGCAAACCCACGTCGGGTCCACCACGCTGCAGAAGGTAACCGCTCCGCCCCCGGCCGCAAGGTGCAGCGCGAACGCGATCCCGCGCTCCGCTGTGGCGGAACCATCGACGGGGACGGTGATGTGCTCGAATAGAGCGCTCATGTGAAGATTCTCTTTCCATTGGGGTCGGGCGCGATGACGGGGCGTTCGCCGGCGATCGCGCCGGTCACATTCGGCGACGGAATGCTGCATGAGCGATTGCGAACGCAATCGCGAATGCCGACGATAAGAGGATCGGTAGCAGGAACTGAGTCTTTCCGACGGTCGGACTACGAGCCGCGATGAACGCGAGCACAAAGACGACCGCCGCCGCGAACATGAAGATTCGTCGAGCGGGTGCAATTGGCGCGAGCAGAGTGCGGCGCGCGATCGCTGCCGCCGATCGGGCATCTGCCACGATCGTCGCACGTACGCCGGCGAGTGCGGCCGCCGCAATCAGCGACGACATGGAAACGGCCGAATCATGCGCGACGGTCGCGCGGCCGCTCGCTGCGTCCATGTCGGCGAGCAAGACGCCCGGGACCCGCCGTAGCATGTGTACCAGGCGATCGACGGACACGACCGACACGCCCACCTCGACCTGTAAGGTTGTGGTTGTCAGCAGATCGGCGCTGCCGGCCTGTGGCGTGGTCATCACCAGGGCGCCCCCTCGAGCCGCGTGGATGCGGACGCAGAACGTGAGCTGAACAGCGCGCTCACACTCGCGTGGCGAGCGGACCGATGCTCAACGGAGCGGGGCGGTACGAGCGGTGAGAACAAGGCCAAGAAAACATCGGCGATCTGCGGCTGCGGGACGGCGGCGCGCGTCGCCCGACCGGCTGCGTCGACACGGTTCACGAGCGGCGGCTGACGGATCGTCCGCGCATTGATTGTATCAGTCCAGCCTTTACGCGGATATCGTGAGTTTCGGGGACACGGTGGTGATCCGCGAGGGGCGCATCGGTTGCCGCGCTCCCGTCCTGCTGCGGTACCGCTATGCGCGGCCGGAGGGACTTTGTCTTTGCATGCTGCAGCCTCGGTCTGTGGTGAAGCGCGCGCTCCTCGTCCCCTCGGGCTGGTGGCAAGCTGCGATCATCGTGATGCTGTTCGGCTTCACGGTGTTAGGTATTCTGGCCTATCTGACGTACACCGACGAACCACCGATCCCGCGTGAAGTCGTCAGCCCTTCGCAGCGCGTGCTCTTCTCCGGCGAGGAGATCCGGCTCGGTCAGGGCGTTTTCCTAGCGAACGGGCTCATGGAATATGGCTCGATCTTCGGCCACGGCGGGTACTTGGGACCGGATTACACGACGGATTACCTCCACCGGGCGGCGTCGGACGTGCTACGGCGATATGGCGGTGCCCATTCGGACCGCGCGACCTCGCGTACGATCGAAGACTTCCGGACGAATCGCTACGACGCCTCAACGCGGACGCTGCAATTCACGGCGGCTCAGGCCGCGGCATTCCAGGTGCTGCTGCGCCACTACACCGCCTATTTCAGCGAGCCGACAACCAAGTACGGACTCGCGCCGAACGCAATCACCAACCCGCGTGATCTGCACGCGTTGACGGCCTTCTTCGCGTGGGCAGCATGGGCGACGTCGGCCCAGCGTCCCGGTCAAACGTACTCGTACACGAACAACTGGCCTTCGGAGCCGCTCGTCGCGAACCATCCGACGGCCGACAACCTCGTGTGGAGCGCGCTTTCGCTCATCGTACTCTTGGGCGGAAGCGGCCTGCTTTTCGCAGCGGTGGGCCGCTGGAATCTCGCGGGATGGCACGGGAAAGAAAACCAGCGGCTGACGTTTCGCGCACCAGACGCGGTCACGTTGACCGGCGGACAGCGTGCCTGCGCATGGTTTTTCCTCGTCATGTCGCTGTTGTTTCTCGTTCAGACCGTCGTCGGCTCGGCGTCGCAGCACTACCGCGCCGACTTGGCAACGTTTTTCGGCATCGACCTCGCCCGCGTCTTCCCCTACAACATCACGCGGACGTGGCACCTGCAGCTCTCGATTCTGTGGGTTGCAACCGCGTTTCTCGCTGCCGGCATTTTTCTTACGCCCATGATCGCCGGGCGCGAGCCCCGCGGGCAGCGGCGATTGATCTACACCTTACTCGGGGCGCTCGTGCTCGTGGTCGTCGGAAGCCTTGCGGGGGAATTCGCCGGGATCCATGGCTGGGTTCCGAGCCGATGGCAAGCATTCGGCAACCAAGGATTCGCGTATCTCGATCTGGGTCGTTTCTGGCAAGTCTTGCTCGTAGTCGGCTTGCTCTTGTGGGTGGTGATCCTGTATCGCGGGTTGCGACGGCCGTTTGAGAAGCGAACACGCGGGCAATCTGCCGTGGGTATTTTTCTACTCCGCGCTCTCGATCCCGGCGTTTTATGCTGTGGGTCTGCTGCTTGCCCCCCACGCGAACTTCACCCAGAACGACTTCTGGCGATTCTGGGTCGTCCACTTATGGGTGGAAGACTTCCTCGAGCTGTTCACCACGATCATGGTTGCCTTCGTCTTCGTCCTGCTGGGCGTGATCGAGGAGCGGGCGGCCCTTACGCTGGTCTACCTCGACATCGTGCTGTACTCGGTCGGCGGCGTGGTCGGCACGATGCATCACTTGTACTTTTCGGGCGAGCCGAGCATTCACACTGCCCTCGGAGCAACGTTTTCGGCGGCAGAAGTCATACCGCTTACGTTTCTCACGCTAGAGGCGTGGAGCTTTCTTCAGTTGGGCGCGGTACAGCGCGAGGCGAGCACAGCCAAATTTCCGCACTATTGGGCCGTCATGTTTCTCGCTGCCGTCGGCTTTTGGAATTTCTTGGGCGCCGGCGTCTTCGGGTACCTCATCAATCTGCCGATCGTCTCGTATTACGAGATCGGCACCGCCCTCACATTGAACCACGCCCACGCGGCTATGATGGGCGTGTACGGCATGCTCGCCGTCGGGCTCACGCTTTTCGCGCTACGATACATGATCCCGGAAGACAAGTGGTCCGACCGCCTCCCGAAGATCAGCTTCTGGTCGCTCAACGCGGGTCTCGCGTGGATGTGCTTCGCGTCGCTGTTTCCGCTCGGCGTGCTGCAGTTCTATCACTCGATCGCGAACGGATATTACGACGCGCGCTCGCTGGACTACATCCGCAGCGGCATGCTGCCGTTCCTGGAATGGATACGTCTGCCCGGTGACGCGGTCTTCATCGTCGGCGGGGCGCTGCCCATGGTCGTGCTTTGCTGGCGAGGCGTTCGGTACGTGCTTCGAGAGATGCCGAGCGCGCCGGACGAGGTACTGTTCACCGAGGTCATCGACACGCCGCCGGCGCAAAAGGCCGCCGGAGCGTAGCGGCCGCGAGTACCGGCGCTCCAGGCGCTCCAGGCGCGGTTTGGTCACGCGCTCCGGCGCCACAGGGGCCGTTCAGCCGCTAGCGCATGACCGGCTCCAACTGCTCGGCGTACCATGCGCCAAGGTCGCGCAGCGCAGCCGGCGCGTCACCGACATACGCGGCGTTGTGCATGAGTCCCAGAGTACGCGGCTCGAGGGCCGCGAGACGTTCGATCGTCGGACGTGTCTGCAGACCGACTGACGAATATCTGAGCGCCTGCTCCGCGCTGATCGTCTCGGCGAGCATGTCCGAAGCGGTCGTCGCCGGATGTGGTCCGGGACAGGTAAACAGATCACCCGCGAAAAGCGTCCCGGTCGTCTCTTCGTAGAGAAGTCCCGCGTCCCAACCGTGGGGAACGTGCGGAGTCTCGATGCGCCGTATGCGCTTGCCTCCCAGATCGAGAACTTCATCGTCGTTCAGGACCCGCGGCGGACGCGTCGATTGATCCGCGACCGACACCATCACGCCAATCGCGCCATGCGCGACGGTTGCATGCGGCGCAACGGCCAGCAGGTCGTTCATCGCGCCGCACTCGTCCGCTTCGTAGTGGCCGAACGTAATCCAGCGCAGACGCTCGATCGGGAGCACCGTACGAATTGCATCGAGCAGTTCCGGAAACGTGGCATGCAGCCCCGTGTGGAACAGCAGCGGTTCGTCGGCATCGACGAGAAACTGGTTGAACGCAAGGCCGGCCGGACCCGCTTGCGGCAAAAAGGTCGATATGCGATAAATGCGATCGGCGATCTCGGTAACGGTCGTATCCATGGATGGCTTCTTTCTTGGCGCGCAGGCTACGGTCACGGCGTGAGATTGTTGGCGGCGGCATCGAGCAACGCGTTGAGCTGCGCGACGTTCCCGTTCATCGTGATGCCGGAGAGCACGATGTTCGCTTTTTGGCGATTCGCGACGTTTTTGTGCCGTGAAGCGGCCCGCTGCTGCGTCATGACGGTCTGCTGCGCAACCGCATCGGACTCCATGATCGTAAGCCCGAGTTGAGCCACGGGTCTGCCCGCCACGAGGTACATGCAGGCCGAGCTACCTTCTGAAATCTGCGACGGGCGACCTTGGACGGTGACCGGCTGACCCACGATGCCGCCCGCCTGATCCGCCGAGAGCACATCGCAGGCCATCCGAGGTGCCGCGCTGCACGGCTTCGATGAGCCCGCCGCAATGAGAACAACGGCGAACGACGCCGCTACGAGGCTGCGCGGAGAGGTGATCATAGCAACTTCCTTCACAAGTATCGCCGGCTACGCCACGATAGCACTCGTCGCGTCCGAAAAGCGTCCGACGCGCGACCAGGTCCCCGGCAGCGCCGGCGTCGCAAGCGCGCTGGCCTTCCAGAATCAAGGCGCGACCGTTGTGCTCTGGAACGCGGTCAAGCTGCAGCCGCCGTCGTTCATAGCCGAAAGGTTCGGCCGATCGGCGGGTGGGCTGCCGCGCTCGCGCGTGATAGCTTTTCCGTTTGTGAGCACGTCTCGCCGCAGCGCAACGACGGCGCTGATCATTGCCGCGATGGGCGTCGTGTTCGGCGACATCGGCACCAGCCCGCTGTACACGCTCAAGGTCTGCTTCACGCTCGCCGGCGTCGCACCGGATGCCGATGCGGTGCTCGGGATCTGCTCGCTGCTGCTGTGGGCGCTCGTCATCGTCGTCTGCGTGAAGTACATCGGCTTCGTCATGCGGGTCGATCACGACGGCGAAGGCGGCATCCTGGCGCTGCTCGCGCTCGCGCGGCCGCCGGGACCGTTCGGAACCACGCTGCGTGCGGCGGGCGTCACGCTGATCGTCATCGTCGGCGCGTCGATGCTGCTCGGCGACGGCATCATCACGCCCGCGATCTCGGTAATCTCCGCGGTCGAAGGGCTCTCGGTCGCATCGCAGGCGGCGCAGCCGTACATCGTGCCCATCGCGCTCGCGATCATCGTGGGGCTCTTCGCGCTGCAGCGAAACGGCACCGAACGCGTCGGCCGGCTCTTCGGGCCTGTCGTCGTCGCGTGGTTCGCCGCCATCGCCGCACTCGGAGCTGCCGCGATCGCTCGCCGTCCCGAGGTGTTGCTGGCCGCCGACCCGCGCCACGCGATCGCCTTCGCGACCGGACACGGAGTCGTCGGGTTCACGATCCTGGGCGGCGTGATCCTCGCGGTCACCGGCGTCGAGGCATTATACGCGGACCTCTCGCATTTCGGCCGGCGTCCCATCGTGCTGGGTTGGTATCTCGTCGTCTTCCCGGCGCTCGTGATCAACTACCTCGGCCAAGGCGCGATGCTGCTCGCCGACCGCCGCGCGCTCGACAACCCGTTCTATGCGCTCGCGCCGGCCTGGGCGCTCATTCCGATGGTGATTCTCGCGACAGCTGCGACCGTGATCGCGTCGCAGGCGCTCATCTCCGGAACGTTCACGCTCATCGAACAGGCGATCGCGCTCAACCTTGCGCCGCGCATGCTCGTGCGCCACACGTCGCACCGCCACAAAGGGCAAGTCTTCGTGCCGGCGGCGAACTGGGCGCTAGCCATCGGCTGCGCCGTGCTCGTCGTCTCCTTCCGCTCGAGCGATCGGCTCGCATCCGCGTACGGACTTGCGGTCGCCGTCACGATGCTGTGCACGTCGCTGGCGTACTTCGTCGTGATCCGCAAGGTTCTGCGCTGGAACGCGATCGTGGCCGGCGCGCTCGTGACCGCGTTCTGCATCGTCGACGGGAGCTTGGTCGCGGCGTCGCTGCCGAAGTTCCTCGACGGCGGCTACGTGCCGATCGGGATCAGCGCGGCGCTTCTCATGATCAGCATCACCTGGCTACGGGGACGGCGCCGCCTGCTGCTCGCACTCGCCACGCAACAGACGCCGCTGGCCGACGTGCTCGACCGCCTGCCGCCCGGGATCGCGCAGGGCGGGACGATGGTCTTCTTGACGCCCGATCCGCGCGGCGTGCCGTTCCTGGCCCATCACCGCTGGATCCGCGAGCGGGCGAAAGACGAGCGGCTCGTCGTGCTCAACATCGCGCGTGCGCCGGCGCCATACGTTCCGGACGGCGAGCGCGTGACGATCGAGCGCCTTTCGCTTCGGCTCATTCGCGTGATCGCACGGTTCGGCTACATGGAGTCGCCGCGCATCGAGCCGATCCTGCGTGCCACCGCGGCGAACCGCCTGAACCTCGACGGCGACGACACGTCCTTCTTCTACGCCGAGCCGAAGATCGAGCCGAGCGGCAACGGCGCGCTGCCGCGGTGGCAGCGCGGCATGTTCGAAGCGCTCCAGCGCAACGCACGGCCGCTGCCGGACGATCTCCACATCATCGCCGAGCGGCGCATCGAGCTCGGCGTCACCGTACCGATGTAGCGGCCGACCAGGGCGAGCTCGCGCGCCGGCGAGCCGAATGAAATCGTCCGGATCGCAATCCGTTCGCCGGCTAACGCACGCCCGGCGCTGCGCGCGAGCTACGCGGGGCTTCCGACGGCGCGAATCGCCTGCGCGATCTTCTCCGTGAGGTCAGGCGCGTCGACGTGCAGGCCGCCGTCGATCTCGTGCACCGCGAACGAAAGCTCGCTGCGCGGCGAAAGCTCGCTGCGCGGCGCGTCGTGCGAACCCCGCCATGCGACCGCGATCTTCGCGCGCACGTGATACCGTCCGCCGTCGTTCGGCGTCGTGTCGCTTACGTCGTGATCGCAGCGCACCTCGATCGACGCCGTCGCCTCGTACGCCGGCTCGCGCTTGCGCGCGATCGCTTTGATCGTGCCGACCTCCGAGAAGCCGTGCTTGACGACCGGGAACAGCTCGGCCTCCGTACCCGCGTCGAAGAAGGGAGATGCCATCATGCCGAGCAGCTGCGCGCGCAGCGACGTGAGCTCTCCGCCCAAGGCGTGCACGCCCAGTGCGCGGTGCTCGACGACGTCGCGCACCGGCGGGTCGGTTCGGCTCGCGCGCGCTTCGGCGCACGCGCGGTTCAGCGAATCGTCCACGGTGCAACTCTAACGGGAACAGCCGCCCCGGGGTTCCCCCATGCGGACAATCGCCGGCACGCGGCGTTGGTCGAACGGCCATACGACGATGGCCTCGGTTGCTCTGCCGCTACCCGGCGGCACGCTGGGTTCGTCACCGCCGCATCGTGCCGCTTTGATCTGGGACGTCGCTTGTATTCGGCACAACGCCGATCGGATCGCCGCCCGCAGCTTCGTCGACGAACCGCTGGACCGCGACGGTGTCGACGCCGGCCGGCGTCGGAGGGCGCCATGCCGGGTTGCGGTCCTTGTCGACCACGACCGAACGCACGCCTTCGACGAAGTCGGGCATCTCCAGCATGCGCAGCGCGACGCGCAGCTCCATGCCCAGACAGGCGCGCAGTGAAAGCGCCTCGCCGCGCGCGAACAGCGCCCACGTCGTCACGAGCGCCGTCGGCGACATGCGGAGCAGCATCGCGAGCGTTTCGCGCGCCCACTCGCCGCCGTCGTTTTCGAGCGCGGCGAGCGCGGCATCGAGCGACGGCGCGCCGAAGCACCGCTCGATGCTCGCCGCCTGCTTCGCGAGCCGCGACGCCGGACGTTCGGCGGCAAAGCGCGGCACGACGCGTTCGGGCGAGGGGTCGTCGCGGAGCGCCGCGTGCAGCGGCGCAAGCATCTGCGAGGGAACGTAGTGCGTCGCCAGACCGCACCAGAGCGCGTCCGCGGCGTCCATGCGATACCCGGTCAGTCCGAGGTACCAGCCGACGCGCCGCGGCATGCGAGGGAACACGTACGTGCAGCCGACGTCGGGGAAGAAGCCGATGGCCGTCTCGGGCATCGCGAGGACGGCGTTCTCGGTGACCACGCGGAACGGCCCGTGCATCGCGAGACCGAGCCCGCCGCCCATGCAGTAGCCGTCGACGAGCGCGACGTACGGCTTGGGATACTCCGCGACGATCGCGTTCGTGCCGTATTCGCTGGCGTAGAGCGCGCGCAGATACGCGCCGTCGCCGCGCAGCACGGCATCCCGCACGGCACGAATGTCGCCTCCCGCCGCGAACGCTCGGCCGACGCCCCTGATGGTGACGGCCCGGACGCGATCGTCGTCGCGCCACCGCACCAGCGCTTCTTCGACGCCGCGGAACATCGCGAGATCGAGCGCGTTGAGCGCGGCGGGACGGTCGAGCACGAGGTTGCCGAGCGGACCGTCGACCTCCGCGCGCAGGTGAACGCTCACGCCGGTTCGCTACGGCGCGCGGCGCAGCCGCCGCACGAGCTCCATCGCCGCCGCCTCGAACGGCCGGAACAGCGCGAGTCCGGCGCGCTCCGCGGCGTTCGGCGACGCGTAGCCTTCATCGAGATCCCACAGCCGGATCAGCGCGCGGTAGGTGCGCGGGAATCGTTCCGACCAGCGGCGCACGCGCGCTTCGTCCCACCGCGCGCGCAGCGCCGCGACGACGGCGTCGTCGTTCGCCGCTGCGCGCACGATTGTCGCGAAGTCTTCGGTGCCGACGTTCAGGCGTTCCAGCAGCGCGCGATCGACGGGCGAGTGGCCGAGCAGATACGTCCCGAGCCGGCCGCTTTCGCGCATGCGCGCCTTGTCGATCATGCGCGGCAGCCACCGGACACCGTCGAGCGTGACGTCCCAGCGGCGCGGAATGGTGCGATCAGCCACGCGGCGACGTTCGTTGCCGCGCCCGCCGCGAACTCCTCGGCGGACGGGCGTCACGCCGTCGAGCCGGACCGTTCGTGCCGGGCGCGGAAAGCGTTCGGCGATGGACTTGCGACTCGTCGCCGCGGGGCTGCTCATCGGCACGATCGCCGGCATCTCCGGCATCGGCGGCTCGGCGCTCCTCGCGCCGCTCCTCATTCTCGTCTTCGGCGTCAAGGCGTCCGTCGCCGTCGGCACTGATCTGGTCTACAGCGTGCCGATGAAGACCATTGCCGCGTTCGCGCACGTGCGCCAGCGCACCGTCGATCTGCGCGTCGTGCGCGCGCTGTGCATCGGCGGCATCCCCGGCGCGCTCGCCGGTCTCGGCGCGTTCGCGCTGGTGCGCGCGCACCTGCCGGCCGCCGACATCGAGCACGTGCTGCGCCGCGCGATCGGCATCGTCATCTTGGTCGCCGCCGCAGCCGCGCTCGTGTCGTCGTTCGTGCGGCGTCGTGGTGCGGGCGCGTCCGCGCCCGGCGAGCGCGCCGTCGTCGCGGTCGGAGCGGCGGTCGGGTTTCTCGTTGCGATCACGTCGATCGGTTCGGGCTCGATCACGCTCCCGCTGCTGCTGCTCGTGCTGCCGGCGATCGGCTTGCGCGCGCTGATCGGGTCGGAGATCGTCTTCGCCGCCGTGATGGTGCCGGTCGCCGCGGCCGGGCACGTCGCGTTCGCGAACGTCGATTGGCCGATGGCCGGCAGCCTGACCGCCGGTGCGATCCCCGGCGCCTATCTCGGCGCACGCCTCTGCCGGTGGATCGGCGAGGCGGCGCTGCGCCCGGCGGTCATCGTGATCCTCGCCGTCGCGGGAGCGAAGCTCTTGTGACGGCGAATGCGCCGGCATGGCGACGTGGGATCAGGTTCGCCGGTACGCTCTCGCCCTGCCCGGCGTGAGCGAGACCATGTCGTACGGACACGCGGCGTGGACCGTGAACAAAAAGCCGTTCCTCTGGGAGCGTCCGCTGCGCGCATCGGACGTCGCGGCATTGGGCGACGCCGCGCCGAAGGGCGCGATCTTAGGCTTGCGCACCGCCGATCTCGCGATGAAGGAAGCGATCCTGCGCACCGATCCGCGCGTCTTCTTCACCACTCCGCACTTCGACGGCTACCCGACGGTCCTCGCGCAGCTCGAGGGCATCTCGGCGAAGGCGCTCCAGAGCGCGATCGCCGAGGCGTGGATCGCGCGCGCGCCCGAGCGCGTCGTCCGCGAGTACCTCGCGAACCGCAAGCGCGCCTAGCCGCGCGCGCCCGGCGGCGCTCCCGTCATACGATGCGGAGCCCGATAGCTGCAGCATCGTCGGTGCTTTGCCCGCCTGCGAGAACGAGCCGCGCGATGGCGTACGCATCGTTGAGCGTCGGCTGATCGAACGCGACACGAGCGGCGTGCAGCAGTTCGGCCTCGCCTCCGATCGGATCTCGGCGGTATTCCGTGATTCCGTCAGTGTAGAACACGAGCAATGCGCTTGGCTCAAGCTCGAAGAGTTGATCGCCCGCTTCGCTGCGGTCGAAGAGTCCCAGGGGAACGTGGCCGGGCGACTGCTGCAGGAATGCATGGCGATCGGCCGTGAGCATCAGCGGCGGCGGGTGACCTGCGTTCGCGAGGGTGAGCGTCGCCGAGCTTTTGTCGACGATTGCGACGACGGCCGTGACGATCGTCCCGCCGTCGATGGCGCACGCGATCGCGTTCGCCGTCTGGAGCGCCTGCGAAGGCGCGCTGCCGTAGCGCAGGCTGCGCGCGACGGACGCGCGCATCAGCGCCATCGCCTCGGCCACCGGCTCGCCGTGTCCGGACACGTCGCCGATCGTAACGCCGACGAGGTGATCGGAGATCTCGATCACCTCGCACCAGTCTCCGCCTGCGCTCGCATCGCCCGCCGGCGAGCTCCACACGGTGGCGCGCACGTCGATCGTCCGCGCGTTTTGCGCCGTCACGCGGCGAAGCGGGGATCCGTGTAGCACCCATTGCGCAGCGCACCGCGAATTCCGACGCTGAGCCGTCGTGCATCCGAGTCCTTCGAAAGGAGTCCGTTCGCGCCCGCGAGGTGGCAAGCCGTTCCCCACGAACGGTTCACGGCGCCGGTGAACACCGCGATCGTACATTGCGGCAGCACGAAGCGGATTTGGCGCAGCAGTTCGAGCGCATCAACGGCGACGTGATCGAGATCGCAGACGAGCAGATCCGGGCGCGGCGATCCGAAGATCCACCACCGCCAGGCGCACGATCTTCGCGCGCCCGCCCGCTCCCACTGCGCGGAAGGCAGCTTCGAATCTCGGGGCAACTGCAGGATCAATGCCTGCCAAACAGCAGACGTGACTCATCTCTTGAAACGCTTTCACCGTATATGGTGACGAACCGGCGCCATTAGCGCGCCCGCCTCGAACCTATGGTACTATGGATTCGAGGACGGAACCATCGTGAAACAGGCCGATCCGCGAAGCGGCGCGAGAACCGGCCGGCTCAGGCAGTTCGGAGCCATGCCCCAGTCGGACGCTGCGTACGACATCGTGTCGGGCATTCTGGCGGTCGTGCCCGCGTCGCGTTGGACGTTCGCGCGAATCCAGCCGAACGGCGAGCTCGTCTCCCTGTTCGGCTCCCACGTGAGCGGGAAAGCCGGGCTTACCGACGAGTTCAAGCGCCAGCGCAGCAGAGCGCCGGCGGGGCCGCGAATCGCCGCGACCCTCGGTGCGCTGGACGAGTTCGCGAGCGGCATTACGCTTCTGTTCGCGGACGCGCGCACCAACTTCGGCATCCTTACGCTGCTCCGCACGCTCGAGCTCGGGGCTTTCACGTCGAGCGAGATCAGCATGCTCACGATGGCTCTCGACGCTGTTTCCGATCGGCTGTCCGCGCTGCGGCTCCAGCCGCTCCAGCCGCCGAGCACCGACGCGTCTCGTGAGGCAAATCGCACGGCGCCGAAACCGCGCGACGGCGCCTTCTACGTGCTCAACGCCGACCTGCAAATCGTTCTCGCATGGACCGATGAAGACCAGCGCCGCGTCGCGTTGACGGGCCTGCACACGCGAATCTCGGAGCGTTTGCCGACGCTCCTCGAAGATACGGTGCGAGAGCTGACCCGAGCTTGGTCCGGGTCGGGCGTGAAGCAGACGGGCGTCGCCTATCCCGTTCCGTTCCTCGTCGTTCGGACGGAGCCGATGTCCGGACCGACCGGCCTCTTCATCGGCGTGCACGTCGACCGATTTCAGCCGAGCAACTCCCTCACCGGCGTCGCGGCGCGCTTCCACATCTCACCACGCGAAGTGCAGGTTCTCGCGCTGCTGCTCGACGGCAACCGCCTCGAGGACGTGGCAGCACGGCTGAACATCACGTCGTCGACGGTCCAGGATCATGTCAACAGCATGCTCGAGAAGACCCAGAGCCGCAACCGCACGGAACTGATCGCGCGCGTGCTGGGATGGGAGTCGACGCCGCGCTCGCAGCGTGCGGCTGCACCGCCGTAGCAAAGAGTCCCGCAGCAGGTGGCTTGCGTCCCGCCCCTACGTTCGCGGGGGCAGGGCTCCGCCGAGCTTGCGGAGCCGGAACGCCAGCCCGATGAAGAACAGCCCGGTGAGGATCGCGTAGACGCTCACCGTGATCACGAGCGCGACCAGACCCCACGCGGGCGTGAGGAACACGATGACGCCGGCGAACAGTGACAGGACGCTTACGACGATCAAGAGGATCTCGCCGCCGAGGTGGCCGCGCATGCGCATCGCGGTGACGAGCGACGCGAGGCCGCTGACGATCAACCACGCGCCGACGACGTACGCGAGGGCAACGATCGTGGCGAGCGGTGCGAAGAACGTGATGACGCCGACCGCGATGCCCACCACGCCCTCGGCGATCAGCCACGGCCACTTGCCTTCGGCGTGGCTCATGCGCGTGGCGGCGACGATCGCGACGATGCCGTCGACGAACGCGTAGGCCCCGAACAGCACGGCGATCGCGAAGATTGCCGCCCCGGGGAAGAACGGCATCGTCAGTCCGAGCAGCAGCGCCAGGATGCCGCGGACGAGGAAAAGCCACCAGTGTGACGAGACGCGTGCGATCATGGTGTCACGTACCCAACGCGGTGATGGTCTTCGCGGTCGCGATCGCGCCCGCCGCGTCGCCGACCGAGACGCCGGTCACGCCGCTCTTCTGCAGCGTCGCTTGGACCGTCGTGGCGTCGGCGGCCGCCAACTGCCCGAAGGTCGTGATCCCCGCCTGCGCCAGCGCGGTTCGCGCCGCGACGGGGAGCGTCGCCAGGCGCGAGATCGAAACCGACGACAGCGCGCCGGTCGTCGTTCCGAGCGCCGCGGCGACGACCGACCCGACGTTGAGCGAGCCGGCGCTCAGTGCGGAGGCGCTCTGCTTGACGACGGCGGTGTCGAGGTCGTTCACGGAGGTGAACTGCGCGTTGCTCGGCAGCGAGCTGAGCGCCTGCGACACGGTCAAGCCGTTGCTCAACGGCGCGTCGCCGTATTTCGCGACGAAGTCGCCGACGGTGAACGCGTTCGCGAACGATTTTGCCACGGCCGGGTTCTCCGCGACGTACGCCGCGAAGCTCGCCGCGTTCTGCACGCGCGCGTCGTTCACCGGGTCGCCCACCACCGGGTTCACGGCCGGCAGCATGTAGATGCCCTGGGTGGTATTCCACATCGAAACGACTTGGTCGCCGAGCTTGGTGACGCCCGCGTACTGCGCGTTGTTGACCAGGTTGCCGAACACGGGCTTCGGCCCGACCGATACGACGGGCCCCGAGGAGGTGAACACGTCGGCGTCTATGCGGTTGAGCTCGGTCTTGATCTCTTCGAGCCGGTCGTGCAGCGCCGATCGCATCTCCGCCACGCACGCGTAGATCTTCGCGATCTCCGCGGCGAGCGCGTCGATATCCGCCTCGATCTTGTGGAAGCGGACGTTGAAGCCTTCCTCGGCCGTCGTCTGCTGCGCCTGGACGACGCTCTCACCGTCGACCCAGTCCGTGTGGACGAACGACCGCGTGAAGCTTGCGACGCAGTCCGCATCAATCGCGTCGAACGCCGCACCGTACGCGAACGTGCGCTGCACCGTCCCGAAGTTGTGGTAAATCCAACTGCTCACGAGGATGCTCGCGTCGACCTCGTTGAGCCCGGTCGACGTCAGCGTCGAGTAGAGAACCTCGGGCGTCATGCCCTGCAGCGCGAGAGTGGTGCTGGCGTTGGCCATCGTCGGAACCCCGTGTGATCGTCAGGTGAGGCCCATCGCGGACTGGCCGCGATAGCGCGTGCGTTGGAAGTCTCGGTAGGTGCGGGCGAGCGTCGGCGGGAGCGGATCGGCGACGCCGTCGCCGTCCAGGTCGACGTGCCCGCTGCGAATTCCGTAGGTGTTGACCATGACGCCGATCGGGAAGACCGACGCCAGGACGTTCATGACGAACTCGTACTGGCGAACGCTCAGCACGGCCTTGTCGGGCAGGTCGACGCGGTACTCGTACGGACCCACGGTGTCGCGCCGCGCGAAGCCGACGACGGCGAGCGCGAACAGTCCGGGCTTTTGCGCACGCAGCGAGCTCGTGCTGCCCATCGTGCCGAAGAGCGCGCCCACGTCGTTTTGGATGGGCAGCGCGTACCACAGGAACCCGCTGGCGCGCCGCTCGTTCAGGTTCAGGCCGGCGACGGGCAGTCCGATCACCGAAACGATCAGCAGCAGCTCGCCGGCGGCGTCGAGCATCGGCAGCACGCTGGTGAAGCCGGCGCCGCGCAGCACGGCCACCAGCGCGGCCAGCTCGGTGATCGCGGACGATTCGCCGGCGACGACCGCCGCCGCGAACGGCACGTCGAGCCGCAGCGTCGTCAGCATCGCCGCGGGCAGAGCGGCGAGCTGCGGCGCGACGGATGCGGGCGCTTCGAGCGCGGGCAGGCCGGCGGCGCGGAACACGCCCAGGGCCGGATCCGCCGCAGCGCGCGCGGGTGCGTGCGTCCAGTCGTTCTGCGCGGTCGTCGCGTCCAGCGGCGTCCACGCCGTGTGTCCCGCCGCGCTCCACGCGGCCGCCGCTGCGGCGACCGCAGCGGACAGCGCCGCGTTCTCGTTCGGCGATCCCGGCGTCTCGTAGCGCGTTTCAAAGGTCGCGATCGCACCCGTCGCGACGGACGCCGGCCCGTCGATGACGAGTCCGTCCACCGGCAAGTGCGACAGGTACAGGTTGCCGGGATCGATGCGAAACACGGTCTGCAGCCCGCACGCTGACAAGAACCACGCGCCGTCGGGATCACGCGACGATGCGGCGGGCGTCATCGAGCGCACGACGGACTCGACGCCGGTGTCCGCGGCCGGCGTGCGGTGCGGGTCGTTCACCTTCGCGGCGAGCGCGTCGAGCTCGGCGGCCGGCAGCGGCGCGAGGTCGACGCCGAGTCCGAGCTCGTAGCGGCTGCCGCCGCTGCCGTCCTGCGCGCGCTGGATCGCGAGCTTCCCCGTGCCGCCGAGCGCGGCGTACACCGCGGCGAGCTGGTCGAGCGCTTGCGCGAGCAGCGGCGCGACGGCCGCCTGCGAGGGAAACGCGTACGCGGCACGCAGCCGAGCGCGCAGCGCGTCGGTCGCGGTCTTCTCCTCGGTCGAGCGAAAGCGCCCGGCGTGCGCCGCGTCCGCGGCGGGCGAGTCTTCGATCCACACGAGGAACGCCTGGCGCACGTACTGCAGGAAGTTCGCGCGATAGCCCGCCGAACCGACCTCGACCAGCGCGAGGGTCATCGCGAAGGGTTCGTCGCTTTCTTCGATCGTGAAACGAGGCGTGAAGCCGAGCTCGGCGATGGGGCCCGCATTCGGCTGCGCGGCACCTCCGGTACCGTTCAACAGCGCGAGCATCGCGGTGCGGCTCGGCGCGACGAAGCGGTTGTAGATCCCGAGCCGCGCGCGGTAATCGTCGTCGGTCTCCACGATCGGGTTCCCCGACGGGTCGAAGCTCGCGAGGATCTGCTTCGTCGTCGGATCGTACCGGATCGCGTCGGTGAACCGCGGCACGCCGAGGTCGGCGCCGATGCGGTCGAGCGCGACGAGCTGCGCGCTCGAAAGCCGGCGCATCGCGCCGACGTCGCGGCCGCAGCGCCGAATGCGCGCCTTCTCGGCGGCAAGCGCGTACAGCAGCCGTCCGAACACGCCCTCGATCAGCACGAGATGAAACGTTGCGCTCAGCTCCGTGCCGCCCATGACGGCGCCAGGCGTCCCGTCCGCGTTCAGGTGCGTCGCCGAGACCGTGAGGCTGAACGGCGCTGCCATGGACGTCGACGGATCGGCGGCCGGGCGATGGATCGGGATCGCTGCGCCGGCCTCCGTGCGGCTCACGAACAGCGGCTGCGCGAACACGGCGTCCGGGCCGCCGCCGACGGTCACGTCCAGCCGGACGCCGCCGGGCAGCGAGATGCGCGGGGCGACGAGCACGAGGGGCTCCCGCGTCTCCCAGTCGACGTCGACCGTTCCGCTCGCCGGGATCGGCAGGCCGGTCTTGACCGCGCCGCCGCGCAGCGATCCCGCGAGACTTTCGACCATGTTGCTGATCGACGCGCTCGCATAGACGTCGGGATCGGCCGTCATACGATCGTCAGCCCGCTCGGGTCTTCGACCGCGACCGCGATCTGATCGACCTGCAGCGTCCCGTTCTCGCCGCAGTCGAGGACTTGCGGCGCGTCGGCCGGGAGCGTCGCGAAGTTCAAGCTGTCGAAGCCGGGCGGATACTGCAGCAGCCGCACGTTCTGCACGTCCGCGATGCCGGGCTCGTTCATGAACGCCCACACGACCTCGGAGACGCGCACGGGCTCGCCCATCTCGAGCTGGTCGACGTACTTGCGCAAGCGCACGAGCAGCCGCGTCTTGAGATCGACCGCGGCGGCGGACGCGTTGATGAACGCCTTCGTCCCGCTCGGCAGCGGGATGCCGCGCACGACGAGATCGGCTTGCACGCCCATGTCGACCTGCGTCGCCTGCTGGATGTTCGGAAAGATGCCGATCGGGCGCAAGTCTTCGATGGCCGACGACACCGCCGCGTAGAGGCCGTCGGGACCGCCCCAAATGGCGGACGGCGTCGGCGCGACCATCACCGAGAAGTAGTACGGGCTGCCGAGATCGCGCTCGCTCGAGAACAGCCGCTCGATGAAGTTGAAGTTCCCGAAGATCGACTGCTGCAGATCGAGGCCGCCCCAGCCGTCGCGCACCAGCACTTGCCGCACGCCGGGAACGAGCGAGACGGCGGTGCGAATCGCGTCGACGGTCCAGATCGAACGCGGCACGTTGAGCAGCAGCGCGCGATAGCGCTCGTCGGGCCACTGCAGCTGCCCTCCGGTGAGCGGCAGCGTGTGGTCGATCTTCACCAGGGTCGCACCGGCGAGCGTCTGCGCTTCTTCGAGATCGGACAGCAGCTCATCGGCGAAGTTCCAGCGATCGATCTTTTCCGGGAACGAACCGTCGGACGCTGTGACCGTCGGATTGAGGTTGCCGTCGGGTCCGGGATAGAACGCCACGACCGCCGGGCTCGCGGTCTTGTTCGCCGGCGACAGCGTCACCGGCTCGTCGAGCGCGACGGGATGCCCGCCCGGCGTGGACAAGCGCGCGCCGCGCGGGATCGTCAGTGTCGGATATGCCGGCGGCAGCGCTCCGGTGAGCGTGAGGGTGATCGCTCCCGTCGCTTCGAGGTAGGGACGCGGCTGGTGCAGCTCCGTACCGAGCGTGTCGAGCGCCGCGCCGACGGCCGTCGACACGAAGCTGTCGTCAAACCGCGCGGCAAGCGCCGCCCACGTCCGCGCATCCTCGAGCGCGCCGAGCTCGAGGAGCGTGCGGATGACGGAACCCGACGTCAGGTCGACGTCGCTTCCGAACAGCGCGCGCGCCAGCGCGAGCTTCTCCGCGAGCAGCCGCGCGAACGGCTTGGCGATGAAGCCCGCCGCGGTGACGCCGAATCCCGGCGAGCCGGTCGTGGCGGTAACGGATGCGTCGATCGCAAGGACGTCGGCTTGTGAGACGGACGAATCAGGCACCGGGAATCACCCCGTTCAAGTTGACGACGGCTTGGGTCCCCGCGATCGTCGTGAAGCTGATCTGCACCGAGAGCGTGCGCGTGAAGACTTCGGTCTCGAGCTGGACGTCGCTGATCGCGCGCACGCGCGGGTCGTGCGACAGCGTCGCGATCAGCGAGATGCGCACGCGCTCGCGCACCAGGACCGGATTCGTTTCGTCGCCGAGCGCACGCAGGCCGTCGAAGCCGTAGCCGGAGTCAAAGATGCGGTCGCCCAGGCGCGTGAGGATCGCCAGCGTGAGGCCCTGGTCGAGCGCGTCGACGCCCGAGACCGTCACGAGGTCGCCGCCGGCGAACGCGACGTCGGTCGCGAGGTCGATTCCGGGCGCCGTCGGCAGCGCCGCGAGGTCGAAGCCGAAGACGCGGGACAGGTCGGTTTGCGCCGTGCTCGCGCTCATCGCATCACGACGCCGTCAGCAGCGCTTGCTGCGCGACTGCGGAGAGCGTGTCGGGCGTCGGCGTCGAGGTTCCCGTGCCGACGACCGCGGTCAGCACGCCGGCGTTCCCGGCCGTCAGCACGGTCGAGGGCGTCCCCGTGACGGCCGCGACGGTCACGCAGGGCGACGAGCTCGAGCTCGACGGATGCTGGCAGCCGCTGATGGCGGCGCCGGCCACGCTCGCGATCAGCAGCACGGCTTGTCCCTGCACCGTCAGCTTCGCCGAGCTCGACGTCGCGACGGTGCCTTGGAACTGGCACGTCACCGAGCTCGCGAGCGTCAGCACGTCGCTCATTGCGGGCTCACGTCCATCGTGCCGCTCACGCCGACGTTGACGTTGTTGGCTTTCATCGTGATGTCACCCGTCGTCTCGAACGTCAGGCCGGCGTCGCTGTGGATCGTGATCGACGCGTCGGCGTTGATCGCGATGCGCGCGGTCTTGCCGCTCTTGGTGTGCTCGACGCTGAACACGGGGTCGGTTGCGGCCGCGGGCCGCGTCCCCGCCGCCTTGAGCATCTCCGTCCCGACGCGCAGCACGAACGTGCTCATCTCGATCGCACGATTGCCGCTCGCGTCGATCAGATCGTTGACGACGTTTCCGCCGTACGACGACGGCGACTCGTCGTCGCCCAGCGATGCCGGCGGGGCGTCCGAGAACGCCGGCAGCGACAGCCAGAAGTCGCCGAGCTGCGCGTTCGTCGGGCCGTCACCGTCTTGCCAGCCCGCCCCGACGTCGATCGGATCGGTACCGTCGCCGTCGCGGTGCACGACGATGACGCGCGTTCCCGGGTAGCGGGGAAGCACGAGCCCGCACGGCCCCCACGCGACCGGCGTCGCGTACGGCACGCCGACGGCCTCGTTGCGCTGCGTGCGGTCGATGTCGAGGCGCCGCGCTTGGTGCGGTCCCGCGTCGTCGCCGCCGGGCGGGTTCTGCAGGCCCTCCCAGATGCGGCTCGACTGCGCCGGATGCTGGTCGTCGGCGTCCTGCGCGGAGAACGCGCGCACTTCGGCGACGTCGGGAAACTCGCGCGTCTGCACGAGGCGGTTGATCAGCGTGTTGACGGCCGTCGCTGCCGTCCCCGTCCCGCTGGGCTGCTGCGGCGCGTTGTTCGGCGGGGTCACGGCGCCGGCGGCCTGCCGCTGGCGCGTATCCCACGCGTCGGCCGCCTTCCCGCTCGTCACCTCGACGCCGGTGACGACGGTGCTGAATCCGACGGACCGGCTCAGCCGGTGGTCCACGCTTTCAACGTAGAGGCCGAGCGGCGTCGCGGAATCGCTCCCAGAGACCAGGCTCGAGGCGAGATCGGCGACCGCACCGATCATGCCGAGCGCGGACTTGCCACCGCCCGCCGTCTCTCGTCGCCGTCCGGCGTCGGGAACGTGACGAAATCGCCCGGCTTGAGGTCGGGGCGCCCCGAGAGCGTCAAACGCCAGCGCGTACGCGCCGCGTCGGCGCTGCCGGATGGTCCGGGATCCGTCGTCGCCGCATCGAGACGCTCGCTCTGGACCAGACCCGACGGCGCGTCGAGCGTCAGCCGCCCGTCGGTGGCGGTCGCGAACGGGATCGGACGCTTGCCGATGTGCAGCATCCCGTCGCGCACCAGCAGCATGCCGCGGCCGTACGCCTTCGAAGCGCGCTCGAGCGCGTTGGCAAGCTGCGTGACGAGCTGGCTGCGCGACGTGCCGGCCGTGATCTTGCCGGAATTCGGCTCCGGCGCCGGCGGCGGATAGTACGTGTAGTGCGTCCCGGCTACCAGCGGCGTCTGCGCGTTGTGCATGATGAAGTCGATCATCTGCCCCATCGGCGCCGGCGTCTTGCTCGCGGACAGGCTCGTGGTCGTGAGGAGATCGTAAATGCGCTCGCGCGCCTTGATCGTCGTCGTGTAGCCGCGCTCGCCGATCGCGCGCGTGACCGACGTGACGCGCAAGTCGGCGACCAGGTTGTCCTTGAGGGCGCTCGAGCTCGGTGCCGATCCGCCCGGCAGTCCGACGAGGTTCTCGAGGTAGCCCAGCGGCGACGACAGATTGTCGCGGAAGTACAGGAACAGGCGGACGATCTTCATCGGCTTGATCAGGCGATAGGTGTCGTCCGTCAGCCACGTGATCGTGAAGCTGTACGATCCGCCTTGCAAGCCGCTCTGGAGCGAGGCGCTGATGTCGCCCTCGTAGTCGTCCGTCCCGAATTCCTGCGCGTCGCCGCTCGGCTGTCCGTTCTGCTCGGCACTGAACGACAGCAGCCAGCCCGGAACCAGGCCGGTGTACGACGTGTTACTCGAGGACAAGCTTAGCGGCATCGTCGATCGATCCTCGGCGCAGCGCGATGGACTGCACGAGCGTGAGCGGCTTGGAGGGCCGCAGGTTCAGCCAGGACGCGAACTGCAGTTGTTCGCTCAAGCGCGGCAAGATGTAGAAGTTGACCGGCGGCGTCGCGAACTGCTGTACCGCTACGTCGCTGCGGCGCCACGCGAACGTGATCGTCGATCCGAAGTCGCCGGGGCTGAGCATCGAGCCCGCGTACACGGCCCACGCGAGCACGGCGATCTCGTACGAGACGCCGGGCGTCGACCCATCGCTCACGAGCGCGCGGTTCCCGGCGACGACGGGGACGACCGCGCTCGTGCGGTTGTTGTTCCGCACCTCCAGGCGCAGCGCGGCGCGCGCGAGCTTCGCCGGCGGGCCGACCGCTGCCGTTTGCCAGTCGCTTGCCGAGACGAGTGCAGCCGGGTCCGCATCGCGCCATGCCGCACCCAAACCGGTCGGCAGCTGGAGCACGAGCGTGATTTGATTGTCGATCGGGATCGTCGCGGGAAGACCCTGCGTGAGCGTCTGCGTCACCGTCGTGAAGCGATCGTCGAGCGGCGGCGGCGTCGCGGGCACGAGATAGCGGGAGATCGGGAACGGCGGCACGTCAGTTGCCGCCCATGTCCGCGAGCGCGGCGATGCCGACGGACGCGAGATCGAGCAGCTTGCCGACCGCGCTCGGCACCGGCATGTACGCGAGGGTGATCGTCACGTCGATCGTGTGCCGCTTCGCCGTCGTCACGTTGAACGAGAGGCTCTGGATCTGCATGTCGGTGCGGATGGTCATCGACGTGATCAGGATCAGCCCGTTGAGCTTGGGCCCGATGCCCAGCAGCTTCGTTCCGCCCCGCTTGCTGCTCTCCGACATCGTCTCGAGCGCCAGCTTCCACGCGTACCGCTCGGGTCCGACGAGCACGCCGGTCAGCGTGATCGTGTCGTCGTGCACCGCGAGCACCGACTTCGCGCCGGTCGAGCCGATCGGCGGGAAGTGGTAGGCTTCGGTCAGCGACATCGCCGTCACGCCCCAGATGGGAATCGGGATGATCCCGTCCGAGATGATCGCCGACGGGATCGACGCGTAGTCGATGTACGAGCTGTTGGTCAGGCCCATCTACCGCGGCCCCAAGAACGTGACGCCCCGCGTGTGAATGTCAGCCGCTGCCTCCTGGAACGCAGCGAACATCTTGACGCTGTCCGTCACCCACACGAAGCCGATACAACCTGCCCGCGCGAACCTCGGCGCGCGCGCCACATCGGCCTCGATGTCGTCCTTGAGCTCCCTGAAGGCCGTCTCTCCGCTCGTGTAGTTGAACGCGTTCGGGTCGTCGGTAAGACCCTTCCACTCGAGAAACTCAAAGCTCCCGCCCTGATCGGGATCGCCGATGAAATGGACGCCGTCGGGATGGAAGTGCGTGCCGTCCGGCGACGTGATCACGATTTCGAAGCCGTTCGCGGCGAAGTCGGGGTCCAACGCGGCGAGCCCGCGCGCCTGCTCGATATTGCGCGCGCGATCGAGGACGACGGTCCATCCGTCGCCGAGCCGTTGCTGCAGCGCGGCCGCGCGCGCCGTCGCGCGCCCGCGGGCGTCGATGTCCGCCCCGCGCCGGAGCGGATCGTCCTGGCGCGACAGCTCGTCGTCCGGTTCCTCGACCGTGTTTCGCGGCGCGTACTCCGGCGGCTCCAAACCTGACGTGTACTCGCGCACTTCGTCGTCCGTAATCGCGCGCGCGCCTTCCGCGGCGCGCGTGGGTGAGCGTCCCGTCACCTCGGTGAGTCCCTGCTCGAGCTCGAACTGCAACCGCGCGAGCTCCCGCGCAGACAGCTCGGGCGGCGTCGCCTCGCCCGGGCGCAGCTTGAGGATGCGGTCCAGGCGCGACCGCAGCTCGCGCTGCGCCCGCGTGATGCGCCCGATCGCGCCGTCCATCTGCGCGACGTACTCATCGCCGAACGTCCCCCACGCACCCAGAACGAGCCGTTCGACCAGGCTCTGCGCGCGCACTTCGTCCACGCCGCGCGCGACCAGCCGCGAGCGGAACGCTTTCAAGCGCGTGCTGCCTTCGACGATGCGCGTTGAGTCGAGCGTCGTGCGCAAGCCTGCGAACGTGAAATCGTTCATCGCGCGCGACCCTCCAGGCGCGCGACGAGCGCGAGCGCCCCCTGCGCGCCGCCGACCGGGCCGCTGCGCTCGATCTCGGCTTCATACTCTTCGAGAATCGGCGTGAGCGCGCGCTCGATGAGCGCGTTGATGAGCTCGGCCTTCACGCATTCGGTCACGAACGCCTCGATGAGCCCGCGCCGGAGTGCCTGCTGCATCGCCGCCAGCGCTTCGTCACGCACGAGCGCGACCGCAGCGCGCGAGCCTGCGAGCAGTCCTTCCTTCGCCGCGACGCGGGCACCGGTGAACCCGGCCTTGGCGACCGTGATCGCGTCCGGGATGAATGCCAGCGCGAGCCCGAGGCGCGCCGCGAACAGCTCGGCCTGGACCTCGCCCCAGCTCACGATCTCGTCCGGATCGATCAGCGCGCGATACAGGGACTCGCGTTCGTGCGCCTCGTGCAGATGGTACGCGGCGGCGGCGATGCCGACCGCGGTTCCGAGCGGCGGGCAGACGACCGACAGCAGCACGATCCCGGCGAACTCGATGAATCCTTTGAACTCCGCCCATGCCTCCTCGCCGGAGAACAGACGGTTGACGCCGTTCGCGTAGTACGCCGTATTGCCGAAGAACTCGGCGATCTGCTGGTGAGCCTGCAGGTGAATGCCTTGCAGGACGTACTCGACGCCGGGAGGGCTCTCGCCCGGCATCGCCTCGTGGATCTTGCCGGCGCGGAATGCGTACAGCCACGAGTCGCGCGCCTTGCCGACCTGCTCCGCGTTGTTCTCGAGCATCTCGTTGAACGTCTCGTACAGCACGTGCGGCGCGTTGCGTCCGTCGGGGCCCATCTTGCGCATCACGTCCGGCAGATCGGTGAACTGTTTGACGATCGGATCGATCGCTTCGGCGGCACCACGCCGAAGCGCGATCGCGCGGTCGAGCTGCTCGACGGTCCACTCTTTGCCGTCGGCGTCCTTGATCGCCGTCGTCCACCCGAGCTTGTCCGGCACGAACTCCGGCCCGGCGTCGGCGATCGAGACCCCTCCGAACTCGTCGCCGCCGGGATGGAGCTCGGCATAGATCTGCGAGTCCAAGCGGCTTCGCAGCGTCATGAGCGCATTGACGTGCTGCAGCTGCGGGACGACGATCTGCGCGAAGACGGACTCGTACCGCCCGATGTTCTCGGGCCGGCGGTGCTCGGCGATCGTATCGCGCGACGCCTGCAGCAGCTGCAGGAACAGGATGCGGCACGTCTGACCGAAGATGACGCCGACCGACCGCGCGACGTACTTGCCCACCTCGTACAGGAACTGGACGCTCCAGCCCTGGGCGTCGCCGTGGAACATCCCTTCGATCGCGTTCGGGTAGCGCGCGTAGAGCCGGCACACGAGCAACGCGTAGTCCGTCAGCGGCGGCACGACCGTCGCCAGCCTGCGCATGTACTGGATGCCGGGCGACGCCGTCGGCCGGAACGCGAGCGATTGCAAGTTCGCCTGCACGTTCGCTTCGACCGGTTCGAGAAAGCCGCCCTCGCCCAGCCACGCGGCGTAGCCGCCGACGTCGTCGGCGCGTGCAGCCAGCATCGCGGCCGCGTTCAGCCCGAACGCGCCCGCGTAACGGCACGGCGGCATGTCGAGCACGTCGGCGAGCCGGCCCATCGCCGCGACGACCGCGTCGGACGCCGATCCCAGCTCGGCCAGCACCGGCTCACCGAGAAACGGGTCGCACACCGCCGCATCCCGTTCACCGCCGGGATACACCGCGCCGGAGAACGGTGCGATCTCGATCCCGGTATCAATGACGCCGCGCGGGTCGATCGCCTCGTCGCCGGTGCCGCCCACAGCGCTCGCGCGCCCGCGCTTGCGTTCGGGCGACGCACCGTCCACGCCCGTGCCGCTGTCCGGAACGTCGGTGCGGTGCACGAGCGCGGCGACCGGCAGGAGCACCGCGGTCCCTTCCCACTCGAACGCCGCGCCGCCCGGCAGCGGGAGGTAGTGCGTCGCGCCGCCGATGTCGAGCGTCGCGATGGCGACGGCGTTGTGCGGGAACGTGCGCTCACGCGCGGCAATCTCCGCGCCCACGCGCGCGGCGATCGTGTCCGCATATTCCTGCGGCGACATCAGCTCACTCTTGCTCGACGCCGCTTGCAGTTTCGCGCGAATCTGCGGTCCGAACACCGCCGCCAGGACGGCGATGCGCTCCTCGCGCGACGCGCCGATTCCGACGAGCCGCCGGAGGTACGCGATCCCGGGGACGATGGGGCGAGCCTCGCTCTCCTTGAACTTGCCGCCGGCGTCCAGATCGCGGACGCGAACCGGATAGAAGTTGAACGTGGTGCTGTGGTTTCCGTTCACCGACGAGAAGTAGACTTCGAAGCGCCCGTCGGTCGCCGCGTGAATGATCCCGACGTGATCGCCGGCGGGCGCGTCCGGAAACTCTCGCCGCGCCTGCGCGTACAGCCGCCGAATGTACACGATGTCGCCCCGGAATGCTGCGCCGGGCACCCACGCGAGCCGGTCGACGACGACGGGCGCGTCCGCGCCCTTCGCCGCCCGCAGCGGCGCCGACCGCTTCTTTCCGCGCGCGTCGTAGACCGGCAGCTCGTAACGCTCGAGCACGCCGTCGTACCGCGCCGGATCGAACAGATCGACGGGCGGTTCGGAGAGCGGCGAAACGCACGTCCCCGGCGCGGCGGAACGACGCCGGGATCCGCGCGCGCTCGCACACGGCGGCGAGCTGGTCGCGCAGCAGCGACTCGACGGACGCGCGGGCGTCGGGTCCCACGTCGCCTGCGCCCGCACCGAACCACGTGACCTCGGGGTCGCGCAGCGCGACGTCCGCATAGCCGCCGCGCGGCTCGAGTACGAGCGTGCGCGAGTTCACGAGCGCGCGTTCGCAGGCCGACGCCAGCGCGTCCGCAAGCTGCTCGGTACCCAGCGTGAGGGCGAGCGCATCGGTACGAATGCGGACCGGAACCTCGACGCGCACCGGCATGTCAGTGGTTGTGCACCTGATCGGCGAACATCCGGAACGCGTCGTCGAGCGCCGCGCGCACGTCGACGCTTGCGCCGACCGAACGAACCTCGATCTCGACCGGAAACAGATACGCGATCGACGTGCGGTCGTCGGCGGCGGCGAGCGTCGCCTGCGCCTCGCTGCCGGCCGCGGGCAGAACGAGCTCGCCCTCGTGGACGAGCGCGATCCCCGTCGAGAGCACGCGCGCGGCGGACGGCTCGTCGCTGCGGTCGTACGGCATGCGCTACGGGATCGAGACGGCCGTGCCGGCCTTCGGATCCGCGGTGCTGGACAAGCTCACGCCGGAGAACGTCGCAGCGGGGGCGCCGGTCGTCGTCGCGGTCGTCGGCGTGGCGCTCGTGATGATGCACTTGGAGAGCACCACGCTGTGGAAGCTCCAGTCCGTCCCCGTATTGCTCTCTTGCAGCGTCACGTCGAAGCTCGTGCGGCTCAGCGCGAGCGCGGTGAGCTGACCGACGACGGGCCCGATCGCTTTGACGGTCATCGAGAACGTGATCGCCTGCGGCGAGTAGATCATGCCGAGGTGCGTCTGCTCGATCGAGTGCAAGACGTCGGCGGTCAGCGCGAACGACGGCGCGAACGAGTCGATCGGCGTGACGCTGACGCTATTGTTGTTCGCGTCGACGTACGAGACGGCCAGGCGTGTAGTCCAATCAGGCATCGGTGTCGCTCCCTAGAACTTCGGCGTCAGCTTCACGAGGAGTTGGTGTGTCGCCGGGCCGTACGTGATCGAGACGGCCACGTCGACGGCGCGGTTCGCGCGCGCCGTCTGCACGAGCGCGGCGTCGGTCGGCGTCCACGTCGACTCGGGCGTGCTCAAGATGTCCAGCACGGGGATCACGAAGTCGTAGTCGTCGATCTCCGCCGCGTTCACGAGCGGTCCGAGGATCCCGTCGATGCGCGTCGAGATCAGCCGCAGACCCGCTTTGGTGATGCGCGCGTCGCCGATCATGCCGATCAGTCCCGCTTTGAGGCGGAAGTCGATGTCGTCGAGGACGCGGACGATGTCGATGTACAGGAGGTCCGCATCGGTCGTGTACGTGCGCCCGTCACCGAAGCGGATCGCTCCGCCGACGATCAGCGCCGGCGCGATCAGCGGGTTGATGTTCGCCTGCGAGAGCTGCATGATCTCGGCCGGCGAGAACGCTTGCCCCGCGGGAATTTCGACGCCGCCGACGGGTTTGAGCACCATCGAGACCTGGGGGTCGTAGCCGGCGATCGCCGCCATTGCCGCCGTCGCCACGTCGACGGTCGCGCCGCGGGCCGCGACCACCACCATGCGGGAGTCGCTGCTCTGCAGCGGGGTCATCGTCGTGTTGACGTCGGTGGCGTACGTGTTGCTCTTCGCGTGCGCGGGATCGACCATCGCGACGCCGATGCGCTTGAGCCCCTGCGACGACATGTTCTCGACGTGTTCCTTGAGCGCCATCAAGCCGGTCGCGGCGTTGCCGCCGCCCGACGCGGTGCCCACGCTGACCTCGTTCGCGAGCGAGACGAAGTCGACGTCGTCGGCGCCTTCGAGCGCGGCGAGCGCGGCCGCGTACTCTCCGGGCGCGGCGCGGACGCCGTACACTTTGGACGCCGCCGGATTCTGCTGGAAGGCGATCTCGAGCGACGAGTACAGCGGCGTCGGGACGACGCTGCCCGCGACGGTTTGCGCGAACAGGCCCGCAGCCTGGTCGAGCGTCGCCACCCAGAACGGCGTGTCGACGGCCGCCGTTCCGCCGGCGGCTCCGGCCGGGGTGTGACCCACGACGGCGATGACGCCGGGAGAGCGCTGCGCGATCGGCGTCAGCCCGGACGTATCGATGGAGACCTCGATGTACGGATAGGCGGCGGGCATGGTGCTCACGATGCAGAGTCCTCCGGATTAAGCGGTGACGAGCAGGCCGATGCCTTCGTTCGCGAGCCACGTCCCGGCGTTCGCGATGCGAAGCGCGGGCGTTGCGCCCGGCCAGTCGGAATCGTTGAAGACGTCGCTCGGGACGACCCAGAGCATGATGAAGTCCGTGCGCGCGGGCAGCTTCGGGTCGACCGACACGCCCAGGCCTTGCGGTGCGAGCTGCGCGCGCACCGTCTTCGTCTGCGCGAGCAGATCGGCGAGCGCGAACCCCGCGTCGAAGATCATCAGCGCGGCGGAGACCGGCAGGAGCGTCACCACGGGCTTGGGATCGCCGGGCGGCGTGAAGGTCACGCGTGCGACGGCCACATCGGCGTTCCCGCGCGCCGCGATCATGTCGCCGACCGACGTCACGCCCACGGCGCTCAGCAGCGCGTCGAAGGTCGCGTCGGTGAGCGCCGTGGGCTGCAGCATCGCCGCTTCGACGAGCGTCATGTAGCGCGTGCGTCGCTCGTGCTCGAGCGCGGCGGGGTCCGACGGCAACGATCCGAGCGCCGCCACGATCTGCGCGTCGACGTCCGACGCGTCGGGCCATTGCAGCGAGACGGCGCTGACCTGCGAGCTCGCGATCGTCGCGTTCGCGAGGATGCGGCCTTGCCACAGCGCGTCGACCCGAACCGTCGCCGCATCGGCGATGCCGCCGACCGTGAAGTGCGCGTCGGTGGCCTGCGACGCGCCCTGCGGCTGCAGGTAGCCGTCGAGCGTGCCGACGCGCGCGACCGGAACGCCGAGCGTGAACACGTCGAAGATCGGCGAGTACGGCGCGCCGATCGTCATGGCGGACGTGTCGTAGAGCGCAGACAGAATCTGCGCGAGCGCCGTGTCGTTGAACACGCCGGCACGCTGCGCCGGGTCGGCGAGCCGCACGAGAATCCGGTCGACGTAGTTCATCCGCTCGCAGCGTAGCCGCCGCCGCTCCCCTCGCGCTCTCCGCCGTCTCTCGCACGGCTCTCCATCCGGCGGCTGCGGGCCGCGCAAGCGTCCGCGCGGAGAGCACGCCGAGAGCGCTGCTCGCTATAGTGTGCGCGTGCGGGGCAAGTTCGAACCGCGCTCGGTGAGCGTCGTCGTCTCGGCGGCGCCGCATGAACGCGGCTTGGCGGTCAGCGCTGTCCCCGCCGATCCGTCACAGACGCTGCGCGCGAACCACGCGACCGTCGTGCTCACGGTGTGGCGCGAAGGGCCCGACGCCGTGCGGGGCACCCTCTCGCACTGGCCGTCCGGAACCGTCGCGTACTTTCAGGCGACGGACGGGCTCCTGCGGATCGCCGAAGCCTTGGAGCTCGAGATCGAACCGGCCGCTCCCTGATCGGACGCCCTGGTGACACCGAGAAAGCGGCACGCGAGGTCGGTCGTCTCCTGCGTCGGCTCGACGCCGATGTGCTCGGCGAGGTACGCTTTGAGCGTGCTGTACTGTTCGAGCACCCGAACGCGCAGGCCGAGCGCGGCGAAGCACGTCATCACCAAGCGCGTCGCGCTCTCGTGTCCCGGCTCGACGTCGACCAGCTCCAATCCGAACGACAGCGCACGCGCGTGGTCCCTCAGCTCGAGCGCTTCGCTCGCGAGCGCGTGCAGCGCCGCCGCGTGCGCGGTCGAGAGCCGCACGCGCATCGGCTGCATCCACTCCGCGGTCTCGCCCGCGAGGAACTCG
This sequence comes from Vulcanimicrobiota bacterium, assembly GCA_963818845.1. Taxonomy (GTDB): domain Bacteria; phylum Vulcanimicrobiota; class Vulcanimicrobiia; order Vulcanimicrobiales; family Vulcanimicrobiaceae; genus Vulcanimicrobium. The sequence continues at coordinate 548,657 of CAWFTO010000003.1, read as the reverse complement.
CCGCCGTACAGATCGAGCGCCTCACGAAAGCCGTCGCGAGTCCCCAACCGCGTGGACGCGATGAAGCGCTCGATGTCGGAGTCGATGAGCACGGCGGGGCTCCACGCATACCCGCTGCCGATGCAGCGCAGCACGTCCGCACCGTGCAGCAGCGTGCGCAGGAACATGCGCGCGCCGCTGGCCGCGAGATGGATCCGATGGCGGACCTCATCACCGTCACAGCGCGGCCAAAACGCAGCGGCAAGCTCGTCGAACGTGACGACGCCGCGCGGATACACCGCGAGATATTGAATCAGCTCGCGGCCTTTCTTGAGCGGAGGACCGTGGTGCCAGCCGCCCTGATGGCCGACCGCGAACGGCCCGAACAAACGAAACTGCAGTGCAGCGCTCATCGCGACCCCTCGACGACTGCGTGCCGGCGTCGAACCCCGGACGCTGATTCTAACGAGTGGCCGCTGCCTTGGCAAGGGACGTTCGGTTAAGGCGCGCGGCGCGCGCACGGAAACGCGCGTACTACAGCGTACGGCACGTACCGTGCGTGCAGGGACGCGTTGGCGCCGCCGTCAGGTGAGCCTGCCGGTCGTCTTTTCCAGAATCTCCCAGCCCTTGGGGTCGTACTGCTCGCGCAGCTTGCCGTAAAGTCCCGAGGCGCGGATCGCCTGCGAGAACGGCTCGAGCGCGGGCCGGTTGAACGTCATGCCGTCGGCGGTGAGCTCCGCTTCGATGCTGGCTTCCTGCGCGGCCATCGAGCGCGACCCCGAAACGGCGGCCGCGTTGAGCTCGCGGTCGACGATCTCTTGCAGGTTCTTCGGAAGCTTGTTCCACGCATCCGCGTTGCCGAACAGCATGTACGTCAGGCCGCTGTGATGCGTGAGCGAGCAGAACTTCACTTGCTCGTAGAACTTGAAGTTGCGCACCGTCGGAAGCGGCACTTCGATGCCGTCCACGAGGTGCGTCTGCAGCGACGTGTAGACTTCCGAAAGGTTGATGACGGTCGGTGACGCGTCGAGCGCTTTGAACGTGCCGACATCGAGCGGACCCGCCGGCACGCGAATCTTCAGCCCTTTGAGATCGGCGGGCGTGTTGATCGGGCGCACGCGGTTCTGGATCTCGAAGAAGCCGCCGTAGAAGCCGGACTCGAACTTGCGGATGCCGGCCGTCGCGCCGGCCGCGCCGATGTACGCGCCCAGCGGCCCGTTCGCCGCGGTCTGGTACTGCTGCGGGCTCTTGAACGCGAACGGCACGCTGAGCAGGTTCGCCGCCGGAATCACGCCGCCGAGCACGTTGTTGCCGACTTGCATGAGCTCGAGGGCGCCGGACCGCAGTTGCTGGAGCATCTGCTGATCGCCGCCGAGGAGGCTGTTTCCGAACACCTTGATCTCGATCTGTCCGTGCGACGCCTCGGCGACGCGCTTCACCGCTTCGGCCGTCGCGACGTTCATCGGGTGCGTCGGCGTCTGGTCGTTGCCGAGCTTGAAGCTGAACTGCGCCGCTTCGCCCGGCCAGCGGAGGACCGCGACGGACGCGAATGCGCCGGCCGCGGCTCCCGCCGCCAAGAATCGTCCACGTGACTGCATCGCTACCTCCGGCACGGCTGGTTGCGACGCGGTTCGTCCGGCCGGGTGCGACTCCTCGTCGGCCGGATCAGTCGCCCGAGCCGACCTGCTGCTGCGCCGTCTGTGCCATGGCCAAGTGGTGCTCGTCGACGGCGAGCGTCATGCGCAGGTACGCGCGCAGCGCGGGCGCCGAGGCGAATTCGAGCGCGTTCTGCGCCGTCTCGATGTCGGTCTTGTGCGCGTCGACCAGCGCGGACGCGTATTCGCGGTCGAACTTCGCGCCCTGGTACCGGGCGAGGCGGGAGAGCAGGATCTGGTTGTCGTCGCCGGCTTTGAGCTGCGCCTCGTCGTCGCCGATCGCGCGCGCCGTACGCAAGCCCGCTTCCGCCGTGCGCGTGTGGTCGCGCACCATCGCATGCGCGAGCGCACGGAGCGCGGCGTTGTGCGCTCGCTGTTCGCCGAGCCGGCCGAGCTGGACGTCGCCGACGGAGTCCTCGGTGAAGTAGGTCGCGGCGGCCTTGTCGCCCGCGCTGGCCGACGTCTGCATCGGCGGGAACGACTGCGCGAGCGCCGGGACGGCGACGGCGGCGGTCAGCACCGCCGCCAGCATCGATTTCTTCAGCATGACACGGGTATGCCCGCATCCGCGCCGCGAGGGGCAGGCGGGCTCACGCCGGGTCGGACGTCGAGCGGCGGCGCACGCCCGGCAGCAACAGCGCGGCGGGGATGCCGCACGCCATCACGATCGTTGCCAGCAGAAACGTGTCGCCGTACGCCCGTACCGTCGCAAGCATCAGCGTCTCGCGCGCCAGCATGACGTGCGCAACTTCGGCCGAGACCTGCGACTGCAGCGCCTGCATCGCGCCGGCGACCGCGGGGCGCGACTGCACGACCATGCCCGCGGCGTCCGAGAGCCGCGCGGCGGTCCGATTCGTCAGGAACGTCTGCCCGATCGCGATGCCGAGGCTGCCGCCGACCTGCCACACCGTGTTCAAGATGCCGGAGGCGCTGCCCGCGCGCGAGCGCGGGATCGATGCCAGCGCAACGGCGGTGAGCGGCGTGAACATCAGGCCGAGCGCCGCAGTGCGGATCAGGGAGTCGGTCGCGATGCGGCCGACGTCCCAGTCGACGTCGATGCGCGCGAAGAGGAACGTTCCCGCGGCCGCGATCGCGACGCCCGCAACGACGAGCCACTTCGCGCCGATCTTGTCCGAGAGCGAACCCGAGACCGGCATCAGCAGCGCCATCGCGAGCCCGGCCGGCATCAGCACGAGGCCGGAGAGCGTCGGCGTCCAGCCCAGCACCGACTGCGTGAAGAGCGGCAAGAGAAAGATCGCAAAGTAGTAGCCCATTCCGAGAATCGCGCGCAGCCCGACGGCGAGCGAGAACGTGCGCTCGTGGAAGAGCGTGAGATCCATCATCGGATGCGGCGTGTGCAGCTCACGATAGATGAAGCCGGCAAAGGACGCGGCGGCGAGAACGAACGAGGCGCGGATCATCGGATCGTCCCAGCCGACGCGCCCGCCCTGCGTGAGCGGGATCAGGAACGCCGCGAGCGCCGCCGTCAGCAGCACGAAGCCGTACACGTCGAAGGGCGCGCGCGTGATGCGCTTGTCGTCGTGCGGGATCTTCGCATACGACAGCAGCAGGCCGGCGACGCCGAACGGGATGCCGAGGAGAAAGATGAGGCGCCAGTCGTCGAACGTGTCGACGATCCAGCCGCTCACCGCCGGTCCGAACGTCGGCGCAAGCATCATGCCGAGCCCCCAGACGCCGAGAGCGCGGCCGCGCTGCGCGGGCGGCACGACGTCGGTGATCAGCGCCATCGACGTCGGCGAGATGATGCCGCCGCCGATCGCCTGCAGCATGCGGAACGCGATCAAGCTCGTGCTGTCCCACGCGAGTGCGGTCAGCACCGACGCGACGGTGAAGATGGAAAGGCCGAGCAAGTACATGCGGCGGCGCCCGAAGGTATCGGCCAGCCAGCCCGCCACCGGCATCGCCGTCGCGTAGCCCAGCATGTAGCCCGTGACGACCCACTCCATCGTCTCGACGTCCGAGCCGAACGACGCGACGAGGTTCGGCAGCACAACGTTCGCGACCGACGAGTACAGCGGTCCGAGAAAGTTGCCCACCATGACGACGCCGATCAGCACCCACGGGTTCGGCGCGGCGATCGGCGCAGCGGCGGAAGCGCGCCCGGCGACGGCCGGGGCCGCGCGCTGGGCAATGGCGGTCATCGCCGGCCGGCCGGTCGCGATGCGAGCCGCTCGGCGAGGCGGCGGTCGAGGTAGGCGACGTCACGGTCGAGCTGGTCCGCCTCGCGCGTCGCATCGTCGAGCTCGCGCCGCAGGGCGGCGATGCGCGCGCGCACGGCGGCGGCGTCGGCGCGGGCCTCGACCACCAGCGTGCGCAGGTCGTCGAGGGCGACGGTGTGGCGGCCGGTCTCGTCCTGGTAGGAGCGGTAGCGCAGGGCCTTGCGGATGGTGGCGAGCGAGAAGCCGAGCGCCTGCATACGGCCGATCCGCTCGATCGTCTCGAGGTCGGCCGGACCGTAGAGCCGGTGGCCGCCCGCAGTCCGCACCGGCGTGAGGAATCCGAGCTCTTCATAGTAGCGGAGCGTCCGCGGGCTCACATCGAGCCTCGCGGCCGCCTCGGCGACCGAGAGCAGGCGAGCCCGCTCGGGCGCCGCGATCGACGGCATACCGCAAGTTTACGTCAACGTCAGCTTTGCGACAAGGGGGCGAGCGCGGGCTTCGCTCAGCCCCGCGCGGCGAAGTAGCTTCGGACGAACGCTTCGTACGGCGTTCCGCCGATCGCGAAACCGCCCTCGCCGATCAGGCGCAACGCGCCTTCGGCTCCGCTCCCCTCACGCTCGGCTGCGATGATACCGGCCGCGACCGCGGCACGCGTCGCACCCGCTCAATGGATCAGGACGGGACCGTCGCTCGACTCCACGGCTTCACGGATGCGCGCGATGTCGTCGCTCGTCACCGTATCGATCGTCCACGGAACCGGCACGTACGTCGTGTCGCTGCCCGCAAGCGCCTCGGCCGAGATGTTGCCCGCTTCCGCCGCGCCGCGAATGTTCACGATCGTGGTGAACGCGCCCGACCGGAGCTCGTCCGCCGTCGGTTGGCCTGCGACGGTGATGCCGCCGACGATGGCTTCGTTCTTCATGACCCACACCGACCCGCGCGGGCCGGTCGCGGATGCGGTTCTTAGCCGTGCTTGCGTGCGAACGCCTTGTGGCCGCGGTCGATGAGCTTGCGCGCCTCGCCGGCATTCACGGAACCGACCAGCTCGATCTCGTTGCCTTGCGTCGCCGAGTATCCGCACAGAAACGTCTCGAGGCGGCGGCGCGTCTCCGCGTCGATGTCGTCCAGCGTCTCGAACGCGTCGGTCGACTGCGACGCGGCGGCCGCGCGCTGCGGCGCCGTGATGAAGCGATCGTTCTCCTCGCCGTTCTTGCGAAGACGAATCGCGCCGAGCAGCCGCGCCTTGATCAGGCATCCGGCGAATGACGGCCGGTCGAGCATCACGACCGCGTCGAGCGGGTCGCCGTCCTCGCCGAGCGTCTGCGGGATGAACCCGTAGTCGTACGGCCACGCGTAGCCGTCGGGCATCGCTTCGTGGAACGCGATGATCCCCAGCGCCGGTTCGAGGGCGAACTTGAACGGGCTCCCCTGCGGCGTCTCGACGATGGCGTGCACGACGTTGCGCTTGCGGTCGTCCTTCGACGGATACGCCGGGATGAGCTCGTAGTGCGTGGCGTTGATCGATTTCATGCGGGGCTCTCCGTTCCGTCGCCGAGGCTTTCGGCGATGCTCGTGGTGAACGCGGCCAGATCGCGGCCGTCGTTCAGCCGATGGTCGGCAACGACCGTGATGCCCAGCAGCGGGCGCACCGCCGCGGCGCCGTCGACGGCGACGACGGCGTCGCGGATGCGCCCGAAACCAACGATCGCGGCTTCACCGGGCCGCACGATCGGAATCCCGGCCGTCGTACCGTAGCTGCCGTAGTTCGTGATCGTCACGGCCGCGTGCGCCTGCGCGTGGGCATCGAGCGAGCCGGACCGCGCGGCGCGCACGAGCCGCTCGAGCTCGGCGGCGATCGCGTCGAGGCCCAGGCCGTCCGCGTCGCGCACCACCGGCACGATCAGCCCGCCGTCCGTCGCGGTGACGACGCCGACGTCGCACGCGCCGCGCCGGCGCACGGCACCCTGCTCGGCATCGTATGACGCGTTGAAGCTCGGGTGACGGCGTAACGCGAGGCCGACGGCGCGCACGAAGAACGGCAGGTACGTGAGCGCCGGCGCGCCGTCGCCGCGGTGCGCGAGCGCGCCGGTGCGCGCGCGCACGAGCGCGGTCGCGTCGACGTCGCGAAACTCCGTCATCGCCGGGATCGTGCGCCACGCTTCGGCGACGGCGTGCGCGGTCGCGCGCCGCAGCCCGCGCAGCGGCACCACGTCGTCCGGCATAGCGTTGCGGGCGCTCGTGACGTGCGCGCTCGCGCCGGCGTGCCGCTCGACGTCGGCGGCGGTCACGCGGCCGTCCGGACCCGTGCCCGGCACGTCGCGCAGATCGACGCCCAGCTCGGACGCGCGCTTGCGCGTGCTCGGCGCGGCTTGCGGCGCGCGGGTTGCCGCTGCGGCGGCGGCTTCGCGGCGCCCGGCATCCGGCGCGTCGAGGCGCATCAGCACGGAGCCGACGGGGACGCGCGTGCCGGGCGTGCCGACGCACTCGCGTACGGTGCCGGCGGCGGGGGCGGGCAGCTCAACGGCCGCCTTGTCCGTCATGACGACGACCACCGGCTGGTCGGCGCGCACCGCATCGCCCGGCCGCACGAGCCACTCGACGATCTCGGCGTCGGCGAGGCCCTCGCCGACGTCCGCGAGCCGCAGGTCCACGCCGGCGCTCACGCCGCGGCGAGCGTGCGCCGCGCGGCGCGCACCACGTCGTGCACGGCCGGCACGTACATCTCTTCGACCGCGGCGAGCGGATACGGCGTGTCCGGCGCAGCGACGCGCTCGATCGGGGCATGCAGGTCGTAGAACGCGTTCTCGACCAGCGTCGCGACGATCTCGGCGCCGAAGCCGCCGGTGAGCGGCGCTTCGTGCACGACGACGGCGCGGCCGGTGCGCGACACCGCGCCCGAGAGGCCGTCGACGTCGAGCGGGCACAGCGTGCGCACGTCGATCACCTCCGCGTCGACGCCCTCGGCGGCGAGCGCGTCGGCGGCGCGCTCGGCGAGCTGCACGGCGGCGCTCCACGCGATCAGCGTGACGTCGCGGCCGGCGCGCGCGACGCGGACCTGACCGAACGGCACGCGGTAGGCCTCGTCGGGAACCTCGTCCTTGACGAGGCGATAGCCGCGCAGCGGCTCGCAGAACAGCACGGGATCGGGATCCGCGATCGCCGTCGCGAGCAGACCCTTCGCGTCGTACGCGGTCGACGGCATCACGACTTTCAACCCGGGCGAATGCGCGTAGAACGCTTCGAACGCGTCGCTGTGCAGCTCCGGCGTTCGAACCCCGCCGCCGAACGCCGCGCGCAGCACGAGCGGGACGCCGCAGCGGCCCTGCGAGCGAAAGCGCATGCGCGCGACCTGCTGGCCGATCTGGTGAAACGCCTGGTGCGCGAAGCCCAAAAATTGGATTTCGGCGACGGGCCGCATGCCGGAGACCGCGAGACCCAGCGCTGCACCGACGATCGACGCCTCGGCGAGCGGCATGTCGACGACACGCTCGTCGCCGTACTTCGCCTGCAGGCCGTCGGTCGCACGAAACACGCCGCCGAGCGCGCCGACGTCCTCGCCGAGCACCATCACGCGCGCGTCGTCCGCCATCGCCTCGTCGAGCGCGGCGCGAATCGCTTGCACCATCGTCATGACCGGCATCAGCGCGACTGGCCCGTGCGCTCCGCGCGCTGGCGCTGCAGGCGCTCCGGCGGTCTCGCGTACACGTGGTCGAACAGCTGATGCGCGCCGGGCGGCTCGCCGCGCGACGCCTCGGCGAGCGCGCCCTCGATCTCGGCCGCGATCTCCGCCTCGAACGCGTCGATGGCGTCGCCGTTGCGCGGGTCGCGCTCGATCAGATACCGTTCGACGTACGCGATCGGATCGCGCGCGCGCCAGCGCTCGAGCTCCTCGGCGTCGACGTAGCGCGTCGGGTCGTCGGCGGTGTTGTGCGGGCCGATGCGGTGCGTGAGCGACTCGATCAGCGTCGGTCCCTCGCCGGCACGGGCGCGCGCGACGGCGCGCGACGCCGCTGCGTGCACGGCGAACAGATCGTTGCCGTCGACCGTCTCGCCGGGAAACCCGTACGCGGGCGCGCGCTCGGCCAGCGTGCTTCCCGCGCTCTGCTTGCGGCGCGGCGTCGAGATCGCCCAGCCGTTGTTCTGCAGCACGAAGACGACCGGCGCGCGCACGAGCCCCGCGAGGTTGCACGCCTCGTGGAAGTCGCCTTCGCTCGACGCGCCGTCGCCGAAGTACACCATCACCACCGCGTCCTTGCGCTGCAGCTTGAGGCCCCACGCCAGGCCGACCGCATGCGGCAACTGCGCGGCGATCGAGATTTGGATCGGCATGATGTTCACGCCGTCGGGGATGGCGCCGCCCGCGGGATTGCCTTGGAAGTAGCGGATGAAGTGCGCGAGCGGGTAGCCGTGGCGCAGCAGCGCCGGCAGCTCGCGGTACTGCGGCACGATCCAATCGCGCGCGGGATCGAGCGCCCACGCGGTGCCGACGACCGACGCTTCTTGTCCGCCGACCTGCGAGAACGTGCCGAAGCGTCCTTGCCGCTGCAGGCTCGCGCCCTTTCGCGTCGAACGCGCGGCTGAGCTTCATCAGGCGCAGCGCCGACAGCACCTCGGCGTCCGTCATCGCGCCCGCGGTCACCACCCGCCGTACCCCGTCCAGCCGCCGTCGACGTAGAGCGACGTCGCGTTCACGAACGACGCGTCGTCCGAGACCGCGAACGCGATGACGTTCGCGACCTCCGCGGGCGAGGCGAGCCGGCGCAGCGGCGTGCGGCGCGCGAGATCGTCTTCGTTGAAGCCGCCGCGCGCCATCGCACCTTGCACGAAGGCGGTCGCGGTATAGCCCGCGTTCACGGACACCACGCGCACGCCGCGCGGTCCCCACTCTGCGCCGAGCGTCGCGGTGAGCCCGTCCAGACCGTGCTTGCTCACGCTGTACGCGACGCGTCCGGGCATGCCCAGACGCGAGAACACCGAGCCGATGTTGACGATGACGCCCTTGCCCTTGGCGAGCATGATGCGCCCGGCGGCCTGCGCGCACAGAAACGGCGCCGTGAGATTGAGATCGAGCACGGCGCGCCAGTCCTCGAGCGACAGATCCTCGGCGGGCGCGACGCTGGGCCGGCCGGCGTTGTTGACCAGGACGTCGACCGTGCCGAGCGCGTCGAGCACGCCCGCGAACAAGCGCTCCACGCCGTCCGGAGTCGACACGTCGGCGCCGACGGGGACGGCGCGCAGACCGTCCTCGACGAAGCCGCGCGCGATCGCCTCAGCACGTTCGCGCGAGCGCGAGTTGATCGCGACCGACGCGCCGAGCTCCGCGAGACGGCGCGCCGTCGCGAGGCCGATGCCGTCGGACGAACCGGTGACGAGGGCGACGCGGCCGGCAAGATCGGACACGCCGACCTCTCGGCAGCGCGACGAACGAAGTCCTTCGTGCAAGCCCTATTTCTTGCCGAGATCCCCGCACGAAACGTAGGTCGGGATGTCGGTCGTCGACTTGTGCACGTTGACCGCGAAGCCGCCGCCGATCAGTTTCGTCATCGGTGCATCGACGACGGTCGACGACACGCCGTCCTGCACGGTCGTGAGCGGGTACGTCGGCTTCGGGTCGAGCTTCGCGCAAGAACCTTGATGGATGTGCGCCGGCTGCGCGACGTCGGGCGCGTTGACGAGCGCGACGTCGACCCGCGTCTTGTCGCCCATCGCCGTGAGCGTGACCGTCCCGGCTTCGCCGGAATTGTTCTGCGGCGAGAGCGCGTAGACGTGGTGAGCCGGATCGGCTGCGAGGGCCGGACCGGCCAGCAGCAGCACGGCGGCGGCCGCCGCGAGTGAAAGCGAACGTCGAACGATCATGTGAAACCTCCCTGGTGTGGACGCCGAGCCCGTCGACGGGGTTCACCCTCACGAACGCGCGGACATTCCGGCCGGTGGGGTGCACCCGGCCGCGCGCCGAACCCGTCGACGCGCGATGATCGCGCACGACGCCGAGCCCGACTACCGTTTCACCCTCGCGAACGAACGGACGTTCCTGGCCTACGTGCGCACCGCGCTCGCCCTCGACGGCGCCGGTCTCGCCGTGGTGCAGTTCCTCACGAAGCTCGGCAGCCAGCACGACCGCGACCTCACCGGTGGACTGCTCGTGATCGGCGGCCTCGCGACCGTGCTCGCGGGCTTTCTGCGGTGGCGCTCGGTGCAGGCGGCGATGCGCCGGAGCGCGCCGCTCCCGTCGACCTGGGTGCCGCTCGCGCTGACGGCGATCATCGGCCTGGGCTCGCTCGTTGCCGCGATCGCGCTGGCGCGGCGATGACCGCGCCGCCCGCCGCAGCCGGTGCCGCGCGCGAGCGCACGTCGCTCGCCTGGCGGCGCACGGCGCTCGCGTTCGCGGTGAACGGCGTGCTGCTGCTGCGCGCCGGCGACGCGTGGGTGCAGATCGCCGGTATGGCGGTGCTCGCGGCGGCAGCCGCGATCGCGGCGGCGGCGTCCGCGACGTTCCGCAATCGCGAGTCGCACGGCTGGCTCGCAGGCCGCCCCGTGCGCGGCGCAGCGCTCGTGCTCGCCGCCGCGGCCGTGAGCGTGCTGGACGCGATCGCGATCGCGCGCTGAGCCGCGCCGGCTCGACCGCGGCGCGCGCGGGAAAGGACGGCACATGCGCATCCCACTCGGCCAGGTCGGGCACTTCGGGCTTGCGGTCAAGGACCCGGACGCGAGCGCTCGGTGGTGGACGGCGAACTTCGACCTCGAGGAGATCTTCCGGTTCGACGACGGCGTCGGGCTCTCGAACGACGCGATCACGGTCGTCCTGCGCAGGGGGTCGCCCGATCCGGCGGCGTTCGGGCACATGTCGTTCCACGTGGCCGGCATGACGGCGCTGCGTGCGGCCCTCGCCTCGCTGCGGGCCAACGGCGTCGACCTGGAAGACCCGGGCGACGAGATCGGCCCCGAGGCGCCCGGGTCACCGCACCTCGGGCTCTGGTTCCACGACACCGACGGCTACCGCTGGGAGCTCTCCGTGCAGAACGGTTCCGAGGAAAGTCGCTGACCGCGAAGGAAGGCCCCACGCCCCAAACCCCTCCGGGGGTGGGTGACCGACAATAACCGATCCGTACGCGCGCGCGCGCTCCGCCATCTCCGGGAGGGTTCGAACGACGTGACCGATCCTAAGCGAATGTTTTCTGCTGCGCTGGTTGCCGCGGTCGCGCTGACCGTCGCCGGCCCGGCGCCGGCCGCCGAGCCGCCGATCAAGATCGGCATCATCGCCGAGGCGTCCGCTGTCGCCGGCGCTTCCATCACGAGGGCGGCGCAAATGGCCGCCGACGACATCAACGCGCACGGCGGCGTCCTCGGCCGCAACGTCGAGGTCGTCCTCTACGACAATCACTCGTCCGCGTCGGAATCGGTGCGCGCGTTCCAGCGCGCCGCCAGCGAAGATCACGTCGCGGCCGTCATCGGCAGCTACATCAGCGAGGTGGCGCTGGCCATCGAGCCGTGGTCCGGCCGCCTGAAGGTTCCGTTCATCACGCCCGGCGCAGCGAGCACCGAGATCTCGCGGCACGTGCACGAGGACTACAACAACTACAAGTACACGTTCCACGGTTGGCTCACGTCCGCGTTCATCGCGCAGTCGATCTGCGACTTCGAACACGACATGATCGTTCCGATGCACGCGAAGACGACGGTCGTCGTGAGCGAGGACGCGGCGTGGACGACCCCGCTCGACGCGCGGTTCCTCGAATGTCTGCCCAAGGCCGGGCTCAAGGTGCTCGACCACATCCGCTTCAACCCCGATACGACCGACTTCACGCCGATCTTCAACAAGATCGAAGGCGAGAAGCCCGACGTCATCACGACCGGTATCAGCCACGTCGGCGTGCAGCCGACCGTGCAGTGGCACGACCAGCACGTGCCGATCGCGATGGTCGGCCAGAGCTCGCAAGCGACGACGAGCACCTTCTGGAAGGACACCAACGGCGACGCCGAGGGCGTCGTCACGGCCACGGCCGCCGCGCCGGGCGTCTCGTTCGGCCCGCAGACCGTCCCGTTCACGAACGCGTACGAGAAGCGCTTCGGCGACTCGCCGTCGTACGCCGGGTACTCGACCTACGATGAGATGCACATCATCGCCGACGCCATCAAAAAAGCCGGTGGGACCGACCCCGACAAGATGGTCGCGGAGATGGAGCAGACCGACTACCTCGGTACGATCGGCCGCATCAAGTTCTACGGCAAGAACGACCAGTACACGCACGCGATCGAATACGGGCCCGGGCTCGTGACCGGCTGCGTCATCCAGTGGCAGAACGGCAAGCAAGTCGCGATCTGGCCGAAGGACAAGGCGCAGGGCAAGATCGTGTTCCCGACGTTCATCAAAACGCCGCGCTGACGCGAATCACCTCACCGAAGTGCGCGCCCCGGGCAATCCCCGGGGCGCGCGCTGTTGCGCCTTTCGACGAGCTGGGGACAGGGTAGGCTAAGGTACCGATGACCGCTATCCAGATCTTGATCGACGGATTCGCGATCAGCGCGCTCTACGCGCTCGCCGCGGTCGGCTTCACGCTCATGTTCGGCGTGTCGGGCGTGCTCAATCTCTCGCACGGCGGCATCATGGTCGTCGCGGCGCTCGTCGGGTGGTGGGCGGCCGGGGAGGCCGGACTCGGCGTCTACCTCGGGACGCTCGTCGGCATCCTTGCGGGCCTGCTCACCGCCTACCTTACGTACTTTCTCGTCGTGCGGCCGATCCAGCGGTCGCGCAAGATCCCGCGCGAAGAGACGGATATCTTCTTGCTCACCGGCACGCTGCTGTGGGGCATCATGATCCAGGTCGCCTTCGCGGCGATGTTCAGCGACAATCCCGTCACGATGCGGCCGCTCATCGGCGGCATCGCGACGGTCGCGGGGGTCCGCGTGCCGTGGAACGAGATCATGATCGCGGCGCTGGCGTGGATCGTCATCGGCCTGCTGTGGCTGCTGATCAACCGCACGCGTGCCGGTAAGGCGATGCTGGCCGCGTCGATCAACCCGCGCGGTCTGACGCTGCTCGGCTTCGATCTCTCCCGCATCTACCTGCTCGTGTGGACGATCTACGGCGTGCTCGCCGGCGGCGCCGGCGTGCTGCTCGCGTCGTTCCTCGGCGTGAGCACCGCGAACGCGGGGCAGCTCACGGCGAGCGCGTTCTCGATCGTCGTGCTGGGCGGGCTCGGGAACGTGTCGGGCTCGCTGATCGCCGCCTTCGTCGTCGGGTACCTCGAGACCATCACCGCGTACTTGCTCGCGCCGACGCTGCGCCCGATCCCCGCGCTGATCTTGCTGGTGCTGGTGATCTACTTCCGCCCGCAAGGGCTGCTGGGGCGGCGATGACCGCGATGCGCGGGATCGGGCGATCGCGCGTCCTGTGGGCCGGTGTCGTGCTGGTGCTGATCGCATCGGTCGTGCCGCTGTGGGCGTCCGCGTACATCCTGGGCGTGCTCACGCTCGCGTACTACTTCGGCGTCTTCTCGATGTCGTGGGACCTGCTGTTCGGGTTCGCCGGCGAGGTGAACTTCGGGCCGACGTTCTTGATCGGGCTCGGTGCCTACACCGCAGCGATCCTCGACAACAGCTTCGGCCTTCCGATCCCGGTATGCGTGCTCGCCGGCGCGCTCGCCGCGGTGATCGGCGGCATGCTGCTCGCGATGCCCGCGCTGCGCCTGCGCGGCCCGTACTTCGGGCTGGTGACGCTCGTCGCCGTGCTCCTGCTGCAGAACGCCGTCGTCATCTTCGCCGGCGTGACCGGCGGCGAGATCGGCATGACGGTGCCGAACGTGCTCTCGATCGACGCCAAGGTGAACTACTGGTACGCGCTCACGTTCCTCACGGTCAGCGCGGTTCTGCTCTACGGGCTGTCGCGCTCGGCCATCGGCTTGATCCTGCAAGCGAGCGGACAGGACGCCGTCGAGGCCGCCGCGCTCGGTTTCAACGTGACCAAGCACAAGCTCGCGGCATTCGCGGTCAGCGCGCTGTTCTCGGGCATCGCGGGCGCGCTGCTCGTGCTCTACCAGGGCGCGGCGTCGGTCGGCACGGTCATCGACATCGCGCTGGGCGTGCAGATCATCATCTCGGCGGTCCTGGGCGGCCGGCGCACGATTCTCGGCGCGGCACTGGGCGCCGTGCTGCTGATCGTCGGCGCCGAGTTCTTGCGGCCGCTGGGCCAGTGGAACACGTTCGTCGTGTCGGCGATCGCGCTGCTCGTGATCCTCTTTTTCCCCGGAGGACTGCTCGGCGCCGTGCTGCGCGCGAGGGAAGAGGGATGAACGCAACGGCGGTTGCTGCGCCCCGCCTGGAAGTGCGGGGCCTCGTCAAACGCTTCGGCGGGCTCGTCGCCGTCAACGACATCGGATTCGAAATCCGCCCGGGCGAGATTCTCGGTCTGATCGGCCCGAACGGCTCCGGCAAGTCGACGGTGATGAAGCTCATCATGGGCATCGAGCGTCCGGACGCGGGCTCGGTGCGCGTCGACGACGTCGACATGGCGGGCTGGCCGCCGTACCGCATCGCGCGCGCCGGCGTCGGCATCGTGTTCCAGCACTCGCGGCCGCTGCACCGCCAAACGGTGCTCGAGAACGTGAAGCTGGCGCTGTTGCCCGACTCGCTGCTGCGCCTCGCCGCCGATCCGGGCGTCGACGAGCGCGCGCGCGCGATCGCCGAATCGGTCGGACTGGGCGCGGTGCTCAATCGCCATCCGTCGAGCCTGCCGTTCGCGGATCTCCGGCGTATGGAGATGGCAAAGGCGATCGCGCGCGACCCGAAGGTCGTGCTGATCGACGAGCCCTTCGCGGGGCTCACCGCGGGAGAGATCGGCACGTTCGCGGACCTGATCCGGCAGCTGCGCGGCGAGGGACGCGCGGTGCTCCTCGTCGATCACAACGTGAAGAGCGTCGCCGCGCTGGTCGACCGCGTCGTCGCGATGTATCTCGGCGAGAAAGTCGCCGAAGGAACGGCCGACGAGGTGATGCGCGACGAGACCGTGCGCCGCGTCTACCTGGGCGGTGCGATCGAAGCGAGCGACCGCGGTGAGAACGGCACGGCCGGCGCGCCGACGCTCCTGAGCGTCGACGGCCTTCGCGTGTTCTACGGCAAGGCGCAGGCGCTCGACGACATCTCGGTGGAGGTTCGCGAAGGCGAGTTCGTCTCGATCGTCGGACTCAACGGCGCCGGCAAGACCACGCTCTTCAACGCGATCTCCGGTCTCGTTCCGTACAGCGGCGACATCCGCTTCGGCGAGCGTTCGTTGCGCGGCACCGCGCCCGGCGCGATCGCGCGCGGCGGCGTCGTGCACTGCCCGGAGACGCGGGAGCTCTTCGGCGACATGACGGTGCGCGAGAACCTGGACCTTGGCGGGCAGCATCTGCCCGCGAAGGACCGCGCCGCGCAGCTCGCGTGGCTGTTCGAACTGTTCCCGATCCTCGCGTCACGCCAGAAGCAAGTCGCGCGCACCCTCTCGGGCGGCGAACAGCAGATGCTCGCGATCGCACGCGCGCTCATGATGCAGCCGAAGCTGCTCATCCTCGACGAGCCGACGCTCGGGCTCGCGCCCGTGATCCTCGAGCAGCTCTCGAAGGCGATGGAACGCTTGCGCATGACGACGCCGATCACCGTGCTGCTCGGCGAGCAGAACGTCACGTTCGCGTTGCCGCACGCCGACCGCGTGTACCTGATCGAGCACGGCCGCATCACCTGGAGCGGCAGCCCGGCGCGCTTTGCCGCCGAACGAGGCAGCGGCTACCTCTGACGTTCGGCGCCGCTACCAGAAGCGGTGCACGTACGTGAAGACGTAGCCGCTCGTGCCGGGTGCGGGCGCGAGCGCCTGCAGCTGGTAGTTCGTCGGGCCGGTCGGCGCGAACGGCGTCGCGACGCCGATCGTGCGGCCTTCCGTGCCGGCGTCGAACAGCGTGAGCTGCACGGCGGAGGAGTTCGTGAAGTTCGCCGAGAGCGCGAAGCTCTGCCGCTGCCCGCCGCTGTCGTTCTCATCCGAGAACGACGCCTGAAGGCGATCGCCGAGCCGGCGCACCGCGCTCACGGAGAAGCCTCCCGTGAGGCCGGCGTTGAGGTTGAGGTCCGAGAAGCCGAGCGCGCGGCCCAGCGAGCTCGAGAACGGCTGGAACAGCGACTGCGTGAAGCGCGAGTCGACGTACCCGAGCGCCGCGCCCTGCAGCGGGTTGCCGCCGCCCGGCTGCGGGGACGTCTGCGCGACGCCGTACACGGCGCCGAGGTTCTGCGCGCCGACGAGCAATCCGACGATCTGCGATTTGTCGTAGTCCGGGCGCGACGCGAAGTCGAGCGCGAGATTCGTCGCCTCGCCGTGCGCGTGGAGCAGCACGTCGGTCGACGGATCGGGAATGTGCGTCGTCGCGGTCGCGTCGACGTACGGAATGATGCCGCTCGCCGGATCGAAGGCGACGTGCGCTTTCTGCAGCACGAACGTGCGGTAGAAGCTGATCGTGCCGTCCGTCAGGTCGAACCGGCCGTCGAGCGCGGGCGCCGCCAGCGTCCCGCCCACGTGCACGGCGCCCTTCGCCCCGATGTCGACCGCCGGGCCCTGCAGACGGTTGTCGTTCATCGCGGTCACGTCGAGCGCGAACGCAACGGGCGGCAGAGCCGGTGCCGCTGCGCCGCCCGGCTTCGACGGCAGCAGCGCGCTCAGCGGGATGCGCGTGTGCGAGACGTTCAGGTCGCCGGCCACGACAATCGGCGCACCCGCGTCGCGGCGCAGCGCGAGCGTTCCGTCGATCTTGCCGCGGAAGAGCTTGGGCAGATCGAGGCCGACGTTCTTCTCCCGCGTGTCGACGTTGAAGGCGAGCGCCGCGACGCCCGCGCCCAAATCGCCGACGTGCACGATGCCGCTGCCGTCCACGGCGCCGCCGCCGACGTCTGCGTGCAGCGTGCTCAGCCGGAGTTCGCGCCCTCCGAACGTCCCTTTGACCGTGCCGTTCCGGATCTCGGACGCGACGTCGGGCGAGACGAACGTTGCCTTCGCGAGCTGCACCGTGCCGCCGAGCGCGGGATCGCGCAGCGTGCCGTCGACGGCCACGTCGCCGTCGACGATGCCGCCGACCTTCGTGCCCTTGGGCAGCAGCGCCGAGAACTGTCCGAGGTCCACGCCCTGCGCCATGACGTGCGCGGCGATCGCGGCGTTGCGGCGATCGATGAACGGCGGCGCCGTCGTCGCGGGCACGGTCGCGTTCACCGCGACGCGGCCTGCGGCCAGGTCCACGTCGGCGTCGCGAACGTTCAGCAGGCCGGCAGCGTACGCGAGGTCCAGGTGCGCGTGCCGCGCAGCGGTGCGTTCGTAGCGCGGGCGATCGAGGTCGGCGATGCCGCGCACGATCGGCGCGGTGCGCGTCCCGGTAACGGATAACGTCGCGTCCAGCGCGGCGGAGGCATCGACCGTCGCGCCCGTCGCGCGGTTCGCGAACGCGGCGGCGTCCGGCGTCGTCGCGTGGAGCGCGAGCGCGATCGGATCGCGTGCGCCGAGCCCGACCGTCCCGGATCCGTCGGCGACCAGGTTCAGCGCTTCGAGGTGCGCGCGCGTGACGCGCACCGCGCGGCCCGCGCCGCTCGCGGCGACGTCGAGACGGCGGATCGGCACGCGTCCCGCGGTGCCGTCGTGCAGCGACGCGCTGCCGGCGACGGCGAGCTGCGGAGCGACGCCGCGCACGCGCACGTCGCCGTCGAGCATGCCGGTGACGGGCGCGATGATGCCGGCCGCGGGCAGCCACGTCGTGAGATCGAGACCGGCGAGCACGGCGTGCGCATCGACGCTGCTGCGCGCGATCTGACCGAGCGGATCGTGCGCGGGCACGCGCGCGGTGCCGTTCGCAACGAGGCGTCCATGGGGGCCTCCGATGCTCGCGTTCGCGGCGATCGTACGGCCGCTCGAGGACCACCGCGCCGCGACGTCGCCGATCGGCAGCCGGCGATAGCGCGCGTCCGCAAGCGCGACGTCACCCGACGTCGCCAGAGAGGCGGCACCCGCCGCAAACGCGACCGCGAGCCGGCCGTTCCCGGCGAGCGTGTCCGCCGAATCGAACCAATCGTTGAAGTCCGCGAGGTCAACGCGGTCGGAGCGCAACGACCCGCGCGCACCGGCACGCGAAGCGAGGGCGTCGAAGCGCAGCGTCGTCGAGCCGACGGTCGCGCGGCCGCCGCGCACCTCGAGGGCGGCGAGGTCGCCGCTGATCGGGACGTCGACGTCGCGGAATGCCAGGCCGTTGATCGAGCCGGCGGCGATGCGTGCGTCGCCCGCCACCGACGGCGACGCGGCCGCACCGCGGACGCGCACGTCGGCGTCGACCGCCGCGTCCGGGTAGGGCAGCCTCATGCCGAACCGGCGCGCGAAAGAACCGACGTCCGCACCGCGCACGTGCGCGGCGACGTCGACGTTCGGGTGCCCGCTCGTCACGCCGCCGATCGTGCCGCTCGCGTCGGCGACCGCGCTGCCGTAGGCGACGTCGGCGCCGTCCAGCGCGATCCGCCCGCCCGCGTAGTGGCCGGCCGCCGCGGCCGAGAGCGGCGCGTTCGCGTATCGTGCGCCGGTCAGGGCGACGCCGGCGTGACCGCGCGGATCGTTCCGCGTCCCCGTCACCGATCCGACGGCCGCGATGCGCCCGGCGGCCAGCGGCACCCCCGCGCCGCGCAACGCGGACGCGTCGATGCCGCTCGCGCTTACCTGCAACGTTCCGCCGTCGCCGAAGCTGCCGCCCGCGACGACGCTGCCGCCTGCGGCGTCCAGCCGCGCGGCGTTCACGTCGACGGCCGACCCGCGCATGGCGATCGTCGCGTCGGCATGCTGGACGGGAACTCCCGCAATGCGCGCGTTGCGGAACCGCGCGTCGGCGATCTGCACCACGGTGCGCCCGCGCGACGCGACGACGTCGACGTTCGCGTCGACGGAGCCGCGCGCACGCACGCCGCGCAGCAGCGAGCCGAGCCGGTCGAAGCTCGAGCGCACGCGAGCGCGCAGCGCGAGAACGCCGTCGCCCGTCGCGTACGCGCCGTCGCCGCGCAGTGCGCCGAGCGGCCCGTGGATCGCGATCGACCGGATCACGACGCCGCCGGCATCGGCCGCGAGCGTCGCGTCCGCATCGCCGATCGGCATGCCGAAAGCGCCGGCGTCACGGAGGTGAACGTCGCCCGACGCCGATGCGACGGTCGCGCCGTGCAGCTCGCCGGCGACGTCGGCGTCGATCGTGCCGGACACGGCGGGCAGCGCGGCGAGACGAAGTCCCGGGAGCTGCGTGCGCGCCGCGCGGAGCAGGCGCAAGCGGTGCGCGCTGACCACGCCGTCGACGATGCCGTCGGGGCGGTCGTAGTCGACGCGCGCGTACACCGTTGCCCCGTCGGCGCGGTCGAGCGCCAGCGGGCCGATGCTGCCGCGGCCGTCCGCGTCGAACGCGAACGGCGCGTCGAGCGTGCCGTGCGGCGCCGTCGCATTCACCGCGCCGCGCGCTGCAAGCTTTTCGCCCGTGCCGACCAGGTGCACCAGCGCGTGCACCGTCGCGTGCGGCAGCGCCGACGCGGCGTACGGCAGCGCGTCTCCCGGCCCGTCGACCGTCGCCAGCAAGTCGGTGCCGACGACGGACCCGAGGGTGAGGTTGCCCTGCGCGCGCAGCGCCAGCGGTCCGTAGAACGCGCTCGCCCCCAGCACTTGGAAGTCGGTCCCCGAGAACATCACGGTTCCCGCCGCGTCGTGGAGCGCGTACGCGTCGTACGCGATACGGCGCGACGCGAACGATCCGCGCACGACCGGCTTGTCGATCGGCCCGTCCACGTGCATCCGGGCGACCACGTCGCCGGAGACCGGCCGCCCGGCGGACGCGTCCGAGATCGTGCGCAGGCGCTCGAGCGGCCCGGCGGCATCGATGACGAAGCGCATGCGCGGGCTTGCAAGCCCGTAGATGCCGCCGGCCAGATGCAGCGGCACGCCGGCGAGGGTCGCCACGATGCCCGTCGTGCTCACGCCGTCGTCGTACACGGTCATGGGGCCGTGCGCGTCGCCGATCGGCACCCGCAACTGCGCCGCGAAGATCTTTCCGTCGACCAGATCCGCCTGCCCGCCGACGTGCGTGTCGGTCGTGCCGTCCGCGTGCATGAAGCCGTACACGCGAGCATCGACATTCCGCAGCCGGCCGTCGACGATGTGAACGGCGTGCGTCGCGATCGCGAAGTTCACGAGCGCCCCGATGGGGAGCTCGCCGGCGTGCCAGTGCTGCGACGCGAAGCCGCGGCGGTGGTCGAAGCGCGCGCGCCCCACGATCGGATACCTGCGCGCACCGTCCTGCAGCACCGCGTCGACGCGGTAGTATGCCGGATCCGACGGCGCGAGCGCCGCGTCGACGTTCACGCCGGTCAGCGACTCGCGACGCTCGCGGTTCGGCACGATGAAGCGATCGATCAGCGCGACCTGGCCGTCGCGGACGCGGACGCGGACGTCGATCGGCGTCTGGTCCGGGCGCGCCGGCGGGCCGCCGCCGCTCGGCAGCGCGACGTTGTACGTGCCGTCCGCATGATGGATGAGCGTCACGCGCGGGTGCTCGATGTCCACGGCGCGCAGGCCGAACCGGTGCCGGCTGCCCGGCAGCAGATCGCGCAGTGAGTACACGACGTCGACGCGCTCGGCGGCGAGCACCGGTTCGCCCGCCCGGTTCGTCACGGTCACGCCGGTGAGCGCGAGCTCCGACGCGGTCGCGTGGGTCCGCTCGGCGTGCAGGTCGTAACCGAGCGTCCCCGCGGCGAACCGCAGCCCGCCCGCGACGACGGCATCGTGCGCCGCCGCCGCGGCCGCGATGACGACGACGACGGCGGCGCAGGCGGCGAGGGCCGGCCGAAGGCGCGAGGACATCCTTCCTATCGTTCCCGGCACCCTCGCAACGCGGACCCCGAAAAACAGGGGTTCGGAGACCCGGGCGCGTCTACAAACGTCGATGAACGGAGGCGAGCGCCGCGGGATCATGCTGGTGCTGGGCGTCGTGTGCCTCATCGCGTCCGCCGTCGCGATCGCGGCCGGCCTCCGCGAACGGCCTGGTCCCGTGCCGCGTCCGAGCGTGAGCCCGCGCGCGACACCCGCCGCGCGCCCGTCCGGCACGCCGCAAGCAACCGCAACGCCGCACGCAACGGCAACGCCACAAGCGACCGCAACGCCGCAGGCAACCGCTGCGCCACGGGCAACCGCCGCGCCGACCGCCGCGCCGACCGCAACGCCGGCGGCGACCGCAACGTCGGCGGCGACGCCGCAAGCGGCGCGGACCGGACCGCCTACCTCGGCGCCGACTGCGGCCACAGCTGCGCCGGCGACCGCAGCGCCGGGGACGGCCGCGCCGCGCAGCGCCGCGCCGCGTACCGCAGCGCCGTCGACGCAGCGTTCCACCCCGGTTGCGTCGCCCCGTCCGACCGCGGTCCCGTCACGCGCGCCTGCGGCGGCGACGACGGCGAACGGCACGCAGACGTTCGTCGGCGGTCGCCCGAACGACGCGTGCCTGCGCGCCCTCACGTACATCACGACGGCGGCCAACGAGCACATCACGCGGCAAGCCGTCTATAATGCCGCGCGCGCGGGCCTCGAAGAAAACGAGCACTGTGCCGAGCCGCGGCGTTCGGTCAACGAAGGCTATCTGCTCGCGATGCTCGCGCCCGCGGAATACTCGCTCGGACGCGGCAACTGGAAGCGCGACCTCGACCATTCGGACCGCCTGCTCGAGACGTGCGTGCGGGTCCCTTCGTTTGCGGGCACCGAGATTGCCGACGACTGCGCGAAGCAGCGCAGCTACAACGACACGATCCGCAGCATCATCGAACGACAGTCGGCACGCCGAGGCTCCTGAACTTTCGACCGCTCACGATCACGGACGCATCGTATTGCGACGCTTGACAAGAACTAGCCATACATGTTTCACTCTGTCGTGGACGCCCATGGCGCTAAGCGCGATGCGCGCGTTCTCGAATTAGGCGTTCTTGAGGATAGAGCGTGGGTCTTCATTGGACCGCCGCCAAAAGCGACGCCGATCAATAACCACTTGCAAACGACAGCGTGTTGGGCAAAAGGGCGGGCACTTGTCCCCGGAACTCAGACCGCGCCGACGGGAACAAGTAACGCATGAAGTTGTCGCTCGCGGCGGTCACGGTGATCGCTGGGCTCGTCGGGTCACTGGACCTGGCCGAGGCGAACCAGCCGGCATCGAATTGCGGCGGGTTTCCTCTGAGCTTCGGTACGACAATCGGATGGACCGGAGCGCCGGGCAAACGGCAGCGCGTGAGCAGCGTGGTCGCTCTCGCGTCGATCACCCTTGACGACGACTATCACGCGCGCGGCTGGGTGGTATGGGACGAGGTCGGCCAAAGCTGGCTTGGCCTGACACCAAACAGTCCACGCGCTCTGAAGGCTCTCTGGCCGTTTGCTGCGCTACCTGCGTTTTCCGGGCCCGGGATCCAAGTTCGCTTCGCGTCGTTCCACGAGCCGTTACCCAAAGGGTATCGTCTGACGGATTGCCCCCACACGCTGGCGTACGAGTGAACCTCGAGGTTTCCGGCCGTACGACTCACGACGCAGTCGTTAGCAATCAACGTCCGACGCTTGGAGCTCGCTGAACAGCGCATGTGCTGCGGGCTGCGCTTCGAAGCCGATGCCCGGGCGTTCGCTCAAGCGCACGACGCCAGCTTCGACGAACACGTCGTTGCCCGCGCCGCCGAACGGCGCGAAGCTGAACGGGTTCAGCTCGCTGCCGCCCAGGCCGAGCGCCGCAGTGACGTGCAGCGTGAAGAGATGCCCGCCGTGCGGCCAGAACGCGCTGCGCGGCCACCCGCGCCGCTCCATCGCGTCGACGATGCGCGCGAATCCCGGCACGCCGTAGCAGTGCGCCGGGTCGAACAGCAGGATGTCGCGCGCAGGCCGTAAGCCGCCGTGGTCCGCCAGCAGGACCGCTTCCTGCGCCGAGAACATCGCTTCGCCGGCGGCGATCGGCGGCGCGTACGACGCCGCGACAGCACGGAGCGTCGCGAGGTCGAGAGGGTCGCACACGTCCTCGAACCACCGCAGCTCGTACGGCGACAGCCGTTCGGCCGCGCCGAGCGCGCTCGGGGCGTCGTACGCGTTCATCGCGTCGACCGCGACGTTTGCCGCATCGAAGACGCCCAGCACCGCTTCGATGCGGCGGACGTCCACGTCGATCGGCGCGGCGCCGATCTTCAGCTTCACCGCGGTGAAACCGGCGTCACGCATGCGGTGCATCTCGTGCGTGAGGCGTGCGACGTCGTCGTTCGGGTACGGGTAGCCGCCGCTCGCGTACACGCGCACGTCCGCGCTCGCCTCGCGCCCGAAGCGCCGCGCGAGCAGACGGAACAGCGGAACGCCCGCGATCTTCGCAGCCGCGTCCCAGAGCGCCATGTCCAGCGTGCCGACGGCGACGCAGCGCTCACCGTGACCGCCCGGTTTCTCGCCGCGCATCATCGCGCTCCATCCGCCGAACGGATCGAGTCCGCCGTCGGCGTGGCGGAGCTCGTCGTCCGTCGCGGCGAGCAGGCGCGGCGCGAAGCGGTCCCAGATCAGGCCGTGCTGCCCGAAGCGCCCGATCGACGAAAATCCGAAGCCGGTGACCGGTTCACCGTCGCGCACGACGTCGGTCACGACGACCACTGCGCTGGTCGTCAGGCCGCCCGACGGGATCGCCGAATCGGCGTAGCGCGAGATCGGAACCGTGCGTTCCGCGACGTGAACGATGCGCACCCGTTCAGCCTCGGCCCGCACGCACGGTGGCGCCGTCGCGGACACGCCAGCGGCCGCGCACCATGACGTGGCGCGGCGCCGCACGGTCCGTCGCGAACACGTACCGGTCGAGAATCTCGTCCGGCGGCGCGCCGGCGAGCGGCTCGACACGGTCGTCGAGCACGACCAGATCGGCGCGCATACCGCGCGCGATTGCTCCCGCCGCGAACCCGCAGGCCTGCGCCCCGCCTCGCGCGGCCGACGCATACAGCGTCTCGCCGCACGACGCACCGTCGGCAGTCGCCGCGACCAGACGCCGGCGGGTCGCGAGGCGCGCGCCGTACTCGAGCCAGCGCAGCTCTTCGACCGGCGAGATCGAGACGTTGCTGTCGGAGCCGATCGCCAGCGCTCCGCCCGCCGCGAGATACGGGCCGAGCGGGAACACGCCGTCGCCGAGATTCGCTTCGGTCGTCGGGCACAGCGCCGCGACGGCGCCGCTGCGCGCCAGCCCGTCGCGCTCCGCGTCGTCCATATGCGTCGCGTGGACGAGGCACCAGCGCGGTCCCACGTCGTGGTTCGCGAGGAGCCACGCGACGGGACGCGCGCCGAGTGCGGCGTGCACCGCCTCGACTTCGCGCATCTGCTCCGCGACGTGCAGATGCACGGGCACATCGCGCGGCGACGCCGTCGATCAGCGCCGCGAGCTCCGCGGGCGCGACGGCCCGCAGCGAGTGCGCGCACGCGCCGACGACGACGTCGGCGTCGTTCGCGCACGCGCGCCGCACGGCATCGGCGATGTCCGCGACGTCGCCTGCAGCGGTCGCGAAGCACCGCTGCCGCGCGCTCAGCGGCCGCCCGCCGGCATCGCCATGCGCGTAGAGCGCCGGCAGCAGGCAAATCGCGATGCCCGCGTCGCGCGCGGCTGCGACGAGCGCACGTGACGTCGCCGCCTTGTCGCCGTACCACGCGCCGCTGGGATCGCGGTGCAGGTAATGGAACTCGGCGACCGCCGTGTAGCCCGCGCGCAGCATGGCGTCGTACACGTCGAGCGCGAGGGCATACAGCGCATCGGGATCGAGCGTTTCGGCGACCCGGTACATCCGCGTCGCGCCACGACCAGAAGTCCTCGCCGCCCGTGCGCCGTTCGGCCGCGCCGGCCATCGCGCGTTGAAACGCGTGCGAGTGTGCGTTCGGCATCCCCGGCAGCACCGGACCGTCGAGCACCTCCGCGCCGGGCGCGCGCACACCCGCACGCACGTCGGCGATCATGCCGTCAGGCGCGACGTCGATCGCGACGTCCGGCGCCCAGCCGTCGGGGAGCAGCGCTTGGCGCGCGAGGAGCCGCATCCGATGGACAAGCGCCGCCGACGCGGCTGAATCCTGGCCCTCGCCGCGAAGACGCCCGCGTGGGCCCGTTCGACGCGCTGTGGTACAACGCGCACCTTGCGACCATGGAGCCGGGCGGCACGCCGTACGGCGCGATCCGGGACGGCGTCGTCGCCGCGAGGGACGGTGCGATCGCGTGGGTTGGGCCGCGCGCGGAGCTGGCCGGCGCGCCGGAACGGCTGGCGGCGCGCGCGTTCGACGCGGGCGGGCGGTGGATCACGCCGGGACTGATCGACCCGCACACGCACCTCATCTTCGGCGGCGACCGCGTCGCCGATTTCGAGCGCCGCATGGGCGGCGAGAGCTATGTCGCGGCCGCGGGCAGCGGCAGCGGGATCGCGTACACGGTCGCGCGCACGCGCAACGCGAGCGACGAAGAACTCTACGGTGCCGCCGCGATGCGGCTCCGTGGCATGATCGCGAGCGGCACGACGACCGTCGAGATCAAGTCCGGCTACGGGCTGGACGTCGAGACGGAGCTGCGCATGCTGCGGATCGCGCGCCGGCTCGGCGACGAGCTGGGGATCACCGTGCGCACGACGTATCTCGGCGCGCACGTCGTGCCGCCGGAGTACGCGCAGCGCCGGGACGCCTACCTGGACCTCGTCTGCGAGACGATGCTTCCGCGCATCGCGCGAGACGGGCTCGCCGACGCCGTCGACGTCTTCTGCGACACGATTGCGTTCACGCCCGCGGAGACGGCCCGCGTGCTCGACGCGGCGCGCGCGCTCGGATTCGCCGTCAAAGTTCACGCGGACCAGATCGCCGACACCGGCGCCGCCGCGCTCGCAGCGCGGTGCGGCGCGATTTCCGCCGACCATCTGGAGCACACGGGCGAGAGCGGCATCGCCGCGCTCGCGCGCAGCGGAACCGTCGCCGTGCTGCTTCCGGGCGCGTTCTACTTTCTGCGCGAGAGCGCGAAGCCGCCGGCGGCGGCGCTGCGGGCGCGCGGTGTGCCGATCGCGCTGGCGACCGACTGCAATCCCGGCACATCGCCGATCCTCACGGTCACGACGGTGCTGAACATGGCGTGCGTGCTGTTCGGCCTCATGCCGGAAGAAGCGATCGCGGGCGTCACGCGCGAGGCGGCACGTGCGCTTGGCCTCCACGACCGCGGCGTGCTGCGCGCCGGGATGCGGTGTGATCTCGCGCTATGGGACATGGCATCCCCCGCCGAGCTGTGTTATTGGCTCGGCGCGTCGCGATGCGCAGGCGTGGTCGTGGAGGGTCGTCCGAGACGGGACGCGATCACCTAGGAGCTCCGGCCGGCGCTACCGCAGCGTTCGCTCGAACAGGGCTAGCGTTTCCGCCCACGCGGCTTCGGCTTGCTGCGGGCGGTAGCTCGGGCGGTCCTTCGACGCGAAGCCGTGCGGGGCACCGGGATAGACGCTGAGCGCGTAACGCTTCTTCTCTTTCGAGAGCGCTTCGGCGACGCGGCCGTGCTCGCTCGGCGTGATGCCTTCATCGTCCGCACCGTAGATCATCAGCAGCTCCGCGTGCACCTCGGGCGCGCGGTCGACGACGGGCTTCCAAAGCCGCGGCTGATCCGGCGCGATGCCGCCGCCGTAGAACGACGACGCGGCGACGATCTTCTCGATCTCGATCGAGGCGAGATACGCGAGCCGCCCACCCATGCAAAAGCCGACGGCGCCGTACTTCTCGTGCGCGACGTTCGCCTGCGCGTCGAGGAACGCGACGCACGCGCGCATGTCCGCCACCATGCCGTCGTCGTTGAGCGTCTGCAGCTTGGGCATCACCTTGGAGAAGTCTTCATACGAGAACGTCTCGCCGCGGAAGATGTCCGGCGCGATCGCCGCGTAACCGTGCGCCGCAAGGCGTCGCACCTCGCCTTGAATGTAGTCGTTGATTCCGAACGCTTCTTGGAGCAGGACGACGCCCGGAAAGGGCCCGTTGCCGGACGGACGCGCGTAATAGCCGCGCAGACTCTCGCCCAGGGGGACGAACTCCGCTGCCGCGACCTGATGCTCGTGCACGCTCATGAGCCTGCGCTGTTGGACGCGCGAGCGCTGCGGGCCCTCCCGGCAACGGTCCGTCGCCCGGCAGGGGGAGCGTGGGCATGCAAAGCGCCAAAACACGGGTGGTGATCACGCGTCTCTCTGCGCGCATCGCTCCCGCGCTCGCAATCGACGGCCGGCTGACGTGGCTCGGAAAGGCACTCGCGATCGTGCTCGCCGCGTGGGCGCTGCTGGTCGTCATGCCGGACGCGCTGCGCCTCGTGCAGCCGCTCGGGACGCTCGGCTTCGTCGCGGACAACGACGGGCTCGTCACGAGCGTCGTTTCGAACGGGCCGGCAGAGCGCGCGGGCGTGCGCGCCGGCGATCGGATCGCGCTCGACACGATGTCGTGCCTCGCGGACCGCGCGCGGTGCGCCGAGCTGTTCTCCGTGTTCGGCGGCATGGGCGGACTGCAATACGTCCGGCCGGCTCATACCGTGTCGCTGTGGTTCCGGCGAGCGGCGCAATCACCGGCGGACCCGCCCGCTCTGCACGCGACGATCGCCTCGGTGCCGGAAGATCAAGGACGCGACGAGGGCCGGCACGGCCTGTGGCAGGCCGGGCTCCTTGCGGACGAGCTCGGAGGACTCGCGTTCATCGTCGGAGCGACGATGCTGCTCTGGCGCGGACCGTGCGCGATGACCGCCGGATTCTTCTTGTACGCGCTCTGGTTCAACCCGGGGCAGTACTTCGAGTTCTACTCGTGGCTGCAAGGCCGGCCGTGGCTGATGGTGACACAAGAGATCCTGCAAGCCGTCTTCCAGGCGCTGGGCTACGTCGGGTTTCTCGTCCTCGCGCTCACGTTTCCGAACAACGCCGTCCGGCCGCGGCTACGCCCCGTCGCCGCGCTGCTTCCGCTCGTGTTCGTGCTGCTCACCGGACTGCAGCTCGCGAGCTTCCTCAACGTCGCCGGCGTCCCGACCGAGCTCGTCACGCGCGCGTCGTACATTGCCGGATGGTGCGTCGATCTCGCGGTGCTGTTCATCCTGCCGGTGCTGCTGCTCGATCAGCCGCCGGAAGAGCGCGCCCGCACGCGCTGGCTGCTCACGGGCTGCGTCGTGGGCCTTTGCTCGTTCATTCTCGCCGACTTCACCGAAGCGACGACCATGTCGCCGTTCAGCATCTCGGAGACGACGGCCAACTTCTTGTACTTCGCCAACGTCGTGACGCTGGCGGCCGTCGCGTACACCGTGGTACACCATCGCGTCGTGAACGTGAGCTTTGCGATCACGCGTGGACTCGAGCGGATCGTCTTGTGGGCGCTGGTGACCGCGGTCGGCGCGTACGCAATTCATCGTGTGGACTATCAGCTCGGCGAGGTCCACTCGAGCGAGGTCGCGGTCTCACTCGCGCTGATCGTGGTGACCCTCGCCTGGGAGCGGATCCAGGAGACGATGATCGAGGCGCTCGACGTCGTGTTCTTTCCGCGCTTTCGGCGAGCACTGCGCGATCTGGGCGAGTTGGCAGACCGTTTGCACGCCCTCGCGACGATTGCTCGCGTCGAACGATCGATCACCTCCGACGCCGCGCGCGAGCTGCGAATCAGCTCCGCGGCCGTGTTCCGGCGCCGCCCGTCCGGGCTCTTTCGGCGGTTCGCGTCGACCGGATGGCCGGCGCTGGAGCTGCGAGAGCTTCCGGGCGCGAGCGCGCTGCTCAACGGCGCAGGCGCCACGACGCGAGGACACACGCAACTGCACACGCGCGACTGGGTCGGACACGCGTTTCCGGCGGGCGTGAACCTGCCGACGGTTGCGCTCCCGATCTGCGCGTTCGGGGAGCTTCGCGCGATCGCGCTCTACGGGGCGCATCACCGCGGCGACGCGCTCAACGGCGAGGAGATCGAAGCGCTCGAGAAGCTGGTCGGCAGCGCCGGGCTCGCGTACGAAGCGATCGAGGCGGCGGCGATGCGTCGACGAATTCGATCCCTCGCCCGGCTCCGTCCGCAGTAGTCGCCCGGAGTCCGGCGCTATCGAGCCGTCATTGCTGCTTTGAAATGGGCGAACTCGGCGGGCGTCATCGTGCTTTTCATGACGATGACCTCCTCCCGGCCGACCATCCAGCGGACGGCCCCGACGCCCGTCGTCTGACCGAACTGCAACGAATATGCCGTGTGCGGCGCCGGAGCGCTGGGCGGCGCGACGACGTTCGGATTCGCCAGAATGACGAACAGGAGATGGTTCGATCGCCGCCAGGCGCCGGGCAAGTTGTAGGCGATGTTCATCGCTCCGGGCCCGATGACCGACAGTCCCTCCGCAGTCGTTCCCGGCGGCAATCCCTTCGGGAATACGACCGGGAAGTCGACGGCGCGCGCCGCAGCTGCGAAGTCGGCAGGTGTCGGATTGCGCACCGGTCGCCAACCGCCTTTGACTCCGTCGAAGTGCTCTTGTACCGTGCCGGAAGGATCGAGCTGCACTTGCGCGCGTCCGAAGACCTCGGCGGCGGCCGCTACTGCCACGATGGACACGCTCGCGACGAGCGCCGCAACGGCGGTGCGCCGGCGACGGCCCGTCGCACGTGCCGGGCGCTCCTCTACCGCGTGCCTGATCGCGGCGAGCGGAAACACCGGGACGGCGGTCGCGTCGCGCGCGACCTTACAGGACGATCGGAAGTCAGACGGCATGGGTTTGGGCCTCTCCGCAGGGTTGCGTGAAACGGTCGACATCATCATCGAGCAGCGGCCGCAAGCGCTGCTTGGCGACCATCAAGCGAAAGCGCACCGTGCCGTCGGGGATTCCGAGCACGGCGGCGATCTCGCGGCTCGTGAGGTCCTCGAAGTATCGCAGCACGACGACCTCGCGCAGCTTGGGCGTCAAGCACGAGAGCGCGCGCCAGACGTCGACCACCGCGGTTTCGTCGGCAGCGGGCGCAGACGTTTCGGCGATCTCCTGGGTGCGCGATCGCCGGCGCTTGATCTCGGCCGCTTCGCGCACCACGATGCGGTAGAACCACGTGCGAAACGCGTCGGCGCTGCGCAGCGACGCGATCGTACGGTAGACGACGATGCACGCTTCCTGCGCGGCGTCCTCGGCGGGCTGGTCCGCGCCCAGGATGGCGCGGGCCAACCGGTACGCGTCCGGCCACACGGCGCGCAAGAGCAGCTCGATCTCCTCGCGGCCGCCGCGTCTCGCCGCGTCGACCAGGCCGGCTGGAACCGGGTTCACTCGGGTTGCCTCCACGACGGGAATCGCATCTGTCCTACAGAGCCCCCGGGACGCGCCGGTGTTGGCTCCGGGCCGAACAATTTTACGCGGTGGTCGGAAACAAGGCCCCGACGAGCGGAGTGAAGGCGCCGGAACGGACGAGTGCCGCGACCCGCTCGATCTCCGGCGCCAGGTAGCGGTCGCCGGTTCCGCCTCCGTCCGGCGCGACGTCGAGCAGCACGCGCTCGAGGACGTCCGACGTCCGCAGCGGGCGCCGGAACGCGATGCCCCGCGCGGCCGCGAGCAGCTCGATGGCGACGATCCGCGCGACGTTCGCCAGCATCGCGTCGAGCCGGCGCGCGCCGTGCGTGGCCATGCTGACGTGATCCTCTTGGCCGGCCGAGGTCGGGATCGAGTCGACGCTCGCAGGATGCGCGAGACCCTTGTTCTCCGACGCGAGCGCCGCGGCCGTGACTTGCGCGATCATGTATCCGGACTCGAGCCCGGGATCGGTGGCGAGAAACGCGGGCAACGCGCTGAACGTCGGATCGACGAGCAGGGCCGTGCGCCGTTCGCTCATGTTCCCGATCTCCGCGATCGCAACGGCGAACGCGTCCGCAACGAGCGCCACGGGCTCGGCGTGGAAGTTGCCGCCGGAGAGCACCTCGCCGGTGTCGGCGAACACGAGCGGGTTGTCCGACACGGCGTTCGCCTCGTCGATGAGGATCGCCGCGCCGTCGCGCAGCGTGCGCAGCACGGCACCGAGCACCTGCGGGATGCAGCGCAGGCTGTACGGATCCTGCACGCGCCCGCAGTCGCGATGCGACTCGTTGATCTCGCTGCCGCCGAGCAGCTCGCGCAGCGCCCCGGCAACGTCGCTCTGGCCGGCGTGGCCGCGCACGGCGTGGATGCGCGCATCGAACGGACGCACGCTCCCGAGCGCAGCTTCGATCGTCAGCGCGCCCGCGACGAGCGAAGCGGCGAAGACGTCCTCCGCGCCGGCCAGCGCGCCCAGCGCGAGCGCGGTCGATACCTGCGTCCCGTTCAGGAGCGCGAGGCCTTCTTTCGCCTGCAGCTCGATCGGCTCGATCGCCGACGACGCGAGCGCATCGGCGGCCGGAATCCGTCTTCCTCCGACGTCGATCTCGCCGACGCCGATCAGCGCGGCGGCGACGTGCGCCAGCGGCGCAAGATCGCCGGACGCGCCGACGGACCCTTGGCCCGGAATCACCGGCAGCACGTCGCGCTCGAGCAACGCGCGCAGCCGCTCGATCACCGCCCAGCGCACCCCGGAGTAGCCGCGCGCGAGCGAGTTGATCTTCAACGCGATCGCGAGCCGCACGACCTCGCGCCGCAGCGGCTCGCCGACGCCGCACGCGTGCGAGATCACGAGGTTGCGCTGCAAGTCCGCGAGCCGTTCGCGCGGGATGCGCGTCTGCGCGAGCTTGCCGAATCCGGTGTTGACGCCGTAGACGCTCGCGTCGCGCGCCGCGATCGCGGCGACGACCTCGGCGGCGCGGTCGACGTCCGCCTTTGCCGCAGCGTCCAGCTCGAATCCCGCGTCGTCCCGCAGCAGCGCGCGCACGTGCGGCAGCCGAAGCTCGCCCGCGCGCACCGCAACGCGCCCGCGCCCTCCTTCCGGAGCGCTCACCGCGCGCGTGTGTCGAGCATCGGCAGCGCGAGGCCCTGCTCGCGCGCGCACGCGACCGCGTCCTCGTAGCCCGCGTCGGCATGGCGCGCGACGCCGGTCGCGGGGTCGTTCCACAGCACGCGCGCGATGCGCTTCGCGGCCGCCTCCGTTCCGTCGCATACCATGACGACACCCGCGTGCTGCGAGAACCCGATGCCGACGCCGCCGCCGTGATGAATCGACACCCACGTCGCGCCGCCCGCGACGTTGAGCATCGCGTTGAGCAGCGGCCAGTCGCTCACGGCGTCCGAGCCGTCTTTCATCGCTTCGGTCTCGCGGTTGGGCGACGCGACGCTGCCGCTGTCGAGGTGATCGCGTCCGATGACGATCGGCGCCTTCAGTTCGCCGCGCGCGACCATCTCGTTGAACGCGAGCCCGACGCGGTCGCGGTCGCCGAGGCCGATCCAGCAGATGCGCGCAGGCAGTCCTTGGAACGCGATGCGTTCGCGCGCCATGTCCAGCCAGCGGTGCAGGTGCGCGTCGTCCGGGATCAGCTCCTTGACCTTCGCATCGGTCTTCGCGATGTCGTCGGGATCGCCGGACAGCGCGACCCAGCGGAACGGCCCGATCCCGCGGCAGAACATCGGCCGAATGTACGCCGGCACGAAGCCCGGAAAGGCGAACGCATCCGCGAACCCCGCGTCGAGCGCCACCTGGCGGATGTTGTTGCCGTAGTCGAAGACCGGCACGCCGAGCTTCGCGAACGCGGTCATCGCCTGGACGTGCGCCACCATCGACCGCTTCGCGGCGGCGGCGACCGACTGCGGATCGCGCGCGCGCGCGTCGTGCCACTGCTCGAGCGTCCAGCCCGCGGGGAGATAGCCGTTCACCGGATCGTGCGCGGACGTCTGATCCGTCACGGCATCGGGACGCACGCCCCGGCGCAGCAGCTCGGGAACGATCTCCGCCGCGTTGCCGAGCACGCCCACCGACACCGGCACGCGCGTGCGCTTCGACTCCTCCATCCGCGCGAGCGCGGCGTCGAGCGATTCCGCGCGCACGTCGAGGTAGCGCGACTCGAGGCGCTTTGCGATGCGCGCCGGATCGCACTCGACCGCGAGCATCGACGCGCCGGCCATCGTCGCCGCCAGCGGCTGCGCGCCGCCCATGCCGCCGAGGCCCGCCGTCAGAATCCAACGGCCGGCGAGGTCGCCGCCGTAATGCCGGCGACCCATCTCGGCGAACGTCTCGTACGTCCCCTGCACGATGCCCTGCGATCCGATGTAGATCCACGAGCCGGCCGTCATCTGGCCGTACATCATCAGCCCCTTGCGGTCGAGCTCGTGGAAGTGCTCCCAGGTCGCCCAGTGCGGGACGAGGTTGGAGTTCGCGAGCACGACGCGCGGCGCGTCGGGATGCGTGCGAAAGACGCCGACGGGCTTGCCCGACTGAATCGCGAGCGTCTCGTCGTCGCCGAGGCGCTCGAGCTCGGCCACGATCGCGTCGAAGCAGGCCCAGTTGCGCGCCGCCTTCCCGATGCCGCCGTAGACCACCAGGTCGTCGGGCCGTTCGGCGACGTCCGGGTCGAGGTTGTTCATCAGCATCCGCAGCGCTGCTTCGGTTTGCCAGCTGCGCGCCCGTAGCGCCGTGCCGCGCGGCGCGCGCACCGTCCGTGCCCGTTCCTCGATCATCAGCCGGTCTTCGCCCGCTGCCCGGCGGTCTGCTCCCGCTGCGTCCCGCTCGGTGAGACCGCTGGGCGCAGGGAGAGACCGCTCCATGCGCCAAGCGCGGGGTCTGCCGGGGAGGGTTGGGATGCTCGCGTTCGCGACGCGCAGGGTACGAACCGCGACGCTGATTGCGTCCGCGGTGGCCGTGCTTGCCGGGTGCCGCCAGGACCGGATCCTCGCGGAGGCGGCCAAGGTCGAACCCATCGAGGCGCAGCTGCAGCAGTCCGGCGCGGCGCTCGTCTCGGCACCGCAAGAGCTGTGCCGGCGGCGACTCGCTCGCGCCGTTCTCGTGCAGACGCTGAACCCGACGGTCGTCGCGCAGCGGATCGCCGGCGTGAACCCGACCGGCGACTGCGCCCCCGACCGGCGGTTCGTGCGAGCGGTGACCGGCGTGACCGGCGTCATCGACGGCTACGCCAAGGCGATCGTCGCCGCGGCGAAGGGCGGCACCGTCCGGGATCCCAAGCTCGGCGCGACGATCACCTCGTTGCGCGCGGCCAACGTCGCGGTGCTCCCGGGCATTCAAACGGCGGACGTCGACGAGGTCTCAGGCGCGCTCGAACAGTTGATCGGCCGCAACGTAGCGGCGAACCAGGTGCGTCACATCGCGCACGAGGCCAACGCGCCGCTCGCGCGGTTGACTGCCGGTTTGACGGCGCTCTTGACGAACACCTCGCGTTGCGGCACGGGCGCCGGAACGTGGTGCTCGATCTTCGAGCCCGAGCGCAAGGATCTGCTCGAGACGTGGACGTCGGTCGCCCAGTCGATGGAAACGAGCCGGAGCCGCGCGCGCAGCCGCGACGCCGGCGGTCGCACCGCTGCGTCGATCGCGAGCGAGTGGAGCGTCCGCGATCGGTTCGAGGCCGACGTCAAGGCGCACGAGGATGCCGTCGCGGCCGGCGCCGCATATGCCGCGGCTTTGCGCGCGTTCCAGACGGAGCACGCCGCGATCATCGCGGCGATCGATGCTCGCGCACCCGACAGCACCGCCCTCTTCGATCGCTGAGGTTCTCGTGGCCGACGACGCACAGGTTGAGCAGGTTCAAGACGATCTCGCGGGGGTCGTCTCGAACGCGCACACGACGTATCTGCAGCACGCGCAGGACGCGGACAGCAACGCGTACCTCGCCAAATACCAGACCCTGTCGAACGCGCTCGATGCCGTGAACGAGGACGCGTTCGCCGCCGCCGTCGACGGGCTCCAGGCCGACGCGGACGCGATCGGGGACGCGACGAAGCGGCTGTCGACCGCCTTGAGCGCGATCACGAGCGCCGAGGACGCGTTCGCGCAGTTTTCGGCGATCGTCGACAACGGCGTCACCCTGTTGACGGCTCTGCAAAGCGGCAACGTGCAAGCCGTGAAGAACGCGCTCGACGGGATTCGCACGACGTTCGTGGGCGCGGGCGCTTGACGTGACGCACGAGGGCGGCGCATCGCCGCGCCGCCCTCGCCGAACCAGCGGTCAGCCGCCGCAGGCGTTGCACGCGGGATGCGTGCGGTCGTACACCGGCTGCTTGAGATACTCGGCCGGGCTGTAGGTCCAGAACTGCGAGACGTTCGGGTACGTCTGGATCACGGCGTTCTGCAGTTTCCCGCCCTGCTGCTCGACGCGCCGGATATAGATGTTCTCGACGGGATTGCCGTGGTCGTCGAAGTGCACGGGTCCTCGCGGCGCGTCGCTGATGCGCACGCCGCGCATCGCGCGCACGAATGCCGCGGCTTCGCTCGTGTTGCCGTGGACGGCCGCGAGGCCGTGGTCGAGGTACTCGGCGCCGACGTACGTCCCTTCGGCGTAGTACGAGGGCTCGTGGCCGTATGCTTTCGTGTACGCGGCGACGAACTTCTCGTTCGCCCCCGTCTTGAGCGCCGCGCTGTACTGCAGCGCGGTGACCATCCCGACCGCGTCGGGCATGTCGGCGAGCGTGCTCTCATCGGTGGTGTTGCCCTGGCAGATCAGCGGCATCTTCAGGCCGAACGCCTTGTACTGCTTGGTGAAGTTCACCGCGGCCGAGCCGGAGTAGCTGCACATCACCGCGTCGACGTCGCGCGGGATCGCCGAGAGGAACGGCGAGTAGTCGGAGGTCACCAGCGGCGTCCACACCTGCTTGACGACCTTACCGCCGTCGCGCTGGAACGTGTCGACGAAGCCGCCGATGCTTTCCCACCCGAAGCTGAAGTCGTACGCGACCGTCGCGACCTTGCGGTACTTGAGCGTCTTGTACGCGTAGTCGCCGAGCACGTGCGTCGGCTGGCTGCTCGTCCACTCGGTGCGCAGGATGTACTCGCTCGGCGTGCGCTGCGTCAGATCGTCCGAGGAGACGATCGGGTACACCGCCGCGATCTTGTGCTGCTCGATGTACGGCACGATCGCCGAACCGACCGCCGCGGACAGCGGCCCGAACACCACGTCGACGTGGTCCTGCTCGACCAGCTTGCGGAGCTGCGTCAGCCCGACCGACGGATTACCCTGCGAGTCGGCGACGTCGACGTCGACCTTCATCCCGCCGAGCGTGTTGTTGTGCTCTTTGAGGTACAGCTCGAGCCCTTCTTGCATGTACTTGCCGGGCGCGGCGAACACGCCCGTGACCGGGTAGAGGAACCCGATCTTGAGCGTCTTCGCCTGCGCGTCCGCGCCGTGCGTCGCTGCGCCGACGCTGCTCAGCGCCAGGCCCGCCGCAGCGAGCCACATCGTGACGTTGATCGGCTTCATTTCGTGTATCCTTGATAGCTCGGCGAATAGACGGGCTGTTTCATGTATTCTTGCGGCTTCCACGTCCAGAACTGCGACACGTGCGGGTAGGTCTTGATGACGACGTTCCACGTCTTGGCGTACTTGGCCGCGTCGCCGGTCGTCGCCACGACCTTGCGAACGTAGACGTTCTCGATCGGCGCACCGTACGCGTCGAGCGTCATCGGCCCGAACGGCGAGTCCGCGAGCTTGATCTCACGCACGGCGCGCAGCAGCGTTCCGGAATCCGAGACGTTGCCGTGAACCTTGTCGAGAGCCTCCGCGATCCACTGCGCGGCCGTGTAGAACGAAGTGGCCATGTACGACGGCAGCACGCCCTCGGATCTGCCGTAGTTCTCGATGAACGACCGCGTTGCCGGCGCGTCGCGGCCCTCCGCGAAGTGCCCGAAGCTCGTGATGCCCTCGACGATCGCCGGGTCGATCGAGCGGATGTTGGACTGGTCGGTCGTCGTCTCGTTCGCGATCAGCGGAATCTTGCTCTTGAGACCGAGCTGGTTCCACTGCTGGAGGAAGTGAACCGCGTCGGCACCGACCATCTCGACGAACAGCGCGTCGGGGTTCGCGGCCTGCACCTTGCTGATGTACGGCGTGTAGTCGGCGGTTCCGAGCGGCGCCCAGATCTGCTCGACGATCTTGCCGCCCTTCTGCGTGAACGTCTGCGCGAAGCCGCCGGCGTTCTCGTAGCCGAAGGCGTAGCTGTTCGCGAGCGTCACGACTTTACGGTGTCCCTGCTCGTACGCCCACTCGCCCGCCGCGTGCGTCGGCAGGCTCGACGTCCAACCGGCGACCTTGATGACGAACGCGTTCGCCTGCCGCTGCGAGAGGTCGTCCGCGGAGACGGTCGGCTCGAACATCGGGATGCGGTGCTCGATGCCGTAGGGCGCGACGGCAAGGCCTTCGTTCGCGAGGTACGGGCCCACGATCATCTGCGCGCCGTCCTGCTCGACGGCATGGCGCGCCTGGTCGAGCGCGTGCGCCGGATTCGACGCGGTGTCGTAGACGGTCGTCTGGATCGTGCGTCCGGCGACCTTGCCGCCGTGCTGCTTCCAGTACAGCGTCCACCCCGCCACCATGTCGTGACCGGCGGCGGCCGCGGAGCCGGACGTCGGCGCGAGCAGCGCCACCTTGATCGGCCCGCTGTCGGCAGACCGCGTCGGCGCCGGCACGCCGATCGCCAGGAGCGCGATCAGAGCGGCGGCCGCCGTTCTCGACCTGTGGGACATGCCCATCGATGATCCTCCGTCGTTTCGTCTAGATACCTAGGTGTTTGGTACGAACCTCGTCGTCGTCGCGAATGATGTTGGGATCGCCGTCGAACACGACGCGCCCTTTGCTGATGATGTACGCGGTGTCCGCGACCGACAGCGCGAGCGGGAGATTCTGCTCGACCAGCACGATCGCGAGACCGGTCTCCTTCAGCCGCGCGAGCGTCCGTTCGAGCTCGCGCACGATCAGCGGCGCGAGCCCCTCCGACGGCTCGTCCATCAGCAGCAGCGCCGGGTTGGACATGAGCGCGCGGCCGATCGCCACCATCTGCTGCTCGCCGCCGCTGAGCTGGCCGCCGTAGTTTCCGCGGCGCTCCGCAAGACGCGGGAACATTTCGTACACGGCGGCGACGTTCCAGCGCCCGGGCCGCGCGGGAAGACCGCCCAGCCGCAGGTTCTCCTCGACCGTGAGCGAGGGGAAGATGCGCCGCCCTTGCGGCACGAGCCCGACGCCGCGGCGCGCGATCAGGTGCGAGGGAAGCCGCTCGATCGGCTCGCCGGCGAACCGGATGCGCCCGGTGCGCGGCGGCGTGAACCCGATCACCGAGCGCATCAGGGTCGTCTTGCCGACGCCGTTGCGCCCGAGCACCGCGGTCACGCGCCCGGCCTGCGCGCGCAGCGTGAGCCCTTGCAGGATGTGGCTGTGCTCGTAGTACGTGTGGATGTCGTCCACGTCCAGCAGCGGCGCAGCAGGTTCGGCCGTCATAGCTTCCCGCCGAGATAAATTTCTTGCACCGTCTCGTCGCCGCGAATCGTCTCGAGCGGGCCGTCCGCGACGATGCGCCCGTGGTGCAGCACCGCGAGACGGTCGACGACGTCGAACACCACGCCCATGTCGTGCTCGATCAGCACGAGCGTGAGCGTGCGCGCCTCGCGCTTGAGCATCTCGGTGACGAGCGACGCGTCGCCGGGCGCCAGCCCCGCCGTCGGCTCGTCGAGCAGCAGCATCTTCGGCTTTTGCGCCAGCGCCATCAAGATCTCGACCTGACGCTTCTCGCCGTAGCCCAGCGCGTCGACGAGCTCGTTCGCGCGCGAGGCCAGCCCGACGCGGTCGAGCAGCGCGCACGCTTCCTCGTCGCGCGCGCGATACCGCGTGCGCGGCGCGAACAGTGCGAAGCGCTCGGCGCTGTGCGCCTGCAGCGCGAGCACGAGGTTCTCGGTCACCGTCAGCTTCGGGAACAGCGTGGTCGTCTGGAACGTGCGCGCCAGGCCGCGGCGCGCGCGCCCATGCGCGCTCATTCGCGTGATGTCGTGCCCCAAGAAGTGCAC
The DNA here is from genome assembly GCA_963818845.1 of Vulcanimicrobiota bacterium. GTDB lineage: Bacteria > Vulcanimicrobiota > Vulcanimicrobiia > Vulcanimicrobiales > Vulcanimicrobiaceae > Vulcanimicrobium. The sequence continues at coordinate 509,929 of CAWFTO010000003.1, read as the reverse complement.
CCCGCCGCGCGTGAGCGGCAGGTCGCCCGCGACGATGTTGAACAGGGTCGACTTTCCCGCGCCGTTCGGGCCGATGATGCCGCAGCGCTCGCCCGGCCGGATCGTCAGCGAGACGTCCTCGAGCACGCTCAGGCTGCCGAACCGCTTCGACACGCCGTCCAGGACGAGACACGCATCCGCACCGTCAGCCTGAGCCGCGGCGGTGTCACCCTGAGCTCGTGCGGTGTCACCCTGAGCTTGTCCAGTGTCACCCTGAGCTTGTCGAAGGGTCACGGCGCCTCCGCCGCCGGCACGGCGCGGCGGCCGCGGAGGCGCGCCCACAGGCGCGGCACGAGCACGACCAAGCCGCCCGGCGCGTACATCACGACCACGAAGTACACGACGCCGAGCACCATCTCCCAGCGCTGCGTCACGGCGCTGAGCTCGTTGCTGAGGAAGACGACGACGAACGCGCCGAACACCTGACCGTACAGCGTGCCGATCCCGCCCAGGATCACCATGATCAGAATCTGCGTCGACTGATCGAGCGCGAGCGCGACCGGACCGACGAACTCGTTGTACCACGCGAACAGCACGCCCGCGAGGCCGGCAAACGCACCCGAGATCATCAGCGCGAGGTAGCGGTAGAGCCAGACGTTGTAGCCGAGCGCGCGCATCCGCCGCGGCGTCTCGCGCACGCCCTTGAGCACGAGGCCGAACGGCGAGCGCACGATCAGCAGCAGCAGCGCGAGCGCGACGACGAAGAATGCCAGGCAGACGTAGTAGTAGCCGGTGTTCGCCGAGACGTCGAACGGGCCGACGTGCGGGCGAGACAGGCCCGTGATGCCGTTGTCGCCGCCGCTCACCGACACCCACTGGTACGCGAGTCCCCACACGATCTCGTTGAGCGCGATGGTCATGATGATGAACCCGACGCCTTCGCTGCGCAGCGCGACCAGGCCGAAGATCGCGGCGGTCACGACCGCGGACGCCATCCCGAGCAGCAACACCGGGATGAAGTCGGTGACGTGGAAGCGCGTCGCGCCGATCGCCACCGCGTACGCGCCGACGCCGAACAGCGCCGCCTGGCTGAAGTTCACGAGCCCGGTGAAGCCGACCAGCAGGTCCAGGCTCATCGCGACGATCGCGAAGATCCACGTCTGCGTGAGCAGCGAGACGTAGAACGTCGGCACGCCGGCGCGCGGCAGCACGAGCGCGATGACGAGCCCGGCCGCGACCGCCGCGATGACGCGGTTGCGCTTGCTCACAGCTTCCTCCCGAACAGACCCTGCGGGCGGAACGCCATGATGAGCGCGACCGGCACGAAGATCGTGAAGTAGGACAGCTCCGGGAACATCGCCTTGCCGAACGCGTTGACCAGGCCGATCAACAGGCTGCCGATCAGCGCGCCGGTGAGACTGCCCATGCCGCCGACGATCACGACCGCGAACGCGAGCGGCGTGAGCTCGCCGTCGAGCCCGGGATAGGCGCTGGTGATCGGTCCGCCGAGCAGCCCGCCGAGGCCGGCGATGAATGCGCCCGCCGCGAACACGACGTAGAACGAGCGGTTCACGTCGACGCCCAGGCCGCGCGCCATCTCCTCATCGTCCACGGCCGCGCGGATCATCATGCCGAGCATCGTGCGCTGCAGCGCGAGGAACAAGGCGGCCGCGACGACGATCGCGATCGCGATCACGGCGAGCCAGTACTGCGGGAACACGAGCGTGCCGACCGTGATCGAGCCGGCCAGCATCGGCGGCGGCGCGATCGAGTGAGGATCGCCGCCCCAGAGCGCGAGCACGCCGTCGTCCAGGATCAGCGCGAAACCGAGCGTGAGGAGCAGCGACGTCAGCGGATCGGCGTGGTAGCGGTGCAGGAACGCGCTGTACACGGCGAGCCCGAGCGCCATCGTCACGATGCCGGCCGCCACGGCGGCAAGCCAGAAGTTCGTTCCGTGGGCGACGAGCGTGAGCCCGACGTACGCACCGAGCAGGTAGAACGCCGTCTGCGCGAGGTTGATGATCCGCATCAGCCCGAAGATCAGCGTGAGGCCCGACGCGATCAGGAACAGCAGGCTGCCGTAGGCGAGCCCCCCGAGCGCGTTCTGCACGTAGAACTGCGGTCCCATCGCTACGGGTCTGCCGGCAGCCCGGCCATCGTCTTGAGCACCGCGGCGATCGCCGCCGTGTCTTGCTTGCCGCGTCCCTGCGCCAGCGCCGCCGTGTAGAAGACCGCGCTCTGTGAGAACAGCGGTGTCGGCGCACCGACCTCGCGCGCGAAGTCGGCGATGATCTCGATGTCCTTCTGGTACACCTCGAGCTTCATGCCCGCGTCGTCGTACGTGCCGGCGGCCATCAGCGGACCGCGCACGGCGAGCATGCGCGATGCGCCCGCGCCTTCACCGACGATCTCGAGCATCGTCGCGGCGTCGAGTCCGGCCTTTTGCGCGAGCACGACGGCTTCGGCGGCCGACAGGTTGTGGATCGTGACGAGCAGGTTGGCGATGTACTTGAGCTTCGAGCCGGCGCCGAACGCGCCGACGTACCGCACGACGCGCGCCAGCTCGCGCAGCACCGGCTCGGCGACGTCGAACGCGGCGCGTTCGCCGCTCGCGTACACCGTGAGGTCCTTGGCGCGCGCCTGCGGTCCGGTTCCGCTGACCGGCGCGTCGAGCACGTCGATGCCGTGCAGCGCCAGCACCTCGCGGCAGCGCTCCTTGACCGCGAGCGTCATCGTGCTGGCCTCGACCACCACCGTGCCGCGCGCAGCTCCCGTCAGTCCGCCCTGGCCTTCGAACGCGGCCTCGACCGCGGCGGCGCTCGGCAGCGCGGTGATCACGACGCGTGCGCCATCGGCCGCCGATGCGGGCGATGCCGCCGCAACGCCGCCGCGGTCGGCGAACCGGCGCAAGGCCGCGTCGTCGACGTCGAATCCGCGCACGGCGAAGCCCGCGTCCAGCAAGTGCCCGGCGTAAGCCGAGCCCATGATGCCGAGGCCGACGAGCCCGACGGTCGTCACGCGCTACGCGACGGACGAGCTCGGTGCGGCACCGCGGCCCGCGGCGATCGCCGCGTTCACGCGCGGCATCACCTCGGTCGCCATCAGCTCCATCGAACGGCGCGCGAGCACCGGATCGGCCCAGTCGTGTCCGGCGTACAGCAGCGTGCCGAAATCGCCGATGCGGTCGCGGAACGCGAGGAGCTGCTCGACGACCGAGTCGACCGTGCCGCAGATCACCAGCGAGTCGAGCACGTAGTCGAGCGTGACCGCCGCATCGGGCATGTCGCGATCGGCCTTGAACAGCTCGGGGCGTCCGTTCTTGATGAGCTTGGTCATCAGCGAGTGGAAGTAGTACGCATACGGCCCGTCGTGGCCTTTGGCGTAGCGCTGCGCGGTCGCCTCGTCGTCGGCGACGAACACGCTCTTCGCCACGCGCCAGTCGGCCGGGTGCGCCGTGCGCCCGGCGTTCTCGCAACCTTCGCGGTACTTGGGCCAGTGCGACGCGACCCAGTTGGGCTGCAGAAAGTTCGCCGAGATCGGCGTCCAGCCGCGTTCGGCGGCGGAAGTGACGCCCTTGGAGAACGGTGCGACGGCCGTCACGACGATCGGCGGGTGCGGCCGCTGGTACGGCTTCACGATGCTGCCCTGGCCCGTTTCGCGGTTCATCGTGCGCCGCGTCGTCACGCTCCAGAACTGGCCCTGCAGATCGTACGGCGCCTCGCCGGCCCAGATCGCCAGCACCTGGTCGATCGCCTCGACGAACATCGCGGTCCGGTCGCGGTCGAGGTTGCCGAATGCCTCTGCGTCCGAGAGCAGACCGCCGGGACTGATGCCGAACAGAAGCCGGCCCTCGAGCAGGTGATCGAGCATCGCGATCTGCGCGGCGACCTGCGCCGGATGCGTGTTCGGCAAGTTGACCGTGCCGGTGCCCAGCACGATGTCGCGCGTCGCGTCGATCAGGGACGCGATGAACGTGGTGCACGACGTGACGGGCTCGGCGAGGTCCGTCACGTGCTCGCCGACGAACGCTTCGACGAAGCCGAGCCGGTCTGCGAGGATGATCGACTCGCGATCCTCCTTGAGAACGTCGGTGTAGTTCCGCGCCGGCGGATGGAGGGGCATCGTGAAGTAGCCGAGGCGCATCGCCGATCCTCTCGTTCCCGGCTATCTATCGACCGATCACTCGTTTTCGGCCGAGGCTGGTCGCCGGAGTTCCGGGGTGTTCACGCGGCGACCGGGGCTTCTCCTTCGCCCGCGGCGGGGTGACAAGGAACGAGCCTTCTTTATCGCCATATCACTACGCCATGGCAGCGAAGCGGACGCCGCGCACGCGGCTCTCCGCCGACGAGCGCGAGCGGCACATCGCGCGCGGCGCCGTCACGTTCTTCTGCGAGGTGGGGTTCGGCGGGCAGACGCGCGAGCTCGCCAAGCGGCTCGGCATCACGCAGCCGCTGCTGTACCGCTACTTCCCCAACAAAGAGGCGCTCATCGAGCGCGTCTACCGCGAGGTGTACCTCAACCGCTGGGACCCGCGATGGGAGGAGCTGCTGGACGACCAGAGCCGTCCGGTCCGCGATCGCATCGTCTCGTTCTACCGCGACTACGCGAAAGCGGTCCTGAGCTACGAGTGGATCCGCATCTTCATGTTCTCCGGCCTGCGCGGGATGGACTTGAACAGCCGGTACCTGACGCTCGTGCGCGACCGCATCTACACGCGCGTCGTGCGGGAGCTGCGGCGCGAGAACGGGCTTCCCTCGCCGGCGAAGGTGCCGATCTCCGAGCTCGAGTTCGAGCTCGTGTGGGCACTGCACGCGAGCATCTTCTACATCGGCATCCGCAAGTGGATCTACGGGCTGGACATGCCGGAGAACGTGGACGAGGTCGTCCAGAACCTCGCGACCGCGTTCCTCGACGGCGTGCCGGCCGTCATGCGGAAGGCGCTCGCGCAGCCGGAACCTCGTCGAGCGCGCTCCCGGCGCGGGTGAGAAACGTGCGCGCATTGCCGCCGAGGATCGCGGCGCGCGCCGCGTCGTCGAGGTTCGGAATGCGCGCCACCACGCCGCGCGGGTCGTCGACCCCCATGTCGAACGGCCGGTCCGTGCCGACCACCACCCCCGTCGCGCCGACGCGCTCGATCAAGAAGGCCAGCGTCGCGTCGTCGTGCGTGATGATGTCGAAGTAGAGCTGCGCGAGGTACGCGCTCGGCGGCTTCGGGATCGTCTTCGTCTCCGGCCGCACGCGGTAGCCGTGATCGAGCCGGCCCGCGATCGCCGCGAGCGTTCCGCCGCCGTGCGCGAGGATCATGTGCAGCTGCGGGAAGCGCTCGAACACGCCCGCGAAGATGAGCCGTGCGGCGATCAAGCCGGTCTCCGACGGGTTGCCGAACAGGTTGCCCAGATAATACGGCACGGCGCGCTCGCCGCCGAGCTCGTGGTGCGGGTGCATGAACACCGGCACGTCGAGATCGCAGCACGCTTCCCAAAAGACGTCGAGCGCGGGATCGTCGAGCGGCGCACCCGCCACGCTCGAGCCGATCTCGACCCCCCAGAACCCGAGCTCGAGGACCGCGCGCCGCAGTTCGGTCACCGCGGCGGCGGGCGACTGCAGCGGGACCGTCGCGAAGCCGGCGAACCGGTCCGGCGCGCGCGCGACGATCGCGGCGAGCGCGTCGTTGCCGTCGCGGCAGATCGCGTCCGCGACGCTCGGCGACGCGCCGTACGCGAAGTAGAACGGCGGCAGGCAGATGATCTGGCGGTCGATCCCCTGCTGCTTCGCGAGCGCGATCCGCGCGTCGAGGTCGTACAGCAGCGGGAAGTACGGCAGGCGCGTGCGCTCGGCGGAGTATCCGCAGACGCTGCGGTCGAGGTCCAGGAGCGAGGCGTCCTTGCGGGGGTCGGCGAGACCGCGCCTGCGCAGCGACTCGACGAAGTCGTCCGGAAGGAAGTGTGCGTGGCAATCGATGCAGATCGGCATGGTGCCTCCTCGCGCCTCGCCGGGCGCCTTGACACGAACCCCGGCGCGGGTGTTTTATCGATAGATAAATAACCCTGCCGAGCCCCCGTCCCCAGCCCGACCTTTGTCATCCTGAGCCCGTCGAAGGACCACCTACGGCACACCAGCACGCGACCGCGCCGTTCGACGCGCGAGACCTCCGCAACGCGCTCGGGACCTTCGCGACCGGGGTCGCGATCATCACCACGCGCGATCCGCACGGACGTCTGTTCGGCCTCACCGGGAACTCGTTCAGCTCGGTGTCGCTCGACCCGCCGCTGGTGCTGTGGAGCCTGGCGTGCGCGGCGCCCAGCCTGCCCGCGTTTCACGCGGCGACGCACTTCGGCGTGAACGTGCTGACCACGAAGCAGCAGCATCTGTCGGTGCGCTTCGCTCAGCCGCTGCCCGACAAGTTCGAGGGCGTGTCGTACGAGCTCGGCGAGTACGGCGTGCCGCTGATCGACGACGCCGCCGCGCAGTTCGAGTGCCGCATCGTCGACCGCTACTACGGCGGCGATCACGAGATCTTTCTCGGGCACGTCGAACGCTACAGCTACGAGCGCAAGCCGACGCTGCTCTTCTGCCACGGCGCGTACTGCGAAGCCAAGGAGCTCGGCGCCGCGGGGCCGGCACCGCAAGGCTGATTTGGGCTAGTTATTTCTCGACCGACAAGTCAGGGCCAACGCTTGCGTTAGTGATCCGCGGGTCGGGACCCACATACGGCGCTTCCGTCAGCAGGTCGGGACCGACATACCCGACGTCAGTCACCAGGTCGGGACCGACATATGCGACGACCTCAGTCACCAGGTCGTGACTGACGGGGAGCAGCGTGGCACCTCCCGCGCCTACCCTTTGACAGCTCGCCTGACTAACTATATAAGGGATTTGTCCGGCAAGAGCGATCGGGGGTGGCACCATGATCGACCTGATGACGCGGGAAGGCGACCCAGGACAGCGGACGCCATTTTCGACGGCCAAAGACCTGTTCGGCATCGTGCGTGACGGTACGCTAATCCTATCGGTCTACCTATACTATTCCGGCTACACGTATCTACACAATTTCTATCAACAACTCGGAATAGATGCGAACTCGCTCGACCACGTCCTCGTCTTCGGTAGCCACTCGATCCGCAAGCACGGCCTCGAACTCTTCGTAGTTGCGGAAATCATCGTCGCCCTCACTCTCGCATTCCGGTTGTGGCGGTCCCGCTCGAAGTCGCCGGCGATTCAGTCCGAGTCGTTCGCGCACATCGTAACCGCCGTGCTCGTGGTCGCAGGTACCGTCGCGGTACTTGATCTCCTTGGCGTGTTTGCGCAGCACGATGCTCTGGTTTCGGCATCAGAGTACTACGATACGGACCATGGACAACGGACGTTGGTCCTCATAAAAGAGCCAGCGGCGACCGCATATCCGGCCGAACTGACGGCGGCAAGCGGTCAGGGCCAACTCTGGCTCGTGGCCGAAAGCAAAGACTGGCTGTTCTTGTTTGGGCCGCGGTGCGGGCCGACAACGTGCCAAACGATTCGGGCGCTGTGCCCCCACTGCGATCTTCAACGAAGCCGTGAACTATTTCGCGTAGCAAAAGACGACGTTAGCGCAATGACGATTAACGATCACCCATAGTCACACCATGTCGACAAAAAACCTTACGCCGACTGCGGCGGGATCACCGGCAACAGCACGTACGGTGCCGCGCCTGCCCTCGCGTGCAGCGCGTTCGTGCCGCCGAACACGTCGCGCGGACGGTCGTCGGGATCGTCGTGCAGGAACGGGCCGCAGCCCGTCATCTCGTTCTTGAAGTTCGAGAGCCGGCCGCCGCTCGCGCCGGGATACACGTAGTCGCGCCCGCGCACCGTCAGCGCGAGGCGATATCCGGCCGGCAGGACGATCGACGTCGGCCAGAGCTCGACGTCGAGCTGCACCGGTTCGTGCGGCGTGAGCGGCTCGACGGCCGCGTGCGTGTGGTACGGCCGGTACGGCGTCGACAACGCCGGATCGAGCGCGCGGTGTGACGCGCGCAGCCATCCCTGGGCCAGCGGCGTGTGCGGATCGATCGCGCCTTGGAACACGACCTCATCGCCGTTCGGCGCGAACGCACGAAGGATCGCGAACACGTCGGCGTCGCGCGTCGACGACGAGAGGTAGAGCCGCGCTGCGAGCGGCCCGGTGATCTCGGTCTCTTCGGCAAGCGGATCGCCCAGGAACGTGACGCCGTCACCGAGCGCGTCGTACTCGACGCGCGCGCCGCTCGGCGGCGGACCGGGGCGCAGCGTGCGTGCGTTCAGATCGAGGTAGAGCTTCGTCCACCGCGTGCGCGGGATCGGCCACGCCTCCTCCGCACGCTCGACGAACCGGTCGACGTGCCGCACCTGCAGCCGCACGCGCGGCCAGTCCGCGATCGAGTCCTCGCCTTTGAGAAAGTGCGCGAAAAACTGCTTCTGCAGCTTGACGCCGTAGTCGGTGTAGAACTCCGTCCAGTGCTCGATGCCGTGGACCTCGAGCCACTTCTGCGGCGACGCCGCCCGCACGAACGCTTCGAAGTTGCCGCGCGGGTGCAAGCCCTGACCGCCCCAGTTCGCCGCCGACAAGAACGGCACGGTGACGTTGTCCCATAGTGCGGACCGCGAGCGGTGGTACTCGTCGTCGAGCGGGTGCGCGAGGATGTCGGCGCCGAAGTCGGCGCGGTTTCGCGCGAGCTCCGCCTCGTCGAGCGTCTCGGGACCGCAGGCGAGCTCGCCCGTGATCGGGCTGCGCGCGCCCCGCTCGCCGACACCGTGCTGCACCGTCTTGACCTGCATGTCGTACCAGTTGCGCGCGAACGTCGAGACGATGCCGCCGTGATGCGTGAGGTCGCGGTAGAAGTCGGCTGCGCCCTCCCACGCGCAGATCGCCGCCAGATGTTCCGGCGCGGGCGCGCGCGACGCGACCCACCATTGGTTCATCGCGTAGTACGAGATGCCGTTCAGGCCGACTCTGCCGCTGCTCCACGGCTGCGTGCCCGCCCACGCGATGCACTGCGCGAGGTCGTCGGTCTCGCGCGGGCACCACGGATCGAGGTAGCCCGGCGAACGTCCCGCGCCGCGCGAGTCGACGCGCACGCACGCGTAGCCGTCGGGCACCCACTTCTCGGGATCGACGACTTCCCAGTTCTGGTACCGGTTCGTCGAGCCCGCCGTCACGTCCGGATGCTTCTCCGCCATGACGTTCCACGCGCTCGGGTAGCCCTCTTGGAACGAGAGTCCCTTGGCGTACGGCCCATAGCTCAGGATGACCGGGAACCGGCCCTCGCCCGGCGGACGGAACACGTCGGCACGCAGCACGACCCCGTCGTCCATCGCGATCGGGACGTCCCAGTCGATCTGCATCGGCTCTTCCGGCGAACTCACGACCCGCCACTATCGCCCCCGCCCGCAAAAGTCATCCTCCGCCCTCGTCACCCCGAGCCCTCCGTCGTCACCCTGAGCGCGTCGAAGGGCCCCTCCATCGTCACCCTGAGCCCGTCGAAGGGCGCAGCACGCCCCGAGCGCCAAGGAACCCCGCGTGACCACGCTCGACGGAATCGCAACGTACGGCCACGTCATCGACGGCACCGAATCCCCGAGCGGGAGCGGCCGCACGTTCGACGTGCGCAACCCCGCGAACGGCTCGCTCGTCGCCCGCGTCGCCGAAGGTGATGCGCAGGACGTCGACCGCGCGATCTCTGCCGCGCAACGCGCGTTCGCGGACGGACGCTGGTCGCGCATGGCGGTGCGCGATCGCTATCGCATCCTCAACCGCCTCGCCGACGCGGTCGAAACGGCGCTTCCCGAGCTCGCGACGCTCGAGACGACGTGCGTCGGACGCCCGCTGCGCGAGATGCGCGCTCAGCTCGGTCGCGTGCCGGAGTTCTACCGCTACTTCGCCGCGGTCGCGCGAACGGCCGAGGACGCGGTGACGCCGTTCGAAGGGCCGTACCTGAACTACGTGCGCCGCGTGCCGCTCGGCGTGGTCGCCCAGCTCACGCCGTGGAACCATCCGCTGCTGATCTTCACGAAGAAGCTCGCGCCCGCGCTCGCCGCCGGCAACGCGGTGGTCGTGAAGCCGTCGGAGTACACGCCGCTGACGACGCTCGTGCTGGCGCGGCTCGCACTGGACGCAGGTCTGCCGGACGGCGTGCTCAACGTCGTGACCGGCTTCGGCGCGGAGGCCGGCGCCGCGCTGTGCTCCGACAAACGCATCCGCAAGCTCGATCTCACCGGCGGCACCGAGACCGGCCGCGTCGTCGCGAAGCTCGCCGGTGAGAACCTCGTGCGCGTCACGTGCGAGCTGGGCGGCAAAGCGCCCGTCGTCGTGCTGCCGGACGCCGATCTCGACCAGGCTGCGGCGGGCGCGACGTTCGCCGCGTTCATCGCGTCGGGACAGACGTGCGTCGCGGGCACGCGCGTGCTCGTGCACGAGTCCCAGGCGGACGCGCTGGTCGAACGCATGGTGCGGCGCGCGAACGCGATCCGGCTCGGCGATCCGCTCGATCTCGCGACGCAGCTCGGCCCCGTCGTCTCGGAGCGGCAGCTCGAACGCACCGAACACTACGTCGAGATCGGCCGCGGCGAAGGCGCGACCGTCGCGTGCGGCGGGAAGCGCCCCGGCGGTGCTCTCGCCGCCGGCTTCTTCTACGCGCCCACGATCTTCACGAACGTCCGCTCGTCGATGCGCATCGCGCAGGACGAGATCTTCGGCCCCGTGACGTGCGTGATGACGTACCGCGACGTCGACGAGGCGGTTCGGATCGCGAACGACATCGAGTTCGGCTTGGCCGCCTCGGTATGGACTGCGGACGCCGCCGCCGGCATGCGCGTCGCGGAGCGGCTCGAGTGCGGGATCGTCTGGGTGAACGATCATCACCGCATCGACCCGTCGCTGCCGTGGGGCGGCATGAAGGATAGCGGGATGGGCCGCGAGACGGGGCTCGAGGGCTACCGCGAGTACACGCAGACGAAGAGCACGATCGTCAACCTCGACGACCCGATCGACTGGTACGGCACCGACGAAGTCGTGCGGCTAAGCTAATCGGGCGCTGTTACAGCAACTGCCGCAGCTCGTCAGGCGTCATCCCGACGGCGTCCAGCACCGCGGATATCGTGCCTCGGCGCAGCGGCCGGTGAAGCGGAACGGTTACGTGTTCCCCGCTGCGCTCCATTCGAACGTGCGAGCCGGATTGACGAAGCTTCGTCCAACCCGAGCGTTCGAGCGCACGAATCAGCGCGGCGCCGTCGATGATGGGGAGTTTACGGCTCACCGCTCACGGTCGGTTCGTCAGGCGGCTGCCTCGACGACGACACGCTCGATCCGAAGCTCAGAATCTCCGTCCGGATCGGGCAGCTCTTCACCACGCTCGCGAGCTACCGCGACTTCCAGGAGGATCGCGTCCTTCGCCATTTCGAGAGCGTCGGCAACATTTTGGCCCCACGTGAAGATGCGCGGAAACGCAGGTACCATGACCCGGAAACCATCTTCGTCGGGCTCCAAGACCACGCGGTAGGCGATGCCGCTCATAATCGGATTTTACCACACCCGGCCAGCATCTTCGCGTGACGTTTCGGCCGGGGATCCCGGCCGCGCCGTCGTATGAAGACCGCGGCCCCCAGGGTGCCTCCGTGTCCGCGGGAAGGACTGCGTCCGCCTGAACCCTCCGTCGACCTGACTCGTGATGATCTTCTTTCTGCCCGTCATAGCGGACACCGGGCACCGCGGCCGCCGCCGGCGCGCCGCACGAAAGGAGTCATCGTGAACACCATGCGTCCGCGCGCGCTGCCGCCGCATCCCGATCTCGAGCAGCTGCGCCGTCAAGCCAAAGAGCTCGTGCGCGACTTTACCGCGGGAGAAGGCGAGGCCGCCGCGCTCGTCATCGCCTTCTACCGCGACGCCGACCCGGCGGCGTTCCGGCTGCACGACGCGCAGCTCGCGCTCGCGCGATCGTACGGCTTCGAGAGCTGGCCGAAGCTCAAAGCGTACGTCGACCGCATCACCGTCGGCCGTCTCGCCGACGCGGTGCGCGACGGCGACCTCGACGCCGTACGAGCGATGCTCGCCGCACGGCCCGAGCTGGCGCGCCTGCAGCTGAGCGCGCACGACGAGCGCACCGCGCTGCACCTCGCGGTCTTGGCGCGTTCGCCGGACATGGTGCGCGTGCTGCTGCAGCACGACGCCGATCCCGGCCGCGGGGTGCATCCGTTTCGCGACGCGACGAGCGCGCTGACGCTCGCCACGGAACGCGGATACGACGACATCGTCGCCGTCATTCAGTCGGCGAGCCGCGCGCGCGGAACGCGCTCGCAGCCGGCCCTCGTACCGGAGGGCCCGCTCACGGCCGCCGTGCTGGCGAACCGGCCCGACGAGCTGGCGGCGCTGCTGGCGAACGGTGCCGATCCGGACGAGCGCGCGCGCATCGAGGACCTCGACGAAGATGTTTTTTCGTGGGGCTCACCGTTGTCGCATTGCGCGGGTTCCGGCGAGTACGCCATGGCGGAGCTGCTGTTGCGGCACGGAGCGGATCCGAACGCGCGCGTGTACGCGAGCGGCTCGCCCGTCTTTCAGGCGTACAGCGTCCGCGACGATGCGATGCTCGCGCTGCTCGCACGGTACGGCGGCATGCCCGACGCGATCACCGCCGGCCTGTTCGGCGATGCCGCACTCGCCGCGAAGATGCTCGCCTGCGAGGTCGACGCACGCACCAGCGAGGGCGATTTCGCCGGCGCCACCGCCGCCGAGCAGCTGCTCTGGGGTGCGGCGTGCGGCGCCGCGCCGGACATCGTGCGCGCGGCGCTTGCGAATGTCGACTGGCCGCGCGACGACGCGCGCTGGTATCCGATCCTCGAACAGCCGGTGCGCATGTGGACGCACGGCACGTACGCGCCCGACGACGATGCCTACATCGAAGCGTTCCGGCTCGTGCTCGGGCGTGCGGATGCGAACGTGCGCGGGCGCTTCGGCACGACGATGCTCCACGATCTGGCCGCGGCGCGCGAGAACGTCCCACCGGAGTGTCTCGTGACGTTCGCAACGATGCTGCTCGACGCGCGGGCACGCACGGACCTCCGCGACGATCTGTTGCTCAGCACGTCGCTCGGATGGGCGTCGCGATGGAACCGCGTCGAACTCGCCCGACTGCTCCTGGACCGCGGCGCCGATCCGCTCGAAGCGGACGCCGAACCGTGGGCGACGCCGATCGCGTGGGCGACGAAGATGGGACACGACGCAATCATCGCGATGCTCGCGCGCCCTTCGACAAGCTCAGGGTGACGCCGTGGCCAGGGTGACACCGTCGCCAGGATGACAACCGTAGCCACGGTGACATGACGTGAGCGCTATGAGCTGGTGGACATCGACGTTGCGCGTTCCCTGGTGGTCCAGGGGTCGACCAGCAGCTTGATGTGCGGTGCTCGGCCCTCGAGCATGGGGACGATGCCGTCTTCGACCATGCGGTCCAGCGGGATCGCCACCGGCGCGACGTCGGCCCACGCGGCCGGGTCGAGTGCGAGCAGCCTCGCCGCCTCCGGGACGTCCTCGCGACCGATCAGCGCATTGGTGCCGACGATCTCGAGCTCTTTGGTCGTCACGCGGCGCGCGTCGATCGCGATCGGGTGTTTGGCGATGCCGACGCAGACGAGGCGGCCGCCTGGATCGCACGCGGCGATCGCGGCCGCCGTCCCGGCGTCGCTGCCCGTCACCTCGAAGACGAGCGTCGGCACGAACCCGCGATGCGCGAGCGTCGCGGTGAGCGTTTCGGCGTCGCCGGCCTCGACGACGTCGACCGCGCCGAGCCGCCGCGCGATCGCGAGCCGCGCCGGCGCAACGTCGGCTGCGACGACGTTCGCCCCGGATTGCGCGAGCGCGAAGGTCAGGAATGCGCCGATCCCGCCCGCGCCGATCACGAGTACATTCTCACGCTCGCGCGGCGCGCCGCGCCGAAGCGCGTGCACCGCGATCGCCATCGGCTGCGTGAGCACGGCGAGATCGTCGCGGAGCCCGAACGGCTCCGCACGAAAGACGATGTGCGCCGGCACGCGCACGAGCTCGGCCAGCCCGCCGTCGCGGTGCAAGCCGACCGTCGCGTACAGCACGCAGATGCTCGTGCGTCCCGCCTTGCACTGCGGGCACACGCCGCACCACAGCGCGGACCCGGTTACGATCGCGTCGCCTTCATGGAACGCTTCAACGTCGTCGCCCACTTCCTCGACGCGTCCGGCGAACTCGTGCCCCGGAATCATCGGCCCTTCGTGTCCCGTGAGCCCGTGGCGGCGGTGCAGCGGGTACATCTGCGCCCCGAGGTACTCGCTCGCGTCGGTACCGCAGATGCCGTTCGCGTGCACGCGCACGAGCAGTTCGCCCGGCTCGGGGCGCGGCCGCGGGACATCTTCGATCCGAATGTCGCGCGCGCCGTGATAGACCGCCGCGCGCATCGTTACCGCCATGCGCCCGCAGTTCCGCCGCGCGGGGGCCGCGGCCTGGCGGCGTGGAAGGCGCCGCGATGCTCTCCCACGGCCGCACGATCTTCACGCCCTCGTTCGCGCGCGCGTCCCTCGCCCCGTTTCCGGGCGGGGCGCGCCTCGCACTGCACGTCATCGTCAACGTCGAGGTTTGGGAGTACGCGCGCGCGATGCCGCGCACGGCGCTGCCGCCGCCGGCAGGCGGTGGCACCGTCCCCGACGTCCCGAACTTCGCCTGGTACCAGTACGGTCAGCGCGTCGGGATCTGGCGGCTGCTCGACACGCTGGCGCGTCACGGCGTGCGCGCGACGCTCAGCGTGAACTCGGCCGTGTGCCGCGAGTATCCCGAGATCATCGAGCGCACGTTCGGCGCCGGCTGGGAGATGATGCCGCACGGCGTCGTGCAGCGCACCATGGCGACGGTCGAGGACGAAGGCGCCGTCGTGCGCGAGGCGCTCGACGAGCTGGAATCGGCGACGGGACGCCGCCCGCGCGGCTGGCTGGGACCGGCGCTCGTCGAGACGCCGCAGACGCTCGACGTGCTCGCGCGCGCCGGGCTCGAGTACTGCTGCGATTGGGGACCCGCCGACGACGTGCCCTACGACCTCGACGTCGCCGGCGCGCGCATGGTCGCGGTACCGTACCCGATCGAGACGAACGACATCGTCGTGTTCGCCGTCGAGCGCCATCCCGCGCGCGAGCTCGAGACGCGGTGCCTGGACGCGCTCGAGGTGCTCCACGCCGAAAGCGCGCAGTCGCCGCGCGTGCTGGCGCTGGCGCTGCATCCGTACCTGACGGGCACGCCCCACCGCATCGCGGTCCTCGACCGCATTCTCGCCGCCGCGACGCAGCGTTACGGCGCGACGGCGCTGACGGCGAGCGAGCTGCTCGATTGGTACGTCGCGCAGACGCCGGCTGCCGCGCCGCCGGTCGCTCGCACCACGAGCTGACGGCAGAGCTTCGGGCGCTGGGTACGACGCCCGTACGATGGCCGCAGCACGAAAACGTTCGCAGAGCAAAGCGCGCACCGGAACGGCAGGCACGCCGAAGACCGCACAGCGCAAGAGTCCGGGCACGAAAGCGCGCACGAAAACGACCGGGCGCGTCAAAGGAGCGCGCGGCGGGGCCGCGCACGACGAGAGCAAGCCGCAGGGCCCGACGAAGCGTCAGTCTTCGCGGCAGCGGGAGCAGGAGGTGGAAACCGCATCCAACCGCCGCGCGAAGAAGAGCCCGGCGCCGCCGACGGATCTTACGGAGGGCGACGTTGCAAAGATCCCCGGCATGGCACGGGCGCGCGCGATGGACACGGGCGACAACGCGGTCGCCGGGAAGAAGCGGACGCGGCGCGCCTAGCGCCGCGTCCGCTTTTCTGCTGCTACGGCCAGCTCGTCTCGCGCGACGGCGTGACGATGAGCTCGCGAATCTCGCACCCTTTCGGCTGCGAGAGCGCGAAGACGACCGACTCGGCGACGTTGCGCGGATCGTTGAGCTGGTTCTTCTCGAACGCGTCCGCCGCAGGCTTGAACTGCGGGTCGCGACCGTCGAAGAAGTGCGTGTTCATGCCGCCCGGAATGAGCAGCGTCACGCCGACGCGCCCGGCGAGGTCGAGCGCGAGGCCGCGCGTCAGACCGACGACGCCGAACTTCGATGCGCTGTACGCCGTCGCTGCGCCCAGCACGCGCAGGCCGAGCGTCGAGGCGACATTGACGATGCGCGGGTTCTCCGCGCGTTCGAGGTAGGGAAGCGCCGCACGCACGAGCGATGCGGTGCCGATCAGGTTGACGTGGATCACGCGCTCCCACGCGTCGGCGTCGACCTTGTCGAAGTCGCCGCACGCATCCATCCCCGCGTTGGCGACGATCGCATCGAGCACGCCGCCGTTCGCCTCGGCCGCCGCGGCGATCGCGCGCTCGACCGCGCGGCGGTCGGCCACGTCGACGACGTGGTGCGCGTAGTCGCGTGCTGCGCGCGGCTGCGCGATGTCGAACGTGACCGGCGTCCCGCCATGCCGCGCGACGGCGTCCGCGATCGCGGCGCCGAGTCCCGAGGAGCCGCCCGTGACGATCACCGTTCCGAGCGTCTGCTTCGATTCCAAGCGTTCCGGGACGTCGAGCGTCTGCACGTGAAAATCTCCCTGCGAGCGAAAGCGGTTGCCCGACGGATTACCCGCGCGTTCTGCCGCTCAACCGCCGGCCGCCGGTTGCACGATCGCGGC
This sequence comes from Vulcanimicrobiota bacterium, assembly GCA_963818845.1. GTDB lineage: Bacteria > Vulcanimicrobiota > Vulcanimicrobiia > Vulcanimicrobiales > Vulcanimicrobiaceae > Vulcanimicrobium. The sequence continues at coordinate 493,278 of CAWFTO010000003.1, read as the reverse complement.
GGCACGTCGCACTACTGCAGCGGCGTGTTCTGGTCGTAGACGAAGCGAAAGACGCCGTCGTCGTCCCGCTCGAACACGAGCGAGAGGAGAAACCGCGACGCTGCGGCGTCCGGCGTGTGGCGGTACGTCACGTCGAGCAGCGCGAGGCCCGAGGTCGCGGTCTCGCGCGTCAGGACGAGCGCGTAGTCGAACGTCCACGGGTCCGGCATGGCGAACCAGTCGGCGTGCGACCGCAGCACGGCGTCGGTGCCGCGCGTGACGGCGCCGCGTCCGTCGACAACCGTGGCGTCCGAGCCGAGCGTCGCCGCGAACCGTCCGGCGTCGCGCGCCTGCAGCGCGCTCAGGTGCTCGTCGAGCGCAGCGCGGAACGCGGTTGCCCGCGCGGCCGACGTCACTCGCGTTCGGTTTCGTGCTCGGCGACGCTGCCGAACGCCTGTTCCTGCGCTTTGCCGGGCTCCTTGCCCACGCGTTCCGCGGGCGATTTGCCGCGAAACGGATCGAGGTTCTGCCCGCGGTCGAGCGGACTGGCGTCATCGTGCACGCCCGGCGGCAAGCCGGTCACGGGGTCTGCCTCGCGCGCATCGCGCGTCGCGGGTGCGACCGGAGCACCGCCTCGGTTTTCGGCGACGCGCTCGTCCGTCTCGGTCCGCTCGTTCGATCGGTCGTTCATGGAACGACTGTTCCCGCGCGGTGCCGGGCCCGCTCGCTTGCGCGGCCGCGACGCGGTTCGGCAGGAATGCACGATGCCGCTCCGGCCGGCACCGGCCGTTACCGCACGACGACGGCGGTCGCTTCGATCTCGACTTTGGCGCCGTCCTCGAGCAGCGCGCTCACCTCGACGACGCTCATCGCCGGAAAGTGCCGCCCCATGACGTCGCGGTAGGCCTCGCCGATCTCGCGCTGCGCGGCCAGGTACTCGTGCTTGTCGGTGACGTACCACGTCATGCGCGCGACGTCGCTCGCCGTCGCGCCCGCAGCGTCGAGGACGGCGACGACGTTCATCAGCGCCTGGCGCACTTGCCCGGCGATATCGTTTGCCACGATGCGCCCGCCGGCGTCCCATCCGATCTGCCCGCTGACGAAGACCGTCGTTCCGTACGCCGCGACACCGGCGGAGAAGCCCTTGGGCCGAGGCCAGCCGTCCGGCTGCACGATCTTCATCGTCCGGCCGCCTCGGTACGCAGCTTGAAGCGCTGCAGCTTCCCCGTCTGCGTGCGCGGCAGCTCGTCGACGAACTCGATCGCGCGCGGATACTTGTACGGCGCAATGCGCGCCTTCACGAAGTCCTGCAGCTCCGCAACAAGCCCCGCCCCGCTGTCATCCTGAGCGCCGCCCTTGTCATCCTGAGCGGCCCCGTTGTCATCCTGAGCTTGTCGAAGGACGACGTACGCTTTCACGATCGTGCCGCGCTCGGGATCGGGCGCGCCCACGACGGCGCACTCCAGCACGCGCGGGTGCTCGAGCAGCGCGCCCTCGACCTCCGGCCCCGCGATGTTGTAGCCAGATGCGATGATCATGTCGTCGGTACGCGCCTGGTACCAGAAGTAACCGTCCTCGTCGAGCAGGTACGCGTCGCCGGTGACGTTCCAGCCGTCCTGCACGTACTCGCGTTGCCGCGGATCGGCGAGATAGCGGCATCCGGTCGGGCCCTTGACGGCGAGTCGTCCGACGTTGCCCGGCGGCATCGGCCGCCCGTCGTCGTCGAGGATGCACGCGACGTATCCCGGGACCGGCGTTCCTGTCGCACCGGGCCGAATCGCGTCGCCGGACGCGGCGATGAAGATGTGCAGCATCTCCGTCGAGCCGATCCCGTCGATGATGCGCACGCCCGTCGCGGACTCCCAGAGCGACCGCGTCGCGGCGGGCAGCGTCTCGCCCGCCGAGACGCACGCACGCAGCGTTCGCAGATCGTAGTCCTTTGCGAGCGGTGCCATCGCGCGGTACGACGTCGGCGCGGTGAAGCACACGGTCGCGCCGAAGCGCTGGATCGCGTCGAGCAGCGCGTCGGGCGCCGGTTTCTCGAGCAGCGCGGTCGACGCGCCGGCCCGCAGCGGGAACAGCAGCGCGCCGCCGAGCCCGTACGTGAACGCGAGCGGCGGCGTGCCGACGAACACGTCACCCGGAACGGGCGCGAACGACGACGGCGGAAACGTGTCGCAGACCGCGAGCACGTCGCGGTGGAAATGCATCGTCCCCTTCGGCCGTCCGGTCGTCCCCGACGTGAAGGCGATCATCGCGACGTCGTCCGCGGCCGTCTCGGCGTTCGCGAACGCCGCCGGCTGCCGAACTGCCCGCGCTCCCAGACCGTCAGGGCCGTCGTCGTGCGAGTAAACGACCGTTCGCAGCGTGGGGCAGGCCGCGCGCGCGGCGTCGAGTTCGCCGGCCAGACGGCGGTCGCAGACGGCATGCGAGATCGCGGCGGCGCCGATCACGTCGGTCAGCTCCTTCGCGCGCAGCAGCGGCATCGTCGTGACGACTACCGCGCCGGCCTTCACGACGGCCAGCCAGCACACCGCGGTGACGTCGTTGTTGAAGCCGCGCAGCAGCACGCGATTCCCCGGTACGACGCCGAGGTCGCGCACGAGCACGTTCGCGATCCGGTTCGCCTCGGCCAGGAGCTGCTCGTACGTCAGCGTGCGCGCGGGGGTCATCACGGCCGCACGGCCGCCGAAGCCGCGGGCGACCATCGCGTCGAGCAGCTCGGCCGCAGAGTTGAGGTGCGACGCATACTGCAGCTCCGGCAGCGTGAACAGGAACTCGGGCCACTCGTCGCGCGGGGGCAGGTGATCGCGCGCGAACGTGTCGAGATGCGCGCTCATTCAGTCGCCCTCGAACGCGGGCGCGCGCTTCGCGGCGAACGCCTCGAACGCGCGGCGAAAGTCGCGCGTCTGCATGCAGATCGCCTGCGCTTGCGCCTCGGCCTCGATCGCCTCGTCCAATCCCATCGCCCACTCTTGGTGCAGCATCTTCTTCGTCATCGCGTGCCCGAACGTCGGCCCGTGCGCGAGCCCGTGCGCGAAGGCCTGCGCCTCGCCGAGCACCGCGTCCGGCGCGCAGAGCCGGTTGAAGAACCCCCACGCGAGCGCCTCGTCCGCCGGCATCGACCGCCCGCTGTACAAGAGCTCCGCCGCCCGCCCGTAGCCGACGACGCGCGGCAGCAGCGCGCACGCCCCCATGTCGGCGCCGGCAAGCCCGACGCGCGTGAACAGAAACGCGACGCGCGCGGCCGGCGTGCCGAACCGCACGTCGGACGCGAGCGCGAGCATCGCGCCGGCTCCGGCGCAGACGCCGTCGATCGCGGCGACGATCGGCTGCGGGCACGCGCGCATCGCTTTGACGACGTCGCCGGTCATCCGCGTGAAGGCGAGCAGCTCGGGCATCGCCATCGCGGTGAGCGGCGCGATGATCTCGTGCACGTCGCCGCCCGAGCAGAAGTTGCCGCCGGCGCCGGTGAGCACGACCGCATCGACGTCCGCGGCGGAGGCGAGGTCGCGAAAGAGATCGCGCAGCTCGGCGTACGACGCGAACGTGAGCGGGTTCTTTCGCTCGGGACGGTCGAGCGCGATCGTCGCGACGCGGTCGCGCACCTCCAAGCGAACGTGCTCCGTCGCATGCGACGCGAAGGTCTGATCTCGGTTCATCGCTCCCTTTCGTCGCCGTCCGCGGCGTTGAGATGGCCTTTGAGCTTGGCGAGCAGCGCGTAGAGCGCGCCGCGCTCGCGGTCGTCGAGCCCGCCGAACATCGCGACGATCCACCGCTCGTGGCGGCGCGCCATCTCGCCGAAGGCGCGGCGCCCCGCGGCGCTGAGCCGCACGATCGACGCGCGGCGGTCGCCCGGGTCCGGCGTCCGGGTGATCAGCCCTTCGGCGAGCAGCTGATCGGCGATCGCCGTGATGTTCCCGCTCGTCACCATCATCCGCTTGGAAATCTCGGTCATGCGCAGCCCCGCGGGACGGCGCTCGAGCTGCGAGAGAAAATCGAACCGCGGCAGCGTCGTCCCGAACTCGTCGCGCAGCCGCGCGGCGACGCGTCCTTCGACCAGATTCGTGCACGTGAGCAGCCGCAGCCAGACGCGCACGGAGAGGTGGTCGTCGTGCGTCGCGCGCGACTCGACGTCGACCAGCATCAGTGCTGCACCTCGCCGCCGTCGATCGCGATCGCCTGGCCCGTGACCGCGGCCGCTTCGGGCCGGCACAGCCAGACGACGGCCGCGGCGACCTCATCGGCGCGCACGAAGCGGCCGAGCGGGTTGTGCGAGAGCAGCGCCGCGGCCGCTTCCTCCTCGCTGCGGCCCGTCGTCGCCGACACGGTCGCGAGCGCGCGGTCCAGCATCGCGGACTCGGTGAACCCCGGACAGACCGCGTTCACCGTGATGCCTTTTGCCGCCAGCTCGACCGCGAGCGCTCGGGTGAGGCCGATCACGCCGTGCTTCGCCGCGCAGTACGCCGCGATGTATTTGCCGCCGGTCAGACCCGCCGTGCTGGCGACGTTCACGATCCGTCCGGCTCCCGCCGCGGTCATCGCCGGCACCGCGGCGCGCGCGCACAGGTACGAACCGGTGAGGTTCACGGCGAGCACGGCGTTCCACGTCGCGAGGTCGAGCTTCGCGAACGGCCGGCTCGCCGCGATCCCCGCGTTGTTGATGAGAATCTCGACCTCGCCGTGCCGCGCGCGCGCGGACGCGAACGCCGTTTCGACCGCGCTCTCGTCGGCGACGTCGGCGACGGCGACGGCCGCCGTCGCGGACGGCGGGAGCGTGGACGCGTGCGCGTCGAGCGCGGCGCGGTCGCGCCCGACCAGCGTGATGCGCGCGCCTTCGGCGGCGAGCGCGGTCGCGATGGCGGCGCCGATGCCGCGCCCTCCGCCCGTGATCAGCGCGTGTCGTCCGGCGAGGCCGCTCATCGCGTCACCTCGCTCGCGGCTTCGGCGGCCGCCGCGGCGGCGCGTCGCAGGGTGCGCAGGTGCTGCTCGCGCCCGGGAAGGTACTGCTCGGGCCACGGCTGCTCGTCGTAGCCGAGCTGCGCGGCGGCGTGCAGCGTGAAGTACGGGTCCGCGAGGTGCGGACGCGCGAGCGCGACGAGATCGGCGCGCCCGGCGGCGACGATGCTGTTCACCTGATCGGCGTCCGTGATGTTGCCGACCGCCATGGTCGCGATCCGCAGCTCGTTGCGGATGCGGTCGGAGAACGGCGTCTGGAACATGCGGCCGTAGACCGGCTGCGCGAGGCGCGACGTCTGCCCCGCGGACACGTCGATCAGATCCGCGCCGGCCGCGTCGAACGCCCGCGCCACCTCGACGGCGTCGGAAGGCGTGATGCCGCCTTCCACCCAGTCGGTCGCCGAGATGCGCACCGACATCGGCTTGTGCGCCGGCCAGACGGCGCGCACCGCGGCGAAGACCTCGAGCGGAAATCGCAGGCGGTTCTCCAGCGACCCGCCGTACGCGTCCGTGCGCCGGTTCGTCAACGGCGTGATGAAGCTCGAGAGCAGGTAGCCGTGCGCGCAGTGCAGCTCGAGCAGGTCGAAGCCCGCGCGCTCGCCCATCTCCGCGGCGCGCACGAACTGGGCGATCACGCGCTCCATGTCATCGCGGGTCATCGCGCGCGGCACTTGGTTGCGCTCGCCGTACGCGATCGGCGACGGCCCCAGCAGCGGCCAGTTGCCGGTGGCGAGCGGCTCGTCCGGTTCCTCCCATCCGCGCTGCGTCGACCCTTTCGGTCCGGCGTGGCCGAGCTGCAGCGCGACCTTGGCACGCGTGTAGTCGTGCACGAAGGCGACGATGCGCCGCCACGCATCGGCGTGCTCGTCACGGTACATCCCGGCGCAGCCCGGAGAGATGCGCGCGTCCGCCGCGACGCACGTCATCTCGGTGAACACGAGGCCCGCACCGCCTTGCGCGCGCGCGCCGAGGTGGACGAGGTAGAAGTCGTTCGGCGTGCCGTCCGTGCACGAGTACATCGCCATCGGCGAGACGACGACGCGGTTGGGGAGCTCGAGCTCGCGCAGGCGGAAGGGCGCGAACATCGGCGGCACCGGCGCGCGCGTTCCGGCGCGCTCGCCCAGCCACGCCTCGATCCCCGCGATGTACGCGCGGTCGCGCAAGCGCAAGTTGTCGTGCGTGAGCCGCTGGCTGCGGGTGAGAAGGCTGTAGACGAACTGCTCCGGTTCGAGCGCCGCGTACCGCGCGACGTTCTCGAACCACTCGGTGCTGTTGCGCGCCGCGTTCTGCAGCCGCAGCACTTCGATGCGCCGCTCCGCCTCGTATGCCGCGAACGCGCTCGCGCGGGCCGCGCCTTCGACCGGCTCGTCGAGAACGGACAGCGCACGGGCCAGACCGACCGCGTCTTCGAGCGCGAGCTTCGTCCCCGAGCCGATCGAGAAGTGCGCGGTGTGCGCGGCGTCGCCGGCGAGGACCATCGCCCCGTCGAACCAGCGCGCGTTGTCGACCTGCACGAACGCGATCCACGGGTTCGCGAGGTGCCGCGCGTTGCTCATCAAGGCGTGGCCGTCCAGGTACGGCGCGAACAGCCGCTCGCAGAACGCGACCGACTCGCCGGTGTCGGCGCGGTCGAGGCCGGCCGCGCGCCACGTTTCCTCGCGGCACTCCACGATCATCGTGCCGAGGCCGGCGTCGAACGGGTAGGCGTGCGCTTGAAACCACCCGTGCGGCGTCTGCTCGAACGCGAACGTGAAGGCCTCGAAGCGGCGGTGCGTGCCGAGCCAGATGTAGCGATTGCGGCGCGTGTTCAGCGTCGTGCCGAACCGTTCGGCGTACCGCGTGCGCGTTGCGCTGTTCGCGCCGTCGGCGACGACGAGGACGTCCGCGCGCGTGTATCGCGCGGCGTCCGCTTCGACCTCGAAGCGCAGGTCGACGCCGAGCTCGACCGCACGCTGCTGCAGAATCGCCAACAGCCGTCTGCGCGCGATTCCGGCGAAGCCTTGGCCGCCCGCGCGGATGACGCGGCCGCGCACGTGCACGTCGATGTCGTCCCAGTGCACGAACGCGGCGGCGATGCGCTCGTAGGTCACCGGGTCCGCGGCCGCGATGTTGCCCAGCGTCTGGTCCGAGAAGACGACGCCCCACCCGAACGTGTCGTCGGCGCGGTTGCGCTCGAGGACCACGATCCGGGCGTCCGGGCGCGCCGTCTTCATCACGATCGAGAAGAACAGCCCGGCCGGACCGCCGCCGATGCACACGACTCGCACGAGAACTCCCGCCGCCGGATGGTGCGGCGGTGTTAGTTTAAGTCTAAACTATCGCGCAGTCAACCGGCGCCGAGCGGGACGAACGCCTCCCCGAGAGCGTTCACGATGCCCGACGGCAGGATCGACACGACCAGATGCCGCGGCAGGAACCACGTGACGCCGGCGACGGCCGCTTCGAAGGCCGCCTCGTCGGCGAAATCATCGCGCACGATCTTGAACACCAGCTGCTCGGGCGGGTCCTGATCGGGCGAGACGATCGACAGCACCCCGGGCTCGCGGATGCCGAGCATGCGCGTGAAGTACGCGTGCAGCGGCGCGCGCAAGTAGGCCGGCAGCATCGACTCGTCCGGCGCACGAACTTCCATGCGTTCCGTGGCCTTGAGCACGGCGCGAAACGTGGGCGTCTCGCGCGGCACGACGCCCAAGCGCGGCAGCTCGAAACCGCCGAAGGCGCGGCGCGTGACGAGGTCGCCGCACGTGAAGACCCACGCCGCGCGCTCGTCGTGCGGCTCGATCGCGACGCCGAAGCCGCCGTCGGTCGCGAGCTCGACCAGGTCGCCGACGGCGACGTCGCCGTCGCGACCGTCATCGGGAAGGTCGAGCGCGAAGTACGGAAAGCCGTCCGGACCGATCGCGATGCGCGGGTCGCGCGTACGCAGGCGGACCGTCTCGATCAGATCGTAGAACCGGTGTCGCCACTTCGCACCCCGCTCCGGGTCCGGAACGGCGAGATGCTCGCGCAGCGCCGCCGCGTCCGTCATTCCTCGTTGTTGCGCCGTTTGGCGAGACGGTCGAGCAACGTGAGCGCGCTCGGCGCGATCGCGGAGTGGCTGTCTTCGCCTTCGCGCCGGACGGCGGGGTCGTCCGCGGGCGGCGGCAAGAGGCGTGCGGTGAGCGCCAGCAGCCGGTTCGTCGTGCGCGGCGCGAGCGCGTTGAGCACGGGTGCGATGCGCGCGAGCGGCGTGATCGCCAGGAACGTGTGCCGGTGCGCGATCGCGTGCATGATGCGCACGACGGCATGCCGCGTCGAGGCGGTGATCAACGGGTTGCTGTCCGCCAGCGTGAACCACGCGTACTCCGCGCGGTGACGGCCTTTGAAGGTCGCATGGTCCGGCGAGCCGGTGCGCATGAGTCCCGGGCACACGAGCGTCACCGCGATCCCGTCGTGCGCGGTTTCCGCGGCGAACGCTTGCGAGAGTCCCGACCAGCCCGAACTTTCCGGCGGAATACGGCGCGAGGTGGGGGACGCCGATCAGCCCGCCGACCGACGCCACGTTCACGATCTGGCCCGACCGGCGCGCGCGCATCGAGGGCAGCACGGCGTACATCGCATGCAGCGGCCCGAAGACGTGCGTCTCGACCGACTCGCGGAAGTCGTCCAGCGTCTGGTCCCAGACCGAGCCGACCTCAATGACGCCCGCCACGTTCACGAGCACGTCGACGGCACCGGCATGCGCTTCGACGTGCGCGATCAACGCGTTCACGTCCGCCCGGTCGCGCACGTCGCAGCGGACCGCGTCGACCGCGAGCCCTTCGTCCGCGAGGCGCCGGCGCGCCCGCTCGACGGTCTCCGCATCGCGGCCCGCGATCGTGACGCGCGCGCCGCCGCGCGCGAGATCCTCGGCGAGCGCGAAGCCCAGGCCGCGCGATCCCCCGGTGACGAGAACCACGCGGTCGCGCAGCCGCTCGCGGTCACGCACGTGCGCACTGCGGGAAAGGACCGCGGTTCCGGCGGCGACCGCGGCCGCGCCGAGGGCGAAGGAAGCGATGCGGCGAGCTCGAGACATCGCCGCTCCCTTACCCAGCGATCGCGTTGCGGCCGGCCGCCTTGGCTTGATAGCAGGCCGCGTCCGCCTCGTCGAGCGCTTCGGCGGCGTTGAGCGTCCCGACCTCGATGGGCGCCAGCCCGATCGAGACACCGACGTCGAGCACGAGCCCGTTCGACGCGATGCGGTAGCCGTCGACCGAGCTGCGGACCTTGCCCGCGATGCGGCGCGCGTCTTCCAGGCCGCAGTTGAACAGCAGCAGCGCGAACTCGTCGCCGCCGATGCGGGCCAGCACGTCGCCGCCGCGCACGACCCGGCCCATCACCTGACCGACCTCGCGCAGCAGCCGGTCACCGGCCGCGTGGCCGAGCCGGTCGTTGACGATCTTGAAGCGGTCCAGGTCGAGGAAGCCGACCACGTGCCGCTCGCCTCGCTCGTGCGCGCCGCGCACCGCGTCCTCGAGCCGCTCCGTGAAGGCGCGGCGGTTCGGCAGCCCGGTGAGCGGATCGTGCGCGGCCTCGAACGTCAGACGCATCGCGAGCCGGTGCTCGGCCGTCACGTCGCGCAGCACGATCACGGTGCCGCCGTCCTCGCCGTCGATGCGTGACGCGACGTACGCGACGTCGACGGCGCCGTCGCGCGTGCGCAGATAGGCGCTGCCGCGGCGCACATCTTCCGCCGACCGGTCGATCACGCGGACGCGGCGCGCGTCCTCGTCGACGAGCGGCAGCAAGTCGTCGACGTTCGCGCCGTACGCTTCGACCACGTCGATGCCCAGCATCCGCTGCGCGGCGGCGTTGATGAACTCGACGCGCCCGTCCGGCAAGACCGTCAAGACGGCGTCCGCGATCGCGGCGAGCGTGGTCTGCAGCTTGCGCTTCTCCATCTCGAGCGCGTCCTGGAACTGCTTGCGCGACGTCACGTCGCGGAACGTCATCGCGTGTTGGACCACGGCGCCCTCGTCACGCACGGGCATCGACGCGATCTCGGTCCAGATCGGCGTCCGGTCGCGCGCGTACATCACGAAGGACGCGCGCGCGGAGTCCGCTTCGACGACGCGCGAGCGCAGCCACGCGACCCGCTCGCGATCGCTCAGGGGTCCGAGCATCACGTCGAAGTCCTTGCCGACCAGCTCCGAGGCCGTCAAACCGAACATGCGGGCGAACCCGGCGTTCACGTGCAGGAAGTGCGACGGCGCGGCATCGTCACGCGGCGTGCCGACGATGGCGACCGCCTCGCCCAGCTGCTCGACGCTCTCGGTCAACCGCTCGATCGCGCCGGACCACTCCGTTGCCCGGTGCCGCGGGTCGCTCGCCGCGCCGATCTCGGCGGCGAGCGCCGCTTGCGCGGCGTCGTCGACGTCCGAGCTCGGCGCGATCAGGAGCAGCTCGCCGGCGCTGCCGTCCGCGAGCAGTGAGCGGAAACGACCGGAACGACCAGGCGCCGTTGGGGGACGCACGCCGCACGACCCGGAGCAGCGCGCGCGCCGCATCCGCGTCGCAGCCCCAGGCGGCGACGGGGACTTCATCGTCTTCTCGCGCCACCAGCGCCGCCGATGCACCGGCGACCCGGGCGGCGATGCGCAGCAGCGCAGCCGTTGCGTCCATCTATCGAGAGTATCGGCGTCCGCGTTCGGATGAAACGCCCGGCGCGGACCTTGTGCGCGGGCTAACGGTTGGGCGCGGTACGGTCAGGTCGCGACGCGGCTCGCGCCGGGCCCGGCAGCGAGCTCGCGCACCAGCTTGGAGGCCGGCTCGCCGCCGAGGTCCCGCGCAAGCTCTTCGGCGTAGCGGCGCGCGCGCCGGACCGCTTCGGCGCGCCGGCCGCCGGCGAGAAGGCCGCGAATCGCGAGCTCCGCGATCGGCTCGTCGAGCGGCTCGGCCGCGAGCGCGGCGTCCGCGATCGCGACGGCGTCCGCCGGAACGCCGTCTTCCAGCGCGCGCTCGCCCAGCAGCATCGCCGCTTGACGCCGCAGCTCGGCGATGTGCAGCACGTGCGGCGCCATCCACGGCCACCGCTCGTACAGATCCGGCAGCGGCAGCGCGAGCCGCGCAGCGATCAGCGCGAGCTGGTCGCGCTCGCGCTCCGTCAGGCGCGCAAGCCGGCGCAGCGCGGCGAGCGTCGCTTCCATGTCGCGCACGTCAACGGTGACGGACGGGCCGAGGGCGTACGCGCCGTTGACGAACGTCACCGCATCGGGATCACCGAGCTGCTTGCGCAGACGGTGGATCGCCGTGCGCAGGGCGGGGGCCGCTTCTTCATCAGCGTCCTCGCCCCACAACCGCGCGATCAAGGTCGCTCGCGCGAGCGGCGAATGCGCCAGCGCGAGCGCAGCCAACACCTCGAACTCGCGGGCGCGCAGCGGCATCGGCGTTCCCGCTCGCGTCACGCGCGCGGCGACGAGCTCGACGCGCAGCGCGCGGTCCGGCACGTCGAAGCGCCCGCGCGCGAGCCGGCTCGCCGCGCCCGGAAACGCGAGCGCGTCGCCGAATCGTCCCTGCGCGACCGCCTCGACCGAGGCGAGCGTCACCGGATCCTGGACGTCACGCGCGATCGCGCGCGCCTCGTCGAGCAGCCGCCTGCGCGGCGCTCCGGGAACGAACGCCGCCAGGAGGCGCGCGGATATTTGAAAGTGCCGCCGGCCGATGTAATCGCTCGCTGCGATCGCTTCGTCGAGCACGTGGCTCGCCGTAACGGGGTCGTCTTGATCGTACGCGGTGTCCATGAGGACCAGGCACGAGAGCACGCTGCGCCATTCAGGCGAGACTTCCATCGGCCGCACGATGTGGTGGTACTCGGCGGGATCGGAACGGGCGAGCAGCTCTTCTTCGAGCGCGCGCAGCACGGACGAGACGTTCCAACGCTCGCTGCCGCGCTCGCGAAAGATGCACTCGACCGCGCGCATGTCCGCGATCCAAATCGGATCCCCGGACGCGTTCGCCAGGGCGACCTGCCGGCGCACGTCGCCCACGAGCGTGTCGGCGCGCCCGGACGACAACGCCGTGCCGGCGCGCAGTGCGAAGCGCTGCACTTCGTACACGGTACGGCCTTCGCCGTCTTCGAGGCCTGCCGCGTCCCACAGCGCGCGCGCGTCGCTCGTGCGCCCGCGCAGCGACGCGACCGCCGCACGCGTCGCGGTCAGCAAGGCCGCACGCTCCGGCGCAATGCGCTCGCCCTGCGTGCGCTCGTGAAGAGCTTCCAGCACCTCTTCCGCGCGGCGGATCTGCGATGCGAAGAACAGCAGCGTTCCGTACGCGAGCTCGGCAGACGCGCGCGGGTTCTCGCCGCCGGAATCGCCGAGCGCGACGCAGATGCGCCGCGCTTCTTCGGCGAGCGCATTGGGCGAGGCCGCGACGCGCGGCGACGTCAGCAGCGCGACGTACGGGTGCCGCGAACGCAGCAGCTCGTCGAGCGGCGTCCGGAGGAGCACGCGGAGGTACGCGTTCGACGGCTGCACGCCCGGAAGGGGCGAGCCCGCGCGTTCGAGCGCGCGAACGGCGCGTGGTGCGTCGCCCGCGTCGAGCCACATCTCGGCCGCCTCGACGCACGCGCCGCGTTCTTCCCGCGCTTTGGCGCACCTCCGCCGCATCGCCGAGATCTCGCCGGGGTGACGTTTTCGGAGCGGCGCCTCCAGCAGCGGCGCCCGAAAGCATCCGTCCTCGCTCATGACGTAGAGCTTCTCGGCGATCAGCCGGCGCATGCGGCCGACGCCCGGCTCGCCGAAGACGCCGCGCACGTCGGCCTCGGCGACGGTCGCCGAGCCAGCGCACAGCGCGATGAGCGCGAGGTCATCGTGCGACAGCCCGGTGACGATCTCGTCTTCGATGTACGCGTACAAGTCTTCGAATGCGCGATCCTCGAGCTGGTCGAGCGCGGCGGCGAGCCGTCCTTCGCGCGCGAGCCGCGCGAAGAGGTACACCGCGATCGGCCACCCCCGGGAGAGCGCTGCGGCACGCTCGGTGGTCCCGCGATCCGCCCCGGCCGCTGCGATGATGCCGCGGCGCTCCTCGGGGCTCAGCGCGAGATCCGCGGCGCCGATCGTGACGATCTCGTGCGGTGCCGCATAGCGGCTCAGCGCCACGGGCAGGGGCGCGCGCGAGGCGAGGACGAGCGTGCGTCCCTCCGGGGCCTGCCGGAGTAGCGTGCGCAACAGGTCGACTGCACCGTCCGTGAAGGCGTGGACGTCCTCGATCGCGACCAGAGCCGGCGGTCCCGGGACGCGCCATGCTTCGAGCAGCGACGCGGCCGCGAGCGGCGCCCGGTCCTGCGCCAGCGCGTCGAGAGTCGACCGCTCCAGCGAAGCGCGATCGGGGGCGCCGGCCGCGTCGACGATGGCCGCGGGGCCGATCCGCGCGGCAAGCGCTCGCACGAACGCCGACTTGCCCCAGCCCGCGTCGGCAACGACCTGTACCACGCGGGGGCGGGCGCGCTCGATCCGATCCAAGAGGCTGGTGCGCAGGTTCATGGGGGCGCCTCGGCGCTTGTAACGCTGCGGTGACGCTCGGGTGACTCTTCCGTGCGACGATTCGCCGGATGCTCGACCAACGTCTCTCGCTCCGGTACCAGCCGATCGTCGCTGCGCACTCGGGCCGGCTCGTCGCCGTCGAGGCGCTGCTGCGGCGCGGCGAGGAGCGCGCGGCGCCGCTGCGCCTGCTCAAGGCCGCGGCCGCCCGCGGCGCGTCGGAACAGATCGACCGGTTCGTCGTTCGGGACGCGTGCGCGCAGCTGTGCCGGTGGATGGCCGTCCGCCTCCACGTCCCGGTCCACGTGAACGTCAGCACGGAAACGGCCGTCAAGGCGAACGGCGCCGGTTTCGCGGCCTGGCTGTCCGGCCTCGCCCTGCCGCACGGCAGCCTGGCGGTCGAGCTGACGGAAACGACACGCATTCGCGCGCCCGATGCCCTGGCCGCGTTCGTCACGGCGTGCCGCGGAGCGTCGGTCGAGGTGGCGATCGACGACTTCGGATGCGGCTACTCGACGCTCGCGCTGCTGCAGAAGGTGCGCGCCGACATCGTCAAGATCGACCGCCGCTTCGTCGCAGCGCTCCCTCACGATGCGCGGACGCGCTCGATCGTGCGGCACATGATCGCGCTCGCGCATGATCTCGGAATGCGCACCGTCGGCGAAGGCGTGGAATCGGCCGAGCACGCCAACTGGCTGCGCGAGCTGGGCTGCGACGAGCTGCAAGGCTACGGCATCGGGCTCCCCATGACCGGCGACGAGTTGGCCCGCTGGTCACGCTCGGACGCCGTCACGCCGGCGCCGCGCGACTGCGCCACCGGCTGATTTGCGGCGCCCGACGCCGCAAGCGATCAGGTCGCGACGCGGCTCGCGGAACCGGTGATCGGCAGGTAGCACCGCCACGACGGGGCGGCGGCGGCGCGGCTGCGCGTGACCGGCGCCCGGAACCGTCGGCATGTCGCCACGCTCGGCGTCGCGCGCGAGCTCGGCAATGCCGCCAAACGCTGCTTCGATGCGCTCGCCCAAGGCCAGCGCCGTGAGGACGTGCGCGCGACGGTGTGCGACGGCGCGCATGTTCACGTTGCCGCTCTCGTCGTGCATCTTCTCTCCGAAGGCGATCGCGACGCCGATCAGCCCGTTGAAACGCTCCAGCAGCGACCGCTGCGCCGGAGGACGCCGCCGGGCCGCATCGGCGAGCGCCGTACGCAGCTCGCGCAGGCCGTCGTTGCGGTCGTCGCCCCACAAATGCTCGAGGTCGGCGCGCAGCAGCGTGTTGACGTTCGCCACGACGAGCCACGCGACGCCGTCCGCGCACCGCCGGTGCGCCTGGAAGATCTGGATGGCAACAGCGGTGAGCAATCCGCCCAGCGCCGTCGCCGCGAGTGCGACGACCATGAACCGTCTCCGTACGAATGCCTGACGTCCTGTGGGGTTATCATCGGCACCCGGCGGGCGGCTTTAACGCGCCGTGGGTCACAATTCGGTTCGATGGCAGCCGCGTGACGAGCGGACCGCTCGAGGCTTCGCTACGCCTTACCCAGCGAGCCGGGCAAGCGCCGCGGCCGGCGGACTAGTGGAAGCGCGCCGCGACGACGGCGACGTCGTCGCGCAGGTTCTCTCCGCTGAATGCGTACGCACGGGAGATCAGCTCGTCGACGATCCTCTCGGCCGGAGCCTCCGCGAACTCCTCGATCACGTCGATGAAGCCTTCCATGCCGAAGAACGTGCCGTCCGACGCGCGCGCTTCCGTGATGCCGTCCGTCGTCGCGATGAACACGGTGCCGGGCGGAAGTTCGACGTACGCCTGCTTGAAAAGATGGTGTTGATCGTCGAAAACGCCGATGAGCGGCGCGGTCGGCACGATCGTCTGCGCGCGTTCGCCGGGGACGATGACCGCTGCGGCTTCGTGTCCGCCCGACGCATAGTGCATGATTCGGCGCGAGCCGTCGACCATGCCGAAGAACACCGACGCGAACGAGTCGATTCGCTCGAACGCGTTGTTCTCGAGATAGAGGCGATCGAGCGAACGCAGCACGCGTTCGGGCGTGAGACCGTGAGACGCGTACGAACGCAGCCCGTACTTCACCATCGCGGCATGAATCGCGGCTTCGGTGCCCTTGCCTTCGATGTCCGCGATGCAGAACGAGACGGCGTCGTTGTCGAAGTGGTACACGTCGACGATGTCGCCGCCGGTCAGCCCGTGCGCGAGACGGTATCCCACCGCGTACTCGATGCCCGGGATTTGCGTTCGACCGCGCGCGAAGAGATGCTCCACCAAGACTTTCGCCGCCGTCCAGTCGGCGACGTCCGCGACGCCGTCCATAAGCAGCGCCGCAGGTTCATCCGCCGACTCCGCGGACGGCAAGCGTTCGGCGGCCGTCGTAAGAGGCGCCGGCAGTCCGGGAAGAATCATTGTTCTGTTCAACGCGTGCCGTTCGCGGAAAGGCTGCACGCCGAGAAAAACTTTGTGCGCCGCCCTTGATCGGCGGGCGTGCACAAGGTCGCTTAGCTGCTCGGTTCGGACTCAAAGGCGCAGCAGCTCGACGCGCCGGTTGAGCGCCTTTCCCGCCGGCGTCGCGTTCGACGCGACCGGCCGCGTGAGACCGAAACCCTTCCCGACGAGCCGCGAGCCGGCGACCTGGTAGCGCGACACGAGGTCCGCGACCACCGCCCCGGCGCGCCGCTGCGAGAGCCCGAGGTTGTACGCGGCGCCGCCGTCGGAGTCGGTGTGCCCCTCGACTTGAAACCGCAGGCCCGGCGTCGAGCGCATGATCTGCGCGATCTCGGCGATCACGGGCTCGGAACGCGGCTGGATGTGCGCCGAGTCGACGTCGAAGTGGATGCCGTACAGGCGGATGCGCTTCTGCGTGGGCGCGAGCTGGTTGACGAGCGGCGCTGTCCCCGTCAGCGTGATCGACGCCTGCGCCGTCTTTCCGCCGCCGTTGGCAGCGACGACGTTGACCGTATAGACGCCCGCCTTCGCCGACGCGGGCACGTTGACGTGCACCGCGACGTCCTGCGTTCCGCCCGCGATGTCGAACGCTGCGGGCGTCACCGTGGCGGGGAGATCGCCGGTCGTCGTGACGGTCGCATGGCCACTCCAGCCCTGGTTCGCGAGCACGCGCATCGCCGCGCGCAGCGAGTGCGCCTTGCCGGCGACGAACGTGGCTTCCTGGCTCGGCTCGAGCACGAACGACTCGGTGACGTTCTCCGAGCACGGCAGCTCCGCGGGAACCGGTGCCGCGAGCTCGAGCGCACGAATGCGCTGTAGCGTGGCAACGCCGTCGTCGCCCGCGCTGAAGCCGTCGTAGACGAGCAGCCCGCGGCCGTCGAACGCGTAGGCTTGCACGAACCCGTTGATGTTCGTCGGCTTGGCGACGAAGAAGTGACCGCACCAGTGCGGGTCGGCCGTCGTCATCGCGTTCGCGCCGGGAAGATCGGTGTTCGCGTTCGTGACGTACGCGAGCGCGTCGACGAAGTGCTCCGCGTCGTTCTTGTCGTTGGTGCCCAGCGCGTCGTTCTCGATCTGGATCAAGCTCGCGCTGTGCGTCTCGGGTCCCGGCCCCGCGACGCTGAACGGGAACGGCAGCCAGCGGAAGTCCGCACCGTTGTTGCATCCGGCCGCGCCGAGAATCAGCTTGTGGCCCGCGGCGGCCCACTGCAGCAGCTGCGCGATCTGCTGCGGCGCGAGCACGTCCGGCAGCTTGCACACGCCGCGCGTAATCACCGCATCTTTGCCGGCGAGCGCCGAGGCGTCGAGCATGCCGGCGCCGATCGCTTCGAGCGTGTAGCCGGGTAACGGCGCCGCGGCGTCGACGGGATAGAACGCCGGGATCGGGTCCTGATCGAGGACGAGTACGTGGTGCGCGCCCGTGCCGGTCCGACGCGCGAGACACCACGCCGGACGCTGGGACGTGCGCATGAACACGACGGGCTCGTTTCCGCCGGCGTGCACGCCCGCAAGGATCGTGCCCTCGTCGTTCATGACGCCGGTGAGCGCCGTCGGGTTCGCGTCCTTGTTGCCGGCGAACGTCGCGGTCCACGCGCGATCGTGGAACTGCCCGACGTACGAGGCGACGACCCGGTCGGCTTTGCATTCCGTCGCGGTGAGCGCCGTGCCGACCGCGACGAACCGCGCGCGCGCGTCGTCGACGCTCGTACCTGCCGGCACGAACGCGCCGTCTTTGTACGGCCGCGCCTCTTCGACGAAGAAGCCGGTCGGGTCGAGCCGCGCCCGCGGCGGCGCGATGCTCCCGGTCGCGCCCACCGAGTCGAAGAGCTGGTTCGCGGTCACCCGCACCCAGCGCGCCTGTTTCCCCGCCGGCAGGATTCGCGTGTACGGCGGCGCCGCCGCAGTCAGGGCGCCGATGTCGGTGAACCCCGAGTTCGGGCCGGTGGTCGAGACGGCGAACGCGATCGTGCCCGCCGGACCGTTGTCGGGCTTCCCGCGCAGCGTGGCTTGGAACTCCGCGATCGTCGCGGCGGACGGCAGCTCGAAGGTGAAGACGTACGGCGGCTTCGCGTCGGACGGGAGCTCTGATCCCACCCCGGCGGCGGCGTCGCCGAGGCTTCCGTCGTTCATGCGGTCGAGCGCGGCCGGCGCGTAGCTGCGCAGGATGGTGCCGTTCGCGACGTCGAGCAGGTTCGGGTTCGGCGTCGCCGCCGGCGTTGCAGCCGGCGACGCGCCCGACGCCTCGGCGGCGGCGGTCGCTGCGGCGCCCGCGCTGCTCGCCGCACCAACCGGCTCCGCGCTGACGGACGCCGGCGGCGTCGCCTGCAGCCCGGACGTCGACGTGGAGGCCTGCCCGCGTCCCGTACACCCAGCCGCGGCGAACGCGGCGATCAGAAGCGCGATGATGAGGGAGCGGCGCACGGATGCCTCCCCTGACGGCAGAGCGGCGGTCCGCCGAGTCTACCACGCGAGCGGTCGGCCTCCTATACCGAAGCACCGTCGCGAGCCGTGGGACATTCGGGCGCGGCAGCCCGACGTTACCCCGGTCCGCTCCGGCGGGGCTCGACGAACGACAGGTACGCCTGGTACAGCGTCTCCGTGCTCGACGGCAGCGTGCGGTAGTAGTAGTCGGCAGAGATCGCCGGCATATCGTCCGCACGCACGACGCTGTGCTGCGCGCGCGCGAACGCGGCGAGCGCCGACGCGACGGGCTTTTCGGAGCCATTCGCGCGAATCACGCCGTACGCGCCTTCCTGCGGCGATTCGGCGAACGCGGGATCGTCCGGCGCGGCGTCCGCCCAGCACCACCAGAACGCACCGAGGCGTCCGTCGGCGTGCAGGCGCTCGAGCACCGCGGTGCAGTACTGCGCGTTCTCTTCTTCACCCAGGCACGGGTAGTCGGCGGAAAACGTGTCGGCGCGGCACGTCACGTGACCGAACGACGTCACCGCGACGGGCTGGTGCGTGAACGTCGCCGTCAGCATCGCGAGAAACGGCACCGCCTCCGGATCGAGCCGGCTGCGCGCGAACGCGAGATCAGGACTACGGCCTTGCATCGATGCGAACGCGAACGGCGCGCACAGTGAGCCGAGACGAATGCCGTGATCCGCGGTCACATCGCCCGCGTACGCGCCGGCCGTCGTCCCGATCGACGAAGACTCCGCGAGCGCCTGGGTGAGACGGCGCGCCCATTCGGCGACCGTGCCTTCGGAGAGGAGCGCAGGTGTATGGTCGCCGGTTCGCGCCCGCGCGCGCGACGGCTGCGAGAGTCGCGTGAACTCGTGCCCGATGTCCCAAACGCGCACGGCGGGATGCTCGCGAAGCCGTTCGCCGACGGCGCGCGCGAACGCGAGCTGCGCGTCCAGCATCGGGCCGGAGTACAAATCGCGCACGCCTCGCGACGCGCGCGCCCACGCCGGCAGACGAACGTTTCCGGCAAGCTGCCCGCAGCACAGCACCGGTACGGCGCGCAAACCCGCCGCGTGCGCGGCGTCCGCAACGGTCGCGAGCCGCTCGAGCATGACCGCTGCGACGGCACCCGGCTCGGGCTGAAAATCATCCCAAAGCAGAAAGATGCGCACCGTGTCGAGGCCCAGCGCCGCGATCCGCGCGAAGTCGTCGCGGACCTCGCCCGGGTCGAAGTCGCGCCACATCGCGAGCGACGTGCATCGCGGCCAGTAGTTCAGGCCCAGCGAGAAGCGCACGGGCGCTTCGTACCCGGCGTGCGCGCCGGACACATTGCCGCCGCCGCGCGGCAACGCGCCGCCGCTACGCTGCGGTCGATGCAGAGCCGTCCCGCCGTCGATGCCGCGCCCGACGCATGCGCCGCGATCGATCCCGTCCTCGACCGGTTCGGCGGCGGCGCGCTGCGCCTCGCTGCCGGCGCCGGCGTGCGCGTCGTCCACCTGCGTCCGCGCGAAGCGTATCGGGACCGGTCGCGCGCGCTGCGCCGCCTGGCGAGCGGCGTCGACGAGTGGCCCGTCCCGCCGGCGGGCCTGTTCGTCGTCGAAGAGCGCGCGGTCTACCTGCGCTCCACCTCGCCGATGACGGTCGCGCACGAGTTCGCGCACGCGCTGGACTGCGCGCTCGGCGGCGGGGTCTACCTGAGCGGCGTCGACCCACGCGTGCGGCGCGCGTTCCGCGACGCGCGCGCCTTCGTCACGCCATACGCCGCCTCGGGTTTGGACGAGTACTTCGCCGAGTGCGTTCGCGCATGGGTCGAGGCCAACGACGCCCGCTCGCCTTGGCCGCGAGCGACCCGGCAGAGGCTGCGTGAACTCGACCCGCGCATGGCCGCGATCCTCGAGTCGCTGTTCGCTCATGACCTCGCGGCGTGACCCGGACCGCTCGTTCTGAGGCAAACCTGCGAATTTGCCGAGAAAGTCCGGACCGAATTCTTGCTATCCTAGTGCAGATGTCTCCGCAGATTCGAGTTCTTCGCGGCGGCGCGGCCGCGTTCGTGGCGGTTGCCTTGCTGGCCACTGCCGGATGCGGCCGCGGCAACAAACGCCCGCCGCGATCCACCGCGAACGCCGTCGTGCCGGTCGTCCAGGCTGCATTCGGCAGCATCGCGCCCGTCAGCAGCCTGTCCGGAACCGTGGCGCCCCTGCAGAACGTCGCGATCACGTCGACGCTCGCGGAGCCGGCGGACGCGGTCTTCGTGCAGGAAGGCGACCGGGTCGCGCGCGGCCAGGTGCTGGCCCAGCTCGACACGGCGGACCTCCAAGCGCAGCTGGCGGCCGACCTCGGCACCGCGTCGAGCAACCACGCGAAAGCCCAGCAGACCTACGATCAAGCCGGGCTGACGATCGCGCAGAACGGCAACACCGTCAACGCTGCGCAAGCCTCGGTGCGCGCCGCGCAGTCGACGCTCGCCAACGATCGGCTCACGCTCACGCGCGACGCGCAGCTCCTCAAGCAAGGCTACATCGCGCAGTCGCAGTACGATCAGCAGGCGACGCAGGTCAAGAGCGACGAGCAGTCCGTGCGCTCCGCGCAAGTCACGCTGCAGAACGACATCTCGCAGGTGCGTGCCAACGGCACGACCAGCACGGGTCTGCAAGGTGCCCAGGTCGCCGCGGCGCGCGCCGACGAGCAGACCGCGCTCGCGCAGGCGCAGCAGGTCCGCGTGCAGATTTCGAAGGCGCGCATCGTCTCGCCGATCGACGGCGTGGTCGTCAACCGCAATCTCAATCCGGGCGAGTTCCCGGGCACGCGTCAGATCTTCACGCTGCAAGAAACCGATCGCGTCTACGCGATGCTCTCCGGCTCCGCCGGGCAGATCGTCGGCGTGCGCAACGGCGCCCGCGTGAAGCTGTCGTCGTCGAACGTTCCGGGCCGGACGGTGTACGGTACCGTCGTCGGCGTGCTCAACGCGGTGACGCCGGGTTCGACGAACTTCGTCGTCAAAACGGAGGTCGACAACGCGCGCGGCGTCTTGCGGCCAGGCATGGTGGTGTCGGGCACCTTGCCGCTGCCCGGTGGCCAGGGCATCCGCATCCCGGTCACGGCCTTCCTCGACACGACGAGCTCGTCGGTTCAGGTGGTGCGCGACGGCGTCGTCCACACCGTGCCCGTCACGTCGCTCGGTCAGGACGCGCACAACGCGATCGTGACCGGGCTCCAGCCCGGTGAGACCGTCGTCGCGAACGGTCAGCTCGGCCTCTCCGACGGTCAGCCCGTCAGCACGGCGCCGGCGCGCGTGGCCGAGCGATGAACGTCACCGCACTCTTCGTCCGGCGCCCGACCCTCATCTTCGTCCTGCTGGCGCTGATGCTGCTGGCGGGCGTCATGGCCGCGACCACGCTGGTCCAGCAGCAGTTCCCGAACGTCTCGCAGCCGACGATCAGCATCCAGATGCAGTACAACGGTGCGTCGACGACGGTCATGCGCGACTCGATCGTCAAGCCGATCGAAGACGCGCTCGCCGGCACCCAAGACCTGCAGACGATGAGCTCCAACATCCAAGCGGGTCAGGCGACGATCACCGCGACGTTCTACATCACGTCGAACGAGAACACCGACCTCGTCAACACGCAGAAAGCGCTCACGCAGGCCGAGCACAACCTGCCGACCGACCTGCAGCCGCCGACCGTCGCGATCCGCGACCCATCCCAGGCGGTCGTCGTGACGATCTCGCTCAACTCGTCGAAGCTCACGGCCGCGGAGCTCTCGCTGGTCGCGAACGGCCGCATCGTGCCGGCGATGGAGCAGATCCCCGACGTCTCGGGAGTAACGGTGGGCGGCAGCGTCACGCCGGCCTACGAAGTCGTCGTCAACCCGGCCAACCTCAACGCGTACGGCCTCACGCTGAACGACGTCGTGACCACCGTCGGCGGCAGCAACACGCGTGCGCCGGGCGGCATCGCGTACAGCGCGAACCGCGAGACGCAGATCGACATCCGGGGCGACATCACCTCGCCGCAGTCCGTGCTCGATCTGCCGATCGCTGCGCCCTCGACCTCGGCATCGGGCGCGCAACGCACCGCAGGTCGACCCGTGGACGTCCGCGCCGCAGGTCCTGCGCGTAGGCGACGTCGCGAAGGTCGTCGCCGGGTTCGAGCCGCGGCGCCAGTACGCGTCGGTCAACGGCAACAACGGCGTGTTCCTCCAGGTGCAGAAGGCCTCGCAGGCATCGGAGGTCACCGCTTCGGACAACGTGCTCGCTGCGCTGCCGCGCATTCGGGCGCAGTTTCCGGACATCAACTTCGCAATCCTGAATGTGCAGTCCAAGTACACGGCCCAGCAGATCGACGGCGTGCTTCGCACGCTCAGCGAAGGCATCATCCTCACGGGCATCGTGATGCTGTTCTTCCTGGGCTCGTGGCGCAACATGATCGTCGTGCTGATCGCGATCCCCGCCTCGCTGTGCGTCGCGCTGTTCGTCATGAAGATGATGGGCTTGACGATCGACACCATCTCGCTGCTGGGCATGACGCTGGTCGTCGGCATCCTCGTCGACGACTCGACGGTCGTTCTCGAGAACATCGAGCGCCACTTCGACATGGGTCAGGCACCGCACGCCGCGGCGGTCTCGGGCCGAAACGAGATCGGCATGGCAGCCATCGTCATCACGTTCGTCGACGTCGTCGTGTTCCTGCCCATCGCGTTTCTGCAAGGGCAGGTCGGCCGCAACCTGGCGGAGTTCGGCATCGTGGTCGTCATCTCAACGCTGACCTCGCTGTTCGTCTCGTTCACGATCACGCCGTCACTGGCCGGCAACTGGGCGCTGCGCGGGCACTGGAAGCCGTGGTGGATCATTCGGCAGTTCGAGCGCGGCTTCGAAAACGTGCGGTCGTGGTACGCGCACCGCGCGCTGCCGTGGGCGCTGCGGCGCAAAGCGGTCGTCATCACCGCCTGCGCGCTCTCGTTCGTCGGCTCGATGGCGTTCGTGCCGCTGGGCATCGTCGGATCGGAGTTCATCCCGCCCGTCGACCGCGGCGAGATCTTCACGCAGATCACGTTCCCGGTCGGCACGCCGCTGACGACCACGACCAAAGCGGTTCTCGCGCTCGAGCGCAAGATCCGCAACCTCGCCGACATTGACGCCGACACCGCGGTGTCCGGCGGCTACTCATCCCCGTTCGGCGGGTTCCTGCTCGAGGGTAACGTCGGGCAGATTCACGTCTGGCTGAACGACAACCGCAAGCACTCGACGATCTACTGGGTCGGACAGTACCGCAAGCTCGCTGCGCAGACGCTGCCCAACGTCAACGTCGTCGTCATCCCAGCGACGGGCACCGGCGGCGGCAACGCGCAGCCGATCGACGAGCTCGTCACGGACATCTCCGGCGGCGACCCCACCAAGTACGCCGAGCAGGTGTACGGGCTGATGCGCGAGGTCCCCGGTACGGTCAACGTGTACAGCGCGGCCTCGCAGCTGGAGCCGCAGGTCGAGCTGATCTTCGACCGCACGAAGGCACAGGCGCTCAACGTCAACATCGGGACCGCCACGACGGCCGCGCGCGCGGCGTTCGGCGGCGCGATCGCGACGCAGTTCGAGACGCCGGACGGTCTGGAGCAGGTGCAGGTCATCTATCCGCTCCAGAGCCAGACCGATCTCGCGAACTTCGCCGCGATTCCGATCCGCTCGCAGAACGGATCCGTCGTCCATCTCGGCGACTTCACGTCGATGAGCTGGTCGCCGGCCCCGCCGCTGATCACGCGCGTCGACCGCAACTCGGTCGTCGACATCAGCTCGAACGTGGCGCCCGGCTCGTCGCTGTCGAACGTGCAGAAGGCGCTCGTCGCGCGGCTGCCGTCGCTCAAGCTGCCGAAGAACATCGTGGTTCGCCCGCGCCCGAACGGTCAGCAAGACCTCATGGGGCAGACGCTCGCGGGCCTGGGCGGCTCGCTGGTGCTGTCCGTCGTGCTCGTGTTCCTGCTGATGGTCGCGCTCTACAACAGCTACCGCTCACCGCTGATCATCATGTTCTCGGTGCCGGTCGCGGCCGTCGGCGCGCTGGGCGCGCTCGCGCTCACGAACGAGACGCTCAACCTGTTCTCGCTGATCGGGACGATCTTGCTCGTCGGCATCGTGACGAAGAACGGCATCCTCCTCGTCGACTTCGCCAACACGCTGCGCGAGCGCGGCAAGACGAAGCTGGACGCGATCAAGGAAAGCGCGTTCACACGCTTCCGCCCGATCATCATGACGTCCATCTCGGTCGTTGCCGGCAACGCGCCGCTCGCGCTCGCTCTCGAGCCGGGCTCGAGCGTGCGCTCCAGCCTGGGCGTCGTGGTCATCGGCGGTATCTTGAGCTCGCTGGTTCTGACGCTCGTGCTCGTGCCGATCATGTACACGCTGCTCGCGCCCGACGACTTCCACGCGACGCATGGCCTCGAACCGGATGCCGAGATGCCGCCGCATGCGGACGGTCACGTCACGACGCTGCCGGCAGCCGTCACCTAACGGCCGGGCGCGGCGATCAGCGCAGGGGAACGATGCGCCGATCGCGCACGCCCTCGCGCTCGATCAGCAGAAACTGCGGCGCGCCGTTGGGTGACGGCTCCACGGCGTCGAGCAGCCGGAGCTTCACGCGCGCCATGACCTGCTCCGCGTTCGAGCCCAGCTCGAGCGCGGGCGGAAATTCACACACGCCGATCGCCGCGCCGCGCCGCTCGCGAATGCGAACGCGCGCGACGATGTCGTCGGCGCGTGCCAGCACGCCCTTCGACGCGGAATCGCCGTGGGCGCGCTTGCAGGCGCAATAGGACTTCGTCGCCGCAGTCTCCGCGAACGCTCCGAGAAATGCAGCGCACCCGAACGTGTCGTGCAACGTGACGTCGTGACCGCATGCGCATGCGGTCGTCTCACCGACCAAGATCATTACGAGAGGATCGTACGCCGCGCGCGGCAGGGGCCGCGGTACGCTAGCGAACGGGGCCGAACGGTCATTGCGCTCCAGCGCACGTTTTCAGCCGGTGGCGTTTCCGAGCCGCAGCCCGAGCCGAGCCGCTGCTACTGCGGCGTCTGTCGTTCTTCCGCGGCGCGGCCGTGGCCGAAGATCGCGCCCAAGAGACCGGCGAAACCGGGCTTCTTCTGGCGGCGGTCGGTCTGGCGCCGCTCGGTTCCGACCTGGATGTCGCCCTGGTCGCCCCCTCGCCGGGGGCCGCGACGCCGGTCGAATTCCGGGTAGGTCCGCTCCTCGGAAGGCGGCGGGGCCGTCTGCTGGTCCTGCATGGTGGTCCTTTGGCTATCGGCGGGGAGCCGGGGATATTTAGTACCCACCGGGCCCAAAAGCCGGATCTGTGGATTACCCGCCTGAGCCGCGGGATAATCCACAAGCCGCCTGCTTGCTTCGCAAAGATTTCCTTACGTTTTCGCGGCCTTCCGGGGCTCGCTCGAAATCGCCCAGACGAGCGCCACCAACAGGTAGTTCGTCACCAGCGAGCTCCCGCCGTAGGACACGAACGGCAGCGTGATCCCGGTCAGCGGGAAGAGCCGCAACACGCCGCCGACGATGATGAGGATCTGGAACCCGAGCACCGCCGCGAGACCCGTGGCGAGGAGCTTCGCATACAGGTCGGGCTGCCGTTCCGCGACGCGCAGCGTGCGCAGCACCAGCGTGAGGAACACGGCGAGCAGCACAATCGACCCGATCGCGCCCCACTCCTCGCCGAACGCCGCGTACACGTAGTCGGTCGCGACTTCCGGGATGAAGTCCGGCCGGCCGTGCCCGAAGCCTGTCCCGAACAACCCCCCGTTCGCGAGCGCGAACAGCGACTGCAGCGCTTGGTACCCCGCTCCGAGCGGGTCGTGGAACGGGTCCTTCCACACGGCGATCCGGCGTTCGACGTACGCGTAGTGCGTCGCCGCGATCCATGCTGCAACCCCGAAGATCGCCGTCGCGCCCACGACCAGGTCGATGCGGCGCGTCGCCACGTACAGCATCGCGACGAACGTCGCGAGCAGAAGCGTCGCCATGCCGAGGTCGCGCTCGAAGACCAGGATCGCCATCGACACGCCCCAGCCGAGGAAGAGCGGCCCGAGATACTTCGCGTTCGCGCGGAGCGACCAGGGACGCGTCCGCGCGATCACGTCCGCGGTGTCGTTCAGGTACGACGCCATGAACAGCACGACGAGCAGCTTGATGACTTCGACCGGCTCGAACTGGATCGGTCCGAAACGGATCCAGAGCCGTGCGCCGTTGACTTCCTGCCCGAAGAGCGCGAGCGCGAAGAACAGCACGATCGTCGCGAGGATCCAGATGTACTTGTAGGCGGCGAGCACGCGAAACCGCGCGAACGCCGGTCCGGCCGCGACGGCGAGCACGAGCGAGAACGCCAGCCACACGATCTGCTTCTGCGCGAGATCGGGCTGCAGCCGCGCGACGACCGCGAGACCGATCGACGACAGCACGACGGCGAGCGCGGGCAGCGTGTCGTCGCGTGTGACGTTCGGGGGACGAAGCGCAGGCCACGCGAGCGCGAGCAGCCCGAGCACGATGGGCAGCCATTCGGGCAGCATCGCGCCGCGAGGCGCCAGCCGCAGCGTGAGCGCCGCAAGAAGCAGCGCGAGCGCCATCGGGGCGCACGCGCGGATCCGGCTCAAGCCGGCGTGAACATCGTGTGCAGCAACACGATCGCGACGATCGTCGCCGCCAGCATGACCGCGAGCGCGAACGTGGCCTCGCGCACCTGCGGACGGCGGCCGCTCGCGTCGGCGGCAGCTTCGTGGAAGGCGCGCCCGACGATTACCGTTCCGGCTCCGTCGCCGCGGATGCCGGCGATCGCGAGCAGCCGCGCCGTGACGTCTTCGGACGACACGGAGGCGCGCAGCGCGTCGGCGATCTCGTCGTCGTCGAGCAGTTCGTGCAGCGCGCCGCTCGAAAGCACCAGCGCGTCGCCGTGCATCAAGCGGACGTGGTCGACGCACGGTTCGAGACTCGGCTGCGTCCCGAGCGTGCGCGTGAGCAGACGCAGCGAGCCTTCACCGACGGCGTCGTCCGTGGTCAGTGCAGCGAGCGTGCCGTCGCGGCCGAGGTATGCCCGCGTCGCCCCGACGTGCGCGACGAACGCGTGGTCGCCGACGATCAGCGCTGCGGTCAGCGAGGTGCCGGAAGCGACGTAGTCGTCGGTGCTGCCCGAATGCGCGTAGACGCGGCCGTTCGCCGCGGAGAAGGCCGCGGCCAGCGCGGCGCGCGGGTCGCGGCGTTCACGGCGGACGCGCCGGCGCAAGCTGTCGCGCACGGCCTGCGCCGCGACGGCCGGCGCCGAGCGTTCGCGGATGCGGCCAAAACCGTGCGCGACGGCGAGCAGGACGATGCCCGGCGCGACGATCTCGGCGACGTAGGCTTCGTCGCTGCCGCGTTGTGGGACACCGGGTCGCGAACCGACCGCTATCTCCATGCTCCGACTCCCCGAAAGACGAGGGCTGCCTCGCCGACCGTGATCTCGTCGTCCACCTCGAGCCTGCGCGGTTCGGCGACGGCTTCACCGTCGACCGCCGTACCGTTTCGGCTTCCGAGGTCTTCCACGAAAACGCCGTCGTCCCGCATCTCGATTCGCGCGTGCAGGCGACTCACCCGCGGATCGTCCAAGCGAAGATCGGCACTCGGCGCTCTCCCTACGAGTATACGCCGCCCGAACCGATACGTCTTGATCGTGCCCGCCGAAAACACGGTCAATTCGATGCCCGTCGGGATCGACGCGTCGATCGCGAGCGCCGGCGGGGCACCTCGACGGTCGCGCACCAGGACGACGTAGGCGGCAAATGCGGCCGACAGCCCGAGCGTGAGCAGCCGCGGGTCGGTCATGCCGGCTCGACGACCTTGAGCGGCGTGTCGCCGACCGTGACGATCTGCCCGCGATCGAGCCGCGACCGACGGACCTGCGCGCCGTCGACGAACGTGCCGTTCGACGAGCCGAGATCTTCGACGCTCCAGCCCGAACCGTCCGCGACGATCCGCGCGTGCCGCCGCGACGCGCGCCCGTCGCGCACGCGCAGCGTGCAGTCCTCGGCGCGCCCGATCGTCAGCCCGTCGGTCACGACGACACGCGAGCCGTCGGGCCGCTCGAGCGCAAGGGCCTGCGCGCGTTCGTCGACCACGGCTTCGATCGCGAGCGAACCCGAGACCACGTCGGAGTCCTCGTCGAGCACGACGCGCACCGGCGTGCCGCGGTCGCGCGGCAGCGCTTCGCGCAGCATCGCGCTCCACCGGCCCTCGAGGAAATCCCGGTCGCTCTCCAACCGCGCGTAGTCGGCCGGATGGACGCGCACGAGGTAGACGTCGCTGGGCGCCGCCTGGGCCGTCGAGACGAGCCGCCGCCCGATCTGCGCGGGATCGAGCGCGCTCGGAAAAACGCGCGCGAATGCGTCTTCGACGACGCGCGCGCACGCGTTCTCGATCCGAGCGAACACGTTCACGGCGACGTCGTCATCCTGAGCCTGTCGAAGGACGGGTCATCCTGAGCCCGTCGAAGGGCCAACGCGCGCGAGCTTCGCGACGTAGAACCCGTCGCGCCCGTCGATGCCCGGCGGCACGAGCACGTCGCCGAAGGGCGTGAGAAACGGGGCGTAGCGCTGCGGGATCGCGGCGCGCGCGAAGGCCGCGTGCGCGCCGAGGAACGCATCGACCACGTCTTCGCTCTCGCGGCGGTCCGTCGAGCACACGGCGTACACGAGCGAGCCGCCGGGCTTCACGCACCGCGCTGCCGCGTCGAGCAGCCGCGCCTGAATCTCCGCCATGCGGGCCGGGTCGTCAGGCTGCTTGCGCCATCGCGCCTCCGGCTGACGCCCGAGAATGCCCAAGCCCGAACAGGGGGCGTCGAGCAGCACGCCGTCCGCGTCGTCCTGCGCTTCCATCGCCGTCGCGTCGGCGGTGACCAGCGCGACCGACGCGATGCCCGCCGCCTCCAGGCGCGCGGCGCTCTGCGCGGTCTTGCGCGGATCGTCGTCGACGGCGAGCAGCGTTCCGTCGTCGCGCGTGCGGCTCGCAATCTGCAGCGTCTTGTTGCCGCGGCCTGCGCAGAGCTCGACGACGCGCATGCCCGGCCGCGGATCGAGCACGTCGACGGGGAAGGTCGCCGCCTCCGCGTGGAGGTGCCACCGGTGGTTCGCGAGCCGCTCGACGTCCGCCGAGGACGACTCCGCGTCGAGCACCAGCGCGTCGTACGCGAACGCGCTCGGCGTCGCCGCCACGCCCGCATCGGCGAGTGCGGCGCGCGCGGCCTCGGGCGCCACGTTGCGAAGGTCGACGCAGACACCGGCCGGCGCCGGCGCGTTCACTCCGGCGACGATCCCGCCGAGACGGTCTTCGCCGAAGCGTTCGCGCCAGTGGTTGACCACCCACGTCGGCAGCGACGCGCGCGTCGCGAGGTCGGCGTCGCGCGGCGGCTCCGTGGCGATCCGGCGCAACACCGCGTTGATCAAGCCCGCCGTGCCCTTGTGCCCGTACTTGCGCGCAAGCCCGACGCTCTCGGAGACCGCCGCATACGCTTCGACGCCGCGCATGACGCGTAACTGATACGTGCCGAGCCGCGCGATCTCGGCGATCGGCTGCGGCAGCGCTTTCGCGCGGTCGCCGAGGTACGGCGCCAGCTCGAAGTCCAGAAAACGGCGCATCTTGATCGCGCCGTAGGCGAGCTCCGTCGCGAAGGCGCGGTCGCGCGGCTCGAGCTTCGACGCGCGCAGCCGGTAGTCGAGGGCTTCGCGCGCGCCGCGCGAGTTCGGCCCGAAGACGTCGCGG
This sequence comes from Vulcanimicrobiota bacterium, assembly GCA_963818845.1. Lineage (GTDB taxonomy): Bacteria > Vulcanimicrobiota > Vulcanimicrobiia > Vulcanimicrobiales > Vulcanimicrobiaceae > Vulcanimicrobium. The sequence goes on along the minus strand of CAWFTO010000003.1, from coordinate 463,205 downwards.
CACACCTGCAACGCGACCTCACGCGCGCTGGTGGGGCGCGCGCTCACGGCGTACGCTCGCGCTGCGAACGCGCGTAGACGTCGAACGGCATCGCAGCGCGGCCCGGCGGGACGACGACATCGAGGACAGCGCGATCGCCCTCGACGTGCGCGCGCACGACCTTGACGGGTTCGCCGAAGCGATCGGTCCTCGCCGCGGGCTGCGGCGAGAGCGAACGCACGTGGTTCACGATGCGCTCCGCAGGCTGCGACCAGTCGATCACGAGATCGTCCTTGCGCAGCGGACGCGTGCGCGTGTGCGCGATCTCGTGGTCGGGGATGCCGAGCTCGCGTGCGACGTCGGCTTGCGTCTTCCGCTGCAAGGTGCCGTTCGCGTAGCGATCGAGCGCCTCGACGGCCATCTCGGCGCCGCGCTGCGCGAGCCGGTCGTGCAACTCGCCGTACGTTTCGTCGGGACCGATCGGCGTGCGCTCCTGCAGCAGCACGTCGCCCGTGTCCATGCCCGCATCCATCGCGATGATCGTCACGCCGGTCTCGGTCCGGCCGTCACGAATCGCCGACTGCAGGGGCGTCGCGCCGCGATAGAGCGGCAGCAGACTGGGATGGACGTTGAACGCGATCGGAACCGTATCGAGCAGCACCTGCGGAACGATCTTCCCGTATGACGCGACGACGAACGCGTCCGCGCCGAGCGCGCGGACATCGTCGGCGAAGGGCCGCAGCTTGTCCGGAGTGAGCACGCGCAGGCCCAGTCGCTCGGCAGCGCGCTTGACGGGCGTGGGCGTGAGCTTGTGACCGCGCCCCGCCGGGCGGTCGGGCTGCGTGACGACAGCCGCGACGTCGTGGCGCGGCGGCGCCAGCGCCTGCAGAACCGGGACGGCGAACTCGCTCGTCCCGAAGACGACCAGCCTCAGCGAGCGCCGGAAGCGACGGCCTCGACTTCCTCCACTTCCTCGTCGGTCTCCGCCGGCCGGACGTTCTTCGCCTTGTCGATGTAGAGCACGCCGTCGAGGTGATCCATCTCGTGCTGCAGGCACCGCCCGAACAGGCCCGTCCCGTCGAGCGAGATCTTCTTTCCGCGGCGATCGAGACCGGTGCAGACGACGCGCTCGAAGCGCGTGAGGTCACCCACCATCCCGGGCACCGAGAGGCAGCCTTCGACCGACTCGATCTCGCCCTCGGTCACCGTGAACTTCGGGTTGATGACGACGAACGGGCCGTGGGCGTCCTCGTCGTCCTGCAGGTCGACGGTGAAGATGCGCTTGGAGACGCCGATCTGCGGCGCCGCGAGACCGATCCCCGGGGCGTGGTACATCGTCTCGAACATGTCGTCGAGCAGCTGCTGAAAGATCGGGTCGGCGATCTCGGCCGGGTCGACCTTCTTCGCGACCTTGCGCAGCGTGGGATGTCCTTCGGTGATGATCTCGCGGATGTACGCCATGACGTGCCTACAGTAGAACCGAGCCGAGAGCGGTTCGGTTCCTACCCCTTCGCCCAGGCGATGCACCAGCCGTTCGGGCTGATCTTGCCATGCACGATCGTGCAGGCGTCGGGCTTGCGGAAGAACCGGCAGCCGGCGCATTTCTCGCCCTTCGGCCCGGGCTTGTCCTGGTATTTGAATTGCGCCTTGTTATCGGGCGGCGCGGCTGCTTGCACCGCCGACAGCGTCGCACCGGCGGCGAGTGCTGCGAACGGGACTGCAGCAAGCCGCTTGATTGCGAGACCACGGCTGACGGAACGTTTCATCGACGGGCTCCTCTCGTAAGCGCCTCGTAAGGCAACACGGGGTAGGATGCTGGTACGATGCGCGTTCTCGTCGGCGCCCTCCTCGCGACGCTTGCGGCGACACCGAACGTGACGCCGCCGGGGAACCTCGCCGTCTCGATCGACGCGCGGCCGGGTGGGGGTTGCGCGGTCGTGAGCACGGCGACGATCGTCGCGTACGACGCGCGCCCGTCGCGCGACGTCACGTATCGCTTCGTCCGCAGCGACGGCTCCGTGTCGCGAACCGGCCGCCTCGCCTTCACGGGCGAGGGCGCGGTCGCGCAGTCCGTGCGCGACGAGTGGACGCCGCGCGGTCCGGCGTCGTGGGTCGTCCTCGAGATCCTGGCGCCCGAGCGTCTGCGTTCGCAGCGCGCCGTCGCCGCCGCGCGCTGTCCCCGTCGCGTGATCGCAGCGTCGCGCATCGTCCGCTGACCGCGGTCTTCACGCGCGCCGACGGACGCGACCGCGTCGGCGTCCCGCTCTGGCCGGGCGTCCTTTCGGCGGTCGGCGCGACGCTGATCGGGCTCGCCGTGTCGTTCGTCGCGACGATCGTGATGATCGTCGCGACGGTCCTGGCGACCGGCAAGACGCCGGGGACGGCGCCCGGGCACCCGCTGCTCGCCGCGATGGAGGTCGTGTTCTACGTCGTCGGCGGCGCGTTCGCGTGGCTCTTCTTGCGCCGGCTCGGCCGGCGCGCGTTCCGCGCGCTGACGGCGCGCGACGTTCACGCGATCCTGCTCGGCATCGCAGCGCTGTGCCTGGTCCGCGTCGCGACCGTCGTCCAGCTCGTCATCACGGATCAGACGAAGCACGTGCAGAGCGGCTTCGAGCACTTCGACGTGGTCGCCAAGACGCCGGGCGTCACGGCGATCTCGATCGTGCTGACGGTCGTCGTCATGGTCGTGCTCGGGCCGATCGTCGAGGAGATGGTGTTCCGCGGGTTGCTGTTCGGCGCGCTCGCGCCGCGCATCGGTACGCTCGCCGGCGCCCTCGTCACCGCGCTGCTCTTCGCCGCCGCGCACGGCGATGCGGTCTTGTTCCTCACGCTCGCCGGCCTGGGCTTCGTGAACGCGCTCGCCTACGCGGCGACGGGGAATCTCTGGATTCCCGTCATCCTGCACGCGCTCAACAACGCGTTAGGCGCGGTCTTCCTGATCGCGGGCTCGCTCAACCATCGCTGATCAGAGGATGAAGCTCGAGAGGTCGGCGTTGCCGGCGATCGATTCGAGCCGCAGGCGCACGTAGGCAGCGTCGACGACGAGCCGGCCGCCCTCCTCGGGCGCGCGGAACGCGATCTCGTCGAGGACGCGCTCGAGGACCGTATGCAGGCGGCGTGCGCCGATGTTCTCGGTCTGCTCGTTGACGCGCATCGCGATCTGCGCCATCTCGCCGATCGCGTCGGGGGTCACGTCGAGGTCGACGCCGTCCGCTCCGAGCAGCGCCTTGTACTGGCCGATCAGTGCGTTCTCGGGCTGCGTGAGGATCGTCTCGAAGTCGGCCGCGGTCAGCGAGTCGAGCTCGACGCGCACCGGGAAGCGGCCCTGCAGCTCCGGGATCAGGTCGGACGGCTTGGAGATGTGGAAGGCGCCGGCTGCGATGAACAGCACGTGATCGGTCGAGAGCGGGCCGTGCTTGGTCTGCACGGTGCTGCCCTCGACGATCGGCAGGATGTCGCGCTGTACGCCCTCGCGCGAGACGTCGGGCCCGCGCCCCCCTTCGCGCCCGGCGACCTTGTCGATCTCGTCGATGAACACGATGCCGTGCTCGGACGCGCGTCGCAGCGCTTCGCGCTTGACCGCGTCCATGTCGATCAGCTTGTCGGCTTCCTGCTGCGCGAAGACGCGACGCGCATCCGCGACCGTCACGCGCTTCTGCACTTTCTTCTTCGGCAGGAGGCCGCCGAGCATCTCGCCCATGTCGCCGCCGCCCATGCTGCCCGGCTCCCCGCCGCCGATCATGCCGATCGGCAACTGCGGCGCCTCTTCGATCTCGATCTCGATCAGGCGCACGTCGTAGAAGCCGCGCTGCACGTCGGCCTTCGCGGCCGCGCGCACGCGCGCGGCCTCGTCGTCGGGCAGCGTGCGCGTCGCAGTCTGCGCCGCCGCCGGCTGCGGCTGGTTCGCGAACGCGCCGCCGAAGATCGAGCCGAGCGACGCGGCGAACGGATTGGGCTGCTGTGCTTGCGGCGCGCGCGTCTCGGGGTGCAGCAGATCGACAACGCGCTCGACGGCCGCGTCGTCGGCCGCCTCGCGCACGTCCGCGCGACGTTCCTCGGACACCATCCGCACCGCCGCCTCGGCGAGATCGCGGACCATCGACTCGACATCCCGCCCGACGTAGCCCACCTCGGTGTACTTCGTCGCCTCGACCTTGATGAACGGCGCGCCCGCGATCGTCGCGAGGCGCCGCGCGATCTCGGTCTTGCCGACGCCGGTCGGACCGATCATGAGGATGTTCTTCGGCGCGACTTCCTTGCGTACGGCGGCCGGCAGCCGCTCGCGGCGGTAGCGGTTGCGCATCGCGACCGCCACGGCGCGCTTTGCGTCGGCCTGGCCCACGATGTACCGGTCGAGCTCCGCGACGATCTCGCGCGGGGTCAGATCGTGCGCGTCACCGGCGGTCACGGCAGGCTCAGCACTTGCACGTCGTCGTTGGTGTAGATGTCGATGCGGCCGGCGATCCGGAGCGCCTCGCGCGCGATGTCCGCGGCGCCGAGCGACGAGTGCGCCAGCAGCGCCATTGCTGCGGCTTGCGCGTACGGACCGCCGCTGCCGATCGCGGCGACGCCTTCGTCCGGCTCGATGACGTCGCCCGTCCCGCTGAGCACGAACAGGTGCTCGGGCGTGCCGACGATGAGCAGCGCCTCCAGGCGGCGCAGCGCGCGATCCTGGCGCCAGTCCTTCGCGAGCTCGACCGCGGCGCGCAACACGTTGTTCTTGTACGCGCTCATCTTGGCTTCGAACTTCTCGAGCAGCGTGATGCCGTCGGCCGCGCTTCCCGCGAAGCCGGCGACGACCGTGCCGCCGGCGATCGTGCGCACCTTGCGGGCACGGTGCTTCATGACGGTCTTGTCGACCGTCACCTGACCGTCGCCCGCCATCGCAATCGCGCCGTCCTTGCGCACGGCGCAGATCGTGGTCGACCTGATACGCATCTTGGCAGAATACCCGCCGCCGCAGGCGCGGGTTACACCGCGGTCGCCGCCGGCGTCCCGACGACCGCCCGCACGGTGCGCTCCGCGAGGCGGACGGGTATCGGCGGCCGCGGCGGCGATTCAACGGGCATCATGCGCCCGGCCCTGGTGATCTTCGACTGCGACGGCGTGCTGGTCGACAGCGAGCCGCTGGTGACCCGCGTCGAGTCTGCGTACTTCGCGGAGCTCGGCTACGACGTCGACCCGGCCGAAGCGCGCCGGCGCTTTCAAGGCAAGACGGTCGAGCAGGTCGCGGACGCGGTCGCAGCCGCGCTCGGCGCACCGCTCAGCCCGCAGGCGCTCTACGAGTGGGGCATGACGACCGCGACGGCTCTGGCGGCGTCGCTGCAGCCCGTGCCGGGCGTGCGCGCGGTGATCGCCCGCGTTCGGGACGCAGGCGTCCCAAGCTGCGTCGCATCGCAGTCACCGCCCTCGCGCGTGCGTCTGTCCCTGCAGACGACCGAGCTCGCGGACGTCTTCGGCGACCGCGTGTTCACGGCGTCGATGGTCGCGCGCCCGAAGCCCGCGCCCGACCTCTTCCTGCACGCGGCGCGTCGCATGGACGCCGAACCGGCGCGCTGCGTCGTGATCGAAGACTCCGTGAGCGGCGTGCAAGCCGCCGTCGCCGCCGGCATGCCGGTGATCGGCTACGCGGCCGACGCCGATGCCGGCGCGCTGGCCGCCGCCGGCGCACGGGTCGCGCACACGATGGACGAGGTCGCGGCGCTGCTCGAGCTTGGGTCGTAGCGGGGTCAGACGCCCGCGGCGGACCGTGCTTCCACCGCGGACGCGAACGCGTCGATGCGCGCGAGCGCGCGCTCCGCGAGCTTCGCGCGGCGCAGCCGCTTCTCGCGAATCGGCTCGGCAAGCGGCGAGAAGAACGACCACGTCACGTTGGCGGGCTGGAAATCCGGCGTCGCCGCGTTCTGCAGGTGCGCGACCACCGCACCGAGCGCGGTGTCCTCCGGAACGCCGGCCGCCGGCAAACCGGTCGCTTCGCGCGCCGACGCGATTCCGGCGATCGTACCGCAGGCCGCCGCCTCGACATAGCCTTCGGCGCCGGTGATCTGGCCCGCGAAGAAGACGCGCGGGTTCGCGCGCAGCCGCAGGTCGGCGGTGAGCAGCCGCGGCGAGTCGATGAACGTGTTGCGGTGCATGACGCCCAGGCGCAGCCACTCCGCGTTCGCCAGTCCCGGCAGCTTGCCGAACGCCTCTTTTTGCGCGGGCCACGTCAGCCGCGTCTGAAATCCAACCAGGTTCAGCGCGGTCCCGGCCGCGTTCTCTTTCCGCAGCTGCACGACCGCGTACGGCGCCTGGCCGGTGCGCGGGTCGCGCAAGCCGACGGGTTTGAGCGGCCCGTAACGCAGCACGTCGTCGCCGCGCATTGCCATCTCCTCGATCGGCAAGCACCCCTCGAAGTACGGCACGTCGCCGCTCGCCGCGTCGGACTCGAACCCGTGCGGCGCGTGCTTGGGAAGCGTCCGCAGATCCTCGATGAACCGCGCGTACGTCGCGCGGTCGAGCGGAATGTTGAGATAGTCGTCGCCCTCGCCCTTGTCGTAGCGCGACTTGCGGTACATCGCCGACAGGTCCAGCGAATCGAGCGACACGATCGGCGCCGCGGCGTCGTAATAGTGCAGACGCCCTCCGACGAGCGCGTCGATCGCGGCCGCGAGCGGTTCGGACGGCAGCGGTCCGCACGCGACGACGACGAGCCCATCGTCCGGAATCGCGGTCACTTCCTCGCGCCGGATCTCGACGTTCGGCAGCGCGGCGAGCCGCGACTCGACGAGCGCACCGAAGCGCTCGCGATCGACCGCCAGCGCACCTCCGGCCGGGACCGCCGTCTCGCGCGCCGACGTGACGATCAGCGAGTCCAGCCGCGCGAGCTCTTCTTTGAGCAGGCCCACCGCGTTCTCGAGGGCGGCGCCGCGCAGCGAGTTCGAGCAGACGAGTTCCGCCAGCGACCCCGTCTGATGCGCCGGCCCGCGCTTGTGCGGCCGCATCTCGTACAGCACGACCGACGCGCCGCGCCGAGCAGCCTGCCACGCCGCTTCGGACCCCGCGAGCCCCCCGCCAACAACGGTAACGTCAGCCCTCACAAAGCCCCCACAACACGCCCACTGCAAACGCACCCTTCGACAAGCTCAGGGTGACAGCAAACACCACGGTGCCGGACAACACCACGCCGCGTACGATCGTGCCGGGCAACGCCGCGCCACGCGACGATCGTGCCAGGCGTTCGCGGCGGGCACGATGCCTCGGCGGGGCGTTCGAGAAATTCGCGGAGCCAGGATGGCGAGAGCGAATTTTCGACCGAGCAGCATTTTCGCACGGAAGCGAAAATGCGGGCGTCCCCGCCGAGGCATCGTGCCCGCCGCGAACGCCCGCCGCAAACCCCGCCGCGCCGCCCGCCGCCATCACGCCCTTAGGCGTGCTCGAGCTCCACATCGTCGGCATCCTCGGCGTCGTCGCCCTTACCGAGCCCGGTCGCGTGCGTCCGATCCGTATGGCAGAGGTAGGTCACGTTACCGCCGCGCTTGCGCTTTTCGGTCACGTAGTCGCCGCAGACCGCGCAGGGTTGCTGCGCGACGGGATCCCAGGAGACGAAGTCGCACGCCGGGTAGTTCGCGCAGCCGTAGAACGTGCGGCCCTTGCGCGAGCGGCGTTCGGCGATCATGCCGCCGCACTTGGGGCATTTGACGCCGGTGTCTTTGAGGATCGGCTTCGTCGTCTTGCACTCAGGATAGCCGGTACACGACATGAAGCGGCCGAAGCGGCCGGTCTTGATGACCATCGGCTTGCCGCAGTTGACGCAGACCTCGTCTGTCGGCTCGTCGCGCTGCTCGAACTTGGGCAGGACGCGCTCCGCCTCGTCGAGCTCTTTCTTGAACTCGTCGTAGAACGCCCCGAGCACCTTGGCGGTCGCGCCCCAGTCGCCGCCGCGCTCCGCGAGTTCGTCGAGCTGCGACTCCATCGACGCGGTGAACTTGAGGTCGACGATGTCCTTGAAGTGCTCGGCCAGCAGGTCGTTCACGGCCTTGCCGATGTCGGTCGGAAAGAACCGGCGTTCGAGCTGCTCGACGTAGCCGCGCGCCTGGATCGTCTCGACGATCGCGCTGTAGGTCGACGGGCGGCCGATCCCGTTCTCCTCGAGGGCGCGCACCAGCGTCGCTTCGGTGAAGCGCGGCGGCGGCTCGGTGAAGTGCTGCTTCGGATCGATCGACTTGCGGTCGAGCTGCTCGCCTTCGACCATCTTGGGGAGGATCGGGCGCGCTTTGCCTTTCGCGATCGCGTTGACGCCGTTGTCCGAGGCGGTCGCCGCGGGCGCGTCGTCGGTGCCCTCTTCGTAGACCGCGGTGTAGCCTGCGAACTTGAGCACGCTGCCGGTCGCGCGGAACGTGAAGCGGTCGGCGGCGGCGATGTCGACGGTCGTCTGATCGTAGACGGCCGCGGCCATCTGCGAGGCGACGAAACGCTCCCAGATCAGCTGGTAGAGGCGGAGCTCGTCGCGCTTGAGGATGCCGGCGAGCGAGTCCGGCGTATGCAGCACGGACGTCGGGCGGATCGCCTCGTGAGCGTCCTGCGCGCCTTCTTTGAGCTTGAACTGGCGCCCGCCGCCGTGGAACTCGGGGCCGAACCGGCCGGTGATGTAGTCGCGCGCCGCGTCGCGCGCCGAGTCGGAGATGCGCGTCGAGTCCGTGCGCATGTACGTGATGAGGCCCTGGGTGCCCTCACGGCCGCCGAGGTCGACGCCTTCGTACAGTGCCTGCGCGAGCTGCATCGTCTTGCGGACGCGGAACTTCAGCTTGCGAGACGCTTCTTGCTGCAGGGTCGAGGTGGTGAAGGGCGCCGCGGCATTGCGCCGCGTCTCGCGCGTCTTGACGGAGGCGACGCGGAAGCGGGCGCCTTCGAGCGCCGCCATGATGGCGTTCGCCGTCTCGCCGTTCGTGATTTCGGCTTTCGCGCCGTCGATCTGGAACAGGTCCGCCGGAAAGACGATCGGTGACCCGTCGGACGCGAGCTGCGCCGTGATCGTCCAGTACTCGCGCGGAACGAAGGCTTCGATCTCGCGCTCGCGGTCGACGATCAGCCGCACGGCGACCGACTGGACGCGTCCGGCGGAGAGGCCGCCGCGCACCTTCGCCCACAGCAGCGGAGAGATCTTGTAGCCGACGAGCCGGTCCAGGATGCGCCGCGCCTGCTGCGCGTTCACGCGCGGCATGTCGATCTTCTGCGGGTTCTTGAGCGCCGCCAGCGCCGCGTCTTTGGTGATCTCGTGGAGCTCGATGCGCTTGGGGTCGTCGAGCTTCAGCAGCTCGGCGAGGTGCCACGCGATCGCCTCGCCTTCGCGATCGGGGTCGGTCGCGAGGTAGACATCGGACGCCGATTTTGCCGCCGCCTTGAGCTCCTTGATGACGTCGCCCTTCCCTTTGATGGTCAGGTAGCGCGGCGTGAAATCGTGTTCGACGTCGACGCCCAGCGTCGACTTCGGCAGATCGCGAACGTGCCCGACCGACGCCTTCACGACGTAGCGCGCGGGCAGGAACTTCTTGATGGTTTTTGCTTTCGTCGGCGATTCGACGATGATCAGCGGCTTCGCCACGAGGGGTCTCCAGAGGGTGCGGCTCGCCGGAACGAGCTTCGGGCCACAGTATAAACCCGGACGTCAACAGCCTCCAATTTTGGTCGCGCGGTGCGCGCGCGGAACAGCCGCGCCGGGCCAAGAGTTGCACGAAACACAAAATCTGTGTATTCTGCGACTAAATGCGTCGACGCGTCGGCGCAGCACCGTAATGGAAAACGACTCCGTCCGCGCGGACGAGGAGGTTGAATGGACTCGGATACAACGAACGGCGGCAACGGTTCCGAAGGCGCCGCAGAAGGCGCTTCAACGGCATCGGGCCGCGGCGGTCGCCGCAAAGGCGCCGGCCGAAAGAAATCCAGCGGCCGCAAGAAATCGACCGGCACGCGCAAGGCCGCGGGTGGCCGCAAGAAAGCCGCAGGCGGTCGCAAGAAGGCCGCGGGCGGTCGCAAGAAGGCTGCCGGCGGACGCAAGAAAGCCGCGGGCGGTCGCAAGAAAGCCGCCGGCGGACGCAAGAAGGCCGCGGGCGGTCGCAAGAAAGCTGCCGGCGGACGCAAGAAAGCCGCGGGCGGTCGCAAGAAAGCCGCGGGCGGTCGCAAGAAGGCTGCCGGCGGACGCAAGAAAGCCGCGGGCGGTCGTAAGAAGGCTGCCGGCGGACGCAAGAAAGCCGCGGGCGGTCGTAAGAAGGCTGCCGGCGGTCGTAAGAAAGCCGCGGGCGGACGCAAGAAGGCCGCGGGCGGTCGCAAGAAGGCTGCCGGCGGACGCAAGAAAGCCGGCGGACGCAAGAAGAAATAGAGCCGATCGCAATCGGCGGGAGCGGTCTTCGGACCGCTCCTTTTTTTATTCCGGCGTTACGTCAGCAGCGCCGGACCGGCGGTGAGATCCGGCGCGACGCCGCCGTGCTCTTCGACCCAGTGGCACGCCGCACGGTGGCCCGGCTCGTATTCACGGAACGCCGGAACCTCGGTCTTGCATCGGTCGAACGCGACGGGACAGCGCGTGTGAAACCGGCAACCGGCGGGCGGATTCACCGGCGACGGAATGTCGCCCGTGAGGATGATGCGCTTGCGGCGGCGTTCGACGTCGGGATCCGGGATCGGAATCGCCGACAAGAGGGCCTGCGTGTACGGGTGCAGCGGGTTGTCGTAGAGCCGGTTGCGGTCGGCGATCTCGACGATCTTGCCGACATACATCACGGCGACCCGGTTCGAGATGTGGCGCACCACCGAGAGGTCGTGCGCGATGAACAGGTACGTCAGGCCGAGCTGCTGCTGCAGGTCCTGGAGCAGGTTGATGACCTGCGCCTGGATCGAAACGTCGAGCGCCGACACCGGCTCGTCCGCGACGATGAACTTCGGGCCGACGGCGAGCGCGCGCGCGACGCCGATGCGCTGGCGCTGGCCGCCGGAGAACTCGTGCGGGTAGCGGTTCGCGTGATACGGCTGCAAGCCGACCAGGCGCAGCAGCTCCTGGACGCGGGCGTCGGCGTCCTTGCCGGTGGCGATCCGGTGGATCTCGAGCGGTTCCCGCACGATCGACCCCACCGTCATGCGCGGGTTCAGCGACGCGTACGGGTCTTGGAAGATGATCTGCATCTCCTTACGGAGCGGACGCATCTCCGCGCGGGAGAGCCCGACGATCTCGCGGCCCTCGAACGTGACGCTGCCCTTCGTCGCATCCGCGAGACGCAGAATGACGCGGCCGGCCGTCGTTTTGCCCGAGCCCGACTCGCCGACGAGCCCCAGCGTTTCGCCGCGGCGGATCTCGAAGTCGATGCCGTCCACGGCGCGCACGTCCGCGACGTGCCGCTGGAGAATGCCGGCCGTGATCGGAAAGTACTTGAAGAGGTCGCGAACGACGAGCAGGTCGTCGGCCGGGCGCACTCCGTTGTCGCTGAACGCCGCGGCGCTCATCGCGATGCGGCCCGCGGCCGCGCCGCGACGGCGGTGCCCGGCACGATCGGACGGTTCTCGGCGGCGATCGGCTTCTGCCCGTCGGCGCGCTCGTCGTACAAATAGCACCGCGCGACGTGGCCGGCGCCAAAGTCGTACAGCGCCACGGGGCTGTCGCAGATCGGCATGCGGTATCGGCAGCGGGGCGCGAACGCGCATCCCGGCGGCATGCGCAGCAGGTTCGGCGGCTGGCCGTCGATCGGGATGAGCCGGTCTCCCGCCTGGTCCAGGCGCGGCAGCGACTCCAACAGACCCATCGTGTACGGCATCTTCGGCGACGCGAAGATTTGCGCCGCGCTCCCGTACTCGACCATGTTCCCGCCGTACATCACGAGGACGTTCTCGCACGTCTCCGCGACGACGCCCAAGTCGTGGGTGATCAGCACGATCGCCGACCCGAGCCGCGCCTGCATCTCGTTCATCAGCTCGATGATCTGCGCTTGGATGGTCACGTCGAGCGCGGTGGTCGGCTCGTCGGCGATCAGCACGGCCGGATCGCACGAGAGCGCCATCGCGATCATGACGCGCTGGCGCATGCCGCCCGAGAACTGGTGCGGGTAGTCGCGCAGGCGCTTGCGCGCGTCGGGGATCCGCACGAGGTTCAGCATGTCGACGGCCTTGTCGAGGGCCTGGCGCTTGTTCAGGCCGAGGTGCAGCCGCGTCGCCTCGGCGATCTGCTCGCCGATCGTCAGCACCGGGTTGAGCGACGTCATCGGGTCTTGGAAGATCATCGCGATGTCGCGGCCGCGGATCCGCCGCATCTCGGCCTCGCTCTTGTCGAGCAGGTTCTCACCCTTGAAGAGAATGGCTCCGCTCTCGATGCGGCCGTTCTGCGCGATGAGGCGCATGATCGAAAGCGACGTGACCGACTTTCCGGAACCCGACTCGCCGACGATGCCGAGCGTCGAGCCGGGCTCGACGGAGAACGAAAGTCCGTTGACGGCGGCGACGATGCCGTCTTCGGTCTTGAAGGTCGTCCGCAGGTCCCGAACTTCTAAGAGCGCCATGTGATTTAAAGGCGCTCCGCCCTAGGCTGCGCGCCCCCCACGCGAAGCGTGGGGTCCCCGGTCCGAGCTCGCAAGAGCGTACTGCTGGGTTCGCGATGGTTCGGTGCTCGCTCCATCGCCATGCGTTCTAGATCCCCGTGAGGCTGACGAGCGTCGCGAGGACGACGAACCCGATGGCGACCGTTTGCGTCACGCGTGCGATCTGCGCGTCCAGACCGAGCCGGCGCGTCGACGACTCGACGCGGCCGCCGACCGTTCCGCTGAGCCCTTCCTGCTTCGTCGTCTGCAGTGCGAGCAGCACGACCAGGAGCACGCCGAGCGTGAGGAACAGGCCGGCGAAGCCGTGCGTCAGCCACGGCACGTGCTGCGCGATCGGCGAGTGCGGCGTCGTGTCGAACTGAAAGTTGGGCGGAAGCAACGGGAGCGTGGTCGCCTTGACGGCGGGCGCCGCCGCCTTGGCCGCGGCGGGCGCAGCCGTCACGGCTGCGAGCAGCACGGGAAGCACGATGGGGGGACCTCCGGGAGGAAAAGAACCGCCGTGGATTGGCCTCGCCTGACCGCGACTCCTGTCGCGGTCAGACGGTGCGGGCCGGCATGAGCGCCCGAACGCGGGCCGCCACATGCGCGCCGGTGAGCCCGAACTGCGCGCGCTGCGCCTCGGGCTTGGCGTGCTGGACGAAGACGTTGGGCACGCCGATGCGCTCGACGGCGACCGCCATGCCGTGGTCGTTGACGAACTCGACGACGGCCGAGCCGAAGCCGCCCGCGAGGCTGTGCTCTTCGAGCGTGATGAAGCGCCGGTGCGTCTCGCCGAGCTCGAGCAGCAGCGTCTCGTCGAGCGGCGCGACGAAGCGCGCGTTCACGATCGTCGGCTCGATGCCGTCCTCACGCAGCAGATCGTACGCGTCGAGCGCGGCGTCGGCAGTGTTGCCGAGCGCGATCACGGCCACGTCGCTGCCGCGGCGCAGGACCTCGGCGCGTCCGAGCACGACCGAGGCCGGGGCCTCGTCGTGCTTGCCGCTCGTCGACCCGCGCGGGTAGCGCACGGCGGCCGGTCCGTCGAGCGTGAGCGCGAGGTCGAGCATCGGCGCGACCTCCGCTTCGCTGCGCGGCGCCATGATCGTCACGCCGGGCAGCGTGCGCAAATAGGCGACGTCGTACAGCCCCATGTGCGTCGGCCCGTCGTCGCCGACGAAGCCGGCGCGATCGATCGCGAAGACGACGGGCAAGCCCTGCACCGCGACGTCGTGGACGACTTGATCGTACGCGCGCTGAAGGAACGTCGAGTAGATCGCGCAGACGGGCTTGATGTTGCGCGTCGACGCGCCGGCGGCGAAGCACACGGCGTGCGCCTCGGCGATGCCGACGTCAAAGTAGCGGTGCGGAAACGCCTTGGCGAACTTCGCGAGACCGGTGCCGTCCGGCATCGCCGCCGTGATGCCGATGACGCGCTCGTCACGCTGCGCGGCGACGATCAGCGCGTCTGCGAACGCCTGCGCGAACGTCGGGCGCGCCGGCTTCTTCTCGAGTTTTCCTTCGTCGGGATGGTAGACGCCCGGCCCGACGCCGTGGAAGGTGCGGCTGTCGCCCTCCGCGATCTGGTAGCCCTTGCCCTTGACGGTCTTCACGTGCAGCAGCACGGGTCCGTCGATCTTGCGGGCGTTCGAGATGACGTCCGTGAGCGTGTCGACGTCGTGGCCGTCGATCGGCCCCACGTAGCGGAAGCCCATCTCCTCGAACACGACGGGCGCCTTGTGATCGGGCAGCGTGAAGCGCATGCCGGCCATCTCGGCCGTCGAGAGCGCCTTGCGCGCGGTGTCGCCGAGCGGGACGTGCTCGAGGACGCCTTTGAGCGCGGAACGGCCCTTGGTGAACAGCGGCTTGGAGCGCAGCGTGCCCAGGTACGACGCGATCGAGCCGACGTTCGGGGCGATCGACATCTCGTTGTCGTTGAGGATGACGATGAAGTTCGTCTTGAGCAGTCCGGCGTTATTGATCGCCTCGTACGCCAGCCCGCCCGTGAGCGCACCGTCACCGATGATCGCGACGACGGTGTCGTGCCGGCCCGCGAGGTCGCGCGCGGTCGCCATGCCGAGGGCGGCGGAGATCGACGTCGACGCGTGACCGGCGCCGAACGCGTCGAACTCCGACTCGCTGCGCATCGAGAAGCCGCTGATGCCGCCGCCTTGGCGCAGCGTGTCGAAACGCGCCGCGCGACCGCTCAGAAGCTTGTGGACGTAACTCTGATGGCTGACGTCCCAGACGATGGTGTCCTGCGGGAGGTCGAGCACCCGAAACAGCGCGATCGTGAGCTCGACGACGCCGAGGTTCGGCGCCAAGTGCCCGCCGTTCTGGGCGCACACGCGCACGAGCGTGGTGCGCACCTCGCCCGCCAGCTGGTCCACCTCGGGACGGCTCAGGCGCTTCACGTCGACCGGCGACGCAATCCGTTCCAGGATCATCCGGCAGGGTTCGACGGCGCCGGCCGAAAGCCCGGTCGCGTGCAGGTCCCCCACCCGCAACCGACCCCGCTGCGCGTGCGCAAACGGGTCTGGACGGACGTCGCGCGGATCGTATCGACGGTCTGCAACCCGTTCCTCACCTCGCTCGCCTTGTTCGTGATTCTCGCAGATGCCCGCTCGAACGGGGTCACGGACTTCTGGGTCCTGCTCTTCAACAGCGCGTTCTTCACGTCGATCGCGCCGATGCTCTTCATCTTCTACCTGTACGCGACGGACCGGATCTCGGACCTCGACATGTCGATCCGCGCCGAGCGCGAGCGCGTCTTCATCGCGTTCTTCGTCTTCTACGCGCTGGGCGCGGCCGATCTCTACCTCATCCACGCGCCTGCGATCATGACGGCATCCATGGCCGCGTTCGCCGTGAGCTCGCTGGTCGTGCAGTGGATCACGCGCTACTGGAAGATCTCGACGCACGCCCTCGGGATCACGGCGCCGCTCGTCGCGCTCACGGTCCTGTTCGGCGAGCGGCCCGTGCCGTTCTACGTACTGATCCCGCTCGTCGGCTGGTCGCGCGTGTACCTGCGGGCGCACACGCTGCTGCAGGTCGTCGCCGGCACGCTCCTCGCGCTCGGGACGACGCTGCTCTTCTTCCGCATCTTCCGGGTCGTCTGAGTTGCCCGGCTCCAGGGTACGACCGGCGAGGGAACGCTCTTGCTACGGAGGACTTCGCATGCTCGCTGTACGTCATCTCGGCTTCGTGATGTCGCTGGGCGTCTTCGCCGTGGCGGCGGGATGCGGCGGAGGCGGCGGCGGCGCCGCACCTGCGCTGCCGGCGGGATCCGACGGCGCGCACATGCAGCCGGCCGCCGTTCGCGCGGTGGCGGTGGCGACGACGGCGCCTTCGGGCCCGGTCGCGCTCGGAACGTACGGCATCGACCCGCGTAAGGTCTTCGTCGCAGGCATCTCGTCCGGCGGCTTCTTCGCGGTGCAGATGCACGTCGCGCACTCGCAGACGTTCAAAGGCGCCGCCGTCTATGCCGGCGGGATCTACTATTGCGCCAACGGCAACGTCATCACCGCGCTGACCGATTGCGGCGGCGAGACGGTGAATGGGCAGGCGCTCTACCAGTACACCCTGCCCGCCTCGGAAGCGTATCTCGACGCGCAGTCGGCCCTGCGGACGATCGACAACGAGACGAACCTGCGCGGCCAGCCCGTCTATCTGTGGTCGGGTGCGCAAGATGAGGTCGTCAACCCGAAAGAGATGAACGACCTGCACACCGAGTACGAGCACTACGGCGCGCGCATCGTGAAGTACGACGACGCGTTCCCCGCCGAGCACGGCTGGGAGTCACCCAACGGCGAGCTGTCGTGCGGCACGCTCGGCTCGCCGTTCATGATCGAATGCAATCAAGGCGCGCGGCCGTACGACTCCGAGGCCGTGTGGATGAGTGCGTTCTTCGGCCGGCTCGCGCCCCGGAACGACGGCGCGCTGCGCGGCAGCCTCATCAACTTCGACCAGACGGCCTTCGGCGCGAATCCGACGACGAACTCGATGGACACGAACGGCTACGCGTACGTCCCGCGAGCGTGCGCGCGCGGAGGCCGCGGTGACGATCGCGGCATGCGCGACGGCGACGGCGGCTGTGGCCTCGTCGTCGCGTTCCACGGCTGCCTGCAGACGCAGGCGGACATCGGCACGAAGTTCATCACCGAGTCGGGGATCAATCAGTGGGCGGACACGAACCGCGTCGTCGTCCTCTATCCGTACGCGGTCAAGTCGACCGCACCGATCGTGAACCCGCAGGGCTGCTGGGACTGGTGGGGCTACGACGATCCGAACTACGCGACGAAGTCCGGCACGCAGATCTCGATCGTGTACAAGATGGTGCAGCACCTGATGGGCGGCGCCGGCCGCTAGGCGCGGCGGCGTTCGCGCTACGGCGCGACGAGCGGGGCGACGGGTCCGCTCGCCGTCGCGCTCAAGCGGCGCAGGCCGCGTTCGAATGCGACGGCGTCGCCGTTCGTGTAGTACGCGGTCTTCGACGTTCCGGGCTCGAGGCCGAGCCGCGCGATGAGTGCGGTCGCGGCTTCCGCCTGCGCGCGCGCCGGGTCGACCCGTACCACGCTCGGGGGAAGCGCGGCGGCAAACCAGCGGTCCAGCAGCGGGTAGTGCGTGCAGCCGTAGACGACGGCGTCGACGTCCGGCGCGATCTGCGCCGCGACGTCCGCGACTGCGGCGCGCGCCGCTTCGGAGTCCGCGTCGCCCGCTTCCACGATCGGCACGAGCGCCGGCGCGGGGATCTCGTCGACGCGCGCGTGCGGCACGGCGGCGCGAATCGCGTCGCCGTATGCGCCGGATCGCACGGTCGCGACCGTGGCGACGACGGCAATGCGGCGATACGGCGTCCGGGTGAACGACTGCGCGGCCGACTCGATGATGTCGAGCACCGGGAACGTCGTCGCCGGCCAGCCGTGGCCGCGCGCGACGGCGCACGACGTGTTGCACGCCGCGACGACCGCGTCGACGCCGCGGCCGGCGAGCAGCCGCAAGTTCTCGGCGAGGTAGCCGTGCAGCTGGGCATCGGTCTTGTCGCCGTACGGCAAGTGCGCCTGATCCGCGAAGTAGACGACGTCTTGATCGACGCCGGCCTCGCGCATCGCCGCGAGCACGGTCAGCCCGCCCAGGCCGGAGTCGTACAGCCCGAGCACTACTGCTGCTGGCTCAGCGCGTTCGCGCTCGGCGATCCGGCGTACGCCTTCACGCCGTTGGCGATGCCCTGGGCGACGTTCTGCAAGAACGAGGGCGAGCGCAGCAGCGCGACGTCGCCGGGGTTCGTCGCGAACGCGGTCTCGATCAGGACTGCCGGCATCGTCGTGTGCCGCACGACGTAGAAGTTCTCGTGACGCGTGCCGTCGTCGAACGTTCCCGCCGCCGGAATCAGGCTCTTCTCGATGGACTGCGCGAACGGCGCGTCTTGCGGCTTGTACCAGTAGACGGTCGTCCCGTGCGCGCTCTCGACGGGGGCGCTGTTGATGTGGATGCTGATGAACAGCCGTGCATTCACCGCGTTGGCGACATCACAGCGGGTCTGCAGGTATGCGCGGTCGTCGGCGTTCGGCTTGCCGTCGGCGTGCATCTTCGCGAGGTTGTCCGAGGAGACCGGATCGATGTCGGTTTCGCGCGTCATGCGCACGGTCCAGCCTTGAGCCGTCAGCAGCGAGCGCAGGCGCTGCGCGATGTCGAGCGTGAGCAGCTTCTCGGTGAGGCCGTTGTGCTGCGTCCCCGCGTCGGCGCCGCCGTGACCGGGGTCGAGCACGATGATCTTCGAGCCGTTGCCGGCGCCGAATTTCCACGGGGTCTCCGGCGTCGGCAAGGGCTCCGGCGACGCGACGCTTGCGACGAGAGGCGCGCCGCCGGTGCGGCCCATTCCCGAGCGCGCGAGGTCGGCGGCGGGCTCGGTCGAGACGGTGATCGTCACGCCGTCGTCGCTCGGCGTCAGGTCGACCCGCTGCGGTCCGGTCATGGTGAACGCGACCCGCACGGCCGGCGCGTCGGTCGAACCGGTTTGCCGCACACGCACGGACTGCACGGCGCCGAACGCCGGCTGCTCGTCACGTCCCGGGCCCGAGAGGGTCGTATTGGCGAAGTCGACATACCAGCGGTTGTCCGGCAGCCGGTGCCACTCGTACGCCGTCGCGCCGCTGAGCGACACCCGCACCGCGAGCGCGTCGCCGGCGCCCGGCTCGATCGCGAGCGAGGTGACGGTCGAGCGGCCGGCGACGATCAGCGGCGCCACGCTCGGCACGGCGCGCGGCGACGTGTCCGGCGCGGCCGGCTGCTGCGCGACCGAGCCGGGCTCGAAGGCGACGGCGAGCGTGTCGGCGGATCCGGACGCGACGACGCGGTGCACGGTACCGCGCGCGCCGGCGATGGTGATGGTCGTGACCGGAACTTTCACCGAGCCGCCGACCGCGACGTCGATCTCGTCGACCGCCGTGCCCGGAGCGCGTCGCGAGGCCGTGAGCGAGGAGCCCAGGCCCGCGAAGGAGAGCACGATGCGATCCGCCGCGTCGGACGGCGTCGTCGTGACGAGCGGCATCGCTCCGCGCACCGTCACGACCGTCCGGCCGCCGTCGGTGCGTACGTCGAGCGCGCCGATCCGCGGCTGCAGCACGATCTCGCCGGGCTGCGCGACCGGCTCGACGTACAGCGCGCGCGCCAGCGCGTAGAAGGGCAGCACGACGTCGCCGCCGTCGGCGCTCGGCGCGAACGGCGCCTGCGCGTGCACTCCTGCCACGCTGTAGTCCGTGTCGCCCAGCGAGAACACGATCGTCCGGCGGTCCTGCGCGGTGACGACGATGAAGCGCTGCTGCGGCTGGAACGACACGGTCGCACCGACGCGATCGAGGAAGCGCCGCATCCCGGCATCGCGCGTGCTGACCGCGAGGTCGCCCTGCACGGGGACGGCATGCTCGAGCACGAGCCGCGTCCCCTGAAACCACAATGCCGGCGGAGCCTGCTGCGCCGAGCCCGCCGCGACGGTCGCCGCAAGCAGCGCGAGAGTGAAGCTAAAAACTCGAACGCGAGAGCGGTTCATCGAGCTCGAGGTGTCCTCCGGGAAGCGTTGCGACGCGAGCGCCGCCTACGCGCACGCGGACCGAGTCGATGCCGAGTCTCGGTTGCGTGAGCGTCCAGACGAGCGCCTTGAACTCCGCCGATTCCGCGAAACCGCCTTCGGCGGAGCTCGCGACCTCTTTGGAGATATCGACGTCTGCGGTTGAACCCTGAACGTTGAAGTCGAGGACGCGCGTTCCCGCGGGGAAGCGAATCGCTTCGGTGCCGGGCGGCGGCCCGGCCACGCACTGCGTCGCCGCGAAGAACGCGGCGCTCAAGCGGTCGCTGTCTTTTTTCAGCGACAACGGCCAAGCCACCAGCGTCGTCCCGTCGGCTTTTGCGTAGTACACGTCGATCGTCGCGCCGACGGCGTTCGGCCCGGAGCGTGTGGTGAACCACCACGCCGCGGCGACCGCGACCACGAAGAGCACGATCAGCACCAAGGCGCGCGTCGCTCGCATCTTGGTTGTCCGGCGTTCGCCGCTTACGCTATGCGTTCCGTCCCTGGCGCCGGTACGTGATGCGCCCGCGCGTCAGGTCGTACGGCGAGAGCTCCACGTCGACGTCGTCGCCCGGCGTGATGCGGATGCGGAAGCGCCGCAGCCGTCCCGCGAGGCTTGCGAGGATCGTGTGACCGTTTTCGAGCTCGACCTTGAACGTCGAGCTGGGGAATGTTTCGATCACGCGGCCGACCAGGCTCAGCGTGTCTTCTTTGACGACGGGCGTCAGCGGTTCGCGGCGCTTCTTGCCGCCGCCGCCTTTGCGTCTGCGGGGAGGGGGAATGGGAGCTCCTTCAGGGGCGAGGGTGAGGCGACGCGTTCGACCCCGAGCGGCGAATCGCTTGCGAATGAAGGTTCCGCGCGCGGGCCGCGTCCGCGCAAGCGAACTTCACCGGCGCCGTGGGGGTCCTAAGGAGCATCATGCTCATGGGCGCCATCGTGTTCGGAATGGTCGGAGTCGCGGCCGGCTTCGCTTGGGACTACGTCATCAACCGCGAGGACTGACCCCTTCGAGCGCCGCGACCGCTCCGTGGTGGTCGCAGCGCGACCAGCGCACGCCCGTCTGACCGCCCGGCGAACCCGGCGCTCCGATCGCCGTACAGCCGCAGCCCCAGTGCACCAGCAACTGCTTGGCCTGACCGCTACGAACGGTGAGCTGCTCCAAATGAGGAGCACCTAGGCGAGCGGTAAGGTCCCCAAGCTCGTGTTGCTCGACCATCGTGGCGAGCTCGTACCCCGACATTACACGGACCTTACATTGCGCCCCGGCACCATTTCGGCCGGAGTTGTGTTAGAGTGGTCGAGCCGGACGAACGAAGGCGTCTTTCGTTCGGCTGATAGTACGAGTCATGTCCCGCGTGGTCTGGCGCTCAGGCGTTCTCCCGGTTCAGGTACATCGCACGTCTACAACATCCTGACGCCGGAGTTTTTCAACGATGTACACCGACGAAACCCTGAATTGCACCGACTGCAACGCACCCTTCACGTTCTCGGCCGGCGAGCAAGAGTTCTTCGCCGCCAAGGGCTTCACCAATAAGCCGAACCGCTGCCCCGACTGCCGCGCCGCTCGCAAGAGCCAGCGCGCCTCCTCGGGCGGCGGCGGCGGCGGCAGCTCCTACTCGGGCGGCGGCTACGGCGGCGGTGGCGGCAGCGCACGCCCCCAGCGCGAGATGTTCCAGGCCACCTGCAGCGCCTGCGGCAAGGTCGCCGAGGTTCCGTTCCAGCCGCGCGGCGACAAGCCCGTCTACTGCCGCGACTGCTTCCAGAACCGCCAGGGCAGCTACCGCTAAGACCTTCGCCTTCGCGCGATGACGAGACCCGGGGATGCGTCCCCGGGTTTTTTCATTCCCCGCCCGTCGTCGTCGTGAGCCCGCCCGTCGTCATCGTGAGCCCGCCGCCCGTCGTCATCGTGAGCCCGTTGTCATCGTGGGCCCGCCCGTTGTCATCCTGAGCTTGTCGAAGGACGACGCGGACGCGATCTTGAGCTTCCAGCCGGCCATCGGCGTCGCGTCGAGGTCGAGGTTCCCGAGCAGCGCGCGCAAGCGTTTCGCCGCCGGGCCGGTGCCCGACGTGCGGTCGCGCCGGAACGCGGGCTCCCACGACTGGTACCACAGCGTCGCCGTGACGCGTGGGTGCGCGGCGAGGACCGCCGGGTCGAGCGCGATGCGGTACGTGACCACGGCGCGGCCCGAGCCATTCGCGTAGTTCGGGTCGGTGTCGACGTACGCGCCCTCCGGACGCGTCGCCGCGAGCCAGTTCGCGGGAAGCCGCACTCCGGGTGGGCCGTTCTTGCGCCAGCCCTGCGGCAAGAGCCGGTTGTCCTTGACGTGATGGTCGCGGCGGATG
This sequence comes from Vulcanimicrobiota bacterium, assembly GCA_963818845.1. Classification (GTDB taxonomy): domain Bacteria; phylum Vulcanimicrobiota; class Vulcanimicrobiia; order Vulcanimicrobiales; family Vulcanimicrobiaceae; genus Vulcanimicrobium. The sequence goes on along the minus strand of CAWFTO010000003.1, from coordinate 441,280 downwards.
AAGCTGTCGGTCAGCGTGCCGCTGCGGTCGGCGGCGAGCTCCTCGAAGATCTGCACCTCGTCCTGGCGGTCGATCGGGTGTGCCTGATCGAAGTGCGGCTGGTACCGCTGCCGTTCGCCGGGCCCGCGCGTGAAGTACTCCGTCGGCAGCACCGTCGAGCTGCCGGCGCCGTCGACGATCTCGCCGCGCGCGTTCGTCGCACCCGACGACCACAGCGGCTTGCCGGACGCGTCCGTGACGTCGAGCTCGATCCACGCGCGCCGGAATCCGACGCCGCTCGGGAAGCGGTGCCCGGTGAGGTTGGTCACGCCGACGTTCGCGACCAGCGTGCCGTTCTCGGCGCGCGCCGCGACGTCGACGTGCGCCGTCGCCTGCGTCGCCTGGCGCACGACGTTGCCGATCGCGTCGTCGAGGTCGGTCGACGAGCCCGACATGTAGTCGTTGAGCCGCACGCCCAGCGGTACACCGTTGCGCTGGAACGTGCGCAGCAGAAACGCGTTGAGCCCGAGCAGCTCGTGGCGCCGGAAGCCGGTCTCGCGGAACCGCACGTCGATGCCGTCCAGCGGCGCGCGGTGCTCAGCCGCCGGATACGTCTGGTCCTGGACGAGCGCGATCTGCGTACGAATGCGCGTGTTCCGCACGGCGGTGCGCGCGTTGTCGACGCCGGCCTGCATGTGGCAGTCCTGGCACGACTTGGCACCGGGGAGCGGCTTGTACTCGGTCTGAAAGCGGCTGTTGACCCACTCGACGTACGTGTTCTGCTCGACGTCGTGCGCCATCACGGGCACGATCGGCGCGATCTTCGCCGCGTGGTCGACCACCGGCAGGTTGATGCTGTGGCAGCTCGCGCACAGCCGCGACGACGTCGTGAGCGCCGAGAACGCCGGTTTCGAGCCGAGCGACTCGTTCATCGGGTGCACGGCGATCGCGTCGTTCGCGAACGGACCGTGCACCTTCTCCGGCGGGCCGACCGAGAACAGCCCCGTGCTGCGGTGCTCGAGCACGAACGCGAGGGATTTCGACTCTTCTGGCGTCTGCGCGATGTGATGGCACACCGTGCAGCTGATCCCGTCGCGCGCGAGGCCGCCGTACCGGAAGCCCGCGTGCGCCGGGTTCGACTCGAACACCCAGCGCATGTCGAAGTGTGCGCCTGCGCCGTGCTCGATGTCGTTCGTGCGCTTGCCCATCACGCCGTGGCAGCGCATGCACGTGTCGACGACCTGCTGCGCGAGCACGTCGCGCGTGCGCTGCGGGTGGTCGCCGGCGATGTCGTGCGCCGGAATCGATTGCACGTAGGCGAGCTCGCTCTCGAGCTGCGCGAAGAACACCGGGTCGCGCCCCGCGAGCCCCATCGGCGACCATCGCCACTCGCCGTACTCGGAGACGTTCACGCCTGCGGGACCGGGCGGCGGCGAGGGCGGCGGGGTCCATGACGGCGCCGGCGTCAGCCACATCAGCGGCCCCGACGGCGGACCGGACGCCGCGCTGTGACAGCCCATGCACTGGCTCGACGTCATGAACTCCGGAGGCGTGCGTCCCGCCGCGCGCGCTCCGGCGTCGTCGAGCGGCTCGGCCGGGAACGTCTGGATCGCTTCGGGCGCCGCATGCGACGTGATGACCGGGTGCGCGGCGTTCTTCTCGTGCTCGGGCTCGAGCTGCGCGACGGCTTTCTCGACCGCGTTCTCCGCCAGCGGCGGCGGTGAGCGCCACGAGTCGTCGATCTTGAACGTGAGCGGCTCGCCCGGGAAACCCTTGATGTTGCCCAGCGATGCGAAGGTCGCGGCGTCGTTCGCCGACGCGTGGCATCGCAAGCAGTACAGGCCGAAGCCCGCGTTCGGATACTGCGTGCCGCCGAACGTCATCGCCGGCTTCGTGTAGAGCTCGGCCCAGAACCAGCCGTCGCGCGACGCCGACGTGCGCCGCACCATGATGGTCCAATCGGTCGGCCGCAGCGCATCATCGCCTTGCCCGGTGTGGCGCGCCGCGGGCGGGTCGTACTGTTCCTTGATGATCACCGCGCCGTCGCGCGGCACGCCCGCACGTCCGTTGCGGAGCCACGCCATCACCTCGGGCGAATAGTAGATGCGCACCGCCGGATGCGTGCCGTAGTACTGGCCGTGGACGTACGGCCCCGTGTCGCGGACGTACTTGTCGACGCACCACCCGAGCTCGCGGTACTTGTACGAGCGCAGGTACGCGAGCATCGTCTGCTCGATCGCCGTCGGCTCGCCGGGCGGCACGACGGCCGGAAGCCGCAGCGCGTCGGGCACCGGCGCCGCGTTCGCGCACGGCTCGCCGTGGACCGGCACCGTGTCGTCGTGCGGAGACGCTCCGCGCGTCGCCTGCGCACCGAACACGAGCGCCGCGACAATCGCCGCGAACGCGAGCACGCCACCTCGCACCACGGCGAAGCGTTGCTACGACGAAGCGCCCGGTCCCTTTACTTCGGGAACAGGACTCGCGTCGTGCCGGTGCGGTCGACTTCGTCGACGCGTGCGTAGGTACGCCAGACGACGTCCATGCTGGGGTTCGTCACGCCGAACCACATGCGCTCGTTCTTGAAGTGGTGCCAGAGGTGGTACTTCTTGATCCACCTTCCGAACGGCGTCTTCGGCACGAACGGGATGTGCGCGACGTAGTGCACCCACTCGTACCACACGAGGCCAAGGACGCTGCCGAGCAGCAGCGCGGCGCTGGTGCTCCAGCTCCGCGTCACAGCGAAGTAGATCGCGAACGTCAGCGCCGCGACCGGGACCGCGAACCACAGCGGCAGGAAGAGCAGATCGAGGCGCGCCGGGTCGACGTGATGGTCGTAATGCAGCCGGTGCTGCAGCGTGAGCACGAACGGCTGGCGCTGCGGCGCCGCGTGCAGCATGAAGCGGTGGGTCGTGTACTCCGACACGAAAAAGACGACGGCGCCGATGGCGACGGCGACCAGGCTGAGCGGTACGAACGTCAGCGCGTGCGTCGCGAACAGCGCCAGCAGCACGATCGCTGCACCGGCGAGCGCGGTATTGCTGCCGTGCCGCCAGAACGAGGCGAACGTCGTCATCGCTCTTCTTCCGGCCTGCGGCGCGGCAGCGCGTACCATGCGTCGTCGCACGCCTTCCGGTCGGCGTCGTCGAGCTGCACGTCGAGCGCTTTGAGCGAGTCGCGCAACTGCTCGGCGCGGCTCGCCCCGACGATCGCCGCGGTGACGCCGGGCTGCTCGAGCACCCACTTCACCGCGACGTGCGTGAGCGACTTGCCGCGGGACGCGACGTCCGCGGACAGGCGCTGGACGACCTCGAGCTGCTCGTCCTGCCAGTAGCGCTGCTGGTACAGCGTCGCGGCGGTGCCGAGCGCGAAGCGCGTGCCTTCGCGCGGCTTCTCGCCGGGCTTGTACTTGCCGGTCAGGACGCCGGCGGCCAGCGGGTTGAACACGACCGCGCCAACCCCGTACTCCGCGGCCGCCGGAAGCAGCTCGCTCTCGATGTGGCGGTACAGCAGGTTGTAGCGCGGCTGGACGGCGTCGAACCGGATCGTGCGCTTGCTGTCGGCCGTCCACAGCGACGACATCAGCTGCCACGCGGTGACGTTGCTGCAGCCGGCGTAGCGGATCTTACCGGCCCGGCGCAGGTCGTCGAACGCAGAGAGCGTCTCGTCGATCGGCGTCTCCGCGTCCCAGCGGTGGATGTAGTACAGGTCGATGTAGTCCGTGCCCAGACGCCGCAGCGACGCGTCGCACGCCTCGATGACGTGCCGCCGCGAGTTGCCTCGATCGTTCGGACCCGGCCCCATCGGATTGTAGACCTTGGTCGCCACGACGAACCGGTCGCGCTTCCCGCGCATCCACTCGCCGACGATCGCTTCGGTCCGTCCGGCGGTCTCCAGCGTGCCGCCGACGGGATAGACGTCCGCGACGTCGATGAAATCGACGCCGCCGTCGGCAGCCACGTCCATGATCGCGAACGACTCGTCACGATCGGTCTGCAGCCCGAACGTCATCGTGCCCAGACAGATCTCGGAAATCTTCAAGCCGGTGCGGCCGAGGCGAACGGTGCGCATCGAGCCGGGGTTCTCGCTCGCGCGCCGCGGCACCCGGCCGCCGGCGGGCGCGACAGCCCGCTCACAGTATTCCGCCGTACGCTGATCGCATGAAGCGTTCGGGTGGAATCGCCATGCTGGCCGGCGCCGTCGGCGCCGCGATCGCCCTCGTGCCGCTGAGCGTGTTCGCTCAGGCGGAGGCTGTGGGGCCGCCGATGCTCACGCCGATCGCGGTGCGCGACATCTCGGACGCGTGTCCGGGCTCGGGCGCGTTCGCACGCGAACTCGTCGGCGGCATCGGCGAAGCCGACGCAATTCCGGCCGAGCGCGCCTTCACCGCATGCGCCGCGCAAGCGCGCTTGCCCGGATATCGCTGGAAGACGGAAGCGGCGAACTTGGCGCTCGCCGCCGTCGAGCTGTCGCGCGGGCTGATGCTGCACGACGCGGCATTGACGCGGCGCGCCGCGTCGCTGACCGACGATCTGCGCGCGCGCAGCATTGCGACGGACGCCGACGTGCGCCGCTGGAGCGCGATTCCCGACCGCTTCGACCAGCGGCGCTCGGAAATCATCTTGCTGGGCTACGTGCCGGTCGTTCCGGAGAACGCGATGCTGCGGCGGCCGGAGTTCGGCGAGCGCCCGTGGACGTCCGACGCCGCCTACATCAACGTCGCCGCCCAGCAGGACGACGCGTGGATCCATACGCCTCGCGTGTTGACCGGCGAGTCGACGGCGCTTCCGCTCGCCGATTCGCGGCCGTAGCCTCGGGCGGTGCGCCGGCTACGAGACGGCGTGCAGCGGGCTCGCGACGCACGCCGCCCGTGAGCGCGCTCGCGATGCGCAGCGGATCGTAGTCGGAGACCGTCACGACGTCCGCATCGTCGCCTGACCGGCGCGCGGCACGGAGCGCTTCGATCGCCTCCGGCAGCGCGAACTGCTCACCGGCGTAGCCCGACACGAATCGTCCGCCGCGAATCTCGCCGCGCGCCTCCATCCGGCGCAGCGCGACGAGCAGCTCGCGCCACGGCGGCGCGAGTGTCTCGCGCGCGACGACGTCGCGGAACACCACGCCCCAGCGTTCCAGCAGCCGCCGCGCGAACGACTCAGCGCCGACCCGCTCGGTCTCGCTGCGAAGCAGCGTCCACCGGCCGCTCGAGGAGCGCGGGCGCGCGCGCAGACCTTTCTCGCCCAGCCTGCGCTTCGCATCGATCAGCGAGCGCAGGGCGTCGAACCCGTCCGCGGTGACGAGCCCGGCGGCGACGAGTTGCCAGAGCGCCTCCTCGACTTCCGAGGGCAGGCGCTTCGTGCCGCGGACGATGTCGGCGAAGAACGGCGCGCCGCGCGTGCCGATCTCCTCGAGCACTTCGCGCGCCGCGTGCGAGAGCGCGCCGTTCGCCTCGCCGTCGCGAGCGACGACCAGCGCGTCCGCGTCCTCGCGTTTGAACAGCGCGATCGGCGCGAGCTTCGTCGGCCGGATGCGGCGCTTGCGCTCGGCAGGCTGTTCTGAGGTCGCAGCCTGTCCCGAGGTCGCAGCCTGTCCTGAGCTCGTCGAAGGGTCTTGCGCGAGCGCAGGATGCGGCGAGAGCCGGCCCCACATCACCTCGCCCGAATAGCAGAGCTGGTCCAGAAATTCGCGCTTGTAGCGCGCGACGCGCGCGGGCAGGATCGACGCTTCCCACGCCGCCGCGGGAATTTCGTAGCCTTCGAGCTGCTTGACGATCTGCAGCGTGCCGTCGATGCCGTGCAGGCGGGACGCCGGTGCGACGTGCTGCCACCGGTAGAGGAACCGCACGTACTCCGCGGTGCTGACCGGCTCGATCTCGCGCCGCAGCTGGCCGAGCGTCAAGCGATGGATGCGCGCGAGCACGCGGCGATTGCACCACTGCTCCTCCTCGCCGCCCGCGAAGCGGCCGCGGAGCAGCTGGCCTTCGGTCTCCAGGCGGATGAGCGCCATTTCGACCGGCGACGGGTCGATGCCGAAGCGCTCGGCAAGGCTCGCCACCGTGACCGGACCGGACGACTCCAGCCAGCCGCGCAGAATCTCGGCGAGCGCCTCATCGGCGTTCTCCGGCGCGGGCTGCGACGACGGCACGGCGGCGATCGGCGGTTCCACCGCCGCTTCCGGGAAGGCGGCGAGCGCGACGTCGAGCCGCTCGGCGCACGTCCAGAACCGCCGTTCGCCGTGCGTCAGCGTCGTCGCACGGCGCTGCGCGACCAGCTCGTCGTACCATGCGGCCCACGAGGCAACGGGCGGGAGTACGACGAGCGTGTCGATCGCGTCGTGCAGCTCGTCGGCGTCGCGCACGACCGGCCACACCGACTCGGCGACCTCCGCGATCGCGGCGGCATCGAGAATGCCCGCTCCGCTCTCCGCGTCGCTCCGGATCGTCCGCCGCAGCGTGACGGCGCGCGCGCGGCGCTCTTCGAGCGGCGCATCGTCGAGATAGGCATACGGGTTGGCGTTGAGGATTTCGTGGCAGAACGGCGACGGTTCGGGCGTGTCGACCGCCACCGTCTTGATCCCGCCGGCTTCGACGGCCCGCAGCACGTCGATGAGACCGTCGACATCCATCGCCTCGCGCAGGCAGTTGTCGATCGTCTCGCGGACGAGCACGTGGTCGGGGATGCGGATCGGACCGGTCAGATTCTCCGCGCACGCAGCCGCATCGGGGAAGCACGACGCGAGCAGGTCCTCTGCGCGCATGCGCTGCAGCTGCGGCGGGACTTTCTTGCCGCCGCGCATCCGCAGGATGGCGAGCGCACGCGTCGCGTTCCACCGCCAGCGCGCGCCGAACACCGGCGCTGCGAGGAGCGCTTGCGTGAGCGTCTGCTCGACGCTCGCCGATTTGACATACTCCCACACGATCTCGAGCGGGAACGCGTGCTGGTCGCTCAGCGAGAGGCAGATGCCGTTGTCGGTCGCTGCGGCCTGCAGCTCGATGTTGAACGAGCGGCAGAACTTCTTGCGCAGCGCGAGGCCCCACCCGCGGTTGATGCGCGCGCCGAACGGCGTGTGCAGGATGAGCTGCATGCCGCCGGCCTCGTCGAAGAACCGCTCGGCGACGACCGTCGTATCGGTGGGGACCGTGCCCAGCACGGTTTTTCCGGCACGCACGTACGCGACCGCCTGGTCCGCGCCCGCGCGGTCCAGGCAGCACTCGCCGACGAGCCACTGCACGGCCGCGGCGTCGTCGCGCTCGTCGATCGCGCGCCGCAGCGCTGCGACCTCGCGCGACAGCTCGATGGTGCGCCCGAGGCCTTCGCCGTTCCAGAACGGGATCGACGGCGGCGCGCCGTGCGCGTCCGCCACGCGGACCACGCCCGGCTCGACGCGGCGAATCTGCCACGACGTCGTGCCGAGCAGGAAGATGTCGCCCGCCATGCTTTCGACCGCGAAGTCCTCGTCGACGGTGCCGACGACGTGTCCGTCCGGCTCGACGACGACGTTGTAGTTCGCGTTGTCCGGGATCGCGCCGCCGGAGGTGATCGCCGCCATACGCGCGCCGCGGCGGCCGCGCAGGCGTCCGTTGACGCGGTCGAAGTGCAGGTACGTTCCGCTGCGCCCGCGCGACGTCGCGACGCCGTCGGCGAGCATCGCGACCACGTCGTCGAAATCTTTGCGAGCGAGCTCGCGGTACGGATACGCCGAGCGCACGAGCGCGAACAGCGCCTCGACGTCCCAGTCGTCGGCGGAACACGCCGAGACGATCTGCTGCGCGAGGATGTCGAGCGGCGAGGTCGGGATGCGCAACGCGTCCATCGCGCCGCTGCGAATCCCGTGCACCAGCGCGGCGCACTCGAGCAGCTCGTCGCGCGTCGTGGCGAACAGCCGCCCTTCCGGCTTCGCGCCGACCCAGTGCCCCGACCGGCCGATGCGCTGGAGCGCGACGGCGATCGACCGCGGCGAACCGATCTGCACGACGAGGTCGATCGAGCCGATGTCGATCCCGAGCTCGAGCGAAGCCGTCGCGACCACGGCCTTGAGCTCACCGTTCTTGAGCCGGTTTTCCGCATCGAACCGGAGCTCTTTGGCCAAGCTGCCGTGGTGAGGCATGACGACGCCCTCGCCCAGCCGCTGCTGCAGCGCGAAGGTGACCCGCTCGCTCATGCGGCGCGTGCTGACGAAGACGAGTGTCGTGCGATGTGCGCGGATCAGCTCGGCGAGCCGGTCGTAGATCTCGCCGGACATCTCGTTGCTCGCCACGCTGCTCAGCTCGTCCTTGGGGACCTCGACGGCCAGCGTCATCGCACGGCGATGACCGACGTCGACGATCTGCGCATCCGGGCTGAGGAACCGCGCGACGGTCTCGAGCGGCCGCACGGTGGCCGAGAGCCCGATCCGCTGCGGCTTCTGCCCGCTCTGGCGCATCACGAGCTCGTCCAGGCGCGCGAGCGTGAGCGCGAGGTGCGAACCGCGCTTGTCGGCCGCGATCGCGTGGATCTCGTCGACGATGACCGTGCGCACGCGCGCGAACAGCGCGCGCGACTTCTCCGCGGTGAGCAGGATGAAGAGCGACTCGGGCGTGGTGACGAGCACGTGCGGCGGCTTGCGCAGCATGCGCGCGCGCTCGGCCTGCGTCGTGTCGCCGGTACGCGTCGCGGTGCGGATCGCGGCGAGCCCGAGACCGCGCTCGGCTGCGCGCGCATTCAGCTCGGCGAGCGGCGTCTCGAGGTTCTTGCGAATGTCGTTCGTGAGCGCCTTGAGCGGCGAGACGTAGACGACGAACGTCTCCTCGGGCAGCTCGCCTTCCGCGGCGCGGCGGACGAGGTCGTCCAGGCACAGCGTGAACGCGGCGAGCGTCTTGCCCGAGCCGGTCGGCGCCGAGACGAGCACGTCCCGGCCGGCACGAATCAACGGCCAGCCTTGGACCTGCGGCTCGGTCGGCTCGCCGTACCGGTCGGAAAACCAATCGGCGACGAGCGGATGAAAAGCGCTGAGCACGGGCCTCTCTTCAACCCGGGGACGGCTCGTCCGTTTGCGGCGCGGGCGGCGCGACCGCGGCGTTCTGACCGCTCGCGGAGAGCGCCCGGGCGACGAAGCCCGAGCGCTTCATCTCCTCGACGAACGAGCGCACGAAGGGCAACGCGCCGGCGCGGGCTTCGGGATCGCGACGGCCTGCTCGATCGCCATGAACCGTCCGCCGACGAGACGGACGTTCGGCCGTGTGCGCGCGAACGCGTCGAGCGCCTCGCGCACGCCGGCGGCGACGTCCGTCTCGCCCGCCTCGAAGGCCGCCAGCGCTTCCGGCCCCGTGCCGTACTGAACGAGCTCGGCGTGCTTGGCCGTGCGGGAGAGATGCAGCTCGTACGCGCTGCCGCGCGCGACCGCGACGCGCACGCCGTCGCGGTCGACGTCTTCGACCGTGCGGAAGGCCGCGTCGCGCGGCACCAGGTAGGTGCCTTCGATGACGACGTACGGCGGCGAGAACGCGATCGCGTCGCCGCGCACCGGATCGATCGCGAGAAACGCCACGTCCCACGCGTCCGCACGAAGTGCGTCGGTCACCTTCCCCGCACCGTCGAAGGTGAGGTAGTCGAGCGGAACGCCGAGCCGGCGCGCGAGCTCGCGGGCGAGCTCGGCCGACGCACCGCGCGGCTCGCCGCCGGCCGGGTCGCGCTGCGCGAGCACCGGGTTCCCAAAGTTGATCGCGGCGCGGAGCCGCCCGCTCGGCGCGAGGACGCGGGCGAACGCCGCGGCATCGTCCGGCGTTCTCTCGAAGACCATGCGGTGCAGTACGACAGCCTCGGACGTTTCCCGCGGCGCGCGCGGCGGGAAACGCGGACGCGATGACTGACGGACTTCGCCGGTGCGCCGGCGCCGGTATCTTGGCGTTCGCGTTGCTGTCCGCTCCGCTCGCGGCGCACGCCCAGACGGTCCCGCCGCCGCCCCCGCCGCCGGTGCCCGCCGGCACGCCGACGCCCTCGCCGAACCCGCTTCCGTCGCCGACCCCGACCGGAGCGCCCGTGCCGAGCGGGTCCGCCTCGCCGTCCGTGCCGCCCAGCGCCGCGCCGTCGCCCGGCATGCCGGTCTCGCCGATCCGCGTCGACCGCTCGCGCGCCGGCGATCGTGCCCGGGACGAGCGTCGTCGTGCACGTCGCCGGCGGCGCCGGGCCGCTCACCGTCTCGCCGTCGTTCAGCGGCGTCGACGCGAGCTACGACCCGCCGACGCGCACGCTGACGCTGACCGGGCGCGCGAACGGGCGCGGCACGGTGACGATCGCCGACGCGTTCGGCGACAGTGCCGTCGTGAACGTGCTCGTCGCGCCGCCGGCGGGTGTCGTGCCGTCCGACGTGACGCTCGATCTCGCGGGTTCCGTCTCGCCGCAGTTCGCCGCGGCGCGCGCCCAGGCTGCGATCGCGCAAGCCGCGCAGCTGCAGCCCGGCGCGACGCGCGTCCGTCGGCACGCTCTCCGTTCCGCCGCTGCAGCCCGGCAGCGGCGCGGACGGGCGCGTCAACGTGTCGCTGCGCGGCAACGATCAGTTCGTCGACACGAGCGGTGCGACGAACGTGCACGTGCGCGTCGCCTCGCTGCCGCTGCTCGATCCCACCGTGCTCTTCTACAGCGACGATCCCGAGCGGCTCGGCCCGCTCGACGACGGCGTACTGTTCCGCGGCACGATCGACGTGACGCGCCCCGCGCGCACGTACGCCTACCACGTCTCGGACGCCGGCGGTCGCAAGCTCTACCTCGCCCTGCAGCCGGCGACCGGCGCGACGGGCGCCTCGCGCGTGCAGGTGCTCGGCGCGGCTGCGGGTCCGACCGACGCGTTCTCGTACGTCGGCCACCTCTCGACGCTCCGCTACCTGCTCGAGCGCGCGCCGCAGGAAAGCTTCGTCACGACCGTCGCGCCCGGCGCGCCGTACCTGCTGCAGCTCGGTGCCGGCACGATGCTGCCGGGACAGCTCACGGCGGCGATCTACGACCTGCGCGTGCTCGACGGTTCGCCGGTCGACGTCTCGGTCATCGCCGCGAGCAACGGCGTCGATCCCGTCACGCTGCTGGGGCAGCCGGAACACCCGAGTGACGGCCACTTCCGGCGCGGCGAGTTCTCCCTCGCGAACGTCCCGCCGCTCGCGCTGTCGTACGCCGTGGGCGGCCCGGAACCGCAGCCGTTCACCGTCGGCGTTCGCTATTATGCGAACGGGCAGCCAGCCTTCCCGAACCTCCGCCCGGACATCAACGCCGCAGCGGGGCAGCGCGCGCCGCTCGCGGGCGACTACGGCGTGCTGCGCACGGTCTCGCTGCAGCTCTCGAACCCGACGCCGTCGGCGCAGAACGTCTACCTCTACGAGCAGCCCGGCGCGAACGGCGGCGTGACGACGACGATCTGGTTCACCGGCGACCCGGCACCGACGTCCGTCAAGTGCGTCAGCGACCCCTCGCAGCGCTACCTGGTGAAGGGCTTCGGCCTCGCGCCGGGACAGTCGCTGACGGTCACCGGCATGTACATGACCGACGGCACGTCGTTCTTGCCGCTGTCGTTCGGCCTGACATCGACGCCGCCGCCGCCCGCGCCCAACAACGGCTGCGGCCCCAAACCCGGTACGCCGTGATGCCTGCCGCGCGGTCCTTCGACAAGCTCAGGATGACACGAAGCTCAGGATGACACGAAGCTCAGGATGACGCGAAGCTCAGGATGAGACGGCTGGTTTGCGCGTGAGCAGCTGTTTCGCGCGCGCGGTGACGTTGTGGATCGCCGCGGAGAGCGCGGCGCGGCGCGATACGCTGGGCGGCGCGTCGTCGCTGAGCTGCGTCGGGTCGGCCAGCGCGAGCGCGCGCACCGCGGGCGCGACGTCGATCGTGTGCTCTGCGGCGTACGCGAGCTGGTTTGCGGGGTAGCGGTCGAGCGCGTAGCGGTAGTTCACCATGACGCCGAACGAGCGTTCGAGGGCGCGCTGCGTCGTGTCGGCGAGCCAGTCGATTCGCTCGATCACCGCGCCGTTCGCCATGTGGAACCGTTCGACCGGATCGGACGGCGCGCCGTCCCCGCGCTTTGCGTCCATCAGATACCGCGCGGCGAGGCGCAGCAGCGGTTCGCGCAGCGACACGGTGAGCGCGGCATCGCGATGCCACCCCGGCGTCGCGAGCCCGGCGCGCACCGGCTCGGCGACGCGGTCGCCCAGCGAACGGAGCCACGCGGCGAAGCCCGGCATCGGCGAGAGCGTCGCGAACGTGCGCAGGCGCGGCAGATCGTTCTGCAGCGCCTCGACGGCGTGCTTGATCAGCGCGTTGCCGAACGGGATTCCGGTGAGGCCGGGTTCGCAGTTCGAGATCGAGTAGAACGTCGCGTTGCGCGCGGTCTGCGGGTCGACGCGCGGGGCATCCTTGTTGAGAATCGCCCGGATCGAGACCGGCAAGTCGTCGGTCAGCGCGACCTCGGTGAACGCGAGCGGCGTTCCCGGCAGCGCAGGATGGAAGAACGCGTAGATGCGGCGGTCTTCGTCGAGCCGGTCTTTGAGGTCGAACCAGCCGCGCACGGCGTGCACCGCCTCGCTGCGCGCGAGGCGCTCGAGCAGCGCGGCGGAGTCGGACCACGTGAGGCGGCGAAGCTCCATCGCGCCCGTATCGAGCCGCGATGCGAGAAAGGTGCGGAGGTCGTCGTCGAGATCGCCGAGCCCGGACGCGTCGGCCCGCGACGCGGCGAGCTGCATCAGCGCCGCGCGCAGGTCGACGACGAAGCGCAGGTCGCCCGGAGGCGAAGCGAGGTGGCGAAGCACGTGCTCGCGCGCCGGTTCGAGCACACGGCGCAACTGCGCGAGCGCGGCGCGCCGCGCTTGCGGATCGGCCGAACGGACGCATTCCAAGCCTGCTTCGAGGGTGTTTGCGTCGACGTCGAGCGCATCGAGCGTGCGAAGAAACCGCAGCGTTTCATCGGCGCTCGCGACGGCAAGCGTCGAGCGCACCGTGCGGACGTGCTCGCGCGCGGTCAGTTCGCCGACGGGCAAGCGCCGGAGCGCGTCGAGCGCGCGTTCCATCAGGGTCGCACGGGCGGGCATGATGCACATTGTACCGCGGCGGTGCCGGGTTTGGTGCGACACCTGTCCGAGGTTTTACGAACCGAGCGGGCGGCCGGTGTAAACCCCCTCCCCGCGGGGGTAGCGGATGAGCGTATGCGTGCGAACGAGTCCGCCCGATCGTGGTCGCTGCTGCGGCAGCTTGGACGCGACCGCCTCGGCCTCGCTGCGGCGGCGCAGTCGGCGACGAGCGCCGGCCTCGCGCCGCGAACGGCGACGGCCGACCGCGTCGTGAAGTCGGTCTGTCCATACTGCGCCGTCGGCTGCGGACAGCGAGCCTACGTAAAGGACGAAAAAATCGTCCAGGTCGAGGGCGACCCGGACTCGCCGATCTCCCGCGGACGGCTGTGTCCGAAAGGCTCGGCGACACGGACGCTGAGCGAGAGCCCGCTGCGCGAGTACAAGGTGAAGTACCGCCGGCCGTTCTCCACGCAGTGGGAGTCGCTCGATCTCGACACGGCGATGGACATGATCGCGGACCGCGTCATCGCGACGCGCGACCAAACGTGGGAAGACGCGGACGAGAAGGGGCCGCTGCGCCGAACGATGGGCATCGCCAGCCTCGGCGGCGCGACCCTCGACAACGAAGAGAATTACCTGATGAAAAAGCTCTACTCCGCGCTCGGGGTAGTGCAGGTCGAGAACCAAGCACGGATTTGACATAGCAGCACGGTGCCCGGTCTGGGCACCTCGTTCGGACGCGGCGGCGCGACGACGTTCCAGCAAGATCTGCAGAACGCCGATTGCATCCTCATCATGGGCTCGAACATGGCGGAGAACCATCCCGTCGGGTTCCAGTGGGTGATGGAGGCGCGCGAGCGCGGCGCGCAGGTGATTCACGTCGACCCGCGTTTCACGCGCACCAGCGCGATGGCGACGCAGTACGTGAAGATCCGCCCGGGCAGCGACATCGCGTTCCTGGGCGGCGTGATCAACTACATCCTCGAGAACGAGCGCTGGTTCGACGAGTACGTCAAGGCGTACACGAACGCGTCGACGATCGTCGACCACCGCTTCAAGGACACCGAGGAGCTCGACGGCGTCTTCTCGGGCTACAGCCCGAAGGACGAAGCGTACGACCTCGCGTCGTGGCAGTACGACGACATGTCGATGAAGGGCTCGTCCGGGCGGCGCATGGGACCCGCGGCGAGCGGCGACAAACAGGTGACGCACCCGCCCTCGCCGGGCGAGAAGGCGGCGGAAAAGCGGCAGCTCCACCGCGGGAAGCCGCCGCACGTCGACCCCACGCTGCAGCATCCGAACTGCGTGTTCCAGCTGCTGCGCAAGCACTACGCGCGCTACACGCCTGAGATGGTCGAGCGCGTCTGCGGCACGCCGCGCGATGAGTTCCTGCGCGTCGCGAAGACGCTGTGCGACAACTCCGGCCGAGAGCGCACGAGCGCGATGTGCTATGCGGTCGGGTGGACGCACCACACCGTCGGCGTGCAGTACATCCGCGCCGCGTCGATCGTCCAGCTGCTCCTCGGCAACATCGGGCGCCCGGGCGGCGGCATCCTCGCGCTGCGCGGGCACGCGTCGATTCAAGGCTCGACCGACATTCCGACGCTCTACGAGCTGCTGCCCGGCTACATCCCGATGCCGCACTCCGTCGCGACCGACTTGAAGAAGTTCCTCGAGGAGACGAGCGCCAAGGCGGGCTTCTGGGCGCACATGGACGCCTACATGATCAGCCTGCTCAAAGCATGGTACGGCGAGAACGCGACCGAGGCGAACGACTACGGCTTCGGCTACCTGCCGCGCGTGAACGGCGACCACTCGATCTATCCCGCGATCATGGGGATGCTCGAGGGGAAGGTCAAGGGCTTCTTCTGCGTCGGCGAAAACCCGGCCGTCGGCTCCGCGAACTCCTCGATGCACCGGCGCGCGATGGCGAACCTCGATTGGCTCGTCGTGCGCGACTTCTCCGAGATCGAGTCCGCCGCGTTTTGGTACGACTCGCCCGAGATCGAGACCGGCAAGCTGCGCACCGAAGCGATCAAGACGGAGATCTTTTTTCTGCCCGCGGCCGACCATCTGCAGAAAGACGGCTCGTTCACGAACACGCAGCGTCTGCTGCAGTGGCATCACAAGGCCGTCGAGCCGCAAGGCGACTGCCGCTCCGAGCTCTGGTTCTACTATCACCTCGGTCGCCGCATTCGCGAGAAGCTCGCGGCGTCGTCCGAGCCGCGCGACCGCGCGATCCTCGACCTGACGTGGAACTACCCGCTGATCGGCGAAAAAGCGGATCCCGACGCGCACGCGGTGCTGCGCGAGATCAACGGCTGGGGACCCGACGGCAAGGCGCTCGACGCGTACACGAAGCTCAAAGCGGACGGTTCGACCGCGTGCGGCTGCTGGATCTATTGCGGCGTGTTCAAGGATGATGAGAATCAGGCCGCGCGGCGGAAGCCCGGATCGCAGCAGAGCTGGGTTGCACCCGAGTGGGGTTGGGCCTGGCCGGCGAACCGGCATATCCTGTATAACCGCGCCTCCGCTGACCCGTCGGGCAAACCGTGGAGCGAGCGCAAGAAGTACGTGTGGTGGGACGCCGGAAAGGGCGAGTGGACCGGCCACGACGTTCCCGACTTTACGAAGACGATGGCGCCCGATTACGTTCCGCCCGACGATGCGGAAGCGGAGAAGAAACTCGACGGGCAGTCGCCGTTCATCATGCAGGGCGACGGGAAGGGCTGGCTCTTCGTGCCGGACGGCCTGGTCGATGGTCCGTTCCCGACGCACTACGAGCCGGAAGAGACCGTCGTGCGCAACCCGATGTACGGGCAGCAGTCGAATCCGGCGCGCGAGAAGTGGCCGCGCCCCGACAACCCGTACCACCCGCGTCCCGGCGAGCCCGGCGCCGGCGTGTTCCCGTACGTGGTCACGACGTACCGTCTCACCGAGCACCATACCGCAGGCGGCATGTCCCGCACGGTGCCGCACCTCTCCGAGCTGCAGCCGGAGATGTTCTGCGAGATCGGTCCCGCGCTCGCCGCGGAACGCGGGCTCGTGAACGGCGGCTGGGCGACGATCGTCTCCGCGCGCTCGGCGATCGAGGCGCGCGTGCTCGTCACCGAGCGCGTCCCCGACTATCTCATCGACGGCCGCATGACGCACGTCGTCGGGCTGCCGTACCACTGGGGCAACCGGGGCATCGTCACGGGCGACTCGGCGAACGACCTGTGGGAGATCAGCGTCGACCCGAACGTGCACATCCAGGAGACGAAAGCGGCGACGTGCGACATCCGCCCGGGGCGGCGGCCGCGCGGACGCGCGCTGACCGATCTCGTGAACGACTATCGGCGGCGCGCGGGACTTCCGGTGGAGGCGTGATGGAGCTGTTCGAGGACGACGGGCGCCGGCGCGGAGACCGCGACGTATCCTGCGCCGCACGCGCGCAAGGGTTTCTTCACCGACACGACGCTGTGCATCGGGTGCAAGGCGTGCGAGGTCGCGTGCAAGGAGTGGAATCAGCTTCCCTCGGACGGATACGACTTCACCGCGGAGTCGTACGACAACACCGGCGAGCTCAACGGCACGACGTGGCGGCACGTCGCGTTCGTCGAGCAGCTGCGCAGCGGCGCCGCCGCGCCCGCGGCGCAGACCGCGCCGGCCGAACCGGACGGCGACGCGCACGCGAGCGTGCTCCACGGCGTGGCCGGACGCTGGCTCATGGAGTCGGACGTCTGCAAGCACTGCACGCACGCCGCGTGTCTGGACGTCTGCCCGACCGGCTCGCTGTTCCGCACCGAGTTCGGGACGGTGGTGGTGCAGCAGGACGTGTGCAACGGCTGCGGCTACTGCGTCCCCGCGTGCCCGTTCGGTGTCATCCAGAAGCGTGAAGAGTCCGACGGTCATGCCGGCAAGTGCACGCTCTGCTACGACCGCCTGCTCGACGGCGAGAAGCCCGCGTGCGCGAAGGCATGCCCGACCGAGTCGATTCAGTACGGCGATCTCGACGAGCTGCACCGGCGCGCCGACGAGCGGCTCGCGAAGGTTCGCGCGAACGCGCACTTCCACGACGCAAGCTTGTACCTGCGCGGCGAGGACGACGGCATCGGCGGCGGCGGCGCGTTCTTCTTGCTGCTCGACAAGCCGGAAGTCTACGGGCTGCCGCCGGACCCGGTCGTGACGACGCGCGATCTGCCGGCGATGTGGCGCGCGGCCGCGCAAACCGCGATCGGCATCGTGGCCGTCACGGCGATCACGGCGCTGGTGACACGGCGATGACGCACGCGCCGCAGGCGCCGATTCGCGCGGACGGGGCAACGTCGTACTACGGGCGGCCTGTCGTCAAGGCGCACGTCTGGAAGCCGTACATCCCGTGGTATTTTTGGATCGGCGGGACGGCAGGCGCGGCGTCCGTGCAGTGCGTCGCCGCGCGCGTCCGCGGCGAGCACGCTCTCGCGACCGTGTACAAGCGCACGGCGCTGGCCGGCGTGCTGCTCGCGCCGCCGCTGCTGATCGCCGACCTCGGCGTGCCCTCGCGCTTCTTGAACATGCTGCGCGTCTTCAAGCCGACCTCGCCGATGAGCGTCGGCTCCTGGATCCTGACGGCGTTCGGCGGCGCGATCACCGCGTCGACCGCCGCCGAGCTCCTCGGCTGGGAACGCACGTCGCGCGCGCTCGAAGTCGTCGCCGCGCTGCTGGGACCGGGCTTGACCGTCTACACCGCCGTGTTGGTCGCGGACACGGCGACGCCCGTATGGCACGCCGCGTACGAGGACTTGCCGCATGTCTTCGCCGCGAGCGGGATCGCCGGCGCCGCTGCGATGGGCGTGATGTTCGCGCCGCCCGAGGAGAGCCGCATGGCACGCCGCCTGATGACGCTCGGCGCGCTCGCGCTCCCGATCGGCGGGCAGCTCATGGAGAAACGGCTGGGGACGTTCCTTTCCGAACCGTATCGCATCGGCAAGGGCGGCAGCTTCCGCCGCATGTCCGGCGCGCTCGCGCTCGCGGGCGCCGCGCTGAGCATCGTCGGCGGACGCAGCCGAACGTTCACGCGCACGGCGGCGGCATGCGTCGCCGCAGCGGGCGTCTTCGAGCGGTTCGCGGTGCTCGCCGCCGGCAAGACGTCGGCAACGGACCCGAAGTACGTCGTGGAACCGCAACGCGCCCGAGCCGACGCCCGCACCTCCGGCGCGGCGCGGACAGCCCCTTCGACAGGCTCAGGGTGACATCGGGCATTGCGCGCCAACCGCCCCCACGTCACCTAAGCTTGTCGAAGGGCGCCCCGTCACCCTGAGCTTGTCGAAGGGCCGCCACGTCACCCTGAGCTTGTCGCACGTCACCCTGAGCTTGTCGAAGGGCGCCACGTCACCCTGAGCTTGTCGAAGGGTGCTACGTTTCCGTGGCTTCCGGGTCGATCTCGATTTGCGGCTTGTGCGTGAGCCCGGGACGAAGCTCCGCGTTCGTCACGTTGTCGTCCGGGAACATCCGCACGAGGATCGCGCGAATGATGCCCGCGACCGGCACGGCGATCAAGAGGCCGAGGAAGCCGAAGACGTGCGCGCCGATCAGCAGCGCGAAGATCACGGCGAGGGGCGTCACCTTCACCGTGCTGCTCACGATGCGCGGGCCGAGCAGGTGCGCCTCGATCTGGTTGATGATGGTGAACGCGACAATGACGCCGACCGCCGACGGCCAGCCGTTCGTGAAGAGCGCGACGAGCGCCGCCGGGATGCCGCCCGCGAACGGTCCGACGTACGGGATGACGTCGGCGATCCCGGCCCACGCGCCGATCAGCAACGCGTACGGCACGCGTAGCGCCATGAGCGCGGCCGTCGCGAGCGCGGCGACCACTGCAGCCACCATCAGCTGGCCGCGCACGAAGCCGCCGATCACGTTGTCGACGTCGCCCAGGAGGTCCATCGCGAGCTCGCGGTGCGGCTGCGGCACCATGCGCGCGAAGAACCGCTTGATCATCGCCGACTCCGCGAGCATGTACAGCGACACCACCGGGATGGCGACCGTAAGCGCGCCGACGGTCACGACGGACAGCAGCGCGGGCAGGACGTGCCCCGTCAGCGACGCGGCGAGGTGCTGCAGCTGGAGCGACGCCTGCGCGGGCACCTTGGCCGCGTAGACGCGCAGCGCGGGCGGAAAGTGCGTGACGAGCGGATTGTGCGTCGTCGAAAGATACGTCTCGACGACGCGCCGCATCTCGGGCAAGTTCGAGACCAGTTGCTGGGCCTGCGTGACGATCGCCGGAACCAGCACGTAGATGCCGATCACGATCGCGAAGGCGCCGCCCCCGTACACGACGGTGAGCGCGGCCCACAGCGGCAGACGCACGTTGAGCGCGCCCACCAGCGGGACGACGAGGTACGCGAGCAGGATGCCGCCCACGAGAATGATCGTCACGTCGGCGAGCTCCGTGAAGAGCCCGACGACCCGCTGCAGGATGAGGTACGCGAGCACGATCGCGCCGAGCAGCTTGAACCACGCCTCGGCACGCTTGTACCAGCGCGGCTCCGCCGGGCCGGCTACACGCTCTCGCGAACCAGCTGCCACAGCGCTGCCAGGAAGCCCGCGCCCGCGAACACGGCGAGCATCGGGTGGAGGACGACGCCGATCAGCAGCGCGGCGCTGCACGCAGCCAAGACCACGGGCCACGGCGACTCCGCCGAGAACACGCCGATGCGCTCGCCGGCGAGCTCGCGCGGCGTGCGCTGCTCGTCCCCGTCGAGCCGCGTTCGCTTGCGCACCGAGAACATGTACACGCTCACGAACGCGAAGCCGACGCCGAAGAGGCCGAGCAGCATCGTGCCGACCAATTCGTGCGTCGTGAACAGGTAGAGCGTGGCGATCACGAGGCCGAACGCCATCGACGACGTGAACACGCGCGACGCGATCGTCACTTCGGCGAGTCCTTCGCGTACTGCGGGTAGTGCAGGTCGAAGGCCGGGCGCTTCGAGCGGATCGGCGGCAGCGCCGTGAAGTTGTGCTCCGGCGGCGGCGAAGACGTCGCCCACTCGAGCGTGTAGCCGCCGCCCCACGGATCGTCGGGCAGCATGGCCTTGTTCCGCGACGACACGACGATGTTCCATGCGAAGACGGCTGTGGCGAGAGTGATCATCCCCGCGCCGACGGTCGCGGCGAAGTTCAGCGCCTCCCAGCCGGGAAATGCCGCGTAGGTAAAGACGCGACGCGGCATCCCGAGGTATCCCAGCAGCAGCATCGGCGCGAACGTCAGGTTGAAGCCGACGAACATCAGCCAGAAGTGGATGCGGCCCAGCCCTTCGCGCAGCTTGATCCCCCAGATCTTCGGAAACCAGAAATAGAGCGCGGCAAAGATCGCGAACATCGAGCCGCCGCCCAGCGTATAGTGGAAGTGGGCGACGAGCGTGTAGCTGCCGTTGGCCTGGTAGTCGATCGGCGGCGACGCCACCATCACGCCGGTGATCCCGCCGACCAGGAAATTGAGCATGAACCCGATCGCGAAGAGCATCGGCGTCTCGAACGAGATCGCGCCGCGCCACATGGTCCCGATCCAGTTGAAGAACTTGATCCCCGTCGGCACCGCGATCAGGAACGACATCGCCGAGAAGAACGGGTTGTTCACCGCGCCCGTCGTGAACATGTGGTGCGCCCAGACGCCCATCGAGAGGCCGGCGATGCCGAATGCCGAGAGCACGAGCCCCGTGTAGCCGAACACGGGCTTGCGGGAGAACACGGCGACGATCTCCGTGACCACGCCGAAGAACGGCAAGATCATCACGTAGACCTCGGGGTGCCCGAAGAACCAGAACAGGTGCGCGTAGAGCACCGGGTCGCCGCCGCTGCCGGGATCGAAGAAGTGTCCGCCGAGGTGACGGTCCATCAGCAGCATCGCGAAGACGGCGGTGAGTGACGGGAAGGCCATCAGGATCAGCAGCGCCGTCGCGATGATCTCCCACGTGAAGACCGGGATACGCCACATGGACATCCCGGGCGCGCGGAACAGGATCGGCGTCACGAGGAAATTGATCGCGGTGAGGATCCCCGAGACGCTCGTGAGCGTCAGCCCGATCAGCCACAGGTCCTGACCCGCGCCCGCAGAGACTCGTACGTCCGAGAGCGGCGCATACGCGTACCAGCCGGCCGACGCAGCACCGCCTTGCGTGACGACGCCGGAGAACACCACCAGGCCGCCCATCAAGAACAGCCAGAACGAGAAGGCGTTCAGCCGCGGAAACGCCATGTCGGGCGCGCCGATCTGCAGCGGGACCAGATAGTTGGCAAGCCCGAACCCGAACGGCGCGACGAACAGGAAGATCATCGCGGTGCCGTGCAGCGTGAACGCCTGGCTGAACTCGTGCGGTCCGACGAGCGTCTGCTGCGGATGCGCGAGCTGCACGCGGATCACGTCGGCGAGGAAGCCCGCGATCAGGAAGAACGCGAGGCTCGTGAGCATGTAGAGGATGCCGACCTTCTTGTGATCGGTCGTCGTCAGCCACGCGAGGATGCCGCCCTTGACGAGCTCGCGGGACGGCGCGCCGGCGGCAATCGCGCTCACGACGCACCTCGCGCGCGCAGCCACCGCGCGTACTCGGCTTCGCCGACGACGCGGACGACGAAGCTCATGTGTGCGTGGAACTCGCCGCAGAACTCGGCGCAGCGGCCCGGAAAGACCCCTTCCTTCGTGGGCGTGAAGTCGAAGACGTTCTCACGGCCGGGGATGGCCATGCGCTTGAACAGGAACGCCGGCACCCAGAACGAGTGGATCACGTCGCTGGACACGAGCCGGATCTCGGTCGTTCGGCCGACGGGCAGCACGAGCTCGGGCGGCGCGGTGCTCAGACCCTCGATCGCGACATGTTCGCGCGGGTACTGGAAGCGCCACGACCAGCGGAAGCCCACGACGCGCACGACCTCGCCGGCGGGGGTCACCACGCTCTCGACGTGCCGCTCGGCCGCGTAGGTCACCGCGAAGAGGCCTGCCACGACGAGGAGCGGCACGATCGTCCATGCGAGCTCCAGCGGAACGTTCTGGTGAAAGTGCGCCGCCTGAACGACGCGCGGGTCCCGGCGCCGGTACGCGACCAGCGCGAAGACGATCAGTCCGGCGACGATCGCGTAGACGATTCCTCCCGCGACCAGAAACACGCGCCAGACAGCGGACATCGCCGCGGCCTGTGACGTGGGGTTGAGCACTCGCACTTGCCTCCTGTTGTGCGAGCGTACCCCGCGGGTACACCAGCGCCACACGCTCGTCTCGGAGGTTCTCTTGTCGGCGCGTTTGGGCTACGCCGTCGAGAACGACCGGCTTGCCGTTCGCGGCCGCACGCTCGTTCTCGGAGTCATCCTGTTCCTCGCATCGGAGCTGATGTTCTTCGCGGCGTGGTTCGCCGCGTATTTCGATCTGCGGGGGCAGGCGCGCCAGTGGCCTCCGCCCGGCGTGCATCTGGACCCCCTCGAACCCGGCATCGGCACGGTGCTGCTCGGCATCTCCAGCGTGCTGGTGATCGCCGCGATGCACGCGATCCGGCGCGCGCGGTACGGGGCGGCCCGGGGCACGCTGGCCGCCGCCGTCGCGTGCGGCGTCGCGTTCCTCGGGCTGACCGCGCACGAGTGGTCGACGAACGGGTACACCTTCGCAACGCATGCGTACGGGTCGCTGCACTACGGCGTGACGGGTTTCCACGCGCTGCACGTCACCGCGGGCCTCTTCCTGCTCACGCTGCTCGCAATCGGCGTGCGTAAGCCTGCATTCCACGGACAAGACTTCGCCGGCGCCGAGGCGATCGGGTACTACTGGCATTTCGTGTTCATCGTGTGGGCCGGCATCTACGCGCTGCTCTGGTTCGTGCGATGAGCGCGCCGCGCGAGCGCCGCGGGGAACGCTGGGCGGCGGCCTGGCTCACGCTTTCGGTCGCATGCAGCGTGCTGTTCGCGGTCACGTTCGCGCGCGGCGGACAGCCGCAGCTCGAGGGGATCGGCCTCGGCGGCGCCTTCCTCGCGCTGGGCGCTGCGCTCATCGTCTGGAGCCGCGCGCTGATCCCGCCGCGCACCGTCGAAGACGCGCACCTGCCGTTCGAGCACAGCGCCGCGGAGCAGGGCGACGCGGCGAGCCTGATCGTCGAAGGCGCGGCCGAAGTCGTCGGCCGGCGCGTCTGGCTCGTTCGCTTCGCGTGCGCGGCCGCCGGCGTGCTCGGCGTCGCAGGCCTCTTCCCGGTTCGCGGGCTCGGACCGAACCCGAACGGACGCGTCGGCGAGACGACGTGGAAGCGCGGTCTGCGGTTCGTGCGCGAGGACGGCAGCGCGGTCAACGCATCCGCGCTCGAAGTCGGCAGCGTCGTCACCGTGTTTCCCGAAGGCGCGGTCGGCCCCGACAAGATCGCCGACATGGCGAACGATGCGGTGATGCTCGTGCGCGTCGACGAGAACGCGCTGCGCATGCCGTCCGACCGCGCGAGCTGGACGCCGCAAGGCTTCGTCGCGTATTCGAAGATCTGCACGCATGCCGGCTGTCCGGTCGCGCTGTACCGCGAAGGACCGCAGCAGCTGATGTGCCCGTGCCACCAGTCGACGTTCGACGTGACCGACGGCGGCACGGTCGTGTTCGGTCCCGCGGCGCGCTCGCTGCCCCAGTTGCCGGTCGCGCTCGATTCGGACGGCACGCTGCGCGCGGGCGGACCGATGTCGGGCTTCATCGGTCCCGAGAGCTGGGAACACGCGTGATTCGCGCCCTGGTGACGTGGACGGACGAGCGGCTCGGCGGGACGCCGTTCTTGCGCCACGCGCTCAAGAAGGCGTTTCCCGACCACTGGTCCTTCATGCTCGGCGAAGTCGCGATGTACTGTTTTCTGTTCATCCTCGCGACCGGAACCTATCTGACGTTCTTCTTCCACGCGTCCGACGCGCGCGTCGTCTACGACGGCACGGCGATCCCCTCGCTGCACGGGCGGACGATGACGGACGCCTACGCGTCGGTGCTCAAGCTCTCGTTCGAGACACAGGCCGGCCTGTTGATCCGCCAAGCGCATCACTGGTGCGCGCTGGTCTTCGCCGCCGCGATCGTCACGCACATGAGCCGCATCTTCTTCACCGGCGCGTTTCGCAAGCCGCGCGAGCTGAACTGGGTCATCGGGTTCACGCTGCTGCTGCTCGTGATGGGCGACGGCTTCACCGGGTACTCGCTGCCCGGCGACGCGCTCTCCGGCGCGGGCTTGAAGATCGCGCAGTCGATCGCGCTGTCGATCCCCGTGATCGGCGGGTGGACCGCGTTCCTGGTGTTCGGCGGCAACCTTCCGACCGCGGAGACGACGAACCGCCTTTTCGCGATCCACATTTTGTTCTTACCGCTCGCGCTGGCGGGGCTGATCTCACTGCACCTCGCGATCCTGTGGCGCCAGAAGCACACGCAGTTTCCGGGCGAGCGGCGGCGCGAGAACAACGTCGTCGGATCGCCGCTGTGGCCGAACTACACCGTGCGTTCGGTCGCGCTCATGCTCGCGACGTTCGGGATCCTGCTGCTGCTCGGCGGGCTGGTCGAGATCAACCCGGTGTGGCTCTACGGCCCGTACGATCCCTGGACCGTATCCTCGCCGGCACAGCCGGACTGGTACGTCGGCTGGCTCGACGGCTCGCTGCGCCTGGGGCCGCGCCTCGCGTTGCGCTTCGGCGGCCACACGATCACCGCGCTCTTCTGGGCCGGAGCGCTCTTGCCGCTGCTGTTCTTCGCGATGGTGTACGCGTGGCCGTGGATCGAGAAGCTGCTGCAGCGCGACGCTGCGGAGCACGAGCTGTTGCAGTATCCGTGGCAGAACCCGATGCGCACGGCGGTCGGCGTGTCGTGGCTGACGTTCGCCGGGCTGCTGCTGCTCGCGGGCAGCGACGACGTCCAGGCGCGCATCCTGCGCATCTCGGTGCAGCAGGTGACGTGGGCCTATCGCATCGCGCTGTGGATTGTGCCGCCGCTCGGCTTCGCGATCGCCTGGCGCGTGTGCCGCGAACTGCACGCGCGGCACGCGTACGAGCACGAGCACCCGGCGCGCGTCGTCCTCGTGCGCACGGACGAGGGCGGCTACGACGAAGAGCCGGTGCCCGTCCCATGATGCTCGCGCTCGCGATGCTGCTGCTCACGGCAACGCCTGCCGTCGTGACGCCGGCCTCCTCGGCTTCGCCGGGGATGTCGCACGGCGAGCCGGAGCCGCCGCACACGTACACGAGCGTCCCGGCGCCCCCGGCGGCCGACCAGACGAAGGTCGGCGGCGAGCTGTACGCCGTGCGCTGCATCGGCTGCCATGGCGCGAACCTGCAGGGCACGCCGATGGGGCCGGGCTTGCACAAGGCGGGCGCGGCCGACGTCGACTTCCAGCTCTCGACGGGACGCATGCCGCTGGCCGTGCCGGGAACCGAGCCGATGCGCGGCCCGCCGTCGTACCCGCGGCCGCAGATCGATGCGCTGATCGCGTACATCACGAGCCACGGCGGCAACGGTGCGCCGATCCCCGTGCTGCATCACAACGGTGATCTGACGCGCGGCCGCGTCGTGTACGAAGAGAACTGCCAAGCGTGTCACAGCGCGACCGGGGACGGCGCGGCGGCGGGCTTCGGTTGGCTCGCGCCGTCGTTGCGGCAGTCGACGCCGGTGCAGGTCGCGGAAGCGGTGCGCGTGGGGCCGGGCATCATGCCGCAATTCCCCGCCAGCGAGTTATCGGACCGCGACGTCGACGCGCTCGTCGGTTACGTGATGGCGCTGCACCGTCCCGACAACCGCGGCGGCTATTCGCTCGCAAGCGCCGGCCCGGTCGGCGAAGGACTCGTGGGCTGGGTGATCGGCGTCGGCGGGACCATCATCGTGATGCTGCTCGTCGGCGAAACGCTCAAGAAGAAATGAACGTGTTCGGCGTGCACCTCCTCGGCCTGGACGCGCACACCGGCATCAAGGTCGTGCTCACGGTCTGCGCGGTCATCGTGTACGTGCTCGTCCGCCGGGCGCTCAACGCGATGTTCGGGCGCGTCGTCAAGCCGGGCGCTCGGACGCGGGCGTCGTTCTGGTCGCGGCAGCTCGCCGGACTCGTGCTCCTCGTGCTGCTCGTCATCGCGCTCGTCTCCGTCTGGTTCGACAACCCGACCCGGCTCGCGACGGTCGCCGGCCTGTTCAGCGCCGGCGTGGCATTCGCGCTGCAGCGCGTGATCACGGCGTTCGCCGCGTACGTCGTGATCCTGCGCGGCTCGACGTTCTCGGTCGGCGACCGCATCATGATGGGCGGCGTGCGCGGCGACGTGATCGCGCTCGACCCGTTTCAGACGACGATCCTCGAGATGGGCGAGGCGCCCGCCGAGCAGGCCGATGCGCCCGCGGCATGGGTGCACTCGCGGCAGTTCACGGGCCGCATCGTCACCGTGAACAACGGGATGATCTTCGACCAGCCCGTCTACAACTACACGCGCGACTTCTCGTACATCTGGGACGAGATCCACATGCCGGTCCCGTATGACGCCGACGACGCGCGCGCGGAAGCGATCCTGCTCGAGGCGGCGCGCGCGCACGCCGTGCTGCCCGACGCGATCCCCGAGGAGCGCCGGCGACTTCTCCGCGACCGCTACGCGCTCCAGGCGGCGGAGCTCGAGCCCCGCACGTACTACCGCATGACGGACAACTGGATCGAGATCACCGTCCGCTTCGTGGTGCCCGACCACGGCGTGCGCGCGGTGAAAGACGCGATCTACCGGCGGATACTCGCGGAGTTCCGCCGCGCGGACATCTCGGTCGCGTCCGGCACCTATGCGATCGTCCAAGTCCCGCCGATCCGTATCGAGCCCAACACGGCGCTCGCCGGCGCAGAGCCCGCCCGCACGCAGCCCTGAGCCGGCGTCGGCGCGCCGACTTCTGCCCGCGACGGAGCTTCCGCGCGCCGTCACGCTCTTTTGACCCCTCCCCGGGAGGGGTATGATGACGCCAGGAGGCTTATCGAACATGAACACTGGTATGCACCCGACGATCGACGGCGAGCAAAGCCGGCTTGCGGGAAGCAACGCGCACTTTACGGCGCTCTGGACGAACGCGGGGATGGTCGAGACCGACCGCCCGCTGCCGAACCTGCATGGGCTCGAGGCGGAACATCAAGCCGTGATCGGCGATCCCGCGCCGATGGCGCTGTTCGGATTCGCGGTCGGAACGTTCTTGCTGTCGATGATCGCGATCGGGTTTTGGCCGGCAGGGACCGCGATCGCAATCGTTCCGGCCGTGCTGTGGTTTGCCGGCGCCGGACAGTTCTTCGGAGGTCTGCTTGCGCTCGCGCGGGGCAGCACGTTCGGCGCGACGGCATTCTGCTCGTTCGGAATGGCGAACATTATCTTCGGAACGTACACGTGGATGCAAAACGCGGGCGTGATGCCGTCGACGACCGGCGCGGCAACGATGCTCGGCATCGGGCTCTTCTGCTTCGCGTACATCGCGCTGATGCTCACCATCGCCGCGGCGCGCACGAACCTCGCGTACTTGGGGACCGTCGCCGCGCTCGTTCCCGGCTACGCGCTCGTCGCGGTCGCGTACGTCGGCGGCGCAACCGTCGTCGGCCAGATCGGCGGATGGTTTCTGTGCGCGGCCGCCGTCATCGCATTCTACGCGGCCGGAGCGGTCGTCGTGAACAGCCAGTGGTGCCGCGAGGTCCTGCCGCTCGGGAAGCTGGGGCGCTGATCCGGCGCCGCGCGGTAAGCGGGTTCGATGCGGAGGCGGCAGCCGTCAGCGGTCTGCCGCCGCCCGCAGCGCCCGATCAGCGCGACTCGAATGCCGTCGTGATCGATGCGATGCGCACGCGCGCACGAGCGTGCGGAATCGACGGACGTCCGTCGACGTCGTTGCCGCGCGGCACGAACGTGAGGAACACCTCGCCGCGCTTCCAGGCTGCCGGCGCAGCGCGAATCGCCGCGCCGAGCGCGAACACGACGTGCGCCGGCTGGAGCGCGCCGCGCGCTTCGTCTCGGATCCCGGCGCCGAACAGCGACAGCGTCCCGACGTACGCCGGGCCGCGCGGATCGCGCGCGACGTCGCGCGGACCCGCGTAGATCTCCCACCCGATGCCCGGCTGACGGTCGGCCGTGATGCCGTCGATGCGCAGGATTGCGTGCTGCGACGCGCCGCCGGCGGCGCCGCGCAATGCGGAGCCGATCGGCTCGACGTCGAGCTTCACGACCGTCACGGCGTTCCCGAGCTCAACCGGCGCGGCCGGCGCTCCCACGACGATTGCGGCAGCCGCGCAGCACGACGCGAGCGACGTCCACACGACCGAACGCCTTCGG
Organism: Vulcanimicrobiota bacterium; assembly: GCA_963818845.1. GTDB lineage: Bacteria > Vulcanimicrobiota > Vulcanimicrobiia > Vulcanimicrobiales > Vulcanimicrobiaceae > Vulcanimicrobium. Next base: position 413,010 of record CAWFTO010000003.1, on the reverse strand, counting down.
TTCGCCCTGCACCGGGCCTCTACGGAGTCCCGGCCGTCGCAGGCGCCTCGACGCTGAGCCGCACGGCGCCGACGTGGACCGGCGAAGCCGGCGCCGCTTCCGCCGCGACGCCGCCCGTTCGAACGCTGCGCGGCACGAACGTCAGCGCGAACTCGTCCGGATTCGCTTCGCTCGCCGCCGCGAGCGCGCCGTTGATCGGCAGCGAGAGGTGCGCCGGCTGGAAGCCGTGGTGTGCCTCGCTCTTGATCCCCGCGCTGAAGAGCGCGAGGTTGCCGACGAAGTACGGCCCGGCGGGGTTCGGCGCGGCGCCGGACGGTCCGAAGTAGACCTCCCAATAGACGCCGGGCTGCCGGTCCGTCACGATGTTCTCGAGCTGCAGCACCGACTTCGTGCCGCCGCGGACGAACGTCCGAAGGCGCGGCAGCGTCTGCTTCAAGCTGATCGGCGTCTTCGTGACGCCGCTCTGCAGCACGATCGGTTCGGCATGCAGCAGCGTGAGCGGGTTGACGTGGATACAGCACACGATGCGCTGCAGGCAGTACTCGTTGACCTGCGGCGGCTCGCCCTGGTACTGATAGCTCAGCTGCTGCGCCGCGCGCAGAACGTCACACGGCGTCATGTGCACGGCCGTCGCGTTCTCGTCGTAGAAGGTGTACGTGCGCGTCTTCCACGTCGTGTCGCTGAGCGGGTCCGTGCGCCCGCCGGCCTGCGCGAGCCACAGGTTCCACAAGCGGTCCATGTTCGAGTGGTGCAGGTAGAAGATCGGGTCCTGTGCCGCCGTCGGTACCGACGCCATCCACCCGCCGATGCTCACGTGCACGATGTTGTGCGGCGTCGACTCGAGCGAGCTGCTCGCGTTCGCGAAGTTGGTGAGCGCCATGCCGGGCCCCGTCACGACGGCCGACGCCGGAAGCGACGATGTTCCGGCGTTGATGCCCGGGTTGCGATTGGGCGTGTACAGCACGCTCGACGTGGTGCGGAACATCGCCGGAAGGACGCGCTGCGCGGCGCCGGCAGAGTAGTTCCAGTACGGCAGCGCCCAGCTCGGGCTCTTCGCCATGTGCCGCACGATGCGCTCGAACCAGTACAGATACATGCGATGCCACGGCCAGAACCAATAGTCGCCGTGTTCGCACTGGTTCCAGTTCGGCTTCGGCGGCAGCGTCGACGCATGGATGCCGGCTTGATAGGTCCAGCCGCGCGGGTCGTTCGGATTCGACGCCGACAGCGCGCGCATCGCTTTGATGCCCGCCTCGTATGCCAGGATGATCGGGTCCGACGCAGTCAGCGTCGAGATATCACGGCGCGTCAGCAGCGCCGCGCTCGCCGGCTGCGCCGTGAGCAGCTCACCGCCGCTCGCAAGAGCAGCGGCGGCGCCCGCCGTCGTGATGAAGCGCCGCCGGTCGAGCCTTGCAGCACGCATGTCCATCGAACCACCCCTTGCGTTCGTCCGTTCGACGTCAGCTACGCTGGTCGAAGGGCAACGAGATGGGACGAGTATCCGCCTCTCTGCTCAGAAAGGCAAGAAAGCCCAGGCACTCCCAGGACGATTTTTACATTGAAGGCAGACCCGCGAACGTGCCGTTCGTCGTGCCGACGCCTGCGGTCACCGTGAGACTGCGGCCGCTTTCGAGACGGCTCGGGCGGTGAAGACGTCGGCCATTGCGGTGCGGTACGCGGCCGATGCAAACGTATCGCTTCGCGCCGTTGCGCCGCGCGCCGCGCCTGCGCACGCAGCCCGAATCGCTGCTTCGTCGGATGGGTTCACGCCCTTGAGCGCGCTTTCGACCGCGCCCGCGCGGAACGCGAAGTCGCCGAGGCCGGTAATCGCGACGCGCGCCGACGCGATCGTGCCGCCGTCGAGCGTGAGCACCGCCGCGGCGCCGACCACCGCGTAGTGCGACGCGGGATGGTGATACTTCACGTACGCCGACGCGGGCGCCGCGTCGAACGCAATGGACGTGAGGACTTCGTCGCCGGCGAGCGCCGTGTCGAACATGCCGCGGAAGAACTGCGCGGCGGTGAGCTCGCGCGTGCCGCCCTTGCCGGCGACGGTGAACGACGCGTTGAGCGCTTGCAGCACGGCAGGATAGTCGGCCGAAGGATCGCCGTGCGCGGCCGCGCCGCCGATCGTCCCGCGGTTGCGCACCTGCGGGTCGCCGAGGTCGTTCGCGGCGTCCCACAGCACCGGTGCGGCCTTCTTCAGCTCGGCGCTCGCCGCGAGCGTCGCGTGCTTCGTCAGCGCGCCGGCCGTGATACGGTTTCCTTTGACCTCGAGGCGGTCGAGCTGCGGTATCCCGACGAGGTCGATCAGCACCGACGGCGAGGCGAGGCGCAGCTTCATCATCGGGATCAGGCTGTGCCCGCCCGCGAGCAGCTTCGCGCCGTCACCGTGCTCGCCGAGCAGTCGGATCGCGTCGTCGACGCTCGTCGCGCGGACGTACTCGAACGCCGAAGGAATCATCGCACGCTCCCGTTCGTGGGCTTGGCCTGCATCGCAGCCCAGAGCTTCTCCGGCTTGAGCGGCATGTCGATGTGCGTCACGCCGAACGGCGCGAGCGCGTCGATCACCGCGTTGGCGACGGCCGGCGTCGAGCCGATCGTTCCGGCTTCGCCGATCCCCTTGATGCCGAGCGGGTTGACCGTCGTCGGCGTCACGGTGTGATCGAGCTCGTAGTGCGGCACTTGTTCCGCGTGCGGGATCGCGTAGTCCATCAGCGTGCCGGTGAGCAGCTGACCGCCGGCGTCGTACACGACCTCCTCGAATAGCGCCTGCGCCAGCCCCTGCGCGATGCCGCCGTGCACTTGACCTTCGACGATCATCGGGTTGAGCAGCCGCCCGCAGTCGTCGACCGCGAGGTACTTCTCCACCTTCACCTGGCCCGTCTGCGCATCGATCTCGACGACGCACACGTGCGTGCCGAACGGGAACACGAAGTTCGGCGGCTCGAAGCGTCGGGTCGCGTCCAGGCCGGGCTCGAGTCCCGGCGGCAGCTTGTCGCCCATGAACGCGAGAAAGCCGGCCTCGGCGGTCGTCATCGTCTTGGACGGATCGCCCTTGACCTGCATCTTGCCGTCGCGGTACTCGACGTCGTCCGCACTCGCTTCCCACTGGTGCGCCGCGATCTGCAGCGCCTTGGTTTGAATCGTGTCGATCGCGAGCTTGAGCGCCGCGCCGCCGACCGCCGTGCCGCGCGAGCCGAACGTGCCGACCCCGTACTGCACCTTGTCCGTGTCGCCGTGGATGACGGTGATCTGATCGATCGGCACGCCGAGCTCGTCGGAGACGATCTGCGCGAACGTCGTCTCCTGGCCTTGCCCGTGCGGCGAGACGCCGGTGAGCACCGTGATACTGCCGGTCGGCTCCACCCGGATCGTCGCGGAGTCCCAGCCCGCCGCGGGCATCGCCGCGGACGGTCCCATGCCGCAGACCTCGACGTACGTCGAGACGCCGATCCCGAGATAGCGCCCTTCCTTGCGCAACGCGTCCTGGCGCCTGCGCAGACCGGCGTAATCGGCGAGTGCGAGCGCCTTGTCCATCGTCGTCTCGTAGTCACCGGAGTCGTACGTGAGGCCGGTCGCGGTCGTGTGCGGGAACGCGGAGATGAAGTTGCGCCGGCGCACGTCGACCGGATCGAGCTTCAGCCGCTGCGCGACGAGGTCCATCGCGCGCTCGATGAAGAACGTTGCCTCGGGCCGGCCCGCGCCGCGATAGGCGTCGGTGGACATCGTGTTGGTGAACACGCCGACGACCTCGGCGCTGATGTTCTCGAACCGGTAGCACCCGTGCGCCATCAGCAGCGTGAGCGTCGGGATGACCGGCGTGAGCAACTGGTGGTACGCGCCGAGGTTGGCGGTGATCTTCAGCCGCAGCCCGGTGATCGTGCCGTCGTTCTTGGCGGCGATTTCGATGTCGTCGATCTGGTCGCGGCCGTGGATCATCGCCTGGAAGCACTCGGACCGCGTCTCGATGTACTTCACCGGGCGCTCGAGCTGCATCGCGACCCAGCAGATCGCGGCCTCTTCGGGATAGACGTTGAGCTTCGCGCCGAACCCGCCGCCGACTTCCGGCGCGATCGCGCGGATCTTGTTCTCCGGCAGGCCGAGCACGACGGCGAGCTGCGTGCGCAGCAAGTGCGGAATCTGCGTCGCCGAGTACAGGGTGAGCTGCTGCATCCCGGCGTCGTAGTTGGCCACCATCGAGCGCGGTTCGATCGGCACCGGGGCGACGCGCTGGTTGACGATGCGCTGCGTGATCGTGACGTCGGCTTCGGCAAAGGCTCGGTCGGGGTCGCCGGCGCTGAACGGGAAGACGTACGCGACGTTCGTGCCGAGGTCGGCATGCACGTACGGCGGGCCGGCCGCCGCTTTCTCCGGATCGACGACGGCGGGCAGCTCGTCGTAGTCGACGACGAGCTTGTCGGCGGCATCGCGCGCACGGTACGGCGAGTCCGCGACCACGACGGCGACGGGGTCGCCGACGAAACGGACCTCGTCGACCGCGAGAATGTAGTGCGGCGGCGTCCGCAGATCAGCCATCTTGTGCGCGACCGGCATCGACGATTTGAGGTTGTGGTCGTGGTGCAGGTCGTGCCCGGTGTAGACCGCGAGCACGTGCGGGTCGTTCTCGAGCTCGGAGCGGTCGACGCTCCTGATCTTCGCGTGCCCGTACGGGCTCCGTACGAACGCCGCGTACACCGTTCCGACTTGACGCACGTCGTCGACGTACGTCGCGCGTCCGGTAATCAGCCGCGGGTCTTCGCGGCGCCGGATGCGGGCACCGACCATCGCCGTGAACGCCATCAGACGTGCGCCTCGTGGAGCTTCTCGGGAAGGATCACCTCACCGCTGGGCGGCGGCTCCTCGGCGGGCGGATGGATCGGCATCAGCTCGCGCACGCTGTGGCGCGCTCCGCCGTCGCGCATGACCTTGGCGGCGGCGCGCACGGCTTTCACGATGTTCTCGTAGCCCGTGCACCGGCAGAGATTTCCTTCCAAACCGGACCGGATCTCGTCGTCGCTCGGGTCCGGATTGCGCTGCAGCAGGTCGACCGCGCTGACGATCATCCCGGTCGTGCAGTAGCCGCACTGCAGGCCGTGCGCGGACCAGAACGCCTCCTGCATCGGGTGCAGCGCGTCGGCGTTGCCGATCCCCTCGATGGTGGTCACCTCGTGCCCGCTCGCCTGCACGGCGAAGACGGTGCAGCTCTTCACCGAGACGCCGTCCAGCAGGACGGTGCACGCGCCGCAGCTCGACGTATCGCAGCCGATGTGCGTCCCGGTGAGGTTCATGTAGTCGCGCAGCGCGTGGGCCAGGAGGAGCCGCGGCTCCGCGTCGAGCGCGACGCCTTTCCCATTGACGGTGAGATCGATCCGCATAGAAACGACTCCGTGCACGAGTGGGGTCCGGAACCTACCCAGAGGCCGACGGAATCTCCTTGCGCTTCCAGAAAGCAGACTGCGATGACCGAGGTGCTGGACACGATCGAGCGCTGGCGTTCCGAAGGAACGCGCGTCGCGGTCGCGACCGTCGTCGCGGTGGAGAACTCGGCGCCGCGCGACCCGGGCGCCGTCATGGCCGTCAACGACCGCGGCGACGTTGCCGGCTCGGTCAGCGGCGGCTGCGTCGAATCCGCCGTCTACGAAGAGGCCCAGGACGCGATCGCGTCGGGTCGCCCGCGGCTCGTCACGTACGGCATCAGCGACGCCGATGCGATCTCCGTCGGGCTGACGTGCGGCGGGACGATCCACGTCTTCGTGGAGCGGCTCGACTGGTGAGCATCTTCGACCGCCTCGCGGACGCGCTGCGCGCCGACGAGCCCGTCGCGCTCGTGACGCGCCTCGACGGCGCGCGGGCGGGAGCGAAGCTCCTGGTCACGGCGGACGAGGAACGCGGCGATCTCGGCACGCCGGGCTTGAACGTCGCCGCCGCCGGCGAGGCGCGCGCGCTGCTCGCCGTCGGCGAGCATGCGGTCCGCACGTTCGGGGAAGACGGCGAGCCCGTCGGCGTCGAGGTGCGTCTTTTCATCGCCGCCTACGCGCCCAAGCCGGTGATGTACGTGTTCGGCGCGATCGACTTTTCGCGCGCGATGGCACGCATCGGCAAGTATTTGGGCTATCACGTGACGGTCGTCGACGCGCGCCCGGTCTTCGCGACGAAGGCGCGCGTCCCCGATGCCGACGAGGTCGTCGTCGCGTGGCCGGACGCGTTTCTCGCCACGGCGCACGTCGACGAGCGAACCGCGCTGATCATCCTCACCCATGACGCCAAGTTCGACATCCCCGTGCTGCAGGCGGCGTTTCGCACGAACGCCGGCTACATCGGCGCGATGGGCAGCCGGCGCACGCACGCGAATCGCGTCGAGGAGCTTCGCCGCGCCGGTGTCTCGGACGCCGACCTGGCGCGCATCTCCGCGCCGGTCGGGCTCGACATCGGCGCGCGCACGCCGGAAGAGACGGCGATCTCGATCGCCGCGGAGATCGTCGCGCTGCGCGAGAGGCGCCGCGGCGGCCGCTTGAGCGAAGGCGAACTGCCGGTGCACAACTCGCGCGCACCGGCGCCGGTCACCTAACCGCCGAGCGGACGGCGCATGACCCGCTGCGCCGGCGCGGGGTGATTGAGCCGCACGAGATCGTCGATCGCCGCCATCAAGTCGCCCGCGACGCGCGACGAGCGCGCGGCCTGGTCGGCGTTGCCCGCCAGCGCGGCGCGCTCGGCCGCGCCGTTCGCATCGACCGCCGCCTGCGCGAGCTGTCGCGCCTCCGGGCCTGTCTCCGCCTTGAGCGCCTCGGCCAGGCGCGTCGCGCTGAAGCCCCGGCCGCCGAAGCCGCGCTCCATGCCGCCCGGTCCGAAGCCGCCGCGCATCATGCCGTCCCGCGCGTGGCCGCCGGCCATTGCCGGGCCGCCGTCCATCGCCGGCCCCCCGGTGCGCGGCTGCGGTGACGGCGGAGCGGGGACGTCCTTCGGGCCCGCCATCGCGGTGCGCGGGCGCTCGTCGGTCGCGGCTCGCGCCAGGTCGGACGCGAGTCGCGCCTCCGCCGCCGCACCGGTCGTGTCACTGCGCCCGTAGCGCGCCAGCGCGCTGCGGTAGTGCGAGCGCGCCGCATCGACGAATTGGCCGGTCGCGCCGGCCTGCTCGGCGCGACCGATGGCATGATACGCCATCATCAGCGGAAAGGCCGCATCCTGCGCGGGACGCATCATCGCGCCGGGCGCCCCGGCAGGGGCCGCGGGAGCCGTCTGTGCCGAGGCCGGCGCCGCGCCGGCGACCAGCGCCAGCGCGCCGATCATGAACATGCTTCGCATGCCGTCATTGTATCCGGCAAATCTGGGAACGTCGCTTGCTAGTGAGGCCGCTAAGCGCAACAGACGTCTTCGTCAACCGCTGCAAGTCCGGTGCCGCTTGGTGCTCCAAGAAGGTCGGACCGGGCATCGTGACCGGAGCGGCCGACGACGATCCGTCGGGCATCGCGACGTACGCGATCGCCGGCGCATCGCTCGGATACGGACTGCTCTGGGTCGCGCTGATCACCGCGCCGATGATGATCGTCGTCCAAGAGATGTGCGCGCGCATCGCGATGGTGAGCGGTCAGGGCCTCGCCGCCGGGATGCGGCGCGTGATGCCGGCATGGCTGCTGTACGCGCTCGTGTTCCTCGTGGTCGGCGCGAACACGCTCAACATCGCCGCCGACGTCGCCGGGATGTCGTCCGCGGCGGAGCTCGTCACGCACCTCCCGTCCGAAGCTTGGGCGATCGGCTTCGGCGTGGTCCTGATCGTCGTCGAGGTCTTCGCGTCGTACCGGCTGTTCGCAGCCGTCGTCAAATGGCTCTGCCTGACGCTTTTCGCCTATGTCGTCGCAGCGTTCGTCGTGGGGGTCGACTGGCTCGCGGCGCTGCGGCACACGTTCATCCCGGAGGATCCGGCTCGACCGCACGTGGATGGCGACCTTCGTCGGCTTTCTGGGCACCACGATCACCCCATACCTGTTCTTTTGGCAGGCGGCGCTCGAAGTCGAGGAAGAGCGCGCGGCCGGCCGCGTCACCGTCACGCAGCGGCGCGGCGCGACGGAGGCCGAAATTCGCGCTTCGCGCGCCGACGTCGCGTCCGGCATGATCTTCTCGAACGCGGTGTCGTGGTTCATCGTGCTCACGACCGCGACGACCTTGTACCGGCATCACATCACGATCGCGACCGTGCGCGACGCGGCCGAAGCGCTGCGCCCGCTCGCGGGCGACGGCGCCGAACTGCTCTTCGCGCTCGGCGTCATTGGTGCCGGACTGCTCGCCGTCCCGGTGCTCGCCGGGTCGTCGGCGTACGCGCTCGCCGAGACGTTTCGCTGGAAGGCGGCCGGCCTGGCTGAGAAGCCGTCGTCGGCGCGGCCGTTCTACACGGTGATCGCGCTCGGCATCGCATGCGGCGTCGCCGCCGATTTGCTCCGCGTCGACGCGGTGAAGATGCTGTTCTGGTCAGCGGTCGTGAACGGGTTCGTCGCCGTGCCGCTCTTGATCGGCATCGTGATCGTGGGCAATCACCGCCGCATGATGGGCACGTGGCGCAACAAGCGCGCATCGAACGCGTGGATGATCGTCACGATCGTGCTGATGGCGTGCGCCGCGATCGGCGTGGTCGTTACGGCGTGAGGGGCAGCCCGACGTAGTTCTCGGCGAGGCTCTGCGACGCTGCGCGGGACGACGTGACGTACTCGAGCTCGGCGAGCTGCAGCCGTTCGCCGAACGCGTCGGCGTCCGGCGGCCGGTGCAGCATCGACGTCATCCACCACGAGAACCGCTCGGCTCGCCAAACGCGCTGCAGGCAGGTCGCGGAGTACGCCGCGAGCGGCGACGCGTCGCCGGCGTAGAACGCGTCGAGCGCCCGTGCAAGCACGGCGACGTCCGCGACGGCGAGGTTCATGCCCTTCGCGCCGGTCGGCGGCACGATGTGCGCCGCGTCGCCCGCGAGGAAGAGGCGCCCGTACTGCATCGGCTCGACGACGAAGCTGCGCATCGCGGTGACGCCCTTCTGCGTGATCGGCCCTTCGACGAGCGCCGGCGGATCGTCGCCCTCGAGCCGCCTGTGGAGCTCCGCCCAGATGCGCTCGTCCGGCCACAGCGCGAGATCTTCGTCCGGTGCGCACTGCAGATACATGCGCTGCACGGACGGCGAGCGCTGGCTGAAGAGCGCGAATCCTCGATTGTGCAGCGTGTAGATCAGCTCGTCGCTGACGGGCGGCGACTCGGACAGGATGCCCAGCCACGCGAACGGATAGACGCGTTCGTACGCGGTCAGCACGCCGTCCGGGATCGCGCCGCGCGCGACGCCGTGAAAGCCGTCGCACCCCGCGACGAAATCGCACGCCAGCTCGCAGTCGCGGCCCGAGGCATCTCGGTACGCGATCGCCGGCTGCTCGCCGTCGATCCCCCGCAGTCGCACGTCCGTCACGTCGAAGTGCAGCGGCTCGCCCGACGCGACGTGCGCGGCGATCAGGTCCTTGATGACCTCGTGCTGTCCGTACACCGTGATCGTCTTGCCGGTGAGCGCGGGAAAGTCGATGTGCCGGCTGCGCCCGCCGAATCGCAGGTAGATTCCGTGATGCTCGAGTCCCTCGCGCCGCATGCGCTCGCCGGCCCCGTTCGCTTCGAGCAGGTCGACGGTGCCGTGCTCGAGGACGCCCGCGCGAATCCGCTGCTCGCAATACGCGCGGTTCCGCGCCTCCAGGACGACGGACGCGATGCCCTGCTTGCGCAGCAGCAGCGCCAGCACGAGACCGGCCGGGCCGGCCCCGACGATCCCGACTTGCGTGCGTTCGACGTCGCGGCTCGACATGTGCGCGGCCGTGTTCCGCGCGGTCGCACGCGTTCCCCGCAGTACCTGCTGAAGCGGCGAACGGGGATCGGCGGCACGCTCCTCGTACTGCGCGCAGCGGAGGTGCACGTGCGCATTCAAATCGGCGTGATGGGCTCGGCGGGCGGCGACATTGCGGATGACGACCTCGAAGCGGCGCAGCGGCTCGGACGGCGCATCGCCGAACGCCGCTGCGTGGTCGTGACGGGCGCGTGCCCAGGGCTTCCGCACGCGGCGGTGCTCGGCGCGCACGCGGCCGGCGGCGTCAGCCTCGGCGTGTCGCCCGCGCGCTCGCGCGAGGAGCACGTGGGCGTGTTCGAATCACCGCTCGAGCCGTACACGGCGATCGTGTTCACCGGCTCGGGACTGATGGGGCGTGAGACGCACAACATCCACAGCTCGGACTTCGTGCTCTTCGTCGGCGGCCGCAGCGGAACGCTCGGCGAGTTCGCGATCGCCTACGACGAAGGCAAGCTGATCGGAATTTTGCGCGACTCGGGCGGCATCTCGAACGAGTTCGCGGGCATCGCGCGGCTCGTGCACAAGGACACCGGCGCCGTGATGATCGAGGACGACGACCCCGTGCGGCTCGTCGACGCGTGCCTGGAGCGCTATCTCGACGAGCAGCGGCCGTCGAGCGTCGCGCTCGCCGCGCAGGCCGTTCGCATGGCTGGTGCCCGTGGCTGAACTCACCTTCGTCGGCGCCGCCGGAACGGTCACGGGCAGCAAGCATCTGCTCGCGACGAACGGCAAGCACGTCTACGTCGATTGCGGGATGTTCCAAGGCACGCGCGCGACGGAGGCGCTCAACGCGGTGCCGCTTCCGATCCCGCCCGCGCAGACCGACGCGATCGTCATCACGCACGGCCACATCGATCACGTCGGCTACCTGCCCAAGATCGTGCACGACGGCTATCGCGGCCCGATCTACTGCACGCCCGCGACGGCCGGGCTGATCGAGATCGTGCTCGAAGACGCGGCGCACCTGCAGGAGCACTTCGCGCTGCGCGGTCTCGAGCACGAGCGCGCGCAGCACATACCGCCGTTCTACGGCGCGGCCGACGTCGCGGCGACGCTGCCGCTGCTGCGGACCGTCCCGCTCGAGACGGACTTCGACGTCGCGGGCATGACGGTGCGGTACCACAACGCCGGGCACATCCTCGGATCCGCCTTCGCGGACGTGCGCGTCGAATCGAAGCGCGTGATCTTCTCGGGCGATCTCGGGCGCTACGGCCGGCCGCTGCTGTACGATCCTGCGCCGCTCGACGCCGCCGACGTCGTGGTGTGCGAGACGACGTACGGCGACCGGGATCACCCGGCGGACGCGCTCGGCGAGTTCGAGGGCATCCTCACCGCCGGCGTCGCGCGCGGCGGAATCATCGTGATCCCGGCGTTCGCGGTCGAGCGCACGCAGGACATTTTGTACGCGATCGGCACGCTGCAGGCGCGCAACCCCGCTCTCGCCGGCGTGCCCGTTCACGTCGACAGCCCGATGGCCATCAAGGTCGACGCGCTGTTCGCACGCTACCCCGACGCGCACAAACCGGTGTCCGATACTGCGGACGCGCCGCTGGGCTGCCGCAACGTGACGGTCCACGTGACGACGGACGAATCCAAAGCGCTCAATGACCTCGACGGCCCGGCCATCGTGATCGCATCGAGCGGGATGGCGAGCGGCGGACGCATCCTGCACCACCTGCACAACCACGTCGCGGACCCGCGCTCGACGATCGTCTTTCCGGGCTATCAGGGACCGGGCACGCTCGGCAACCTCATGGTGCATGGTGCCACGACGGTGAAGATCCTTGGTGACGTCCTGCCGGTCCATGCCGCCGTCGCCAACCCGACGGGCTACAGCGCGCACGCCGATCGCAGCGAGCTGCTGCGCTGGCTCGGCACGCTCTCGACGAAGCCGCAGCTGTACGCCGTGCACGGCGATCCGCCCGTCGCGGCCGCATTCGTCGCGACGGTCCGCGAGAAGCTCGCGTTCGACGCCGTCGTCGCCGCGCGCGGAACGACCGTGACGATCTAGGGAATCAGCCTCCGAGCCACACGAAGCGCGCGATCAGCAGCGCCGCGACGACGTACAGGAGCGGGTCGACTTCGCGCCCGCGGCCGCTCAGGAACTTGATCGCCGCAAACGAGACGACGCCGAAACTGACGCCGTTGGCGATGGAGAACGTGAGCGGCATCGCGACGATCGTGAGAAAGACCGGGATCGACACCGCGTAGTCGTCCCATGCGATGTCGCGGACGCCCTCGAGCATCAGTGCGCCGACGAGGATCAGCGCGGGGGCCGTGGCCGCTGCGGGAATCACCGACGCGAGCGGCCACAGCACGGTCGACACCGCGAACAGCACCGCGACGGCGAGCGCGGTGAGGCCCGTTCGGCCGCCGTCCGCGATGCCGCTCGCGCTCTCGATGTACGCGGTCGTCGTGCTGGTGCCGAGCAGCGCACCGAAGCACGCGGCCAGCCCGTCGGACGCGAACGTGCGGCGCGCGCGCGGCATGTCGCCGTGCTCGTCCAGGAAGCCCGCGCGCGTCGCCAGCCCGACCAGCGTGCCGGTCGCGTCGAAAAAGTCGACGAAGAAGAACGTGAACACGATCGCGGCGGCACCGAGCGAGAGCGCGCCGCGGATGTCGAGCGCGCCGGCCAGACCGCTGGGCCACACCGGCGGCGCGACGAGCCCGTGCGGCAAGCCTGCGAAGGGCACAGACGCACCGTGTGGGTCCTGATACACCGGCGCGTGCGACACGATACCGGCGACCGTCGCTGCGACGATACCGAAGACGATCGCGCCCGGCACCCGCCGCACGAGCAGCACCGCGGTGAGGACGAGCCCGAACAGCGCGATCAGCACCGGCGGCGACGCGAGCGAACCGAGCGTGACGAACGTCGCGCGGTCGCCGACGACCACGCCCGCGTTCTTCAGCCCGATGAAGGCCAGGAACATGCCGATTCCGGCCGTCACCGCGATCTTGAGCGGCTGCGGAATCGCGCGCACGACCGCCTGCCGGACGCCGAGCACCGACAGGAGCACGAACAGCATGCCGGAGACGAACACGGCGCCGAGCGCCGTCTGCCACGGAATCTTCTGCCCGAGCACCACGGTGTAGGCGAAGTACGCGTTGAGTCCCATGCCGGGCGCTTGCGCGAACGGGTAGCGCGCGACGAGCGCCATGAGCAGGCTGCCGAACGCCGCGGCGAGCGCCGTCGTGACCAAGAGCTTCGCGAACGCGTCGTCGATGCCGGTGATCGCGCTGCCGAGCACCTGCGGGTTCACGAACAGCACGTACGACATGGTCAGAAACGTCGTGAGGCCCGCGCGCAGCTCGCGCGAGACGGTCGAGCCCGCGCGTGCGATGCCGAAATAGCGGTCGAGCGCTTCTGTCAGGCGGCTCCCTCGACGATCGCGTCGCGGCAGACCGCATAGCACTCGCACGCGCAGGCGGCGAGCGTCCCCGCGTCGGCAATCGTGATGGAATTCCGGCCGCGCGCGATTGCGCCGCGCTCCTCGAGCGACGCCGTCGCTTCCGACACGCTCGGCCGGCGCGTCCCGAGCATCGCGGCGAGAAAATCGTGCGTCACGGCGAACTCCGTACGGTGCACGCGCACGGCGCTCACGAGCAGCCAGCGCGCCACCCGCTGCGTGACCGGGTGGCGGGCATTGCAGAGCTCGAGCTGCTCGGTCGTGAACACGCGCGCGCGCACCGCGCGGTAGACCCGGTTCTCGAATTCCGGAAACTCTTTGAGGCCGCGCTGGAAGTCCGCCAGGGGCATGCGCACGACGTCTCCCTCCAGCAGGCAGATCGCCGTGCGCTTCGCGACGTCATTGCGCAGCGACGCGTCGATCTCGACGAAGCCTTCGGCGCCGACGCTGGCCAGTTCGCAGGTCGCCCCGTCGTCGGCCGTTCCAACCACCGAGAGCAACGCGCTGATCGGAAAGTCGACCGTGTGCATCACCGTGTCGTGCTCGGTGGTGACCTGCGAGCGATCCAGCGAGACCACGCGCGCGCGAGAGAGCACGCCGGACCGATCGTGCGCAACGACGCCGTCGATGATGCTGTTTCCGCCGGGCAGGGTCACGCCCAGGAGCCGTGCTCGGAGGCCATTGCACGAGCCTACGCAGGAAGGAGGCGTCCTCCTCCTCGGCCTCGGGTAGCGTACGGTCCCGTACCGCACCGGACGTCAGGCGTGCTACACTGAGAAGGTCCCGAGCGCATATGCGCCCGGGAAATCGGCATTCGGAATTTGCCGGGCGCGTTCAGAGCGAGGATTCAGGGAATGCCCGCTTCTCAGGTCGTGCACCTGATGGGGGAGATCGACGTGTACACGGCACGCACCGCTTGCCGTGCACTGGACGGCATCGCCGGCCCGGCGGTCGTGGACCTCTCCGGCGTTCGCCTGCTCTGCGCGGCCGGACTCACCGAACTCGCTCGCGTCGCGGCGCGCACCGGGAACCGTGTCGTGACGTTGCGCGGAGCCCGCCCGAACGTCCGCCGCGTTCTCGACATCGCGCGCTTCGATGAGCTCTTCGTCATCGAGGACACTCCTGCCGGATAGTCCTTGTTTAAAGCTGTTTCCGGTGGGTAGCGAAGGGCGTTGGAGTCGTATCATCTCGTCCGCTTCGAAGACGGACTCGACGTCAGCCGCTACCCTGAGTTCCGTTCGGCATTCAAGGCGATTCCGCGCGACGTTCCGGTGCTCATCGACCTGACGCTCGCCGCCCACGTCGATTCAACGTTCCTCTCCGAGCTGCTGCTGTTGCGCCGTCGCCATGAGGCGGCACTCGCAGTGGTCGTCGCGCCCGAAGGCAACGTCGCGCGCATGATCGAGATCGCGAACTTCGCGACGAAGATGAACGTGTTCACCGACGTTACGCCCGCGATCGCATCGCTGGGCGTAACGACGGCGTCCGCCGGCGACCAAGAGGGCGTCGCAGCCCCGGAGTAAGCCGCGCCGCAGCGATCAGCCCGGCGCCATGCGGTGCCGGATTGACCGCAGCGTCCGCAGCACGCGTCCGACGCGACCACCGCCGAGCTCTTCGCGGACCCACGCGTTCTCGGACCGCAGCGCTTGGTTCTCCGCGACCAGCTTCTTCTCGATGGCGAGCAGCCGGTTGACGATGCGCTCGACGCGCCCGTCTGTTTCGGCGATCGTGTAGATCCACGCGAAACGGCGGCATCGCCTCCGACAGTTTCGTATCTTCCTCGGCGCTCGTACGAACGACGGGCGCCTTCCTTCGGTCTACGCCCCGCGAGCGTGACGATGTGAGGGGTTTTCGATGCCATTCGCCCGCGTCTACCACCACGCCGGCGTGCCGTACAACGAATGAGGTCCAATGAATGCCGCATTCATTGGACCTCAAGCACAAGTGTGGTGGAGCTGCCGGGGAGCCGCCCCCCGGGTCCGAAAAGCCGGACCGCCGCTTTCTCCAGGCTCAGCACCGATTTTGTCTTGAGCACGCCGACCTCTCGGTACAGGACTTCGGCGTGCAGCATCTCCGGTTGAGTTTCGGACGCCTCTCGGAGAAGTCTCCGCGTCCTAGCCGGACTTCATGACCGCCTGCGAGATGGATCCGGCTACCTCTCGCGGACGGTGGTTGCTAGTTAGAAACTAGGCAGCCAGAGCGTATTCGTTGTTCGCGTGTAAACGCTTGTGATCGTTTTAGGAGGGCTCACAACTCCGCCTGCTTACGTCGGCCACGGATCTCTCCGTCGAGACTACTCAGCCCCGCGAACGAGTCCGAAGTGGACCAGCACGTACTATAACACACCGCCGGCCTCAGCGGTTCCCCGAGCCGGGCGCAGCTGGGCAAGCGAGCTCACCCCGTCGCGCCGAAGCAGCTCGGCGAGCTCGCGCTTGACGCTCGTCACGAGGCCCAGACCGCGGTAGATCAGCCCCGTGTAGAGCTGCACCGCGCACGCCCCCGCGCGCAGCATCGCGTACGCGTCCGACCCGCTCGCGATCCCGCCGACGGCGACGAGCGGCACCGTTGCGCCGGTCAGCGCCGCGACGCGCTCGACCATCGCGTGCGCCAGCGGGAACAGCGGCGCGCCGGATAGACCACCCGCTTCGGCGGCACGCGAGCTGCGCACGCCGTCCGGCCGGGCGCGCGTCGTGTTCGCCACGACGATCGCGTCGATCCGCGCCTCCAGCAAGATCGCCACGAGACGCTCGAGCAGCGCGGCGTCGATGTCGGGAGAAAGCTTCGCGGCGAACGCCGGACGTCGCGCGCGCCAATCGATCGCTGCGATGCGCGCGAGCAGGTCGGCGAGCCGCGGCGGATCGAGGAACACTTGGCCGTTGGCGGTGTTCGGGCACGACACGTCGAGCGTGAGGTAGTCCGCGTGCGGACCGAACCGGCTCGCGAGCTCGACGAAATCCGCGGCGGGATCGGCGCTGTCGGCGTTGGACGCAAGGTTCACGCCCAGACCGATCGTCGGATGGCCCTTGCTGCGGATGCGCCGCTCGACCGCGTCGGCACCGTCGTTCGGAAAGCCCATGCGGTTGATCACCGCGCGGTCGCCGGACAGGCGAAACACGCGCGGCCGCGGGTTGCCGGCTTGCGGGCGCGGCGTAACGCCGCCGACCTCGACGAAACCGAACCCGTGCTGCGCCATGCGGTCGTACACGCGGCCGTTCTTGTCGAACCCGGCCGCAAGCCCGATCGGGTTGGACAGACGGCGCCCGAAGAGCGTCGTCGCCAAAATCGGGTCGTCGTCGCGCGCGGCGGCTGGGCACGAGGTTGTTCTCGAGCGCGACCAGGGCCAGCTCGTGCGCGTCCTCGGGCTCGAGCATGTGCAGGAACGGCATCGCGAGCAGGTACGGGTCGAACACCATCCTCACGCAACCCCGACCGGCGCGAAATGGCTCCGCGCGTCGATCACCGGCCCGCCGATCCGCATGCCGACCGCGCTCGGGCGGCCGCCCACGACGAAGCACGTCAGCAGCTCGCCGCCCTCCATTTCGCGACCGTCCGCGAGCCGCACGCGTCGCTGCGGCGGCGGCACGTACCGCTGGTGTACGACGGGCTGGGCCGCGTACGACGCGTGAACGCGCTCCCCGCGTGCGATCTCCGACCCGCCCGCACCGAGGATCGCGACGGCGGCCCCCTCGCGCCCGAGGACGGGCTTGCGCACCCACGTCTGGGCGTCTTCCGGCGCATCGAGGTACGTCGGCAAGAACGTTCGTGCGACCGCGGCGCGCTCCGCGTCGTCGAACAGCTCGCCGCGCTCGTACAGTCCCCAGATCAGCGCCTGCGTCGCTTTCGACTGCAAGAGCAGCGCCGACGGCGGGTTGAGCAGCCGGCACCGCCCGTGCAGCACGGCGTCGAACAGCGCCGTGCCGCCGGCGTCCGCCGCAAAGTGCTCGAGCGGATAGCAGCGGTACAGCACGTCGAGCGGCCCCGCGTCGTCGCACGCGAAGCCGTCGACGACCGCGAGCTCGTGCACGGGGACGAAGACGACCTGCGCGCCCGTGCGTTCCGCGATCAGATCGCGCAGAAAGAGCGCCGTGCCGGCATCCTCGCGATACACGTTGGTCGCGACGACGCCGACGCGCGTCCGTGCGTCCAGCGGCTCGAGCGCGCTCGCGATGGCGCTCGCGAGACGGTCGCGTTCGCCCACATTCGGATCGTGCAGTCCCGCCTCCGTCGCGCGGCGGGCGTTCTCGACGAAGGACTCGACCAGAAAGAACGGCGTCTCCGCGTTCAGCTCGAGGACGCGATGGTGCTCGCCGTCGCGGATGAAGTCGAACCGGCCGACCAGCGTCGGGCCGCAGCGCGCGTCGACGAGGCGCACGACGTCGAACGCCGCTGCCGGGATGCCGAGCTGCGCGAGGCCGTCGTCGGGCAGCGCGCGCAGCAGCGGCGCGACGCGCGCGAACACCGACCACGCGTCCGCGGAGGCACAACGCAGGGCGTCGACGTCAGCGTCGCGCAGCGCAAGCACATCGGGAAGCGCGTACGGGTGTCCGTCGTACGTCGACCAGAACGCGATCCGGTCAGCCGCCTGCGCCGTGCGCCCCCGCTTCCCCGAAGCCGCCGCGACCGCTGCTCTCGCCGGCCGCGTCGCTGCCGCGGTTGCCGCCCAGCGTGCGATCGATCGTGCCGGATCCCGCAGCGTTCGCGGCACCGCCCACCGCGCCGGCGGCGGCTCCGGCCGCGGCGCCGTGCACCACGGTGCCGGCGTGTCCCATCAACCGGTACGTGGGCGTGGGCGACGGGGACCGTGCGGCTTGCTGCGACGATCCACGGCACCCGTCCAGCGCCAGCACCGCGAGCGCGACCGTCATGAGGCGCTGCGTGCGTTCCATGCTACGCCCGGCGCCGGTCTTCACCGCTGCCCGTCAGCAGCGAAAGCAGCCACGAGACGATCGTCATCACCAGCGCGCCCCAGAACGCGGGCCAGAACCCGTCGACGTAGAGACCGACGTGCAGCGCACCGACGAGCCAAAAGCACAGCGCGTTGATCACGAGCGTGAACAACCCGAGCGTGAGCAGCTCCAGCGGCAGGCTCACGATGATGAGGATCGGCCGCACGATGGCGTTGACGATGCCCAGGACGAGCGCCGCGACCAGAGCACCGGCAATACCCGAGACGTGAATGCCGGGCACAACGTACGCGACGGCGATGAGCGCGATCGCGTTGACGACAAGGCGAATCAGGAATCCCATTGCGGGACCCTTCGCCGGGACGACCGGGCCGCCTCGCGCGCCGGCGAGGCGGCCCGGCGCGGTGTCAGCGGTGGCGGCCGCCGGTGCGGTCCGCTCCGCGCGCCGCGTTGGCGCCGCGGCCCGCATAGTAACCGCCGCGCTCGGGCGGAGCGACGCGGTCGCGGCGGTGGAACGCGCCGCCGCGTACGCGCTGCGGCCGTCGAAGCGCTCGTACACGCGGCCAGGCCCGACCCAGCGATACGGGCCGGCGAACGCGCCGCCGTGCCACCAGCCCGCGTTTCCGAAGAAGAACGCCAGGCGAACCATGACGTTCTCTCAACGATTCGCGAGCGTCAAGAATCTTCAGAGCGCGCTGTGGCGAAGCTGAGAACGCTCGCGCGCGCAACGGCTCAGCCGCCCAGCGCGACCTTCACCTGCGACGCAAGCGTCGGCGTCATGCCCTTCACCGCGGCGATCTCGTCGACGGATGCGTTCTTGATCGCACGCACCGAACCGAACGCGGTCAGCAGTCTCTTCTTTCGTACGGGGCCGACACCGTCGAGCGTGTCGAGCACGGACTTCGTCATCGCTTTGCCCCGCTTGTTGCGGTGGTGCGTGATCGCGAAGCGATGCGCTTCGTCGCGGATGCGCATGACGAGGTGCAGGCCCGGCGAGTTCGGCGGCAGCACGATCGGCTCGCCGTTCCCGGGCACGTACAGCCACTCGTGTTCCTTCGCGAGCCCGGCGACCGGGATGCCCCACATGTCGAGCTCGTGCATCACCTCGACGACCGCGTTGAGCTGGCCTTTGCCGCCGTCGATGAGCAGCAGGTCCGGCTTCTCGTGGAAGCGCTCGCGCTTGCGGGCCTGCGCTTCGATCGCCGCGGTCGCGGCGTCGCCGTCGGCGACGGGCGGCCGGTCTGCGTCCTGGCGCAGGTAGCGCAGCCGGCGGCGCAGCGTCTCCTGCATCGACGCGAAGTCGTCGGGACCTTGCACCGCTTGGATCGTGAAGTGTCGGTAGTCGCTCTTGCGCGGACGGCCTTCGACGAAGACGACCATCGACGCGACGGAGTTCGTGCCTTGGATGTTCGAGATGTCGTAGCACTCGATGCGGTGCGGCGGTCCCGGCAGGTCGAGCGCGGATGCGAGCTCCGTGAGCGCGCTCGCGGACGCGCTCTCCGTCGCTTCCTGGTGCACGAGGAACGCACGCAGGTTCTGCTCGGCGTTCTGCTTGACCAGCTTGAGATAGTCGACGCGGTCGCCCCGTTGCGGCTCGAGCACGCGCACGCGCTGTCCTTTGATCTCCGTGAGCCACGCTTCGATCACGCTGGCGTCCTCCGGCAGCGCTTCGACGAGGATCTCTTTCGGAACAGCGGCTTCGAACCCGCGGCGCCGGCGCGCTCGGGCCTTCTCGGCGACGGGAGCCTGCTGATCGCGCGCCGCGCGGAGCGCGAGCGGCGACCCGGTGCGCTCGGCGTCGGCGGCCGCGTCCATGCCGAAGCTGCCCGTTCGCGCCGTGTAGAACTGCTTGACGAACTCCGACATGATCTCGGAGTCCGTGCGCTCGGCCGTCCCTTCCAGGATGAAGTACTCCTGTCCGAGCAGCTTGCCGTCGCGCACGAGGAACACTTCGACGCACGCCTGGCCCTGCGCGCGCGCGAGCGCCATCAAGTCGGCGTCGATGCGCGAGCGCCACACGACCTTCTGCGCTTCGATCGTCCGCCGCACCGCGATGATGCGGTCCCGCAGCCGCGCGGCCGCCTCGAAGTTGAAGTGCTCGGCCGCATCCGTCATCTCGCGCTGCAGGCGCTCGATCAGCGGATCGTAGTGGCCTTCGAGGAACAGGACGACTTCGTCGACCAGGCGGTCGTAGTCGTCCTCGGACTGATAGCCCACGCACGGCGCGAGACAGCGTTTGATGTGGTACTGCAGGCACGGGCGCTTGCGGCGTCCGTCGATCGGTTCGCGGCACGTGCGCAGCGGAAACACCATGCGCACGAGATCGATCAGCTCGCGCAGGCCGTGCGCGTTCGTGTACGGGCCGAAGTAGCGCGCGCCGTCGTCCTTGACGACGCGGGTGAACACGACGCGCGGAAACGCCTCGTTCGTCACCTTGAGGTACGGGAACCGCTTGTCGTCGCGGAGCCGCACGTTGAACGGCGGCTGGTGACGCTTGATGAGGTTCGCCTCGAGGATCAGCGCCTCGATCTCGTTCGTCACGACGATCGTGCGCACGTCGGCGACGCGCTCGACCATCTTCGTCGTGCGGTACGGGTGCGCGGCGGAGTCCTGGAAGTACGAGCGCACGCGGTTGCGCAGCGAGACGGCCTTCCCGATGTACAGGATGCGGCCGTCCGCCCCGATCATCATGTAGACGCCGGGCAGGACGGGAAGCTGAGCGAGGGTGCGTTCGAGTTGCGCCGTATCGACGGCCATCCCTCGATGATACGACGTCAGGCGGTCGAAGTCACCGTACGCCGATGCGTCCGGTCAGCACGCGGGATGCCGGCGCGTCAGGCAGCGCCGCCCTCGCGCACCCGTTTGGCTCGCGCGCGCAGGATCAGCACCGCCGCGACGATGAGGACGACGACCGCGATGACGATCAGCAGCGCGGCCTTGTGCAGCGCGGCGAGGATCGCGTCGAGGTTCTTGCCTGCGACCTCGCCGAGATAGGCGAGGCCGAAGCTGAAGATCGCCGAGCCCAGCAGCGTGAACGGGAAGAAGTACCGCTTCTCCATGCGCGAGATGCCCGCGGGCAGCGACGAGAAGCCGCGGATGAACGGGACGAACCGGCACCAGAACACCGTCGCCTTGCCGTAGCGCATGAAGAAGGCATGGACGCGGTCGTACTCGTGCTGCCGGAAGCGGATGTACTTCCCGTAGCGGTGCACGAACGGAAGCCCGCCGTAGTACCCGACGGCGTAGAAGATCGACGTCCCGGTGAGCTCGCCGAGCGTCGCGATGAGCCCGACGGCGACCCACGCCGGCAGCGGTCCCATCGGCGGCAGATGGCCCTGGGCCGCCAGGCCGCCGGCGGTCGGCACCATGATCTCCAGCGCCGCGGGCATCCCGAGGTTCCCCAGCAGCACGACCAGGAACAGGCCCACGTAGCCGAAGTGCACGATGAGGTCGTGCAGCGTCTGGGTCAGGTGTGCCATGCGCGCCGCAGGATGTCGGCGGCGAGCCCGCCGCCTTCGGCGCGGATCGCTTCGAACAGGTCGATCGGCTCGACCTCACGATCGCCGGCGAGCCGCTCGGCGATCTCGACGATCTTGCGCACGCGCGGCGTCACGAGGATGCCTTCCCACGTGCGGCCCTCGCCGGTGCCGAGCGCACGCTTGACCTCGGCGTGAACGCCGGCCGGCTCGATCCGTTCGGCCGACAGAACCTGATCGATCGACCCGTCGTGCTCTTCGAGGAGCGCGTACAGCATGTGCTCGGCGCCGACGTAATAGTGGTTGTGATTGCGGCACTCTTGCTCGGCCGCGCGGAGCACGCGGCGCGCGGCCGGACTGAAACGTGAGAACAACGCGAGCCTCGTTGACCCACCGCGCGGCGAAGCCTTCGGGGAGTCGTGGTCGGGGCGGCAGGATTTGAACCTGTGACCTCTGCGTCCCGAACGCAGCGCTCTACCAAGCTGAGCTACGCCCCGTAGCCGTCCTGAGCTTTGTCGAAGGGCAAAATCCCGAAATTCGCAGAGCGGGGCACCTCTCCTCCCCGCGGGAACACTATCGTTCGCACCGAAACTGCGAGAGCGTTTCCATGAGATACCTGATCGTCGGCTGCGGTCGCGTGGGGTCCACGCTCGCCAAGCTCCTCGTCGCCGACAAGCATGACGTCGTCGTCGTCGATGAAAATCCGGCGGCGTTCAAAAGGCTCGGGAACCGCTTCGCCGGCCAGGTCGAGGTCGGCACCGGAATCGACTACGACGTGCTCAAGCGCGCCGGCGCCGAGCGCGCCGACGGCTTCGTCGCCGTGACCGACGGCGACAACCGCAACGTGATGGCGGCGCTGATCGCGCAGAAGATGTTCCGCATCCCCAAGATCGTCTGCCGCATCTACGATCCGCCGCGCGGCCAGCTGTACCGCGAGCTCGGCGTCGAGACGTTCTCGCCGACGACGATCGGCGCGCAGGTCATTCGCGACCGCCTCGCCGACAACGCATACGTCTCGCGACCGGCATTCGACTTCGGCCGTCTGAGCTCGCTGGTGGCGACGGTCTCGCGCGCGCAGGCCGGCAAGCGCGTCGGCGACGTCGAGGTCGACGGCATGGTACGCATCGCCGCGATCCGCCGCCTCGGCAGCGTGAGCGTGGCCGCGCCGAACGACGTGCTGACCGAAGGCGACGAGATCAACGCCATCGTCGCGCCCGAAGCGCTCTCGCAGTTCGCGTCGGGGTTCGCGACGGCACGCCCCGAAGCCAGACTGTCGGCGTAGATGTTCGTTTTGATCGTGGGCGGCGGCAAGGTCGGGACCTACCTCGCGCGCGGGCTGATGAAGCAGCTGCACGAGGTCATGGTCATCGAAAAGGACGCGCGCAAGGCGCAGATGATGACCAACCTGCTCGAGACCGACGTCGCGATCGTCGGCGACGGCTGCGACCCGAACGTGCTGCTCCAGGGCGGCGTGCAGCGCGCCGACGTCGTCGTGGCCGACACCGGCGACGACGAAGACAACCTCGTCGTCTGCATCATCACGAAGAAGCATTCGAACGCGCGCTGCATCGCGCGCGTGAACAATCCGAAGAACAAGCTCATCTTCGAGTCGCTCGACGGCGAGCGACCCGTCAGCGTGATCTCGTCGACCGAGCTGATCCTCGAGATGATCGAGGAGCGCGTCAACGCATCCGAGGTGCGCCCCTAGCTCCAGGATGACCGTGCGCTCCTGCCCTCGAGGCTAGTCGCGCGCGCCGAGCGCGTGATGGAGAGGCGACCACCTCGTGGAGGAGACGCGCATGATTCAGACCCAATGGCCCGGGCTCGGCCCGAACTACGATCTCGCTTCGCTCGACGGCGCCGCGGGCGGCGGCCCCGCGCTGTGGCCGAACGAGACGTCCACCGGTGCGGCCGCGGCGCCGGGCTCCGCCGACGCCATCGGCCGTTCGTGGTGGAGCTGCGGAACGGCGAACGCCAACGGCGCCGGCGCGCTGAGCTCGCTGCTGGGCGGTTCCGGCACCGGCAACGGCTCGTCGCTGTTCGGCCTGGTGTCCGGCTTGGTCTCGGCGCTGCAGCAGCTCGTCGGCGCGATGCTCGGCCAGTCGACGAATCCCGGCGGATCCGCGTCGACGAACCCGTGGCAGGCGCAGACGCAGACGCAGACGCCGTGGCAAGGTCAGGCACCGTGTCAAGGGCAGGCACCGTGGCAAGGGCAGGCGCCGTGGCAGACCGGCGCCCCGGGACAAACGGGAGCGCCGTGGCAGAATCCGGTGGCCGGCGGCAGGGAGCAGCGGTTCAGCGACGTCGACGTGAGCTCGACCGGCGACCCGCACATCGCGGAGACCGGCACGCGCGCCGGCGGCGCGGCGGTGAACGCGCGGTGGGACAGCATGACCGCGCACGACGACCTCGTGCACACCGACCAGATCGAAGGCGGCTACCGCGTGTCGACCGCGGTGACGCAGCCCGCGGCGAACGGCGTGACGTTCAATCAGTCCGCCTCGGTCCACGCAAACTTCGGGCAGGACGACGTCACGATGAAGCGCGACGGGTCGTACCAGATCTTTAGCGACGGCAGGGCGGTCGCGCTGGGCAAGGGCGAGTCGGCGACGCTGGCCGGCGGCGAGCGCGTCGACGTGAATCAGGACGGCTCGGTGAGCGTGAGCGCGGCGAACGGGGCCGCGACGGTCGCGACGACGCTCCGCAGCACGGGAGCCGGCGTCGACGTGACGACGCACGGACACGACGTCGCGCTGGGCGGCGATGCGATCGCGCACGGCGGACGCTCGGCGCAAGCGGCGCCGGCTCCTTAATGGGTGTGCGTGAAGTTGCCGAGCGCGACGCCGAGCCGCTCGATGCGGTGCAGGGCTTCGCGCATGCCGATCGGATCCGCGGGACGTCCGACCTGCGCGAAGTAGCGCTCGGGATCGATGTTGAGCGTGCGCGTCTGAACCATCGCGACGCGGTGCGCGCGCAGGAAGCCTTCCAGCGCCTCAACCTCTTCGCGATCGTCCGTCACGCCCGGATGCGTGAGGTAGTTGAGGGAGACGCGAAGACCGGACGACGACGCGAGCGCGATGGACTCCAGCACGTCCCCGAGGTCGTACCCGGCAGGCCGGTAGTATGCCGCGTAGACCGCGGGCCGGAACGAGTTGAGGCTGATGCGCACGGCTTGCAGCCCGGCGTCGATCAGCCGGCGCAGGCTCTTGGGAAGAGAGCCGTTCGTGTTGAGGTTGATCGTGCCGTTCGCGCGCGCGGCCCGGATGCGGGCGATCGCGCGCTCGATGGTCGTGACGCGCAGCAGCGGCTCGCCTTCGCAGCCTTGCCCGAACGAGACGATGCCGTCGGGGACGCGCTCGAGATGACGGATCGCGATGCGAGCGACGTCGTCCGCGTCGGCCTCGAACGCGACGCGCGTCTGCGGCGAGGGCATCCCGGCGTCCGGCGCGAGCTCGGAGATGCACCCGACGCAGGCCGCGTTGCAGGTCGGCGACACGGGCAGTGCGGCTTCGCCGATCGTGAGAAAGACGTTTTGCGCCGTGAAGCACCCGTAGTCGCGCGCGCAGACGCCGAGCTGCGCGAGCGTTCGGTTCCGCGGGTCCGCCGCCTGACGCTCGCGGAGCAGCGACTCCAGCTCGCCGTCCGCGAAATATCGCGGCGTCCAATCCTCGCTCTCGTCCGTGCGCATTGCGGCGACGTGCAGCTCGTCGTCCACGACGCACGCGAACGTGTAGCCGAACAGCGGCAGCGCCGGTGCTTCGGGACGGCGCCGGTACGCCGGCAGCAGCAAGCGCGTGTAGCCTGCGGGGAGCAGCGCGGCGAGCGCGGTTCGGCGCGCGGCAACGCCGCCGCCCGCGAGCAGCGGCATGCGCCCGGGCAGCAGCGCGCTCACGGTGCCCGGCGGTGCCGGGATCAGCTCCTCGGCCCGCGGAGGCCGTTCGATGCCGCCGTCGGCGAGCGGCGAGCGCGTCTCGTCGAAGTAGATGCGGCCGCGCGCGTCGGTGTACGCCAGCCCGGTCATGCGACGATGCGCTCGAACTCCCACACGGCGTCGCCGACGAGGGTCGCGCGCGTTCCGGGTTCCCAGAGCACCTCGAGGATGCCGCCCGGCACGTGCAGGGCGACCGGCGAGGTCGCCTCGCCGGCAGCGATCAGCACGGCGGCCACCGCGACCGCGCCGGTCCCGCACGCCTGCGTCGCGCCGGCGCCGCGCTCCCAGTGGCGGACGCGCCAGACGTCGCCGTCACGCGCCACGAAGTGCACGTTCGTTCCGTGGGGATACCGCGCGTCGCGCTCGATGCGCGGCCCGTCCGCGTCGAGCTGCACGCGCGACACGTCGTCGACGCGAACCACGGCGTGCGGGTTGCCCAGATCGACGGGCACCGCGCGAAAGCCCGCCACGAGGTGCGGCTCGCCGACGCGCGGCTCGCCCATCTCGACCGCGACGCGGTAGGGCGCGCGCGAGAGGATTCGCGTGCCGATGGGGCCGGCGAGCGTCTCGACCGTGGCCGTGCTGCGACCGTCGCGCTCGTCGAGATAGCGCGCGACGCAGCGCATGCCGTTGCCGCACATCTCGGCCTCGCTGCCGTCGGCATTGACGATGCGCATGCGCGCGTCGAAACGTTCGGACGGTTCGACGAGCAGCACGCCGTCGGCGCCGAGTCCGTGCACGCGGTCGCAGACGCGCACGGCAAACGCCGCGGCATCCGCGAGCGGCGCGAGGCGCTCGTCGACCAGCACGAACTCGTTCCCCGTGCCGCTCGTTTTCACGATCGCGACGCCGGCGTTCACGGCGCGACCGATTCGCTCGTCTCGGGCACGAGCGGCGCGCTGACCGGACCGTTGGGCGAGATCGTCGAGACCGCGTGCTTGTAGACGAGGTGCGCGCGCTTTTCGTACTCGAGCACGATCGTGAACGGGTCGAAGCCTTTGACGACGCCGCGCAGCTGGAAACCGTTCACCAGGTAGACGGTGACGGGGACCGCCTGCCGCTTCACCTCCGCAAGGTACGCGTCTTGAATCGTCGGCGAGCGCCCGGAACCGGTCGAAGCGGCCATGCTGCAGCGTTAGGCCCAGCCCGGCAGTGCTCCCGCCTCACGGGCGACCTGCCCTTCCGCGTCGGCGCGGCCGATGCGAACGAGCCCGGGTTCGGTGCGGAACCACGTCGCCTGCCGCTTTGCATACCGGCGCGTCGTGCGGATCATGTGCCGCCGCAGCTCGTCGCGCGTCGACCACCCGGCGAGGTGCGCAAGCGCGTCGCGATAGCCGACGGCGTCGGCCGCGATCGCATCCGCGCCGATGCGTTCCGCTTCCTCGAGCAGTCCGGCGGCGAGCATCGCATCGACGCGTTCCGCGATCCGGCGCTCGAGCTCGCCGGACTCGACGTCGAGAAACAGCTTGCGGAACGCGATGCCGCGCGAACGCAGGGTCGCGTCGGCGACCGGCGCGCGCGCCGCGGGCGCCGCGCGCTCGGCGAGCGCGATCTCGAGCGCGCGCGTGACGCGGTACGGGTCGTTCGGCACGATCGACGCCGCGCGCTGCGGCGCCAGCGCGCGCAGCCACGCCGCCAGCACGTCGGGCGGATGGGTTCTCGCCTCGCGCGCGAGGCGCTCGCGCAGCGCCGCGTCGTGCGCAGGCGACAGCGCGACGTCTCCCGACAACGCGCGCACGTAGAAGCCCGTGCCGCCGGCGACGATCGCGCGGCGCCCGCGCGCGTGGATGCCGTCGATCGCGTCGAGCGCGTCGGCCACGAAACGCCCGGCCGAATAGCGCTCGCGCGGGTCGAGAAACGCGACGAGGTGGTGCGGCACGCGCGCCCGGTCGGCGTCGGACGGCGCCGCGGTGCCGATCGGCATGCCGCGATAGATCTGTCGCGAGTCGGCGCCGACGATCTCGGCGTCGAAGCGTTCGGCGAGCGCGAGCGCGAGCGCGGTCTTTCCGGACGCCGTCGGTCCGGTGAGGATCAAGACGCCCGGCGTCACATCCGTTTGAACAGCCGCGCGATGTGATCGGGCTCCAGCCGCACGATGGTCGGACGCCCGTGCGGGCAGTGCATCGGGTTCTCGCAGCGCACGAGCCGCTCCACGACCGCGGTCATCTCCGGATACTCGAGCCGTTCGCCCGCGCGGACGACCGAATGGCATGCGAGCGACGCCCACACGCGCTGGTCGGCGTCCAGACCACGCGCGTCGTCGGAGAGACACTCGACGAACTCCGCGACGTCGAACGCGCGCGTCTTGCCCGCGTGCACGAGCCGCGCGGGCGTGGCCGTGATGCGGTACGCGCGTTCGCCGAAACGTTCGACGTGCAATCCGCCCGCGGCCAGCGCCTCGATGCTCGCGTCGAGCCGGTCGGCTTCGTCGGGCAGCACCTCGAACGCGTGCGGGATGAGCAGTGGCTCGGCCGCCGCTTGCGCGCGCGCGTTCGCCACGATCTGCTCGAACACGATGCGCTCGTGGGCCGCGTGCTGGTCGATCAAGACGACGGCGTCGCCGTCGCTCGCGAGGATGAACGTGCGGTCGATCTGCGCGAGCACGCGCAGCGTCTTCTCCGGCGCCGCGCCGCGCTCGTCCGCGAGCAGCGGCTCCGCCCACTCGGCGCCGGCCGCGGTGCCGATCAGCTCGCGCGCCGGCGGCGCGAACGAGATCGACCGCTGCAGCCGGTCGGCGGCACCGCGCCGCAGCGCGGACGCGATCGCGTCCTTCACCGCGGACACGACGCGGTCGCCGTGTCGCAGGCGCACGTCGCTCTTGGTCGGGTGGACGTTCGGATCGACCTCGTGCGGCGGCACGTCGACGTACAGCACGCCGTACGGGTGCCGCCCGACCATCGCGAACGTCCGGTATGCCGCGACCCATGCGCCGCTCAGCAGCGTGCTCCGCAACAGGCGTCCGTTGACGAACAAGACCTGGTTGCGGCGGTCCGGCCGGTCGTCGCCGGGCGAGCTCACCCAGCCGCGCACGTTCGCATGCGGGTGTGCGGACTGCACGCCGACCATCGCGCTCGACGACGCGCCGAACACGTGGCGCAACCGCGGAACCAGATCGTCGCCGGCCGGGAACGCGAACGCCTGCCGCCCGTCGTGCTCGAGCGTGAACGCGACGTGCGGGTACGCGAGCGAGAGCGTCGCCAGCCACGAAGCGATGCGCGAGAACTCGGCGGCGGGCGAGCGCAGGTATTCACGCCGCACCGGTACGTTGCCGAAGAGGTCGCGCACGACGACGCGCGTGCCGGGCGGTCCGGCGAGCGGCCGCGGCTCGGCGATCGCCTCAGCGTGCGCGTCGATCGCGGTCGCGACGTCGGCTGCGCCCGCGCGGGACACGATCGTGACGTGCGCGACCGCGGCGATCGACGCCAGGCCTTCGCCCCGGAAGCCCAGCGTGCCGACGCGCGCGAGCTCGTCCGCCGCGCCGAGCTTCGAGGTCGCGTGCCGCATCAGCGCGAGACGCAGCTCGCCCGGCGCGATCCCCGCGCCGTCGTCGGCGACCTCGATCTCGGCCAAGCCGCCGCCGCGCACGCGCACGGCGATCCGGGTCGCGCCCGCGTCGAGCGCGTTCTCGACGAGCTCCTTGACGACCGAGACCGGCCGCTCGATCACCTCGCCGGCGGCGATCTGTCCGATCGTCTCCGGATCGAGCAGACGAATCATGGACGGCCGCTTCGACGGCCGCGATGCGGCTACCGCGTGGGATCGGGCAGGAACTCGTCGACGGCGAACGCGCCGTTCGGAAAGGCCAGCGGGGCGATCCGTGTTCCACGGTCGACGGTGCGCGGCGTCGGATGGACGTGCATGGAGCGTTCGCGAGCCAGCACGCACAGCATCAGGTCGGCGAACACGCCGGAACCGCACATGCGGTGGAATTCGGCGACCTGATCGGGCCGATCGGAACGCGTTCTTCGTTCGTCGCGTGCGTTCGCATCTCACTCATGAAGGCAGGCGTC
Organism: Vulcanimicrobiota bacterium; assembly: GCA_963818845.1. Taxonomy (GTDB): domain Bacteria; phylum Vulcanimicrobiota; class Vulcanimicrobiia; order Vulcanimicrobiales; family Vulcanimicrobiaceae; genus Vulcanimicrobium. The sequence goes on along the minus strand of CAWFTO010000003.1, from coordinate 383,417 downwards.
CGGGCGTTGCCGCGGCGCGCGCGTTCGCTTCCTCCACCTGACGTGCGCCCGAGCTGCCGTCAGCCGTTTGGGGGGCTCGGCCGTTGGCGCGAGGCGGCGGCGCGTGCGGCTCTTCCGCGCGCGGCGTGACATCGCGCTGGCTGACGCGCTCGAGCGGGAGCGCGTCCGGCTGATGCTCCTTCAAGTACGCGATCAGCGCTTCGCGCGTGTAGCAGCGCAGGTCGAAGAGCGAGCCCGAGTCCCGCGCGCTGACGAGCGCGCGAATCTGGATCGACTTCTCGGTCGCGTCCGTCACGTGCACGACCTGCACCTGACGATCCCACAGGTCCGACCGCTCGAGGATGCGGGGCAGCTCGGCGCGCAGCGCCTCGACGTCCACGGTGTAGTCGGCGAACAGATAGACTTCGCCGATCAGGTTCGCCGTGCGCCGCGTCCAGTTCTCGAACGGCGTGTTGATGAAGTAGGAGAGCGGCACGACCATGCGACGCAGGTCCCACAGCCTCACGACGATGTATGTCGTGTGGATCTCCTCGATGCGCCCGAACTGTTTCTCGACCACGACGACGTCATCGATGCGCATCGGCTGCGTGAGCGCGAGCTGAATGCCCGCGACCAGGTTCTCGAACAGCGGGCGCGCGGCGAGACCGACGACGATGCCGGCGAGGCCGGCCGAGGCAAGGAGCGTCGTGCCGAGCGCGCGGATCGACGGGAACGTCATGAGCATCATGCCGATCGCGACCGTGATGACCGTCGTGACGCCGACGCGGCTGAGGATGTCCACGCGCGTGCTCAGCTGGCGCGCGAGCAGGTTGTCCTCGACGTCGACGCGATGGCGCGCAACGACGACGTCGCCCCACAGCCGGATCAGCGCGATTGCCGACCATGCGACGGCTGCAATCACCAGCAAACCCGCCGTGTGCAGCGCCGGCCGGGTCCACGACTGGGGCAGCACGAGGTTCGGCAGCACCACGAGGATGGCGAGCAGCGGCAAGATGTACGACGCGGGCCGTCTCGTGCGGCGGATCACGGTCGCTGCGAGCGGGTTCTTCGAATGCTCGGCCCACTGCACGAGGACGCGACAGAGGACCGCGTGCACGGCCAAGCCCGCGAGGGACGCGATGAGCAGCCAGGCGAGGGCCGTGATCACGTCGAGCTCGGTTCGAGTCAGCGTGAAGCGATGATCCATCCGAGCGGTGTTACCCGCCGGTTCTTGGCGTTCGATCGGCCCCGGGTGACGCTAACCCGCCGTTATTGTACGTCGAAGAGAAGGGGCTGCTCGATGACGCCGGGCTTTGCGAGCTTGCCCTTGAGCGGCACCGTCGTCTCGAGCGTGGGGCGGCCTTCCAGCGCCGCAGCGACCTCGCGCGCGCGTGCGACGACGGCGGGCGGCAGGCCGGCCATGCGCGCGACCTCGATGCCGAAGGAGCGCGACGACGATCCCGGCAGCACGCGGTGCGAAAACACCGGCGCGCCGCCTTTCGTGCTCTCGACCGCGGTGATGTGAAAGTTTGCCACGAGCGGCCAGCGTTCCGCGAGAGCGACGAGCTCGTGGAAGTGCGTTGCGAACAGCACGACCGGCGCCCGCGACTCGCGCTCGAGCAGGTACTCGCAGATCGCCTGCGCGATCGCGAGCCCGTCGACCGTGCCGGTACCGCGCCCGATCTCGTCGATCAGCAGCAAGCTGCGGCCGGTCGCGCGCCGCAGGATGTTCGCCGCCTCGGCCATCTCGATGTAGAACGTCGACTGCCCGGACGCCAGATCGTCGCCCGCCCCGATGCGCGTGAAGATGCGGTCGACGATGCCCAGGCGCGCGCTGCGTGCCGGGATGAACGAGCCGATCTGCGCCAACACGACGAGCAGCGCGGCTTGCCGCAGGTACGTCGACTTGCCGCCCATGTTCGGCCCCGTCAGGAGCACGAAGCGCGCGCGCTCGGCGCCCGCGTGCAGGTCGTTCGGAACGAACGCGCTGCCGAGCAGCGCCTCCATCACCGGGTGGCGCCCGTCGACGATCTCGACGACGCTTTCGTCGGTGAACGACGGGCGCACGTAGCCGCGCTCGCCGGCGACGTGCGCGAGCGAGCAGTAGGCATCGAGCTCGGCGAGCGCGTCGGCGGTGACGAGCAGGTCGTCGACGCGCTCGGCGAGCCGCTCGACGAGGTTCTCGTAGAGCACGCCTTCGAGGCGCTGCTGCCGCGACTCCGCGGACGCGATCGCCGCATCGAGCTCGCGCAGCTCCGGCGTCACATAGCGTTCGCCGTTCGCCAGCGTCTGCTTGCGCGTGTAGTCGGGCGGCACCGACGCGACGTGCGCCTTGGGCACCTCGATCGCATAGCCGAACGCGGACGCGTACTTCACCCGCAGCGGCTTGATGCCGGTGCGCTCGCGCTCGCGCTCTTCGAGCGCCGCGATCCGCGTGCGCGCGTCCGTTCTGAGCGAGACGCACTCCGCAAGGTCGGCGCTCGCCTGCGGCCGGATGACGCCGCCGTCGGCGATCGTCGCGGGCGGCTCGTCGACGAGCGTCGCTTCCAAATCCGAACGCAACGCGTCGAAGTCGCCGACGCGCTCGGCGATCGAGCGCATGCCGAGCGGAAGGCCCTCGTCGCGCAGGGCGTCGCCGATCGGGTCGAGCAGCGCGAGCGTCCGGCGGAGCGACGCGAGATCGCGCGGCAGCACGCGCCGGAAGCGTACCTTCTGCGCGATCCGCTCGAGGTCGAAGCAGCCGTGCAGCACGTCCCCGAGCGCGAGGCGGCGTGCTGAGTCACGCAGGAGCGCTTCGACGCAGTCGGCGCGCGCCGAGATCGCGCCGGCATCGACCAGCGGCGCCAGGAGCCAGCGTCCGAGCAGACGTGATCCCATCGCCGTGCGCGTGCGGTCGATCGTCGCCAGCAGCGTCGCACGCGGGTTGGCGCCGAGCGCCTTGGTCAGCTCGAGGTTCTTGCGCGTGTTGGGGTCGAGCGCGAGAAACGTCGCCTGGCGGTAGAACCGCGCTTCGCGCAGCGACGTCGCGCCGCTCTGCTGCACGCTCACGCGTTTGACGAACGCACCGAGCGCGTCCAGCGCGCGATGCATCGCGAGCGAGGCGTCGAGCGAGAAGCCGTCGATCGGTTCGCGGGCGCGCTCGCCGACCAGCGCGAGAACCGGCGCGGTGATGCGCGTGCGATCCGCGTCGAGCGCGCCGTCGATCGCTTCGCGGACGTCGGTTGGCACGTCGGCGACGAGTTCCGCCGGATCCAGGCGCGCGAGCTCGGCGAGCGCGTCGTCGAGCGCGGACTCGCCGTCGAATGCCGTCGCTGCGACGTGACCGGTCGAGATGTCCGCGTGCGCGACGGCGATGACGTCGTCGATCGCCGTGACCGCGGCGAGGTAGTTGTGCGCGGAGCGCTCGAGGATGTGCTCTTCCAGCAGCGTCCCCGGCGTCACGACGCGCACGACATCGCGCCGAACGAGCTTGTTCGGCACGGGCGCTTCGAGCTGCTCGGCCAGCGCGACGACGCGGCGCTGCGCGACGAGCTTCGCCAGGTAGCCGTCGAGGGCGTGGTGCGGCACGCCGGCCATCGCGACGCGACGTCCGCCGCCGGCCTCTTTCGACGTGAGCGCGATCGAGAGAGCGCGCGCGATCGTCTCGGCGTCGTCGCCGTAGGCTTCGTAGAAGTCGCCGACGCGCGACAGCAGAATCGCTTCGGGATACCGGTGCTTCATCCCGAAGTACTGCTCGAGCATCGGCGACCACGTCGCCGTCGTCATCCGAGCCGTGACCGCATCCGAGCCGCTTCCCGGCGGCGCGGACGGCTTCCCTGTGGAGAGCATGTGCATAGACGCGCACGATGTCATGCTGAGCCGGCACGATGTCATCCTGAGCCCGGCACGATGTCATCCTGAGCTTGTCGAAGGGGCTGCAGTGGAACGCCGCCTGATCGTCACGGTCGACGACTTCGGACTCTCCGTGCCGGTCAACGAGGCGATCGAGCGCGGTCATCGCGACGGCATCGTGACGGCGGCGAGCCTGATGGTGGCCGAGCCGGCGGCGCAGGACGCCATCGCGCGCGCCAAGGCGAACCCGACGCTCGCGGTCGGCCTGCATGTCGTGGTCGTGGCCGGACGGCCGCTTCTTCCGCCCGAGCGTGTCCCCGATCTCGTCGGTGCCGACGGTGCGTTCTCGTCGGAGCTCGCGCGCGCGGGCGTGAAGTATTTCTTCAGCGGCCGCGCCCGCCGGCAGCTCGAGGACGAGATTCGCGCGCAGTTCGCGGCCTTCGCGGCGACCGGGCTCGCCTTCGACCACGTCAACGCGCAGTGCCACTACCATTTGCATCCCACGGTGCTCGGGCTGATCCTCACGGTCGCGCGCGAGTACGGCCGGCCGCCGATGCGCGTCCCTGATGAGCCGCTCGGCGCGTCGTGGTCCGCCACGCACGAGCGCTACCGCGCGCGGCTCGCGAACGCCGTCTTCCTTTCGCCGTTCATGCGCATCATGAAAGCGCGCATGCGGGCGAGCGGCGTCGCGCACAACGACCACGTCTTCGGCTTCGCCGACAGCGGGCGCATGACGCGCGAACGCGTGCTCGGCTACTTGCGCTCGCTGCCGCCGGGGACGACCGAGATGTACTTTCATGCCGCGACGCGCCGCTGGCCCGGCATCGCGCGCGATCTCGACGGCTACCTGCTCGAGGACGAGTTCGCTGCCCTGACGAGTGCCGATGTGGTCGAGGCGGTGCGGGCGAGCGGCGCACGTCCGATCGCGTTCCGCGATCTCGCGCATGCGCGCTGACGCCCGCGCGATTGCATCCGGCGCCGCGCTCGCGGCGACGGCCGCCGGCATCGGGTATCTGGTGTTCGCGACGCTCCGCGTGCTGGCGTTCGCGCGCGCCGTCGAGCGGCAGCGCGCACGCACACGCACGGGCGATGCGTCCGTTCCGCGGCCGACGGTCACGATCCTCAAGCCGGTTCGCGGGATCGAGCCGATGCTCGCCGAGGACCTCGCGTCGTTCTGCGCGCAGGACTATCCGGCATTCGACGTCGTGCTGGGTACGCTCGATCCCAACGATCCCGCGAGGCCTGTACTCGATGCCGTGGCGCGCGCGTTCCCCGGGCGTACGACGGTCGTCGCCGGCAACGGTCAGGCGCGGCACCGCAATCCGAAGATGTCGACGCTCGCGCCGATGCTGCCGCACGCGACCGGCGAGATCGTCGTCATCGCGGACAGCGACATGCGCGTGACGCCCGAGTATCTCGATGCCGTCGTCGCGCCCTTCGCCGACCCGGAGGTCGGCGCCGTCACCGCGATCTATTGCGGCCGGCCGGCCGGACAGGGCATCGTTCAGGAGCTCGGCGCGATGGGAATCACGGAGCAATTCGTGCCGTCCGCGCTGGTCGCGCGCGCCGTCGAGCCCATGACGTACTGCTTCGGCGGCACGATGGCGGTTCGCCGCGACGTGCTCGATGCGATCGGCGGCCTCGATGCGCTCGGCCCGCATCTCGCCGACGATGCGGCGCTCGGGCGGCTCGTCGCGAGCACGGGCCGTCGTGTCGAGCTCGCGGACTTCGTGATCGAAGCGATCGTCGCCGACGAAAGCTTCGCCGACCTGTTCCGTCACGAGGTGCGCTGGGCGCGCACCATTCGATCCGTCCGGCCGGCGAGCTACGTCGGCATCGCGATCAGCTATCCGGTGCCGCTCGCGCTCATCGCGCTTGCGCTCGCGCGCACGCGGCGTCCGGCCCTCTTGGCGTTGCTCGGCGCGCTCATTGCGCGCATTGCGCTGCATCGTGCGGTTCGCGCCCTGGACCGCCGCGGCCCGAGTCGCGCAGCACTTGTGCCGCTGCGCGACGCGCTGGGCCTCGGCGTGTGGTGCGCGGGATTGTTCGGCCGGTCCGTTCGCTGGCGGGAGCAAACGCTGACCACGTATCCGTAACGACGGCCCACAAACGCTGAGGGCCCCGTCGCACGCTGCGGCCGGGGACCCTCGGTTTGTCTAAGCCATCGGATTTCTCCGACCACATGATGCCCGGCGGCGGGATCGTCAAACACGCTCGCCCGCACTCCGAGCCGCCGAACGTCAGAACGGATGCCTACTTCGCGATGCGGAACTGGCCGTTCTGGATCTGCGCCATGAGGACGGACTCCTCGGCGAGGCCGTAGTGCTGCGCGGGCGAGAACCGGAACGTTCCCGAGACGCCGGTGAACGTCGTGTGCTCCATTGCGTCCCGCAGCGACGCCGCGGTCGCCGTACCCTTCACGTTCGCCAGCGCCGCCTTCAAGAAGCCGACGCCGTCGTAGCCCCACGTGCCGAAGATGCTCGCGGGCGCGTCCTTGGGATAGCGCTTCTCGAAGTCCGGAACGTACTTCTCGAGCATCTTCTTCTGCGGGTCGCCGTTCGCGAGCTCCGTGTAGACGTTGACTTTCATCGTCGCGATGTACGCGCCGTTGAGCGCGGCGCCGGCGGTCTTCGGGAACACACCGGTCGCGGCGCCGTCGGAGTAATACAGCGGCGTGGACATGCCCAGCTCGCGGTACCCGTCGACGATGACCTTCGCCGACGGCAATGTCGTCCAGCAGATCAGCGCCTGCGCGCTGCCGCCCTTCACGTGCGTGAGCTGCGTCGTCGCGTCGGTGGCGGCGGGCGCGATCGCGTCCCCCGAGACGACCTCGAATCCGCCCGGCTTGCCGACTTCCTCGAAGTGCGCCATCCCCGTCTTTCCGTAGTCGTCGTTGCGGTAGATGAAGGCGACCTTCGTCTGGTTCCGCTTCTTCATGAACGCCTGCATCGACTTGGCGACCTCGGTGTCGTTGATCGGGACCTTGAAGACCCACTGGTGCTGCGCGACCGGCGAGACGACGCTCACGCTCGACGCGTACGAGACGAGCGGCACGTGGTTCTGCTCCGCGAGCCCCACGATGGCGAGCGACGTCGGCGTGAGCGGCGTGCCGAAGATCGCGATCGGGTGCTTGTCGATCAGTTGCCGGAAATCGTTGACCGCGGTCGTCGCGTCGGACTGGTCGTCGAGAATCGTGAGCTGAATCGGGCGGCCGCCCACGCCACCCGTCTTGTTGATCTCGTCGACGGCCATCTCCATGCTGTCGGCCTCGGGACGGCCGAGCGTCGAGCCCGGCCCGCTCTCCGACAGGATCGCCCCGATCACGTACGGCTCGCCGGCGGCCGCAGCGGGCCCGCGCGGAACGCCGGCGGACGCGGCGAGCGCCCAGACGCCGAGCGCGGCGGCCAGGCGAAACGCGACAGATCGCATCGTGAACTCCTCGAAAACGGGCGTGCGAACCGTATCATCGTCGCGCCGCGCGGCCGGCCCTGCCTCGCGGTCAGAACAGCTTGCGCGCCTCGGCGTCGACGGCGACGTCGATCAGCGTGGGGCCGGCCGCGGCGAAGCTCGCGTCGAGCGCTTCGACGAGTTCGGCGGGATGCGTGGCGCGGCTCGCCCGCATGCCGTAGCCCGCAGCGAGCGCGACGAAGTCGATGCCGGGGATGGCGAAGTCGGGCGACCGCTCCGAGCCGAGCAGCTCGACGAACGACTTCATCGCACCGTAGCCTTCGTTGTTCACGATCACGAACGTGATCGGCAGCGCATGACGCACCGCCGTCCACAATCCCACCGTTCCGTAGTGGCTCGATCCGTCACCGATGAGGGCGACGACGCGTCGGCCCGGCGCGGCGAGCGCCGCGCCGACGGCGCCCGGCAACCCGAAGCCGAGGCTCCCGCTTGCGGCGGTGAAGAACTGACCCGGCCGTTGCGGAAAGAGATCGTGCAGCACCGTGTGCGTCGACGGCGCTTCTTCGACGACGATCGCGTCACGCGGCGTGTAGTACGCGAGCGCCGTAAGCAGCTGTTCGATCGTGATGCGATCGCCTTGGGGCGTAGCGACCGAGGTCGTGCGCACGGATCCCATCGTCGATCGGACACGGATGCGCGGCAGCACCGCGCGCAGCGTCGGCGCCAGCGCGCCGAGGATCGCGGTGCCCGTGACGGCGGCGGCGGCGAGTCGCGGATCGTCCGTGATCTGCACGACGCGCGTGCGCGCGCAGACAAACGGCCCGTCGTGGTGGATGTGGTAGTTGAACGCCGGCGCGCCGAGCACGAGCACGAGGTCGTGGGCCTGCAGTGCATCCGCGACGCCGCTGCGCACGCGCGGCAACGCGCCGCGGAAGCGGCCGTCGCTCTCGGGGTAGCCGCAGCGGCTCGCCAGCGCGCTCGCCCATACCGGCGCGTCGAGCGCCCGCGCCAGCCTCACGGCCTCGCCGCTCGCGCCGTCCCGGTCGACGCCCGCGCCGATCACGAGCGCCGGAGCGTCCGCCCCGTTCAGCATCGCGACGAGCTCGTCGATCGTCGCGTCGTGCGGTACCGGTTCGTCGACGACACGCCGCACGACAACGGGCTCGGCAGTGCGGTCCCAATCGTCCTCCGGCACGGACACGAATGCCGGGCCGTACGGGCGCTGCATGGCGACCGTGTACGCGCGCAGGATCGCACCCGGCACGTCCTGGGCACGCGCCGGCTCGATCGCCCACTTCACGTACGGGCGCGGCAGCAGCGTCGCATCCTCGGCGTACAGGAACGGATCGCTGGGCAGCATAGCGCGCGTCTGCTGCCCCGCGACGATGACGAGCGGCGCGTAGTTGCGGAACGCGGTGAAGATTGCACCCATCCCGTTGCCGACGCCGCCCGCGGAATGCAGGTTGACGAAGGCGGCGTTGCCGGTGACTTGCGCGTACGCGTCCGCCATCGCCACGACCGGGCCTTCGTGCAGTCCCATGACGTAGCGAAAGTCGTTCGGCCAGTCACGCAGGAACCGCAGCTCGGTCGAACCGGGATTGCCGAAGACCGTCGTCATGCCGAGATCGCGCAGCAGCGCGATCGTCGCGCTGCGCACCGTCTCCGGACCGCTCGAGACCATCGGCGCCGTTGTCAGACGGCGGCGAGCAAGTCGATCACCGGCGCGTCGACCGGCTCCGCCGGCGCACCGAAGGCAGCCGCACGGCCGATGCACGTCCCGCGCACGCCCCACACGGATGCCGACTCGGCGCGGACGTCGACCCACGGACGTGCCGTGTCGGGGACGGCCTCGACCATGGGGAAGTTCACGGTGACGTTGTCGATCGTCTTGGCGCTGAGCTTCGCGCGGTCTTTGCGCGAGACGCCGTGCACCAGCGCGCGTACGACGGTGCCGACCTTACGCTCGTGGTACGCGCGCACCGCCGCGTCCTGCACCTCGACGAGCCGGCGGAACCGATCCTGCGCGACGTCCGCCGGGACGGGCTTCGCCGCGTGCCACACGGCGGCCGGCGTGCCGCGCCGCGGTGAGTACACGAACATGTAGGCTTGGGCGAAGATGCCCGTCGCGCACACGTCGAGCGTCGCCTGGAAGTCCGCCTCGGTCTCGCCGGGGAACCCGACGATCAGATCCGTCGTGATCGCCCACGCCGGGTTGTGCGACCTGAACTCGCCGATCCGCGCGAGGAACTCCTCGATCGTGTACTTGCGGTTCATGCGTCGCAGCATCGCGTTCGAGCCGGACTGCATCGCAAGGTGGAAGCGCGGGTTCATCTTCGGCAGCGTCGCGGCGACGCGCGCGAGCTTCTCGCTCAGGTCCTTCGGGTGCGAGCTGATGAAGCTCACGCGTTCGACGCTCTCGAGCGCGCAGACCGCCTCGAGCAGATCGGCGAAGTCGGCGCCGGTCGCGGGCTCGCGGTACGCGTTGACGGTCTGCCCGACGAGCGTGATCTCGCGGGCGCCCAGGGCGGTCTTCGCTTCGATCTCGGCCAGGATGTCGCGCATCGGGCGGTGGTCGAAGCGGCCGCGCACGTGCGGAACGATGCAGAACGTGCAGTAGTACGAGCACCCGCGCTGCACGTTGACGTACGCGCGCAGGAAGTCGTAGGGTCCCGCGATGCCCACGCCTTCGCCGCCCATGACGGTCTCGATCTCACGGTCGACGGAGACGTCGTCGTCGGGATACTCGCCGCGCCACGCGGCAAGCGCGTCGCCGAGGGCGCCGAGCTCGCGCGTTCCGAACACGCCGTCGACGTGCGGCACGATCGCCTGCATGCGGTCCTTGTCCTGCTCGGCCAAGCACCCGGTCACGATCACCTTGACCGTCGGGTCTGCGTCCTTGACCGCTTTCCAGTGCGCGATGCGCCCGTACGCGCGCCGTTCCGCATTGTCGCGCACGGTGCACGTGTTGAGCACGAGGACGGACGCGTCTTCCGGCCGCTGCGCGAGCGTGAAGCCCGCCGACACCGCGCGGCGCTGGATGTCCTGCGAGTCGGCTTCGTTCATCTGACAGCCGTGGGTCTCTATGTATATCTGCGGCAAGTTCGTGCAGTCTCGGTTGAGGTGTGGACCATTGCGTTCAGCGGGGTCCGGACGAAAGCATGGTGAGAAGGTCCAGCGGAAGGTAGAGCCGCGTGCCGATCATCGTCGGCGCCGCGTCGTAGTCGACGGCCTTACCGTCGACGCGGTAGGCCGTGATCCCCATTCGGGCGACCACCTCGTGCCCGGCGTACCGGATGACGACGCGCTCGCCGTCCAGGCGGATCGCACTCTTGGGGACGTAGTCTTCGGCCGGGGCGACGACGCTCGGCCGCGGCGCCTCGACGTCGGGCTGGAGCACGACGTCGGTGCGTGTTTGCGGCCAGACCGTCACTTCGCGCGTGATCCGGCCCCGCGGCGTGCGGATGGAAAGCTCGTGCGTCCCGGCGGAAACGACGATGCTGCCGTCCTTCGACGGTACGGGGCGGACCCCGTCCACGGAGATCGCCCCTGCCGGGTTGCCGTGCAGCACGATCGAGCCGACGGCGGGCCGGAAGTCGCCATGCGCGGGGTCCAGCTTCGTCGAGCTCAGGGTCGTCTGCGAAGCGACGACCGAGACGTCGAGCTGCATCGGGTCCCAGCCGGTCTTCGTCAGGCCCAGCGTATGCCGGCCCGTCGCGACGGCACCGAGCACGAGCGGGCTGCGGCCGACGTAGGTTCCGTCGATCCATACGTCGGCCCCCGAGGGAAGCGTGGTGACGTACAGGGAGCCGGTCGGGGAAGCGGCGAGCAGAATCAGGCACGCTGCGACCGCCGCGAGGCGCCGGAGCATATCGATGGAACCTTGGGCGGTCATGTCCGAAGCCCTCGCTCCCTCCCTGCGCGTGCGCCCGGCGACCGTCGCGGTCGTCGGTCGCCCGAACGTCGGCAAGAGCGCGCTGTTCAACCGTCTGCTGGGGCAGCGGCTCGCGATCGTCGAGGACACGCCCGGCGTCACGCGCGACCGTCTGTACGCGCTCGCCGAGTGGGGCGGGCGCACGTTCACGCTCGTCGACACGGGCGGTATCGAGACCGAGATCGACCCCGACGATCCGATCGCGCAGGGCACGCAGGCGCAAGCGGAGTCGGCGGCGCGCGACGCCGACGTCATCGTGTTCGTCGTCGACGCGCAGGACGGACTCACGCCTGTCGATCACGATGTCGCGCAGATTCTGCGCCGCTACCGCCGTCCGGCCGTGATCCTCGTCGCGAACAAGATCGAGTCGCCGAAAGCGGCGGCGTCGATCCACGCAGAGTTCGGCGGCCTCGGCTTCGCGGAGCTGTTCGGCGTTTCGGCGCTGCACGGCGAAGGCACGGGGGACCTGCTCGACGCGATCGTCGACAAACTGCCGCCGGAAGATCCGCCGGACGCCGGCGAAGCGGAGCTGTCGCTCGCGCTGATCGGACGTCCCAACGTGGGCAAGTCTTCGCTGCTGAACGCGCTGCTCGACGAGGAGCGCGCGATCGTCTCCGACGTGCCCGGCACGACGCGCGACGCGATCGACACGCTCTTCACGTGGAGCGGCCGCACGTTCCGGCTCATCGACACGGCCGGCGTGCGCAAGAAGCCCGGACAGCACGGCTCGATCGAGTACTACTCGTCGCTGCGCTCGCTCAAGGCGATCGCGCGCGCCGACGTTGCGATCCTGCTGATCGACGCCCTCACGGGACCGACCGCGCAGGACCGCCGGCTCGCGGGCATCGCGCTGGAGGAGCGCAAAGCGCTCGTCATCGTCGGAAACAAGTACGATCTCGTCCGCGAGCTCGGCGAGTACTCGCAGAACGAGCTGGCGAACGAGATCCACGCGCAGCTTCCGTTCGCGTCGTTCGCACCGGTCACGTTCCTCTCGGCGCTCACGCGCCGGCGCCTGCAGAGCCTGATGCCGCTCGTCGAGCGCGTCGCGGAGAACCTCGACCGCCGCATCCCGACCGCGAAGCTGAACGCTGTCGTGCGCGATGCCGTGCTCGCCCACCCGCCGCCGATCCACTCGGGCCGTCCGCTCAAGATGCTCTACGTATCGCAGCCGCAGACGCATCCGCCGCTCTTCGTGTTCCACGTCAACGACCCGGAGCTCGTGCCGTCGTCGTACCGGCGCTTCATCGAGAACACGCTGCGCAGCGAGTTCGACTTCGAGGGCGTTCCGCTCACGTTCGAGTTCCGCTCGCGCCGCGAAGAAGGCGACTCCGGCGCGCGCTTCGCGGAGCGCGCACCATGACCGCGTTCGCCTGGCTCGTTGCGGCCATCGCCGGTTTCGTGATCGGCTCGATTCCGTTCGGCGTGCTCGTCTCGCGCACGTTCTACGGCACCGACATCCGCAAGTCGGGCAGCGGAAACATCGGCGCGGCGAACGCGCTGCGCACGCTCGGCAAACGCGGCGCGGCCGCGGTGCTCGTGCTCGATGCGCTCAAGGGCTTGCTTCCGACGTTCGTTGCCGGCCTGATCGCGGGCCCGCTTGCGGCGACATGCGCGGCGGGCGGCGCCGTCGTCGGACACTGCTGGTCGCCGTGGCTCGGCTTCTCCGGGGGCAAAGGCGTCGCGACGTTTCTCGGCGCCGCGGTGGCGCTGTGGTGGCCGGCCGGGCTGGCCTTCGCGATCGTGTGGAGCGCCGTCGTGCTTGCCTGCGGGTACGCCTCGGTCGGTTCGATGCTCGCGTCGCTCGCGATGGCGCCGGTGCTGTGGTTCGGCATCGGCAGGACGGGCCTGGCGGCCGGCGCGTTCTGCGCCGTCCTCATCGTCATCCGCCACCGCGAGAACCTCGAGCGCCTGCGCCGCGGGACGGAAAACCGCTTTGCTTTGCTGAAGGCGGCCCGCAGTAATGATTAGCAGCAACGATTTCCGCAACGGCGTCACCATCGTCATCGACGGGCAGCTTTGGACCGTCATCGAGTTTCTGCACGTCAAACCCGGCAAAGGCTCCGCGTTCGTCCGCACGCGGCTCAAGAACGTGAAGTCCGGCGCGACCGTCGAGCGCACGTTCCGCGCCGGCGAGAAGCTCGAGCGCGCCACGGTCGACAACCGCGACATGACGATGCTCTACAACGACGCGGACGGCTACCACTTCATGGACACCGAGAACTACGAGAACGTCACGCTGCAGCGCGAGATCATCGGCGATCCGGCAGACTTCCTCAAGGACGGCATGCGCATCGCCGTGCAGTTCCACGACGGCACGCCGATCGGGGCGGATCTGCCCGCGCACGTCGAGCTGCGCGTCGAGGAAACCGATCCCGGCTTCAAGGGCGACACCGCGACGGGCACCACGAAGCCGGCGAAACTCGAGACCGGCGCGACCGTGAACGTTCCGCTGTTCGTGAACCCGGGCGACGTCATCCGCATCGACACACGCGACCGGCGCTACATCGGGCGCGTGCAAAGCTAGCATCGAAGCTGCGCTCGCGCTGTTCCTGATCGGGGTCGCGGCGAGCATCTTCGGCTCGCTCGTCGGCCTCGGCGGCGGCTTCGTGATCGTCCCGGTGCTGCGCATCGCGTTCGGCGTCTCGCCCGCGGCCGCAGCCGGCACGTCGCTCGTGATGGTGCTCGCAAACACCGCTGCCGCGACGGTGGGCTACCTTCGCAACCGCGTCGTCGACCTGCGGCTCGCCGTGCCGCTCACGATCGGCGCGGTTCCGGGCAGCGTCGCCGGTGTGCTCGCCGTGCAGCGCTTCTCGACGGTCGCATTCGACCTCGCGTACGGGTGCGTGCTGGTGATGAACGCGATCCTCGTCCTGCGGCGCCGTTCGCTGACGTCGCGGCTGCCCGACGAGCGAACGTTCGCGCACGACTGGCGCGTCGGCGTCGCGGCCGGCTTCGGCGTCGGCTTCTTCTCCTCGCTGTTCGGAATCGGGGGCGGCGTGGTCCTCATTCCGCTGCTGCTGATCGCCGCGCGCATGGCGCCGCACGTCGTCACCGCGACGAGCGCGCTCGTCATCACCACGACGTCGCCGGTCGGCGTGATCACGCACGTCGCGGGCGGCGACGTCGACTGGGCGCTCGCGGTGCCGCTCGTGCTCGGCGGCGTCGTCGGCGGCAGCATCGGGCCGGCGATCGCGAAGCGCGTGTCGTCGCCACGGCTGATCACGCTGCTCGCGACCGCGCTCATCCTGGCGGCCGTCGGCCTCGCCGCGCGCCACCTGTTCTGACATCGAGGCGGATTCTGTCCGCCGCCTCGTCACGCAGCAAGGCCGGGCGATGAAATGCCGAACATCGACGTATGAGCACCCGCCGTGACGTTCTGATCGCCGGAGTCGGAGCAGCCGTCGCTGCCGCAGCCGCAGGCGCGCCGGCGAGCGCGGCCGGCGCCGCAATCCTCGACGAGGCCGCCTTCGTCGCGCGCATCCGCAGCGGCGCGAAACACCGTCAAGCGATCGGCGCGGCGCGCGTCAACGACGCGGCCGCGCTGCAGTTCGCCGTCAACACGATGAACGGCTTTCAGAGCGGCTGGAACGAGCCGCCCGCGAACGTGCAGATCGCGGTCGTGCTGTTCGGCTCGGCGTGCGTGCTCGCCCTGGACGACGCCGCGTGGCAGGCGCACAAGATCGCCGACATCGTTCGCAAGTTTCCCGGCGACTGGCTCACGGCCGACGGTGCGGGGAACCCATGGTCGCACACGGCCGCCAGCGCGGGTCCGCGCGGCGACCGATCCGTCCCCGCCCTCGTCGCGCGCGGCGTGCGGATCGCCGTGTGCAACACCGCGCTCGGCGAGATCGCGAACCGCATCGTCGCGGCCGGCACGACGGCCGGCGCGGGTAGCGACGCCTTCGCGATCCAGGCGCACCTGCGCGAACACATTCTGCCGGGCTGCGACGTCGTGCCAGCCGGGATCAGCTCCGTCGCGGTTCTCCAGGAGAACGGCTACACGTACTTCAGCGCCGCGCTGTAGAGCTCGGCGTCCGGCGGCGCCGCCGCGCTCGTGTGCGTCATGCGGCTCGAAGCCCACGTGAGCGCGCTCAGCGTGCCCGCGATGCCGCCCGCTGCAACTCCACCGGCCGCACTTCGACGACTTCGAACACGACCAGGTGCTTGCGGCAGCGCGCGCACATGACGTGCGGCGAGGGCTTGCGCTTGCGCAGCACTTCCATCAGGCACTTCTCGCAGCGCAGGATGTAGCGCTTGGGCGACTCGTTGATCGGCGCGGCTTTGCCGAGGTCGTGGTAGATCGAGCTCAGACCGAGCTCGCGCATCTTCTTCTTGAATTCCGGCGTGTGGCCCGGATTGCGCCCCAGCGAGTGGAGCCATGCGTGAATCATCTCATGGAGCAGCGTCTCGCGCAGCTCGTCCAGCTTGCCCACGAGGTGTTTGGGCGAGAGCTCGATCAGCGGCGGCTTGTAGCTCACGCGGCCGGCGAGGTTCGAGAAGCGCGCGTTGTACGCGATCCGGTACGACGCGATCTCGCCGCCGAAATACATCATGTTGTACTGCGCGAACAGGAGCTGCAGCTCGGCGACGTCGGGGAGGCCCGGGAACACAACGCGTTCTTCGCGGCGCGCGTGCAAGAACCCGGCTTCGAACGGCGTAGACCGCAACGTGGGCCTTCCGCTTCGCATTGCGCTTCCGATCCTCGTCGTCTTTGCTGCCATCTTTCTCGGCATCCTCGGCTGGTTTCTGCGCATCGGGTTCGGCACGACGGGCTCGGCGTTCGGTCCCGGCAGCGTCCCTGAACAAGGCGACGCGCGCATCCAGGCGACGCCCGCACCGATCGCCACGGATCCGCCCGGCACGTTCGCGGTGCCGCAGACGGGCACGGGCCGCGTTTCGGGCGCGACCGCTCTGCCCGGCGCCGGCGTCGGCGGCGGCAACGCCGCAGGCCCGCCCGCACCGGTGATGGAGGAGCTGACCGATTTGCGCGCGCGCCTTGCCCGCAATCCGCGCGACGTCACCGCGCTCGTGCGCCTCGGCGACCTCGAGCTCGCCGCGGGCATCGACGACAAGGCTGCGTCGTACTTCGATCGCGCGCTCGCGGTCGACCCGAAGAACGCCGAAGCGACGTTCGGGCGCGGCATCGCGATGCAGGCGACGGGCCGCAAAGCCGATGCGATCGCGGCTTTTCGGCGCTACTTGAGCATCGCGGGACCCGACGCGCCGCACGCGGCCGACGCGCGCGCGGCGCTGCACGCGCTCGGCGGCTGACGTGCCGACCGTCGCGTACCAGGGTCATCCCGGCGCGTTCAGCGACGTCGCGGCGCGCGAGCTCGTGCCGGGCGCCGAGACACGCGGCTATCCGTCGTTCGACGCCGCGGCGCAAGCGCTCGACGGCGGCTCGGTCGACTTCGCCGTCTTGCCGGTCGAGAACGCGATCGCGGGCCCGGTCCCGCGCAACTACGAGCTGCTGTGGGAACACCCGCGGCTTCGCATTCGCGGCGAGACGACGCTGGCGATCGAGCTCTGTCTGATCGGCACGCCCGGCGCGAGTCCGGACGCCATCCGCGAGGTGCGCTCGCATCCCGTCGCGCTCGAGCAGGTGAACCGGTTGATCGCCGCGCGCGGCTGGGAGCGCTCGACGACGACCGATACGGCCGGCGCCGTGCGCGAGATCGTCGAGGCCGGCGATACGCGCCTGGCCGCCGTGGGGCCCGCCCTCGCGGCCGAAATCTACGGCGCCGTGATCCTCGAGCGCGCGATACAGGACGAGGTCGAGAACTACACGCGCTTCTTTCTGCTCGCGCGCGAGGATGCGGGCGCATCCTTCGACGAGCTCAGGATGACAACGACGCTCGGGATGACGACGGGTGCGCGCAGGGCGTGCGTCGGGATTGCGGTCGAGGACCGGCCGGGGTCGCTGCGCGACGCGCTGAGCGCGTTCGCCGACCGCGACATCGACTTGCGCTTTTTGATCGCGCGCCCCGATCGCCGCGTGCCGTTTCGGTACCGCTTCTTCGTCGAGCTCTCGAACGTCGTCGACGACCGCCTGCGCGACGCGCTCGCGGCGATCGGCGGCGAGCAGCGCATCCTCGGAGTGTATTGAGCGGGCGCTGCGCCGGCGCTGCGCTGCGAGCGCTGCGCAGGCGCTACGGTGAGAGCGCGGCCGCGAGGCCGCTGAGGTCTTGCAGATTCGGCAGCGACGGAGCGCGCAGCGTGCACGCGGTGGCGTGATGCGGCAGCGCCTCGCGCTCGAACGTCGCGCGCACGTGCGCGATCCACGGCTCACCGAGGTACGCGGCGAGGCTGCCGAGCACGATGACGTCGAGGACGAGCAAGTCGGCGAGCAGCGCGCACGCTGCGCCGACGGCGGCGGCATTCTCGTCGAGCGCGCGTTGCGCGACCGGATCGCCGCGCGCGGCGCGATGCGCCACGTCCGCGCCGGTCGTCGCGTCGAACCCGGGATCGATGCGCCGCGCCAGCTTCGGTAGCGCGCTCGCGGCCCCGTACGACTCGAACGAGCCCGGCTTGCCGAACACGTCGGGCCCGTCGTCGCGGTACCGCACGTGGCCGAGCTCCGGCGAGTAGCCGCGCGAGCCGTAGCGCGCGCGTCCGTCGACGACGAGACCCGCACCGAATCCGGTTCCACACGTCAGGTACGCGAGTCCGGCGACGCCCGCATCCGCGCCCCAGCGCACCTCCGCGAGCGCGCACGCCGCAGCGTCGTGATGCACGCGAACCGGCTTGCCGGCCGCGGCGCGAAGCCGCGCCGCGAGCGGGAAGCCGTGCATGCCGGGCAGGTGCGGCGGCGCGATGACCGTACCGGAGCGCGCGTCCATCGGCCCACCGATTGCCACGCCGATCGCGGCGGCGCCCGGCGCAACCTCGGCGACCGCGGCGACGATCGCGCCGAACAATGCTTCGCCGTCGCGCGCCTGCGTCGGCCATTCCGCGCGCGCGTGGACGCTGCCGTCGGCGTCACCGAGCACGACGCTCGTCGTCGTACCGCCGACGTTGACGCCGGCGAACGTCTCCTCGTTCACAGCACGATCACCTCGGCGTCCGGTTCGCTGGCATGCAGGCGCGCGATCAGCGCCGCGGCTTCGCGGCCCCGCGGAGCGCGATCGACGATGAGCGTGCGGCGTAGCTCCGCGCACGATGCCGCGGCGACGCGCCGAGCCGCTGTCGCAACTTGCGCCCGCAGCAGCCCGCGTTCGAGGCGTTCGCCGGCGGACGCGGGCACCGCGAGCAGCCCGACCTCGTCACGGCCGTCCCCCGTGACGATCGCGTCGGACGCGTCACTGCACTCCGCGAGAAACTCCGCGCGCACCGCCGCGCGATCGACCCACGCGCCGGAGGCGAGCTTGAAACGATCGTCGAGGCGCCCCACGATCGCCAGACCGCGCCGCGGAGCGCGCCCGTCGATCGGCCGCACGGCGTCGCCGGTGCGAAAGAAGCCCTCGTCGTCGAACGCGAGCGCGGTCGCATCCGGCCGCCACCAATAGCCGGGCGTCACGTTCGGTCCGCGGACGCGCGCCTCGAAGCGCTCGCCGTCGCGCACCAGCCTGAGCTCGACGCCGGGCAGTGGAACGCCGATCGCTTCGTGACCCGGCGTTCCGTCGGCGAGCGTCGCGACGGATGCAGTCTCCGCCGCGCCCCACAGCCCGCTCAGCGGAACGCCGAGCGCCACGAGCGCGTCGCGCGTCGCCGCGGACAGCGGCGCGCCGAACCAGCACGCGCGCTCGACGGACGCGACCCAGCGCCGGCGCAGCGCATCGTCGCCGCGCAGACGCTCGACGCGGCGCGCCCAGCCGGAGGGCACGTCGAAGGCAAGCGTCGGCTGCACCTCGTCGCCGGCATTGACGTACAGCGTCCCGCGCGCGCGCAGCACGAGACCGAGCACGACGTTCCACCCGAACGCGCGATGCCACGGCACGCCGTCGACGACGACGGGCGGCTGCATCTCGAGAAGATTCCACCGCTGCGTCAGGCCCTCGAGCATCGCGCACAGCATGCCGTGGGTCGTGACGACGCCGCGCGTCTCACCGCCGGCGCGCGTCGCCGGCACGATCCTCGCGATCGTGTCCGGCCCGAGTTCCGGCGCGTCGCCGGCCGCAAGCGCAGCGTGGCTCGTCAACCTCGCGTACGTGATGCAGCCGCTGCCGTCGCGCGGCGGCTCCCCGCACGCGAACGCTGCGTCGGGCATCGTCGAACGTACGGCCGCGGCGCATGCGGCACCGTCGCGCGCGAAGACGACGGCCGGCCGGACCAGCTGCGCGATCGCGTGCAGCCGGCCCAAGCCGCCCGCGCCGGCCGCACACGGCGCGACGGCGGCAACCGGGATGCCCGCGCGCATCGCACCGAGCGCGACGACGGCGTGATCGATGCCGTTGGGACCCAGCACGATGACGGGCCGGTCCGCCGATGCACCGAGCGCGAGCAGCGCTCCGGCGACGCGCCACGACAACCGCGCGAACGTCGCATAGGTCGCCTGATGCCACACGCCCCGCTCGTCGCGCTCGACCACGCATGCGCGATCGGGCGCGTCGCATGCGGCGCCATCGAGCAGTTCGACCAAGGAGGCCGCATGCGCGCGCAGCGGTTCGCCGGCAAGGCGCAGCGGGCCGCCGGAGGCGCGCTCCTGCGTCAGGTGACGGCGCCCTCCAGAACCGTGCCGCGGATGCGGTAGCAGACGCCGCGGAACAGTGCGACGAGCGTCCCGTCGTCGCGCGTCACCGTGACGTCGTACGCGCCCGTGCGCGCCTTTGACGAGCGCTCCTCGGCCACGGCGACCAGCGCATCGCCCAGGCGGCTCGCGGCGATGAACGAGATCGATGCTTGCAGCGCGACGTTGGCCTCGTTGCGGGAGTTGCACGCGAACGCGAACGCGGAGTCGGCCAGCGTGAAGATCACGCCGCCGTGCGCGATCGCATGCCCGTTCACCATCGACTCGAGCACGCGCATCGAGACGCGCGCGAAGCCCGGGCGCGCGTCCTCGAGCACGAGGCCGAGCGCCTGCGAGGCTCGGTCGCGCTCGAGCATCGCCTGCGCGCACGCACGCGCGAGCGCGACGGCATCGCTCTCGACCGCGCTCACGCCGTGGCGGTAGGGACGGGCGACACGATCGGCGTGCGGGTTTCGATGACCCGGAAACGGTTCGCGACGAATGCCGCATCGGTGAGCGAGGCGTTGCCGGCCGGGTTGCCGCCGGTCACGTGAAAGTCGCTGAAAGCCGCCGACTGGTTGACGATGAGCGTCCCGGTGAGATTCACCGCGAGGTTGACCTTGCCGTCACGCGCCCAGCGTTCCGCTTTCGCCAGCACCGCGTCGTCGGTCGTGTAGACGATCGCCGTGATGGCACCGCGTCGCTGCGCCTCGCCGCTCGCGAGCTGCAGCGACTCGTCGGTGCTGGCCGTGCGCACGACGAACGCGATCGGGCCGAAGGCTTCCCGGTCGTACCGCTCGCGGTCGGCCGCGTCGACGACGGCGACCAGCGGCGAACGCGTGCGCGCGTTCGGGAACTCGGCGTTCTCAACCGCTTCGCTGCGGCGGACGACGCCCGGCTTCGCGTTCTCCGCGTCGACGCGGCGCAACGTTGCGTCGGTCGCGATCGCACCGAGCAGGCCGCTCGCGCGCTCGGGATCGCCGAGCAGCGCGTCGATCGCCTTGACCAGCGCGCCGACGACGTCGTCGAACGCGACGCGCTCGCCGTTCACGACGATCCCGTCGCGCGGCACGAACAGGTTCTGCGGCGTCGTGCACATCTGGCCGGAGTACAGGGAGAGCGACATCGCGAGGTTGCGCGCCATGCCCTTGAGGTCGGCGGTCGAGTCGATCACGACGCTGTTCACGCCGGCCTTCTCGGTGTACACGAGCGCGTGCGAGTTGCGCTCGAGCCAGTCGCCGAACTCGGTCGAACCGGTGTAGTCGAGCAGCGCCACGGCCGGATGCTGCGCGAGCACTTTCGCGAGCGGACGGTCGGGCGCGTCAACGGCGAGCTGGATCAGCCGCGGGTCGAACCCGGCGTCGCGCAGCGCGCCTTGCACGATCTCGATCGTGATCGCCAGCGGCAGCACCGCCTGCGGGTGCGGCTTGACGATGACGGCATTGCCGGTCGTGAGGCTCGCGAAGATCCCGGGGTACGCGTTCCACGTCGGGAACGTCGAGCAGCCGATCGTCACGTCGATGCCGCGCGGTACGATGCTGAATGTCTTGCGCACGCGCACCGGCTCGGGCTTCGCGGGCTTTTCCCACATGACGGATTCCGGTACGCGCGACATCTCCTCGTAGGCGTAGGCGATCGCTTCCAGCGCGCGGTCCTGCGCGTGCGGGCCGCCGGCTTGGAACGCCATGACGAAGGCTTGGCCGGTCGTGTGCATCACCGCGTGCGCAATCTCGAACGAGCGCGCGTTGATCCGCGCGAGCGCTTCGAGCATCACGCCCGCGCGCGTGTCGACGGGCGCGTCGCCCCATTGCTCGATCGCGGCGCGCGCACCGTCGACGAGCGCCTCGACGCTTGCGACCGGGTAGCGCACGCCGAGATCGAGGCCGAACGGCGAGCGCTCCGTGGCAACCGTCTGCTCTGCCGCCGCCTGCTCGAGCGCGAGCTCCTTGCCGAGGCGCGCGTCAAACGCCGCCTTACCTTCGGCCGGCGCCGTCTCGCCGTAGATGCGGACGCTCGGGCTCTCCGGGAACGCACTGTAGAACGCGCGCGTGCGAATCGCTTCGCGCGCGCGGTCGAGCGTCTCCCGATGGCGCGCAAACAGGTCGGCGCCGCGCGCCGTCGTGGTGGTCATGCCGAAGGCTTCGGCGACGCTAGGCGAGCGCCTCGCTCAGCGACGCGCCGGCGGCCTCGGAATACGGCCCGCTGCCGCGCCACGTGATGCGCGCGTCCGGCTCGACGAGCAGGACCGTGAGGTGGTCGCGGTCGCCGATGCCGAGCGAGCGCGCGAACGCATCGACGTCGACGAACAGCGGGATCGTCGAGGCGCGCAGTTCCGGCGCCGTGACGGCGGCCTTCATCGCGGTGACGATCGCTTTGCGCATCAGCTTCGGCGCGCCGAGCGCGACGAAGAGCCGGGAGCGGACGTCGGGCCGCGACCGCACGATGCGGTCGATGAACGGCACCCACGTCTCGATCTCGGCTCGGTGTTCCAGAGCGAACCCGACGAGCGTCATCGTTCGGCCCGCCGCAAGATCGCGCGGAGCAACGAACGGTCGCCCGTCAAGCGCTTCGCCCGTGATTGCCGGGAACCGCGCCGCGTCCATGCGCCGTAGCGTACCCCGCGAAACCGTGCATGCCACGCGGGGTAGAAGACCGCGTGAACCTCGTCGTCACGATCGCGTACGCCGTCGCCGCCGGAGCGACCGTCCTGCTCGTTCGGCACGTGTTGCGCGTCTATCCGGCCGCGCCCAAGCGTATGCCGCTGCGCATCGGCCCCGACGGCCGGCCGTCGCGGGCGACCGCCGGCAAGTGGGTGCTGTGGCTCGGACCCGCGGTACTGATCGTAGCCGTGCCGCTGCTGGGCGTGCTCCTCGCGCGCACGCCGCCGCGCGACGACCAGACGGCGATCATGGTGCTCGTCATGGTCGCGATCGCCGAGGTCGCCTGGCTCGTCGCGTGGTCGATCGACCGCCAGATCGAGATCGCGCGCAAGATGACGGTGCGCATCGCGCCTGCGCGGATGCTGCGCGCGACGCTGCCCGTGCTGGTGACGGTCGCGATCACGCTCGCAATCGCGCTGCGTCCGTCCTAGAACACCGGGATGATGTCTTCGGGCCCGATGTGTCCGACGTCGACGCCGTCGAGGTCGAGCTCGGGGATCGCGGGAAACTCGATGCCCCACTCGCCGACGATCGCGCGCACGCGCGCCAGCGCGGTCTTCCAATTCTCGGCCTGCTCTTCGTAGGTCAGCACGCCCAGGCCGGCGTCGCGCGCGTGCTGCACGAGCACGCGGTGATTCGGCAAGAAGTAGTCCGGGATGTCCCAGAACTGGTTCGGCGGCTCCCACAGGATCATGCTCAGGAAGACAAAGCCCGCGCGGAGCTGCTTCGTGATCATCGTCTTGTACTCGTCGGAGAGCCCCGGCCAGTCGCGCTCGAGCACGGTCAGGCAGATCGCGAGGTGGCGCGCCTCGTCCTGCCCGACCTTCTTGAAGATCTCCTTGAACAGCGGGTGCGTCGCCTTGCGTGACATGCCGAAGAACAGCGTCGACGACGCGACCTCCCCCATCATGAACGACGTGAACAGCACGCTGAGCGGATACTTCGCGAGCGACGCGCTGTAGCCCGACCAGTAGCGGCCGCCGTTGTGATACAGCCAGCCGATGTTGTTCTGCGCGGCGCGCGCGAGATCGCTCGTGGGCGTGAAGTCCATCGGACCGCCCGGCACGAGCGTCTGGATCGCGCGCTGGCAGACTTCCTCGTGGTTCATCTCGTCGTGCGTGATCGAGAAGAAGCACTTGCGGATCGGGTCTTCCTGATGCGTCTCGAACGCGTGGATCGTCGCCTTCGCGAACACGGCCGGGCCCGAGCCGTCGAAGTTCGCGAGCACCGCGTACCAGTACATGATGCCGAGCCGCTGCTCTTCGGTGAAGTCCTCGGCGCGCAGCGTGTCCCACGGAAAGTCGGACGGATTCCAGACGTGCCGCTTCGCGCGCTCGTAGAGCTCCGCCAGCTTGGGCGTCTCGACGCGCCATTCCATCGGGAAGATGTTCGGCTGCGGCACCTCGGGGTACGGGGCGAAGCCCTCCGGGGGCACGATCAGCGAGGTCTGGCTGGGGGCGGTCGTCGACATGCGTGCAGCTCTCCCTACCGAATGGTCGGTAAGGCCGAGTATACCCGGTCCGGCGGCCCCTGTCACCCTCTCGCTTGTCACCGTGAGCTTGTCTGTCACCCTGAGCTTGTCTGTCACCCTGAGCTTGTCGAAGGGCGCCCATGCTTCGACAAGCTCAGCATGACGAGGACGAGGACGAGGACGAGGAGCGGCCCGCGGCATCGGGGCGCTCGCTCGGCCGCTCGAGCCGCGGGCGAGCCGGGAAAGCCAGGATCGTGGAACCTTCCCCGCGCTTCGTGCAGATCGAGCCCGTCGGCGAGTGCAACCTGCGGTGCCGCATGTGCCCGGTGCGCTATCGCGAGGCGACGAACGCGTTCATGGCGTGGAGCGACTTCACGCGCGTCGTCGACGACCTGCCCGCGCTCTCCGAGCTGCACCTTCAGGGCCTGGGCGAGCCCCTGCTGCACCCGCGCTTCTTCGACATGGTCGACTATGCGGTGGCGCGCGGCGTGGCCGTAAGCGTCAACACCAACCTCACGCTCCTGACGGCGGCCAAGGCGGATCGCGCCGCGACGTGCGGCCTCGAAGCGATCTACGTCTCGGTCGACGGCGCGACGCCGGAAACGTACGAGCGCATCCGCGTCGACGCGCGCTTCGATCGCCTCGAGCGCAACATGCTGCGGCTGCAGGAGGCGCTCGCGCGGCATGCGAGCCCGACGCGGCTGCACGTGACGGCCGTCGCGATGCGCGACAACGTCGGCGAGATCGCGGCGCTCGTGGAGCTCACGGCGCGCTGGGGCGTGCGCACGCTCTCCGTGCAGCACCTCTGCCACGACTTCGGCGAATCGACGCTGCCGGTCCAGTACGCGCCGATGCGCGCGTTCGTGGCCGAGCAGACGCTGCTCTCGATGGACCCCGCCGAGGTGGAATCGGCGTTCGCCGACGCACGGGACGCCGCGCGGCGGCACGGCGTCACGCTGCGGCTTCCGCGCGTCACGCCGATGCGGCACGCCCCGGATACGCCGGGTCGCGCGCGCTGCGACTGGCCGTGGCGCGGGCCGTACGTCGCGTACGACGGCACCGCGATGCCGTGCTGCATGGTAGCCACGCCCGACCGCGCGTCGCTGGGGAACGTCGTGCTCGACGGCGTCGACACGGTGTGGAACGGCCCCGCGTACGCGGACTTCCGCGAGCGCCTCGGCTCGGACGCGCCGCCGGAGATCTGCAAATCATGCAGCGTCTACGCGCACGTGTTCTAGCCGCTCTGCCGTTCTTGACGGGGCGCGCTTAGCAGAGCTTCTCGGCGACGCGCGCGAGCAGCTCGCTCATCGTCGGGTGCAGGTGCGGCATGTTCGCGATCTCGGTCGCGGTCGCGCCACGGTCGACGAGCGCGATCGCTTCGCCGGCAAGGTCGATCGCGTCGTCGGCGACGATCGTGACGCCCGCAACGCGGCCGTCGCCGGCGCGCACGAGCATCTTGACGAAGCCTTCGGCCTGATCGCTGACGAGCGCTTTGCCGACCTCGCTCGCCGGCAGCGTCGCAACGCGCACGGCGATGCCGTCCTCGCGGCACTGCCGCTCGGTGCGGCCGGCGACGGCGACCTGCGGCTGCGTATACAGGGCGTGCGACTCCCAACGCCGCCAGTCCACGGCGACCGGCTCGTCCGCGAACGCATTTTCCGCCGCGAGCCGTCCCGCGTATGCGGCGGCGTGCACCAGCGACCGGCGACCGAGCACGTCGCCCGCCGCGAACACGCGCGGGTTGCTCACGCTGCGCAGCGCGTCGTCGACGACGACGCCTCGCGCGCGGTCGCCTTCGATGCCCGCCGCGCCGAGCGCGAGTCCTTCGACGTTCGGCCGCCGGTTGGTCGCCAGCATCACCGCTTCGGCGCGTGCGCCGTGCGCGCCGTGCGCGGTGTCCGCGATCACGACCGCGACGTCGCCGTCGCGCTCGACGCGGCGCACGTCGGCGTCGCACACGACTTCGACGCCGTCGCGGCCGAGCGCCGCGCGAACCGCGGTACCGACGTCGGCGTCTTCGTTTCGCAGCAGCTCCGGCGCGTCTTGGAACAGCGTCACGCGCGTGCCCAGACGCGCGAAGTACTGCGCGAACGCGCAGCCAATCGGCCCGCCGCCGAGGATCGCGACGCTGCGCGGCGGCTGCGTCATCTCGAGCACGTCGGAGCTCGTGATCGTGCGCACCGTGTCGATCCCCTCGATGCGGGGGCGTACGATCGTGGCGCCGGTCGCGATCACGAACCGCTCGGCGACGATGCGCCGTCCCGCGGCGACGATCGTATCCTCGGCGACGAACCGTGCGTCGCCGCGCACGAGCGGGTACGCCTCGAGATCGTGCAAGCGGTCTGCCGCGAAGTAGTCGACGAGAGCGCGCTTGCGGCGCACGATCGCGGGCATGTCCAGGTGCGGCGCGGACGTCTCGACGCCCACATCGTGCGCTTTCTCGATCTCGCCCTCGTACTGCGCGGCGGCGAGCACCGTCTTCGCCGGCATGCAGCCGCGCAGGATGCACGTGCCGCCGAGCTCGTCGTCGCCCGTGACGAGGACGACGTCCCGGCCGGCGGCGCGTGCCGCTTCGGCGGCTATGAAACCCGCCGTGCCCGCCCCAAGCACGCACAGCTCGTGTCGCTCCTCGATCATCCCGGCCACCGTACCCACGGGGATGGCGTGGGCGGAGTCGGGTGGGAATCGAACAGGTGTTCGATCCTGCATCGCGAAGCCTGCTCGCCCATGGAACCGCGAGACCGTTTCCGTCCCGAGCTCGTCGCGCCGCCGGCGACCCTGCGCGAGGTCCAGCGCCAGATCGAGTCGCTCGACCGCGAGGACCGAGCCATGCTCCGGCCCTGGATCCTCGCCCGCTACGACGTCCGCGGGTACCGCGCGACCGGGGTCGTGCCGGCCGACGCGCCGTCGAGGCGCTGACCCGAGGCGGATTCACGATGCTGCTGCGCGCGGAACGCTTCGGCGAACGGCTCCGGCGTCTGCGCACGGCGCGGATGCTGAGCTGCGCGCAGCTCGCGCAGCGCGTCGGCGTGACGGAAGGCGCCATCCGCCAGATGGAGAGCGGTCAGACGAAGATGGCGAGCTTCGTGATCGGCCTGCGGCTCGCGCGCGAGCTCGGCGTCGATGCGTGGTTGCTCGCGAACGGCCGCGGCGAGCATGCGGACGACGAGCCGGAAGCATCGCTCGCGACGCGCGTCAGCGCGCTGGAGGCCCGCATCACGCTGCTCGCCCAGACTCCGCGCGGGTCGTAACGCTCCATCCGTGCAACAGCCGACCCATGGAACGCCGGCTGCGCGCTCTCGTCACCGTCGCGCTCGCGATCGGGGTCGGAATTCTCGTCTGGATGGTCGCAGCCGTGCTCGACCGCGTCCATCACGTCATTACCGTGATCCTCGTCGCGGTGCTGTTCTCGTACCTCATCTATCCCGCGGTTCGCGTGCTCGAGTCGCGGCTGCCGCGCGCGCTCGCCGTCGTCGCGGTCTACATCGTCGCGGTGGGCATCGTCGCCGCCGCGGCGGCCGCGCTTGCGCCCGCGGTCGGCGCGCAGGCGAGCGACCTCGCGCGCCAGATGCCCGCGGAGATCGCCGCGCTGCAGCACGGCATGGAGGCTCCCGGAACCGATCCCGTGCTGTCGCGGCTTCCTCCCGATGCGCGGACGTGGATCGCGGCGCACGCGGCCGACGCCGAACGCGGCCTGACGACGGGCGCAACGTTCGTCGGCGCACGCGCGCTCGGCGTCGTGCGCGGCACGGCATCGGTGCTGATCGACGTCGTGCTCGTCCTCGCGCTCGCCTTCTTCTTCGTCACCGACGCGGAGCGCATTCGTGCGACGGCGATGCGGTTCGTCCCACGCTCCGCCCGTCCCGCGACGCTCGAGTTCGTCGATGACGTCGACCGCGTGATCGGCGGCTTCGTGCGCGGTCAAGTGCTGCTCGCCGTCGTCGTCGGCGTGCTCGCGACGCTGATCTTGCTGGTCACCGGCGTGAAGTACGCGCTGCTGCTCGGCATCCTGACCGGCGTCGCGTCGATCGTGCCGATCGTCGGCGCGATCGTCGGCGCCGTTCCGGCGACGCTCGTCGCGCTCGTCAGCGTGGGCGTCGTCAAGGCCGCGATCGTGCTGGCCCTGTTCGTCATCGTCTTCGAGGTGCAGGGACACGTCCTCACGCCGGTCGTGGTCGGCAAGCAGATCGGCGTCACGCCGCTGGTGATCTTCCTCGCGATCGTCGTCGGCGCCGAGTCGTTCGGCATCCTCGGCATGCTGCTCGCGGTGCCCGTCGCCGGCATCCTGCGCGTCGCGGCCGACCGCTTCTTCCCCGCGGAAACCGGTACCGCGAACGGCCGCGCGCGAAAGCGCCGCGGCGACGCGTCAGCCTGACGTCAGCCCCTCGAACGTGATCGCGACGATCGCGTGCGCGATCGCGTCGCGCGAGAGGCTGCCGCTGCGGTACCACTCGACGACGGAATTCGACATGCCGAACACCAGGCGCGCGGCCAGCCGGGCGTCGACGTCGGCGCGGACGTCGCCCTCGTGCTGCGCTTGCGCGATGATCTCCGTCACGACGCGGTCGAACGTGCGGCGGCGTTCGACGGCGTCGCGCTCGCTCGTCGACGATCCGTGCACGCGGAACAGCACCGTGAGCTCGGGGAGCAGGTGCAACGTCGTGGCGGCGACGCGCTCGACGATGTGGCGCAGCCGCGCGACCGCGCGACCCTCGCGCGCCGCCGGCTCGTCGAGGATCGCGAACAGCGCGTCGAGCGCGCGGCCGAGCCCGCGCTCGAGCAGCGCCTCCTTGCCGCTGACGTGGTGGTAGATCGACGCTTTCGTGATGCCGGCGGCGCGGGCGACGTCGTCCATCGACGCGCCGTCGTAGCCGCGCTCGGCGAAGACGCGCAGCGCGATGTCGGTCAGCGAGTCGATGTCGTACGGCTTGCGCGGCTCCACCGCGATCACGGCGACGGCGCGAACGACGAGCCGAGCACCGTCGCGATCCGCGCGTAGGCGGCGGCGACGTCCGGCCGCAGCGCGTCGAGCGCCGCCTGGTGCTGCACGAACGGCGGCTGCAGGTTCCCGCCGAACGGGCCGGTCAACGCGAACACACGCTCGCGGATGCGGTCCGGCTGCGCGACCGAGTCCTCGTCGTGGAGGTCGTTCGCCGAAAGGTCCGCGCGCAGCGCCAGCAGCGACGCACGGTCGGCCGCGGCCGGATGCTTCTTGAGCCGCGCGTCGATCTCGTTGAGCGCGCGGTCGATTCCGTCGATCCAGCCGAAAACCGTGACGAGGTACGCGTGGCGCGCGGCCCGCTGCTCGGGCGTCCACGGACTCTGCGGATCGTCGACCAGCGTGAAGCTCTGCTCGTACGTCGCGGTGCCGGCGTGCAGCCGCGCCGTGTACTTACCGGGCAGCGCCTCGGGTCCGGTCGCCGGTCCGGCGTTCTGGAAGGACGTCCCGAGCCAGCGCGTCGGACCGTCCTCGTTGCCGTCCCAACCGATGCGGTTCAGACCCGCGTCGTTGGTGACGAAGTAGCGCCCGCGCTCCTCCTTCGGCGGATCGGCCGGATCGAACGGAATGCCGCCGCGCAGCGTGCGCACGACCTTGCCGCTCGCGTCGGCGATCTCGATCCACGGACGCTGCGCCGCCTTCGTCTTCTGGTAGAACGTGAGCACGGCACCCGACGGTGAGTTCGGCCCGGAGAAGAAGTTCGCGGGCAGCGCGTTCGCGTCGCCCGTCTCGATCGCCGGCCACCCGGCCCACAGCGTCGCCTCGCGCACCGGGAAGAACGTCACGCCGGCGGTGCGCGCCGCGGCCAACTGCTGCAGCGGCGCCAGATCGTCGAGCACGAAGAACCCGCGGCCGTGCGTGGCGACGAGCAGGTCGTTGAATGCCGGCTGCACGCGCACGTCGTACACGGGCACGACCGGCAGGCCCGCGCGCAGCCGCTCCCAGCGCCCGCCGCGGTCGAACGAGACATAGAGCCCGTTCTCGGTCCCGGCATACAGCAGGTTCGCGTTGGACGGGTCCTGCCGAACGACGCGCACCGGCGCGTCCGGCGGCAGGTTCGCCGCGATCGAACGCCACGTCGCGCCGTAGTCGTCGGTGACGAACGCGTACGGCTTGCGGTCGCCCGAATCGTGCCGGTCCAGCAGCGTGAACGCGGTTCCCGCTGCGAACGGACTCGCGTCGATCACTTCGACGCGACCGTACGTGGGCCAGCCGGCCGGCGTCACGTTCGACCAGTGCGCGCCGCCGTCGCGCGTGAGCTGCACGAGCCCGTCGTCCGTGCCCGCCCAGATCACGTTGGCATCCTTGGGCGACGGCGCGATCGCGAGCGTCGTGTCGTAGTACTCCGCGCCCGACACGTCGAGGGTGATCGGTCCGCCGGCCGCGAGCTGGTGCTGCTTTTCGTTGCGCGTGAGGTCGGGGCTCACCGCCGTCCAGTGCCGTCCGCGATCGGACGACTTGAACACGACGTTGCCGCCGAAGTACGCGACGTGTCCGTCCTGCGGCGAGAACGCGAGGGGCGCGTTCCAATTGAAGCGGTACGGCGAGCGCGCGAGCGAGTCGCGCGAGGTGAAGACGTCGCGCGGGTACGGCGAGACGTCGATGCTCTGCCGCGCGCGCTGGTCGTACACGCCGAGCACGCCGTCCTGCGTGTTCGTCCACAGGAAGTTCGGATCGACCGGATCGGGCACGGCGAACATCCCGTCGCCGCCGGCGATCGCGAACCAGTCGCGGTCGAGCACGCCCGTGCCGTTGCGTGCGTTCTCCGGCGCGCACCACGAGCTGTTGTCCTGAAGCCCTCCGCAGATCAGGTACGGCTTCTCGTCCGAGTACCCGACGTGATAGATCTGCGCGAGCGGAATGCGCGCGAGGAACGCCCACGACTCGCCGCCGTTGCGGCTCAGGATCGCACCGCCGTCGTTGCCTTCGAGGATCCGCGTACCGTCATGCGACCACCACAGCGCGTGGTTGTCGACGTGCACCGAACCCGTCAGGTGCTTCCACGTGCGCCCGCCGTCTTTCGACAGCGTCAAGTACATCGACACGGCGATCACGTGGTCGCGGTTGCGCGGGTCCACCGCGAGGTGGCTGAAGTAGAACGGGCGCTGCTCGGGCGTCGTGTCGCTCGACGTGCGCCGCCACGAGTCGCCGCCGTCATCCGAGCGCCAGACCGTCCCCTGTTTGGACTGGACGACCGCGTACACCCGGTTCGCGTCGGTCGGAGCGACGGAGATCCCGATGCGGCCCAGCGTGTCCGTCGGAAAGCCGCGGCCTTGAATCTTCGACCACGTGCGCCCGCCGTCGCGCGAGCGGTACAGACCGTCGGCAGGCCCGCCGCTGGTCGTGGTCCACGGCTGCCGGCGGAACTGCCAGATCGCCGCGAACACGGTTTGCGGGTGCTTCGGATTCCACGCGAGGTCCGCCGCGCCGCTCGCCGGCCCCACGTACAGCGTCTTCGCCCACGTGCGGCCGCCGTCGGACGTCACGTACACGCCGCGCTCCGTGCTGTCGGCCCACGGGTCGCCGAGCGCCGCGACGATCGCGTGGTTCGCGTTCTTCGGGTCCACCAAAATCTTCGCGATCTGCGACGTGCGGTCCAGACCGGCGTGCGTCCAGTGCTTCGCACCGTCGTGCGTCACCCACACGCCGTCGCCGAACGACACGTCGTTGCGCGGATTCGCCTCGCCCGTGCCGACCCACACGGTGCGGTCGTCGCTCGGCGCGACGCTGATCGCGCCGATCGCGCCGAAGCGCGACGCGCCGTTCCAGACCGAGGCGAACGACGTGCCGCCGTCCGTCGACTTGAACACGCCGCCGCCGGCGCCGCCGACGTAGTAGAGCGACGGATCGCGGTCGCTGCCGGCGACGGCCGGCACGCGCCCGCCGGAGATCGCGGGGCCGATCGCGCGAAACCGCACGCCGTCCGTATCGGGGCCTGGGCTCGGCGTGACCGCCGGCTTCGCTGCCGGCTTGCGCGGCGACGACGGCGTCGCCGTGCCGGGTGCGGCACCCGCGGCCGAAAGAGAACAGCTGAGCGACGCGGCGAGCATACCGGCCGCCGCAAGCGAAAGTCCGAAGCGCATCACCGCCGTCTTCCGACCGCGCGGCCGCGTTCCCCGCCCGACCGCTTGGTAGGGGCGGTGCCGCCGTCGCGGAACGCTGGCCGCGATGGCGATCGGAGCCCCGGCCGGAACCGGCATCTCGCGCGAGCAGCTGCTCACGCTGTACCGCGACATGCTCACGCAGCGCGCCGTCGACACGCGGGGCTTCCAGCTGAACCGCCAGGGCAAGATCGGCATCGCGATGGGTTCCGAAGGCCACGAGGCGGTGCAGGCCGGCACGGGGCTCGCGTTCCAGCGCGGTAAGGACCTGCTCTACCCGTACTATCGCAACACCGGCTTGATTCTCGCGTGCGGCTTTCCCCTGACCGACCTGTTCCGCTCGCAGCTGGCGCGCAAAGGCGATACGACCGGCGGCCGCTCGATCATCAACCACGTCACGGCGAAAGCGCTGGGCATCGCGTCGATCTCGTCGATCATCGCGGCGCAGTGCACGCACGCGGCCGGCGCGGCGTGGGCGCTCAAGGCGCGCGGCGAGCGCGACCGCGTCGTGTTCTGCCAGTTCGGCGACGGCGCGACGTCGCAAGGCGAGTGGCACGAAGCGGTGAACTTCGCGGCGGTCCACGCGCTGCCCGTGATCTTCCTGTGCGAGAACAACCAGTGGGCGATCTCCACGCACATCAGCAAGCAGATGCGGGTGCCGACGATCGCGACGCGTGCGACGGGGTACGGCATCCGCGGCGTCACGTGCGACGGGTTCGACCCGGTCGCCGTGTACGGCGCGGTGCGCGACGCGCGAGCGCATGCCGCCGCGGGCAACGGTCCGGTGCTCGTCGAGTCGACGTGCTACCGTTTTCTCTCGCACACGACGGACGACGACGACCGCACGTACCGAACGCGCGACGAGGTCGCGGAGCACCGTCCGAGCGATCCGGTGCCGCGCTTCGAAAAGCAGCTGATCGAGTCGGGCGTGCTGACGGAGCAGAGCGTCAAGGACCTCAAGCGCGAGATCGCCGACCTCGTGAACCGCACCACCGACGAGATCGAGGCAGAACCCTATCCCGACGCGCAGTCGCTGTACGGCAACACGTACGCCGGCCCGGACGACGCCTGGCTGACGTGAGCGCTTAGCGGCGGCGTCAGGCGGGCGGCGGCGCCGTTGGTTGGCTCGCTGCGGCGTGCCCGCGTTCGGTGTAGAGCCGCAGCTCCGCGATGTCGCGCGGGAACAGCAGCCCCAAAGTCCAGTCGATGGCGACGCGCACCTGACGGTCGAGGCCGGGCAGCCGCGCCAAATAGTACGAACGCCACAAGAACCACGCGAGAAAGCCCAGTCAGCACGAAGCCGCCGGGCAACTGCGCGACGCCGCGCCGCGCGCCGAGCGACGCCATCGTGCCGAGCGACGTGTAGTGGAACGGCTTCGTCGGCTGGCCGCGCAGCGTCGCGACGATGTTGTCGGCGAGGGCGGGACCTTCGCGGATCGCGTGCTGTGCGGTCGCCGGATACCACGCGGTGCGGTCGGCTTCTTCCGCGCCCGGCTTCGCGGGAATCCACGCGCAGTCGCCGAGCGCCCACACGCCGGGCGCGCCGACGGCGGACATGTCGCGGTTGACGACGATGCCGCCGTTGCGCGCGTGCGTCACCTGCGGCAGATGCAGCAGGACCGGCGACGGCCGCACGCCGGCGCTCCAGATCACGGTCGCGCACGGGATCATCGTTCCGGACTGCAGGGCGATGCCGCGGTCGTCGATGCGTGCGACGCCGTCGCCGATCACGAGCTCGACCTTGCGCCGCGCGAGGTTGCGCGTCGTGTACCGCCCCATCCCCTGGGGCAAATCCGGCAGCAGCGCGCGGCCCGCTTCGATCAGGATCATGCGCACGTCGGCCAGGCGCAGCGGGCGGTAGAAGCGCACGATCGAGTGAAAGAAGTCGACGAGCTCGCCGGCGCACTCGCATCCGGTGTAGCCGCCGCCGACGACGGCGAAGGTCAGCAGGCGTTCGCGCGCCGGACCGGCCGGCGTCACCACGGCCTGCTCGAGCGCCGCGACGATCCGGTTGCGCAGCGTCTCGGCGTCCTCGAGCGTCTTGAGCGGCAGCGTGTGCTCTTCGACGCCGGGGATGCCGAACGTCGACGTCACCGAGCCGAGCGCGAGCACGAGATGATCGTAGCCGAGCCGCGTGACGTCGCCGGTGATCGGATGCTGCGCCTCGACGATCCGCTCGGCGAGGTCGACGCGCCCGATCTCGCCGAGCACGAACGTCGTGCGCCGCAGCTGCGCGCGCACCGGCGTTGCGACGTGCCGCGGCTCAAGGCCGCCGGAGCTCACCTCCGGCAGCATCGGCGTGAAGAGCGTGAAGTTGTCGCGGCTCACGAGCGCGATCTCCGCTTCGTCGGCGCGCAGCTTGCGTTCCAGACGGCGCGCCGTCGCGACGCCGGCGAAGCCGCCGCCCAGAACCAGGATCTTCGTCATCGCTTCACTCCGGTCCACGGATGCACCCAGGGATGCCACGTCATCACGACGACCGTCAGCACGGCGAGCGCGAGCAGCAGCCACAGCAGCGCGTTCGCCGCCCTACGCACCGGCGGCCTCGCGAATCGCCGGCACGAGGCGATCGATCTCGGCGGCGCGCGCGGCGTAGCGAGGCGCACCGCCGACGTCGCCGGGCACGCGCTCGCCGTGCCGCGTGGCGACGTACCAGACGAGCGTCGCTGCGCGGCGCAGCATCGCATCGGGCACGACCGCCCGCTCGTCGTCCGAAAGCGACGCGACGCCGGCGTACGCATCGATGATGGGCTCGATGCGCTCGAGCTGCAGCGCCGAATCGTCGTCCTCGCGCGCGAACTCGTCGAGCAGCACGCCGACGTCGTAGACGCGCTCCGTCTCGTGCGCGAAGTCGAGATCGAGCAGCGCGCGCACGTCGCCGGCGTCGCCCGTGACGACGTTCGCCGGGTTCGGATCACCGTGGACGACGACGTGCGGCAGCGCGGACGCGCGCGGGGCGACGCGCGCCGCCGCGGCGCTGACGGCGACGACGAGCGCGCTCCAGTCGAGCGCGCGCCCGACCACCGCGTCCGCGGCAAAACGCTCGAACCGCTCGCGCAGCCACGGCAAGATGCCCAGGAAGCGCGAGCTGCGCATGCCGCCCGCAACGTGGACGTCCCGCATCGCGCGGTGAAACCGGGCGAGCACACGCGCGGCGGCGCACGCTGTCACGAGATCGGTGCGGCCGGTCGTTCCGGGAACGTACGGGAAGACGGCCGCGATCCCGCCGCCCGGCGCGGCCGCGACGGTGCGTCCGCGCGCGTCCTGCAGCGGCGCGACGATCTCGCGCATCGCCGCGGCGGCGTGCGCCGCGACCGCGTGCTCGAAGAGCACCGCGGCGCGGGTGACGTGCAGCCGCCCGTACTTTCGCACGACGAACGTCCCGGCGCTGCCGTCGACCCGCATCGTCTCGTTGGAGTATCCGCCGCTCAGCGGCATTGCCGTCGCGCCGCTCACGTCCACGCCGAAGCGCGCCGCGAGCGCGAGCGCGTCGTCCGCGGTCACGGCGCGCGCTGCGACAACACCGCGGCGATGCGCGCGCGAAAGACGTCGCCGATCAGGGTCGCTTCCGCCGGCACGAGCGGCGCGGGCGACGGCTGCAGGCGCGCGATGTCCCACCGCGCCGCCTCACCGTCGCCGAAGTACCCGTCGTCGAGCGCGGCTTCGGCGTGCGTGCGGACCGACGCCGGCGCGATGCCGTAGTGCGCCGCGAGCGTGGCGGCGACGGCGCACAGCGCGTCGACCTGCTCGCCCGTGATCGGGTACTCGCCGAAGTCGGACGGCGTCGCGCCTTCCATCGCGGCGACCGCGACGCCGATCGACCAAGAATTCCGCCGCGCCGTGTGCGCCGCATACGGCGAGTCAGGGCCGGCGCGCACGTCCCGCATGTTGTCGCGCAGGTCGTGCGTGTGGTGCACGACGACGTCGCGCGCGCCGGTCAGACAGAAGTGATACGCCGGAAAGGTGCGCTCGTAGTCGTACCCGGTCCAGTGGAGCGAGATGGTCCGCAGATCGCCCGGCGGCAGGTCCGCACGCCATTCGCGGAGCGGAGCGGGTCGAGCGAGAACTAGCACGGGATGAACGACGACGACCGGCTGCGGCAGCCGAAGACGACCGGACGGGGCAGGAACACCGCAGGAGGCATCCTGGTCGCGCTCGGCCTCGCCGCGGCGAAGTTCAAGGCGATCGTCACCGCTCTGCTCTCGTTCAAGGTGCTGCTGTTCGCTCCCAAAATCCTCATCAGCTTCGGCTCGATGTTCCTCTCGCTCTGGATTTACGCGCAGTGGTTCGGCGGTTGGAAGATCGCCCTGGTGTTCGTGCTGATGATTCTGGTGCACGAGCTCGGTCACTTCGTCACCTGGCGCAACTACGGCGTCAAGGCGTCGCTGCCCACGTTCATCCCCGGATTCGGTGCGTTCGTGTCCGCGCCGCCGACCGGGACGCCCGCGCAGAACGTCGCGGCGGCGCTTGCCGGGCCGGTCTTCGGCGTCGCGGCCGCGGCCGCGTGCTGGGCGTTCGCCGCAGCGCACGGCGAGGCCGCGCTCGAGCCGCAGGCGCGCTTCTGGACCGGCTGCGCGTACGTCGGCTTCTTCATCAACCTGTTCAACTTGATCCCGACGCCGCCGTTCGACGGCGGCGCCGTCGCGGGCGCGATCGACGGACGCCTCTGGGTGCTCGGCGTCGCGCTCACTGCGCTGTTCGTCATCTTCTTCGCGCGCTCGCCGTTCGGCATCGTGATCTTGCTGCTGATGGTCTTCACCGCGGTGCCGCGCATCATGGCGATGTGGCGCGGCCAGATCGACCCGCGCGGGAGCGGCCTCACCCCCGCGCAGCGCACGGCGACGCTCGTCGCCTACCTCGCGGTCATCGGGGTCGCGCTCGCGGGCGCCGCGGCAACGTACGTCGAGCGCCACGCGTGAGCGACGAGCCCGACCGCGACGCGCCCGGCTTTGCGGTGCACCGTGCGGTCGAGATTCTCGCGAACATCTACGAGCGCAATGCGGCTCGGCGTTCGGCACCGCCCGAGCCGCCGCCGCCGCTCGACGTTCCGGTGGTCCTCGCGTGCGGAACGCTCGTGCTGGCGCTGCGAACGACGACGCGGAGCGACGTCGAGCGCGCGCTGGGCGTCGGCTTCGCGTATCCGATGCGCGGCTGGCACAGCTACGCCGCGCGTGAGAACGGCAAGCGCAACTTTCTCTCGCTCTTCTACAGCGACGCGTCGCTGATCGCGGCGGAATACTACGTGCCCAAAGCGGACCGCGCGCCGGGACTGGCCGCGCGAGACTACGGCGCGCTGCACCTGACCCCGGGCGACGTGATGCTCGGCGCGGCGACGGCGACGCTCGACGCGCGCTACACGGTCGCGAGCGGCGGGCCTGCTCCGATCGTCTACGCGGAAGCGTACGAAGCGCGCTTCCCCGGCGGCATCGCGTACGTGATGGGAAACGGCGGCCGCATCGAGCGGCTCGGTTTGTACGCTGCGCCGTAGCGCCGCGCTCGCGCTCGCGGCGTTCGTGCTCGCGCTCGCCTTCACCGCGCTGCGACCGCCGCCGACGCACGGGCCGTTCGCGCGCGACTTCGAAGCGTACTACGCCGCGGGCGCGACGTGGAACGCCGGCGGCGACCCGTGGTCGCGCGACATCTGGCGCGCCGAGCACGCGATCGACGGCGTCGACCGCGGCGAGGAGCTGCTGCCGTTCGTCGGGCCCGCGTTTGCGGTGCCGCTGTTCGCGGCGCTCGCGCGCGCGCCGTTCGGCGTCGCGGAGCGTCTGTGGGGCGGGATCGTTGCGCTCGCGTTCGGCGCGCTGATCCTGGGCGCGCTCGCGCTGGCGGGCGAACGGCGCGTCGTCGCGCTGCTCGCCGCGATGCTGTTCGGCGGCGCCAGCGGCGCGGCGATCAGCGACTTGGCGCTGGGGCAAGCCGCGATGCTCTCGGCCGCCGGCATCGCGTGCGGGCTCGCGGCGCTCGACCGCAGGGCGGTCGCCGCAGGGACCGCGGGCATCCTCGCCGCCGCGATTCAGCCGAACCTCGCGCTCGCGCTGATCGCGCGCCTGCGTGACCGCTCCGCGTGGCTTGCCACCGCGGTCGCCGTTGCCGTGTTCGCCGCCGTCTCGTTCGCGGCGGGCGGCGGCGCGCACGGCATCGCCGCATACGCGCGGCACCTTGCCGAGCACGGCGGCGCGGAGCGCTTCGTCGCGATCCAGTACACGCCGGCGGCGATTGCGCGAGCGTTCGGACTCGCCGGCGGCGCGGCGACCACGATGGGCGCGCTGATCGCGGCGGCCGTTGTCGCCGGGACCGCCGCCGCGATCGTCCGCGCCCGCCTGGGCCTCGCGAACGGCACGCTCGTCGCGATCGCGGCGCTTCCGCTCGCCGTGCCGTTCTTTCACGAGCACGACTTCGTCGTCGTGCTGATCCCGCTGATCGTCGCCGCCGTGCGCCTGCGCGGCGCGCCGCGCGCGCTGGCGGGCGTCGCTGCCGCGCTGATCGCCGTCGACTGGTTCGGCCTCGCACAGCGCCCGCTCGCCGCGCCGCAGATCGTCGGGCTCGGCGCGGCCGCTGCAATCGCGTTCGCGGCGGTCGGCCGCGGAACGCGCGCAACGCTCGCCGATGCGGCACCGCTCGCGACGCTCGCGCTCCTCGCCTGCGCGGCGGTACCGCTCGCAGCCGCGCACCCGGCGCCCACGTGGCCCGACGCCCTGCCGGCATCCTACCGTGCGCCGCACGGCGCGAGCGCCGCGGCGGTCTGGGCCGACGAACAGCACGCGGCGGGCCTGGACCGCAGCGAGCCTGCCTGGGGCGCGCTGCGCGCGCTGCCCCTGTGCGGCTGCGTGCTGCTCGGTGTCGCGCTCGTGCGAGGAGCGCGCCGCGGCAGCGACCGCGAAGGGGAGGCGCAATGACCGTCGGAGCGGGTCGCCGCGATCTGCGGCGGTACAGCCGCCATCTGCTGATCCCCGAAGTCGGCCTCGCCGGCCAGGAAAAGCTCGCCCGCGCGCGCGTGCTGCTCATCGGCGCGGGCGGCCTCGGCGCACCGGTGCTGCAGTATCTCGCGGCCGCGGGCGTCGGGCGGATCGGCATCGTCGACGACGACACGGTCGACGTCACGAACCTGCAGCGGCAGGTCATCTACGCGAATGCCGACGTCGGCCGTCCGAAAGCGCAGGTCGCCGCGCAGCGCGCGCTCGAGCTCAACCCGCAGATCGCCGCCGACCCGATCGGCGTGCGCTTCGACGCGGGCAACGCGCGCGAGCTCGTCCGCCTGTACGACGTCGTGGTCGACGCGACCGACACGTTCGGCGCGCGCTACCTGATCAACGACGCGTGCCGGCTGGAGGGCAAGCCGGACGTCTACGGCTCGATCTTCCGATTCGACGGGCAGGTCAGCGTCTTCGCGCCGGGCGGGCCGTGCTATCGCTGCGTGTTTCCCGTCGCGCCGCCCGAGGGAACCGTGCCGACGTGCGCCGAGGGCGGCGTCCTCGGCGTGCTGCCCGGGATCGTCGGGACGTGGCAGGCCAACGAAGTTCTCAAGCTGCTGCTGGGGATCGGCGAGCCGCTGATCGGACGCCTCGCGCTCGTCGACGCGCTCGGCGCGACGGTGCGCGAAGTGCGCCTCGCGACCGATCCCGACTGCCCGCTGCACGGCGAGCACGCGACGATCACGGACGTGAGCGTCGACGCCGTCGAACCGCGCGCACCGCTGGCCGTCGACGACCTCGCCGCCGAGTCGCTCGACGCGTTCCTGGACGAGCACCCCAGCGCGCACGTGCTCGACGTCCGCGAGCCCCACGAGGTTGCGCTGGGCCCGGCGCCGCGCGCGGTGCACATCCCGGCGACGGAGCTCGAGGCACGCATGTCCGAGCTCGACACGGCGAGCGAGTACGTCGTCGCGTGCCGCGTCGGCGTCAAATCGGCCTGGGCCGCGCAGCGTCTGCACGACGCCGGCTTCCGCCGCCTGCACCACCTGCGAGGCGGCCTCCTCGTCTACGCCGCGTTCAACGAAGGCTTCGCGTTCTTCTGACGTCGCCCGCGCGACGCGTCAGATGTCGATGTTCATCGCGTCGTCGAACGGCGAAAGCTGGTTGGGCAGGAAGCCCTTGAGGTCGGTGTTGTGGGCGTACATGTCCTCGCGGATGTCCAGGACGGTGATCGGGGCGTCCTTCGCGATGCCTTCCTGAACGATGTCCGCGTACGGCTGGCGTTTTTTCTCGTCGTAGATCGTCTTGAACGTCGCCATCGCGGCGTCGACCTTGCGGTCGCAGTAGCGCGGATCGTTCTGCCCTTGCGGCGGGATCTGTTCGCACGAGTACAAGTTCGAAAGGTCGCCGATCGGGTCGCCGCCCCAGCTGAACGTGATCATGTCCCACTTGCCGCTGTAGACGATGCCGCCGTTCGCGAACGGCGCGAACATCAGCGGCGAAGGATAGTGGCGCACCGAGATCGACACGCCGAGCTTCTGCCAATTCGCGCGAATGAGCTCGATCGTCTGATCGCTGTCGGGGGTTCCGGTCGACGTCGCGAATGTGAATGCCATCGGCTTGCCGTTCTTCGTGCGCGCGCCGCCGGCTCCGAGCGTCCAGCCGGCATCATCGAGCAGCTTCCCCGCCGCAGCGAGGTCGAACGGCGCGGTTGGTACGTTCTTGTCGAACGCCGGATGTGCCGGGGAGACGGGATCGTCTTGGATCACGCCGATGCCGTGATGCAATTTGGCTTTGATCTCTTCGCGGTCGATCGCCATGCGGAGCGCCTGGCGCACGCGCGCGTCGTCGAGCGGCGGGTGCGCATTCTGGAAATCGAGGTGGTCGAAGTAGTAGCTGGGATAACGATCGACCACGACGCCGGGAATCGCCCGCGCGCGATCGTAGAATGCGAACGTCACGGGCGCCCACAGGTCGATCTCGTGCGTCTCGAGCTGCGTGAGCACCGTGTTGCGGTCCGGGACGATCTTGAAGATGATCTTCTGCAGTTTCGGCTGCCCGCGAAAATAGAGCGGGTCCGGCACCATCGTCACCGAGTCGCTGCGCTTCCAGGACTGGTACTTGAACGGGCCGATGCCGACGGGGAGCGCGTTGTACGGCGCGTTGTTGATGTTCGCGAGCTTGCCGAGCAAATGCACGGGCAGCACGCACGGGTTCGCGCCGCCCGTGCCGAAGAACGTCGCCGCGTACGCCGCGTACGGCTTGCGGAGGTGGTACACGACCGTGTACTTGTCGGGCTCGTCGATTTTCGTGATGAGATCCCAACCGTCGCGGCCCACTTCGTTGTTGGCCGGGTTTTGCACGGCTTTGGTCGAGAACACGACGTCGTCGGCGGTGAACGGCACGCCGTCGGACCACTTCGCGCCCTTGCGCAGGTGGTACGTGATCGTCAGGCCGTCCTTGCTGATCCCGCCGTTGGCCTGGGTGGGCACTTGCGTCGCGAGCTCCGGCACCGGCCGGTTGGACCGGTCGTACTTCACCAG
The DNA here is from genome assembly GCA_963818845.1 of Vulcanimicrobiota bacterium. Classification (GTDB taxonomy): domain Bacteria; phylum Vulcanimicrobiota; class Vulcanimicrobiia; order Vulcanimicrobiales; family Vulcanimicrobiaceae; genus Vulcanimicrobium. Next base: position 341,915 of record CAWFTO010000003.1, on the reverse strand, counting down.
CCACGCCATGGTCATCGCGGACATGTAGCTGAGGACCGTCTGCTGCGAGATGTGCGGGTTGAGTCCGACGATGTCTTCGGCGGTCGCGTACCGGAGCACGTGCGGGATCGTGTACGGGTGCCGGGCGCCGGCCGTTTCGCCCGGGCCGCTCGAAGGGCCGCCCGTGGTGGACGCGATCTTCGTGCAGCCGCCGAGAACCAGCGCGGCGAGAGCGAGGGCCGAGAATCTGTTCACGGTGCGTTCCTCAGATGTCCGCGTCGACCAGATCGTCGAACGCCGTCACTTGGTTCGGGTGGAAGTCGCGCAGGTCGTCGTTGTAGGCGAAGATGTCTTCGCGCGCGTCGAGCACGATCGTCGGCGCCTGCGCGACGAGGCGCTCTTGCACCGTCCGCATCGCGTCACGCTGCTTGGCGAAATCGTACGTCTCGGTGAACGCATCCAGAGCCCGGTCGGTCGCGCGGTCGCGGAACCGCGGGATGTTCTGCCCCGCGGGCGGGATGCGGTCGCCGCCGAACAGGTTGCGCAGGTCGCCGTTCGGCGCTGTGTACCAGGCATAGACCGTCGCGTCGAACTTGCCGCCGTAGATGATGCCGCCGGTCTGCATCGGCGCGAAGAAGAGCGGCGAGGGATAGCGCTTCACCTCGAACCGCGCGCCGATCTGCTCCCACGACAGCCGGATCAGCTCGAGGATCTGATCGGTATCGGGGAGACCGGTTCCGATGGCGAACGTGAAGTCGAGGCGGTCGTTGTGCTTCGCGCGGACGCCGTCGGGGCCGCGGCGCCAGCCGGCGCCGTCGAGCATGCGGTTCGCCGCCGTTACGTCGAAGGGCACGCGCGGCACGTCGATGTGGAACGGGTGCCCGGGCGCGAACGGCGTCTCCTGAAGGATGCCGACGCCGTGCCGGATCTTCTCGAGGATCGTGCGGCGGTCGGTGGCGAGCCGCAGCGCCCGCCGCACGACCGGATCGCGCAGAGCGCCGTGGTCGAGCTCGAAGTCGATGTGGTTGTAAGCATACGAACCCTGGCGCAGGATGCGCACGCCCGGCACGCCGCGGGCGCGGTCGTAGAACGCCGCCGGAACGGCCATCCAGAGATCGATCTCGTGCGTCGTGAGCTGCGTGAGCGTCGTGTTGCGGTCGGGGATGACCTTGAAGATCACGCGCTGCAGCCGCGGCTTGCGGCCGAAGTAGAGCGGGTCGGGCACGAGCTCGACGCTGTCGGCGCGCTTCCACGACGCGTACTTGAACGGCCCGATGCCGACGGGCAGCGCGTTGTACGGCGCATCGTTGATCGTCGCGGCGCCCTTGAGCACGTGCTCGGGCAGCAGGCACGGGTTCGCGCCTCCGGAGCTGAAGAAGTTGACGTAGAAGCCGCTGTACGGCCGGCGCATCACGAAGACGACCGTGTACGGGTCCGGCGTCTCGACGCGCTCGATCTCGTCGAAGCCCTGGTGCGTCTGCTCGTTGTTCGCCGGGTTGCGCACGACGTCGACCGAGAACTTGACATCCGCGGCGGTGAACGGAGCGCCGTCGGACCACTTCGCGTCGCGGCGCAGGTGGTACGTGATCGTCTTGCCGTCGGAGGACACGCCGCCGTTGGCCTGGGACGGCACCGCGGTCGCGAGCTCGGGGACCGGTTTGTTCGCGCGGTCATAGCGCACGAGCCACGCCATCGTCAGCGAGCTCATGAAGCTCAGCGTGAGCTGGGGGTTCAGGTGGGGATTGAGCCCGACGATGTCCTCGCCCGTCGCGTACCGCAGCACGTGCGGGATCGTGTACGGGTGCCGCTGCGCCTGCGCCCCGGACGCGGCCGGCCCGAGCGCGCAGCACGCCGCGAGCGCGAGCGCCGCGGCGCGCCGGCTCAGTACTGGTACTGCCACGTGTTCCAGAACGGTGTGGTGATGACCGGCGTGTCGGTGAAGTCCTTGAGCCGCGCGTCGCGCGCGATCACTTCCCGGCGGTACCACAGGATGATCGACGGCACGTCCTTCGCGAACTCTTCCTGCACGACGCGGTAGTCCGCGATCCGCCGCTTCTGGTCGACGGTCGAGTTCGCGTCGTCCATCATCGCCGTCGCGCGCGCGTTCTGCCAGAACAGCGCGTTCTGACCCTTCGGCGCGAGATAGTGCGCCGAGTAGATCGCGCCTTGGTCGATGTCGGCGGCGCCCACCCAGGCGAAGAAGGCGACGTCGTACTTCCCGCCCTGCAGAATGCCGTTGGCCGTGTTGTCGAAGAACAGCGAGGTCGGGTAGTTCTTCACTTCGGCGTCGGCGCCGACGGCGTGCCAGTAGGTCTGGACCTGCGCCTGGATCGCTTTGCCCGTCGTCGACTCGGTCTGCGTCGAGATCTGGAACGACAGCCGCTGGCCGTTCTTGACGCGGATTCCGTCCGGTCCAAGCTTCCAGCCCGCCTCGTCGAGCAACGCCGCAGCCTGCTTGGGATCGTACGGATACTTCACCGTGTCGGCGTCGTACGATTCCGGATAGAGGGTCTTGCACTCGAACGTGTCGGTCAGCTCGCCGAGGTTGTGCTGTACCTTATCGAGCAGCGACGGGCGGTCGATCGCGTACGCGAGCGCGCGGCGCACGCGCGGGTCGGCGAACATCGGTCGCTTGAGGTTGAAGTCGACGTGGTCGTACGTGTAGACGACCGGCGTGTCGATGATGACGCCCGGGATGGCTTTGAGACGCTCGTATGCAGCCGGCGGCAGATTCCACGCGACGTCGACTTCGTGCGTCTGCACTTGCGTCACGAGCGTATTGCCGTCCGGGATGATCTTGTAGATCACCTCGCTGATGCCCGGCTTTCCGCGGAAGTAGCCCGCGAACGCCTGCATGCGCACGTCGCTGCCGCGGTCCCAGGCGACGAACTTGTACGGCCCGCTCGCGATGGGCGCCGAGTTGTAGCCCGCGGTGTTGAAGCTGCCCTGCGCGTCGTTGTACTTCGCGAGCAGGTGCTCGGGCAGAATCGGTCCGTTGCCGTTGAGGCTCCACAGCTGTTGGAGGAACGGCGCGTAGACCTTCTTCATGTGGACGACCGCGACGTACGGATCACTGCAGTCGACGTCCTTGATGTCCTTCCACCCGTCCGTCGTGATCACGTTGTTCTTCGGGTTCATCATCGCTTTCCACGTGAACGCCATGTCGCGGCACGTGAGCGGCTCGCCGTCGTGCCACTTGATGTCGTGCCGCAGCTTGTAGCGCAGCGTGAGCCCGTCTTTGCTGACGTCCCCGTTCTCGATCGTCGGGATCTCGGTGACCGCGTCCGGTACGGGTTTCGCGTGATCGTCGTAGCGAACGGTGTACGAGAACATGAACGCGGAGAGGTCGAGCACCGGGTCGGCCGACGCGAGCGCGGGATTGAGGTTGCGCGGATCGGCGGCGGTCGCGATCACCAGGCGGTCGGGATGCGGCCCGGACGGCGCCGCGCCCGGCGCGCCGCCGCCTGACGAGGCGACGTTCTCGCCCACCTTGGTGCAGGCGGACACGGCGAGCGCGAGCAGCGCGCACGCCGCGAGACCGCGGCGCGTCATGGCCGCATCGCGTCGGGGTCGAGGCCGTTGGCGCGGCAGAAGTCGACGTACGCCGCCGGCGCGATCTCGGACGGCTTGATCTCGCTGCGCCCGCCCCAGAACACGTTCGTGTAGTCGAAGCCGATTCCGGCTTCGCGCAGGTGCGCGTCGATCGCCGCTTTGTGCGCGAGGACGGTCTCCTTCTCGGTTCCGTGCGCCACGCCCATGACGTTGACGCCGCGAAACTCGGGACCGCCCTCGCGCCAGTACGCATGCGTCATGATGTAATGGCGTCCGACCTCGCGCCCCGCGTCCATCTCGCGTCCCGGCGCGACTTTCCAGTGGAAGAGCGCGTTGTAGCGCGTCACGCTTTGCCCGCCGGCGGCGGCGCTGGCTTTGACGTGCTCGAGGAAGGTCGAGAAGCGCCCGATCACGCCGCGCGCGTTGAGATCGCGGCCGACACGCTCGAAGTCCTCGAGCGGCACGCCGGCTTCGGCGGCGCGCGCCGCCCACACGTCGCGCACGATCTCGTGCGGCGCGAGCTCCCGCTTGATGGCGGTCAGCACGCGCCACTGGGCAGGATCGAGCTCGACGACCTCGGTGCCCTTGACGTCGGCGGGGACGTCCGCGCGGGCGCCGGGCTCGAGACCGCGTCGTCGCACGTGGCCGACGCCCAGCGCGAACAGTGCTTTCGCCGGCATCAGGCGGTACGCTTCCGCGCCGATCGTGCGCGCCAAGAACGCGGCGTGCTTGGCAAGCGAGAAGCCTTGCGGCACTTTCAACGTCGTCCAGAGCCGGTAGTTCGAACCCGCCGTCGCCGCGTCGGCCGTACGGATCACGACGTGCCCGGAGAACGGGTCGTCCCGGAACAGGCGCTCGAAGGCGTCGTTCAACCGCTCCTGGGGCACCTGCCACGCGCACAGCGCACCGTCCGCGAGGTTCGTCGCCATGAGCGTCTGGCGAACGCGGCGGATCGTACCCGCGCGCAGCATCGCGACGATCCGTTCGATCACGGTCTCGACGTCGACGCCGCTGCGCGCGGCGATCTCACCGAACGGGTCGAGCTGAAATCCCTGGAGGCGATCCTCGCTGACCGCGAGGATCGCCGCATTGGTCGGATCGTCGATCCAAACCGGGACGGTGGACGTCATACCGCCGGGACTTCACCCGGCGGCGTTCGCGCCCTCCGCGTAGAGCAGCGCCTGCTCGGCCTGACGCACCGTGTAGGCCGCGGTCACCTCGTCCGTGAGCGCCTGCGTGATCCCGACCTGCGCGTTGAGCAGCAGCGGGAGCGTCGTGACGCCCGCGCGGTACTGCGCCTCCGTCGACTGCAGCACTTGCTGCGCCTTGCTCAGCTCCGCGTTGGTCTGGTCGAGCGCGGCATACGCCGACACGAGGTTCACCAGCGCCTGCCGCACATTGAGCTGCACGCCCTGAACCGTGATCTGGAGCTGCGCGTTGCCGCGGTCCAGCTCGGCCTGCGCCTGCGCGGTCAGCGCGCGCGTCGCGCCGCGGTCGTAGAACGGGATCGTCAGCGCGACGCCGATCGAGCCGGCGTTCCGGAACGTACCGCCCGACGCGTCCGTCGACGCGGTGCCGTAGCTCGCCGACCCGTTGAGGGTCGGGAAGTTGCCCAGGCGCGCGGCGCGCACGTTCTCCTGCAACGAGATGATGTTCTGCTGCTGCGCCGTGAGGTCGGGACGAAGCGCCAGCGCGCGCGTCAGCGCAACCTGGTACGTCGGCGTCGGGAACGCGGCGTTTACCGGCAGCGTGCCCGTGGTCGCGCTGAGCGCCGGGACGTCGTCCTTCGGCTGCACCGCGATGTCGGCATCGAGTCCGATCGTGTTGGCGAACGTCGAGAGCGCGACTTGTTCCGCGGCCTGCGCGCGAATGACCGCGACGCGCGCCTGCGCCGTCGGCAGCTGCGCGGTCGCGAGGTCCGTGCGCGCGGCGGTGCCGGCGCGAATCTGGGCGGAGACGAGGCTTTCCTGGACTTGGTCCAGGGTGACCGTCGTGAGCGCGACCTGCGTCTGCCGCTGCGCGGAGAGCGTGTTGTAGTACGCGGTAGCGGTGTTGTACGCGACCGTCTGCAGCTGACGCTGGTACGTCGCGATCGACGCCGACTGCGTCGCGCGCGCGCTGCGGATCTGCGCGGCGACCCGGCCGCCGTCGTAGATCAGCTGCTGCAGCGAGAGCGAGAGGCTGTTCGCCGTCGAGTTCGGGCTGAAGGTGCCCGTCGTCGTCGACGTCGTCGTGGTCCCCGTTCCCGTTCCGGTGCCCGTCCCGGTGCCGGTGCCCGTCCCGGTCCCGGTCCCCGTTCCCGTGCCGCCGATGGTCGTCGAGTTGGAGACGTTCGTCGTCGTCTGCTCGCGCCGGTTGTGCGTGGACGAGATCTCGCCCGTGACGGCCGGGAACAGCGCGCTCTCGGCGAGGCCGACGGGCGCGCTCGCAACCGCGACGTCGGCGCGCGCGGACGCAAGAACGGGCGAGCGCGCGTAGGCGATCAGGATGGCTTGCTGCAGCGTGACGATCTGCGGCACGCCCGGCGCGACGCGAACCGACGTGACCGGTGCCGGCGTACCGTACGCAGGATACGGCAGCGGCGCGCGCTGGTCGGCGGGCGCGAGCGTCGGGATCGCGGTCGCGTTGATCGCGCCTGACCCGCCGGAGATCGCGGTGGAGTTGGGCGCGCCCGGCGGCGGCGTTCCGGTGGCGCCGGGAAGCGCGCTCGGGCTTTGGACGCGCGACCCCGATGTCGTGCCGCCGGTCGGGCTCGCCGTCGAAAGCGGCAAGGGCGCGAGCGTCGCCGCCGGACGCGGCGTCGCCGTCGTCGTGGCGGGCGTCGTGGTCGTCGTGCTCTGCGCGAACGCAGGCTGCCCGCCGAGGACGAGCGCGCTCGACGCGATGGCGGCCAGCGCGCGCACGGTGGTTGCGGCTCGCATCATTGCGCTCCGCGCGGAGCGCCGGCGGCAGGTCCGCCGATCGCCACGACGCTCTTGTCGTGCAGCGCGTCGGGCCGGGTGGTGATGACCGTCGTGCCGGTCTGAATCTCGGGGCTGCGCACTTCGGCGAGCGTATCCGTCTGCAGGCCGATCTGCACGGGCACGACTTTCGCGAGCATCAAGTGCGTCGGCGGCGCGCCGCCCGGAGCGCCTTTCGCACCGCCGCCGGCCGCGCCCCCGGCGCCGCTTGCGGCAGGCGCACCCGGCGCCGGCGAGGCGGGCGGCATCTCCGACACCGTGAAGACGTTGTTGCCGCTCTCGCTCTGGAAGACCGCCGTGCGCGGCACGACGATCGCGTTCGGATGGAACTCCTTGCGCACGTTGACGCTGACCAGCATCCCGCCGCGCAGCACGTCGCCCGGGTTCGCGACGCGCACGCGCGCGCGGTACGAGAGCGTTCCCTGCGTCGGCGTTGCGTTCACGTCCATCACCGACGCGCTGAACGACTTGTTCGAAACGCTCGACGTCGTGAACGTGACCGGCGTGCCGGTGTGCACGTACGGAAGATCGTCGTCCGGAACGTTCACGTTGACGTAGACCGTGTCGATCTGCGAGACGCGCGCGACCGGCGCGTTCGGGCTGGCGAACGCGCCGGGGTCGAGCAGCCGCTGCGTGACGACGCCGTCGAACGGCGCCGTGATGCTCGTCTGCGCGATCTCCGTCTCGAGCAGCCTCACTTGCGCCTGCGCGGCCGCGAGCTGACCGCGGTTCACCGCGATCTGCTGCTGCTGGATCGGCAGCGCGTTGCCGCCCTGCGTCTGCGCGTACTTGAGCGCCACCTGCGCCTGACGCTCCGTCTCGCGCGCATTGTTGAGCGCCTGCTGCGCCTGCACGTACGCCGCGCGCGACGCCTCGAACTGCGTTTGCGCGACGTATCCTTGCGAGAGGAGCGATTTATCGGCGTTGTACGTCGAAAGCGCGCTCTGATATGCGGCCTGCGCCGTCTGCGTGCCGTTGCGCGCGGCGGCCACCTGCTGCTGCGCGGTCACGACCGTGCTCGACGCCTGCGCGGCCGTGACGGGAGCCTGGAGCGTCGCCGATCCCAACTGCGCGCTGGACTGCTGTACGATGGCGACCTGCTGCGCGAGCGTGGCGCGCAGGGTCGCGTCGTCGAGCTTGGCCACGAGCTCTCCGCGGCGCACGTGCTGGCCCTCGTTGACGTAGACCGCCGACACGTTGCCCGACTGCGGCGAGCTGAGCGTCGACTCTTGGACCGGCGCGATCTGGCCGTCCAGCGCGACGTACGTCGCGATGTCCTGGCGGTGCGCCTGCGCCACGTCGACCGCGAGCGGCTGAGCGCCGCGCGCCGCGCCTCCGCCGCCGCCTCCTTTACCGCATGCGGTCGCCGCCAAGGCGAGAACCGCCGCGGCCAGCAACGTGCGCTGACTCCGTCTCATGGTGCTCCTTCTTACTCGGGGATGCTGCGACCCGGCTCAGAGACGGTCTCTCTCGCCGAAGTCCTTCGGTCTTACCGCGTGAAACGTGAAAATGATTCGCCCGGTTGCCGGTCGTAACGTCCTCCGGCAATGCGCGGGAAGATCGAGGTGGGGAGGACCTATCAGAGCCAGACCCGGGTCGAGGAGTGGATGACGGCCGAGAAGGCCGGCAACAAGGGAGTCCCGGTGCTGTCTACCCCGATGCTCCTCCAATTCGTCGAAGACGCCGCGATGCAATGCGTCGCGCCGCTGCTCGACGACGACGAGATCACGCTGGGGACGCACGTCGACCTCGCGCACGTCTCCGCCACGCCCGTCGGGCTCATCGTCCGCACCGAGGTCGAGGTGCTCAAAGTCGACGGCCGCCGCGTCGAGTACGCCTTCACCGCATTCGACGAGCGCGAGAAGATCGGCGAAGGTACGCACGAGCGATACGTGACGTCGCGGGACAAGCTGCGCGAGCGCCTCGAAGAGAAGCTCGGATAGGCGGACCGCGGAACCTCCGCGTGTAAACCCGGCGTTACACGAAGGTCCGACCGCCCGCTCGAAACCCGGGGATGGAACCGTGCGGAACCCTGGGCAGTCGAGGGGCGTTGGTCGGATCAGATGCGGGACCGTGGTCCCGCCTCCGTGATTAAGGCGTCCACCGCGTGGGTAGGTCCCGGAATGGCTGAGCAAGCGAGTATCCTCGCATGGCTCCCGTTCCTCGGGCCGGCCTCGCCGGCGCCACTGCCCTTCTCGACACAACACCTTAGCTAGGGAGTATTACGTGAAACGACTGAGCACCGGGCTCCTTGCCGCGCTCGTCGCGGTTGGAATCGGTACGACGTCGGTCTCGGCCCAGAACTCTGCGGCGGCGCAAGGCAACATCGGAACCTACGCGCCCACGCAGATCGCTCAGGCCAGTCCGGCCGCGCCGCCCGCTGACTTCGGCACGCCGCCTTCCGGCGAGGTCCCGATCCTCTTCAACGACCGGCATGTCTACACGAAGCCGGATCGTCTGAAGGCGAACCGCGTCCTCGCTGCGCTGGTGCGCGGCAATACCATTCTGATCCCGCTCCGCTCGATGTTCGAGCAGATGGGCGCGACGGTTTCCTACGATCCCGCTTCGAAGACGGTCGACGTCTCCAAGCCGGGCTCGGACGTCAAAGTCACCGTCGGTCGTCCGGAAGTCGTCATCAACGGCGAGAGCCGTCCGCTCGACGTTCCTCCGGAAATCTACAAGGGCGCGGTCGTCGTACCGGTCCGCGTGATCTCCGAGGGCATGGGCGCGTACGTCCAGTGGGTTCCGGATCGTCGCATCGTCGTAGTTCGCTACGTGCCTGCGCCGGCCCCGACGCCCGTTCCCCCGCCGCCGGCCACCCCGGCGCCGACCCCGGTCCCGCCGCCGCCGGCTACTCCGGCTCCGACGCCGACCCCGCCGCCGGCGCGTAACCCGTACGAGCACTTCATCGTCGGCGACTACATCTTCAGCCCGAAGGTGTACAACGAGTTCTCCCCCGGCAACTCCGGCAAGGGCGGGTCCTATGCCGTCCGCGGCGCGGTGGAGTTCCCGCTCTTCGGCCTCCCGTGGATGCTCGAAGGCGACTACCGCTCCTACGCCTATCCGCATAACAGCGGCATCACGCCGGGCGAGTTCGCAGGCTCGTTCGACGGCAACCCCTGCCCGCACAACGGCCTGACCGGGGCACTCGTCCCGGCTGCCGGCGACCAGGGTTGCGTCACCGTGATCGGCGGCTACGGCCAGACGGCAGTCCCGTCGTTCACCGCGCGCGACACGGACTTCGACGGCCGCTTCGCGCTCAAGATCGCCGAGCCGCGCATCTACATCGGCGTCGGCTATCTGCACCGCGAAGAGAACTACGGCTATCCGAAGCAGAACGGCTTTGGCTTCGGTGCCGAAAAGCTGCCGGATCTCGACCAGCCCATCTCGATCTACGGGAGCGTCTGGTACTACCCGAGCATCTCCGGCGACTACACGTACTCCACCGGCGCGCCGCCGGCGCTCGTCGGCACCACCGACAAGTTCCAGCAGCGCTTCCTGAAGTATCAGATCGGCGGAACGTTCAACCTCGGTTCGTCGGGCCTGTTCCTCGACGGCGGCTTCCTGGGCGACACGATCCGCGGCAAGAACCTCTCGCCGTCGGACGCCTCGCACGCAGGCGGCTACGTCGGTCTCGGTATCAAGTTCTAGTCGATCCGCGACCGGAACGAACCTACGAAGCGGCCTCCGGTAGCAATGCCGGAGGCCGTTTCGTTTCGAACCGCAAAGGAAGCGCGCAACAAGCTTCTTGGACACACCAGACGGTCAAACTTAGGAGAGTTCTGCAGTTGAACAAGCTTCTCTACGGCCTCGCTGCCTCGGCACTCGTGAGTGCGATCGGCGCGACGCCGGCATGGGCCCAGGGCACCATGCCGGGCGCACCGGCAGCCGACTTCGGCACGCCGCCTTCCGGCGAGGTCCCGATCCTCTTCAACGACCGGCACGTCTACACGAAGCCGGATCGTCTCAAAGCGAACCGCGTCCTCGCTGCGCTGGTGCGCGGCAATACCATTCTGATCCCGCTCCGCTCGATGTTCGAGCAGATGGGCGCGACGGTTTCCTACGATCCCGCTTCGAAGACGGTCGACGTCTCCAAGCCGGGCTCGGACGTCAAAGTCACCGTCGGTCGTCCGGAAGTCGTCATCAACGGCGAGAGCCGACCGCTCGACGTTCCTCCGGAAATCTACAAGGGCGCGGTCGTCGTACCGGTTCGCGTGATCTCCGAGGGCATGGGCGCGTACGTCCAGTGGGTTCCGGATCGTCGCATCGTCGTGGTGCGCTATGTCCCGGCTCCCGCTCCGACGCCGGTTCCCCCGCCGCCGGCCACCCCGGCGCCGGCCCCGGTCACGCCGCCGCCCGCAACCCCGGTGCCGACGCCGACCCCGCGGCCGGCGCGTAACCCGTACGAGCACTTCGTCGCCGGCGACTATCTCTTCAGCCCGAAGGTGTACAACGAGTTCTCGCCCGGCAATTCGTCCAAGGCCGGCTCGTACGCGATCCGCGGTGCGGTGGAGTTCCCGCTCTTCGGCCTCCCGTGGATGCTCGAAGGCGACTACCGCTCGTACTCGTATCCGCACACCAACACGATCGATCCGACGCTGACGGCGCCCGGCTCGAACCCGTGCCCGCACAACGGTCTTCCCGCGGCAGCTGCGGGCGACCCGGGCTGCGTCACGGTCATCGGCGGCTACGGCCAAACCGCGGTTCCGGCGTTCACCGCACGCGACACGGACTTCGACGGCCGCTTCGCGCTCAAGATCGCCGACCCGCGCATCTACATCGGCGTCGGCTACATCGGCCGCGCGGAAAACTACGGCTATCCGAAGCAGAACGGCTTCGGCTTCGGTGCCGAGAAGCTGCCGGATCTCGACCAGCCCTTCTCGGTCTACGGGAGCGTCTGGTACTACCCGAGCGTCTCCGGCAACTACACGTATTCCACCGGCGCACCGCCGGCGCTCGTCGGCACGACCGACAAGTTCCAGCAGCGCTTCCTCAAGTACCAAATCGGTGGAACGTTGGGCCTCGGTTCGTCGGGGCTGTTCCTGGACGGCGGCTTCCTGGGCGACTCGATCCGCGGCAAGAACATCTCGCCGTCGGACGCCTCGCACGCGGGCGGCTACCTCGGTCTGGGCATCAAGTTCTAGACCGCGCCGCGCATCGCGCGCGACCGGCGGAACACGAGAAGACCCCCGGCATTGCCGGGGGTCTTCTTTTTTGCCGACCGTCGCCGGCGCGTCAGCGATGGGGCGCGGGCGAACTCATCGCGTTCTGCGCGTTGATCACGCTCTGCGGGGCGGTGCCGGGGAACGGCGTCGGCAGCGACTGCCCTGCCGCCGGAGGTGCCGCCGACGAGCTCGTCAGCACGGCGGGTCCCGGCGTCGGCGCGGCAGCGGGCACGATCGCGGCGGTCGCCGGCGGCGTCGCGGTCGCCTGTCCGTCCTCGCGCTTGGCGATCTGCACGAAGCTGCTGCGCGGGTAGTCGTGGCGCAGCCACGCGAACGTCGCGTGCACGCGGCGAACGCCGTCCTCGGTGTGAATCTTCCCGTAGAAGCGCTCGAGCGCGTACAGCGTCCCGGGCAGCCACGAGTCGCACGGATACTTGTGCTGCCAGTCGCGGATCGCGTCTTCGGTCAGCCCGATCGAGCCCATCGTCGAGCCGGCTTTGTCCGGGTCGACGTCGATCTTGAGCCCCTGGTCCTTGATCGTGTTCCGGATGCCCAAGATGCTCAGCTTGAGCTTGCCGAAGTATTCGTCGGCCGGCGCGACCTTGCAGCGCGCGGCAACCTTCTTGACGTTCTTTGCGGGATGCTTCGCCGTGACGGCCGCGCCATGCGCCTTCGCCGGCGCCGGATGCGCCGTCGTCGTCGGCGCGGCTCCCGCCGCAGTGGTTGCGACTGCAACGAGCGAAGCAAAAGCGATCAAACGTTTCACGCGGGGCATCCTCTTGATGGTGGCCGATATGCAGATGCAGCGAGCGGCTATCCGTCCGTGTTCGCCCTCGTGGTTCGGAGACGTGATTAGGTGAGTGCTCGCCCGACACCCGTCGCCGCCGTGCAGACGCGTGCGCACGATCGCGCCGATTTTGCGGATCGGTGGCCCGCGCTGCTGGCGCGGATCACCGCCGCCGCCGAATCGGGCGCGCGGTTGATCGTCGTCCCCGAAGGGACCGTCCCCGCCTATGTGATCGGCACGGAAGCCGTCGATCCGCAGCAGTTGGAACGCTCGGCGCACGACGTGATCGCGGTCGCAGCACGGACGGGGGCGACGATCGTGTACGGCGGCGCACGAGCGGGCGAGCAAGGGCTCGCGAACAGCGCGTACGTCGTTACGCCGGGCGGCATCGCGGGCTACGCGGACAAGTGCTTCCTGTGGCACTTCGACCGCCGGTGGTTCACCGCGGGCGACTCCGTCGAGCCGGTCGACACGCCGGTGGGCCGCCTCGGCGTGTTCGTCTGCGCCGACGGTCGCATCCCGACGATCGGGGCGAGGCTGATCGACCGCGGCGCGGAGATCCTCGTGATGCCGACGGCGTGGGTCACGAGCGGGCGCGACCCGCACGCGCTCGAGAACCTGCAAGCCGATCTGATGGCTCCCGTGCGCGCGCGGGAGAACGGCGTGCCGCTCATCGCCGCGAACAAGTGCGGCGTCGAAGCGCGCAGCGTCGCGTACTGCGGCAAGAGCCAGATCGTGTCGGCCGACGGTTCCGTCGTCGCGTTCGCATCGCAGACCGACGAGGTCAACCTCCACGCGACCGTCGCGATCGGCCCGTCGATTGCGCGCGCCGCGGGCACGCCCGTGCCGCCGCTCACGCGGCTGCACGGCGACGCGCTTCCGAATGCCGCGCGCATCGCGATCGCGAGCCACGCCGACGCGCACCTGCAGCAGCTCGCGGCGGTCGCCGACGCGAACTTCGTGCTCGACCCGCGCGCGCGTCCGCAGACCGACGACGTCGCGCTCGTCGACGACGCGGCGATGCTCGACCCCCGTGCGCTCGTCGGGCCGCGGCTCGACGGCGTTCGGCTCTTCGTCTGGCGCGCGACCATCGAGGCGCCGTGGGTCGTGCCGTTCGCGCGCACACGCGCCGCGGAACTGCGCGCCTACGTCGTCGCGTTCGATGCGCCGCGGCGGCGCGCGTTCGCCGTCGACCCCGACGGCACCGTGCTGTGCGGCACGTTCGGGGCATTCGAGCTCGCCGCATTCGCGTTCGACCGCTCGCGCACCGACGCGTGGAGGGTTGCACCGTCGACCGACGTACGAGAGGGCCTCGTGCGAGTCGACAGCATCTCTTCGCGTGCGGCGTCGCCGCGCGACATCACGCACGCGACGTGACCGAGCGCCCCTCCACATCGTTCGAAGAAGCGCACGAACGCCATGAGCACGGACGCGAGGGACCGCGCTGGATCCCCGTCGCTGCGGCCGTCCTGGCCGTTCTGGCGGCGCTCAGCGGCTACTTCGGGAACGTGCGCTCGACGTCGGCGCTCTTCGCGAAGAACGAGTCGATCGTCGCGACGACGCGCGCCTCCGACACGTACTCGCAGTATCAGGCCGAGCGGCTCAAGTACTACATGTCGCAGACGGCGATCGACCAAGGTGTGAATCCGGGCGGCAACGCCGAGAAGCTGGCGTCGACGGCGAAGCGCGAGGCCGCGAAAGCGGCGCCGCTCGTCGATCGAGCCAAGCGGTACGAACGCGACGCGGCGCACTGGAACGACCGCTCCGAGCAGCTGCTGCGCCAGCACGAGACCATCGAGGTCGGCTCGACGCTCTTCGAGGTCGCGATCGTGCTCGTGTCGGTCACCGCGCTCGTCGGCTCGCGTCTGCTGCCGATCACCGCCGGCGTCGCCGCCGGGCTGGGCGTCCTGTTCTTCGCCGTCGGCCTGGTGATCTGACGCGGCGGCGCGCGACGCGTCGCGCCTCCGCAGCCGGCGTCATTGTGCCGGCGTACCTGGCTTCGGCGTGAAGATCTTGTCTTCGACCTCGACGTTGAGCGCGTAGTTCGAGATGCGCGCGTTGACGTACGCGTGCACGGCCGGGAGCCTGATGTCGGCGTCCTGCGCGACGACCAGGTCGTGACCGTCCACGCGGCCGAAGCGCTGGCGCATGTCGATCGTGCCGTCGTGATAGCGCCAGACGATGCGCTCGGGCAGCGGAACCGTGCGGTCGACGAACACGTCGACCTCGCGCAGCCGATGGTCCGGAACGCGCGGCGTGAGGACGAGGTACGCGTCGCGCGCCGCGTCGGTCGCCGCCGCGATCGTGAACTTCTTCTCCCACTCGTTCGGGGTCCCGAGGCCGACGTACAAGTTCGACCACGAGCGAGCGATCGGCGGCAGATCGGAGAAGACGAGCTCCATGCGCGCCGGGCGCTTGAAGTACGCGTTCCCGTGCAGCGTCTTGCGGAGATACGGAAACGAGTGCAGGCCGACGTCGAACGCGACGTCGGCGCGATAGGTGCGCAGGTCGGGGTCGGCGCCTGCCAGCCGCGCGAGCAGTGCGGCGGCGGAGTCGTCGGCGCGCAGCGGCGCCGCGCTGCCGAGCAGCACGAAGACGATCGCGGCAGAAGCGGCGAACGGGCGGAGCATCGGTGACTAGGAACTCGCTCCGGGGCCGCTTCGATGCGCGCGCCGCGTTGAAATCTCTGTACGCGGCCGCGGCTCTCGCGGTCCCGGTGTCCGGATCGGCAGCACCGGTGCCGGGCGATGTCGCACCGGGCGCTCCGTTCCCCGCCGTGCGCAGCTCGGACATCGAGCGCGAGACGGTCGCGCCCGGCGTCGTGCGCGCGACGTACCGCATGCTGACGGCCGCCGGCCCGCTCGTCTTCTCCGTGCTGCTGGTCGATCCGCGCGAGCCGACCGTACGCATCGGCGCGGTCCTCGCGCACGACACGGTCGTGTCGAAGGACGAGACGACGTCGTCGATGGCGCGGCGTACCGGCGCGGTCGCCGGCGTGAACGGCGACTACTTCGACATCAACGCCAGCGGCGCGCCGCTCGGGATCGTCGTACGCGACGGCGAGCTCGAGCGTTCGCCGAGCACACGACCCGCGCTCGTCGTCGGCCGAGACCGCACGGTCGGCTTCGCAACGTTCCGTTTCGCGGGGTCGGTGACGAGCGGCGGGACGACCGTTCCGATCACGGGCGTCAACGAGTGGCCCCCCGATGCGGGCGCGTCACTGCTCACGCCGTCGTTCGGCGCAATCCCAGCGCCGGCCACCGATGCGACCGTGCTCGATCTCGCTCCGCTGCGTTCGTGCTGCGCCGCGGGCGCGCCGTACCGCGTGACCGCGGTGACCGCGGAGCCGCCGTGGCCGGCTGCACCCGCGCTGCGGCTCGCCTACGGCGCGAGCGCGCGCGCTGCGGGACCGCTGCCCGACGTCGGCGACGTCGTGACGCCGGCATACGACACCGACCCGTCGCTGGCGGGCGTCGCAGCGGCGGTCGGCGGCGGGCCGATGCTGGTGCAAGACGGGCGCCCCGTCGACGATCCGGCGTCGCCGAACTACGCGGAGCGCGATCGCCGCATCCCGGCCACTGCCGCGGCGCGGCTCGGCGACGGCACGCTGGCGCTCGTCGTCGTCGACGGCCGCCGTCCGGCAACCTCGATCGGCGTGAACCGCGCCGAGCTGATCGCGCTGCTGCGCGCGCTCGGCGCGACCGATGCGATGCTGTTCGACAGCGGCGGTTCAGCAACAATGGCAGCCCGCGTGCTCGGCGACGTGCAGCCGAGCGTCGTCAACGAGCCGTCGGACGGCGCCGAACGGCCGGTGGCGGACGGGCTCTTCGTCTACAGCGACGCGCCCGTCGGCGCGCCGTCGCGGCTCGTGCTGCGGCCGTCGCGCGTCGTCGCGCTGCGCGGCGCACGCGTCGCGCTGCTGTCTCGCCTGGTCGACGCCAACGGGCACGGGCTGGGCGACGCGCGCGGGGCCTGGCACGTCGCCGCCTCGCCCCTCGTCGCCGCGATCGACGCGGCGGGCGTAATGCACGCCGGCGCGCAGGCGGGTTCGGGCGCGGTCGCGATCGCGCGCGACGGCGTCCGCGCCCTGCTGCCCGTCGAGGTCGTCGACCGCGTCGCGCGCCTCGCGATCGGGCCCGATCGCGCAAATCCCGAACCGCACGGCGCGCTCGATCTGACGGTGCAGGCATTCGACGCGCACGACCGTCCGGTCGCGACGTCCGGCGTGGAGCGCTGGAGCGCGCGCGGCGCGACGATCGATCGCACGGGACGCCTCGTCGCCGGCGACCGCGACGCGCTCGTCACCGCGTCGGTGGGCGGCATCACGGCGACCGTCACGGTGCCGGTCGGCCGCCACGCCGTGCCGATCGCGTTCGCCGAATCACGCGCGTGGCAGCTCGTCACCGCGCCCCCGTCCGGCCCGGGTGCCGTCAGGGTCGACGACGCAACGCTGCGGATCGCATACGACTTCACCGCGGGCGAGCGAGCTGCGTACGCCGTGCACGCGGTCGCGCTCGGCACGCCGCTGTCACTCGGCTGCGCGATCGACGGCGACGCGAGCGGCGTCGCCGTGCGCGCGACGCTCGAAGACCGCTACGGCGATCGGGCGACGCTCACGCTCGCGCGATCCGTGGACTTCTCCGCGACGCGGCGCGTCGTCGCAACCGTACCCGCATGGCTCGCGCCTCCGGTCGCACTGCGCAACGTGTACGTCGTCGGAACGCTGGCGAATCCGCCGATCGCGGCATCGGGAACGATCGGCGTGCACGATTGCGTCGAGGTCGTCCCGGGCGCTCAGCCTGAGCGCAGCAGCGACCAGGCCAGACCCGCGACGAACGCGGCGATGCCGATTCCCAGCGCCCACACCGGCGGCGCGGCAGCGATCGCGAGCGCGGGATAGGTTCCGATCGTGGCGCGCACGCGCAGGCCGCCGACGACGACGGTCTGCCCCGATACGGCGAGTGCGAGCCCTGCGGATGTCCCCGCGTCGTCGGCAGCGGCAAGCACGAGCGCGGGCTGCGACGGATCGCGCGCAACCTCGTGATGACCGAACTGCGCGAGCTGCGCGGGCGTGAAGTACAGCGCGCGAACGATGCGATGGCGCGCGGGCGCGGCGAACGTGTCGAACGGCACGTCGAACGAGCCGATGCGCTGGCGCTGCGGAAAGAACAGCACGGGGGAGAGGAAGGCGGTGCTCGCAGGCTGCGTGATCGTGAGGTGCGCGCCGTGGCCGTCGAACGTATCGACGTACGCGGCGGCGCGCGGCTGGAGGTACACCAGCGAATCGGCCATGAGGCGGCGTGCGCCGCCGCCCAGTACGAACGCGGAACCGTCGCGGCGCCGGACCGTCACGCTGCCGCTTCCGCGCGCAATCCCGCCTGCATCGATCGCGCCGAAGAACGCCGCGGCGCCGAGCGCCGGGATCGGCACGACCGTTCCCGGCGTCCCGGTGACCTGCGCGGTGTCCGGGCCGAGCAGCCCCGATGCGAGGCCGCCCACCGCGACCACGGCCGCGCCCGCAACGGCGACGAGCAGACGGCGCCCGCGCGCGCCGTGGCGCCCGCGCCGCACGTCGATCGTGAACGCCGCGAGGACCGCGAGCGCGATCGCCAAGGCCAGCGCGTACTGCCACGTGTGATACAGCGGCGTGAACGGATAGACGTCTTGCGCGAGCACGAGCGCGATCGCGACCGCGCCGATCGCGATCGCCGTGGCGCGCGACGTCACTTCGCCGCGAGAGCCGGGGCGACGGCGGCGCGCATCTGCTCGAGCGTCATCGGCCCGTCGACGCCTTTGACGATGTGCCCGTCGCGGCCGACGACGACGCTCGTCGGCAGCCCGACGCCTTCGTACGCGCGGCCGTACTGCTGCGCCTCGTCGATGAGAATCGGAAACGTCACGCCGTGCTCGCGCGCGTACGCGGATGCTTTCGCGGACGACTCGCCCTGGTCGATCCCGAGCACGACGACGTCACGCGCGTGCTCGCGCGCGAATCGCTGGAGCGCGGGCAGCTCCGCCTCGCACGGCGGGCACCACGTCGCCCACAGGTTCATCAACACGACTTCGCCGCGGTGGCGCGCGAGCGAATCCGTGCGCCCGTCGGTGCGCTTGACGTCGAACGACTGCGCCGGCGCTCCGGCGAGCCCGGCGGGTCCGCCCGCGGCGGCTCCGCCCGGATCGGGGGCGTTGTAGCATGCGCTCAGAATCAAGACCACGGCGATGACGACGAGCCTGCGCACGAGACGCCCTTCGCGGTGAGCCCCGTCGTTCCGTCCGAGTGGCGCGCGCGGCGCGTGCGCGCGGCCGGCGCCCAGATCGCCGTCTACGAAGCGGGTGCGCGCGACGCCGCCGCGCCGCCGGTGCTGCTCGTGCACGGCCTCGGGCACTGGACCGACGCCGCGTGGAGCAGGCTCGTGCCGCACCTCGACGACGCACGGCGCTACGTCGCCTTCGACCTGCCCGGCTTCGGCGCGAGCGACAAGCCGGACGTGCGCTACGATGCGGCCTTTTTCGCGCGCGTGCTGTCCGACCTCGCCTCCGCGCTCGAGCTCGACCGGTTCGCGCTCGTGGGACACTCGCTCGGCGGCTTCATCGCCGCCGACTGGGCGGGTGCGAATGCCGCGCGCGTCACGCACCTCGCGCTCGTCGCACCCGCGGGGTTCACGCGCACGCCGCGGCACGTGGGATTCTCGCTGCTCGCGCGCACCTTGGGACGCCGCCTCGCGCAGCGCGCGCCGTCGCGCCGTTTCGTGCGACGCGTCGTCGAGCGCGCGCTGTTCGATCCCGCATCGGCCGACGCCGAGCACGTCGAGCAGGCGTACGCGCTCGCGCAGGAGCTCGCCGTGCGCCGCGCGTTCGCCGGCGTCTACGCGTCCGCCACCGATCTCTTCACCGGGCGGCGCGCGCTGCACGCGCGCTTCGCGCGTTTCGCGGGACCGGTGCTGTGCGCGTGGGGACGCCACGACCGCTACATCCCCGTCGCCGCCCTCGCCGGCGTTCGGCGGGTGTATCCGCACGCGGCGACGCTGATCCTCGAGCGCAGCGCGCACCTGCCGATGCTCGAACAGCCGGCAGAGCTCGCGGACACGCTGAACGCGTTCTTGCGACCCTGATCACCAGTCGCCCATGCGGACGTCGTCGACCTCGCCTTCGAACACGATCGTGCCGGGAGCCAGGACCGCCGACGCCACAGCGACGCCGCCGTACCGCAGGTCGCGCCGCAGCGCGTCGTCCGCGGAACGCGCGGTGAGGGCCGCGACGCGCGCGAGCACGTCGGGCGCGCAGAGCACGCGCTCCGGCGCGACGTTGTAGAGCCTGCGGAAACCCTCGAACGCGCGCGCGAGATCGGCTTCGTCGAACGCCGCGCCGAGGGTCACGGTCCAGCGGACGCGTTCCAGGGCCTGGTCCTCACGCGCCCGAACCGCACGCGCGATGGCGGCCCGCATCTTGGACGGACGAGCGCTCGCGGCGGAGGTGCGCGCGGACGTCGCGGCTCGCGCGGCGGCGCTGCGCGCGCGCGGCGTCGTTCCGTGTCTGGCCGTCGCGATCGCCGGCGACGACGCGTCGAGCCGCGGCTACGTGCGCAGCATCGAGAACGCGGCCGGCAAGGCCGGCATCGAGACGCGCGTGCATGCGCTCGCCCAGACCGCGGCGCAGGACGACGTGCGCGCGCTGCTGCAAAGGCTCGGCGACGACGCGCGGGTTCACGGCATCATTCTGCAACAGCCGCTCCCCGCGCACCTCGCCGTACGCCGTCTCGCCGGCGCGATTCCTCCGGACAAGGACGTGGACGGCGTGAATCCCGCCACGGTCGGATCGCTGGCCGCCGCAGGTTCCGCCGGGTTCGCACCCGCGACGCCGCTCGCGTGCATGCTGCTGCTGGAACGCAGCGAGCGTGCCGCGCTGCGCGGCGTGCGAGCGTGCGTCGTGGGACGCTCGAGCGTCGTCGGCTTGCCGGTCGCCCTGATGCTGATCGCGCGCGACGCAACCGTGACGGTCGTGCACAGCCGCACGCGCGACCTCGGCCGCGCGACGCGCGACGCGGAAGTCCTCGTCGTGGCGACGGGGCGTCCGGGAACGATTACGGCGGACATGGTGTCGCCGGGAGCGACGGTGATCGACGTCGGCACGACCTACGTCGACGGCAAGGTGACCGGCGACGTCGCGTACGACGACGTGCTCGCGGTCGCGGGGGAGATCACGCCGGTTCCGGGCGGTGTCGGGCCCGTCACGAGCGCCGCGCTGTTGCGCAACGTCGTCACCGCCGCCGAACGCGCGTAACACGAACGCGCGGCTCGCGCCGCAGCGCGAACGCGAAGGCTTCGCGCGCAGCGCGAAGCCACTAATTGAGCGAGAAGTGCTTGCCGAAGAACTGCTCTTGCAGCGCGCGGAACTCGCCGCCCGGCGCGTCGTCGCGCACGACGCCTTCCTGCTTCTTCTTGCGCTCGATGAGCGAGCGCAGCTGCGGCAGCAGCCGGCGCAGGAAACCGAGCTCGGCCGCGAGCCGCGCCTCGGCCGTGCGCAGCTCGAGCAGGCGCTGCTTGAGCGTGTCGGCGACTTGCAGCGCATCGCCGACGACGTAGCTGGCGTCGACCGGGTCCTGCGGCACGTCGACCGCGCCGGCGGTTCCGCTGAACGCGACGAGCAGCCGCGCGTACTCGCGAAATTCGCGCAGCACGCGGCGCGTGAGGTCGCCGGCCCGCGCGTCGGGATCGTCGTCCTCGTCGAGAAACTCGACGTCGGCGAGCAGGTACGGCTCGCGGCTGACGATGCGCTCGATGCGAAAGCGCCTCCCGCCGGTCGTGCTGATGTAGTATCGGCCGGCGGGCAGCGGCGTCACCTCGGAGATCTCCGCGGTCGTTCCGATCTCGTGCGGCGTGACGTCGGGATCGCCGGCCTCACGGCCGTCGCGGATCAGCACGACGCCGAACGCCTCGTTGGAGTCGAGGCATTCGGCGATCAGCCGGCGGTAGCGTTCCTCGAAGACGTGCAGGTTCAGCACCGCGCCCGGAAAGAGCACGGTGTTGAGCGGGAACAGCCGCAGCCGCTCCGGCGATGCCACTAGACGGTGCGGCCCGCCTTCGCCGCGCCCAGACGCTGCTGCACGACGTTCCAGTCGACGTTGGCGAAGAACGCTTCGATGTACTTCGAGCGCTCGGCCGGCTTGTAGTCGAGCAAGAACGCGTGCTCCCACACATCCATGACGAGCAGCGGAACGAAGCCCGCGACGTTGCCGTCTTCGTGCAGCGTGATCCAGTGGTTGGAGACGCGCTGCGCATGGGGATCGTAGTACGCGATTGCCCAACCGACGCCGCGCATGCCGCCGACGGCGCTGAAGTCTTTCTTCCAGGTCTCGAAGTCGCCGTACATGCTGCCGAGAGCGTCCTGCACCGGCGAGCCCGGCTGCGCTCCCGCGTTCTTGGTCATGTTCCCGAAGTAGTATTCGTGCAGGACCATGCCGTTGTACTCGAACCCGAGGCGGCGCGTGAGTTCCGCGAAGCCGGGATTGGCGCCTGCGGCGGTGCCGTTCTTGATCTGCTCGGCGAGCTGCTCGTTCAAGAGATTGGTGTTCTTGACGTAACCCTCGTACAGGCCGAAATGCACCTGGAGCGTGTTGTCGGAGATGCCTTGCAATCCGGAAAGGTCGAACTTCTTCGGCGTATACGATTGCTGGGCGAGCGTTGCCACGGAAGCCTCCTACGGTTCTTGTCGATGGGGAAAGCGAGGCTTCGACGACGCGCGTGAGGACCCCACTCGGCCCGGCAGGTTCCCGCTTGCGGCGGGCGGCAAACATGCGCATCGTGCGCGACGACGCCTACCTCACGCGAGTCCACCGGGAACCTCCGCCGCTGCTGCTGGAGCTCGAGCAGCACGGCCTGCGCGAAGGGATCCCGATCGTCGACCGCGCCGCGGGCCGCTTCCTGTCCGTGCTCGTGCACTGCATGCAGGCGAACCGCATCCTGGAGATCGGCACCGCGTACGGGTATTCGACGCTGTGGATGGCGCTCGCGCTGCCGCCCGCGGGGCGGATCTGGACGATCGACCCCGACATCGAGCGCACGCAGGTCGCGGCGAGCTATTTTCGCCGAGCGGGCGTCGAGGAACGGATCGAGGTCATCAACCAGCCCGCGCTCGAGGTGCTCCACTCGTTTCCGCAGCGCAACCTCGACATCGTGTTCATCGACGCGATCAAAACGGAGTACCAGGCGTATCTTGACGCCGTCGTCCCGATGCTCAAGCGGTCGGGGATCGTGGTGGTCGACAACCTGCTCTGGTCGGGCCGAGCCGCCGCGGCGCCCAAAGCGAGCGACGACGAGAACACGAAAGCGATTCGCGCGTTCAACAAGGCGTTTCTCGCGCATCCCGAGCTCGACGCGACGATCGTGCCGATCGGCGACGGCGTCGGCGTCGGCGCGCGTGTCGATTGAGGCGAGCGCACACGCGATGATCGTCGAAACGTTCCCTGTCGGCGCGCTGGCCTGCAACTGCACGATCCTCGGCGATGAAGCGAGCGGCGACGCGATCGTGATCGACGGGGGCGACGACGTCGCCGAGATCGCGCGCCGGCTGAGCGCGCACGGTCTGAGGCCTCGGTATCTCGTGCACACGCACGCGCACATCGACCACATCGGCGCGCTCGGAGCGCTGCGCGAGCGCGTCGGCGGCGAAGGACTGCTGCATCATGCCGATCTTCCGCTGTACGCGACGCTCGCGCAGCAGGCGGCGTGGCTCGGCATGTCCGAGGCGCCCGCCATCGCGATGATCGACGGGGATCTGACGGACGGCGACGAGCTGCGCGCGGGGTCCGTCGGGCTGCGCTGCCTCCACACGCCGGGCCACACGCCCGGCTCGACGTCGTTCGAGCTGCGCGCGGGCGACACGACGGTGCTGTTCACGGGCGACACCCTGTTTCGCGGAGCGGTCGGTCGCTGGGATTTGGGCGGTACGTCGCTCGCCGACATCGTCGCATCGATCCGCCGCAAATTGCTCGTGCACGACGACGCGAGCGTGGTCGTTCCGGGCCACGGACCGGCCACGACGATCGGCGCGGAACGCCGCGAAAATCCTTATCTGGCATGAGGCGCGCAGGGGAAGCGCATCGAACGCCCGTACGCCCCCGAACGATGCAGATCAGGATCCCCGCGGCCATTGCGGCGGCGTTTGCGCTCGGTTCGGTCGGGCTTGCCGGCTGTTCGAGCAACACCGTCTCCACAGTGACCCACACGCCGGCCCTTCAAACGAACGGCGGGCGTGCAACGGCCCGCAGCGCGATTCAGAGCGCGATCATCGGCACGGAAACATCGAACGGCCTGGCCGTTCCGGGCGGCCTCACGCCGGCTTCGGCGATTCGCACGATGCGCGCGGTGCTGCACCGCCGCACCACGCTTGCGACCGGCACGTCGACGGGCGCGTGCAGCAACGGCACCAAGCGGAGCCAGGCGACGAACAGTGACGGCACGGTCACCACGACGAGCGACCTGTACTATGACGCCGCGTGCGCGACGCTCGAGAACGAAGAAGCAATCACGATCAAGGCGCCGGTCAGCGGCGTTTCGAACGCTGCGGGAACGCTCATCACGTACGACAAGACGGGCGCTGTGACGAGCTCGCACGTGCTCGCGCTCACGGCGACGACCGAGGCGGACAACGGCGCCGAGACGATCACGCTGACCGACAACGCCGCCGCGACCATCGGCGGCACGGCGGTCGACGCGTACGGTGCGACCTGCGTGGGCCAGCCGAACGCCGTCGCCATGACGTGCACGGCGGCGCACTACGGGACGACGAACGGCACGACGACGGGCGAAGCGCTCAGCGACACGACGACCGCAGGGACGGGCGGAGGCCAGAACTCGACCGAGATTACGGCCGCCTTCTTCCTCGGGTCGCTCGGGATCGCCGAGAGCGGGACGACGTGGGCGATCTCGAACGCGACGGCTTATAACTCGGGGAGCGGGACCTTCTTGTGGTCGAGCACCGGCACCACGGGGAGCGGCACGCTCACGTTCACCGACGGGCTCTACACCTACGCGCTGAGCGGGACGCTTTCGTCCACCGGCCTCGCGATGACCATCGTCGAAAACCCGAACTCGGCCGTCACGACGGTCACGCCGATCGCCACGGCGAACGTCGATGCAGGCGGCAACGGGACGATGACATACGCGGACGGCACCATCGAACCGATCTGGGGCGGCTTCATCGGCGACTGATTAGGGACGTTCGTCCCTGGGTCCGGGAGCCGTTCGGTGGGAGAGGACCATGCCGTCGGCGGGTAGGCATTCCACAACGGAACGGCTTCTGGAGGGACCCGGTAGATGAATGTTCGCGCGCGTGCGCTCTTTGGCGGAATCGCCTTGTCGCTTTGCCTCGCCGCATGCGGCGGAGGGGGCAGCACCACGGTCATCAGCAGCGGAGGCGGCGGCGGCAACAACACGGTCGGCCCGGGCTCCCTCTCGATCACGCCGGCGTCCCTGACGTTCGCGGGGCCGGGCGCGGCAGCGCAGACGTTCACCGTCTCCAGCACCGTTGCGAACGAGCCCGCTCCGACGCTGAACGCGGCGGGCTGCTCGCCGGTCGCGACGATCTCGAGCAGCTCGACCACGCTCCCGGCGACCTATACGGTGACGCCGACCGCCAACGGCACCTGCTCGTTCACGGTGGACCTCGGCCACGCGTCCGCCGCGATCGGCGTGACGGTCGGACCGAGCAGCGGCAATTCGCTCAGCGGCACGACGAACAACGTCGCGCTGTACGTCGGCGGCACGTCGGGCTCGGTCTCGGTTAGCTCGACGGCCGGGAGCTTCTCGACCGATACCACCGCCTGCAGCGGCATCGCGACGATCACGCCGCTGCCGAGCTCGGCAGGCTCGCAGCTGTACTCGGTCGCGCCCGTGGCGATCGGCACGTGCCAGTTCATCGTGTTGAGCGGGTCGCAAAGCTTCAGCGTCGGCGTCACCGTCAACGCAACGCCGACGGGCGCGGCCGCGCTCGCGCTGCAGACGTCGACGCTGACGTTCTCCAACGCCACCGCGTCGGCGCCGCAGCAGGACACGCTGAACTTCTCCGGTGCGGTCGGTCAGGTCGCGATCGATGAGAGCGACTGCACGGGCGGCGCGAACGGTACGACGAAGCCCAAGCTCGCGTACCTCACCCTCAACGGCGTCGCTCCCGGAGCGCCGGTCTCGCTGCCCGCGTCGTTCACCGTCACGCTCTACGGCGGCGGCGCGACGGGATCGTGCAACATCGTGTTCACGCCGCAGAACGGCACCGGCGCGACGCTCGCCGTGGTCGTCAACCCCTAAGGGTCACAGCGCCGGAAGGATCTTGCCGTCGTCGTCCGCTCCGAGGAGGAGCGGACGCAGCAGCGGGATCGCCGGATCGCCGTACTGCAAGAGGTCGCGGTGGAAGCGCGCGAGGGTGAACGCGCTTCCCAGCTTCCTCTTGTAGTCCGCGCGCAGCTTGAGGATCTCGAGCTTGCCGAGCGTGTAGTAGCCGTAGGTCGCGTCCTGCGTGCCGCGCTTGGCCTCGGCGCGTGCACTGGCCGGGTCGAGAAACGCTTCCTTCTCGAAGAACGTGACGGCCTGCGGGACCGTCATGCCCTGCGTGTGCATCTTGACGCCCGCGACGTAGCGCGCGTTGCGCCAGATCGCTTCGCGCAGCTGCATCAGGCGCACGCGCGGGTCACCGTTGCCCCAGCCCTCGTCGACCATCATCTGCTCGTCGTAGTGCGCCCAGCCTTCGACGAACGACGTCGCCGAGAGCAGCTTCTCGCACAGCGTCAGCGGCAGATGCCGGTCGATCGTGAAGTTGACGAAGTGGCCGGGATACACTTCGTGCGCCGAGATGATCGGCCGCTCGTAGTCGTTGAACGCCTCCAGGTAGAGCTCTTGGTCCTTCGGCGAGTCCTTCGGGTTGACGGGCGTGACGTTGTAGTATGCGGCGTTGGCGACGCGCTCGAGGGGCCCGGGCGCGTCCATCGACGCTTCGGTCGTCGCGCGCTCGAAGTCCGGCGTCGGCGTGACGGTGATGTTTGCGTCGGGCGGGAGGTCGATGATGTGATGCGCGACGACGAACGCGCGCAGCTTCACGAGGTCGCCCTGGGCGGCGCCGAGCAAGTGCGCCGAGTCGGGGTGCACCTTGTACAGCCGCGCGAGGACCTGCTCCGTGGTGGCGTGCGGGTCGATGCGCTTCGCGGTCGCGACCATCTCCGCGTGCGTCTCGTCGAGCGCCTTCTCGCCGATCGCGAGGTAGCGGTCGAGCGGGATGTCGATGCCCTCTTCGTACTTCAGCCGTGCGCTGTAGTTCGCCGGGCCGATCGCGTACGTCCCCGCCGGATGCGCGACCCAGCGCGTGGCGAGGTATCGCGCGAAGTCCTTCGTCGCCGCGACGGCCGCGCTCGTCGCGCGCCGGAAGCGTGCGCGGGACGGCGCGTCGCCGGCGCCGGCGAACGCCTGCGGGACCGTCTGCTGCAGCAGCACGACCGTGCCGGCCGCGTCCTCGGCCGCGATCGACGCCGTGTCCTTGTCGACCGCCGTCAGGTTCGCGCGCGCCTGCGCGAACAGGCGCGGGATCTGCTCTTCGCGCGCGATCGCGTCGCGCAGCCGCACGTCCGCCGGCGCGAACTTTCGCGAGATCAGCAGGAACACGGCGGAGCCGGCCGTCTGCACGTATGCGTCCGGCTGGTGCCGCCACTGCTGCATCGTTTCCGTGAGCAGCAGATCGTCGCGCAGCGCGTTCTCGAGCATCCGCGCGTCGAGCGCGTTGCGCCGCGACAGCGCGCGCGCGTCGATCGCCGCGAGACGGTCGAGGTACCGGTGGTCGCGCGCGACGCCCGCGGCGTAATCTGCCTCCTCGTACGACCCCAGCGCGGTGTCGTACGTGTGAACGCCGGCCTGCGTGGCGTTGACGGGATTCGCTCGGAACGACTCGGCGAAGTACGATCGCGCGAGCGCCGTGAACGCGGCGTCCGACGCGCGCGACGACGCGGCCCCGCCCGTTGCGGGAGGTGCCGCACCGAGAATGCCCGCGAGCGCGGCGACCGCAAGGAAGCGAGAGTACGGAAGCATCCACGGCGCCTTGGCGCGGCCGCGCCCCCTCTCCTCGTCGGCAGACTTTTCTCAGGCGTACCGCGTATGATGTCGCTCCGTGCGAATGAAGGAGACCGTTTTGCTACGTACGTTCAGTGCCGGGGTGCTGCTCGCCGTCGCGCTCGCCGCGCCCGCGCTCGCCGCCGACTACACGATCGATCCGAACCACACGCAGGCGACGTTCACGGTGACCCACCTCGCGATCTCACGCGTGAGCGGCAAGGTGCCGGTAACCGCGGGAACCGTCTCCGTCGGCGCCAACGGACTCCCGTCCGCGATCGCGGTGACGTTCAGCGCCAAAGACATCGACACGCAGAGCGCGGACCGCGACAAAGACCTGCGGTCGCCCGACTGGTTCGACGTCGAGAAGTACCCGACGATGACGTTCGTCTCGAAGTCGATCTCCGGAACGCCGCAAGCGTTCACGGTCGCGGGCGACTTGACGATGCACGGCGTCACGAAGCCCCTGACGCTCAACGCCAAAGAGATCGGCCGCATGACCGACGCGCGCAACCGCGTCCACGTCGGCTACAACGCGACGACGACCCTCGACCGGCGCGACTGGGGCCTGAACTGGGGCAAGACGACGCCCGGCGGATCGCTGATCGCGGGTAACGACGTCACGATCGACGTCAACGTCGAGATCGTCGCGAAGTGAGAGCGGCGGCGCGGAATCCGGGGAAGCGCCGTTAGGACGGCACGGCGCAGTCGCGCGAGAGCCAGTAGTGCGCGCCGCGCGGATAGCCGGGCTCGGCGACCGCGACGTCCGTCTCGTAGTACTGAAAGCTCTCGAGCGTCGTGCGCGGGCCGCTGACCAAGCCGAACCGCTCGCCCTGCGTGGCGGCGAAAGTGTGCGCGCGAACCGGATGGTCGACGCCGCTTAGGAACACGTAGAACGGCGCCCGAGCGCACAGCACGGTCAGCGACTTCGCCGGCGCGGGCGTCGTCGCGGGAGCCGGAGAGGCCGCGAGCAGCGCGACCGCCGCGAGCGGCGCCAGCAGCCGTTTCATCATCCGGTCAGTGCAGCTTGATCGTGAGCATCCCGGCGTCTTCGAGCACCTTCGGACCCGCCTTCGCGTCCTCTTCGGTGGTGCCGGTGCCGCGCTGCGCCGCGACCGCGGCCACCGTCGCGCGCGCCTCTTCCAGCATCGCGTCGGTCACGGCGCCGGATGCGCGCTTGGCGCGGTAATCCTCGATGGCGGCTTGCAGCGCGAAGCGCGAGCGCTCCGGGTAGTCCTTCTTCTTGTCGGGATAACCGTCGAGCGCCGCTTCAATGTCGGCGTCGGTGATCGCCAGCGCCTCGTCGATCGTCTTCCCGCGCGCCAGCTCGACCAGCAGCGAGCACGTCGCCGTTCCGAAGCCGCAGCCCGTCGTGAAGTAACTGACGTCCTCGATGACGTCGCCCGGCCCGACCTTCAAGAAGAACGTGTACAAATCACCGCACGAGTCGCTGAAGTACTCGCCGCTCGCGGTCGGGTTCTCCATGGTGCGAAAGCCGGTGCGATGCTCGACGAGAGCCTGAAACTTAGCGAAGTTCATGGTGATGGAGCGAGCGCAGAAGCATGGTGCCTTTACGGGGAGGTTGTTGCGAGCTCGGTCTGGGGGCCCCGCGCGGAGCGTGGGGGGCGCGGAGCCAGGGGCGGAGCGCCGTTCAATTGCTTATCTCAAATCGGCATTCGCTGCCGCCGGTTGCGAGGCTCTCGACTTGCTGCGCCTTGCCGGGCGCGACGCGGTCGAGAATGGTGTGGATCGCGGTGCACGCCTCGGGGTTCTCGGCGACGACCGTCGCATACGGGCATGCGTGCTCGTGCAGGACGAGCGTGCCGTCGTCCGCCTTGTGCAAATCTGCGGTGACGCCCGACGCCCGCAGTGCCGCCACGACCTTCCCGAGCCGTTCCTCGGCGGGGTGCTCCTCGCTGACGGGGCCGATGCGGTCGGCCGAACGCTGTCCGATGCGCTGGAACACCGCCTTCACCGCATCGTCGCCTCCGGCCGTGCGGATCTCCCGCAGCACCGCGTTGAGCATCTTGTCGTACCGCTGCGGAAAGTACCGGCCGGCTTCGGCCGTGAGCGAGTACTCGACCGTCGGTTTGGTGCGTCCGCGGCGCACGCTGCGGCCGGCGATCAAACCATCGCGTTCAAGAATCACGAGTTGCTGCCGGATCGCGTTGGGCGAGAGCCCGAACTGCTCGGCGAGGTCGAATGCGGACGCGAACCGCCGGTCCCGCAGGGCGCCGACGATCTTCCCTCGCGTCGAGTCGAAGAACCGGTCGTGCATGTCCACGGTGAGGGTACCACGGAAGTCGCAGATAGTCCAGCGTTTCCTTGACTTTCTCACCCTCCGGCTTTACGATACCGTGGCCATGCCCGAACAGCGCGGACTGATTGCGCGCGACCTGCGCGTCGCGGTCGAAAACAACGAGATTCTCAAAGGCATCGACCTCACCGTCGAGCCCGGCAAAGTGCACGCGCTGATGGGCCCGAACGGCAGCGGAAAATCGACGCTCGCCTTCACCCTCGCCGGGCATCCGGGCTACCAGGTGCTGGGCGGCTCCGCCACGCTGGACGGTGAGGAGCTGCTCGAGCTCTCCCCGGACAAGCGCGCGAAGGCGGGCCTGTTCCTGTCGTTCCAATATCCCGCCGCCATCCCGGGCGTGTCGGTCGCGAATTTCCTGCGCAACGCGCGCCAAGCGGTGCGGCCCGGCGACCTGACGCCGGCGAAGTTCCGCAAGCTCGTGTTCGATCGGCTCGACACGCTCGACATGGACCCCGCGTTCCTGGGCCGATACGTCAACGACGGCTTCTCGGGCGGCGAGAAAAAGCGTCTGGAGATGCTGCAGCTCGCCATCCTCGCACCGAAGTACGCGATCCTCGACGAGACCGATTCCGGACTCGACGTCGACGCGTTGCAGTCGGTCGGCAACAGCGTGAAGGCGCTGCGCGAGAGCGACGAGGGCAAGGGCATCGGGTTCCTCGTCATCACGCACTACCCGCGCATTCTGCGCCACGTGCCGGCCGACGTCGTGCACATCCTCATCGACGGCCGCATCGTGAAGACCGGCGGCCCCGAGCTCGCGGAAGAGATCGAGCGCAACGGCTACGACGCGCTGCGCCCTGCGACAGGCTCAGGACAGGCTGATGCGGCACCCGCCCATGCCGCGGCGGCCCGTGCCTAGCGGCGTCGGCGAAGCGCTCGAGGCGCTCGCGTTCGCGCCGACTGCCGAGACGCTCGACCGCGTCATCGCGGTCCTGGACGAGCAGAGCGACGGCGTCCCCGCGAACGCGGCGGTGCGGCGTGAGGCGCTCGCGCGCTACGAAGCGCTCCCCGCCCCCGGCGCCCGGCCGCACCGCGGCTGGAAGTACGACTACGCCAACCTGACGTTCGACGAGCTGCGCTGGACGAGCGGCAGCGTCGCGATGCCCGCGATGCCGCTGCGCGCGCCCGTGCGGTCCGCGGCCGACGAGCCGGACGCCGACCGCCCTGCGCTCGCGACGGAGAACGCGGGCGGCATGGTGTTCATCGGCGGCACGCGCGTCGATGCGCCGAGCGACGTCGACCCTCGCATCGTCGTGGCGCCGCTGAGCGCGCGCACGCGCGCGCAGTACGCGCTCGACGGTTCGCTCGGCGCGATCGTCGATTGGCGCGCCGACAAGTTCGCCGCGCTCGCGACCGCGTTCGAGAACTGCGGCGTCTACGTGCACGTCCCCGACGGCGTGCAGCTCGACGCCCCCATCCAGATCGTATTCGCCGGCGCCCCGGATGACGAAGCCGTGTTCCCGCACGTCCTCGTCACGCTCGGCAAAGGCGCGCGCGCGACGGTGCTCGAGCGCCACGTCGGCGACGGCGACCCGTTCACGTGCGGGATCGTCGAGGTCCGTGCCGGCGAACGCGCCGAGCTCGACTACGCCGTCATCCAGCAGGCCGGCGAAGCGGCCCGCATCTTCTTCTCGAGGAACGCTCGCTGCGAACGCGACGCGACGGTCCGCTGGCACCTGGCCGAGCTTGGCGCCGCGCTCGCGCGCACGGTTCTGGGCGCGAGTCTTGATGCCCCGGGATCGCGCGCCGAGACGTCGGCGCTCTTCTTCAACACCGGGATGCAGCACGTCGATCTGACGTCGGGCGCCGACCACGTCGTCGGACCGACGACGTCGGACACCGTCGTGCGCAGCGCGGCGACCGACCGCGGGCAGGGCCGCTACGTCGGGAACATCGTGATCCGTCCGAAGGCCCACGGCAGCGACGCCTCGCTGCGCGACGACGCGCTGATCCTCGGCAAGCGCGCGCACGTCGATTCGATCCCCGCGCTCGAGATCGCCGCGAACGACGTGCGGGCGTTCCACGGCGCGACCGTCGGCTCGCTCGACGAGGACGCGCTGTTCTATGCCGGCAGCCGCGGCATCGCGCGCGGGCAGGCCCTGCGCATGATCACGCTCGGGTTCTTCGAGCCCGTCGTCGCGCGCTTCCCCGGCGAAGCGCTGCGCGACGAAGTGCGCACCGCGCTCGATCACAAGATCGACGCCGCGACGGAGATCGACGGCTGACATGATCGCACGGCTCGATTCCAAGCAGGCACGCATCGTCGCCGACTTCCCGATCCTTGCGAAGGCCACGTCGCGCGGCAAGCGCCTCGTGTACCTCGACTCGGCCGCGTCGTCGCAGAAGCCTCGCGCCGTCATCGACGCGCTCGTGCACTACTACGAAAACGACAACGCGAACATCCATCGCGGCGTCTACGAGCTGGCCGAGCGCGCGACGGAGCACTTCGAGGCGGCGCGCGCGAAGGTCGCGCGGTTCATCGGCGCGGCGGAACCCGAAGAGCTGATCTGGACGCGCAACACGACCGAGGCGATCAACCTCGTCTCGTTCTCGTGGGGGCTCGCGAACCTCGGACCCGGCGACGCGATCCTCACCACGCAGCTCGAGCACCATTCGAACCTGGTTCCGTGGCAGCTGCTCGCCGCGAAGACGGGCGCCGTGCTGCGCTTCATCCCCGCCGACGAGAACGGCGTGCTCGTGCTGGACGGTCTGGACGACCTGCTCGACGGCGTCAAGCTCGTCGCGCTCACGCACGTCTCGAACACCATCGGATCGATCGCGCCGCTCGAGGAGATCGTGCCACGCGCGCACCAAGCGGGCGCGGTCGTCCTCGTCGACGCCGCACAGTCCGTTCCGCACATGGCGGTCGACGTGCAAGCGCTCGACGTCGACTTTCTCGCCGCCAGCGGCCACAAGATGTGCGGCCCGACGGGGATCGGATTTCTCTACGGCAAGCGCGCGCTGCTCGAGGCGATGCCGCCGTTTCTGACCGGCGGCGACATGATCAAGCGCGTCTCGTACGAGACGACCTCGTTCAACGAGCTGCCGTGGAAGTTCGAAGCCGGTACGTCGAACATCGCCGGGGCGATCGGGCTCGGAGCCGCGGTCGATTACCTCGACCTGGTCGGCATGGACTGGATTCGCGAGCATGAGATCCGTCTGACGTCGTACGCGCTCGAGCGCCTGGGCGCGCTCGCGCCGCGGGGTCTGGCGGTCTACGGGCCGCCGAACGCCACCGGCCGCGCGGGCGTGATCTCGTTCAACCTCGGCGACATTCACGCGCACGATCTCGCGTCGATCCTCGATACCGAAGGCGTCTGCGTCCGCGCCGGGCATCACTGCACGATGCCGCTCATGGAGAAGATGGGCTGGCCCGCGACGGCCCGCGCGTCGTTCTACCTCTACAACACCGAGGAGGACGTCGACGCCCTGATCGCCGGCCTCGAAAAAGCCGCCGCCGTGTTCAAGCTTTCGTGATAACGGCGATGGACCGAGCGCAGCAGCATCCCGCACGTACGCACACGGCGTTGCGAGGTCGGCCCGGGGGCCCCGCGCAAAGCGCGGGGGGCGCGCAGCCTGGGGCGGAGCGCCGTTAAATTGGACGATTTTTATAAAGAGTACATTCTCGATCACTACCGCAATCCGCGGAACTTCGGGCATCTCGAGCGCGCTGACGCGACGGCGGAAGATTTGAACCCGCTCTGCGGCGACACGATTCGCATGGAGCTCGCGGTGGGCGATGACGGGCGCGTCGAGGACGTGCGCTTCAGCGGCAAGGGCTGTGCGATCTCGCAGGCGTCGGCGTCGATGTTGACCGAGTCGATCAAGGGCATGAAGCTCGAGGACGTCGCGAAGCTGCCGCAAGACGCGGTGCTCGAGAACGTCGGCATCGGCATCAGTCCGACGCGCATGAAGTGCGCGATGCTGGGTCTCAAAGTGCTCAAGAGCGCCGCGCTCGGCGAGATCGCGTCCTGGCCGGACGCCGAAAGCTGATCGGCACGGCGTGAGCGCCGAGATCGCCGTCCGCTTCGCGCTCGCCATCGCGTTCGACGCGCTGGCGTTCGTCGTGTGGGACGTCGGCACGCGGTCTCCGGCGCAGCTCCTGCGCGACGTCGCCGCCGCGGTCCCGCGCCCGGTGATCGTCGTGCGCGGCGTCCTGCGCTTCCTGGCCGGAGCGGCGCTCCTCGCGCTCGCCTTCGCCGTCGCGCGGCCCGGGTTCCCGACGTCGCGCTCGTTCATGGTCATTCAGACCGGCATGCTGATCGCCGCACTGATCGTCGAGAACCTGATCGGGCCGGACCTGCGGCGCCGCGTGCGGCGCACCGCGTAGCGCTATACCTGGCGCTGGCCCTCGATGCAGACGTTCTGCACGTCGTACGCGCGCTCGAGCACGGTGACGTCGCCGTGCGGCGTCGCGAAGGTGAGCCACACCGGCCGGTACGGACCCAGACGCGGGTCGTCGCTCGGGGCGACCTGGTTCGTGATGACGGCGCGCTCGAGGACCGGGTTGCCGCTCGCGCCGATCTCCTTCGCGGTCCGCGGCACGTCGAGCACCTGCCCGTTCCAGTACGCGAACACGCCGCCGCCGCCGCGAACGATCTTCCGCAGCGCGGCGTCGCCCGGGTACCGCCCCGGCCGCACCACGTCGTCGGTCGACGCGACGATCGAGTCGATGGCCGTCTGCTTCACCGACTTGCTCTCGCAGTTCGCCTCCGTCCGGATCGGCAGCTGCAGCCGTGGACTGCTCTGCGCGCATGCAGCGAGCAGCAACGCACCCGCTGCGATCGCGGCAACCCTCACGCCAACTTGCCGGAGCTCTTCTCGAGCAGCGCCCACGCCGCGGCACCGAACTTGTCGCGCCACTTCGTGTAGAATCCCGAGCTTGCGAGCTTCGCGCGGAAGCCGCCCGTCTCGGCGCGGAGGACCGTCATGCCGCGGCGCGCCAGCTTCTCGGAGAGCGCGTCGTTGAGGAGAGCCGTGTCGCGCCGCTGGAGCAGCGCGTACTTCGTGAGGTTGCGCTCGACGATGCTCTGCACGTCGTGCGGAAGCACGTTCCAGGCCTCCTGGTTGCCGAGGAAATGGTACGCCGACCACATGTGGTTCGTGACGCTGATGTACTTCTGTACTTCGTACAAGCGCCCGACGTCGATGATGGCGTACGGGTTCTCCTGTCCGTCGAACACGTGCGTCTGGAGCGCGGTGTAGAGCTCGCTGAAATTGAGCGGCGCGGGCGCCGCGCCGAGCGACTTGAAAAGGTCCACCCACAGCTCGCCGGCCGGCGTGCGGATCTTGAAGCCGGCGAGGTCGCCGACGCCGCGGATCGGCTTCCCGGACGACGTGATCTGCCGCATGCCGTTCTCCCACATCCGGGGATGCACGTACAGCCCGGCCGTCCGGATCGCGGCACGCACGTAGTCGCCCAGCGCACCGTCCATCGCGCGGAAGGCGTCGTTCGAGTCCTTGAACGCGAAGCCGACGCCTTGGATCGCGGCGACCGGGACGACGGCCTGCAAGATGCCGCCGTCGAGCGTGAAGAACTGCAGGGCGCCCGAGCGCAGCTGCTGCAGGGCCTGCGTGTCGCCGCCGAGCTGGTTGTTCGGGAAGATCTGCACGTCGAGCCGCCCGCCGGTCTCCTTCGAGACGGCGCTCCAGCACTCGCGCATGCGCACGTTGAGCGGATGGTCGACCGAGACGTTGCTCGCGTACTTGTACGTCCACTGCGCCGCGCTCGCGCGCGAGCGCACGACGGCGACGGACGCGAGCGCCGCGATGCCGCCCGCAGCGAAGCGGCGCCGCGAGATCGAGCGCGCGCGCTCGGGTCGAGGACGGGAACCGTCGGTCATGCGTCTCCTCCGTTCACGAGATGGTCTTCGCAGTCAGTCGAGCATCAGCCCGCCGTCCACCGTCAGCGTCTCTCCCGCAACGTACGACGAGCGCGGCGACAACAGCCACACGATCGCCTCGGCTATCTCCGACGGCTCTCCGGACCGGCCGAGCAGCGTCATCGCCTCGACGCGCGCCTTGCGCTCCGGATCGGAGAACGGCTGTGCGACCATCGGCGTGAGCGTCGGCCCGGGGGCGACGCAGTTCACCGCGATGCCCTGCGGGGCGAGCGCGCGCGCCGCGCTGCGCGAGAGCGCGAGCACCGCGCCTTTGCTCGCCGCGTAAGCCGCGGTTCCCGAGAGCCCGCCGCCGCGCTTCCCCGCGACGCTCGCGACGGTGCAGATGCGCCCGCCGGAGCGCATGCGCTTGGCCGCCTCGCGGATGCACAGGAACGTGCCGACGACGTTGACGTCGTGCACGCGCCGGAACGTCTGCGCGCCCAGCTCCATGAACGGCGTCGTGTCCGCGATCCCCGCGGGGGTTGCGAGCGCGTCCAGCACGCCGCCGAACGACGCGAGCGCGGCGTCGAACATCGCGATGACGGATGCTTCGTCGGCGACGTCGACCTCGAACGCGCGGCCGTCGATGTGGTGCGCGATCTCGTCGGCGAGCTTCTTGTCACGATCGGCTACTGCGACGCGATAGCCTTCCTTCGCGAGCAGCTCGCACACCGCGCGCCCGATCCCGCTCGCTCCGCCGGTCACGATCGCCGTCGGCTGGTGTTCCCCGAACCATTCCATTTCAACGGCGCTCCGCTCTCGCTGCGCGCCCCCCACGCTTTGCGTGGGGCCCCCGGATTTGACCTCGCAACGACGTGACGGTACGCGGAAGATGCTGCTGCGCCCGGTCCATGACCGGTGTTGGTTTCGCGCCCGCTTCCCCGGCCCGGCGTTCATAGGAAGACGCCTGGGTGTTCGCACGCGCGCACGACGGCGGCGAGAAACCGCGCCGCCGGCGCACCGTCGATGAAGCGGTGGTCGAATGCCAGCACACAGGTCAGCATCGTGGCCGCGCGCACCGCCCCGTCGACGACCGCCGGTCGCCGCGTCGCAGCGCCGATGCCCAGAATCGCCGTCTGCGGCGGGTCGGGGAGCGGTGCGACGCGCTCGATCCCTTGCGGACCGACGTTGGAGATCGAAAAGCACGCGCCGCCGACGTCGGAGCCGGTGAGCGCGCCGTCGCGCGCGAGCGCCGACAAGCGCGCGATCTCGTGCTGCACGTTCGCGAGCGAAAGCGAGTCCGCCCCGCGCACGACGGGCACGATGAGGCCGTGCGCCGTGTCCGCCGCGATGCCGACGTCGATACGATCGAACGGCGCACCGGTCGACGCGTCGGTCCGAATCTCCGGATGCGAGCCCAGGATCCGCGCGACTGCGAACACTGCGAAAGCCGTCCAGCCGAAGTCGCCGCGCCGCTCGATGAGCGCCTCGAGCGCGTCGACCCGCGCGACGTGCTCGACCTGCGGGATCGGCAGCAGACCGACGCCGGTCATCTTGCCGAAGATGCTGCGCCGCCCGAATGGAAGCCGCGGCGGCACAGCCTTCGACGAGCTCAGGGTGACACGGTATTCGTCATCGCGACCACGCTCGGTGTCATCGCGAGCGCGCTGGACGTCATCGTGAGCGCGCTCGACGTCATCCTGAGCTTGTCGAAGGGCGGGTACGTCCGCGGTCGTGATGCGCCCGCGCGGTCCCGTTCCGCGCACGCCGTCCAAGCGCACGCCGCGTTCGCGCGCGAGCCGGCGCGCCGCGGGCGATGCGACGACGCGAGTGCCGTCGGGATTCGGCGGCGAGGCCGGTTCGACGACGCTCGCCGCCGTCGGCGCGACGCCGTTGCCCGCCGCGGAGATGCGCGGAGCTTCGACCACGCGGGCGGTGCCGGTCGCATCGGCGACATCCGGCGCGACGCTGACCGGCGCGGGCGCCGAGGCCTCGCCGTCGAGTGAGATCATGGCGATCACGGCGCCGCAGTCGAACTCGTCGCCCTCGCTGCCGAGCGCGCTGGCGACCGTTCCCGTCGCCGGCGACTCGACTTCATAGCTGATCTTGTCGGTCGAGACCTCCAGCAGCGGCTCGCCTTCACGTACCGGTTCGCCGGGGCGCTTGATCCAGCGCGCGATCGTGCCGCTCGCCATCGTCAGGCCGAGCTTGGGCATCGTCACCGCAATGGGCACGCGGTCAGACCTCGCGTCGCACGAGACGCCGCGCCGCGTCCGCGATCATCGGCGCCTTGGGATACATCGCTTCTTGCAGCACCGGCGCGAACGGCACGGGCACGTGCGCGGCGCCCAGCCGCAGCACCGGCGCGTCGAGGTCGTCGAAGCAGTGCTCGCCGATCCACGCCGCGATCTCGGCACCCGTCCCGCCCACGCGCACCGCTTCGTGCGCCACGATCACCCGGTGAGTCCGCGCGACGGCGTCCGCGATCGCGTCGTAGTCGAGCGGCCAGACGGTGCGAAGGTTGAGCACCGTCGCGTCGATGCCGTCCGCTTCCAGCGCGCGCGCGGCCTCCATCGCGCGGCCGACCGTGATGCCGTAGGTGACGATGGCGACGTCCGTGCCGTCGCGCATCGTCTTGGCCTTGCCGATCGGGACGACGAAATCGTCGTCGTCGGGGACGTCACCCTTCTGCGGGAAGAGCGCCTTGTGCTCGAAGTACAGCGTCGGGTTGTCGCTGCGGATCGCGGCCTTGAGCAGGCCCTTCGCGTCCTCGGCGTCGGCGGGTATGACCACCTCGAGGCCCGGCGTGTGCACGAACCAGCTCTCGAGCGCCTGCGAGTGCTGCGAGCCCGCGGACTTCGTGATGCCGTCCGGCGCTCGCAGCGTCATCGGCACGATGCACTGCTCGCCGAACATGTAGCGCAGCTTCGCGGCCTGGTTCACGAGCTCGTCCATCGAGCACGTGATGAAGTCGGCGAAGTGCATGTCGACGACGGGACGGCAGCCCGTCAGCGCGGCGCCCACGCCGGCGCCGACCAGCGCGGCCTCGGAGATCGGCGTATCGCGCACGCGGTCGAACCCGAACTCCTGCGGCAAGCCCTTGAACTGGCCGAAGATCCCGCCTTGCTTGGCGATGTCCTCGCCCATCAGGAACACCGTCGCATCGCGGCGCATCTCCTCGCGCATCGCTTCGAGGGTCGCGTCGGAGAACGAGATCGTGCGCACCGCTAGTGCGCTCCGCCCTGCGAGCCCGGACCCACCTGCGGGGCGAACGGCGCGAATGCTTCACGCTCGCGCGCTTCGATCGCGTGCACGGGATCGGCGGCGTCGCGGTCGCCGGAGTACGCGCCGTAGAACGCTTCGTCGCGCTCCGGCGACGGCGAGTTGCGCGCAAACGCCACGGCGTCGGCGAGTTCCTCGCGCGCCTGCGACCAGAGCGCTTCGAAGGCGGCCGGTGCGAGCGCGTCGCCGAGCATGCCCTGCATGCGCACGATGGGGTCGGACGCGGTCATGACGTCCTCGACCTCGCTCTTTTGCCGGTACCGCTCCGGATCGCCGATGTAGTGCCCGCGCGCGCGGTACGTCTTGCACTCCACGAACGTCGGCCCGCCGCCCGAGCGCGCCCGCGCGACCGCTTCGCCGACGGCATCGTGCACGGCGAACGCGTCGAAGCCGTCCACGATCGCGGCCGGCATGCCGTAGCCCTCCGCGCGGATCGCGACGTCGGCGATCTTCATCGTCTCGGTCGTCGAGGTCGTCGACGCGTACCGGTTGTTCTCCAAGACGAAGATGGCCGGGAGGTTCCAGACCGCGCAGAGGTTGAGGTTCTCGTGGAACGGCCCGCGGTTCGTCGCGCCGTCTCCGAAGAAGCACACCGCGACCTGGTCCGTCTTGCGCTGGACTGCACTGAGCGCGGCGCCCGCGACGAGCCCGAAGCCTCCGCCCACGACGCCGTTCGCGCCCAGCATCCCGACCGAGAAGTCCGCGATGTGCATCGATCCGCCCTTGCCTTTGCAGACCCCGGTCGAGCGGGCGAAGAGCTCGGCGACCATGCCGCGCATCGGCGTCCCCTTGGCGAGCGTGTGCCCGTGCCCGCGGTGGGTCGACGCGATCGCGTCGTCCGTGCGCAGGTTCGCGCACGTGCCCGCCGCGACGGCCTCCTGGCCGATCGAGAGGTGCGCGAAACCGGGGATGTCGCCGGCGAGAAAGTGCTTCTCGATGCCCTCCTCGAGGACGCGAATGCGGATCATGGTCCGGAGCAGCGCGATCCCGAGATCGCGCCGCGCGCCGGCGGGTGCGTACAGTGCCTGGGCCAAGGGATTCTCCGGAGCGGTATCGAGCGCAACCTCTTCGCTATGCCCGCCGAAGCCCTCCCGGGACGGAGGAAAGTTTCCTGGGGTTACGCTAAGTCGCTTCTCCACACCTCAGCCGTCTCTCCAGGAGTCAGCTCGTGAAGCATTCGCTTTCGCGCGGTCGTTTCGTCGCCGGTACGGCCGGCGCGGCCGCCCTCACGTTCGGCGG
The DNA here is from genome assembly GCA_963818845.1 of Vulcanimicrobiota bacterium. Lineage (GTDB taxonomy): Bacteria > Vulcanimicrobiota > Vulcanimicrobiia > Vulcanimicrobiales > Vulcanimicrobiaceae > Vulcanimicrobium. The sequence continues at coordinate 301,726 of CAWFTO010000003.1, read as the reverse complement.
CGGCCCGTACGTCATCGCCGCGCCGACCAAAGAGATCGTCATCGGCCTCAGCGTCCCGCTCTCCGGACCGTACTCCGATCAGGGAGCCGACCAGAAGCGCGCGTACGACCTCGCGATCGACGAGGTCAACGCCAAGGGCGGCATCATGGGCATGAAGGTGCGCTCGACGACCAGCGACGACCAAACGAAGGCCGACGTCGCTCGCGACAACGCGCAGCGCATGATCGAACGCGACGGCGCCGTGATGATCACCGGCGGTTCGTCGACGGGGACCGCGCTCGCCGTCTCGGCGCTTTGTCAGTCGAAGAAGACGATCTTCATGGCGACCCTCACGCACGGTGACGAGACGACGAACCAAAACTGCCACAAGGTGACGTTCCGGCGCTATAACGACGCGTACATGAGCGCGCAGTCGATGGCGAAGACGATGCTTGCGAAGTACGGAACGGGCCGCTGGTTCTACATCACGGCCGACTATGCGTGGGGCCACTCCAACTTCGACAACATCACGTCGATCATCGAGCCCAAGGGCGGCAAGACGATCAAGAACGTGCTGCTCAAGCTGGGCACGACGGACTTCGCGTCCGCGCTCGCCGAAGCACAGTCGGCGAAGCCCGACGTGCTCTGCATCATCGAGTTCGGCAAGGACATGACGAACTGCGTGAACCAGTCCGCGCAGTTCGGTCTCACGAAGTCGGCCAAGATTCTCGTTCCGCTGGTCGACGAGTACATGGCCAAAGGCGCGGGCGACAACTTCGACAACGTCGTGTCCACCGCGCCGTTCTACTGGAAGTACCACGCGGCCAAGTACCCCGGCGCGGCTGCCTTCGTGAAGGCCTTCCAGGCGAAGTACGGCTTCCCGCCGTCGAACGGCGCGGAATGCGCGTACGTCGACATCATGGTCTACAAGAAGGCCGTCGAAGCGGCCGGCTCCACGGACGCCGCCAAGGTTGCCGAGAAGCTCGAAGGCACGAAGTTCCAGTTCACCAAGGAAGAGGAATGGTTCCGTAAGGAGGACCACCAGGGCGTGAACTCTTGCCTGGTCGTCGAGGGCGTGCCGAGCGCGCAACGGGGACCCGGCGGCTTCGAGTACGGCAAAGTGCTCGAGGTGCATCCCGGCCCGAGTTGCGTGCAGCCGATCGGCGCCGGCCTCGTCTGCAAGATGGAGGCGACGGTCTAGCGCCGCTCTTCGCACTGGAGACCGCGGGCCGGCGCATGACGCGCGCCGGCCCGCTTCATATTCGCGCCCGCCGCACGGAGTCTCGTGGAAGCCCTCATCCAAGCTCTGCTCAACGGCCTGGTCCAAGGCCTGATCTACGTCGCGCTCGCTGTCGGCCTGACGATCGTGTTCGGAACGCTGCGTCTGGTGAACTTCGCGCACGGCGCGTTCTACGCGATCGGGGCGTACGTCGGCCTCGTCGTCGCAGAACGATTCGGCATCATCGCCGGGCTCATCGCGGCGCCGATCGCGGTCGCGGTCTTCGCGGTGGCGTTGGACCGGGCGCTCCTGCAGCGGTTTTATGACAAGACGCCCACCGCCCAGATCCTGGTCACGTTCGGGATCGCGCTGGTCGTCGAGGAGTCGCTGCGGCTGATCTTCGGCGCGACCACCCAACAATTTCCCACGCCGGCGGCGCTGCAGGGCGCGATGAACCTCGGCGTCATCACCTACCCCGCCTATCGGATCGTGTTCGCAGCGGGCGTTCTGGTGATGGTCCTGGTCGTCTGGCTGTTCCTCGTGCGCACCGACTACGGACTCATCGTGCGCGCCGGGATTCGCGATCGCGTCATGGTCCAGCTCCTGGGCGGTAACATCCGCCTCGCCTCGACCGTCGTCTTCGCGCTCGGCGCGGCCGTCGCGGGGCTCGTCGGTGCGGCTGCATCACCGATCTATTCCGTCGACCCCGGTACCGGGTTTTTGTTCCTGGTTCCGTCGTTCGTCGTGGTCGTCGTCGGTGGCCTCGGGAGCTTCTGGGGCGCCGTGCTCGGCGGACTGCTGATCGGCGAGGTCTACAGCGTCACCACCTTGCTGTATGCGCCCGCGGCCAACGTGATCATCTATGTGTGCATGGCGCTGGTCTTGCTGTTCCGTCCGCAGGGTCTGCTCGGCGAGAGCGAGGTCATCCGCCAGTCATGAGCATTCGCGAACCGCAGCGGCAGGGCGGAACCCTCGCGCCGTCGCTGCTCGCGCGGGACCTTGGCTTCGTCGCGCTGACCGCGCTGGGTCTCGCGTTGTTTCCCTTCGCGCTCCATCCGATCGGCGGGTACGCCGGTCTCGCGACGCAGATCTTGATCGTCAGCATCGCCGCGGTGGCCTTCAACATCTTGCTCGGCTACGCGGGCATGCTCTCCTACGGCCAGGCGATGTTCTACGGCGGCGGCGGGTACGTCGCGGCGATCTTGCTGCTGCGCACGATGCCGGCCCACCCCAACCTTTGGCTCGCGGTGATCGGCGGGACGATCGTCGCGGCCGGCCTCGCGCTGCTCGTCGGCGCGGTTGCGGTTCGCTTGTACGGCATCTACCTCGCGCTCCTGACGCTCGCGTTTGCCCAGATGGTGTTCTTCGTCGTCGAGCAGGCCAAGGACTGGACCAACGGGGACGACGGCCTGCAGTCGATCCCGAACGCGCTGCTTCCGATCGGACCCTGGCAGATCGACCTGCAGACCGCGCTGCCGCCGGTGGCCCTCGGCCCGTTCGGCGACCTGTCGGACATCAAGCTGTGGTACGTGTTCGCGGCGGTCGTCCTGATCGCGGTGTTGCTGTTCACCCGCATGCTGACGCGGTCGCAGTTCGGCGAAGTGCTCACCGCGATTCGAGAGAACGAAGACCGCAGCGTGCTCGTCGGCTTCAGCGCTCCGCTCTACCGGCTCGCGGCGTTCGCGATTTCCGGCGCGCTCACGGGCTTGGCCGGCGCCCTGCGCGCCTGCTACGACGGAACCGTCGCCGTCGAGTCGCTCTCGATCGACCGCAGCGGCCAGTTCGTGATCTACACGGTCGTCGGCGGCGTGCAGACGCTGTTCAGTCCCGTCGTCGGCACCGCGATCATCATGTTCCTGGAGAACGTCCTTTCGGGCGTCACCCCGGCATGGCGCCTCATCGAAGGCCTCGTGTTCGTCGCGGTGATCGTCTTCTTGCCGCGCGGCGTGCTCGGAACGCTGCTGAAGCAGCGCGACAAGAACCCGCGCGCGGTGTTCGCACGGTCGCTGCGGCCACGCACCGAGGAGCCCGACCCGCTCGTGAAGCGAGCTGCCGACGGTCACCGAGCCGGACCGACGAGCATCATCGAGACGTTCAAGCTGACCAAGCTCTTCGGGCACTTCGCCGCGAACCGGGACGTCGATTTCCGCGTCGACCCGGGCGAGCTGCGCGCCGTGATCGGCCCGAACGGCGCCGGCAAGACGACGTTTTTCAACCTGCTGGCGGGCACGACCGCGCCGACGTCCGGAACGATCAACTTTCGAGGGCGCGACGTCAGTCGCGTGAGCGGTACGGCGCGCGTACATCTCGGCGTCGCCAAGGCGTTCCAAACCGCGAGTATCTACCCCGAACAGACCGTACGCCAGAACTGCCGCTTGGCCGCGCTCGCGAGCGTCCAGGGCCGCTTCGCGCTGCAAGTGTTCCGGCGTTCGACGAGGCTCGACGACGTGGAGGCCCTCGCGGAGCGCGCGATGGACCGCCTCGAGCTTTCCGCCGTAGCGGAGACGCGCGCCGGCGATCTCTCGCACGGCGACAAGAAGCGCCTCGACATCGCGATCGCGCTCGCGACGCAGCCGCAGGTGCTGCTGCTTGACGAGCCCGTCGCCGGCATGTCGAAGGACGAAGCGCGCAAGACCGAAGCGCTGATCCGCAGGCTTTCCACCGAGATGACCGTGCTGGTGATCGAGCACGACATGGAGATGGTGATGGGGCTTTCCGACACGATCACGGTGCTTCACCAAGGCACCGTCCTCGCGACGGGCACGCCGTCCGAGATTCAGGCAAACCCGCGGGTCCAGGAAGCGTACCTCGGCGGGCACTCCGTCTCGGAGCTGACGGCCGGATGAGCGCGGCATCGGTTCCCGCGGCGGCGGTCTCCACGCGGCTGCGCGTCGAGAAGATCAACACGTACTACGGCGAGAGCCACATCTTGCGCGACGTGTCGCTGCACGTGGGGGCAGGCGAGACCGTCGCGCTGCTCGGGCGCAACGGCGTCGGCAAGACGACGACGCTCAAGAGCATCGTCGGCTGGCAGCCGCCGCGCAGCGGCAGCGTCACGCTGGACGGCGAGGAGCTCGCCGGCCGCGACATGATGACGATCGCGCGCAAAGGCGTCTCGCTGGTTCCCGAAGAGCGCCGCATCTTCAGCAACCTGACCGTGGCGGAGAACCTCAAGCTCGCGCAGGTGACTGCGCGCAAGCCGGGCTGGACGCTCGACCATGTCTACGAAAAGTTCCCGCGCCTGCGCGAGCGTCTCACGCACAAGGGCGACGAGATCAGCGGCGGCGAGAAGCAGATGCTCGCGATTGCGCGCGCCCTCGTGCAGGACGTGCGCGTGCTGCTGCTCGACGAACCGACGGAGGGCCTCGCGCCCCTCATCGTGCGCGAAGTCGAGAACGTGATCCGCGAGATCAAAGCCGCCGGCATCACGACGCTGCTCGTCGAGCAGAACCTCTACTCCGCGCTCGCCGTCGCGGACCGCTGCTACATCATCGACCAGGGCGAGGTCAAGTTCGAAGGCACGCCGGAGCAGGTTCGCGACGACGAGGACCTGCGGCGCCGGTATCTGCACGTTTGAACGGTTGTGCGCGTTCTTCGCAGGTCGAGTCGCTCGGGGACGCCGATAAGCCAGCCATGAACGCTTCACGACGGGCCCTCGTCGCGATCTCGGTCCTCTGCTGCTCGCTGCTCGCCGCGTGCGGGGGAGGCGGCGGCGGATCGTCTCCCGTCGTGACATCGACGACGACGCCGGCCGGCGGGGCGACGCTTGCGGTGATACGCTCCGACGCGCAAACGGTTCTGACCGTGGCGAAGCTGCTCGGAAGCGACGGCTACTATCCCGGCGGTACTCCGCTCGGCGCGATGTCCGTCGCGCGCCTCATTCGGTCGCGCAAGCACCTCGCCGTCGCCAACTGCTCGTCCGGCGGCAGCAGCGGCGTCGGGAGCGTTTCGTTCGACGAGTCGACGGACGCGCAGGGCAACGACACGCAGAACTACCGCGACTACTACGACGCGAGCTGCGCACAGCCCGAGCGTGTGGCGACGCTCATCTATCCGCCCGGGACGTCGGTCGGCTCGCCGTCCGGCTCCATCACCGGCTCCACGACCGAGTATGCGCGCGCCGGGACCGTAAGCGGCTACGCCTCCGTTGCGGTGTCGTGGACGCCGAGCTCCGTGACGGTCCGCACGGCGGACGCAGCCTCCGCCGGCGGCCCGGTGGTCGGGCAGTCCGGCGCGACGTGCACCGCGACGAGCAGCACGATGGTAACGTGCACGACCGCGTCGTTCCAGACCGTCGCCGGATCGGCGACCGGCTTGACGGCGACCGTCACTGAATCGGTGACGTCGCTTCCGCAGGGCGGCGGCGGAACGGTGAGCGCGCAGCTGTCGGCGACGACGTACAGCGGCTCCGGATTGGCGCTCGTTGCGCCCGCGTCGGGCACGGCATGGACGCTGAACGGCGGAACGCCGATGGACACGCTCGCAGGAAACGGCACCGCGACGTTCAGCGGGTCCGCCGTCACATCCGGCAACTATTCCGTGACCGACACGACGCAGAACGTCACCGCCTCCGGCTCGTTCAGCAGCGCCGGACCGCTCACCGTGACGCTCACGCAGACCGGCGCCACGCTCGCCACGATCGTCATCGACGTGGACGGCAACGGCACCGTGACGTACGCCGGCGGCACCGTGCAGGCGGTCGCGGGATTCGTCATCTTCGGCTGACGCGCGCCCTTCGACAAGCTCAGGGTGACAATGGCCCTTCGACGAGCTCAGGGTGACGGGGGCGCTATTCTTCGAGCGTCGTGACGTCGCCCAGGTCTTGGCCCGTTTCTTGTGCTTTCAGAAGGCGGCGCATGATCTTGCCGCTGCGCGTCTTCGGAAGCTTCGCGGTGAACCGGATCGCCGACGGCGTCGCGATCGGGCCGAGCTCTTTGCGCACGTGCTCGGTCAGCGCTTTCGCCAGCGCGTCCGACTGCTCGTAGCCGCTGCGCAGCACCACGTACGCGACGATCGCCTCGCCCTTGATCTCGTCGGGCACGCCGCAGACGCCGGCTTCGCCGCATGCGGGATGTGAGACAAGTGCGCTCTCGACGTCGGCAGTCGCGATGCGGTGCGCGGCGACGTTGAGGACGTCGTCGGCGCGGCCGCGGACGGTGACGTAGCCCTGCTCGTCGATCGTCGCGACGTCGCCCGCCACGTAGACCGCTTCTCCCCAGCCCGTCGAAGGTCCCGATCTGAAGTACTGCGCGTGACGCTGCGGGTCGTTCCAGACCGTCGCGAACATGTACGGCACCGGCGTCTCGACCACGAGCAGCCCGCCGGCGTTCACCGGCACCGGTGCACCGTTCGCGTCGCGCACGGAGAACACGATCGGTCCGAGCGCCTTGCCGCTGCGGTCCGGACGGATCGGCGAGGTCGGAAAGAATCCGAGCGTCGGCGCCGCCAGCTCCGTCTGCCACCACTGGTTGCACACGGCGATGCGGCCGCCGCCGACCACGTCGTAGAGGAACCGCCACGCCTCCGGGTTGAGCGGCTCGCCCGCGCAGTACATCGCCCGCAGCGAAGAGAGATCGTGCCGCGCCGCGAGCTCGCCGCCGAAGCGCAGCAGCATGCGCGCGAGGGTCGGCGCGGTGTAGAACTGCGTCACCTGGTAGCGCGCGATCGTCGCGTACACCGCGTCCGCGCCGGGATAGTCCGCCGAGCCCTCGCGCACGATGCAGCGGTACCGGTTGGCGAGCGCGCCGTACACCATCATCGTGTGCCCGACGATCCACCCGATGTCGCTCGTGCACCAGTAGACGTCCGCGGGCGTGATCCCCGTCGTCTCGCGCAGCATCGCGGCGGCGCCGACCAGGTAGCCGCCGTGCGTCATCACGACGCCTTTCGGCTTCCCCGTCGTACCGCTGGTGTACAGGATGAACAGCGGGTGCTCCGAGCTCACGATTTCCGGCTCGCAGTCCGTCGCGTGGTGATCGCAGTACGCTTCGAAGTTGACCTCGCGCGGATCGGCGGGCGCAGCGCTCGCCTCACGGCGGTGCACGACGATCCTGCGCACGAGGTCGAGCCCGCGCACGGCGTCGTCGACGATGCTCTTGAGGTCGATCGCTTTCCCGCGGCGGTACGTCACGTCGCCGACGATCAGCACCGTCGCGCCGGCATCGGTGATGCGGTCGCGCAGCGCCGTCGCGCCCAGTCCGGCGTAAATGACGGAATGGATTGCGCCGATGCGTGCGCACGCGAGCATCGCCACGATCCCCTCGATCGTGAGCGGCATGTAGATGCAGACGCGGTCGCCCGGACGCACGCCGTCGCCGCGCAGCGCGTTCGCGAGCTGGTTCACGCGCGCGAGCAGCGCCGCGTACGTGAACGTACGCTCCTCTCCGTTCTCGCAGACGTACTCGTAGGCAACGGCGTCCGGGTGCCGCTCCGCGTGGCGGTCCAGGCACGACACGGTCGCGTTGAGCTCGCCGTCGGGGAACCAGTGCTGATCCTGCATGGTGCCGGTGAAGACGGTCGCGGGCTGCGTCGACCACGCGATCTCTCGCGCGCGCTCGCGCCAGAACGCCGTCGGGTCGCGGAGCGCGCCGGCCACGAACGCGTCCTGATCGGCGTGCGGGAACCAGCCGGCGGCGCCGGGAGGCGGCGGGATGACCTCGCCGGTCGAGAGCAGGCCCGTGATGTGAGACGTCGTCGTTTCCACGCCGATCCTCGCGCTCTTAGACTTTGATGTAGTCGTGCTGGTCGATCACGGGCCCGTTCGGCCCGTTCGTCACGTGATACGTGGCGTAGTAGGCGCCGCGCGACGAGGTCAGCTCCACCTCGACCGTCGCTCCGGTCGCGTCGCTCGACGTCGTGCGCATGGACGTGATGCGCGTGCCGCGATCGACGAACGCTTCTTCCGGCAGCGAGGCCCCGGGGTCGCCCGGCGACTTTCCGAGCGCGGCGTACGCGGCGTTCTCATTCCCCGCGATCAGCGCGTCGAGATACCGCCGCACGGTGCTCTGCGCGTAGCCTCCGGACGCGGCGGGCACGCGGGGCGCCGGCGTCGATTCCGGTACGGGCGTCGGGCGCGGCGTCGCCGGGTGCGGCGTGATGACGACGGCCACACGCGTGGGCGCGGGCGCCGCCGTGCGCGCGGCCTGCTGCGCACGCGGCGTCGGATGCGGCATCGCCGTCGCGCGCGGCGTACCGGTCGGAGGCGCCTGGGTGCTCGCGGGCGTCGGCGTGGCATGCGGCGTTCCGGTTGTGCGCGGTGTAGCCGTCGGCTGCGGCGTGGCCGTCGGGCGCGGCGTCGGCGTCGCGCGCGGTGTCGGCGACGGCGTCGGGTGCGCGACCAGCGTCGCGATCGCGACCGGCCCGCGCGTCGGCTGCGCCACCGGCGTCACGACCGGCGCGCCGCGCGACACGGTCGTCGACGTCGACGACGCGCCTCGATGCTGCATCGCCGACAAGAACGCGCCGATGCCGAGGCCCGCGACGACGACGCCGATCCCGAGAGCGATCGTGGGCAGCACGCTCGACGACGGCGGCGGTTGCGTCGTACGGCGGCGACGGGGCGGTTCGGCCATCGCGTGCGGGCTTCCGTGCGAATGCGTACCCTCCCCTACCGGGAGCCGTTGCATCGTTGCGGGAAAGAGCGTCCCCGGTATGCTTCGGGTCGCTGTCCCGATCGACGTCTCCGCGGTCTCACGCGCCGCATCGACCGCCTTCGCGCTCGCCACTCCGCTGCGCGTCGGTGACCTGTTGGCCGTCGCGGTGGTCGAAGCGCTCGGTCCGCGTGCGCCGCAAGACAAGCGCGAGCGCGTGGTGCGCTCGTGCCTGGACGGGCTCGCCGCAGGCACGTTCGTCGTGCACATCGACGGCCGCAGCTACACGCATCCGGACGACGTCGCGGTGTGCTCCGGCACCGCGACGCTCCGGTTCTTCGCCCGCAGCGCGTTGCACGCGGCGTGAACGCCGCCGCCGGCGACGAGCGCCTCCCGCCGTCCGTCGGGGGGCTGCTCGAGTTCGCGTCCGCCGCGTTCGCATCGCGCGCGCCGCTCTTCTTGGGCTTGGCGCTTGCGGCGTTCGCGATCCAGCTCGTCGTCGAGTACGCGACGGCGGCGCCGAAGCTCGGCACGCCGCAGGGCGACATGAAAGTTTCGCTGCTCGAGTACACGGCGATCTTCGTCGACGCGTTCATCGTCGGTGCCGTCGCCGCGGGCACCGGCGCGCGGCTCGCCGGATCCGGCGTCACGGGCCGTCACGTCGTGGGCGTTGCCGTCCAGAGGTGGCTGCCGATCGTCGCGATCTCCATGCTCGTTCAAGCCGTGGTCGAGTCGACCAACGCGCTCAGCGCCGTCGGCGGACTCCCCGATCCGCCCTGGATCGCAATCGTCACGGCACCCGCGGTCTGGATCCTATGGGGGATGCTTTCGCTCGCCGCGCCCATTGCCGCGATCAGCGGGAAGCGGCCTGCGATGGCGGTATTCGACGGCCTCTGGCAAGCGGTATCGCTGTCGCTGCTGACCGCAAACCTCGGCCGTCTGTGTTTCGTCGCGTTCCTGTCGATCGCGCCGCTGCTTCTGCAGGCCGTCGCGCTGGACGTCATGATCGCGCATCACGTCGCGCGGCCGCTGTTCTGGGCGAACGTGCCGATCGACGCGCTCACCGTCGGACCGCTCACTGCGCTGCAGACGGCGTTTGCGCTCGACTTCGCGCGCCGCGCGGGCCGGCTCGAGCAGCCGCCGCGCGCGGGCGGCTAACGCTCAGCGCTGCGCGTAGGTCTGGCCGCGCCGCGTGAGCACGAGCTCCGCGTACAGCGCGTTCGGCCAGGCGAAGTCATCGCGCGTGAACGACTCGGGCCACTCCGCGTTGAACGACTCGTGCAGACGGTGGTCGCCCACGTCGGAGACGGCGATCCAGCCGAAGACCTGATCCACCTCGCGCTCGTCGGTCGCCGTGAGCGCCTGCACGCAGAGCGCGAGCGGCCACACGTAGCCGTGCGGCGTGTGCGGGCTGCCGATGCCCGACGCGTACTTGCCTCGAAAGAAGTACGGGTTGCGGTCGGAGAGCGCGAACCGCCGCGTCGCCAGGTACAGCGAGTTGTTCTTGGGCAGGTAACCGAAGTACGGGATCGACAGCAGCGAGGGAATGTTCGCGTCGTCCATGACGTTCGCGTGGCCGCGCCCGTCGACTTCGTACGCGTAGATCCGTCCGAACGGTGCGAGCTCGAGCGTGCCGTACTGCTCGATGCCGCGCTGGATCTCGACCGAGAGGCCCCAGGCGTTGCGCGCCATGCGATCGTCGTGCCACACGTCGCGCGCGACGCCCGTGAGATCGCGCATCACGACGGACGCGAACATGTTCACCGGGATGTTGAAGTGGTAGCGCACCGGGTCGTCGGACGGCCGGAACGCGGTCCACACCATGCCGGTGTACCGCACCGGGCTGCCCCGCCCGTTGTTCGCGAGCTGCGGGTTCGTGTAATGCGAGCGCTGCGGGTGGTGCTGTTCGTCCCGCATCGTCGAGAGCACGCGGTCGAACGCGCGCCGGACTTCAGGCGTGAAGATGCTCCGGTCGCCGGTCTGCTTGTAGTAGTCGCAGGCGAACCAGATGGGATACAGCAGCGAGTCGACCTCGAACTTGCGCTCGACCACGTGGTAGTCCCGCGAGAACGCGTTGGCGTACGGATCGATCAGGATGTACTTCGCCTGGCGCGCGATGACGCCGCGCAGCGTGCGCCGCACGTCGGGATCATGCGCGGAGAGGCCGATGTATGGGCGGACGGTTGCGCTGGCGTCGCGCAGCCACTCAGCCTCGATGTCGCCGGTGGAAACGTAGGTCGTTCCGTCACGCTGGGCGAGCGCGTGCCGCTGGATCGTCTCGTCGTACGCGCTCTTGTAGAGGACGTCGAGCTTCGCGTTGAGCGTCGGGCTGAGCGTGAGGCCGTCGCCGGCGCGTGCGGGAACCCCCGCGACCATGACGGATAGTGCGACGATTGAGGCGAGGAGTCGGCCGACGATACGATTCAGCAACTCATCATCCGTATCGGCACGTTTCCGTAGTACCATAATACGGGAACGTAAAACCAACCAAACATCTCGCCCCGAGGACCCCGATGAAGTTCCGCCGCGCAGTCGCCGGCACGTTCGCGCTCCTGGTCGCCATGGCAGCGGCCGCCGCGGCCGCCCGCGCAGACCAGGCGTACGCGGTCAACGGGCGCGACACGTTCCGCACCGGAAACGGTGACGTACGCAGCGAGACGGTGTACCGCGGCATCGAACGCCTCACGATCACGCGCAACCACGGAGCGACGACGTACGAAGCGCGCGTCGAGTACGACCGGAACGGAGACGGCGGGAAGCAACACCAGCGCGCTTCTTTCACTTCGACGCTGCTCCCCTCGGGCGAACAGAAAGACGGCTCGGGCAGTGACCCGGATTACCTCACCGTGCTCAACCAGCCGTTCGCGGTGCAACTCGACGCTCCGACGATGCGTGATCTGGGTCACGTCAAACGCGCGGTCCCGTTCGACTTCCCTTCGCCGATGACGGGCGCGACGCTCCACGGCACACTGCGCCGGCTGCCGGACGCGATGGTCGGCGGCAACCGTGCGATGGGGATCGCGTTCGAGGCGACCGGGCCGCTGCACGGCGCCCTTCCCGAGCGCCCCGGCATCCAGCTCGCCGGCTCGATCACGATGAAGGGAACCGCGTACTACGGGTACTCGAACGCGCTGCTGCTGGCACTCGACGCCACGTTGGGCATCGCGGGAACGATCGACGACGCCGCCCAGCGCTCGCCGGTCTCGATCGTGTTCGCCCGCTCGATCCGGTCGGCGGACGGCGAGCAGGCCGCGCGGATCGTCCCGGCTCCCCGCCGCACCTAAGCCGTTTCACCAAGCGAGCCCGGGGCGCCGGCCGCAGCGAAGCGAGAACCGCGAAGGGGTTGGGCGAAGCCCAATCGACTAGGGAACACCGAGTCTGTACGCAAACCGCGCAACCGGCGCTTATCGGGGTCCGGTCTACGACCCTGATGAGTGCGCTCGCAGCACCGTACATCGGAGAGCACTACCGCGTGACCGCACCGGCGACGGTGTCGCACCCCGTTCCGGGACCCGAAACCTTCGAGTCCATCGTCGACGATTTCCAGCGTCGGCTGTACGGCTTCGCGCTCCGCATGACCGGCAACCGCGAAGATGCCGAGGAGATCGTGCAAGACGCGTTCGTCCGCGCCTACCGCGCGCTGGCGAAGATGGACCCGCAGCAGCGGGCGGAGCTCCGGCTGCAGCCGTGGCTGTACACGATCACGCTCAACGTCACGCGAAATCGCCTTCGCTCCAAGCGGCCGACGAACGTCGCGCTCGACGCGCTGGCCGATCCGGACGCGCTCCTGAACGAAACGCAGGAGGGGCCCGATCAGCCGGAGGCCATCGTCGACCGCGCGGCCGACATGATCCTGGTCGAACAGGCCTTGCTGCAGCTGCCGATGCACCTTCGCGCCGCGGCCACGCTGCGGTTCATCGAAGGCCGCAGCCATCCCGAGATCGCCGAGATTTTGAACCAGCCGATCGGCACGGTGAAATCCCACGTCCACCGGGCGGTGCGGATCCTTCGCCGCATCCTCGGGCCGCAAGTCGGGCGCATCGTCGCGAGCGATCGTCCGGCATCCGCCGAGGAAGAGGAGTAGACCGCCATGCGCTGCTGCGACGTCGAACGTCTTTGGGACGAGATGCGTGAGGGCGTCGAGCCGCAACGCGAACACGTCATGGCGCATCTGCGCGCATGTCCCGAGTGCCAAGAGATCTATCGCGAGAACGAAGGCATCGCGTACTGCCTCACCTGCCTGCCGCCGGTCGACCCGCCGCAGAGCCTGGTGCCGAAAATCCTCGACCACATCAAGGCCGCCGTGAAGATCGCGGCGCCGGACTCGGTCTCGACGGTCGTCTCGCCGATCGGCCGCCTCTACGTCGCGTTCCGCCACAGCGGCATCACGGCCGTCGCGCTGGACCGCGGCGAAGGCGACGAGACGGTGCTCGGCAAGCTGCAGCGGCGCCTCGGCCGCGGGCTCATCCCGTCGCAGGCGCCGCAGTGGGTCAGCGAAACGGTCGCCGCGTTCTTCCGCACGCACCGCCCCGATTTGGACAAGGTCGACATCAGCGACCTCACGCCGTTCGATCAGTCCGCGCTGCGCGCGGCCGCCACCATCCCGCCCGGCGAAGTCCGCAGCTACGGTTGGATCGCGGAGAAGTTGGGGCAGCCTGCGGCGGCTCGCGCCGTGGGCCGCGCCATGGCCCGCAATCCGGTGCCGCTGCTCTACCCGTGCCACCGCGTCGTCGACGCGAGCGGCGCGCTCAACCAATACATCTACGGCGTGGAGATCAAAGCGCGCATTCTCGCGATGGAAGGCTACAAGGCCGAGCCGTACAAAGCGAAGGCTCGCGCTTAGCAGGACTCTCGCAGCTTCGCCCCCGTATACTGACCGCACGATACGTCCGCGGACCCTTCAGACCACAGATGTAGCGAAGGATAACAGGCGGACAAGAGGAGGTGGTCATCGTTACTAGCGACAGTCCCAAACCGTGTTTTACGATGATCGGAGGGCGCCGGACGTAAGTCCGGTCTCCGCAAAACCAGTCGACCTTGTCCGCCGCCCCGCCGGGGCGGCTTTTTTTTGTCGGAGGTCCCAAGCCCCGGCCGCAGAAAACCTGCGGTTCGTGTCCCGGCACGTTCTACTGACCGGTTTCGAGCCGTTCGGGCCCCATCACGTCAATCCCACGGAGCTGCTCGTCCGCAGTCTCGAGGGCCGCATCATCGGCGGCTGCATCATCGACGTGCGCGTCCTTCCCGTCGAGACGCGGCCGCTGCGCGACCGTCTCGCGAAGGCGTTCCGCGAGACGCGTCCGGAGTTCGCGCTGGGCCTGGGCTTCGCGCCCGGCCGCGCCGCCCTGGGCATCGAGCGCGTCGCGCTCAACGTCCTGGACTTCGAGCTGCCCGACGCGTCGGGCGCGACCCGCAGCGGGGAGCCGATCCAGGCGGGCGGCCCCGACGGCCGATTTGCAACGGTACCGCTGCGCGAGGTCGTCGACGCATGGATCGCGGCCGGCGTGCCCGGCTACGTCTCCGACACCGCGGGCACGTATCTCTGTAACCAATGGCTGTACGAAGCGCTGGCGCTCTCGGACGAGTCGGGGACGCCGGTCCCGACCGGGTTCGTTCACGTGCCGGCGCTGCCGCAGCAGGCGGTGACGTTGGGCGCTGAACGCACGCCCTCGATGGCATTGGACGTGATGCGCCGCGGCGTCGAATCGGCGATCGAGTCGATCGCGCTCGCGATCGAGGCCCGACCGGCCGTGCCGGCGACACACCCGGCGAACACGGACTGGTTCCCCCCACGGACGGCGAGACGTTGAACGACAATACCGAGAACGACCCGCGGCTTGTTGCAATTCCCGACACGCACGGCCACGCCAAGGGCGAGCACAAGCCCTACCTCGAGGAACGACCGCTGCCGCTCACAGCGCGCATGCTGTTCCTGTGGTTCTACCATGCGTGCCGGCGCGGGTTCCCGCGCTTCCTGATGGTCGCGGACCACATGAACTACCTCACGTTCGAGGACCCCGCGGCCGTCAATCTGGTGCGCCGCGCGCTCAAGCTCGCGCAGGCCGGCGATCTGTACGGCGCGGCGGAGACCGCGAACGTCGACGTCGCGCACGCCGCCGTGGTCAGCGAGGGACTTCGCCGCGGGATGCGCTATTCGATCGGCGCCGAGGTCGACAACGACCCGCGCTCGCGCCCCGACGCGCAGAACATCGTCGACGCGATGCGCCCCGACGGCATGATCCGCTCGGTGCACTTCATCCCGATCACGCACCCGGTGCACGGCGAGAACTGGCAGTGGCCGTTCGACAACCCGGAGTTCAAGGAACTCCACGACGTCGTCGGTGCGGAGACGACGTGGGAGATCTACGTCGCGACCCTCGTCGACGCCATCGAGCGGCTTCCGGGACACATCGTGGGCCACTTCTTCGTCCCGGCCGTGTTCGGGCATTGGCCCGATGACGCAAAGCTGAGCGAGTACGAAGACCGCGTTCTCGCCGCCGCCGACGCGCGCGGCATGGCGATCGAGTTCAACACGCGCTTCTTCTACCGCGACCACACGGACGAAGAGAAAGACCGATACCTCGCCGCCAACAAGCGGTTCCTGCGCAAAGCGCGCGACCGCGGCGTCCAGATCGCGATCGGTTCCGACGCGCATTCGCCGCGCGACCAGGGCGGCGCGTTCGAGGTCGTGCTGCACGTGCTCGACGAGCTCGACATCAACGAGATCGTGTTTCCGATGGGCGGGTCTTTGCGCCGCGTCGCGCTGCGCGTCGCTCGCGAGCCCGAACCCGAGCCCGTCGCTCCGCCCGCGCCCGCGGCCACGGACCGCGAAGAGGACGCCGCGCCCGCCAAGCCCGTGCGCAAGTCGCGGGCGAAGGCGTCCGCGGCGCGGCCGCCCGAGACGTCGCCGGAGCGCGCGCCCAAGCGACCCGAGCGACCCGAGCGACCGGAGCCGTCCGCTGAGGCGCCCGACGTCCCGGCCGAGCGGCCTGCCGAGCCCGCCTCAGGGGAACCCGCACCGGGCGCTGCTCCGGCGCGTCCGCGTCCGAGCCGCGCGAAACCGAAGCCCGTGACGCTCGCCGCCGAACCTGTCGAGCCCCCCGCGCCCCCCGAGGAAGCAGCGCCCGCGGCCGAGCCGCCCGCGCCGAAGGCCGCTGCGGCTCCCCCGAAGCCGGCCGCTGTGTCCGCGAAGCCCGCCGCGGCTCCCTCAAAGCCCGCTGCGGCGCCGCCGAAGCCGATTGCGGCGCCGCCAAAGCCCGCTGCAGCACCGCCGAAGCCCGACTGCAGCCCCGCCGAAGCCGGCTGCGCCGCCACCGAAGCCCGCCGCCGCGGTCTCCGCCCGGGTGCCCGCCAAGGGGTCCGCCACCGCGAAGTCGCCGGCTCCGAAGACGGCGGCGGTCAAGCACGCGACCGCCGCGAAAGCGGCGGCGACGCCGGCGCGCGGTGCGAAGCCGGCCGCGGCGAAGAGCGCCGCGGCGAAGCCCGCCGCGAAGAGCTCCCCGAAGCCCGCAGCTCGGCCTGCGCCCGCCAAGAAGACCGCCGCCCGCTCCCTCGCCAAGCGCGGCGGCTCGAAGCCGGCCGGAAAGAAAGCGAGCCCGGCCCGCGCGACGGCGAAAAAGGCTCCGGCTCGAAAAACGGCTCCTGCGAAGAAGTCGCCCGCGAAGAAGGCCGCGCCCGCCCGCGGAGCCGTCAAGAAGCCGGCGCCGAAGAAAGCGCCCGCGAAGAAATCGCCCGCGCGCAGCGCGCCGAGCCGTAAGCCGGCCGGTTCGAAGAAGACCGCAAAGAAAACGGCGGCGAAGCGCCGCTAGGAGGATCCCCCGTTTTGCGAACACTGGTGATCGGCGCGCTCGCGTGCGCGCTGTCCGTGAGCGCGTGCACCAAGGTCGGCGACACGGCGCCCGGAATGGGCGGCGCCGGCGATTCGCACGGGGTGCCCGGCGAGCTGCGCGTGGCGACGCAGCGCAGCCCGAACACGCTCAACCCGATCCTGTCGGCGAACACCACGGAGTCGTTCCTCAATCGGCTCACGTTCGACACGCTGGTCACGGTCGACGGCCGCACGAAACAGATGGTGCCGAGCCTAGCGACCGACGTGCCGACATTGCAGAACGGCGGGATCAGCAAGGACGGCTTGACCATCACGTACCGGCTGCACAGCGGCGTACGCTGGCAAGACGGTGCGCCGTTCAGCAGCAAGGACGTGAAGTTCAGCTGGAGCGCGATGATGAACAGCGCGAACAACGTCAACGCGCGCACCGGGTACGAGGACGTGCGATCCGTCGACACGCCCAACGCCACGACGGTGGTCTTTCACCTCAAGCACAAGTTCGCGCCGTTCGTGAACACCGTGTTCACCGACAGCGATGACCCCATCTGCATCATTCCCGAGCACCTGCTCGCGAAATATCCCAACCTCAACCGCGTGCCGTTCAATCAGCAGCCCATCGGCACCGGCCCGTTCAAAGTCGCATCGTGGGTGCGCGGCGACCACGTCGAGCTAGTCGCGAACGACGACTACTTCAAGGGCAAACCGAAGATCCGTCGCATCATCGTGCGCGAGATTCCCGACGAGAACACGTCGCTGAACGCGCTGCGCTCGCGCGACGTCGACTGGATCTTCGAAGCCTCGCCGGAGCTCTACAAACAGCTCAAGACCATGCAGGGGATCAACGTGATCCTCGTCGATCAGCCGCAGACGCTCGGCATGCAGATGAACACGTCTCGGCCCGCGCTCTCGGACCCCAACGTCCGCCGCGCCATTGCCTACGCGATCGACAAGCAGGCGCTGGTCGACAAGGACACGGGCGGCAGCGCGACGATTGCGTGGGCCGACCAGCCGCCGTATTCGTGGGCGTACGAGCCGAACGTCACGAAATACCCGCGCGACCTTGCCAAGGCGAAAGCGCTTCTGAGCCAAGCCGGGTGGACGCCCGGGCCCGACGGCATCGTCCGCAAGGCCGGGCAGCCGCTCTCGCTGCAGATCGCGTACAACGTCGAGAACGCGACGCGGAGGGCCGTTTCGGTGCAAATCCAAGCGATGCTCAAAGACGCGGGCATCGACTCGCAGATCAAGACGTATCCCGCGAACCTGCTGTTCGCCACGTACGGACAGGGCGGCATCATGACGACCGGAAAGTACGACTTGGCGGTGACCGGGTGGATCGCCGGCTTCGACCCCGACGACCATTCGCTGTTCGCGTCCGATCAAATCCCGGGGCCGGGTCATCCGGACGGCGTGAACTACACCCGCTACCGCTCCAAAGAGATGGACGACGCGCAGGCCGTGGCGCTCGGCTCGTACGACGAGGCGGTGCGAAAGCAGGCGTACTCGACGATCCAGAAGCTGCTTGCCAGAGACGTCCCCGAAGAGTTCATCTGGTTTCCGCGCCAAGCGCAGCCCATCACCCCGGATTTCAAGAACTTCGCGCCCAACCCCGTGAACGAGGCGTGGAATGCCTACCAGTGGGAGATCTGATGTCGGCATTCGATGAGCACCACAGCCCCATCGCGCGCATCCCCGAACTGCGCTGGCTCAAGAACATGATCGTGGAACGCGCGCTCACGC
Source organism: Vulcanimicrobiota bacterium (assembly GCA_963818845.1). Lineage (GTDB taxonomy): Bacteria > Vulcanimicrobiota > Vulcanimicrobiia > Vulcanimicrobiales > Vulcanimicrobiaceae > Vulcanimicrobium. Next base: position 283,377 of record CAWFTO010000003.1, on the reverse strand, counting down.
GCGGCGACTACATGCTCTCGGGCGGCGCGCGCAGCGACTACTACATCGACAAGTTCAAGCTGTTCGCCGACCCGCACGTCTTGCGCCGGATCGCGCGCCTGTTCGGGCCGGTCATCACGGAGATCAATCCGGACGTGATCGGAGGTACCGAGCTCGGCGGGGTGATCATCGCGACGGCCGTCTCGCAGATGACCGGCCTGCCGATGATCGTGGTGCGCAAGCAGCCCAAAGCGTACGGTGCGTTCGCGCAAGAGTACGTCGAAGGCCCGATCGAGGGCGGACAGCACGTGCTGCTCCTCGAGGACGTGGTCACCAGCGGCCGCGAGCTTCTCGCCGCGAAAGCGCGTCTGGAAGAGCTCAACCTCAAGGTCAGCGCGTACGCCGTGATCTCGCGCGGTTTGGCGCCGGTCGGCTCGCTCATCCAGTTCTCGCTGCCGCGCGGCGAAGGCGGCCCGCGCACGAATTAGACGGAGGTCGCAGCGCGAACGCGTGTAGCGTGGATCGTCGGCGACGAGGATCGAGCCGCCGAACGCTTCGCGCGCTGCGTCATCGAGGTCGCCGGGCCGCGACTCCTGGCCGTAGTGCGTCAGGACGAGCCGCCGCACGGACGCCGCGCGCGCCATCTCGGCCGCCTCGAGGGCGGAGGAATGCCCGCGGGTGCCGCTCTCTCGGTCACCACGGCGAAGCGTCGCCTCGCACAGGAACACGTCGCACTCGCGCGCGAGCGCGATCACGGCATCCGACGGCGCGGTGTCGGCCGAGTACGTCACGCCCGCTCCGTCGCGCTCCCAGCGCATCGCGAACGCAGGGATGTAGTGCTGCGTGAGCGCGAACGTCAGCGTCGCTGCGCCGATGCGCAGAGCGCCGCGACGGTTCGTACTCGGCGAGCTCGAAGACGTCGCCCAAGAAGTCGCCGCCCTCCTGCGGAAACGCGGAGACGAGCGCGCGCAGCATCGCGAGGCCGCCCGGCGGGAGATAGACGGGCAACTTCGTAGCGCGAGGACGTCCGCCGTACCGCAGCGCGTAGCGGAGCGGGATCAAGTCGATGAAATGGTCCGCGTGCATGTGGCTGATGACGACGGCGCCGAGCCGGTCGTAGTCGACGTGCCGGCGCAGCCGGGAGAACGCTCCGGTGCCGAGGTCCAGCACGATCGGCGTCTCGCCGTCGTCGACCAGATACGAGCTGCACGCGCGGTCGGGCCGCGGGATCGACGAGCTCGACCCGGCGACGATCAGCCGCGGCATCAGAGCGATCGAACTGCCTCGAGGACGGCTGCGTCGTGTCCCTCGACGGAAACGCGCGGCCACACCTTGGCGATCGTCCCGTCGGTGCCGACGAGGAACGTCGAGCGCTGGATGCCGATGCTCTTCTTGCCGTACATGGTCTTCTCCACGATCACGCCGAACGCGTCGCAGATCGCCGACGACGTGTCGGCGAGCAGCGGAAAGTTCAGCGCGTACTTGGCCTCGAACTTCTTCTGCGCCGCGACGTCGTCGCGGCTCACGCCGACGATGTCCGCTCCCGCCGCGTTCAAGTCGTCCTTGATGTCGCGAAATGCCTGCGACTCGCGCGTGCAGCCCGGGGTGTCCGCCTTGGGATAGAAGTATACGACGAGCTTGCGGCCGGCGAAGTCGCGCAGCCGTACGGCGGTTCCGTTCTGATCCGGGGCACCGGCGTCCGGCACCCTGTCACCCGCTGCAAGCACTGATCCTCCTCGCGACCTGCACGAGGAACAAGAGACGGTCGTACGGCTCCCTCTCCTCGAACGCGTCGATAGCTCCGCCGGATGGCGTAGCGTCACCTCTCCGCGGCTCCGCGCGCCCTCGCGCATCCCGACCGGCGAAGTGAGGTGTCCCTGCTAGCATGTCGTCGTCACCGCCTCTCACGGCGCACCCGCTGACCGAGCGGCTCATCCGGTCCGTCGCCGAACACCCGCTCGGCGGCCCCGTGATCGAGGTCGGCACGGGCTCGGGGCGCAATACGCGCGCGCTGATCGCCGCGTCCATCCCGACGGTCGGCGTCGCCGACGCAACGCCGTACACGCAGCTCCCCGGCGTGCGCGACACGTACGGCGCCGCGCTCTCGACGCACGCGTACCTGCACGGCCCCACGGCGAAGCTCCGTGCCGGCATGGCCGAACTGCGCCGCGTGCTGCAGGCGGGCTCACCGGCATATCTGACGCTCGGCTCGATCAAGGACGCCCGCTACGGTTTCGGCACCGCGTTCGACGAGCGGACGTTCGCGCCGGGCGACGGCGACGAGGCGGGCATCCCGCACGCCTACTTCGACCGGGACGGCGTCGTCGAGCTGCTCTCGGGCTACGCGATCGAGTCGATGGAGGAGGTCGAGGTCGACGCGATCGCCGGCCGCTGGTCGCACCCGAACGACGACCTCACCGGCCGCGTCCACTGGTTCATCGTCGCGCGCGCGACGTAGCGCTCACGGCGCGTCCGCGCTGCGCGGCGCGATGAGGTCCTGCATCGGGCTCGACGCGGCCGCGTACAGCCGCTTGGGCATGCGCCCGGCCAAGAACGCGTCACGCCCGGCCTCGACCGCGAGACGCATCGCGCGCGCCATACGCTCGGGATCGCGCGCCGCAGCGATGCCCGTGTTCATGAGGAGCGCGTCGACGCCGAGCTCCATCGCGATCGCGGCGTCGGACGCGGTACCAACGCCCGCATCGACGATCACCGGTACCTTCGCGCGCTCCTTGATCAGCCGGATCGAGTACGGATTGCACACCCCCAGGCCGCTGCCGATCGGCGCCGCGAGCGGCATCACGGCCGCACAGCCGGCCTCTTCGAGCCGTTTGCACGCGATCGGGTCGTCGACCACGTACGGCAGCACGGTGAAGCCGTCACGCACGAGCTCTTCCGCCGCCGCGATCGTTTCTCGCGTGTCGGGATACAGCGTGTCGGGATCGCCGATCACCTCGACCTTGATGAGGTCGGTGCCGAGCGCCTCGCGCGCGAGCTTCGCGGTCAGCACGGCGTCCTTCGCGGTGTAGCAGCCGGCGGTGTTCGGCAGCACGGTCATCTTCGCGCGGTCGATGTAGTCGACCAGCGTCTTGCCGCTCTTGTCGTCCAAGTGCATGCGGCGGATCGCGACGGTCACCACCTGCGCACCGCTCGCGGCGTGCGCGGCCTGCATCACCTCGAGCGACGGATACTTCCCCGTGCCGACGAACAGGCGCGAGCGAAACTCGTAGCGCCCGATCTTGAGCGTATCGACGGCGGCGTGGGTCTGCATGGTTCCGTTCATCCTCCTGCGACGGCGACGATGATCTCGAGCCGGTCGCCGTTGCGCAGCGCCGTCGCGCCGTGACGGGCGCGCGGCACGACGTCGTCGTTCAGCGCGACCGCCGTTCCGTCGGTCCGCACGCCGAGCGCTTCGAGCAGCGAGCCGACCGTCGCTCCGTCGTCGAGCGCGCGCGGCTCACCGTTCACCGTGATCGTCACGTCGTGGTGTTCGCGGACGCCTACGCCGCTTCCGTCACGCGCCCGGGCAGGAACGGCGCGAGCGCCGCGTCCGTCTCGCCGGCGATCGCGCTCGCGACGAGCGCGGCAGTGAGCGGCGCGAGCAAGATGCCGTTGCGAAAGTGTCCGGTCGCGACGACATAGCCGTCGAGCGCGGTCGGTCCGAGGTACGGGCGGCCGTCGTGCGATCCCGGCCGGAGCCCCGCCCACGTCTCGACGACGGCAAACCCCGCGAGCGCCGGCGCGATGCTCAGCGCCGCGTCGAGGAGGTCGTGCGCGCCGGCCGCGGTGACGCGCGTATCGAAACCGCGATCCTCGACCGTCGCGCCCACGAGCAACCTGCCGTCGGCGCGCGGGACGAGGTAGCGGTGACCCAGCCATACGAGCGAGCGAAACGCTCCGAACGGCACGGCGAGCGCGAGCATCTCTCCGGCGACGGGCCGCACCGGAACGCGAACGCGCTGCGGCACGCCCGCGAGCTCGCCTGCCCACGCGCCCGCCGCGTTCACGACGGTCGATGCCGCGGCGAATCCCAAATTCGTGCGCACGCCGCGCGCTCGGCGCTCGTCCGCCTCGAGCGCGACGGTCTCGACGCGCTCGAGGCGCACGCCGAGCAGCGCGCACGCCGCCGTCAGCGCGCGGCCGAGCCGGCGGTTGTCGACCTGCGCCTCGTTGGCGACGAAAAGCGCCCCCGCGACGTCGCGCGCGAGCATCGGTTCGCGCACGAGCGCGGCGGCGCGATCGAGCATCGCCACCTCGCCGCCGTTCGCGCGAAACGTCTGCGCCGCGACGGCGAGCGTCGCCAGACCCGCCTCGTGCGTCGCGACGTGCAGCGTGCCCTCGCGGCGAAACCGGGCGTCGACGCCCGTGCGCACGCGCAGCTCGTCGACGAACGACGGATACCGTTCGAGCGCGGTGCGGCACAGCGTGACCATGTCGCCATCGGGCATGGCCTCGCTGAACGGCGCGAGCATCCCCGCTCCGGCCCACGACGCTGCGCGCGCCGGCTCGGCACGGTCGTACACGGTGACCGACGCGCCGCGCTTGGCGAGCTCGTAGGCGACGCCGAGCCCGATCAGGCCGGCGCCGACCACGACGACGTCGGTGCTCACATGCCCGTGTAGACGGGGCCCTCACCACCCTGCGGCGGCACCCACGTGATGATCTGGTAGGGGTCCATGATGTCGCACGTCTTGCAGTGCACGCAGTTCGAGAAGTTGATCTGCAGGCGTCCTTCGGCCGGCGCGCCGTCCGCCTTGCTGAAGTGCGGTTCGTAGACTTTCGCGGGGCAGAAGTACTGGCACGGATTACCGTACTCGACCGTGCACCGGTCGGCGCAGATGTTCGTGTCGGAGACGTGCAGGTGCGCGGGCTGGTCTTCGTCGTGCATCGTGCCGCTCTTGAACACGTCCGTCAGCTTGTCGAACGTGAGCTTGCCGTCGGGAACGACGCGCTTCGTCACCTGCGTCGGGGTGAGCTCGTCGAGCTTCTTCATGCGCTCGTAGCCGTGCTCGCCCGCCAGCTTGTCCTTCACGCCGAATCCGCGGCCGCCCGTCATCAAGCTGAGCTGCGCGTTGATCAGACCGCCCCAGATGCCGCTGCTGAATCCCTGATGGAAGTTGCGCGCGGCGTGCAGCTCGGTATGCGCCCACGATGCGAAGAACGCGTCTTCGTACGCCTTCAGCTTGGCGGCGGACGTGTCGTCCGCTTGCAGCGCCGCGAAGATCGCCTCCGCCGCGAGCATGCCGGACTTCATCGCGAGGTGGATGCCCTTGAGACGCAAGCCGTTCAGGAAGCCGGCCGAGTCGCCGACGATGCACAAGCCGTCCGCGTAGAAGCGCGGCATCGCGTGCAGGCCGCCTTCCGGAATCGCCTTCGCGCCGTAGCGGATCATCTCGCCGCCTTCGAGCAGCGGGCGAATCGCCGGGTGCAGTTTGTAGCGCTGGAAGTTGTCGTGCGGATCGGTCGTCGGATCGGCGTAGTCGAGTCCCGTCACGAGACCGATGTCAATGACGTCGTCGGTCATCGCGTAGATCCAGCCGCCGCCGAACGTGTTCCAGAGCGGCGCGCCGAGCGTGTGGATCACGGTGCCCGCGGGCAGGCGACCCGGCACCTTCCAGAGCTCTTTGATCCCGACCGCGTAGACTTGCGGATCGCGTCCTTCGTCGAGTCCCAAACGCGCGATGGCGGCCTTGGTCAGCGTGCCGCGCGGGCCTTCGCCGAGCACGACGACTTTCGCGGTGAGGTCGGGACCGGGCTCGTAGTTCGACTTGTGCGTGCCGTCGTGCGCGACGCCTTTGTCGCCGACGCGCACGCCGGTGACGCGGTCACCCTCCCACAGCAATTCTTGTCCGGGAAAGGCGGGGAACACGTCGACGCCGGCTTCTTCGGCCTTTGCCGCCAGCCACTTCGTCAGGTTCGAAAGGGACGCGACGTACTTGCCGTGATTGTTCAGCACCGGCGGCGTGAACGGCGCCTTGATCTTGCCGCCGTTGGTGAGGAACCACATCGCGTCGCTCGTCACCGGCGTGTCGAGCCCCGCCGTGACGTCCTCGCCCGGGAACAGCTCGGCGAGCGCTTTCGGATCGACGACGGCGCCGGAAAATCCGTGGTTCCCGATCTCGCCGCCCTTCTCGATCACCATGACGGCGAGCTCGGCGTTCGCGCTCTTGGCGAGCTGCTGCAATCGAATCGCACCGGCGAGCGAGGCAGGCCCTCCTCCGACGAAGAGGACGTCGACTTCGAGCGAATCGCGCTGTGGCATGACCCGCCGGGGTTCGCGGACGAAGGCAGCGGCTCCCGGGGCTGATTTGGGGTCGTTCACGCCCCGGCGGCTTGCCGCGACAGCGCGGCCGTGACGGCGACGCGGTGCGCCGCGATGCGCTCTTCCCACGCACGCGGGCGCGGCGACTCGAACGTGAGCGCATTCGGCGTCCCGCGGTACATGAGCGCGATCGAGCTCGGCAGCCCGGGAAACGCCTGGCGCTCGAGGTCGTAATCGACCAGGACGGCGCCGCGCTCGAACCGGTACAGCGCGGTCGCATCAACGCCGGGCGGCGCGCCGAGGTCGAACCCGTGTGCGAGTATCTGGACGGGCAGTCCCGCGTCGTCGAGCGCGCGCACGACGTGCGGCGAGAGCGTCGGAACCTCGCCCGCGCGTAAGGGCTCGTAGACGTAGCACCCGCCGGCCTCGAAGTCTTCGTGCAGGTCGAGCGCGAGCACGAAGCGCCGGTCGCGGTTCGCGGTCAAGACTGCACGCGACTCCGGCGTGGTGCCGCCGCGTGAAAAGCTGCGGTTGACGTCGTCGCCGTCCGCGTTCGCGCGTGTGTTTGCGGCGTAACCGCTCGGGTTGAGGCAGGGCCACATGCGGTACGCGAAGCGCGAGTCGAGCAACCCGTCGCGCACGATGGAAAGGAGCGCCCACGGCGCGGCGCGCTCGTCGCCGTGCACGCCCGCATGGATCGAAACGGTCGGCGCGGATGCGTCGCCCATCTCCGCCATCAGCAGCGTTCGCGGCGCACCGACACATGCGACCTCACGCACGCGCACGCCGAGCACGCGCAGCTTGCGCCAGGCCGCGGCAAGCTCGTCGTACGAACCGCCTTCGGCAGAAGCCGTCAGCGAGCGGCCTTCTTCGCCGGCCGCCGTCCGCGTCCGGGTGTTCCGGCGGCGGTTCGCTTTTTACTGGGCCGGGGTTTCGGTCGCGCCCGAAACGCCGCGCGCTTCGGTTCATTTGGGGCGGGCACGTCCACGATGACGCTGTCCGGCGGCGGGACGGTGTGCCCATAGTCGCGCGCGACGCGAATATAACCGAGAATCGCGCGGCGTGCGGCGCGCAGCGCCGCTCCGCGGCCGACTCCCTCGGTCATGATCGCCAACGCCGGAATCTCTGCCGTGAACACGCCGTCGCCTAGACCGGACGGCTCGATGACGACGTGGTAGGCAATTGTCTTGCTCATCGTGTCTTTCGCGCTCCGATTGCTATGAGCACCTGTCTGGTAACGCCCGGGCTTACCGACGTTCCCTTGTGCCACGGGATTACTAGCTTTCGACCGTCTTGACGATTCACGTAGAAGCGATGCCCACCCTCCGAACGAGCGTATTGCCAACCATGCTGCTCGACGATTCTCGCGAGCTCTGCACACGTCCATCCGAAGATTCCGCGCCGCATATGCGCCGATTCTTCGATTCCATCGCACAATGCGACGGAATTGCGCGCATGTTATGGCAACATGGCCGAAAGGTACACTACGTAAGCGACGTACCATTGATGGCGGCGTCGAGGAGCTCGACCGGGTGCGCCGACCGCATCGTGATGCCGCGCTCGCGGAAAATCGAGAGCATCTGCAGCGTGCAGCCCGGGTTCGCGCTCGCGACCATGTCCGGCGCGACGCTCTGCACGTTGTCGACCTTGCGCATGCCGACTTCGTGCGCGGACTCCGGCTGGAAGAGGTTGTACGTGCCTGCGCTCCCGCAGCACTGATCGCCGCTCGGAATCTCGCAGAGCTGCAGGCCCGGAATCGATCGCAGCAGCGTACGCGGCTGCTCGCGCACGCGCTGCGCATGCGCGAGGTGACACGCGTCGTGATACGCGACCCGCAGCGTGAGCGGCTTCCGCGGCGCGACCGGCTCGAGCGTCGCAAGGTACTCGTTCACGTCGCGCACCTTGTGCTCGAACGCGATCGCGCGGTCACGCCATGCCGGATCGTCCGCGAAGAGCTCGCCGTAGCCCTTGAGCGTCGAGCCGCAGCCGGCGGCGTTGATGATGATCGCGTCGACGCTTTCGCCTTCGAATCGCTCGATGAGCGCGCGCGCGAAGCGCTTCGCCTCGTCGGGTCGTCCGCTGTGCAGCGAGAGCGCACCGCAGCAGCCTTGGCCGCTCGGGACGACGACCTCGCACCCCTCGGCGGCGAGCACGCGGATGGTGGCGGCATTGACGTTGGGGAACAGCGCTCGCTGTACGCAGCCGGCGACGAGCGCGACGCGCGCGCGCTGCGCGCCGCGCGCCGGCGTGTGGTGCGGAAGACGGTCGAACGTGTCGCGCAGCGTGACCGCCGGCGACATCGCGAGCAGTTGGCGGATGCGCTGCGGCAGCAGCCTGCCGAGCGGCCCGGCGGCCGCGCGCGCGACGCCCAGCTTCGTGCCGAGCCACAAGCCGGGGATCAGGACGCGCAGGCGGCGAGGATACGGGAACAGCGCGAAGACCAGCTCGCGAAACGCGCGATCGTCCGCGGAGCGCGGGACGTTCTCTTCGACCTTCGCGCGCGTCGCCTCGATCAAGAGATCGTAGCGCACGCCCGACGGGCACGCCGTCACGCAGGCCATGCATCCCAGGCATTTGTCGATGTGCTCGCGCACGACGCCGTCGAGCGGGATCGTCCCCTCGTCGACGCCCTTCATCAAGTCGATGCGCCCGCGCGGCGAGTCCATCTCCTCGCCCCAAGAGACATACGTCGGACACGCCGGCAGACAAAACCCGCAGTGCACGCAGTCCGACAGCAGCGAGCCGTAGCTGCGCGGTGCGGTCGGTATGGTCGAAATGTCCGTCACGTCAGGCACGGGATGCTGCACGCCGGCGCGTTCGCCCTTCGGGACGAAGGCTGCGCGCGCGGCGGTTCCGGGCGCGCAGCTTGGTCCGTTAGACCGGAGCGCCTTGGCGGTCGTTCTTGAGCGCCGCGCGAAGCCCGTCGCGCAGCTCGGCCGAGTCGGTGTGACCGTGCGACGAGACCGCATGCTGGACGGCCGCCTTGAGCACTTCATCTTCGCGGCCGGCAATCGTCAGCGTACAGTTGGACTCGCTGGGGAACTCGCGGCAATCGATCACTTTGCGTGTGTCAGCCATGTCTGTGTTCCTCCGCGGCTACTCGCCGCGAGCGTAGTTGCTTGCGCCGAACCAATCGACCACGACGACGGGCTCGTCGCCGACCACCCACGCATCGTGCCCCTTCGGCAGCGACGTGACGTCGCCGGGGCGCGCGATGAACTCCGTGCCGTCGTCCATGCGAATAGCGATCTGTCCCGAGACGTGGTACTGAAAATGCGGAGCCTCGCAGCTCGCCGTTCCGGCGACCGGCTTCACGTCGTTCGACCAGCGCCAGCCGGGCTCGAACACGAGACGCCCAATCTGCGTATCGCCGATCGTCATGAGCTCGGCCCTGCCGTGCGGGAATTCGCGCACCTCCTCGGCGCGCGAAAAGGACTTGTGCTCCACGTGCTGCTCACGGGTCGGCATGGGCGCTCCTCCCGGTGTGGTAAAGCTCGCTCGAGACGCCCCGCAGCCCGGCCTCTTGACTTTAACCTACCAGTAGGTAAAGTCAAGAGGTACAGACCAGAAAGGCGGTTCCCGTGGCCACCCGCGCTCCCCGGACGACGAGCGCCCAGCGCATCCTGGACGCGGCTGAGGAGCTTGCGCAACGGCGCGGGTTCAACGGCTTCAGCTACGCGGACATCGCGGAACGGCTGCTCGTCACGAAGGCGAGCCTGCACTACCACTTTCCGTCGAAGGCCGACCTCGGCTGCGCGCTGGTCGAGCGGTATCACGACCGCTTCGCGGGCGCGCTGACGGAGATCGATCGCGACGTGCCCGGCGCGCTCGACGCGCTGACGCGCTACGTGAACCTGTACGATGCGGTGATGCTCCAAGACCGCATGTGCTTGTGCGGGATGCTGGCCGCCGAATATGCGACGCTTCCGTCCTCGATGCAGGAAGGGCTCCGCCGCTTCTTCGACGCGAACGAGAACTGGCTGACCCGCGTGCTGCACGAAGGCCGCCGCGCAGAGGAGCTGCGGTTCGCAGAATCGGCGCACGAGCGCGCGCGACTCTTCATGGGGACACTCGAAGGCGCGATGCTGGTCGCGCGGACGTACGCGGACGCCGATCGCTTCCGCACCGCCGGCCGGCACGCGCTCGGCGAGCTGCGCGCCGCGCGCGGCACGTAGGTCAGAGCCCGCCGGCGGAACTACTGATGGCGAATGAGCGTCTCGTTGAGCTTCGCGGGTGCGACGCCGTACGCAACGACGGTCACATCGTGGTTCTGCAGCGTCGAGACGTGGAACGCTGCGCCGTTCTTCACCAGCATGTCGTTGCCGCGCTTGGCGAATAGCCCCGCGCCCCACAGCAGATACTGACCGAACGCGTTTCCGTTCTGTTCGGTCTGCTTGTCCGCGTCCGACGTCGCGCCGTTCGTCTCGACGTTGATCTCGGTTCCGTCGGGCGCGATCAGACGCTTCACGGTGAACGTCATCTCACCGCCCGCATGAAAGTGGCCGGCCCGCTTGATGTGCGTGATGACGCCGTAGCCCGGGCTTCCTTTCGGCAAGACGAGGCTTCCGCGGACGTAGTAGTCTTCGAGCGTCAGCACGGCAAAGGTGTCGCCCTCGCTCGAGATTCGTGACCCGATGTCTTGCTGCAGCGCGACCGAGACCAGATCTCCCGAAGGTGTGGTCACTTTTCCGCCCGGCACGACCGCTGTCGGAACGGCGGTCGGACCGACCTCGGGAGCGGCCGGCGCGACGGGAGCCGGCGTCTGCGCCAGCGCGGGCGCGCTGCACGCAAATGCGAGCGATACGGCGAGAATGCGAACGAACATAAAAACGACACCCTGCTAAAACGGCGCTTGAAGGGAGTTCCAGCGCTCGTTCGCGTTGCCGCCCGAATCGCCCGCTGCACAGCGGCCATGGATTTGCAAAGATTCCGTGCGGACACTGGTCCCGCGATCGTTTACAGCCCGCCGACGAAGCGGCCCGGGTTGCACAGACCGTGCGGATCGAAGTTCGCCTTCATGCGGCGCATCAAATCGTACGAGGACGGCGGCTCACCCCACGCGTCGACCAGACCGCGCGCGGCGTTCGGCATCGCGTCGAAGATCACGCGACCGTGCCCGTGCGTCGCGCGCGCGACGGTGTCGCGCAGGTCGCGCACGTGCCAGTCGGGGCTCGCATCGGGGACGCCGGCGAACGTCGCGTCGCTGAGCGCGTGGAATGACACGCCGAGCAGCGGGTACGCCACCGGAACCGCGAGCGGCGAGGCAGCCACGCCGCTCGCCGCGGTTGCGACGGGCTCGTGCGGCGGCGCGACGACGTGGAAGCGCCAAGGCCCGTCGCGGCGAACGGCGCGCTCGCGCTGCTCGTATCCCTCGCGTTCGAGATCGCTGAGCGCATGGCTATCGGCCGCATTGTCCCGCGCGATCGCGCCGAGCGTGGTCATCTGCGCGGCCACGCCCGCATCCGTGCCCGCGAACGTCACGACCAAGGCGCGGTAGTCGTAGAGCGCGACCGACTCCGGCTCCAACCGCTGCGCGATCAGCGCGTCGAGCACGTGCGCGACCTGTGCCTCGGTTTGGAGGTGCAGCAGCGCGGCTTGCGTCGCGAACGGCAGCGGGTACAGCCGGAACGTCACGGTCGCGATGGCGCCGAGCGTCCCGAGCGACCCGACCATGAGCTTGGGCACGTCGAAGCCCGCGACGTTCTTCACGACCTTGCCGCCGCCGCGCGCGCGCACGCCGTCCGGGCGCACGATGCTGACGCCGACGATCAGGTCTTTCGCCGCGCCGTAGCGCATGCGGCGCCGGCCGTAGACGTTCGCCGCGACGACACCGCCCACGGTCGCGCGCTCGCGGTCGTACGCGTCCAGCGGCAGCATCTGCGCGTGCGGCGCGAGCACGCGGTCGAGCTCGGCGAGCGTGATGCCCGCCTCGACGGTGATCGTCTGGTCTTCGGGCGCGTAGTCGATCACGGCGTCGAGCGCGCTGCTGCGGATCACCGCGTCGAGCGAGCGCGGCGCGTTCCCAAGGTCGAGGTGCGTCCCGCCGCCTACGAACGCGAACGTCTTGCGGTCGGCGTGCAGCGCGCGCACGGTCTCCGCGAGCTCATCGACGCTACGCGGGCTCAGCACGTCGCGGGGCGTGACGCCGGCGACGTCGAGCGTCGCCGTCACCCGCGGCCCGCTTCGCCGCGCCGCTCGACTTCGTGCGCGACGTATGCGCCGGGGCGGTCGCCGCAGAGCCGCGGCGTCGGGAACATCTTCTCGGGATTGAACTGCCGCTCGCGGTCGAACGCCGTGCGCACGAGCTGCATCGTCTCGAGGTCGTCGGGCGAGAACTGCTCGCCGAGGTAGCACGCCTTGTCGTGACCGACGCCGTGCTCGCCCGTCACGGAGCCTCCGTACCGCAGACACACGCGCAGAATCTCGCCCGCGCACTGCTCCGCCGCATGCTCTTGGCCGGGGATGCGCGCGTCGTACAGCACCAGCGGGTGCAAGTTGCCGTCGCCCGCATGAAATACGTTGGCGATGCGCAATCCCGCGTTCGCGCCGAGCGCGGCGATCTCGCGCAGCACGGGCGCGATGTCCTTGCGCGGGATGACGCCGTCCTGCACGTGATAGTTCGGCGAGATGCGCCCCATCGCGGCGAACGCGGCCTTGCGGCCCTTCCACGCGAGCGCGCGCTCCGCGTCATCCTTGGGCGCGCGAATCTCGATCGCGCCGGCCGCGCGCAGGTGCTCGCGCGCGCGCGCCGCCGTGTCGTCCGCTTCGGCCGCGACGCCGTCGACGTCCATCAGCAGCAGCGCGCCGACGTCGAGCGGCCAGTCGACGCCGGTGGCCGCGACGATCGCTTCGATCGCGAGCTTGTCGCACATCTCGATCGCTGCGGGCACGATGCCCGAGCCGATGATGCGTGACACCGCGTCGCCCGCCTCGTCCGTCGACGGGAAGGTCGCGAACAGCGTCTGCGTCTTCTCCGCCGCACGCAGCACGCGCACGACGACCTCGGTGACGATCCCCGTCATGCCTTCGCTGCCGACGACGACGCCCGTCAGGTCGTAGCCGAGCGCGTCCGGTTCACCGCGACGCGAGCCGAGCGTGCACCACGTCGCCGTCCGGAGTCACGAGCGTCAGCCCGAGCACGTGGTTGACGGTGAACCCGTACTTGAGGCAGTGCGCGCCGCCGGAATTCTCGGCGACGTTGCCGCCGATCGTGCAGACGCTCTGCGAGCTGGGGTCGGGCGCGTAGAAGTAGCCGTCCGGCGCGAGCGCGCGCGTGATGTCCAGGTTGATGACGCCCGGCTCGACGCGCGCGACGCGATTGGCGAGATCGATCTCCAGGATCCGGCGCATGCGGGAGAGCCCGATCACGATCGAGCCTTCACTCGGCAGCGACCCGCCGGAAAGCCCGGTCCCCGCGCCGCGCGGCACGACGGGCAAACCAAGGTCGCGCGCAGCGCGGACGCATGCTGCCGTTTCGTCGGTGGAAGCCGGCAGCACGACGATCTGCGGGCGCACGCGGTAGCCGAGCAGGCCGTCGCACTCGTACGTGCGCAGGCGCGACGGCGCGACGATCGCGTTGTCCGCGCCGACGATGGCGGCGAAGCGCTCGTGCAGCGCGTCCCGCGCGGCGACCGTCACGATGCCGTCGCCTCCGGGTGCGCAGGTGCACGCTCTTCCGCAAGACGCAAGACGGCGGCGCGCGCGTTCGCGATGTGCGCCGCCGTGCGGACGCCCGCGGCAACTTCGTCACGCGCGCGGAGTGCATCGAGGATCGCTTGGTGCTCTTCGACGGTCGCGCTGCGCCGCTGCGGATCCGACAGCGACAGGAAGCGGTACGCGATCAGCTCCTCGCGCAGCTCGGTCAGCATCCGCTTCAGACGTTCGCCGTTCGCGACGGCCAGGATGACGTCGTGGAACGCCGTGTCGTGGCGCTCCATCTCGTTGGCGTCGCCGACGGCGCCTCGCATGCGCTCGACCAGATCGCCGAGACGGCGCAGGTCGGCATCGCGGATCGAGCGCGCGGCGCGGCGCGCCGCCAGCGACTCGAGCGCCTCGCGGATCTCGAAGACGCATTCGACCTGATCGCTGCGCAGCTCGCGCACGACGCTGCCTCGCAGGCCGCGTGGCTCGAGCAGCCCCTCGGCTTCGAGCCGCCGGAGTGCCTCGCGAACCGGCGTCCTGCTTGCGCCCAGCCGCCCGGCGAGCTCCGCCTCGATGACCGGCGTACCGGGCGCCAGCTCGCCGCTCAGGATCGCGGACCGCAGCCGGTCGTGGATGCGGTCGCGCAGCGAAGGCCCTCGCCGGAGCGGCTGCAGCGTCTTCGCTTGCATGCCCAAACCGTACCGCAACCGGGTCGCGCGGTCAACTTTGGGATACCGTATCCCATTGACCGACGCTGATGGCGACGGTACAATAGCGGGACCTCGGGATACTGTATCCCAAATCCGCGCAGAGGATACCACCGTGACGACAGCCGACCAGCTCAGTGCCGCCCCGACCGCACCGCCCGCCACGATGACCGCCGCCGAGGCGGCCGTGCGCGTGATGGAGAGCGAAGGCGTCGATCTCGCCTTCGGCATCCCGGGCGCCTCGATTCTCCCGCTGTACGACGCGCTGCGCCGTTCGACGATCCGGCACGTCGTGGTCCGCCACGAAGAGGGCGCCACGCACGCCGCCGACGGTTACGCGCGCGCCACCGGCAAGGTCGGCATCGCGATCGCGACGTCCGGCCCCGGCGGCACCAACTTCGTCACCGGCCTCTACACCGCGATGGCCGACTCGATCCCGATCATCACGATCACCGGCCAGGTCCCGGTCGGCCAACTGCACCGCGAAGGCTTCCAGGCCGTCGACATCTGCGAGATCGTCAAGCCGGTCGTGAAGAAGTCGTTCCTGTGCAAGGAGGCGGCGCAGATTCCGTGGGTCTTCCGCGAGGCGTTCCGCATCGCGCGCGACGGGCGCCCCGGCCCGGTGCACATCGATCTCCCGCAGGACATCGCGCAGCAGCTCGTCTCCTACGACGCGAGCGTCGAGGAGCCGCTGCCGGTGTTCAAGGTCGCGCCGTCGGCCGCGAAGATTCGGCGTGCCGTCGAATGGCTTGCCCGCGCGGAGCGTCCCGTGCTGATGCCGGGCGGCGGCGTCATCGGAGCCGATGCGTCGGAGGCGCTCGTCGCGCTGGCCGAGCACCTGCAGTGCGCGGTCTCGCCGACGCTGATGGGCAAAGGCGCGATCGACGAGCGCCACCCGCTGTACATGGGCATCGTCGGCATCCAGACGAGCCAGAAGTTCGCGAACGCGCTGTTCCTCGAGAGCGATGTGGTGTGCGCCGTCGGCGCGCGGTTCGCCAGCCGGCACACGGGCGACCTCGCGACGTACCGCGGCAACCGCCGCTTCATCCACTGCGACGTCGAGGCGACGCAAATCGGCCGCATCTTCGAGCCCGACCTCGGCATCGTCGGCGACGCGAAGCTCACCCTCGAGGCGATGCTCGCCGAGGCGAAGCGCGCATATCCGAACGGCGTGCGCCGCGAGGCGTGGACGGGCCGCGTGAGCGAGCTGCGCGAGACGCTGACGCGTTCCACCGACTTCGACGCCGTGCCCGTGAAGGCACCACGCGTGTTCGGTGAGCTCAACGCGTACTTCGGCGACGACACGTCGTTCGTCACGGCGATCGGCCTGTACCAGATCTTCTCCGGCCAGTTCCAGACCACGCACAAGCCGCGCCGTTATTTCGTCTGCGGTCAGGCCGGACCGCTCGGCTGGGAGATCAGCGCCTGCACCGGCATCAAGCTCGCGCAACCCGAGCGCGAGGTGGTCGCGGTGGTCGGCGACTACTCGTTCGAGTTCCTGATGGAAGAGATCGCGACGGCGGTACAATACCGCGTGCCGTTCGTGATCGTCATGCTCAACAACGCGCACCTCGGCCTGATCCGCCAAGCGGAACGCACGGGCTTCGGCTTCGACGCCGACTTCGAGGTCTCGATCGGCTACGGCGAAGACGGCTACGGCATGGACCACGTCAAGGCGATGGAGGCGATGGGCGCGGCGGGCGTGCGCGTGCGGCGGCCCGAGGACATCGCCGGAGCGCTCGCCTGGGCGACCGCCACGTCGAACGAGCGCCGTCTGCCGGTCCTGGTCGAAATCCTCACCGAGATGAAGGAAGACGCGGCGATGGGAACCTCCATCGCGTCGATCAAAGAAGCGGTCTGATGCGCTTCTCGGCCAACCTCTCGTTCCTGTTCCAGGAGCTGCCGCTTCTGGACCGCATCGACGCCGCGGCCGCCAACGGCTTCCGCGGCGTCGAGTACATGTCGCCGTACGAGGTCGAAGCGGGGCTCATCAAGGAGCGGCTGCGCAAGAACGGCGTCGAGCAAGTGCTGTTCAACCTTCCCGTCGGCGATTTCGCGAAGGGCGAGCGCGGCTTTGCGTACGATCCCGAGCGCGTCGACGAGTTCCGCGAAGGCGTCGACGACGCGGTCGACTACGCGCGGGAGCTCGGCTGCTCGCGCGTGAACATGCTGGTCGGCATCGCGAAGTCCGGCATGGACGGCGCGTACGCGCGCGCGACGCTCGTCAAGAACGCGAAGTACGCGGCGCGCGCGCTCGACGCGATCGGCGCCACGCTGCTGATCGAGCCGCTGAACCGCATCGACACGCCCGGTTTCCTGATCGGCACGTCGGCCGAAGCGCTGGCGCTCATCGCCGAGGTCGGCGCGAAGAACTTCAAGCTGCAGTACGACATGTACCACGCGCAGCGCGTCGAGGGGAATCAGATCGCGACGATCCGCGCGCACGCCGCGTCCATCGCGCACGTGCAGATCGCCGACAGCCCCGGCCGCAACGAGCCCGGAACCGGCGAGCTCGCGTACGAGCGGATTCTGCCGGTGCTCGACGAGGTCGGCTACGACGGGTGGGTCGGCCTCGAGTACAAGCCTTCGCGCCCCGTCCCGCAGACGTTCGACTGGGTCGCCTCGTTCCGCACCCCGGAGGTCGCAGTATCGTGAACCATTGCAAACCCGTCGTCGGCTTCATCGGCCTGGGCATCATGGGCAAGCCGATGGCGCGCAACCTGATCAAGGCCGGCTACCGCGTCATCGCGCTCAACCGCTCGCGCGGCCCGGTGAACGAGCTCGCTGCCGAGGGCGCGGTTCCGGGCACGACGCCGCGCGAGGTCGCGGCGAAGAGCGACGTCGTGATCACCATGCTGCCGGACTCGCCGGACGTCGAAGCGGTCGTGCTGGGCAACGACGGCGTCGCAGCCGGCATCCGCGACGGCGCGCTGTGGATCGACATGAGCACGATCGCGCCCGCGACGACGGCGCGCGTCGCGGCCGAGCTTGCGAAAAAAGGCGTGCAATCGCTCGACGCGCCGGTGAGCGGCGGCGAGAAGGGCGCGATCGACGCTGCGCTCTCGATCATGATCGGCGGCAGCGACGCGGCGTTCGCGCGCGCGAAGCCGATCTTCGAAGCGCTCGGCAAGAACATCGTGCACGTCGGCGAGCTCGGCGCGGGTCAGGTGACGAAGGCCTGCAACCAGATCGTCGTCGGCGTGACGATCGAAGCGGTCGCCGAAGCGCTCGCGCTCGCCGAAGCGTCCGGCGTCGACCCGTCCAAAGTGCGCGCGGCGCTGCTCGGCGGCTTCGCGCAGAGCAAGATCCTCGAAGTTCACGGTCAGCGCATGATCGACCGCACGTTCAACCCGGGCTTCAAGGCGCGGCTGCACCGCAAGGACATGAACATCGCGTCGGAGGCCGGCGACGCCAACGGCATGGACCTCGCGGCCGCGAAACTCGTGCGCGACCGGTTCGACGCGCTGATCGAACGCGGCGACGGCGACAAGGACCACAGCGCGCTACGCACGCTGTACCCCTTGCCGGAGCACGCTACCGCGGGATAGGATCGGCGGCGCTTCGGCCTAGCCGTAGACGAGCGAGCCGCCCGCGACGCGGACGCCCTCGGTCGGACGATGCGGCTGCGGCTTGCCCGCGACCAAGTGGACGACATCGACGCCGTGCAGCAACAGCACGGCGTCAGCGATCAGGCGCCGGTGGCACCTCCACCAGAGCGTTTCCGAGCAGACGATCGCCGTGGGAGTCTCCAACGTCGACAGCAGGCTCGCGAGCGCGGCGCGAAACTCCACGGTTGCCATGTAATCGGCGTACGCGCGAAAGCCAGGCTCGCGCAGCGCGACGTTCGCCGAGTCCGCGCGTGGTGTCCGGCGGCCGCCGAGCGCAGGCGCGGGTACGTACGCGATCCCCGATTCGGGCAGCCAGCGCGCCATCTCGGAGGCGTTGAACCATGGCCAGCGCCGCGAGCCGGGAAAGCGGCGTACGTCGACGACGCGCTGCACGCCGGCGTTGCCGAGCCACGCCGCGAACGTCCCTGCCTCCACCGTGCCGTGGCCCGCGGTGAAGAGCAACGGCGCAACGGTCAGGGCGACAGCTCGGCTTCGCGGGCGCGTTCGCCCAGGAGCGTGCGCGGTTCGGCGGGCTGCGGCGCGGGCTCGCGCTTGGGCGCCAGCGCGACGTACACCACCGGCACGAGCACCAGGGTCAGCAGCAGCGAGCTCGCGAGTCCGCCGATCACGACCGTGCCGAGCGAGCGTTCCGCCTGCGCGCCGGGATCGAGCACGAGCGCGAGCGGCAGCATCCCGGCGATCATCGCGGCCGTCGTCATGATGATCGGCCGGAACCGCTCGCGCGCAGCTTCGTGGATCGCCGCGATGCGGTCGAGCCCCTCGTTGCGGCGGCGGTTCGCGAAGTCGACGAGCAGGATGCCGTTCTTCGTGACGAGACCGATCAGCAACACCGCGCCGATCAGCGAGAACAGGTTGAGCGTCTGGCCCGTGATCGCGAGCGAGCCGATCGCGCCGACGACCGCGACCGGCACCGCGAACATGATGATGAACGGCGTCCGGTAGCTGTTGTAGAGCGCGACCATCAGGAGGTACACGAGCACGATCGAGAGCAGCAGCGCGATCGACATGCCGGTGACCGTCGCGCTGACCTGCTGTTCGTTGCCGCCCGCGGCCGGCGCGACGGTGACCGTCGAGGGCAGGTTCAGCGCCGCGAGGCGGCGCCCGAAGTCGCGCTGTACGTTCGAAAGCATCGAGCCGGGCGCGAGGTCGGCCCCGACGTAGATGACGCTCGCGCGGTTGATGCGCACGATCATCGGCGGCGCAGGCGAAGAGACGAGGTGCGCGATGTCGCCGACGCGCACGAGCGACCCGTTCGCCGCGCGGACGGGGATCGCTTCGAT
Source organism: Vulcanimicrobiota bacterium (assembly GCA_963818845.1). GTDB lineage: Bacteria > Vulcanimicrobiota > Vulcanimicrobiia > Vulcanimicrobiales > Vulcanimicrobiaceae > Vulcanimicrobium. The sequence goes on along the minus strand of CAWFTO010000003.1, from coordinate 263,879 downwards.
CGCGGCGAGCGACGTCTGCGCCGGCTGCGGATAGGTGACGAGCACGTCCTTGAGACCGTCGGGACCGGTGAACTGCGTCGCCAGATCGCCGGCGAACGCCGCGCGGATCGCCGTGGACGCGGTGCCGATCGACGCGTCGAGCGCGCGCGCTCTCTCGCGGTTGAATTCGACGTCGACTTGCGGCGCATCGGCCGCGCCGGACGTCGTCACGTCGATCGCGCCCGGCGTCGCGGCGAGCGCCGCGGCGACCTGGGGGGCGTAGTTCTCCGGATGGCCGTCGACGCTCGACACCACCTCGTCGACGGGCTGCGTATTACCGCCCTGGATGTCGGTCGCCGGCACGGCGACGACGTGCGCGCCGCGCGGCACCAGCCGCTGCGCTTGCGACTGCAGCTGCGCGACCCAGTAGGCCGTCGAGTGCGCGCGCTTGTCGTTCAGGTAGACGTCGATCTGGCCGATCGACGGGTTGTCGATGTAGCCGGAAAGCTGCCCGAGGTACGCGCCCGCCATCGAGGACTCGGACCGCAGATCCGCCACTTGGTCGACCTGCCGTTCGATCGCGAGGATGCCTTGGCGCGTCGTCTCCAGGGGCGTGCCGCTCGGATACGTGACGGTGAGGTAGAGCTCGCCGCGGTCGACGGGCGGGATGTACTCGAATCCGACCACGCCGAGCGGGATGAGCGCGAGCGCGAAGACGAGCGAGAGCGCCGAGATCAGTCCGACCGTACGCGCGTGGTCGAGGCCCCACGTGAGGAACCGCTGCACGTAGGCTTCGCGCAGCGCTGCGAACCGGTCCGTGAACGCCTCGATGAAACCCCAGGGCCGCCACGACGAGAGCAGCGCCCAGCGCCCGGCGAGCGCCGGCGTCACGGTGAACGACACGAAGAGCGACGTGAGCGTCGCGACCGTGACGACGAGCCCGAACTCCCGCATGAACAGCCCGACCGAGCCGGGCAGGAACGAGATCGGCAAGAACACGACGACGTCGACGAGAGTGATCACGATCGCGGCGACGCCGATCTCGCTGCGCCCGCGGATCGCGGCGGTCGACGGCTCCTCGCCGTTCTCGAAGTGGCGCTCGACGTTCTCGAGCACGACGATCGAGTCGTCGACCAGGATGCCGATGATCAGCGTCATCGCGAGCAGCGAAACGGTGTCGAGCGTGAAGTGCGCCAGCTTCATCGCGCCGAGCGTCACGAGCAGCGAGGCAGGGATCGCGATCATCACGACGAGCGCGTTGCGCCACGAGCGCAGGAACAGCAGCATGACGATGCCGGTGAAGACGATCGCCTCGACGAGCGTGCGCATCACGCCGGTGAGCTGCTGCTCGGTGTACGTCGACTGCACGTTCAGGACGCCGAAATTCACGTCCGGATAGGTGCGCCGCAGCGCGGGCAGCGCGGCGAGGACGTTGCGCGACGTGTCGACCTCGCTCGTACCGGTCGATTTCTGCACGTCGAGCGTCACGCACGGCTCGCCGTTGGAGTACGCATAGACGCGCTGCGTCTCGTACGTGTCGCGAACGGCGGCGACGTCCGAGATGCGGAACAGCCGCGGCGAGGTCGACCACGGGTCCGTCGTCGTGCTCACCGACGCGGAGCCGGCGCTCAGCAGCAGGCCCGCCACCGTGGGAACGTTCTGGATGTCTCCGCGCACGTCCAGATTCGTCTCGCGGTTCGGCGAGTACAGGATGCCGCCCGGCGAGCGCACGTTGTTGTTCGTGATCGTCGTGACGATGTCGGTGAGCGTGAAGCCCGGACGCGGCGAGACGGTTCGGATCGACGTTGACCTGAATCGACGGCGTCACCGTGCCGTTCGCCTGCACGTACGAGACGCCCGTGACCTGGTCGAGCTGCGGGACGATCTTGTTGATCGTCAGCGACGAGAGGTCGCCGACGGAGAGCGTGCGCGAGCGCAGCACGAGGGAGACGACGACGGCTTGGCTCGGGTTGTAGATCGCGATCTGCGGCGTGGTGACGTCGTTGGGGAGCGACCGCTGCGCGTTCTGCACGCGGCCCTGCACCTGCACGAGGTCGTTGTTCTGGTTCGACGAGAGCGCGAAGACGGCGACGATCGACGCCTGGCCCGGCTGGATCGATGTCTCGAGGTGATCGAGGTCGGGCGAACCGGCGAGCTGGTCCTCGAGCGGGCGAACGATCGCGTCGCGCATCTCCGTGGTGGACGCCCCGGGGTAGCTGACGAGGACTTGGATCGACGGCACGTCGCTGTTCGGAAACTGCTGCTGCACGAGCGACGATCCGGCGACGACGCCCGCCAGCAGCACGAGCGCGAGGAACACCGTGACGAGCGTCGGCCGCTCCACGAACAGGCGCGTGAGAGACATTACCGCGACTCCAGCGCGAGCGATGCCGTCCGGCCCGGCGCGACCGGCTCTTCGGACGGCGTGCGGGGCGGCGGCCCCGGCGCGATCCACAAGTACACGATCGGAATCACGACCAGTGTGAGCAGCAGCGAGCTGAGCAGGCCGCCGATCACGACGGTTCCGAGCGAGCGTTTCGCCGCCGAGCCCGGGTCGAGCGCGAGCGCGAGCGGCGTCATCCCGGCGACCATCGCGGTCGTCGTCATCACGATCGGGCGGAAGCGCTCGCGCGCCGACTCACGAATCGCGCTGAGCTTGTCCATCCCGCCATGGACCTTGAGGATCGCGAAGTCGACCAGCAGGATTCCGTTCTTGCTCACGAGTCCCACGAGCATGATGACGCCGATCAGCGAGAAGAGGTTCAGTGTCTGGCCGGTCAGCGCGAGCGCGCCGAACGCACCGATCGCGGCGACCGGGATCGAGAACATGATCACGAGCGGCACGCGGTACGCGTCGTACAGACCCACCATCAGCAGGTAGACCAACAGGAACGAGAGCAGCAGCGCCGTTCCCAAACCGTTGACGGTCTGCGCGATGTTCTGCTGGTTCCCGCCGGGCGCCGCCCCGACGACGATCGTGTTCGGCAGGTGCAGGTTTTTCACGCGCTCCATGAACGCGCGCTGGACCGTCGTCTGCGCGACGCCCGGCTGCACGTTCGCGCTGATGTGGATCACGGTCTGGCGGTTGACGCGGGTGATCAGCGCCTGAGCCGGCGTGCTCACCAGCACCGCGATGTCGCCGAGGTGCACGATCGCGCCGCTGCGCGAGCGCAGCGCGACGGCGCGCAACGTCGCCAGACTCGTCTGGTCGGCGCGCGGGTAGAGCACCTGGACGTACTTGGTGCCGTTGTTCGTGTCGAACTGCGTCGCGAGCGTGCCGCCGAACGCCGCTCGCACCGCTTGCGAGGCGGAGCCGATGTCGACGTTGAGCGCGCGCGCACGGTCGCGGTCGAACTGGATGTCGATCTGCGGCGAGTACTGCAGCGCCGAGCTGTTGACGTTCGCCGTCCCCGGCGTGTCCTCGAGCGCTTGCAGGATCCGTCCGGCATACGCGTCGGGCTCGCCGCGCGTCGCGCTGACGGTGACGTCGACCGGCTGCGCGTTGCCGCCGCGCGTACCCGTCGCGGGAATCGCGATCACGCGCGCATCGGGCACGAGCCGGTGGCCCAGCCCCGTCATCATGCGGGCGATCTCGACGGTCGAGTGCGTGCGATCGGCGTTGAGGAACACGCGCAGCTGGCCCGTCGAACCCAGGTTCACGCCGCCGCCGAACCCCTGCTGCATCGTCCCCGACGTCGAGGTGATGCGCTGCACGTCCGGCAGCTCCAGGAACCGCGTGGAGAGCACGCGCACCGCCGCGTCGGTCTTTTCCAGCGGCGTCCCGGTCGGGTATTGCACCGTCGCGAAGATTTCGCCGCGGTCGACCGACGGAATGAATTCGAAGCCGACGATGCCGAGCGGTTCGACCAGCGCGACGGCGCCGGCCGTGAGCACGGCGGCGACGACGACGACGAGAATGCGATGGCGAAGGGCGAACGCGAGCACGCGATCCGTATAGAACGAGCGCACCCGGTTGAAGCCGCCGGTGAACCAGTCGATGAAGCGCGGCGCCTTCCAGCGCGACAGCAGCGACCAGTTCCCCGCCAGCGACGGCGTGATGGTGAACGAGACGGCGAGCGACGTCAGCGTGGCGATGACGACGACGACGCCGAACTCGCTCAGGAAGCGGCCCGTCTGCCCCGGCAGAAACGCGATCGGCAGGAACACCACGACGTCGACCAGCGTGATGACCACCGCGGCCGCGCCGATCTCGCTGCGGCCGAGGATCGCCGCCGTGCGCGGCGCTTCGCCGTCCTCGAAGTGGCGGCCGATGTTCTCCAGCACGACGATCGAGTCGTCGACGAGGATCCCGATGATGAGCGTCATCGCCAGCAGCGAGACCGTGTCGATCGTGTAGTTGAACAGCTTCATCACGAAGAACGAGACGCACAGCGAGGTCGGGATCGCGATCATCACGACGAGCGCGTTGCGCCACGACCGCAGGAAGAACAGCATCGCGACGCCGGTGAAGACGATGCCTTCGATCAGCGTCTGCAGCACGCTCCAGAGCTGCTGCTCCGTGAAGTCCGCCTGCACGTTGAGCACGCGGAACGCGACGTCGGGGAACTGCCGCTCGATCGCCGGAAGCGCCGCGAGGACCGCGCGCGACGCGATGACCTCGCTCGCGCCGCTCGCCTTCTGCACGTTGAGCGTGATGGCCGGGCGGCCGTCGACGTACGAGTAGACGCGCTTGGGCTCGTACCAATCCGTGATCGCCGCGACGTCGGCGATGCGCGGAAGGCGCGCGCTGGTCGAAAACGGGTTCGTCGCCGCGGCGCCCGCTCCGGACGAAGCGCTCGACGAGAGCGCCAGCGCCTGGTTCGTCGACCCGCTGGTTCCGGTATACTTCTGGGTCACCGTCCCCGACGGCGATGTTGCGCCGCGCAGCACGGACGTCGTGCCCGACAACAGCAGGCCCGCGACGCTTTCGGGCGTCTGCACGTCGCCGCGCACGTCGATCGACGTCTCGCGGTTGCCGGAGTACGCGATGCCGCCCGGCGCGCGCACGTTGTTCGACTGGATCGCGCTGACGACGTCGTTCGACGTGAACCCGTAGCTCGAGAGCGCGCGCGGGTCGACCGTCACCTCGATCGCCGGCGTCACGGTGCCGCTGGCGCCGACGTTCGAGATGCCGCCGGCCTGCTCGAGCGCGGGGATGATCTTGTCGGTCACCACCGCCGACAGGCCGGCGATGCTCAGCGAGCTCGACGTGAGCGAGAGCGTCACGACCGTCGCCTGCGCGGGATCGAACGTGCGGACCGACGGCGCGGGCAGGTCGGCCGGCAGGGCCGCGCGCGCGCTCTGGATGCGGTCCTGCACTTCGACGAGGTCCGTCGTCTGGTCCGACTCCAGCGTGAACGTCGCCGAGATGTTCGCCTGGTTCTGCTGGATCGACGTGTTGATGTGGTCGAGGTTGGGCGCACCCGCGATCGCGTCTTCGATCGGGCGCACGACCGCGTCGCGCAGCTCCGACGGCGGCGCGCCCGGGTAGGACACGCTCACGTTGATCGTCGGGAAGTCGATGTTGGGGAAATTCTGCTGCACGAGCGTCGAGAGCGCAAACGCGCCGAGCAGCGAGACGAGCGCGATCGCGACGAAGACGAGCGTCGGCCGGTTGACGAACAGCTGCGTCAGGCGCATCGCACGCTAATTCGAAGCGATGGACTGCCCGTCGCCGATGCCGAGCTGGCCGTTCGCAACGACCGTCTGCCCGGCTTTGAGGCCCGTCACGATCGAGGTCGTGCCGTCCGACGCGATCTCGTGAACCTGCACCTTCTTCGCGACGACGTCGACGAGCTCGTCGTCGGCGACCATCACGGTGGTGTGCGTGTCGTCCAGGAAGGCGGCGGTCGGAATCCCGATGCCGCTCACCGGCGGCAGCGACGCCGTCGCGGACACCGGCAAGCCCGACTGCAGCTTGCCGTCGGCGTTCGCGATCAGCACCTTCACGGTGAAGTTCGTCGAGCCCGGCGTCACCTGGCCGAGTACGGCGACCACGGCGCCGCGATACGTGCGCGTACCGCTGCCCGAAACGGTGACCGCGACCGGCGCGCCGACGGGGATCGCGAACGTGTCGCTGCTCGAGGCATTGAGCGAGGCATACACGTGGCTGAGCTGCTGGATCGTGAAGATCGTGCGGCCGCCGGGATACTCGCCGGGGTTCATGTTGCGGTTGACGACCACGCCGTCGACCGGCGAGGCGATCGTCGCCTTCGCGATCTGCGCTTGGAGCTGCTGCACCTGGGCCCGCGCCTGCCCGATCGTCGCGTGCGCGGCGTTCGCGTCGGCGACGGCGGCCTGCACATCGGCCGCCTGCAGTCCGGACGACTGCGTGCCGGTCACCTGCGCGTTGGTGCGCGCCGACTCGAGGCCGGCTTGCGCGCTGCGCGCCGCGGCCTGATCGTTCTTGACCTGCGTCGCCTGCTGGTCGTACTGGCTCTGCGCGATGTAGCCGCTGCTCAGGAGCTGGCGATCGCGCGCGAGCGTGAGCTGGTCGTTCGTCAGGGTCTGCCGCGCCTGCGCGAGCGCCGCAGCGGCCGCACGAACCTGGTCGCCGCTCTGGCCGATGTTGAGCCGCTGCGTGTACCGCGCCTGCGAGACCTTCGCATCGGCGGACGCGGCGTTGCGCGCGTCGGTTTCGACGGTAGCCTGCGCCTGCGCAAGCTGCGCGCGCAGGTCGGCGGTGTCGAGCACGGCGATCACCTGGCCGGCGCGAACGTGGTCGCCTTCGTTGACGTTGACCGCGTCGGCCGGTTCGGCGAGCTGGCTCGTGATCGCGACGTTTTGCAGCGGCGCGATGATGCCGGAGATCGACGTGGTGGAGTGCACGGTCGTCGACCGCGCGGTCGCGGTCGGGATCGCGTTCGGCGCCGACGCGATGCGCGTGCGCCCGCCGGCGGCGCCGCGGTGCGCGCAGCCCGCCGCCGCGACGAGCGCGGCGACGCACAGCAGCGACGCGGCCGAGCGGTTCATGCCGTTCAGTGCGGCTGCTGTTGCATGCGGGCCCGCATCGCCGCGCGCTTCGCGTCGAAGTCGCGCTGCTGCGCGGGGTTCAGCACGCCGCGAATCTTGTCGATGAACGTCTCGTACCGGGCGCGCCGCGCGGCCGGGTCCGCCGGCTGCTGCTCGTTGCGGTACTGCGCGCGCATGTCGTCACGCAGCTTGCGGATCTGCGCCTTCTGCGCATCGTTCAGCGGCGGGCGCAGCTCCATGAGCATCTTCGCGAAGCGCTGCCCGCGCTGGTTGCCCTGGCCGCCGGCGGCCTGGGCGGAAGCGACGGGGCCGCCGCCGAGCACGGCGGTCATCGCGACGACGCCGCCCCAGAGCAGCGAAGCTGCCGCGAATACGGCGACGGCGGCGGTCGAGATGCGGGAGAGAGGTCTCATCGGGTGACTCCTGTGGACGAGGCTCCGAACAGTATCCGCGTCGTCCCTGAGAATCGCTCGGGACGTCGAGTGGTCCTTCCCCGCGCGTCCCGAGGTTCGCACGCCACACTGCAAGACGATGACCGGCGACCCTCTGAACGCGCTCGTCGACGCCGTGCGCCGAGCTCCGTCGGACTACGGTGCCCTCATGCGGCTGGGGATCGCCCTTGCCGCGCGCGGCAGCGCCGCCGCGGCGCGCACGGTGTTCGCGCAGGCCGCGAGCGCAGGGCCGCACGAAGCGGAGCCGCGCGCTCGCCTCGGCACGCTGCTGGTCGACGACGGCGAGCACGAGGCGGCGTTGCGGGAGTTCGCCTCCGCGCTCGAGCTCGACGCCGAGTGCCGCGAGGCGCATCGCGGCATCGCCGTCGTGTACGAACGGGAGGACCGCGCGGCGGACGCAGCGCGCGCGTGGCGGCGCGGTTTTCCGGGCGGGTCCTTCGAGACGTCGCCGTTTCGCGGCGACGGCGTCCCCGTCCGCGTGCTCTACCTGACGTCGGCGCTCGGCGGCAACATCCCGATGCAGCACGTGCTCGACGAACGGCTCTTTTGCGTGACGACGCTCATCGCGGAGTCCGCGCCGCACGACGTCGCGCTGCCGCCGCACGACGTCGTCTTCAACGCCGTCGGAGACGCGGACCGGTGCGCGCGAGCGCTCGACCGCGTCGAAGCGATCTGCCGGCAGACGCGCGCGCCGGTCGTCAACGCGGCGCCGCTCGTCCGCGCGACGGCGCGCGCACGCAACGCCGAGCGGCTCGGCGCGCTCGCGGACGTCCGCATGGCGCGCACGGCGCGGTTCGCGCCGGAGGAACTGCTCGACGCAAGCGGGCCGAACCGCATCGCCGCCGCGGGCTTGACCTGGCCCGTCCTGCTGCGGAGCCCCGGATATCAGACGGGCGAGCACTTCGTGCGCGCCGAGAACCCGGCCGAGCTGGGCGCGCAGGCGTCCGCGCTGCCGGGCCGCACGCTGCTTGCAATGGAGTTCGTCGACAGCCGCGGCACCGACGGCGCCTTCCGCAAGTACCGCGTCATGACGATCGGCGGCGCGCTGTATCCGGTCCACCTGGCGATCGGGGACTCGTGGAAAGTGCACTATTTTCGCACCGGCATGGCGGAGCGCGCCGACCGGCGCGAGGAAGAAGCTGCGTTTCTGGGCGACATGCGCGGGATGCTCGGCGATCGTGCCGTCGCGGCGCTCGAGCGCGTGGCGGCGACACTGAGCCTGGACTACGGCGGCATCGACTTCACGGTGCTGGCGGACGGCCAGACGCTCGTCTTCGAGGCGAATGCGACGATGGTGCTCGTGCCGCCGGACGCCGGCGCGCTCTGGGACTACCGCCGCGCGCCGATCGCGCGCGCGATCGAGGCGACGCGCGTGCACGTGCTCGCGCGAGCCCGTGCTATTCGGCCGTCCACTCCAGCAGCGCGCGGCGCGCGTGCTTCGGAAAGGCCGCCTTCGTCTTGATCGCCTCGAGGTAGCGCCGCTTGCCGGCGCGGTTGCCCTTGCCGATGAGCACCGCGCCGACGAACCGGTCGTCGAGGAAGTACAGCGCGCGGTACCACCCTTTGTCCTTGTCGACGTGCATCTCGGTCTCGATGTCGTCGCGGTACTCGGGCGAAAGCCCGAACTGCGTGATCGTCTGTCCGCTGAAGACGAGCGAGCTGTACTCGGGCACGGTATCGAACTTCTTGCGCTCGTTGTCCGTGCCGTGCGCGGCCATGTTGTGCGCCGCGAGCTTGCCGTGCGCGCCCGCGCTGTTCCACGTGCCCATGCGGTAGTGCTGCTCGGCGATCGGGTCGTAGAACTCGGCGGCGTCGCCCGCCGCGAAGATGCCGGGAACGGCGGTCTGCAGGTGCTCGTCGGTGACGATGCCCGTGCGCGTCTCGATGCCCGTCCCCTCGCACAGCTCGAGGTTGATCGTCAGGCCGAGCCCGATGCCGACCAGGTCGGCGTCGATCGTCTGCCCGCTCGTCGTGATCACTTTGGAGACCGCGCCGTTGGAGCGCACGAACTCGCGGACTTCCTCGCCGAAGTGCAGGTGCACGCCGTCGGCGCGCGCTGCGTCGTGCAGCAGCTCGCCGGCCGCCTCGTCGAGCATGCGGCGCAGGAAGCGCGGGCCGCGGATCAGCCAGTGCGTCTCGACGCCGCGCGAGACGAACGCCTCGGCGAGCTCGTACGCGATGAACGACCCGCCGACCGCGACGCCGACCTTCGCGCTCTCGAGTGCCTCCGAGATCGCGAGCGTCTCGTGCATGTATTGGAAGTTGTGGACGTTCGCCGCCCCTTCGGCGCCGGGTACGGCCGAGGGATTCGGACGCCCGCCGGTCGCGAGCAGCAGCGCGTCCCACGGCTCCTCTTTGCCCGCCGCCGTCACGGTGCGTCCTTGGACGTCGATGCGGTCCACGCGCGTCGAGAGCCGCAAGTCGATGCGGTTCTTCTCGTGCCACGCAACGTCGCGCATGATGACCTTTTCCTTGGTCACCTGTTTGCGCAGCAGCGGCGGCAGGGCAATCCGGTTGTACAGACAGTAGGGCTCATCGGCGAAAAGGACGATGGAACAGGCAGGGTCTGCCTTGCGCAGCTGCTCCGCGCAGGTCGTTCCTGCAAAACCGTTCCCGACGATGACGTACCGACGCTCAGACACGATGCTTCAGATTAGCGCGCTCGCCCCGAATCCCGCCCGGACGGTTCCGTGAACCCGCGGATCGTGAACCTCCTCGCGAGCTTCATCCGCGGGACGAGCGACTACGCGCTCGCGCGGCTGGAGTTCAGCATGCGGTTCGCGGAGCGGCCGTCGCCGCCCGTGCTCGACCGCCTCCCCGATGCGTCCGAGGCGACCCTGCGCGAGCGCTGGGACCGCGTCGAGCACCAGCTCGGCACCATCACGGCGTACCTGAAACAGGCGGAATCGGCGCTCGGTAGAGCGGAACGGACGGACCCCGCTTTCCGGTGGCTGCGGCGCTCGGTGCGGGAGCTGGACCAGTACGCGCGCGCGCTGCGCTGGGTGCTCACCGTCAACGGCGGGGACACGGCGCCGTAGGAGAACACCGGTTCGATGGACTTCTTCAACAAAGCGATGGAACAGGCGAAGGCGCTCCAGCAGATCGCCGTCGACGCCGCTCAAAAGAGCTACGAGCAGGCACAGCCGCTCGTGCGCGAAGGCGTGGCAAAGGCGCAGGAGCTGCAGAAAACACTCGTCGAGCAGACGCCGAGTCTGACCGCGGCCGCTCAGGAGCAGGCCAACGCGGCGCTCCAGCACGCGGGCGCGTTCATCGCGACCGGCAAGACGGTGCTCGAAGCCGGCGCAACGCAGGCGCAAGCGCACATGGCCGTCTTCGCAGATCAGGCGAAGAAGGCTGCGGACGCCGCGGTCACGGCGGCGCAGTCGGCGACGCAGAAGCCGCCGACGCCGCCGCCGGCGGGGACGCCGCCGCCGTCGGGAACGCCGTAACGGCGGCCGGCTCCGACTACGGCTTGTTCTTTCGGCGGCGTCTTCGGGCAGCCGCAGCATCGGAAACGGGCAGCGTGGCGATCTGCCGTTCCTGTTCTGCGATCACGCCGTCGAAAGCGCTTCGTCGGTCCTGAACCGTGGCCACCATCGCGGCAGAGCGGGTCGCATGCGGTAGTGCAGCGACCACCACGACCTGATTCGTGAGGTCTACTGCGTAGTAAAGGCGATCACCACCGGTGACCTCATATTCCCAAAACGGCTTGTTGCGTTTTCCTTTGAGCGGAAACTGTCGAGTGCCGTGAACGTCGAGCGGATCTTCGCTCAGCCGTTCGTATGCACGCTTCATCGCTTTCGGAATCTTCCGAACGAAGTCGTCCCACTCGCTCTTCGCCGCATTGGAAGACGCGACGACTCTAAACCGCCCCGTCTTCCAGCCGCGGGCGGGTTGGATCGGAATCATCGCTACGCGCTATCGGACGCCTTCGAGGATGATAGAGCGCTCGCGTTCCAGGCGCTCACGCAGCGCACCATTGCGTAACACCATCGCACTGCGGCGCCATTGCTCGAAAATGTCGGTGACATCCGTCGCAGGCCGGTCGCCGGCGATCACGCGTTCGAAAGCAGCAGCGACCTCGTCAAGACATTCCATGAGATCGTCATTGTCGAACTCTTGCATCCATTCGAGTTCGACGGGATAGGGGACCGGCACATCGTCGTGAACGCGATGCCTCGCGACGACGTAACGGAAGGCGGCTTCGACGATGCGCACGAGCCCGTACGTCTCGCTCATCCGGCGCGCCAAAGACACATTCAGAAGGGCGATGTCGCTCTTCCGGTCTTCCCGTCGAATAAGAACCGGGCGCTCGCTTGCCGCGTCCAAGACGGCCTTCGTCTTCTTCGCCAAGTCGCTCGTCGAGCGAACCTCCCCTTCCAAGAGCATCATCGGGCCCATCGGCGCCTCCATAGTGCTTTATACATGGCTATACCACCATATGGTTCCACGGTAATACCCGTCGGCGAAGGCGTCACGGTCCTTTAGGGTTCGACCCAGCACACGGCACGCAGCCGCGAACGTGAGGGCGCGCCCTCAGTGCGTCGTAACGGCGACCGGTTCGGCGTCGTCCGTGATGCCGAGCCAGCGTTCGAACGAGTCCGCCGAGGCGACGTAGACGCCGAGCAGCACGATGCTCACGCCGACGACGAGCAGCGACAGGACGAACGAGTGGTCGCTGAGCGCATCGTACAGCCCGTGGAACGTCGCGGGAATCAGGATCGCGAGCGTGAGGAAGCCGCTGCGCGCCGACGGGACGCGCGCGCCGAACCAGATCAGGAACGCCGCCGTGCCCGCCCACACCGCGTGGAAGAACGGCAGCGACGTCAAGCGCAGCACGCTTTCGAGGTAGTAGCCGCCGTAGTCGCCGCTCTTCGACGCCGCAGCGAGGTACGGTCCGGCTTGGTAGCCGATGCCTTCCGAGATGCCGAAGCCGAGCCCCGACAGCAGCCCATAGAACAGAAACGGCCGCAGCCCGCCGACGCCCCAGAACCGCCAGACGGCAAACAGCACCAGCGCCTTCGTGAGCTCTTCCGGCAGGCCGATGAAGACGATCGACGACGGGATCGCGATCGCGAGGCTCTTCGACGACACGAGCGGATCGCGGATCGCTTCGACGTTCATCGCGAGCGCGATGCCGAGCAGCGTCATGCCGACGAGCGATGTGCCCAGGTACACGAACAGCGACTTGCGCCACCGCACGCCCGTGCTGTGGAACGCTGCGCCGAAAAAGATCGCCCACAGCGTCGCGAAGTAGAACCCGATCGCCCAATACGCGCCGTACTCGTGCCGCTGCAGCAGCGCGACGAGCGCGAGCGGCGCCAGGCCCATGACCGCGACGATCGCGATCGATCGCCACGTTGCGGCCGGGATCGCGTCGAGGTGCCGGAACGGCGCGACCAGGAGCGGCAGCAGTGCGCGAATCTCGCTGGGCGCGCGCCGGTACAGCGCCGCGCCGCGCGCGCCGACGTAGATTCCGTCCTGCCAGTGACGCTCGCCCGCGAGCGCGGCTCCGCACGCGCCGCAGAAGCGCCCACCGGCCGGCGCGCCGCAGCACCAGCACGCAGTCGTCATTGCGCCGTTCCCGGCGAGCTCGTCGCTTCGACCATGAAGCCGATCCACATCAGCAGCGCGAGGATCATGAACGGCAGCGCGATGATGCCCGCAACGGTCCACGCGCGCTCGACCGCGCGGAACTGCGCGGGATCGGCGAAGCGGCGGCGCTCGAGCGCCACGCGGTTGCCGTTGAACAGCAGCGCGATCATGATGCCCAGCGAGATCGGCGGCAGCGGGAGGAAGAACAGCCAGAACATCACGCCGAGCACCGGCGCGCCGTGCGCGAACGACCAGAACCCCGGGCAGCAGCGCGGCGCCCCAGTTCAGCGCGGTGCACCAGCTTCTCGACCTCGGGCGATGCGTGCGCCAACGGCAGCCGGGACCCGCCCGCATCGGCGCCGCACGCCGTGCAGAACGGCGTGCTCGCCGGCAAGCCGCACGCCGCGCACCGGCGTTCGGGCAGCGCAGATGTCGCAACGCTCACGCGGGCATGTTCCGCCCGCGCGAGCGCGCTTCCCTACGAGGGCGTGAGGACCGCGGGAACGGCGACCGGGACCGCGATGCGCACGAAGTGGTCGAGCCCTCCCGGTCCGTCTTCGAGCGCGTGCAGCGCGCGCTGCGAGCCCGTCGCTGCGGCGTGCTGCGCGAGCAGCGCGCGCAGGCGCTCGCGCGACGCGCCGTCGAGCTCGTGCGCCGTCAGCGGCGTCGGGCCCAGACGCGACGCGTCTTCGCGCGGCACGAACAGCTCGCCGCCCGTCATGCCGCTCGCGAGGTTGCGGCCGGTCGAGCCGAGGATCACGACGGTGCCCTTCGTCATGTACTCGCACGCGTGATCGCCCGCGCCTTCGACGACGATCGTCGCGCCGCTGTTGCGCACCGCGAGCCGCTCGCCGGCGGCGCCGCGTACGAACGCCTCACCGCCGCGCGCGCCGTAGAAGCACGCGTTCCCGATGGCGGGCTCGTCGTCGCGTCCCGCGCCGCGCACGACCACCAGGCCGCCGCTCATGCCCTTGCCCACGCCGTCGTTCGCTTCGCCGTCGAGTTCGATGGTCAGCGGCGCGGCGAGGAATGCCGCGAAGCTCTGACCCGCGCTGCCCGAGTACCGGTACGTCGCCGGACCGACGTATTCGCCGCGCGCTTTGCGCACCACGGCGTCGTATGACAGGCGCGACGCGACGGCGCGGTCGGCGGGAACGATGGGTTGGCTGCCGCCGGGGATCGCGTGGTCGTCGAGGTGCGCCAGGTCGACCGGCGCGAGGTCGGCGGGCACGCGCGTCTCGGGCAGCCGCAGCAGCTCGTCGAGATCGACGCCGCGCGCGCGGTCGTAGCGCGGGCGCACGAGGTCGCTGCGCCCGTGAACCTCGTCGAGAGATCGCGCGCCGAGCGCGGCAAGGCGCCGGCGCACGTCGCGCGCGACGAAGCGCAGGAAGGTCTCGGCATCTTCGGCCGTACCGGGAAATTTGCCGCGCAGGACCGCGTCCTGCGTCGCGATGCCGACGGGACACGTGTTGAGGTGGCATTGGTGCGCGTAGATGCAGCCGAGCGCGATCAGCAGCGCGGTGCCGAACCCGAACATGTCCGCGCCGAGCATCGCGGCGATGATCACGTCGCGGCCCGTCTTGAACCCGCCGTCGACGCGCAGCGCGACGCGCCCGCGCAAACCGTTCGCGACGAGCGTGTGGTGCGTCTCCACCAGGCCGAGCTCCCACGGAAGCCCCGCGTGCTTGATCGAGCCCAGCGGCGACGCGCCCGTGCCGCCGTCGTGTCCGGCGATGTGCACGACGTCGGCGCGCGCCTTCGCGACGCCGCTCGCGACGTAGCCGATCCCCGACTGCGCAACCAGCTTCACTGCGATCTTCGCCTTCGCGTTGGCTCGGCGCAGATCGTAGATGAGCTGCGCGAGGTCCTCGATCGAGTAGATGTCGTGGTGCGGCGGCGGCGACACCAGCGATTGCCCCGTCACCGCGCCGCGCAGCGCTGCGATCTCCGGCGTCACCTTGAAGCCCGGGATCTGGCCGCCCTCGCCGGGCTTCGCGCCCTGCGCGATCTTGATCTCGAGCTCTTCGGCCGTCGCGAGGTACTCCGGCGCCACGCCGAAGCGCGCGGACGCGACCTGCTTGATCGCGTTGAGCGTCTTGGTCGGATCTTCACCGCCCTCGCCGCCGTTGCTGCGCGCGCCCGCCAGCTTCGCGCCCAGCGCGACGGCTTCGTGCGCCTCGGGACCGAGCGCGCCCAGCGACATCGCGGCGGTGACGAACCGCGCGACGATCGCGTCCTCGCTCTCGACCTCATCGAGCGGCAGCGGATCGCCGAGCGCGACAGGCTCGATCAAGTCGCGCAGCGCGATCGTCTCGCGCTCCTCGAGCTGATCCGAGAGCGCGAGGAACGCCGTCTCGTCGCGCGCGACGATCGTCTTGCGCAAGTTCTTGAGCAGCGGCGGATCGTAGTGGTGCTTTACGCCGTCGCGGCGGTACCGGAACAGGCCGCGCTGCGGCGGCTCGGCGCCTTCGTCCGCGAGCGCCGCCCACGCGCGCACGTCCTCGTCGAGCTCGTCGAAGCCGAGCGTCGGCACGTGGGCGGCCATGCCCGGGAAGCACGTCGTCACGACCTCACGGCGGAGGCCGAGAGCTTCGAACGTCTGCGCGCCGACGTACGAGCGCAGCGTGCAGATGCCCAGCTTCGCGAGCACCTTCACCAGGCCCGAGCGCAGCCCGTCGAGCAGCGCCGCGGCCGTACCGGGGCCGCCGGACGCGCTGCGCGCCGCGAGCCACGGCGTGATGACGTTGGCACCCGCGGCGATCACCGCGGCGCAGCCGTGCGCATCGCGAGCGAACCCGTCGCATGCGGCGATTGACGCCTGCATGCGCAGGCCGGACGACGTGAGCCGCTGGTGCACGGCACCGGCGGCGAGGACGGCCGGCACGGGAAGCGCGGCGGTGCGGTCGTCGAGCACGAGGTACGTCGCGCCGTCGTGCACCGCGCGCTCCGCCTCGCGGCAGATCGCCGCGACGCGGTCGCGCAGCGTCGTGCCGGCGAAGTCGAGCGCGATGCGGTGCGGCACGAGCCGCGCGTCGTACGCAAGCGCGTCGAACGCGCCCTCCTCGAGCAGCGCCGAGTCGACCGAGACGATGCTCCCCGGCGCCGGCACGTCGCCGTTCGTATCGCCGCTGCCGACGAACGCGCGCATGTCGAAGACGAAACCTTCGCGCAGCGAGTCGATCGGCGGGTTCGTGACCTGCGCGAAGCGCTGCCGCAGATACTCGGTGATCGGGACGCGGCGCTCGAGGAACGCGGGGGCGGCGTCGTCGCCCATCGACCACATCGGCTCGGCGCCGCCGGCGAGCGACGCGACGACCTGCTTGAGCTCGTCCGCCGTGTATCCGAAGCGCACGAGGTCGCGCCGCAGCGCCGTCGGGTCGACGGCGCGCGGTTCGTCCGCCGCCGGCGCCTCGAAGCGCCAGGACGCGACGGTGGTGCGGAAGTCGCTGTTCTCGCGGCGCAGCGCGCGGAACGCCGCCGGACGGATCAGCTCGCCGCTGGCGAAGCGCACGAGGATGCGTTCGCCGGGGCCGAGGCGGCCGCGCTCGACGATCGCGTCGTCGCCGAAGTCGATCACGCCGGCTTCGGACGCGGCCAGCACGAGCCCGGCCTGCGTGCGGCACCACCGCAACGGGCGGAAGCCGCTGCGGTCCAGCGCCGCGCCGACGCGGTCGCCTTCGGCGAACACGATCGCCGCCGGGCCGTCCCACGGCTCGACGGTCGGAATGTGCGCGTCGTAGTACGCGCGCAGCCGCTCGTCGTCGACGACGGGTGCGAGCATGAGGTCGACGGCCTCGTCGACGCGATAGCCGGCGCCGACCATCGCGTCGAGCGCGACGTCGAACTCGAGCGAGTCGCTCGCGCCGCGCGGCGACACGACGCCGCGCGCCAGCATCCACGCGCGGTTGCCGGTGATCGTGTCGATCTCGCCGTTGTGCGCGATCGTGCCGAAGGGCTGCACGAGGCGCCAGCTCGGCGACGTGTTCGTCGAGAAGCGCTGGTGGAAGACCGCGTAGCGCGAGACGCACGCCGGATCGCGCAAGTCCGCGAAGTACGAGCCGAGCTCGCTCGACGAGAGGAGCCCTTTGTACACGACCTTTGTCGACGATGCGCTGACGAGCGTGGCCGTGTCGCCTTCCTCGCGCAGCGTGCGGATCACCGCGCGGCGGACGGAGCGCATGCGCTCGCGCGCGTTCCCGGGGCCGACGTCGAC
The DNA here is from genome assembly GCA_963818845.1 of Vulcanimicrobiota bacterium. Lineage (GTDB taxonomy): Bacteria > Vulcanimicrobiota > Vulcanimicrobiia > Vulcanimicrobiales > Vulcanimicrobiaceae > Vulcanimicrobium. The sequence continues at coordinate 246,668 of CAWFTO010000003.1, read as the reverse complement.
CAAGAGCTGCTCGTAGGAGGGCGCGTTCGCGGCGGCTTGCTTTCCGAGCACCGCACGGTCGACCGGCGGCACCCGCCAGCGCATCGGCTTGACGCCTTCGGAGCGAATGGCGTACTCGAGCTTCGCCCGCATCGCGGCCGCGAGTCCTTCGTCGAGCGGCAGAAAGACGCAGACGGCGGCCAGGTGCTGCTCGGGAACGCGCACGTGCGCCTCGGCCAGGTACCGGAGGAAGATCGCGCGCGGCGTCTCGAGCAGGATCCCCGCACCGTCGCCCGTGCGGCCGTCGGCCGCGCGGGCACCGCGGTGCTCCATCGCGCCGACCGCCGTCAGGGCGAGGCGAACGACGTCATGGGTTCCGCCGCGGTGCGAAAGGTCGGCCAGAAAGCCGACGCCGCACGCGTCGTGCTCGGAGCTTGTGCTCAGCGGTATCGAAGCCTCGCGCATCGGAACCTCGACGATACGGCCAACGCCCGGGCCTTGTCATTCGACAAATGGTGCACCGCAAGCCGGAAGCTGCGGCTCAGCGTCGCTTTCTGGCACTGTACGCCAGGATGATCGTGCGGCGCGCGGCGGAAGCCATGTCCGCGGGGATGGGCGGCTGCGCGGAAAGTTTCTTCTTCGCGGCGCGGCGCCAATGCAGACCGCGCGCGCTCAGGCGAACGTCGCGTCCCTCCCGCCGGGCGCGCGCCACGGTGTCGACCAGCGCGTCCACGTCCTGCTGCCCGAGCACGTCCACGTCGCGCACATCGACCACGACGGTCGCGCCGCGCGCGCCGACGAGGCCGCGCTCGAGCGCGGCGAACGCCGAGATCATGTCGGTGTCGAGCACGCCGATCAACCGGACGACCAACGGTGCGGACAGGGGAAGCGGCTGGGGTGCGTACACGCGTCACTCCTCGATAGCAGGTCTACCGAGTGTACGTATGCCGGCTGGCAAAGGTTCGAGAGCTACGTGAGACCTTGCTGAGAAAATCCTTGGGAACCGGGCTGAAGGCCGAGCGCGACCATCATGCGGTAGCCGACGTCCAGCGCGCGCTCGTCGATGTCGAAGCGCGCGTTGTGGTGCGGGAACGACGTGTCGAGCCCGCCGCGCGCGCCCACGATGAAGTACGATCCGGGGCGCTCGTTCATCATGAACGACATGTCCTCGGCCCACATCACGATGTCGTGCTCGACGACGTTGTCGTCGCCGAGCTCGCGCCGGCCGAGCTCGCGCACGATGTCGTTCATCGCGCGCGAGTTGATCGTCGGCGGATACGACCAGTGGTAATCGAACTCGTAGTCGAAGCGCATCGCCGTCGCGAGGCCCGCGATGATGCGGCGCATCCGCTCGGGCATCGACGTCCGCACGTCCGGATCGAACGCGCGCACGGTGCCCTTCATCTTGGCTTCGTCGGGGATCACGTTGAACGTCGTGCCGCTCACGAACTGACCGACGGTGATGACGGCCGGATCCTTCGGCGCGACCTCTCGCGACACGATGGACTGCAGCGCCGTGACGACGTAGGCGCCCGCGGCGACGGGATCGACGGCGAGTTGCGGCATCGCGCCATGCCCGCCTTTGCCGCGGATCGTCAGGTCGAACTCATCGGCGGAGGCGAAGAACGCCCCGTCGCGCACGCCGATCTTGCCGACGTCCAGTCCGCTGAACAGGTGCAGCGCGAACGTGCGCTCGACGTGCGGGTTCTCCAGCGCGCCCGCGTCGATCATCTTCTTCGCGCCGGCATGCCCCTCTTCGCCCGGCTGAAAACAGAATACCAGCGTGCCGGGAACCTCGGCGCGCCGTGCGGCGAGCGTGCGCACCGCGGCGAGCAGGATCGAGACGTGGCCGTCGTGGCCGCACGCGTGCATCACGCCGGAGCGCTGCGAACGGTACGGAACCTGGTTCAGCTCGGTGATCGGCAACGCATCCATGTCGGCGCGCAGCAGCGTCACCGGCCCGGGCTTGCCCCCCTTGAGCGTGCCGAGGACGCCCGTGACGCCGATCCCCGTGCGCACCTCGTCGAGGCCGAGCGCACGCAACTGCTCCGCGACGAACGCTGCGGTATCGTGCTCGACCATCGAGAGCTCGGGATGGGCGTGCAGGCGGCGGCGGACGGCGACGAGGTCGTCGTGCGGAACGGCGGTCATCCCGGTCACTTCGCCTTCGGAGAAGAATCCCCACACCCGCCGCGACCCCTGGCCGCTCGGTCCTGAGCTCGTCGAAGGGCCGAACGCGACGGGTTCGTCCTGAGCTTGTCGAAGGGCGAAGCCACTATGGCGCTTCTCTCCTACGCGCACGGGGCGAGCTCGCTGCCGCTCCTCGGGGAAACCATCGGGGACAACCTCGACCGGATCGCGCGCCGCTTTCCGGACGGCGACGCCGTCGTCTCCGTCCACCAGAACCGCCGGCTGACCTACGCGCAGTTCGCAACCGAAACCGACCGCCTCGCGAAAGCATTCATCGCGGCCGGCGTCGAGCACGGCGAGCGCGTCGGGATCTGGTCGCCCAACTCGATCGAATGGGTGCTCGTGCAGTACGCCACCGCGAAGGTGGGCGCCGTTCTGGTCAACGTCAACCCCGCGTACCGGCTGTCCGAGCTCGAGTACGCGCTGCGGCAGAGCGGCGTGACCACGCTGATCGTGCTCGACCGCTACAAGACCAGCGAGTACCTCGCGATGGTTCGTGAGGTGCGCGCATCGCTGCCGCTGCTGCGCGAGGTCGTCGTCATCGGGGACACCGAGGCGGACGAAGGTGAAACCGGCTGGCACGACTACGTCGCGTGCGCCGGCGAGGCCGACGACGCGACGCTGGCCGAGCGCAAGGCGCGCTGCCAGTTCGACGAGCCGATCAACGTCCAGTACACCTCGGGCACGACGGGCTTCCCCAAAGGCGCGACGCTCTCGCACCACAACATCCTCAACAACGGCTTCTTCATCGGCGAAGGCTGCCGCTACACCGAGCACGACCGCGTCTGCGTGCCCGTGCCGTTCTACCACTGCTTCGGGATGGTGCTGGGCAACCTCGCGATCACGACGCACGGCGCGACGATCGTCATCCCGAACTGGACGTTCGATCCGCAGCTCACCCTCGAGGCGGTCGAGCGAGAGCGCTGCACGTCGCTCTACGGCGTCCCGACGATGTTCATCGCCGAGCTCGCGTTGCCGAACTTCACGGAGTTCGATCTCTCCACGCTGCGCACGGGCATCATGGCCGGCTCGCCGTGCCCGGTCGAAGTGATGAAGCGCGTGCAGAGTGAGATGCACATGCCCGAAGTGACGATTTGCTACGGCATGACCGAGACGTCGCCCGTGTCGACGCAGACGATGACCGACGACCCGCTCGAAAAGCGCACCGGCACCGTCGGCCGCGTGCACCCGCACATCGAGGTCAAGATCGTCGATGCCGAGGCCCGCATCGTGCCGCGCGACACGCCGGGCGAGCTCTGCACCCGCGGGTACAGCGTCATGCTCGGCTACTGGGAGAATCCGGAAGCGACGGCGACCGCGATCGACGCCTCACGCTACATGCACACCGGCGACATCGCGACGATGGATGCCGACGGCTACGTCAACATCAGCGGGCGCATCAAGGACATGGTGATCCGCGGCGGCGAGAACGTCTACCCGCGCGAAATCGAGGAGTTCCTCTACACGCATCCCGCGATCAAGGACGTGCAGGTGATCGGCGTTCCGGACGAGCGCTACGGCGAAGAGCTCTGCGCCTGGGTCATCCCGCACGACGGCGCCGAGCTCACGGAGGAAGCCGTCCGCGAGTACTGCCGCGGCAAGATCGCGCACTACAAGGTTCCGCGCTACGTGATGTTCGTCGACGGCTGGCCGATGACGGTCAGCGGCAAGGTTCAGAAGTACAAGATGCGTGAGGAGTCGATCGCGAAGCTCGGGCTCGAGCAGGCCGCGAAGATCGTCACCGCCTGACGACCTTCGCGATCCCGCGATGTCGTCAGGTCGCCGCCGGCCGTTTGCGCGCGCCGGAGCGCTTCGCGCCGCCGCCGCGCGCTTTGCCCGCGACTTCTTGGACTTTGTCGGTCACCGCTTCGACCACGGCCGCGCCCGCCTTGAGCAGGTCCGCCGCCTGATCCATCGTCGAGCCGACCTTGCGCGCGCCGCGCACGGCCTTGGTCGCCGTGCTCTTCGCCTTCTTCGCTGCGCCCGTTGCGGCTTTGCGCGTCGCCGCGACGGCCTTCTTCGCGCCGCCGACGCGTTTCGCGACGGCTTTCTTCGCGCCGCCGACACGTTTCGCGACGGCTTTCTTCGCCGAGCCGGCGCGCTTGGCGACGGCGTTCTTCGCGCCTCCGCTCTTCTTCTTCGCGCCCGACTTCTTGCCGCGCGACGCCGTCGCGCCTGATTTCTTCGCCGCTGACTTCTTGGCGCCTGACTTCTTCGCGCCGCGTTTCGCTGCTGCCATGACGTGCTTCGTCCTCCCGCTCGAATGCGATGGAATTGCCCCAAGCTTTCCCATCCCTTCGCCCGTACAAACGGATGCTTGCATCGTGCCCCGCGAATGCGACGAACCCGCCGCGATCGCTCGCGACGGGTTCGCCGGTCACCGAAAGAGGTGCGCGAACGGTCAGTGCGTTCGGCGCACTCCGCTGACGGTTCCGGTGGTGGTCGTCACCGAGACGGCGACGCCGACGGAGCCTCCGTGGTCGTCAGCGATGACGTACCCGCAGTTTCCGGCGGCGACCGCGGTGACCGTGAACGTCGCGCTCGGTCCGTTGCCGGATGCGGGCGAGATCGTCGCGATGCCGCTGCACGACTGCGCCCCATTGGCCGCCGTGAACGTGCCGCTGTAGTTGCTCTCGCTCACGTTGACCGGCGCCGTCTGTCCGGCCGCCGTCATCGACACCTGCGTTGACGACGTCGTCAGCGTGCCGGGCGGCGCCGGCGTCGGCGACGGCGTCGGGCTGGGGCTCGGCGAGGCAGTCGGAGCCGGCGTGGGCGTCGGCGTCGCGAGCGTCGACGACGTCGAGAACAGCACGAACGTGTACGTGTTCCCGGCCGTCAGCGTCACGGGGATGGCCGGAGCCGTCCACGTGAAGACGGTGCCCGCAGCGGACGCCGGTCCTTCGATCGTCGTCCAGCCCGCCGCAGCGTTGCTCGGATCGAACTCGGCGACATACGAGTGCGCCGGATCGGGGAGCGTCTGCGAGGCTCCGAACGTGAACGAGAATCCCGGCCAGCTCGGCAGCGTCGTGCCGGGATTCGCGGTCACCTGAAACCAGGCGATGAAGGAGAGGTTCGCGCCGCCGATGCTCTGCGGCATGCGGCGGAACGCCGACGGCGTCGGCACGTTGGCCGGCTGGGTGAGGCTGAACGTGACGTTGAGCGCCGTCGCCGGGTTCGATGCGCCTGCGCGCACCGTACCGGTATTGCCGTTCGAGCCGATCGGGCCCAGCGTGAGCGACGTCGACGCGGAGGTACTCGTGGTGAGCGTGCCGCTAGCGCTCGTCGCGGGCGGCGTGGCGGTCGGGACCGGCGTGGGCGTTGCCGTGCCCGTGTTCAGGGGCGGCGGTGTACTCGAACCGCCGCTGCAGCCGGCGACCGCCGCGGCGGCCGCGACAAGGAAGGCCGCCAGCAGGCTGCGGGCGCGCATCGTGCGTTGCATTCTCTCCTCGGTCATCAGTACACCAGCTTTCCGACGCGTCCGGGATTCAGGCCGGAGCCAGGCTCGCAGAACCACAGCGAGCCGTCCGGCGCCGTCGCGATGCCTTGTAGCCCGAGACCGGTGACGGGCGACGCGAACTCGACCACCGTGCCGCCCGTCGTGATGCGACCGATACGATCGATCGATGAGGCGCTGCCCTGCTCGGTGAACCACAGCGCGCCGTCCTGACCGACCGTGATTCCCCACGGTCCGGAGATCGGCGTGAGCGTCGGGAACTCGCCCGTGACCGAGAACGAGTTCGGCGACAGCCGGCCGATGTTGCCGCGCAGATACTCCGTGAACCAGAGGTTGCCGTCCGGCCCGCGGACGATGTCCTTCGGCTGCGTGCCGGCGGTCAGCGTGATCTCGCTCTGCGGGTGGAACAGGTCCGTCGCGCGGCCGATCTTGTCGACGTTCTGCTCGGTGTAGTAGAGGTTGTTATCGGGCGCCGTCGCGATGTCGAACGGTCCGGCGTTCGACGTCGGAACGCTGGTCTCGCCGGCGGTGGAGCCGTTGTAGGCGAGGAAGCCGATGCGGCTGCTGCCGTTGCCGACGTACCAGATGTTGCCGTCGAGGCGGTCGACGAGGCCGGCCGGCTGATCCGGCGGCGGCGGCGCGAAGAGCGTCAAGAACTCGGTGATCGAGCCGGAGGTCGAGCTCTTCGCGATCTTGTTCGCGGTCGCGCCCGACTCGGTGAACCAGAGGTTGCCGTCGCTGGCGCCGATGATGTGCGGGAGCTCGGCCTCGAACGCGTTCGCGGTGGGGACCGGGAACTCGGTCACCACGCCGGCCGGCGTGATGCGCGCGATCGCGTTGCCCGGGAACTCCGTGAACCACATGTTGCCGTCGCTGCCGGCGGCGATGTAACGCGGCTTGTTCGCCGAGACCGGGATCGAGAACTGATAGAACGTCGGCTTGGGCGTGAACTGCGTCGAGACGTTCCCGACTCCGGTCGCGGATGCGACGACGGTCGCCGTCGGGCCGCCCGGAAGGCCGCTGTTCAGCGTTCCGCCGTTGTACGTCAGCGTCGCGGTCGTCGACGGGTTCTGCAGGTTGTTCGTCGAGAGCGCCAGGGTGCCGCTGTTGGTCGAGTCGTTGACCGCCAAGTGGATCGGAACGCTGAAATCGCCGGGGCCCACGATCGTGTTGCCGTCGGCGTCCCGCGCGGCGAGGTTCACGTTCACGGTCGCCGGCACGCCCGCGTTCGGCGACGGGTTACTCAGCGAGATCGCCAGAGAGGCCACGACGCCGTTGAGCACGGCGGAGACGTTGTTCGCCGCGCCCGAGACGATCGTCTGGGTGACGCTCGCGCGGCTCAAGACGTTGCCTTGTCCGTTCTGCGCATCGTAGGTCGCGAAGTTGAACGTGTCCGTTCCGATCGGGGCGTTGATCGAGATGGTGGTCGCCGGCGAGTTCAGGTACTCCGGCGTGCCGCCGTTCACGGCCACCGAAACGCTCTGCGCGGTCGCCGGCACGTACTGCGGCGTGCGCCGTGCGGACGACGCCGACGTCCAATGCATCGTGAACGTCACGAGTGCGGTGCCTTGCGGCGCCTGATTCTGCGAACCGGCGGACGGCGTGAGGCTTCCCCCGCCCCCGCCGCCGCAACCCGCTGCGAAAGCGGCGATAAGCGCCGCCGCGGAAAGTCGAATGAAGCCGGACGAACGCCGGCGCGAGGGCAAGACGCCCATAAGCAAACTCCTGTACCGGAACGTGAACTCGAGGAAAAACCCGAACAACACCCGGTGTAACAGCGAGCGGCCTCACCCGTGAAGACGGCCGATAGGCCGCCCGGACTCCTCTGCTTGCGAACTTGGCGACCGAACTCCTGGTGTGCGGCGGCCGACCGCAGGAGTCGCGGTCGCCTGCGCGCGAGTAACGGCGGTTCTCACTCCTCCGGATCCAAGGGGATCGACTTCGATGGCGAAAACGGCGGCCGCGCGCGGCCGGGAGCTGGACCGGGCCGGGCTCGACGACGGCCAGCTGATCGCGATGCTGCGCAACATGCTGCTCCAGCGGCAGCTCGACAACCGCGGCTTCCAGCTCAACCGCCAGGGGAAGATCCCGTTCGCGCTCGGATCCGAAGGGCACGAAGCGGTCCAGGCCGGCGCCGCGATGGCGTTCAAGCGCGGAGCGGACGTGCTCGCGCCCTACTACCGTGACCTCGGGCTCGCGCTCGGCGTCGGCATGACGCCCTTCGAGATCCTCTCGTCGCTCTTCGCGCGGCGTACCGATCGTTCGATGGGGCGTCAGTTTCCGAACCACTACACGAACCACGACCTGGGCGTGATGTCGATCTCCTCGATCATCGCCGGCCACTGCACCCACGCGGTCGGTGCGGCCGCGGCCTTCAAGTACCGCGGTGAGGGCGGCCGTGCGGTGATCTGCACGACCGGCGAAGGCGCGACATCGCAAGGCGAGTGGCACGAGTCGGTCAACTACGCGGCGGTCCACGGCCTGCCCATCGTGTTTCTCGTCGAGAACAACGAATGGGCGATCTCGACGCCTCAAGACCAGCAGATGCGGGTCGCGAACGTCGCCGACAAGGCGTCGGGCTACGGCTTGCCCGGCGTGGTGTGCGACGGTTTCAGCCCGGTTGCGACGTACGCGGCGATGCGCGACGCGCTCGAGCGCGCGCGCTCCGGCGGCGGCCCGTCCATCGTCGAAGCCAAGTGCTATCGCTTCCTCTCGCACTCCACGGACGACGACGACCGTACCTACCGCTCGCGCGAGTCGATCGAAGAGCGCCGTAAGCTCGATCCCGTGCCGCGCTTCGAACAGGTGCTGATCGATGCCGGCGTGATCGACGAGGCGCGCGCGAAGGCGCTCAAAGCCGACGTGCTGCGCGAGACCAACGACGCCACGGACGCCGCCGAGGCCCAGCCGTATCCGTCGGTCGAGAGCCTGTACACCAACGTCGTCGAGGGGGATCACCGCCCCTGGCAGGAGTGGACCTCATGACTGCGACCGCGCAGAACCAGCCGACGGTCACGATGACCAACGTCGAGGCGGTGCGTACGACCCTGCACGACGCGCTCGTGCGCGACGATCGCGTGCTGGTCATGGGCGAAGACGTCGGCGCGCGCGGCAACGTCTTCCTGATCACGAAAGGTTTCCTCGAGGAGTTCGGTCCGCAGCGCGTCATTGACACGCCGCTCGCCGAAGCGTCGATCGTGGGCGTCGCGATCGGGATGGCGATGGAAGGCTTGCGGCCGATCGCCGAGATCCAGTTCGCCGACTTCATCTATCCGGCGTTCAATCAGATCGTCGGCGAAGCGGCCAAGACGCGCTACCGCAGCAACGGCGACTACACGTGCCCCATGGTCATCCGCACGCCGTACGGCGGCGGCGTCCGCGGCGCGCTCTCGCACTCGGTGTCGATCGAAGCGCTGTTCTATCACGTGCCCGGCCTGACGATCCTCGCACCGTCGACCCCGGCCGACATCAAGGGTCTGCTCAACGCGGCGATCGAGGCGCCCGATCCCGTGCTCTTCCTCGAGCACAAGAAGACGTACCGCAGCGTGAAGGGCGACGTTCCCGGCGGCTACTACACGATCCCGATCGGGAAGGCGGACGTAAAGAAAGCGGGCACCGACGTCACCGTCGTGTCGTACGGCTACAATCTCCATCAAGCGCTCGACGCCGCCGGCCGGCTCGAAAGCGAAGGCGTGTCGGTCGAGGTCGTCGACCTGCGCTCGATCCGGCCGATGGACAAGACGACGATCCTGGAGTCCGTGCGCAAGACGCGCAAGCTGCTGATCATCCACGAGGACAACAAGTTCGGCGGCATCGGCGCCGAGATCAGCGCGATGGTCGCGGAAGAAGCGCTGTTCGATCTGGACGCGCCGATCCGCCGCCTCGCCGGACCGGACGTCCCCGCGATGGGCTACGCGCTGCCTCTCGAAGAAGAGTTCATGATCTCCACGGACGAGATGGCGGCCGCGATGCGCGACTTGGCGAAGTTCTGACGATGCCGACCACGATCACGATGCCGCAGCTCGGCGAGACGGTCACGGAAGGGACGGTCGCGCAGTGGCTCAAGAAGCCCGGCGACTCCGTCGAGAAGTACGAAGCGTTCGTCGAGGTGTCGACCGACAAGGTCAACGCCGAGGTGCCCGCGCCGGTGACGGGCGTGATCCGCGAGCTGATCGTCAAGGAAGGCGAGACCGTACCGACCGGCGCTCCGATCGCGATCATCGATGAAATCGTCCTTCGACAAGCTCAGGATGACACGCAGCCCGCTCAGGATGACAGCAGCCCAAGCGCCCGCGGTAACGGGCAGCGGGTCGCCGTCGGAGCAGGTTGCGGCAAGCACCAGCAACCGCGCGGCCGAAGCGAATCGCCAGGGGAGCGACGATCCCGTGCCCGGTGGCAATGTCGGCTTGGGCGGCCCGTCGTTCAGCGCGCCCGGCGCCCTTCGACAGGCTCAGGATGACACCCGGTTTTCGAACGGGACGACCGACAAGATCATCACCCACGACGGGGCGAGCGTCGCGTCGCCGAACGGTGCGCGTGTGTCGCCGGCCGTTCGCCGGCTCGCGCGAGAGCATCGCATCGATCTTGCCGCCGTGCGCGGGACCGGCGATCACGGGCGCATCACGGCGAACGACATTCTCGCGGCGGCGAAGGCGGGTCCGAGCGCGGGCGTCGCTGCGACGATCACGGCCGACAACGCGCAGTACACCGTTCCCTCGAGCACGGCGGCGCCCGCGCGTCCGGCGGACGCCGCGCGGCCGCCGGCCATGGCGAAGCCATCGTACACGGGCGCGCGGCCCGGCGATCTGATCCCGCTCACGCAGGCGCGCAAGATCATCGCGCAGCGCATGGTCGAGTCCAAGCACACCGCGCCGCACGCCTGGACGATGGTCGAAGTCGATGTGACGAACGTGTGGAAGTGGCGAGCGCGCGAAAAAGACGCGTTCGAGAAGGCGTACGGCGCGAAACTCACGCTGCTGCCCTTCTTCATCCGCGCCGCGGTCGAGTCGCTCGCGGTGTTCCCGCTGATGAACGCGTCGTTCACGGACGAGGGAATCCGCGTGCACCGCGACGTCAACATCGGAATCGCGATCGCCGCCGGCGGCAACCTCGTGGTGCCGGTGATCCGGCACGCGGACCAGCTCTCGATCAAGGGAGTCGCGCTCGCGCTCGGCGAGCTGATCGAACGGGCGCGGCGGGGCAAGCTCGGCGCAGACGACCTCGCGGGCGGCACGTTCACCGTCAACAACACGGGCGCGAACGGCGCCATCCTCTCGGCACCGATCCTGGTCCCCGGGCAAACCGCGATCGTGACGACGGAGGCCGTGGTGAAGCGTGCCGTCGTGCGCGACGACGACTCCATCGCCGTGCGCTCCATGATGAACGTCTGCATGTCGCTCGACCACCGCGTCGTCGACGGCGCCGTCGCCAGCGGCTTCTTGAGCGACCTCAAGAAGCGTTTGGAAGCGATGGGGCCCTCGGGCTCGCTCTGATCCGTCCACGCACTGCCGCGTGCGCCGCGGCCGTTCTGCTCGCGGTGTTCGCGACCGTACCCGCGACCGCCGCCGTCGATGATGAGCCGGGCGGGCTCGTGACGCCGACCGCGACGCTGGCACGCGTGCGCGCGCTGTACGAGCGCGCGCACGCCCACGAGCACACACGCGCGGCGACGGTGATCGAAGAGTGGCGCCTGTTCCAGGACGGCACCGTCGGCTCGTTCCGCGTGAACCGGCTGGGCAAGGACGTCCGCGAGACGACGACGCTCGGCCCCTTCGCGTACGAGCGGGGCGTACTGCGCGGCCAGCGCTGGGAGCAGAACCGCAACGGGATCGTGTTTACCTACCCCGGCGTGCACGAGCAGCGCGACGCTGTCAGCGATCACGCATTTCGCGACGCGTCCGACGAGCGCGACGTGCGCCTTGTCGGCGAGTCGCCGTCGCTCAGCGCCTACGTCGTCGAGGTCAACCCGCCCAACGGACGCCACGAGTGGCTGTACGTCGACAAGCGCACCGGGAACCTCGTGCGCCGGGAGTACGTCGAGCGCCGCCGCCGCTTCACGTCGACGTACGATGACTACCGTCTCGTGGAAGGCGTCCCCGAGCCGTCCCGCATCCGCACCGTCGACTCGCTCGGCAACGAGCGCGAGCAGATCCTGGTCAGCCGCACGCTGGACACCACGCCCGACCCGCGCGACGTCGACATCCCGCCCTCGCGCCGCGTCGTGGAGTTCCCGGAGAAGCAGACGACGGTGCGGCTTCCGGTGCGTTTCGTCAACGGGCTGGCCGTCGTGCGCGTCATCGTCGGCCGCGGCGCGTACGACTTCTTGCTCGACTCCGGCGCGGCGGGCATCGTGATCGACCCGATCGTCGCAGAGCAGCAAGGCTTCGACGCGCTCGGCAAGCGCGTAGGCTCGACGCTCGGCACGTTTCCGGAGTCGACGGCCGTCGTGCCCCAGATGACGATCGGCGGGCTGCGCATGCGCAACGTCGTCGCGCGCGTGGTGAAGGTGCCGTTCCGCATCGACGACCGCACGCACGTCGCGGGACTGCTCGGCTTCGACTTCTTCGCCGACACGGTCGTGCACGTGAACGTCGGCAAGAGCCTCGCCGAGGCGATCGCGCCGGAGCGCTGGCGCGCGCCCGCCGACACGAGCACGGTCGGCATCGCGCTCGACGACAAGACGCCGGCCGTCGCCGCGCGCGCCGGCTCGGCGAACGGCCGCGTCGTGCTCGACACAGGCGCGAACCGCACGGTATTCGAGACCACGTTCGCCGACCGCGGCGACTTCTCGCCCGACCGCGTGGCGAGCACGATGCACGTGCACGGCATGGGCGGCTTCATGAGCGCGGAGACGACCCGCGTGCCGGCCTTCGAGATCGGCGGCATCTGGACGCGCGGCGCGACCGCCGACGTGGCGAACGCCGACCTCGGCGCGGACGACATCGACGGCATCATCGGCACCGACTTCCTGCGGTCGTACGATCTGTGGTTCGACTACCGGCAGAACGACGTGCACATGCGCCGCGCGAAGCGCTGACGAACGCGGACGCTACCGCAGCTGCAAGATCGTCGCGAGGTTCGCCTTCGCGTCGATGTGCGGACGGATCGCGCCGGACGCCGACGTGAGGAGCGTCGTCACACCGGGCCCGTGTCCCGCCATGTATGACCGGCCGTGCGACACCGTCGCGATCGTCACGGCACCCTCGCGGTAGATGCGGCCGTACGAGTTGTCGGCGTCGAGGATCGCAACGACGTCGCCGAGGCGCAGCTCGTCCAGACCGTACTCGCGCACCGTCGCCGGATCGAAACACTGGATGTCGTAGTCGCCGCGCGCCACGGTCGAACGCCCGAGCCCCGAGCCCATCACGCGCGCCGGCACCGTCCGCGCGACCGGCACATCCAGCACCACCCGCCCGACTCGTCATCCTGAGCTTGTCGAACGTCATCCTGAGCTTGTCGAAGGACGAGCTTCTCGAGCAGGTCGGGATCGCAGTTGAACACGCGAATGTCGCCCGCGTCCGCGAGCGCAAGGCCGATGCCGACGGCGCGGATCGTGATCGCGTCGCCGATCTGCATGCGCTCCATCACGCGCTCCGGGAAGTCGACCATGACGTGCTCGACGCCGCCGTGCTTGCCGGTGACCACGCCGCGCTCGCCCTTCGCCTCGCCGCCGGCGACGGTCGCAACGTTGCCGATGCACGCGAACGTGCAGAACGCGACGTTGATCTTCTCGTCCGGATGCCGCACGCTCACGCCGGGTTCGATGTGATCCGCCTCGAACGCGAACGCGCCGTCGCCGACGCGCACGTTGAGCGTGATGCCGCCGACCGACGGCAGGATGCGCGGCGTTCCGTCCGCGCCCACGTCGTAGAGCGCCGACGAAAGCAGCGGCGGCGCGGCGTTGCCCGAGAGTACCTGGGCGACGAGTCGGGAGCGGTTCGTCTTCACGGCGAAACCCGTCTTCCGTGCAAATCCGCAAGTCCTTCAGCTTCGAGGCCGCACACGTACTGCCGCACCATCCCGGCAAGTGCGCGCGGCTGCACGGGCATTCGTACCGCCTCGAGGTCGGCGTCGAGGGGAACCTGCAAGCGAGCGGTCCCGCAGCGGGCATGGTCGAGGACTTCGACACGATCTCGCGCGCGGTGCGCGCGGCGGTGATCGACGAGCTCGACCATCGGTCGCTCAACGAGCTGATCGACAACCCGACCGCCGAGCGGATCGTCCTGTGGGTGTGGCGCCGCCTCGCGCCGGCGCTTCCCGGCCTCGCCGAGCTGACCTTGTGGGAGACTCCGTCGTCCTCCGTCGTTCTCAGGAAGGGCGACCCTCTGAGCGGGTAAGCGCTCGAAGGTCCCTAACCGCAACGACAGGAGCACACCCCGCATGATCCGCACCGTACCCCTCGTTCTGGCCGCAGCCCTCGCGGCCGTCCCGCTCGCAGCATCCGCGCAGATCTCTTCCGGAACCGAGCTGAGCGGAACGATCGACCAGAGCATCGACTCGAAAAATGCCGTCGTCGGTCAGCGCTTCACGATGTCGAACGTGCACTCGCAGGACAACAACATCAACGGCGCCGTCATGTACGGCCACGTGTGCGACGTGCAGAGCGCCTCGCAGGGACGCGCCGGAAAGATTTCGCTCTGCCTGGACAAGCTGCACACGCGCAGCGGCGGCTCGTACGCGCTGGACGGCCGCGTGACCAATGCGCAGGTGAAGACGAAGAACAACACGCTCAACGAGGCGGGCGGCGCGGTCGCCGGGATGATCGTCGGCAACATCCTCGGCAAGAACATCGGCACGAACATGGGCGGGCTGCTCGGCGCCGCGGGAGGCTACCTCTACGCGAAGAACGCGAGGCAGAACGTGACGATCCCGCAGAACACGCCGGTGACCGTGCAAGTGCTGCGCGCCCGCAGGCAGGCGTCTCATTAAGCTCCGTGCTGCAGCTCGCTGAGATCTTCTACAGCGTCCAGGGCGAGGGGACGTGGACGGGCACCCCGGCCGTCTTCGTCCGGCTCGCCGGCTGCAATCTCAGCTGCGCGTTCTGCGACACGGACTACGCGCTACGGTTCTTGGCGAGCGCGGACGACGTGGTCCGGCGCGTGCGCGACGAGGGCGGCTCGTGTCCGATGGTGATCCTCACCGGCGGCGAGCCGCTCGCGCAGCGCGCGAGCACCGCGCTCATCGGCGCGCTGCGCGCCGACGGGCGGCGCGTGCACGTCGAGTCGAACGGCACGATTCCCGTCGAGCTGCCGGACGACGTCTGGCTCACCGTCTCACCGAAGGAGCGGCTCGCGCCGGCCATGGCGCGGCGCGCGAACGAGGCGAAGCTGATCGTCGACGGCCGGGTGCCGGAGGAATGGCTCGATGCGTTCCCGGAGTCGACGCCGATGTTCTTGCAGCCCGAGGGCAACAAGCGCGCGAACGTCGCGCTCGCGGTCGACGCGGCGAAACGGCGGCCGGACCGCTTCCGGCTCTCGCTCCAGACGCACAAGTTCATCGGCGTGCGGTGAGATGAGCGCACGGCGAACCTGATCCAGCATCTGCTCGCCGGCCCGCTCCGGGTCGCGAGCCGTCTGGTGCCGTCGTCAGCATCCTCATCGTCTGCGCCGTAGCGCAGGAGCTTGCGGCGCTCGCGCCGCGCGAGGACGTCGAGGTCGTCGCAGTCGGCGTCGGACCCGTCGAGGCGGCCGCCGGAACCGCGCGCGCGCTAACGCGCGGCCGCTACGACGCCGTGATCAACGCCGGGATCGCCGGCGGATTCCGAGACCGCTGCACGGTCGGCGACGCCGTCGTGTGCTCGCGCGAAGACTACGCCGAGCTGGGGCTCGAGGACGGAACGGCGTTTCCGCTGCCCGGCGGGCTCGAGCTCGTCCGGCACGTCGACGCCGATCCCGGCCTGCTGCAGCCGTTCCTCGCCGGGTTGGTTCCGGTCATCGTCGGGCGCGGCGTCACATCCGCCACCGTGACGAGCACGACGGCGCGCGCACTGGTGCTCGCGCACCGTTTTCGCGCGGACGTTGAATCGATGGAAGGCTTCGCGGTGCTGCGCGCCGCTCGGCTGGCCGGCGTTCCGGCCGTCGAGATCCGCGGGGTGTCGAATCTCGTCGGCGAACGGGAAACGAGCGGGTGGGATTTTCGCGCCGGAGCGGCCGCTGCGGTCGCAACGGTCGAAGCGCTGCTCGACGTTCTCTCCGAGGTATGACCGCACTGCCGAAACGCTACACGCTCGCGTACTCGCCCTGTCCGAACGATACGTTCATCTTCGCGGCGCTCGCGAACGGCCTGCTCGACGGCGCGCCGGCCGTCGACGTCGCGCTCGACGACGTCGAGGCGCTCAACCGTGCCGCGCGCGCGGGCAAGTTCGAGCTCACGAAAGTGAGCTACGGTGCGATCCCGTACCTGCTCGAGAACTACCGCGTGCTGCGCAGCGGCGGCGCCCTGGGCCGCGGGTGCGGACCGCTCGTCGTCGCGCGCCCCGGGGTCGACACGCGCGCTCCGGTCCTCACGGACTTCGCGGAGGACGCGACGTTCGCGATCCCGGGCCGGCTCACGACGGCATACGCGCTGCTGCGCCTCGCGCTGGGACGCGAGCCGAAGACGGTCGAGATGCGCTTCGACCGCATCGTCGATGCCGTCGCGAACGAAGAGGTGGCCGCCGGGTTGATCATTCACGAGTCGCGCTTCACGTACCAGCGCGCGGGCCTCGAGGAAGTGATCGACCTCGGCGACTGGTGGGAGCGCGAGACGGGCGGCGCGATTCCGCTCGGCGCGATCCTGGTGCGCCGTGACGTTCCGCTGGACGACGCGCGCGCGCTCGACGACGCGATCCGCCGCAGCCTGCGCTTCGCGCGCGAGCGCGAAACGGAGATCATCGGCTACGTGCGCGAGCACGCCTTCGAGATGGACGACGACGTGATGCGCAAGCACATCGCACTCTACGTCAACGACTACAGCGAGGACGTCGGCGACGAAGGGATCGCGGCGGTCGAAGAGTTCTTCGCGCGGTCCGCGCACGCGGGGCTCATCCCGCCCGGCGTGCGGCCCGAGTTCGTCTGATGCGCCGCGGCACGTTTCTCGCGGCGGCCGCCGCCGCCGTCGCCGCTCCCGCGAGCGCTCGCGCGGCGGTGCCGTCTCCGCGCCGGCCCGCGATACGTCTCGGCGACGACCGCTTCGTCGCGGAAACCTGGCGCGAGCTCGACGGGCGCGCCGTCGGCATCGTGACGAATCCCAGCGGCGTGCTGTCGACCGGCGAGCACGTGGTCGACGCGGTCCACCGCAACCCGCAGATCGCGCTCAAGGCGCTGTTCGGCCCCGAGCACGGCATTCGCGGAACGGCGACGGCCGGCGCGACCGTCGGCTCGTCGACCGACGAGCGGACGGGCCTGCCCGTGCACAGCCTCTACGGCGCGACGCGCCGTCCGACGAAGGCGATGCTCGACGGCATCGACGTGCTGCTCTTCGACATCCAAGACGTCGGCGCGCGCCCGTACACGTACGTGTCGACGATGGCGTACGTGATGGAAGCGGCCGCGCAGTACGGCAAGGACGTCTGGGTGCTCGACCGCCCGAATCCGGTCGGCGGCGTGCTCGTCGACGGGCCGGTTCTCGAGCCGAAGTTCAAGTCGTTCGTCGGCCTCTATCCCATCCCCGAGCGGCACGGCATGACCGTCGGCGAGCTGGCGCGGCTGTTCAACGATCGCTTCGGCATCCGGTGCTCGCTGCGCGTCGTCGCGATGGACGGCTGGGACCGCTCGAGCGTGTGGGCCGACACGGGGTTGCGCTGGGTGCCGACGTCGCCGAACATGCCGTACGCGCGCACGACGCTGGTGTATCTCTCGACGGGGCTCGTCGACGAAGCGGGCGTCAACAACGGCATCGGCACCGACAAGCCGTTCGAGTACGCGGGCGGTTACGGCTTCGACGCGAGCGCCTTCCGCGACGCGCTGACGGCGCGCGCGATTCCCGGCGTCGAGTTCGAGCCCGTCGACTGGGTTCCGGCGAAAGGCTTCTGGGCCGGCAAGACGCTTCGCGGCGTGACGCTCAACGTCACGGATCCGCGCGCGTATCCGAGCGTGCGCACCGCCGTCGAGCTACTCGCCGCGGCGCGGGCACAGGGCAAGTATCACGTCGCGAACGAGAAGATCATGGACCGCGACTGGGGCACCGACGCGGTGCGCCTCGCGCTCAGCGACGGCGCCTCGGCCGACACGATCGTCGCGTCATGGGAACCGGGCCTGCACGCGTTCCGGTCGCTGCGGTCGAAGTACCTGCTCTACTAGGCGGCGGCGGTTCGCGGCCGGCGACGCGACACCAGGGCAGCCAGCGCGCCGCCGCCCCAGGTGACGACGACCTGCCCTAAACCGGTGAACGCCAGCACGCCGGCCGCGTTCCCGTCCATCGCCGACCACGCCAGGAACACGGGCGACGTCACGTAGTCGCCACGGTGCCCATAATCGTACGTCGCGAGCGGGACCGCGATCGCTCGCACGTCCTCGACGACGAGCGCTGCGGTGCCGGCAAGCGTGCAGACCGCAACGGCGATCGCGAGACGGCGTCCCGCGCGCTTGCGTTCGATCGTGCAGTACGCGATGGCCGCTGCAACGGCGACGTATGCGGCGACGAGCGCGACCGCGGCGGCGAACGGTGCGAGCGGGTTCCATCGGTCGAAGAACACGCCGGCGACGGCTTTGTCCAAGGGCCCACAGATCACCATGGCGGCGGAGAACACGCCGACGTACGCGAGGGCCGCAACCACGTGACGAATCGTCGCGAACACGGTCACTCTCCTCGCATCTGCGCGCGCTCCCGGATCATGCGCAACTGCCAGACGTGAATGAAGCGCTGGATCTCCTCTTGCGTGCGCTCGGCGAGGTCGACGAACTGCACGCTGTGCGCGAGCCGGCCGCGCCGCGCGTCGAAGTACGCGAGCAGCACCTTCGCGCGAATGGTCATCGGATCGAAGTGGTCCGGCGGTCCCATGATCTTCTTCGTCGTGCGGCCGCGCGACGTGACCGACACGATCTCTTTCTCGACGTGCACGCTGTGGATCAGGTCGTTCGGCAGCGTGAAGCGCAGCTCGAGGAGCGTACCCTCGGGCAGGTCCTCGTCGCCCATCATCCGCATGCCGGCCGCGCCCAAGCCGCCGGCGGCGGCCGTCCGCGTTCCGGCGCGTCCGTCGACCACGTAGAGCACGGGGAACTCGACCGAGGCACGGTAGCTCGCGCGCTGCGCCTCCGTAATCGTCGCCCGCACGGGCGTTCTGCGCGCGCGCGGCTGCTGCCGGGTCCACCTCTTCCAGAAGAACACCGAGCGAGCGGATTCCAGGAACTCCCCGCGCGCCCTCCGTACGGCATCTCACGATATGGCCGCATCCGCCTTCGCGACGCGCCTTCGGGACGCGCTCGGTCCCGAAGTCGTGCGCTCCGAGCCCGAGGACCTCGCGGTCTACGCCTTCGACGCGTATTCCGAAGACCGGTTGCCGTCCGCTGCCATCGTCCCCCGCGACGCGCGCGAGGTCTCGATCGCCGTGCGGATCGCGCGCGAGCTCAACGAGCCGATCGTCCCGCGCGGCGCCGGCACCGGCTTGTGCGGCGGAGCCGTTCCCTCGCGCGGCGGCCTCGTCGTGTCGTTCGCGCGCATGAACCGCGTCGTCGAGCTCGACGTGCGCAACCGCCGCGCGCGCGTCCAGCCCGGCCTCATCAACCTCGAGCTGTCGAACGCGATCGCACGGCACGGCGTGTTCTACGCGCCGGACCCGTCGAGCCAAAAGATCTCGACGATCGGCGGCAACGTCGGCACCAACGCGGGCGGCCCGCACTGCCTGTCGTACGGCACGACGACGAACCACGTGCTCGGCGTGCAGTACGTCGACGCGGACGGTGAGGTGCACCGCACGTCGCTGGACGATCCCGGCTACGACCTCACCGGCGTGCTCGTCGGCTCGGAAGGCACGCTGGGCATCGTCACCGAGGTCGACGTGCGTCTCATGAAGCTGCCCGAGGCCGTGCGCGTGTGCGTCGCCGCGTTCGCCGACGTCGAGGCGGCGTCCGACGCCGTGTCGGCGATCATCGGGGCGGGGATCGTTCCGACGGCGCTCGAGATCATGGACGCGTTGATCACGCGCGCGGTCGAGGCGCACTATCACGCGGGCTATCCGGAGAACGCCGGAGCCGTGCTGCTCGCCGAGATCGCCGGAGCGGCCGAGGACGTCGCCTCCGGCGAAGCGGTGCTGGCGCGGATCGCTCGCGAGCACGGCGCGCTGTCGTGGCGCGCCGCGCGCGATGCCGCCGAGCGCGACGCGCTGTGGGCTGCGCGCAAGGGCGCCGCGGGCGCGATCGGCCGCATCGCGCCGAACTACTACATCCAGGATGCGTGCGTGCCGCGCACGCGGCTGCCCGAGGTGATGCACGCGATCGACGCGATCGCGCGCGAGCACGCGCTGCCGGTGGGCAACGTCTTTCACGCGGGCGACGGCAACTTGCACCCGCTGCTGATCTTCGACCGCCGTGAAGCGCGTCAGGTGCGCGCGGTCGTCGACGCCGGCACCGAGATCCTGCGCACGTGCATCGCGATGGGCGGCACGATCAGCGGCGAGCACGGCATCGGCTACGAGAAGCGCGAGACGCTCTCGCTCGTGTTCTCGCCGGACGACCTCGCGGCGATGGGAAAGGTGCGCGACGTCTTCGACCCGGCGCGCGCGTTCAACCCCGACAAGATCTTCCCGAGCGGCGCCGTGTGCGGCGAGGTGTCGCGGCCGGCGCACCCGGCGGCCGCGCGATGATCGCCAAGCGTCCGCGCGCCAAGCGCGGTGCCGCGCCGGAGATGTTCGCGATCGCCGGCACGCCGCCCGAGCGCGTCGTCGAGCCGGCCGGCGCCGCGGAGGTCGCCGCGGAGCTGCGCGCGGCGGCCGGCGCCGGCGAGGCCGTGGTCGTGCACGGCGGCGGCACGCTGCAGCGCGCGTCGAACGCGCCCACGCGGTATGACGTCGCACTGAGCACGCGGCGCCTGGACGCCGTAGCAGCGTACGATCCGCGCGAGCTCACGATCGGGCTCGGCGCGGGCGTCACGCTCGCCGCGCTCGAGCGCACGCTGGCCGAGCACGGGCAGTTCGTGCCGCTCGACGCGCCCTTTGCCGCGCGCGCCACGGTCGGAGGGACGCTGGCCGCCGGATGGGCCGGACCGCGGCGAGCCGCGTACGGGCGCCCGCGCGACCTGTTGATCGGCGCGACGATCGCGCTCGCCGACGGCACGCTCGCGAGCACCGGCGGGATGGTGGTCAAGAACGTCACCGGCTACGACATGGGCAAGCTGTACGTCGGCTCGCACGGAACGCTCGGCGTCCTGGTGCGCGCGAACTTCAAGGCGCTGCCGGCCCCGGCGGTGCGGCGCGTCGCGATCGCGCCGTTCGACGCCGAGGTGCGCGAGCGCGCGATCGCGCACGCGCTCGCACTGTCGCTCGAACCGGTTTCGCTGCTGATGATCGACGGCTTTCGCGAAGCGCCGGGGCACGGCGCACCGCGCATGCTCGTGCTGATGGAGGGCTCCGACCACGTGGTGGATCGCGCGACGCGCGAGCTGCGCTCCACGCTGGGCGCGGCCGGCATCGCCGAGACGCGGCTTCTCGACGGCGCGGATGCCGCGCGCGCGTTCGCAGCCGCGGTCGACGCGTACGCGGCGCCGGGCGGCGAAGCGTCGGTAACGCTCATCGCGCGCGGTTTGCCCACGGAAGCGGCCGCGCGAGCGAACGCGGTGCGCGACGCCGTGCCGGGCGCGGAGACGATCGCCGATCTCCGCACGGGCGACGTCGTCGTGCGCTCGGCCGACGCCGCCACCGTGCGCGCCGTGCTCGGCCGTGCGACCGTGCTGACCGCCGCGTTCGGCACCGCCGTCGACGCCTGGGGCGACGTGCCGGCCTCGTTCGCGACGCTGCGCGACATAAAAGCGCGCTTCGATCCGCTCGGCGTGCTGGCGCCGGGGCGTTTCGTCGGCGGCATCTGACGCCGTGGGCCGCATCCCCCCGACGCTGCTGCGCGACGTGCGCCGAACGCTGCGCGCGGTGTTCAGCCGGCCGAGCCGGGTGCGGCGCCTGATCGCGCTCGGGCCGCGCGGCTGGGCCGCGACCGCGCGTTTTCTCACGTCGGTCGTGCCGGAGGCCGGACGCGCGCTCGCCGCAATCCGCGAGCGGGCGCAGGCGATCCCCGACAGCGCGCTGCGCGAACAGGCGCTGGCGTCGATCGACGGCAAGGCGTATCACGTCGAAGGCGGCTGCATCCTCGCGACGTTCCTGCCGCGCGGCGCAGCGCACCGCTACGTCGCGATCGTCGCCGCGCTCGAGACGATCTACGACTACCTCGATAACCTCTGCGACCGGCTGCCGGGCGTCTCGCAAGAAGCGTTCGCGCAGCTGCACGCGGCGCTGATCGACGCGCTCGACGAGCGCCGCGTTCCGGCCGACTACTATCGCGCCGGACCGTCCGGCGACGACGGCGGATACTTGCGCGCGCTGGTCGATGCCGTGCGCGACGGCCTGCGCGCGCTCCCGAACTACGATGCGGTGCGCGACCGCGCCGTCGAGGTCGCGCGCTTCTACGCCGACCTGCAAGTGCTCAAGCACGGTCCGGCCGGCGTGCGTGAACGCGCGTGCGACGCGTGGTACGCGCGCAACCGCGAGCGCTTTCCGGGGCTGGCGTGGTGGGAGTTCGCCGCGGCGTGCGGCTCGTCGCTGCCGGTGTTCGCGCTGATCGAGCTGGCGTCGCGCGACCGGTTCGACGAGGCCGAGATCGACGCGACGCTCGCCGCGTACTTCCCGGGCGTCTCCGCGGTGCACATCCTGCTCGACTACTTCATCGATCAGGCCGAGGACCGCGAGCACGGCGAGCTCAACTTCGTCGCGTGCTACGCGACGAGCGCGGACGCGGTCACCGGCCTGCGCAGGCTCGTCGCGTCGGCGCTCGCGCGCGTGCGCGTGCTCGCCGGCGCCGCACGTCATCGCTTCCTGGTCGAGGCGATGTGCGTGTTCTACCTGACGCACCCGAAGGTGTTCGAACAGCGCCTCGACCGCGAGAGCGCGGCGCTGCTCAGCGCCCTGCGATAGAGCGCGGGGCCCGGACTAACCGCCCGCGTTCTCGTCCCCGGCGATGCGCTTTTTCTGCCAGCCGTAGAAGTCGATGCCGGCGAACGCCATGAACAGCGCGTTGGCGATCAGCGTCGCGACGCCCGCGTACGGGCGGTACCACCGGCCCTCACCGAGCGCGTAGCTGAGGCCGAGGCCCAGCAGCACGAGGAAGAGCACGCGCGTCGAGAGCGCCAGCATCGGGCGCTTCTGTGCGAGCAGAAACGAGCCGGCAAACGCAAAGATGAAGACGCACATATCGATGGCGCTGGTGGTCATGCCGTTGCGTTCGGCACGACGGCCGCGAATTCTTAGGTCCCGCCGCGTCGAGCTCGCCCGCCGGGAAGGCGAGCGGGCGGTCTGCGCTTAGCGGAGGAGACCGCGCGGAATCGATGCTCGGTATGAAGAGATTGGTGAGCGGCGTCGCGGCGTTTGCGATGTCGGCGGCGGTGGCATCCGCCGCCCCCGTCATCCCGTGCAGCGTGCCGGCCGGCGCGATGACGAGGATGCCGAAGTGCACCAGCGCAACCGGTCCGGTCGTCTGGCTGACGACCGGGTCGAAATCGTACTCCATGAAGGGCGCGGCCGGCTACGGCAAGGGCAACGGCTCGTACGTGTGCCGGTCGACGGCGGTCGCGCGCAAGGCCCGCCCGGCGATGGCGATGCACGGCGCGATGGCGCCCGTGAAGACGATGGCGCCGCGACCGATGGGCGGCGCGTCGAGCGGCGGCTCGATGGGATCGATGCACGGTGCGATGCCCGCGAGCACGACGGCGCCCGGCATCCCTGGTTCGACCAATGCCGCGCCCGGCAGCCGCGCAACGCCGGCGCCTGCCGCGAGCATGTCACCCTCGTCCGGCAACCAGGGCAACACCGGCGCGCCCGGCGCGGGCGGCCAAGTGCCGAACAACCCGGCGTCGACCTCGAACAGCAGCCCGAACCCGCGTCCGAGCATGCGTCCCTAAGCACTGCGCGAGGCCGCCCGGAAGGGCGGTCTCGATGATTCCGGAATCGCGCGCCGGTGCAGACTCCGCCGCCGGCCGTCGTTCAACCGGCGCCCGCGCCGTCGCCGTCGCCCGCCGCGGGCGCCTGGATCGCCACCCCGCGGCCGTGGGGCACGCCGGCCTGGATGGCGCAGCACGACGCGTTCGTCGCGCGCGCGCGGCAGGGCGGCGTCGACGTGCTGTTCCTGGGCGACTCGATCACGCATCTGTTCGCATCGCGCGCGCCCGACGTCTGGGACGCGGAGATCGCGCCGCTCGGCAACGTCGCCAACTTCGGCATCGACGGTGACCGGACGCAGTTCGTGCTGTGGCGCGCCGAGAACGGCGAGCTCGACGGCAGCGGCGCGCGCGTCGTCGTGCTCATGATCGGCACGAACAACCTCGCGACGGCGACACCGGATGACGTCGCGCGCGGCATCGCGGCGATCGTCGGCGTGGTGCGCGCGAAGCTGCCGGACGCGATCGTCGTGCTGAACGCGATCCTCCCGCGCGGCGCGCCGGACGACCCGGCGCGCGCGCGGCTCGCCGCCGTGAACGCGCGCATCGCGGCGCTCGCCGACGGAGACCGCGTGCGGTGGCTCGACGCGGGCGCGGGATTCCTCGATGCGAACGGCGCGATCGACCCGGCGCTCATGCCGGACGGCCTGCACCCGTCGGCGGCGGGCTACGAGGTCTGGGCGGCCGCCTTGCGGCCCGCTTTGCTCGCCGCGCTCGCGAAGTAACGGCGTCCTAGCGCGAGCAGCGGCCGTTCGATCCAGCGGTACGCGACGAACGAGAACGCGATCGCGAGCGCGTAGCCGCCCAGCACGATCGCGACGCGCGCCGGCGTACCGTGCACGTGCGCGCGGTGCAGCGCGAGGCCGATCGCACCGATGACGGGGACGTGCCAGAGGTAGAGCGCGTAGCTCGCGTCGCCTTGCGCGCGCAGCCAGCGCGGCGCGAGCACGCCGTGACGCTCGAGTCCCAGCGCGCCGTAGACGAGCAGCGCCATCGGAACGCCGACCGCGAACGGACGCCACCACGCGATCTCGAAGAACTCGCGCCCGGAGTACGCCGTCGCGACGCACACGGCCGCGATCAGCGCGACGGCAAGCGCCGTGATCGCGCGTGGCGCGGCCATCGCGCCGCGCAGGACGAGCGCGCCGATCGCAAGACCGAAGGCGAACTCCAGGTTGAACCAGCTCCCGAGGACGCGCACCCACGGGTTCGCGTGCGGACCGAGCGCGCCGATCGCGACGACCGCGAGCAGCCAAATCGCCGTGACGGCGGGAAGAAGGCGCCGATGGAACCGCAGCGCGATCGCGAACACGGCGTAGAAGATCAGCTCGTAGGTCAACGTCCAGCCGACGACCAGGAGCGGCTCGCCGCGCTGCGGCAGCGCGAGGAACGAAGCGAGCACGTCGGGCCGCGCGCTGCGGTGCTCGCCCGTCGCGGCGGGAACGGCGAGGAAGGCGACCAGCACGAGCGCGGTCACGATCCAGTACGGCGGGTAGATGCGCGTCGCGCGCCGCGCGAGAAAGCGCCGCGGCGCGGACCGCTCGCCGAACCAGGTCGCGGTCGACACGAGCATCACGACGCCGCTGATCACGAAGAACAGATCGACGCCGTACGTGCCGAGCACGTGGTACGGCGTCGTCCAGGGGCGACCCGGAAGATAGGTCGACTCGACCGCATACGCGTGGACCACGACGACCATCAAGGCCGCGAGCGCGCGCAGCGCCTGGACGTTCCCGAGCACCACCGGGGGTTCGACGCACCGTGCGGGTGACCGTCCTGGGCGCCAGCGGCTTCATCGGCCGCCGTCTGACGGCGGCGCTGCGCCGCCGCGGCGACGAGGTCGTCGAAAGCTCGGTACGCGACGCGGCGAGCGCGGCGGCCGCGAGCGACGGCAGCGACGTCGTCGTGAACCTGGCCGGCGCGCCCGTCTCGGTGCGCTGGACGGACGCGGCGAAGCGCGACATGCGCGCGTCGCGCGTCGATGCGACGCGCGCGTACCTGGATGCGCTGCGCACGGTCGCGCAACGGCCGTCGGCATACGTCGCGGGCTCTGCGATCGGCTACTACGGGACGAGCGCGACGGCGACGTTCACGGAGTCCAGCCCGCCCGGCCGGGATTTCCTCGCGCAGGTCTGCGTCGCGTGGGAAGCCGAGGCGTCGAAAGCGGCGGAACTCGGGATGCGGCTGGCGATCGTCCGGACCGGCGTCGTCCTCGGCGCGGG
The DNA here is from genome assembly GCA_963818845.1 of Vulcanimicrobiota bacterium. Classification (GTDB taxonomy): domain Bacteria; phylum Vulcanimicrobiota; class Vulcanimicrobiia; order Vulcanimicrobiales; family Vulcanimicrobiaceae; genus Vulcanimicrobium. The sequence continues at coordinate 220,712 of CAWFTO010000003.1, read as the reverse complement.
AGGCGGTGCCCTCGCCAAGCTGCTGCCGCCGTTTCGGCTCGGCCTGGGTGGACCGATTGCGTCGGGACGTCAGTGGTTCTCGTGGATTCACGAGGACGACGAGACCGGCGTGCTCCTGCATGCGGTCGACGGCGCGGACGGCGTGCTCAATGCCGTCGCGCCGGCGCCGGTCACGAACGCCGCGTTCACGGAGGCGCTGGCCCGCACGGTCCACCGTCCGGCGTTCGTGCCGGTGCCGGCCTTTGCGGGGCGCGCGCTCTTCGGCGAGGGGGCGATCATGATCAACGAGGGACAGCGCGTGCTGCCCGAACGGACCATGTCGACCGGCTACGTCTTCGCCCATCCCGAGGTGGACGAGGCGCTCCGGGCGGTCCTTCGCTGACGAACGCTGCGGCTCGGCCGAAGGCCGAACGCCAAGGCTTCGGCGAAGCCGAAGCCAGATGGCGATCCTCTCGAACGAGCTCGGCGGAGCGCTCCCGTCGACGATGCCGGACCGTCCGCTCGCGATCCGTGCGATCTTCGAGCACGCGACGACCGTGCACGCGCGCAAGCACATCGTCTCGCGCGACGGAGGCGAGGTCCGGCGGTTCACGTACGCCCAGTTCGGCCGGCGCGTCGCGCAGCTCGCCAACGTGCTCCGCACGCTCGGCGTGCAGCCCGGCGACCGCGTCGCCTCGTTCGCGTGGAACGGGCATCGCCATCTCGAGCTGTACTATGCCGTCCCGATGATCGGCGCGGTGCTGCACACGGTGAACATCCGCCTCTTCCCCGACCAGGCCGCGTTCGTGCTCGGTCACGCGGGCGACAAGGCCGTGTTCTACGACGGTTCGCTGGTGAAGGCCGTCAAAGCCGCGGCCGCGCTCGATCCGGCAGCCCGAAGAACGTTCGTGCAGATGGGCGCCGCGCCGGAACCGTTCGACGGTGCGCTCGACTACGAGACGCTGATGGCGGCGGAGACCGATACGTACGAGTGGCCGGACGTCGACGAGCGCGCGGCGGCGATCCTGTGCTACACCTCCGCCACGACCGGCGACCCGAAAGGCGTGCTCTTCTCGCACCGCTCGACGTTCCTGCACGCGCTGGCGAGCGGGCTCGCCGACGCGCTCGGGATCACGGAGCGCGACCGCGTGCTGCCGATCGTGCCGATGTTCCACGTCAACGCGTGGGGCACGCCGTTCATGTGCCTGATGATCGGCGCCGATTTCATCATGCCGATGGAGCGCCTGGACCCGGCCGGCGTGATCGAGCTGTGCGAGAACGAAAAGGTCACGTTCTCGGCCGGCGTCCCGACGGTGTGGATGGGCGTGCGCGACCTGCTGCGCGCGCAGAACAAGACGCTGCCCCACCTCAAGAAGATCGTGATCGGCGGCTCGGCGATGCCGCACTCGCTGATGGACGACCTCAACGCGATCGGCATCGAAGCGATCCACGCGTGGGGCATGACCGAGATGTCGCCGATCGGCACGGTGAGCCGCGACATCGCCGAGCTCGACGGCAAGCCCGACGAGCAGCGGCGCGAGCGCTACAAGCAAGGGCGCTTCTCGCCGATCGTGCAGTACAAGATCGTCGACGAGTCGGGCAACGACGTCCCTGCCGACGGCACCTCGCGCGGCGAGCTGCTCGTGCGCGGCTTCGCGGTGACGAAAGAGTACTACGACAACCCGGCCGCGACGCAGAGCGCGTTCGAGCCCGACGGCTGGTTTCACACCGGCGACGTCGTGACGATGGACGAGTACGGCTACATCGAGATCGTCGACCGCGTGAAAGACTTCATCAAGTCGGGCGGCGAGTGGATTTCTTCGGTCGAGGTGGAGAACATCATGATGGGCCACCCCGGCTTGAAGGAAGCGTGCGTGTTCGGCGTGCCGCACCCGAAGTGGCAAGAGCGTCCGGTCGCAGCGGTCGTCGCACGCGAGGGTCACGACGCGGACGAAGAAGCCGTACGCGCGTGGCTCGCCGACAAGCTGCCGAAGTGGCAGACGCCCGACCGCGTGCTGTTCGTCGACGCGATCCCGCGCACCGGCGTCGGCAAGTTCCTCAAGCGCGACCTGCGCGAACGCTACAAGGGACTGCTCAACGAGAGCTGAGGTCCTCCCCGTCACCCTGAGCTTGTCGAAGGGCGAAAACATGCTTCGACAAGCTCAGCATGACGATGGAACGGCCTTGCCGACGACCGTGGCAGCGAGTGCATGCAACGGCGCCGGCTCGGCGCCGGGCGACGTTTCCTCACCGATGGCGCGCTCGTACCAGCCGACGTCGTGCCACGCGCCGAACTTGTAGCCCGCTTCGTGGAAGACGCCGACCGGGACGAAGCCGACGGCGCCGTGCAGCGCCACCGAGGCGTCGTTCGGGAGCGTGATGCCGGCGAACGCGCGGTGGAACCCTTGCGCAGCGAGGACCCGGAAGAGCGCTTCGTACAGCGCGCGCCCGATGCCGCGGCCGCGCGCGTTGTCGTGCACGTATGCGGTCACTTCCACGGAGCGGCGATACGCCGCGCGCTCGCGCCAGCGCCCGGCATACGCGTAGCCGAGCACGCCGCCGTCATCGAAGACCAACCACGGGTACGTCGCGAGCTTCTCCTCGATGCGTCCGCGCATCTCGGCGGCGTCCGGCGCGACCTCTTCGAACGAGATCGTCGTCGCCTCGACGATCGGGCGATAGATCGCTGCGATCGCCGCCGCATCCTCGGGCCGCGCCAGCCGAATCAGTTCAGGTTGACCTCGAAGAGACCGGCGGCGCCCATGCCGCCCCCGATGCACATCGTGATCACGACGTACTTCTCGCCGCGGCGCTTGCCCTCGATCAGCGCGTGCATCACCATGCGCGCCCCGCTCACGCCGTACGGGTGGCCGATCGAGATCGCACCGCCGTCGACGTTGAACTTCTCGTTCGGGATGCCGAGCGTGTCGCGGCAGTACACGGTCTGCACGGCGAACGCTTCGTTGAGCTCCCACAGGCCGACGTCGTCGACGGTCAGCCCGTGGCGTTTCAGAAGATCGGGCACGGCGAACACCGGACCGATCCCCATCTCGCCCGGATCGCATCCGCGCACGACCATGCCGCGGTAGAAGCCCAGCGGCGCGATGCCGCGGCTGCGCGCTTCGTCCGCGTCCATGATGACGACCGCGGCGGCGCCGTCGCTGAGCTGCGACGAGTTACCCGCGGTGATCGGCGAGTCTTTCGAAAGCACGCCCTTGAGCGAGAGGAGGCCCTCGAGCGTCGTGTCCGGACGGTTGCCCTCATCTTTCGTCAGCGTCACCGCCTCTTCGCGGAACGCCTTCGTCGCTTTGTCCTGCTCGTACTTCCACGTCGGCAGCGGGACGATCTCGTCGTCGAACTTACCGGCCGCCTGCGCGGCGGCGGTGCGCTGCTGCGACTGCAGCGAGTACTCGTCCTGGGTCTCGCGCGAGACGCTGTACTTTTTCGCGATGAACTCGGCCGTCTGCAGCATCGGCATGTAGAGGCTCGGCTCGTGGCGCAGCGCCCACTCCTCGGTGAATTCGTGCATGTTCATCTCGTTCTGCACGAGCGAGATCGACTCGACGCCGCCCGCGACCATCACCTTCGCGCCGTCGACGATCACGCGGTGCGCCGCCGTCGAGATCGCCTGCAGCCCGGATGCGCAGTAGCGGTTGATCGTCGTGCCGGCGACGCGGCGCGGCAGGCCCGCGCGGAGCGCCGCGACGCGCCCGATGTTGTGGCCCGTCGCGCCTTCGGGCAGGCCGCTGCCGAGCACGACATCCTCGACCTCGGCCGGATCGACGCCGGCTCGCTGCACGGCGTGCGCGATGACGTGCCCCGCCATGGTCGCGCCGTGCGTTTGATTGAACGCGCCGCGGAACGCCCGACCGATCGGCGTCCGCGCCGCCGAGACAATTGCGGCTTCAGCCATGAATCGTCACCTTGTCATCCTGAGCTTGTCGAAGGACGATCGCCGCCTCAGGCATGGGTCAACTCCTTGTTCTGCGTGGTCGTACCGGCGACGCCGACGGCGTTCCCGTCATCCTGAGCTTGTCGAAGGGCGTGCTCGGCGTACCACATCGGGCCGCCGTGGTGCGGCGGGAAGCCGTAGCCGTAGATCCAGACGATGTCGACGTCGCCCGGCCGCAGGGCGACGCCCGTGCGCACGAGCTCGTCGCCGCTCTCGAACAGCGCGCGCGTGCAGCGCGCGATGATCTCGTCGTCGGTGACGTTCGGGTTCTGCGCGATCCCCGCTTCGCGCGCGAGCTGCGCGATCAGCGCCTCGACCTCGGGATCGGGGATCGCCTCGCGGCCTTTCCCCACGGCCTTGTCGTACCGGAAGAATCCCTTGCCGGACTTCTGGCCCAGCCGTCCCTGCTCGACGAGCTTCGCCACGATCGGGATGCGCCCGAGCGGCTGGCCGTGCTCCGACTGCGAGATGAAGTGGTACACGTCGAGCCCCGACAGATCGGCGACGGCGAACGGGCCCATCGCGAAGCCGAACGTCTTCTTCATCACGTTGTCGATGCGCGACGGGCTGACGCCCTCTTCCGCGAGCTGCACCGCCTGCGCCTCGTACTCGAACAGCATGCGGTTGCCGATGAAGCCGAATGCGTTGCCCGACACGACCGCGACCTTGCGCAGCTTCTTGCCGAGCGCGATGCCCGTCGTGAGCGTTTGCGCCGACGTTTCCTTGCCGCGCACGACTTCGAGCAGCTTCATGATGTTGGCCGGCGCGAAGAAGTGCAGGCCGAGCACCTGCGCCGGACGCTTCGTCGCCGACGCGATCTCGTCGATGTCGAGCGTCGAGGTGTTCGACGCGAGAATCGCCTCGGGCTTCGTCGCCGCGTCGAGCTTCGCGAAGACCTCTTTCTTGACGGGCATCGACTCGAAGACCGCTTCGACGACGACGTCGGCGTCTTTGAGCGCCGCGTAGTCCGTCTCGAACGAGATCGAGTTGGCGCGCTTCCACGCGTCCTCTTGCGAGAGCCGGCCCTTGTCGACGTTGTACTTGAACGTTCCGAAGACCATCTCGCGCGAGCGCTCGACGGCGGCATCGTTGGTGTCGATGATCGTGACCGGGATGCCGGCCTCGGCGAAGACGATCGCGATGCCGGTGCCCATCGTGCCCGCGCCGATGACGCCGGCCGACTTGACGTCGATCGGGTCGGCCTTCGGCAGACCGGGCACCTTCCCGAGCTCGCGCTCGGCGAAGAACACGTGGCGCAGCGCCTCGGACGGCTTGGACTGCACGAGCTCCATGAACAGGCGCAGCTCGCGCGCCCAGCCGCGCTCGAACGGCAGCTCGATCGCCGCCTGCACGGCGTCGATCAGCTTGTGCGCGGCATACCCGCCGTTCTTTTCGGGCGGCACCATCATGTGCGCTTGCGCGACGACGAACGGCGTCGCGAACAGCCCGAGGTTCGCGACCCCGAGCTCGGCCTTGCGCTGCGAGATGCGGCGCTTGGGTTTGCCGGCGTAGTTCTTCGCCGCATCGACCGCGTCGGACTCGCTGACCGCGTCGAGGATACCCTTCTTGAGGGCATCAGGCGCCTTGACCATGTCGCCCTTGAGCATCATCTGCAGCGCGTCGTTGGCGCCGATCAGGCGCGGGAGCCGCTGCGTGCCGCCGGCACCCGGGAGCAGGCCCAGCTTGATCTCGGGCAGGCCGACGCGCGACCGCGCCGTCGCGACGCGGTAGTCGCACGCGAGCGCGAGCTCGAACCCGCCGCCGAGCGCGTTGCCGTCGATCGCAGCGACGAACGTCTTGTCGCTGCGCTCGACGGCCTCGATCACGTCGCGTACGGTCTTCGTCGTCGCCGTCGGCGGCGTCGAGAAGTCGTTCACGTCCGCGCCGCCGCTGAACATGCCGTTCGCGCCGGTGAAGATCACGGTCGTTACCGACGGGTCGGCGGCTGCCGCGTCGAGGAGCGGCACGAGCTCGGCGCACGTCGCGTAGCCGAGCGCGTTGACGGGAGGGTTGTCGAGCGTCAGCAGCCGGATCCCGTCGCCGAGGTCCGTGCTCTTGACGCGCTGCGTGTTGCTGTTCATCATCTGCTTTCCGCGTGAGTGACCGTCGCGCGCGCTCGTTATGCCGTCGCCAGCGCGCGGCGCTCGACGTCGAAGAGATCGTCGCCGCCGGCCATCACGTCGGCCGAACCTTCGGTGATCTGCTTTTTTAGCCACGCGGCCTGCGAGAGCACGTTATGCGCGTAGAACGTGGCCGTGTCGATCTTTGCCGCGTAGAACGGGTCCGAGTCGCCCGCGGCGATCTTCTCGGCGGCGATCTTCGCGCCGCGGAACAGCTGCCAGCCGCCCGCGACGACGCCCACGAAGTTCAGGAACGGCACGGAGTTCGCGAACGCCTTGTGCAGGTCGCCCATCGCGTTCATCCCGATCCACTGCGCGGAGTCGCCGAGCGCTTTCGTCGCCTCGGCGAGCGGCGCCGCGAGCGCCTTGATGCGCTCGTCGTCCGACTGCCCGAGCTCTTGCGCGAACGCGCCGATCTGCTTGAGCACCTTCGTCGCGGACGCGCCCATGTCGCGGATCAGCTTGCGGCCGACCAGGTCCAGCGCCTGGATTCCGGTCGTGCCCTCGTAGATCGTCGTGATCCGCACGTCGCGGTACTGCTGCGCGACGCCCGTCTCCTCGATGTAGCCCATGCCGCCGAAGACCTGCAGCGCGGTCGACGCGACGACTTGCGAATTCTCCGTGAGCCAGCCCTTGACGACCGGGATCATGAGCTCGACGAACGCGCGGTGCTCCTTGCGGGTCGCCTCGTCGGGCGCCTTGTGCGCGAGGTCGAGCGACGCGGCCGTCACGTACGCGAGCGCGCGCATCGCCTCGATGTTCGCCTTGCACCAGAGCAGCATGCGGCGCACGTCGGGATGCTTGATGATCGCGACCGGCTTCGGATCGCGCGACGCCGCGTCGCGGAACTGGATGCGCTCCTTCGCGTACTCGACCGCGCGCTGGTACGCGCGGTCGGCGATCGCGAGACCCTGCACGCCGACGCTGAACCGCGCGGCGTTCATCATGACGAACATGTATTCCAGGCCGCGGTTCGCCTCGCCGACGAGGTAGCCGATCGCGCCTTCACCGGCCTCGCCGTAGTTGAGTGTGCAGGTCGGGTTGGCGTTGATGCCCATCTTGTGCTCGATGCCGGCGCACTTCACATCGTTGCGCTCGCCCAGCGAACCGTCGGCGTTCACGAGCACCTTGGGCACGATGAACATCGAGATGCCCTTCGTCCCTTCCGGTGCGCCGGGCAGGCGCGCGAGCACGAGGTGGATGATGTTCGGCGCCATGTCGTGCTCGCCGAACGTGATGAAGATCTTCTGGCCCTTGATCCGGTAGGCGTCGCCGGCGGGAACGGCCTGCGTGCGCACCTGGGCGAGGTCGGAGCCGGCCTGCGGCTCCGTCAGGCACATCGTGCCGGTCCACTCGCCCGACACGAGCTTGGGAATGTAGGTCTGCTTCTGCTCCTCGCTCCCGAACTGCTCGATCGCCTCGATGGCGCCTTGATTGAGCAGCGGACCGTTGGCGAACCCGACGTTCGCGGCGTTCCACATCTCGAGCGTCGGTCCGAGCATGAGCTGCGGCAGTCCCTGGCCGCCGAACTCCGGCGGCACGGGAAGCCCGATCCAGCCGGCCTGCGCGAACGCCTTGTACGCTTCCTTGAAGCCCTTGGGCGTGGTGACGACGCCGTCGTTCCACGTGCACCCTTCCTTGTCGCCCGACTGGTTGATCGGGTCGAGCACCTCGCTCGCGAACGTCGACGCTTCGTCGAGAATAGCGTCGAGAACATCGGCCGTGTCCTCGTAACCCGGAAGCTTCGCGATCTGCTCCACGCCGGCCAGCTCGCGCAGGACGAACTGCATGTCGCGCAGCGGTGCGCGGTAGGTGCTCATGACGTCTCTCCGTACAGCTCGTGGCGAAGCCGTTGCATCGCCGCGATCAGGTTGATGAGGTAGGGCTTGAAGTTGCCTTTGATCGTCTCGAGGCGTTCTTCGCCGGTCGCGGTGATGCGGTACAGCGTCGTCCCGCGCTTGGTGGAACCGTCCAGCTCACCGCGGATGAACCCGCGTTCCTCGAGGCGCCGCAGCAGCGGATAGATCGTATTGGGGTTAACCGGGAAAACGCCGCCGAGGGTGCCGATGCGCTGCATCAAGCCGTACCCGCTGTCGGGGTTGGCGTGCAGCAGCTGGAGGACCAGCGCCGGGAAGACCGTCTTGGTCTTGACCTCGCCGGTGAAGACCCGGTCGCCCCAGAGCTCGGCCGGAAAATCGATGGTCCTTGACCGCGGGGCCATATGTTATTCATAATAGGTTACGGTTAAGCCGTCAAGATGGGTTTTGAGCCGTGATCCTGCCGGACTTCGTCGCCGAGCGGCTGTCAGCCGCGCGGGGGCTTGCGCTTGCCGAGCGACGGGACGGCGCCACGGCCAGCCTGAGCGCCGCGCAGGTTCATGCCGCGGCCGCCGCGATCGCGAGCGGCCTGCGCGCCCGAGGCGTCGGGCGAGGCGACCGCGTCGCGATCCTGGCCGACAACGCCCTGGAATGGCTCCTCGCCGACTTCGGCATCCTCTACGCCGGCGGCGTCGTCGTCCCGATGTTCGCGACGACGGCGGACGATCAAGTCGCCTACATCCTCACCGACAGCGCGGCGAAGGCCGTCTTCGCGGGTGACGCCGCCGCCGCGGCGCGGCTCCGCGAAGCGATCCCCCACGCGCCGCCGGTCCTGGCACTGCGCGGGGAAGGACCGGACTCGCTCGCCGCCTTGCGGGCGCACCCAGAACCCGATGCGGCGACCCTGCGCTCCTACTGGGACGGCATCGCGCCGGGCGATCTGGCCGTGCTGATCTACACGTCCGGCACGACGGGGCAGCCGAAAGGCGTGATGCTCTCGCACGGCAACCTGCTCGCCGACGTGCGCAGCGCGTTCGACGCCGCCACGAGCGGCCAGCACGAAGGGCAGATCGCGTTATCGGTGCTGCCGTTCGCGCACATCTTCGAGCACACCGACGCGCTCGGCTACCTCAACAACCGCCTTTCACACTACGTGACCACGCCCGAGCGACTGCTCGAAGACTTGCGTGCGATTCGTCCGCACTACGTGGCGTTCGTGCCGCGCATCTTCGAGCGCCTGATCGCGGGCATCATCGGCAAGGCGCGCGCCGGCGGCGGCCTCCGCGCAAAGCTCGTCCCCTGGGCGATCGACGTCGGCACGGCGTACGAACGCGCGAAGCGCGACGGCGGCATGAGCGCGTGGCTGCGCGTGCGGCGCACCCTCGCGCACCGGCTCGTGCTCAGTAAGATCCCGGCCACCCTCGGACTCGACCGGCTGGAGTACTTCGTGAGCGGCAGCGCGCCGCTGCACCGCGATACCGCCCTCGCGCTCGCGGCGATGGGCTTCACCGTGCTCGAAGGATACGGCCTCACCGAAACGTCGCCGGTCGTCACGGTCAACCGTCCCGGCGACAACGTGCTCGGTACCGTGGGGCCGCCGGTCAAGGACGTGCAGGTCAAGATCGCCGACGACGGCGAGGTGCTCGTCAAGGGGCCGAACGTGATGCTCGGCTACTACCACGTGCCGGCGGACGAGCAGCCGTTCACCGCCGACGGCTGGTTTGCGACGGGCGACATCGGCGAGATCGACGCGCGCGGGTATCTCTCGATCACCGACCGCAAGAACGAACTGTTCAAGACGAGCGGCGGCAAGTGGATCGCGCCGTCGCGCATCGAGACCGCGATCAAACGCTCGATCTACATCGGCCAGGTGATGGTCGTGGGCAACGCGATGCCGCATCCGTGCGCGCTCGTCGCACCGAACTGGGAGCTCGTCGCCGCGAAGCTCGGTCTCGACGGGCGCAGCGAGACGTCCGTGATGGCGAATGACGAGCGCGTGCGCGCCCTCATGATCCGCGAGGTCCAAGCACACACTGCCGACCTCGCGAGCTTCGAGCAGACGCATCGGGTCGCCGTGCTCCCGCGCGACCTGACGATCGAGGACGGCGAGCTCTCGCCGACGCTCAAGGTCAAGCGCCGCGTCGTCGAGCAGCGGTACGCCGGCTTGATCGCAGCGGCGTACGCCGAAGACGTGCGCGCTCGCGTCCAGCACGCGGCGGACGCGCCGTAAGTCCCCCCGTTTGGGGGCATTTCGCGCTTCCGGGCGCTGGAAATACCGTGCGTCGCGACGGTCGAGACGTCGCATCGTGAGTGAGGGACGCACATGACAAGAGAACGACTCGGTACGGCGGCGCTTGCCGCGATGCTCGGCCTGGGCCTGCCGGCAGCGGCCGCGGCACAGCAAGCGCCTGACACGACGCCCGCGCAGACCGCGCCGGCAATGGACACGCAGTTCACGGCGGTGCAAAGCGTGATCGCTCGCCAGCCGCGCACGACGCAGATGCTTGCGAGCATGCAGAACCAAATCTCGTCGCGCGACATTAGCGCCGTTCCCGTAAACGGCCTGGGGTGGAACGCGACGCAGCGCAGCGTGCTCGACGCGAACATGACCGGCGACGGCTACAAAGCACTGCAGGCCGCGCTTTCGAAGGCGACGGTCGCGGAGCAAGATCGGACGAACGGCTCGAGCGAAGACCAGCAGTCGCTCGCCGAGCACCTGCAGCACATGGGTATCGATCCGCGCACCGTCGTCGCCGTCGACGTGCGGCGCGCCGGCGACGCGTCGAACCCGCACGTGATCGTGTACTACCGGCGCAGCGCCGAGAACCCGGTCCAGAACCAGTCGGGCGGCTGATTTCGAGGCGAGGAGGCGGGAAACCGCCTCCTCTATGCATTCGCGCGATTGCGGGAAAGACCGGATGGTGAAAACCATCAGCAGGTTCGCCGCGCTCGCGCTGTTCGCGTCCGCGCTCGCGGCAACCGCGCAGGCACAGACCGTGATGACGGGCAGCCAGCAAACCGCGCGGCTGCGATACGCGCTCGCGCACTACGACGGCGAGGTGCAGACCCTCGCGGCGATGCGGAATCACATCTCGTCGCGCGAAGTGATTCCCGTCGCTGTCGGCGGCCTGTCGGTCGGGACGCCGGAGCGGCGTACCTTGTCCGCGACGGGGTCGGGACGTCGGCACGCCGCGCTCGTCGCCGCGCTCGGAAAACCGACGGTCGCTGATGTCGACCGCAACAACGGGCAAAGCGAAGACCAGAGCTCGCTCGCCGAGTACTTGCAGCACCTGGGCGTCGACCCGAACACCGTCGTCGCCGTCGACGTCGACCCGCGCACGGACCCGCAGAACCCGCGCGTCCTCGTCTTCTACCGCAAGTAAGGCTGCGGGCGGCGCGTCAGCGCGCGGGCTTGTCCTCGAGGATCATCAGCGTCGACGTGCCGGTCGCGTAGACCGTACCGGCCGCGTCGACGAGGTGCGCCTCGGAGGTCGCGCTGCGCCGTCCCGCGTGCACGACGTGCGCGTCGGCGAACACTTTGCCCGTCGCGGCCGTCACCGGCCGGTGAAAGCGCGTGTGCAGGTCCATCGTCGTCGCGACGCGTCCCGCCGGCAGCACGGACTGGACGGCGCTGCCGAGCGCGGTGTCCATGAGCGTCGTGATGATCCCGCCGTGCACCGAGCCGATCATGTTGTAGAGCTTGTCCTCGGGCAGCATCGCGAACACGACGCGCCCCCGCTCGACGGTTTCGAGCGAGAAGTTCATCCAGACGTTCACGTTCGTCTTCGGGACGTCGCCGCGCTGCATCATCTGCAGCGCCTCGAGCCCGTCGAGCCGGCGGAAGACGTCGATCGCGTGCGGGTACTCGGGCACGCGCGTCAGACCGCGACCGCTGCCTTGTGGTGCGTCTCCAGCGACTCGAGATACTTCTCCGCGTCGATCGCCGCCTTACAGCCCATGCCGGCGGCGGTGATCGCCTGTTTGTAGCGCACGTCGTACACGTCGCCTCCGACGAAGACGCCTTCGACGTTCGTGCGCACGCCGTCCGGGCTCACGATGTAGCCGGCCTCGTCGAGCGTGAGCTGACCCCGGAAGATCGCCGTGTTCGGATCGTGCCCGATCGCGATGAAGAGCGCGTCGGCTTCGAGCGTCGACTCGGTGCCGTCGACGGTGTTCCGCAAACGCAGCGCGGAGGTGTGCTCGTCGCCGAGCACCTCGGCGACCTCGCTGTTCCAGACGAACGCGATCTTCTCGTGGTTGAGCGCGCGGTCGGCCATGATCTTGGACGCGCGCAGCGACGAGCGGCGGTGGATCACCGTGACCTTGCTCCCGAAGCGCGTCAAGAAGAGTGCCTCTTCCATCGCGGAGTCGCCGCCGCCGACGACCGCGATGTGCTTGTCGCGGAAGAACGCGCCGTCGCACGTCGCGCACGTCGAGACGCCGCGCCCTCGCAACCGCGTCTCGCCGGGGACGCCGAGCCAGCGCGCGCTCGCGCCCGTCGCGACGATCACCGTGTCGGCCGTGTAGTCGGCATCGTCGGTGCGCACGAGGAAGGGACGGACCGCGAAGTCGACCTCGGTGACGTCGACGTTGTGGATCGTCGAGCCGAACCGCTCGGCCTGGGCGCGGAACGCCTCCATGAGCTCAGGGCCCATGATGCCGCTCGGAAACCCGGGATAGTTCTCGACCTCGGTCGTGAGCATCAGCTGGCCGCCGTACATGTAGCCGGCGAACACGATCGGGGCGAGGTTCGCGCGCGCCGCGTACGTGGCGGCCGTGAGACCGGCCGGTCCGGAGCCGATGATGATGACCTTCGCGTGCGTGGGGACGGGCATGGCGCCCTCTTCAACCTCGGCCGGGTTGCGTCCGGTTCGCCCCGAAGCAGGAGCGGTGCTCAAGCTCGTCCTCGAAATCTTGATCTCGGCGATCCTTCACCCCGTCGCGGTGGTGCTGATGTGGATCAGCCTCGCCGGGCGCTCGGACCTGGGCCGGCCGCAGAAGATCGTGTGGGCAATCGTCGGGCTCATCTGGGGCATCGGGCCCATCCTCTACATTCTCGTCGGTGACGGAGCACTGTGGTGAGTGCGACGGACGGCTGGCCGAAGATCGGCCTGGAAGACGATCCGTCGGACGTGCTGCGCAAGGCGATGCGCGGCAAGCGCCTCGACGACGCAGCCCTCGCCGGCCGGACCGGGATCGACGCGCGCGCCATCACGGCCTGGCGCAGCGGCGACGGCGTGCCGACCGAGGATCAGGCGCGCGAGGTCGCGCGCGTGCTGCGTCTCGACCCGGGGAAGTTCGCCGACGCCGCGGCACGCCGCTGGTATCCCGGCGCGGAGGTGCCGCCCTATGTGCGGCACCACCCGCACGATCCGCACCCGTCGAACGGCTACCTGTTCTTGCTCGAAGACGGGAAGACGGCGGCGCTCGTCGATCCCGCGGGCTATCCGAAGACGCTGCTCGACGCGGTCAACGAAGGACCGTACGCGCTGCGCTACATCCTCATCACGCACAAGCACGCCGACCACTGCGACGCGACCGCGGACGTCGCGCGCGCGTTTCCGCACGCCGAGATCGTGATGCACAAGGCCGACGTGCGCGCGATCGGCGACCTGGCGCGCCGCGCGATTCCCGTCGCCGACGGCGAGGAGCTGCCGTTCGGCGACGGCGCAGCGATCCGCATGCTGCACACGCCCGGCCACACGGACGGCTCGTCCTGCTTTCTGTTCCGCTCCACGGTGTTCAGCGGCGACACGCTGTTCGCGGGCTCGGTCGGCGGGATCTTCGCCGACACGTCGACCTACGACGATCTGCTCGCGAGCATCGACGCGAAGCTGTTCTCGCTCGACGACGACACGGTCGTGATGCCGGGCCACGGCCCGCCCACCACGATCGGGGAAGAAAAAGCGCACAACCCGTTCTTGTGAGGTCCCTACGTTGCTGCCGGGGGTCGCGGACAGCGGCTGTGACAAGGCTTTCTCGGCGGCGTGGGTTGTCAGTAATCCCTGACGGTGGCCCCGCCGCAACCGTATGGCAACGCCAGGCAAGCATCAAGGGTTGATCGAACCGACCGGGCATCTTCCTGCTTCCTCTCGCAAGGGGGAATGCAAAATGAAGATCGGTTTCGGCGGTCGGAACGCTGTGCCTCAAAAGTGGCGTACCGAGTGTCCGCATGAAGGGTGATCGCTGGCAACGGCGGGCGCCTCTTGATCGTCAGAAAGACGTATCCTAACCCGAGCGAACGGCTACGCGAAGCGGTGTGCACTGCCGCCATCGACGAGGACGGCGCCTTCATGCGCCTGTTTCCAACGTGACTCTCGACGATGGCGGATTCAAAAAATGGCAGTGATCGAGGCTTCCGCCATTAGGGCGCCTCAGCATCAATTCGGCCACGAAAAGCCGCCCGGGCTCCGGCGATCCTACGTTGCTCGCAAACGCGACGTTTAGTACGGTCGGCGAGCGGGGATCGTGTGCGAGCGCGGTGTTCCGTTCGGCGTGTATCCGAAAAACCATGACGAAAGCCGCGACCACACTTCTATTCGTCGTTTTTACGGCCCGCGACGCTAGGATCGCATTTGCTCTTTACCGGCGAGGTGTGGCTCTCTCGCAGCGCCGTTCGTCTGCCGGTCGTCGGCGACGTTAGAATGCGGAGATGATATTCCGAATTTCTGCGAAGCAGTAAAAGGCATTGGAGGGTGAAATGCAAACAAGGGGATCAGTACTGTTAGGCGCCTTCGCGATTACAGCACTTAGCGCTTGCGGTACCGTCGGTGCAAGATCGACGTCACCACTGTCACCGCTTAGCACGAGTTCCTCGCAGCGCAATCACTCTGCGCGCACCGTATTTCGCGGTGAAGCGGTTGCCGCAGACGTGCGCAGGGCGGCAGCCGGAGGCGACCTCGCAGCGTTCACGGCCGTGGCGCGAGCGGCATCGCCTTCGTCGCTGCCGACTGGAACGAAACTGTACCGGATCCACGACCGGTCGCGATGCGCGGCATCGGGCGCGACCGTGCGCGATTGCTTCTCGATCGTACCGGTACCGCCGGGTCACAAGCCTCCGGTCGATGTCAGCGGCGCTGTTGCAACGTACGTGGTGCCGTGATGGTGCAGTTACCTAGAAAGCATCTGCTCGCGACAATCGCCGCAGCCGTCGGCGCCGTTGCAACGATTCGCCGCCCAGCCGAAGCGAGTTGTGGAACAGACGGAAAGGAAGGAATGACGTCCGGCCTATGCGATGACGTGAACTATAATGAGACCGGAGTGTGGGCTAGCTGGGAGCTCGCCGAAGGCGCGATCTCCGCCAGCATTAACATCACATTTTTTGACAGCAGTGGCAATGCCTCGTGGAACGCCAGTGGCACGTTCGCGAACCTCGGCGGCGGCTTTGACGTTTCGTTCAATGCACCGCCAAGCGACGTAGACTGGTCAGGCGGTTTCCAGATGTACGGCTCTGAGTACAGCGGCGGGGGATTCGCGGGGGACGGGACTGCTTATACGGCGACCTGTTTCTAGCGTCAGATGGTACGATGGCTGCGCGAGACGTGCGTCTCGCGCAGACGCGTTGACAACGTGGACGCCGGCATTCTCTGTGCGCGGTTGCTCGCGGTGCTGGAAACGATCGAAGCGACGGCCGTCGAGTGCTTCGGGAAGCCAACACTGGGCTCGATGCTCGTCGGCTCCTATGCGAGTGAATCGCCGACGCTTGAAAGCGACGTCGACTTGCACTTGTTTGTCGATGGCGAGCATAATAGCATCGCGCTGCAACAAAGCAAGGTTCGGCTTTGCGGCTATATCGTCGACGTCCAGATCGTCAGCTATCAGTTTTTGGCAAGTCAACTACAGCAGCGAACAGCCGCTGACCTGGTGCTCATGTATGCTCGTGGGCGCGTCCTTCGCGATCCGAGCAACAAGCTCACCCGTTTGCACTCAAGCTGCGTCGCTCTTGTGCAGAGCGGTCCACCGCCGCTGCAGCCCCGCGAAGCTGCAGCGATGCGTGCGACGCTCGCGTCCTATTTTAGCGCCATACCGAAAAATGCACAGCGAGATCGGTCGAGCGCGCACTACAACATGATGGTGTGCCTTCTACTTGCATACGAGATCGAATTTCGGCTACGGCGAGTTTACAAGTCGTCTAAGCCTAAGGCACATCTCGACGCGTTGCGCGCGATCGCGCCCGATATTGCGACCTTGTTCGACCGAACGGCGAACCCAGACGTGCGGTTCGAGACGCGTCTTTCATCGGTGCGTGAGCTGCTCGACAGTCAGATTGTCCGGCTGTCTTCAATCGAGCTCGTGCATACCGAGGATCGGAGTTCACCACCAATGACGAAATAAACCGGCGACTAACGGTAATAGGCGGACGCCGGACATGCGCACGACGTAGACCAACGCGCCTGCGTCGCCGACCTCCGAACCGGCCAGGCTGTGTGAATTCCAGGCGTCCGCGCCGCGGAACGGCGACCTAGCCGAAAGGGCGCACAACCCGTTCTTCTGACGAGTAGCCCCTTCAGGCGTGATTGCACGCCCTCATCAATGCGATCAGCACCAGCGAGAGCAGCACGGAGGCGACGATCGAGCCGAGGCATCCCAGCCGGTTGCTGAAGAATACGAACATCGCGCGACGTATGCCCAATACGGCCCGCGTCGCCTCGGCACAGCCGGGCCGCCGAACCGCCCGTTAGTGCGCGGGTTCGCTGAGCGGCTTGCCCTTGTCGACGACGAAGAAGCTGTACGAGTGCGCGACGCCCGGGCCGGGGTTGATGGTCTCGTGGACCGTGCCCTCGGGCATGTGCCACGAATCGCCCGCATGCATCGTGCGCGCCGGCTGACCGTCGGCGTGCACCTCGAGCGTGCCGTCGACGATGTACGCGTACTCGTCGCCGTGGTGCGTGTGGCGACCGGTCGTCGCGCCCGCGGGCCAGTCGGCCTTGAGCATCACGCCTTCCTTGCCGGGCACGCCGGCGACGTCGGCGCGCTGGATGATCGTCGTGGTGTTGCGGATCGGGCCGCCCGCAGGCGCCGGCGTTTGGGCCGCGAGCGGGCGGGCGCAGACGGCCAGGATACCGAGAGACGCGATGATCGCGGTGGGTCGGAAGCTGCGCATCTACTGCTGCCCCGCTGGTGCGCGCAAGACTGCGCGATGGTTGTGCAGCACAGTTAGGCATATGGCCGACCTCGACCTCGCGTATCACCGCCTGCACGCCCTCGCCGCACAGTTCGACACCGTGCTGCAAGGCCACCGGACGATGCTGCTCACCTCGCAGGCGGTACTGCTGTCCGTCGCCACGTTCGTCAGCCAAGGACACGCTGCGGCAAAGGGCGCGGCGCTCTGGCTTCCGCTCACGCTGTTCGCGATGGGCGTGTTCCTGATCGCGCTTTGGGTGCGCGTCGTCATCCCCGGCTCGCACGACGTCGCCTTCTGCCAGTGGCAGCTGCTGCGGCTCGAGCACGGCGAACGCGATCTGCTGGGTGACGCGTTCTACAGCGATCTCGTGCAATGGCAAGCGACGCACGCCGGCGCGAAGATCCGGCGGCTGTCCGCCGATCCGCTCGGGCAACGGCTGATCCGCGCCAATGAAGCGCGCCGCCTCTTGAACTACGGTTTGCCCG
This sequence comes from Vulcanimicrobiota bacterium, assembly GCA_963818845.1. GTDB lineage: Bacteria > Vulcanimicrobiota > Vulcanimicrobiia > Vulcanimicrobiales > Vulcanimicrobiaceae > Vulcanimicrobium. The sequence continues at coordinate 203,235 of CAWFTO010000003.1, read as the reverse complement.
CGGCGTTCGCGATCTGCTGGGTGTCGCTGCTCGCCTACGTCTTCGTTCGCTGAGCGCGTGAACGCCGACTCGACCCGCAGCGGTGAGGTCGCCGCGCTGATCGGAGCGGGCGTCGTCAGCGGCGTTCGCGATCGGCAAGGCGCCCATCGCGCTGCCGGCGCTGCAGCGCACGTTCGATCTCGGCCCGCTCACCGAGAGCTTCATCATCTCCGTGCTCTCGCTCGTCGGGGCGTTGACGGCGACGGCGGTCGGCACCGTTGCCGACCGCGCCGGACCGCGGCGGACCATGATCGCCGGCCTGCTGACGCTGGGGACGGCGAGCATCGCCGGAGCGTTCACGCCGTCGGCGAACGCGCTGCTGGCGACACGCTTCGTCGAAGGCGTCGGCTTCGTCGCCGTCGTCGTCTCGGGCCCGCGGCTGATCGCGGACGCGGCCGGTGCGCCGCATCGGCTGCGGCTCGCGCTGGGGCTCTGGAGCGCGTACGTCCCCGCCGGCACCGCACTCGTGATGCTGCTCGCGCCGCTCGCGCTGGCGCACGGCGGATGGCGCTCGCTCTGGATCGCCGTCGGGGCCGTCACGTGGATCGCCGCCGTCGTCGTCGCATCGGCGACGATACGCACGCCGCGCCGGCACGACGATCGTCCCACGAACCTGCGTGCCGACCTGGGCGCCGTCGTGCGAGCGCCGCTGCCGCTCGCGCTTGCGGCCGGCTTCGTCGGCTACGCCGGCGCGTATCTCGCGCTGGTCGGCTTCTTGCCGACGATCTTGGTCCAAGCCGGCGAGACGACGACGGTCGCCGCGCTGGTGTCCGCACTGATCGTCGTGGCGAACGGCGCGGGCAACGTCGTCGCCGGCTTCGCGGCGCGCCGGCGCGGCGCGGCGCCCATGATCGCGTGCGCCGCTGCCGTCATGGCGGCCGGCGCCGGCGCCGCCTTCGTCCCCGCGCTTCCCATGCCGGTGCGGCTCGGCTGCGCGCTGGTCGCGGCAATGGCGGGCGGCGTCGTCCCCGCGTCGATCATGCTCTCGGTGCCCGAGGCGTCGCCGTCGCCGCGGCTGATGGCGACGACGCAGGGTTTGATCGTGCAGGGTTCCAGCGCCGGCCAGGTCCTCGGACCGATCGCGGTCGCGGCCGCGGGCGGCGCCACCGGCGGCGCGGCCGCTGCTGCGATCGTGTGCGTGCTCGGCCTCGTGCCCGTCGGGTCGGCGGCCGCGCTCGCGTTCCGGCGACGCTAGTCGGCGCGGTGTGCGGCGCTACTCGGCCGGAGGCGTCAGCGCCGTGGGCTCGGGCCCCGGTGTGATCGCGGTGTTCTCGACCGTGACGTGCGCCGCCGCCGACGGCCGTGACCGTTGCGGTGAGCTCGCGTCGCGCTCGACCAGCTCGGCCAGTGCCGCTGCGCGTGCCTGGAGCGAGAGCGTTCGTTCGCGCGCGTCGTCGAGCAGCGTGCGGATCTCCGCGTGCTCGGCGTTGACCTCGGCGATCGCGCCGTGCGCCGCGATGCCCGCGCGTGCGGCCGCGACGCGCGCCCGCGTCATGTCGCGCTCGGCGCGCAACGCGTCGGCGCGCCGCCGCAGCTCCTCGGCCGCCGCGGCGAGGGCGTCCTCACGCGCGCGCAGCTCCGCGATTTCCGCGCGAAACGCGTCGACGGCCTCGGGCTGCGCGCCGCTGCGCTCGTACGCCGCCAGCTGCATCTCCAGGCGCTTGCGCGCCGTGAGCAGGTCGACGAGATGCCCGCGCACCTCGTCGACAACCTCGAGCTGCGTGCGGTACGCGGCGTCGACCGATGCGGCGGGATCGTCCAGGCGCGCGATCTGCGAGCGCGCCTCGAGGTGCAGCATCCGGAGGATCCGCGTCCAGACGCTCACTTCGCGTCCGTCGCCGATGGGGGTGCCGCAACCGGCGGAGCCACGTACGCGCCGCCGCCGTTCGCGCCGGGCGGCGTGACGTAGTCGGACCCGGATTTCGTGCGCGCCAGCAGATTGCGCGCGAGCTGCAAGCCCGCGGCGCCTTGCGTGAGCACCTTGCCCATGATCTCCGAGACGCCGTCGGCGCCGTTCATCACGATCATCTGATCGATGTTGCTGAACGCCTTGGCCGCCGCCTCGACGATCGCCGGCCAGTTCTCGGCCAGTTGCTGCGAGATCACCGCTTCCTGATTCTGCGCGAGCGCGTCGGCGCGCGCTTTGATCGCGGCCGCTTCCGCGAGTCCCTTGGCGTTGATCGCGTCGCCTTCGGCCGTGCCGCGCGCGCGAATCGCCGCGCCCTCGGCCTCGCCGAGCATCTTCGTCTTCTGTGAGTCCGCATCGGCGGCGAGCTTGACGCGGGTCGCATCGGCCTGCGCCTGCAGCTCGATCTGCCGCGCGCGCGCCTCCGCCGAAGCGATATCGGCGTCGCGCTGCGCGTTCGCGAGCGTCGTCTTTTCGTATGCCGCGGCGTCGGCGGGACGACGCACGCTCACGAGCAGCTCCGACTCCTTCTTGTGCGCGTCCAGCTCGACGATCTTCGTTTCCTCGACGACGACTTGCTGGCGCGCAACGGCGTCCGCGAGCGGTCCGGCCTGCTTCGCCTGCGCGGCCGCTTTGTCGACTTCCGCCTGGAAGCCGGCCTGCTTGATCTTGCTGTCGCGCTGTGCCTGCGCCTTGAGCGCCGCCGCTTCTTGCTCGCGCTGCGTCGCCTCTTGATCCGCCTGCGCTTGCGCGATGCGTGCGTCGCGCTGCACGGTGGCGGCATGCGGTTTCGCGAGGTTGTCGATGTAGCCGGTCGGGTCGTCGATCTCTTGGATCTGCAGCGAGTCGACGATGAGGCCGAGCTTCTCCATCTCGGTGCCGGACGCGCCGCGCGTCGCCTCGGTCAGCTTGTCGCGTTCGCGAATCAAGTCTTCGACGGTCAGCGAGCCGCAGATCGCGCGGAGATGCCCGGCGAAGACCTGCTGGATGCGCGCGTCCATGCGATCCTGCTGGTCGAGGAACCGGCGCGCGGCGTTCGCGATCGACGCGAAGTCGTCACCGACCTTGTAGATCACGACGCCTTTGATGTGGACCGGGATGCCCTGCTGCGTCACGCACGCGATCTGCAGCTCGGACTCGCGCAGGTCGAGCGAGAGCCGTCGGACGACCTGCACGCCCGGGATGACGAGCGTCCCGCGCCCCGTCACGATCTTGAAGCCCAGCGACTCGCCCGTCGCCTCGTTCGGTTTGTGGTGCAGTCCCGAAATGATCAGCGCTTCGTTCGGCTCGGCCACGCGCCACATTGCGCGGAACACGACGACGAAGACGGCGACGGCCACGACGACGACACCGACCAGAATGGCGGCCGACACACCCAGAGTGCTAGTCACGCAAGTCCTCCCGCGCCGGGCCGTTCAGGCCTCGGCGACGATCACCGTCCGCGGCGGATAGTACTCGACGACCACGACCCGGGTGCCGACGGCGATGGTCTTCCCGTCGCAAGGATGCGCGTGGAAGTGTTCGCTCCCGCCGCGCACGGCGAGCATGATCTCGCCGACTTTGCCGGGACCCACGGTCCCGGTCACGCGACCGACCTTTCCGACGACCTCGTCCGTGGTGGCCTCCAGCCCTTTCGCCGCTGACGCCCGTCCGTACCGGGCGGGATGCGGGGAAGTTACGCCGAGCGCACGCCCGTCACCCGGTCAGCGCGCGGCGATTCGTACGGTCGCGCTCGCTCCGTCGGCGTCGACGCGTATGAGAGGTGCCGCAGAGGCCGCCGACTGCGGGATCACTTGAAACTCGATGACCTTCACTCCGGACTGGGGCAACGCGACCGTCGTCCTGAACGGCGCGCACTGGCGGTCGCTGCAGAACGACGCGACCCAGTGCTTCGGCAGCCCGGCCGCCGACAGCGACACCGTCTTGCCCGGCGTCCCCGCGACGACGAGGCGGTACTTATACGTGCTCGAAACCGACCCGGGCAGGTCCGGGCCCGTCCACGGCGCGAGCGAGAGCGCGGTGCGGCCGCCGGGATGCGCAACGTCGAGCGCGATCGTCGCCTCCTGCGCTTCCTCGAGGTACATCGCGTAGCGCGAGTCCGTCTTCGGCAGCTTCGCGGACCAGCTCGCGGTCTGCGCGAACGCCGCGCGCGCCTTCGCCGTCGCGCCCGACTTCACGTACAGACGGCCCGCGTACAGATACGCCCACGCGAGCTTGCGGATGGCCTTGGCGTCGTTCGGCTTCGCAGCGACGGCGGCGCGCGCCGTCCCGATCGCGCGCGCGAACGCGACGGCGCCGTCGTCGAAGCGCTTCGCGTCGCCCGCACTCACGCCGAGCGACACGAGGTTGTCGACGGAGGGGTCGCTCTTCACGAGCAGCGCGTACACGTCGGTCGCCTTCGCCTCGTCGCCGGTTTCATGCAGCGCGGCCGCATAGCCGCCGAGCAGATCCTCGTCGTTCGGCTCGATCGCAAGGCCGCGTTCGTACGCCGCGATGGCCTCCGGCCACTGCTCGCGCGCCGAGGCGGCGTCGCCGCGCAGCCGCTCGAGCAGCGCCTTGGACGCGTCATCCGACGCGACCGGCTCGAGCGCTTTCGCGCCGGCGTCGCGCAGCACGTTCTCCTCGCTCTGCGTGCGCACGTAGTCGGTGTCGCCGTCGACGTTCTCGGCGTCGTCGATCGCCGCCAGCGCGTTCTTGACCGTCGTGACGATCGAAGCGGCGTCGCCGGAGAACGCGAACTTCGCCGGATCGAGGAGCGCGTCGACGCGTTTCTGCGCCTCGGTCGCGAGCACGCCGTTGCGGCCAGCCCGCGCGTCGGCGACGAACGCCGTCAGCACGGCCGGCGAGATGGAACCGACGTACCGGGCGCGCAGCACGCCGTCGCGCGACACGACGAACGTCGACGGAAACGCGCGGACATCGTACGCCTTCGCGAACGCATGATCGGCGTCGATCGCTTGCGCGTACGGCAACGACTTCGACGCGGCGAACGCACGCACGATCGGCGCGCTTTCGGTCGAGTCGACGCCGAGGAACACGACGTCGCCGCCTTGGCCGCGAGCGTCTTCGCGGTCGCGATCAGCCCCGTCGTCTCCTCGCGGCACGGCGGGCACCACGTCGCCCAGTCGTTGATCACGAGCGTTTTGCCGCGAAAGGCGGCCAGGGACACGACGCGGCCGTCGAGCGTCCTCAGGTGAAAGTCGGGCGCCGGCGATCCGACCTGCGGACCGCTGATTGCGAGCGCCGCCGCGGCGACCATGACGTGCAGCATCGCTCTCCTACACGCGAACCGACGCGCCGACCGTCGCCAGCGTGCGGCCGCCGGTGGCCGCGTCGATGCGGACGTTGACCGGCGCCGCGTGGGCGGTCGTCGGGACCACTTGGAATTCGACCACCTTGACGCCGCCCGGCGGCATCACGACGGACGTGCGGAACGGAGCGCAGACGCGGTCGCTGCAGAACGAGCCGATCCAGCGCGGCGGCAACCCGCGCGCGGCGAGCGCGATCGTCGATCCCGGCGCGCCCGTCACGACGAGACGGTACTTGAACGTGCTCTCGATCGAACCGGGCAAGTCCGCACCCGTCCACGGTGCGAGCGAGAGCGCGGCACGTGCGCCGTGCGCGACGTCGAGCGCGACCGCGCCTTCCTGTGCCTGTTCGACGTACCAGGCGCGGCGCGGATTGCCGGCGGGGATCAGCGCGGCCGCGGCGGCGGCACGCGCGAACGCGGCGCGCGCCATCGCGCGGTCGCCGCTGACCGCTTCCATGCGGCCGTCGTACAAGTTGGTCCACGCGATCGTCGCCGGCTTGCCGGCCGCCAGCGCGCGCGCCTGCTCGAAGCTTGCGCGCGCCCCGGCAACGTCGCCCGCGGTCGCCTGCGCGCGAGCGAGGGCGACGAACGCCGATGCCGACGGCGCGCGGTCCGCGATCTGCCGGTCGATTTCGACGACGTGGGCCGGCTCGCCGAGCTTCGATGCAGCGTATGCGTCGCCGCTGAGCGCATCGACGTCGCCGGGCGCGTGCGTGAGCGCGTCGGCGTACGCGGCGTCGGCGGCGTGCCAGTCGCCTGCCGCCGCCGCGGCGTCGCCGCGCAGCCGCGCGAGCAGCGCGAGGTCGGTGTCGCCGGATGCGATCGGCGCGAGCGCGGCGATCGCCGCCGTGCGAAGCGCCTGCTGCTCGGCGGCGGTCTTGAGCAAGTCGTGATCGCGCGCCGCGTCCGTCATCGCGTCGTCCTGGAGGTCATCCGCCTTCGCGATCGCCGCGGCGGCCTGCGCGACGTTCGTCTTCACCGCGGCCGGATCGCCCGTGAACGGGTAGCGCGCGGGATCGAGCAGCGCGTCGAGCTGCGCTTGGAACGCCGTCGTCAACGGCGCGGTCTCGCCCCGCTGCGCCGCAGTGATGTAGGCGTGCAGCTGCGGGCGCGGCAGCACGTTGTCGGCGTGGCGCGCGCGCAGCACGCCGTCGGGCCCGATGACGAACGTCGTCGGGTAGTTGCGGATGTCGTACGCGGTCGCGAACGCGCTCGTCCCGCTCGTCACGGCTTGCGCGTACGGAATGCCCTTCGCCGCGACGAACGCGCGGACGACGCTCGCCGTCTCCGTCGTGTCGACGCCCAGAAACGCGACACCGCGCGGCGCGTCCGCCTTCGCCTCCGCGACCAGGTCCGCCGTCTCGATCCGGCACGGCGGGCACCACGAGCCCCACACGTTGATCACGAGCGTCTTGCCGCGAAAGTCGGACAGGCGAACGGTCTTACCGGCGGTCGTGGTGAGCGTGAACGCAGGCGCGGGCCGCCCGACGACCGGCCCGGGCAACGGTTCGGCGGAGGCGCACGGAGCGAGACCGAGGCCCACCGCGGACGCGGCGAGCCAGGGCACCAGGCGGTTCATGTTCCGTAGGGACGCGCGCCCTGCCGTGCAGGTTGCGCTTGGAACGGCGCGCCCGGCGCGCGGAGCGGACCGTCAGCGCAGCTGCTGGCTGCAGGCGGCGTCGAGCGCCGTGACGCCGGCGACGGCGAACGCAGCCGCCGCAACGCGGCCGTGATCCGCACGCGGGTCCGCGAGCTGGGCGTTCAGCACGCCGAGATCCATGACGTCGCCGAGCACGCGCGCCCAGACGGGCGCGACGGGGCGGTCGTTCGCCAGGATCGCGATCCCGCTCGCGACCTCACGCGCGCCGAGCAGGCGCATCGCCGACGGCGAGAGATGCATCCCGGCGAGCCGGGCGACGCGCTCCGGCGCAAGCAGCTGCGCGAGGCCGAGCCCGATGCCGAACCACCCGAGAAACGAGGCGAAACGCTTGCTGTCCACGAGACGCGACGTGCCCGGCGGCGTGCACGCGCAAACGCGGGCGAGGGCGCGCTACGTCCGCAGCTTGTAGCCGGCCGCCGTCATGCGGAGCGCGACGGCGAACGCGGCGGCCGCGATCACCGCGACGACTCCCAGCGATACGCCGAGCGGCGCGTCACCGCGGCCGATGTAGCTGTGCCGCAGCGCGTCGATCATGTAGAACATCGGGTTTGCCAGCGAGATCTCGCGCACGACGGGCGGCATCATCGAGAGCGACGTGAAGACGCCGCCGACGAAGATGAGCGGCGTGATGAAGAACGTCGTGAGCACCGCGATGTGATCGAACTTCTCCGCCAGCAACCCGAAGATGATGCCCAGCGCGCTGAACAGCACGGCAACCAGCGTCACGGTCACGATGTACAGCACCCAGTTCTGCGGGACGGCGTGCACGAACACCAGGCCGAGCACGGTGATCAGCAGCGCGATGAAGATCGCACGCACGACGCCCGCCACCACGTATCCGAACACCATCTCGAACGCGGAGATCGGTGCGATCAGCAGCTCCTGGATCGAGTTCATGAAGCGGCCTTGGAAGACCGACGACGAGCTCTCGCTGTACGTCTGGTCGATGACCTGCAGCATGATCAGGCCGGGGATCAGGAACTGCGAGTACGGGACGCCCTGCACGGTCTGCAGCCGGCTGCCCAAGCCGAGCCCGAAGATGAAGACGTACAGCAGCGTCTGGATGACGGGCGGCCAGATGACCTGGTTGATGATCGCGAACGTGCGCACCATCTCGCGCTTGACGAGCGTCTGGAAGCCGACGGCGTTTACGATCACCGACGCGTGAGCTCCAGGAAGACCTCTTGCAGCGTGCCGTCGCCGATCAGCTTCGCCGTCGTCTCGAGCGCGACGATCCGGCCCGTCTGGATGATGCCGATGCGATCGCACAGCTCCTCGGCTTCTTCGAGGTAGTGCGTCGTGAGGATGATCGTCGTGCCGTTCGCGTTGAGCTCGCGCAGCAGCGACCACAGCTCCAAGCGCAGCTCGACGTCGACGCCGGCGGTCGGCTCGTCGAGGATCAGCAGGCGCGGCTGGTGGATCATCGCTCGCGCGAGCGTGAGGCGCCGTTTCATGCCGCCGGAGAGCTTCGTGTACGGGAGCTTCGCCTTCGAGGTGAGATCGAAGCGCTCGAGCAGCGCGTCGGCTCGCGCGTCGACGTCCTTGCCGCGCAGTCCGTAGTAGCCGGCCTGGAAGATCAGAACGTCGCGGATGTTGAGGTAGCGGTCGAAGTTGTATTCTTGCGGCGCGAGACCGACTTGACGGCGCGCCGCGCGCCAGTCGCGCGCGACGTCGTAGCCGAACAGCGAGATCGAACCGCTCGTGAGGTGCGCGAGCCCGACGACGGCGTTGATCGTCGTCGTCTTGCCGGCGCCGTTGGGACCGAGCAGCCCGAAGAACTCGCCTTCGTGCACGTCGAGCGAGATGCCGTCGACGGCCGTGAAGTCGCCGTACCGCTTGACGAGGCGATCGATGCGCAGCGCCGGCTGCGCGCCGTTTGCGGACGCCCGCACGGCGGCGGTCACGGAATCACCGAACCCGGCGGGCCCAGCTTCGGATAGCGATGCCGGCGCAGCGTGTCGATCCGCTTGGCGACGTCGGGCATGCCGCTCTTGCGCAACTGCCGCTCGACCTTCGCGACGTCGAACCGCACGCGCCGCGACTGCACTTCCCAACCGCCGGGGCGCTGCGTGAGGATGGCGTAGTGCGCGTGCGCGTCGCCGTCCTTCGGCAGGCCCGCGGAGGCGACGTTCACGAGCGTGCGGCCTCGCCACGCGCGCACGTACGCGAGGTGCAGGTGCCCGAACGCGACCGTGCGCTGCGGGACGTCGCCGAACAGGCGCTCGAGGACGTCGTCGCACGCATCGGGCCACACGTGCTCGTCGTCGCTCTTGGGGTTCGCGTGGCACACGAGCAGGCCGTCTTCGCCGTCGCCGATCGCGACCGTCGCAGGCAGCTCGGCGAGCCAGCGCGTCCACTCGCCGCCGATCTGCGCGCGCGTCCATGCCACGCTGCGCGCGTCTTCGGGATCGAGCTCGGCGAGATTCCCCGCTCCGACCATGCGATCGGTGTTCCCGCGCAGCGCGCGCGCGCCCGCGGCGCGCAGGCGCTTGAGCACCTGCTTCGGCCGCGGTCCGTCCATGCAGAGGTCGCCGGCCGCGACGACCACGTCGGCGCCCCCGCGCGACGCGAGATCGTCGAGGCAGCAGCCGAGCGCGTGCGCGTTGCCGTGGATGTCCGAGAAGACTGCTATTCGCACGTCGCGATGGGCGCGCTTACGCGCGCTTGACGGCGAGGGCGAGCGCGAACGGCCCGAACCCGGCTTTGCCGAACTCCCAGAGGTCGATCGCTTCGACGGCGATCTTCGCTTTGCGCATCAGCGCGATCGACTCGCGGAACCGCAAGTTCGCGAGCACGCGCCGGTCGCCGAGCGTGAGCACGCCGGCCGCGAGCTCCTCGCCGCGCGGCACGGCGACGATGCGCACGCCCGTCGCGGCGACGGTGTCGACGCGGTCGGGCGCGGCGACGGCGACGTCCGCGGCGACGAGCGAGAACACGTCGCGCAGCCGCACGACATCCGACGCAACGGCGAGCTCGGTCACGGCGTAGCCCTGCTGCGTCGCGATGGCCTCGAGCTGCTTGCGGCCCATCTCGTTCGAACGGCGCCGCAGGCCGGCCCCGCTGCGCGGCACGCCGAGGAACACGCGGCCCGGCGCAATCGCGACGTCGGTCGCGTCCAGCAGGCCCGGCGCTTCGACGCGCCCGAGGATCGGGACGCCGAGGTCGGCGAGGTGCTTCTCCACCGCAGCCACGTCGGCGCGGCGCTCGATCTGCGACGGCCGCGCGATGACCGCACCGTCCGGGAACAGCACGGCGCAGTCGGCGACCAGCGACTGGGAGGGCGACTCGGCGGCTTGCCGCATCTCGTGCACCTCGACGCCGCGGTCGCGAAGCGTGCCGACGAACACCGCGTGCTGTTCGAGCGCCCGGCCTGCGATCGGCGACGGCTCGCCCTTGATCGGCGGCAGCCGGTCGACCGCTGCCGACGGGGGAACGACGAGCACGGCGACGAGCGCCCCCGCGTCGCTTGCTGCGAAGGGCCGGGCGTACGATTTCACGGTCACGACTTGCCGCGGTTCGCCGGGCGTAGCGCCGGCTCCTGACAAGGGAACACCGGGGGCATGAAGGACCACCGCGTCGCCGTCGTCTGCGCCGTCGTCCCGGCGCTCGCTCTGACACTGGGAGTCATCCTCGCCGACCGGCTGGAGCCGCGCATCCTCGGCCTGCCGTTCGTGCTCGCTTGGATCGTCGCGTGGGTGCTGCTCACGCCCGCGTTCATGTGGGTCGCGTACCGGAGCGAACGCGCGTGAACGCCGCAATTGCGCTCGGCATCGTCGCGATCGTCGTCCTGGCGACGATCCTGCTCGGCCTTCGAGGCGTGCGCGGCGTCGCGATGGACCCGCAAGAGTACATCGTCGGCGGGCGCCGGATCGGCGCGCTGCTGCTGTGGCTGCTGCTCGCCGGCGAAATCTACACGACGTTCACGTTCCTCGGCGCGGCCGGCTGGGCATACAGCCGCGGCGCACCGGCGTACTACATCCTGTGCTACGGCACGATCGCGTACATCATCTCGTTCTTCCTCGCGCCGCCGGTCCACCGCATCGCGCGCGAACGCGGCTACCTGACGGGTCCCGACTTCTTCCGCGATCGGTACGGCAGCCGGCTCCTCGGAGCGCTCGTCGCGATCCTGGGCTTCATCATGCTCGTCCCGTACGTCACGCTGCAGCTCACGGGGCTGCAGATCTTGCTGCAGATCGCCGGCTACGGCGCGATCAACGCGTTCTCCGCCGTCGCGATCGGCTTTTTCGTGGTCGCGATCTTCACGTTCGTCGCCGGCTTGCGCGGCACGGCCTGGGCGAGCATCGGCAAAGACGTGCTCGTGCTGCTCGGCGTGATCTTCGCCGGCGTGGTGCTCCCGACGCAGTTCTTCGGCTCGCCGGCCGGCGCGCTCGACGCCGTGCTGCGCGATCATCCCGGCTGGCTCACGCTGCCCGCCTCCGTCGCCGATCCGAAGACGGCCGCGAGCAGCGTGACGTGGGTCGTGACGACCACGATCCTGACCGCGTGCGGCTTCTTCATGTGGCCGCAGTCGATGGCCGCGATCTACAGCGCGAAGAGCGAAGACACGCTGCGCCGCAACGCCGTGTTCCTGCCGTTCTACCAAGTGATGCTGCTGCTGGTGTTCTTTGCCGGCTTCGCCGCGCTCGAGATTCTGCCGGGCCTCAAAGGACCAGCCGCCGATCAGTCGTTCATGCTCGTGGTGCAGAAGTTCTATCCGGCCTGGGTGCTCGGCTTCGTCGCCGCGGCCGGGACGCTGGCCGCGCTCGTACCGGCCGCGGGCCAACTGCTCGCCGCGGCGAGCATCGTCGGCAAGAACGTGTTCGCCGATTACGGCATCGCGCGCGACGCGGCCGCGCAGACGCGCACGACGCGCATCCTCGTGCTGGTCGTCGCCCTGCTCGCGTTCGGGTTCTGGGCCGTCGCGAAGACCACGCTGGTCGGGCTGCTGCTGATCGGATACAACGGCGTGACGCAGCTCTTCCCGGGCGTCGTGCTCGGGGTGACGCCGCGCCGGCCGCCCGCGTTCGCCGTCGGCGCCGGCATCGTCGCCGGGCTGCTCGTGCTGATCTTCTTCACGTTGACCGGCCGCAGTCAGCTCGAGGGAATCAACACCGGCCTGGTCGCGCTCGCCGTCAACGGGCTCGTCGTCGCGATCGTGTGGGCGATCGCGCTCACGTCTTCGGCAGGATCGCGAGCCGGCCGGCTCCCGCAATCGCCAGCGTGAGCCCGATGCCCGCCATGAGGATGAAGTATTCGACGCCTTCGCCGGCCTGCTTCCCGCTGAAGTTCATGAAGAAGCCGTTCGGCGCGTGCACCAGAATGGCGGCGGACGCCATGTCGATCGCGATGCCGAGCGCGGCGAGGCGCGTAAGGATGCCGAGCACCAGCCCGATCGGCCCGAGGAATTCGACGGCGATGACGAGGTAGGCGACGATCACGGGCACGCCGGCGTGGCCGTGCAGTCCCGCCACCGTTCCGGCGATGCCGTAACCGCCGAACAGGCCGAGCGCCTTCTGCGCGCCGTGCGGCCACATGACGACGGCCAGCGTGAGCCGGAGGATCAGCAGTGCGACGTCCGCGGCACGCATGTCGCCATGATACCGCGAACGCCTCCCCGCTCAATCAGTCGCCGTCGTCGCCGTCCGCGTCCGGTTGCGGCTGCGTGCCGTCGACGACGGCGAGCGCCCGTTCGTAGAGCGCGCGCTGCATGCGGGCGTACGTCGCGGGCGCCATCGCGAAGCGCTGCTGCGCGAGCTTGTCCGCCTGCCGCGAGAAGTCGACGATCTGCGCACCGCGCACCGTGTCCGCATCCGGCGCGCTCTGGTCGGTGCGCTGCAGCAGCGCCGCGATGCGGTTCCCTTCCGTGCTCGCGGTTTGCGTCGGCACGGGGATCGCGTCGTAGGGTGCGGCGTCGCCGCCCCGCGGCGTGAAGAAGTCGCTCATGTCGGTCGCGAGCAGGTCGCCCAGCGCGAGCGTGCCCAGGCCGAGGATCTGCTCCGACGTCTTGAGCACGCTCACGGTCGAGAGGTGGCGCATCCCGACGTAGTGCCGCTTCGCGAACGGCCCCGCGACGATCGCGTACGTGCGGTACTCGTCGACGTGATCGCGCGACGACTGCGCGTCGTCCGGCATCACGAACAGCACGGTTTGACGCCACGACGGCAGATGCGAGAGATACTGCACGACCAGTCCCAGCGCGCGGTCGCCGTCGGCGACCTCCTCTGGGATCGGCGGGATGCCGGGACCGGAGCCGGTGTGGTCGTCGGGCAGCCAGATGTACGTGTATCGCGGCTGCCGGCCTTGCGCGACCATCGCGCCGTAGTCGCGCACGAACTCTTTCGCGCGGCGCTCGTCGCGGATGCGGAGGTTCCAGCCGGGGTAGTTGAGGTCGACGTGCCCCGCGAGCGCCGCCGGCGCGGGGACGTTGAGCGCGTACAGGCCGCCGAGACCCTGCGTCGGCGCGTCGCGGTCGTCGGCGCCGGCCCACTGCGGGTCGTCCGTCTTCGGGTCTTTCGCCTTGCCTTCGTCGTAGCCCGACAGCCGCACGAGGTCGCCATAGTCGCGAAACGCCATGCGGTGCCGCGCGAGCGCGTTGAACACGTAGCCCAAGCGCGGGTAGTCTTCGGGGTCCTCGTTCTTGTTGACGAGTTGTCCGCGCCCGCTCTTGTCGAGCAGCGTGCGTTCGGAGTACAGCGTCGCCATGCCGCCGGCGAAGAACTGGTGCCCGGCGTCCGATTCCTCCGCGTCGGCGAAGATGTTCGCCGCGAGCCCATAGCGGCGCGCCAGCGCGTGCAGATTCGGGGTGACGCTCTCGCCGAACGACACCAGGGACGGATCGCCGTGCGGCGCGCCGAGATCGCCCAGCATCGCGTCGAACGTCTTGTTCTCTTCGAGGATGACGACGACGTGCGTGATCCCGCGCGGGTAGGCCGGCGGAGCCGTCAGCACGCGCCGCGTGTTCGCGAGCGCCGTCACGGTGGTCGACTTCAGCGAGACGGTCGAAAGGTCGATCTTCTGCAGCGTCGACCATGTCGCGTTCGAGTCGGCGAAGATGCGCGGGTCGCCGGTGAAGCCGGCGTCGTGGCCGTATCCTTTCGTGTTGACGACGAACAGCGTGCGATCGTCCGCCGAGAGCGCGAGCGCGGTCGGGTACCATCCCGTCGGGATCAGACCGAGGCGGTGCAGGTGCACGGGATCGCGCGCGTCGATGACGGCGACCGCGTCCAGACCCGCGAGCGCGACGTACAAGCGAGATCCGTCTTTCGAGAGCGCGAGCGCGGACGGCTGCGTGCCGAACGGCCCGCGGTCGAACAGGCGCAGCTCCGTGCCGCCGACGGCGCGCGGCGTGCCGCGCAGCGCGATCGTCGCGATGCGGTCGACGTTGGTCATCGCGACGAACGCGTATGCGCCGTCCTGCGTCGTCGCGATCGCGGTGGGATGCGCGCCGCCGACCGTGCGCAGACCGTCAGGCGCGGGGTCCAGCGCGAGCGCGGCATTCGCAAACGGCGGCGCGTCGGTGCCGAGCGCCGACAGGTCACCGTTCGCGGCGAGACCGAGGAACGAGAGCGCGGATGCGCGCTGCATGTCCGGCGCGACGGGCGCGAACGGCGGAGCGACCACGGGCTGCGGCAGAACGCCGTAGCGCATCAGTCCTTCGTCCGAGACCAGCAGACGATCCCCGGCGAGCGCCGCGCCGAGCGGAAAGATACCCGACCTGCTGCGTCGGACCGGTCAGCGTGCGCGTCGCCGTGTCGATCGCGCTCACCGTCCCGGCCGCCTCGTTGACGACGTACGCGCGCCGCTCGTCGCGCGAGACCACGATCGTGCCGGGATAGCTGTGGTTCATGTCCGCGTACGCCGGATCGCCAGGAACGGGCGGGACGACGACGTGCTTCGCGTCGGGCGTGAGCCTGCCGTTGCCGTCGAGCTGAAATGCGTATACGGCATTCGTCGGGCCGCCCGACGCGAGCACGAGCGTGTGCGCGGGATTCGCTGGATCGGGCAGCGCCACGACACCGAGCCAGAATTTCTCCGAAGGACCGCGGTAGCGGTCGACGACGCGCATCGTCGCGACGTCGACGACGGCGAGCGAGAAGCCGCCCGTTGCGTCGGAGTCGATCATCGAGTGCACGAGCGCCTCGCGCTCGTCGTCGTTGGACACGATCGCGAAGCGGCCGTCCGGCGAGAGCGCGACCCCGAGCGCGTTCATCCCGGTCAGAACGCTCGTGCCGGCGGGCGTGACGATGCGGCCGGACGGCAGGACGGCGTCGTACGTCGCGCCGCGCAGGTGTCCGGCCGGGAGGTTGCCGGCCGGCGCGGCGTACGAGACGGCCTGCACGTGGGCGGGCCGTCGCGGCGGCGGCCGGTGCGCGCGGGCCGGAGCGCCCTGCGCCGCGAGCGGTCCCATCGCGAGCGCGAGCAGCGCGCACGCCGCGCGCAGGCCGAGGCGCTTTGCGCTCATCGGAGCGCTCGCGCGAGACGATCGACCGCCTGCGGCAGCGCGTCGTCGGCGAGGTCGCCGAACGACAGGCGCAGCGCAGCCGGCCCGGTACGCGAGGGATAGAACGGGTCCGCCGGCATCACCAGCACTCCTTCGCGGGCACACAGGTCGAAAGCCGCCTGGCTCGAGAGGCGAGGCGGGAGTCGCAGCCAGACGTTCGTGCCGGCCTGCGGCGCGCGCACGTCGGCCCAGGGCAGCGCGCCCGCGAGCGCGTCGACGAACGCGTCGCGGCGGCCGCGGTAGAGCGCCCGCGCGGACTTGAGGTGCCGGCCGTAGGCCGGCGCCCGCAGGAAACGCCACAGCGCGCGCTGCGTCAGCGTCGAGGTGAACGAGTCGGTCCGCACCTTCGCGGCCTCGATCGAGTCGCGCATGGCGCCCTTCACGCGCAAGTAGCCGATGCGCAGCGCCGGAAAGATCGACTTCGAGAGCGACTCCATCATCACGACGCGACCGTCCGTGTCGTATGCGGCGAGCGGCGGCGGCGCGGGCGCGTCGTACGCGAACGTCCAGCCGGTCTGATCCTCCAGCACCACCACGTCGTAGCGGCGTGCAAGGTCGACGATCGCCTTGCCGCGCCGCGCCGGAAGCACCGTGCCGGTCGGGTTCTCCGCGATCGGGCAGATCGAGAACAACCGCGGGCGGTACTCGGCGAACACGCGCTCGACGTCGTCGATGCGCACGCCGTCGGCGTCGCTGCGCACCTCGACGTAGCTCGCACCGCGCGCGTCGAAGACGCCGAGCGTACCCGGATACGTCGGCGACTCGGACGCCACGACGGCGCGGTCGGCGAGCAGCACCGACGCGATCAAATCCGCGCCTTGCTGCGCGCCCGACGTGACGATGATCTCTTCCGCGCTCGCGTCGCAGCCGCGCGCGCGCAGCGAGTCGGCGAGCGTGGCGCACAGGTCGGCGTCGCCCGTGTTCGCGCGGTACTGCATCGCCTCGGGCGGATCGTCGGCAAACGTGCGCGCCATCGCGCGGCCGAACTCCGCCATCGGGAACGTTTCGGGCGCCGGGTTCGCGCGCGCCAGCGAGATGACGCCCGGCGCCGCCGCCTGCGCGAGCCGGTCCAGGACGCCTTCCATGCGTTCCCCGCGCGCGAGCAGCGAAGGCTCCCACGCGGGCACGTAGGCGTATTCATCGTCGTCGCGAGGCGCGACGAAGGTCCCTCGCCCGGCACGCGAGACGACGCGGCCGCGCGCCGCGAGCATCTCGTACGCCTGCGACACCGTGACGATCGCGACGTCGAGCTCCCCGGCCAGCGCGCGGATCGGCGGCAGCCGCTCTTCCGCCGCAAGGGCACCGGATTCGATCGAGGTGGTCAGCGCGTCGGCGATTTGGACGTACAGCGGCCGCCCGTCACGCGAGTCGAGCCGAATCCGTTCCACGATGGATCGCCGGCGTCACGGCCGGCTCAGCGCTCGTCGAGGCGGTAACCGATGCCACGCACGCTGCTGATCGCGAGCGTCGTGCCGACCTCGTTGAGCTTCTTGCGCAGCGCCGCGACATGCACGTCGACGACGCGCGTCGGCACGCCGGAGACGTCGTTCCAGACGCGCTCGAGGATCTGCGCGCGCGTGAGCAGCTTGCCGACGTTCTCCGCGAGATACCACAGCAGCCGAAACTCCAGCGCGGTCAGCGTCACGCTTTTGCCGCCGTTCTCGAGCGTGTGGAAGTCGCGCACGAGCGTCGCGCCGCCCGTCTGCAGGCGGCCTTCCTGCTCCGTCTTGCGCGAGCGCTCGCGCCGGCGCAGGAACGACTGCACGCGCGCGACCAGCTCGTTGCCGGAGAACGGCTTGCGAATGTAGTCGTCGGCGCCGAGGCCGAGTCCGCGCAGCACGTCGTTCTCGCTCGAGTGCGCGCTCACCATCAGGATGAACGCGTCGGACGAGTTCGCGAGCGACGTGCACACGTCCAGCCCGGAGATGTCGGGCAGCTCGACGTCGAGCAGCACGATCGCCGGCTTGAACGCCGGCTCCGCCTCGAGGCCCGCGGACCCCGTGCTGGCGACGCGCACCTCGAAGCCGTTGCGTTCGAGAATGACCTTCTCGAAGTGCGCGACGTCGGCGTCGTCCTCGATGATCAGGATACGATCGGACACCCGCGCCTCCCGGAGCAAGGAAACATCCTCGCCTGGGTACGGTATGCCGCGGTCCCGTCCCTCGCCGGACGGGCCAGGCTACCGGGTTCCGGCCGGCCGCGCCGACTCGTCGTCGGGCATGAGCAGCTCGCGGCGGGCCACGCCTTCCTCGATGGCGGCGTCTTGGACCGCCCGGGCCACCGCGTCGACCACGCGCGTGTCGAAGACGCTCGGAATGATGTACTCGGCGCTCCGCTCGTCCCCGACGATCGAGGCGATCGCGCGCGCCGCCGCCAGCTTCATGCCCTCGGTGATCTTCCGCGCCCGGCAGTCGAGTGCGCCCCGGAAGATCCCGGGAACGCGAGCAGGTTGTTGATCTGGTTCGGGAAGTCCGAACGGCCGGTGCCGACGACGGCGGCGTAGGGCGCAGCCGCGTCCGGCATCACCTCCGGGGTGGGGTTGGCCATCGCGAAGATGATCGGATCGCGCGCCATCGTGCCGATCCACTCGGGCTGGAGAATGCCCGGCGCGCTCACCCCGACGAACACGTCCGCACCGGCAAGCACGTCCTGGAGCGACCCGCGCCGCCGATCGCGGTTGGTGTTCTCCGCCAGCCACGTCCAGTGCGAGTTCGCGTAGTCCTGATCGCGGCTGAGCGCGCCGTCGCGGTCCACGGCGATCACGTCGCGCACGCCCGCGGCGAGCAGCATCTTGATCGTCGCCGTGCCGGCCGCGCCGCTCCCGGTCAGGACGATCGTCAGATCCTCGATGCGCTTGCCGACGACCGCCGCCGCGTTCATCAGCGCGGCGAGGATGACGACGGCCGTGCCGTGCTGGTCGTCGTGCATCACCGGGATGTCGAGCTCGTCGACGAGCCTTTGCTCGACCTCGAAGCAGCGCGGCGCGCTGATGTCCTCGAGGTTGATGCCGCCGAAGATCGGCGCGATGCGCTTGGCCGTTTCGACGATCTCGTCGACGTTCTTGGTATCGAGGCAGATCGGGAACGCGTCGATGTCGGCGAACTGCTTGAAGAGCATGCACTTGCCCTCCATCACCGGCGCGGCGCCGTACGGACCGATGTCGCCCAGGCCGAGAACCGCCGTGCCGTCGGTGAGCACGCAGACGGTATTGCGCTTGATCGTGAGCGCGTACGCCTTCGCCGGGTCGTTCGCGATCGCGCTGGAGACGCGCGCGACGCCGGGCGTGTAGACGGTCGAAAGATCTTGGCGCGTCTTGACCGGGCGCGTGATGCCGGTGCGAATCTTGCCGCCGAGATGCGCCAGAAACGTCGCATCCGACACGTTGAGGATGCGCACGCCGTCGAGCGCCTCGATCGCCTGCCGGACCGCGTCGCCGATCACCTCGCTCGGCACGTTGACGGTGACGTCGCGGACGATCGACGTCTTGCCGACGGTGCGCGTGTCGACGGCACCCACCATGCCGCCCGCGTCGCCGATCGCGCTCGCGAGCATGCCGAACGAGCCGGGCGTGTTCGGCGTTTCCAAGCGCATCACGAGCTGTGTACCGATCGAGGGAGACGACGCCATCGGATTTCGGGTACGGTACCGGTTACCGCGTGTCCTCGCCTCATTCGCACTCCGTCCCGTTCCGGCGAAGCGTCCGAGCGCCCGGCGCTCCGGGGTGCGCGTGCGCGCGCATGCTGCCGCCATGAACCTCGTGGGGGCGGGTACCGCGGGCGCTCTCGCCGCGCTCGCCATCGTGGCGGCGGCGAGCGGACCGGCGCTGCGGCGTCGCCGCGAGGCGTTCGAAGCGGCCGCGGCCGCCGCGCTCGGGGCGTTCGCGGTCGTCGTCGGCGGCGACGAAGGCGTGCTCGCCGGCGTCGCGATCGTGCTGGGTGCCGCGGCCGTCGCGCGCTACGCGCAAGCGGTCGTCGCGGCGACGCGGGACGCGCCCGCGCGGCTGTTCGCCGCGTTCGAGCGCGAAAGCGAGGCGCGCGGCCGCTTTCTGCCGCGCACGCTGGTCGACCGCCTGGGACGCACGTCGCTGGCGGACGTCGAGGTCGGCGACCGCGCGACCGAGCCGATGACCGTGCTGTTCGCGGACATTCGCGACTCGACCGCGCTCACCGAGCAGCTGTCATCGGAAGACGCGTTCGTGCTCATCGCGGACTTCTTCGCGCGCTCGGCGCGCGTGGTGCGCGAGCACCGCGGCAGCGTCGACCGCTACCTCGGCGACGGCTACATGGCGCTCTTCCCGCGCTGCGTGGAGGACGCGCTGGATGCCGCGCTCGCGCTGCAGGCGGCGGTGCGCGAGCTCAACCGCGAAAAGCTCGGGCCGCCGATCGAGATCGGCGTCGGGTTGCACACGGGCCCGATCACGTTCGGCACCGTCGGGGACGCGCGCCACATCGACACGACGATCGTGTCGGACACGGTGAACACCGCGAAGCGCGTCGAGGGGCTCTCGAAGCGCCTGCGCGAGCCCGTCGTCGCGACCGAGGACGTCATGTCGCAAGTGCGCGACCGCTCGCGGTACCTCGTGCGCCCGCTCGGCGCGCGGCACGTGCGCGGAAAGCGCGATCCCGTCGACGTGATGGCCGTCGAGCCGATCCCGGACGTGCGCCGGATCAATACCGGCCGCGCGCTGCTGCCGCAGCGGCGTCCCGTCCGCTAATTCACCGCAGCGCCGGCGCGGCGCGCTACGTCGGGGGCTCTCCCGCCGAGCCGATCGCCGGCTTCTCGACGGCGAGGCCGCTCGACCCGAAGGCGAGCGGATAGCAGAGGCCCGCAAGGGCGCCGCCCGCGAGCGGAACGAGCCAAAACATCCACAGCTGCGCGACGGCCCAGCCGCCCACGAACAGCGCGGGGCCCGTGCTGCGCGCCGGATTCACCGACGTGTTCGTCACCGGGATGCTGACCAAGTGGATGATGGTGAGCGCGAGCCCGATCGCGATCGGAGCGAAGCCGCCCGGCGCGCGCGCATCGGTCGCGCCGAGGATGACCATCAGGAACATGAACGTGAGCACCAACTCCGCGGTGATGCACGCGACGAGCGAAAAGCCGCCGGGCGAATGATCCCCGTAGCCGTTGCTCGCGAAGCCCGCGGCGGTGCTGAAGCCCGGCGCGCCGCTCGCCACGACGTACAGCACGGCGGCCGCGACGATCGCGCCAACGACCTGCACGACGATGTACGGCAGCACGTCACGCGCGTCGATGCGCCGTGCGATCCACAAGCCGACCGTCACCGCGGGATTGAAATGCGCGCCGGAGATCGGCCCGAACGCGTACGCGCCGGTGAGCACCGTCAGCCCGAACGCGAGCGCGACGCCCGCGAACCCGATCCCCAGGTGCGGAAACCCCGCCGCGAGCACGGCGCTGCCGCAGCCTCCGAACACGAGCCAGAACGTGCCGAGAAACTCGGCGGCCAGCCGCCGGGGCAGTGGCGTCGTCGTCATGATTCTCCTTTAGGCGAAGTCGAGCACGGCCATCGGCGCGACGCCGTCCGGCTGCTGCTCGGGTGGCTCGCTCTGCGCGGCGATCGCCTTCGCGTCGACGACGAAGTACGACACGAGCAGCGCCAGCTCGTCGGCGTGATCGCGCAGGCTTGCGGCGCTTCCCTCGAGCTGCTTGATCTGCGCCGCGAACTCCACCGCCGACGCGGACACGTCATCCGTTGCGCTCGCCTGCTGCATCGCGGTTTCCGCGAGCGCGCGCACGCTGTCCGAGATCGCGCGCGTCGTGGCGTCAAGCTGCCGGGCCGCCGTCGCGTTCTCGTCGATCACCGCCGACACCGCGCCGACGTCGGCCGCGAGCGCGTCGCTCGCGCCGCGCATCGCGTCGCCGCGCCGCGCGACTTCGTCCGCGACGGACGCGGTCCGGCCGATCGCTTCACGCACGTTGGAGAATGCTTCGCGGACGCGTTCGGAGAGAGCCAGGCCGCTCTCGAGCGCGGTCGCCGACGAGCGCATCGTCGCGTTCGCGTCGACGGCCTTCGCTCGGATCGACTGCAGGATCGTCGAGATCTCGCGCGTCGCGGAGGACGAACGCTCGGCGAGCTTGCGGATCTCGTCCGCGACGACCGCGAAGCCGCGCCCGTGCTCGCCCGCGCGAGCCGCCTCGATCGCCGCGTTGAGCGCCAGCAAATTCGTCTGGTCGGCGATCTCGTCGATCGTGCGCACGATCTCGCCGACCTGTCCGGACTGCACGTCCAGCTGCGTCATCGCGTTGAGCGCCGCGGCCGACGTCTCGCGCAGCTGCTGCATCGCGTCCGCCGTCCGGCCGGTCGCATCCGTTCCGCCCGCCGCCTGCTCCGCGGCGCCGCGTGCCGCGTCGGCGAGCGATTCGCCGGCCGCGGCGAGCGCCACGATCTGACCGTTCAGCTCCGCGACCGCGTTCGCCGCCGACTGCACGGAGGTCGCCTGGTCGCCGGCGCCGCGCGCGATCTGCGTCACGGACGACGCGACCTCGGCCGTGCCGGTTCCGGTGACCGTGACGCGCGCGGTCTGGTCTTTCGCGCTCTCGACGAGCGTGCCGATCGCGCGCGAGATGTGCTCGACGGCGAGACTCGACTCCGCCGACGCCGTTGCGACGAGAGCCGACGTGCTCGACAGCTGGCCCGACGCCGAGGAGACGCTCGTCACGAGGCGCCGCAAGTTCTGGATCATGTCTCCGAAGGCGTGGCCGAGCCGGTCGCTCGCGCCATCCGGCTCCGGCGCGCGCGTCAGGTCGCCGCCCGCGATCGCCTCGGCAGCCTCCGCCATGCGGCGCTGGTGCGCGACCATCGCGCGAAACGACGCCGCGAGCACGCCGAGCTCGTCCTTGCCGTCGTTCGGCAGCGCATCCGCGACGTCGAGATCGCCGGCGGCGAGACGCCGCGACGCGCGCGTCAGGCGCGAAAGGGGCCGTAGGATCGCGAGCCCGAGCACGAGGAGCAGCCCCATGACGGCGACCGAGCCGGCCACGCCGACCGCGATCAGCACGATGCGGCCGAAGTTCGCTTGCTCGCCGATCTGCTTTTCCGCCGCCGCGACGGCCGCGTTGGATGCAGCCGAAAGCGCGTTGAAGTCCCGGCGGATGGCGCCGGACGGCGTGAGGTTTTCGACGGTGACCACGTGAACGGCGCGTTGCACCTGGCCGGCCATCGCGCGGCGGCGCATCTCTTGCGTGTCCGCGTCGTACGCGGACAGATCGCGGCCGAGGCCGGCGATCGACTCGCGAATGTGGTCGTCGGTGGCCAGGCCGAACGCGTCGTCGAGGTCCGCGCTCGCCTTGATACGGCTGTCCCACGCCGCGCGAAACGTCTTCTCCGCGAGCGGGCCGTCGTGCATGGCGACGGCGGCCGCGTACCGGTTCACGCGGTCGTCCTCGAGCGTCCAGTCCTCGAACGCGACGGCGACCGACGCCGACAGCGCGTGGGCACGCGACATCTCGCCGGCGCGCGTGCTCAGCTCGGAAAACGTCTTCGAGGCGATGACGAACGTCGCGAGCACGATCGCGAGTACCGCCAAGGCGACCGCAGCGATCTTGACGCGAAGCGAAAGGTTAGCCAGCAGGGACATCTCCCCGTTCTGATCGGAGGCTCGCTATGGCAACGTGAGCCGGCGAACCGGCGGCTTGCGCGCCGAACGTAAAGATCGTGCCTGATTTCCGGGGTGGCCTACGATCCGGCGATCGTCATCTCGGCGACGCGGAACGACGGCGAGACGACGGACGAGTCGAACCGCAGGTCGCCCGCCACCGCATCGACGGCGCTCAGCAGCGCTTCGAAGGTCGAGCTGATCGTGAACTCGTCGACGGCGTGCCTGGGCACGCCGTCCTCGACGTAGATGCCGCGCGCGCCGCGGCTGTAGACGCCGCTGGCGTATTCCGTCGCGAACCCGATCGTGTCGAGCACCAGAATGGCCCGCTCCGTCGAACCGACCAGATCGTCGAGCGTCCCGGTGCCCGGCACGAGGTAGAAGTTCCCCGGCGCGATCCCCGTGCCGCCCCCGTTGCCCGTCGACGGGATGCCGACCCGGCGGCCCCAGTACGTGTCGCTGAAGAACGCTTCGAGCACGCCGCCGCGGATCGCGACGGTCTCGCGCGTCGGAACGCCCTCGGCATCGAACGGCGCGCTGCCGAGGCCGCCGCGCAACCGCCCGTCGTCGACCAGCGTGACGCGCTCGCTGCCGACGCGCGTTCCCGTGCGGTCGGCCAGCCACGAGTTGCCGAGCGCGACGTTGGAGGCGCTGAGCGCGGCGAAGAGGTCGCCGAGGACGGCCGACGCCGCGTCGCGCTCGAAGATCACCGTCATCGTCCCGGTCGCCGGCTTGCGCGCGCCGACCATCGCGAGCGCGCGGTGCACCGCGTGCAGGCAGACGGCGTCGGCGGTCTCGGCGGTCGACCAGCCGCGCGCGGCGGTGCCGTAGCGCCCGATCCGCTTGCTGTCGCCGTCGATCGCGACCGGCGCCGCGTCGCGCGACACGTGCGTGCCCTGCGCGACCCCGCGGAACCCGCGCGTGTTCGCCAGCGCCCACGACGTCATCGTGTCGCGCACGCGGGACCCGTCGGAGTTCACGACGCGCGCGTCGGCCGCGCGCACGATGCGTTCCATCGCGACCGCCTCGTCGATCTTCGCCTCGTCGGGCCGTTCCGTCGCGTCGTCCGCGACGGTGAGCAGGTCGTGATCGCACACGCCGTCGGATTCCGTGCGATCCGGCAGCCCCGCGTGCGGGTCCTCGCCGACGAACCGAGCCGCGTCGACGATGCGCCGCGCGAGCGCGCGCACGCCGCCGGCGGAAAGATCGGTCGTCGCGAGCGTCGCGCGCCGTCGCCCGACGAACGCACGCAGGTTCAAGCCCCGGCCGCGCGAGCGTTCGAGCTTGGTGATCTCGTCGCCGCGCGCCTCGCACGCGAAGCGGTCGGTGACCGTGACGACGGCGTCGGCGTCGCTCGCTCCCGCGGCGACGGCGAGCTCGACCGCGCTCACGGCCGCCGCGAGCGCCTCGTCGCGCGGATCAGCCACGGCCGGTGCCTCCGACGGTGCAGCTCTCGAGCTTCACCGTCGGGATGCCGACGCCGACCGGCACCTTCTGCCCGCCCTTGCCGCACGTGTACGAGCGGTGCGCGAGCTTCGCGTCGTGGCCGACCATCGTCACCTTGGTCATCGCGTCCGGGCCGTTGCCGACCAGCGTCGCGCCGCGCACGGGCGCGGTGATCTTGCCGCCTTCGATCACGTAGCCTTCCGCGATCATGAAGACGAAGTCGCCCTTGCTGATCTCGACCTGCCCGCCGCTGAAGGACGTCGCGTAGAGCCCGCGGTCGATCGACGCGACGATCTCCTCCGGCGTCGACGTCCCCGCCGGCATGAACGTGTTGCACATGCGAGGCTGCGGCAGGACGCGGTACGACTCGCGCCGGCCGCTGCCGGTCGACGCGACGCCCATCAGCCGCGCGTTCAACCGGTCGTGCATGTAGCCGCGCAGGATGCCGTTCTCGACGAGCACCTTGTGCTGTCCGGGCGTGCCCTCGTCGTCGACCGCGACGGTTCCGCGCTCGCCGGGCAGATCGCCGTCGTCGAAGATCGTGACCAGCTCGCTCGCGACCCGCTCGCCGATGCGGCCGGCGTAGAGCGACGTGCCTTTGCGGTTGAAGTCGCCTTCGAGGCCGTGGCCGACGGCCTCGTGCAAGAGCACGCCGCCGCCGCCTGGACCGATCACGACCGGCATCTCACCGGACGGCGCGCCGCGCGCGCCGAGCTTGGTCGTCGCGATGCGCGCGGACTCTCGCGCCAGGGCTTCCGGCGTCACGCCGTCGGGCGTCGCGCCGTCGTACACGTCGAGCGCGCAACGGCCGCCGTCACCGACATAGCCGTTCTCACGCTGCGCGCCGTCGCGCGCGACGACTTGCACGCCGAGCGCGACCAGCGGGCGGCGGTCGCGCACGATGCGGCCGTCGCTCGACGCGATCTGAACGTACTGCAGCTCGTCGGTGACGAACGCGTTGACGGCGACGACGCGCGGGTCGAACGCGCGAGCAGCGACGTCGGCGCGCGCGAGCAGGTCGACGTAGAGCGCCGAGTCGACCGGTTCGTCCGGATGCGGGCGGTACAGCGACGGCACGGACACCGGCGCGAGGGAGACGACGGCGCCCTGCTCGCGGCCGTCCCGCGCGATCAGCGACGCCGCTTCCGCGGCCCGCAGCAGCGCCGCCTCGTCGAGCTCATCGGAGAACGCATAGCCGGCGCTCGCGCCGACGACGACGCGCACGCCGGCGCCGCGCACCACCGCCGACGACGCCTCGCGCACCGCACCGTCCTGCAGCCGGAACGACTGCACGAGCCGGTTCTCGAAGAAGACGTCGGCGAAGTCGCCGCCGCGGCGCAGCGCGCGCGCGAGCACGCGTTCGAGGACGTCGACGTCGAGACCGGTCAGCATCGCCTCTTCTTCCATCAGCTCCGCGCCAGGATGTCGAGCGCGCGGTCGATGCCGGCGTACACCGGGCCGTCGTCCGCTCGCCGGTCGTTGACGATGAACGCGAAGGCGACGCGCCCGTGCCTGCGCGTGTCGACGTACCCGGTCAGCGCGTTCACGTCCTCGATGTGCCCGCTTTTCGCGCGCACGCGGCCGAGCGCGTCGGTGAGGTGGTGCCAGCGCACGGTTCCCTCGATGCCTGCACGCGGCAGCGAAGCGACGAAGACGGCGCCGCCCGGCGCGACCGCCGCCCGGGCGAGCAGCGTGGCGAGCGTGAGCGGCGCGATGCGGTCGCTCGGCGCGAGCCCGCTGCCATCGACCACGCGCAGGCCGTCCTGCGGAACGGCCTCACGTTGCAGCACCGCGCGCTCGACGAGCGCGCCGCCCGCCTCGGTCCCGGCACCGCGCGTGACGCCGACCGCGCGCAGCAGCTGCTCGGCGAAGTGATTGTTCGACTCCATCATCATCTCGTGAACGACGTCGCGGAGCGGTGC
The DNA here is from genome assembly GCA_963818845.1 of Vulcanimicrobiota bacterium. Classification (GTDB taxonomy): domain Bacteria; phylum Vulcanimicrobiota; class Vulcanimicrobiia; order Vulcanimicrobiales; family Vulcanimicrobiaceae; genus Vulcanimicrobium. Next base: position 176,836 of record CAWFTO010000003.1, on the reverse strand, counting down.
GGACCGGTGGCGCCACAGCACGTTCGGCGCGAGCGGCGCGACGCCGTCGCGCACGCCGCCTTGGACGACGACGCCGTTCGCGCGCAGCATCGAGCGCGCGACCTCGGCCGCGTACCGCGACATGTCGACGACGGGGCGCCAGAACGACTGTTCGGCGCCCACGGCAACGTGACCGTCGAACGTGAAGTCGTTGCGCGCGGGGTCGCGCTGGATCGACAGCAGCGTGGAGTACGAGGTGATCACGGCGCCGTGCACGCGAACGGCGTCGGACGGCGGAAGGACGCGGATGCGCGCCGGTGCGCCGGGCGAGGCGGGCACGAGGTGAAACTCCACGGTGCCCTGATCGAGCGAAAGCGCGCTGGTGCCCGCGGCGTACCCGTACTGCAGATCGTCGGCGAGCCACGCGCGGTTCACTTCGGGTCCCGAGAACGCGCTGCCGTCCGCGACGATCGCGCCCGACACCGCGCGCACGCCGGCGTGCGCGACCGCGCCGGCACCGCCGCGCAGATCGTCGCGCGTGAGCGTCGGGTCGCCGGTGCCGACCAAGTAGAGGTTGCCGTGCAGGTCGCCGTCCGAAGGGTCGTCGACCGACTCGAACGTCGTCGCAAAGCGGTAGTTCGGCCCGAGCGTCTGCAGCGCCGTCGCTCCGACCAGCACCTTGAACGTCGACGCCGGCGTCATCGGCGTGCGTTCGCGGCGCGCGAAGAGCGGGCGCGCGTCCGCGTCGACGATCGCGATGCCGCTCGTCGCGAGCGCCGACGCGCCGAGCACGGCGCGCAGCTGCGCTTGCAGCGACCGCACCGACGCTGCGGTCCATGCGGGCGCGCTCGGTGCGGCGGGAATTCCGGTCGGCGGCGCGACGCGCGTCGCGGGCGGCGTGCGCGGCGCGCATGCGGCTGCCGCCGCGAGCGCAAGCGCCGCGGTGACGGAACGGACGCGCGTCACCGCGCGGCCAGGTCCTCGACGCGCTCGCGCAGCGCCTGCGCCTCGGTCCGCAGGCGGTCGAGCTCTTCACGCATGCCGGCCAGCGCCTCGGGCCGCGTCTGCTCGTCGCGCACACGCATCGCGGCCTCCGCGGCATCGCGTTTGATGCGTCCGTCGTCGTCGCCCTGCGCGATGCGGTCGAGGACGCCGAGCAGGCGCGCGTCGCCCAGCCGCTCCGCCGCCGCGAACGCAGCGACGCGCACGAGATACGACGCGTCCTCGAGCGTGCGCGCGATCGTGTCGACGACGTCGGTGCGCACCGTCTGCACGAGCGATCCCAGCTCGCCCAGCGCGCCGGCCGCGGCGCGCCGGAGACCGTCGTGCCGGTTCGACGCGAGCGCGTCGCGCAGCACCGGCAACGCGCGCGCGTCGGCGAGCGCTCCGAGGCCGCGCGCGGCGCCCGCCGCCACCGTCTCGTTCCAGGACGGCGTCTCGAGCGCGGCCGCGAGCGCCTCGAACGCGCGCGCGTCGCGCGTCTTGCCGAGCGCGTGCAGCGCGGCGGCGCAGACGAAATAGGACGCGTCGTCGCGCATGCCGAGCAGCGCCGTGGCCACCTCGGCGTCGCGCCAGCTGCCGAGCGCGCCCGCGACCGCGCGGCGTACCTTCGGGTGGGCGTGGCGCACCGCGCCGAGCAGCGCCGCATGCGCCGACGGTGCACGCGAAGCACCGAGCGCCTCGGCGACCTCGACGCCGACGCCCCAGAACGGATCGTCGCGCAGCGCCGACGCGAGCGCCTCGCGCGCGACGCGGCCCCCGTCCTTCGCCAGCGCCTTCGCCGCGCGAATGCGCGCGATCGGGGACGGATCGGCGCGCAGCGCGGCAGCGTGCGCGTCGGTCCCGAGCGACCACGTCCACGACGCGAGGATCCACGCCGCCGGATCGACGCGCACGAGCGCGGGCTCGCGGTCGAGCGGGACCGCGAACGTCTGCGGCGCGCGCTCGACGCGCAGGCGCACGCGCGTCTCGCCCGGCAGCGGACCGGGTCCGGCGTCGCGCACCACCTGGGCGGGCGCGTCGGCGACGAAGCCCACCTCGAGGTCGAAGACGTAGGCGGGGTTCTCGTCGTCGACGGCCTGCTTCTGCGCGATCGTGACGAGCGCGGTCTTGCGTTCGCCGTCCCAGCGGTACGACACGTCGAGTTTGGGGTGCCCGCCGCGCTCGACCCACTGCGCGAAGAACCCGCGCGTGTTGCGCCCTGTCTCCGCTTCGATCGCGCGCGCGAGATCGATCGTCTCGACGTTGCGCTGCGCGTTGTCTTCGAGATAGCGCCGGATCGAGCGCTTCATGCGGTCCCAACCCAGCTCGCCGCGGAGCATGTGCAGCACCGCACCGCCCTTCTCGTAGAGGTGGCGGTCGAACAGCTCGATCGGGTCGCGGAACAGGTTGCAGACGATCGGACGGCGATACCGCTCGGCGTCTTCTTCCAAGTACCGCTGCACGGCGCCGTACACGTCGTACGCGTATTCGTCCCAGCCCTTGGCGGCCTCGAGCCACACGGCCTCGAAGTAGGTCGCGAAACCTTCGTTGAGCCACGCGTGCGCCCAGTCGCGGCACGTGACGAGGTCGCCGAACCACTGGTGGGCCAGCTCGTGCGCCGCGAGGTACTCCGCCGAATAGTCGAGGTGCGCGCGCTCGTCGTGCAGGACGCGGTCGGTCTGCGTCGTCGCCGACGTGTTCTCCATCCCGCCGAACACGAAATCGGCCACGGCGATCTGCGAGTAGCGCTCGTAGGGATACGGCACGCCCGTCGTGCGCTCGAAGCAGTCGAGCATCGCCGGCGTCTCGCCGAACGCGCGAACGCCGTCCGCTTCGCGCCCGGGCAGCGTGTACACGAACATCGGCACGCGGTCGTGCGCCTGCGCGATCTCGTTGAACGGCCCGGCAACCATCGTCACGAGGTACGTCGCGTGCGGGATGCGCTGCTCGTACCGGAACTCGACGCGCCCGTCGCGCTCGGTGCGCGAGACGAGCTCGCCGTTCGCCAGCGCGAACGTGCCCGCCGGGACGACGACGGTCGCCGACGTCGTCGACTTCTCGGCCGGATAGTCGAAGCACGGGAACCAGTAGCGCGCGTCGGAGTCTTGCGACTGCGTCCACACGTGGCGCGGCTCGTGCTCGATGAAGTACATTCCGCGCCGCGGCTCGACCACGGAGTAGCGCACGGCGAACGTCAGCGTGTCGCCCGCGCGCAGCGCCGGCTCGACCGTGATCTCCAGCGTGCGGCTCGTCGAGCGGAACGCGAGCGGCCGGCCGTCCTCGCGCTCGACCGATGCGACGTCCAGGTCGCACGCGTCCAGGACGAGGCGCGACACGCCGTCTTCGATCGCGCGCACCGCCGTCGTGCACACCGCGTCCAGACGCGACGCGGCAAGGTCCGGCTCCAAGCGAAGATCGATGTGCAGCACGTCGACGACCTTGTCGGGACCGAACTGCGGCCGTGCTCCGGGCAACGCGAAGGGACGATGATCGCTCAAATACCGGCTCCGTCGGTGAAGGTGGGTTCGCCCGCCGTCAGCGGCCGGCCGAACGCGATGGTTTCGAGCCGCGCGAGCCACTCCTCGTCGATCACCGCCGGGCCGTCGTCACGGTCGCGTCTTCCCAGCGCAGATAGCGGATCGCGTTCGGGCGCGGATCGTCGCACCAGGTCAAGAAGTACGTGCGCGCCGGCACCGAGTGCCCGGTCGGATCGGTATACATGTAGCCCAGCGTCGGCCCCGCACGCACGGCGCCGCACGCCGATGCAAAGCGCCGGTAGAAGTCCGGCCGCCCGGCTTTGTCCTCGGGATGGCGCGGGCGCGGCACGAGCGGCTCCTTGTCGACGAAGAGGATGCGGCGCGGGTGCATCTCCGCGTCGTACCATTGCCGCGCTTCCTGCCCTTGGTGGTCGTAGCCGATCACGACGGGCGGAATGCCCGCCTCGAAGTCCATCTGCGAAGAGAAGCCGTAGCCGTCGGTGACGACGACGGCGTCGTTCGCGTCGGCCATGCGCCGCACGTCTTGCGCGAGCGGCCAGTACGTGAAGATTTCGAAGGGTCCGCTGTTGCGCAGCGTCGAGCCCGTCGCGCGGAACTGCGAGTACAACTGCCCCGGAAATGCTGCCGCGAGGAACAGGAACGGGATGAGCACCGCGGCGGGGACCGCGCCGGCGGTCGCCCAGAGCACGCGCGCGCGATGCGAGAGATCCTCGAACGCGACGCCCATGCCGACGGCGAGCGAGACGTACGGCCCGAAGAACCAGTGCAGCTCGATGCGCTCGTGGAAGTTGAGCACGATCAGCAGCGCGCTCAGCGGGATCGCCGTCCACGCGACGAGCGCGTTGCGCGGGCGCACGAGCAGGAGCAGCGCCGCGATCCACAGGCCGGGTGAGTACGCGCCCGCGTTCGCAGCGAGATACGTCAGCGGGCGGTACCAGGACGGTTCGGCGACGTGCCGCTGCTCGAACGCGAAGATGAAGCTGATCCACTGGTGCTCGGCGTTCCACGCCACGAACGGTGCGTACAGCACGGCGGCCACCGCGAACGACAGCCCGAGGCCTTCGCGCCACATCGGCCGCCGGCTCGGCGCGAGCGCCCACGCAACGATTCCGGCGACGAGCGCCCACGCGAACATCTTCGAGAGCAGCGCGAAGGCGATCGCGATGCCGAGCAGCACGTAGTCGCGGCGCGCGTGCGTCTGCGATACCCGCACGGCGAGGTACAGGCACAGCGCCCATCCCGCCATCAGCGGGCCGTCCGGCGTCGCGAGCACGAAGCCGACCGACAGCATCGGCGCGAGCGTCATCGCGAGCGCCGTCACCATGCCGGCGCGCTCGTCGCCCGTGATGCGCTTGGCAGCGCCGGCCGCCGCGAGCGTGGCGACGACGCCGCACAGCAGAAAGCCCAGGCGCACGAACAGCGGGTTCGCCGTGACCCAATCGAGCGGAAAGATGAGGTACGCGACCATCGGCGGGTGGTCGGCGTAGCCGAGCGAGATGTGCTTGGCCCACTCCCAGTAGTACGCCTCGTCGCCCGTCAGCGGGACCTTCCACGCGGCGAAGCCGCGCAGCAGCGTCACGAACACGACGATCCCCCACGTCGCGTACTGCACGCGCGCGCGCTTCACTCGTGCGGCTCCGTCAGTCCGCCGTTCACACCGAGCACCATTCCGTTCAAGAACCCGTTCTCCGCGGCCGTCGCGAACAGCACCGCCGCCGCGACGTCTTCCCACGACCCCGCATGGCCGGTGGGATTGTTCGCCGCACGCGCGCGGGCCGCCGCCCGGTCCGCCTCCTTGTCGCGAATGTCGCCCGGCTCGATGACGTTGACGGCGATGCCGCTCGCCGGCTTCCTCGAGCGCGAGCGCGCGGGCGAACGCGACGACGCCTGCCTTGGCCGCGCCGTAGAGCGCCATGCCGCGGGCGGGTTGCGTGACGGAAGAGCCGTTCATGCCGAAGTAGACGATGCGCCCGAAGCCCCGCTCGCGCATGCCGGGGAGCAGCGCGAGCGCGAGCGCGACCGACGAGCCGAGGTTCGCCTCGACCAGCATGCGGTAGTCGGCGAGCGTGGCGCGCGCGAACCGCTTCACGACGATCGGCCCGACGGCGTGGACCAGAATGTCGATCGGCCCGCGCGCCTTCGTGACGTCCGCGACGAGCGTGCCGGCCGCGCCCGGCTGGGCGAGGTCCGCCGCGACCGCCACCGCGTCCGGATCGTGCGGCCGCACCGATTCGAGGGTTGCGTCCGGCGGCGTTCCGCCGGGGCGATAGCTGAAGGCAACGCGGTCACCGCGCTCCGCGAGCCGCAGCGCGATGCCCTTGGCGAGGCCGGCGGCAGCGCCCGTGATCAGGGCCAAGCGGGGAGCGGGCACGCGCGTCTCGTGAGACGCCGCGTGCGCCGCGCCCTGCTCGCGGCGTCCTACTGGATCGTGAGCCGCTCCCGGACCGGCGTCGCCGAGGCGCCGGTCTGCGGATCCGTGGCGCTGATGATCAGCAGCAGCCCGGCACCGCTGGGCGCGCCGATGTTGACCTGCGCGGAGAATCGGCCGTTGCCGTCCGCCGTCAGGTTGTAGACGACCGTGTTGCCCTGAGCGTTGCCGAGGATCGCGCCGATGAGACCGCCCACGCTGCCGTTGTTCGCGACGCCGGCCTGAACGGTGACGCGCGCGCCCGGCGCCGTGCGGCCGGAGACGACGAACTGGTTGCCGACGGTGGCGCCCTCCGGCGGCCGGACGTCGATGATTTCGCTCACCGTCGCTTCCGAGCTGCCCGAGGTGAACACCCACTGGCGGCCAAAATTGTTGCCGTCGCGGTCCGTGCCCGTGACACGGACGCGGTGGTTGCCGGCCTGCAACGGCGAGCGCGGCACGAACGTGATGCCGCGCGGCGAGCGCGTGGAGTCGTTCGTCACGTCGGTCCCGTCGACGAACACGCGGATCGAGTTGGGGTCGACGGGCCCGGTGAAGGACGCCTCGATCGTCGGACGGCGCGAGCTGACCGTGGCGCCGCGTGCCGGAACTTCGTTCGTCAACTGCACTGTGCCGAAGTTGCCGTTCGCGTTCGGTACGGGCGTGATGACCTGGTTCGGCGGCCGCTCGTACCGCGGGGCACCGTTGCCGGACGCGTTGATCGCGACGACGTTGTTCGACCCGTCGTAGTTGACGCTGGCGCCGAGCGCCTGCGAGACGAAGCGCAGCGGCACGTACGTCGAGGCGCCGATGATGAACGGCGCGACGTCGACCGTCTGCTGCTGGCCGTCGACGGTCGCTTGCTGTGAGCCGATGTGCAGCGACACCGTATGGCCGCGGCCCGTCGCGTTGATGACGCCGTTCGCGTACACGACCGACGCACCGAGGTTCTCGAAGACGCCGCGCAGCGGCACGAAAACCCGTCCGGCGCGCTCGGTCGGCGCGGGATTCAAGTTGAGCTGGTTACCGTTGAGCGTGACCGTGACCGGACCGGCGGCGGCGGCGGGCAGGGTCAGCGCCGCGGCGGCGATGGACGCGGCGCCGAGCACGCCGAGGCGACGCGGAGTGAGGAATGTCATCGAGTGCGGGACCTCCGGAGAAAACGTGTTGCCAAAGGTCCCCTTACCCGATCTCAGCGATTTCCCAGACTGCGGGAAACCGGCTAGTCGCCCACGGCACCAGCGGCGACACGCGGTGGCCGAACGGAATCGTCGTCGATTTCGGCACGCTCGGCTCGCCGGGCGCGCCGGTTCGCCCACCACGCTGCCATGCGCGCCGTCGTGACGTACATCGCCGGCACGAGGAACAGCGTGAGGAACAGCGAGCTGAGCAGGCCGCCGATCAGCACGATGCCCATCGACATGCGGATCTCGCCGCCTTCGGTGTGGCCCGTCGCGAGCGGCAGCATGCCGAACACCATCGCGGCGGTCGTCATCACGATCGGCCGCAGCCGCGTCCCGCCCGCCGTGACGATCGCCTCGCCGAACGTGAGGCCGCGCTTGCGCAGCGTGTTCGCGTAGTCCGCCAGCAAGATGCCGTTCTTCGCGACGAGCCCGAACAGCATGATGAGCCCGATCGCGGAGAACAGGTTGATCGTCTGCTGCGTGAGCCCGAGCGCCAACAGCGCGCCGATGAGCGCGACCGGAATCGAGAACATGATCACCAGCGGCGTGAGGAACGAACCGTACAACACGACCATCAGGCAGTAGATCAGCGCGATCGACGTGACGAGCGCGAAGGCCATCGACGTGAGGAACTCCAGGAAGAACTTCGAGTCGCCCTCCGTGCCCAGCGTCACGCCGGACGGCAGGAAACCGGGCGTCTGAAGCTGCTTGTTGACGAGTCCCATGACGGCGCCGAGCGTCGTGCGGGAACGGTCGATGTCGCCGTTGACGCGCATGATGACCTGTTTGTCGACGTGCTCGATCTTCGTCGGCGCCTTGTCCCAGGTGAACGTCGCGATGGACCCGAGCGGGACGAGGGAACCATCGTTCGCGCGCACCGGAATCCGTTGAATTTCGTCGATCGAGTAGCGGCTCGAGATCGGGTACTGCAGCAGCACGTTCACCAGGCCGTTCCACGTGCGGACCTTCGTGGCGACGACGCCGCCGACGGCCGTGCGCGCGGCCAGTCCCGCGGCGCCGGGCGACACGCCGGCGACCGCTGCGCGTGCCGGATCGATCCGAATCGAGAGGTGCGGGCCGCCGGCCTGCGCGCTCGTCTGCACGTTGACGGTGCCCGGCACGGAGCGTATGAACGCCGCCAGCTTGTCGGCCGCGGGCGCGATCACGTCGCCCGGTCCCGAGAGGGTGAACGAGATCGGTAGACCGCTGCCGCCGCCGCCGCGCCCGGTGATCGTGACCTCGGCGCCCTTGACGACGGGCGGGATGATGTCGCGCAGCTGTTTGACGACCGCATCCTGTTCGCGGCGCTTGTCCTTGCGCAGCGTGATGTTGAACGTGCCGACGAAGCCGCCGTCGGTCGAGCCCCAGCCGTCGGGCTTCGTGCCCGCGTACGTGCGCACCGTGTCCGCGATCGGGACGTTCTTCATCACGACGTTCTCGATCTTGACGAGCGTCGCTTCGGTCGTCGCGAGCGGCGTTCCGACCGGGAACGTCACATCGCCATGGATCTGCCCGCTCTTTTGATCCGGCACGAACTCGGTTTGCACGGTATGCCCGGTCGCCATCAGCAGCAGCATGCACCCCGCAAGCGCGGCGCACCCGATCGCGCCGCCGACCGACGCGCCGCCATGCGCGCGGATGCGAACGCCCGCGAGACCGCGGCCTTCGAGCGCGCGGCCGACCGGCAGCCACAGCAGCGTGATCACCGCGAACGCCGCGTCGACTCCCGCCAGCGCGACGACGCCCTGCGCTCCGGCGACGAGCGCGATCGCGTTCACGACCAGCAGCACGCTGAACCAGAACATCATCCAGCGGTGCCGCAGAGCGAGCGGCAGCGCGCGGTTCTTGTACCAGGCGGTGACCCGGTCGAAGCCCGTCTGGAACCACATCAGATACTTGGGCGGAACGGGCGACCGGCGCAGCACGGACCATTTCGCCGCCAGCACCGGCGTGAGCGTGAACGACACGAACAGAGAGAACAGCGTCGCCACGGTGACGACGATGCCGAACTCCTTCATGTACTGTCCCACGAAGCCGCTCAGAAAGGCCAGCGGCAGGAAGACGACGACGTCGACCAGCGTGATGGCGATCGCGGCGCCCCCGATCTCCGTACGCCCGCTGATCGCAGCGTCGGTCGGAGACTGGCCCATGTCACGGTGCCGCGTGATGTTCTCGAGCACGACGATCGAGTCGTCGACCAGGATCCCGATGATCAGCGAGAGGCCCATCAGCGAGACGTTGTCGAGCGTGAGGCCCAGTGCGCGCATTACGACGAACGTCGCGAGCAGCGAGCTCGGGATCGCCACCATGACGACGGCCGCATTCCGCCACGCGTGCAGGAACAGCATCAGCACGACCGCGGTCAGCACGATGCCTTCGAGCAGCGACTGGTTGACGCCGTTGAGCGATGCCTGCGTGTAGTCGGCGGGCGCAAACAGCTCGTGGAACTCGATCTGCGGGTATTTCTTCATGATGTCCGCCATTTGCGCGCGCACGATCTTCGTCTCGCCGACTTCGTCCGACGTGATCGAGCGGTTGATGTCCAGGATCAGGCCGGGCGCGCCGTTCATGTGCGAGATGAGCCGCTGTTCCTGGTGCGTGTCCGAGACCGTGGCCACGTTGCGGACGAGCAGGTCTTTTTGCGCGCCGCTCACGACGGGCAGCGGCAGCGCGCCGATGTCGCCGGCCGAGTTGACGTCGGCGTGGACCGAGACCGTCGTCTCTTCCGTCGGCTTGTCGATGCGTCCGCCGGGCAGGTTCGCGTTGTTCGCGCTGATCGCCGCGTAGACGTCGGCCAGGGTCGCGCCCGAGCCGAGCAGCCGTAGCGGATCCGCGTTGACGTCGAACTCACGGATCGCCGCACCGCTCAAGTTGACGGTCTCGACGTTGGGGATGTGACGGATGTCGGAGATCACGCGGTCGTTCAGCACGTCCGCGAGCGCCGGCGCGGTCAGCGTCTTGGAGTCGATCGCGTACGTGACCACGGGCGCGTCGGCGCCGTTCTTGACGACGGTCGGCGGATCGAGGTCCGCCGGCATGTACACGCGAGCGGTGTCGACGCGGCGCTGCACGTCGATCGCGGCGAAGTCGAGGTTCGTGCCGAGCTGGAACTGCACGACGACGACCGCCGAGCCTTCCTGCGCCGTCGCGGTCATCTCGTCGAGGTGCTCGATGCCGTCGACCTGGTCTTCGATCGGCTTGATGACCAGGCGCTCCATCTCCGCGGGCGAGGCCCCCGGATAGCTCGCGACGACGACCACCACGGGGAAGTTGACGTTCGGCTGCGAGTTCTTGCCGAGCATCACGTACGAGATGGTCCCGAACGCAGCGAGCGCGATGAAGAACATCGCGACGATGATCGGCCTCTCAATAGCAAACCGCGTCAACCACATGAGCCGTGCCCGCCTCCCCGGGTCGCACCCAACTACGCCGGGCGACGCCGGCATGTTTCGCGCCGGCTCTTAATTTATACGTTGCTCCGTAACAATCCGTTGCCCGCGGCCACAAAAACGCCGAGCGGGGAAGCTCGGCGGTCGTTCGGCGGTCGGATTTGGTGCGCGAGACTGGATTTGAACCAGCACGCCGGTGAAGGCGCTAACCCCTCAAGTCGGTCCGGACACGGTTACAGCGCTATTTTGAACCTGCAGTGCAATCTAGGCCACGCCCTGAACGGCCTCGATCTGCCGCCCCCTCTCGGCCGAATGCTCACTAGATCGCTCACCAAGAGGTGCGCCTTGGGGCCTCGCTTGCTCCACCTTGCAGGCCAGGAGCGCGGTGAGGTTGCATGGCCGCTCCCGTTGAAAGCCGTCGCGCATGCTACCTTGGACGGCCGGGCGTGGCCAGGGTGATCCGCCGCGTCGTACTCGACACCCGACATCACTCCACGGGCGAAGTACGACATTTCCGGGGATTCGGCGCGAGCGACGACGGGCAGATCGTCCTGAGCGCAGGGACCCCACTTCCGACACCGACCGCTCTTGCGATAGTACAATTCGATCAGGTCGCATTCAACCTGCTTCACCTCGACGCAAAAGGCGATGAGATGACGGACACGTTTCATGAAACGCTCGATGATGCACTCGATCAGGCGTTTCGAGAGTTTCGGGTCCGGCCAGAAAACTGGCTCATCGTTTCGGAAGAATACTGATCGCAATGGAAGATGTCGTAGCGGTGCGATTTCGTGACGCAAAGCGAGGTGAGGAGTGCATCCTCACCTGGGGCAGAGTCTTCGATGCAGTTGATCCGTCCGAGTTGATTGCCGCGCTCACGCGCATCTTGCCGACGGCCGGATATCGAGACGTAACTGACCTCAGGGTGTGCGACACTCTTAGAGAAGCACGCGACTTCCAGTACTTCTACGAGGCCCTCATCCACTGGGCGGCGCTCGTCGCCACTGAGCCGATCCACGATGAACAATGGCGCTTGGCAATGCGCGACGACGATGCGGTGCGTCGCTCGATCTATCGCTTGGGTGACAAGGTCGATGCCGCAGTATGAGCCCGCTTCCACGAGTTGCCGGACCTGACGGCGAGGTCGCAGAGTACGACCGTGCCGCAACGGAACTCGCGTATGCTAGTTTCGCCGGAAACTCTTGTACGTGCTTGGGTTGTCAGAACTTCCGCTCAGCGTTCGATCCGACCGCGATGGACGCCGACCTGCGCGACGTTTGTTCAACGATAGGCGTCGACCCATTCAAGGCAGTGGAAACGACGTTCTACAACATCGATCCCGAGACAGGACTCGCGATCTACTCAGGGGAGTGCCCCTTCGTGGGGCGGCTGTTCGATGAGATCACGGTTCATAAGTCTTACTGGGGCTTTAGCCGGGGGCTCGTACCACAAGACGCGTTTGGCGATACCCAAGCGGTAGTTCATTTCTCTATCTTGCTACCGTGGATTCTCTCCGAGTCTCCGCCGAAGTAGCGCACCCCCGACTGGACATGGCTCGCATTTCATCCGCATTTTCATCGCGTAGGACCCACGTACTCGGAAGCTTGAGGCTCGACCTCGGTTTCTTCCTCAGAGGTGCTCGCGCTTTCGCGCGCCTGCCGCATGCGTTCAAATGCCTTTTCCATTGGCCGGAGTGCGCGATGAAGATTGCATACCACGTCAGCCTCAATCGCCGCGATCTCTGCTGGCTCGTACCTGCCCAAAGGCTCACAGATAGGCTCACGCGAGGATGAGGACGCGGCCTAAGCGCTTGGGCCGGGGACGCAAAAGGCCCGGATTCTCGATAGAATCGGGCCTGCTTATCTTGGTGCGCGAGACTGGATTTGAACCAGCACGCCGGTGAAGGCGCTAACCCCTCAAGCTAGTGCGTCTACCAATTCCGCCACTCGCGCACGGGGGTTCCCCGGACGGCCTGCGCCGCCGGGGACAACCACGAGAGTCTACGGCATCCGTGCCGCCGGTGCAAGAGCCGCCCTTCGACGAGCTCGGGTGACGCGGCGGCCCTTCGACGAGCTCAGGGTGACATGGACCGGGCTAGGCGGCGGGCTTGTCCTCGAGGAGCGCGTTGATCTTCTCGTGGAGCCGCTCGAAGCCGCGGTCGCCCGCCTGGCGGTGCACGAGCTTGTGGTTCTCATCGAAGACGTAGTACGCCGGAACGAACTGGTTGGAGAAGCGCTGGACGACGGCGTGGGCGTTGTCGATGCCGCACGGCCACGCGATCGCCATCGGGCCTTTCGCGTCGGCCGTGACGGCCGCGGCGTCGAGCTCCTGCGGGCCCCGCGGCTGGTGGATGCTGACGACCTCCAGGCCGCGAGGCCCGTACGCCTCGCGCCACCGTGCGACCTCGTCGGCGACGTCGTGGCAGATCGAGCAGCTGATCGACCAGAAGTGGACCAGCACCGGCTTGCCGGCGAGCTGCTCGGGGGTCGCGGCGACGCCGTCGACCCACTGCAGCCCGTCCAGCGAGGGCAGATCGCTGCCCGTGCGAAGCGGAAGCGCCACGGCTAGACCGCGAGCAGCTCTTTGCCCGGCGTCCACTCGGCGGGGCACAGACCGCCGGTCTGCAGCGCCTGGAGCACGCGGAGCGTCTCGTCGACCGAGCGGCCCACGTTGTCCGCCGTCACGACGGCATAGCGCAGCACGCCGTCGGGATCGATGATGAACAGGCCGCGCTGGGCGACGCCGGTCTTCTCGTCGAGCACGCCGTACGCGCGGGCGACGTCCTTGGTGTAGTCCGCGCCGAGCGGATAGGCGGTGCCGGCGATTCCGTTCTTTTCACGCGGCGTGTTCAGCCACGCGAAGTGCGAGTGGACGGAGTCGGTGGAGACGCCCAGCACGTCCGCATCGAGATCCTTGATGTCCTCGTAGCGGTCCGACAGCGCGGTGATCTCCGTCGGGCAGACGAACGTGAAGTCGAGCGGGTAGAAGAAAAAGATCAGCCACTTGCCGCGGTAGTCCGCCAGGCTGATCGCCTTGCCGAGCTCCTTCGGCTTGGTGGCGTCCTTCGTGGATTCGAGGGTGAAATCGGGGGCGGGCTGTCCGACCTTGGCGAGCAAAACGGGTTTCCTCCGGGAAGAGATTCGTGTGCGCGGGTCTCGTCCAAAGTGAATATGAGAACCGCTTTCACTTTTGTCTTCCCAGCATAGCGGACCGGCAAAACGGGCGCTATCGATAAAGTCACAACACGCCACCTCGACGGCGTCGACGAGGGTTGAACCGAGCGTGAGCAAGATCCAGAAGAGCGATTCGGATTGGCGAGCCGAGCTGTCGCCCGAGCGATACGCCGTGCTGCGGGAGGGGGCGACCGAGCGGCCGTTCATCGGTGCCCTCGTGAACAACCACGCCGAAGGCTCGTATCAATGCGCCGCGTGCGGAAACGTGCTCTTCTCTTCCGCGACCAAGTACGAGAGCGGCAGCGGCTGGCCGAGCTTCTGGGCGCCCGAAGACCGCGCGAACGTCGAGCTCGTCGAGGACCGCTCGCACGGCATGGTCCGCACCGAGGCGAAGTGCGCGCACTGCGGCTCGCACCTCGGACACGTCTTCGACGACGGCCCCGCGCCGACGGGCGAGCGGTACTGCATGAACTCGCTCGCGCTCCAGTTCGCGCCGGCGGACGAAGGCTGAACCTCGGCGCGCCTTTCCGCGACGGACGTTCGGAAAGGCAATGAGCGAAGCCGACGATCGCGCCCTGCTGGAACGAATCGCTCGCCGCGACCGGGTCGCGTTCGAGACGTTCTTCCGCGCGCACGGCGCGGCCGTCCAGCGGTTCGTGCGCGACCTCGTTCGCGACGACGGCCTCGCCGAGGAGTTGACGAGCGACGTGATGGTCGAGGTTTGGCGGAGCGCCGGCAAGTTCGGCGGACGCTCGCGCGTGCGGACGTGGATGTTCGGCATCGCGCATCACAAGGCGATCGACGCGCTGCGCAAGCGGCGCGCGACGCTCGTGCGGCTCGACGATCTGCTCGACGCCCCGGCCGACGCGGACGGCCCTGAAGCCGCGGCGCTGCGCGCCGACGACCGCCGCCGGCTGGAGACCGCGCTGGCGTTGCTCACGCCCGAGCACCGTGCCGTGCTCGAGCTCACGTACGTCGAGGGCTTCTCGCAAAAGGAGATCGCCGAGATCGTCGACTGTCCGGCCGCGACCGTGAAGACGCGCGCCTTCTACGCCAAGCAGCGCCTGCGCGACGTGCTGGCCACCACGGAGAACGCGCGATGAGCGGCCACGACGTCGCCGAGCTGCTGCCGTTCTACGCCAACGGCACGCTGGGCGCCGCGGACCGCGCGCGCGTCGACGCCGAGCTCGCGACGTGCGCGTCGTGCGCGAACGAGCTGCGCGAGCTGCAGGCGCTCGCGGCCGCGCTGCGCGAACGCGCCGCGACCGAACCGTCTCCCGGCGACAACGCGCTCGACCGCGCGCTCGAACGCATCGGCTCGCCGCAAGCGAGCACCGTCACGGCGCTGCGCACCTCGTGGTGGGGCGTGCCTGTGCGCTACGCGACGGCGGCCGTGCTGGTCGTCGGCGTCGGCGCCGCAGCGGCTGCCGCGTTGCACGCGCACGCCGACGACGTCGCGCGCACGTCGCAGGGCGTCGTGGCGACGACGGGCGAGCAGACCACGACGCTGTACCGCGTGCATGACGCGACCGGCCCCAATGCGGCGCTCAAGCGGGACAGCGCCGGGGCGCCCGCGCCCAAGGCGAACGTCGCGCAGACCGAGTCGGCGCCGAGCGTGGCCAAACAGCACCGGCTCGCGAAGAAGGCGCGGCTCGAGTTGCTCGTGCGCGACGTCGAGACCGCGATGCGCGGCGCGCAGACGGCCGTGCGCGACGCGGGCGGCGACATGACGTCCCTCGACGACGCGACGCCGCGCTCCGCCGACGTCGTGCACGGGGCAACCCTCGAGGCCGAGGTACCCGCCGAGCGTCTCGACGCGACGCTCGGCCGCCTGGCAGCGCTCGGTGCGGTGCAGAACCGCAGCGTGGACGCCGAGGACGTCGGCGACGCGATCGTCGACGAAGAGGCGCGCCTGCGTAACCTGCGCCGCGAGGAGAACGACCTGCGCGCGCTCATGGACAAGGGCGGCAAAGTCGAGGACATCCTCGACGTGCAGCAGCACCTGAGCGACGTACGCGGACAGATCGAGCAGCTCGACGCGCAGCACCAGCACGACCTGCACCGCGTCGCGACGAGCACGATCTCGCTCGAGCTGACCGAGGACCGGCCGAACGGCGCGCCCGCCAAGCCCGGCCCGACCGCGCGCATCGACGGCGCATGGCACGACGGCCTGCGCGCGCTCGCCGATGCCGTCGTGTCGCTGCTCGCGACGATCGCGTGGTGCGTCGCGCTGTCGCCGCTGCTGCTCGCGATCGCGCCGATCGCCTACGCGGCAACGCGTCTGTTACGTCGCCGCTCGGCCTCCGCGTAGCACGGCACGGTACCAGCGTTCGCCCGCGGTGCCCCTCGGCACCGCGGATGCACGCGGCGGTACTGCGAGCGGCGGCAGCGGGATGATTTCCGCCGAGTCGACGACCGCGCGCGACTGCACGCGACGCCTTGCCATGCGATCGTCCGCATCGCTTCGCACGAAACGGCGCAGCCGCTGGAACTCCTCGATCCACGTCGCCTTCGGCCCCGCATAGCGCACCGGCGCGTCGGTCACGTCGAGGTGCTGCGGCGTCCAGTACGCGGAGACTTCCATGGGGTTACCGAGGCTCGGCCGTTCCATCGCGACCTCCAGATGCGGCACGTCCGCCGTATCGCAAGTATTTCCAACTCGGAAACGGCCAAACGAGGGCACGGAGTTCCGGCCGCGCCGTGTTCGCGCGATCACAGCGCGTCGACGGCGCGGCCGGAGGTACTTTACGCGGCTTTCTGGGGCTTGATCAGCACCTTCGTGTAGCCGGCGGCGCGTTCGTCGAACTTCTTGTACGCGTCGGGCGCGGCATCGAGCGGGATGCGATGGCTGACGATCAGGCTCGGCTTCGCGACGCCCGCGACGATCAGGTCCCGCAGGTAGACGTTGTACTTCTTCACCGGCGCCTGACCCATCTCGAACGAGACGCCCTTGTTCCACGCTTCGCCGAGCGCGAGCGTGAAACGCCCCTCCTTGCGGTCGCCTTTGCCGCCGGGATCTTGCGGGAAGTACACGCCGATCAGACCGATGTGCCCGGTCGGGTTGGTCACGCGCACGAGGTTCGCGAGCAGCTCCTCAGGATCTTGATCGCCGTCGGCGGCGTTGTCGCGGTCCGGCGTGCCGTGGTGCTTCGCCTCGTAACCGATCGCATCGATCGTGCACATGACGCCCGGCATCTTGTCGCCGGCGCCCGCTCGCAGGTTCTGCACGCTCTCACGGTGCGGCTTGCGCGCCTCGAGGATCTGCTCGACGGGATCGCCGGTCGCGAAGTCGATCGGCGTCGCGCCGAGCTGCTGCGCGAGTCGCAGGCGTTCCGCGTTGTTGTCGACGACGTAGATCTCGGACGCGCCCTTGATCTTCGCGCTCAGCGCCGCCATCAAGCCGACCGGACCCGCGCCGAAGATCGCGACGGAGTCGCCCGGCAGCACGTGCGCCTGCTCGGTGGCGTGAAAGCCGGTCGGAAAGACGTCGGAGAGCAGCGCGAAGTCGTCCTCGAGCGCGTCGCCCGGCGTGCCCGGCAGCTTGAGGCAGTTGTAGTCCGCGTACGGAACCCGGACGAGCTCGGCCTGGCCGCCGCGGTGCGGCCCCATGCCGGAGTAGCCGTAGCCCGCGCCGTGCGACTGCGGGTTGGTCGTGAGGCACGCGTTGCTGTAGCCGCGCGAGCAGTTGAAACAGAAGCCGCAGCCGACGTTGAACGGCAGCACGACGCGGTCGCCCGCCTTGACCGTACGCACGGCGGACCCAACCTTTTCGATGACGCCCATGTTCTCGTGCCCGAACACTTGCCCGGGCTCCATCGGCGCGCGCGACTCGTACATGTGCAGGTCGCTGCCGCAGATTCCGGCCGTGGTCAGACGCAGAATCGCATCGGTCTCTTCCTGGATCTTCGGATCCTCGACCTCTTCGACCACCACGGTAAACGCAGATTTCCAGACCACCGCTCGCATCGTTCGAACACTCCTCACGTATCGTTGAAAACCAACGCTCCCTACTTCCCAATGCCCACGACGAAAAACCCGAGCAAGCGCCCCTCCTGCCCACCCTTCGACAAGCTCAGGGTGACAACAACAGCTCAGGGTGACAACAAACAGCTCAGGATGACAACAAACAGCTCAGGATGACACACACGAGTTCGCTCCGCGCGCAGAATGACACCAGCCCCTCAATAATCAAAGCGCCGATGCGAACGTGCCCGCACTCCAATCCACAGAGGAGGCGCCGGCGGTGCGGCGCGACGCTGCGGCGGACCGTGTGAGGCTCGCGGGCGCAGGATGCGCAGGAGCGAGCCGAAGACAGAGCGGCCCTCGCACACGAAGTGCGAGGGCCGCGTGTCCGCCGCAGCGTCGCGCCGCACCGCCGGCGCCGAGCCCAAACGGTTACTGCATGTTGGGATCGAGCGCGTCCCGCAGTCCATCACCCAGATAGTTGATCGCCAGCACCGTGACCAAGATGCACAGTCCGGGGAAGATTGCCGCCCACGGCGCCACGGTGATGTTCGACTGGGCGTTCGCGAGCATGTTGCCCCACGACGCCGTCGGCGGCTGGATGCCGAAGCCGAGGAACGACAGGGTCGACTCGAGGATGATCACGTTCGCGACCTCGAGCGTCGCCTGCACGATGATCGGCGCGATCGCGTTCGGCAGCAGATGGCGGAAGATGATGCGGCCGTCGGGGTTGCCGAGGGCGCGTGCCGCTTCGGCGAACTCGCGCTCGCGGAGCGAGAGGAACGAGGCGCGAACGAGGCGCGCGACCGCGGGCCACGAGAGCCCGCCGATGATCAGCACGATCACGCCGAAATTGAGCGCGGCCTTGTTCGACGTGCCGGCGACGATCGCGGTCAAGACGAGCAGCAGCGGCAAGAGCGGGATCGACAGCACGACGTCCGTCACGCGCATGATGACGAAGTCGATCCAGCCGCCGTAGTAGCCGGAGATCGCGCCGAGCAGCGTGCCGATCGTGATCTCCATGACGACCGCGAAGAACGCGACCGTCAGCGAGATCCGCGCGCCGAACATGAGGCGCGCGAGCAGGTCGCGGCCGTTCTCGTCGGTGCCGAGGAGATGGTTCGCGACGCCGGGCGCGAGCGGATAGCCCTGCCAGTGCACCTGATCGATGAAGTTCGGGTCGCCCCAGCCGACGGCCGCGCTCAGGGGGTTCGCGAGGAGCGAGATCAGCGCCATCACCACGATCACGACGGCGCCGAGCAGGGCGATCTTGTGCCGGCGGAAGCGTCGCCAGACGGTGACGCGGGTCGGCGCGTCGTCGGCCGGAACGGCGGCCGGGGTCAGCGGGATCGAAGCGGCCATGAGCTCCGGCTTCCTACGTGTACTTCACGCGCGGGTCGAGCCACGCGTACGCGACATCGGCGATGAGGTTGAAGAAGACGACGAGGAACGAGACGAGCATCATGTAGCCCATCAGCAGCGCGAAGTCGAACTGCTGCAGCGCGTTGAAGAACAGCCGCCCCATCCCCGGCCACGCGAAGATCGTTTCCGTGACGACGGCGCCGCCGGCCAGGCCGGGCAGCGAGAGCGCGATCACGGTGACCAGCGGGATCAGCGCGTTCTTGAAGCCGTGCTTCATGATGACTGCCAGGCGCGAGACGCCCTTCGCGGCCGCGGTCCGCATGTAGTCCGTGCGAATCACCTCGAGCATCGAGCTGCGCATGAAACGGCTCCACGTCGCGATGTACAGCAGCGACAAGACGATCGTCGGCAGCACGAGGTGCGTGAGCCGGTCGCCCAAATCGAACGTGTCGGACGCCGCGATGCCGGCCGACGGCAGCTGGATGTGGTATCCGAACGCGCTGATCCCGACGACCGCGAACGCGAGCTGGAGCATCAGCGCGAACCAGAACACCGGCATCGACTGCCCGAAGAACGCGAACGTCGTCACCGCGTAGTCGACCCACGAGTACTGCTTGACCGCGCTGATGATCCCGGCGATCACGCCGATGATCAGCGAGAGGACGAACGCGGACGCCATCAGCTCCAGCGTCGCCGGAAGGCGCTCCAGGATCGCCTGCGAGACGGGCTCCGAGTTCGACATCGACCACCCGAAGTCGAAGTGCAGCACCTGCCACAGCCAGTGGAAGTATTGAATGTACACGGGCTGATCCAGGCCCAGGTTGTGCTTGAGGCGCTCGATGTCGGCCTGGGTGATGTGCGGGTTCTGCAGGTACGGCGTGAGCGGGCCGCCCGGTGCGTTCTGCAAGATCGTGAAGAGCACGACCGAGACCAGCAGCAGGAGCGGGATGTTCTGCAGCGTCCGGCGGACGACGTAGTTGAACAGGTGCGGAACCTCGCTTGGGGGTAGCCGACGCGAGTTCCGGCCGGGTGAAAGGGACTCCTCGGCGCTATGCCGCCTGCCTCGCGCTCAGACCCAGGATGCGGCGCGCTTCATCCGGGGTCGCGACGGGGCGGCCCAGCTCGGCGGCGACGCGGACGACGCGCGCGACGAGCTCTTCGTTCGTCGCCAGCCGGCCTTTGCTGTAGTAGAGGTTGTCCTCGAGGCCGACGCGGACGTGGCCGCCCATCGCGACCGCGACGGCCGCGAGCGCCAGTTGCATCCGCCCGATCCCGGCCACCGACCACGTGCAGCCGTCAGGCAGCGCGCGCACGCAGTCGACGAGGTGCTCGACCGACGCATCCAAGCCGCCCGGGACGCCGAGGACGAAGTCGACGTGCGCAGGGAGCCGGATCGCACCCTCGTTCGCGAGGCGCTTCGCGTTCGAAAGGTGGCCGAGGTCGAAGATCTCGAGCTCCGGCACGACGCCGTGCTCGGCGATCTTCGCCGCGATGCCGCGCATGATCGGGAAGCTGTTCTCGAAGACGTCGTCGCCGAAGTTGACGGTGCCGCACGTGAGCGTCGCCATCTCCGGGCGCAGCGCGAGCGGCGCCGCGCGCTCTTCGGGCGTCATGCCGATCGCACCACCGGTCGAGAACTGCACGATCACGTCGCTCGCCGCGCGAATCGCGTCGTACGCCGCGCGGAAGCGCTCAACGTCGTGCGTGTTCGTCCCGTCGTCGTTCCGGCAGTGTACGTGGACGATGCTCGCGCCGGCCTCGCGGATCAGCCGCGCCGTCTGCCCGAGCTGCGCCGGCGTGACGGGCAGGTACGGCGTCTGGTCGGGCATGACTTCGGCGCCGACCGGCGCGACGGTGATGATCAGCGGGTCCACGCCGGCTGCTTCGCCTCCATCGTCGGCGCTGCATCCGTCCTACGCGCGCATCTCCGGGTCGAGTGCGTCGCGCAGGCCGTCGCCGAGCAGGTTCACGCCCATCACGGCGATCATGATCGCCAGCCCGGGGAAGAGCGCCGTCCACCACGCGGTGTCCAGGTACTGGCGGCCGTCGGCGAGCATGCCGCCCCACGAGGGCGTCGTCGGCGGCACGCCGAGGCCAAGGAACGACAGCGACGACTCGAGCACGATTGCCCGCGCGATCTCGAACGTGCCGAGCACGATCGCGGCCGAGGCGACGTTCGGCAGCAGGTGGCGTGCGAGAATGCGCGCGGGCGTCGCGCCTGCCGCTTCCGCCGCGGCGACGAACTCGCGCTCGCGCAGGCTCATCGCTTGCGCGCGCACGACGCGCACGTACTGCACCCACGACGTCAACCCGATCGCCGCGATGACGGTCCAGAGGCCCGGTCCCACGACGGCGACGATCGCGACGGCGAGCAGCACCAGCGGAAACGCGAGCTGCACGTCCGTGATGCGCGCGATCACCGCGTCGATCCAGCCGCGCCGGTAGCCGGCGAGCAGACCCGCCGTCACGCCGATCGTTGCGCCGATCGCGACGACGCTGATGCCGACGATCGCCGACACGCGCGAGCCCCAGATGATGCGCGCGAGCAGGTCGCGCCCGAGGTTGTCGGTGCCGAGCGGGTGCGCGTGCGAACCGCCGGTGATCCATGCGGGCGGCAGCAGCGTCGACGCAAGGTCCTGCGCGTTCGGATCGGCGCGCGCGATCAGGGGCGCGAAGACCGCGCACACCGCCACGACGAGCACGATCGCCGCGCCGAGCAGCGCCGCCGGATCGCGCCCCAGCCGTCGCAACCCCGCCAACGCGGCGGACCGCGGCGCGTGGTGAACGGGCGACGCCGCGCCGGCGGCGACCGATGCCATCACGCGTACCGGATGCGCGGGTCGAGCACGGCGTACAGCAGGTCGACGACGAGGTTGAGCACGACGAAGATCGTCGCCGCCAGCAGCACGACGGACTCGACGACCGGGAAGTCGCGCTCGAACACCGCCTGCACCGCGAGCCGGCCGACGCCCGGCCACGCGAACACCGTCTCCGTGATGATCGCGCCCGAGAGCAGCGTGCCCAGCTCCACGCCGAGCTGCGTGACGACCGGCAGCCACGCGTTGCGCAGCCCGTGGCCGAGCGATACGCGCACGGCGGTCAGGCCTTTCGCGCGCGCCGTGCGCAGGTAGTCGGCCGAGAGCACCTCGAGCATCGCGCCGCGCGTGAGCCGCATGATCTTCGCCGTCGAGAAGAATCCGAGCGTCGCCGCGGGCAGCACGACGTTGCGCCAGTCGCCGATCCCGCTGGCGGGCAGCCAGCCGAGGCGAACGGCGAACAGCAGGATGAGCATCAAGCCGATCCAGTACGTCGGTGCGCTCTGACCGATCAGCGCGACGACGCGCGCTCCGTAGTCGATCGCGGTGCGCGGGCGAAGCGCCGACAGCACGCCCGCCGGGACGCCGACGACCACGACGATCGCGAACGCGCTCCCGGCGAGCAGCATCGTCGCCGGCAGCCGTTCCAGGGCGAGCGCCATCGCGGGCTGCTGGTGGCGCAGCGACACGCCGAGGTCGCCCCGAAGCGCCGAACCCGCGAACGCGCCGAACTGCACGATCAGCGGGCGGTCGAAGCCCTCGGCGTGACGGAACGCGTCGATCTCCGCCTTCGTCGCCTCCGGCGGCATCATGACGGCCGCCGGATCGCCGGTGAGGTGCAAAATCAAGAACACCACGATTGCGACGCCCGCGATCGCCCACAGCGCACCGGCGGCGCGCCGCACGAGGTAGACGATCACGGCGCCGCCCGAACCGTCACGTCAGCTCACGGACATCTCGTACGCGCGAATGAACTCGTCGCCGCGCGGATGCCACTTCAACCGCTTCGACGTCGCGTAGAGGTCCTCGTACTCGAACATCACGATCCATGGCGCGTCGTCGTACAGGATGGTCGCGATCCGCTTGTACAGCGCCTTGCGCTTCGTCACGTCGAGCTCGCCGCGCGCCTGATCGGCGAGCTTGTCGACGTCGGGATTGCTGTAGCACGACAGCGGCGCCGTCGATGTGAGCAGCGACGTGACGACGCCGTCGGCGTCGGCGGACGGCTGGTTCCACCCGAGCTCGTAGAGCGGGCCCAAGGCGCGGTGGTTGACCTGGTCGGAGTAGGAGACCCATTCCTGCGCTCGCACCGTCGTGGCGATGCCGACCGTCTGCAGCTGCCCCGCGATCGCTTCGGCCACCTCGCGGTCGCGGTTGTACCGGCCGATCGGCGCGTTGAGCGTGAGCGTAATGCCCTTGCCGTCGGGAAATCCCGCTTTCGCGAGCAGCGCCTTCGCCTTGGCGACGTCGTGCTTGTAGCTCGGCACCGACGGGTCGTATCCGAAGTAGTTCGGCGGGATCGGCGAGCTGATCTCGTAGCCGCGTCCGCCGAGCACGTTCTTCACGATGGCCGGCACGTCGACGGCGTCGTTGATCGCCTGGCGCACGAGCTTGTTCTGCTGCGGGCCCGGCTGGAGCGTGTTGAACGCGATGAACAGCTGGCGCAGGCTGCGCGTCGACTCGAGCTTGGTGTTCGCGCCGCCGACGAGCTGGATCTGGTACTGCGGCGGCACGTTGGTGATCAAGTCCGTCGCGCCCGTGCGCAGCGCCGCGACCCGCGCGCCGGCTTCGGGGATCGGTTTGAAGATCACGTGGTCGACCTTCGGGTGCCCGCCCCACCACTTCGGGTTCGCGTCGAACACCGTCTGATCGTCCCGCTTCCACTCGCGCAGCACGTACGCGCCGGTGCCGATCGGGTGCTCGGCGACGTACGCGTTGCCTTTCGCCGAAAAGTACTTCGCGTCGACGATGAAGATCGGGGTCTGCAGGCCCGGCGGGATCGCGGTCGGGACCTTCGAGATGAAGCGCACGGTGTAGGAATCCGGCGTCTCGACGCGGTCGATGTCGCGAACGAACGGCGTTTGCTTGGACGCGTTGGCGGGATTCTTTATCCAATCCACGGAGAACCGCACGTCGGCGCTCGTGAACGGATCGCCGTTCGAGAACGTCACGCCGCGACGCAGCACGTACTCGAACGTCGTCGGGTTGATGCGCTTCCACGACGTGGCCAGGCGCGGGTCGTACTCGCCCGGCCGCGAGCCGAAGTCGGCCAGCCGCTCGTAGACGTGCTGCACGACGTTGTACGTCGGCGTGATCGTCGTCGCAAGCGGGTTGAGCGTATCGGCATCGACGCCTTGCGAGATCGTGACGGTCGTGTCGGCGGCACCGAGGGGTGCGCCCGGCGCGATTGCCAACGCCACGCCGCACAGAACGATCGAGAGGCGCTTCATCGTCCGCGCATACGTCCGGGGCGAGGATGGCCCCTTCATCCGGAAGGCGAACGGCGCCCGACCGTGGTCAGGCCGCATGGAGAACATCGATGAGACGCCCTCTGCTCGCGCTCGCCGCCGGCACGCTCGCGGTCGCGGTCGCGGCCTCCGCGGCTCCGCTCGCCGCCGCCGATGCCGGGAACGTGACGATCTCCCAAGGCGTCGACGCAACGACGCTCGATCCCATCAAAGCCTCGGTCACGACCGACACGAACATCCAAGAGCAGCTCTTCGACACGCTCGCGCGGCGCTCGGCGGACGGTTCGGCGCTGGTTCCGCAGCTCGCGACGTCGTGGAAGCGCGTCGAGCCGACCGTGTGGGAGTTCAAGCTGCGCCGCGGCGTGACGTTCTCGAACGGCGATCCGTTCACCAGCGCCGACGTGAAGTTCACCGTCGAGAAGATTCTCGACCCCGCGTACAAGTCGCAGCAGGTACCGCGCGTCGACACGATCGCCCGCGTCGAGACGCCCGATCCGTACACGGTCCGGTTCGTGACGAAGCGCCCGACGCCGCTCGCGCCGGCGATCACGCGGCCGGTGTTCATCGTCGACGCGAAAGTCCGGCGCGAGCACGACGACGCCTACGCCGCCGATCACCCCGTCGGAACCGGCGCCTACGTGCTCACGTCGTGGCACCGCGACGACGCGCTCGAGATGGACGCGAACCCGAAGTACTGGGGCGGCGCGCCCGCCGTGAAGCACGTGGTGTGGCGGCCGATCCCGGAAGCCGGGACGCGCGTCTCGGCGCTGCGCACGGGCGCGACCGACCTCATCACGAACGTGCCGTTCCAGGACGCGACGATCCTCGCCGGCGGCGCGAACACACGCATGGCGAGCGCCAAGAGCGTGCGCGTGCTCTACATCATGTTCAACACGCTGCAGCCCGGTCCGCAGCAGAACGTGCTCGTGCGCCAGGCGCTGAACTACGCGCTCGACGTGCCGGCGATCGTGAAAGCCGTGCTCGGCGGCCGCGCGTACGAGCTCGGCGAGCCGGTGCCGCCGAACTTCTTCGGCTACGATCCCAAAATCGCGCCGTACGCGCACGACGAGGCCAAAGCGAAGGCGCTGCTCGCGAAAGCCGGCTATCCGGACGGCAAGGGCCTCGCGCTCACGCTGTACGCACCGCAGGGCCGCTACAACGGCGACAAGGAGGTCGCGCTCGCGGTCGCCGGGCAGCTGCAAGCCGCCGGCGTGCGCGTCGACGTGCGCCCGGAGGAGTGGGTGTCGTACTACCGCCAGGCGCTGGGGCGGAGCCTTTCGCCGATGTTCATGCTCGGCTGGGGCAACATCACGTACGACGCCGACAACACGCTGGGGTCCACGCTCACGTCCGACGCGACGACATCGACATACGCCAACCCCGCGCTCGACCGCCTCGTCGATCAGGCGCGCTACGAGCTCGACGCCGGCAAACGCAAGGCGCTCTACGCGAAGGCGATGCGCATCGTCCACGACGACGCGCCGTGGCTGTTCCTGTTCCAATACGAAGACCTGTACGCGACGTCGAAGCGCCTGCAGTGGCAGCCGCGTCCCGACGAAGCGATCTACTGCACGGAGATGCGCCTGCGATGACGACGATGACCCAAACCGCCCCGTGGCCGAGCCGCGCGGTCGCGCGCTCCACGCGCGCCATGGTGGCCTCGCCGCACGCGCTCGCGACGGCGGCCGGCGTCGACGTGATGCGGCGCGGGGGCAACGCGGTCGACGCGGCGATCGCCGCCAACGCGGTGCTGACGGTCGTCTATCCCGCGAGCTGCGGGATCGGCGGAGACGCGTTCTGGATCGTTCACGACCCGCGACCGCGCGCGTACGACGCGCATGCGCCACGGACCGTCGCGTACAACGCGAGCGGCCGCACGCCGCGCGCGGCGTCGCTCGACCGCCTGCCGGGCGGCGTGCTGCCGGAGCGCGGCGCACTGACCGTGACCGTGCCGGGCGCGGTGCGCTCGTGGGAAGACGTGGCGCGGCTGCACGGCACGCGCGGCCTGGACGAGCTGCTCGAACCGGCGGAGCGCTTTGCCCGCGACGGCTTCGCCGTGACCGACGTCGTCGCGTCGTACGCGCGCCTGAACGAAGCGCTGCTGCGGCGCGACCGTGCCGCTGCGGACATCTTCTTGCGCAGCGGCGTACCGCGCGCGGGCGACGTGCTCCGCAACCCCGACCTCGCCGGCACGATCGCCGCGATTCGCGCGCGCGGCGCCGACGCGTTGTACACCGGCGAGATCGCCGAGCGCATCGTGCGCGCGCTGCGCTCCGGCGGAAGCATGATGGCGGCCGAGGACCTCGCACATCACCGCACCGAGACGACGGCGCCCGTGCGTATCGGCTGGAACGGCGGCGAACTTCTCGCGCACCCGCCGAACTCGCAGGGCGCGCTGCTGCTGCTTGCGGCGGGCACGCTGGCCGGCGACCGCAATGCGGACGAGCCGCAGTGGCACCACCTCGCCGTCGAGACGATGAAGCGCGCCGTGGCGATCCGCGACGCGACGTTCCGCGACCCGGCGTTCGGGCCGAGCGGCATCGAGGAACGTCTGGCACCTGACGCGCTCGCCGCGCTGCGCGCGTCGATCGATCCCGAGCGCGCGACGCCGCACGAGCACCTGCCCGACCGCGGCGGCACGATCTTCCTGTGCGCCGTCGACGAGAACGGCATGGCGGTCTCGCTGATCGAGAGCCTCTACATGAACTTCGGTTCGGGGATCGTCGTCGAAGGCACGGGCATCGTGCTGCAGAACCGCGGCGCGTACTTCTCGACGCAGCCCGGGCATCCGAACGTGTACGAAGGCGGAAAGCGTCCCGTGCACACGCTCTCGCCGCCGATGTTCTTGCGCGACGGCGAGCCGGAGCTCGTGTTCGGGACGATGGGCGGCGACGGGCAGCCGCAAATCCAGCTGCAGTTCCTGCACCAGCTCGCCGACCGCGGCCTCGACGTGCAGCAGGCGCTGGACCATCCGCGCTGGGTGTACGGGCGCCACCAGCTCACCGAGCGGCCCGAGCTCGCGACGGGCGAGATGGTGCTGGTCGAGTCGCGCATGCCCGGCGAGATCGTCGACGGGCTGCTGCGCCGCGGTCACGCCGTCGAGGCGCTCGGACCGTACGAGAACGCGATGGGCCACGCGCACGCGATCGCGATCGACCGCGAGCGCGGAACGCTCGCCGGCGGCGCCGACCCGCGCGCCGACTCGCTCGCGCTCGGGCTCTGAAACCGGGTCAGCACCCGTCCTGCGCGACGCGCGCGATCGCGTCCGCAAGCGTGCGCCGTGCCTCGGCTTCGACGCGCGCGAGCGTCGCGAACGCGCGGTCGCGCTCCGTCGTGCCCGCCCGAATCACGACGAACCGCCACGCGAACGTTTCACGCGTGACGACGGCACCGTCGGGCAACGGACCGTCGTAGCGCCGCCGCAGGACGATCGCTTCGTCGCCGGTCACGTCGACGCCGCAGAGCGCTCGCACGCGCGCACCGATCGCGGCGCGCCGCGCGGCGAGGTCGTCGTCTTCGCGCAGCAGCGCGTCGCGCGCGGGCCGGAGCGCGGGCGCGAACGCATCGGCAAGGTAGAAGCTCCCGTCTCGGAATCCCGGAGCGAGCAGCGCACGCAGCGCGCCGCCGTGCGGTACGTCGATCGCATCGCCGAGCTCGCGCTCCAGCGCGCGCGCCAGGTCGAAGAAGTCGGCTTCGAGCATGACTTCGCCCGCACGCGCGCGCCGGACGAACGCTTCGAGAGCGTTCGCCGCCGGCGCCGGCGTGCGGCCGGTCACGCGGCCACATCCGCGACGAGGTCGAACACCGGCAGGCGCGTCGCGCGCGCGACGGCGCCGGCCAGCTCCTCCGGGTCGAGCACGACGTCATCCGCGACCGACGACGTCGTGACGGCGACAACGCGGAGCGGGTGCTCGCAGCGCAGATCGACGGCCGAAAGAAGCTCATCGAACAGCGCGCCGCCGACGGCGATGCGCGTCGGGTCCGCGACGACCACCGTCGCGCCGGAGGCGCGCTCGATCAGCGAACGCGCTTCGCGCGCATCGAGCGCGCCGCCGACGATGACGACGCGGGCTCGTTCGGTCCGCGCGTCGCGGCCCGGCAGCATCAGCCGCGCCACCGCACGGCGCGCGACGGCCGCGACCGCTTCCACCGAGTCCCCGCTCGCGGCGCCGGTCGCGACGACGATCGCATCATCGCCGGCCGCGAGCGCCGCGACGCGGTCGATCGCACCGTCGACGATCACCGGACCCGCGACGAGGCCGCACAAGCGCTCGATCGTCGCCCGCATCGCGCGCCGCGTGGGCGGTCCACCGATCTCGCACGTCGTCGGGATCACCGCACGCGCGTAGACGATCGCGCCGAGCGCGGTCCACGCACCCCGGCCGAGGATCTCGAGCGCGGGGCTCGCCGGGACCAGCCCCTCGGGGAGGGCGACGACGGTGCCGGTTGCGAGCCGTACGCGCGGCTTGGGTGCGGACGTGACCGCGTCGACCGGCTCGCCGTCGCGTCCGATCGACGTGACGCCGATCGTGACGCCGCGGCGCCGCGCGATCTCGCGCAACGCGTTGAACGCGGTCGTCTTCCCGACGTTCTTGGCGGTGCCGACGACGACGGCGCTGCGCGCGGCGCCCGCGCTCAGATCGTAGAGCGCCTCAGATGCCGACGTGCCAGAACTTGAGAGCGGCAAAGGCTATGCCCGTGAGCACGAGCACGATGCCGGCCCACAGCGCGGCGGTCTCCTCGACCGCCATGCCGAGCCGCTTGCCGAGCGTGAGGCCGAGCGTCGTCGACAGCACCGACGCGCCGAAGATGAAGCCGAGCGACACGCCGAGCGGCACGCCGATGTACAGGATCGAGAAGCCGATCCCGAGCGAGTCGAGGCTGATCGAGAGCGCGCCGAGCACGAGACCCCAGCCGCGCGAGAGATCGAAGCCGCCACCCTCCTCGGTTCCGTGGAGCGCTTCGTAGATCATGTAGCCGCCGACGCCGCACAGGGCGGCGAAGCCGAGGTAACCTGCCGCGCCGCCCAAGAGCTTTCCGGCCGCCTGGCCGATGAGCACGCCGACGACGGTCATCGAGACTTCGGCGAACGCGAACGCGAGCCCGATGCGCACCTTAACGGCGCGATCCGTGCCTTTCATGCCGACGCCGACCGAAACGGCGAACACGTCGAGGCCGAGCGAGAGCGCGACGAAGACGATCTTCGCGAGCGCTCCGGCGGTCACCGGAGCACCGTGTCCGTCAGGCGCCGAACGCCGACTGCAAGGGGTCGGTCAGCAGCTGGTGGACCGTGGACCGCAGCTGCGAGAGCGTGAACGGCTTGTTGAGGAACGCGTTCGCGCCGGCGGACTTCGCACGCGCGTCCATCGCGTAGTTGTTGTGCCCGCTGATCATGACGATCGGTATCCCGGCGGTCGGCCGGTTCTGGCGCACTTGCGTGATGAGCTCGATGCCGGAGATGCCCGGGAGCATGAAGTCGCTGATGAGGATATCGAACGGCTTGTCGTGCTGGATGTGAACCAGCGCACTCTCGGCGTCGTTGCACAGCGTGACGTCGTACGGACCCTTGGACAGGATCGTACGGATCAGCATGCAGATCTCGGGATCGTCGTCCGCGACGAGGACGCGCCAAACCATGCCCGTGGTGTTCCCGCTTCTTGCGCGCCTGCCTACGGTTCGAGTGAAAAGAGCGTGAAAAGGCGCCGTCGAACGCGGGCTCTTCGTGGCGATCCTCGACGCGATCCAACGGCCCGGCTTTCAGCAACG
This sequence comes from Vulcanimicrobiota bacterium, assembly GCA_963818845.1. Taxonomy (GTDB): domain Bacteria; phylum Vulcanimicrobiota; class Vulcanimicrobiia; order Vulcanimicrobiales; family Vulcanimicrobiaceae; genus Vulcanimicrobium. Next base: position 146,850 of record CAWFTO010000003.1, on the reverse strand, counting down.
CTTCTTCTTTCTGGCCAAACGGTTCATCGCGGGAGAGACGGTCGAGCAGGCGATGAACGCGGTCACGGCGCTCAACGCGCAAGGAATGACCGCGACGCTCGACTTCCTCGGCGAGGACGTCACCTCCAGAGCTGAGGCCGAGCGCACGCGCGACGCCTATTTCGCGCTGCTCGAGGCGGTGCGCGAGCGCGGCGTCGATGCGAACGTCTCCGTCAAGCTCACCGCGATCGGACTGCTGATCGACGAGGACTTCGCGCTCGACAACCTGCGAGCGATCCTCGCCGGAGCGTCGGCGAACCGCGACCCGTTCGTGCGCATCGACATGGAAGGTTCGGCTGTGACCGACGTCACGCTGCGCGTGTTCGAGCGCGCGTTCGCGCAGACGCGCGACGTCGGCCCGGTGCTGCAGGCATATCTGAAGCGCACCCCCGCCGACGTCGAGCGCGCGATCGCCCTCGGTGCGCGCGTGCGGCTGTGCAAAGGCGCCTACGGCGAGCCGCCGGACATCGCCTACTCGGACATGAGCGACATCCGCACGCACTACCTGCGCGAAGCGGAGGCGCTGCTCGAGCGCGGCACGTACCCGGGCATCGCGACGCACGACGAGCGCATCATCGACGCCGTCGAACGCTTCGTGCGCGAGCGCGGGATCGGGCGCGACCGCTTCGAGTTCCAAATGCTGTACGGCGTGCGTCCCGAGCTGCAGCGCCGCCTCGTCGCGGCGGGCTACCGCATGCGCGTCTACGTGCCGTACGGAACGCACTGGGCGGGCTACTTCTACCGGCGCGTGACCGAGCGCCGCGAGAACCTGTTGTTCGCGCTGCGCTCGCTGCTGTCTCGGTAACGGCTCGCGCCGCGGCGAAGGCGCCGGTCAATCATCCGCGATCCGCACGACCTGCGTCATGCGGTCGCGCTCGATGAGCCGGCCCAGCGTCGCGAAGCCGCTCTCCACTTCGCCGAACACGGTGAAGTCGCGATCGAGGTGGAGCTGCGGTGAAATCGTGATGTAGAACTGGGTTCCCGCACTGTCGCGGATCGCGTGCGCGTCGGGCGGGTCCGTGTAGTTCAGGCCCATCGAGATCACGCCGGCGCGCTGTTCGAGCGGGTTTTCCTCGGCCGGAATGGTGTAGCCCGCGTCGCCCTCGCCGTTGTCGTTCGGGTCGCCCGTCTGCACGACGAAGTCGGGCACGATGCGGAACCACCGTAAGTTGTCGTAGTAGCCGCGATCGACCAAGCCCAGGAAGTTGGCGACCGTCAACGGCGCCCATTCGGGATACAGCCGAACGACGATCGTGCCTTGTGTGGTGCCGATCCGCACGCGCGGGTGCTTGCCGGGCATGGGGCTCGTCAGCGCCTCGGCCGTCGTCGCGACGAGCGGCAGGTCCAGGCGCGCGTCGGCTGCGACCGGCTTGCGCGGCGGGCCGGACGAGGGCGATCGCGGCAGCGGGGGCGTCGTGTCGACCGGAGCGGGCGACGGCGTGACGATTTCCGGCGGGACCGCGCCCAGGTGGTCGGTCCGTTCGAGTCCGGCAAGAACCTTGATGGACTCGTACGCCTGTTCGCGCACGCGCCACGACGGATCGGTCAGCAGCGGCCGAAGCTGCGGAAGCGCCGCGAGCGACTTCCGGCGAGCGACCAGGTCCGCGAACTGGATCCGAACGAGTTCATCGCGGTCCCGCAGCCCGGCGCGCACCCCGGCGGCCGAGACGAGCGGAGCGAACGAGCGCCGAAGCGCCCACGCCGCATGCCAGCGAACGGCGCTATCGTGGTCCTGCGCGTACGCGCGCTCGAGGCCGTCAGACACGGCGCGCGCGTTCGGCGAACCGGCCCAACCCGAAAGGCTGGTCGCGGCCCGCGCCCGCACGACGGCATCGGGGTCGTGAGCCAAGGCGGCCAGCGAGCGGTGCCGACAGGTCGTCTGCTCGTGGGCTTTTCCCGGCCTTCGCTCGCCAAGCCGCATCGGCGGCGGCAGCGCGCACCCCGTCGGAACGGTCGGCGAGCTTTTCGGCAACCAACTTGGTTTCGAGAGGTGTCTTAGCGGCCAAGAGACCATAGGCGTACACCGACAGCGCACGCAGCGAAACGTCTCGAGAAGCGGTCGCGTTCCTTAAGGGCCCGGCCGCGCGGGGATCTTCGGTTCGTCCGAGTGCCAGCGCCGCCCGCCCCGCCAGCCTCGCGTCCGTCGACGCTAGCAACGCGGTCAGCTCGTCGGAAAACGTCCGGGTGCTCTCGAGCTCCACCAAGCGCCGGTAGCTCGGCTGCTCGTCCTGAGCAGCGGAAACCGGAGCGAGGACGCCTGCCGCGGCTACGACCGCCGCCACGGCGATGACCGCACGAACCGCCTTGTTCCGAGCCGACCGTCGGCCGATAACATTCATGGGTTCGCTTACGTTACTGAGACAGGTCGATTTTACTCCACGAGGTTCACCCCCACACATGTCAACCCCAGAACGCAAAACCGGTAGCGGGATGTCCGTCCGCGAGGCCGGCCAAAAAGGCGGCGAGACCGTCAAGAAAAAATATGGGCCCGAGTTCTACGAGATGATCGGGCGCAAGGGCGGCCAGGCAACGAAGAAAGCGCACGGACACGCCTTCTACGAAGCGATCGGGAAGAAGGGCGGCAAGAAGGGCGGCGAGGCGACTCGCGACCGTTACGGCCCCGAATTCTACGAGACCATCGGCCAAAAGGGCGGCCAGAAGGTCAAAGCCCTCATCGAACAAGGCAAGAAGGCAGCGGCGGAAGCCGCCGAGGCAGAGAAGCGAGCCAGCTAGGGGGATGCCCGGCACCCGCCGGATGGCGGCCGTTTCGGCGGCCTTCCTCCTCCTAACGGCTGCGTACGCGACCGCCGAGGCCCCTCCACAGCACGTGCTGCGGGCGGGCACGGCGGTCGTCTTCATCACCGACGGTCCCCTCGAACCGGGCCGCCGCGAAGGTGACGTCGTTCGTGTCCACCTCCGCGACCCGCTCGTCCTCGACGGCGCGACGCTCGCCGCAGCGGGGACGCGCGCCGAGCTCACCGTGGGCGGCACGATGGGGTCCGACGGCAGGCGCCATCCCGTCTACACGATCCAGCGCTTTCTCATCAACGCCGGCTTGATGCCGGTCCGCGCCGTCGCGCCCATCGTCCCGCCGGTTCCGTCCGGCGCGCAGATCGAGGCCGCCACGCAGGCCGAAGTCGACCACCTCGGCGAGCGGTACTCGATTCGGCTGCCGTTCCCGTTTCGGCTGACGGGCGAAGCGCCCGCGTCGGCCTACACGCCGACTCCCGCGCGAACGGCGCCGCCCTACAATTTCGGTCGGTCGCGCCGCGGCGCGCCGACGGCGACGCCGACCGCCGTGCCGACCGCGCAGCCGCCCCCGACTCCGATCGGGCAACCGGCGCCGACATCACCTCCCGACCCGGCGGCCACGAAGATACCTTCTCGCTGAACGCGAACGCCTGTCGCATGATGCGTCGCCGTTCACTCTTCGTGCTCGCGGGCGCGCTCGCGCTCGTTCCGGTCCTCGCGCACGAAGCGCGCGCGCAGATGGCCACGCCGTCAGCGGCCGCGCCGAAACCCGCACCGACGGCGGCTCCGACGCCGAGCGCGGCCGAGGCTGCCTTCCTTGCGCGCGTCATGACGAACTTGCCGAAGCGCTATCCGAATCCGGCTGCGGCAACCGCGGCCGGCTGGATGCGCTTCACGCGCGAGGACCGCACCGGCGCGATCAGCTACGTCAACACGAAGTACTGGGACACCACCGACCCTGATCTGCCCGCGCAGTTGTGGTACGACGTGAACGGACGTCTGCTGGGCGCTGATTTCAGCATCCCGCAGGCCGAGTCGGTGACCGGTCCGCCGAACCGGTTCGGCATCTCGCCGTCGCGCTGGTTCAAGGAAGCGGCGCACGTGCACTACGTGCAGCGCAACGCGAACGGAACGATTGCGTACGGCAAGGCCATCGGCGCCGCGCGCTACGCGACCGCGAACAACGGCGACTACTCGCACCCCACCGCCGCGGGACTCGTCGCTGCCGGCGCCGTGACCGATGCGTCCACCGTACCGTTCGTGTTCCTGTTCCCGGCGATCTACGACGTGACGGTCTGGGTCGTGCCGAACCCGCTGGGCCAGTTCGCCGATGCAAATCCCGCCGTCACGCCGAGCCCGCGCGCGGGCCGCGGGGAAGACATGTAACGAGCCCCGGGGACGCGGAAGGCCGGCTCGCGCGCGGTTAGCGATCCGCTCGCCGGAGATTCTGTCGTCGCGCGTGAAAGAAGTCGCCCTCGGCGATCTCGTCGGCTCGAGCTTCGGAACGGCGTTCCGCCGGCAGGACGTTGTACCGCGGAATATGTTTCGAACAGTGGATATACGCCTCGTGCACGGTCACTTCGACCCAGTGCTCGAGCGGCGATTGGCCCTTCTTGTTCGCGTGGGCGAGCGGTTTGTTTCCGCCGTATGCCGTGGGGTCGTGGTACAGGCGTACCGAGCCGTTCACGTGCAGACCGACACGCGTGCCGGTGAAATCCACGAACAAGATACCGACGTGAGCGTTCTCGCTCATGTTGCCTAGGCTGGCCATGACGCCGTTGCCGCGATACTCGGGATACACCAGCGTCCGGTCGTCGAGCACGCGGACGAAGCCGACCTCGCCCGCACGCAGCGTCGCGTCGCAATTGCCTTCGCCGTCGGCGGTGGATACGAACATCACATCGCGCTGGCCGATGAAGTCGCGCATCTGTTCGTTGAGGTGATCCAGCACTTGGTTCGCGTAGAATTGCTCGGCGCGCTTCGCCGTTCCAAGGCGTTCTTGCAGGAGTCGCTCACCGCGCGATCCTACCCGTCGCAGTTCCGTCCGTGTGTCGATCACGGTCCCTCGCAGTCGGCTGTCCGTCGCATCCGTGTCGGCGGCGCTTCATTTGTATCATTCGCGGGGCGCGACCGGAACCACGGCTGACACAATCTTGACAGCACGGACGCGCCCGGCCGGCTCAAAAATGGCGGCACGGCGCCGATCCGATAGAGTGGTCACCCGCGCACGGGTGGACCGGGCGCACCTCGAGGCACGAAAAGGATTTCAGCATGTCGCAGACACGGATCTATCGCGACCAGCACGCGCGTCTTCGGGAGCTCGCCGGCGCGATGGTCGGGCTCGCTGAAACGGCACCGGCCGCAGAGCATCGCACGGCGCTCGCGAAGCTCGCGGGCTCGGTGAAGATGCACCTCAAGGGCGAAGACGACAGCCTCTATCCGCGGCTGCTCTCGCACAAGGACGCGGAGGTCCGCGACAAGGCGGCCGCACTCAAGACGAGCATGGGCGCCCTGGCCGCTACGTTCGGCGCCTTCTACGATCGCTGGATCAAGCCGGGCGCGATCGACGCCGACACGCGCGGCTACGTCGCGGAGATGCGCGGCATCATCGATGCGCTCGCGAAGCGCATGGATCTCGAAGACCGCGAGCTCTACGACCTCGCCGACCAGACGCTCACCGCAGCCTGAGCGTCGTGCTGACCGCAATGCGGCGCCTCCTCAACCCGCAGTCGCAGGAGGATAAGACGGGCGCGGTCGCCGTTCCGGCGGTCCACGCGCCCGTCACGCCGGCTTCGCCTCCGACCATTCCGGAGCGGGTGCGCGAGACGATCGAGCGGGCCACGCGCGGGCTCAACGTCATTGCGAACGCGATTCTCCAGTCTGCCGACGAGACGCGCACCGCGGTCAACCACATCAGCGGCGTCGTCGACCGCGTCGCGCGTGGTGCGCGCGAGCAGGCAACGACGATGGAAGGTGCGGGCGCCGGCGCCGACAACGTCGCGATCTCCGCTGCGGAGATCGAAAGCGGTGCGGGCCAGCAAGTGCGCGTCGTGCAAAGCGCGGTCGATGCCGTGGCGCAGCTCGACGTCGGGATCGCGGCGCTCTCCGAGCATGGAGCGAGCCTCGCGGCGCGAGCCAATGCGGTTCGCAAGGACGCATCCGGCGGCGCGAGCGCGGCACGCGCTGCGGCCGAGGCGCTCACGCAGGTCCGAACGTCAACCAGCGAAGTCGAGACGGTGATGAGCTCGCTCGAGCGCCGCAGCGTCGACGTCGGGTCGATTCTCGAGGCGATCGATGCGATCGCCGACCAGACGAATCTGCTCGCGCTGAACGCGGCGATCGAGGCCGCGCGCGCCGGCGACGCCGGACGTGGGTTTGCCGTCGTCGCCGACGAGGTGCGCCGGCTCGCCGATCGCGCGCGCATCTCGACGCGAGAAATCGGCGAGATCCTCGGCGCGATCCGGCACGACGCGACGTCCGCGGCGAACCTCGTGCGCGGAACCATTCGCGTCCTCGCCGATGGAACCGACCGGTCGCGCCAGGCCGCCGAGGCGCTCAACCTGGTCGATCAAGCGATCAGCGAAACGGCGATGATCGCCGACGAAGTCGCCGGTCAGGTCTCCGAGATGTCGGTCCTGTCGTCGACGCTGTCCCGCGACATGATGGACGTGGGCTCGATCGCCGAACTCAACGCCGCGGCAGCGGCGGAGCTGGTCGCGACCGCCAGAGACGTCGGCACGATGGTGGAGGGGGCGGCTCGCAGCGCTGAAGCCATGGCCTCCGACGCAGAGGCCGCGGCCGCCTCGACGTCCGAGTTGGCCGCCCAGTCGATGCATCGTGATACGAGCGCGGAAGATCTGCTCGCGCACGCCGTCACGCTCGCCGAGGTGCTGCAGGACTGATCGGTAGGGTCGTCTCCGGGGGAGCGACGCACGCGCCGCACGAATCGCCGCGCGTATGATGGTGCGCGACGACCTGGCCTCCCGCGAGCTTCGCGTTCGGGGCTCCGCGCCGAAGGGCGTGGTCGTGTGGAGTGCGCTGTCCATCTTCCTGACGGCGCAGTCGCCGGTGCCGCACGCGACGGCCCCGCCGTACATCGGCGGGACGCATTCGCGCGGCTTGTGCACGACCGTGCGCGACCGCGTCGCGCCGATGATCGCGGGCCTGATGAAAAGCGACGAGATCGTGCTCGCCGGGCACCGCACGTTCGCGAAGATGGGGCACGACACCGTGCTCGGCTCGCCGGACGCGATGGATTTGGATCGCATCTACCTCGGACGGCTCGCGGCCGCGATGGCGCACAACCTCGGCGTGATCGACAAGCTGCTCGCCGATCAAAAGCAGTTTCCGAAAAAGCCGGCGACCGACGACGAACGCATCGCGCAGACGCTCGCGACGCAGATTCGCGCCGTTGCGGACCAGCAGCGCAAGGCCGTCGACCTGATGAACGGCGTCGTCGAAATGGACGCGATGGGACGCATGCAGACGGAATTTCCGAAAGGCGGCGGGCCTGCCGACAACACCGCCGCGTTCGCGCCCACGGTCGACATCGGCGGCAAGTCGAACGTCGGGCCCACGTCGTTCGTCGGCGCCGCCGGAATCCCGATGCAGAACGCGCTGCCGGGCGCCGACCCGCGCGCCAACAACAACCGGCAGACGCAGACCAGCGCCGGCGCGCTCGCGACGAGCTCGACCGCTTCCGGACACACGCTGTACGATCAGCTCAACGGCACCCTCGAGCAACGGCAGTCTGCGATCGCGCACGCCGAGTACACGCTCACGCCGACCGTCGTCGGCATCTCGATCGCGTGCAAGGCCGAGCTCGAAGCCAAGCCGAGCCCGTCACCGTAGGCCGGTTCGGCCGCTAGGGCCGAACGCGAAGAGTTCGCCCGGCGGGCGAACTCACTCGTTGCTCCAGTAGTCCTTGAGCGCTTTGCCGCGGCTCGGGTGGCGCAGCTTGCGCAGCGCTTTCGCCTCGATCTGGCGGATGCGCTCGCGCGTCACGCCGAACTCCTGGCCGACTTCCTCGAGCGTCCGCTGGTGGCCGTCCTCGAGACCGAACCGCAGCACGAGCACTTTGCGCTCGCGCTCGGTGAGGTTCTTGAGCACGTCCTGCATCTTCTCTTTGAGCAGCATGACGGACGCCGCTTCCGCGGGCGCGACCGCTTCCTGATCTTCGATGAAGTCGCCGAGATGCGAGTCTTCTTCCTCGCCGATCGGTGTCTCGAGCGAGATCGGTTCCTGCGAGATCTTGATGACCTCGCGCACCTTCTCGGGCGTGAGACCCATCTCGTTCGCGATCTCTTCGACCGTCGGATCGCGCCCGAGCTCTTGCAGCAGCTGGCGGCTGATCTTGATGAGACGGTTGATCGTCTCGACCATGTGGACCGGGATGCGGATCGTGCGCGCCTGATCGGCGAGCGCGCGCGTGATCGCCTGACGGATCCACCACGTCGCGTACGTCGAGAACTTGTAGCCCTTGCGATAGTCGAACTTCTCGACGGCGCGGATCAGCCCGAGGTTCCCTTCCTGAATCAGGTCGAGGAACAGCATGCCGCGGCCGACGTACTTCTTCGCGATCGAGACGACGAGCCGCAGGTTCGCTTCCGTCAGCTTGCGCTTGGACTCTTCGCCCTCGAAGACCACGGCGTTGTCGGCGGTGCCGTTCTTGAGCACTTCCTTTTCGCCGGACTCGATCGCCATGGCGAGACGGCGCTCGTCCTCCATCGAGAGCAGCGGCACGCGGCCGATCTCCTTGAGGTACATCCGGACCGGGTCGTCGAGCGCGAGACCGGCCGGCATCGCGACTTCCTCGGCGTCCTCGCGGTCGGCGGGCTTCTCGTCCTTCGCCTGCTCTTCGACGATCTCGATGCCGAGCGACGCGATCTCCTCGAGGAGGTCGTCCATGCGCTCGGGCGCGACGTCTTCGACGTTGTCGAAGACGGCGTTGATCTCTTCGTACGTGAGCGTGCCGCGCTTCTTGCCGACGGCGAGAAGCTTTTTGATCTGTTCGTCGAGCGAGAGCTGCGGCGTCTCCGCGGCAGCGGCTTTCTTCGTGCGGGCCATGCTGGTCTTCACCTCCTTTCGCCGGAGGGGCTATCCTTTCAGTTTCGCGGCCAATGCCGCGTCGTGCTCTGCGCGGAGTTCCGCGGGCACCGGCTGGCCCGCTTCGATCAAGCGGTCGATCCGTTCGCGGAGTTCGTGGTACCGGCGTCCGGCGTCGTCGCGAGCGAAACGCGCGACGACACGATCGAGCTTGGCTCGCCGTTCCTCGGGGTCGTTCAGCCGAACGGCGCCGGAGACGGATGCGAGCGTCGCAACCGCGTCTTCATCACCTGCAAACACAGCGAGCACGTCGGACGGTTGCACCAGCGAGCGAGCATGCCCCCGGAGCGTCTCCCACACGTGGCGCAACTTGGGATGTTCGAACCGGTCGGCAGGGATGCGGTCGGCGTATTCGCCGACGAGCGCCGGCTCGTCGAGCGCGAGCGCGAGGACCTCGCGCTCGAACGACGGCCGCTCCATCGCCGACGGAACGATGTGCCGCGACGCGTTCGCGGCGCCCGCGCGCGGCGCGAAGTGCGCGGAGTTGACGAGCAGCCGTGCACGGCGCAGATCGTCGACCGACAGACCCAGCCGGCCCGCGACGTACACGCGCCACCGATCCTGCTCTTCGGGCGGCGCGAGCCGCCGAATCGTCTCCTCGGCCCACCGAGCCATTGCCGCGTCCTGCGCGCGGTCGCCGCGCCGCGCGATCTCCGCGTCGATCTTCACCTGCGTCGCCGCGATCGGGCGCGCGAGCAGCGCGCTGAAGGCGTCGGCGCCGTTGCGGCGGATGAACTCATCGGGATCCTTGCCGTCCGGGATGCGCAGCGCCGACGCATCGACGCCTTCGGCCGAAAGGACATCGATCGACTTGAGCGCTGCTTCGACTCCGGCCGAGTCCGCGTCGAAGCACAGGATGGCGCGCTTTGCGACCTTGCGCAGCTCGTGCGCCTGCTCCGGCGTGAACGCGGTGCCGAGCGCCGCGACGGCGTTCGCGAACCCGGCTTGGTGCAGCGCGATGCAGTCGAGATAGCCTTCGACCACGATTGCCGTGTCTTCACGCGCGGCGGCGCGGCGCGCGACGTTGAGCGCGAACAAGTAGCGGCCTTTGGTGTACACCGGCGTCGTCGACGTGTTGAGGTACTTCGGCTCTTGGTCGCCGAGCGCGCGGCCCCCGAATGCGATCGTCTCGCCGGTGGTCGCGAGCGTCGGGATCATCAGGCGGTCGCGGTAGAAGTCGCGGTAGCCGCCGCGGTCGTTCGGCTTGATGAGGCCCGCCGTGACGGCGATCGGCGGCGGCACGTCGTTCCGGCGCAGTTCGCCGACGAGCCCTTCCCATCCGGGCGGCGCGTAGCCCAGCGCGAACGCCTCGATCGTGGCGGCGGTGATGCCGCGGCCCTCGCAGTACGCGCGCGCGTGCTCGCCTTCGCGCGACTCGCGCAGCATGCGGTGGAAGTACGCACGCGCGACGTCGTTCGCGTGGTAGATGGACTCGCGCTCGTTGCGGGCTCGCGCCGCGCGCGGGTCTTCGTCGGCGAGCTCGACGCTGTAGCGCTTGGCGAGGATGCGCAAGGCGTCGGCGAAGCCGACGTTCTCGTGCTTCTGCACGAAGGTGAGCACGTCGCCGCCGGCGCCGCAGCCGAAGCACTTGTAGAACCCGCGGTCGGGGTGCACGTGAAACGACGGCGACTTCTCGCCGTGGAACGGGCACAGTCCGACGAGGTCGTTGCCACGCTTGCGCAAGCCGACGCCGTAGGCCTGGATCACCTCGCCGATGTCGGCGCGCGCGAGGACTTCTCGCTTCACACCGTCGTCGAACCGCACGGAACGTACGTTCGACATCCGCGCGCGCGCGACTCCCGGCGCTGTCCACAGCTTTCGGGCGGAGGGTCCGCACGGCGATGCGGTGCACACGTGCAGCATGCGGCGTGAGGGCGACGCGGCGCTCCGGGACGGTGCGCAGCGTGCGAAGCGCGTCTACGATCCGATCCATCGCTTCATCGAGCTCGATGCGGGTGAGGTCGCGCTGCTCGGGTCCGTGCCGATGCAGCGCCTGCGGCGCCTGCGCCAGCTCGGCCTGGCATACCTCGCGTTCCCGTCGGCCGAGCACTCGCGGTTCTCCCACGCGCTCGGCGCGCTGGCGATCGGCACGCGTGCGTTCGACGCGCTGCGCGAGCACTCGCCGGAAGCGTTCGACTCCGACGCGGACTTCGCGCAGCGGCGGCGCCTGCTGCGTGCGAGCCTGCTGCTGCACGACGTCGGGCACGGCCCGTTCTCCCACGCCTGCGAGACGGTGCTGGGCATGCGGCACGAGGCGCGCACGCAGGCGATCCTCGGTCTGCCCGAGATCCGCGACGCGCTCGCCGCGATCGACGTCGACGCCGGCGACGTCCTCGCGCTGATCACCGGCTCGGCGGCCGCCGACCCCGTGCTGCGCGAGCTCGTCAGCGGCCCGAACCTCGATGCCGACCGCATGGACTACCTCTTGCGCGACACGTATTTCACGGGCGTCGCGGGCGGCACGTACGACGCCGAGCAATTGATCGAGTCGCTGCGCGTGCTCGAGGTCGACGGGCTGCCGCAGCTCGGCGTCGAGGGACGCGGGGTCGTCGCCCTCGAGTCGTTCGTGCTCGCGCGCTACATGATGTTTGCAACGGTGTACTTCCATCACACGACGCGCGCGTTCGAGCGCGTGCTGCAGGACGTGCTGCGCCGTCTCTGGCCCGACCCGCGCGCGCTCGACGACACCGAGGAGTTCCTCGCGTGGGACGACTTCCGCGTGATCGACGCGCTGCGCCCGCTCGAAGGCGAAGGCGTGCGCGCGCTGCGCGAGCGCCGCACGATCTACGGGCTCGCGGCGGAGTTCAATGCCGAGCGCGACCTGCGCACGTTCGAGCTGTGCGAGGACGCGCTGCGCGCGCGCTGGGGCGACGGTGTGTGGAGCGATTCGCAGGAGCAGCTGCTGCACCGCTTGCCGCTCGGCTCCGCTGCGGCGCCGACGGTGCGCGTGCGTCTCATGGGCCGCGTCGTCGACGCCCGCGCCGCGTCGGACCTGATCGCGAAGCTTTCGGGAAAGGCCTACTGGCGCAAGCTGTTCGTGCGCACGGACGTCGCGTCCGTCGCCGAGGCGCGTGCGATCTGCGCCGAGATCATCGCGACCGGGGGACAGCCGCGCCTGCTCTGAGCGCCGCGCTCAGCTCATCCCGCGCTCGGGGGTCCCGCGCGACGCGCGGTTCGCGCGCGCACGCGTCGTGTCCGCAGCTGCACGACGCCGCGAGGGACGCCTTGCCGCGCTCGACGTCGGCGAGCTCGACCGTATTCGCTGCGCACCACTCCGAGCATGAGCCGGCGCTGACGAGGTCGTTGCAGCCGCAGCGCCGCGTTGATGCACTGGTGCGCGGGTGCCGGAGGCGGGTCGATCGAGGCGCTCATGCGGCCGCTTTACCCGCGAATCCGCTCTAGACCGATGAGGGCGCCCCGGTCTACCCGGCCCCACGAAGCGCGAAACGGCGCACGGTCCACGAAGTTCTGCACACTTTCCACCGGGCAAGCGGCGCCAGGCCTAGGCGTGTGCCTTCACGAGGCCGGGGAAGCGCTTGTGGAGCTCCTTGAGCTTCGGGATGTCGTTGTAGACGACGTACGGGTAGTCCGGATTGCGCTCCACGAAGTGCTGGTGATACGCCTCGGCCGGATAGAACGCCACGAACGGCACGACCTTGGTCACGATCGGGGCCGGGAACACGTGCTTGGCCGTCAGGTCCCGGATGGCGCCGTCGGCGTCGCGGCGCTGCGCCTCGTTCGCGTAGAAGATCGCCGAGCGGTACTGCGAGCCGTGGTCCGGGCCTTGGTAGTCGAGCTCCGTCGGATCGTGCGCGACCGTGAAGAACACGCGCAGCAGGTCCCGGTACGAGATCACCGCCGGATCGTACGTCACCTCGACCGACTCCGCGTGGCCGGTCGTCCCCGTGCTCACGGTCTCGTAATGCGCCGTCGCGGCCGCGCCGCCCGAGAAGCCGGCGACGACATTGCTCACGCCGCGCAGCTGCTCGAAGACGGCCTCGACGCCCCAGAAGCACCCGCCCGCGAAGACGGCCTTCTCTTGATGCGGCGCGGCGGCACCGGCCGCGCCGGGCGCGCTTGCGACTATGGCCAAGGCCAGCGCGAGCGGCGTGAAGATCTTCATGCGCATGACAACGCCGAACGTACCACGCCGGTTTGCGGCGTCACCGCAAGCCGGCTTACATGCCGCGGGCGAGCGCCGGATTTGACGCCGAGCCCCCGCTCGTGGTAAGACCGTCGGACATGACCGCTTCCGGCTGGTTCTACCGGTACTTTTACGCCCGCACGAACGTGCGCCCGGCGCGGTAGGCCTTTGCCGTAAGCGAGTCCGAACGGACCGAACACTGCAGAGCCCCTCGCCGAGCGAGGGGCTCTTCTTCTTCCCGGAGACCACGATGACGAGCACCCAGTCCGCCGCTGCGGACCAGCCGAGCACCACGCTGACGATGACCGCAGCCTTCGAGGGCATCGAAGGCTCGTACTCGCACGCCGTCCTGGAGGCGTACGCGAAGCGCCGCGGCGTGACGTTCGTGCCGATGGGATGCTCGTCGTACCGCGGCGTCGCGAACGCGGTGATCACCGGCCGCGCGGATCTCGGGCTGCTGCCGATCGACAACGCCATCGCGGGAACGATCCGCGAAGGCTACGACGCGCTCGGCGAGTACGAGCTCGACCTTCTCGCCGAGATCACGTGGCGCATGGAGCATCGCCTGCTCGGCGTGCCCGGCGCGACGCTGGCCGATCTGCGCGAGATCGACTCGCATCCCGTCGTCTTGGCCGAGTGCGGACGGTTCTTGGGGACGCTGCCGGACGTGCGCCGCGTGCCGGTGCCGGACACCGGCATCGCCGCGCGCGACGTCGCCGCGGCGGCCGACCGCGCACGCGGCGCGATCGCGTCCGCCGACGCGGCGCGCCGCTACGGCTTGATCGAGCTTGCGGACACGATCGCCGATCATCCCGACAACTTCACGCGCTTCATCCTGTTCCGCGCGCCCAACGCCGTCGGCCCCGCTGCCGAGTTCGAGCCCGCCGAGGACTTCGCGAACCGCAAGACCTCGCTGGTCTTCTCGGTCGCCGACGAGCCCGGCGCGCTCGGACGCTGTCTCTCCGTGCTCGGCGAACACGGCTTGAACGTCTCGAAGCTCGACTCGAAGACGCGCCTGGGCGCACGCGGACAGTCGTCGTTCTACGTCGACGTCGACGGCGACATGCGCGACGAGCGCTTCGCCGACGCGCTGCGCGCGCTGCGCGACGTGACGGTCGCACTGCACGTGATCGGGAGCTACGACGCGTCCAGCGCGCCCGCGCGCACGCAGCGCGCGTCCGCGATCGTCGTCGACGCGCGGCCGCCCGTCGTGCCCAAGCCCGGAAGCGTTGCGTTCCCCAAGGCCCAGCGTCAGCACGAGAACGTGCGCTCGCGCGTGATGGTCGGCGACGTCGCGGTCGGCGACGGCACGTTCGTCGTCATCGGCGGGCCGTGCAGCGTCGAGTCGCGCGACCAGATCCTCACCACCGCCGAAGCCGTCGCGCGCGCGGGCGCGGTGATGCTGCGCGGCGGTGCGTTCAAGCCGCGCACGTCGCCGTACGCGTTCCAGGGCCTCGGCTGGGAAGGCGTGGCACTGCTCGCCGAAGCGAGCCGCGCCACCGGCCTGCCGACCGTGTCCGAAGTGATGAGCATCGATCAGGTCGAGCGCATGGCGGCGTCGGTCGACGTCCTGCAGATCGGCGCGCGCAACATGCAGAACTTCGACCTGCTCAAAGCGGTCGGCAAGACCGAGCGCCCGATCCTGCTCAAGCGCGGCATGGCCGCGTCGATCGACGAGTTGCTCGCCGCCGCCGAGTACGTGCTGAGCGAAGGGAATCCGAACGTGATGCTGTGCGAGCGCGGGATCCGCACGTTCGAGACGGCGACGCGCAATACGCTCGACCTGTCGGCAATTCCCGTGCTGCGCGAGCGCACGCACCTGCCCGTGCTCGTCGACCCGTCGCACGGCGTGGGGGTTCGCCGCTGGATCGCGCCGCTGTGCCGCGCCGCGAAGGCCGTGGGAGCGCACGGGCTGCTGCTCGAGGTGCATCCCAACCCGGCCGAGGCCAAGTGCGACGCCGACCAAGCGCTCACGTTCGCCGACTTCGAGGCGATCATGCGCGAGCTGGCGAGCATGCCGGCGGCAACCTAAGTCCTCAGCCTTCCCACAGCATTTCTCACGCGTTCCCTCCGTTTTCCAGGGACACGGTGCTTGCGGGCACCGGGGCATTTTTCCGACAGGAGCACTCGTGAAGCTTCAAACCATCATCCGGACCCTTGCGGCGGCGGCGCTGGTCGCCTCGCCGTCGATCGCGATGGCGCAGTCGTATCCGAACAACAACGGCTGCCCGAACGGCCAGTGGGTCAACGGACAGTGCGTGAACAACAACGACGGCCGCTGGAGCGACGCGCAGCGCCGTGACCGCGACCGGCAGCGCGCGGAGTGGGAGCGCTCGCACCCCGGCCAGACGTGGAACGACTCGTATTACAACAACGGCGCCTACAACAACGGCCGGTACAACGGCAATAACGGCTACGGCTATGGCAACAACGGCTACGGCAACAACGGCTACGGACGCGGCGGCTACGGCGGCGGCGAGCTCAACGCCACCGTCTCCTCGTTCTCGCCGTACAACCTGTACCTGAACAACGGCGTGCACGTCGAGCTGCACAACGGTACGGTGATCAACCCGACCGGGACCACGCTGCGCCCCGGCATGCGCGTGCGCGTCATGGGCAACCGCAACGGCGACGGCTCGTTCAACGCCAACGAGATCGACGTGGTCGGCAACGGCAACGGTTACGGCGGCTACCGCTACTAGGCTGCGGCCGAAGCGGTTGCTACCGGGGGACCCAGGGCCGGTGATCGAACGTCACCGGCCTCTTCCTTTTCCCGGGAGTCACCGACGATGAGCGCCACCGCGACCGCACCCGAACGTTCCGGCTCCGCCGGCCCGTCCGCCGACGAACGGCAAGCCCGCGTCGACCTCGCCGCCGCGTACCGCCTGGTCGCGCACTACGGCTGGGACGACCTGATCTTCACGCATATTTCGGCGCGCGTCCCGGGGCCGGAGCATCACTTCCTCATCAACCCGTACGGGATGTTGTTCGGCGAGATCACCGCATCGAGCCTGGTGAAGGTCGATCTCGACGGCGCGATCGTCGAGCCGACGGCGTACAAGGTGAACCCGGCCGGCTTCACGATCCACAGCGCCGTGCACGCCGCGCGCGAGGACGCGAAGTGCGTCATGCACCTGCACACGGTCAGCGGCGTCGCGGTGTCGTGCCAACAGCACGGACTGCTCCCGATCAACCAGACCGCGATGCTGCTCAACGACCAGATCGCCTATCACGAGTACGAAGGCGTCGCGCTGGACCTCGATGAGCGCCCGCGCCTGGTCGCCGACCTCGGCACGAAGAACACGATGATCCTGCGCAACCACGGCACGCTCACCGTCGGCGAGAGCGTCGCCGAGGCGTTCTTGTCGATGTACTTTCTCGAGCGCGCGTGCGCGACGCAGGTCGCCGCGCTCGCCGGCGGATCGCAGCTGCATTACCCGGCGCCGGCGGTGCAAGACGTCGTGCGGCGTCAGGGCAGCGTCGGGATCGCGCAGGTCGCGCGGCTCGCGTGGGAACCGCAGCTGCGCATGCTCGACCGGATGGACCCCAGCTACAAGACCTGACGGAGCGCGCGCGCGTGGCCGTGAAGCCGCAGTTCCCCGACGAGGCCGTCGACGGCGCCTTCGTCCGTCAGGAGGACGCGTTTCGCGACTGGGTTCGCGCCGACGGGTCGACGCCGTTCACGCCGGAGTTCGGGCGCTATCACCTCTACGTCTCGTACGCGTGCCCGTGGGCACATCGCACGATCATCGTGCGCAAGCTCAAAGGGCTCGAAGACGCGATCGGCATGAGCGTCGTCGATCCGTTTCGCGACGAGCTCGGCTGGGCGTTCCGCCGCGTCGACGACGCGACGACCGGCGACCTCGTCAACGGCTTCGAGTACCTGGCCGAAGCGTACGCGGCGACCGACCCGCACTACCGCGGCCGCGTCACCGTCCCGGTGCTGTGGGACACGCAGACGCGCCGCATCGTCAGCAACTCCGACGACGACATCATGCGCATGCTCGAGACGGAGTTCGACGCGCTCGCGCGCCACGACGTCGACCTGTATCCGCGCGAGCACCGCAGCGAGATCGACGCGCTGAACGAGCCGATCTACGAACTCGTCAACAACGGCGTGTACCGTGCCGGATTCGCCGCGACGCAGGACGCGTACGAGCCGCCGGTCTACGCGCTGTTCGCGATCCTCGACAAGCTCGACGCACGGCTGGCGGACCGCCGGTACCTGTTCGGCCGCGCGCCGGTCGAGACCGACTGGCGGCTGTTCGTGACGCTCGTGCGCTTCGACGCGGTCTACGTCGGCCATTTCAAGTGCAACCTGCGCCGCATCGCCGACTACGCGAACCTCTCGGGCTACCTTCGCGACCTGTACCAGATTCGCGGCGTCGCGAGCACCGTGAACATCGAGCATATCAAGCGCCATTACTACGCGACGCACGACGAGATCAACCCGACGCGCATCGTCCCGGTCGGCCCGATTCTCAATCTCGACGCACCGCACGGCCGCGACGGCCTCTGATCCCTAAGGAGCAGGCACCGACCCGAGTCCTCGACGCGCGTGCCTATCGAACGTGATATGTCAATATGTTCGAGTCCACTTGGCCGACCGACACGTTGCAGCGGTACACGCCAGGTCGTCCCATCCGATACGGGTACCGGACGTGGAACCGAAGTGTTGAACCCGGCTCGAGTCGTCGGACTTGTCCGACAGGAATGCGAAATATCGGCTCCGTTCCACGGGCCGCCGGAGTGACGAAGTGGAGCATGACCCGCTGAGACGATGCCGTGCTTCCCAGGACGAGCGGACGGCGACTCGTATTCACGATCGCGACGCGAATGGACGGTGTACGCGTTCCCGTCATCGACTCTTTGAACAAGTGGACCACGAACGGTCCCGTGCGCTCCGTCAGGCGTAAGCGGCAGGCATCGCATGTCGCTGCAGGGGCGGCCTGACAGATGCTTGCCACGAGCAACAGCAGCGTTCCCACGCGTGCCATGATGCGACAGCCGCTCTGCAAATCGAGTTCGTCCTTCCGATCAACCACGGCGGGCAGCGCCTGAGAAGAAACGGGCTCTCGTACGGGGCAGACTAGCACTGTCGGCCTCTTGGCGTCAATCCGGATTGCGGACCGCAGGCGCGCGTTCGACGAGGCGCGAGAGCACGCTCGTTTTCTCGTCCTGACGTGAGGGTACACGGCTCCGTGCCCGAGACGGCTCGTCTTTGCGGCGGAGGCGTCGAGATGCAGCATGAGACCGCACACGTTCCACCGACCGCGCTCGAGGCGGTCCTGGCGGCGGCGAGCGCATTGCTCGACCCCGAAAAGCTGGCCGGCCTCGTCGTCGACCACATCAAGGCGTTGCTGCGCGTCGACGGCGCGGCGTTGTATTGGTGGGATTCGCACGAAGAAGTCTTGACTGCGCTCGCCGACAACGACCCTCACATGACCGTGCCGATCCCCGTCATCAACCCGGGTCAGGGTCTGGTCGGAACGGCGTTCGCCGAGAACCGGGCGGTCACCACGGGCGAGGACGGGCTGCCCGACGAGGGCCCGTCCTGGATGCACGAGCTCGGCATTCGCGACGCAGCCGCGGTGCCGATCCACGTCGAGGGGCGCCCGCGAGGCGTGTTGCTCGCACGCACGTACGAGCCGCGGCGTTTCGAAGACGCCGACGTCGCGACGATGCGGGTCGCCGGGGAGCAGATTTCGCCGGCGCTCGCCAACATGGGCTTGCTCGCGCGCGCGCAGCGCGAGCGCAATGTTGCGCACGCGCTCGCCGAGCTGATGCGCACCGCGACCGCGACCGAAAGCGTCGACGCGCTGCTGCGGCTGATCGTGCGGTACGCGACGCGGCTGCTCGGCGCGGACGACGGCCGCGTCGTGGCCGAGGACGGCCCGCCGCGCCGCGAGCGCGACGTGATGCGGCTGCGTGAGACGGATGACGCGTCCGAAGTGCTGTCCGTGCCCGTCGCGACGCCCAAGAAGACATTCGGCCGGCTCGTGCTGCGTTTCGACACGAACGTCACGATCACGCAGCCGCAAGAGATGATCGCCGAGACCCTCGCGGGGTTCGCCGCCAGCGCGCTCGACCGGGCGCACGTCGACGCGGCCGTGCTGCGGCACGAGGCGTTCTTGAAGTCGGTCCTCCAGACGGCGCCGGTCGCATTCCTTGCGATCGATCGCGAATGCCGGATCACGTTCCGCGAAGGCATCGACCTCGTGCGCCTCGGGCTCGACGGCACGTCGGCCGGCGACCGCCTTCCGGACTGTGACGGCCCCATCGGTGCGCTGCGCCGCGTGGCGCTGCGCGCGCTCGACGGCGCGGAAGTCGTCGAAGCGATCGCGAGCGACAGCGTCGCGGTCGAGGTG
Organism: Vulcanimicrobiota bacterium; assembly: GCA_963818845.1. Classification (GTDB taxonomy): domain Bacteria; phylum Vulcanimicrobiota; class Vulcanimicrobiia; order Vulcanimicrobiales; family Vulcanimicrobiaceae; genus Vulcanimicrobium. Next base: position 127,443 of record CAWFTO010000003.1, on the reverse strand, counting down.
CGGTTCGCTCCCGTTCGCGATGCGCGGGGCGCGATCACCGGGGCGACCGGTGTCGCCATCGATCTGTCCGAGCGCCGCGGTCTTCAGGAGGCGCTGGCGTTTCGCGCCACGCACGACGCGCTCACCGAGCTGCCGAACCGCGGGCTGTTTCTCGACCGGCTCACGCAGGCGCTGCTCAGCGCGGCGCGCACGCACGACCCGCTCGCGGTGGTCGTGCTCGATGTCGACGACTTCGCCGACGTCAACGCCACTCTCGGTCCGCGCGGCGCGGACGTCGCGCTGCGCGAGCTGGCCGCCCGGCTCGTGCGCCGCACGCAGCTGTTCGGTGCGACGCTCGCTCGCGTGGACGGCGACCGATTCGGTTGGATCTTGCCCGGCGCGGACGAGGCGTCGACGATCGCCTTCGCGCGCCACGTCGCGACCGTCGCGGACGATCCGTTCCATGTCGACGGCCACGTCGCGGGGCTGCGCGTGACGCTCGGCATCGCATCCTACGGCGGAACGCCGGTCGAGGCGACCGAGATCACCCGCCACGCGATCGTCGCGATGCAGCGCGCGCGCAACGAGCACGTGGCCTATGCCGTCTACGACGCGGCGATGGACCGCGACCCCGACGCGCTCGCGGTGGTGACGGAACTGCGCGAAGCGGTGACGCGCGACGCGCTGACGCTGCGGTATCAGCCCATCGTCGCCCTGGGCGTGCGCCGTACCGTCGCGGCCGAAGCGCTCGTGCGCTGGATGCACCCCGGGCGCGGGATCCTCGGCCCCGACGCGTTCGTGCCGATCGCGGAGCGCGTCGGCCTGATCGGACGCGTGACGTCGTGGGTGATGGACGGCGCACTGCGCGACCTGGCTGGGTGGCGCGCCGACGGGCGGCGGTGCACCATCGCGATCAACCTCTCGGCGTGGGACGTCGCCGATCCGTCGCTGCCCGAGCGCTTCGCGACGCTCTTGCGTCTGCACCGTGTCGACGCCGCGGACGTGCAGTTCGAGATCACCGAAAGCGCGGTGATGTCCGACCGGCCTGAAACGCTTGCCGTGCTCGACCGCCTCCACGAGATCGGCGCGACGATCGCCCTGGACGACTTCGGCACCGGGTATTCGTCGTTCGCGTACCTGCAGCGCCTGCCGGTCTCGTCCATCAAGATCGACCGTTCGTTCGTGAGCGAGCTGAGCACGCGCATCGATAGCCGCGTCATCGTGGGCGCGCTCGTCCATCTGGGACGCGATCTCGGCATGCACGTCGTCGCCGAAGGCGTCGAGACCGAGGAGCAGCTCGCGCTGCTGGAAACGCTCGGGTGCCCGTGCGCGCAGGGCTATCTGTTCGCACGCGCGATGAACGCCGCCGACTTCGGCGCACGGCTGCGGTCGGAGTCGTTCAGCGAGGGTCTCTCGACGGCGTAACGACGCCGGAAAAACGCGAAAAGCGACCGAGGGCACGACCGTCGTTGCGCGGCGTGAACCGGGGTAGAACCGGCGCGTGACCGTCGTGCGCTTCATCGTTCTCTGGGCCGTCTTCACGGCGGTCGAAGTGCTCCTGGTCGGGAAGTTCGACGTCGAGGAGACCCCGGTCGGAGCGGTCGTCGGTGCCCTGGCGGCATTCGGCACGCTCGCCGCGCTCGGCGCGAGCGGCGAACGCTACCGCTTCCGCGTCGCGTGGCTCGGTCTCGTCCCGAAGCTCGCCGTCAACGTCGTGCGCGACACGCTGGTCGTGTTCGGCGTGCTGCTCCGGCGCCTCGCGGGCGGACCGCTGCCGCAGGACCGCATCGTCGACGTGCCGTTCGAGCCGGGCGGCGAAGACCCCGAGTCCAACGCTCGGCGGGCACTCGCCATCGAGGCCGTCTCGTTCGCGCCGAACTCGATCGCGCTCGCCATCGAGGGCGCGCACAAGACCATGCGCGTGCACTACCTCGTGCCGCCGAAGCGCAAGCCCTCGTCCGCGGAGTGGCCGGTGTGAACGTCTGGCTGATCGCCTCGACGGTGCTGCTGCTCTGCCTCGTGCCGTGCATCGTGCGCGTCGTGCGCGGAACGATCGCCGACCGGCTCATCGCGCTGGAAGCGGCGGTGATCGTGACGATCCTGGCCCTGCTGACGCTCGAGGAGGGCCAACAGCGCCAGTCGTTCTTCGACCTCTCGCTCGCGATGGCGGTGTTGACGATTCCGTCGACGCTGCTCTTCGCGGTCTTCTACCGGCGCTGGCTGTGATGCTGCGTGATCTGCTGATCGATGCGCTGTTGTGGCTCGGCGTGCTGACCGCCGCGCTGTCGTGCCTGGGCGTGCTCGTCATGCGCACGCCGCTGCAGCGACTGCACTACGTCGGCCCGCTCGCGATGGTCGCGCCGCTGCTCGTCGGTATCGCGGTCGCGGTCGCGCACAACACGTACCAGGGCGCCGGCTACAAGGCGGTCTTCATCGGGCTCGCGGTGGCCGCGTTCGCGCCGATTCTCTCGCACCAGACGGGCCGCATGGCCGAAGCGCGGGGCGAGAAGCCATGACGCTGATCCAGGCGATCGCGCTCGTGCTCGCGGCCGTGCTCGCGACGATGGCCGTGCTCGTGCGCGATCCGAAGCGGCAAATCTTTCCGTACATGCTCTACGGCCTCGTGCTGTCGATCCTGTTCGCAGTGCTCCAGGCGCCGGACGTTGCGCTCTCCGAGATGGCGGTCGGATCGGTCGCGATCCCGTTCGCGATCCTCGCGACGCTGGTTCGCATCGAGCACGGTCCGCCGCCGGAGTCGAAATGACGCCGGCCTTCAAGACCGCGCTCGCGGCGGCGTCGTGCGCGCTGCTGTTCGCGCTGGTGCTGGTCGGGTTCCACGCGTTGCCGCCGTTCGGGCACTACGCGGGACCCTACGGCGACATGATCAACGCCGTCGCGTCCCACGAGCGGCAGCTCCCGAACGCGATCAGCGCCGTGAATTTCGATTACCGCGGCGCCGACACGCTGGGCGAAGAGTTCATCCTGTTCGTGGCCGTCGCCGGCATCACGATGGTTCTGCGCAAGGATCGGCAGCGCACGACGCCCGACGCGCTCCCCAGCGCGCACGGCCGCCCCGCATCGACACGATCGGAAGGCCTGCGCCTGTTCTCGATCGCCGGCGTGGGCCTGACGATCGCGTTCTGCGTCTACCTCGGAATCCACCCGCATCTCACGCCGGGCGGCGGTTTCCAAGGCGCCGCGATGCTTGCCGGCTTCGCGGCCCTCGTCTTCGTCGGGGTTGGATACGATCCGTTCACGCGCATCGCTTCGCAGGACGGCAACGAGCTTGCGGAAGCGATCGGCGCCGGCGCGTACGTCGTGATCGGCCTCGCGACGATGGTGATCGCCGGCAATTTCCTCACCAACGTGCTCCCGCTCGGCGGCAACGGGGAGTTCTTCTCGGCCGGTACGATCCCGCTGATCAATGTCTTCGTCGCGCTGGAAGTCGTCGCGGGGTTCGTGCTGATGTTCATCGAGTTCGCGCGCGAGACGCGGCGCGAAGAGCCGGAAAAGGCGCAGGAGGGCCGATGATCGGCATGCTCGCGTTCGTCGTCCCGGCCTGGATCTTCGTCATCGGCCTGTACGGCATGGCGACGAGCCGCAACCTCATCCACTTGATCCTGTGCCTCTCGGTCACGCAGTCGTCGACGTACGTGCTCATCCTGGAGATCGGCTACCGGCTGGACGCCACGGCGCCGGTGTTCAGCGACGTGCTGTCGACCGTCCGAGCCACCGACCCCGTCGTACAGGCGCTCTCGCTCACCGACATCGTCGTCGGCGCGACGGTCACAGCGCTGCTGTGCGCGTTCGCCCTGCGCGTCTACAAGAAGACGGGCAAGCTGGACCCGGAAGACCTCCGGCCGATGCGCGGATGAACGCGTCCGCCCTGGCGCCGCTCGCCTTCGCGGCGCCCCTGATGGTCGCCGCGCTCATCGCCGCGTTCGGCAAGATGTGGCCGCGCCGCGTCAACGACGTGCTGGCGATCTTCGCGGGCATGCTGACGTCACTCGTCGCCTGCGCGCTACTCGTCGCGGTTGCGGCGAACGGTACGATCGTGCACTGGTTCGGCGGATGGACGCCGCGTCACGGCGTGGCGCTCGGCATCGCATTCGTCGTCGATCCGGCGGGCGCAGCCCTCGCCGCGTTCACGGCGTTCCTCACGTTCGCGGCGCTGATCTACGCGTGGACGTACTACGACGAGGGCGGCCCGGAATTCCAGGTGCTCATGCTGGCGTTCGCAGGCGCGCTGATCGGGTTCTTCCTGACCGGCGACCTGTTCAACCTGTTCGTGTTCTTCGAGCTGATGAGTGTCTCGGCGTACGCGCTGACCAGCTACCGCACCGAGGACGAGAAGGCGGTGCTCGGCGCGCTGTCGTTCGCGATCGTGAACAGTGTCGGCGCGTTTCTCGTGCTGATCGGCGTGGTGATGGTGTACGCGCGGACCGGCGCGCTGAACCTCGCGCAGATGGGACACACGCTGTCCGCCGGTCCGGCCGACCCGCTCGTCGTCGTCGCGTTCGCGCTGATCGTCTTCGGATTTCTCGTCAAGGCGTCGATCGTGCCGGTGCACTTCTGGCTCAGCGAAGCGCACGCCGTTGCGCCGACGCCGCTGTGCGTGCTGTTCTCCGGCATTATGGTGCAGGCAGGCCTCTACGCCGTAGCACGCGTGTACGTCGACGTGTTCTCCGGTCCGCTCGCCGCGCACGAGCCGCGCATGCGCACCGTTCTGCTCGTGTTCGGCCTCGCCACGGCCGCCGTCGGCGCGGTGATGTGCATGTGCCAGCGGCACTTCAAGCGGCTCCTTGCGTTCTCGACGATCTCGCACAGCGGCATCATGCTGTGCGCGCTGGCGCTGTTCTCGGCGCGCGGCCTCGCGGGCGTGATCGCGTACATCATCGGACACGGGCTCATCAAAGGGTCGCTGTTCATGTCCAGCGGCATCGTGCTCAACCGCTGGAAGAGCCTGGACCTGGACGCGCTGCGCGGCAAGCTCGGCGGCTACTGGTGGCTCGTCACGCTCATCGCGCTCGGCGCGCTCGGGCTCGCGGGACTGCCGCTGTTCGCGACGTTCGTCGGCAAGGCGATCATCGACCGGGCCGCCGATGACGCCGGGCTCTCCTGGCTGCCGGTGCTCCTTCTGCTCGCGGCGGCGACGACGTCCGCCGCCGTGCTGCAGGCGCTCGGGACGATGGCGTTCGGCTGGGGCCGGCCGCCGGCGCGCGATGCAGCGGAGAGCGAGCCCGAAACCGAGACGCCGGAGACATCCGGCGGCATGCCCGTCGTCATGCTGGTCAGCGCGTCGTCGCTGTTGATCGCGTGCGCGGCGCTCGCGTTCACGCCCGGCCGCACCACGGCGCCGCTCTCCGCCGCCCTGCGCTTCCTCGACCGTCCGCTCAAACTCGCCGTCACGCTGCACGCGGCGCCGTCGGGACCGCTGCCGCACGTCGCACCGCAACCGCTGCTCGACGCGCTGCCGTTCGGCCTCGGCGCGACCGCCTTCGCGCTCGCGCTCGCGGCCTACGCGCTGTTCGGCTATCGGCTGCGCGCGGTCTGGGCGTCCGGAAAGATCGTTGAGCCTGCACTCGAGCTGCTGCGCCTCGCGCACAGCGGCGTCGTCACCGACTACATCGTGTGGCTGGTCGGCGGAGCTGCCGTGTTCGGCTTCGCGCTCATGGCCGCCACGGGCGGCTGAGCGTTATGCCGCGACGAAGCTGAAGCGCGGCTCGCGGATGCCCGAGAAGAACGCCGCCATGTCGGCGACCATGCGTTCGCAGCCGGCACGGTCCATCGCGTAGCCGCTCGCGTAACGCACGTACACCGGCGTCACGAGCCGACCGGACACCGCGTCGAATGTCGGGGTGCCGACGAAGCGCGCCGCGATCCGCTCGTCGCTGCGCATCTGCACCTCGGCGGCTTGGCCGTCATACGACCACCGCGCGGTCGATCCGTCGCGGCTGAAGCGCAGACGATCGCCGAAAGCGGTGCCGAGGGGGACGAGGGCGTCCGCCAGCCACGTCGCCGGCGCGGTGGAGATCATGCCCCAATGCTACCGGCCGACGGCGCGTGCGCCATCGGCCAGACGTCTAACCCGGCGGGGTGCTCGTTATACGGTTCGCGAGCCGAGGCGGTCGGCGATCGCCGCCGCCGCGTCGTCGGGCCGCGTGGCCGCGAGGTTCATGGCCACGCTGTCGCCGTGATCGAACGAGACCTTCGCCGTGGCTTCGTCGTCCTGGAGCGCGGCGACGACCGTTCCCGCCGGAGCCGACCCACATCGCGGAGTCCCACGAGAGCTCTTCCGTGCGCACACCCTGCCCGAGGCGGCTGCGGACCTGGGCGTCGACCGCGTCGATCCATTGATCAAATGTCATACTCGTCTCCGGCCACCCTATCCAAAGGGCCAAACTTCCCCCAGCATACCGTCCGCCGGGCCGGAATGCAACACGGAGCGCCTCCTTAGCCCGATGGAGTGCGGCCCGCGGCGGTCCTTACGCGCTTGTCGAGTGCGCCGCCCAGCCGGTGCGGGCTACCGTGAATCCTTAAAGAGACGCTCGCCTACGACGCGGAGGATGTTCGTTGTTTTCACTTCTGGCCGATGCCAATCCGTACGTGGCGGCTCCGAGTTTCGTCAACTCGGGCGACACGGCGTGGCAGCTCACCGCCGCGACGTTCGTCGGGCTGCAGAGCATCCCGGGACTCGCGATCCTGTACGCCGGGCTCGTCAAGAAGAAATGGGCGCTCAACTCGGCGGTCATGTGCTTCTATGCGTTCTCGATCGTGCTGATCTGCTGGGTGCTCTGGGGCTACAACATGAGCTTCGGCAACCCGGCGACGCTCGGCCCGGGAATCCTCTCGAACATCATCGGCATCCCGCACCCCGCCATCGGCGCGGAATCCGAGATCGGGCAGGCCGTGATCCCGCTCGCCGGAAGCGGCTTCCCGCCGCTGCGCTTCGCGGGCTCGGCGATGATCTATTTCCAGTTCGTGTTCGCGGCGATCACGCCGCTCCTGATCGCCGGTTCGGTGCTCGGGCGCATGAACTTCAAAGCGTGGATGATCTTCGTGCCGCTGTGGAGCTCGCTGGTGTACACCGTCGGCGCGTTCATGCTGTGGGGCGGCGGCTGGCTCGCGCAACAGGGCGCCGTCGACTACTCGGGCGGCTACGTCATCCATCTCGCCGCCGGCGTGTCCGGCTTCGTCGCCGCCGCGATGGTCGGACCACGGCTGCTCCAAGACCGCGCGAACTTCGATCCCAACAATTTGATCGTCGCCCTCGCCGGCGCCGGCCTGCTGTGGCTCGGATGGAACGGATTCAACGGCGGTGACCCGTACTTCGCGAACGCGGACGCCGCGGCGGCCGTGCTCAACACGAACATCGCGACCGCCGTCGCGCTGCTCTGCTGGCTGATCCTGGACATGTTCGCGCTCGGTCATCCGTCCGCGGTGTCGATGATCAACGGCATGATCGTCGGCCTGGTCGCCATCACGCCGTGCGCCGGCTACGTCGACGGGTACGGCGCGATCGCTACGGGGGCGCTCGCCGCGATCGTCGTCTGGTTCAGCCTCAACAAACTCGGCCAGCTCGCGTTCATGAAGAAGGTCGACGACACGTTCAGCGTGCTCCACACGCACGGCGTCGCCGGATTGATGGGCGGTTTGTGCGCCGGCCTGTTCGCGAACCCGGCGATGATCGAGTACCTCAGCGGCGACAAGAAGACGTCGCCGGTCTCGGTGCAAGGCCTGTTCTACGGCAACCCCAAGCAGCTGTGGATCCAGTTCTTCGCGGCGGTCGTGATCATCGTGTGGAACGCGATCGGCACGGCGATCGTGCTGAAGATCGTCTCGTTCATCGTGCCGCTTCGCGCGAGCGAACCGGACATGGAGGGCGGCGATCTGGCGATCCACGGCATCGATCCCATGCCGCCGCCGTATCCGGCCGTGCCGGTCCCGGAGATGTCGACGCTCCGCTGAGCAGCCCGGAGCCGGCGGAAAGCATGAAGCCCCGTGTCGCGCTCTCGAGCGCGGCGCGGGGTTTTTCACGCGCCGCGCGGCGAAGAGGCGCTGCATGGGGCTGGTGACGCGCGAACCGCTCGAGGCGTTCCTCGGCGCGGACGCCATGATCGAAACCGGGCATCCCGCCATCGTGCACGAGTCGGCGATGCTCATCGGCGGCGCGGACGACGTCGCAGCCGCCGAGCGCGTCTTTCGCTTCGTCCGCGACGAGGTCTCGCATTCGTGGGACGTGCAGGGCACGCGCGTCACGCGCACCGCGACGGACGTCCTGACGTACCGCGAAGGCATCTGCTACGCGAAGAGCCATCTCGCCGCCGCGCTGCTGCGCGCGGCCGGAATCCCGAGCGGCATCTGCTATCAGCGCCTGACCCTGCTGGACGACGACTCCGCCGGTTACGCCGTGCATGCGCTGAACACCGTTTGGCTCGATTCGCTCCGGCGATGGGTGCGTTTCGATGCGCGCGGAAACAAGCCGGGCGTCGACGCGCAGTTCTCGCTGGGCGAAGAACGGCTCGCGTTCGCGATCCGCCCGCAGTACGACGAGGTCGACTACCTGGTGAACCACGCGTCGCCGCATCCCGCGATCGTCGCGTCGCTCGCCGCGCACGACGACGCGCTGGAGATGTACCGGCACCGCCTGCCTTCCGAACTGGCCGGCTGACCGCCGATGCCGGGCACCGTCGCGGTCGACCTCACGGTGATCTTCGCGGCGATTCTCGTCCTCGTGTCGATCGCGAACCGCATCCGCGTCGCGTATCCGATCGTGCTCGTTCTCGGCGGCATGGTGCTCGGGTACATCCCCGGCATCCCGCCGCTCGCGATGCCGCCCGAGCTCGTGCTGACCATCTTTCTCCCGCCGCTGCTGTACTGGGAGAGCGTGACCGCGCCGACGAGCGAGTTCTTCTCCGGCTCCGGCTTGTGGTGGATCCTGCAGCTCGCCGTCGGCCTGGTCGTCGTCACGACCGTCGCCGTCGCCGCGGTCGCGCACGCCGTCATTCCCGTGCTCGCCTGGGGTCCGGCGCTCGTCCTGGGCGCGATCGTTTCGTCGACCGACGAGGTCGCGTTCGCGCCGATCATCGAGCGCATACCGCTGCCGCGGCACGTGCTCGCGACGATCGAAGGCGAGAGCCTCGTCAACGACGCGACGTCGCTCGTGCTCTACGCAATCGCGGTCACGGCGGTCGTGAGCGGAACGTTCTCGTTCCCGCATGCCGCCGGCGCCTCGCGCTCTCCGTCATCGGCGCGATCGCGATCGGCGGCGCCACCGCGCTGATCGGCGTCACGGCGTGGCGGCTCACGCGGGACGACGCGCTGCAGGTGGTCGTGTCGGTGATGCTGCCGTATATCGCGTATCTGCCGGCGCTGCACTTCGGCGTATCCGGCGTGCTCGCCGTCGTCACGGCGGGGCTCGCGGTGAACCGCTACACGCCGATCGTCCTCACGCCTCGCGCCCGCGAGCGCGCCACCGGGTTCTGGGGCAGCCTCGTCTTCATCCTCAACGCGTTCATCTTCGTGCTCGTCGGCATGCAGTTCCGGCACATCGTCGGCGCGCTGGCGCACATTCCGCCGTGGCAGTTGGCCGCATACGCTCTCGCGGTGTGCGTCACCGTGATCCTGGTGCGCATCCTGTGGGTGTTCGGCCAGGGTCTCTTGCCCGCGACGAACGAGCCCGAGCACGAAGACGGTAAGGCGAACTGGTCCCACGTGTTCGTGCTGGCGTGGTCGGGCATGCGCGGCGGCATCTCGCTCGCCGCAGCGCTCGCGATCCCGCTGGAGTCGGCTTCGCGGCCATTCCCGCAGCGCGAGCTGATCATCTTCCTGACGTTCTGCGTGCTGCTCGCGACGCTCGTGGGCCAGGGCGGCACGCTGCCCTGGCTGCTGCGCCGGCTTGATGTTCGGGACGACGGCACCGACAAACGCGAAGAACGCATCGCGCTCGCCGCAACGGCGAAGGCCGCCCTTCACCGCCTCGACGAGCTGCACCGCCGCGGCGGCGCACCGGCGGAGGTGTGCGACGCGCTGCGCCGGCGTTTCAAGCGGCGGTGGGCGGAGTTCCAAGACGAAAGCGACGGCGGCGGCGGCGCAGCGCGCGACTCATCCGATTTTCGCCGGCTCGAGCGCGAGCTGATCGAGGCGCAGCGGCACACGCTCATCAAGCTGCGTGACCAAGGCAAAGTCGACAACACGGTGATGCGGAAGATTCAGCGGCTGCTCGACCTGCAAGTCGAAGAGATGGACTTGCTGGAAAGCACCGGCCACAGCGAAGCCGACATCGAGGCGTCGCTGTAACCGGCGATGCCGCCTTGGGTGCACGCGGCCGCGGCGACGGTGCTCTACCTCGGAGCGGTGGCGCTCTTCGGGCTGAAGTTCTGGAGCTCGATCCGCGGCATGGAACTGCAGCAGCGCGGCACGCTGTGGACGACGCGGGACGGCTGGCGAATCTACGTGCTCTCGAAGATCACGCCGACGATGGCCGGGCTGTGCGTGCTCGGCGCAACCGCGCTGCTGAACGTACCGGCGTTCGTCTTATGGGGAGTCGCGGTGTGGGTAGCTCTGATCGCGACGATCACGCTCCTCGCGATTCGAACGCACCTGCCGCGCATCCGTGCCGCGCAACGTACACGACGCTAGGCGCCCGCCCTGGGCCCGGCCCCGCCGTTGCAAGGGCCGGCGGTGGTGGTGTTACGTCATTACCGGTCTCGAGATCACGTATCTGGCGGGGGCTGATACGCTTACGCATGCGCGCCGCCGTCGGCGAACGGGACTAGCGCACGACGTAGAACCCGAAGGGGTCGGCATAGTTCAGCACCGGGAATGCCGCAGCATCGTAGCCGCGTGACGCGAGTTGCTCCGCGGTCGTCGACGCGATCGAGAAACACGATTCGGCGGCCGCTTCATCGGACACGTTCGCGAACCGGATCTCGAACCACGACGAAAAACCGCGGGACTTGTGGCTGATGGCAGCGCCGGGGAGATCGGTCACGCCGGTCTTCCCCGAGCGAAGCGCGTCGGCGATCGCATTGGCAATCGGCAGGAACCGAACGGAGCAGGACGCCAGCGGAACGAGCGGTTGCGGCGGCGGAGCATCGAGGGCGCGCTTCGAGCCCGTGATCACGCCGGCGTTAATGGGCGGGCCGCCAGTCTGAAAGTAGAAACCGACGAGTGGTGAGTAGCCGAACTGCTCGTTCCCGCCGGCGAGCACGGCGAGGTCGCGCTGTTCGGACGTCTCCGCGTCCGTGTACGACAGGGGGATGCAGGCGCCGACCGACCGCAACGTGTCGCGCGTGAAGCGCAACGCGAACGCGAACGACCGCGCAGTCTTCACATATCGGGCCGTCATCTGCAGATCGGCCGGTATCTGGACGCTGAAGTCCGCGGGATAGGTGCCGCCGGCCGCATGCGCGGCTTCGACCTTCGCCGCGGCGCCACGCAACACGGAGACGACGCGGCGGGCGCCGGGCAACCGTTCGGGCGTGCAGCGCGGATCGTCGAGCGCCAGCGCGAAGGGATCGGCCGGCGCCGTGGAAGGCAGCGCGTGAAGCGGCGCCTGCATCGAATTCTCCGAGCCGCCGGCGGACTCCGCGAGCGCGACCGTCGCTTTCGAGCGGTTCGAACCGAGATGCACCGAATACGCCACTTGGACGCTCCGCGGTTGGAGCGGCTGCGCGAGCGTCGGCAGCTGCGTACCGGCGGCGGTTTGCAACGGGACGGCGTACGCGGGCGACACGAAGCGACCGGAGAACGCATTCGTCGCGTTCTGGATCGCCACGGTCAGCGTTCCGTGATGTGTCTCGTATGCCGCACCGAACGTGAGCGTCGTGAACGCCGGCAGGTTGCGCGGGTTGTTCGCCGACGTGTATTGCAGCAGTCCGAGCGCTTCGAGTGGCGAATGCGGCGGACGGTAGTCGATGACCGCCGACGCGCGCAGGGTCGGAACGTTTGGAAGCTGCCTGCCGGCACGTATGATCGACTGCGGGGCCGACAGACGGGATCTTCCCCGTACGCGGCCGCACGCTGCAGCGTTCCGAACACTCCGCCCACGACCGAACGGCCGGCACTTCCGGAGACGCCGAATCGGGCGCCGGAGTATTCGACCCGGTCGACTCGCACGGATTGCAGCAGGTAGACGTCCCCGTCCGTCAGCGGAGCGACACTGCCGCACCCGGCGGGCGTCGCATAGAACGAGGAGAGCTGGCCGACGAACCCTGGCGGCAACCCGGCGCCGGCGGACCCCGCGTCCAGAAAGGTCGAGATGGTCGTCCCGCGCATTTCTTGCGCGTACAAACCGCCGTCCCAGGTGAGACGATCGCCTCGATGAGTCATCGAAGCTTCGACCGCCCGGCTGTCGCGCTGTCCAGGCATGTCGCCCGCAGCCGTGCCGAACACCGCGTGCGCGGGGCAATCGAAGACGAATGCAGCGGGGTCGAAAGGCGCGGCGGCGGTCGTTGCCGCGGCGCCGCCTTGGCCGACCTCGGCATTCGCTCGAAATGTGTTCGGACCGCGCTTGAACTGCGCTCCGGCTTTCGCGTAGAGGTTCGCCGACCCGATCGACGACTCGCTGCCCAGCGTGAAATCGAGCGACCCATCCCCGCCCAGCTGGTGCAGATCGCGGAGTTCCGTCGCGGCGTAATGCGTCGCGGCCAACGAGGCCACAGGAAAGCGGCCGAAGTACCGCAGGTCAACGGAGCCGTTCAGGCTTGTGAGGCTCGCGGACATGACGTCGAGCGATCGAACGGGCGCGATCGCGTGCAGCGTCAGCACGGTCCCGGCAAATCGGGATGCCGTGCTAGCCGGGTCGGACGTGCCGTTGACGATGCGATTCGTCCCGTCGTTGAAGCGAGCTTGTGAAAATCTTCCCGCGTTCACGGAGAGGTCCGTTGAGCCCGTGCTCAGCCTGTACGTCGCGAGGTCGGTCTGGGAGTCCAATGTGTCCAGATTTCCCGGGCCGTAGCCACACGGAAGCGGACCGGCGAAACGATTGCAGATCTCGTCCTGGTCGGAGCGTGCGCGGATCGTGGTGAGCGTAACCGACTGATGCAAGCCGATCGGTGCACGGAGCTTCACCAAGTCGCCGCCCTGGAACGCGCCGTTGGCATGCGCGTAGTCGAGGCCGGAGGCGTCGCGAAACGTCAACCCGCTCAGAACATCGTTCACGCCGCGCGCAGCATGCGTGTACACGAAACCGACGGAACCCACCGTCCCGCGCGCGCTCGCGCGAACGGAGCTCGAGTCGCGGGCGGAGATCGTCGCGTCGCCCTGCGCTTGAAATGCGAGCGTCGGCTCAAGCGAGCGAAGGTTGATGCCTCCGCCGAGCGCGCCGTTGGCGGAGCTGGTCGATACCGACGCACCGCCGAACAGGTCGGCGTCGATTCCCCGAATCCCCTGGCTTCCCCCGATGCCTGGTATCGGTACGCCGTCGATTTGCAACGATGTCTGAGACGGATCGCGTCCGTCGATGGAATAGCCGTCGCCCAGCGCGGTAACATCCGGTAACGTGCTCAGGGCGGCACCAAGGCCGTCCGACAAGCGACTCAGTGCGCTGGTCGCGCCAACGTCTCCACGCGAGATCGCCGCCGACGAACGCACTTGCACCGAGCCGATGACCTTCGGCTGCGAGACATCGGCGAGCGCAACCTGGACGCTGGTTTCACGCGCCGCGCCAACGACGATATCTCCTTGCTCGGCGGCGCGATAGCCCGCCTTCTCGATCCTGAGCGTGTACGTCCCGGCGGGGACCCGATCGAAGACAGCCGAGCCGGCCGTGTCCGTATAGGCATATTGCGTTTCAGCGCCACGCAGAAAGACACGCACGAGCGGCAGTGGCCGGTGAGTCGCGGCGTCGGTGACCGTCACTCGTACGATGCCGATCTCTTCCGCGTGCGCCGGAACCCAGCCGAATGCGACGACGAGCGTCACGACGATCCCGGCGACGCAGCTCCGAAACACGGCTCAGATACTGAGCGCGTACAGCCCGATATACGGCGAGTACAGAAGCGCGCCGGCACCGTTGCCGTTGGCGGGGGCGTAGAGTCCGATTGCGCGCGCCTGCCTGGACGTACCGCCGGTGAGACCCGAGCAGAGCACGAGATCAGAGATTCGGTTCCGTGGAATGTCGTTGCTCGTCCGCCGAACGACGACCGCATACGCGTCGTCCGCCACGACGCCTTGGAGCTCGAGCCCGAGTTTGGCATCAACCGCCGGACTGACGGGTTGTCGCCGCTTCATTGCGCGCTCGACCTGATCGGCGTAGGTGTCGATGAAGGCTTGTTCGGCGCGTACGGTTGGGCGTGCTGCTTCGGGGCATCGGTCGGCCGGCGCGTCGGCGAGCCGAACGCGATGCGTCCGATCGATGTGGTCAGGCATCGGCGTGATGTGCCCGGTGATCGCGTTCGTTGACGGCTGCGCACCCGCGGTGACGCCGTTGAGCAGGCAGCCGGTGACGATCAAGGCCACAACAGCGAATCTACGTGTTGCCGTGCTCGCACGAGACGTCGATCCTAGAGAGGGGCGGTCCGGCGACGGATCGCCGGACCGCACTGTGCACCACATCATGCGCAGAAAATGAAGCACTTCCCGTTGTCGTCGCAGTATACCCACGCGGAAGTTCCTTCGGGACAGAGCGGCTGGATCGTGCCTGCGTCGGCCTGTGCGGCGGCGCTGAACGGTGTGCTGAGCGGGCTCGGACCGTACGACATCAACGAGAATGCGCCGGCCATGAGACTGATTGCGACCAGAGTTTTCTTGAGCATCGTCACCCTTTCGATACAGCGAAACTGAGGCGTGTAAGACCTTGCGCTCGGCCGAGCCACTGCAATAGTACGAACGTACTGCGCCAGAAGTCAAGCCGGAAATGAGCCAGTTCGTGCTATGGCAGCATTGCGGTGCGGCTGCATCACGATGCCGCCGCGCGGCACGCTCTCGACGACGCCCGGACCGTACGGCAGTCGTCGCCGTTAGCTCACGCGCCTTCGGCTCGAGAGCTGATGGGTTAGCGCTCGTTCGTCCTTCGACAAGCTCCGGATGACAAGAACGAGCTCAGGATGACAAAGGGGGCGCGGCTTCGCGGGACCAGAGTTCCCAGGCTCTTGCTATTTGGCCGGCGTTTGAGCGGGCGCTGCGGTCGGCTTCACGTTCGCTCAGCGCGGTTACCGTGCCGTTGCCCAGACGCAGCCCGTCCGCTTGCAGGCGCGCGTTGATTTCGGTGTACACCGCGCGGAACACCGCTTCGCGGACGTCGCGGCCGACGGCCGTCGACCCGTGGCCACGCATCAGCACCGCTGTTCCGCCGCCGAGCGTGTGCGCGAGCGAGTCGCCCATCTTCTCGTCGCGTACCAGCATGTCGTTGTCGGGGCCGACGGCGTCGCGAATCTCCCATACCGGGATCGGCCCGCGCAGGAACGAGGCCATGTGGAAGACGGGCCGCAGCTCGACCCCGGCGGCGATGCCGAACGGAATGACCGCCGCGGAATGGCTGTGCACGACCGCGCCGACGTCCGGTCGCGCGCGATAGATCGAGCCGTGGATGAAGCGCTCGACGTACGACGAGCGATCGTCGTTCACCGCGGTGCCGTCCAGCGCGAAGGTCATGATGTCGTCCGCGGTGACGAGCGCGGGCGCCATGTTGCGCGCCAGAAGAAAACGTTCGGGATCGTTGGGATCCCGAACGCTGACGTGCCCGAACCCGTCCACCACGCCGCGCGCGTAGAGGATGCGGTTCGCGAGGACCAGGTCTTCGATCAAGACCAGCTCTTCGGCGTGTAGTTCTGCCGCTCGGTGGCCTTCTGCGACGCCATCGCCGTCATCGCGGCCTTCGCGTACGGCGCGTTGCAATCGTCCGCTTCGACGGCCGGCACCTCCGAGACGACGTCGAACATGAACTGCGTCTTGTCGAACGTCTTCTGCGGGACGACCGTTCCCGCGTAGATATCCTGCGTGCACTGGTGGTCGCACGCATGATACGTCGCCTTGGACGCTTTCGCCGCATCGAACGTATAGTTCTCGAACGCGGACATCAGCTTGTCGGCGCGCGTCGTTCCGGCAGCCGTCATGCGCTCCATCAGCGACCACGCCGCCATGTAACCGAGATAGTGCCGTCCGCCGACCGGCCCTTTGATGCCCTGGCGCAGCCGCGCCGCGAGCTTCGCCGCGGACGACGACACCGTGGGCCCCCAGAGCACCGGGAACGTCGCGCCCTGCACCGCGTCGAGCGGGACGGCCTTCCAATACGTGTCTTCGAGCGAGATGCCGATCAGCTTCTGCTTCTTGTTCAGCCCGAACGACGCCCACTGCTTGGCCGCGTTTGCAGCGTCGAGGCCGCTGACGCAGAGCGCGAACACGTCGGCGTCGGCGTTGCGGACCTTCGTGAGCACCGATGAGAAGTCGCTCGTGCCGAGCGGCACGACGTCATGTCCGGCTTCGGTGCCGCCGGCGCGCTTGAGCGCCTCCGAAAGCTGCGCGTAGCCGTCCTTGCCGAACGCGTAGTCGGCTTGCAGAAAGTACCACTTCTTGCCGAGCGCGAGCGCGCGGCGCACGAGCGGTTTGAGCATCATGCGGATGTTCGGTCCGAAGCGGTAGCTCAGTTTGCTCGCTTTTTCCGCGGTGATCGTCGAGTCTTGCGGCCCGATCAGCAGCGTGAACACGCCGGCTTCCAGGGCGAGCGCGTTCATCGCCAGGCCGATCGCCGACGATGTGCCGCCGAAGAGCACGTCGACCTTTTCCTGATCGAGCAGCCGGTGCGCCTCGGTCGTCGCCACGGCGGGCTTGGACGTATCGTCCGCGTACACGAACTCGAACTTCACGCGGCCCGCGCGGCGGTTGAAGTCGGCCAGCGCCAAGTCTGCGCCGAGCCGGTGCACCGAGCCTTGGTCCGTGAAGACGCCGCTGAAGGATTCGAGGAAGCCGATCTTCACGGTCGCCGCCGGGCCCGCGGCGACGGCGTACCGCGGGACGGCCAGCGCGCCGGCGGCGGCAGCACCCGTCGTCATGAAGGTGGATCGTCTCATCAGGCGCGGCGACTTCCGTCGCATGCTTCCGACCGCCTCCCGGCGGCGTGCGAGCGGTCTCCAGGAGCGATGTCGGAGCGCGTGCAAACTGCCGCAGTCTATGAGCGGGATCGTGGTGCGCAAGATCGAGCGCACGCCCCTGGACGAGATTGCGCCGCTGGCCGAGCGCGGCGTCGCGACGGTGCACGAAGCGCTCGGGCGAACCGGCCTGATGGCATCGTACATGCGGCCGATCTGGCCCGGTGCATCGATCGCCGGCAACGCGGTCACGGTGTCGGTCGCCCCCGGCGACAACACGATGCTGCACGTCGCGGTCGAGCTCTGCGCGGAAGGCGACGTGCTGGTCGTCGCGCCGACGTCACCGTGCGAAGACGGCTACTTCGGCGACCTCTTCGGCGGAGCGCTCAAGGCGCGCGGCGTCCGCGGAACCATCATCGAAGCCGGCTGCCGCGACGTGCGCACGCTGCACGAGATGGGATATCCCGTCTGGTCGAAGGCCGTGTTCGCGCAAGGCACCGTCAAAGAGACGCTCGGCGACATCAACGTTCCGATCGTGTGCGCCGGACGCCGCGTCGAGCCCGGCGACGTGATCGTCGCCGACGACGACGGCGTGCTCGTCATCCCCCGCGCTCGCGTCGGCGAGGCCCTGACCGCGTCGCTTGCGCGCGTTGAGAAAGAGACGAAGAACCGTGCGCGCTTTGCGAACGGCGAGGTCGGTCTCGACGTCTACGGCATGCGCGAGAAGCTCGCCGCCAAGGGCCTCACGTACTACGACGACGCGCGCGCGCTCGCGGACGCCGGCGCGGTGCACGCGTGATGCAGACGGGAATTCCGTCGACGCTCATGCGCGGCGGCACGTCGAAGGGGCCGTTCTTCCTCGCCTCCGACCTGCCCGCGGATACCGACGCTCGCGACCGCGTGCTGCTGGCGGCGCTCGGCTCGCCGGACGCGCGGCAGATCGACGGCGTCGGCGGCGCCGACACGCTCACGAGCAAGGTGGCCGTCGTCTCGCCCTCGTCGCGGCCGGACGCGGACGTCGACTACCTCTTTCTGCAGGTCGTCGTCGACGAGCCGCGCGTCGATGCGTCGCAGAACTGCGGCAACATGCTCGCCGGCGTGGGACCGTTCGCGATCGAGCGCGGCCTCGTGCAGGCGGAGCACGGCGTGACGACGGTCCGCATCCACATGGTGAACACCGCGAGCGTCGCCGTCGCGACGGTGCAGACGCCGGGCGGCGTCGTGCAGTACGACGGCGACGCGCGCATCGACGGCGTTCCGGGCACGGCTGCGCCGATCGTCATCGACTTCCTCGACATCGCCGGCTCGAGCACCGGCGGCGCGCTGCTGCCGACGGGCAACGCGCGCGACGTCGTCGAGGGAGTCGAGTGCACGCTCATCGACAACGGCATGCCGGTCGTCGTGATGCGCGCGTCGGATTTCGGCAAGACCGGGCACGAAGCGCCCGAGCAGCTCGAAGCGGACGCCGAGCTCAAGGCGCGCGTCGAGACGATCCGCCTGGCCGCCGGCAAGCTGATGAACCTCGGCGACGTCACGAAGAAGACGGTGCCGAAAATGTGCCTGGTCGGCGCGCCCGAGCACGGCGGCGCGGTGTCGACGCGCAACTTCATCCCGCACAAAGTGCACAAGGCGATCGGCGTGTTCGGCGCGGTCAGCGTGGCGACGGCCGTCGCGTACCCGGGAACCGTCGCCGCGGACGTGGCCGGCGCGAGCGCGCAGCTCGGCGAACGCCGCTTGGACATCGAGCACCCGACCGGCTTCTTCACCGTCGAGATGCTGCTCGTCGACGATGGCGGCAAGCCGCGCGTCGAGCGGTCGGCGCTCCTGCGCACCGCACGCGCGCTCATGCGCGGCGAGATTCTCGTCCCCGAAGCCGTCTGGGCCGGACGCGAGTTACAGCACGCATGATCGTCGACTGTCACGGACACTACACCACCGCGCCCAAGCCGCTTGCCGACTTCCGCGACGCGCAGACCGCCGCCATCAAGGACGGCACGCGGCCGCCCTCGGCGGAGACGATCCGGATTTCGGACGACGCCATCCGCGACAGCCTCGAAAACGCACAGCTCAAGCTGCAGCGCGAGCGCGGCAGCGATCTGACGATCTTCTCGCCCCGCGCCTCGGGCATGGGGCATCACATCGGCGATGAAGCGATCAGCCGCGAGTGGACGCGCGCGTGCAACGATCTCATCGCACGCGTCGTCGGCCTGTATCCCGACAACTTCGTCGGCGTCTGCGCGCTGCCGCAATCGCCCGGCGTTCCGGCCGCGAACAGCATCCCCGAGCTCGAGCGCTGCGTCAACGAGCTGGGCTTCATCGGCTGCAACCTCAATCCCGATCCGTCGGGCGGGTTCTGGAACAGCCCGCCGCTGACCGACCGGCACTGGTACCCGCTCTACGAGAAGATGGTCGAGCTCGACGTGCCGGCGATGGTGCACGTGAGCGCGGCATGCAATCCCGCGTTCCACACGACCGGCTCGCACTACATCAACGCGGATACCACGGCGTTCATGCAGTTCCTCACGTCGGATCTGTTCCGCGACTTCCCGACGCTGCGCTTCATCATCCCGCACGGCGGCGGCGCCGTCCCGTACCACTGGGGACGCTACCGCGGCATCGCGCAAGACATGAAGCGCCCGCCGCTCACCGAGCTGCTGCTCAACAACGTGTTCTTCGACACGTGCGTCTACCACCAGCCGGGGATCGATCTGCTCGCGAAGGTGATCCCGGTCGACAACATCCTCTTCGGCTCGGAGATGGTCGGCGCGGTGCGCGGGATCGATCCGCAGACCGGCAACTACTACGACGACACGAAGCGCTACGTCGACGCGCTGCCGCTCAGCGACGCGGACAAGACCAAGATCTTCAGCGGCAACGCGGCGCGTGTGTTTCCGCGCCTGGCGCCCAAGCTCGCCGGCGCGACGCGATGACGGCGTTCGCGATGGACGCGGACTACCGTCCCTATCATCCCAGCCCGCGCAAGCCCAGCTACAAGCCGCCGGTCGGTGCGGTCGATGCGCATTGCCACGTCTTCGGTCCGGGCGACCGCTTCCCGTACGCGCCCGAACGCAAGTACACGCCGTGCGACGCGCCCAAGGAGAAGCTCTTCGAGCTGCGCGACTTCCTCGGCTTCGACAAGAACGTGATCGTGCAGGCGAGCTGCCACGGGCGCGACAACAGCGCGCTCGTCGACGCGCTCGACGCATCGGGCGGCAAGGCGAAGGGCGTCGCGGTCGTGCGGTACGACGTCTCGTCCCATGAGCTGCAGCAGCTCGACGTGTCCGGCGTGCGCGCCGTGCGCTTCAACTTCGTCAAGCGGCTCGTCGACGCGACGCCGCGCGAGAACTACCTGCGCGTCGCCGACAAGATCGCGCCGCTGGGCTGGCACATCGTCGTGTACTTCGAGGCGGCCGACCTCGAGAGCCTCACGCCGTTTCTCACCTCTCTGCCGTTCACGCTCGTCGTCGACCACATGGGCCGCCCCGACGTCGCCAAAGGCGTCGACCATCCGGACTTTCAGCGGTTCGTGCGCCTCATGGACGAGCACGACAACATCTGGGTGAAGGTGACGTGTCCCGAGCGCCTCACCGTGCAGGGGCCGCCGTACGACGACGTCGTGCCGTTCCAGCGCACGCTCGTCGAGCGCTTTCCCGATCGCGTGCTGTGGGGCACCGACTGGCCGCATCCGAACATGACGTGGATCGTGCCGGACGACGGCGAGCTCGTCGACCTGATCCCGCGCATTGCGCCCACGCCCGAGCTTCAGCAGAAGCTCCTCGTCGACAACCCCAATCGTCTGTACTGGCCGGACGCCACGTGAGCGACGACAAGGGCTTCGACGACATCCCCGGCACGATTCTGTTCGACGCCGAGAAGTCGCGCGAGGGGTATCACCTCAACATGTTCTGCATGTCGCTGATGAAGGACGAGAACCGGCAAGCGTTCCGTGCCGACGAACGCGGCTATCTCGCGAAGTGGCCGATGACGCCGGAGCAGAGCCAGTCCGTCCTGGACCGCAACTGGAACCGGATGCTCGAGCTCGGCGGTAACATCTACTACACGTCCAAGCTCGCGGCGTGCGACGGTCTCTCGTTCCAGCAGATCGCGGCGATCATGACGGGCTCCACGCAAGAAGCCTACGCGAAGATGATGCTCGACGGCGGGCGCCGCCCGGACGGCAACCGCAGCAAATCGGAGTGGCACCAGCATGGCTGAGATTCTGGCGGGCGTCGCGAGCTCCCACGTGCCCGCGATCGGCGCGGCGATCGATCTCGGAAAGACCGGCGAGCCGTACTGGCAGCCGGTGTTCCGCGGGTTCGAGCCCTCGAAGAAGTGGATCGCCGACCTCAAACCCGACGTCGTCATCCTCGTCTACAACGATCACGCGTCGGCGTTCTCGCTCGAAGTGATCCCGACGTTCGCGCTCGGCTGCGCGTCCGAGTTCCGCCCGGCCGACGAAGGTTGGGGCGCGCGGCCCGTTCCCGTGGTGCACGGCCACCCGGAGCTCGCGTGGCACATGGCGCAGTCGCTGATCCTCGACGAGTTCGACATCACGATCGTCAACAAGATGGAGGTCGATCACGGCCTCACGGTGCCGCTTTCGCTGATGTTCGGACAGCCGGCGGCGTGGCCCGTCAAGGTGATTCCGCTGTGCGTGAACGTCGTGCAGTACCCGCCGCCCACCGGGCACCGCTGCTACATGCTCGGCAAGGCGATTCGCAAGGCGGTCGAGTCGTTCGAGCGGCCGCTGCGCGTCGTGATCTTCGGCACCGGCGGCATGTCGCACCAGCTGCAAGGTCCGCGCGCCGGCCTGATCAACAAAGACTTCGACCAGAACTTCATGGACAAGTTCACCGCCGATCCGGCGAGCCTCGTGAACGTCCCGCACGTCGACTACGTGCGCGAAGCGGGCTCGGAAGGCATCGAGATGGTCATGTGGCTGATCATGCGCGGCGCGCTCGACGATCGTGCGAAGGAAGTGTACCGTTACTATCACGTTCCCGCGTCGAACACGGCCGTCGGACATCTGATCCTCGAGAACCCGTCGCTGCCGCAGCAGCGTATCGCGCAGTCGCGCATCGAGTTCGGGATGCCGCAGCTCGACCAGCAGCCCCAAGACGTCGCCGAAGAAGTGGTCGTGTAGATGAAGGTCGCCCTGGCCGGACAAGGTGCGTTCGGCGTCAAGCACCTCGAAGGCATCGCGAACATCGACGGCGTCGAGGTCATCTCGCTCGCCGGCGGCAGCCCTGACTCGACGGCCGAGGTCGCGAAGAAGTGGAACATCCCGCACTGGACGACCGACCTGGCCGAGACGCTGGAACAGCCCGGACTCGAGGCGGTCATTCTCGCGACGCCGACGCAGATGCACGCGGCGCAGGCGGAGCAGTGCATGGTGGCGGGCAAGCACGTCGAGATCGAGATCCCCATCGCCGACAGCCTGCGCGACGCCGAGCACCTGCTGCGCGTGCAGGCCGACGCCGGCGTGATCGCGATGGGCGGCCACACGCGCCGCTTCAATCCCAGCCATCAGTGGATTCACAACCGGATCAAGGCCGGCGAGCTGCGCGTCCAGCAAATGGACGTGCAGACGTACTTCTTCCGCCGCACGAACACGAACGCGCTGGGCAAGCCGCGCAGCTGGACGGATCATTTGCTCTGGCACCACGCGTGCCACACCGTCGACCTCTTTCAGTACCAGACGGGCGAGACGGCATCCCAAGTGCACGCCGTCCAGGGACCGAAGCATCCGGACCTCGGGATCGCGATGGACATGGGCATCCTGATGAAGGTCCCGAACGGCGCGATCTGCACGCTGTCGCTCTCGTTCAACAACGACGGCCCGTTCGGCACGTTCTTCCGCTACATCTGCGACAACGGCACGTACCTCGCGCGCTACGACGACCTGTTCGACGGCAAGAACCAGCAGATCGACCTGAGCGGCGTGGCCGTGTCGATGAACGGCATCGAGCTGCAGGACCGCGAGTTCTTCAGCGCAATCCGCGAGCGGCGCGAGCCGAACTCGAGCCTCGCGCACGTGCTGCCCGCGATGCGCACCCTGGACCGGATTGACCGCGAGCTCGAACGCGAAGGCTGAGCGCACCGTCGCCGTCGGCACGTGCGGCTTCTCGTACAAAGACTGGATCGGCCCGGTCTACCCGGCCGGCACGAAGCCGGCCGAGATGCTGCCGATCTACGCAGCGACGTTCCCGGTCGTCGAGATCGACTCGACGTACTACGGCGTGCCGGCGGAAACAACCGTCGCGTCATGGGCGCGCCGCACGCCCGACGGCTTTCGCTTCACCGCGAAGCTGCCCGGCACCGCGACGCACGTGCCCAAGCCCGCGCTCGGCACGATCCACGACGATGTTCGCCTCTTTCGGACGAACCTTCGCCCGCTGATCGCCGCGCAGAAGCTCGCCTGCGCGCTGATGCAGTTCCCGAACGCGTTCCGGCCCGGTGAAGACGCCGAGCGGCACCTGCGCGCGCTGCGCGACGCGCTCGACGGCATCCCGCTGGTCGCGGAGTTCCGCCATCGTGAGTGGCAGACGAACGACACGCTCGTGCTTTTGCGTGAGCTCGGCATCGGACTCGCCGCCGTCGACGAACCGCAGTTCAAATCACTGCCGCGGCCGCAGACCGACGCGACGTCGTCGATCGCCTACGTGCGCTTCCACGGCCGCAACTACCAGCAGTGGTGGAAAGGCGACAACGTCACGCGGTACGACTACCTCTACACGACCGAAGAGCTCGGGCCGTGGGCCGACCGCCTCGTCGACCTCGCCTCGCACCAGGACGTCAAAGAAGTGCTCGCCTTCTTCAACAACCACCGCCGCGGGCAGGCCGCCCGCAACGCGAAGATGTTCGAGGCGATGCTCGCGACGCGCTTTCCGCGCGAAGCGATTCGCAGAGCGACGCGGGAGCTTCCGGCCGAACCCGACCCGGAACCGCCGCGGCTGATCGAAGGCTGACCCGCACGAGGCGCGGAACGCGCTCGTGTGGAGAACGCTGCACGTACGGTCGCCGTGCTCGGACTCGGCGAAGCCGGATCGCTGCTCGCGCGCGACCTCGTGCGCGGTAGACATGCCGTGCGCGGCTGGGACCCCGACCTGCACGGCGACCTCTCGGAGATCCCGATCGCGGCCAGTTTTGCGGACGCCGTGCGCGATGCGGACGTCGTGCTGTCCGTGAACTGGGCGATCGTTGCGCTCGACGTCGCGCGCGAAGCGCTTCCGCTGCTGCACGCGGGGATGATCTACGCCGATCTGAACACGTCCGGACCCGCGCTCAAGCAGCAACTGGCACAGGTCGTCGCACCCAGCGGTGCGGCGTTCGTCGACGTCGCCATGATGTCGCCCGTGCCCGGCTTGGGCATTCGCGTGCCGATGTTTCTCGCGGGCGACGGCGCCGCCGCGCTCGAGCCGACGCTGCGCGCGCTCGGCACGCCGGTGGAGATCGTGGGCGCGCAGCCCGGTGAGGCGGCGGCGCGCAAGCTGACGCGCTCGGTCTTCTTCAAAGGCATGTCGGCGGCCGTGTGCGAGGCGCTCGACGCCGCGCGCGCGGCCGGCGTCGAAGACTGGCTGCGTGGGGACATCGCTCGCACGTTCGTGGGAGCGAACGCGGCGACGGTCGACCGCATCGTCGACGGCACCCACAAGCACGCCAAGCGCCGCGCGCACGAGATGCGCGACGCCGCGGCGCTGTTGGATCAGCTCGGCGTGCCGGCGCCTGTCACGCACGCGACGGTGGCGTCATTGGAGCGCATCCTTCGACAAGCTCAGGATGACACCGTGGGCGCCCAGGATGACACCGTAGGCGCTCAGGATGACACCGTGGGCGCTCAGGATGACGCGGGCGGGGTGTCTTCGGCGTCGATTTCGCGGTAGATCGCGGCGGCCTGCGCGAACGCGGTGTTCGCCGCGGGGACACCGGCGTACACGGCGACCTGCATCAGCACTTCGCGCACTTCTTCGCGCGTCACGCCGGTGTTGCGTGAGCCGCGCACGTGCAGGCGCAGCTCTTCGGTACGCCCGAGTGCCGCGGTGATCGCGATGACGAGCATGCTGCGCGTCTTGCGGTCCAGGCCGGGGCGGCTCCAGATCTCGCCCCACGCGTAGCGCGTGATGAACTCCTGGAAGTCGCGCGTGAACTCGGTCGTGCTCGCCTGCGCGCGGTCGACGTGCTCTTCGCCGAGCACCGCGCGGCGCACGCGCATGCCGCGCTCGAGCTGCTCGTCCGCCATCTACCGATGCTCCAAGAAGCCGAGTACGAGTTCGTTGAACGCGGCCGGCTGTTCGGCGGCGAGCATGTGTGCGGCGCCGTGTACCACCTTGAAGCGTCGCGCCGGCGATCGCGTCCGCCATCGCGCGTCCGACCTCGGGCGGCGCGCCGGAGTCGTGTTCCCCCGAGAGGACCAGCGTTCGCGCGCGAATGCGCGCGTCGTCGGCGCGCAGGTCCGCGTCACGCACGGCCATGGCGCCGGCGATGTAGCCCTCGCGCGGCGTGCGGCGCACCATGTTGGCGAAGCCCGCGACGAGCTCGGGCCGATTCGTTCGCGTGGGCTCGGTGAACCAGCGCTCCATCGTGCCCGCGGCGACGGCTTGCGGACCGCCGGCGCGCACGGCCTCGATGCGCGGGTTCCACGTCTCCGGCGTGCCGATCGCGTTGCCCGTCGCGCAGATGACGACCGCGCCGATCCGTTCGGGATGCTCCGCCGCGATGCGCTGCGCGATCATGCCGCCGATCGAGAGCCCGACGAAGTCCACGCGGCCGGCTACGCCGAGCGCATCGAGCAGCGCGGCGGCATCGCCGGCGAGACGCGCGATGGTCGCGGCCGCCGGGTCGTCGCCGGGCGTGGTGTCGGTCAGCCCGTGCCCGCGCAGGTCGTACCGCAAAACGCGGTGCTGCGCGGCGAGCGCGTCGACGTTCTCGTCCCACATGTGCAGGCTCGTGCCGAGCGAGTTCGCGAGCATCACGACCGGCCCGTCGCGCGGACCGCGGTCGTCGTAGTGCATCGTGATGTCGCCGACGTGGATGAACGGCATCGCTTGCTCCGGCGGGTGAACGGTCCGCTCGGGTTCGCGCGCACCAGGCGACATCCTTCGCGACGCGTAAGCGTCACGCATGAGTCGCTCGCTCGGAATCCTGACCGCGTGCGCCGCGGCCGCGATCGCGTGCGCCGCCTCGGCGCAGTCGTTCCTCGGTGCGTGGTCGACCGGCACGCAGTTGCCGATCTCGCGCAGCGAGGTCGCGGTCGCCGCCGTCGGCCGAACGATTTTCGTCATCGGCGGCTACGCCGCGGCGGGCCCGAACCCGACCGCGCTCGACTCGACCGGCCAGGTCGACGTCGACCAGCCGCTCGTTCAGGCGTTCGACCTCGCAACCGGCCGCTGGACGACGCGTGCGCCGTTGCCGCGCGGTCTCAACCATGTCGGCGTCGCAACGCTCGATGGGAAGATTTACGCGTTCGGCGGCTTCGCGCAGCAGAACCGGTCGGCCGTCACCGACGCGAACGTGTACGATCCGCAAGCCGACGCGTGGAGCGCGCTTCCGCCGCTGCCGGCCGCGCTCGGCTCGATCGCAGTCGCGCCGCTCGAGGGCAAGCTTCATCTGGTCGGCGGGCGCGACGTGCACAGCGTCCCCACGCATCTCGTGTTCGATCCCGCCACCAAACGCTACACGACCGCGGCGCCGCTGCCGATCGGACGCGACCACATGGGCCTCGTGCCGTTCGGCGGCAAGCTGTACGCGATCGCGGGACGCATCGACGACTTCGGTCACAATACGTCGTACGTCGATGAGTACGACCCGCGCACGAACCGCTGGACGTCGCGCACGCCGATGCCGTCCATGCGCAGCGGGATGGCCGTCGCGCTCTATCACGATCGCATCCTCGCGATCGGCGGCGAGCGCGCCGGCGGCACGTTCACCAACAACGAGGCGTACGATCCGCGCACGAACGAATGGCTCAGCCTCACGCCGCTGCCCGAGGGACGCCACGGCACGGGTGCTGTCGTGATCGACAACGCGGTCTACGTTCCGGCAGGCGGACCGGTCAACGGCGGCAGCCGCCAGTCCGACACGCTCTACATCTTCAGGCAGCCCTGACCGCGCGCCGCGTCTGGGCCGCCGTCGCGGTCCTGCTTCTGGTCGTCCTCTTCTGGGCAGCCGTGAGCCACCGCGTGTACCGCCACACGATCCCGTACCGCATGCTCTGGACGATCTTCGGTGAAGAGGGCATGCAGGGACCGTACGCCGTCGGCACGCTGCTGCGCAAGCTCTACAGCATCGTCGCGTTCACGCTGATCGGCATCGTCGTCGATCGCGCGCTGCCGCCGACGCGCCGCGCGACGCTGTACGCGGCGCTGGTCGTCGGCGCGTTTTCTGCGGCGATCGAGGTCGCGCAGAAGCTGGGCGGCGCGTCGGAGGGCTTGCTCTCGAACGGGATCGACGTCATGTGCGGCGTCGCCGGCGGCTGGCTCGGCTCACGCCTCTCGCAGCTCGCACGGCGCCGTGAAACGTCACCCTGAGCCTGTCGAAGGGCCCCGTCACCCTGCGCGTTTCGTCACCCTGAGCCCTGTCGAAGGGGCCCCGTCACCCTGAGCCTGTCGAAGGGTCCGTCCTTCGACCAGCTCAGGATGACACGTGAGCGCTAGGCCAGCGCTCCGGGGCGCTGGTGGTACCGCTTCATGCCTTCTGCGGCCCGGTAGGCGAGCGCGCCGACCGTGCCCGTCGGGTTGAAGCCCGCGTTCTGCGGAAAGTTGGACGCGCCGACGACGAAGACGTTCTGCGCGTCCCACATCTGCAGGTACGAGTTCACGACGGACGTGTGCGGATCGCTGCCGACGATCGTGCCGCCGGTGTTGTGCGTCGACTGATACCGCACGGTGTCGTAGTGCGGCTCGAGGTTCGTCGTGACCGAGATGTCCTTGGCGCCCGCGGCCTGCAAGATCTGCTTGAACTTGGTCGACATGAACGCGACCATCTTGCGCTCGTTGGCGGTCCAGTCGAACGTGATCCGCAGCAGCGGGTTGCCGAACCGGTCGCGGTAGGTCGGGTCCAGATCGAGGAAGTGGTAGCGGTTCGCGATCACCTCGCCTTGCATGCCGACGTTCATCACGTGCCCGTACGACTTCTTGAGCGCGGCTTTCCACTGCGGACCCCACCGCGGCGTGCCTTTCGGCACCGTCGTGCCTTGTTCGATCGGACGGCCGCCGGTCGGCGTGCACTGCACGATGCCGCCGCCGATGAAGCCGAGGCCGT
The DNA here is from genome assembly GCA_963818845.1 of Vulcanimicrobiota bacterium. Taxonomy (GTDB): domain Bacteria; phylum Vulcanimicrobiota; class Vulcanimicrobiia; order Vulcanimicrobiales; family Vulcanimicrobiaceae; genus Vulcanimicrobium. The sequence goes on along the minus strand of CAWFTO010000003.1, from coordinate 99,175 downwards.
GATGATCGAAGTTGTCGGCGTTCCAGTCGTCCAGCGCCCAGCCGTTCGACCCTGAGTTCATGTACGGCTTGAAATCCTTGTCGTAGAAGAACCCTTGCCCGCCGGCCGACACTTGGTAGGCGTAGTTCTTGCCGACCACGCCGTCGCCGGTCGCGGCGTCGTACGGGCGCCCGAGCTTGGACTGCAGCAGCAGACGCACGTTGTTGAAGATGAACGACGCGACGAGCACCATGCTCGCCGGCTGCACGTGCTCCGCGCCGGCCTGATCGATGTAGCGCACGCCGGTCGCGGTGCCGCCGTTGTGATCGATGCCCACGACGTTCGCGCCGAAGCGCAGCTCGAGCTTGCCCGTGCGCATCGCGATCGGCAGCACGGTCACGATGGCATCGGCCTTGGCGCCGACCTCGCAGCCGAATTTCTCGCAAAAGCCGCAGTACGTGCAGCCGGCGCGCGTGATGCCGTCGGGATTCGTGTACTGCTGCGAGAGGTTGGCCGACGGGACCGGGAACGGGTGCATGCCCGCCTTGCGCGCGCCGTCCGCGAACATCTGGTGGACGAGGCCGTGCTTCTGCGGCGGCGTCGGGTACTCGCTCTTGCGGTTGCCCTCGAACGGGTTGCCGCCCGCCACGATCTTGCCGTTCAAATGGCCGGCCTTGCCGCTGATGCCCGCCATCTTCTCGAACCGGTCGAAGTACGGCTCGAGCTGATCGTACGTCAGGCCCCAGTCCTGAATCGTGACGTCGGCGGGGATCGACGACGCGCCGTAGCGCTGCGTCGTATGCGAGCGGATCTGGAAATCGCGCGGGTGGAAGCGCCACGTCATGCCGTTCCAGTGCACGCCCGCTCCGCCCAGGCCTTCGCCCGGCAGGAACGATCCCAGCGTACGAATCGGCAGCGCCGTCTCTTTGAGATCGTGGCGCAGCGTCCACGTCTCTTGCGACGTGTCTTGCATCAGCTCGTAGTTCAGGCCGTAGCGCAGCTCGTCGTGATCGCGCTGGAAGTCTTGCATGCCGCGCGACTGCCCGCGCTCGAGGCCGACGACGTGCAGGCCGGCGCGCGTGAGCTCGGCCGACACGATGCCGCCGACCCAGCCCATGCCGATGATCACCACGTCGGTGTGCGGATGCGTGACGGTGCTCATGGCGTGCTCGACATCGCGGGCGCCGGGGTCGCTGTGAGATTCGCGGGGAGCGTGCCCGTCTCGCCGTTCGCTTGCGGCGTCACGTCGTACGCCTTGTCGTACTGATCGATGAGCTGGCCGTACTGGTCACCGTACGCCATCGGATCGCCCGGGAACCCCAGGAACGCCCAACCGCGCCTTGTTGCGGTTGCCGCCGTAGAACGGATCGGAGAACAGCCCGCGCGTCACGTCGCCGAGGAACAGCCCGAAGAACGCATCCGCCGGATAGCCGGTGAACGTGTCGACTTGACCCTTCTCGAGCGCGTGCAGCATCGTGTCTTGCTGATCGCCCGACGTCTGCGCGAACGGGTTGTTATACTTCTTGTTCGCCCACGCGTCGACGGCGGCGAGCCCGTAGCGGTAGATGTCGCGCGGCAGCGCCGGCGACTGCCACCCGTGCCCGCTCGTCGTCGGCTGCGTCCACGGGCCGGCCTTGTAGATCTTCGCGCCCCAGCCGTACGGGCCGTCGAGGTAGCGGTCAAGGAAATCGACGACGTGCAGGTCGGTCGCGCCCGGGCCGTCGCTCGACGCCGGAAAGATGCGCTCGGCCATCGCGACGACCGCGTTCGCTTCGGTGGTGTTGAAGAAACGCAGGTAACCGTACGGCGCGGACCCCATCGACGACATGTCGCCGCTGGCCATGGGCGATGCGCCCGAGTGCCCGGCGCCGTTCGCGGTGCCGCCGTTCGTCGACGACGTGTTCGCGGTGTTCGTCGGACCGCAACCGGCGACCGCGACGACGGCCGCCGCGCCGGCGCCTGTCAAACGCAAGAACGAAGCGCGTCCGACGCGCCCCTTCGACTCTTCGCTCAAGAAAAAACCTCCGTTCGGAGGCCTTACCCCGCGCGGACGCACTCGCGCAAGCGAGTCAGCGTGGGGATGCCGGTGCGGTCGCGCCGGGTTGCGTACCTACAGCAACTGCGCGATCATCGCGGCGGCCTTCGCCGCACCGTCCGTCTCGACGGGCCGCGAGCGGATCGGGCGCGCCAGCTCCTCGACCATCGCCTCGGCGATCGACGCAGGATTCGCCGTCTCGTAGTCCATGCACCGCCCGGCGCCATAGCGCGCGAGCCGGTGGCGCACGTGGATGTTCTGCTCGAAGTGATGACGCAGCGGGAAGTACAGGAACGGGCGGCCGTTCGCCGCGAGCTCCATCGTCGTCGTCAGCCCGCCTTGCACGAGCGCGATGTCGCACGCGGCGAGCCGCTGGTACAGCTGCGGAACGTACGCAACGACCTCGACGCCGTCGATGGCGGGTAGCGCGGTCCGGTCGATGCGCGGGCCCGCGACGACGATCATGCGCAGATTCGCGATCTGGCGCTTCGCTTGCGGATACGCCGCCATGATGCGCCGGAGCAGGTGCGTTCCAACGCCGGAGCCTCCGACGGTGGCAATGCAGACGGTCTCGTCCGGACGGTAGCCGAAACGCGCGCGAAGGCGCTCGCGGTCCACGGTCTCCGCTGGGTCGAACCCCGTGACGTACCCCGAGAACTCGAAGTTCCGCAGCGTCCACTCACGGATCGCGGGAAGATTCGGGCCGAACGTGTGCGGCACGACGTCGTCCGGATTTCCGACGAAGATCGACCGGTCGCGCAGGGCCGGATACCGCGCGACGTGCTCGATCATCTCGGCGTTGTAATCCGCCGTGAGTGCGACCTCGCGCTCGCCGTTTTCCGGCATCGGCAGGTAGCCGACGAAGTCGGTCATCCAGACGAACGGCGCACGCTTTTCCTGTGGATTCTCGTGCAGGAAGTAGTCGACGTCCCACGCCTCGTCGCCGATCCAGAGATCGTAGCGCTCCGCGTCTGCCATGTCGCGAAAGACCATGAAGTTCGCGATGAGAATCTCGTCCATACGCCGGAGCGCCTCGAAGCACTGCAAGTCGTGCTCGCCGCACTCGTCCTCGAAGTGCGCCGACTCGCTCGCGAGCAGCGCACTCGCGGGATGGACGCGCTCGCCGCCGGCTGCGAGCACCTTGGTGACGGGGTCTTGCGCGAGCCAATCGATCTCGAGGTCAGGATGAAGGCGCCGCAGCTCGCGCGCGATGGCGACGTCGCGCTGCGCGTGCCCCAGGCCGATCGGCGAAGAGAGGTAGAGCGCGCGTTTGCGTCGCGTCCGCGCGCGCCGTCGCGACTGCGGTTTCGGGTCCAAGCCGAAGAACGTCCGCACCGCAACGTTGACGGCAACGGGATTCCGGGCATGCGGCAAATGACCGGAGTGCTCTAAGGTCAGCAGCGTTCCGCCCGTTGCATCCGCCAGGGCGGCCCCTCGCGCGTGCGGGCTGATTCGGTCGTCGGTTCCGTGGATCACCAGGACCGGACACCGGATCGCCCGTGCGGCCGCGCGCGCCTCGTCCGCGCCCATCTGCACGCCATGCACCGTCGCTGCAAGCACTTCGGGAGTGGTCTCCAAGCCCCAACCGATCGTATCTTCGATCTGTTTGGTCGAGCGCGGCTCCGGAAAGGCTTGACCAAAGAAGAAGGCGACGAAATCGGCATAGTCTCGGAGCCAATAGTTCCGGTTGTACTTCTGCCAGCCGCTATACGATGGCTTTTCCACCTCGAACGAGGACATCGCCGCGACCCGGCCGGCGTTCCCCTCCGCGAGCGGGATCGAGGGACCGATGAACGCCGCCGCCTCGATACGATCCGGATGCCGTGCTGCGAGCTGCGATGCCCATTGCGCGCCCATCGACAGCGAGACGAGCAGTGCACGCGCGGTGTCCGTCGCATCGAGCACCGCCAGAACGTAGCGCACATACGCATCGACGTCGTACGCATGCGGGTCCACCGGTCGGTCGGAGCCGCCGTTCCCCGGACCGTCGATCGCGATCACGCGCGCGTACCGCGCGAAAAACGGGATCTGCGCCTTCCAGTGCCGCAGGTGCACGATCGACCACGTCGGCAGGAACACGATCGTCCTCGCGCCGCTGCCGTACACTTCGTAGTGGATGCCCACGCCGTCGCATTCGACACGGCCTGTCTGCGCCGGCTGCAGCGCCCTCATTTCTTGTCGTCTTCCAAAGACTGCAACCAGCGGTCGATCATTTCGAACAGCGCATCGTGATGGGCGCGCACGCCGATCATCCGCTCCATCAGGACGCCCAGGTTGAACGTCTGGACGAGAGCCGTCATCGCTTCCGCCGGAAAGCGGCGGCGGTTGATACCGTACTCTTCCAGAGCGCGCTCGATGGCGCTCGAGAGCACCGAGGTCCACTCCTCGTGGACGCGGATCAGCCGCTCGCGAAACTCAGGGCGGTTCCACGCCATCGCTTCGAGCTCGAGCCAGACCTTGGGATAGCCGGCCGCAATGTCTTCATCGATGTAGCGCACGGCGGTGCGCCACTTCTCGATGAACGGCGCGTCGGAGCCGTACATCGCACGCTGCCTGGTCGTGATGCGCTCGGTGAACCGCTCGAGGACCCGCACGAGCAGCTCCTCCATCGATCCGAAGTAGTAGTGGACGAGGCCGTGGTTCGCACCGGCCTCCTCGGCGAGCTTGCGCGTCGTGATGTCGGCGTAGCCGTGGTGGATCAAGAGGCGCTCTGCCGCATCGAGAAATGCCTGCTCGGTGTCGCGGCGGGCGGCTGAGATTCCCAGCCGCCCGCGCGGCGCTTCCTTCGCTACTGTGGTCCTCGCGATCTCACGGGCGCACTTCGTACACGATGTTGAACGGGGTCTCCGCCGCTCGGCGGAACCGCGTGAAGCCCGCTTCGCCGACGACGCGTCGCATCCGTGCTTCGCCGGCCTGGGCGCCAAGCGCGAGGCCGACCTCTTGTGCCTTCGACGCGGGCGTGCAGATCGTCGTCGAGAACGCGTAGTACGCGCGGCTGACCGGATTGATGTTGTCTTCGAGACGGTCGTTCGCGAACGGCTCGACCAGCATCCACGTGCCGTCCGGCGCAAGCGATTGCAGCACGTGCCGCGCCGCACCGACCGGATCGCCCATGTCGTGCAGACAGTCGAACGACGTGACGAGGTCGTACGAAGCGCCCGGATACTCCTGGGCGCGCGCGATCTCGAACGTCGCCGTCGTGCAGCCGGCCTCGCGAGCCGCGGCGCGCGCACGATCGATCGACTCGGCGTGGTAATCGAACCCGGTGACGCGCGATTGCGGATACCCCTGCGCCATGATCAGCGTCGACGAGCCGAGCCCGCAGCCGACGTCGGCGACGCGGGCGCCGGCGCGCAACTTCGCCTCGACGCCGTCGAGCGCCGGAATCCACGATTCGACCAAGTGCGCGTTGTAGCTCGGACGGAAGAACCGTTCGACCGCCGGAAACAGCCGCGCATCGTGCTCGTGCCAGCCGAAACCGCGACCCGTGCGGAACGCTTCGGTGATCTGCGGCTCGACCGCGAAGACGGCCTCGACGATCGCAAAGGCGCCTTGCACGTAGAACGGGCTCGTCGCGTCCGCGAGCATGTGCGCCTGTTCGGGCGGGAGCAGATACGTGCCGGCCGCGCCGTCGTACTCGACGTAGCCGCCGGCAGTCTGGTTCGCGAGCCACTCGCGAACGTACCGCTCATCCGTGCTCGTCCGCTCGGCGAGCTGTTGCGGCGTGATCGGCCCCGCGCCGGCCATCGCGCGATAGAGCCCGAGGCGATCGCCGATCACGACGAGGGCGGCGCTTGCGGCCGCCGCGATGTCGCCGACGGCCTTGCCTGCGAAGGCCTGCATCTTGTCGCCGTCCAGGACTGGGGCTGCGGTTGCGGTCATATCGGCACCTTATTCAGCTGGTTTAGTCATATGTTTTAGTCATTTGACTACAACCAGAGGGCGCCTGTCAAGGGCCCAGCACGCGCGTCCGCGGTTCGCGACCCTCGAAGAAGTCGATCAAATTCTCGGCGGCCAGCATCGCCATGCGGGCGCGAGTCTCGAACGTCGCGCTGCCGACGTGCGGGACGATCACCACGTCGTCGCGGCCGGTCAGCGGGTGGCCGGGCGGGAGCGGTTCGGGGTCGGTCACGTCGAGCGCCGCGCCGGCGATCGTCTTCGCGTCGAGCGCGCGAACCAGGGCGTCCGTATCGACGATCGCACCGCGCCCGACGTTCACGAGCGTGGCCGTTCGCTTCATCCTCTGCAGCTGCTCGGTGCCGATCAAGCCGCGCGTCTCGGGCGACAGCGGCACGAGCAGCACGACGCAGTCCGCCTCGGCGAGCAGCGCGCCGAACGGACGATACGCCGCGCCGGTCACCGCGTCGTCGGCGCGCGGATTGCGATTCGCGTAGATGACCTTCATGCCGCTGACGTGCGCGCGCTTGGCGACCGCGAGGCCGATCTGGCCGAGGCCGACGATGCCGAGCGTCGCGCCTTCGAGATCGTGGCCGAACGGCATGTTGCCGCTGCAGCCAGCGGCCGTCGCGCACCCAGTTCAGCCCCGCCGCAAGATTGCGCACCGCGAAGATCACGAGGGCGTACGTCAGGTCCGCGACCGCCTCGACCAGCGAGCCGCTCGTGTTCGTCAGCACGATGCCGCGCTCGGCGAGCGCGCGCACGTCGACGTTGTCGTAGCCGACGGACCACGTCGCGACGATGCGCAGCTTCGGCGCGGCGTCGAGGAACGCAGCGTCGACCGGCACGTTCGAGCTCACGAGCACGCCGTCGGCGCGCGCGAGCTCGGCATGCCACGTTGCGCGGTCCTCGTCGGATGCATCGACGACGTCCGCGTGCTCGCGTAACCGCTCCAGCACCGCGGGCGGAACGCGCGTCGCGACGACGACGGTGGGCCGCTTCTTCAACGAGCTCAGGATCACACGGCGGCGGCGATGGCTTTGCCGACGTCGTCGGTGCTCGCCGTGCCGCCGATGTCGCGCGTGCGCGGGCCGTTCGTGAGCACGCTCTCGATCGCGCGCACGACCGCATCGGCCGCATCGGCGTGGCCGAGGTGGTCGAGCATCATCGCGCCCGACCAGATCTGCCCGATCGGGTTCGCGATGTTCTTGCCGTAGATGTCCGGCGCCGAACCGTGGACGGGCTCGAACAGCGACGGAAACGCGCGCTCGGGATTGAGGCTGGCCGAGGGCGCGATGCCGATCGTTCCGGTCACCGCCGGTCCGAGATCGGAGAGAATGTCGCCGAACAGATTCGAACCGACGACGACGTCGAACCAGTCGGGGTGCTGCACGAAGTGCGCCGTGAGGATGTCGATGTGGTACTGGTCGGCCTTGACGTCGGGATACGCGGTCGCAGCGTCCTTGAAGCGCTCGTCCCAGTACGGCATGGTGATGGCGATGCCGTTCGACTTCGTCGCCGACGTCAGGTGCTTCTTGGGGCGCTTGCGCGCGAGCTCGAACGCCCACCTGATGATGCGGTCCGTTCCGCGCCGCGTGAACACCGATTCCTGGACGCAGACTTCGTTGTCGGTGCCTTCGAACATGCGGCCGCCGATCGACGAGTACTCGCCCTCGGTGTTCTCGCGCACGATCCAGAAGTCGATGTCGCCCGTCGCGCGGTTCGCGAGCGGTGACGTGATGCCGGGCATCAGGCGCACCGGACGCAGGTTGACGTACTGGTCGAAACCGCGCCGGAACGGAATGAGCAGGCCCCAGAGCGAGACGTGATCCGGGACGCCCGGGAAGCCGACGGCGCCGAAGAAGATCGCGTCGTGGCCTCGGATCTGGTCGAGCCCGTCGGCCGGCATCATGCTGCCGGTCGCCGCGTAGCGCTCGCAGCTCCAGTCGAAGTGCTGCCAGTCGAACGCGATGCCGTGCTTCTTCGCGACCGCGTCGAGCACGCGGGTCCCCTCCGGAACGACTTCCTTGCCGATCCCGTCACCCGGAATCGTCGCGATGCGGTACGTCTTCATGGTCCTTTACTGTCCGGCGTTCTTCGGCAAGAATCCGAGCGAGATCCACGGCACGTACGCGACGAGCAGCAGGCCGACGATCAGCGCGATGAAGTACGGCATCAACGGGCGCACGACGCGCTCCGGCTGCGTCTTCCCGATCGCGCTCGCCGCGAAGAAGCCGATGCCGACCGGCGGGGAGAACAGCCCGACGCCCATCGCGAGCACGGCGACGATCGCGTAGTGCACCTCGTTGATCCCCGCGGCTTTGGCCACCGGGAACAGCAGCGGACCGAACAGCACCATCGCCGGGATGCCCTCGAGCACGGAGCCGAGGATGATGAACATCAGGATCGAGAGCAGCATGATGCCGGCTTGGCCGCCCGGTGCGTGGCCCAGAATGTCGGCCAGCTGCTGCGCGAAGCCGGACTGCGTGAGCGCCCAGCCCATCGCCGTCGCGGTCGCAATGATCAGCAGGATCGCTCCCGCCAGCGAGACCGTCTCGATGAGCGTGGGGTAGAACGTCTTCCAGTCGAACTGCGCGGTAGATCAGGACGCCGACGAGCAGCGTGTAGATGATGCCGACGACGCTGACCTCGGTCGCCGTCGCGATGCCCGCGACGACGAAGTACCGGATCAGGAGCGGCAGCAGCAGGCCCGGGATCGCGACGACGAACGCCAGGCCGATCGTCTTCATCGGCGCGCGCGGCGCCATGGTCGCGTTCTCGCGGTGCGCCTCCCACAGAGCGACGGCGATCAGGAAGATCGAGATGATGAACGCCGGCAAGAGGCCCGCCGTGAACATCGCCTGGATCGATACGCCCGTCACCGAGCCGATGATGATCAGCACGAGGCTCGGCGGGATCGTCTCCGCCATCGCGCCCGACGTCGCGAGCAGCGCGATCATCTGCGGCCGCTTCTGCCCGCGCCGCTCCATGTCGGGGAACAGCACGGGCGCGACGGCCGCCATGTCGGCGATCTTCGAGCCGGAGATGCCCGACACGAGGTACATCGCGCCGACGAGCACGATGTTCAGACCCCCGCGAAAATGCCCGACGACGCTCGCCAGAAAGCCGACGAGCCGCGCCGCGATGCCGGCCGTCTCCATCAACAGGCCCAGGAAAATGAACAGCGGGACCGCGAGCAGCACGAGGTTCGAGACGCCCTCCTGCATGCGGCCGACGACAATGTCCGCGTGCGTCGAGGTGACGATCAGGATGTAGCTGAGCGTGCCCAGCCCGAACGCGAACGCGATCGGCACGCCGATCGCGACGCACGCGCCCACCAGGACGACGAAGAACAGCACGAGGTTGAAGTTGCCGAGCCCGGCAAACGCGCCGCGGCTGAACCACGCCACCGCGCTGATCACGACCGCCGCGGCGACGACGCCTGCGACGACCTTGGGATCGCCCTCGACGAGGCGCAGCAGCGCGAGCACCATGATCAGCGCCAGCCCGACGATCACCGCGAGCACGACGTACGACTGCGGGATGCCGAGCGCCGGGGTGACGTCGATCTGCTCCTGGTTGAAGAACTTGATGCTCGCCGGCATCAGCTCGATCACGAACAGCACCGTCACGACGGATGAGATCGTCTCGAGCACACGGCGCACGCGCGGCGACGCGCGCCGCACGAGCACCGAGAGGTTGATGTGCTCGCTGCGGCGGTACGCGACCACCGAGCCGAGCATCGCGAGCCACAGCAGGATGATCGTGGCGAGCTCGTCGCTCCACACGAGCGGGTTTCCGAGCACGTAGCGCGTGAAGACGCCCGCCGCGAGGATCACGATCTCGACCAGCACCAGCAGTGCGGCGAGCGGCTCGATCACCGCGCCGACGGCGCGATCGATCGCCGCCGTCCAGGGACGGCGGAATACAGGCCCGACGGGTTCGACGGCCGTCTCGGCGACGTGCATGCGTTCGCTACGCGAGCTTGTTGGCGTACTTCTCGAGCGCGGCCCACGCCTGCGGCCCGAACTTGTCGCGCCACCGCTCGTAGTACTTCGCCTGGACGAGCTTCTGCTTGAAGCTGTTCTTGTCGACGTCGTTGAACTTCATCCCGAGCCGCGAGAGCTTGTCGCGCACCGACCGGTTCTGAACGACGTTGTCGTTGCGCGCTTCGAGCGTGGACTTCGCCATCTCGCGCGAGATGATGTCCTGGATGCCCTTGCCGAACTTGTTCCAGACATCTTGGTTGAAGAGCGTCCAATAGCCCGACCAGATGTGGTCGGACATCGCGACGTACTTCTGCACCTCGAAGAACTTCTGCTGGTAGATCAAGAGCAGCGGGTTCTCCTGGGCGTCGATGATGTGCGTCTGCAGCGACGTGTACAGCTCGCTCAGCGCGATCGGGCTCGGCGCGGCGCCCAGCGACTTGAACGTGTCGACGCGGATTTCGCCCGGCGAGACGCGGATCTTCAAACCGGCGAGGTCGGCGACGGTGTGGATCGGCTTCGACGAGGTCGTGATCTCGCGGAATCCGTTCTCCCAGATCTTTTCGAGGACGACCATCCCGCCTTTGGACTGGATGTCGTCGCGCACCACTTTGCCGAGATCACCGTCGAACGCCCGAAAGACCGTCTCGCGGTTGGGATACGCGTAGGCGAGGTTCTCGATCGAAGCGAGCGGCGCGATCTGGTTGAGGAACGCGCCGGGCATCGCGAGCGACTCGACCGCGCCCGAGCGAAGCTGCGAGATCATGTTCGGGTCGCTGCCGAGCACGCTGCTCGGGAACGACTTGATGTCGACGCGCCCGTTCGTCGCCTTCTTGATCCGCGCGAACGCCTCGACCGACCGCACGTTGATCGGGTGCTCGGCCGGGAGATCGAGCCCGTACTTGACGTTGAAGTCGGCCGCCCGCGCCGGCGTGACGATGCCGATCGTGGCAAACGCGGCGGCCGTGCCGGCGACGAAACTCTGGCGGGTGACGGGCATGCAGTGCTGCTCCTTGGCGAACGAGGACGGTCTGGGATGCGATTGCCCGGATGCTACGGCTTCGAACCTGCGGTGTCCCGGTAGCGCGGCTCGGCGATGGCGCCTGCCGCGTGCAGCCGCCGGAGCGCGGCCTCGTCGAGTCCGAGCTCCCGGCCCAACACCTCGGCGGTGTCGGCTCCCACGACCGAGCGCCCGGGCTCCAGCCCCGGGGACCCGGCGCGCGCAAAGCGAGGGAACGCGCCGTTGATGACGATTTCGCCGAGGTCGGGATCGGGCAGCGTCGCGAGCGACCCGCGCGCCGCGATCTGCGGGTTGTCGAACACGGAATCGATCGACTCGAGCGGCCCGACCGCTGCGCCCGCGCGGTTCAGCTCGTCGATCACCTCGTCTCGCGTGCGCGTCGCGCAGAACGCCTCGATCAGCGCGTCGAGCGCCGCGCCGTTCCCGACGCGGTCGGCATTGGTGCGAAAGCGCGGGTCGTCCGCCAGCGCCTCGCCGCCGATCGTGCGCAGCACGCGGCCCGCAACCTCTTGCGTGCTGCCCGACAGCGCGACGTAACGGCCGTCGCGGCAGCGGTACGCGCCGCGCGGCGCCGTGTCTTCCATGCGGTTGCCCAGCCGGCGGTGCAGCGTTCCGTTGGCGGCGTATTCGGTGATCTGCGACTCGACCAGCTTCATCACGGCCTCGTAGATCGCGAAGTCGATCACGTCGCCTTCGCCCGTGCGCAAGCGCCGCGCGTATGCGGCGCAGACGGCGGCGGTCGCGGCCTGCCCCGCCATGATGTCCGCGAGCGGGAATGCCGGGAGCAGCGGCGGACGGTCGTCGTATCCCGAGACGGCGGCGACGCCCGTCATTGCTTCCGCAAGCGTCCCGAAGCCGGCGCGGTCGCGGTACGGCCCGTCCTGGCCGAACGCCGTCATGCGCAGCACGACCAGATGCGGCGCGGCGGCGAGCAGCCGGTCGGGGCCGAGGTTCCAGCGCTCGAGCGTCCCGGGCCGGAAGTTCTCGACGAAGACGTCGAACTGCGGAAGCCAGCGCAGCAGCAGCGCCTGCGCGTCGGCGCCATGGAGATCGAAGGCGACGCTCTTCTTGTTGCGCCCGAGCGCCTTCCAGTACAGGCCGATCCCGTTCTTCTGCGCGCCGTAGCGCCGCGCGTGATCGCCGGGGCCGGGCCGTTCGAGCTTGACGACCTCGGCTCCAAAATCGGCGAGCATCGCGGCGGTCGTCGGTCCCGCGATCATCGTCGAACAGTCGAGGACGCGGACTCCCGCCAGCGGTCCGTTCTGCGCCATGCGGAGGTCAAGACGCGGCCGCATGCCGGAATCCTGCCGTGGGCACTTGCGCTCGTAAGGTAAAGTAGGAGTAACGGAATAACGTCGAGCGCTTGCGCTCGCGTCCCGATCGCTTTTCGCGAAGGAAATCCTCCATGTTGAAGATGGTTCGGATCAGCGCGCCACGCCCGTCGAACGGGAAGCCCGGCCGTTTCGAGTCGCTCATCACCGGCACCGGCGAGGAGCCGGTCCGCGTCGTGGGGCCGACGAGCGCCGCCGTCAAGGGCTCCGCCACGGCCGTCGTCGTGCACAGCGCCCGATACGAGTGCGACCTGCGCACGGCGTTGCGCGCCGTCGCCGGCGGCGCCGCCTAAACTCGGCCGGCCGGCCGCGGACTCGCGCAGCGCGCGGTCGAAGCCGCCGCCATGCGCCGTTCGACCCTTCTCGCAGGCCTGGCAGCGACGGCGACCGCGCCCGCTGCCGTGGCGGCCGCGCGCGAGCGCGGCGCCGACCTCATCGTGTCGGCGGCGACGATCCGTCCGGTCGATCCGGACAGCCCGGCCGTCGTGCAGGCATTCGCCGTGCGCGATGGCCGCTTCGTCTACGCCGGCTCGCGCGACGGCGCGCGCGCATTCCGCGGCCCGAACACGCGAACGCTCGATCTCGGCGGCGCGACGGTGCTGCCGGGCCTCATCGACGCGCACTTGCACTTCACCGCCGTCGGCCTCGCGCTGCACGAGGTCGACCTCGTGCACGCCGCGAGCTTCGAGGACGTGGTGCGCCGGACGGTCGCGTTCGCACGAACGTCGCCCGACGCATGGATCGTCGGCGACGGCTGGGATCAGAATCTCTGGCCCGGCAAAGCATTTCCGGCGCACGACGCGCTGAGCGCCGCGATCCCCGACCGGCCCGTCGTGCTCAACCGCATCGACGGCCACGCCCTGCTCGCGAACGCCAAGGCGATGGAACTCGCGGGCATCACGCCGTCGGTTGCAGACCCGCCGGGCGGGCGCGTCGTGCGCGACGCGCACGGCGCGCCGACCGGCGTCTTCATGGACAACGCGCGCGACCTGGTGACGCGCGCGATCCCGCAGCCCACGCACGCGCAGCTCGTGCGCGCCGGCGAAGCCGCGCTGGCGGAATGTCATCGCTGGGGACTGACCGCCATCGGCGATCCCGGCGTGGGCCAGACGGTGATCGACGCGTACCGCGACCTCGCGGGCGCGGGACGGTACACGCTGCGCAACCACGTGATGCTCAGCGGCTCCGACGACGCGCTGCTACGCGACTACCTGCCGCGCGGCCCGCAGGCGCTCGACGCGCACGGCCGCCTCGCGATCCGCGCGGTCAAGCTGTACGCCGACGGCGCGCTCGGCTCGCGCGGTGCTGCGATGCTCGCGCCGTACAGCGACGATCCCGGCAATAGCGGCCTGCTGCGGACCACCCAGGCCACGATCGAGGACGTCGCGGAGCGCGCGCTGCGCGCGGGCTTCCAACTCTGCACGCACGCGATCGGCGATCGCGGCAACCGGGTCGCGCTCGACGCGTACGAGGCGGCGCTGGCGCGCGTTCCGGTACGCGACCACCGCTTGCGCATCGAGCACGCGCAAGTGCTCGCGCCGTCGGACATCCCGCGCTTCGCCAAGCTCGGCGTGCTGCCGTCGATGCAGACGACGCACCAGATCAGTGACATGCCCTGGGCGCAGGCCCGTCTCGGCCCGGAGCGCGTGCTGGGCGCGTACGCCTGGCGTTCGCTGCTCGACACCGGCGTGCCGATCGCGAATGGCACCGACGCGCCCGTCGAAGCGGTCGACACGCGCCGAACGTTTCACGCGGCCGTCGCGCGCGCGAACGAGGCGAACGAGCCCGCCGGCGGGTGGTATCCACGCCAGCGCATGTCGCGCGACGAAGCGCTGCGTTCGATGACCGCGTGGGCCGCGCACGCGTCCTTCCTCGAGCACGTCGCCGGCACCATCGCCGTCGGCAAGTACGCAGACTTTGTCGTGCTCGACCGCGACTGGATGACGATCGCGCCCGAGGAAATCATGGCGACGCGCGTGCTCGCGACGTACTCGTCGGGCACGCAGGTGTACGCGGCGCCGATGAGCACGGCGAGCGCGGGGCTGCGCGCGCGCGGCCGCCGCGCGGGCACGTGCTGCGGACCGACGGCGTGATCGTCGACCGTATCCGCGAGCGTTTTGCGGAGCGCGGGTACGTGGCGAGCGACGACTTCGCGACCGCGCTCGAGCTGACGCTCGCGCTCGAAAAGCCGCTGCTGATCGAAGGGCCCGCGGGCGTCGGGAAGACGGAGAGCGCGAAGGTGCTCGCCGCCGTATTGGGCACGCGGCTGATCCGGCTGCAGTGTTATGAAGGACTCGACGCGGCGAGCGCGCTGTACGAGTGGAACTACCCCAAGCAGCTGCTGCACATCCGCATGACGGAGCACGACGGCGGGCCGGTCGCGGCGCGCGAGGCGGAGATCTTCAGCCGAGCGTTCCTGCTCGAACGCCCGCTTCTCGAAGCGATCACGCAGGACCGTGCGCCGGTACTGTTGATCGACGAGATCGATCGCGCCGACGAAGCGTTCGAGGCGTTCCTGCTCGAGGTCCTCGGCGAGTTCCAAGTGACGATCCCGGAGCTCGGCACCGTGCGCGCGCGCGAACGTCCCGCCGTCGTGATCACGTCGAACCGCACGCGCGAGCTGTCCGACGCGCTGCGCCGCCGCTGTCTGTACCTGTGGCTCGACTATCCCACGCGCGAAGGCGAGCTCGCGATCCTGCGCGCGCGTCTGCCCGACATCTCGGATCAGCTCGCGCAGCAGATCGCGCGCTTCATGGAGACCCTTCGGCAGATGCCGTTCCAGAAAGTGCCCGGCGTCGCGGAGACGCTCGACTGGGCGCTCGCCCTGATCCGCCTGCACCGGGACGCGATCGACGCCGAGACGCTCGATCGTACGCTGGGCTGCATTCTCAAAGTGCGCGACGACTGGGACCTGCTGCGCGCGGAGCGCGACCGGGTCGCGCCGCTGCTCTCACGCCGTTGAGCGGCACGTTCGTCGACGGCGTCGCCGCCTTCACGGCGATGCTCCGGCAAGGCTACGGCTTCGGCGTCGGGCACGCGACCACGCACGATGCTTTGCGCGCGGCGGCGTTCACGGGCGTCGCGGATGCGCGCAGACTGCGCGGCGCGCTGCGCGCCGTCTACTGCGCGAGCCCCGAGGAGAGCGCGCGCTTCGACGAGGCATTCGAAGCATTCTTCTTCGGCCCGCACGGCGCTGCGCAGCGGCCTCCGGCGCAGCACGAAACGCGCGGCGGTGGATCGTCCAACGCGGTGCGGCGCGAGCCGGTCGAGCCGCCGACGGTCGCCGAGGCGTGGGAGACGCTGCGCGTCCGGTACTCGGCGGGAGCCGCCCTTGGCGCGCCGCCCGTCGTCCCGTCGGAAGGCTTCGACGCAATGCGCGCCGTCGTCGACCGGCTGCTGTTGCGCACGCGGCTGCTGCGCTCGCGCCGCCGCCGCCCGAGCGCGCGCGGCGACCGCGTCGACGTGCGCCGCACGCTGCGCGCGAGCATCGCGACGGCGGCCGAGCCGATCGACCTGCGCCGCACCGCGCGGACCGTTCGCGCGGCCCGCTTCGTGGTGCTGATCGACGGCAGCCGCTCCACGGCGGAGCACGCCGGTCCCATCCTGCAGTTTGCCGCCGCGCTCGCGCACCGCTCGCGCGAGGCCGCGGTGTTCGCCTTCAGCACCGCGCTGCGCGACGTGACGCGCGCGCTGCGGGAGCCGCGCGTCGCCGGGCGCGAGCTCGAGGGCCTCGGTGAGGCGTGGGGCGGCGGCACGCGCATCGGCGAGAACCTGTCGGCGTTCGTGCGCGATCACGGTGCGCGCGCGCTCTCGCCGCGCACCGTCGTGCTGGTGTTCAGCGACGGGCTCGACGTCGGCAACCTCGAGCGGCTCGCGAGCGCGCTGCGCGAGGTGCGCGCGCGCTCGGCCGGGATCGTCTGGCTGCACCCGAAGGCCGGCACGCCGGGCTTCTCACCGGCAGCGGCGGCACTGCGCATCGCGCGGCCGTACTTGCGCGGTCTCTACGCCGCCGGCACGCTGTCCGACTTCGAACGCCTGCCCGCGCGCATTGCGAGCGCCCTTCGACAAGCTCAGGGTGACCAGGCCGAGCTCAGCGTGACAAAGGGGTCAGGGTGACGAGGTCGGCGTCAGCGTGATTTTGCTCGGTAGAGTGCGGCGGCGATGGTGACGGCGGCGAGCGCTGCTGCGAGCGGAGCTCGGTGCGTCGTCAACCACAGCTGCGTGCTCTCGTCGCGCGCGCGCTCGTCGAACGCGCCGTGGGCGCCCCAATCCCCGGGCAAGGGTGCGTCGAGGTTGTCGGGACCGTGCGGGTTCTCGCCGTCGTACTGCTGCGCAGAGTAGCCCGACTTGCCGAGGATCCGGTCGGCAAGACCGGGCGCGACGATCTGTGCGACCACCGCTTTGATCGACGGCAACCCGATGAGGAGTTCGCGCCGGCGGTTCTGTGCAAGCCACACGACGCCGCGCGCGATGACTTCCGGCTGAAAGATCGGCGGCACCGGCTGCGCCTTGCGCGGCAGCTTCGAACGGCACCACGAGAACTGGGGAGTGTTGACCGCGGGCAGAATCGCCATCGCGATCGAGACGAGGCTGCTGCGGTGGATCAGCTCGCAGCGGATCGAGTCGGTGAAACCGCGGATCGCGGACTTCGCCCCGCAGTACGCGGCCTGCAGCGGGATGCTGCGGTACGCCAGCGCCGAGCCCACCTGGACGATGCGCCCGCGGTTGCGCGGCAGCATGCGCCGGAGCGCCGCCATCGTCCCCCAGACGTAGCCGAGGTAGCACACCTCGGTGATGCGGCGGTACTCTGCGGGCGTTAGGTCGGTGAACTCCGCAAAGACGTTCGAGAACGCGACGTTGACCCACACCGTGATCTCGCCGAGCGCGCTCTCGATCTGCGCGGCGGCCGCTTCCACCGCATCGTGATCCGCGACGTCCGTCGCGACCCAGTGCGCGCGGCGCCCGAGCGCTTCGACCTCGCGCTTCGCGCCCTCGAGTCCGTCGACGCCGCGCGCGACGAGCCCGACGTCGTAGCCCGCACGCGCGAGCTCGCGCACGACGGCACGACCCACGCCCGCGGACGCGCCCGTGACGACGGCGACGCCGCTCATCGGCGGCCTCCGCGGCGGAGCGCCACGACGCACGCCGCAATCGCGAGCGCGGCCGTCGCGACGGCGCCGAACGCCAGCGCGGCGTCGCGGCGCGCATGCGCCACCTGTTCGCCGACCGCCGGCATCGCCGCACGTTCCGGATACGCGCCGTCCGGCCCGTCGGACCCGTAGCGCAGCGCCAGCCAAATCACGTCGGCGAGGTGCAGCACCTGACGGTCCGTGGTCTGCGTCGCCTGCTCGCGGCACGAGAAGCCGTCGCTGACGATGAGATCGTGCGCATCGGTCTCGCGCACGTGCGGAAGATAGCCCTTGTTCGCCGCACGCGATCGAGACGTCGTAGTGCTCGCCCGCCTCGAACCCGAACGCGCCGGCCATCCCGCAGCAGCCGTCGTCGAGCCACTCCGCGCGCACGCCCATGCGTTCGAGAACGCGGCGGTCGGCGCCGGTCTTGAGCACCGCGTGGTGATGACAGTGCGGGTGCACGCGCGCGGCGCGGTCCAGCTGCGGCGGCGTCCAACCTTCACGGTCCAGCAGCTCCGCCAACGTGACGACTTGCGCCGACAGCCTGCGCGCATCGTGATCGTGCGGCAGCATGTTGGGCAGCTCGTCGCGGAAGACGCTCGCGCACGACGGCTCCAGCACCACCACCGGCGTACCGGCTTCGATGTCATCCCGGAGCGCGTCGACGATCTGCCGCAAGAACGTCTTGGCGAGCTCGAGCATCCCGTAGTCGTACAGCGGACGCCCGCAGCACAGGCGCTGCCCCGGCAGGACGACGTCGAAGCCGGCGTGTTCGAGAACCTCGAGGGCGTGCCGTGCGGTCTCGCTGTGAAAGTGGTCGTTGAACGTGTCGGGCCACAGGATCACGCGCTTGGCGCCTGCGTTCGGGCGCCACACGCCGCGATGCCGTGCGTACCACGCCGTGAACGTCTCCTCGGAGAACAGCGGAACGCGGCGTTGCGGCGCCATGCGCGCCGCGGCCTTGACCAGCGACGACAGCACCGGTGCGTGCGCGACCGCGTTCACGACGCGCGGCACGAACGATCCCAGATGCGCCCAGTACATGATCAGGCCGAACGCGTACGCCCACACCGGGCGCAGCCGGCCCTCGTAGTAGTGCGCGAGAAACTCCGCTTTGTACGTCGCCATGTCGACGTTCACCGGGCAGTCGCCCTTGCAGCCTTTGCACGCGAGGCACAGGTCCAGCGAGTCCTTGACCGCCTCGGAGCGCCAGCCGTCGCGCAGCGGCGCGCCCTCGAGCATCTCGAACAGCAGCCGCGCGCGCCCGCGCGTCGAATGCATCTCCTCGCGCGTGACGCGGTACGACGGGCACATCACGTTCTTGCCGTCGTGACGCCGGCAGTCGCCGACGCCGACACAGCGGTTCGCCGCGTACGCGAACGACCCGCGGTCGTCGATTTCGAACGAGAAGTGCGTCTTGGGCTCCGCCGGCCGGTAGTGCGGCCCGACGCGGAGGTTGCTGTCGATCGGATACGCGTCGACGACCTTGCCGGGATTCATCCGGCCCGCCGGGTCCCACAGCCGCTTGAAGCGGCGGAACGCGTCGACGATCTCGTCGCCGTACATGATGTGCAGCAGCGCGCCGCGCGCCTGCCCGTCGCCGTGCTCGCCGGAAAGCGACCCGCCGTACCGCGTGACGAGCTCCGCGGCCTCGTGCAAGAACGCCAGCCAGTTCGCGATGCCGTCCGCCGAGTCGAGATCGAACGCGACGCGGCAGTGGATGCAGCCTTGCCCGAAGTGGCCGTATAGCGCCGGATGGTATCCGTGCTTCTCGAAGAGCGCGTTCAGGTCGCGCAGATACGGTCCGACGCGGTCGGGCGGGCACGCAGAGTCCTCCCACCCGGGGTGGGTCGACGCGTGATTGGGAACTTTCGCGGTCGCGCCGAGTCCCGCTTCGCGGATCGCCCACAGTCGCTTCTGCTGCGACTCGTCGACGATCAGCTTCGTGTCGAGGGCGCCCTTGTTTTTGAGGTCTGCTTCGCACGCCTTGGCTTGCGCGACGGCGGCGTCCCGGTCGTCGACCGAACCGAACTCGCACATCAGCCAGCCGCCGCCGCGCGGCAGCAGCCCGACGTCGCCCTCCTCGAGGTGCTTGACCTTCATCATGTCGATCAGCTTGTCGTCGAGGCCCTCGAGCGCGATCGGCGAGTGGCCGTTGACGTCCGGCACGCGGTCGCCCGCCTCGTAGATGTCTTTGAAGCCGGCAACGAGGATGCAGCGCTTCGCCGGGTTCGGCATCAGCTTGACTTTCGCGCCGAGCACGACGACGCACGTGCACTCCGTGCCGACGAGGGCACGTGCGACGTTGAAGCCGTTCTCGGGCAAGAGCTGGTCGAGCGGGTAGCCCGAAACGCGGCGCGGGATGTCGGGAAACCGCTCGCGGATGCGAGTCGCGAACTCGTCGCGCACCTCGCGCAGCCCGCGGTAAATTTCGCCCACACGGTCCTCACGCGCGCAGAACGCCTCGAGTGCGGCCGCGTCCGTCGGGCCGACCGTCATGCGCAGGCCGTCGTACGTGAGCACATCCAGCTCGAGCGTGTTCTCTTCCGTTTTGCCCGCGAACTGCGCGTGCATCCCGCACGAGTTGTTGCCGATCATGCCGCCGAGCGTGTTGTGCGTGTGCGTCGCCGGGTCGGGCCCGAACCACAGCCCGTACGGCGCCACCTGCGCGCGCAGGTCGTCGAGCACGATGCCCGGCTCGACGCGCGCCCAGCGCTCGTCCGCGTTCACCTCGAGCACGCGGTTGAGATACTTCGAGAAGTCGAGCACGACCGCGACGTTGCAGCATTCGCCGGCCAGCGACGTCCCGCCGCCGCGCGCGAGGATCGGCGCGCCGAACGTGCGCGCGATCGCGACCGTCGCGATCACGTCGTCGACCGTGCGCGGCACGACGACCCCGATCGGCACCTGACGGTAGTTCGACGCATCGGTCGCATACAGCGCGCGGCTGCCGTCGTCGAAGCGCACTTCGCCGGTAATGCGCGCGCGCAAGGCGGCGCCCAGCGCGTCCGCGTCGCCGGTCCACGCGCCCAGGGCGTCGGGCCGAACGCCGGGCGGCGGCGAGTGCGCGCCGATCGCCGCGGTCTTCACGCGCTCGACGCCGGTGATGAGGTCGATCAAGGAAGCCTCCTCAGAGCGCCAGGCGCTTCGCGTCGGCGTGCTTGAACGTCAGCCCGTGCCCGGGAGCGCTGCGGTCCGGCGAGAGACGTCCGGACAGGGGCTCGACGAACCCGTCGAAGAGCCGGCGTTCGATGCGGACGTGGTCGTGGAACCACTCCATGTGACGGATGCGCAGCGCGGCGCACGCGGCGTGAAGGTGCAGCATCGGCGAGCAGTGCGACGAGAGCGGCATCCGCACGACGTCACAGTACCCGTCGATGGCCAGAAAGCCCGTGTAGCCGCCGCACCGCGTGGCGTCGGCTTGCAGCACGTCGACCGAGCGAGCGACGCACGCCGCATGCGCGGTATCGGTCAGGTACTCACCGGAGCTGATCGCGAGACCCGGCGGCGCATGCTCCCGCACGCGGCGCGTGCCGGCCAGATCGTCGTGATCGACCGGCTGCTCGAACCACGTGACGTGGTGCTCAGCGAGCGCTCCGTGCGCGAGCGCGATCGCCGCGGCGACGTCGTAGCCGCCGTTCGCGTCGACGAACAGCTCGACGTCGTTCCCGATCGCCTCGCGCGCCGCAGCGATGCGACGCGGGTCGGCGCGGTGGTCTCGGCCGATCTTCATCTTCACCGCATGCATCCCGTCGTGGGCCCAGCCCGCAAGCTGATGCTGCAGGGTTGCCACGTCGTACGACGTGAAGCCGCCGCTGCCGTACACCGGTACGGCGTCTCGCACGATGCCCAGGCAATCGCACAACGCGACCCCGAGCAGCCGGGCACGCAGGTCCCACAGCGCGACGTCGACGGCGGAGATCGCGTACGATGCGATCCCGGAACGTCCGGCGTTTCGGACGCGGGCGTTCATCCGGGTCCACAGCTCGCGCGTGGCGAGCGCGTCGCGGCCCACTACCACGTCGCGCAAGTCGCCGTCCACGACCGCGGCGATTGCGGCCGTTCCGTAAGTCCAGCCCGTACCGACGACGCCGCCGGCCTCGATCTCCACCACGACGATCGTGGTCGCGTCCCAGCGCGCGGTCCCGTCGCTCTCCCACTGCCGGTCGGTGGGAACGCGGTACGCCGAGACGTCGAGCCGCTCGACCCGCACCTCGCCGGCACGCACCGCCGTCGCGCTCATGCCGCCGGGTACGCGATCGTCGTGATCAGCGCGTTGTCGGCTTGACGCGAGTCCAGGCGCGTGTGCTGGACGACGATCGGGACATCCGATGTGATGACGCTCGCGTAGTCGGTGCCGCGCGGAATCGGCTCGGGATCGCGCAGGTCGTTGAAGCGCTGGTGCAGCGTGCGGCGCGCGGGAACGGTCACGTGGTATGGCCCGGCGGGCTCGCGATCCTTGAAGTACACCGTGATGCCGACGTGCGCGTCGCGCTCGCCGGCGTTGAGCATGCACGCCGTCTCATGGCTCGTGAACTCGGGCTCGGGACCGTGGCCGTACGGCGGAATGTAGCCTTCGGCGATGACCCAGACGGTTTTGCCGATCGCGTTCGCGTCCATGTTCTGCACTTACCCCTCCCCGGGAGGGGTTAAGCAGGGCGAGCCGTCGTCTTGCAGCCCCGCATCCGACAGCGCACGCGCGGCGATCATCGCCTCGGCATGCGTAAACGCCTGCGGGACGTTGCCCAGCATTTGCGCCGCCTGCACGTCGTACTCTTCGGAAAAGATTCCCGCGGCATTGGCCGTTCGCGTCAGCGACTCAAACGCCGCTTGGGCGCTCGCTAGGCGTCCGCAGCGCGCGTACGCGCGAGCAAGCCAGCCCGTGCACGGCAAAAACGCACCTTCGCGCGGACGGCCGCGGCCGCGCGGCAAGTCGTGCGCGGTGCGGTAGACGAGCGCGCCACGCACGAGATCGCGCTCGATCGCTCCGATCGTACCGGCCGCCAGGGGATCGTCGGGCTCGGTCAGTCCCATGATCACCGGCCAGAGCGACGTTGCGCCGACACGCCGCAGCCCCTGCGTGGTCGCGAACGCGCTCCGCCGCGCGAGGACGTAGTCGCGCCTGATCGAGGCATCGACCTCCGCAGCGACCTCGGAGAATCGTGCGGCGCGCTCGTGCTCGGCGCGACGAAGTGCTCCCGATGCGAGCGCGCGCAAGCCGACGCACGTCATGACGCGGTCCGTCAGGTACTGTTGTTCGGCGCCTCGGATTTCCCAGACGCCGTGACCATAGCCGCGCCAGATGCGCGTGAGTTCCTCGCCGATCCCGACCGTGGCGTCCCACCACGCGGCATCGAGGTGACGGCCCGCGCTTTCGACGCGCATCGCCGAGAGGATGATCTCGCCGAATGCATCGAGCTGCACCTGCGTGGCCGCGGCGTTCCCGGCGCGCACGGGCTTGGAGTCGCGGTACCCCGGCAGTTCGTGCACGATCGACTCCTGGATGCGGCGCGTCCCGTCGATCGCGTAGGCCGTCCGAATCGAGGACGGACGCCCGGCGGACGCTCGCAGCAGCCAGTCCAAGGCGCGCGCCGCCTCGTCGACAGCGCCGACCGCCAAAAACGCTTCGATCCCGAACGCGGTATCACGGACCCACGAGAAGCGGTAATCCCAGTTGAGCGGTCCATGCACGCGCTCGGGCAACGAGGTCGTCGCCGCGGCCACCAAGGCGCCCGTCGGCGCGTACGTGAGGCCGCGCAGAATCGCGGCGGAGCGCCGCGCGACGCCCGCGCCGAAGGCCGGCAGCCGCAATCGAGCCGTCCAGCGCGCCGCCTCGCCGGCGATGGCCGACAAGCACTCGTGCACGTCGATCGGCGCCGGCACGTCGCTCTGCGGCTCGAACCACGTCGCGGTGAACCACGCCACGTCGCCGCGCCGCACGGCGAACGACGCCGAGATCGTACCGTCGCGCGCCGTGAGGGGAACGCTCCCGCGAACGGCGACGGAAAAACCACCCCCGTAGCAGACGATCGCGTCGTGCTCGGCGATGGCGTACGGAACGAGGCTGCCGAAGTCAGGCCGTGGCGAGACCTCGCAGCGAACCGGAACGGCGCCGTCGATGCCGCGCACGATCCGAACGAGGTACGAGCGACCGTTGCGATGCGCGACCGCGTCGACGAGACGGATCGTGCCGCCTTCGTGCCGCAAGTCCGTCTCGGCGATCAGACCGTCGCCGGCGTAGCGCTGCCCGACGCTGCGAACGGCGCCCTGGGGCCGCAGCGTCCAGGCGCCGTTCCGCTCGTCGCCGAGCAGCGACGCGAACGCCGGAGCGGTATCGAAGCGCGGCGCGCACAGCCAATCGACCGTACCGTCATCGGCGACCAGCGCCGACATCCGTCCGTCGCTGATGTATACGTGGTCGCCGATGGGCCGCTGCATCGTGCACTGCATTACCCTCCCTGGGAGGGTTCGCACGCGGCGTTAGCGCTTGTTGAGTACGCTCTGCGCGGCAGCCAAACGGGCGATGGGAACGCGATACGGCGAGCAGCTCACGTAGTCGAGTCCGATCTCGTCGCAGAAGGCGACGCTGCTCGGCTCGCCGCCGTGCTCGCCGCAGATGCCGAGCTTGAGGTCGGCGCGCGTTGCGCGGCCGCGCTCGACGCCCATGCGCATCAGCTCGCCGACGCCCGTCCGGTCGAGCACCTGGAACGGGTCGTCCTTGAGGATCTTCATCTCGAGGTACCGCGGGATGAAGCTGGCCTCGGCGTCGTCGCGCGAGTAGCCGTACGCCGTCTGCGTGAGGTCGTTCGTGCCGAAGCTGAAGAACTGCGCGATGCGCGCGAGCTCGCCGGCGACGACGCAGGCGCGCGGCAGCTCGACCATCGTACCGATGCGGTACTTCACCGAGACGCCGCGGCGCAGGATCACCTCGTCGGCGACGAGCTTGGTCGCATCGTGCGTGACCCGCATCTCCTCGATCGTTCCGACGCCCGGGATCATGACGTCGGGCTGCGCGTCGACGCCGTGCTCGCGCAGGTCGCACGCGGCCTCGAAGATCGCGCGGACCTGCATCGCGTAGATCTCCGGATACATGATGCCGAGGCGGCATACGCGCAGGCCGAGCATCGGGTTCTGCTCGTGCAGCGCGCGGACGCGCGCAAGCACGCGCATCTTGTCCTGGTACTCCGCATCGCTCTCGCCCTTCGTGATCCGGAGCTCCGTCGTCGTGACGAGCAGCTCTTCGAGCGACGGCAGGAACTCGTGCAGCGGCGGGTCGAGCAGCCGGATGGTGACGGGATAGCCGGCCATCGCGTCCAGGATGCCGACGAAGTCGTCTTTCTGAAACGGGAGCAGTTGCGCGAGCGCCTCCGCGCGCGCTTCGGGCGTGTCGCTGATGATCATGCGCTGCACGACCGGAAGCCGGTCCTGCTGCATGAACATGTGCTCGGTACGCACCAGGCCGATCCCCAGCGCGCCGAGCTCGCGCGCCTTGCGCGCATCTTCCGGCGTATCGGCGTTCGCCCACACTTCCAGGCGCGACGCCTCGTCGGCCCAGCCGAGGAACTCGGTGAGCCAGTCGGGCAGCTTCGACGGCGGCGGGATGAGCGCGAGCTTGCCGATCACGACGTTACCGGTCGTGCCGTCGATCGTGATCCAGTCGCCTTCGCCGAGCACGGTCTCGCCGATGGTCACGGTCTTCGCGCGCCGGTCGACCTGCATCGCGTCGAAGCCCGCAACGCACGGTTTGCCCATGCCGCGCGCGACCACGGCAGCGTGCGACGTCGCGCCGCCGCGCGACGTGAGGACGCCCTTCGCGGCGATCATGCCGTGCACGTCGTCCGGGGCCGTCTCGACGCGCACGAGGATGACGTCGTCGCCCTGCTTGCCGCGCTCCGCCGCGGTATCGGCGTCGAAGACGATCTGCCCGGTCGCCGCGCCCGGTGACGCGTTGAGCCCCTTCCCCGCGACCGTGAACGACTCGTGCGGGTCGATTCGCGCGTGGAACAACTGGTCGAGCGATGCCGCGTCGACGCGGCGCAGCGCTTCGGCCTTGTCGATGATACCTTCGCGCACGAAGTCGAGCGCGATCTTGACCGCCGCCTCGGCGCTGCGCTTGCCGCTGCGCGTCTGCAGCATGTAGAGCTTGCCGCGCTCGACGGTGAACTCGAGGTCCTGCATGTCGCCGTAGTGCGTCTCGAGCTGGTGCGCGATCGCGACGAACTGCGCGTAGACGTCGGGCTGCGAGCTCTGCAGGTCGGAGATCTTCATCGGCGTGCGAATGCCGGCGACGACGTCCTCACCCTGCGCGTTGCGCAGATACTCGCCGAAGAGCGTCTTCTCGCCGGTGTTCGGATCGCGCGTGAACGCGACGCCCGTGCCCGAGTCGTCGCCCATGTTGCCGAACACCATCGTGACGACGCTGCACGCCGTGCCCCAGTCGTCCGGAATCTTCTCGTGCTTACGGTAGTCGATCGCGCGCTTGGACTGCCACGAGCCGAACACCGCGCCGATTGCGAGCTCCAGCTGCTCGTGGACGTCCTGCGGAAACGGCTCGCCGGTATGCACGCGCACGATCTCGCGGAACTGCGCGATCACTTCTTTCCACCGGTCGGCGCCGAGCTCGGGGTCGGACGCAACGCCCGCCTTCTGCTTCGCCTCGCCGACGACGTGCTCGAACTCGTCCTTCGGGATATCGAGAACGACGTTGCCGAACATCGCCATGAACCGCCGGTACGCGTCGTACGCGAAGCGGTCGTTGCCGGTCAGCCGCGCCAGCGCCACGACCGTCTGGTCGTTGAGGCCCAGGTTGAGGATCGTGTCCATCATGCCGGGCATCGAGACCGGCGCGCCGCTGCGCACCGAGACCAGCAGCGGGTCCGGGCCCTTGCCGAACGTTTTGCCGGTCCGCGATCTCCAGCTCGTGCATCGCGTCGCGCAGCTCCGCGGTCAGTCCGTCCGGCAGCCGGCGACCGCCCTCGTAGTACGCACGGCAGACCTCGGTGGTGATGGTGAACCCGGGCGGCACGGGCAGCCCGGCTCGCGTCATCTCGGCGAGGCCCGCGCCTTTCCCGCCGAGGAGCTCCTTCTGCTCGCCGGACCCCTCCTCGAAGAACCAGATGGGATGTCCTTGCCTGGTCTTCTGGACGGGCGGCCGCGGAAATTGGTTGTAGCGCACCGTCCGGACGGCGGAAATTTTCTCCATCTGGTCCATGCTTGGTAAGTTTCCCAGCGTCCCCCTTTTTTAAGCCCTCGCTTTGGAGCGGCTGCTTGGCCATGCTCGGTTGGTTGGAGGGAGGAGCCGCGTTAGCGAGCGTCGTGGAGGATGACGCCGAGCGTGAGCCGCTCGCCGCGGCGCACCTCCGAGACGCCGTGCCGAAAAGCGGCGCGGAAAAACCCGCGCGAGCCGGCGGCCGGGCGAACGGCGTTCGGGAAGACGACGGCGTCCCCGGCGCCGAGCGGGACGACGTGCGGCTAGGCTCTGCTTGCGCGGGCGCTGCTCGACCAGCACGAACTCGCCGCCCTCGAAGTCCGGCCCGGGCGCGCTCAGCAGCACGGTCGCCTGCAGCGGGAAGGCGATCTCCCCGTAGACGTCCTGGTGCAGCGCGTTGTGGTCGCCGGCGCGGTACCGGAGCAGCAGCGGTGTCGGCCGGCTCTGGCCGGCGGCGTGGCAGCGCTCCAGGAACTCGCCGAGCGTCGCCGGATAGCGCTCCGCCTGGCCGAGCTTTTCGGCCCAGCCGTTTGCGACGGGCGCCAGCTCGGCGTACAGCCGCTCGCGCAGGCCCGCGACCAGCGGCGGCAGCGGGTTGCCGAAGTACCGGTAGACGCCGCGGCCGTAGCCGTGCCGCTCCATCACGACGGTGCTGCGGAAACGCGCGTCGTCGTCGAACGCGGCGCGCAGCTCCGCGCGCTGCGCGTCGTCGACCAGCCGCGGGATGACCGCATAGCCGCGCGCGTCCAGCTCGTCTCGCACGAAGCAGTACAACACGCGCAACGCGACCGCGTTGCACGCAGTATTGCGCGGTGCGTGAAAGTGTGCTACCGGGAAGCCGCCGTCGATCGCTCCTGCGACACCGCTCGGGCGGTTTCGCCTACACCCCGGGAGCGGTCGGCGGCCCTTTTAGAGATCGCGCGTGCGAAATGCGGCGGCGCCGCACGCGACGACGACGACGATCCATGCGAACGCCCACACGAGCAGCGCGGTGGGCGGCGGCGACGTCACGGTGAACGGGTTCGCCGGCCCGTTGCCGTTCGACGCGCCGACCGCGACCGTGAACACCGCCGGTTCGAGCGCGTAGACCGCGCCCCGCCACAGCGCGTCCGACGGAAAGACGAGCGCGACCAGCGTGCCGGCGTCGGCGACCCGGGCGTTGCCGATCGAGAGGCCGATCGACTCGACGATGCCCGCGACCCACGCGAGCCCGAAAAGCAGCGCAGCGGCGGCGCCGGCCGCGAGCGCGGGCAGCCGCGTCGCGAGCGCGATCGCCGTGGATGCGACGACGGCACCCGACGCGCTCAGGAAGAGCAGCGCGGCGAACGGGTGCGGCGGCGCGTAGCCGGTGGTGATGCGCACGACGAGCAGCTCGGCGCCGCCCGCCAGCGCGACGTACGCGGCCAGCGCGATCACCGTGCCGAGCCAGCGCCCGATCACGACGTCGGCGCGGCGCACCGGCCGCGCGAGCACCGCGAGCAGCTCGCCGTTCGCGATCGTTTCCGCCATCGCCGGCGCGCCGATCATCGCGCCGCCGAGCGCGACGACGAACGAGAAGAGGAACGCGAGCACGAGCACGATGCCGGCGGCGGTCGCGCGCACCGCGACGAGCGCGAGCGGCGAGCCGCTCATCGTCGCCGTCGCGAGACGGTGCATGCCCCAGCCCGTGAACGCGACGATCAGCAGCGTGCCGACTGCCGCGATGACGAGCAGACGGCGGCGAACGAGCTCGCGCACGGTGAGCGAGGCGAACAGCAGAACGTTCACGCGCCGCGCACCAGGCTCAGGAACCGGTCTTCGAGCGTCGCGTGCATCGGCTCCACCGCGTGGATGCGTTCGCCTTCGGCGACCAGGCGCGCGACGAGGTCGGGGATCGCGTCTCCGTCGACATCGAATTCGCCGCCAGCCGGTCTCGAGACGAACGCGCACGCCGCGGCGCTCGCCCGTGAGCGCGTCGATCGATCCTTCGGCGACGACGCTGCCGCGGTCCACGATGCACACGCGATCGCACACGCGCTCGACCTCGCCGAGCAGGTGCGAGTTCAAGAACACGGTCGTGCCGCGGGCACGCAGCCGTTCGATCAGCGCTCGCACGTCGCTGCGCCCGACCGGATCGAGCGCGGACGTCGGCTCGTCGAGGAACACGACGCGCGGCGCGCCCAGCAGCGCGACGGCGAGGCCGAGCCGCTGCTGCATCCCTTTCGAGAACGTGCCGACGCGGTCGCGACGCCGATCGCGCAAGCCCACCTCGTCGAGCACCTCGTCGATCGCGCGCGGTGCGTCGCGCAGCCGCAGCAGCCGCGCGTGGAACGCGAGCACTTCGCTTGCCGACAGCCAGTCCGGATAGCGGAACAGCTCCGGCAGGTAGCCGATACCGGTGCGCGTGGCGCGGTCGCCCAGCGGCCGGTCGAGCACGAGCGCGTCGCCGCCCGACGGCCGCACGAGGCCGACGAGCATCTTCACGGCGGTCGACTTGCCGGCGCCGTTCGGTCCGAGGAACCCGAGGCACTCGCCGCGCGCGACGCGCAGCGTGAGATCACGCAGCGCGTCGATCCGGCCGTACCGTTTCGCAAGCGCACGCGCGACGATCGCGTCGCCGTTCATCCCGTGATCGAGTCGACGACGGTGCGCAGCTCGCTCTCCGGGAGCGTTCCGCCCACGGCGTAAAACGTGCCGCTCTTCGTCCACAGGAACACGGAACCGATGCCGGTCTCGTCTCCGAACGCGAACCCGGACGCGCCGTCGACGTTCACCGTGCGCGCGGCCTGCGCGTTGAACGGAACCGGGATCGGCAGCGACTGCGCCGGATCGCCGAGCGCGCGGATCTGCGCGACGAGCGACGGCGGCATGCCGGGCTGTGCCGCGAACCAGTTCGCGAGCGTCGCCAGCGACGCGCCGCTCGACGAGATCACCGGCAGCGGCGCCTGCAGCATCGCGAGGAACGCGCCGCGACGCACGCCTCTCGCATCGTGCGACGCGCCGGCGGGGCCGAACCACGTCATGGTGACGGGTTGCAGCGTCGACGGTATACGTAGCGCCGTCGAGGCCCGGCGGGACGGGATGCAGCGCGACCTTCTGCTCGCGTGCCCACGCCGCGGCTTTCGCGGTCTCGAACATGAACGTCGCGCGCACGCGCTTGGTGACGTAGAACTGCACGTCGTGCCCGACGCCCGCCGGCAGCGCCGCGGGCAGACGAAGTGCGTATCCGGCCGCTGACGCCGCCGCGGACGGCGACGACGCGGTGGTCATCTCGGCGAAGCGCTCGCCGCGCACCGTGCCGAACGCGTCGAGCGGCGGCAGCGCGTGCAGCCCGTGCAGGTCGACGGAAACCGGCTTGACCTGCGGCGGTTGGAAGACCGACAGCGGATCGGCCGACGCCGTCGCGGCCGTCGCCGCAAATGCCAGGATGAGCGCGACGCGCAGCCCGAACGTCGTCATACCTAGCTTTGTATCACAAAGAGAGGCGCGAGCGCAACGCCTACTGCGGCGGCTGGTCCGATCGCTCGGGCTTGCGGCCGGCGCTGCGGACGTTGACCAGACTCTTGAGCGCGTCGAACCAGAACGGTCCGCCGAGGGCGAGCGCCGAGCAGCGTCAGCAGCATGCCGGGCCAGCGGTAATAGCTCTGCGCCGCGTCGTGGTAGCCCCAGTTTGCCGCGAAGGCCCACGCCGGGTGCGCGAACTTGGTGACGTCGAACTGCGCGGTCACCGGAGCCGTGGTCGACACCGCGGCCGGCGCGGGCGTCACGGGCGTTCGTGGCGCGACGGACGGTTTGGGCGCTGCCGGCGCGCACTCGGGCGGCAGCGCTTGCGGCGCGCTCGAGCTCGTGAGGCCCTCGGCGCTCTGCTCGAACTTCGCCAGCGTGCACGGATCGCTCAAGTACAGCGTGCGCGTCACCTCGATCGTGTCGACGCCGGTGAACGTGACGACGAGCGCCGCGATCGCGATGAGCACCCACTGCGTTTCGCGCTTGTACCAGCCCGACACGCGGTCCATCTGCGCGTTGAACCAGCCGTCGGTCGCCGCGAGCAGTTTCGCGTAGTCGGTGCCCGCGGCCGCAAGCAGCCCGAGCGCCTGTGACTTGATCGCGGGCGGAATCCCCGTCGCCGTGTTCACGGCATCGGTCAACGTCGCGATCGCATCCTTCGGCGCGTTGACGACAAGCTGCGCGAGCGCTTCGGGGCTCGACGCGCTCACCGTCACGCCGGCCGGCATCTTGCTCGCAACCGCGACCGGAAGATTCGGCACGTGCGCGGTGACGAGCTCCTGCCAGAACGCCGTCGAGAAGTTGCGCGCGTCCAGATATGCAGGCGGGCGGCTGAACGCGACGTCGGCAAAGCGCGCCAGCGTCGACGGCTGCTTCGGGGCCGACGCCTTGACCTTGCGGTCGGGCCGCGGCGACGTGTTCGCCACCATCGGATTGTTGAAGATGCGCGCGGCAACCGCGTCGCTCGACAGGTGCGCGATGCCGCGGAACAGCCCCCAGCCGCGTAGCGCGAGGAACGCCGCGATGCGCTCCTGGATCCAAGAGCACGCGCAGCTCAGCGTTGCGTACACTGCGACGAGGACGATCGCGACGTCGAGCAGCCGCGCGAGGTCAGGCGGAAAAGTCGGCATGTTCGCACCCCTGCGTCGTCGTGCCGGGAAAGCGGCTCCTTTCCTGGACAGCGACGAAAGCCTGCCCCGGACGGAACCGGGCGCCGTTCTCACAAACGGACCGTGCCATGCCGTTCCGTCTCGTCCGCCGGTGTGCCCCGGCGCTGTTCGTCCTCGTGCTCGCGGCCGCGCGTTCCGCGTTCGCGGACGAGCCGAGCCGTCCGCCGTCCCCCGCGCCCAGCGCGTCGCCCGGCGCGGCGGCATCACCGTCGCCGACGCCTGGACCGACGCTGCGCTGGCGCAGCATCGGTCCTGCCGTGTCGGGCGGACGCGTCGCGACGGTCGCCGGGACCGACTTGGACCCCGCGCTGTTCTACGCGGGCGCCGCCGGCGGCGGCGTATGGCGCTCGACCAACGCCGGCGCAGACTGGACGCCGGTATTCGACGACGCGGGAACGCAGTCGATCGGTGCGATCGCGATTTCGCCGCACGACAAGAACGACGTGTGGGTCGGCACGGGTGAACCGTGGGTGCGCAACGACGTCATCCCCGGCGACGGCGTCTACCGCTCGACCGACGGCGGCAAGACGTGGAAGCATCTCGGCCTCGCGCAGACCTCGCAGATCGCGCGCGTCGTGATCGACCCGCGCGACTCCAAGCGCGTGCTGGTCGCCGCACTCGGCGATCCGTTCCGCGACAGCACCGAGCGCGGCGTCTTTCGCAGTACCGACGGCGGCGCGACGTGGACGAAGACGCTGTATCTTGGACCCGGCATCGGCGCGTCCGACCTCGCGATGGATCCCGAAGAATCCGGACGTGCTGTACGCCGGGATGTGGCGCTTCCGCCGGTCGGCCTGGAGGCTGACGAGCGGCGGCGACGACGACGGCATCTACAAGTCGACCGACGGCGGCGCGACGTGGAAGCGCGTGACCGGCAGCGGTCTGCCGGCGGGCACGACCGGCCGCATCGCGCTCGCGATCGCTCCCAGCGACGCGCGCCGCATCTACGCGATCGTCGAGTCGAAGGAAGGCCTGCTGTGGCGCTCAGACGACGCGGGCGCCACGTGGAAGCTCACGTCGACGAACACGCTGATCGACGAGCGGCCGTTCTACTACACGCGCGTCGTCGTCGATCCGCACGATTCCGACCATCTCTTCTCCGTCTCGGTTCTGCTCGCCGAGAGCAAGAACGGCGGCAAGACGTGGCACGTGAGCGGCCGGCGCCTCCACGGCGACCATCACGACTTGTGGATCTCGTCGAACGGCCGCACGATCGTCGAAGGCAACGATGGCGGCGTGGGTCTCTCGCACGACGGCGGCGCGACGTGGTCGTGGCGCAACATGCTGCCGATCTCGCAGTTCTACCACGTCGGTTACGACCTGCGCTCGCCGTACCGCGTGTGCGGCGGCCTGCAGGACAACGGCGCGTGGTGCGCGCCCGCACGCACCGGCGATGAACGCGGCATCCTCGCACGCGATTGGACGCGCGTGAGCGGCGGCGACGGCACCTGGGCCGTTCCCGATCCGCGCGATCCGCTGACCGTGTGGGCCTCGGCAGGCGGCGGCGACAACGCGGGCGAGATCGCGCGCTTCGACGCGCGCGCGAAGAACGCGATCGACGTCTCGCCGTACCTGCGCGATCAGAACGTCGTCGCGCCGAGCGCCCTGCGGTATCGCTTCAACTGGGAGACGCCGATCGCGTTCGATCCGCACGACGCGCGCGCCGTCTACACGGCCGGCAACGTGCTCTTCCGCTCGACGGACGCGGGGATGCACTGGACCGCGATCAGCCCCGATCTCACGCGCGACATGAAAGCCCGCCAGACGCTCTCGGGCGGCCCGCTGACGCTCGACGTGACGGGCGCGGAGACGTTCGACACGATCTTGTCGATCGCGCCGTCGCCGGTCGCCGCGCGGCAGATTTGGATCGGCACCGACGACGGGCTCGTGCAGCTCACGCGCGACGGCGGATCGCACTGGTCGAACGTCGCAATCCCCGGCGTCGACGCCGACGGGCGCGTTCCGGTGGTCGAACCCTCGCATGCCGCGGCCGGCACCGCATATGCGGTCGTCGACCGGCACTTCGTGGGCGACCGCGCGCCGTACGTCTACGTGACGCGCGACTTCGGACGCACGTGGCGCGCGATCGTGCGCGGGCTGCCGGCGAGCGAGGTGCACGTCGTGCGCGAAGACCCGCGCGACCCGAACGTGCTCTACGCGGGAACCGGCAAGGGCGTGTGGTGGAGCGCGAACGGCGGCGCCGCGTGGCAGCCGTTTCCCGCGCGACTTCCGGCGGTCGAGGTGCGCGACCTCGCTGTGCAGCCCGTTGCCGGCGACTTGATCGCCGCGACGCACGGGCGCGGCATGTACGTTCTCGACGACGTTTCCGTGCTGCGCGGCGCGGTTTCGGGCGTCCGTCTGTTCGCGCCGCGCGACGCGATGCCGCTGCAGCGCTCGACACCCACGGTGAACGACCGCGCGGCCGGCGCCGACGCCGCGCCGGCGGAGATCACGTTCTGGCAGCCCGCACCGGCATCGGCCGCGCCCGCGTTCGAGATCGTCGACGCGCGCGGCGTGGTGGTGCGCCACATCAGCGGCACGCACGTCGAGAACGGCGAAGACGTCCCCAACGTGCCGAACGCGGCGGGCTACAACCGCCTCGCATGGGCGCTCGACCGCGATCCGCCCACGCCCTGGCGGCGCGTCGCGATGTGGGACCAAGGCCCGTCGACCGGACCGCCGGTGCCGAGCGGAACGTACACGGTTCGCATGCACCGTGACGGTACGACGTCCGCGCAGCGCATCCGCGTGCTGCGCGACGCGCGCGTCGCGTCGGCGGCCGACGAGGCGCGCGGCGACCGCTTCCAGACGGCGATGTACAACGACCTCTCCGCGCTCGACGAAGCGCTCAACGGCCTGGACAACGTGCGCGTGCAAGCTCCGCAGCGCGTCGCGTCGATCAAAGACGCGGCGCTCGCCGACCGCGCGCGGGCGGCCGCCGTGAGCGCCGAGCGGCTGGAGTCGACGATCAGCTCGCAGCCGGTCAACGACCAGGATGACGATTTCCTCGAGGACTTGCTGCGCGAGCGCGTGCTCACGTTCTTGAGCGATCTGTCGCCCGGAACGCCGACGGCCGCGCAGCTCACCGAAGGTGCGGCGCTGCACCGGGAGACCGTCGCGGCGGTCGCGCGCTATCGTGCCTTCGTCGACCGCGACATTCGCGCGCTCAATGACGCACTGCGAGCCGCGAACGTCGCGGTGGTCGATCTGAGCGCGAAGCCGCCGGTGACGAAGCCCGACCCCAACGCCGACGAGCACGCGCGCCGCGGTGAGGAGCACTAGCGCGCGCCGTCAGCGCGGCGGCGGCGCGTCGTTGATCGTGAACAGTTCGTGCATCGAGGTCAGCTCGAGGACGCGGCGCACGGACGGCGCCGGCGCCGCCAGCGTGATCTCGACATCCGGGACGCGGCGGCGCAGCCGGACGAGCGCGCTCACGAAAGCACTGTCGAGGTAACGCACGTCCGAAAGATCGATGACGACCGGCGCGCTGCCGTCGATGTCGGCAAGGCGCTTTGCGACTTCGTTCTCTTTCCAAACATCGAGCTCGCCGCTGAAACGAACGACGCGCGGACGGGCCACTCGGAAGACCTCCGCCAAGGGCGTGCAAAGGCGCGGCGGCTAGAGGCCCCGCGGTACGCTTGAAGTGTACCGCGCTGTCCTGCGGATGACCTGGGGGAGGCGGCGGTTATGGGACGAGCTCGGTACCCAGCCCGCGCAGCGCAGCGTCGATCGCGCCATAGCCCGCGCCCGCGACGACCGCGCGTGCTGCACCGCCCCGCACTGCGGCGATCGCGGCCCGCATCTTCGGGATCATACCGTCGGTGAACGTTCCGTCCGAAAGATACCGCTCCGCCTCGGCGACCGTGAGACGCTCGATCACCGAGTCGGGATCGTCTACGTTCCCGCGAACCCCGGCGACGTTCGTGATCACCACGTATGCGTCCGCGGCGAGCGCGCCGGCGATCGCGCCGGCCGCGGTATCCGCGTTGCAGTTCAGTGCGCCGCCGCCGTCGGCATCAAGGCCGAGCGGTGCAATGACGACCACGAAGCCCGCGTCGAGCAGCGCGCGCGGCGCCGTCGCGTCGACCGCGATGATGTCGCCGCCGACGTACCCGAGATCGACGCCGTTGACGGAGCCGGCGCGGCGCGCGGTCAGCAGCGCGCCGTCCTCGCCGGAAATCCCGACGGCGCGGACGCCGCGCGACGCGAGCGCCCGGACCAGCGCCTTGTTGACGGTGCCGCACAGCACGTACTCGACGATGTCGCGCGTTGCACGGCCCGTCACGCGCAGGCCTTGCACGCGCACCTCGTCGATCGCCTTCGCGTCGAGCTCGGCATCGATCTGCGGACCACCACCGTGCACCAGCACGATGCGATCGCCGCGCGCACAAAGCGCGGCGACCTCGTCCAGCGTCGGGTCGTCGTCTCCGGCGGTCATGGCGTTCCCGCCGTACTTGAGCGCGATCAGCACCTGCGGACGCTCGGTGATCGAGACGCCAAGGTCCTGCTTTCGCGCCGGCCCTCGCGCATGGATGCAGTCGCTTCACGTGCGCTTGACACTGCGCTCATCGCGTAGTACAGTCACCACACGAAGGAAGCAGCCGCTCATAAGAAGCAGCTGATCTTCGAGTTTTCATAGAGCATGGGTGTGAGCATCGACTCGAATTTCTTTTGAAGAACGCTCTGATCACCCCAGCGTCAGGCGTTCTTTTTCGTCTTCTCCTCGGTCGTTCATAGCGCGGTCCGGACCCGTTTGAGGGTGCGATAGCTTTCGTTTGTCCGTACGCGGATAATCGGCTGCTTTAAGCCCGTCGATCGGCTTTGCCGCAATCGCGCTTCGTTCATCACGCCCCGTGCGCGTCATCGAAAGGGCTCTGTTCGACATGCTACGACGCCTTTGGGTTCTCGCAAGTACGATCACGTCTGCGGTGCTGCTCGCCTCTTGCGGCTCCGCGCTCCAAGCCATCACGCCGGCGAACGCACCGGTCCACGACGCGCCGATCTCGTCCGCGCAACGCAGCATCGCGTCGACATCGGTGTCCCTGACCACGTGGGACAAGCGGTCGATTCAAATGGTCATTCGTCCGCAGGCCGTCGCGAGCGCCGCGCCTGTCGCCGCTTCGCCGATCTCGCCGAAGCAGCCGATGATCGTCTGCCCGTTGGCGAGCGGACGCACCGCGACGCCGAACATCGTATGCTGCAACGGCGACTGTCCGCCGCTCTCGACGCCGACGCCTCGTCCGGTCGCGTATGCGCAAGTCACGGTGAACGTTCCCGCGCCGCAAGGCGGCGCGAGACGGGTCCCGTTGATCGGCACGCCGCGCCTCTACAAGCCGAACGTCGTCTCTCCGTCCACCAATTCCGTGCAGCTGTCCATCACGAATCCGGCGCCGGGATACGCATCGACGTACGCGGCGGACTGCGTGCCCAACTCTGACGGCACGAAGACGTGCACGATCAACAACATCGCGGCGCAGCCCGGAACGACCGGCACCTACACCGGGTCGCTGTACACGGGCGCACAGGAGACGGGACAGCTGCTCGGCCGCGGATCCACGACCGCGCCGATCATCGCCGGTCAGAACAACGTCATCGCGATCACCATCAGCCCAGTGGTCGTCGAAGTCGGCTTCGACTTCACGACGAACGTGAGCTCGAGCTCCTCGTTCAATCTGGTGCTCTCGCCGGGCAGCTCGCAGACGTTCCCCCTCACCATCGCGGCGTACGATCCCGAAGGTAACGTCATCCCGACGCCTGCGCAAGGATCGCAGTACCTCGACACGACCGCGACGCCGTTCACGATCGGCGCCACGGTTACTCTCGACCCGTCCAGCCCGCCCGGAACCATCACGCTGAGCGGATCGACGTTCACCGCTCCGTCGAGCCCAACGGTCACCGGCACGTATTCGGGGGCGCCCCTCGGCAACGGGGCGAGCATCAGCACATCGGTGACGACGAGCGATCCGAACGTGTTCGTCGATCCGCCCGTGACGATCACCCACCCGTAGGCGCCACGGGAATACGATGAGACTACGACATCGCGTGCGACGCCCGTCCCCTCGCCGCGCTGCGGCGATTACCGCCGCCTGCTTCGCGAGCGCTCTCGCGGCATGCGGCGGCGGGTCGAGCACGCATGTCGTCGCCGAACCCATGTCCGCCTCGCAGCAGCGCCACGCCGTGTACGTCGTCACCGCCAACGCGGACGGTACGTCGAACATCGCATCGATACCGGTCGACGCGCAAGGCACCGCGTTTACGGTCGGTCCCCTCAACGGTCAGGTGACGGTCGCAGTCGCTCCCTCGGCGAGCCCAATGCTCTATGCCGAACATCGTGAAGCGAGCACCGACCGCGTCGAAGCCTACGCGCCGGGCTCACCGCAACTGCAGCACGCGTTCGACGTTCGTGCGCACGCGGGCCCCGTCCGACTCGCAGCCGACGCGCAGAACCGCATCTACGTGCCGGGCGGGCTGCTGAACACCATCGACGTCTACGCCGGACTCGACGGCACGCACCTGTCGACGCTCACCGCGCCGGTGAACGATCCCGTATGCGTGGCGATCGGCGGGGATGGTACGATCTACGTCGGCGGTCACGATCCGGAGACGGTCGCCGCGGTGCCCGCGCAAAACGGGGCAACGACACCATCGCCAATCACGACGTTCGACGGACCGATCCGCGGGCTCGCTGTCGACCGCTTCGGCACGGTGTACGTGGCGACGGGACTGCCCACGAAAGGCTCCGTCGAGATCTTCCCCGCGGGCGCGACCGCTCCGTCGGCACGCCTGCTCGTCAACGGACCGTCCGACGTCGCCGTCGACGCGACCAACGCGTTGTACGTCGCCACGTCCGACGACACGATCGACGTCTTTCCGCCCGGCGCGAGCGCGCCCGGCACCGTGCTGCCGTTGACCGGCACCCCCGATTCACTGGCGATCTGAACCACTGGAGACCGCCTCGCTCCCTACGCGCACGCCAACGAAGAGGACGCTTTCATGTCCGGCTTACGTCTGATCTTTCGCATTGCCCGCCGCCGCGCGCCGTTCGCGCGCAAGGCGACCGCGCTCGCGCTCGTGCTCGCTACGAACGCGACGACGATCGCGTACGCCGCGCCGCCGCCGCGTCCGGCTCTTCCATCGATAACGTCGATCCCACCGTCGGACGCAACGCGCTTCCAAACGCCCAAAGGCCCCTTCATCTCGAAGCCGACGCGCGGCACGCGTCCGAATGCCGCCGCCGTCTCCGTACCAATGGAAGGCGCAGGAATCCGTCCGCCGCGACTTGCCGTGCGCGTGCGCAGCTCGGCGCACGGCAAAGCGGGAGCGCCTGCGGCGCCCGTGAGCGTACGGGTGCCTGCCACGATGCGAGGGGTCGCAACGCGAGTTCTCACGCCGCAATCCGTCACGCTCGGGGCCGTGTCCGCGACCGGCGAGAAGCCCTGGTGGACGTTCGAGGGCAGCGCCGTCCCCGGCGTCGGGCCTGCGGAGATCAACGTCGCGAACCAAAATCTATTCCTGCAGAGCACCGATCTGCGGATGACGCACCGGTGGGCGACAATCGAGTTCACGCGTGTCTACAACTCGCTCAGCCAGCACGACTTCGCCGGAACGGACGGCTCGCAGCCCTCGAACTACGGCAACGGCTGGACGAACAATCTCGACGCGCACGTTGCCGTGAACTCCGGGCAGAACGGCAACTTCGGCATCAGCGTCTACGCGGGCGACGGTGCGCGCTATGACTATCTCCCGACCGATTCGACCGAGACCGTGTTCACGCCGCCCCCAGGCCAGCACGCGACGCTCACCACCGATTCAACGCACTGCAACTACTATTGGAATCTGCGGTCGGGGACGACCCTACAGTTCCACACGCCGGTGACCGACCGCACCAAGCCGTGCGCAGTGACGCCGCGCTTCGGCGGTCAAGGCGGACGCCTTGTAACGGTCTACGGACGCAACCAGCGCTCGCAGATCGGCCTGAACTATAGCTGGGACGGCGGCATCGCGTCGTCCGCGGCGACCTTGAACCAGATCACGATGGTCGTTGACGGCGTCACGACGGCCGCGACGCTCACGTTCGCCAATTTCGGATCGGTCGACAGCAACGGCACTGCGTGCAGTCCGGTGAAGGCGACGCGTCTGCTGCAGACGCTCGCGTGGATGGACGGTACCGTCACGACGTACAAGTACGACTGCGCCGGAAACCTCGTCGAGGTCGACAAGCCGTCTAATCAGCCGGGGGCTCCGTGCGCGAGCGGCGGAAGCGGATGCAGCGAAGAGCGCTATGCCTACGATGTCAACCACTTCATGACGGCGGCCGCCGGCGGGAAGTGGAGCGCTGGTCTGAGCGATCCGACCAATCTGACGACCGGTTCCAAGGGCTCGTACGTCGTGATGACGCCCGTCGCCGGGACTGCCGCGATCGCGACGCTCGCT
Organism: Vulcanimicrobiota bacterium; assembly: GCA_963818845.1. GTDB lineage: Bacteria > Vulcanimicrobiota > Vulcanimicrobiia > Vulcanimicrobiales > Vulcanimicrobiaceae > Vulcanimicrobium. The sequence continues at coordinate 59,498 of CAWFTO010000003.1, read as the reverse complement.
CATGTCGGCGAGATCAATCCGACCATTGCGGACGGCATCTCGAGCGGGCCCGTACAGCCGTCGATGCCGACCGGCAACGTCACATACCGAACGGCGACGATCACCACCACCGGTACGTCCGCGACGTGGAGCGACACCGACGGTCACAAGAACGTCTACACGTTCGACTCGTCGGGTCTGGGCCGCGTGGCGCAAACGACCTATTCGACCGGCGCCACGACGCAACTGTCGAACACGTCGGGCTGGGACAACGCCAACAACCGCGTCTACCAAACCGATCTCAACGGGAACCGCACCGACTTCGCCTACGACGCCGACGGGAACCGCATCGCGTCGGCGCAGCCGGCGATCAAGACCCTGTCGCAGGGCACGATGCAGCTGATTCGCCCGACGGCGCTCTCGGCGTACGACCAGTACGACAACCTCATCGCGTATTGCGACGCAAACTGGGTCACCAACAACGGGCACAACTGGGACGGCGTCTCCACGCCGTACGCGTGTCCTGCGACCATCGGGACGGCGAGCTCCCCCGGGCCGACCGTGTACAAGTGGTCGGACGGGAGCGGCGGCTACGAGCCGTTCGGCGAGCTGACGGAGGCCTACACGCCGACGGGCTATCACCTGCACTATGCATACTCCGGCGCGGCGGAAGGCGGCAGCAGCGGCAACGCCGGCGTCGACTTCGGTTCGGTGACGACGGTAACGGGCGATTCCGTGACGCAGCCGAGCGGGACGTTCTCGCCTACGCTGCAGATCGTGTACGACCAGTACGGCAGCCGAATCTGCGCGAACTCCGGCGCCGGCTGGGCCGTGGCCGCGTACGACACGATGGAACGCGTGAAAGCCGTCGGCGACGCCGACGATGCGAGCGTTCAGCAAGCCGCATGCCCCAAGACGCCCGGCATCGCGGGCAGTACGATCTCGCAAACGTTCACATACATGCAGAACGGGGCCGTCGCCACGGTGCAGAATCCGCCGGAACTCGCCGCGGGGGTGAGTACATCGTACACGTACGACCGGGACGGTAACGAGCGCACGGCGACGACGCATTTCGGGTGCACCCCGGGAGCGTCGTGCTCGGCGGGCGTCACACAAAAATGGTACGACGGCGACGATCGGCTGGTGGAGGTCATGCTTCCGACCGACGCTTCCGACGGGCTCACGCCGTGGCCAACGCGATATTTGTACGACCTGACACAAAACGGCACGAACGGGGCGTCGAACCAGCTCACGGCCGGAGGTGTGACGACGCAGTTCGCTGCGCACGGCAACCTGTTCTCCGTGCAGACGTACCTGCCGTCGAACTCGTACGTGTCACAGCCCGGGTGGCGGGATCAGAAGGGATGGGCGTACGACAACGCTGACCGGCCGACCGCGAGCTACATCCTCAAGCCGTCGCACGACGGCTCGCAGACCCTCCTCAAGTTCAGCGTCGGGTACGATTCCACGCCGAGCGGCGTGACGACGTCCGGCAACAACGGCCTGCTCAGCTCGATCGTCGACTCGCTCGGCTATTATGAAAACTTCGGATACGACGCGCTCGACCGCATGACGAACACGGCGTACACGAATTCATCCACCGACGCGAGATCGATCACGTACGACCCGGTCGGCCGGGTGCTCTCGTCCACGAAGGGCGCCGTCACGAACTCGTACTCGTACACGCCCGACGGGCTTCTCAAAGAATCGGACGTCACCGGCATATCGAGCCCCCTCCAGTTGACGTACGGCTACTACAGCAGCGGCCTGCGGTCGTCGCTGAGCGTCAAGCAGGGCACGGCGTTTCCGTCCACGACCGACTTGGTCGACTACCAGTACCGCAATGACGGACTGCTCTCGTCGATGGCGGTGAACTACGCGACGGGCGGGCGGCCGACGCAAACGTTCAGTTTCGCCTACACGAGCGCCGGGCGGCTCTCGTCGCAGACGGATCCCCTCTCAGCGAGCCCGTCGGTGAGCGAATCCTACGACAGCTACGGCCGCGTCGCCAACTACGGGATCCCGGCCGGGACGTACGGGTTCTCGTCGTCGAGCTATGACGACGAGGGTGAGCCGATGTCGTACTCTGCCTATACGCCGTCGCAGACCGTTTCCAACACGTTCAACGTGCGAGGCGAGCTCACGCAGTTCGTCCAGCAGACCGGCGCAGCGACCACGTCGATCGACTTCGACGGGCTCCTGCTGCCACAGACGAACGTCGTCGGCCAGCAGACGATCGACCCGCTCAGCGCGACGCAGCTCGCCGCCACCACGAATGCGTACTCGACGCCGCCGATGCCGGCGACGCCGAACTGCCCGACGACGACGCGCACGTCGTCGTCGTGGCAGTTCGACGGAGCCGGGCGGGAGTCGAACGCGACGCTGTCGGCGCTGCAGCAGAACGCCAACTCGATCATCCCGTGCCCGGAGACGATCGTGCAGACGCAAGCGCAGTCGACGATGTCGTACGACACGGCAAACCACCTCACGCAGGTCGCGACGACCGGCACGACGACGACAAACGGTTCGACCGTTCAGGACATCCCTGTCACGATGAGCTATCAGTACGACGGGGCCGAGCACGTCCGGCAGATCTCCGGCGATCCGTCGCGCTCGTCGGTCAGCGGCTACAGTCCGACGTCGTCCGAGTCCGTGTTTTGGGACGGCAACGACGTGCTCTTCACGACGGACGCGAACGGCAAGCTCGACGATCTCAAGATCGGGGCGTTCGCCGACATCACGGCGGCGGGGTCCAACGCCGGCCTGACGGTGTGGGACCGCGAGCTCGACGGACAGCAGATCTCCTACCACAACGCGTCGGGAGTCGGTCCGTGGAAGGCCCCCACGACGTGGACGAGCGGCGGGTACAACCTCACCTCGCCCGACCAGTTCGGCATCCTGTTCACGACGAAGCCGCGGCTGGACGCCCTGACGGACCTGCACACCACGTTCGTCGGAATCCGCACGCTGGACGAAGCGTCGCTGAACTTCACGACGCCCGACGCGAGCTCGGGCGGGCTCGCGGACCCGCTTTCGCTCAAGCCGTACGTCTACGCCGCGGACAACCCGCTGCAGTACTCTGATCCGAGCGGCAACGACGTCGACCCGAACTGTCCGCCGTCGTGCCTCACGGCCTCGCCGCCGCAGAGCGGCGTGACGATCGGCGGCAATCCCATTACGGCGATCATCGGCGTGTTCGCCGCGATCGGCGGCTCCGTCAGCGGATTCTTCAAAGGGCTGTTCGGTGGCGGGGGGCACAAGCACGCGCCGCCGCCTCCGCCGCCCCAGGCGCCGTCGTATCCCGAAGATTGGGATGCAGAGTCGATCCAGGCTGTCACCGCCATGGGCCACGCGGGCGACGCGATGGAAGGGACGCTCGTCACCGCCGACGTGGTGCTGACCGCCGCCGTCACCGCGCCGATCGCGACGGAAGTCGGAGCGGGGATGGCGATCGAGGGTGCGGTGGGCGGCGCCGAGCTTGCCGGCGTCGGCGGCGCTGAAGGGGCAGCGGAAGCGACGAGCTATGAAGAGCTCGTCGCGAACGCACGGCTGCGATATCCGTCGAAGGCGGGCAAGATCGAGTGGCACCATATCCAGCCGAAATACCTTCGTGGGCCCGAGGACGGTCCGCTGGCCCCGCTCGACGCGGCATATCACCAGATGATCACGAACGAGTTCCGGGCGCTCGCGCCGTATGGAAGAGAACCCTTAAGTCCCGAAGACCTCGCTGCGGTGATGCAAAAAGTATACGGCAAGCTTCCGCTTCCCCCCGGGTACACGTACTGACCGTGAGAGAGCGGCTCGACTTTCGAATACCGGAGGACCATGCGCGCGTCTGGCTCGCGCCAGATCAAGGCACGCTCCTCACGGACTCAGTCCGCCAGGTCGTCGCGTATGCCGACGATCCGATCGTCGACGTCGTCAGGCGGGCGCAAGCGGATTTCCAAACGCGCGGAACGTCGTTCTTCCTGGGTTGGGACCTCCGCCGTGAGTATTCGAAAGCCGAGCTGGACGCGGCCGAGCTCTTCCGGGTCACGTTGGATTTCGTCTACGTCGCCGGCGAAGAATCCGGAACGGTGTATGACGAGTTCACGTCGTGCCCGCACTGCGGTGCGGGCGCGAAACAGGAATCGCAGCTGAAGCTCAACTGCGGTCCGCTCTCGACGCGGAAAGACTTCGGCCGCACGATGGCCTTCGAGCTGCTGGGGACGACGCGCGTGGCGGAGGCATTCGAGCGTCATGGGGTGACGGGGGTACGCTTCGACCCCCTCACCTGCGTCAAGAAGCGCGCGGCTACCGAACGTTGGAAACAGGTCATCATCCCGGCGCATGGCGTCCGGATCTCGCCCCCCACGGTCGTCTCGAACCGGCCGCTCGAAGGCCCGGAAGAGGCCGCGCGTGCGGGTCGTCATCGCTGCCCTCGAGGTGACACGCTCGGCCTCGCGTTGATCTCGGAGGCGTACGTGGATCGGACGTCGTGGGACGGTACGGACGTCGTCATGTCAAACGCGTACGTCGGGGTCCGCGGCGGGCTGCTGCGGCCGAGCCGGGTCATTTTCGCCTCGCAGAAGGTACGCCGGGTGATCGAAAGTGAGAAGCTTCGAGGCGCGCGGTTCGAAGTTGCTCACCTGGTCTGACCGCCATCGCTCAGCCGAAGCGACGTCTGCTTATGGCGCCGTCGCAGCAGCGTGATTTCGGACCTGGCCCAAGCCCGCCTCGTAGAAACCCGGTCTGAACAGTTCGTACATTGACTGCGTGAGAGAGCTGCTCGACTTTCGAATACCTGAGGACCATGCGCGCGTCTGGCTCCCGCCCGACGTCGGCACGCTCCTGACAGATTCCATCCGCCAGGTCATCGCGTGCGCCGACGATCCGATCGTCGACGTGGTTAGGCGAGCACAAGCGGAGTTCCAATCGCTCGGAGCGTTCTTCTTTCTAGGCTGGATGATACGTCGCCAGTATTCGAAAGCCGAACTGGACGCGGCCGAGCTCTTTTAGGTCACGTTCGACTTCGTCAACTTGCCGGCGAGGAGTCCGGGACGGTCTATGACGAGTTCACGACGTGCCCGCACTGCGGTGCGGGCGCGAAACAGGAACCGGAGCTGAAGCTCAACTGCGGTCCGCTCTCGACGCGGAAAGACTTCGGCCGTACGATGGCGTCCGAGTTGCTCGCGTCGACGCACGCCGCGGAGTCATTCGAGCGCCACGGGGTGGCGGGAGCGCGCTTGGACCCCGTCACGTGCGCCAAGAAGCGCGCGGCTGCGGACCGTTGGAAACAGCTCATCGTCCCGGTACACAGCGTCCGCATCGTTCCGCCGACCGTCATCTCGAACCGGCCGCTCGAGGAGGCGGAATGGGCGCGCCGTCATCGCTGCCCTCGTGGTAACACGCTTGGCGTCAACATGATCTCGAGGCGTATGTCGAGCGGACGTCGTGGGACGGCACGGACGTCGTCGCGTCCGCCGGGTACGTTGGGAACCGCGGCGGGCTCCTGCGGCCGGAGCGGATCGTCTTCGTCTCACCGAAGGTGCGCCGGCTGACCGAAGGCGAGACGCTGCGGGGTGCGCGGTTCGAGGTCGCTCACCTGATCTGACCATAGAGGAGTGCGAGCCGCTGACAGGTCCGAAGCGGTCGAAGTCCATCTTGCATGATTATGCAGACGGTGTATAATCATGCAAGTCATGGTCACTTTGCCGGCGGCGGCGCGGTTGCGCGGCCGGAACGTCATCACCGTCACGGACCTCGGGGCTGACGAGCTCGTCAGCCTTCTCACGGTCGCGCAGACGCTCAAGGCGCGCGGCCGCGAGCAGATGACCCTGCTGCGCGGCAAGACGCTCGTCATGCTCTTCGAGAAGCCGTCCCTTCGCACGCGCGTCTCCTTCGAGACCGGCATGACGCAGCTCGGGGGCCACGCCATCGCGGTGAACGGGAGCGACGTCGGCATCGGCAGCCGTGAAACGCCCGAGGACGCCGCCCGCGTGCTCTCGCGCTACGGGGACGCCATCGTCTACCGCACGCACGAGCATGAGCCGCTGACGCGCTTCGCCGGCGCCGCGACCGTGCCGACGATCAATGCGCTCTCGGAGGCCGCCCATCCGTGCCAGGCCTTCGCCGACCTGCTCACGATCCGCGAGCGCTTCGGCACGCTGCAGGGCCTGCGCCTCGCGTTCGTCGGCGACGCGCGCAACAACGTCGCGGCGTCGCTCGCCGAGGCCGCAGCGATGTGCGGAATGTCCGTCACGTTCGCGGCGCCGCCGACGCACCGGCCCTCCGACGCGTTCCTGGCCAAGCTCGTGAAGCTCGGCGGGGAGCACAACGTGCAGGCGCGCGCTTTCACGTCGCCGCTGCGCGCGGTGCGCGACGTCGACGTGGTCTACACCGACGTCTGGACGTCGATGGGCGAAGAGCGCTTCGTCGAGCGGAACCTCGCCGCACTTCGCCCGTACCAAGTCAACGGCGCGCTGATGGAGGCCGCCGCGAAGCACGCGCTCTTCATGCACTGCCTCCCCGCTCACCGCGGCGAAGAAGTCTCCGCGGACGTGATGGACGGGCCGCGCAGCGTCGTGTTCGACCAAGCCGAAAACCGGCTCCACGCGCAGAAGGCCCTGCTCCTCGCCCTGCTCACCGATCTCCGCGGACTCACGGACTAAGCATGTGTTTATGGAAGTCGTAGCCCAACCCAAGACCAAGCGGCAGCGCGCGATCCTCTCGCTGATCGCGGCGCGGCCCGTCCGCTCGCAGGACGAGCTGGCGGCGCTCCTCGAGCAGCAAGGCTACGAGGTCACGCAAGCGACGGTGTCGCGCGACATCAAGGAACTCGGCCTGCTCAAGGTCCCGCTCAAAGGCGGGAGCGGCGGCGCGTTCAAGTACGTCGAGCCCTCGCTCGGGCCCACGTTCAGCTCGCGCCTTCACCGCGTCGTGAGCGAAGTGGTCATTCTGGCGCGCTCGTCGATGAACCAGATCGTGCTGCGCACGCATCCGGGTACGGCGATGATGCTCGCCGCCGCGATCGACGGCGCCGAGTGGCCCGAGGTGCTGGGTACGATCGGCGGGGACGACACCGTCCTGGTCATCGTCGAGTCCGTCGAGAAAACGCCCATGATTCGCCAGCGCTTCGAAGACATGCGCACGGAGCACTCTCAATGATCACGTCGATGGAGCGAGCGCAGCAGAAATGTGCGCATGCCGATCTGTCCTTTACGAGCTCGGACCGGGGACCCCACGCTTTGCGTGGGGGGCGCGGACCCGGGGGCGGAGCGCCGTTAGAATGAAGATCGTTTTGGCGTATTCGGGGGGACTCGATACCTCCGTTCTCCTCAAGCAGTTCATCGACCAGGGACATCAGGTCGTCGCGATGACGCTGAATCTCGGCGAGTCCGACATGGTGGCCGGCGAGGGATCGCAGGACGCGCTCGAAGCGGTTCGGCAGAAAGCGCTGCGGCTCGGTGCCGTCGACGCGGTGCTGATCGACGCGCGCGAGCGCTTCATCGCGGAGTATGCCTACAAAGCGCTCGCGGCGAACGCGCTGTATCAGGGCGTGTATCCGCTCAGCGCCGCGCTGTCGCGGCCGCTCATCGCGGACCTGCTCGTCGAGACCGCGGCCGAGTACGGCGCCGACGCCGTCGCGCACGGATGCACCGGCAAGGGCAACGATCAGGTGCGCATCGAGGTCGGCGTGCGCGCGAAGGCGCCGCACTTGACGACGCTCGCGCCGCTGCGCGACAAGCCGCTTTCGCGTCCGGACGCGATCGCGTACGCGCAAGCGCACGGCGTGCCGATCGCGCACACCGCGGCCAAGCCGTACTCCGTCGACGCGAACCTCTGGGGACGTTCGATCGAAGCGGGCGTGCTCGAGAACCCGTGGAACGCGCCGCCCGCCGACGCGTACGCGTGGAGCGTCGCGCCCGAAGACGCGCCCGCGCGCGGTACGGAGGTCGTGATCGCGTTCAAGCGCGGCGTCCCCGCACTTCGACAAGCTCCCACCCTTCGACAAGCTCAGGGTGACAATGGGTCCGCTCAGGGTGACAATGGGTCCGCTCAGGGTGACGGTGACAAAAGGCTCGAGGGTGCCGAGATGGTGTTCGAGCTGAACAAGATCGCCGGCGCGAACGGCGTCGGACGCATCGACATGATCGAAGACCGCGTCGTCGGGCTGAAATCGCGCGAAGTGTACGAGTGCCCCGGGAGCGTGACGCTGATCGAGGCGCACAAGGCGCTCGAGCGTCTGACGCTCACGCGCGACGAGCTCCGGCTCAAGGCCGGGCTCGACCAGAAGTACGCCGAGCTGATCTACGACGCGTTGTGGTCGTCGCCGCTGCGCAGCGCGCTCGATGCGTTCAACGCGAAGATCGCCGAGCGGCTCACCGGCGAGGTGCGCATGCAGCTCGTGCGCGGCCGCGCCGTCGTGACCGGGTCACGTTCGCCGTTCGCGCTCTACGACGAGTCGCTCGCGACGTACGGCGCAGGCGATACATTCCGCCACGACGCGGCGGGCGGCTTCATCCAGATTCACGGGCTGCCCGTCGCCGCGGGTGCCGCCAAGGCGGCCGAGGCGGCCGAGGCGGCGGACCGCGCCGCGACGCGACCCTGGACCGAGTCTATCGAAGTCCCGCAGCCTGCATGAAGCGCTTGACGAAACCCCGCTCGGCGCGGTATGACTATGCACTCGTGAGCATCACCGCCATCACCCTGCGCCGACCGCCGTCCGCGACGCCCGTACGATCCGTACCGGGTGGCGTCTACGTGCGGTAGACGGCCTCGGGGACGAATCGACGGGCGCGCCGGCAACGGCGCGCTTTTTCTTTACCGGCGATGATGATGAAAGAGAACGACAACGTGAGCGAGCGATGAGCGACAAGGAGCTGCAGTGGGGCGGACGTTTCGCGTCCGAGCCCGACCGCGCGCTGCTCGCGTTCGGCTCGTCGCTGCGCGAGGATCTCGACGTGGCGCCGTTCGACGTGCTCGTCTCGGAGGCGCACGTGCTCGCGCTTGCAAGCGGCGGCATCATCGAGCAGGCGGATGCGGACGCGATCGGCGCCGCGCTGCGCGCCGTCGCGGCCGAAATCGAGGACGGCACGTTCGCCCGCTGGGCGCTCGACGGCGACTTCGAGGACGTGCACGGCGCGATCGACGCGCGCGTGCGGGACATCGCCGGCCCTGCCGGCGACCGTTTGCACAGCGGACGCAGCCGCAACGATCAGGTCGCGACGACGATGCTGCTGTTCGTGCGCGCGCGAGCCGCCGAGGCGGCGCAGTCGTGCTTGGACGCTGCGGCACTCGCTGCGGACCGCGCCGAAGCGGAGCTGGAGCACGGAACGCTCTTTGCCGCGACGACGCACTGGCAGCCCGCGCAGCCGATGCTGCTCGCGCTGTGGCTCGACGCAGTGGCGCGCGGTTTCGTGCGTGCCGGGGCGCGGCTTGCGTCGGTCGTCGTGACGTCGGGAGCATCGATGCCGCTCGGCAGCGCGGCGTTGGCCGGTTCGTCGCTGCCGATCGACCGCGAGCGCGCGGCGAAGCACTTGCGATTTCTCAAGCCGTCGGACAACGCGCTCGACGCCGTCGGAGACCGCGACGTTCTGCTGGACTTCGTCGCCGCGTGCGCGCGAGCGGTCCTGACGGCGTCGCGGCCCAGCGAGGAGCTCGTGCTGTGGGCGACCCCCGCGTTCGGGTACGTGCGCGTCGACGACGCGGCGTCGACCGGGTCCAGCCTCATGCCGCAGAAGCGCAACCCCGATCCGTTCGAGCTCGTGCGCGCCAAGGCGGCGACCATGATCGGCCTGTCCGCCGCGGCGGAAGCGACGCTCAAGGGCGTCGCGCTGTCGTATCACCGTGATCTGCAGGAGACCAAGGCGCTGGCGATCGCAGCGGCGCGGCACGCGCTGCCGGCGATCGACGCGTTCCGGCGCGCCTTTGCGCACGTGCATTTCCGGCGTGACGTCATGACGCGGCAGGCCACTGCCGGCTACACCGTCGCGACGGACCTCGCCGACGCGATGATCGCCCACGGCGCAACCGCGCGCAACGCGCACCGCGCCGTCGGCGAGCGCGTGCTGCTCGCCGAGTCGGCGGGCCGCGAGCTCGACGCGACGGACCTTGCGCACCTGCACGTTCCCGGAGCGCCGCTCGATGCAGCGGCGTCGGTGCGCGCCAAACAGACGGCGGGCTCGACACACCCCGACCAGGTGCGCGCCGCGATCGCCGCGACGCGCAAGGACATCGCCACGTTCTCGGAAGCGGTTACCATGTTGTTGCAAGGAGACTCGCCGTGATCACCGCGCACGTCGTCGGCGCGAGCGGCTATGCCGCTGCGGAGCTCATCCGCCTCATCGATCGCCATCCCGGCGTCGCGCTGGGCGTGCTCGAAAGCCGCTCGCAGCCGGGCGCGGCGGTCGCGGACGTGTTTCCGTGGCTGCCGCACGTGCACGTCGCGCTCGAGGAGAGCGGTACGGCGCGCACGCGCGTCCGCGAGGACGACGTCGTCTTTCTCGCCGGCGGGCACGAGCTCGCGCGCGAGCAGGCGCCGCAGTTCCTCGAGCTCGGCGCGCGCGTGATCGACCTTTCCGACGCGTTCCGCCTGCACGCGAACGCCGGCGACGCGGTCTACGGTTTTCCCGAGCGCTACCGCGACCGCATCGCGGGCGCGCGGCTCGTCGCGAACCCGGGCTGCTACGTGACCGCCTCGCTGCTCGCGCTCGTTCCGCTCGAACCGATCGCGGACCGCATTGCGACCGTGGTGATCGACGCGAAGAGCGGCATCACCGGCGCGGGCCGCACGCCGTCGGTTCCGTCGCTGTTCGCGGAAGTGTACGGCGACGTGCGCGCGTACGGCCTGACCGGGCACCGGCACGGCACGGAGATCGTGCAGGAGGCGCGCGACGCGGGGATCGCGGCGCCGATCGTGTTCTCGCCGCACGTCGTGCCGCTCAGTCGCGGGATTCTCGCCGACGTCTACCTCATGCCGCGCGAACCGATCGCGCGCGACGAGGTGCTGGCACTGTACACGCGCTTCTATGCGGCCAACCCGTTCGTCACGGTGTTCCGCGACGTGCGCGCGCCGCATCTCCCGGCGCTCGAAGGGACCAACGACGCGCACCTCGCGGTCGCCGAGCGCGAAGGCGTCGTCCACGTGCTCGCCGCGCTCGACAACCTCGGCAAAGGCGCGTCCGGACAGGCGATTCAGAACATGAACCTCATGCTGGGACTTCCCGAGGAGACCGGTCTCGATGCTCGCACCACGGTCGGCTGATACCGCCCTTCGACAAGCTCAGGGTGACAATGTGACGGCTCGGGGTGACGGGGCGGTGCGTTTGATTCAGGTTCGCGGCGGGCTCGGCGCGGTGCCGGGCGTGCGGATGACGGGCGTGCACGCCGGCATCAAGAAGCGCAAGACCGATCTCGCGCTGATCGCGCTGCCCGGCCCGCACGTCTGCGCGCAGGTCATCACGACGAACGAGATCAAAGCGGCACCGCTGCTCGCCACCGGCGCGCACCTCGACGAGGACGGCGACGCGATCGGCGCGATGGTCTGCAACTCGGGCTGCGCGAACGCGTGCACCGGCGAACGCGGGCTGCGCGACGCGGAGAATACCGCTCGCCACGCCGCGACGCTGCTCGGCTTGCGGCCGACGCAGGTCGTCGTCGCGTCGACCGGCGTCATCGGCGTCACGCTGCCGATGGACCGGCTCGCCAAGGGGCTCGACCGCGCGCACAAGGCGCTGTCCGAAGGTCCCGAGTCGGCCTACGACGCGGCGGAAGCGATCATGACGACGGACCACGTGCCGAAGTTGTCCGCGTACGCATGGCACGAGGACGGCAGACGGCACGTCCTCGGCGGCATCGCCAAAGGCTCGGGCATGATCGCCCCCAACATGGCGACGATGCTGGCGTTCCTCGTCACCGACGCCGCCGTCTCGCGCGCGTCGCTGACGGAAGCGCTGCGCGAAGCGTCCGACGGCACATTCAACATGATCTCCGTCGACGGCGACATGTCGACGAACGACGCCGTCTACTGCGCGGCGAAGCCCGGCACGAACGACGCGTCGCCCGGACTGCGCGCGGCGCTCAACGCGGTGTGCCGCGATCTCGCCGTCGCGATGGTGAAGGACGGCGAAGGCGCGACGAAGACGCTGACGCTCACGGTCACCGGCGCGCGCGACGCGAAGCAGGCGCGCACCGTCGGCCGCGCGGTGATCAACTCGAGCCTCGTGAAGACCGCGCTCTACGGCGAGGACCCGAACTGGGGCCGCATCATCGCGGCCGCCGGTTCCGTCGGCGCGGGGCTCGACCCCACGTCGTGGTCGCTCTATCTCGGCGAGAAGACGTGGGTCGAGCGCGGCGCGATCGAAGCGATGAGCGAAGCCGAAGCGCACCACGTCCTCGAGGAGCACAACGTCGACGTGCGCCTGGACCTCGGCATCGGCGACGCAACCGCCACCGCGTGGGGCTGCGACCTCACGAGCGACTACGTGCGCATCAACGCGCACTACAGGACGTGACTTCGTCACGTCCGTGGCGGTCCTCGCTACGCTGCGGTCCGCTCAAAGGAGTCGTTTCATGATCCCGGTGGTTCAACGCGGGGCGCGGCTCGTGACGCGGCACCCGCACCTCATGGCGAACTATGGGCGGCTCGAGATCAACATCGTGCGCGGCGAAGGCTGTTGGCTCTTCGACGAGTCCGGTAACGCGTATCTCGACATGGTCGCCGGCATCGCGGTCTGCGCGCTCGGGCACGCGCACCCGCGCATCGCGCGCGCGATCGCCGACCAGGCGGCCACGCTCGTGCACGTATCGAACCTCGTGCACCACGAGCCCGCCGGAACGCTCGCCGACCGGCTCGCGGAGCTCTCCGGCTTCGACGCGGTCTTCTTCTGCAACAGCGGCGCGGAGGCGAACGAGGCGGCGATCAAGCTCGCACGCAAGCACGCGTGGCGGCGCGGGGAAAAGGATCGCACGACGATCCTCGCGGCGCGCGGCTCCTTCCACGGGCGCACGATGGGCGCGCTCGCCGCGACGGACAACCCCGCGTACCACGAAGGCTTCGAGCCGCTGCCGAAAGGCTTCGCGTTCGTCGACTTCAACGACGTCGACGCGCTCGACGACGCGATCGGCGAAGACACCGCGTGCTTTCTCGTCGAGCCGGTCCAGGGCGAGAGCGGCGTTGTGCCGGCGACGCGCGAGTACCTCGAAGCCGCGCGGCGGCTGTGCGACGAGCGCGGCGCGCTGCTGATCTTCGACGAGGTGCAGTGCGGCATGGGACGGACTGGGCCGCCTGTTCGCGCACCAGCTCTACGACGTCAAGCCCGACGCGTTCACGCTCGCGAAGTCGCTCGCGAACGGCCTGCCGATCGGCGCGCTCCTCGTGCGCGGTGAGGCGGCGACGTCGCTGCGGCCCGGCGACCACGGCACGACGTTCGGCGGATCGCCGGTGCCGGCGGCCGCCGCGCTCGAGCACCTGGCGGTGCGCGACGTGCTCGACCTCGACGCGCACGTCGCCACGGTCGGGGCCTTGCTGCGCTCGGAGCTCGAGGCGGTCGCTGCGGATTATCCGGCGGCATTCGAACCCGTGCGCGGTCTGGGCCTCATGCTCGGACTTCCCGTGCGCGCGCCGTTTGCGGCGAAAGACTTCGTTGCGCGGGGTCTCGACCACGGCGTGTTCCTCAACGGCGCGGGCCGCAACACGCTACGGTTCGTTCCGCCGCTGATCCTGAGCGCCGACGAAGCACGCGACGCCGCCGTCCGGCTGCGTGCGACGATCGCCGCGACGCTGAGCGCTTAGCCCGCGGCGGAGCGCGCCGCGCCGAGCGTCTCGGCCAGCAGGCGGCGATCGTCGTCGACCAGCACGTCGATCAGCCGCGCGTTCTCACGCGCGGCGGTCGACCGCACGAGCCGGTCGCGGTGTTCCGGCGCCACGTCGCCGACGCGCGCTGCCGCTATGACGGCGTTGAGGGCGTCGCACCGTTCCGGCGAGACGAGGCCGGCGACGACGCGCGCGACCTCGTCGTCGCCGGCGGCGCGGCGGACAAGCTCGACGAAGTCCGCCTCACCGATGCCGATGCGTTCGAGCAGCCACGCGCACAAGCCGGGTGCGATCGCGTAGTCGCCGGGGTCCCCGCCGGGCAGGGAGGCCCGAGCCTTGTCGATGGTGCGTGGCAGCACCATGAGGCCGGAGAGCCGTGCTCGCGGATCGCGGGGCGGCCGGCGGCGCAGGCTGATCGGACGCATCTGCCTCGACTCTCTCGCAGAGGTCTGAAGATTCTCTTAGCCCGCTCGCGGGCCGATCCAAGCCGTTCGCGGGCGGAATGCCGCCCTTCGTGCGCGGCCCGGCGACGCGGCGGCGCATCCGCGGTAGGGTGCAGCATGGCAGCGCTTTCCTTCGCCGCTCCTTTCACGCATCGGCGTCCCGTCGAGACCTATGCGGTCGTCGGGGCGGGCGCAATCGGCGCCTACGTCGGCGCCTCACTCGCACGCGCCGGGCGGGACGTCACGCTCGTCGCGCGCGGCCCGCATCTGGATGCGATGCGCGCCAACGGCGTGCGCGTCCGCTCGGAGCGCGGCGACTTCCAGGCGAGCGTCGTCGCAACCGACGACGCAACCGCCTACGGGCCGTTCGACTGCATCGTCGTCGCGCTCAAGGGTCATCAGCTCGCCGGGATGCTGCCCGCGATCGCAGCCATGTCGCACGAGCGCACGCGCATCGTGCCGATGCAGAACGGCATCCCGTGGTGGTACTTCCAGCGCCACGGCGGGCCGCTCGACGGCATCTCGCTCGACAGCGTTGATCCGGGCGGGAAGCTGGCTGCCGCGTTCGACCCGGCGAACGTCGTCGGCTGCGTCATCTACTGCTCGACGGAGATCGAGTCGCCCGGCGTCATCCGCCACATCGAAGGAACGCGCTATGCGCTCGGACGCCCGGACGGCACGTCCGATGCCGCGATCGACGACATCGCCGCCGCGATGGGCGAGGGCGGGCTCAAGGCGCCGGTCGAGAACGACCTGCGCGCGCAAATCTGGCTGAAGATCCTCGGCAACGCCGCGCTCAACCCGATCTCCGCGCTGACGCGCATGACGATCGCGGGGATGCTGCGCGACCCGGCCGTCGAGGAGCTCATCCGCGAGATCATGACCGAGTGCGAGGCCGTGGCGCACGCGCTCGGCGTCGAGCTGCCGGTGTCGGTGCAGAAGCGCATCGACGGAGCCCGGCGCGTCGGCGAGCACAAGACCTCGATGCTGCAGGACGTCGAACGCGGCCGGCCGCTGGAGCTCGACTGCATCAGCGGCGCCGTGATCGAGATCGGCAAGCTCCTGGGCGTCCCCACGCCGGCCACGTCGCACGTGCACGCGCTGACCGGGCTGCTCGACGCGTCGCTGCGCGCCGCCTGATCGAATCGGCCCTCCGCCTCGGGAGGGCGATGTCGATTTCCGGCACGCTCGTTCGTCTGATGTCCGGATGCGATCGTCATCCGCTCACGAAAGGACGAACGAGATGAAGTACATGCTCTTGATCTACAACCCGCCGATGGAGCGTCCGCTCACGCCCGAGGAATGGGCTGCGGCCATGCCGGCGTGGGAAGGGTTCGGCGAAGCGCTGCGCGCGCGCGGCGCGTTCGTCGACGCAGCGCCGCTCGGCGGTCTCGATACGGCGACGACGGTTCGCGTGCGCGACGGCAAGCGCGCGACGACCGACGGGCCCTTCGCCGAGACGAAGGAGTGGCTGGGCGGCTACTACGTCATCGAAGCGCCGTCGATGGACCAGGCGATCGAGGCCGCTGCCATGTGCCCCGGCTCCCAGTACGGGTCGGTCGAGGTGCGCCCGATCGTCGATCTGGGTTGACCGGGATCGCGGCGCGCGTCGCGGCGTGCTTCCGCGCGGATGCGGGACGCACGCTCGCGACGCTCGCACGCGTGCTCGGCGACATCGAACTTGCCGAGGACGCGCTGCAAGACGCGTACCTCGCGGCGCTCGAGCGGTGGCCGCGCTCGGGTTTTCCGGCGCAGCCTTCCGCGTGGATCTTCGCCGCGGCACGAAACCGCGCGGTCGACCGGCTGCGCCGCGAGCGCGTCGGCCGCGACAAGCTGCGCCGGCTCGTCGCGCTCGAACCGCCCCCGCCGCAGGCCGACGGCGATGCCCAGCCGACCGTCGCGGTCCCCGACGATCGCCTGGCGCTCATGTTCGCGTGCTGCCATCCTGCACTCGCCATCGAAGCACGCGTCGCGCTGACATTGCGCACGCTCGCCGGTCTCACGGTGGACGAGATCGCCGACGCGTTCCTCGTACCGCGCGCGACGATGGCGCAGCGTCTCGTGCGCGTGAAGCGGAAGATTCGCGAGACCGCGATTCCGTTCGAGGTACCTGCGGCCGAACGGCTCGGCGAGCGCCTCGACGACGTCTGCACCGTTCTCTACCTGATCTTCAACGAAGGCTACACCGCGTCGAGCGGCCGGGCGCTGGTGCGTCGCGACCTCTGCGACGAAGCGATCCGGCTCGGCCGCGTGCTCTGCTCGCTGATGCCGGACGAGCCCGAGGTGTCGGGGCTGCTCGCGCTCATGCTGTACACGGACTCGCGCCGTGATGCGCGGGTCGGCGACGACGGTTCGCTCGTGACGCTCGCGGAGCAGGATCGGTCGCGCTGGAATCGTGCCCAGATCGCCGAGGCAGACGCGCTGCTGGCGCGCGCCTCCGCGCACGGCACGCCGGGACCGTACCAGCTGCAGGCGGCGATCGCGTGCGCACATGCGTCGGCGCCGTCCGGCGGCGAGGTCGACTGGCGCGCGATTGCGGAGTTATACGCGCATCTCGAGCGGTTCACGCCGTCGCCCGTGGTCGCGCTCAACCGCGCGGTCGCGATCGGCCTCGCGGATGGTCCGGCAGCCGGACTCGCCGCGCTCGACATGCTGCCGGCGGCAGAGCTCGGCGAATATCACCTGTACCACGTGGCGCGGGCCGATGCGCTCGCCCGGCTGGGCCGTGCCGACGAGGCGCGCGCCGCGTACGAAGCTGCGATCGCGCGCACGCAGAACGATGCGGAGCGCGCGCACCTGCGCACGAAGCTGCGCGGTTAGAGCGTCTTGGCCGTGTAGCCCGCGCGCTCGGGGACCGTTTGCGCGGCGATCGCGGCCGTCGCCGCGCCGGCGTCGGCATCGCTGCACGCGCGCCCGCCGGTGCGCGCCGGCAGCTCGCTGACCACCTCGAACATGAAGCCCGTCTTGCGGCGCTGCGCGTCGCTGACCACCGCGCCCGCGTACTCGTCCTGCGCGCACTGGTGATCGCAGCCGCGCCACGTCGCCGGCTCGGCCTTCGCCGCATCGAAGCGGTGGTCGCGGAAGGCCGCGACGAGCGCGTCGGCCTTCGTGGTACCGGCCGCGTTCATGCGGTCGATCAGCTGCGTGGTGCAGATGTAGCCGAAGTAGTCGCGCGAGCTGATCGGCTCCTTGAGCAGCGGCTGCAGACGGCTCGTGAGGCGGCGCGCCGAGTCCGACACGGTCGGCGTCCAGTGGATCGCGAACGTCGAGCCGACCAGCGCGTCCGACGGGATCGTGTGCCAGTAGTAGTCTTCCATGTTGATCCCGGCCAGGTGCATCTTCTTGTTGAGCCCGAACTGCACGAACTGCTGCGCGGTCTTCGCCGCGTCGAAGCCGCCCTGGCACAGCACGAGCACGTCGGCGTTGGAGTTGCGCAGCTTCGTGAGCGACGAAGAGTAGTCGGCCGTCCCGAGCGCGAGGACGTCGGCACCGACTTCGTTGCCTCCGGCGCGGCGGAGCAGCGCGCCGAGGCGCGCGTGGCCGTCCTTTCCGTACGCGAAGTCGTCGACGATGAAGTACCAGTTCTTGCCGAAGGACAGCACGCGCTGCGCGAGCGCTTCGACCTGCATCTGCACGTTCGGTGCAAAGCGGTACAGCACGCGGTTCGCCTTGTCGCCCGTGATGTTCGTGTCTTGCGCGCCGATCGCCAGCGTGAAGATGCCCGTCTGCTGCGCCAGCGGTCCGACCGCGAGCGTGACGGCGGACGACGTGCCGAGCAGCAGCACGTCGACGTTCTCCTGCGAGATCAGCCGGCGCGCTTCGGTCGCACCCACGGCCGGTTTCGACGTGTCGTCCGCGCTGACGAGCTCGTAGCGCACGTGGCCGGACGCATTCGCGAGACGCACCGCGAGCTCGGCGCCCGTGCGGTGATGCGCGCCGATGTCGGCCAGCGGCCCGCTGAACGAATCGATGTAACCGATGCGCACGACGGGCGCGGCAGATGACCGCGTCGGGGCGAGCGTCGTGGCGGCGGCTCCGGCCGCTCCTGCGAGAAACAACGAACGGCGCATGCTCGGACGGTCCGCCGAGGTCGGGCAAAATCCTCCGGAGAACGACGGTTCCCCCGGAGACAAGCGCCATGCTCGCACCCCAGAGACCGTTGACCCTCGAGTGGCAGCCCGACGCGTGCGCCCGCGTTCCGTACCGGCTGTACACCGATCGTGCCGTCTACGAGCGCGAGCTCGAGCGGCTCTTCTACCGCGATCACTGGTGCTACGTGGGGCTCGAAGCCGAGATTCCGAAGCCCGGTGATTTCAAGCGGTCGGCCATCGGCGAGCGCGATGTGCTGGTGGTGCGCGACCGCGACGGTGCGGTCAACGTCGTCGAGAACCGGTGCGCGCACCGCGGCGTCCAGTTCTGCCAGCGGCCGCACGGCAACGGCAAGACGTTCGTGTGCCCCTACCATCAGTGGAGCTACGATCTGCGGGGCAACCTCATCGGGTTGCCCTTCCGCAACGGCGTTCGCCAGGGCGACCGCATCAACGGCGGGATGCCCAAGGACTTCGAGCTCGCCGAGCACGGGCTCACGAAGCTGCGCGTGGCGCGGTACAACGGTCTGATCTTTGCGTCGTTCGACCAGGACGTCGAACCGTTCGAGGAGTTCGTCGGACCCGAGGTGCTGCGGTACGTCGACCGGATCTTCGACGGACGCGAGCTCGTGCTGCTCGGCTACAACCGCCAGCGCATCCCGGGCAACTGGAAGCTCATGCAAGAGAACATCAAGGACCCGTACCACCCGGGACTCTTGCACACGTGGTTCGTCACGTTCGGTCTGTGGCGCGCCGATCAGCAGTCGCAGATGATCGTCGACGCGCGCGGCCGGCACGCCGCCATGGTGTCGCGGAAGAACGACGGCGGCAAGGGCGCGGTGACGGCCGGCGTGACGTCGTTCCGCGAGAACATGGTGCTGCACGACGACCGCGTGCTCGACGTCGTCGTCGAGCCGTGGTGGAACGGACCGACGGTCACGATGCTCACGCTCTTCCCGTCGCTCATCATCCAGCAGCAAGTCAACTCGCTCTCGACGCGCCACATCGTTCCCCGCGGTCCGGACGCCTTCGACTTCGTGTGGACGCACTTCGGCTTCGCGGACGACACCGAGGAGATGACGCGCCGTCGCTTGCGCCAGGCCAACCTGTTCGGTCCCGCAGGCTACGTGTCGGCGGACGACGGCGAGGTGATCGAGCTCTCGCAGCGCAGCTTCGCGACGAACGCGGACGGCGAGACCGTCTGCGAGCTGGACGGTCGCGGCACCGGCGCCGCCGAGCACAACGTGACCGAGACGCTGATCCGCTCGATGTACGCGTACTACCGCGAGGTGATGGAGCTGTGATCGCGGCGAGCGGCGTCGCCGTCGAAGACCGGCTGCGCATCGACGAGCTCTACGCCCGCTACGCCGCCGTCCTCGACGACGGCGACTTCGAGGCGTGGCCCGGCTTCTTCACCGAGGACGCGATCTACCGGGTCGTTCCGCGCGAGAACGCGGACCGCGGCCTGCCGCTCGCGACGCTGGCGTTCGAGAGCCGCGCCATGCTGCGCGACCGTGTGTACGCGGTCACGCAGACGCTCTACCACGAGCCGTATTACCAACGGCATCTGATCACGGGCATCTTGCCCCGCCGGGACGGCGACGGATTCGCGGTGCGCGCGAACTACTGCGTCCTGCGCACGAAGGCCGGCGCGCTCTCCGAAATCTTCAGCACGGGACGCTACGACGACCGCGTGGTCGACGACGGCGGCGAGCTGCGCTTCGCGCGCAAGGTCGTCGTGTTCGACAGCGAGCTGATCCCGAACTCGCTGATCTATCCGCTGTAGGGCGCATCCCGGCGCACCGTCCCGCGGTTGAGCGGGGCAGCATGGACTTCGAAGCGTTCTACGAGCGCGCCGGCACCGACACGTTCGTCGCGACGCGCGCGACGAGCAGTCCATGGGACCCGCGCATGCAGCACGGCGGGCCGCCGACCGCGCTGATCGCGCACGCGATCGCGGCCGCGCACCCGCGCGACGACGTGCGGATCGCGCGCGTCGCGTCCGAGTTTCTCGGGCCGATTCCAATCGGAACGATGCGCGTGCGCACGCGCGTGGTACGTCCGGGCAAGCGCATCGAGCTGATCGAGGCTGCGATCGAGATCGACGGCCGCGACGCCGTCGCCGCGCGCATGTGGCGCATCGCGACGCAGCGCGAAGGCAGTGTGCCGCCCGGCGTGTCGGCGCCCCAGGCCGTGCCGGCGCTGCCGGCCGCGGTCGATGTGCCGCGCTGGCTGAGCTTCGGCTACGCGGAGGCGATCGAGTGGCGCTTCGTGCACGGCGGCCACGAGCCGGGCCCGGCCGCCGCATGGGGCCGGCCTCGCGTGCCGCTGGTCGCCGGCGAGCCGACGGCGAGCCTCGAAACGGCGCTCCTCTTGGCGGACTCCGCGAACGGCATCAGCGCGGAGCTGCCGATGGGCGAGTGGCTCTTCGTTCCGCCGTCGCTCTCGATCGCGTTCGAGCGCTATCCCGAAGGCGCGTGGGTGCTGCTCGACGCGCGCACCACGCTCGCGTCGGACGGTCTCGGCGTGACGACGTTGCGCCTCGCGGACGAGCGCGGTTGGCTGGGCTACGGCACGCAGGCGCTGTTCGTGGATCGGCGCCCGACGGCATAGCAACCCGTGTGGTCTAAGACGCTCGGGCCGGTTGGTACACCCTCTGGGCGTCCAGCCGCCACGTCCCCGGCGGCATTGCCAAGCCGGAGGGAAGAGGTCCGCCTCACGTATCGGCGGGTGGTCGTCCACGACTTGCGACGCCCGGTTGAGCCGGCGGGTGCGTGGATCGCTTCGTCTGCCCGGGTAACGCGCCGGGACCGAGACAGGTTCTTGGGTTCTGATGAAACTATCGGCAGGCGCGCTTGCGACTTTCGCGGCCGAAACACAATTGGAACATTGACCCGCGGCCGCCGACCGTGGTAAAGTCCTCGCACTCGTGAAGAACTGCTCGCTTTGTATGTCGATGTGCATGTGCTGTCTCCCGCAGAGGGACCGGCGAGCATCGGCATGAGCTAGCGCGCGAGCGCACGATCATCGTCGAGAGCCCCCGCCGAGTACCGGCGGGGGCTCTTCGTTTTCCATCGCTTTCCCCTCGCACCAGGAGGCGTTCACCCATGGCACGGTTCACCCGATCCGACTTTCTCGCCGCCGCCGGCGCCGCGACGCTCGCGCCGCTTCTCCCGCGCGCTGCGTCCGCCGCCGGGCTCGACAAGCTCAGCGTCGACTACGCGTACTACAACCCGCCCAGCCTCGTGCTCAAGGCGAAGGGCTGGCTCGAAGAAGCGCTCGCGAAACAGCACACGCCGGTCGAGTGGGTGCTCTCGCTCGGCTCGAACAAGGCGAACCAGTTCCTGCAGGCCGGCGCCGTCGCGTTCGGCTCGACGGCCGGCAGCGCCGCGCTGCTCGCGCGTGCGAACGGCACGCCGATCAAGACCGTGTTCCTGTACTCGCGGCCGGAGTGGACCGCGCTCGTCGTCGCCAAGGACTCGCCGGCCAAGAGCGTGCGAGACTTGAAAGGCAAGAAAGTCGCCGCGACGCGCGGCACGGATCCGTGGTTCTTCCTGCTGCGCTCGCTCGCGGCGAACGGGCTGCAGCCGGGTGACGTCGAGCTCGTCGACCTGCAGCATCCCGACGGCCGTACGGCGCTCGAGCGCGGTCAGGTCGACGCGTGGGCCGGACTCGATCCGCACATGGCCGCATCGCAGCTCGACGCCGGATCGCGGCTGCTCTACCGCAACGTCGCCTTCAACACGTGGGGCGCGCTGAACGTGCGCGAGGACTTTCTCGCGCAGCACGGCGACGTCGTGGCGACCGTGCTGCAGCAGTACGAGCGCGCGCGCACGTACGCGGCGAAGCACGTCGACGAGGTCGCCGCGCTGCTGTCCGCGGCGTCCAAGCTCGACCGCCGTGTCGCCGACCTGCAGCTGCGCGAGCGTACGACCTATCCCGGGAACGGCACGCCCGGTACCGAGTACCGCGAAGCGATCGCGGGCGTCGTGCCGCTGATCCGCGCCGACAAGCTCGCCAAGCCCGACGCGGACCTCGACAGCGCGGTCGCGTCGCTGCCGGACGCGCGCCCGGCGACGACCGCGCTGCGTGGGTAGGTTCGTCGTCCCGCTCGCGCTGCTCGCCGCGTGGTGGGCGGCGAGCGCGAGCGGGCGGATCAAGTCGTACCAGCTCGCGTCGCCGCACGACGTCGTGCGCGAGCTCGGCGATCTCGCGGCGACCGGCGCGCTGTGGCAGGACCTCGGCACGAGCGTCGAGCGCGTCGCGCTCGGCTTCGCGATCGCGCTGGTGCTGGCGCTCGTGCTCGGCTCGCTCGTCGGCGGCTCGCGCGCCGCGGAGCGCGCGCTCGACCCGACGCTGCAAGGCATTCGCGCGGTCCCCTCGCTCGCATGGGTTCCGTTGATCCTGCTCTGGCTCGGCATCGGTGAGACGGCGAAGATCACGCTCGTCGCGATCGGCGCGTTCTTCCCGATCTACGTCGCGCTCGTCAGCGGCATCCGCGGCGTGGACCGCAAGCTGGTCGAGGTCGGTTCGATCTTCGGCCTCTCGCGCTTCGCGTTGATCCGCCGCGTGCTCGTGCCGGCGACGCTGCCGCAGCTGCTCGTCGGCGCGCGCATCGGGCTGACGCAGGCGTGGCTGTTCCTCGTCGCCGCCGAGTTGCTCGCGGCGACGAACGGGCTGGGATTCTTGCTGACCGACGGCCAGCAGACGTCGCGCACCGACGAAATCCTCGTCGCGATCCTGCTCTTCGCCGTGTGCGGCAAGCTCTCGGAGACGGGGATGCGCGCACTCGAGAAGCGGCTCGTCGGCTGGACCGACACGGTGCCGGCGTGACGGCCGCAGCACGCATCCGCGACCTGCGCAAGGCGTTCGGGTCGCACGTGGTGCTGGACGGTCTCGACCTGGCCCTTTACCGACATGCCCACGGGATTTGTAAACTCGCCATCTTCGGCAAAGACGGACCCGAATGCCTTCATGTCTTTCGCATTGACTGCCCGGTCAAATCTATCAACCAGCTCATGAATAGCAGCACTTCCAGAGGCATCGCCGGGCTTGGCTTTAGTCGCGCGGGCCAATCCGAACGCAGCAAATAAGATAGAGACGAGGATGAAGGATTTGAATTGAATCATGGCAGGGTCAGTTTGCCACGATTCACCACAATGCTGATCTTGAAAAAACCTTGACGCGCAATTGGCGTATTGGAGGATTACATGCGTTATCAGTTTGGACCTTTCGAGGTGGATTCCAATGCCGGTCGCCTTTTCAAACATGGTGTGCCGATTCCACTGCGGGAGCAGCCGCTCCAGGTTTTAGTGACTCTGTTGAGCAGTCCAGGCGAGGTTATCTCCCGTGAAACCCTGCGCACCCGGCTTTGGGGAGACAGCACCTTCGTTGATTTCGAAAATGGACTCAACTCATCAATCAGCAGACTCCGTGTCGCCCTCGACGACGTTGCAAGAAAACCCATCTGGATTGAGACCGTCCCTAAGCGAGGCTATCGCTTCATCGGATTAGCGCCCAACCCGGAAGCCGTGGCTGCTTACTTGAAAGGTCACTACGTCATCTCTCCGCACACGACCGAGTCTATGCGCAAGTCGCTCGGCTACTTTACAGAAGCAATTCGCTTAGACCCGTACTACCCTCTGCCCTATCACGGCGCTGCACTGGTCTTTATCTTGCGTTCCATGTTGGACGACTTATACCCGATGGACGCACTCCCGCGAGCGGAAGAGTATCTCATGCGAGGACTGGAGTGTCCGCAAAAATCAGCGATGGTCTACAACACGCTTGCTATGCTCCGTACCTTTCAGCGACGCTGGACGGAGGCCGAGGACGCCAGTGACGCTGCACTCGAACTTGAACCGAACAATCCGTACGTGCTGATGATCCGCGCCCAGTTGTCTTACTGTCGTGGAAATGCAGACGATTCGATCGCTCAAGCAAGCAAAGCAGTGGCGCTCGGTCCGACCAACTCTCGCACCCATATGCACCTGGTAAAAGCGCTCTACTACGCCAGGCGTTTTGAGGATTGCGTTCAGGCGGGAGATGCTGGCCTTGACGTTTGCCCCGACCCCTACATCGGTTTCTACACGGCTTTCGCCCTCCTGGAACTTGGCAAGCCGGAGGAAGCGATGGACCGGGTGAGGCGAGTGAACCGGCCTGGATCACCGCTCGCTGTAGAGTCCGCCATGAGAGCCTTTATCGCGGCGCAGGCCGGACACACGGATGAGGCTCACCTCGTTCTTGGAGATCTGAAGCAGAGGCGAAAAAGTTCCTATGTGCCTGCCATCGCAATCTCGTGGCTGGAGATGGCGCTTGGACATTTTGTAGCCAGCATCGATTGGCTGCTCCGCGCGATCGAGGAAAGAGAACCCTTTTTGTCAACCGCGACGGTCTCTCCGGCATATGATCCACTTCGCGCTCTTGGTCGATGGTCGGATGTCGAGCAAAGGCTCAATGCATCTGTCGTTGCTCCCGCGGAAAAGTAACGGCGAGGCCTGCGTGTCTCATTCCCCCAGCTCTCAGGAGGACGTCCCAGCAAGATCATCGCCGACGTGGAACTCCTCTACAGAGCACAACTCGCGCCCCACGACGCCTCTCCTCCCAAATAACGCTCGAGCTCATCACGCGGCTCTTCGTAAGCGCGGACCAAAGTCATCACCCGGCTCGTGGGGGTCAGGAAATGAGCATGGCGCTGGATGAGCTTCCATTCACCTTGCTCGCGACGGTAGAGATGCGTAACCCGAAGGGTCATCGGATGAAAGTCCTCCACTCCTACCAACCGTGTGTCCGCTTTCTCCAGAAAGATTTCGTACGCAAGATCGCCGCTCTCGCCCGCCGCCAGCCGTTCCGATGTGGCATTCCGCTCTTCTGCGAAGCGCGCCGCCGCCCAGTCTAACCGCGGTCCAACGCTTGTCCAGCCGCTCTCATAGCCGCCCCAGGCACCCATGATCATCACGTCGCTTGCATGCGAGCAAACATCCTTCATAGGAACTGGATCACCATTCCCGAAGCGACGGCTCCCCTGATGTGTGCGCGCCACTGCCTTCTCGAATCCATCCGAGAGCGCGCTTGGGCTCGTTTGTTCCCCGGCACCGGATCTTTGCGATCATGTCGTCCACGGTCGTGATCTGGGCAAATACCTGCCCCAGCGTTGCACAGGTGGCGGCCTGCAACTCGGCAGGCGAAACACCGCCCATCGGCAGGGTTGCTGTTCCGTCGCTCGCAAATAAAACGCGATATCCGCGAACCGACGCTTCGCGCGCTGTCGTGTCACAGCAAACATTCGTCGCGACACCAGTGACGTAAACAGTATCAATGCCCCGTGACCGCAGGATCAGATCGAGATCCGTATCGTGGAACGCGCCAAAGCGCGGCTTGTTGAGGATAATGTCGGTGGCAGCTAACACCAGACGCGGATGCAAGTCTGCCCCCTTGGATCCCTCGAACAACAGTCCCTTTTTGCTCCGTGGGTCGATGTCTCCTATTACTCCTAAGTTTGAGCCATCCGGTCGAAACACACTACGGGTATGTACCACCAGTACACCTGCTCTCCGGCACGCCTCAGAAAGCCGGTTTACACGTGCCAGTACGTTTAAACCGTCAGGGGCCGAGAGTGGATAACCCTCGACGAAGGCATTCTGCATGTCCACGTTGATGAGAGCGGTTCGCCCGGCTGCAACGGGAAGCTTGACTGATGTATTCTCCAGTCTTCTGATTTGTAGATCCGTTACTCTCGTGAGCGCCTGCGCTCCCCATGGCCGCCACAGACACGGCGCTCTTCAACATTATTCTGCGATTCAGTTCCATAACGTTGATTAGGATTATGGGTTCAGGTCCGATTTGGTTCAATGCCGCGCATGTACCGAAAATGTGGCGCAGCGGTACCCGGAAAGGCTAGTCAAATTGACTTCTGAGCCAAAATATGGAGGAGGTCCCCTGAGACATGAGCACGGCGCTGAAATTCGGCGAGTTTGAAGCGGACCTGCTTGCGCGCGAGTTATTCCGGCAAAGGCGCTAGAGTCGCCCTTCAGGAACAGCCCTTTCAGGTGCTCGCCGTTCTGCTGGAACAGCCGGGCCAACTAATCACCCGCGACGCGCTGCAAAGGCGGATCTGGCCGGACGTAGCGTTCATCGATTCGGAACGTGGACTCAACAAAGCTGTCAACCGTCTACGGACTGCCTTAAGCGACCAGTCCGCCCAACCTCGCTTCATTGAAACTCTTCCCAAGCGCGGTTATCGCTGGATTGCACCGGTTCTGCACGAGATCCGTTCGCTTGCCGTTCTTCCGCTCACAGATTTATCCGGCGATCCCAACCGGGCCCACTGGGCGGACGGCATTACGGATGAGCTCATCAATAACGTTGCCCAGACCAGCGAGGTTATCGTGATCTCTCGAACCTCATCCCTACGGTTTAAAAGCAGTCCTGTTCCACTGTCCGAGATTGCGCGGGAGCTGCACGTGGATGCCATCATTCAAGGTTCAGTGATCGTTTCAACGCATAAGCTGGGTATACGCGTTCAGTTAGTCGACCCTTTTGCCAATCGCCACCTCTGGGGCGCAAGCTACGAAGCGCAGCTGGATGAAATCGTTGGCTTGCAGCGACAGATTGCCGGCGCCATTGCAAAAGAATTGAGGGGACGCTTGAAGCCGACGGCAGAACTTCGCCTTACGGCAGTGCCCAGGCGAATCCAGCCCGAGGTCTATGAAGCCTGCATGATGGGCCGCTTGTTCTGGAATCGCCGCACCGAAATGGATCTCGAAAAGGGGATCGAACGCTTCGAACAAGCTATCGCACTCGATCCGACCTATGCAGAGGCTTATGTCGGGATCGCCGATTCTCTCATAATGCTGGGCATCTTCGGACTTCGCCCACCCCGCGACACTTTCCCCAATGCCCGGACGGCCGCCGAGAAAGCGCTACACCTCGATCCCGATAATGCCGCAGCCCAAACGTCCCTTGGGACGATTCTTGATACTTACTATTGGGACGCTCACTCGGCCGAGCAGCGATTCAAGCGCGCTCTCGAGCTTAATCCTAACTCCGCGACTGCGCATCAATGGTATGGTTCGGCGCTCAGCACGGTAGGCCGTAATCACGAGGCAATTGCCCTTGTCGAGAAGGCGCGCACACTCGATCCGCTTTCATTAGTGATGAACGCCTTCCTCGGCTTAACCTACTTAAGGCTCGGCAGTTCACCAGGGCCGTCCACGCGGCGCGGGTGGCCGTTGAGCTCGATCCGAATAACCCGTTCGCGCACTACATTCTGTCTCGCACGCTGTGCGCCACCGGCGAGTTTGAGCATGCTGTTGTGGAGGCCGAAGCCGCCTGCCGGCTTTCGGGAAACCGTTTGC
This sequence comes from Vulcanimicrobiota bacterium, assembly GCA_963818845.1. GTDB lineage: Bacteria > Vulcanimicrobiota > Vulcanimicrobiia > Vulcanimicrobiales > Vulcanimicrobiaceae > Vulcanimicrobium. The sequence continues at coordinate 31,837 of CAWFTO010000003.1, read as the reverse complement.
CGTTCGCCGCGCATGCCGGTTATGCCTACGCGCGAGCTGGCAGTCGGGTGAAAGCAGAGGCTGTTCTCGATCAGCTGGAAGAGCTCCGAGCCACCAGGTATGTCAGCGCTTACGAGAGCGCGGTCATCTACCTGGCTCTGGAAGATGTAAGCGCCGCCGCTCAGTGGCTCGAACGTTCGCTTGAGGAGCGCTCGGCGAAACTGACGGAAATTTTAGACCCGGTCTTCGATGCCGCGCGGCATCATCCGGTGCTGCACAAAATCATGCGCGAACTGGGCCTGACGCAGCAATCTGGTCCTGCACAGGCCAATGAGTCGTTGCCCTGCTGATGACCACTCGTCTCGCTCGCCTCCGGAAAAATTGATACATGCTTCACACGCAGTTTCGCGGTCCATCACCCAGCCTGAAGCCATTCGTTCGTTTCTACACCCAGCGTGAAGTGAGAATCTGCGGAGCAACTTTGGTGCATCCGGTTCCGGCGCGCACCTGTCCAATGCTTGGTTTTGATTTCTGCGATGCGTTGACCGTCAAGTATGACCGGCAAAACATCTATCAACAATCTCCCAAAACGATTCTGGTCGGGCTGCAACTCATCGACGATTGGAAATGCATCTGACGGGCAATTTGCAATCGTTTGTCATCATGTTTCGCCCGGAGGGATTTTATCGCCTCTTCTCGTTGCCGATGGATGAGGTCACTGATAAAGATTATGAGGCCCATTCTGTCCTAGGTCCATTTGTCGAGCAGGCCCGAGATCGTTTCGGCGAAAGTGAGTCATTCGGCGAGCGTGTGTGTTTCGCGGAAGAGTTGCTCATCGAGCGAGCGCTTCAGGCGCCGCGCTTAGACGGCATCAGTGCAGCGGCTAGTCGCATTTTGCGGAGCCACGGTCGGGTGGCGATACCGGCCCTGGCCCACGAGGCGGGATTGGGCCTTCGCCAATTTGAACGCCGGTTCGCCAAACAAGTAGGTGTGCGCCCTAAACTGTTCACGCGAATAGCCCGCTTTGAAGCCGCCCTGGAACGCAAGGCGCGTTTCGTGAACGCTTCGTGGACCAATGTCGCGCACGAGTTTGGGTATTACGACCAGATGCACATGATTCACGACTTCGCTGAGTTTACGGGCGGAACGCCAAACGAAACGTTGGCACACTTGGAGACCCTGTTTGTCGAGCCGCTCAGAGCTATTCGTCGCGACCGCGCCTTAGCTATCGCCGCAACTAATTCTCGGCTAATCCTCTAACCGCGGTGCGTGTCGCTTTCTTACTATCTTGAAGCTGCTGGATCAACTATTGTCGTGAAAAGGGCATCATGGCGATCGCAAGCATGATCGCCTCTTATGAAACGTAAACAGAGAGGACATGCTATGAAAGCGTTCAACAGAAGGGAAGTACTCACTTCAACTACGGCGGCACTGGCAGGCTCTACGTGGCTCGCTTCGAACGCACCAGGCGAGCAAACGGACGCAAAAGCCTTTCTCGTACGCACGGGTGAAGCTCGCGAAGGCCGCCCGTTGATCGTCCAAGGCGACGAAAACGCCTTTCGACGAAAGTTCGTGGCGCGGACGGCAACCAAAGGTATTCCGTGATAGAGGTCCATACTCCACCAGACCGAGGCCCCTTGCTCCATATACATCCTTCACAGAATGAATTGTTTTTTATCCTGCACGGAAGCATCGGCGTTCAATGTGGATCAGAGCGGACGATCCTCAATGCTGGTGACGCGTTCATGGCCCCCGCCAATGTTCCCCATTCTTTCGTAAGCTTGGGGACGCAGGAGTCTCGTATGCTCAATGTCTTCGATCCCCCTGGCGACATGGAACGTTTCTTTCAAGCGCTCGCTTCCTCCCTGAACGCGAGCGGACCTCCAGATGAGAAGAAACTTGCAAGCGTCTATGTAAGCCACGGAATCGAAGTAGTTGGACCACCTCTGCGAGCAGCAAGCTTCACGGTTTCGAAAAGTTAATTGCAGGGGCCGGTCGGCGGACCGAAGCTGAGAGCGTCACCCACCCGCAGCCGCCGAAGAGAGGCCATGCCCAACGCTGGTGCCAAGAATAGGATTTTGTTCGGTGATGTCGGGTTTGTACTAGGTGTTGGCCTTTCTGAGCGGGTAACTTTTCTTTATGCAAACTTCTTCGAGCACTCGGACCGAAGTTCTCTTGGCAGGAACCGCTATCACCGCCGCTCCTTTCGTTCATAATGAAGCGCCAACCACCCCGCCTGCCGATACATCTGCCAGAGAGTTCCTGGGCAAATGGGAACGTGCCTGGAACAACCATGACGCGCACCAGCTCTGCCTGCTCCATACGCCTGACGCCAACACGGTCAACAGGCATGGCACACTCGTGCAAGGTCATCAAGCGCTGGAGAAGGCTCTTGGCTTTCTTCACGGCGTCGGGGGGCCGTATCATGAGGTCGCCGCGCCGCCCTTGCATTTGATCGACCTTCGACAGATTGCGCCGAACGTGATGATTCTGCAGGCAAGCTGGAAGAGCCCGGTCATGAATCCGGACGGCAAGCTCGATCTCGCGAACCAGAACGATATGCTTGTGTCCTACACGCTGCTGAAAGAGGGCGGCGAATGGAGAGCAACGCAGGTGGACCTGCACAATGTCGAGAAGATGGATCTGCCTTACTCGAACGCAGGGCAGAAACCTTAGCCTTCTTAAGGAGGCGCCATGCTGACAACGAAAAGCGCGACCCCGAATGCGGTCCTGCGGCCATTTGTCCAATGGTATGTGCAGCGCGACACGGTCTCCAACGCCGGAGAGGTCGTTGAGCCGGTCTTCCCCCGCGCGGGCACGATGCTGATCTTCCAGTTCGCGCCACCCTATGACATCAAGGAATACGAGACGGAACAACATCGCCGCTCCTGGCCGGCAACCGTGATCGGGCCTATCGATCTACGCAGAACGCGGCTGATTCTGCACGACCATGTGCAGTCGCTGGATGTGCTCTTTCGGCCGCTGGGGCTGTATCGATTGTTTGGCGTGCCGATCGCCCCGCTTGCCGGAGGCGGCGCTGAAGCACACGCGGTGCTTGGGCCGCAGGTCTCTTCTCTTCATGAGCGCCTCGGAAACGCCGCAACCTTCGCCGATCGGGTGAAGATCCTGGATAGCTTCTTGATCAACCGACTGCATTTATCGGATCCGCTAAAACCAGCGGCGCTCGCGATGCGTCAGGTGGCCTCTGGAAGGTGGAGCGTGACCGCTGCCGCAGAGAGGATCGGGATCAGTCAGCGCCAGCTTGAGCGGCGATCGCAAGTGTGTTCTGGACTCTCTCCAAAGCTGTTGGCAAGGATTTCCCGCTTCCAGTGTGCGATCCAGAAACGCCGCTCAGGCGCTGGCAATTGGATGGACATCGCCCACGAAGTCGGTTACTACGACCAGATGCACCTGATCAGAGACTTTCATGATTTGGGAGGAGGCACTCCGACTGAAGTCATGAACGAGATAGCGGATGACCATCTCATTTCTTTCTTCTGCCGATGAATGGATTCAGGAGCCTTAGGCCGTTGCAGCGTGGCTGGCTTCCGGCCAGCCCACCATTGCAGGCACTCAGTGGTCGGCGTCCCTCGGCAGCGGAAGGCTGCACGCCCCTCTTTCGCGCCTGCAACGTATGGCGATTTTTAGCCGCCATCGGCCACCTTGTCACGATCTGCTGAAGCGCCTCTGCGCAGGACCGCAGCAAGGTTTCCCGCTCGATTGAACTAATCAGTTTGGATCGAGCTATCGCTTGTCCCAATCGATCGAATAGATCTCTTGAGTTCCGGTATCTTTCAGCAGCATAGGCGCGCCGTTCAAGTCCAGCGAAAACTCCAAGCCCGGCAACCTGCCGGTCTGATCGAAACCTTTCAGGCTCGCAGCTTCCTCCGTCTTCCGATCGCTCAAACGCAGCTTCATGATGGCCGGACGATCGCCATGCCGCATGAAGAACAGATACCTGCTGTCGCTCGACCACTTCTTGAAATCCCAACCCTCGGCCATATCAGACCATTGCTGAGTTTGAAAGTCGAAGAGCAGAATACGAGAACCTCTGACCGAGGATGCGGCCAGGTATCGCCCGTTCGGCGACCAGGCCGGGGCAAAATCGCCCTCCGAATCGGGTATATCAGTGATGTGTTTTGTTTCAGATCTAAAATGTGAACCTTGACCTTAGATGGATCCTCACCGAAAAACGGATAGTCGCTGTAGGCGATGGAGTTTCCGTCCGGCGACCAGGTTTCGTTCATGATCTGCTTACCGGAATCCTTCTCGACCGGCAAAGGTTCGCCACCATCAGCCGGGATGATATAAATCTCATCGCGCCCGCCTCCGACGCCGTGAAACAGGATCTGCTTTCCGTCCGGAGACCAATGCGGCACCATCACCTGCATGGGAGCGTAGGTCAACTGCAGGCGCTCGCTTCCATCTGCCTTGCTGCGCCATAGTGTTCCTTCGGGGAACGCCACGTAAAGGAGCCATTTGCCGTCTCGGGAAAACTCCACAAAATCGGCGGACATGCCGTTCAGATAAGGAACGAATCGCCCGGACTCGCTATCCAAATTCTGCAATTCGCCACGCAACTGCTGGCCGATGATGAATAGCTTCTTTCCGTCCGGGCTAAAGACCGGGGCCAGAGAGTTGATCTGCCCGTGGCTGATCTGCACCGGAGCGGCAAGCGGCTTTCTCAGAAATCCTGACGACCTCGCGTCGCCGAGAGCCCATATGTCAGTCTTTCCCCCGCGAGTCGCTTGGAAGACGAACCAGTTCCCGTCAGGACTCCAGACGCCACAGCATTCAGATGGCGGCTTGTTCCAGCCCGGAAGCAAAGGTTTACTGCGGCTGCCGTCGAGCGAGACTTCCCACAGATACTGTCTATTGGTTTCGACGTTGGCAATCGTCAGTCGCAAGAGCCTGCCGTCGGGAGACCAGCGCGGCCGCCATCCGATGCCAGGCAAAGTCGGCCAATTTTCGGATGTCCGTTCCTCGCTCATTTGACAGGTAGAGCTCGGTCCCTCGTGTAAATGCAATCTGGTTTCCGTCTGGCGACCACGAGGCATCGCGAGCGGTAACATTGCCCAAACGGCGCGGCACTCCAGCAGGCACCGGCGCCGACCAGAGCGGTCTTAATGTGACGTCATCCATCGAACCGGCAAGCAGCAGTTCTGACCGCGTACTTGAGAAATCGAGCAGTTGCGGGAACGGAAACGGAACTGGCACCTGGGCCGGCTCGCCGCCAGTTGCTGAGACTTGCCAGATGCTTGGAGATGTAGACGTGCCGGATGTGAAGTACAGGCGGCTACCATCCGTCAGCAAGGCAGCGTCGGGGCCGCCAAGACTGCCGGTCCTCCCTCGCTTGTCCTTGGTGTCGTGAGTGATCTGAACGAAATCGCCCGTAACGGGAACGCTTTCCGGGTAAGGCCGGAAATACTGAGCGACGAGAGCAACGATTGCCATCGCGGCCACACCGACGCTCCGGTCAACAGTCCGCGATATGTTCTCGCCGGTATGATTATAGCGCTGGCTTTGGGCGTGCTCTCATTCGCATCCGGTTCGTCGCCTGGCAACTTCTCCGCAGGCCAGTTCGATCTCGTGAACCGGAACATTCATCCGGTATCCACGCTTTGACATCGTCTCGATGTACTCGCCGCCATGAGGCGCTTGGCCCAGCTTTTTTCGTAGCAGAAAAACATTCTGCGCCAGATTGCTCTCTTCCACATAGGTCCCTGGCCAAACCGCATCCATAAGCTGCTGCTTGGTGACCACTTCGCCCCGCTGCTGGACAAGGACGGCGAGAGTATCGAAGGCCTTCGGAGCCAGGCGCACTAACTCTTCACCCAGCCGTAAGCTCATCTTCGAAGGATCCAGCATATAAGCGCCGAATTTGAATAAATGCTGCCGTATCAACTAGATAGAAGCCCTAATAAAAAAATGAGAAAACGCTGAGCTGGCCACCAAGACGCATTGAAGATTGTATCCGTACCGTAGCGCTAAGGACCGATCATGATGAGCACCATACAACTACCGCGGACGCGCACCTCGCAGTGGAGGCGTATCCCCGACCCGGCTCGCGACAATCGTTTTTTCCTCGCTATGTCCATCGCTTGCGCTTTTGGTGTCTTCGTCGGTTTTGCGCGGACATATTATCTGAGAACGTACTTTGGGAGCCATGCGGTGTCACTTCTCTTCCAGATCCACGGAGCTGTGTTCACTGCCTGGATGATTTACTTCGTAGCTCAAACTGCTTTGATTGCAGATCGGCGGATGTTCCTTCATCGTCGTCTGGGCTATGCGGGGGCGGTGCTCGCATCCGCCATGGTTCTGCTCGGCACAGCTGTTGTGTACTCGGCCTCAAAGTACGTCCACTTCCGCCAAAACCCCTTCACTCATACTCCCGAGGGCACTTTTTTCTTCTCGATGGTGGATATTCTGCTCTTTGCAGTCTTTATCTCGGCGGGCTTTTACTTCCGGCGTAATCGGCAGGTTCATCAAAGGTTGATGCTGATGGCAACGGTGTGCCCGCTCATGCCGTCTGCGTTCGCAAGATTGCCCATAGCAGGACACTTGGTTGCCCTGGTCAACGTTTTGGTTTTCCTCTTTGTTTTCGCCGGCCCGATTTACGACTTGCTCACGCTTCACCGCATTCACCGGGCGTATCTCTGGAGTCTGTTACTTTTCTTCCTCACCGTGCCGCCTGTTCGGATGATTGTGGGTAACAGTGCAGCTTGGTACCGCGTAGGACATTGGTTGCTTAGGTAGGCCTAGTTCAACTTAAAATCTAGTAGCGATGTGGAGATCCATGCGGTTACATAGGGCCAAGCGGGGATCAGAATGCCAGCACGAAGGGCTGGCATAGCGCACTAATGAACTAATTGAACTAAACATTTTTTGCCCGTAAGTCATTCATAACATTGGAGCGGGAGACGGGGATCGAACCCGCGACGTCCAGCTTGGGAAGCTGGCATTCTACCGCTGAATTACTCCCGCTCAAGATCACCGCCGGGCCCGAATTTCCCTCGAACCCAGCACCATCTATCCTACACCCGCGACGCCGATAGGTAACACTGTTAGAAGCAGTGACATCTAGTGGCGGAGTGACGGACCATCGGTTCCGTTCACCTCTCCACGGCCTCACTCAATCGGAACTACCGCACAGCCCTACACATTCAGCGTGACAGAAGAGAAAAATCAAGCCTTTCTTTCCGCGTGGCAAGAGCGTCTGCAGGCGCTCAAGAACGTGCCGCCCGTACTGCGCATCGTCTGGGACTCTGGCCCGTACGTCGTAGTTCTGGGAATGGTCTGCCGCATCATCGTCGCGCTCATTCCGGTAAGCACGTTCTGGGTCACACGGCTCATCATCGACAACATCAACGCCATTGCCCGCCACAGGGCCACTCTGTCTCCACATCTGTGGTGGCTGGTAGCTCTGGAGTTCACGCTGGCCATTGCCGGCAGCATCTTCGGCCGCGTGACCGATTATTACGACTCCGTCTTAGCCGATCGCTACATGCGCCACGTCAGCATCCAGGTCATGGATCACGCGTCGCAGCTCGATCTTCAAGCGTATGAGGATCCTGTCTTTTACGATCGCTTGGAGCGCGCACGCGTGCAGGCAACTGACCGCCTCGGAATGATCCAATCCATCGGACGATTATTCCAGCAGGCCATCACCACGATCTCGTTGTCTGCTGCCATTCTTTCCTTCTCGCCATGGCTCCTCCTTTTATTGGTAGGCTGCATCATCCCAGCTTTTCTCGGCGAGAGCCATTTTGCCTTTCTGAGCTATGCCAAAAACTTTCGCCAGACGCCCGCTAAACGCGAGCTCGACTACCTTCGTCAACTTGGCGGCAGCAAGGAAGCCGCGAAAGAGCTGAAGCTTTTCGGGCTGAGCCGATTCCTTACCGATCGCTTTACCGGCATTTCGAATCAAATTCTCGACGAGAACTTGGCGCTGTCGCGCAAGCGTTTAATCGCCGTTTCGCTGCTCTCGATGCTCAGCACAGGTGGCTATTACGCCGCCTACGTTTGGGTCATCTACGGAACAGTGACGGGAGCACTCAGCTCTGGGTACGCTCGTTTTCTTGACGCAGTCCATCATGAACGCGTCGAACAATATCTCACAAATGTTCTCCACACTATCGAGCATTGCGGATCAAGCGCTCTTCCTCACAGATCTGCTCGCGTTTTTCGCGATGAAGCCGAGTGTCACGTCAAAGCCGGGCGCCTTGCCTGCACCTCGGCCCATCCGTGCGCGGCTTCGAATTCCAAGACGTTTCTTTTATCTATCCTGGGACAGACCGCAAGATCCTCGATCGTCTGAACTTCAGGCTCGAACCGGGCGAGCGTATTGCTTTGATCGGCCAGAACGGTCAGGGCAAGACAACCATCGTAAAACTGATCACCCGCCTGTACGATCCGACTGCCGGGCGCGTCTTGCTTGATGGAACGGATCTCCGCGAGTACGATCTCGAAGATCTCTCGAGAGAGATTGGCGTCATCTTCCAAGACTTCATGCGCTACGAGATGACGGCGAGAGAGAATATCGCGGTTGGCCGTATCGACTATCGCTCGGAAGAAGAGCGTATCCGGGAAGCAGCAGAAAAAAGTTTGGCTGACGGCGTGATCCAGCGCCTCGCAGGGCGATACGATCAGATGTTGGGGCGCAGGTTTGAAGGTGGCGTAGACCTTTCCGGCGGCGAATGGCAGAAACTTGCTCTCGCGCGGGCTTACTTGCGTGAGGCACAAGTGCTGATTCTCGATGAGCCCACCGCCGCTCTCGACGCCCGCGCCGAGTACGAAGTTTTCGAGCGCTTTAATGAGTTGACTGAGGGCAAGATGGCCTTGTTCATCTCGCATCGATTTTCAACTGTCAGAATGGCTGAACGCATCATTGTTCTTGAGAACGGCGCAATTGCTGAAGAAGGCAGCCATGAAAGGCTGATGGCGCACGCCGGACGTTACGCCGAGATGTTCGAGTTGCAGGCGTCCAGTTATAGATAGAACGCAGCCATGGCAGAGTCCTCCCACAGCGAGCGTTGAAGTTCCACAGCCCGCGCACCTCGCCCTCAGCGCCGCGGAACAGGCTGAACTCAAAGCCCAAGCTGTGCGTGCAGCGCGGTCTAGCGGCTGGACCCACGAACGGGGGCGCCACAGCAGACTCCGGCGGCGTTTTCGCGCGACCGCCAACCGCTTTGCCATACTGGAGCGCAGTCTTTACGATTTGAGGTCTAGCGAGCCAACTGAAGACCTGAAAACTCTATACGAGAATGTCCGGCTTATTAGAAGTGACGTTCAGGATCTCGATGCTTCCGCCAAGCTCCTGGCGAAACTGCCCGCCGTTCGTACCGCAACCGAAGATGGTATTCCGCGCTCCATCATCCTTGCCCGCGCTCTGCTCGCGGCCACCAATAACCGGCTGAACGAACCCATCTTCGCCTTCTTTCTTGACGCCGTGGAAGAGGTGGAACCGCTGCGTATCTCCGAACTCGGAGGAATGCTTCCGGCGCTGAAGGTTGTTCTCATCAATGAGCTCGTCGATGCCGGCTTCAAAGCTCTTGAAGCATTCAAGACGAACGGTCAGGACGCTCCCTCTTACGGCATCTCGCCGATCGTCGACGTCTCTGCGATTGATTGGAGAGATCGACTGGAAGGAGAACCTGGAGCAGCTCTCGGTTGTCCATCGTACGCTCTTGCTTGATCCAGCCGGCGTTTACCCGCGCATGGATTTCGAAAGCCGTGAGCTTTACAGGAAAGCGGTAGAGCGGATCGCGGCGCATTCCGATATCGGCGAGCTCGATCTCGCACGACGGCTGGTCAAGACAGCGCAAGAGGCGCGGATTGACCACTCCACTCCGCCGGCATTAGCGGATCGTATGCGGCACGTGGGCTATTACCTGATCGATCAACATGGCTCCAGCGATCTGCTGCACGATATCGGACTATCGTCCTTCGTTCGGCAGCAGTGTGCAGCGCCTGTTCCGTCGGTTCCCCGACGAGATTTACATCATTGGCATCGAATTCATCACGCTCATCACGGTCGTCGGTTTGATCATGGCCCTCGTCCGCAGCCAGAGCGGGTTAGGCCTGATTATTGGCGCCATTCTCCTGGTCTTACCAGCTACGCAGGCCGCTGTGGAGTTGATGAACTACCTGGTCACCGCTGTACTGACTCCGCGGCCGTTGCCGAAGTTCGATTTTTCTCGCGCTGTAGATGCGGCGTTCCGCGACTATGGTGGCCATCCCAACGCTGCTCTTGAATGAAAAGCAGATCCGGCAACTTGTCGACGATCTCGAAGTGCGCTACCTGGTGAACCGGGATCCGAACATCTTTTTCGCACTTCTGACAGACCTGCCCGACACGGCGGAGCCCGCCGGCGAATACGACGACCGCATCGATCTCGCGATTAAACTGATCGACGGACTTAACCGTAAGTATGCAGACGAACCCTACGGCGGCTTTTATGTCTTCCATAGGCATCGTGTTTATAACCCGCGCGAAGGCGCATGGATGGGTTGGGAGCGCAAGCGCGGCAAGCTGCTGGACCTCAACCAGCTGCTGCGCACGGGATACGATCCCTTCCCGGTAAAAACAGGCGATTTGTCCCGCTTGCCGCGCATTCAGTACGTTCTCACGCTAGATTCCGACACCCAGTTGCCACGCGGATCTGCGCAAAAACTCATCGGCGCAATCGCCCATCCTTTGAATCGCGCGCTGATAGATCCCGAACTGAATATCGTGACGGAAGGCTACGGCATTCTGCAACCGCGGGTCGGCATCAGCGTCCATTCCGCTACTCGCTCACGGCTCGCGAACATCTATTCCGGACAGACGGGCTTCGATATCTACTCGCGCGCAGTGTCCGATGTTTATCAGGATCTGTATGGCGAAGGCATTTTCACAGGTAAGGGAATTTACGACGTCGATGCTCTTCGCCAGGTGCTCGAAAACAGGTTTCCCCGAAATGCTCTTCTGAGTCACGATCTGATCGAAGGCGCCTATGCGCGCGCCGGTCTCGTGTCGGACGTTGAGGTCATTGACGATTACCCCTCCCATTACAGTGCTTACAATCGGCGGCGGCATCGCTGGCTGCGCGGTGATTGGCAGATTGTCAGATGGATTCTCAGTCGCGTTCCCAATGAATCCCGGCGCCTCGTCCAGAACCCCATCTCGCTCGTTTCGAAGTGGAAGATTGTCGATAATCTCCGTCGCAGCCTTGTTGAACCGGCCATCTTTCTTCTGCTGATGGCAGGCTGGCTGGTTTTGCCAGGAGGTCCGCGCTTTTGGACCTTAGTGACGCTCGCGCTACTCTTTCTGCCCATCTATTTTCGGCTGGTGTTCTCAACCGCGCGCGCCGCGTGGAAACAGAGTGCGTCGTCTGCCCGCGAAGCTGTCGCTGACTTCTTCACCTCGCACCTGAACATCCTCCTGAATATCGCCTTTCTTGCTCATCAGGCGCTTGTTTCTCTCGATGCGATCATCCGTACGCTTATCAGAAGCACCATCACGCATTCGCCGCCTCTTGGAATGGGAAACGGCCACCGAGGCCGAACTGGGCATCAAAAAGAGAACTCCCGTTGACCTTTATCTCGATTGGATGCCGCTGATCGCAATCTGTATCGCAGCAGCACTTTTCCTACGCCCGGAAGCTGCGCCATACGCTTTACCGTTTGTTATCGCCTGGGGCTCTGCAAAGCTGCTCTCTAATTGGCTGAATCGCTCGCCGCATCCCGAAGCGTGCGAACTGACCGAGAAGGAGCACCGCTTCCTTCGCGAGACGGCGCTCCGAACCTGGCGCTACTTCGCTGAATTCAGCAATGAGAAGAACAATTGGCTCATTCCGGACAACTTGCAGGAGCAGCCCTACCGCTTAGCCGAACGCTTATCGCCCACCAATCTGGGCCTTCTATTCAATGCCCGCCAAGCTGCCCACGAATTTGGATATCTGACTCTGTCCGAGTTCACTGACCCAGACAGAACGAACGCTGGAAGCCGCATTGAAGCTTCCCCGCTACTTCGGCCACTTTCTGAATTGGTACGACAACATCACGCTGAAGCCGCTCGAGCCACTATTCCTTTCAAGCGTCGACAGCGGAAACCTGATGGCCTCTCTCTGGAGCCTGAAGCAAGGTTGCCTGGAATTGCTGCGCCACCCCGCTCATACGTGAAAACGCGCTAGCCGGGATTGCTGATCATCATCGAATGCTCTCGACCGCCAAAGGTCAGTCCTCCGATGCCCTTCGCGCATTGTTTGAGTTACGCGACCCCGCCGCGTGGTTGCCGGAATTGCTGCGCTTGCCCGACCAAATGCCGGAGCCTTTGAAGCAAGCCAATTTCAAAGAGCATGTCTTGTGGCCGGTGGAAGTCCGCGCCCGAATTGAAGCCGTCCGCGAAGAGGCTCGCAAGTTTCTTCCTTGGTATTTGCCCGATTATGCGCCGCTTCGCAGTTTGACTCCGGAGGAGTTCCAATTGCCAGCCGTTCCGCTCACGCCTGCGAACGCAGATCAAGTTCTATGCGGAGTTTGATCAAAAGCTGCACGCACTGACGGCAAATCCTCGCGTTCCTGAACCCGTCCTGGCCCTTGTCTATCGCCTGCGTCAAGAGTTGCCTGAATGCCTAGGCCGCCTGAATAGTCTCGCAACGCGCATTCAGACACTCGCCGACGAAGCTGATCGCCTGGTGCATGAGATGGACTTCGAGATGCTGGTGGATAAACGCCGCAAACTGCTGTCCGTCGGTTGGGACGTCACGTCGCAGCAGTTGAATAAATCGTGTTATGACTTGCTCGCGTCTGAGTCCAGGACTGCGGCCTTCATCGCGATTGCGAAAGGAGAAGCTCTTCAGGACAACTGGTTCCGGCTCGGACGCCAGCACACAGTCTGCGAAGGAGAAACCGTCCTGATCTCCTGGACCGGCACCACCTTTGAATACTTGATGCCGGTGATCTGGATGAAATCGCAGCCGAACACGTTGCTTGATCGTGCCATGCGCTCCGCGGTTCGCGCCCACCAGAGCTATGCCAAAAAGCGAGGCGTGCCGTGGGGCATCTCAGAGGCTGCTTTCAGTAAGACGGATGAACAGGGCAACTACCAGTACGCCGCTTTTGGTGTGCCTGGGCTTGCGCTGAATGTCTCGCGCGCAGGTTCATTAGTCGTTTCTCCCTATTCCAGCTGTCTTGCGCTTCTGGTGGACGCAGGCGCGGCCGTTGCGAACTTGCGGCAAATGGCGCGCAAGGATTGGCTCCGCGAGTATGGGTTCTACGAATCTATCGATTACACGGGATCGTCCAAGCGCGGATTCCTGCAGCGAAAGGGTGAACTTGTCCGATGCTGGATGGCCCACCATCAGGGCATGAGTCTTGCCGCCATCTGCAACGTGCTGCATGACTCTGCGTTTCAACGCTGGTTTCACTCGGAACCGCTCGTCCAGGCAAGCGAGCTGATCCTGCAGGAGCGTCCTTTGCGCGTACGTCCCATCAATGATTCACAGCCTCGACGCGTCTTATCATTCGTGCGCAACCTTCCCAAGGCCGTGAACGCCAGGTCGAAGGCCTCCGCTTAAGTCCGTTGCTGCTAGACTGAAGCACTCCGCCGCCCCTGTATGTCCTTCATCCGGCTTCCACCCCGTTCGCTCTCACTGGTTCTGACCGCAATCGTGCTCGCCAACTCGTCCTCTGCGCAAGACCGCACGGCGGGATTGTTGGAGCGGCTCTCAAACGCGTTCGGCCCGTCTGGCTTCGAAGAACCCGTTCGCAAGATCATCGTCGACGAGATAAAGCCCTACGTCTCCTCGCTTCGGTTCGACGGTATGGGTTCCATCATCGCCGAGCAGGGAACAAGCGGGCCGCGAGTGATGGTGGACGCGCATATGGACGAGCTCGGCGGAATGATCCGGCGCATCACGCCTTCCGGTTTTCTAACCATGCAGATGCTTGGAGGCTGGTTTGATCAGGCCCTGGTCGATCAGCGCTGGGTCATCCTTGGGTCAAAAGGTCCGGTGTACGCAGTCACAGGCATCCGCGACATACACGTGACACCCGCTGATGAGCGGTCACGGCTTTTCGCACGGGACACCCTCTTCTTAGACGTGGGAGCGAAGTCCGAGAGCGAAGTTCGAGACATGGGTATCGAGCCAGGCGATCCGGTCGCGCCGGATGCTCCGTTCCACGTCATGAATGGAACGGGCAATTATCTCGGCAAGGCATGGGATGACCGCGCCGGCTGCGCTGCTGTGATTGAGACCATGCGCCGCCTGCAATCCAGCTCGCATGCGAACCACATCTTCTATGCCATCACGACGCAGGAAGAAGTTGGGTTGCGTGGTGCCCACACCGCTGCCGACGCCATCAAGCCTGACATTGGAATCTCTCTTGAAGGTGGCGTGGCCGGCGATACACCGGGGGCACATCCGGAAGAGACCCAGGCCAAGCTCGGTGCCGGACCCGGGTTGTTTCTCTTCGATACTTCCGAACTGCCGAATCTGAAGCTTGTCGCTTTCATAAAACACACCGCAGCCGCCCAAGGCATTGCGTTGCAATTAGACCTGGTGAGTGGTTACGGAGATGACTCCGCTGAGATTCAGAAGAGCAACGGCGGCGTTCCAACGGTCAATCTCGTCGTTCCGGTGCGCTACACCCACGCTCACAACGGCATCATGAACCGTCACGACTTCGATCAGGAAGTCGATCTACTGGTGAACGTTCTCCAACATCTCGACAACTCCACTGTGCAGAAGATTCGGGATTTCACGCCTTAGAAGCGGCGCAAAGTTCAGTCTGCTCCCGTTCGCTCTTCAAAGAAGCCGGTCTGCTTATTCTTGTGGACTCGTTCCGCCCGGAAATATCTGCCGTTCATCACAACGTAAACACCCGGTGAAAGAGTCTGTACAAACGCGAGCGCGCTCCCTAAGTTAAACAAGCCATCCGAGCTTCCGAACTTATAGGGAATCATGGCGCCAGTCAGCACAATCGTCTTACCGCTGAGATTCTCGGCCAAGAGCTTCGCTGTGGTCTCCATGGTGTCCGTACCATGCGTGATCACAATACGTACTTCCGGGCAGGCGCGGCACTGCTCCACAACGATGTGGCGATCCGCATCGGTCATCTCCAGGCTGTCCACCATCATCAGAGTGCGAATCTCCAGGTCCAGCTTTGCGCGACCGAGCGACAGCATCTCAGGGAGATGCGAGTCTTTGAAGAAAAGATGCCCCGTGAGCTCGTCGTATTCCTTATCGAATGTTCCGCCGGTAATGAAAACTCGAATGCACTGGTCTCGCGAGCGCTCCACCGTGTTATTCTCCGGCATCCTGCGCCTGAACTGGCATGAAGTGCACTGAATGCGCTTTAAAACCCTGGCGCGATTACCCGTTCAGGTTGCGAAAAGCCACCAGGCAGCGATCGGCTGTTTCCATTTCGGGGTAGTCGCTACCTTCCTGTTCAATGAGGTAATACTCAACGCCGCCCTTACTCTCAGCCGCCGCCAACACCTTCTTCCAGGGCACCGTACCTTCTCCAAACAGAACACGGTATCCCTTCTCCGGCGACCAGTCCTTCAAATGCACCGAGCGAATTCGGCCTGGATTACTCTCAATCCAAGCTACTGGGTCATTACCGGTCTCAACGCAGGTACCGACGTCAAGCTGCAGCATGATGCTCTTGTCGGTACTAGAAGCAAGAATTTCCATGGGCTTCTGTCCGTCGACAGGCTTCCACTCCAGGTCATGATTGTGATACCCGGCGTGGAGTCCGTGATGTTTCATCGTGTCATTGGCTTTGTTGAGCTTATCCGCAATCGCCTTCCACTCGTCAATCGTGCTTACGTTGCCGGGGTGAGCCAGCACAATGTAGTGCGTTCCAAGCGCCTTATTGAGTTCAATGGCCTTGCTGAGTCCGTCTTGCGTGAAAGACTGCAAGCCGTTATGCGTCGAATAGCAGCGGATTTTCAGATCGTCCAGTTGCTTTCGCACCTGCTTGGCGTATTCAGGCGTCCACTCATAATAAGGAGCGAAAAACTCCACACATTCGTAACCCATCTTGGCTACGCTTTGGAGGGTTCCGGGTAAATCTTTCTTCAGATCGTCGCGGACCGAATAGAGTTCAAGCCCTACGGGTATGTGCTTTTCCGAAGCGGCCGCGAGTCCAACGGGCACTGCCGCGAGGACGCCCAGAAACGTTCGACGCGAGACAATTTCGCTGTTCGGCATTGCAAACGCACGATATCACAAAGTGACAGACAGCCCGATTACACCGCCCGGATATCCATCACCGTCACATCGTCCGCTTGTTCGCCGCTCGAAGTAGCCGCGAAGGCAAGTGCGCCCGCTAGACCCTCGGAGTAGCGGCGGCTGAGTGAACAAATCGTGTCTACCGCCCACGTGTCCGTCTCCTGATCCAATTTTGCTTCGGAGAATCCATCTGAAAACAGCACCAGGCGATCGCCTTGGCCAAGCGAAACCCGCGCCTCATCGAAGCCGCGGCTCTTAAACGCACCCAGTACCGTGGCCGTCGCATCCAGCAGTTGACATTTGCCCGTCCGCGCGCATGAGCACCGGCGAAGGATGCCCGCAGTTCACATACCGCACTTCACGCGTTCCCGCTTCATAAACGCCGAAGAACAGCGTTGCGAAGTGCTCTGGCCGAGTCGATTGAAAGAACAAGCGGTTCACTCTGTCCATCAACTTCGAAGGCGAACGCGCCAATTCGTTCTGGCCGCGAATGGTTGCCTGCAGATTCGCTACCAGCAGAGCCGCGCCGATACCCTTGCCACAAACATCTCCCAGCAGAAAAGCCATGCACCCTTCGTCTACTTCGAAGAAGTCGTACAGATCGCCGCCGATCTCTCCGGCGGGCACGGACGCGCACTCACACTCAAGTCCATAGGCTGAGAAGCGGGGCTGCGGCAGCAACTGTCGCTGCACTTTGCGGGCTATCGCGAGTTCCGCATCTAAAGGCTGCCGTTCTTCGGCTTTTCCGTTCACGTGCTTCTCGATCACGGAAAGGAAATGCCGGTTGTCCCAAGGCTTCGGGATAAAATCGCACGCTCCGCGATGCATCGCTTCTACTGCCAGCTCAATCGTGCTCCAGCCCGTCATCGCAATCACCGGAATATCCCGGCGTTGCGACCGCAGGCGATCTAACAACCGCAATCCTTCTTCACCCGACGTGGTGTCCCACGTATAGTTCATGTCGATCACGATCAGGTCATAACCACCATACGCCGCTGTCGCGAGTGCTTCACTCGGCGATTCGGCAGTTTGCGTCGAGTAGCCCGCGCCCTTCAGCAGAAGCCGCAGCGCTTCCCTTACGTCCGGCTGGTCATCCACCACCAGCACCTTGCGTACATCTTGTTTTACATCTGTGGCCATCGCCAACATGGTTTCCGCTCTCGTACGTTTCTCACGCAAGCTCATGGCCACCGGAGACCTCCTCCGGATCCTGCGCTCTTTCAACCACTTAGAGTGAGATGCCGTGCGCGCTGCGGTGTTCGTATGCGAACACCGGGGTCCGCGAAAGTAACTTATATGCAGATTCGCTCGCTAACGCGCCCCTTTTAGAATCTCAATCGTGCCGTTATTGTCCGTCAGCGTCATCTCGCAATGACCGCTGCCGATTGCGCCGTTTAGATTATCGTTTGAGAGGGCGCCGGAAACCGTGAGCGGAAAATCCGTGCGGATGCCACCAAAAGAAGTTCGCGCCGCCACTCGATAGCTCGCGTCACCCGGCAACCTCACGCGCAGCGTCGAGAAAGAAGTTCGAATGACAATCGGCTGGCAGTTCCCCTGCACCGCGCTGCTCGCGTCTACCGCGCCGTTCTGATTCACAATATGCAGCGGCCCTGACACGCTGTTCAACACCACGGATGCGAAACTCGTGCTCACCTGTGCTCCCCGCGTATGGTTGGCCGTCACGGCGCCGTTCGCATTTTCCACCAGCAGCGCGCCACCGATATCGTTCGCCTCTACAGATCCAAAGCTGGTCTTCACGTTCGCTTCACCGCGGATTCGCGATAGCGTGACTTCCCCGTTTCCGGAATGAATGCTGGCGCCATCTTGTACATTGCTCACCTTCACCGGCTCCAAAAGAGTTCTCCACAGTCAGAGCGCCGCCTACGCCGTTCGCCGCTGATCCTGGAGTTATTGGCCCGAATCGACAACTTGCGACCGATGTCCGAAAACCGCACCTCTCCGAATGTGGTGTTCAATTCAGCCGCACCCTCCACATTCACCGCTTCCACCAGTCCATTGGTATTGTTCACCCGTAAATCGCCTTTGAAGCCGTGAACAACCACGTTTCCGAAGGAGTTTTTGATCTCACCGATGCCGCCCGAATCCGTCACCTGCAACCGAGCCGTTGCTGTTCACCACTGAGACGCCCTTCAGAGCCCGTGCAACCGTGATGCCGCCAAAGCGGTCTCGCACTGTGAGTGCACCGCCACACATCGGCCGCATCTACGCTGCCGTTACTTGCCTCGACCGACACATCACCGGCATTATTCGCCACGCGAACACTCGCGAAGGACGTTTCCAGGCGCTGCGATCCTCGCCCGTCACGCCACTCCACATCCCCGTGCGAGGTCGTAATATCGCTGCTCGCCTTCACTCCAGTAACCGAAACTGCACCAAACGCGTTGCGGACTTCCAAAGGAGCCGATCTCTGGAATCGTCACTTCGTAACGTGCCGTATACGAGACGTTTCGAAAGCCGAACGCCGAGCTCAGCGTGGTTGGATAGCGCGTGCGTATAGCCAGTTCCGACGACGAAGGTTCCACTAGAATTTCGACTCGATCCGCGAACATCCGCGCTTGATTCACGTCAGATGCCGAAACTTTGATATCGGCGTGGATTTCCACATCCGGCTGCGCATGCGTCCGGATCACGATGTCCCCTAGCTTGTGTTCGAGATAGATCTTCGACCCGACCCGCACTGCGATTGTCTTATCGAAATGACGCGTGTACTCTTCGCGGGCGAAAGCGGTAAAAGTAAACGCCGCCCCCAACAGCAGGACGTTAATTCTTCTGATCACGGGTAAGTAGCTCCTTGAGCGTCTGTTGTTTTTCGCGATACAAGCCTGCCAACTCCGTCTGCAACCGCACATTGAAACGGTTTTGATCCAGGTTGCCGCGCGTTTCCGAAATCGCTGAATCGAGCATCAGCAATTTCTCGCGGTAATTCGCCGCCACGGCCGAACCGGGATTCCGCAGCCGCGGCTGGGCCAGCGCAGATAACTTTTCGATCGATTGCCGATAAGCTGCCTCCGTCCGCTCCACGTCAGCTAGAGCTTGTTCGGTAAGAAAGTCGCGATCGCCTGACATGTTGGCCTGTTGCGCCGCCGGCGTGTTCGGACGAGGCACGCCGGTAGAGCTGCATCCACAGCAGCAGTCCTGCGGCGAGCAACACAGTCGCTGCCAACGTCCACACTCTTCCATTGCCGCCACGGAGGCGTTCCCCGCCTTAGCTTCTCTTCCGCTTCCAAAGCGCGCCGAATGCCCGGCCAAAGCAGCGGACTCTCCCACTCCTCGTGCAAATCTTTCGCGGCTGTCGAAATCTCGTTCCAGACGCGGTACTCACGCCGGCAAAGCGCGCAATTCTTAAGATGTTCCCGAGCCTCAGGCATCAGCTCCGACATCGCCAGCGCCCGCTCCAGATCCCCACATTCGAACTTCATGCGGTTCGCCCCATCAACATCCGTTTCAGCTCGCGCTTCGCCTCGAACAGCCAGCTCCGGCAGGTTCCCTCCGGCGCTTCCAGGATGCCCGCTATCTCGGAATGCTTCAGTCCCTCTACCTCAAACATCAGGAACACCATCCGCTGTCTCTCGTTCAACTGCGCCAGCGCCTGTTCAAGCGCCATTTTGAGCGGCAGCTTATCCTCGGTCGTGCCTTCTTTCGCGGCCGGCTTTTCCGCCAACCGCTGCTTTTTGCGCATCGCGTCGTAGCAACAATTGATCAATATCCGGTAAATCCAGGTAGAAAGTGACGATTGCCCTTCGAACCCTTTCATCGCTTTGTAAACTTTCAAAAATGCTTCCTGCACCGCATCTTCTGCATCCGCACGGCTTTGAAGGAGGTGGAACGCCAAGCTCTTCATGCGTGGGCCGTGCAGCTCATATAAAATTTCGTAGGCGCGCAAGTTTCCGCGCCTGCAGCTTTCCGCAAGCTCAACGTCAGTCGGATGGTCTGGCAAACTACCGGCGAATTGTAAGGGCAACCCGAACGTCAACCTTGTTTTTCGCGCTTTAGACGTAATCGATGGGCCGAACGTTGGGAAATCGATTCCAGCTTCGATACCACCGCGTACTAATTCGTTACCGAAAGCGCAATTCCCGCATCCAGTAAGAACATGGGTACCGCACGATACTTTCCCCTGGCGTCCGGAGCACCAACCTTTTCGACACCGCTGAATAGCCGTCTCCTAGCTTCTCTGGCGATGGGCGTCGCGGTTTTTTCGGCTCTCGCCGTCTTCTTGTTCCTCTACGAGCGGGATCACTCACTTCTGGCTTCCGCGAGCGGCCCGGAATATGTTGCCTCTGCAACCCAGCCCGCCGCCCAGCGGGTCCCAATCGTTCGGGCGGATACCCAACCTGCCCCCGACACCATTACTCGGGTGACTGTTCCGACCGTGAGCTGCAGCTTCTCAGACGTTAGCCTGTTCAGGCTGCTCCACAAGCCAAGCCTTCCGGAGCTATCGCAGACGACGCGGACATGGTTGTCGCTAAGACTCATAGCGATTTAGTAGCGCTCGAAAAACGCGGCCTCCGCCGTTACGTCGAATTCACGCTGGCCCGCTCAAAACGCTTCCAGCGCGTCGGGCCCGTCTCGGTGGGCGTCTGGAGAATCGATTCCCGGCGGAAAGCGTATGATCTCTCCGTCATTACGGGCACTCATCGTATTGAACGGAAACACGTTGCGCTCTACTCGCCAGTCCGGATCGCCAGCAGCGAATATGCCCGGCCTCTTGAGTTCGTTGTGAATTCTATTGACCGGGACGGCATCTCGGGCTATATCAGCGAGCCCAAGAGCACGCGGTAAGACGTCCACACGCCCGTCGCGCGTTATTTCTGCGGCTCTTTCTCGGTGAGCTTATCGAGTGCTGACTGCATTTGTCGCACCCACCCGGCAGTTTCGGTTTCCATTGCCTTCTCCGTCTGCTCGACCAGCAAATCGATGTTCTTACGCCTTCCCTTCTCCCAGGCAGAAAGCGCCGTCCACCATGCATCTACGTTCCGCAAACTGGCGAGCGCCTGGTTGTACTGCATCAGCGAATTCTCCACCTGGTCGGCTTGCAGTTTTGTCGTCAGTGCCGTCACCAGCGCAGTCGCCAAGGCTACCCAAATGTCTAACCGCATGGCGGCCAGGAAGGTGCCTGCCCCTCCCGCCATGTAGACCAGGAGTTGCATCCCGATAAGTTTGCGCGATAGCGTTGCAGTCCTACCGGTGAAGTGCTTCACCTGATCCCGGAGGCGAGCGTCGACGTACCCGTCGGGCGAAAGAAACGAAGCGCGTTGTCCGGCATTAGTGCGCCCCGCTCGCAGGCCCATTTTGTTCACTTCGCTTTGCTCCAGCGCCGAACTGATGTCCTTGATTCTCGCGGCCAACTTCAGGTCGCGTGACGTTTGCAGACACTGCTCATCGCTGTAGCCTCCGGCTTTCGCTCGAAAACGGAAGATTTCGCTCTTCAAGGCCTCCGCCGCACCCCGCAGTAGAATCCATTTGTTCCCGTCCCGAAAATGGCTGTTATACGCAGCGATGATCGAAATCGCGATGGGTGTTAGCAGCACCAGCAAATGCAACCTTCCCATCCGCATCCCGTGTCTGTGAAACCACAATCGCCAAGACGGAGAAACTGCATTCGAGCCCGACGTGAGAATCGCGAACAATGCCGCCAGAACCCCAAGCGTGATCAGCGCCAGCTCCAATATCAGAAACGTTTTCTGCTTCAATATCGCCGCGGCATCGAGTTCATCGAACCGCGTCCACGCCTCTTTGAGAGTGTTCACCAGCATCTCCGGCCGCTCATCAATGCGCCCCAGCAGAATGCGGTTCAGTTCGTCCACACTCGCATCCATCGAAGAGGGATAGATGCTGGCTGTCTCCACGATTTCTCTCAATTCGGGATCGGTCAGGAGGGAGCCCGCCGTACCGTCCGGCTGCGATGCACGCACCTGCAGGATCTGATCCGCTAATCCACCGCTGCCTTTCATCACCAGCACCGGCCAACCCCGGCGCGCACAGCGTAACAGGGCTTTCTTCTCCGGCTCACTACCGCCAAAAAGAATCGCCAGAGTGGGCTTAGGACCCGTTTCGTTCTTGATCAGCTCATCCGCGATTTGAAACGTGTACTTTGTAGAGTCGGCCCACTCGGACGGCAAGCGCAGAACCGCCTCATGATCGGCATCGATTGCCGTCGGCGCCCGGTCGCCAGGGACGATACCGAGTAGCGCCACTGGCTTGTCCTGATCGAGCGCGGCCTTCGCAATCAGTGCTGCGCACCCGCCGCAAGCCGCATTGTCAAGAATCAACGCGCCTGGGTCCACCGCGGCAGGCACAATCACGCGACTGCAGATACCCCTGACCTGATCGTTCAACTTGCTATCGAAATCGCCCAGCAGAACGATGAGCGGCCGGCTAGGAAGCTGAAGCTCCGCTACCGTGGCTTCGATCGGTTTCGACGCATCGATATCGATGATCTTCTGTGCCATCTTGAGTCCATCCAGCCGGAACACGCTCGAGGTGGCAGCGCGTGCTCTTGCGGCCTAAGACGAGATAATCTTCGCCACTTACCGATGGAAGAATCGATGCACCTCAATCGACGAAGCCCTGTTTTCCAGGCCAAAAATATTTCTCTGGTTCGTGACCGGTTCGGTGGTTTTCCTACCGACACTCGAACCGATTCCCCGCATCTAATAGCAATAAATCGTGTTCTACAGCACTAATCCCCTCATGCGCGGCGTCAGGTAACTGCCGCTTGCAGAGTTTATCGGAAGAACAGTTACTGCTCAGCCTGATCGCGATAGCAGTGATCTTGATTGTCGGCAGAGGCTCAGCTGAAATAGCCCGGCGCTTCGGTCAGGCCGAAGTGCTCGGCGAACTCGCCGGCGGCTTTCTCATCGGCCCCTCCGTTCTCGGCGCCATCTTTCCCTCCGTCTACCACACCTTGTTCCTCGGTGAAGGCGTCGGGCTCGCTCTCTCCATGTTTTCCTGGGTCGGCGCTATCCTGCTGCTCCTGATTGCCGGCCTCGAGGTCGATCTCCACATCCTGCGCCACATGGCCAAGCCCGGTGCGCTCACTGCCGCCTTCGCGATCGTCGTCTCCCTTGTTACCGGTACACTATTCGCCTGGAAGGTCCTTGGACTCGCTCCCACCAACGGCTTCTTCCTCGGGCTCGTCCTCTCCGTCACCGGGGTGAGCGTAGTCGCCAAGATATTGATCGAGCGCGACGCACTCCGTCGCGGATACGCGCAAGTCATCCTGGCTGCTGGCATCGCCGGCGAAGTCCTCGCTTGGCCCTTGATCTCACTTGTCGCTTCCCTCCGAACAGGTCACGCCGTCACTGCGGGCGCTCGCACAATGCTCTTCCTGATCCTGTTCTTCGCGTTCATGATGACCGTCGGACGCCGCTTCACCTTCTGGGCGATGCGCAGGACCGCGGACCTCACCAATGTGGTCAACGGGCAACTATCGCTTGTGCTCGTACTCGCCTTTGTCGCCGCCGGTATCACCGAAGCCTTGGGTCTCCACGCGCTTCTCGGGGCCTTCGCTTTTGGTGTTCTCCTCAGCCAGGCACCCCGGGCGACAATCCCGCTCAAAGAGAGCGTGCAGACTCTCGCAGTCGGTCTATTTGCTCCTATCTTCTTTGTGCTGGCCGGCATGCGCGTCGACGTCTTCAGGCTTCGTGACTGGTCATCCGTCACTACGCTCCTGCTTCTGTTCGCTGTCGCCACCATCACCAAGGTGGGCTCCGGCGCATTCGGTGCACGACTTGGCCGACTCGCTTGGTGGGACTCCTTGCTGGTAGGCATCGGTGTCAACGTGAAAGGAGGTAGCGATGTCATCGTGGCCATCCTCGGCGTGCAACTCGGATTGTTCTCCACCGAGACCTATACGATGTACGCTGTCGTCGCCATCCTGACCGTGCTGATTTCTCCGCCGCTCCTGATGGTATTGGAGAAGAAAGTGCCCCCATCGCAACAGGAACTCGCGCGTCTCAATCGCGAAGAGGCAAGGCGCCGCGCTTATTTGTCCGACGTCGAACGAGTGCTCGTTCCCATGTTCCCGGAACTGCTTCCGGCAATCTCTGCCAGTCTCATCGGTACTCTCGCCGAAGGCAAGCAGAAGGAAGGCGAGATCTTTGACATCACCGAACTGAGCAATGTTCAGAATTCCCAAACCAACCCGGCGCTCCACGTCGAGAGCGAACAATTGGAGCAAGCGGAGGAAACTTTGAAAGTTGCCGGCGAATACGACACCGTCGAACTCACAAAGGGCGTTGCGCCCGAACAAGATGCTTTGCAAGCCATCCTCGAAGCCGGCAAGAAGCATAATCTCATCGCCATCGGAGCGCGGCCGCCGCAACCCGGTCCGCTGCTCTCCTTCGGCGAGTTACAAGATAGGCTGATCCACGACGCCGAATCCGACGTCCTGATCGCCATTCGAGATTCCGAGCCCTCATCATCCGCTCGGCGCATCCTGGTCCCTATAAGCACGCATGAGCATTCGATGTCCGGCGCTGACCTCGCAGCTTATCTAGCCAAAGCACACGAAGCGGAGTTGGTGCTCTTCAACGTCATGCACGCAAAGCTCGACGCACTGTTCTGGAAAGAACGCAAGCATCGTGACTTGCTTGAAGCTGGTTACCGCTTCCTGCGCGATGCCGCTCTTCGAATTGAACGGTTGGAGGTACGCTCCAGCTCTCGCGTTGAGTTGGGTGAAGATGCCGGCGAAGAAATTATCAAAGAACTGCGGCGTAACCGCTACGACATGGTTGTGCTCGGTGCCGTATACCGCAAAACCTCCGATCGCCTCAATCTCGGACGCACAATTCAGTCTGTGCTGACGCGCACCCGAATACCTGCCGTCGTGCTTGTCTCTAACAAATAGCTAAGCCGTGACGTAGAGTGAACCTGGCGTGCAGAAAACGTACTTCCCCTTTTGGCACTCGGATGTGACAGTATGTGTGGATGACATCCAGTCCCCTGCTTTTCCAGCAGCCCTTCACACTGCAGGTGACCGCACCTAAAAATCTTTCCGAACAAAGCCACGTATAATACCGACCCATGGAACAGTTGATACCGTCCACCAGTGGACCAACCACCGGTTTTAAGTCCTGCCGTTGACCACCATCCTGCGAAGGACGCGCACTTGTGTCCTCGCCCGCAGCTGCAGCGCGATGGCTGGATGTCGCTCAATGGCACCTGGGACTTCGCATTCGATCGCGATGCAGTATGGGGCGACCCCAAGTCAGTCGAGTGGAACTCCACCATCATTGTTCCGTTCAGCCCTGAAACAGCTGCCAGCGGCATCGAGGACACCGGCTTCTACTGCGCTGTCTGGTATCGCCGCAACTTCACGCGCCCGCGTCTCGAGCCGGGGCACCG
This sequence comes from Vulcanimicrobiota bacterium, assembly GCA_963818845.1. Classification (GTDB taxonomy): domain Bacteria; phylum Vulcanimicrobiota; class Vulcanimicrobiia; order Vulcanimicrobiales; family Vulcanimicrobiaceae; genus Vulcanimicrobium. Next base: position 6,272 of record CAWFTO010000003.1, on the reverse strand, counting down.
TCTCGTGCTCCACTTCGGCGCCGTCGATTACAACGCCACGGTCTGGGTGAACGGCACCAAAGTCTGCTCGCCACCAAGGCGGCTACACCCCCTTCCGCGCCGACATCACCGAGGCACTCAGCCCCGAAGGCCCCCAGGAGATCGTCGTCAGCGCCGAGGACGATCCCGCCGATCTCGCCAAACCCCGCGGCAAGCAGGACTGGAAGCTGGAGCCGCACTCCATCTGGTATCCGCGCACCACCGGCATCTGGCAGACCGTCTGGCTCGAGGTCGTTCCCGAGTCTTTCATCGAGACTCGTCAGCTGGACGTCCAATCTGGAGCGTTGGGAGATCGGACTCGAAGCTCACATCGGCGGCGAACGCGTCAGACGGACTCTCGCCTCGCCGTTCGGCTGCATGTCGGCGAGCAGGTGCTCGCCGAAGACACCTACTCCGTCGTTGCCGGCGAAGTGCACCGGCGCATCGCCCTTTCCGATCCCGGCATCGACGACTACCGCAACGACCTGCTCTGGAGTCCCTCCTCGCCCACCATCATCGACGCCGAGCTCGAACTGCGCGACGCGCAGGGCAATGTGATCGACCGCGTGCGCAGCTACACCGCCTTGCGCGCCATCGCCATCCAGGGCGACCGCTTCATCCTCAACGGCCGGCCCGCTCACCTTGCGGCTCGTGCTCGACCAGGGCTACTGGCCGGAGACCGGCCTCACCGCGCCCGACGACGATGCGCTTCCTGCAGGACGTCCTGCTGGCCAAGAAGCTCGGCTTCAACGGCGTGCGCAAGCACCAGAAGATCGAGAACCCGCGCTATCCTCTATTGGGCCGACCAGCTGGGTCTGCTGGTCTGGGAAGAGATGCCCAGCGCCTATCGCTACACTCGCAAATCGATCGAGCGGCTCACGCGCGAGTGGATCGAGGTCTTGAAGCGCGACGTCAGCCATCCCTGCATCGTGGCCTGGGTGCCGTTCAACGAGTCCTGGGGCGTGCCCGACCTGCCCGACAGTCCCGCCCAGCGCCACTACGTTCAGGCGCTCTATCACCTCACCAAAACCCTCGACCCCACGCGCCCCGTGATCGGCAACGACGGCTGGGAGAGCGTTGCCACCGACATCATCGGCATCCACGATTACGATGATCAGCCCGGACCGCATCGGCAAGCGCTACGGACTCGACGATATCGAAGCGCGTCTGTTCAAGCGCGAACGGCCCGGCGGCCGCATGCTGGTTCGTCGACGGCAAAGTCATGTCCGGCCAGCCCATCGTGCTCACCGAGTTCGGCGGCATCGCCTTCGGCAACGGTCATGACGGAATCTGGGGCTATTCGCGTTCCGAGACACCCGAGCAATTGCTCGACCGCTACCGAGCGCTGCTCGAGACCGTGAACGCACTCCCGGCGCTGGCCGGCTTCTGCTACACGCAGTTCACCGATACCTATCAGGAAGCGAACGGCCTCGCTATTTGCCGACCGCACGCCCAAGGCGCCCCTGGATGAAATTGCGAAGGCCACCAATCGCGCCCACCTCGACTACGATACCGACGCTCAAGCCGCCTGGCGAGAACGCATCATGGATCGTCAGCGGCAGTATCTGGCAAAGCGGTAGATGCCTAAATGAGTGTACCCCGGACGGCCTCACTCGTATCGCAGCGCGATCATCGGATCCACCTGCATGGCCCGGCGCGCGGGCACATAACAGGCGAGAAGCGCGACCACGCCAAGTAGCAAGGACACCACGCTAAAAGTCAGAAAATCGTGCGGCACCACCCCGAATAGAGCGCTCGCCATCAATTTCGTCACGGCGAGCGCCCCGGTCAGGCCTACGAAGATTCCCAAACCAGCCAGTAGGGCGCCTTCACCGATAACCATTCCGAATACCTTTCCGCGCCCGGCGCCCAGCGCCATGCGTATACCGATTTCCCGAGTGCGCTGTGTCACTGCATACGAAATCACCCCATACATCCCGATGGACGCCAGCAGCATGGCCAGCGCACCGACCAACAATAGCGTCGCGAATCGCTGACCCGCTAATGACTCATCCACTAAAGCAGCGACGGTCGTCAGCTTCGCCACCGGCAAGTCCGGATCTATGGGACGTAGCGCCTCGCGCAGGCTTGCAGCGACAGATACCGGTTCCATGTTGGTGTGCAACACCGCGTGCATGATCTGCATCGTGGGAAATGGGCTTCTGGGTGTATGGCACGTACATTTCCGCAGCCGGTGCTTCGCGCAGCGAAAGGTGCTTCACATCGGCAACGATTCCTACGATTGTCATCAAAGGAAAAGTGGGCCCTCCCACGGCGACCTGTTTACCCATCGCATCCTGCCCCGGCCAGAAGTGCTTTGCCATCTCCTTGTTGATCACAACCACTGGCTCGGAGGTCGCAATGTCAGTATCAAGAAAATCGCGGCCACGCAGTATAGGCGTGCCTATCGCACTGAAATAGCCGGGTGACGCTACACTGTAATTCGCATACGGCAGCTTCAAATTTGCGGCGCGCCCAGGAATGATAAGAAAGGTGCCGTCGGGTTCGCCGTCCATCGGCACCGTCTCCACAATACCGGCGGCTTCTATGCCTGCAATAGATCGCAGGGCAGGAAGGATTCTTTCATACACTGCCACTCGCTGAATCCTCAGCTTGTACTTACTCGCGGGCAATGACAGCTCAAAGGTGAGAACACGCGTGGCATGGAAACCAGGATCGACCTTGATGAGGCGGGAAAACGTGCCGCCGCGGGGACATCTGACGAATTCCCCCCGAAGGTTGCGGCGAGCAACCCACCCGTTCACCGCTGTCCGTTCAAAAACTTCTCAAGCCGTTCGACTTCCGCCTCAAATCTTCCCGAAAAACGCGATCTCTCGGTTCGTCCTTGACGAACCCGGTTTCGACGTTCACTTTCCATCCCGGCTGGACACGTTGACCCACCCGATCACCTCATCCATCCACAACAGCGGCATCGCATAATAGCCAGCTTCCGTTTTGCTACGGGCGTATATGCTTCAAACCGGTACGCCCATCCCCAGAAGTGCTCAAATCGCCGCCGGTCCCATACCAAGGGATCGAAAGGAGCCAGAAACCGCACCGCTTGCCCTGGGCCCTGCTACGAATCAACGGACCGGCCGGCCAGACGTATCGCAAGCCGTCCACCTCGGCGCAAGCCAAATCGCCCGACTGAACAAGCTTCGTAACTGCTGATTGCCTTCCCTTTAAAGCAGGAGCGCCATGAGCCAGCAGCTGCAGCGTGGCCCGCAGACTTCGCTCCGGCAGCGGCGCCAGAATTCCGGCAACGAAGAGCACCAGCTTTCGGAGCCGCTCCTCTGGTTCTACCTGTGCATGTGGCCTTCTCGTCGCCTCATAAACTCGAACCCCATTCTCCCGTCCAACAACTCTCAACAGACCGCGATAATGGAGCGCTTGTAGAGTTCGCGTCGTTGCTTTCGAATACCCACCCCAGGCATTGAGCTCGCGTTCCCTGCCCAGGTGTACCTCGAGGTCACGTGGATGCATGCGCCGCCGCGAAGACACCAGCTTGAGCACACTGCTCTTCCGAAGAACTCAGCCCTTGTTCGAGCCTGGGATGCAGCAATCTCCAAGTCGATCTCGGCATAAAGCCGTACGCATACAGAAAATCCTCTTCAAGTTCGATCTTGGGTAACACTTCTCCAGGTCTCCCGCCCTATACCCTTTCACCCGATGTCGCAGAATGAGATCTTGCGCCCGTGCCGGTGACCGGATCGGATCTGCCTGCACGAACCCGAGCCTTTCCACCGCTCTCCTTAGCGTCGTCGGAGAAAACAGCGAAGACGCCATCGCGTGCCGCCGCAGCGCTTTCAGCGTTACCTTCATTCACACACGCGAAACATATATGCTACTCGGAGGCACTTGCGGTCTCCGCAAAAACTCTATTCTGAGGCCCGAATACCCTGTCCATCGGGTAGTAAATACCCCGCAAAAGTCCCATCTCACACTTTCCCGGTCTGCTGGCGTCTCACACCTGAGGAACACACATGGCAACATCTTCTAACAAGCAGTTCGCCGTCGTAACCGGCGCTTCTAAAGGCATAGGTTACGAATTGGCAAAACAATTCGCCGAAAATGGTTTTGACGTTTTGATCGCCGCCGATGGCGCCGACATTAATACTGCGGCCGGTCAGCTTCAGCCTTGGGAGCAAACGTACAGGCGTTGCAGGTAGACCTCGCCGAGCACGAAGGTATGCACAAGCTTCAGTCCGCAATTCAGTCAAGTGGCCGTCCCGTCGATGCCATCGCAATCAACGCCGGTATCGGAGTAAGTGGACGCTTCGCCGAAACGGACTTGGCGGAAGAACTGAAAATGGTGGATCTGAACGTAGTCTCGACCGTCCACCTCGCCAAATTCATCGTGAAAGAAATGGTGGCCCGTGGCAGCGGTCGCATTCTGTTCACAGCTTCCATCGCCGGCACCATGCCTACTCCGTACGAGGCGGTTTACGGTGCCACCAAAGCCTTCGTCCGCTCGCTTTCCCAAAGTCTCCGCGAGGAGTTGAAGGATACCGGTGTTTCCGTAACCGCACTGATGCCCGGCGCAACAGAAACCAACTTCTTCCACCGTGCTGGTGCGGATGACACCAAACTCGGCGCAAGTGAAAAGGACGATCCGGCCGAAGTGGCGAAAGAAGGCTACGAAGCTCTGATGGCCGGCAAAGATCACGTGGTCGCCGGGTCCTTCAAGAACAAATTGCAGGCAGCTGCCGGTTATGCTTTGCCGGATCCGCTGGTAGCGAAGGCACACGCGAGTCAATCGGAACCAGGCTCCGCGAGCAAAAAGTAATCCTGCCGTAGCATCCGTGCAGAATTCGCAAGCCCAGCACCACACGGCCGTCGTCAACGGCATTAAAATGCATTACGTAGAGGCGGGCAACGGCCCGCCTCTGTTTCTGCTGCACGGTTTTCCTGAAACCTGGTTCTGCTGGCGCCATCAGCTTCCCGCGCTCTCTTCTCGTTATCCGTTTGATTGTCCCCGACCTACGCGGCTATGGCGCAACGGCTAAACCGGCAAACGGGTACGACAAGCGAACCATGGCTGCTGACATCTACGCTCTGATGCAGCATTGCGGATGCACGACGGCAGCAATCGTCGGACATGATCGCGGCGCTCGTGTCGCAACACGCTTGGCGAAAGATTACCCTCAAGCCGTCGACCGGCTGGTCGTAATGGATAACATCCCCACCCGCATCATATTCGAACGTATGAATGCCGAGATCGCTCGTGGGCACTGGTTCTTCATCTTCAATAACGTCCCGGATCTGCCCGAGGCTCTCATTTCAGGTCGAGAAGAAGTGTGGCTCCGCTTCATTTTCTCCAGCTGGTGCTACAACCCTGAACTCTTCACACCGGAAGAGATCGCCGTCTATGTCAAGTCCTACTCGCAGCCTGGCGCGCTTCGCGGCGCATTCAGTGATTATCGAGCCGGTCGCGAAGACGTCGCGCAGGACGAGCAAGACAAAGACGTCCTGATCTCTTGCCCAACACTTGTCCTCTGGGGAGAAGATTTCGACCTCGGCGGCAAGATGTGGGACTTCCGCGAGATTTGGCGCACCATGGCGCAGCATCCCACCTTCGTCTCCATCCCTCAATGCGGGCATTTGCCTCATGAGGAGAAGCCGGAAGTCGTCAACGAAGAGCTGATCAAATTTCTTGAGCCCTATGCAAATCGAAGCGGCAACGGCGAACACTAACAAATACGAGATCTTAGTCGCTTACTCGTTGTGCCTGGAATTGCTGATTGCTGCGAGGCCATCCTCCAGCAGGAGTGGTCTGTTTCGGTCGATCCGCTCGCAGCGGGCCGCGAATCTGGTTCGCTTTCACCTTGCGAATCAGGGTTGATCGTGTTGACATGCGGACCTGAATCTTCGTTCACCGGCATGCTACGCCGTTTGGGCGTCGCTCCGTCGGCAGTTGCATCGGATGACGAAGTATCTACGCTGCCGGAATCGTGCGCCCGCGTCACAACAGTAGGCCCACCGCGCTCTCCGGAGCCGCCGCCCGAAATAAACACACGCCGCGACCGAATCTCAGCGTTAGCGTAGCGAATCGACGCTTGCTGTGAAAGATCCACTCGCACCGATTTCTGGTCCGGCAATCCTTCGGGAAAGTAGAAATTCAGCGAGTAGCGCTGCCGCAGCCGCGCAAGCGTATCTTCGAACGCCGATGCCTCATCCACCCGCATCGTGTCACCGCCAGAATCGGCAGCAATAGTAGCCGTTCCCGCCGTATGCGAGCGATCTCCGCCGCCTCT